>CAWHDU010000001.1:0-4123 GCA_963828205.1 uncultured beta proteobacterium
GAAGTCGACTTGTTGACGGTTGATGGAACACCTTTGACTTCAGTGTACTTGACCTTGCATATCAAGCCAGGCGCCATCAAGGCTAACACGATCGATAACCTTAATATAGTGATAATCGGCCAGCAGAGAGGCACTGCGGTAACTTGGGAATGTGTATCGTCAGCAGGTACCACACTTGGCGGTAACACCGGCTTGGGAACGGTGTCATCTGCCGCATTAGACCCGATTGCAGTCAAGTATTTCGGTTGCTGATAAGCACTGGCACTTAACGCAAACCCCTCTCCGGAGGGGTTTTTTTTCAGGGATGAAGATGTCTTTTCGTGCAAGCCTGCTGAACTATTTCCGCCAGCGCGACCGTGGCTGGATGATCTCGCTGTTCGCGGCGGTGTGCCTGGTTTACCTGCCGTTTCTCGGCAACCCTTTCATCTTCGATGACGCGAATTTTTTCTTGGGCGACAACCCCGATTACTATGCGCATGCCATGTTTCATTTTGACCTGCGCTGGCTGCCTTACGCCAGCATGGGCTGGACTTATGCGGTTTTCAGCGACGTGCAGCCGCATTTTTACCGTCTGGGCAACATGCTGCTGCATGGCGCCAACGCCATTGCGCTGTTTTATTTGTTGCGCCAACTGATTGGCGCAGTTACTCCCGATAACCGCAACTCGCCGCAGGCCGTTTGGGGGCACTGGCTCGGCGCGCTGATTTTCGCGCTCCATCCGGTGGCGGTCTATGCCGCGGGTTACATGATCCAGCGCAGCATCCTGATGGCGACGCTGTTTGCGCTGCTGACGCAACTGGCCTACCTGCGCGGCTTGCTGACCGGTCGAAAACGCTGGCTGGCGCTGGCTGTAATGGCTTATTTTCTGGCCTGCTTTTCCAAGGAGCACAGTGTGCTGACACCCGCAGTGCTGGCCGCGCTGACCATTTTGCTGCGCGATAAAAATCAGGCATCGCGCAAGGCGCTGTGGGCAACATGGGGCGCATTCACAGTTATCGGCATCTTTGTCGTGCTGCGCGCCAAGGGGGTGTTCGGCACTCCCTACGAGTCTGCGGCGGCAGGCATGTTCGAACAGCAGGGTATCGTCGAAAGCACGCCGATGCTGCATTTGCTGAGCGTACTGACGCAGGCCGGGCTGTTCTTCAAATACCTGTGGCTGTGGCTGCTGCCCAACCCGGCATGGATGTCGGTGGACATGCGCGAGCCCATCGTCGCGTCTGTCGGGGTATGGCGCGGCTGGCTGGGCGCCGCAGCTTTCCTGGCTTATGGCCTGATGGCTTTCCGCTTGCTGTTGCGCGGCAGCATAACAGGCCTTTTCGGTTTTGCGCTGCTGTACCCATGGCTGCAATTCTGGCTGGAATTCTCCAGCATCCGCATCCAGGAAATTTTTGTGCTCTACCGAAGTTATCTGTGGCTGCCGGGTACGATGCTGTTGATCCCATTGCTGCTGGCAAAATTTCAGGGCAAAAAGACGCTGCTTGCCATGGCGCTGGCGGTCTTGCTGCTGGTGCCGCTGTCGGTTGACCGCCTGTGGGTGTTCGCCGACGAGAACCGCTTGTGGGATGACGCCGCCAAATTATTGCATAGCGAAAAGGCGCCATTGGCGTCACGGATTTTCTATAACCGCGCCCGTTCAGCGGCAAACTCGGGCAAGTGGGGAGCGGCTGTTAGCGATTACGAAAAGGCAATAGCGCTGAATTACAAGGAAGAGCCGATCATGCTGCATGATTTGGGTGCTGCATACTTCAATACGGGGCGCTATCAGGATGCCCTCGCGCAGTTCGACAAGGCTATTGCGCTTGACCCGGAATATGCCAAGGCATATTTCGACAAGGGAATGACGCTGAAAAAGTTGCATCAGGATGATTTGGCCATGCAACAGATGGAGAAGAGCTGCGAATTGAAATATGCGATGGCTTGTATGATCGTTAAAATGAGTCCGTCCAGGAAATGACCGGTTCTTTTCCGCCAGGAGCTTCCATCATCTCACGCGACCCCCGCAAATTGCTTTCAATGATTGAAAGCCGGTAACTACTCAGGTATATCGAGAAATAGGGTCAAATAGCATCGTTATTCCCGGTTAAAGAGATTGCGTCTGATGCCGACAACAAATGGCATGGAAGCATTGCCAAATCTTGACTGCCTGAGCGTTGCCGAGAAAGACGAACTGATCCGTGCGTTGTTCGCGCAAGTGTCTGCGTTGACCGCCAAGGTTGCCGAACTTGAAGGCCGTCTGGCGCAGAACAGCCGCAACTCCAGCAAGCCGCCCTCCTCGGACGGGCTGAACAAACCCAAGCCCAAGTCGCTGCGCCAGGCGGGCCAGAAGCCCACGGGCGGACAGAAAGGCCACACCGGCCACACTCTGGAGAAGGTCGCGCAACCAGATCATATCGAACACCATGCCCCACCGAGCCACTGCACCGCCTGCGCTCTCCCGTTGGCCGGCGCGGTCGTGGTCGAGACCCGCCAAGTGTTCGACATCCCGCCCCTGGGTTACGAAGTCACCGAACACCAGGTTCTCGAAGCGTGTTGCACTTGCGGCAAGGTGCACCGGGGCGAGTTTCCGGAAGACGTGGCGGCACCGGTACAGTACGGGGCGCGCATCAAAGCCGCCGTGGTGCATCTGACCCACCAGCACATGATGCCGGTGGCGCGCACCGGCGAGCTGATGGGCGACCTGTTCGGCCTGCCGGTATCGGATGCCACCGTGCTGGCGATCAACGGGGAAGCACGTGCGCGTCTGGTGCCGGCTGTGGCCGCCATATGCGAAGCCCTGAAAACCGCCCCTGTCGCCCACGCCGACGAGACCGGGATGCGCGTGGCTGGCAAGCTCCGCTGGCTGCACGTCGTGGCGACCACCACGCTGACCTGGCT
Source organism: uncultured beta proteobacterium (assembly GCA_963828205.1). Classification (GTDB taxonomy): domain Bacteria; phylum Pseudomonadota; class Gammaproteobacteria; order Burkholderiales; family Gallionellaceae; genus Gallionella. Next base: position 2,875 of record CAWHDU010000001.1, read on the forward strand.
CGGCAACCATGCGAACCGGGGTAAAAAAGCCTTTGAGGCCTTCGGGATACTTGCCGTGTTCACCGGCACGCCAGTTCACGATGGCTGGAAGTCTTATCGCGATCTGGCCTGTGTGCATGCGCTGTGCAACGCCCACCACCTGCGCGAGTTGACCTACGTTTTCGAGGAGCTGGGGCAAGCTTGGGCGCAGCGCCTGATCGACCTGCTGGTCGATGCCTGCCATGAAGTCAAGGCGACCGGCGGCCCGCTGGCGGAAGAACGCATCGCGCACTACCGTATCGCATATGCACGGATTCTCGCCGACGGTGACGCCGTCAACCCGCGCGCGCCGACATCCGGCAAACGCGGTAGAACCAAACAGAGCAAGGCGCTCAACCTCATCGACCGATTGCGCGCCCATGCCGATGATGTCTTGCGTTTCATGACCGATCACGACGTTCCCTTTTCCAACAACACCGCCGAGCAGGCGGTGCGCATGCCCAAAGTCAAACAGAAAATCTCCGGCGGCTTCCGCACCGCAGCCGGCCTCGAAACCTTCTGCACCATTCGTTCGTATCTCGCCACTCTCCACAAGCAGGGCGACAATCTGTTCCATGCACTCACATTGACATTCCAGGGTTCCCCGCCTCAACCACGTTTCTCTTGACGGTCTGCCACGGCAGATCGGTACCTGAGTAGTTACGAAAGCCGGTCAGTGCACCAGCTTGCCTGTTTCGTCAATTCGAGTTGTTCAACCTGAATCCGGTAGTTGGCAAGAAGCTCACGGCCCGGATTTACCGCTTGCCCAGCGCGATCGGTTCTCCTAATGCTTCCCGCGCCGCCCGGTATTTCCCGGTCGCGTCGCTGGTGGCATTGTCGCGCGCGCCCTCGAAATCGCCGGCGCTCGCCAAGCTCAGGGTGACATTCCTGGATTTCCGGTAATTCCATTTCCCGATCAATAGTGCATTATCGTAGGGCGGGTTCTACCCGCCAGATAAAGCTGTCTGGCATAGCCAGACCTGCAAATTATTTTCCGTTTGAAGGAGAATTGGAACAAGTCTGGCATTTCCCCCAGAACTCCTGCGCCTTCCGGTCTTCCTCGGGTGTCACGGATGCAGATGTGTATTGCGCCCACAGGCGTTTTACTTTCTCATCAAGGATCGCGGCTGATTCCGCGTATTTTTTGGCTTCATCCTGGCCATGCGCGCTGATCGAAAGGAGCGCGTTGCCCCTGCCCTGGTTGATGCAATCCAGGATGACATGCAGAGGC
>CAWHDU010000002.1:0-286441 GCA_963828205.1 uncultured beta proteobacterium
TTTTCCAGATCCTCTTCGGCACGGATATAGACCTCATCCAATGCTTCAACAGTGCTGACCAATTTCAAAGCCGCGACAACCTTGTCCAGCTTTTCGAGCTTGCTCATTGCTTTTGCCGATAGCGGTTGGCTTTCGGTTTTGGCTGGCGTTTTTTCCTTGGTCTCATCCGCCTCCTCCGCGACATCAACCGGCGCATAACTGCCGTCGATCACGTCGCTCAGATTCAGGTTTTGACCCTGGCCTGCATGCGCTTTTTCATCCATCGCCAGTGCTGTTGCCAGCTCGGGTGATTTAGGCAAGAACTTGCAGATACGCCGGATGACCGTTTTCAGCCCCATCGCCGCAAAGTCGGTATCCCATGCTGATTCCTTCTTGTACTTCTTGGCTGCCTGGTAGCCGCGACTGCCATCACGGATGTTTTCGACTTCTTTGCGGCCCATTGCGACAAACGTCCTGCTACCATCCTTGAGAACGCCTACCGCGTAGAAGCCAATCATCTCTCCGCGTTCTTCATCAGACGCGGGGAAGCCGCCCGGTGCAGTCAGCGGTTCGTGCTTCAGGCTTCGTTCCATGCCGAGTTTTAGCGCGAACGTGTCGTTCATGCGCACCTCGTGTGCATAGATGTCCTGCACCAACCCGCTATTGCGCGCCAGCTTCATCAATCCGGTGTAACCCGGAATGAGTTGGCATTGGCTGCCAAACGGGACAAGGTGAGCTTCGCCCATCAGCCCCACTTCCAGCCCAAGTTGCGAAGACTGGATAACGGCGGCAAACACACTGCGCGGGTCGCACTCCCCCAGCTTCGGAGTCATGCGAAACGCCGTGAGCGCGATACGTGCCATGCGATCAGGATTGATGTGCTTGGGCAGCGCGCGGGCGATTTCTCCCTTGAACTGTTCAAGCATTGCCGGGAAGCCTTGGGGTTGCTCGTTATTGGCTGCGGCGGTACGGTTGATATTTTTGAGTGCTTGTAATGCCATGGTGTCTCTCCTTTTTGTTTAAACAAAAAAACGGAGACACCACGCCCCAGAGGGACAATGAATGTCCCCGTGGGGTTGCTTGAACCGAACCGGTTGCCCGGAACGATGCTTAAGCTGTTTTACCTTTCGGCAAGGCCAGCGGCCTCTTCACGTCACTGCATTACGCAGCGGCTTGAATTTCCTTCAGGCTATTTCCTCTGTTTCATCAACAGCGGTGTTTTCGCCCTTGCTCAAATCGAGCTCGGCTTCGATTTCTCGTTGCCGTTGTTTCAACCACTCCAGCCGCGCAGCCTTGTCAAACGGCTTTGCGGCTTCGGCCTGAATGTCGGCCATGCGTTTTTCGGTTCTGGCCAGACTCTCCTGCTCTTCCAGGAGCCACTGTTCCATCCTGTTGAGCGAGTTTTCGAGTACGCGCACAAAACCTTGCGCTGATTCCGCCTGGCCGCACCGATACTCAACACCTCCCAGGACAACCAGTTGCCCGCCCATTTCCTGCAATGCCGACACCTGCACGGCAACACGGAACCCGGCAATTTGACCCACTACCCGATCACCGCCTGACTTCACTCCATACACAGCGTACAAAAGTGCCTTTCCCGCTTCGGCGCGGTCTGTATAGCGTTTCCCCTCTACTTCCATCAGGAATTTGCTACCAGATACGTCTTGCCGGGAAGCTATGTCGGACTCAATGCCGGTAATTCTGGCCTGGACACGCTCAATGCGACCTGGCAAAGTCGCCAGTTCCTGCTTGTTGCGCCATTGTTGCTGATCCCATTGAGACCGGAGCAACGACAGCTTGGCAAGCTCGGTATCGACACCCGCTTTTTCCAGCACCAGCGGATTGCCCGACGCCAAGGCTTTCACCTCCGCATAAGACAACGCGGCCAATTCAACATCCTCTGCGCTACGCATCCCGGTATCCCCTTGCATGACTTGAGCGATGAATCTCGCCTTTGTCTCAAGCGTTTGCCAGATGTAGGCATCGAACGAGCCTTCGGTTACATAACGGTAGATGCGCACACGCTCGTTCAGGTTGCCCTGGCGAATAATGCGCCCTTCCCGCTGTTCCACATCAGATGGCCGCCATGGGGCATCCAGATGATGCAGCGCCGCCAGCCGGGTCTGGATGTTTGTCCCGACCCCCATCTTCTGCGTGCTGCCCAGAAGGATGCGGATACGCCCATCACGCGCGGCCTTGAAAAGCTCTTCCTTGGCTGCATCGCTCTCGTAGTCGTGAATGAAGGCGATGTCCTCGATTGGCACGCCTCTCTCTACCAGATTTTGACGCAACGCCTGATACACGCTGAACCGACCGTTTTCCACCGGAGTGGACAGGTCGCAGAACACAATTTGCGTTCCACGGAACAACTTGGTTTCCCCCCAGATACCGAATACTTTCTCGGCACAATGGTTCACCTTGCCATTTTCTACCTCGGCGAATGAATTGATCAGACGCATGTCCAACGCAGCCTTGCGGCCATCGTTGGTAACGGCCAGCATGTTGTCCACAGAGGGACTGACGTTGCCGTTCCTTATTGCTTCTGCCCGCTCCACGAGGGTTTGGACGAGTGCTTTCAAGTCCGCTGTCGGCTTGATTGTTACTGTTTCCTTGTGCGCGGCCGGCACCGGCAATTTCAGCATCTCCGCTGTGCGAATATCCGCCACCTCACCGAACATGGACATCAGTTCTGGAAGATTGACGAACCTCGCGAAACGGGTATGCATCCGATAGCCTCTGCCATCCGGAGCCAGCTCCAGAGCCGTTACCGACTCGCCGAAGTTGCCCGCCCAAGTGTCGAACATCCCCACCTGAAAGGCTTCCATCGTCTTCGGTTGCAGGTATCGCTGCATGACCCAGAGTTCGGCCATACTGTTGGATACCGGCGTGCCAGTCGCGAACACCACGCCTGCCCTGCCCTTGTGTTTTGCCATGACGCTGCGAGTTTTGACGAACATATCGAATGCCCGCTCCGAATTGCTGTTAGGCAACCCGGCGACCCGTGTCATCTTGCTGAACCTCCACAAGTTCTTGAACAGATGCGCTTCATCGACAAACATCCAGTCGATGCCCAATTGCTCGAAGGACAGAATTTCATCCTTCTTGTTATTGCCTGATAGCTTTGCCAGCTTTGCTTCCCATGCTTTTTTTGCACGGGCCAGCTCCTTGATGATGCGGTTACCGCGTTCCTGCTTTTCAGCGCGAATGGCATCTTCAATGAGGTCGATTTCATTCTGGATATATTCCTCCATGAATCCATCGCTCATCTTGATGCGCTCGAACGAGGCATGCGTGATCAGCACACCATCCCAATCGCCGGTGGCAATACGGGAAAGAAGCTGACGGCGCTTGTCGCCCTGAAGATCGTCTTTCGACGCGATCAGGATATTGGCGCCGGGATACGCACGCAGGAACTCGGCTGCAAACTGGTGAAGCATGTGGTTTGGTACCACATACATCGGTTTGCTTGCCTTGCCCAAGCGACGAAGCTCCATGCCGGCACAGATGCAAGTCAGTGTCTTGCCAGCCCCAACAACATGGGCAAGCAAAGTGTTTAGCTGACTCGCAACAATACGCCAGATGGCATCCCGCTGATGCACGTGCAGGCTGACTATCCGGGAATAACCCGGCAACACCAGATGCCGACCATCAAACCTGCGCGGCACAACGCTGTTGAACGTATCGTTGTAAAGCCTTGCCAGTCTTAGTGCCCGCACCTGCTCTGACCACAACCACTCCTGGAATTTCTCCTTGAGCGACTGCTGCTTCTCGCGTGCCGCGATGGTCTCCTTCTGGTTGACCACGCGCTTGTCACGATCCTCAGGATCAGGATCGTGTACGGTCGGCACGGTCTGATTCAACGCCTGGTCGAACAGGGTTGCTGCATTTACCCGCTCGGTTCCATACGTCTGCGTGGCTGCTATCGACGATTTGGTACTGTAATGCGTGTCGATATTCCACGCGCCTGCTGCCTGGTTGAACGTCACGGTATTTCCGTTGCACTCCAGAGTTTCATCCAGAAATGCTTCGTAATCGCTTGTCGGTATCCAGGTGGACCCGATGCGCGCACCGATCTCGCCCGGTGTTAAATCATCGGGAATCACGGCTTCCAATGCTTGCGCATTTCGGCTGTAACGCTCTCCCGACACCCTGGCAGCAGATAATTTATTACGGACATTACCGGCAAGATAACTGTCTTTGGTTTCCCAATTGCCGGTTTGCGGATCGAGGAATACTGCACCCAACCCTTCGAGTTCCTTCATGGCTTCGCTGCCCGGTTTCCCGAGCAATTCACCAATCCTGTTTTCGACGACGTGGCCACACTCGGTCAGGCTGACCAGCAGCGCCTCTTCCGAGGTTTCGCAATGATCGACCTTTTTGAACATCCCCACCGTGCGCTGAAAAAAGATGTCTGCCTTTTCGGCGGTCTGAGTTTCCCCATCCCAGCGTTCCAGCGACATCAGCAACGGCAGATCGGGATCACCTTTGAAAGCGGCCCTGTTTGCCTTGGTGTGGATGCTCCCGCATTTTGCGACGAAGTGGTCGTATTCGATATTCAGTGTCAACCGGTAAGCGGCAAGAATCGCCTCATCCCCGGTTTCTACCTGTGACCGAACAATCTTGCGTGCCGCATCACGAATACCGCACATGCCCGCGATGCGTTCCAGCGTTTTTTGCGGCGCGATAAATTGCGACGCCACCAGCCCGTCTGTTTCATACACCTTGCCATCAATCACCCTGAAACCTGGGCGACCTTGGGCGTTGTACTCCAGACGCAATACAACCTTCGTTTTTTCGACTTTCCGAATCGCCGCGTAGATACCTTCCGGCAGCATGGACACCTTTTCGGCCAGTGCGGCTTCAAGGTCGCCCTCGAATATGCAGCCAGTCGATTTCTGGTAGCCGTTTTCAGTCAGTGCAAGTTTGCCGATGACCCATTGAGGGTTCTCGACAAAATACTGGTTACAGGATATTTGCTGATGTCTCCAGTATTCCTTGCGTTCCCCGTAGATCGGGGATGTTTCCGGCAGAACGATTGATTCCATCCAGCCTTTTTTACTGCTACGTCCTTCCAGCGGTTTTTGCAGCACCAGTATGTCTGTTGTCACTTCGGTGTTGGCGATCTTCTTGAAAGCGGTATTGGGTAAGCGAACTGCCGCCACCAAATTGGCCTTGCTGCCAAGATATTGCCGCACCTTGTCGTCACACTTGTCCAGCGTCCCGGAGGACGTGATGAACACAACCAACCCGCCCGGTCTGACAACTTCCATCGCTTTTGCAAAGAAGTAATCGTGGATCAGGAAGTTGGCGTAAGGAACGTTGCGCAGTTCCGGCACCTGGTAATTCCCGAACGGAACATTCGAGATAGCCAGATCGTAAAACTCATCCGGCAGCTTTGCAGCCTCAAACCCGCTTTGTATGACGTTTACCCCGAAATCCCCATAAAGAGTCTTCAGGATGCGCGCCGATAGTTGATCTAGTTCAATTGCCGTGACGGTGCTTTGCTGGGCAATCTCCTGCGGCATCGCGCCGAGGAAATATCCGGCACCGGCAGATGGCTCAATGATGCAGCCACCCTTGAAACCCAGCCGTTCCACCATGCGCCACGTCGCCTCGATAACTTCCAGTGCGGTGTAGTGAGCGTTTGGTGTGCTGGCTTCGGCAGATTGGTACTCGTCTTCGCTCAGCAATGCCTTGAGGCGTTCGGCGCGGGCAACCCACGCCTGTTCCTTCTGGTCATCATTGAACGCTTGCGGAATGCCGCCCCAACCGGTGTAACGGTTGAGAAATTCCCGGTCTTCCGTGGTCGCTTGCCTCTTCTCGGACTCCAGCTTGCGCAGGCATTCGATTGCGGCAATGTTGGCCTCGAATTTGGTGACGTTGCCGGACAAGCCGGAAAACGTAACCGCATCGAGACGCGGCCATACTGCTTTGATTGTTGCGACTTCGGCAGCCAGCGCTTTGGGAAACGGGATGATCTCTGCTTCGCGTTGCAGAACAACCGGCCCTTGTAAAACTATCGGGTCGTTGTCTTCTGGCTCAAAACCGGGCAACCACATGATTGCCGCAGCGATTGTTTTCAATTTCATTATTGCCTCCGGAAATTAAAAACCCCCGGAGACACTTCTGCCCTTGCGGGAAGAAATATCCCGCAGGGGCAGTTAAAAACACATCACAGCATATCGTGATGCGAATTGTTTGTTGCTTATTTGCTGGCTACGACTTGTCAGGCGTGCAACCCATGCACACCTCCTTTCGGAGAGAAGTCATAGATAGCTTCACCGGACACCTTGTCGTACACCGATGACCAATAGCCATCGCTCGCCCATTGCCTTGCCTGATGCAAGGCAATATCGCGCGACTCAGTGCAATACCCCATTGTCGGCGCATCTTTCATGCCCTCGTTGGTACGAGGATCACAAACGGTGGCGACCACATGGTAGTGAGCCGAAGATAGAAGGTTCGCCGCCATGTACAGCGTGCTGCCATTTGCGACAAAAACGCCGCTCATGGTTTGTGCTTGAAACCTTCCTTTAATGCCGAACACCTCGCCGATACGCTCAGATTCAGCGTTTCGTACAAGCCAACGACCCTCTGATACTTTTTCGACTTTGCACAGACCGGAATCTTCGCAGCGATACGATTCATATCCGCGAATCCTGGATCGACGATCAGTGTGATGCGTCCTGATGTCTGCTTCGATACCGGCTTCCTTGAGTGCAGCCAGGAAAACCGATAAGTCGCAATCCTCTTCCAGATATGCCGTATCGCCACGTTGGTAGCTGTATTGCGTGATCTGAGAGGCGATACCAAAACTTCGCAGGTAGTGCTTCTTGACGGCGAGCCAGCCGTGGCCGGGGTCGGCGTAGAAATGAAAAACTTTTTTCATGGTATCTCCTTGTCTTTAATAACAACGGAGACACCATGCCCCTTGCGGGAACGATGTCCCCGCGCAGGTGGTTGGCTAATTAACGCAAGTAAGCGTGTCCACAGTTTTGGTTTTGCGGATGCGCTTCTTTTTCTTTTCAGTCAGAACGGGAAAGGCTATTCCGCGCCGAATGAATGTGGGTGTTTCAAAACCTGCCCAGTTTGGCTCGTTCGGCATTGATACCGCTTGAGCCTTGGTCGCAAGCTTTGCCTTAATGCGTGGCTTGATAAACACCACCACAACTCGAATGGCCAAATAAACTGCCCATGCGAGGCCCAACAAGATCAAAATTCCCATTTTGTGTCTCCTTTTTGAAATGAAAAAAAGGGACACAAGCCCTTGTCGGGGAAGTGTCCCCGATAGGGTTGTTGTTACGCTTCAATATCGAAGTTTGCCGCCCAGCGCGGAAGATCAATCGTCTCGATCTCGCCACCGGGTTGATAGCCGGGGAACTGTTTGTTTTCCTGGCACCATTTCAGCAACTCAAGCGCACCACGATACTTGGCACGCCCGACTTCGATCATTTCCTGACTGGCGATGTAGCAAGCCGTCGAATACGGTGCATTTTTTTCCACTGCGATAAAGTAAAAGTTGACTGTTTTTCCAGTCACCGCCTTCATGCCATCCGTGTAAAAAGCGGCCTGCACGTCATAGCCCAGATTGGCTATCGCTTTCGAAAAAACGTCTTTGCTCGCACCGCAACAGCTTTTAAGGTCTGCCATGCCGTACTCGCACATCCAGTCCGGGCGTATCCTGCACGGCAATCCCGTGTGCTCATCCGTCCAGAACAAGGATGTCTCGGCTTCGCCATCGTTAAGCATTCTGGCTGCGCCCGCATGATTGAAAACGCTTACCCTCATTGCGGCAAGTGTGTCCATCTGCTCTGCGGTCAAGGGTGTCTTGCCCGCATTTTCAACATCCCACTTTGCGGCTGTTTCCTTGCCTTCCTTGGTGCGTCGGTCGAACTTCGGCGCGAGCACATAATCTTTGGAAAAGACCTCTGGTTCAAGAATAAAGCCGTGGAATGCCAAACCGAATTCCATTGCTGGCGTTGGCTCGACTGATCCCATTTTGTATTGCAGGTAGTGTTCGGGGGACTTGAGTAATTGAACAATCCCGCTGTGTGATATTGCCTCACTGGAGTGGTAAACCCGTATAGGCAAATGTCTGACGATGCGCTTCATTTTGTGCCTCCTTTTGGAAATAAAAGGGGGACACAAACCCTTGGCGGGGAGGTGTCCCCGCGTGGGTGATTTAATTCAACTTCAGCATCCAGACAATGGGACGGCTGAGGGTGTAGCCGCTAATGCAGCAAGCTATGATGACAAGTTCCATGGTGTTCTCCTTTTTGATGAAAAAAAACGGAGACACCATGACCCTTGCGGGGAACGATATCCCCGCTGGGTGGTTACGACGATTGCTCGTCTTCTGTTTATTTCAATTGGTCAGCCGCCAATATCAGCTCAAGGCATTAAGCACAGGAAGCAAGATGCGGCAGACACTACACCGGCTTTATTCCTTTTTCTATGCGGATACTCGGCAAAATTGCCGACTTTCGATCAGATTTTCCTGAAGCGCTGTTCCACTATCAGCCTTTGTGTTCGTGTTGTTGTTTTGTTCATCAACCGCAAAGGAGAGATTCTTGGAAAACGGTAAAGCAGTGAAAGGCGCACCCAGAAAGAAATCTGATGAGTTCAGCAACCCATTCCTGACCCAGGAGGTGAAGATTCATTCGTCACCCGCCCAGGCTGTCTTTGAAAATGGTTTCGAGAAATGCGATTCGGCATTGCGCAGCCTGAGCGTTGTTCTGCCAGCAGTCCTCAAAAGCGACAACGAAATAATGACCGTCAATGGCGCGGTCGATCACTTGATCAACAATGCGTTTGTAAATTTGCGCAATGAAAGCGCGCGGCTCAAGAAGATCGCCGAGGACAACGGCATTGAAATTGGCAGGGTCAATTACACGAACGTCACTGCTTATCAGGCCAAAATTACCTGCAACAAGTCAGGCCAGTATCTGCAAATGATCCGCGAACTCGACAAGTTGATGGAATTGGTGCATTCAACATGGCTTGCCGGGTTCATCGCCGACGATGCGAAGGGCGCATTGGAGCGGCAATGGCGCAGGAAGACGCTGGGAGTTTCGGCAGAAATTACTGCGATCCTGGCGCGCGCGTTCAGTGCCGCGCAGAAACTCAAGCATGATGTTCAGGCAGAGCCAGAACAAGCGGCAACGGAAAGCCCCGCAGTCGAGGTAGCAGAAACGCCCAAGAAAAAAACTCGCAAGACGAAAACCCAGATACCGGGTATTACGGAATCAATCACACCCTTGATTGGCGAGGATGCAGGTCTGGTGGAACAGGCAGCGAAAGACGATGGGGTGATGGCAATGGCTGTTGGCTGAATTTATCGCAATACGCAGGCTGATATTTCAAATCAGGATAAACACTATCTCCGTTTCAACCATTCGCTATTTTTAGAGCCTTCTTGAATGCCTTCAAATCGGCAACGGTGAACATCTTGTTTCGGCCAACAGTGGAACTCGGATTCAGCTTGCCGCTGCCGACAAAGCGCCTGAAGGTTGACATCGAGACCTCCAGATATTCGGCCGCTTCCTGAGCCGTGAAATTGTCGCCCGTAAGATGGCCAAACAATTGCTCGTGGCTCATATCATCACCACGAAAAGCATTCGTGGACAAGATCACGAAAAACTTCTGCCGCTCGGTTGTCGGCATTTGCTTTAGATCCTGGAACAGATCCTCTGCAGTCAGTGCATGTGCCATTTTCCTATACCTCCGATTTTAGATAGCGCTTAAGTTCGCCATAGAAATTCTCGTGCAAACCAACCTGATAGAAGTCGATAATCAGCAACTCCACACATACGCCCTGACGGCGGGCCTCCAATGATGGCGGGCGATAGGCCATCAGGTACTCTTGGCGGTTGAATTTAAACTTGTAGACCCAGATACCGGCCAAGTCGCCCACTTTGGCCTCCCCTGCTTCCGGGTTCTCACAAACCTCCTCTACAGCATCCTCAATAGCGAGTTGCAAGGGCTTGTGTGCCTTCTTTACAAACTTGCTGAACGGACTTTTGTAATTCGGCTTCATTGTCATGGCATCATAATGCCTCATTTTTGACTATTTATCAATTCAGCATCTGGCGTTGCACTATTTTGGCTTCCGCCATGGTTCTACCTCATCCTGCGCCAAGAAGACCAGATCACCTGCCTTACACAATTGATGTGGTTTCAGTTATTATCGAAACCCCCGCCAACTCAGACTTTCAGCGACTTCATGGGCTTCGCCGATGCTGCTGTGACGCTCGCGGGGTTGTTACCGAATTCCCAAGTGAGCACCCCGTACAACTGAAAGCTATCGTAAATGAATAAGCAAGCACCAGAGATTTTTCAACGCCCCCTCGCATCGCTCGATCTGCCCGGCTTGCCGCCAACTAACGACTCCGGGTTTGAGCAGGCGGTCATCATGCAGTACGCCATGCAATATGCCGCCAAGGGCTGGACTGCGGCAGTGGTCGTGAACGACGGCATGGTGCGCGTTGTCGCGGTGCCGCAGCAAGGAATCGAGCCAAAGACTTATCTGATGGGCCTGCTCCACCACGGCTATATCGAAGATGCTCTGCCGGGGCTGGAAGCGATGTATGGCATGGTTGACGACCCCGACATCTGCTTTAACTACGGCGTGGCTTTGTCGGAGCTTGGCCGCGTCAAAGAATCGCTGGCACCGCTGAACAATTGCCTCAAGCTCGATCCCAGATACGATAACGCTGCCATCGCCATCGGGGTTTCGCTTACCAAACTTGAGCGCTACGACGAGGCGGAAGCCGTGCTCAAGGCGGCAGCAAAAACTCAGCCAAACAATGCGCTCATCAAGCAGAACCTCGCTGCCTCCTTGGCTCGCGCCGGGAAGCATGCGGAGGCGTTGCCGTATTTCCGCCAGGCCGCTTCGCTGGCTCCCGATAACCCGGCGACGCTGATGGGGTTGGCGCACTGCCTAAACTCGCTGGAGGCGCACCACAAGGAAGCACTGAAGGTCTACAAAGACGTGGCGAAGCGCTTTCCAGATTCGCAGTTTGCTGAAGATGCCAAGCAGATTTTGAATCGGGCCGGTCAAGCTGATCTGCGCAAGGCTGTGGATGATGGGTATCGCCCGGATGCGGTGGAGTACATGATTGGCGCCATGAAGCGGTTCGCCGATATTCCGCGTGAACAGGTCGGGCGCGTGACCATGGAAATCGCGCTGCTGGGTGAGGCCGGGCTGGAAATCAACAATCCACAGAAACGCTATTCGCTTACCAACCTCGACGGGGACTTTTCTGGTCTGCAACTCCTTTGCTACATGCACGTTGGCATGGCGATCTTCAGCCCAAAAGTGGATTGCGGCTCCGGGTTGCAACGTGAATACGATATTGCCAAGGGTATGACTGGAAAGTGACCCAGCCCGCAATCCTCGCTGAACCTGAAACTGCCAAGCAGATAATGCCATTGCTTCCCGGCTTGCCTGCAGCCTCATACTATTCTGACGATCTGTTGGAAGAGACAGATGAACTCGATGCGCTCTACCAGCAACGCAAACGTTACAACCGTGAGTTCGGCTTCTGCCTGTTTACGGCAGAATGCGTTTTCACTCTGGCTACCCTGTGCAAGGACAAAAAGGCGCTCGAAGCAGGAAGTGGCTCAGGTTGGCTCGCTGACCAGCTTGCGCAACAAGGAATTGAAATCACTGCCGCCGACTGGACAGACTATCGGCAACCCCGCGACACGAAACGTGGATATCCCATACAAACCGTGTTTCGCCTCGATCACCACGGTGATGCAGTTGCACTGCTCCCAGGCAGTTTTGACGTGGTGCTGCTGGTCTGGCCGAACCACGGCACGCCGTTCAGCGAACGGGTAGCTCACGCTATGCGCCCAAGGCAGGTTATGATTCTCGAAGGTGAAGAAAAAGGCGGCAACACTGCAACCGATGAATTTTTTGACGCGCTCAGCGCCGACTTTGAACGCCTCAAAGCCGAGACACAGGCTCTCAACGAACATCACCGCACGTTTCCCGGTTTGCACGACCGATGGCAAGTATTGAGGAAGAAATGATTGAGGCACCCGTTAGCATGCCACCGCAAGCCTACATGGACATCATCAGCCCGATGATCGACAAGGCGCGGGGTTTTCTGGAGGCCGGAGAAAAACTTCAGGCAATGGCGTTCGTCGGCAACATGACCACCAAGGAAGTCATCCCGGTGATGGTTCAGACTGGAAGCGGGGAAGGCAAAGACCAATCTGCGCAGATGATCCAGTCAGCGGCGTTTGCGTTGAATGCTGATTTCGTGTTCGCGATCATGGAAGCGTGGACGCTTCGGCCAGACAAAATGCGCCAAATGAATGCGATCCTCGACAAGTACGGAAGCATAAGCGCATCGCCCTATGCGATAGATACGTGTTCGCTTATGCTGGAGACGAGGCATGGTGTGTGGGCCGCACAACCGCAGATCAAACCCAAGGGGATTTCCAAGAAGAAGCGGACAATTGGGGCAGTCGAGTTCCGCTATTTCACGGAAGTTGAAGGCCGGTTTGCACACCTGCTGCCCAAGAAAGAAGGCGATGAGCCGCCGATGATTTTGCATTGATGGGTAAAATTTGATTCCCTGTTTTTTGTCTTTTAGCGGAACCTATAAAGTTGATCTTAGCTTTCATCTGCTTATCCTCATTGGGCGGAATCAGCGGTTCTTCAATTCGATTAGAATGTAAGTGGATATTTAAAGTCTATGAGTAGTGTGGCAAATGAGTTAATTGAACTGGGCGTGCTGAAATTATCTACTCACATCATATTGAAACATCAACACCAACTATGACTTCTTGGAGTTATAGATGATTGACATGTCGCCAGCCCCAGGTGCGCGGGTACTAATTCGTAATGAAGAATGGATCGTCCGCAATGTCGAACAGTGCGACATGGGCGGACACCAACTCGAATGCATTGGCGTATCGGAGACTGTTCGCCACCGCGATGCCATCTTCCTTACCGCTATAGATACCGTTAAGGTGCTTGATCCCAGAGAGACAGAGCTCGTTAGCGATACTTCTCCGCGTTATATGTCCAGTCTGCTTTACCTTGAAGCACGGCTGCGCCAGACAGTGCCGACCGATCCAACTATTGCGCTGGGCCATCGTGGTGCGATGGATATATTGCCGTTCCAGTTGGAACCTACGCGCCGTGTATTGCAGCAACTTCGTCCACGTTTTCTCATTGCGGACGCTGTGGGGCTTGGGAAAACTCTTGAAGCGGGGATTCTGGTTTCCGAACTCATGCGTAGGGGGAAGGGGCGCCGCATTCTGGTCGTCACCACCAAGAGCATGATGCAGCAGTTTCAAAAAGAGTTCTGGTCGCGATTTTCAATTCCGCTGGTTCGGCTGGATTCGGCGGGCATCCAGCGAATCAGGCGGCATTTACCTGCAAACCACAATCCTTTCCACTACCACGACAAGACCATTATCTCTGTTGATACCCTCAAGCGGGATACCGAGTATCGGCACTACATCGAGACCGCTTACTGGGACATCATTGTTATTGATGAAGCGCACAATGTTTCATTCAAGGGCAATCGAACCCTCAGTAATAAATTGGCTTCACTCCTGGCGCACCGTTCGGATGCTCTGGTTTTGCTGACAGCCACACCCCACAACGGCGATAAAGAGAGCTTCGCCAGCCTGATGCGGATGCTTGATCCGACCATCCTGCCGCGAAAATCTGACTATACGAAAGAGGATGTCGAGCACTTGTTTGTGCGTCGCTTCAAGAAAGATGTGCGCGAAGAAATTCGACAAGAGTTTCCTGAACGACAAGTTTTTCGGTTTCGCGCAAAGCCAAGTGCAGCTGAAGAAAGGGCGTTTGCGACACTGGCGAACCTGAATCTGAATATTGATAAAGATAGACGCAACGGTGCCGAAATGTTGTTCCGCACCATTCTGGAAAAATCGTTGCTCTCATCTCCGGCAGCCTGCGCACAGACAGTGCGCGAGAGGATAAATCGGCTTGGCAAGAAGGATGCATCGCACCCGGATATTCCCGTTCTCGATGAGCTAAAGGTAGCGGTGGAGGCTATTGCTCCTGATGATGTCAGCAAGCTGAATGAGCTTGTGAGCCGCCTGAAGAGTGATCCTATTTGGCAATGGAGTTCGGATAACGCCGCTGACCGATTGGTGGTCTTCACCGAGCGCATCGAGACACTGAAGTTCTTGCGCGAACATTTAGCCAGAAAGCTTGGGTTAAAAGAAAATGCAGTCGCCATCCTGCATGGCCAGTTGCCGGATACTGAGATTCAAAAAACCGTCGAAGATTTTGGCAAGACACTCTCCCCGCTGCGCTTGCTGATTGCCTCTGATGTGGCTTCAGAGGGTATCAACCTGCATTTTCAATCGCACCGCATTGTACATTTCGACATTCCTTGGTCGTTGATGGTGTTCCAACAGCGCAACGGGCGCGTTGACCGTTATGGGCAAGCAGAGACTCCGCTGATCGCCTATCTGCTGAACGAAACGGAAAATCCCAAGATTCGTGGCGATATGCGAATTCTCGAAATCCTGACGGAGAAAGATGAGCAAGCTGCCAAGAATATCGGCGATCCGTCCATCTTCATGGGGCTCTACGATGAAGAGGCCGAGACTCAGCGCGTTGCAAAGGCACTCGAAAACAGTGAAGCACCGGAAGCCTTTGAAGCGACACTGAAAGCAGAAGATGACGGGCTCGATTGGTTGGACTCCCTTATGGGGGGCGGCGAACCATCGCCGGTAGCTCCAGTCGAACCCCGAAAACCGCTCTCTCTATTCCCGAGCGACTTCGAATATGCCCGCAACGGACTTGAATTCCTGCATGAACACGACCGCCTTGCGCATCAACCCAAGGCAGATGCACGTTTTCAAACAATTGA
Organism: uncultured beta proteobacterium; assembly: GCA_963828205.1. Lineage (GTDB taxonomy): Bacteria > Pseudomonadota > Gammaproteobacteria > Burkholderiales > Gallionellaceae > Gallionella. The sequence goes on from CAWHDU010000002.1 coordinate 14,850, forward strand.
GCTTCAACCTGACGATGATCTTGACCGTTTTCTGAAGCAGCAGCTTTCTCCAGAAATGCGTTCGACCGACCACGTCTATGCTCTCAGCGCTAACACCGAGGTGGTGAAGAATGCTATCAAGACAGCGCGAGATGGCGATGCCTGGCCTGCAATCCATCACCTTTGGGCGTTGCACCCCATGTTGCAGTGGCTCGATTTCAAATTGCTGTCATTAGTCGGTCGCCAACGGGCACCCGTTATCCGAGTACCGCGCGGTATTGCCGCAGGAGAATCTCTGGTGCTGATCTCGGCGCTGATTCCCAATCGTCGAGGTCAGCCGGTGTTGAACGACTGGTTCGCAGTGCGAGTAGGCTCAAATGGCAAGGTGCTGGGCGATCTGTCTTTTGATGAGTTGATCAAATCAACTGGGCTGGGACACGAAGAGTTTCCCAATGCGGGCAATCCATTTGATGCCAAGACCCTGCAAGCGCTGCTACCACCAGCACTGGACTATGCTGGGTTACGCATGGTAGATAAACAAAAGCAGTTTAGCGCACAGATGCACGAGCGTGCATCGGCAGAGCTCTCGCGCCTGGACAAATTGCGTGGACAACATCTCCAGCAGCTTGAGCTGGACTTCCAAGCCGTGAGTGATACCCCGCTGGCCAAAGTCGCCGCGCACAAGCAAACGCAACGGGTACACGAGATTGAAAACCTGTTCGATGAATATAAACGCTGGGTCAGCCTGACGCTTGAGCTGGACGCTCGTGCGCACATGACTGTTGCTGCGGTATTGATTTCATAATGGATAAAGCATGGCCTTCCCGCTAACCGGCATCGAAAACGCCAACGACTTCTACAGCCAGCACTATCTCGATGAGGTGCTGGAGAACGATCTCAAGGACTTGTTCGCCCGTTGGCAGGATCAGGGTAGCGCCTCGCCTGTAGCGCGTTTGCGGGGTATGGCAGGGGAATATTTCCGCCTGCGCGACCGCTCGCTCAAGGCGCGCACGCTAGCCGAACGGGTGGCACTGCTGAATGAACTGGCCGAGCAATTGCTCAATGCCCTGGGGTATGACTTGCAGCCGGAAACGGTCGCATTCGAAGCGGGTGAGTTACCGGTGCTGGCCTGTTACCGCAGCTCAGACGGCAACCCGGCGCTGGTCATCGCGCAAGCGCCGATGGACATGGGGGCGACCGAAGACGAATGGGCGGTGTTGAATGCGGCACCTCTGGCACCCAGAGATTCCGTTGAGTCTGGTTACTCATTTATCCCCGACATGGATTGGGAGACGGCCACCAGCAAAATTGTCTTTGGTGATACGCATCCGCCGCGCTGGCTACTGCAACTTGGGCATAACGAGCTGCTGGTGATCGAGCGTAGCAAATGGGCCAGAAAGGCACTGCTACGGTTCGAATTGCCGGAAATTTTCGGCCCGCGAGATGAAAAGCTGTTCCGTGCGACAGCGGCGCTGGCGAGCAAAGAATCTATTCTGCCCACCGAGGGCATCGCCCTGCTCGATACGCTGGACAGTAATTCTCACAAGCATGCCTTTGGCGTTTCTGGCGAACTCAAGTACGCGCTGCGCGAGGCCATTGAGCTGATCGGGAATGAAGCCATCCGCTACAAGCGCGAAATCGCCAAGGAAAAACTGTTTGAGCGTAATGACATTGACCTGGCATCCGAGCTATCCCGCGAATGCCTCACTTTCATGTACCGGATGCTGTTTCTGATGTATCTGGAGGCACGCCCCGAGTTGGGCTATGCGCCCGTACAAGCGGCAGCGTACCTGCGTGGGTATAGTCTGGAACACCTGCGCGATATGGAAAACCTGTCGCTGACCACGCCTGAAGCGCTGGAAGGCACATACATCCATGAATCGCTGCAAACCCTGTTCGAACTTATCTGGAACGGGTTTCCGGTAAGTGGCGAATCCGGAGGACAGCATTCTGTAACTTTCATCGACAACAATGGCTTCCGGCTGGCACCGTTGCAGGGTCACTTATTCGATACGACCAAACTGAAAATTCTGAACTCGGTCAAGCTGCGTAACCGGGTCATGCAGAAAGTCATCCGCCTGATGTCGTTGGCCGAGGCCAAAGGCCGTGGCAAGGCTGGGCGTATCTCTTACGCTCAGCTCGGTATCAACCAGTTGGGCGCCGTGTACGAGTCCCTGCTTTCTTTCCGGGGATTCTTTGCCGAAGAAGAATTGTACGAGGTGAAATCCGCAGGCAAGAACAAAGCGCCAGAACGAGATGAGGAAGACGAGGATCTCGAAGAGGAAGAAACACCCGCGCGCAGCACTGGCGGGGAAGAGGCTTTCGATCCACTTGCCGCAGCCTGGTTTGTGCCCGCCCGAGAGGCAGATCAATACACCGATGCCGAAAAACTATTCAACGGCGAGCCACGCAAATATCCCAAAGGTACTTTTATTTACCGCTTAGCCGGTCGTGCGCGCGAGAAAAGTGCGTCCTATTACACCCCGGAAGTGCTGACCCAGTGCTTGGTGAAATACGCGCTGAAGGAGTTGCTGAAGGGCATAAAGCAGGCTGACGATATTTTGCAGCTCACCGTGTGCGAACCGGCCATGGGTTCGGCGGCGTTCTTGAATGAAGCCATCAACCAGCTTGCCGAGGAATATCTGCAACGCAAACAAAAAGAACTCGGTCGGCTCATCCCACATGACGATTACGCACGAGAAAAGCAGCGCGTGAAAATGTACCTCGCCGACAACAACGTGTTCGGCGTGGACTTGAACCCCATTGCCGTGCAACTTGCCGAGGTGTCGCTGTGGCTGAACGCCATATTTGAAGGCGCGCATGTGCCGTGGTTTGGGATGCAACTGGTCAACGGCAACTCCTTGGTGGGCTGTCGGCGCGAGGTATTTTCCAGTGCTCAGTTGAACCCCGGCAAAGGCGAAAAAGACCAGCCCGAGCGCGACTGGCGCTGTGCCACACCGGAGCGGATTCCTTTCTCCCCTCTCCCGCCAGCGGGAGAGGGGCTGGGGGAAAGGGTAGTTTTGCCCGAACACCAAATCTGGCATTTCCTACTCCCCGATCCCGGCATGGCGAGCGCATCGGACAAGGTGCTGAAAAGTCTTGAACCTGGGCACATGGAACGGTTCAAAAAGTGGCGCGCTGCATTCAATGCGCCGCTCACCAAAGATGAAATCACTCGCGCCAAAAGGCTGTCGCAGCAAGTCGCGCTGCTTTGGCAGCAACACGCGCAAGAACTCGCCAAAATCCGCACACTCACCTCCGACGAGCTGCATGTCTGGCCAGACCCCGCACAAAACAGATCACCGACGACCACGAGCGATAAAGACGAAGTATGGGCGCGCGAGATGCTGTCCGAGAAAGTGAAGAACGCTTCACCGTATCGCCGTCTCAAACTGGTGATGGATTACTGGTGCGCGCTGTGGTTCTGGCCGGTCACTGAATCGGAAAAATTGCCCAGCCGCGAGGAATGGTGGCACAACTTGGAGTTGCTGGTGCATGGTGAAGCGCAGGCAGGCGCGGAAGCAGCAGACGAACTCTTTCCAGAAACCTTGCCGCAAGCACGCTTGAGCCTGGAGGTGGAGCGCGACCGTCACGGGCATGTCAATTTGGATGCGCTGATGGAAACCAATGAGCGTTTACGCTTGGCACAATCTCTGGTTGAGCAACACAAGTTTCTGCATTGGGAATTGGAATTCGCCGACATCTTTCAGCAGCGCGGCGGCTTCGATCTGATTCTGGGGAATCCACCCTGGATCAAGGTGGAGTGGAATGAACAGTCGCTGCTGTCTGATTTCGATCCGAAATTCGCCATTCGTAATTTGAGCGCAAAGGAAACAACCGACAGTCGTGCAGCCCTTTTCACCGTCAAGCCTGCCGCCAGACCGGAATATATCGTTGAGTGTGTTGCGCAGGAAGCTACGCAGGCATTCTTGAATGCCATGCAAAACTACCCGGTGCTTAAAGGTGTGCAGACCAATCTTTACAAGTGCTTTTTGCCGGTCGGCTGGATGCTTGCTGGGCAGCGCGGCGTGGTCGGTTACCTGCACCCGGAAGGGCCTTATGACGACCCAAAAGGTGGGGGGTTGCGTGAGGCGATATATACACGATTGCGGGCGCATTTTCAGTTTCAGAATGAGTTAAAACTATTCGACATTGGCAACCGGAATAAATTTGGCATCAATATCTTTGGCCCGTCACAAACTGCACCGGGCTTTGACCTTGTCGCTAATCTTTTTTCCCCAACAACTATTGATGCCTGTTACTTGCATAACGGCGTAGGAATGGCGGGAGGTATCAAGAACGATGCGAATGAATGGAATACTGTCGGTCACGCCGACCGCATTGTTCATGTTGGCGATGAACAATTGACGGTCTTCGCTCAGCTCTATGACGAACCCGGCACGCCGCCGCGCCGTGCGCGCCTGCCAGCACTTCATGCAGGGCTGCTTTCCAGTGTGCTGGCTAAGCTTGCAGCTTACCCTCGCCGTTTGGCTGATTTGGGCGACGACTATGTCTCCATCGAGATGTGGCACGAAACTATGCAGCAGCATGATGGCACGATTGTCCGAAACGCAGACCGTAGTGCGCCTTTTGCCGCTATGCCGGAAGACTGGGTGCTGTCAGGCCCACATTTCTCTTTGGCCAACCTACTATACCAGACACCTAGAGCCATTTGCTCTACTCATCGAGCCTATGATGGGCTCGATTTGGAATTTCTGCCAGTCGACTACCTGCCGCGTAGCAACTATCGACCAATGACAGATCGAGTCGAGTACTTGCGGCGAACGCCGCGAGTAAGCTGGGTCGAACCAGAGGAAACGGAGACAAAGCCTGTAACAGCGTTCTTTAGATTTGTCGCTCGGTCAATGCTTTCAATCAGCGGCGAGAGAAGCTTGCTGTGTGCGATAGCACCTCCAGGCACCGGGCATATTGACCCTGTCCATTCTCTGACCTTCCGATCCGTTGCCACCCTTTCGCTATTTACTGCGGGGTGCTTGTCCACTACATTTGACTTCTGGATCAAGACGACTGGAAACCCTCGATTCAGAAATAATTTGGCTAAATTCCTGCCGCTGATTCAGAGCAATGAATCCGAGCTGGTTGCTCGTTTCGCCATCCTCAACTGCCTCACCACCCACTATGCCCCGCTCTGGGCCGAAGTCTTCAACCCAGATTTCACTAACAAACGCTGGAGCCAGCCCGACAACCCGCGTCTGCCAAAAGATTTCTTCGCCAAGCTCACGCCCGACTGGCAGCGCAACTGTGCATTGCGCACTGATTACTCTCGCCGCATTGCGCTGGTGGAAATCGACGTGCTGGTGGCACAGGCGCTCGGTCTCACCCTTGACGAACTGCTGCTCATCTACCGCGTCCAGTTCCCCGTAATGCAAGGTTACGAGCGCGACACTTGGTTTGATATGAATGGCCGCATTATCTTCACTAACAGCAAAGGCTTGGTTGGTGTCGGCTTGCCGCGCAAAGGCGGTCGCAACACCGCAGACGTGACGATCACTTACCCAGACGGCCACAGCAAAACCAGCAAGATCGGCTGGGACGACATCCGCCAGATGCAGGAAGCCGGTAGCTTGCCCGCTGGCAGCACCGTCACCACCACGGTGATCGACGACACCCAACCCGGTGGCCCGCAGACACGAACCCGCAGCTATACCGCGCCCTTCGCCCTCACCAGCCGCGAAACGGATTACAAAATTGCATGGGCGTTTTTTGAGGCTGACATGGAGAAAACGGTATGAATCTGACAACCTCGGTCATCGCTTCTCGCTCAACCATCGCTAGTTACGCCAACGCGCAAATTTGCCAGACGCTGCCTGGCAAATTGTCGGCTGGGCTTGCACCTTATAGAGATAGAGCCTAAAACTGCATAATTCGTAAAAGGATATGACATGAGTACCAATGCGGACTTTGTGAAAAAACTTCGAGATGCAAAAACACAATGGGCTCGATTTTGCCTATGTGATTTTCATGTTCATAGTCCAGCCTCATATGATGTAAGGAAGCCCGGACTATATGAACAGCTTTCCGCTGCTGAGCAGGAAATGCTTAAAGACATTGCCATTCCAAATGCAAGCACGGACTTGGTGGCGCATGAACAAGCTGTGCTCGCGGCTTATCCGGTAGCTGAATTTTACTCAAGGCTTGTCGCAAGAAGGAATGAGATAGCCACGCAACTCGGGCTAAGCGAAGCAGAAGATTGGGCTATTGTGGCAATTACAGATCACAATGTTTGCGAGTATTCAGCAAAAGTTTCTGAAATGGCTTGGAATGAAAGAATCAATAATCGCTTGATTGTAATGCCTGCAATCGAACTGGACATTATCTTCCCGGTAGATGGAGCGGAAGGCAATGCTTCAATTCACCTGTTAACAATTTTCACACCATGCACAACTGCCGCAGACATTCGGGTGGCAATACACGATGCCAGTGGTGGCATTGACTGGAAACCTGGAAATAAGTCGCTGACAATTCAAAGCCTGCCAGAATTCGTACAGAAATTGCGGCGTAATACTACATGCCCAGCAATATGTGTGGCGGCTCATGTATCTTCATCAAAAGGTGTTCAATCAGAAACCAAGAACAAACTTCTCAGTTATGTAGATGCGGAGATTGTTGCCTTGGAAAGCTCAAAGCTTACAGAAGGCGCAAATAAGCAAGAAATTCAGAAACAAATTGAGTACATCAAGGAAAACAAAGTTGCACTAGAAGTGCTGAAGATCATTGGCGAATGTGGCTTTGATGCGCTGCAAGTCTCAAATGTAACGGATGAAAAACACTACCGTCGGTTACATCGCTTTAAGCAAGAACATGGTCGTTCGACACCCATAGTTTGCTCCGATGCCCATGTAAGCTCTGATGTATTCAACGCGGGTGATAACGCGGTTCCACACTTGAAAGTGTGCCGAACCCCGAACACTCAACCAGAATGGATGAATGAAATAAGGAAAGCGATTCGATGCGGTGAAACGAGGTTCACACATATTGCGCCGGGTAATGTATCGAAATGGATTGAAGGCATAGAAGTTATTCCCGATGCAGAAGGTGCTGCCAATTTTTGGCCTACGGCTTCTAATAGTTTCGACCTCCCATTCAGTCGAAATTTGAATTGCATCATCGGTGGAAGAGGCTCAGGAAAAAGTTCGGTGATTGAAGCTATCGGTTTTTTGACAAAACCTGATGACTACCAGCTTACCTCGACAAAAAGAGAGGCTTCTGACTATTACAAAAGAGCAAAGGCAACCCTCCAGGGATGCAAAATCAAGCTTTGCTGGAAATCCAATTCTAAGGATGGTGAATCATCAATTCCGGCGGGAGGTCTTTTTGTCTCAAGGTACTTTGATCCTAAAGATAATCATAAAGAATCTGAGATCACCGGCAAAGATGACAAATCAATATCATCACCTACTATTCCTTCCGTTCAATTATATCGATTTAAAGAAATTGAAAGCAAAGCAGACGCGGATGGCTTACGAGAATTATTTGACGACATCTGCGGGAAAGAGGTTGGTGAGTTATCTTCAGAAATTGATCGTTGCGTTAAAGCATTAATAGATCAAAGTTCTGCCGTAATCGAAAAGGCAAGAACAATCGCAACGCTTACAAAAGATGGAGTCCCGCTGAGAAAGTATGCCGCTTTGCTACTCGAATATCATCAGGCCAATAAGCCCGAAGTCCAGTCTCATTATGAGGCATTGGATAAAATAGAAATAGCGGGTAAAGCTGCAAAATCATTTCTTGATGAATGGGAGGTCATTCAGGAAAATCTTGGGATTGGTGATGCCAGATCGTCTATTGAAAGCTTCTTTAATCGCTTGGCCAGCAAATGTTATGACGAGAGTGGCAATCTGCTTCCCTACTTTAATGAACTGGCTGGCTTGCTTAAAAGTGATTCTGTAAAGCCGGATATAAAGAAGGAGATTCTTGATGCATTGTCAAAAATCGAAGGGCAACTGAATATTACCCAAAACCATTTGAGCGGATCGCATCAGTCATTACAAACACAATATCAAAACGAAAAAGACACTCTTGTTGGTAAAGGGCTGCCCGTAGGAAGTAAAGATCGAGAGGCGAAAAAATCTGCGCTCGACGATGCTAAATCTGCACTAACCCAATATCGCTCCGCATTAGCTGGTTACAACGAAACCTGTGCTGATAGAGAAGTGTTGTTTTTGGAGTTACAGAAACATTGCAAACGTCGTACAGAGTTGCGCGAACAAACTGCCGAAAAAATAACAACTCAATTGGCAAGAGACCTTGAAAAAGCCAATCTTGTTGTCGTGGCTCAAGCTCAAGCCATGGCTGACAACAAGGAGTTTGGTAAATGGCTTGAAAAATATATTGCTCCACATATTCCCCGGCATAAACCTGCGCGTATTAAAGCGCTTCTTGAAAAGAAGACCTTGGTGCCATCTGATCTACGCGCATTGCTACATGGAGATAGCGAAGTAGAAAGCGATATTCTTTCTACTAGCGAAGCCAGGGCAACTGATGGCTTGGTCACTTCTGATGAGGCGGAGGAAATTTTCAAAGCAACAAGAGCTCGTGAAAGACTTGATCCAGAGGTTCAGAAAGAAGATATTGATGAAGCCGTATGGAATGATTTGCCCAGTGAAATTAAGGAAGGTCTGTGGATGTTTTACGATGATGAGGCGGGCCAGCACAAGTTAAAACTTCATCATGTCCTTGAGCTTGACCAAATTGTATTCGACGATATTCCTGTGATCCTGTTAAATGATCGGCCTTTGGATGCAGGTAGCAAGCCTCGACCGCTCAATCAACTATCTCCAGGGCAAAGGTGTAGCGCAATTTTGCCCATTCTTCTTCTTAACGGTGATTCGCCATTGATAATAGATCAGCCTGAAGATAATTTGGACAATAGTTTAATTCGCCAAGTGATCGTTAATGTGTTGGCATCAATCAAATTACGGCGGCAAGTTATCGTTGCAACGCATAACCCTAACCTTCCCGTTCTTGGAGATGCTGAGCAGACGATTGCCTTAAAGGCAATCGATGAAAACAAGTCAGAACTAGAAGCGCATGGCAACCTCGATCAATCTGAAATTGTTGGAAGAATCACGGACATCATGGAGGGCGGAAGAGAGGCTTTCCAATATAGACAAACTATTTACCAGCAGCATTGGATTGGGCATGTTGAGGTCGATCAACCATGATTTTAACATGAGGTTTTATTTACGCATTGAAGCGTGGCGTGCTACATTACGTAAATGGATAACGAATTAAATTCTTCTTCAACCGGGGCGGCAAACCGCTTTATTGATGCCAAGTTGGCAACGGGATTCGCCAGTTTTTCACTGGAAGAGCTGACGGATAAAACCGGGCTGTCGGTGATTGCCGCGAAAAATCAGTTATTGCGCCTGAAAGGAAGGGCGGTTCGCGTTTCGCCACGGCAACAATATTTTTTGATTGTTCAGCCAGAGCATCGTGCCGTGGGCGCGCCGCCGGTGACGGATTGGCTGGATGACTATTTCAAGTGGCTGGGGCAACCTTATTATCTTGCTTTGCAATCGGCAGCCGGTATTTATGGCGCAAGCCCACAGGCCATACAGGAAACGCAAATTATCACCAGTCTGCCGCGTCGCGAGATGGTGATTGGTCGCATCCGAGTGCGTTTTTTTGTGAAGTCGAGCATGGCTAAAAGTTTGACTCAACCGCTTGCTAATGCTCATGCGCCACTTACTGTAAGCACCCCCGAAACGACGATGTTTGATCTCATTCGCTATGCGCCTAGTCTCGGCGGTATCGAACGCTCCGTTGAGACCATCGAGCCGTTGTTGCCTCTCATTAAAGCAAAGTTACTCAAGCAAACGCTGGTGGCTGAAGGTGAAACTGCCACCGCTCAACGGCTGGGTTTTATTCTGCAAGAACTTGGAGCCAATAGTTTCGCATCCATTGTTAAGGCGTGGTTGCCAAAGGCCTTGCAGCTTGTGCCGTTTTCAACCCACGTCAAAAGCGCCGCTACGGATTATCCGATTAGTCGTGATTGGGGAATTATTCATAACACGGGAAATTTGCGATGACTCCGCTTACCCAGCGCGATATTCTTGCGCATCAACAGCAAGTGCCGTGGCCTAACCTAAGGCAGGTTGAGCAGGATTTATTGCTGTGCCGCGCTATGACGGCATTGTTTGATGATACGTTTTTGAAAACACAAATTGCCATGCGCGGTGGGACGTTGCTCCACAAGGTTCATCTTGCTCCGGCATCAAGGTATAGCGAAGACATAGACCTGGTGGTCATAGGTGACCGTCCGGATGAGCACGTTCGAAAAGCGATCAACCGCGTTTTGCTCGGTGTGCTCGGGCGTCCCACCAGTTCGGCATGGCAAGCGGTGAAGCTGGCGGTGAGAAACGCGGTCAAGCCGTCCAAAGTGCTGCGTGTGATTTACCGTGTGCCTTCGGTTGCAGATCCGAGAGGCATGCCGCTTGAGATTGTCATCGAGGCGAATGTGACTGAAAGAAAATCTTATCGCCCGATTTCTTTGTTGCCTTTCAGTTATCTTTTTCGCGATGAAATAGTTGCCACCACCGTCAACGGTTTTGAAATACACGAGATGTTGGGCACCAAGATGCGCGCTCTTTTTCAACGAAGGCGAGGGCGTGATTTATTCGATCTCTACTGGGCCTTGACCGAAGCTGGAACACCGGTTAATCCGGCGGAGATTATTGAGTTGTTCCTATACTATCTGCAACAAGAGGGTACCGTTGCCACGCGAGATGAATTCATCGGGCTGCTACAAAGCCATCTGAATGATCGTGGATTTTTAACCGACATGAATGCACTATTGCGTACCGGCATTGCTTATGATCCCGTTGTGGCGGGCGATTATGTCATCGGCAGTTTGCTCTCGTTATTGCCTGAATAACCACAAGGGAACTTCATGCAACCGCTGATTCTTGCCGAACAAACCCGTCAGGGCGTGGCCGATTTTCTGGAGACGACGTTCCCTGCCACCACGCCGGGCTTTGAGGATTTGGTTGCTCGATTTATTGCTCAGCCAGGCAACTTGGCTAAAGGGCCATACGTCACGGTGGGACTGCCGTTCCGCAAACAAACCGGTGGCAGGAAAGCGTTTGATTGGTTGAGTGACAACTTCATTCCGCACGCACATCAAGCACGCTCATTCGCCCGCCTTGCTGGCGATACGCCGCTTTCGACACTGGTGGCAACGGGGACAGGCTCAGGCAAGACGGAGTGTTTTCTCTACCCCGTATTGGAACATTGCCGCCAATTGCGCAAGGCTGGCCGACGTGGCATCAAAGCGATCCTGGTCTATCCCATGAATGCGCTGGCCACGGATCAGGCCAATCGCTTAGCCAAAGAAATCGTCACCCGTCCTGAGCTTGCTGGCATCACGGCTGGCCTTTATGTGGGGGGAGAATCCGGGGAGGCCAGCACGACGGTGGCGCATGTCGAGGGTGACCGTTACACCGTCATCACCGAGCGCGACCGGATACGCGAAGAGCCGCCGGACATTTTGCTCACCAACTACAAAATGCTGGATTTTCTGCTCATCCGCGCACGAGATTCCGAGCTGTGGCGCCACAATGAGCCGGATACTTTGCGCTTTCTGGTGGTGGACGAATTGCACACTTTTGACGGGGCGCAAGGTACCGATCTTGCCTGCTTGATACGCCGTCTCAAGGCAAGACTGCGCACCCCACCGGGTGCGCTGGCCTGTGTGGGTACTTCTGCAACACTGGGCACGGGTGGGACAAAGCCGCTGATAGATTTTGCGCGTGATGTGTTCGGTGAGCCATTTGACGAAGATGCGGTGATCGACGAAGACAGGGAGTCGGTTGCGGAATACCTTGAGGATTGCTCGATTGAGTATGTGCAGATGCCGTCGGCGGCAGAGTACGTTACGCTTTCGCCTCTGGAACACGGCAATGCGGATGCCTACATCGCCGCCCAATATGGGTTATGGTTCGGCACAGCCACTGATGTAAAAACTACGGCAACGCTACCGTTCAAGATTGAACTCGGGCGGCAACTCAAGCAGCATGTCGCTTTCCAGAACCTTCTCCGCGACTTGAATCGTCAGGGCGGTAAATCCGTTGCGATGGCAGATATGGTTGATGCCATTCGCCGCCGTTTGCGGGATGCGGTGTCTGCTCCCGATGATTACCCGGAACGATGGGTGTTAAGCCTGCTTTCGCTTGTTTCCCACGCCGGAAAAGATGTGTCGGGCGGGACAGTACGCGAGGCATTCTTGAGCGTGCGGATTGAGTTGTGGATGCGAGAACTGCGGCGCATGGTGGCCAGTCTTTCCGCCGAACCCAGATTGGTGCATTCTGATGATCTGCCTGCCAAGGACAGGGAGAGTTATCTGCCCCTGATCCACTGCCGCGACTGCCATGCCATGGGATGGGGGGCTACCCTGACCAAGACCGATGGCAGTAAATTAAAAAGTGATCTTCAGGCTTTTTATGCGGCGTTTTTCAGTAACGATGTCAGCACGAGGTTCATTTTCCCTGCCGATATTTCGGCAGCAGTTAATCCAAAGAAGTTTGAGCGCAGGCAAGCCTGTCCTGTCTGCCGTACTTTGAATGCGCAGCAGGCAGTGGAATGCAGCCACTGTGGAAGCACTGATTTACTGCCGGTTGACGTGTCCAGCAATGAGCGCAAGGCGCGGCGCAACGGTGCTGCTTTCACTATCTCCCATCATGACTGTCCCTATTGCGACGGAGATCGCACGCTGACCATCGTGGGTTCTCAAGCCGCAAGTCTGGCCAGTGTGGCGGTGGGCCAGTTGTTTGGCAGCAGTTATAACGCTGACAAGAAGCTGATTGCGTTTTCTGACTCGGTGCAGGATGCGGCGCATCGTGCGGGTTTCTTCGAGGCCAGAACCTGGCGGCTTAATTTGCGCCCTGCCATGGCTCAGGTGATTCACGATGCGGTGGCGGCAGGAAAGCCGCTGACACTGGCGGAATTACCGGCTGCGTTCAAAGACCGCTGGGAAAAGCAGTTAGGTGATAAGACTTACATCAAGACTTTCCTTCCTCCGGCCATTGCCTGGCTGCGTGATTACGACAAGCTCTTGCATCAGGACGTGTTGCCGACGGATGGTTATCTTCAGCAACTGGTGCATCGTGGCTTAACCTGGGCGATGCAGGGCGAATTTGCACAGGACGCGCATGTTGGCCGCACCTTGCCGCGAACCCGGACAGCATCTCTTGCGTTCAATGAAAACTCCCTCGAAACGGCAGCAGCAGAAGCAATGCAGTCCCTGCACGGGAAAGTGGATGCCTTGCGCGAAATTTCTCAAGAAGAGGTGCTTGTTTTCATGCGCGGCTTCCTGGCGCGCATGATGCGGGTAGGCGCTATCTGGGATGATTTTCTGGTTACCTACGCGAGGTATGGTTGCAATCTCTTTGTGTACCGGAGCAACAATCCTGCCGAGTACGCGATGCTGAAGTCGCCGCGCCGCCCAAAGTATTTGTCGCTGTTGCCGTATAACAAATGCGATGCGGTCACGGGTGATGAGGCTGCGTTCTATCGAGATTGGGCTTTCAAGTCTCTCGATAATCTGAATCGCGAAGCATTCGTTGATGATTCTGTGATCGCTGATATTTACCGTGTGACACTTCAGGCACTTGAGTCCCAAGGTCTCGCACAGGCAGTGGAAGCCGAGCAAGCGGGCACACAGGTTTGGGGGCTGCGCCCGGATGCTTGTCATTTGCTGGATGTTTCTGCTGAATGGCGCTGCGATAAGTGCCACAACTCGGTGATTGACCATCCGACGACACCGATAGATGGAACGGTGTGCAGGCAACTCGGGTGTAACGGACACTATGTTCAGCACACAGGAGGGCCAACTCAGTTTTATCGGCAGTTGTACCTGACAGCGGATATCAAACGGATACTTGCCCGCGAGCATACGGGTTTGCTTGAGCGTGGCAAGCGTGAGCAGGTGGAATCGGACTTCAAGCAAGACAAAGTGAATTTGTTATCTGCCACGCCAACGCTTGAAATGGGTATTGATATTGGCGATCTGTCTGCTGTGTTGCTTTGTTCTGTGCCTCCCGCGCAAGCTAATTATCTCCAGCGTGTTGGTCGTGCCGGACGAAAAACCGGCAATGCCTTCATGACGACACTCGCAGCAGGCCGTCCCCATGATCTTTATTTCTGGTCTGAGCCCAGAGAGATGCTGGCCGGCAATGTGGATTCTCCGGGCATTTTCCTGAATGCGTCGGCGGTGCTGGAGCGGCAACTGACCGCGTTCACCCTGGATTGCTGGGTGCGTGAGAACGGCGATAAGGCAAAGGTGCCGGGCAAACTGGCAGACGTGATGGCTGCGATTCGCAATAAAAATCAAACCCGCTTCCCTTATCCGTGGCTTAGCTATATTGACCAACAGCGCGCGACGTTGCTTGTTGCATTCATCGATATGTTCAAAACGGGAACGGACGGGTTAACCCCTGAAAGTGAAATATTTCTCGAAAAGTTCATTGAAGGCAAAGACAGTGACGAAGGCTCTCTCTCCTGGAAGATCGTCAATCGGCTGCATGGAGTAAGCAAAGATGTTGACGATTTAAAGAGCCGCCGCAAGCGCATCGATACAGAGGTTGAGCGTATTGAAAAGTTGCCAGCAAAGGGTGAAAGCGATCTGCTTGAGTTGAAGGAAATGCAGAACGAGAGGGCGGCATTAACCAAGCTTATAGCTTCAATCAGTGATCGTGATTCGCTTCAGTTCCTGACTGACGAAGGACTACTACCGAACTACGCGTTCCCTGAGCAGGGTGTTCTCCTGCATTCGGTAATTGTTCGTGATGATAAAAAAGTGGCACAGAATGATGGCGATCGAGTTCTGACCTTCGAATACGAGCGCCCCGGAGCGAGCGCTATTACCGAGTTGGTGCCCAATAGCGCTTTTTATGCAGAAGGTCGCAAGGTCACGATTGACCAAGTGGATGTGTCAAGAGACAAAACAGCTAGGTGGCGCTTTTGCCGTAGTTGCTCGTATGCTGAGCCTGAATCCATGGCAAGTGGACAAGCGAGTTGCCCACGTTGTGGCGACACCATGTGGTCAGATGCCGGTCGTGTACAGAGCATGCTGCGACTTACCAAGGTGTATGCGAGGACGTTAGAGAGCAAGAGCAGGATTGGCGATGACGCTGATGATCGTGAGCGCCATTTTTATGTGCGCCAGGCTCTGGTTGATGTAAGCCCGAATGCGGTACGCCAGGCTTGGGCGATAGAAAGTAAGGATTTCCCTTTTGCGTTTGAGTTTTTGGATCGTGTGCGTTTCCGTGAAATCAACTTTGGTGAACAGACTGGGGAAGGTCAACCGATTCAGATTGCGGGCAATGATGTCCGCAAACCGGGATTCCTCATCTGTCCGGAGTGTGGAACTCTCCAGCGTCGGCGGAACAGTGAAGAGACATGGAAGAACCATGCCTTGTACTGCTCTAAGCGCAAGCAGCCGGAGGCTGCCACTCAGGAGTGTGTATTCCTCTACCGTGAATTCGATAGCGAAGGGATACGTTTGTATCTTCCCGAATCAACCTTTGGAGGATCAGAGGACTGTGTTCAGTCATTTATTGCGGCATTGCAGATGGGACTGGAAAAGCGTTTCCGGGGTTCGGTAGACCATTTGCGAATCGCGCGGGATATTCTACTTGCACAAGGGCAGGAAACGCCGCGCCAGTATCTGGTGATCTACGATAGCGTGCCGGGTGGCACTGGGTATTTGAAAGAGTTGATGCGGGATGCCAGCCCTTTATTTGAGGTCTTTAAACTGGCTCTCGAATCACTGAATACCTGTGGTTGTATCAGCGATGAACATAAAGATGGCTGCTATCGCTGCCTGTACGGTTATCACAATAGCTACGAGCGTATCCATGTGTCCCGGCGCACGGCGGCCAGGTTGCTGACCGAAATAGTCGGGCATCAGGGCGCACTGAAGCCTATCAAGACCATTGGTGAGGTGGTCGCCAATAACAGCCTCTTCGATAGCGAATTGGAGCGGCGCTTTATCGAGGCGTTACGTCGAAAGCCTACGGATGGATCGCCACGCTTTGATGTTAAGGAAGAAATCGTTCGCGGCAAGCCGGGCTATTTTGTTAAAGCTTTGGACAGCGTTTGGCGTATTGAACCCCAAGTAGAGTTGGGCTCGGACAAGGGGGTAACAATCAAGTGCAAACCGGATTTCGTGTTCTGGCCGGATACAGCGACCGGATGTCTTCCTATCGCTGTTTTTCTTGATGGCTGGCAGTACCATAAAGACCGGATCGGGGATGACATCGCGAAGAGAATGGCGATTGCCCGCAGTGGGAAATTCACCGTTTGGTCGCTCACCTATGATGACATTGCTGCCTTTCTCGAACCGGGTGGAAGTATTCCTGAATCCCCGTGGGGATTGGCATTTAAGCAAGGGCAGGACTCAAGTCCTGTATATCAGCGATTCGGAATCGTTGATCTAAAGAATTTCCATACCATGACTGCGTTCGAGCAGCTTCGAGTACGATTGGCTGGGTTAACAGATGATCAATTACAGCGCATAGGTGTAGTGCTGTCGCTCCGTGTCGGTATAGAGCCATACCGTTCGGACGATTTCAGTGAGCTAAATTCCTCGTCTGCCGGACAAGCATTGGCAAACCTGCCGGTATTCGCTTGGCCCAATACGCCTGATTTTGGGCGATGCTGGTCGTCAGCAAGTAAACAATTCCAGATGGCCGTACAAACCTGCAAAATCGATCTGCAGAGCTTGCCTGGCAATATTGAAAATCGAGCGATTCAGCCTTGTGTGGTATTGAGGTGGGCGGATAACCCCGCCGTGGCGGAGACAGATCAGCGTCGGCTGTGGCAACAATGGTGGCATGCGGCAAACCTGCTTCTGCCATTGGCAAATACTTGGGCCGTGGCGGACAGCGAATGCGATATTTCACCGCTATCTGCGTCCCCCGTATTCCAGGCATCTTCTGGCATGACTGCCGAATGGGAAGAAGCCGCTGCATACGCAGCATCCGAAGTGCAGGGCTTGATCGCATCACTTTTCGCAGAGGGTGTGATGGCACCTATTGTTGGATTTCAACTGCTGGATGATAGCGGGTGTGTAGTGGCCGAATCTGAATTAGCCTGGCCATCAAAAAAAGTGGCTGTGCTATTGGCCGGTTCTGATGGCTCAATATTTGAATCCAATAATTGGAAAGCAGTCGTGATAGGTACTGAAGGTCTGGATGCAGCTTTGCGCGACCTATTGAGAGAGTGAGGATGACAAAATGCAACAGCCGATAAAAGTAGCAATATCAGATGACTTCTTGTGGTCTTTTGCTGCCATAGCAAGGGACAGGCAGCAGGCTGCAATTAAATTCCTTTCTCAGTTCCGCAAAAATCCTGCGTCACCAGGAATTAACTACGAGAAAATTCAGAGCGCTGCCGACCCCAATATGCGTTCTGTGCGGATTGACCAGAACTATCGCGGCATTGTTCTAAAACCCGATACGGGGAATGTCTATTGTCTGCTATGGATTGATCGGCATGATGATGCATATGAGTGGGCACGGACGCATAAGGTTGCCATTAATCCTGAAATTGGAAATATCCAGATATTTTCATCCACCCACGAACAACCTGTAGAAGTGTCGCAGTCTTCCCTTGGCCGTAATGATTTATTCGCACAATTGAAAGATCGAGAGCTCCTTCGATTGGGGGTTCCTGCGGAGGCTTTGCCTATCGTGCGAGCGACAAGTTCTGAGGATGAGTTGAATGACTTGCAGAAGCGATTACCCGATGATGCCTTCGAGGCATTGTTTTTCTTTGTGGCAGGTGAGAGCTACGATGATCTGATACGTGAACGGGAAGCGCCAGAAATAGTAGATACTGGGGATTTTGCCGAGGCACTGAACCGCGATACAACGAAGCGTCATTTCGTGGTGATTACTGATGACAGCGACCTGGAAGCGTTATTAGCTGCGCCGCTCGCCAGTTGGCGGGTTTTCTTGCACCCCTCTCAGCGCAAGCTTATCGAGCGTGACTGGAATGGTGCAGTTCGCGTTCTTGGCGGCGCGGGTACCGGCAAGACGGTGGTGGCTATGCACCGTGCGGTTTGGCTTGCCCGGAAGTTAAAGGATTTTTCCGGAAAATCCGTTCTTTTTACAACCTTTACCCGTACCCTGGCTGACGATATCAAAACTCAGATTGCGATGATTGCTTCGCCAGCCGAGCGTGAACGGATTGAAGTCGTTAATATGGATCAATGGGCATCAGCGTTGTTACGGCGATTTGGTTATCGCCAGGAACTTTTGTTCGATGAAAAAAAGCGTAGGGATTTTTGGGCAAGGGCATTAACGCGTAAACCTGATGGTATCGAATATCCCGACTCCTTTTATCGAGCTGAGTTCGAACGTGTCGTACTACCGCAGGGTTGTGAGTCCGCCGAAGATTATATGAAGGCAACACGTATCGGTCGGGGCGTTCAGCTTAGTCGGCCTCAGCGTGGATTGATGTGGCCAGTATTTGCCGAGTACCGGTCTCAGCTTCGAGCGGCAAACTTTCGTGAGCCTGAGGAGGCTTACCGGGATGCGCTCGCACTGTTAAAAATCGAAGGTGGATCGTTGGGTATCCATTCAATTGTGGTGGATGAGACACAGGATCTAAGCGCGGCAGCGCTCTCGTTACTGCGAGCGGCTGTGGAACCGGGGGTAAATGATTTGTTTATTGTGGGTGATGCGCACCAGCGAATTTACCGCCACAAAGTAACCTTGTCCAAGGTCGGCATCGATATTAAAGGACGTGGACGCCGACTCAAGATCAACTATCGAACAACGGACGAAATCCGTCTCTGGGCCACTGCCCGATTAGCCAACTGTTCTATTGATGACCTTGATGGTCAGCCTGACACATTAGTGGGCTACCGATCACTGACGCATGGCTCTAAGCCTGAAGAAATTTCAAACAATTCCCGCGAAGCCGAACGCAAGTCAATATTGGCTACTCTGGATCACCTGGATGAAGAAGGTTTTTCTCAACGAAGTATTTGTATCGTTGTCAGAACCAACGCTGAAGCAACTGAATATGCCAACTGGCTCGGTGCAGAGGGAAAGGCAGCGCTCAAGTTGGATAAGAACACTGGTGATGACCAAGATAGCCCAGGTATTCGCGTTGCGACCATGCACCGAGTTAAAGGTCTTGAGTTCGATGCGGTAATTATTGCCGGATACCGTGCCCCTGAATACTACGCAAACGAATATGCTGAAGATAACGATGCCGGTGTTTTAGTGGACGCGCTGACCAATGAGCGATGCCTTTTACATGTTGCTGCAACGAGGGCAAAGAGATATTTGTTGGTTTCAACGATTGTGGATTAGTGTAGTCTGACAGGAGCGAATTGTGCGTTTTATACATTGTGCCGACCTTCATCTTGACAGTCCGCTGCGGGGCTTGGAACGCTACGAGGGCGCGCCAGTTAATGACATGCGCGAGGCAACGCGCCGCTCGCTTATCAACATCATTGATCTCGCTCTGGAGAGAGAGGTAGATTTTGTCCTGATAGTGGGAGACGTGTTCGATGGCGATTTGCTCGACTTTAATGCCGGGCTATTTTTTGCGAATCAACTTCGCCGTCTCGCTGATGCCAATATCCTTGCTTTCATCGTCCGTGGCAATCACAACGCCATGAGCAAGATTTCGAAGGCCGTGCCATTGCCGAAAAATGTGCATGTGTTCAAATCGTCAAAGCCTGAGACAATTGTTGATAAGAATATTGGCTTTGCAATTCACGGTCAGAGCTTTGCTACTGGAGTGGTCACGGATGATCTTTCTACCCAGTATCCGGACGCACACTCTGGACTCCTTAATATTGGACTGCTGCACACGGCACTCGCTGGCCGCGAGGGTCACGAACCCTATGCACCTACAACTCCTGAACGGCTTGTCGGTAAGGGCTACCACTACTGGGCGCTTGGTCATGTCCATCAGCGAGAGGTTGTGCGAGAAAAACCGTGGATTGTATTCCCAGGAAATACCCAAGGAAGACACGCACGCGAACTTGGAGAGAAAGGCTGCATGGTTGTGGAAGGCGATGCTGAGGATGGCATTCGTTCTGTCGAGTTCGTTGCGACGGATGTGGCGCGCTGGAATCGCTTGGCGGTTGATGCCACCGACATTGATTCCATGGACGATCTTCAAGATGCCGTGCAGCAAGCTATTCGGTGCGCGGTCTTGGAATCAGGCGACCGTTTGCTGGCGTTACGGCTTTCGATAAGCGGTCGGACGGCATTGCACGGCCAGTTGGTCGGAAGCTCGGAAAGTTTTCGGGCGGATGTTTGCGCATGGATGAACGAAGCATCGGGTGGTGCTGCCTGGCTGGAAAAGATCAAGCTTTCCGTGTCCGCTCCACTTGACCTTGCTGCTTTGGCAAAACGAGACGATCCATTCGGCATGCTGTTGAAGAAGCTCGACGAGCTTGCTGCCGACCCAGAGGCATTGGCGAAGTTGTCAGAATCTGTTCTATCGGAGCTCGAACAAAAGATACCCGCCGAGTTGCGCGAGCGAGATTCGTCGCTAAAGCCACTTTCGCATGAAGTTTGTGCCGAGGCACTGGCAGCGGCACGTGAACGGCTGCTTGCCTCAATTTCTCTTGAGGCCGAGCAATGAGAATCGCACAACTCGACCTGAAGGCGTTTGGCCACTTTACAGATCGCAGCATCGTATTCGAGGGTGGAAATGATTTTCACATTGCATACGGCCCAAACGAAGCCGGAAAAACGACAATCTCCCGTGCATTGAGGGCTGCATTGTTCGGCGTTCCGAAGCAGACCAACGATAATCACCTGCATGCCTACCCAAATATGCGCGTCGGAGTTGTGCTTGAATCTAACGGTGAGCGGCTTGCCGCCATGCGGCGTAAGGCGATCAAGAATAGCTTGATTAAATACGACCCTCTGACTGGCGAGGAAATCGGCGAAGCAATACCCGATGAGGTGTTATCTGCATGGATGGGTGGTCTGACGGAAGGCCTCTACACCTCTATGTTTGGCCTCGATCACGATGAGTTGGTTGTTGGAGGCAAGGCTTTGAGCGAGGGGAAGGGAGAGCTTGGACAAAGTTTGTTCGAGGCCGGGGCTGGACTTTCTTCGGTTAGAGCACTCCGTGAACGCCTTGCGAAGGAAGCTGAGGATCTGTTCCGGCCTCGCGCATCGAGTTCGGCTATCCACAAGGTATTGGAGCAATACAGTGAGGCGCGCAAGGAAGCCAAGGAAGCGCAAACCAAGCCAACCGAATGGGAATCACTGAGAAAGGCAGAAGAAGAGGCAAAGGCTGCTTATGACGCGGTTCGGTCTCAGCAAGAGGTGCTTCAGCGAGAGGCTCGCCGACTCGAACGTCTAGCCGCAGTTCTGCCCGATGTTGCGGCGCGGTTGCTTGCATTGGAGCGACTTGCCGTTTTAGGCGATGTGCCGAAATTGCCTCCTGATGCTTCAGCCAAACGCATCGGTGCAGACACAAAATTGCGGCAAGCAGAGCATACCCAGAGTGAAGCGGCAGTTAACACGACAAACTTGCAGGCAGAACTGGATGCCATCGAACTGCCCCAAACGATCCTGGACGAAAGCGGGTCGATTGAGTCTCTCTATTTCACGCTTGAAGCTTTTAGATCTTCCCGCAATGCAGCGGCGAGCGCAAAGGGTCGGGTAGCTCAGGCCGTTGCACGTATCGGTTCTTTGCTCGCCGCTATTGGTGAGCCCCACCAGGATAATTTGCGTTTGTTGATTCCGAACGCGACCTTGCGAGCCAGAGTTCAAAGTCAGGTCACCAAGGGCGCTACGCTCCAAACTGAACTGGGTGCGGCAATCAAGCAGACCTCAACAACAACAGAAGAACTCGCCGAGTTGAATGCCGAGTTGGCCGATTTGGGGTTGCATGATGTGCCCGCTTCAGTGGCCGATGGTATCAGCGTGTTTGAAGCTCAGGGCAATTCAGAATCAAAAGCTGAGGAATTAATCCAGCAAGTAGAAAAACTGGAAACAGGCCTTGTTCGTGATGCAACTGCGCTCGCGGATAGAACCATGGAAGCACTCGTTTCGATGGGGGTTCCATTGGCGGCAGAAATTCAGCACTTCCGCTCTGGCCGTGAAGAACTCGAAACGAGGAGGCAGCTCCTCCGAGACAAGATAGAGGACATTGAGAACGACATCGCAACAGTGAATGGCGAACTTGAAGGGCTTATGCAGCAAGGTGATGTTCCTACAGCCGAACACCTTGCTGAGCAGCGCGGTCTTCGCGAAGGCCTGTGGCAGAGAATTCGCAGCAAGGTGTTTCCCGCACAAAGCGAGCGTCAAGTGGAAGAGGTGCTTCCGACGGCAGCCGAATACGAGTTTTCTGTTCAGGCTGCTGACGTTACTGCTGACAACCGATTTGCAGATGCGGCGCGAGTATCGCAGCACTCGGAATTGATAAAACGCCAAGCTCAGATGCGCAATGTCATTGAATTGGAGCGAACGCGTTTTGAAACGGTTGGCAAGGAAACAAGCGAGCTGAAGTTGCAGTGGCAAGCACTCATCGACAAGTATGGTCTGCCTTCTATTGGTGTTGATGAGATGACTGATTGGCTGAATAAGCGCGAGCTCTTTGTGCAGCGCTACGAAACCTATGCGGCTATTAAACAGCAGGTGAGCATGGCCGATGAGCGGGCTGTGTTGCTGCGTACCAGTCTGTCGTTGGCATTGTCAGAGGCCGGTCTGCCAGTTTGTGGTGAGAATGAGGCACTCGCTCAAGCAATAGGCCGTGCAAGGGCTTTTGTTGATCTTGCGAGCAAAGCCGCTGCCAGCCAAAAGGTGCTTGCAAAAAAGAAGAACAATGCAGAGAAAAAACTTGCCGATGCCGACGTGCAGACCGATGAGTCAAAAAAGCTACTAAACGAATGGAGAGTTGGTTGGGGTGAATCTATGCAAGCAATTCGGCTCACCCCCGATGCTGGCGGAGAGGAGGCTACCGCAAGACTTCGACAGTTCGATGATTTCGAGGATGCTCTTGATATGCAGGATGCGGCTCGTGCTGAACTTGATTCTGCGTCCACCACACTTACACGTATAGAGAAGGAAGCGGCGCGACTTTGCGAGGTGACAGGCTACGTCCGTGCGAACAGGCCAGATGATGCCGTAGTTGAAACACTTTATGAGCGTTTGATCGAAGCGAAGGAGCTTGCACAGCGTCGCAAGTTGCTTGAGGAAAGAATTAAGGAGGCAGGAAAAACTGCTACTCAGGCAGATCAGGCAATACGGGATGCGAATCAGGAGTTGGCTAACTTAAAGTCTGCTGCCGGTTGTGAGACGAGCGCGGAATTAATTGACGCAGAAAACCAGAGTGCTGAATATCTAAAGCTGGAAAGTGAAATTAAAGCCGTCGAGGAAAGGCTGGTGATGGCCTCGGCACTCCCGCTTCAGGAATTGTTGGCGCAAGCCGCCGGACAAGATCTGGCATTGGTTAAGGCGTTGCTGGAACGAGCAGTTGGAGACCTTCAGGCATGCACACCGCAAGTGGAAGAGCGGCACGGGAAGTTGATTGAGGCAGAGGCGGCACTTGGCAAGGTGGATGGCGATGCTGTTGCAGCTGCTGCGGAACAAAGAGCCGCAGATGCAGCGGCCAGACTTTCAAATCTTATCGCCGAATATGCGTCAGCACAACTTTCATCCTCCATTATTTCTGAGGTTATCGAAACCTACCAGCAACGCTATCAAGGCCCTCTGCTGGCGCGCGCCTCAGAACTGTTTGCAACCATTACCGGGGGACGGTTCACCAAAGTCGCTACGGATTTTGATGAAGGCATGACAATCCTCGTTGGCGTTCGCGCAAATGGCAAACGTGAAATTGTTGGCAACCTGAGCTCGGGTACACGGGATCAGCTTTTCCTGGCATTACGCTTGGCCGCAATTGAGAGCCATGTTGATAACCAAGAACCAATGCCGGTTGTGGTGGATGACATCGTTATCAATTTCGACGACGCATCGGCAAGCGCAACCTTCACGGTGCTGGCGGAATTGTCCAAGAAGACGCAGGTCTTGTTCTTTACGCACCACGAACATCTGCTGGAAAGGGCTGCCAGTGCGATAGGTTCAGGAACCTTCATGGCTCACAAGCTATAGATTGACTACTGTTCAATCATAGAACCCAACTGGTTAAGCCGCGAGCAGTGTCGCATAGTAGTGCTACGTATACGCGGCAGGTCACCTGTGAACTATGCTCGCATCAGTGCTACTTACTTGTACTGTGTTACAAAACACGGAGACCCAATATTCGCGCTGGTTTCGACGGTATGCATAAAAATAGCCATTACTTGAAGAGTCCCGTAAACACTAGGTTTCTGGAAATTTTGTTACACAGTACAATTACTGTATATGATCTCGTTTTTGGATGCAGTTCTCCGTCACATATATAGCAAAGATGAACGGTCAGAAGCAGCATAATCTAGGGGTGTCTGGCATTGTTCATATCGAAAATAAAAATTGAGAATTTCCGCCTCTTCGGTTCGGGCGACCATGCATTTGTCCTTTACCTAAACCCAGGATTAACTGCTCTGATTGGCGAGAACGATGCTGGCAAGACGGCAGTTATCGATGCCCTTCGTCTTGTACTTGGAACTAGAGATCAAGAGTATCTCCGGCTTGAACCGGCGGACTTTCACCAGCCGCCGGATGGCGGTAACCGCGCAACGCAGATAATGATCTGTTGCACGTTCGAAAGTCTTACAGCCCAAGACCGAGGGGCATTTGCAGAATACCTGACCTATCGCACGACCGATGCGAGCACGGAAACCGTCCTGCAAGTTACCTGGATTGCGAAAAGGGATGAGAAGGAAGGAGCCACGCGCCGCTATCTCCCAGTCGAGTGGCGTTCCGGCTCTGAGGGCGATGGGCCGCATCTCGACCCAGGTGCCAAATTTTTGCTGATGGCGACGTATCTGCGCCCATTGAGGGATGCAGAGCGATCTATGTCCGCTGGTCGCGGTTCCCGACTTTCGCAGATTCTTCAACACACCGACGAAATCAAGAATAAGGGTGAGCCATTCAAGAAATCAGAAACCCCCACACCTGATCCAAGAAAGCTGAGCGTGCTTGGCCTTGGGGACTATGCCAACTATCTACTCGGCGAGAGCGAAGGGATCAAGAATACACGCAAAAAGCTTAATACCGATTATCTCTCACCCCTTTCCTTCAGCGGAGATCCTCTGGATGCCAGAATATCCGTTAGTGGCAGTTCTGATGACGGCACACGTCTGCGGCAACTCCTCGAAAAACTGGAAGTTAGCCTGAGCGCAAGAGGTCTGACTGACGAGAACTACCGTCGTGGACTCGGATCGAATAATCTACTTTTTATGGCGTGCGAGTTGCTTCTGCTGGCGACGGAGGAGGAAGGGTTCCCGCTGCTGCTAATTGAAGAGCCTGAAGCTCATCTTCATCCGCAACGCCAGTTGCGCCTCATGGGGTTCCTTCAGGATCAAGCCAACATACAACGCGCTGATGGCCAGCAAATTCAAGTAATTGTTACAACTCACAGCCCAAACCTTGCGTCCGATATAAAACTTGATAACCTCGTGCTCATGCGTGATGGCAAGGCTTTCTCGATGGCTCGCGCAATGACAAAACTTGAGTCTGCTGACTACAGCTTTCTCACGCGGTTCCTTGATGTAACGAAAGCGAATCTCTTCTTCGCAAGAGGTGTAATTATTGTTGAGGGCGATGCAGAAAACATCCTTCTACCAACGCTTGCGCGCCTTATCGGGCGCGATCTTCGCGAGCATGGTGTATCAATGGTTAATGTAGGCGGCGTTGGCCTTCGCCGATACGCTAATATTTTTCAACGTGCCGACCCCATCAAAGACGGAGAGTTACAGATTCCGGTGGCATGCATCTCGGACATGGATGTGATGCCAGACTGCGCTCCTTGGATCGTCGGCAAGCTCAAGGTGGGTGAAGTTATCCCAAAGCTCAGTGACTCAACACGGAAGTGGCGTGTTAAACAGGATTTTCCGGGAGACGCTTTAGTTGCCCGTCGGGATGCCATCGGAGCAAAGGCCAGCGGTCAGCGGGTCAAAACGTTTGTCGCTGGTGAATGGACGCTTGAGTATGACCTCGCATTCTTCGGGCTTGGGAAAGAGGTCTGGATCGCCGCACACCTCGCTGCGAAAGACGAGAAGATTCATACGGGCACAACCTCAGTAGAGGTGGAATCTGTTTTAGCATGTGCTTCATATTCGGAGTTGGTCACAAAATGGTTACCCGAGGAAGAACTCGCGTCCCATGTCTACGCAAAGATTACAGCTAATGGCGTATCTAAGCCCATCGCCGCACAGTACCTCGCCGAAATCCTGGAGAAAAAATTTCAGAAGAATGAGCTAAACGCCCAGACCCTTCGCAGTAAGTTACCCCTCTATCTGGTGCAGGCGATAGCCTATGTGACTAGCTCGTTTGATGAAGAAAGTGCGGAGAACGTCGGTGACGCAACAACTGCCTAAAGCACCGACGTTTCAGCCGCCGACTGCCGAAGCGGCAAATATCGCATGGGTTTGTGGTGTGATGGGTCTTCCGCAGACGGCGTTTACTGGGGTAGATGGAACTGATCCGCGCCTTGCCGTGCTTAGGTCAACTGAATCGCTAGACATAGAGGCGTGTCCTGGAAGCGGCAAGACGACGCTCCTTGTTGCAAAACTGGCAATCCTTGCCAACAAATGGTCTCATCAGCGGCAAGGGATTTGCGTGATCTCGCATACCAACGCTGCGCGAAATGAGATCGAGACAAAGCTCAGCTCCTGCTCAGCTGGAACGGCTCTTCTACGCTATCCACATTTCGTCGGCACCATCCATTCTTTCGTTAATGAGTTTCTCGCGATTCCGTGGCTTAGATCGCAGGGGCAGCCCATCAAGGCGATCGATACCGAGATTGCGCTCAATGTGCGCTGGAGCAAGGTACCGTATAAGACCAGAAGCTATCTGGAAAAAAAGAATCTCGACAAATACTGCCTTTCCTACGACCGTGCTGATTTTGGAGGTGGTGATAAAAACTTATTGGGTGAACATACGGACACCTACAAGGCTCTTCTGAAAATCTGCGAAGAAACGAGCAGGAGCGGCTACTTCTGTTATGACGAGATGTTCGTGTGGGCTGGTCAGCTCCTCGACTCAGACCCGAACATTCTTGATGCTATCCGTCTTCGGTTCCCCCTCGTTTTCGTTGATGAAGTTCAAGATAACAGCGAACTACAATCCGCCTTCCTTCATCGGGTATTCTGCGCGGGACAAAGTCCGGTGACCCGCCAGCGTTTTGGCGATTCCAATCAGGCGATCTATCAGCATGCAGGGCAAAGCGGCGCAAAGACGGATCCATTCCCCAGTACCGTGAAGACGGATTTGCCACACAGCTTCCGCTTCGGACAAGGTATCGCCGATCTTGCAAACCCGCTGGGTGTCGTGCCGCAAGGATTGGTAGGCCGTGGCCCACTTCAGAAAAATGTCACGGTCAAAAGCAGGTCGAGTGTGCTTTTTCTCTTCGATGATCAGACCATCCTTTCTGTTCTCCCTGAGTATGCAAATTACCTGCTAACTACGTTTTCTGCTGATGAGCTGGCGGCGGGACTCTACACGGCTGTTGCGGGTGTTCACAAATCCGACAAGGCTGACAAAGCTCCTCGTTTTCTCGGGCACTATGCCCCAGCATATAATCCTGCCATCAGTAGCAAGGGGGCGAGCCCGGAGACGTTCATCCATTACGTCCTGTCCGGTCGGTGCGAGATGGCCGACCATGTAGACGTATATCCAATCGTCTCAAAGACTGGAGCTGCAATTCTGCGATTGGCGCAGATCGCTGGAGCAGACCTATCATTTGTGCGACGCAAAAGTTCTCATCGCTACGTTCTGGAATTATTGGAAGGAAAGCCAGAGCTACATCAATCGTACCTCGCGTTTATTGACCGTCTTACCCGCGATGGCGGTGAGATAACCCAGGCGTACTGGAACGACGAATGCAAATCCTGCGTCGCCGCAGTTGCAGCTGCAATTGCAGGAAAACCGGCTGCATCCAGCGAATGCGCCAAGTTCCTTGAATGGGGGGCGTCAGCAGCGGCAGCCGCCGCGCAGGTTCCCGAAACGCCAGAGAATGTGTACCGCTACCCACCAAATGCACCAAAGGTCAACATACGGCTGGGTTCCATTCACTCAGTGAAGGGGGAGACTCATACGGCGACACTTGTGTTGGAATCCTATTTTCACGACCATCATTTACAAGAACTAAAGCCTTGGCTACTTGGTGTGAAGACTGGAGGTACAGGACAAAAAGTGAGAATGAGCGGGCGGCTCAAACTCCACTACGTCGCCATGACTCGCCCATCCCACCTGCTTTGCCTGGCGATGCGACGAGACTCTCTTGATGATGCCGAGATGGCAACGCTCGCGGCGCGTGGCTGGCATATTATCGACTGCACTGGAGCAAACAACACGACCAGTGTAGGCACTTAACTGAAGTTCACGAGTTTCTGGACTGCGTAATAGCCGGATTGTCTGATAGTCTGGGTGTTGGTTTCTGACTATCGGTAACATCACTTATCATCAGTTGGCTGGATTTTTTCATTGCGGTTGTTGCGATGGCAGCACAAGTGTTGGTCACTGTGCGCATACTACTCGGTCACTGTGCGTCATAAGATTATCTTGGTCGATCTTCAACCAACATCTGCAAGCCGGTAGAATACAGATTCTCTGACTATTATTTGCCAAGAATGTGAGGCACCACCGTCGTTCCATGCGAAATTTGTTGAATACCGCACAATTTGGCATAGCTTCTCGCAGTCACCAACACAACTTAAGGAAGTAACGAAAATGTCGTCACAACTGCCAAGTGGCTTCGCTGCGCGTATCAGATCGCTTAAGTCCATACTTGATGAAGTCTACCCAAGAACTTTCGATGAATGGGTAAATAGCTTCGAGGTCGATGGGAATCCTGAGCAGGAGCTGCTTATCTGGGAGTGCATCACTCTTACATACAGCACCTTCGTAGAAAGTCGCACATTCTCTACAGCAGAAAAAAAAGAAGTAATGAATATCTTGCTTCAGTGCTCAATGGGAATGACTGATGAAGACATACAAAGCAAGCGCAAGGTTCTGCACGAAGCTGCCGTTCAGAGTCTGCTGACTTTATATCGGGCATCAGCTGAAGCTACTTGTGCAGTCGACAATGGGCGGCAAACATCATATTGAATCACATAAACACATCTCCTCAGCCCCTGCAAATGAACTGCTCCGACCTTATAGAACGCATTGCCAACCGATACCCGCAACTTCAATTCAAAGATGCCGAGCTTGGGGTAAAGGTTATTCTTGATGCCGTGTCCAATGCGCTATCAAAGGGAGATCGTGTAGAGATTCGTGGCTTCGGGAGCTTCGCCCTCAATTACAGGCCACCACGCACAGGACGTAACCCAAAGACGGGCAGCAAGGTGTCAGTGCCAGCCAAGTACATGCCGCATTTCAAGGCGGGCAAGGAACTTAGGGAGAGAGTGGATTGCAAATAACCATCGAATCCATAGGAATAGGGCTAATCGTTATTGGACTAATCTGCCTGGCACTGATGTTTCAACGCTGGTTTTGGTTAATCGTTTTTGGCATTTGCAGCATATCCTCCGGTTTCGCGTTATTGGTAGGCATTATCCATTTTCGAATCCTCGTCGCACTTGGTTATTTCTTCCTCATGCTAATTTGCTGGAAAATCACTAGTGCAATCGCTGATGGTTATCCATCACCAAGAAAAAATACGGCAGAAGAAGTTCATCTCCCGTCTAAGGCAGGCAACCCTGACTGGTCGCCACACTTCACGAGTGACCGTGTCGGGCAGCCTGAGTAATTTACCTGAACGCAAAACCCCAGTGACGGTTTTCGGGCGTTAATTTCTGCGGCTCCAATGGCAGTTGTGTGCCAGGAACAGCATTCGGTTGCGTAGCATCAAGGTTACCTTTTTTCGCCAGCAGGCAACCGTTGCGGCATAATACGAAAGGCTTATCCATCCACTAAATCGAACCTCACCCAATAGTGCAATATTGCTTCTAACGAGACGACTATGGCATCGAAAACTAACAAGCTAATTGCCGAACACCACGGGAAATTTCATTGGGGTTCGCTTCTGAAAATGCTTCCCCCAAACTTGTTTGACCACGCTCTGGCTGAACCCAACGACCCGTTTGGTTTTGGCTGGACACTCACAAAGCAAAAAGCACGTTCACCCCTCGTGATCAATGGGATGCTTTATGCAACTGCCGAAGCTGTTGTTGCACTTGCTGCTTTCTCGGAAAGGTTACGATCTGTTGATGGTAATTTAAAACTGACTTTCGGGGATGGCCCACAGGAATGGGTCACTTCGCTTGATCTTCACCAAATTGCATACAATAAGTGGCAACCCGAAGATATTGGGTGGACGCGCCCTTTTGACTGCTACGCTCTACCCCTAAGAAAAATTACGTTGACGAATCGGGAAGATGTAGCTGCGCGAGCACAGAATATCGTACAGGCTATTCAGCAGCTCCCAGATAATGTTCTGGAACCACACAAAACACAGAAATTGGCTTCCATAGAACGCGTTGTATATGAAGCTCTTCTCAACATCTACGAACATGCATATGGAGATGCACCAGAAAAGCATTTGTATTTCTGCGCCACCGTAACGCCAACAAGGCACTTCGATGTTGAAAACTTAGAGCATGGCATCTTAACCTCTATCGAAGAAGCTAAGTGGTTTGCAGAGAATCGCGACGCGCTAATGCTTGAAATCGCTATTGCAGATGCCGGCCAGGGCATACCCCTGACGCTTTGGAAGAACGCCAGAGAAATGAAATGCGGGTTTGCTAATGAATGGCAAGAAGGTGTAATGGACGTGAATATGCGGGCAAACGCCCATCAGTCATTGTGCAATTATGCTTTTCATTACGCCTCCACACGAAAACGCGAGAATGAATTTATTAACGCGGCCAGCAGACTGAATTGGCGTGGTTTGCATCGAAGCCTACAGCAGACGGAGTTTCTTTCTGGCACTGTTGCTCTAACCTCTGGCCAGGGCCGTGCGGGCTATGTTTTCGTAGCTAGTGGGATGGAGCCGATTCGACAGCCGAGTGATTCACATACTGATTTTCCTGGGACATTGGTTACCCTGCGATTTTCAGCTTCTCAGCACCTACGGCACTCATTCTCCGCTCAAGGAAGCGTTGCGAATTTACAGCTTAGTGTAGGGAAATATATTTTTGTAGATGAACTACGTTCTCCAATTTCTGCCGAGCAAATTACTCACAGCCTCCTTGATCGCAAGACATCGAAGGTCGCTGGTTCAAGTGGAATGAAGGGTATGAAAATTGAACCTGCTGCACTGGGTACAAGAGTAGTCGCGGTCTATTTTCCTTTTGTTGAAATAACGAGTGCACAAAACCTCCTAGAAATCCTGCCTGCGCTCCCGCCCAACGCTGTAGCCGTGCTGTTGTTTGCCCGAATTCCGCCCGAAGTACGGGCAGAGCTTAGAGCGTATGCAAGCGATGAATGGTCAAGTATCGTCCACGGCACACCACGTATTTTTTGTATTTGGAATACCGAGAAGCAGGGATTGACATGGCAGATTGCCGGAGAGCTTCCGTCTCCCCAATCTGGAAAAAAACTGTATTCTGATCTAGAGCATTTGGGGCATGCAAATTTAGAGGGTGAAGGCAGCGAAACTGCGGAGTTAGCTCGGGAATTAGCAGTAACCTACCCAGAATGTCTCGTATGGGAAAATGATAAAAAAGCTCTGCGGTTTAGCAGTATCGAGCCAACTATCTCTACAGCTGATTACGCCAGTACTTTGGCTTTGGCATTCAAGAGTTTGATTAAGGGCAAGCAGCACTTTATTACTGAGTGCGAAAATGATGAGGCAATTCGGCTCCCAACAGGCCGCTTGGTTAAGAGGTTTCTTAGCGTCCTAGACATGCTCCGTGGTAACCAAGTGCTAGTCGACGCACTTAGCCAGCGGCTATTCAATGTTTTAAAGGAAATCGGAACACCAGCCGATATTTGTTTAGTTGCAGACAGCCCCGCCAGCTATTTCGTTGCGACCATTCTTCTTAAAGCACACCCAGATTCACCACGAATACACATTCTTCAACATGCGGTAGCTGAAGGACTTGGGTTAAATTCGACCCCTGTGCTGTTTGTTGACGCAATGTACCGTGGTGAAACCATAAAGAGACTCGTAGCAGAATTGCAGGGCATCAGTTCATTGCCACCGATTGTGATCGCTTGCATTGATATGCGGCGCATCCCCGTGCGGAAATTGACCGACACCGGATGTATCGTTCATGGGCTAATAACACATTACTTTGACCCTCTGGAGTTTGAGCCAATAAGCACATCTCGCATTATCGAAATAGACTCAATTACCCATACGCCTCTAAGTCAGGTTTGCGAATTTACGGAACTTGCTGATTCAGAAGATGCTCGCCAGTTTCTTAATGAACACCCAGAAGTGTTCATCTCGGGCTTTCACAGAGTGAGTGGTGGTCAGATTCATACAGTCTCACTTCAAACAAGTATGCTCGTGAATGATTATCAACCATTCTTGGTGGCTCAAATCGTCGGTCATATAATGGAACTCATTAAGGATATTCCAAAAGGGAAGAAATGTAGAGACTTCATAATTTTTTGCAGGCCTGAGAGCAGGGTGTATGAAGTGGTAATGATGGTTGCAGAAGAATTGACCCGACAGGGTAATGTGAAAACAACTGTGCTCTTGGCAAATCTTCGGGTTGCACCAACATCCCCTAAACCGATCTTCCCGCGTGACGAGCAAGACTTGTTGGCTGAACTTAGCGATCCTAGACGCCAATCCAACTTCTTCCCAATAAAAACCCCCTCTGAGTTTATCGGGGTTTATCTGGACGATGCCGCAGCAACGGGTAGCACACTTGAAAATTTCATCGTAAAAGCCTCGCAATTAAAAAATTCAAGGCCTCTTGCACTACTAAGCATTGTCATGGTTAATAGACTAAGCCCGCGAGAGGTTAGGTTTCTCAATGTTTGCAGGGAACTACAACAACCTCAGAAATCAGCTTCTAGTCAATCGCAGCTCATCAGTGTGCCGTTTCGCTTCACCTCACTGTTCCGCCTGCAAGTGAAGGCGGCAGATTCTCAAGATCAGCACAGTGTTCCAGAACTGATTCGTGAGATCCTGAAACATCGTGATTACTTTGATGAAAGGCTCAGGGGTTACGCTGCCGCATTGCAAATGAAACTGGACTCAGTGTTTGGGCCATCAGCACCTAGCGCCAAGGTTAAACACGTAATCCTTCATCCATTTGTTCCACATGAGGTTCCAGTATTGCCGCTAGGCGTTAATGCAATTCACCTGCGACATCTCCTCGCTCTTAACGAACAGAATGAGGGTGTTGTGAGTGAGATACTTCGCATTGTCACGGTTATAACAAAGCAGCACGACTACAGGCTATTGACCATGCTAGCGGTTGAACCTTGGCTGATTAAAGATGACCCCCTCGCCAATCACTGCTGGCCAGCAATCAAGCAATTAAGTCTCGATTGTTTATCGAAAAACAGTTCAGTCAATGAAAAAAGCGATGCCTTGGTCATTCTTTGCCAACGCCCAGACGAATTCCTTCAGTCGCTTGATGCAGCACTTCCTGGCATTACCGGGAATTCAGACTTGATGAATCAAGTGGCGACATTCTTGCTGTCGTTCTCCCGGCATAGTCGAAAATGGTATGAGGAAGTACAAACGCACTTAGACATCGCCAAGGGCAGGATATCCGTAGAGGAGTTGGGCTGGCTGCGAACGATCCTCGAAGTGCCCGAAAGGGCGGAAACGTCTTACGTCGTTCGAGATAATGCAGAGGCTATCGCTAGGATTCATACATTAGTCGCCACAACTTGGACACACGCTGCCTATTTGGAGGAGTGGCAGGCGTTCGATAGTCGTGTGAAGCGTATCGTCGAAGAAAAAGAAGAACTCACGGATCGGGACTCTCAACTAGGGTCTCGGTGCCTAGATTATGCCGAGCGTATCTTGCTATCAGCACTCGCAGGCATTCGCTATCTTGGCGCCCAGCGGCTCGGCCCAGAGGACGTCAATAGTGTCTGGAGGGCACTGATCGAGGGTATCAGACGAGTATCGGAACTGAGGAACTTATTTTCATCTTTGAACAAGAGTGAACCGGTTTGGCGCGAAGAAGTTGGCATTGCTTGGAATGTTCTGCGTCGTGTCACCATTAAGGCAGCATCGCCGATTCGCTTCCTTGGCAACGTCGAAGCAATTTCAGCTGACCCTTCAGTAATTGAAGAGGTGCTGCCACGGCTCTATTCAGCCCCCTACTCGCTTGTAATGGAACTTGCTACTGAGGTTATGCCTGATCTGGTGATTGAAGGTGACCAACAGGTATTCTTTGAGGATTGCATCTTGGTGCCGGTTGCGCGCTCTTGGGTGCATGATTTTATGCGAATTCTCCTTGAGAATATGGCAAAGTATGGCGCTCCTGACGGGCGCCGGGTCATATTCTCGTTTGTAACAGTTGACGGGAAAGCTGGGCTAAAAATCGACTTCTATAACAATAAGCGTGATGTGAATAAGGGCGAAGGAAACGGGCTTCGGTTGCTTGGGGAGATCGCGCGACAGGGACGATTCACCTTCAAGCCAGAATTTGTCGATGGTGAATATCACACGTGTGTTATGTTTCCTGACGGCCTAAGAATCTCGCCCGATATTCTGAAGGAATAAAATGATATTCATTGCTGACAACGTGGTTGAAGATCTTAGTAATCTTCGGTTTCTACTCAATAAACTTTTTCCAAATGAGTGCATCTGGCCGCAAAATGAAAGGCCATATACAGACTGGGATGACGTTAGCCGAGAGTTGAGTGCGAACACTAAAAACAATAAGGATTTGCTGGTTTTTCTTGATCTGGGGCTTGAATCACTGCATATGTCATCGGCTACATCAGGAGTAGAGAGGGCCAGCCTGCTGAGGACTCTTCGGGATAGTGCTGTCTTTTTGGCATACACGCAGTTTGGCAACAGGGTAAAAGGCGAACACCACTATCGTGAGACCTTCGATGGCCTCATCGACAAGCAAAAGTTACGTTCACTGGACACGATCAATGAACAGCTCAATTACCTTAAGCAGGAGATTTTTACCGCACGATCCAGTAAGTATGGAATACGTACTGATTATGAATTTGTCGACTCGCTAGGTTTGCGCCTCGCGGCGGCTGCATTTGGCAATCAGGTTTTTGATTTGCTCATCCATGAGGTTGCCCATGACTGGAACGAGATTAAGGTAACAGCCTTAACTTCTGGCCATTCAGGGGCATTTTTACTGGAGATATCCGGAAAGCACAATGGTGGCGCTCGACGGCTCATTGTGAAGTGCTCGCGCGATAAAGAAACAATCGAGGGGGAAATAACTAGAGCCAGTGAAACACTTGCAGAGCTTGGGCCGTTGGCTGAGGTTATGGGACAAATAAATCAAAAATTGCAGCATCTGCCTGGAGAAATTGGATACTATTATCAGCAGGCTGCAATTCAGGGTGAGTCATTAGAAAGCATCCTTACTCATTCGTCTTGGAGTGACCACGCAAAGCAAAGCCTTGACGGTATTCTGGAGTTGGAACTCAAATGTTATAACCGTTCATCAACTGAACCTTATGCCAAACTAGAACCTCTCAAGCAATTTTCACTTTCCCCGGTTGATATGGGGCGCGCACGTCAATCCCTAAAGTTTCTATCTGAAGCTGGCACATGCTGCGAGAATTTACGGCTATGGCCAGATGGTATTCCATCTGCAGTTCAAGTGGCTGAAGACATAGCGAACGCAATTGGTCGTTGGGATGATCTGATGAATGAGCAAGGCGAGTTGCTCGCTGTCGGGCAACACGGTGATTTGAATCTTGGTAATGTGCTTGTGCCTACTCCTGGCAAAGTGGTTTTGATTGATTTTTCGCGGTTAGGTACGTGGCCGGTCGGGTACGACATTGGAAGACTGGCAATTATGCTCCGGATTAGGCTGACTGATCACGTTCATAATCAGGATTGGATTGAAAATCGGCTGAAGGTGTGGGCTACCGATAGATTTGGCCAAGTCGATTTAGAACAGAATCCTGATAATTCTGTGTGCCCATCAGCTACATATGTAGAGCAACGGTTCCGGTCATTTCTTGACATGCGGCCTGTGGAAGAGCGTGTAATCTTGGTGCGCGGGTATCAAATGGGAATACTTTGGGATTTGATTAAGGTATTAAGTTACGGTGACCTTTCGCCGTTCAAGCGAATTTGGGCAATGATCGAATGTTGGCGGCTAGTACAGGAACTGAGGCCACGTTCCTGATTAACCATTCTTCGCTCTTACCTCTGAACAATGAACGATCAGTTTCATGCAGTGTAATAACAAAATCGTCTGGCAACCGCGTGTCGAAACCAGCCCTGTAATGTCGCAGCTCGGTCACAATCTCAACCGCAGGAAGTTATTGAACAAGGTTTAGTTGCCTAAAATCTTTGTCACCGTCCCCAAATCCATCCCCTCGCTCGGCGGCATGCCGTTTCGGCATAGATTCAGTTCGTAATTCAGCGCAAAGTCAGTTTTATCGCCATCCTTCGTTGGCGCGTTCGGCTGCACCAACCTAACTGCGAGGCGACTACAGCCTTCCTGGTTGAATTTCTTGATCGTTGATACCTCTGCTCTAACCGGATCGGATACGCCGGTTGCAGTGTGAATTGCATCGGCCTCCTTGCCAGCCACAATCCCTTTGGCTTTGCCGTCTGGCGCATCCAAGGCCTGCATGAGCAACGCCTTCACGCTGATACCTTCCGCTGCGCTCGCCGTGGTTGCCACAAGAGCAAGTGTGGCAAGGGTGACGAAATATCTAGTTGCGATCATTGGTGACCTCGCGTGTAGTAGTTGTTCAGCTTGAGCTGCATGGTGGCGGTGCTGTCGGTGCTGATATTTGTTGTGCTCGGCATTCGCACGTTCGCCATAATCTCGTTGGTGAATTCGGCCAGGTCAATTCGCGAAAAATCCAGACTGGAAAACTCGGTTGGCGTGAAGCCGGTGCAGTCCGAAACGGGTTTTCCTATTTGCGCCCCGCCCGATGTGTTGATAATCCTTGCCAGACGGGAATTGAAGCAGCAATAGGTTTCTGTCGTCTGCAAGCAGATGCCGATAATCGGAACCTCCATCGAGCAATAGCTTCCGGTGAAACGGCATAGGTTCTGCCCTTTTTTCATGGCGAGCATTTTTTCTGGCTGGTCGCACAACAGGAGCTCTTGAAGAATCATCAGCCCCACCTGGATCGCGAGTGTGGTGGGGTCAAAGGCAAAACTGACCCCGCCAATTGAACCCAGCGCCCCCGGCACGGCTCCCCACGTTGCGGTAAATCCGTATAGAGAAAATGACGGGCTGAAGGGCAGCGACGAGCCACCGGCGAGCGATCCGATTGGGGTGGAGGCAAGCGCCGAGTCCATCCCGCGCACAATGTGGAAGTTGTCGTACAGCGTGTCATACATGTAGCTGCTGCCGTATTTAAGTGTCTGCCCACCGGCGCTCACGACATACCCCATGATTGAGGCATTGTTTAAGGCCGCACCTCCGCCACTCCCCTCGCAGCAGTTGACCAGACCAAACAGTGATTTTTTACAACTGCCCCCCTGCCCTCCAAATATACGCAGGCTCGCTGCATCCATGTAATTTCCGGCCTGCCGCATGGCTTCCATCATGGCGGCTGTTTGCGCGAAATCCGCGTCCGGCACATGACCGGTATTGAAACAGTTGCCGCCGGTGCAGTACGTATTACTGCCGCAATCTTCAACGGTGGAAGACGACCCCGGCGTGCTTTGGCAGCGATAGGTTTTTTCGGTGAGACTGCACTGGCCATTGAGTGCTGTTGTCAGGCATCTCGACGAGCCGAGCGTGCATCCTCTGGCCTGCAATGCACCGCAGTCCGTTTGCGGCGACCCCAGACACGAATAGTCGTCTTGCCAGCTCCAGCAGTCTTTATACACGGGCAATCCGTTAATGAGGCGGGTTGCCGCTGGCTCTGCGCAGGTATGCGACGCAATCGCGCAGGTCGGGTTGTCTGTGTACGTTTGGCACTGGGTGTTATTCAGGGTGTCAGTCACGATGGTATAGCTATCGCCCACCCTTATTGTGTTTGGCGGCGTGGATAACGCCGGGTTGCCACACCGCCATGTGTTATCCCATTGCATGCAGCCGGTGCCAAACGTGGTGTCGGTAACAGCACACGTTGAGTTGGTTTGCCAGCACCCCGGAATTTGCCTGAAGGCAGCACAGTAATCGACCGCGTTAGGTTTGATGCAGGTGTAGTTGTCCTGATATTCCCAGCAACCACCGACCTCGGCCAGCAACACTGTGACACCGGAAATCGTTTTGCTGGCCGTGGTATCGACGCAGGTGGAACTCGCCAGCCGGCAATCAGCGGCCATTGCCCGGCTACAGAGCGCCATGGCAAAAAAGATCACTAACAATATCGCCTTCATTACTGTGCCCGCTGCTGCAAGGTGACACACTCGCTGGATGTCCAGTTGCTTACCGTCTTGGACATCGGCAGTTGCAGCGGCGCGCCCGTGCCGGTGCCACCGGAAGAGCCGCATCCATAACTTACGTTGCGCATCGTCGGCGTACAGGTGGTCGCGCCACAGTTCACGCTGAAATAGACGTAGAGATTGCAACCGA
Source organism: uncultured beta proteobacterium (assembly GCA_963828205.1). Classification (GTDB taxonomy): domain Bacteria; phylum Pseudomonadota; class Gammaproteobacteria; order Burkholderiales; family Gallionellaceae; genus Gallionella. The sequence goes on from CAWHDU010000002.1 coordinate 53,548, forward strand.
AGCCCAGATTGCTGACGTAGTAGTCGGTAACCGACTGGCCGGGCGCAACCGCCACCGGAAAGCGGCCATAGCTTCCATTCCATGGATAGCCGATGGTGTTGTAATCGAACCGATTTACGCCATCATAGGAACGGTAGGGTTCGACCGAATAGGATTGCCCGTTGCTGCCGCAAAAAACATTCATCGCCATATAAGGATCAAGGCATCCGCCGCAATCAACATAAGCAACCCGCCCAAGCCATGCGCCAGGCGTGCATTGGCCAAACCCCACCGTGACAGTCGAACCTCGCCGGCAACTCAGGGTTTCGTAGCTGCTTGCTGTCTGGCTGCATTGATAGTTGGCATCGGCATCCACCACAATCGCGCGTCCGACAGTACACATGTGACTGACTGCATTCAGATACTCGTTGCAGACTTCTGTGGTGTAGGTTGGCGGTGTGGTAACCGTCCGGCTGGTGCATCCCGTGAATGCACCAATTGCCGATGGACTGGCATACCCCAATGAGTTTGCTGCCAGCGTTGCAGGATTGGCTTCTATGCTTCTCGATCTCGCGACATTCGGATCGCCGGGGGTGAGGGTGAACTGCGGCCGGATTGAGGGGTTCCGCGCCATGTAGCTAATGGCGTCGCAATTTTGCTGGAGGAAGGCGTTTGGATTGACCGGGCCGGTCTGACAGGCAGCCACTTTTCCCGCCCCCGGCGTGATCGTATCTCCGCTTCCCCCCATGAAATAGACCGCTTCTGGCGCGGTGCCGCTGTAATTGTAGTAGCTCGGATTGAAGCTGTTGACCGTGGTCGCTATCGTGCCGTTGGTGATGTTTGTCGATGCACTGGATGTAGCACTTTGCGCTGCTGCCTTACCGTCGATGAACGCCTGCTCAGCCGGTGTGGCGGCGTGTGACAGCACCGGGATTGCGCCACCCAGACACAGGAGCATGGGACACAAGATCATGGCAAACTTTCTGCACCCCGCTCTCATTGCTGCCCCTCTTTGATCTTGTCGCCAAACAAGCGCGCGGTCGCCGCCCATTGCGGTGACGTGCGCTCGATGTATTCCAGCGCGTAGTCCTGACTGACGTCGCCTGTGACCTTCACGTACCGATCCGGCTGAGCGCAACCGCTGCTCAGTTGGTCGCCAGCGTCGGATTGAGCGAGCACCAGTGCGGGCACTTGATTCACCTTGAACTGAGTAAACGCAGGCGGATGGATGACCGCTTCGACACGATGTTTGCCTAGCAGCGCGCTGATGTGCGCTGCCATATCGGTCATCTTGTCGCCTTTGAAACCACGGAAAATCAGCCGCGCACCGGTTATTTCCGACTGTTCAACAATACGCAGCAGGCTTTCTCGCGGCATCGAGAACGACACAAAGATCATCATCTCTGGTGTTGCTGGCTTTGTTTGTATGGGCTGCTGGCGGTATTGCCTGGCCAGGTCTGCCGGGTTTGCGGCGGTTGCAGGTTGAGACAATGCGGTCATATTGGGTGCTGGGGCGCGGTATTGATTAACGACGCGCTCGTTAATTTCACCGAGAATCCGGTTTGATCTTTCCAGTTCTGTTTCCGCGCTGGCTTGCTGCACCAGCAAAGCAAGCGCACAGGCCAATATGATGCGCGACGTGACATTGGCCATCAGAATGCTCCCTGACAACAGTTGCGCTTGCGAAAAATCATGTAGGCAAAGTCTTCGCCAGCGCCCGGTATTTCCTTGCCCGCTCCCCAAAGGACTGTTGTGCGACCCAGCGGCTGGCAACACTTGCCATTGATCTTGTTTTGCGCCACCGGAAAATGCATCTGGTATTTGTAGTTGGTCTTGTCCATGAGCAGTTGCGGGTAATATCCGCACATGCCGGAACTCCCCGATGCTGCCCACATCAGCCCTTCGCGATGCATCTTGGCAATGATGCGCGACACCAGCAGGCTTGATGCCTGCACGCCCCCGATATGCGAGGCGACATGACCGTTCAACGGGTACATCGAACCCTGGCAACCGGCGCACCAGAACAACGTGTTGCTGCCAAATCCGAGGGAGGACGCAACGCAATCCGCACCACAGGCGAGTCTGGCAACAAGGTTGCCGAACAGGAATGAATCCGGGTTGAGGATGCTGGTCATTTCGTCATCATTCCAGAGCGGATCAAGTTCCGTGAGATAGGCCACATCGAACACCTGCTGTTCGAGACACGGACTGTCTATAACGGCCTGGAGCAATATCAATATCGGATCAATGTACCAATGCACCTGATAGAGCGAGCTGGTGTCGGAGTTGTCTTTCTTTTCTTGTGTGCCGTGCGGCGCGTTAAAGCCGGGGTTCATATCAATACCGCCCAGCGAGGTCATGCAGAACGGTTTTCTCACCACGTCAACGTGGCGCACCGGCTCCCAGAAGCTGATCTTGATACCGGGATTGATGCCGCACATACAGATCGGCGAACCACCCGGATTCGGTGTGTCCTCTTGCCCGAGCGAAAGGGGCAGCGTCAGCGCGCCCGCACCGAAATTGATCGGAAAAACACAACTCCAGCAGATGTCGGTAATCGGATTGGGGAAGCGCCCCTGGCATTCGAGAGAGGCAAGCGCATTCTGCCCACATGACAGCAGCCCGAATGTGCAGAGCAGAATTTTAGTAAAGTAGTTCATCGATACGCAGCCTCTTCCCTTCCTGTCTGACGATGGCGGGCACCTGGGTGATGGCGAAACGTCTGGTCAGCCTGCCGCCCTGATCGAAATAAACGGGCATCGTCCATTTGCGCATCAGCTCCAGCGGGGCTCCTGCTACCAGCACCAGCCTGACCGGCCTGTCGGATGCGGCGGTAATTCTTTTGCTGAATGCCAACTGCCTGGCATCGCGCGCATCCACGAACAACAGGTATTTGTTCCAGCCGATGTAATCGAGCGGATTGACGCGCGTGCCACGCGGGTAAAGGATCTTTCCGGTTGCGTCGGCAATATCCTTGTCCGTGACAATAGAAGGGTCGTAATAGTGTGTATTGGCTGTTTCTGTGGCTTGTATGCCCGGTATTGGCTCAGGGTGTTTGATGCCCGACATCACGCGGTTTTTGTATTCAGTCTGTCGTTTCGCCAGCTCGCCAGTTTTCTCCATGTGGCGTAACTTGTCCTTGATGACCTCGATGAGGTCGCGCTCGGCAATGTCATACGTCTTGCCGATGACACCGAGGTCTTCTGCGTGAGCCAACACTACCTGGGTGGCGATCACCACAGCACAAAACGCTGCAAGACAGGGATGGTTGCGCATCTTAGATTTCGTTTTGCGAGCCTGGACCTATCGAACGCCATATCAGCTCAATCGGCTCCTCAATGCCGTGCATGCCTGCCAGTCCCGGCGCAATATCGGCAACGGCATTACGGGCAGCCGCGAACGATTCGCCTTCTGCGGCCAGCCAGGGGATGTCGGGAGATAGCGCGAACCATTGCCCGTGCAGATCATGTCCAATGAAAATGTTGATCTGTTTTTTGTTCATGTTTTCAATTCCGGGATGTCGGGAAGTGCGATGCCCAGCATAAAAAGTTCTGCTTTTGTGGTTCCCGCTTCTCGCTTCATCAGAAAATTGATGCCGCGCCTGGTGAACTCTTTTCCGTCCCTCTTGGCCGATTGCAACAATTCGTTCAGCTTCGCAATCTGGCTTGGCGGATCAACAGGCGGAGGCGATTGGTCTTTGACCGCTGCCACGCGAGTCACGCCGGGCTTTGGCGCAGCACGCTTTCTGGGCTTAATGGGTGGTTTGACGATGCTCTGCCGCTCAGGCACATCGCTCGTGGCAGGTTGGCGAACTGTCTTTGTTTCCTGGTGTGGTTCGACTGAGGAATCCGTATTGGTGCGGGCGCATTGGTGCTCTGTCGCGCGCTGCGGAAAAAGATCGCTGATTGACCGGCTAAGTCTGATGGCCTTGGCTATACCGCTGGCGAACTCGGCTTCACCCACTTTGGCAACCTCACTGTCCGCCTCCATCCAGCCGCGCTCGGTAAGGCCGTCCAGTATCTGCTTGGGCGTGAATCCGTAACCGGCAAAGGCCTGTGGCCATTTGAGGCGCAGGCAGCCGTCTTCGGGACGCACGGCAAGGTCGTTCAATGCTTTCTTGCCGGTTCGGAAATCCTCAATCAGCACCTTGAGCATTTCACCCATGCTGCCGCTGAGTTGCACGGCGGTGACAGGCGTTGCTGGCTCAGGTGTGCTGTAGACGTGCTGTAGAGGTGCTGGATTTTCTGTGCTGGTACCGGTCGCTTGCCCAGACGTGCTGTAGAGGTGCTGGGGAGGTGCTGGGTTTTCTGCGTCAACATAGGTTTCGGTGCTACCAGCAGCTTCGTTGCTGCCAATCACGCGGCCAGCAACAGGTGCAATTGGCATCGTGCTGATGAGCGCCTGATCGCGCAGCCGGATGGACTTCAGTTTCAGGGTGGGTATTTTTTCAGTGAGCACGTCGGGCGCGATGTAGAAATAAGGGTCGCCATCGCCTTCGCGCATACAGGCAATCCCTCTTTCAACCATCATGTCGAGGATGCCATCCGGGGTTTTGGGCAAGCCGGGGATGTCTTCGTCGTGGGTGCGCCGGGCAATCTCTTCGCCCGCCATCGGCCAGACAAGATAGGTCATGCCGTCGATATTCCATACTCGGGCCGAAGGTTCGTTGATGCGCCACACGCCCTCTCGCACCAGACGGCGCATGATGTCGGTCAGATAGCGCTCGACCGGCACACCGATCTCGTAGCCTGCCATCGCCACGCCCATGGTTTTCAGGTCACGCTCGACGCTCAACTGGTCGGCCTTGACCACGTAGTCATGAATCTGGTTGGTTTGGCCGGGGTTGCTGTTGAGCGATTCCGTCAGCCAGATCACCACGTCCGTGCTGCCATCGCTGATCCAGTCGAACGACTCTTTGGCGATCACCGCATCAATCAGGGTGCTGGATACATTGGTGTGGTGCTTTCCTCTCCCCTCTTGCCAGTGCAAAAAATAATTCTCAATGTCGTGCGACAGCGCCCAGTCGTAAACCCCTTGGTGATAAGGCCGCCACCTTTGCTCGTTCGCGCGGTCGGTGACAGTCAGGTCGGTCACCACCTTGCCGAGGTCGTGGCAAATTCCAGCCAGGAACACTGCCAGTCGCCAGCGCGGTTCTATCACCCGCCGTTGTTGTGGTGTGGTCACACCGCGTATCAGCTTGCCCTCGGTTTGTTGTAGTGCCCATAACCCGACTTCGAGAGAGTGGCGCAACATGCCGCCCGCACCGCGATGATGATGGGCTTGCGAGGCCGGCAAGAGATGAACGAAGGCGGCAAGGCGCAACATCGCCGGGTTGTAGTAAGTTGCCAGCAGCTCCGCGTTGGCAATCAAATTGTGAATCCCGCCCGTGAGCTCGTGTTGCGTGGCGAGAAGTTCTGCGGGGGCATACACAGGCAATCCCTCCATGAATGGCGGGTAGCGCGGTATCCTTTGCAGGTCTTCAATCCGCCTGGCAGATGCAATCTGTTTGATTTGCACGGCATCATGCGCGCTCGGTAGAAAGCGGAATTTGCGCAGCAGTCGATCTGTTAAGGTCTCCATGAATCAGAACAGCTTGAACGCCTTGCCTATGACCTGGCTGGCTGACACCAGGCCAACGGCTTCATACCGAGAATCAAGGCTCAGCGGGTGATCGGCCATTGCATAGTAGTGGCCATCGGGGATTACGCCATTGAACCCAAGCTCCCGAATCGGTCGCCCTGTGCTGGTCGCAGGTTTTGCCTCGCCCACGAACGCACCGTTGACATAGTATTTGTGGTCGCGCGACTCGACAGAATCACCCGCCGTGCCCATGACGCGCTTCAAGAAGCGTGTGCCTTGCGGGTACAGGAAATCGCTCTGGTAGCTGAAGGCGACATACTCCCCTCGCTTGGGGAGGCATCCCTTCTCTATGAGGTACAGCGTGCCCGGCAGACTTCGGCTTACGTTGACGGCAAACTCATAGCGCAGGGAGAAGGCGAGATAGGCAAGCAGCAGCAGGATGTATGTTTTGTACTGGCGGCAGAGATGCGCATGCAGCACATCCATCTTGACCGAAAACCAGAATAATGCCTTGAGGGATCGAATATCTTCCATGCAACAATTGTTGCGCGGGAAGCACAATAAAATCAGGTCGGTTCTACGCAATTATGCGCAGAATCTGTGTTGCAATTTACGGCGTAGTGTGAACAGCAATCGCTTGGGATAGCGTATTCCAAACATTGTTCACACGGTAACAACACTCAAGTTATCGTGCCTTTTCGATGTTAGAAACAAGGCGCATCGTCAAATTATTTGACTGTCAGACTGTGAACGATGATCTAAAACCGCTTGCAGGTGGCAAGCCAGTGAATTATTGGAATTGTGGGCTTCTCAGCCCCCAACTTTCACGGTATGGTTATATTTGAGAATGGTTGAATGTTATCGAAGCGCTGCTTCGCGCAATATAGCTGCCATTCGTGACTTGATAAATGGGGGTTTGACTGTCCCCTTCGCACCCTACAGTCGCTCGCACCGCAGCTGCCAGCCCCTTATGTTACAGCCAAATAGATTCCACCAAGTGCTATGGCACAGCCAGCAAAACGTGTGATCTTTTCGATGTTGAGTTTTCGCAAGCCTATGCCAGCCAGTATGCCTACAGCATGTAATAAGGCGGTTGCCAATGCAAAACTGGCACTATATGAAACTGCACCGATGGCTATTGGTATTTCTGCTCCGTGCGCGTGGCCATGGAATACCGCAAAAACACCAACAAGGATTCCGCTAATGACCAAGGGCAGCCTGAATGCACCTGCAATCAGTATACCCAAGACAAACACTGAAACCAGGATGCCTTCTTCAATGTATGGAACATGAATACCAGACATACCAAGCACGCCCCCGACTATCATCATACTGACAAAAGCGCCAGGCACGATCAATACTGCTCGCCCGCCCATCTGAGCTGCCCATAAGCCAACCGCTATCATGGCGAGCAAATGGTCAACTCCGCCAAGGGGATGGCTGAAGCCAGCAATGAATCCTGATGTTTGACCAACACCCGTATGAGCAAAGGCAGAAATGGGCAGGAAACATATTGCAAATAACGAAGTCAGCAATAAATACATGGATGATTTTTTCATGGATAACTCCTTTTAAAAAATCGATCAACTATGAACAAAAGTATCGGAATCCAGTTGGCATTCTAGGCGATGCCGATGCTCAGTTCAATCTCGGTGTGATGTACAAAAACGGCAGGGGTGTAGCGCAAGACGATAAGGAAAGCGTGAAGTGGTTCCAACTTGCCACCGACCAAGACAATGCTGATGCGCAATCCGACCTCGGGGTTATGTATGACATCGGACGGGGGGTGCCGCAGGACTTCGAGCAAGCGGTGAAATGGTATCGGCTCGCCGCTGACCAAGGCCATGCCGTCGCGCAATTCAATCTCGGGATGATGTATTACAACGGTCGGGGCGTACCACGGAACTACGGGGAAGCTTTGAAGTGGTGTCGGCTCGCCGCTGATCGAGATCATGCCAAAGCGCAATTTTACCTCGGGGTCATATACAGAAGCGGCTTGGGCGTACCACAAGATGACAAGGAAGCAGTGAAATGGTTTCGGCTTGCCGCCGAACAAGCCGACGCCGGTGCACAATTCAACCTCGGAGAGATGTATGAAAACGGACGGGGCGTGCTTCAAAGCCGTGTGATGGCCTTCGCACTTTTCAATGTGGCGGCAGCAAATGCTCCTTCTGTACATCACCAAGCCTCTGCATACCTGGAAAAACTGTCCTCATTGATGACCGCAGCAGAAATTGCCGAGGGACTATCATTGTCACGGGAGATGCTCAAGCCGGGAATGATGCTGAAGGTGCTGGACAGAAATGCACAGCAAAGATCAGGCAGTTGAGGAAAAAACAAATAACGGATAAATGCAACTTGTTGCATTAGATACTTTGTTGTGTTCAAATCCGAAAATGAAACTTTCCTCCGATTCTCGTTTATTGGCCATTGATTCTGCTATCCGTTCAGCTGGGGGGCGCGTAACGGCTTCCCGTGTTCGGGTTCTCGGTTTGCTTCAATCGGCTCAAGAGCCTCTCAGCCATGGCGATGTCGAAGAGTTGTTGAGTAACGACAAGCACCCCGGTGTTGATCGTGTCACCATCTATCGCGTCCTTGACTGGCTTGCCGAAGTTGGGCTGGTACACAAGGCAGCCGACGGGCGAGGTATTTTCCATTTTTCTGTCGCCGCCCCTGATGTCGAACATGCACAGCACGTCCATTTCCGCTGTACCGGCTGTGGGGGCATGTTTTGCCTGGACACGCCTCCGCCGCCACTGCCCAAACTACCGCGTGGATTTCGCTTCGGCGGCATGGCGCTGGACATCTGCGGCGAATGCCCGCGCTGCGTCCGTTCCCGCTAATGAATACGCTTGCCCAAACCATCGCCGCCAGTGTGCTCGCCGGGTTTGCGAGCATGGCTATCGCGTTCTTTTTCACTACCCGCATGAACCGGGTGTGGCTGACGCGCATGGTCAGTTTTGCCGCAGGCATGATGCTCGCAATCGCGCTGCTCGATCTGCTGCCGGAGGCGCTCGAAGGCGGCATGGCGGCAAATGACTTGTTCACGGTTCTGCTGGTGGCGCTGATTGCACTATTTGCGCTCGAACACAAGCTGCACGCCGGATGCCGGCACAACGCCGAGGACATCTGCCCACATGATCTCGCCCGTCCGATTCCGATGATTCTGACTGGCGGCGCGCTGCACGTATTCACCGATGGCCTGATGCTGGGAGCGGCCTTCCTGGCCGACCCGATGCTGGCCTGGGGCATGACCTTCGCCGTCCTGTTGCACGAAGTGCCGCGCGAGGCGGGCGACTTCGCGCTGCTGCTCACCGCACAATGGAGCAGGGAGAAGGCGCTGGCCTGGAATGCCGTGACGCGGCTGGCCTGCGTATTCGGCGCCGTCGCCGGTTATCTGGCGCTATCCGGTGCGCGAGAGTGGATGCCCTTCGTTCTCGCCATAGCGGCAGCCAATTTCATCTACATCGCCTTGACCGGCATCCTGCCCTGGCTGCGCCAGGAACGCGAAAAGCTCGCGTGGCAGGGCGGCTTTATGATAGGCGGTGCAGCGTTGGTACGCATCGGCACCGAATTTTTGCACTAAAATTGTCCGTGAAAGCAGGTAAACTCGCGATGTTCGTTTCCTCATGCAGCCACTGGGATTAGTTGGTAACCAAAGGAATTATTGAAAGTTGAAAGCGTCAATGTTTAATAGCCTGCCCATCAGGATTCTGCTGATCTTCGCTCTGCTGTTCGCGCAACAGGCCGGAGCGGCGCATGCGTTGCACCACGCGCTGGAAGATTTGACGCAACAACAAGAAGACAAACAGGCGCCGCATTCCGACACCTGCGAAAAGTGCGCCGACTATGCGCAGTTGGGCAGCGCCCTCAACGCCGACATAATCGGTTTCACTCCGTTGGCCGTATCCGGCGAAACGGTACAACACCACACTTCCGTATTCCGCTCCATCCACATCCTTGCTGCTACCGCGCGCGCTCCGCCTTACTCCGCATAAGCACTCGTATTGATTCTCGCCTGAACCGGGCGGGGTTTCGCCAGGCATTCTTCAAGGAGTAAACCATGTTCCGCAAATATTTCTGGTGCGCGGCGCTTGCCGCGCTCATCGGCAATCCGTCTATTTCTATCGCTCACGAACTCGGCGCCCATGTTCACGGGATAGCGACCCTGCAAGTCGCGGTGGATGAAAAAACCATGACGCTGAACTTTTCCGGCCCGCTCGACAACCTGATCGGTTTCGAGCATGTTCCGCGCAACGCCAAGCAGAAGGCCGCAGTGAAAAAAATGGCGGATGACCTGAACAAGCCGGAGCAATTTTTCATCCCGACCACAGAGGCGCAGTGCGCCCTCCAGTCGGTGAAACTCGAATCTCTGGTGCTCGAACCGAAGACCCCACCGGAAAAAAAATCGGACAAGAAGGAAGAACCCAAACAGCATGAGGAAGAACGCGGCCATGCCGACATCGACGGCGAATTCGTTTTCGCCTGCAAACAGATCGGCAAGCTGCATGACCTCGAAGTGAAATTATTCGATGCCTACCCCAACCTGCATAAACTCAAGGTCGAAGTGGCGACGCTGAAAAAACAATCCTCGGCCCAGCTCACGCCGGAGCAGAGGCGAGTGAACTGGTAGGTCGCCCATGGCAACTCCCGTCATCAAAATCGAAAATCTGGCTTTCCGTTATCCGAAGGCGGACAGTGCCTGCCTCGACATCGGAGAGCTGCATGCCGATACGGGCGACCGCATATTTATTTACGGCCCCAGCGGCAGCGGCAAGAGCACGCTGCTCGGGCTGTTGGGCGGCGTGCTGACGCCCGAACGCGGAACAATCTCCCTGCTCGGTCACGAGCTGACAAACATGACGCCATCTGCCCGCGACAGATTGCGCGCGGATCACATTGGTTTTGTGTTCCAGCAGTTCAACCTGGTACCCTACCTTTCCGTGACGGACAACGTGCTGCTGTCCTGCCGCTTTTCTTTGCGACGCCGCAGCCGGGCGATTTCTTCCGGCAATTCGCTGCTCGATGAAGCGACACGGTTGCTCGACAAACTCAATATCGCCCCCGAACTTCGTCACCGTCCCGTTACGCAATTGAGCGTCGGCCAGCAGCAACGCGTCGCGGCGGCACGAGCATTGATCGGACGCCCGGAAATTATCATCGCCGACGAACCGACTTCCTCACTCGATGCCGAACGGCAGACAGCCTTTCTCGATCTCTTGTCGCGCGAATGCATCGCCGCCGATGCGACCTTGCTGTTCGTCAGCCATGACCGCAGGCTCGCATCCGGTTTCACCCGCGAAATTGCGCTGCCGTCGCTCAACCGGGCGCAAGCTCAGGAGGCCACATGAGATATCTGATCTCTCTTGCCGTGCGTAGCGCATGGAACCGCAAGCTGACGCTTGGACTCACGTTGATATCTATTGCCCTGAGTGTCGCGTTGCTTGTCGGCATCGAGCGTGTGCGCCAGGATGCTCAGGATAGCTTCGAACAGTCTGTATCGGGAACAGACCTCGTGGTGGGCGCGAGGACAAGTCCGGTGCAATTGATGCTGTATGCGGTTTTTCATATCGGCAATGCCACCAACAACATCCACTGGCAAACCTACAAGGACATTGCCGCAAACCCGGCTGTGGCGTGGACTATACCCGTCTCGATGGGCGACTCTCATCACGGCTTTCCGGTAGTGGGTACCACGACGGATTATTTCGAGCATTTTCACTACGGCGAAGCGCAGCCGCTGGTTTTTACGAGTGGCAAACCATTCGCCGGGCTGTTCGATGCGGTCGTCGGCGCTGAAGTTGCCGAGCATCTCGGTTACCATCTCGGAGACAGGATCACGCTCTCCCATGGCATGGGAGGCATAGGCCTGACTGAGCATGCCGACAAACCGTTCACCGTGGTCGGCATCCTCGCGCGCACCGGCACGCCGGTTGACCGCACCGTGCATGTCAGCCTGGAAGCCATCGAAGCCATCCACCTCGACTGGCAGAGCGGTGCAAAAATTCCGGGGTTTTCCATTCCAGCAGAATATGCCGCCAAGTTCGACCTCACGCCCAAGGAAGTCACCGCCATTCTGGTCGGGCTGAAAAGCCGCGCCGGAGTATTCAAGATGCAGCGCTACGTTAATGAGTATCACGCCGAACCATTGCTCGCGGTGCTGCCGGGTGTCGCACTCGACCAGTTGTGGCAGGTCGTCGGCGTCGCGGAGCGCGCCTTGCTCGCGGTATCCGGCATGGTCGTGGTGGTCGGGCTGTGCGGCCTGGTGGCGGTGATCTTGGCTAGCCTCAACGAACGGCGGCGCGAATTGGCGATCCTGCGTTCCGTTGGCGCTCGCCCCATGGATATTTTCCTGTTGCTGAGCGCGGAAGGTCTATTCATCACCTTGTCCGGCACACTGCTCGGCATGGTATTGCTTACCGCATTGACTGCAACTTTTGCCCCGATAATCCAGTCACACTATGGCCTGATGATAGCCACCCGGTTTATTTCCTACGACGAACTCGGGTTGCTCGGCATCGTGATGGGCGTCAGCCTGCTGGCGAGTCTGGCGCCCGGCTACGGCGCTTATAAACTATCGCTGGCGGACGGCCTGACGCCGCGTATTTGAAGGAGAGGTCATTCATGCAAACCCGCCGAATTTTTCTGTCCGCCATCTTGATGTGCCTGCTGTCCGGCCTTGCCGGAAGCGCTTCGGCACTCGACGCCAATCAAGCTGGCTATCAGGTCGGCGACCGCCTGCCGCAGCAATCCTCCGCCGCGAAATCATCCTACAAGGTAATCAACAACTGGGATGACCTCATACCCAAGGGTTGGGATCCCATGAAAGATTTCAAGAAGCTCGATCTCGGCAAGATGAAAGACTCCGACCCCCGTGCGCAGGAGGCATTGCTACACCTGCGCGAAGCCTGGAACAATGCACCCGTCGAGCCTTCGCTGAACGGCACACGCATCCGCATTCCCGGTTTCATCGTGCCGCTTGAGGTGGTTCGCCACCAGATAACCGAATTCCTGCTGGTTCCCTATTTCGGCGGGTGTATCCATGTCCCCCCGCCACCCGCCAACCAGATCATCCATGTATTCCCGTCCAAGCCGTTGAAGAATGGGATGCAGAGCATGGACGCCGTCTGGATCAGTGGCGTGCTGGAGGCTCGTCCTTCCACCACCGACATGGGCAGCGCCAGCTACCGGATGAAGGCGGAAGTCGTCGAGCCGTACAAGGAAAAATAAAAAAACATGCGCATTCCCCGTTATTTTTTTCTGCTGCTCGCCTTCGCCCTGCTGTTCGCGCAGCAAGCCGGGGCGGCGCACGCACTGCACCATGCGCTTGCGGATTTAACGCAACCGCAGGAAGACAAACAAGCGCCGCACTCAGATGCCTGCGAACAATGCGCCGACTACGCGCACCTTGGCAGCGCACTCAACGTTGGCACATATAATTTCACACCACTGGTTCTATCCGATGCAACGGTGCAACACCGCACTGTTTCCTCCCGCTCTGTCCACACACTTCCCGCCGTCGCGCGCGGCCCGCCTCAGTCCAAAAGAATCGCATAACGCCTGTCCCGCCGATCACCCGCAAGGGGTAGGCCGTGGTTGTAAGGGGCTAAAGCCCCAACAACACACGCACTGCGGGATGTATGCCATTTATTTTGCGAGTTATTGCCCGATGGGCAATATCCCTGCTTACCCCATTGGGAGAACCACCATGTTCAAGTACACCGCACTCTGTGTGGCCCTGTTCACGCCGCTGTCCGCCTATGCGGCAAACGATGATGACCTGCGCGCCATCCGCGAGCAAATCCAGCAACTGAAGCAAAACTATGAGCAACGTATCACGCAACTGGAGCAACGCCTGCAACAAGCCGAAACCAGCAGCAGGAATGCCGAGAATACTGCGGCGCAGGCCGAGGCTGCCGCACAACAGGCCAGCCGTCCGGCGGCCAGCAGCGAGAATAGTTTCAACCCCGCCGTGTCATTGATTCTGTCCGGCACTTACGGGCAACTTCAGCAGGCCGAGGCTCCGGCTACCGGCTTTGCCATGTCGCCCAACAACACGGGTTTTTCGCAGGGCTTCAGCCTGAAGGAATCGGAGCTGGGCGTATCCGCCAACATTGATCCGCAGTTTCGCGGCGTGGGCACATTCTCGCTCGACCCCGCTGGCGGCATCACCGTGGAGAATGGCTTCGTGCAAACCAGCGCTCTGGGCAATGGCATCAACCTGAAAATGGGGCGCTTCTTCTCCGGCCTCGGCTACCTCAATGAGCAACACGCTCACGCATGGGACTTTGTTGACCAGCCGCTGGTGTATCGCGTACTGTGGGATAACCAGAACGGCGAAGACGGCTTGCAAATGAAGTGGCTGGCGCCAACCGATATGTTTGTCGAGGTCGGCGGCGAGATAGGCCGTGGGCGCGGCTTTCCGGGAACGGATCGGCAGAACAAAAATGGCGCAGGCGCGGGGGTTCTGTTCGCGCACATCGGCGACGATGTCGGCATCGAGAATAGTTGGCGCGCCGGGATTTCGCTGCATGAGACCAAACGCGAAAATGCGGTCAGTGCTGGTGTGCCGGATTTGCTTAATACGGCAGGCGGCGTGAGCAACAGTTTCAGCGGCGACAGCCGCACTACCGGACTGGATTTCGTGTGGAAATACTCGCCTAATGGCAACATCCGCGAGCGCTACCTCAAGGTGCAGGGTGAATATTTCCGCCGCACGGAAAGCGGCTTGCTGACTTACGACACCGCAGGCGCAAATGTCACCGACAGCTTCTCCGCAACGCAAAGCGGCTGGTATCTGCAAAGCGTGTACCAGTTCATGCCGACCTGGCGCACCGGCTTGCGCTATGACCGGCTCGATCCGGGTATCGCTTCGGTAGGCGCACTGAATGCGGGCAACGTTATCAGCAATTATGCCTTCAATCCGTCGCGCCTCACCTGGATGGCGGATTACAACCCCAGCGAATTTACCCGTCTGCGCCTGCAACTGGCGCACGACAACTCGCGGCAAGGGTTGCCGGATAACCAGCTATTCCTGCAATACATCATGAGTCTCGGAGCGCACGGCGCACACCAATATTGATATACGAATCTAAAGGAAAAATCATGAAAAAAATTCTCTACGCCTTTCTGTTGCTGCTCATCAGCGATAACGCCCACGCCGCACTCAACGTGTTCGCCTGCGAACCGGAATGGGCGGCGCTCACGCAGCAACTCGCGGGCAATCAGGCCAGCGTTTACACCGCCACCGACGCGTTGCAAGACCCGCATCAGGTGCAGGCGCGCCCCAGCCTGATCGCCAAGGCGCGTAGCGCGCAATTGCTGGTGTGTACCGGTGCGGAACTGGAAATCGGCTGGATGCCGGTGGTGTTGCGCGAGTCTGGCAATAGCGCCATTCAACCGGGCAGCAGCGGCCATTTTGAAGCGGCGCATTATGTAACCATGCAGGAAGTTCCGACGCGGCTGGATCGCGCCGATGGCGATGTGCATGCGGCGGGAAATCCGCACATCCAGACCGATGCGCGCAACTTTTTGCCGATTGCGGAAGCCCTCAGCAAGCGCCTGATCCAGCTTGACCCCGCCAACACACAACTTTACCAACAGCAATATGCAACGTTCAATCAGCAGTGGCGCACCGCCATTGCGAAGTGGGAGAAGCAGGCTGCACCGCTCAAAGGTATGCCCGTCATCGTGCAGCATAAAGGCTTTCCCTACCTGAATAACTGGCTGGGACTAAAAGAAGTTGCCGAGCTGGAACCCAAGCCCGGCATGGAACCCAGCGCGGCATATCTCGGAAAAGTGCTGAACGAATTGCAACAACACCCGGCACGCATGGTGATGCGCGCAGCCTATCAGGATGGGCGACCATCGGAATGGATAGCGGAGCGTGCGCATATTCCCGCCGTGATAGTGCCCTATACCGTGGGCGGCACACCGCAGGCAACTGACTTGTTCACGATGTTCGATGACACCATTTCACAGTTGCTGGCGGGGTTGAAATGAACACTATCGAACTTAACATCCTGCTGCCCGCGCTCATCGCTGGCTTGCTGGTACTTGTCACGCACATTCCACTCGGCATGAAGGTATTGGAGCGCGGTGTAATTTTTGCCGATCTAGCAGTCGCACAAATTGCCGGGCTGGGCATCGTCATTGCTGCGCTACTGGATTTAACCGAACAGCCATTGTTGGTGCAACTCATTGCTGCGACCAGTGCGCTGTGCGGCGCAGCATTACTCGCGCTGATCGAACATTACCTGGCCGAAGTCAAGGAAGCCTGCATCGGCCTGACATTCGTGCTCGCCGCCAGCTGCGGCATTCTGCTGATGAGCCGCGATGTGCATTCAGGAGAGCACCTCAAGGATTTGCTGGTCGGGCAGATTCTTTGGGTGAGCACCAATCAGTTGATCGCTACCGCGTTGTTGACGGCTGTATTGCTCGCGCTGTGGCAGTGGAGCAGGCTGAAAACCCATAATCTGGGCTTCTACGCACTGTTCGCATTGGCCGTCACCGCCTCGGTGCAATTGGTCGGCGTATATCTGGTATTCGCCAGCTTGATTATTCCCGCACTCGCCACGTATCGCATCAGTCATCGGCGCACGCACTATGCTTTCGCGGTCGGCATCACCGGCTATGCCATCGGGTTGATGCTGTCCGCATGGTTTGATTTGCCGAGCGGCGCGGCGGTGGTATGGGCAATGGCAGGAACGGGCATTCTCACAGCATGGTTGTTGAGCTACATATTGAAAAGGCAGGTTGTTTCGCAAGGCAACGTCATGAGCTTAATTTCAACTACATCACACGAAAGGAAATCATCATGAAAAGTTCATATTTTCCCAAAACATTTATGCCAGCCGGGTTTCTGCTTGGGCTATTTTCAAGCCAGCAGAATTTCATACTGACAACGCCAGACAACAACTCGGTAGGACAGCGCCATACGTGTCACTGACATGATTGCCGCGTGCGCCGCGATTGAGCAGCTTGCCAATTACAACTCGCCGCATGTTCCAAAAATGGCAAAGGTGGTGATGGATATTTGCCAGGACTGCGAAAAAGAGTGCCGCAAGTTTGAGAAAGAAATGGAAATTTGCAAGAAAACGGCGGACTCCTGCGTCGTTTGCTTCAATGAGTGCAAGAAAATAGCGGCTTTATTTGTGGGTTGCTATAACAAAATTGGCTGATTCTTTATCAGCCAAGAGATACGGACTTACCGATTCTTTCGCCAACCTAAACCTGCCTGCCAAGCCATGTCGTGCCTGCTGCTCTTTGCTGCGGCTACCAATACCGGCAGCAAAAATTCTCGGAGATCACTGATTACCGTCGCCAGCGGCATCGGGTTCAGTGCGTTCTTGCGCAGAAATGCCAGCCACTGCTTATTCTTCTGATCATCGTTGATGAATTCGTCGCTCAGTCCGATGGGTACTCCTTCGGGAAAAACTGTGCGCCGACGTTCGAAGGTAGCCGCGATTGCCCGTGACAGTAACGCACCATCGAAGTCAGAATGTTTCGCCAGCACCCAGAGGTCGAAAAAATCTTTCATTCGACTGTTCAACATGCCGAGCGATGTCAGCGCCTCCAGCTTTTCCGCAACAACCGTGTAGCGAGGATAAGCCCTCAGTTGTGGCTCCGGTAAACCGGTCAAAATGATCGGATAACTCACATCCTCAGGGCCGGGCACAACGGCATCGCCGAACCCGACATCAACCTGTATTGGACAGCGGGCACTGTCCAGCAAGCCCATCAGCGTGATCCGAACGCCAGCGTAGTTGGCCTCCTTGCGAATCTCTGCACCCTTCACGGAAGCAGGCTGGAACACGATGCCATCCTCGACCTCAATACGGCTTATATTGCGAAAAACCTCTTCCAGATGAGGAATTTCTGACGAACCAAAACCGAGCAAATCAGCATCATGGGTTGGACGATGCGGCACATCGAACCACAGGTCGAACAGCAGCGCCCCCTTGAGCAGAAATTGATCGTGCTGTGGCGAGATGCTCAAACGATACAGCATGCGCTCCAGTGCATAGCGCGTCAGCAGCAGGTTGAAGTCCAGCTTTTCTGCACGCGCTTTATCGAGCAGCCGGTTGCGGATGGATGCGCCAATATTCTGAACGCTCATACCAGACTCTCCAGATACGGGCGCATCACGTTGGCGACGCGGCAGACCTTGGCATAATGCCAAAGATCATCACTCGTCATACGCTTGCCGTGCCAGGCTTCGCGCAATGCCTCCAGCGCGACATCCACACCGATCTTGTTGCGGTACTTGAAACAGTCGGCAACTGTCTTTGCTACACCGGTGACACGGACGGCCACGCCATCCACAACGTGTTCCTCGACACCCTCGGTAAATGCCGCACCTGAAAAACGCACGATGCGTAGCGGTGGGTAATCAAGTTTCGGTTTGACGGCCCTGTTTTCAACCGCCAGCCACACTTCAAAAGGCGCTTGGGTAGTCAGGTTGTGAAAACGGAGGGCCGAGAGCAAGCAGACAACCCCTTTAGGAACCTTGCGCGCCACTTCCGACAGCGATCCCTGGGCTGACACTACTCGCCCAGGCAACCCGTAAAGACCGCGCCCGACACGCTCCAACTGCCCGCGACGGACAGCGCGTGTCAGCGAAACACGCGGAATACCCAGCGGGGCCAGATCACACGGACGTATAAGCCCTTTGTTTCGAGCAAGATCAAGCAGATTTTCGGGATACTTATTCATGCCCGCCATGATGTTCCATAACATCTATATTTGTCAATATGTATCAATATATCGGAACATCTGTTCTGCAAGAAGTGTCCACAGCGCATCGCCTGGATTATTCACTTCAGCATCCTCAAGCATTCTATCAATGACCAGCCATACATCCCGAACGCCAACAGATACTCGCGCAGATCACCCGTGCATAACCTGAGCGGCGATACGAACCGCCTGTTGCTTGGCCACAGCAGCGGTACGCCCGAGTTGGTGAGCCAGTCGCCAACAAGGTGTGACAGGTAGCCCGTCGCGACCCCTACTGCCACCGGCACGGCATATCCCTGTTGCCAGTGCAAATGATGCAGCGACCACCAAATCAGCCATGACATGCCCGCAACAGCGAGCAGGCTATGCGTAATGCCACGATGGCCGAACACGGTTGCAATCGGTATAGAGAGCGGCAGAACACGTTTGCCAAATGCACTTTGCGGGTGGTCTATGTCCGGCATCATGCTGCCGAGGATTCCACCGCCAAGAACAAGTATCGTTTGCGATGGTTGCGCATTGAGAGCGCCTGAGACAAGTAACGACGATGCACAACCCGCTGCAATATGGGTAAAGGCGAGCATCTTCCAGTCAAATTCGCTTCTGCAAATTGCTGACCCACATCCATGTTGCCCAGCCGATGGATGCAATCGCCAGAGGAGCAACGACTGAGGGTAAAGGTATAGGCAGCACCAGCCAGATTGCCACGCCAAACATCACAACCGTGGAGATGAGCACACCTATCCTGTGACGAATGGGCGACTGCGAAGAAAACCGGAAGGTGCGGATCATCCTGGTTGAATACCCGTCTATCGCCACCGCAATGGTGAATGGCATCAGGATGAACCAGAACAGCATGAGCAGATAGATGCGGTACACGATCAATGAGCCCCACAGCCACGTTACAACAATCCGGTTCTGTATCCACTCCTTGAGCGGACTCGGTGTGTCTTTGCTGGCAGCTGTGTCTTTGATTGCATCCGACACACCCTGGATTTGACCCGCACTGACCGAAATCATCTTGCCAAATATCCACTGATCGGCTTGCTGCCCAGACAGCTTGGTTACAAACGCACGTTCATCTGTGAGTGATTTCAGCAGGTGTTCCGGGGTAATGAGCATCCATGTACCAATTGCCGCGATCAAGACAAGAACCATCCATAAGGCGGTAAAGCTTCCATGCTCTTTCTGGTCTTTTGCCATGTCATTCTGCCTTCAAGATGGGTAATCTGCCCTTGATGATCCGCCCGCCTGACATCCTTGCCAGGAAGTGCAGCGGAGGCAGGTTGCCAAGCATTGCAGCGGGGAACAGCTCTACCTCTTCCGCCATCATGGATTCCTGATAAGACGACTGATACTCGTCCTGGATTTTTGCATCAACGCCATGGCCGTACCGGATGCTCAGTGATTGGACTTTGATCTTGGGCATACTGTCGGCAATATATTGTTGCGTTTCCGCGTCGATCACGCGCAGAACGATTTGATTGTTGATGTTGGCGAGTACCTGGCGCGCCTTGTTCTCATCACCGAGCCGCGCAGGAAAGTCCGCGAAGGTCTGCGCCGAGATCGTCACCCTGAAGAGCGCACCGCCACCTTTGTTCATGAGTTGGATGGTGGGTTGGTTGATGACCTCTGCGGCTTCGTCGATAAAGAGATTGACCGGCTTGTTTGAGTCGATCCCGTAGTTATAGCGATCACCGGCCACTGCGGTCAGATCGGCCAGCATGATTGAGCCTATGGCACTCCCGACCGTGCCATCAGCCAAGCTATCAAGGCCGAGATAGAGCACCTGGTTGTTGTTGATGATCTTCGCCATATCTGTCGCATGTTCCTGATCGCCAATTTTGAATTCCGGCGACAAGAGTTCCGCCAGTGGTGCAGATGTCAGCATGGAAAGAATCGGGATGAGCGAGGCGACCATCTTTTGAAAGTGGTCACGGTTATGCTCAAAGGTGGAAATCAGGCCATCCAAATCTGACGACTGCGCTTCATGGATGGCGGTCTGCTTGTAGAATTCGATATAGGCTTCCAGTATCCGGTCACGATGTTTTTTCACAAAACTGCTGGAGCGGGTCTCCCATTCCGGCACGGTGTCGATGAAATGACGGCGCAACGTGTTCAGCAGCAAATTGTCCGCGCCACCCTCAATGTAACGCTTCATGTGAACCAGATTGGGGCTCACACCCGTTGCCACCAAACCATTCACAATGTCGTTGAGCACTTTCCAGCCAAAGGCCGCAAACGGGTCAGCGCCGGTTTCGGATGGAATCAAAGCGGCGACACGACTGGCGAGTTCTGTTCGGCGATTCCAGTTACGCATCGGGTCGATGGGCGTGGACTTCTCCGGGTGGGCGGGATGGAAGTACACGAAGCGCTCCGGCTGCCCCATCGCCGCACATATCCGCTTGGCGTTTTCCGCCAGGGCATGATCCCCTTTCGGGTCAATGATGATGACAGTCTCGTTGCGAATGATCGCCTGGCCAATCAACAGCTCCATCATTCTGGTTTTGCCTACCCGCGTTGTTCCAACCAGCAAGGTATGGCCGACCAGATTAGCGATGTCCATGAACCGGTCAGTTTCCTTGTCCAGCCCGTGTATCCAATACGCGCCGTCCAGGTGTCGCTCGTTGGTGATTTTGCCGATGGTCTGAGAAACACCCTGTCCGATCAGTGCGTGCATCTTCTGCGATTCAACATCCGTCCAGTCAAAGCCCTTGCCAAGCCACACAGATGATTTCTTTGTCGCCACTCCTGTTTTGTTTATCAGCTCGGGAATGCTGATGAACTCTTTGCCATAATTGTCCATGCGCGTCAGGTTGACGTAACGCCGCCAGGCCCCGACACCGCGATACAAGGCCATGCCGGTACAGACAGTCATCGCAATCGCGCTGAATTTCACCGGGAGCGGGACAGGCATGTATTTGGATACAATCAGTGTGAACATTGCAGCACCTGCCCATGAGGCCGACATCGTTGCTTCAAAGTTCGGTCGCCACGGCGATTCCCACTCGTAGAATGCTTTCATCGGAAGCCGCCCTCACGCTTGATGATGTGGTTGAGCGGCCCGATAGCCTTGCCAATGAGTGTCGCCTCGCGCCGTATGGGAAGCAGTTCCTGTTCAATGTCTCGCACCATGTCCGCTTCCCACGGCTGGGCCAGCTTGAGTAGCGCATCCAGGTTGTAGCCGTGTTTGAGTTTGGGTTTACGAATAAGCTTCTTGGTCATCCTGCGGGTCTTGGCGGCCTTTGATCCGTACCAGTGCACCTCGTACCATATTACGGTTACCGTGTTATCCCGCATTCTGGCCTGTGCATAAAGGACGCTCTTTTGCTCCCATGCCCTAGCCTTGTTTTCTGCCATGACAAAATCAAAGTGTTGCTTGCAAAAATCTGCGGCTTTCGTTTCAAGTGCTTCGAGCCTGGCTCGCAACAGGCTGATCGCATCACCCACTTCCATTTCATCCATGACTTGCTCTCCCATGATTCCCTCTACCAAAACATCAATCATTTTTTACCATGCGGAATCTGTCGTTTCAGCGCAACTTTACATCTAAGCGCGTCACTGATTCAGCGCGGCAAGTGCATTTGATTTACAGCGCTCCCAAAAAGCGTTTGCATTTAATTTACAGCGTCTATTACCTTGTTATTCATGCAGATATGAATGCATTCGTTTTACGGGTAATCCAGAACAGGTGCATTCGATTTACAGATAACCCAGAACAGGTGCATTCGATTTACAGATCGAATAATCATTTACGGTAAAAGGTTGCCGTCACTTTTTGCGCGTCCATTTCCATCCAATATTCAGGGATAGAGTTGTCCTTAAGCAGCCCTTGCACGGATATTTTGAAATTGCGAAAAGGCGAAGAACACCCAGTCAGTCGGTGTAATCCATCGAGGGGTACAGCCCACGGCTGACACACGCCACAATGTATTTTGGCGAGAATGTAGATCAGCCTGTGCAATGGCGTGAGCATGAAATAGTCCGGGTGCATGGCGCACACATGCGTCCATTCTGTCGCGAAATGGTAGAGCCGCTCAGGCAACTCAATATTCACCGCATCAATGCGTCCATCACGATCCAGTTCTGCCTCGTAACGAATAAAATTGAAGCTGTCGCCGCTTTCCTTTATTTCTGCTGGCGGGGGAATGTTCGTTGTGATCCTGCTTCCGGCGAGTCTATCGAGTGCCTGAACCAAGCCATCGTATTGAGCACCGCCGTTTCCCCGCTTGCTGAAATCAAGAAATTCGCGTGCAGCAAATCGCAGATTGCGGCTCAAGTCCTCGTGCCGCTCATCAAACATGGCATTGGCCAGCCAGCTCACACAGTAAAGCCATATATCCTTGTCGCGTATGGTCGGAAGCCCTGTTGCGCTGGGTGTTATCTCGAAGAATTGACCATCCAGATCGAAGCGTCGAGCCTTTAAATCCAAGGCAGATAAAGAGAAAGGCGTGCAGACGACAGGATTCCTGTTGGCCTTGTCTGCGCCAAACACATCAGCAAAGTAAATATAGGTAAAGGACGTGGGCGATATTTGAACAGGCATGGGTGTTGTCGCGAAATGAATGTCCTGGGATTTTAGTTTGTTCAATTTGGCGCGATAGAGAGATTCTCGGCAAATTTGCCGAGAATCTAACGAATTAAATTTTCACGCTCATCAATAATTCGCACATGTGCTGGGGACGTGCTGTGGCGCTTCTGGCCACGGTGGCAGAGGTGCAGGCGTGCTGGAGACGCTCTGGAGTTGTTGTGAAGTTAATTTAAGGAGAAAGTAATGAGCGTGATTGGAATGGATATTGGTTACTCGAATCTAAAAATTGCCTATGGCGCCAATGGTGGCGACCCCGTGTTGGTGAACCGCCCGGCAGGCGCAGCCCCATCGGATCACATCGGGCAAAGAATCATGGGGGATGACGATGCCGTGCGCGTCCTGGTGGATGGCCGCGAGTTCGCCGCTGCGATCAGCCACGACAGGATCGAAAATTGGGCGCGCGAGCTGCACAAGGATTACACCGCATCGGATTCCTACCGCGCGTTGTTTTATTCCGGCCTGTTACTGTCCGGTTTGAGTGAGGTTGATAAAGTTGTGACCGGCTTGCCCACCAGCCAATACTTCGATGCAAGCCTTCGCGCGCGTCTGGTCGAGACCATGAAAGGCGAGCATCAGGTTACGCCGCGCCGGAAGGTTGTAGTGAAGGATGTAAAGATCGTGCCTCAACCTTTGGGAGGGTTCGTGGACTACCTGCACGGCCTTGCCGATCCGAGCCAGGTTGAGGATGCCAGTGTTTTGGTGGTCGATCCCGGCTTCTTCTCGGTGGACTGGGTATTGCTGGTCAATGGCGAATTCAAGCGAGCCTCATCTGGAACGAGCCTGGATGCGGCCTCGGTCATTCTGGATGAGACTGCGGCGTTAATTTCCAAGGATCATGGCGGCAATCCAGGCAGAGGAAAGCTGGAAAACGCGATCAGGTCGGGACGCAACACCGTATCCGTGTTCGGGGAACGAATAGATATTGCCCCCTATCTGGCAGATGCATCATCCAAAGTTGGCCACATTGTTGGCGCACAACTTCAAGAGTCACTCAGAAAAGAGGATTCCGACATCGACACGATTGTGTTGGTTGGAGGAGGCGCACCGTTCTACGAAGCGGCAATCAAAGCTGCTTTTCATCAGGTTCCGGTATCAGTAGCCCCTGATTCTGTGTTCGCAAATGCGCGAGGGTTCTGGCGTGGGGGCGCTGCCTGAGATGCGCATCACCATCAACTATTTTGAGGGGTACCCGGAATTGCAGGCCGACTTGTCTGCTTTTCCGCTGCGCGCCAGAGCGGAACGGATGCGGATGCTCGCCTCGCATGGCTTGTCTGCTCTGAATGGTGGGAGAGCAATAAACAAAGCTCCGGCAGTTACCCATACTCAAGAGGTTACTCCTGATGCCAGTCAGCCTGCCGCTCCCGGCAGTCCGTCCGGGATCGTGAAAAAAATATTTGATCAGGTTTGATGCATGGTAATGCTCGCTGAAACACAAATTAGTGTTGAGATACGTCCGGCAATCACGATTGAGAGAAAGATCGGACGGCATCACATCGCGTTTTTACGGTCGATCATCTTGGGTATGGACATGAGCGAAATGTCCGACCGGTATCTTGAGGCGGGCTTGGGTTTGCGCCAAGTAAAAACAACGCTGGTCTGGATTCAGGACACGTTGCGTCAGGCGGCATTGCGGCGCGGCAAGCGCCGTGATGCTCATCTTTTCAAAATACGAATCGTGGCAGGCTCCGGCACAAACGAGAGCGCACCAATCCCATCTCTTGAGGAATACCGCGCAGAGTTTGATCCTGACGGGTTTTTTCTGGAAAAAGAACTCATTCAGTCTTACCTTGATGCATACCCGCAAGCGGTCGATACCAAGCACAAGAAAAGACAACGGCTGATCGATAAGCAGGTGGCAGCACTAAAGTGGATTGAGCCATTGATTACCGCCGAGCCGGTGCGTGATGATTGGGTTGCGGCCTGGTTTGATACGACGATCTCCAATCGCCTGAGTCTGGCTGGGATACCAACAATAGGATGCCTGGTAGACAGGATTGCTGAACGCGGTTATCGCTGGTGGGTTGGCGTGCCAAGGTTGGGGGTTAAGGGTGCAGCGCGGATTGTAGCGTGGTTGCGGGGTTACGAGTCCTCTCTTGGTGCATTGCCGCTGCAATCTCTCGCACCTTCGCGGAGCTTGGCTCCAGACGTGCTTGCGCAAACACGAAAACAGCAAACCGATGTTGTCCCGCTGGAATCCTTCAGCGTCCCGTCTGACCTGGATGGTCGATCCGGCTCCAACCGGTATCCCGGTACCCCGCGCATTGATGCGCCAGACGATTATCGAGCCGTGTTTGCCTGGCTTGCCACAAAATCCGGCAATCCGAATACCCAGCGCGCCTATCAAAAGGAAGCCGAAAGAATTCTGCTGTGGGCAATTCTGGAGCGAGGCAAGGCAATGTCGGATTTGACTGTTGAAGATTGCGCATCCTACCGGGACTGGCTGTCCATGATAGGTAGAACCGAACCCGGCAACTGGCCTTTCCGCGTCGCGCAATCAGAATGGATCGGAACAAAAAGAGTTGAGCGGCACAAGCAGGCCTGGAAACCATTTGATGGCGCGCTATCTGCCAGCAGCGTCAGGCACGCGCTGACAATCATTGGCAATCTCTTCAAGTGGCTGGTACGCGTGCAGTATTGCTCGTTCAATCCGTGGAGTGCCGTGGCAAAATCCCTTGCTGCACATGGTGCCGAATCTGATCCGGATGTGGAGTTCACGCGGGCGCTCTCTGTCGTACATTATTGGTCACTTGCTTGAACTGCCTGTGACGCCCTGTTCTGCCCGCTTACGATTTGCATTGCCATTCTCACATGCCACGGGGTGTGGATATTTGCTTATGGCACTAAACTGCCCGTCGGTTCTCGAATTCATCTTCCGTTAAGCAGTTATTCAAACAGCACTGAGCTGAATATTTATCATTGTTCTTGTTGACATTTTACTATCCTTACTTTAATGTAAGGCAAGTCTTAAACAGGAAGATTCATGTCAACCGCAACCATAACCAGCAAGGGACAGATCACTATCCCCGCCGTCGTGCGAGCCGCGCTTGGTGTTGAGGCCGGTGATCGAATAGAGTTTGTTCAAGTCAAGCCGGGGCGGTTCGAGTTGGTCGCATCTACACAGTCTGTGAGCGCATTGAAGGGGTTGGTTCGCAAACCGACATCGCTGGTGACGATTGAGGCAATGAGCCAGGCAATCGCCGCTCACGGAGCAAAAGCCAGATGATTGGCCTGGATACCAACGTTCTCGTTCGCTATATCGCGCAGGACGATCCAGTGCAGTCGCCCAAAGCAACGCGACTGATTGAGTCGTTAGCTGCGGATGAGCTGGGCTACGTTAGCCTTGTTTCAGTGGTAGAGCTAGTCTGGGTATTGGCGGGCTGCTACGCATCGGCCAGAGGTGAGATATGCGTGGTGCTGGAGACGTTGTTGCGCACCAAGGAAATTATCGTGGAGAACGCCGACATTGCCTGGAAAGCGTTGCGACTTTTTAAGGCAAGTAATGCTGATTTTGCGGACTGCTTGATCGAGCGTTCGGCCAGCGAAGCGGGGTGTGGCTATACGGCAACATTTGACCGGGGTGCGGCCAAGAATTGCGGGATGAGGTTGATCGGCTAAATTGCGAAAATGCTTTGGTTACAGGAGGCAAAAATGGGAATCTTGATTTTGTTGGGCATCGCGGTGGTAGCAATATTTGCATTCTACTGGATGACCGTCGGCGCGTCCCGGTTGCTAATCCGCCTGCTCGGTCTTCCAAAATACCAGGATGTGATCGTGCCATCCAAATATGATTTCAAAACTGTGGTTGAGTTTGATAACCCGGTTGCCCAGTATGTTTATGATGTGATGGCCGGGTTTAAGCATGTGGCCAAAGATGGTGGTATCAAGCTTGGATTGAGTTATATGTTCTTTGCCGCCTTGGGTGCGATGGTGTCTTTTGTGTGGGTGCTGGTCATTGCAGTTATAGCACTGTGGTTTTTGCTTTGGGCATCTCCTGCCGCAATGAGGGCAGCAAGATGGCGTGCCAAAACATTCAAGGACTGCACCGATGAAGACTGGCACAAGACTCACCTGTGGGCGATGAAGTCAGAATTGCGCCAGCAGGAAATGGCGAGCGCAATTAGGCGGAGCGGCGTAGGCGGTTTGCATCGCTAAGGCCAATTGCTTTAATTGTAGTAGTTCAGACTTAAACAGACAGTTGCTGTCCGAACAGATCGAATCGTATGGCTCGGCACAGGACAAAAGATGCAATTTCCGAACGACTGGTATTCGGCGGCCAATCTGGAAAATAAGCTTCTGGAATGTGCCAATGTACTGCCGCTCAATACCCCAATGGGAAATGCACCGTCTTCGGCCACAGCGGACCCTGACGATTTTATGAAAATGCGGTCGGCTCACCCTTCCGGAAAGTCTGCTTCCAACTTTATCGAACAGTGACTATCCAAACAGACCGTCAACGGTTTTGATCTTGACTGGCGACACATCCGTCTCCGTTCCGTCAAACACCTATGGCGGAATTAGCTGGCTGCATGTGAATCAAGTGTCTTCCACACAGATGCAGGAAACGACCGTAAGGGGCAACGCTTCACAGCAAAAATATTTGCTGTTGGCAATGCATCAGTCCACAAATTAATATGGCCGCCGTCATCTGTGATGATGATTGTCTTTGAGAGGCGCGATGGTGAAGAGGTGATCCAGCATAGCTCGTTCGCGACCACTTCAGACGGAGTACGTCCATCTACAATGATCAGTGGTGCGGCATCCATCAACACCCTAACGGCTTTCTGCCAGTTTACGAAATCAAACGTACGCAAGTTATCTTCACCAAGCATGTGCGCTGGCAATGCGGCGCGTTGAGTGTCTAGCATTGTTATGGTACGTAGCGGGAAAAGTGTTGTCGATGCTACGCTCAGAAGCAGCTTTGCCTCATTAGACGATGTCGTCAGTATTAATGCGGTAGGTGGGCGAAAAAGAATTAATGGTGTTCCGACAAACAAAATAAAGATAATGTTTGGCGCATAAGGATGAAGCGCACTCCATATCCTGTGATCATTCACAAGTGAATAGAAGGTTATTGGCAATAACAACAGCGGAATCAGCCCTCTCTTTGCACCTCCGTGAAGCCATAGAACTCTTGGCAGGTGGCGAATGGCGTTTACACCGCCGTATCGTATGGCATCGAGCCAAGCGATTATGAAGCCGCAGACTATCCATATTAGGAAAGCCAATATTTTTTGGGTAATCGGCATAGCGGGAAGTACTGCCCCAAAAAGGAAATCGTATGATAACCAAGTTAATGAGGCAAACGGATGGATCAAATCAGACCAGGAAAGAATCGCAAGAAATAATGAAGAAACTAACCATATGTTTGACCAAGTATGAAAGATAGATGCCCGCACGCATAGCAAGTACAGCGAGAGCGGATCAAGGGGTGTTTTTTGCATGGCGTAGCAAGTAAAGTATCAGCGATAGTGGCCTGTTAGTTAAATCAACCGGCTGCGCGGCTTTCAATATAGGTGCGGTGTAATGTTATACATGGACATCATTTTCTCGTGGCCTCAATCATGGCTTTCAGGCTCAATGAAACAATTGCTTTTAAGTCCTCGCTGGATTTGTAATAATGAACACGCAGGGGTGCTATATCGAAGTGAAGAACCGTCCCCTCTTTTGCGATCAGCAAAATATCATGAGCTTCATTACCAACCCCATGAGCGTACCCCAACTCGTAGTAGACATTTGGGCGCTCATTGGTGAGATCGCAAATTAAAAATTCTGAACGTTCGATAAGGTCGGTTATCTCCCGAATGACAAAACCCGATCCCGTATTTTCATCAACTCGCTCAGCTCGTAGCCCAATATTTTTACACTCGTCTTTAATCGCAGTATAGGCATCTGTCATTTCTTGGCCTTGGAACTGCATGATGACAAAGACCAACCCTTCTTCAAATTCACCTTGATCATCTGGATCGAAATCTGGCCTTCCAAATTCTCGATCCATAAATGTGTGATCTCGTCCCATAAATTCCTCCTTCAGAGTTTTTGCCCAGCAAACGGTTGTGCGCAGTAGATAATGGTGGGGCGGAGGGCGCAGCCCTCATTTCGGCGCAGCACACATCCATCTGGCTGGATCGAGTATAGATTTGCTCTGGTCATACTTCATGTGCTCGCAACGACTCCAGCGCGCCACCGCATTATTCCCATAGTTACAGTCGTGCCTCAACGGATATGCTTTGCACTCACGAAGCTTCTGATAAGCACCTGGCGGTATTGTGTCGGCAGCGGGATCAAGTGTGCGACGTGTATCTGACTTGCGCACTTCTTCGAGAAGCTTTTCGCTCTCCTCGCAGCACAACTTGGCTTCGTTGATAAGAGGCAAAATCTCGTTCTCAAATTCCTCCACAGCGCGCGCGACCTCTGCTGAAAGCTTGCCGCGTCGTCGTGCGAGCGAAAGGTTACCAAAGCTCTTTTGTGTGAGAGCGGGAAAGCGCGCCATAATTTTCGCCCAAGCATCACGCTTCATAATTGTAACGCGACTTTCAAGAGCCTTCGCGCGATCACTGAGTTCTATCCATGTTGGCATCGGTGTAACTCCTGTCAGTCTGTGTGCATGCTATCGAAGCTGTAGAAAGGGTATCTCCATAACCGCATCGTGCCGTTAACCAGATGAAATATTAATGTCGAGCCAGAGGGCTACCCGCATCCACAATGAATGTGCTTAATGACAGACACCAACATAAATTTCGAGCTGTGTTTCTATTTTAATTTCAATTTTTACAGTCTTAAATCCTATCTCGGTCGGCGCATGTACTACTCAGTACCGAGAATCAAACGAAACAGCTCAGCTTGATACTGGGCATCGTGAAGTGCATTGTGATCTCCATTAAGCTTTGGGTGCAGTGTGTTGGCAATCTGGCTCGACCGCGTCTGACTCCAAGTCGTGCGGGCAGCTCCCATATATAACGATTTGATATCAAGAGCAGCGAAACCAAACGGATTTTTACCAATATAGCGATGGAAATAATAGTTGATGAAAGACCAGTCGAATGCCGCATTAAAACCCACAAACACTGGTGTCCCGTCTGCGCCAACAGTAAGCTCAACCCAATCCAAAAACTGGCGCATTGCTTCTGCTGGATCAAGCCCTTCTTGCTCCAGTTTATCCAACGATAACTTGGTAACTTCTAATGCCTTTGGGTCGGCATTGCGTGTGGTTGGCTTGAGTTCACAATAAAATGTCTGCTCAGCATCTGCGACGTTACAGGCGCCGATGGTGAGGAGGCTGTATTCGCCAGGTATCGGCCCTGCCGCTTCAATATCCACCGATATAAATATTTCTCGCTTGATAGTCATGGGATGAGTGGCTCCATCGGGACAAGTGGTGGTCGATTTTTGATGGCGTTCCAATGCTTGCGAAATTCACTGCGTTGCTCTTCGGCAGTACCACTAGTTTTCCAATGAAGGCCAGACAGTGAGAATATATCGAAAGGATGTTCAGTACCCTCCTTCGCGAGCAGCATTGTCGGTAGACTTCGACCGAGCGCATAGCCCAATTCCAGAAAACAGTTTGGCCGCAATCCCGTGATGTCGGCCAAGACGATTCGGCTGCGATGTAGCTTGGTAAATATCTCTTGGTCAATGCGGGCATGGTCATACTTCTGTTCACCGTCGACTACGGTCAGCTTGTAACCCAGCTCATCTTCAATTACCGGCTTGACGACCGTGTCGAAGAAGTTCTGAACATCGTCGTAGTCTGCATGCTTTTTATTCAGCAGTCGAACTACAAAAGCCGTAGGAGGCACGAGTGCTTCCAACAATTCAAGTAATCTTTGCACCCTGTCGGCCACATTAATGCGTGCGGGGAAGTCGATTTGGTTGATCCAATTGTGTGGCGTGATATCAGCCTTTGTCTGAAACAAACGTTGCGCATGGCTACCCACTTTGCCATATTCAAAAAGTCTTGCCGCCCCCTTGTCTGACGCTCCAAGCTTGAAATTCAATGGGATAACCGGTTTGCCGGCATCGTGGTAGAGGTTCGCCAAAAACTGTATGCCTTCACCGCCTCCAAGCGCAATAAGAATATCGCCACTGCGAGCCTGCACTTCCATCCGCTTGCTATTCATATTCCAATGCGCAGCACTCTCGATCTGTACTAGCGTTGAGCCACAAAGCGAGTCCCATAGCCCTGCAAACTGCCTTGGAATTTGTTCTTCGTTCTTGTGATGTTTAACGGCAATAACGAGAGGGTTAGGCGCATCCTCTGGACGGCTTTGAATATTTTTATAGATGGTGTCCCACATTAGCCAATCAAAACATATGGGCAGATTATCCAAAGGACGGAGTTTCTCGTCATCTACGGGAATCACGAAGGTAGCCCCCTTTTGGAGCAAATCCTTCACCAAAATTTCTACTAGCTCACGGGCACGTCCAACTTCTTCTGTCAATGCAACGGTCAAGTCCTCCGAGATGCTTCCAGCAATATGAATGCGTCGTCCAAAAAGTGGCGATTTCGCCATTACTTATCCTCCAATACGGGTGACGGGCGCATGGAAGTGACAGCATCATGAAGATGTTTGAAGCTCAATGGGTGATTTGGAAAAGCCTTCGCCATCGCGACTGGATACAGCCTAGTGCGAATATCGGAAAAAGTCCAACCCGGAAGTTTGTTGTGTGGCCCGGTAGCGTCCACAAGCTGCGTAATCTGACTATCGCTGAGCGAAACTCCAGCCAAATCCATATTAAATAAGGCTCGTCGTTCATTCTCGTCTGGCCGCCGGAACTCTTCAATAATAGCAGCGCGACGTTGTAGTGCTGCATCAAGCACTGAGAGCCGGTTAGTGCAGAGAAAAACCACGATCCGTCCGCCAAAACGCCGCAGATCATCCACACATTGAATCAGCGTGTTGACCGCCACTTTGTCCTCATGATGGCTGTGTTCCTGCGAACGTGCAGCGGCGATAGAGTCGCCCTCGTCAATTACCAGCATAGCGCGGCGGTTCTTACCCGCCGATTGGATTACCTCGTGAAAAGCGTGAGTCAATAACGTACCCATTTCGCCAACCTTGCCACTCCCTCGCACTCGGTTGCTGAGTTTGAAAAGTATGGAATCTTCTGTTCCCGATTCCTTTGCCAGGCGATTGGCGATGCATTCGGCGGTTGCCGTTTTGCCGGTACCAACATCCCCATGAAATATCACCAGAGGATACTGCTCTGCCACAAGGTCACAAAGTGCAATTTTCTTACCATGATGCCTTGTGCTCCACGCAGCCAGCTCGTGAAGATTTAGCAACAATCGTAACTGGCTATGAATGTTTTCGAAGCGCTTTTCAAATCCCAGCAGTGTTTTCTGGCGGGCGGTAAGCCCACTGTCTGGCAAAGGTATTTTGCTGTCGAAAATATTATTAGGCTGGCTCACTTAGTAAAATCCTTGCGTTGCATGCCGTAGCCATTACTAACGTAATCACGGCTCGCATTTGTAGTTAGTTTCGAATGACTCGTGTCAGCATCAGTGGGAGACCAAGAACATTGGAGTTTACCGCTCATCTTCGTTTTGGCATCAGCATCGTAGGCCACAGCATAAATCAAGACGACACGCAAAGACGGTTGAGGAACGATTGGCCACAAAACGCCACCAGGACGACTCATAGTCAGTTCACCTGATTCAGAGATAACTTCAAAGCGAGTAGCCTTTTGCTCGACGTCCGCGCTCAACAAGGTCAAGTCTACAGCAAAAAGGTATCCATTTTTCGCAAGCAGCTCAATGTCATGCCCCCAATTTCGCGCCCTTTCTTCAGTAATGGCATTGGTGCTGTTCGCGATCATGACCAAGTCCGCCGTGACACGCCGCATAACAATTTCAATATCGGCGACAGAGTAGGTTTCAGTAACCGTGCTCGAATAACTCATTAATCAGTCCCCCACCTTAAAACGTGGCCCAAACAATTCCTTCCATATTTCTATGTCATTTTCGGAGGATGCATAATGGGCCGTTTCCCAAGCATCGTTTGCTGCTTTGACGATTTCCTTTCGTTCGCTCTCAGAAATACGACTTGCAACATTATTGCTACTGCAAACCGGATCGAGGATCACAACTGGCTCGGTAAATGTTGTCGTTACGGTATCATTTTCCGGAAACGAGATGACCTCTTTCAGTCCGGACTGCGCTATATAAAGCAGAAAATCACGGAAGCGTTTTTCAATTGAGCCATCCGTACCGTTCTTGGCAAGGACGTGAGCCATTATTAACTCGATAGTGAAAGATTTAAGGGATTTCAGTTCAACACGGTTACGCCATTTTTTCGCAAGCCGTACCAGTGTGCGGAAGTCGCCATCCACATTTTTTCGATCACGAACAAACTTGATTTGACACGGTGCGCACGTATGCATTTTTGTGTTGTCATGTATATCATACTGCCAACCATATCCTGGCTTAGCTATATCTTCGATTACTGGAACGATATCCACACTCAATCCGGAACCGACAAATGTCACGGTCGCCGCTTTTCGCTGAATTTCAAAATCTTCAATCGCCTTGCCTGGATAGAGTTTGATTAGGATATCGTATATCGCCTGGCTTAAGCTTTCCAAAGTCTCCTTGTCAATATTGCGACCCGAAATATAGATTACGACATCAACATCCACAGGGTCTTCCGTGGTCTTGCGCAGTATGGTGTACTTTGCGAATGATCCAGCTTTGACAACTTTCGTAATCTTGATTTCACTCTGCTCGCACAGCGTCTTGCTCAACCCACTGACAAGTCGGTCTACCTGCTCGTGATACTCCTTGCGTTTGTCTTCTGGCAACCGAAGGACATTGCTGTCGTAATATCGTATTTCTGAATTAGTTAACGGCATTTCTATTTTCCTATTTTTTAATCTCGCGAACTCGACTTAAAAACACAATACATAAAGTCATTTTATTCAGTGAATTTCGAACGCTTAAGAATTCCCGCAAACCTATGGCTACCCACAACAGCTCAAAGGTTGGATGAATTTCAGCAACGTCATCATCCGAGCCATTCTCAATCGATTTACTAAGCCATTGCAAAGACCGGACAATTACCCTCTGACCATCATAACTTCGATATGGTGTACTGGGTGAGAATTGTATGTTAAATCAAACAAATAAAGCATAATGCAACATTGTATAAAAATGCTACTCTGCACGAACGGCCAATAGCTGATAGAAATCACTTATGACTTGCAGTAAGAATGAAGGAATCCAATCACATGAAGCACTCTTTATTCGTCATTTCAGACCTCCACCTTGGCGGGGCACCCGGGTTTCAAATATGTCTACCATCTGGTCAATCAAGGCTAGCTGATTTTATTCGCTACGTCGCAGCCCAGAAGAACGCCAATCAGGATGTTCATCTTGTTTTGAACGGCGACATAGTAGATTTTCTTGCAGAGAAAGAATTTTCTTCATTTACCAACGATGATGAGGTTGCGCGAAAAAAACTCGCCAATATCATCAGCAACACACAACAAGTCTGGGATAGTCTTCACGACCTCGTTGCAACTGGTGCCAGACTTACCGTAATGCTGGGGAATCATGATGTCGAGTTGTCATTGCCCAGTGCAAGAAAACTTTTAATGGAAACGATAGGCGTAGGTCGTGTCGAATTCATCTACGACAACCAAGCCTTGGTCGTTGGCCCCGTTCTGATTGAACATGGAAACCGCTACGACAAATGGAACGTCGTCTCCCATGATGCACTGCGGGCAATCCGCTCTGCAATGTCCAGAGGAGAAAGTCCGATCAAATATATCGGCCCACCTGGCAGCCAGCTCGTGAAGGACGTGATGAACCCGATAAAGAAACCATATCCTTTTGTCGATCTCCTCAAACCCGAGAACTCAGGAATGCTACCGATTCTTGCTGTTCTTGATCCTGCCGCCATGAAGAATGTGGCACGACTTGCCGCGTTAGCAGCGAAGGCCAAGACAGCAAGATTCGACGAAAATGGCATCCCCCTCGACCAACAGAATATTGCTGCTGTAGGGCAACGGTTAACAGACGATTCTCTTGCACTCGCACTGTCGCTTGCGGGAATGGGCGATCTGCAAAATATCGCAGCAATAGGCGAAGCAAAAGGTTTTTGGGAGCGCATGCAAAATGCCGCCGACGAAACCGCGAAAAATATTCAGTTAAACATGTTGCTGCGCGCCCTGCGCCATTATGCCGAAATAGCTAGGCAGTCATTTAACTTCAACCATGAGGAACAAGTTTACCTATTGCCCGCAAATGCGGCAACGGCGAATGGGCACAAGGTAATCATCTACGGCCATACGCATCTCGCGAAACGGGTTCGCCTCGACAAGCCGGAAACCGTTTATCTGAATACTGGAACATGGGCCGACCTGATGAAGATACCCAATGCGATTCTCGGCGATGATGATGGCTTGGCGAGGCAACAACTGAAAATCTTCCTCGACGATTTAAAACATGGAAGACTAGACGCATGGCGCTGCCAAGTGCCTACGTTTGCCCGAGTAGACTACGACAGCGAGAATTTGATCGGACATGATATTTTCCTCTATAAGGGAGGAGAAGCTGTGGAACCTGTTCCTGAAGGCAAGCTTTCCTTGAAAAACTATACGAGGACACCATGATGTTAACGCCAAAAGAAATTAAGCCCGCTTGTGGGCACATCACCTCCACTAACACTATCGGCCAACAAACAATGGGAACCGGGTATCTGATTACAGCGCAACTTGTGGCAACGTGTGAGCATGTTGTCAGTGATGCTGTCCTTGCAACTATTAAGATAAATTTTAATGGCATAATTAAGTTGGCGAAAGGCATCAGAAGAAACGAAAGGTCAGATTGCGCGATCATCGAATTGGACGAGCCTCTTGTCAATGTCACACCTCTAGTCTTGGGTGGTATCTGTAGTTGGAATGCGACATGGTTCACCTGTGGATTTCCAGTCGCTGCTAAAGGTTCCCCGCTCACGTTGGACGGAATGGTTAGCGATAATGATGCGATTGACGATCTACAGGCAGAAGTACTGGAACTCACATCCCCGAGTGTCGCAGCGGGAATGGCAACGCCATTACATGGATTTTCCGGAAGTCCCATTATTGTTGATGGAGTTGTTGTTGGTCACCTGAAACGATTTCTCTCAGATCCAGCCGAACCAACCCGCCCGGCTTTTGGCAAGGTTTATGCGACACGTGCTGCCTGCGTACACGGTTTGCTCGCCATCGACGATGCTGAGCTATCGGAACCGAAATCAGTAATTCCACCGCAAATAGACACTCCCGCCTATAAAGATCATTTAGACAAGGTGCATACTCTGCTCAGCAAGTGGTCAAATGAAGACATGCCGCCAGGACAAGCCGGGCTTGTAGCGGCTGAATCGCTCATTCAGTTAGGTGTCCCCGAGGAAGCGATCAATGTGCTGGATGCAATACCACAAGATGTCAACAAAGTGCAGTCTGTCAGGAAAAGCCAACTCTTCGCACTCGCACTAGCGAAGACTCAGCGACCTGAAAACATAGAAAGGGCAGTTACAATCTTGGAAGGACTGCAAGCTGAGGGGCATTTTGATGCCGAGACAGGCGGCTTACTTGGTGGAAGATTCAAGCAAATGTGGGATCAATCAGGCAATAAAGCCGATCTTGAGCGGTCGCACAAAATGTATTTGGCTACCTTCGCCGCAAGCGGCGACCCATACCCCGGTATAAATGCAGCTGCGACGGCTCTCTGGCTTGGTGACAAACCGGAGAGCAAACGCATTGCATTGGAAGTTTTAGCGCATGTCGATACTAAATCTCCGGCCAGTATGGATCACTGGGGTTTGGCTACTAAAGCCGAGGCATTGACGCTAACCGGCGACATTGACCAAGCTAGAGAATGGTACAAAAAGGCGGCGGTACATTGCGACTATGCACCTGAGAGTATCAATACCATGCGCTCGCAGGCAGACAAACATATTGACACCCTCGGGATGAGCAAAGATATCTTTACAGATGTTTTTAAATAGCCCTATCGCGCCCTAGCACTGTCACGTTTTCGAACAATTTTTTTCGCGATTGCAGGAATAACTTACGAGTTACTTGAAATTCCATTTCATCCACCCCTAATCAAGCCGCGTCGAAGCAGCTCCGCAACTACAACTTTGGCCGTGTCACGATCATAGGCTTTCTCTGATTCTGGCAGATACTTATAAGCCACCAGACAGGAGTGAAGCTTTTTATCGTCATCACGCTTCTCGCCAAAGCGCCAGCCATCTGCGATGCGCTTGGCCGACCATACATCGTGGTTGATTTCTGCTATGGCTTCTACCGCATCGCGCATGACGGCTGTGGCACTATCCATTTTTTCCTGAGATGGAACTTGCGGCAGGTATGAGCCGTATGGTGTGTCGATGGGCTGAGTCATTTTTTCTTTCCAGAGAAGAAATCAGGGTTGTGGGCATTCGCCGGGATCGCGGCTACGGGCTTCAGTTGAGGCAGGACAGATGCAGGGGTAGCTCATTTCCCACCCGTCCCATTCTGAACCCTGCGATATTTTTGCAGGCGGCTGTTGGGTTTTTCTGGGATGGTGTATTCGATCAGCCCCGCTTCCAGCATCTTTTTTACCAAGTCATCCAGATAGCGAGTGGGCTTGGGTTTACCGAGCTTTTGAGCGATTTCCTGTTTGCCGAGAGCGTCACCCTGAAGAAGTTCAAGTATTCTATTGGCCATTTCTGACTCTCCCCCTGACTCTCCCCCTGACTCTCCCCCCGACTCTGACCTCGACTGGGTCGGTGACTGTATTGACTCTCCCCCCGACTCTGACCCCGCCTGAGACTCCGCCACTTCCCGCGCCGCCGGGTGAATCGGCAGCCGCACCATGAAATAGCTATGATCTTCGTCGAACTCGAATTCTGCGGGCGGGGAGCCGTTCTTCGCCATGGCTTCCATGATTTTTGGGATGCCGGTGGAGCGGCCTTCGGTGAATTTCAGTTCCTTGAGAAATTCGCCGATGCGGCGGTTGCGGTAACGTCTTGGTCGGGCGCGACCGGCGCGGAGTTGTTCCAGCCGCACCGAACGATCTGGCCGGATAGCTGATAACGAACATCTCGTTATGCTCGATGCGCACCTCGATGGGTTCGCGCGTGTCGTAGCCCCGGTGATAGACCGCGTTGACCACGGCTTCTTCGATGGCGTCGTAAGGGAAATTTTCCACGCGGGTCGCTTCGGCGCGCCCGTGATGTTTGATGACAGTTTCGGTTATCAGGTTGCGCTTGATGTAGTCGAGCGCGTCGCGGGTCATGCGGGGGATCGGGCCTTTGAATATTTTTTCCGAAAATTTGTTGCCGCCCGGCCCTTCTTTTGGAAACCAGACCACGTCGATCTGCATGGCGGGGAAGAAACGCCATGGCTCCGGGTTGAACATCATCAGGCCGACATTGAGGGGGAACGGCGCTTCGTCTGTCCCGCCCACGATGCCCATCTGGCGACCGAGTTCGATCACTGAAAGATTGGGTGCCTGCTTGACCAGATCGCTGCCCACCTGTTGCAGATATTCCTGCATCAATTCGCGAGAGAGGCTTTCCACTTTTGCTTGCTGGTTGACGCGGTCATCGTGGGGGATGGTGGCCGCCAGCGACATGAGCTCGGTTTCGTCTGCACCCTTGGCGCGCAGGGTGCTGG
Organism: uncultured beta proteobacterium; assembly: GCA_963828205.1. Taxonomy (GTDB): domain Bacteria; phylum Pseudomonadota; class Gammaproteobacteria; order Burkholderiales; family Gallionellaceae; genus Gallionella. The sequence continues at coordinate 92,072 of CAWHDU010000002.1, forward strand.
AACCTTTACGGATGTAATAGGCGTAGTCTCTGCCGCCTAGGCTGATCTTCGCCTTGTACGGGCGCGACGGCCCACCCAAAGCCCAGAGCACCAGCACATGCCGCCCCTCGATTTCGACGGGCACAGCGATGGGATGGTAATAGGGAGCGATGGCGTTGAAACCGAGATTGAGCAACTCCTTCTGGATGGAATCAATCTGCGCGACATCAATGCCAGCAGGAGGTAATACCGGGCGACCGTTTTCTTCCCGTATGCCGATCACGATGTAGCCGCCGCCCAAGTTGTGAATGTCGTTGGCGAAAGCGCACAGCGTATGCAGAACGGCCTCCGGGTTCCAGCCCGCCTTGAATTCGAGGCGTTCCCATTCGACGGGTTTGCCGTTGAGGAGGTCGTTGATGTTGATGGGGAGCGCCATAGTTATTCCGGCAGCTTATCGGCGTTGTGTGCAGGTAAAGAATAGCGGCTTGCGATCATGTTACTTCCCTTTGATTACTTGAATTGTGCGCCTAGCCAACATTGATTGGTTCGCCGACCTTCGGCAATCGGCCAATAAAAACGCCGACATCGCAGAACTGATTTATGTCAGTACCATTCGAGCGGAGCAGCAAACCCGCGCCCCCCATCGTCCAATGCACGTCCGGGGGAATAGCAACGAAAATCTCGTCAGAACGCGTAAACGTTGTTTGCGGAAAAAAGAATCCATTTTCCACTTCAACGTGGTCACCACATCCAGAAAATCCTTTTTTCCTTAAGCGCACAAGAATGGCCGCAGCAATATCGTCTGGAGACCAGTTGGCGCTATCGCATTGCAAAAACGCCCTTGTGGATTTTAACCCGTCTGCACTTATAGCTCCCGGTTCTAGTCGACACATATTTTCTAATTGGAGATGCGTCGGCTTGAGGCTTCCAGCTTGCCCACGTCCAGCGACAAGCACACCAGAAAGTACCGGCGGAATTCTTCCTGCAATAGGACGCCAACAGCTTCCCGGTTCGTCGCTGCGTGGCGCGATACAGTAGATAAACGAATAGTCGTTTTTCGCTTCGCAAACCTGCATGAAATACTCTGCCGGGTGAATGGGCTGGTTATTCTGGCTATCCAGTGGCATGGTTGTGACCGCGCCGATCATGGAATAAAAATGATCCTCAGACTTCTCGACGGATCGTTGGTAAATTGCAGACATTACTTGGTACGCGGATCGCGCTACGTAATCCGAGATACGATAATCAGCAATCAAAATCTCGAGGCTATCCAGCTTGGGATGCAGTTCGCCCCAAGTAAACGAATCCATCCCGTTATCGCGCCTGTAGTCGGAGGTGGCTGTCGTGACCGCATTCAGGAAATCCAATCCAGAGACCAGAATGCTTTCGTCGTCTTGCGCGATGAAATAAAGCCTTTTGCTATTGACCGCCTCTTGATAAGCCCAAGCTCGGGTGACCCAGTCATCGCTCTCTAGAACAAATAGCGCAGTGGTATCTATGCGAGCAGTATCACGAATTTGATGAAAAACAGATGCGCATGGCTCAGATAAAACCACAAAAACCTGCCAAGCCGAATTGTAAATTGCCCCCATGCTTTGCAGACATTCTGTTTTGGCCGGGTCTCGATGTGGGGCGCATAACGAGTCGACCCAGTATGCCTGTGATGCCTTGAGTGCCTCCGCCAATGACTTCGCCTCTTTCTGCGCATCGCGGGGTTCGCTCATCAGTGCATAAGCCCAGTTCTCTGGTCGCTGCGAAACTTTGATCGTCGCCTCGATGGCCAGAATAGTTCTATCCGACATCAATTGGCCGCCTTCAAACACATTCTCCGTTCTGCCAGAACCCCATGAGTATGAAATGCATGTGTATGGCGGAGCATCCGATATGTTCACAAACTCGGTAAGCACCCAGCGATTACCGCAAAGCTCGACAAGAGGAGTGTCCGGTGGGGTAAGGTCAGTCGCAGGCACGAGCAATCTAAATATACTTGCCGGGGTGTTTGCCTGAGGCGATAAAGAGTTGAGAGTTGCTGTCACGTTATATTCCCATCCTTCCAGTATTCACATGGCAAGTTTTGGATTACTCCGTTGCATCATTGAGATTGCAGTAGGTCGCTAATCAATTATCTTGCCACCATCATCTCTTCGGCTGCTCTGCCCTCTGTCAAACTTTGTTAAAATAGAAGCAAGCTGCATAGCTTCTTTCACCGCTTCACGTTTCATCTTCAACTCAATTTTTTCATCAACCACCGACTCCATATCAGCACGTTTCTGATCTATTTCCGAATCAAAACTATCCGTAGAATGTAGCCACTGTAGCTGGTTGACCAGCTCTTCAATATCGCCATCAGATGGCGGTATTGATGCATGAATAATCCGCGCATTTGAAATGTCGGATAACATCTTAGATAAATATTCCACCTTCCTATTTTCTCCAACGAGGATGATGTTTTCCACGGTGCGGCGCTTGATTATGGACTCTACAGCGTCCTCCATCCGACGGTTTCGGTAGCCTTCCCATCCTTGCATGTCATCCACCTCAATTGTACCGAATGCTGCCAAATCATCTAAGGCACCATTTTCTTTAAATTCGTCACCGTTCCTACCCAGCATTGCTTCTTCGAAATCCCATTGTCGTTCAGCTCCACGACACGGTATGAGCACGACGGATGACAAACGACGGTCGCCGCCTTCCAGAGTGCGGGTTTCACTTCGCCCAATTGCGCCGAGGCCAATTTCCAAACATGCCTCCACGCTTGCTATCAAATGAATGGTCGGAATAACTGTGGGTATCTCTTCCATGGAATAGGTAAGCGCCTCCACAATGTTGGAAGCCAAGTGTAACCATTGGTCGTCATTCGAACCATCGTCGGCAATACACAGCAATATATTTTCCATTTTGCCCCCTTAAACAATACGCTGAACGACACGAAACACCGAAGCTGAACCTGCTAGCGTTATCCCGACTTTATCTGCAAGCCACTGCAAATCAGCCAAGGTTGCTCCTTGAAGGTGACAATGCTCGCCAGCAATCAGCTTTTCGGATACCCCTGACGCTTCGACAAGGCGGTGCACATGGCGCAGTTGTGCCGGCATACCTGTAGCTAGCGCATCTGCTTTGCCTACCCCGCCACTGTCACGAATAGTCAACACTCCACTTTGATTGTGAGCCACCGTGCCGCCTCTTGTTCTTGCTGCCAGGCGAATCAGCGTCTCATAGTATGCCCGCCGCTTTACTGCAAGCTGGGGTAATTGGCCTTGAATAAACCCGACAATATTATCTATATCAGCTTTCGGTATCTGAGCTGATGGGGAGGCATTCACACGATGGCGTCGCGAACCAGCCGATAGCAGTTGAGGCGCACTTTGAAAATTCACTGCAAGAGGGCCAATTCGGTAACGATGTGCAAAGGCTGCTTCCCACATCGTCCACTTTGACCGGCAAATATTTTGGGTTTCCAGAACAAGTACGGCATCCGATTCCGCCATCGCTTCAGCAAGTTCGGAAGGAAAAACGTGGCCTGGTGTACCTGAGAAGCGATCAAGAAAAACTCGATAGCCGATACGGCGCAATGCATCATGAATTTGATCTGCAACGACGGAAGCATCTCCTCTAAGATAGCTGATGAACACCCCAGGCCGCTGATCGAGAAGCGCAGCCTCTACAATAAGTTGCGATAGCAACAAAATGGAACCATGCCATGGTGCTACCGTACACTTTGACAGTTTAAGAAACCCCCCAGCCCCAAAGACAGTGGAATGAGTTAGCGGAGGAATCAGCACAGGTATCACGATGGAACGTCCTGGAGACTTACGAAACCATTTGTTGGTCAACTGCTCATAGTTCACACCAAGATTGCTATCCCCGATAACGAGTACCAAAATATGCTGACACGCGGGCTCATCCCAAGCCATGCAGCCGAGTTCCGCAGGCCCATCACAGACCCCATTTGATTGCGCCATAAATTTTAAACGCGCATCCAATTCATTTAGTAACGAAGTGGCAGTTGCTGTAGCAGCAGAATCACAGATGGCAATAGTAATTTGACACGGGACTGAAACGCCCGGAATCACGTAGCGCTGGCATTTGTAATGATTGGAAAGCAAATTGTCGATACTTTGAAGCAGTACTGTCCAACTGTGCATTTTTTACTCCTCTCAAGCTGATGGTGTAAATGGCATTTAGTTATGGTGTGTGAATGAATTAAAAAAGTATGGTTGCCCTTGTTATTGTTTCTGCTAAAAGGCATGAACACCATTCAGCTTTCAATAGCTGCTCTAATCTTCTTCTCTTCAAATCCATACGCCCATTCGGCACCCGCAGACAAAAACTCTTCCGGCGATGCATGACTTCGCTTTTCCTTTATGGCAACAATTTTCTTGCCATATTCTTTCGCCTTATGGCATCAATCGCGAACCTCTTTATGCAGCCAAACCGTTTGCACCTGCCCATTCTCGCTTAGATACGCGAGGCCATGATAGTCTGCCCAAGCTGATTTATTGGAATCGTGGCTCGACAAATTTATGAACGCGCGCCGTTCTCCACGCAGCCACCAAACCAGCGTGTAATTTGAAGCCGCGAGCAGTTGTTGCAGAATATCCAGACGAGCAAACAATACATCTTCTCCATGCACCCAGCCCGCCAAACCAAAAGCCACTTGCCCTTGGTAGAGCACTATTCCACGGCGTAAATCCAGTTCAAGCCCCCATTCCTGAAACAACGAAGGCAAGGGAATAGTGACAGGTGAGTGGTCATCGCGCCGATCAGGATGACCGCATTCACCGACAAACTCTTTCCATGGCACGGGTAGCCAGACTCTCCAGCTATCAGTATTTGGTTCACAGAAGCCGTCATCCCAGTCTGCCTTTAGTTCAGACCATTTGGATATAGGAATATGCCAATCGTTTGCCGAATCAATACGCCCGAGACCAGCCATGCGCTTCTGTGCTTTGGGTATTTCCATCTTCTGTAGCAATCGCGATAAATCGCTGGCGCGAATGAGCATGGGCGTTATTTGCCACCAAAGGTCTGTATGAAACTTGTTCCCCAACCCCCATTGACCGGGTGCAAAACTGCTTTGCCAAACATGCTCGCTGGCGAGTCTCAACCAGGTTCCACCACCCCAGTCCTTGGGCAAATCCGGGGAGCACATAATTACATCCGCAGGCGGCAAATCGTTGGTGGCAGATGCTATCCATTCATTCATGTTCCCCAAGTTTGGCAGCGGCCATGGTGGCAAGCTTGGGATGCGCCAAAAGTTATCTGACGTATCGCTTTTTGGTGCGGTCGCAACGAGTTGTAGCCAGCGAGCAGGATCATGCAATGAGACATCAACCTGATCCGGGGTGTCATAGCTGCGAGGTTCATTGTTCCTGCCAGGGCGCATTGCATAGTTATCTGCCAAAAACGCCAAGAGAGTATGCCAACCTATCCATTGATACTTCTTGCCGATGCGTTCCGTGCGCCCATCGCCGTCGCTACGTCCATGCTGCCGGGTGTGGAACCCATTATCGAAATTATCGAAACGCTCCGCCGTCCAGCCCAACGACAGGCAATTCCAAGCGAGGAAGCGCGCGGCCAGCGCCAAATCAAATATCTCGTCGCGGGCGCGGCGCGAAATAATATTTTCCGACTTGCGGAAAGGACGCTCGGCCTCAGTGGAACCCGTTAATGGTGTAGAACAAAAATCTATAGATGCCGAGTTGCCACCCATGATATAACGATAAAAATCTCCCCAATCTGAGCAGGAAGAAACGATTTGCCTAAAACCCATTGAGCTATCCAGTTGCTCCAACCCATCTTTGGCTGGCACTTGATCTAACGGAAGACTGCTCCGATACGGAGGCTGCACATCACTCAGTTCAATATCGGGCAACCAACCCCGGTGGCGGGCTTCCTCCACAATGCGTCGAGCGTAATGGCGCAAGATGATGTGGCACCAGCGAGCATTGCCATCCGGAAACTGGCTGGCATACACCTGTTGCGCGGCTAGCCCCGCCTCCTTGGGGTTCGCACCATCCAGCATCACGCCCCATACCGCCACCAGCACGGCTTCTAGAATGCGCGGATCGTTGACTTCCAGAAAATCCGGCAAGAATTTTTCGAGCACTATCGGGCAAGCGACCAGCAGTCGCGTCAGTCCCTTGATGGTTGCCAAACGTAGCGGATTGTTGGACACCGCACATGTCCATGCAAGCAGCCGCGCCGCTGGCAATGCGATCTCTTCCTGAACGCCATGCAGTTGCGCATCACGTGCCCATATCACCAGTTGGCTCAGCGTGGATGTCTCGTCAGACCACATGGGCGTGAGTTCAATAGACCAGATGGCATCGCGCGCTCCCGGACTTTCCTGTTCGAGCAGGCGCGGATGAATGATGTGTTCAATCGCGAATGGATGTTCTGGAATGAGCGCGTAGCAGAGCAACTCATCCAGACTATCCCTACCCGACCGCGTGCGCCAAAGCTCATGCAGCGTCTCTGAGTCAGCGCCAAATTCTTCCGGTTTGTTGCGCCAGCGCAGGCTGTTGCTGAAGGCAGTGTTCAACTCCCAATCAAGGTCTGGATGCTCAGGATCACCCGGAATCAATGTCGGAAATTCAGCGCCTATGTGCCGAGGTGCCGCCAGACACAGTGCCTCCAGCAAGCCTGCACGGCGATAATACAGAGGATGGTCTACCCACTCGGTAGCGGCAAGAGGATGAAGCGCACCACCGTCAGCGAGAGCGGCTGACAATGCCGCATGTTTCTCTTCTTTGCTGGTGAGCCCTTTGAATAAATTCGCTAGCAAGCGGTCTGTCAGAAATGTATCGGATAAACGCTCGAAGCCGAATTCCACAACTTCCTCATCCTCCCCGTCGAGGCGGTCAATGAGCGCGCCTGCGGAACACAGAAAGCCAATAACATTCTCGGCTCCGGTTGTCTGTTTAGCGATTTCATCGGCGTGCTGGCGGAGTAATGAAAACTGATCGTCATCCAGCATCGCTTGCGCGAGCTTGTTCATGGTGCGGCGTATGGGTTCGGTACGGGAAGCATCGCTTAATACCGATTTATCCAACGCCTCTTGTTCCAGGCGCTCCATCCACGCTGACCACACTTCCAGCCAGGAGGGTAGCCAGTGATTGAACTGTCGGCCTTTCAGGCTCTTGGCCAAAAGTTGAACATAAAGCGGATTGCTGAATTCGCCAAGGGGCGGTGCGACGTGCGCTTTGACCCCGAAGAATTCAAAGTAGCGCATGAGTGCGCCCGGCTCGATGCCCGCAAATCCCGGATGCTCCCATTTCACCCAAGGCGTTTCGTCACCTTCTGGAATTACTGGCAGCACATGTTTGAGGTAATCCGTGCGCACAGAAACGACCAGCGCCAAATGAGACCGCCGCGTAACCTCCAGAATCATTCCCGCTAGCTCGGTTCTCCAGCGATTACGGATGGACGTTTCGTTCAATGCGTCAATCACAATCAGGGCGCGCTGATTCTTGTTGGCGGCCTCGTTTTCCAGTTTATCCAGAAGCTTGTCGGTCGTTCCCCGCCATTCGAGTTTGCCGTGAATGGCGGCCCATAGATCGCCAGTTGAACCCAGTGTTTGCCCTAACACGCCAACTGCAATTCCGCCCGACTCAAGAGTGCGGTTTATCTCATGCACCAGAGTATGCGTCTTGCCCTGCCCGGCAGGGCCAGTCAATAAGAGCACGCGTTTGCTGGCGAGCGGCGCATGTTGCTTCAGCATGCCAGCGGCGTCTCGCGCGTTACTCGCCGCTTGTCGTAACCCGTGCCTCCTGTAACGCCACTTGTCAGCCTTCTGCTCTTTCTCGTCAATCTTTTCGTGCATTTCAAGTTCGGCTCAAGCCTTATTCTCGATACGCTCCAAGGTGTCGAGCATGAAAGCGAAATCTGGTGTGGCTTGCCAATGGGCATCGTTGCGCAAGCCCTCGGCAATACGCTCCATGTTTTTCCGCTCATCCGCGAAAGCCGCATCCCGATCAATTTCTTTCCATATTTCTGACAGCGCTTTATCCAGAACCTCAACTGCGGATTGCCGCGCCAGCAGCCAGTCAAACACTTGGCCAATGTCGGTTTCTACATGCGCATTGCCGGTGTAGCGCGGCCCGGCATTAACAGTAAGAATGGACGCTTGATGCTTGAGCCAGCTCTCGACCGGCATTTCTGCACCGGGTTGACGTTGGCTCAGCAACTCGCGCAGATGCCCCTCAAGTTTTGCTGTGAAATCTGCTGTGTCCGCATATCCGTTAAGTGAACCTGTCCACTGCCCTTCTTCTTTGAAAGGTGGCTGGCTGAAAAAGGTTTGCAAATTTTCAAATTGGGCGCTATCGGGGCATATGAAACCATCAGGAGCATCCCAGCGATAGATAAGCATGGCTGGCCTGCTTGCTCCGCGCCGCCGCGCATCCCAAGCCCGATGAAATTCGTATTCGCTGCCGGACAGAAATGGTGCTCCATCAATTTTTCGGTACTCTCTGGCGGGCAATGACGTTCCAAATCTGCAACAAAATATTCCAACGAACACATCACAATCTTCCGGCAAAGCGAGATGTTTATTGACCGATGCCTGAGGAGATGCCAGCGCCTCAAGTGGAACACCCGCGCCCCAGTCCCATGCAACTACTTCAATTTGTGTAAATGATGAAACGAGGGGATCGGCATTCAGCCGCAATGCAACCTCATGCACGGCGGCACGCTCTTCGGCGCAATCTCCAGGGGAGGATAGAAATATGCGAAAAATAGCCATGGATTGAGTAGTCGGAAATACCTCAGGCCGGGCACTTGCCCGGATCGGGTGCGCCAATTTCTTTTGCCACGGCGCACAACTCGCGCCAGAAGAACCACTGGCCCACTTCGCGGATGCGCGCTTCCGCTTCGGCCAGCGCCTGCGCGGCAGCGGGGTCGTGCTGGGCGTGGAGCAGGCGGGCATGCAATAGGTGTAGTTCGGTGTAGCGGCGACCGTAGCCGTCTTCGAGGATGAGTTGCGCGGCAGTGGCATATTGTGCAGCGGCATCGGGCACACGGGCTTCGTCCAGGCACAGGTTCCCGGCCAGCAGGGCGCATTCGGCGAGGTAGGTGCGCATGTTGCCGCGTTGGGCAATGGTGTAGGCGGCATCGTGGTCAGCCCATGCGGCAGGATAGTTGCGGGTGGGGCGCAGATAGGAGGCGCGGGCGAGGTGCATAGGAGGCTGGCCGTGAACCAAGTTGGCCTGCTTCATAATGGATACCGCGTTATCCAATCGCTCACCAGCTTCGGGTTTGTCCAACCTAGCAGCACAGGAGCCGACAATGGAGTTGCTCAACGCAATGGAAATTAAATGATTTACCCGTTTATCGAATTTCAGTGAAGCTCGCCCCCGTTCCAGTACTTCGCTTATGCGCTTCCTCCTATCGGCCATTTCTAACAACAACTGGCAATATGCGTAATTCTGAGTGCCTTGAAGTTGTGGTGGTGCCAGCTTATGTTGGTTATGTAAGGTTTTTTGTATGGCTTCAGATTGGCTGTGCATTGCAATTGCATTGGCCAAGTTGCCTCGCGCATGCAACACCAATCCAACAGAGGAGCATGCATACGAGATACTTTCTTGTCTTAATACCTTATCTTTAATTTGTTTCGAGGCTTCCAACGCTTCGTAGCATATTTTTTTTGCCTCTCTCCATTGTCCAAGCGGAGTGAGAGTTTCTACTAGATTAAAGCAGGAATGACTGAAGTTAACCCAGTTTTTCAATTCTGAATAATATTGTTGGTTTGCCCTATAGGGTTCCAATGACTCCTCAAGATAGCCCAAAAATTCCAGGTTCTGAGCCACAACTCCGACCAACCACGCACGAATTTCTTCACCCAAAGCTTCGTCTGCTAAGCCTGCATTTGATGCTACCGGGGGTTGCATCCAACCATTTGGAAAGAACCCTGAAATGGCGGATAGAATCAGAGATGATCCACCGAGCTGAAACTGTGCGTATCCTGTAGTGCGCATGATACGCAATTGCAAAATAGTAGCCGCTGTCAAATAGCGTTTCGCCCTGCAGCCATGCCAAATAGCCCGACAAAGTAATTCCATTTCTTCCAGCGTATCTGGAAATCGTTTTTCGGGCTGTTTGCAAAACCATTCTAACAATACGTTGTGCGCGTTACTCCAAGCCTCCGCCTGCTCTTGCTCCAATAAACTACCGAAATGTTCACGCACCAAGGGATGAGCGTCGAGTTCGGGTTCGCGGTGCGCAAGGTCGGCACTGAGCAAACCCCATTGGCACAGGCGTGCCAGCGATTCGAAGATGACCGTCTCTTCTGCCTCATGCAGTGCTACGGTGAGCCCGGCAATAGGTACTGCCTCTTTTAGCGCCATCAGCGCGCCCCACGGAGCGGGGCGGTCGAATAGGCCGAGGATGCGAACCAATTCCCTATCCAGCGCTTGATGCTCTTCCGCCAGCGCGCTATCGAACCAAGCCATGACGGTGGCGGCGTGTTTTTCGTTGGACTTGGGTTGCCATTCACGTTGGAGAAATTCTGCGGCTTGATCTTGCAGAAAGGTGTGACAAAACTCTGCCGCCAGCACCAGCGCCAAGGGGTGGTAGCCGCAGCGCTCGGCCATGTTGTACAACTCATTATCTTTTCCGTGCACGCCGCGCTGGTGCAGCAGTTCACGAGCATCAACCGGCGGCAGGATGTCGAGTTTCTCTTCATGAAAATATGCAGCCTTGGCGATGGCGGCATCGGAGATAGGCAGGCGGCTGCTGGCGAGGCATAGCGCCTGTCCCGGTGTTTTCGCCAGCCCTTCCAGCAACGCGGCAAGGCCTCGATCCTTGACCATACCGTTGAGCTTTTCATCCTCGCTGATTTGTTGCAATGGCTCAATGCCGTCCAGCACCAGCACAGTGGATGTTTGCGCTATCGTCTCGGCAAGCAATCGACCCAGCTCGTCGTCGGCGGCGTTGATCTCGTGTTGCACATTCAGTTGCTTCAATGCGTCGAGCAGAAAACTCCGTGAGCTGGTAGCTTGATTGTGGCTGCCCTGACTGTAGAAAGAGTGACCAAGAAAGCGTGTCCCGGCAGGCCATTCCTGATGTACCAGCCACCAGCGCACCAGCGCCGACTTGCCCGTGCCGCCATCCGCCACCCACAGAAATACGCCCTTGTGATCTTTCCATGAATTGATCTGGGCGAGTTCATTTTCACGGCCAAAAAGGTGAGTGGTTGCGCCGGGGAGTTTGGCGAGGAGTGCAACAAGGTCGTTTGCTTCAGTGCACTTCCCTTCCTGCATCAATAGAGTTTTAGCCACACGGGGTTTAGGCGAATACTGTGCAAGGGTATTTTTTATCTCCTTGGCAATTTCGGTGTACGCCAAAGCGTGGCTGGTGCGCTCTGGATCAAGGATAGGAATCGCATTACGCGGAAGAAGCTGGAATTTGCGGATAAAGTCGAACTCATCCCACATGCAATGATTAGTCAGGATGAACAGGATCAAAGTACCTTCGTCGCGGTGGCGCTTCAGAAAGGTAGCTACTTCCACATCCATGCAAAAGTTCGAAGCGAGAAAATATTCTTCCAGAAGAAAAATCGCGACATCTGCCTCAACCATGGCAGCTTCGATTTCTTCGCGCCAGTCGGCACCTGCGGAAATTTCCCGATCATCCCACATATAAACCCAACCGTTACGCTGCAACGGCGACAGGTTGATTTTCAGGCGATCCTTGCACGCCTCGTTTTCGCGCGCATAGCTGATGAACAACCTGAATGGGCTGCTTGGTGGATTCGCAGATGGATTGATATTCATTCCCCGAGCTTTGCCTTTGTTATTTTAGCCATTATTACCGTGTTAGCCGATTTAAGGAAGAAGCCGGGCGGGTAATTAACGTTAATCGCCGTCCAGATGATTGCCAGTTTTTCTCCGGCACGGTTGAGGTGTTGAGTCCGATCGAGATGAGTTTGCCGGTGCCCTTTCATATTTTGGCATGTTCGCTGTGTACGGGCTTCGCAACATAATCTGGCCGGATCAATTTCCAGTGTTTGCTGGGCTGTGAGGCCTAGCTCATTGCCTGGCGAAAATCACAAAGCCATTGGCAGGGATATTCGTGATGATGCTGCCATACCCGGAGAATATTATGGCTCCGCTGTTACCGATATTCTGCCCGCCATAAATGGCAGCGTCACTGTTGAATACCTCTTTCCAACCGGCATTGGGGATAGCCAGCAAATCCTTTTCGATCACGTATCCATCTGTGAAAGGTCTGTTATTGAGGCTCGCGACAATGATGATTTCCCCATTGTCACTCCATCTTTTGAAGGCGATGATGCGATTGACATTGCTGGCATGAAGAATATCAATGTTATGGCTGCGAACAGGGCGCAGCCGACGGCGGAGGCTGATGATGTCCTGATAAAACCGGAATAAGTATTTCCCATTCCCTATCCGCTCGCCGAGTATATCTTCACGATTCTCCATGAAGTTATTATACGTGTACGGCTTCTGTGCGCCGATTTCTTCTCCCATAAAAAACATGGGGGTCCCAGCCGAGAGCAGGGTTAATCCGAAGCATATGCGGGAGCGCGCCTCCGCCGCAATGCGGGTGGTGCCGATCAGGGGTGCAGCGTTGACGGCTGTCACCATTGTTCTTCCAGACCCGCCGGAATTTCCCGATTCATCATGTGACTCGTGAAAGACAACTCGATTGTAGCTGCTGCCGTAGAGGGCTTCGGAAAATCTGTCTATCTGCAGGAGTTCATCTCCTCCATACCCAGCCCTTTTCAATAGGCGCGCCTTGTCTCCTGCCATGTCGGAATCGCCAATCAGGTTGTGGTAAAAAGCCGCCTCCCATCTGGCATCAAAACCCAGCCCGCCTTGCGCAGGTAGTTTTGTTACCGCATCCCAGCCCGTGTGATCTTCCGCGATCAGCATCACCGCTGGTTTTATCATGTGCAGCGTGCGGCTCCATTCTCGCAAAAGCTTTTGCCCGAACATGTTAGCGTCGCCAATAGAACGCCCATTTGCGTGAAGCGCATTGTCGCGGTGGATCGCTTGGGTCAGGTCAACACGCAATCCGTCAACATGCATTTCTTCAATAAGGAAAGCCGCGCTGCTGATGAATTGATGGCGAACAACTTCTTCATGAAAACGTGGCGCGAAGCCACTGGAGCCGTTGTCGAGATAGCCGCCATTGGGGTTGGCGTAATCAGAGGTGCGCCCTTCATACCAATAATAGATATTTTGCTCGGGCGCGGTCGAATCGTATTGCCATTGGGCGCGCATGGCTTCGCTGTCATAGTGGTTGTAGACCACGTCCTGAATGACGGCGATTCCCCTGCGATGGCACTCGCGCACGAAGTGCCGATACTTGTCGCGCCCTCCCGCACTTGATTCGATGCAGAAGTGGTGCGTATCGCCGTAGCCCCACGCAGCATTTCCCGAAAACTCTGCCATGGGCAACAGTTCTACTGCATTTACTCCCACATCTACCAGATGATCCAGGAAGCCCATTGCATCACCCAAGTCGCCGGGCCTTTCTTTACCGAACCCCAATGAGCCGATATGCAATTCGTATATCACCATGTCTTCTACGCGGCTTGGGCATGATAAGCCGGGAGTAAATTCCGATGCCCAAAACTCTTCAGCCGGAATAAGGTCAGGTTTGTTGCCAGAAGGTGCAGATTCAAAGTTCCGGCGAACTACATCTGGGTCAATGACTACGCTGCAACTTACTGTGCCATCCAGCGTGTCGGCAGTCCCCGGCCATGATGACTTTGCGGGGTTAATGCTTCCTTTACCTATCTGGCTTCGAGAAAAAATATCCGTCCGATAAACGGTCTGCCCCTGTGCATTCACGATACGATACATGTATGGCAGGCTCTTGAAAGTTTCGAAATCATTTGCTGGCGCACTTTCCCAAATTCCATCCCAATAGATGCCAGATGATTTGGAAAGCTTGATCACGGGCTTGGTCGGGTCTATCCCTTTTCCGTTATCGTCAATGTACCCGTTCGCATTGCCAAATATCACTTCTACGCATTGAGCATTGGGCGCCCAAACAGCAAAACGTATATCAGGGTTGCCATCGCTCTTGGCGAAGCGCTTGTTGGCACCCAAACGCCGCCCATAAGTGAAGTAGTAGCATTCGATCTGAGGTGAACCCCCAGTTTCCATCAACCGGAACTGGCGATAGCGTTCAGCAGAGCTTGCTTCATGAATCTCGGTTGGAATGCCCCAGAAATTGGCGCCTTGCGGCCCATCGAGAACCACACCCCATTTGAATGTTTTACTCTTGTCACTCGCATCCAATGATACCGAAGCCCTGAAAATCGGGCAGCCATCAGTCCCGATTTCTTCCTGCATCGGCGACTCAGTCCAGCTATCCGAATATCGGGCACTGCTATCCCAACTGCCAAGCAAACGGGCATTGCGAAAAATTTTTCTCTTCAGGCCTGTGTTAAATTGAAATTCCACTGGTTGCATAATCACTCCCTCTGAGGTTTACCCGTTCAACACGGGAAAGTTTTCTTCGAGTATCAAGCTGTGCTTATCGCAAGCGTCACTTTACTGAGCACTCACCAGAAAGTGATATATCTCCTCGTGCGCGAACCTCGTGCCAACCTGGCTCTTGCCCAGTTTTCTATAAAAGTAGTAGGCTTAAATTTCTTGAAATGGTAGTTCAAATCTCAGTGATGGCGCATACACGAGTCGAAAGCCCGCTTCACGGCTTGGGTTACTCGGCCCCATACTCGCTCGATAACTCGTAAGTGCTCTCAGGTGGTCTTGGTAAATCGACCCGCCTCTCAGTGCACGCGGCTTCGTACCAGGATATGTAACATGTGCGGTAGCTTTGTGCGTGTTCAAACACCACTCACGAACATTGCCAATTACATCCATCGCGCCACATGTGGCCGCTCCATCGGGATATAGCCCCACCGCCATTGTGCGACCAATGCCCGCTTCCTTTAGGTTGCACTTCGATGGATCCCAGTCGCCCCATGGAAAGGCCGCAACCACACTACCTCCGCCTGCCGCCCACTGCCATTCCCACTCATGCGGCAAACGAATACTCCAATCGTCGCGGGATCCAATCACTTCAGGTAGTTTTTCTTTGGGCATCGTTGCGTTCAACCATCTGCAATAAGCAACTGCTACATGCCAAGTGACACTATCCATGGGATAGTTAGACCCTGTTTGAGTTGGTATTTGTAGCTCTCTGTTGGGCTCTTCAAACTCGGTTCACCAAGCTTCATTTGAAATGCCATTTTCTGCATCCACAAAGGATTGAAACTGTGCGTTGGTTACTGGAAATTTCGCGATATAGAAACTGTGTACTTTGAAGACGCCAAATGATTTGTTCTCGTGATCTGTAAATTCGGCAAGACTCGTCTCTCCAATATCTACGTGACACCACTTAATAAGCGGTAGCCCATCGTCGCAACCAACCCCTTCTCGTTGATCCCCAAGCATAAGCAGACGCTGGCCAATTGCTTCCCGACGAATGTGGGTAGTTCGGCTCAACTGTAGTTCATCAATTAAACTTTCAGCTTCAGGGCGGGCGAATTCTGTCTCGACATCATTGAGTAAAGGCTGCAACCGAGTCAACATGGCCTGAGTTTCACGGATCCTTTCGCCGAGCCACCGATAGTCGTGGTTTCGATCATTAGCCGCCCATTCGCTCGCAGCAATCCGCATCTGGCGAAGTAAGATCAGATCAGATTGCACACTTTCTATCCAATGCGCAAGACGCATCCAACTTCTAAGGAGCGCTTCATGTGCGACTTCTACTTGACCACCTTGTTCGCCTTCGCTAGTTGTCAGTAATCTGGCTGCAACGAACGCATCAATGAATGCACGTTCCTGCTCATTGTGTGCAACGTCACATAATAGTGCTCGACGTCGGGTTACAATGCCTCGCTCATCAACCTCAATCAGTTCGCGGAATACCCTTTGCAGACTGTCTTTACGTTGTTCTGCAATGCCTGGAAGTGCAGCAAAAGTGTTTTCGGCACGTTTCCCAATTGCCCCTTGGACACCACCCAAATTTTCATAGTCAGCGCTACTCATGAGCTGATCGCCGCGTTGAATGGCTATGGTGTAGAGCTCATCCAACGCATAAGCCATAAGTGCGAGCGAGCCTGGCTCTTGCCCAGTATCTTCTAAGATACGCCAAGTCAGGCCTTCTTCAAATTCAATAAATGCCCGATCCGCAGGACGCGTGATCATATCGAGTAGTGTATCCGTCGGTGCGGATAGAGGAAATTGCCCCCTCTCGAGCAAGCGTGCTAGCTCTGGGATGTCTACACAGCGGTGGTAGAAATCAGAGCGGACAGTGATCACCCAGCGAATAGACGAATTAGGATAACTGAGCAGCCTAATAAAGGCGATCCGTTCTTTTTCACGCACAGACGTAAAGATTTCCTCGAATTGGTCGACGAAAATCACAAGTTTCTTATCGCCTGTCACTAACGCCCCAATTACCTTATCAATCGACCAAAGTTCCGAGTAAAGTTCAGAGGCGAGCTTGTCAGGGTCGAGTCCGCTCAATTCGGCAAGTTTTACACTTAATCCTAGAATCGGGTCATCACTAACTTCTGCGGGTGAGAAACGCACCCCGCGCCAACGCATCTCGGACGGATCGAATTCTGGAATGTACCAGTTGCGACTGCCTGCAATCGCCCCGGATTTAAGTCGCGGTAGTAGCCCAGCCCCCACGAGCGAGGATTTTCCTGACCCGCTCGCACCCATTACGATTACAACACGATGATTGGCAACCTGCCTTATAAGTTCATCGGTTTCGCGGCCACGCCCAAAGAAAATGGGGGCGTCAACCGTGGTAAACGCGCGCAAACCAGGAAATGGAGATCCTACCCAGCGTGGCGTAAGGCTTTCATCAGTAGTCGCCGGGGCAAACGAGCGCACCAAGATTCTCTTCAAATGGTCTGTTAACAGACGAGCGAATTCGGTCGGCGTCTCATAGGTGTTGTATCCACTGAGAGCGGCCTCGGTTTCATCATTGCAAGTGGCAAAAAACGTTTCAACCAATTTCCATTGTTCGTACTTCTGCAAAAACTTCGGATCGCTTGGATCTAATGCAATGTGTTCTTGCCGACGGTAGATCAGCAAATCACAATTACCCTGCTTTGCTTCATGCAACTCATACAACGTACCCGATGGGTGCTGCTGGCCATCCAATTCAAAAGGCGTGCCCACTCGAGACCAAAGGATGCCTACGACAATGTCGCATTGTGATGGGAGGGGAAGGCCTGCGTTTAATGCCTCTTGCGGTGTCATTCGCGCATCAAGGCCCAGGAGCCCCCGGTGCATCCCAAGCGACGATCTCGAAAGAAACCGCACTTCGAAGCAATGGATCGTATGGTAAATCGGCGATGACTTGCCGCGCCAACTCGCGCTCATCAGCAACGTCGCCAGGTGATGACAAAAACACGCGTATTCTGGGTACCATTTCACTCATGGATGCAACCTCCAGTCGACCAACATACGTGAGCATGATCTTTCATTCAAAATACAATTACAACTAGTAACACTCTGGCTGGGCAACGACCTTTGATCATTCGGCGATAATCGGCCTGCCGAAAATAGGCGCTCGCGAGGAACATTTGCAGATGGATTGATATTCATTCCCCGAGCCTTGCTTTTGTTATTTCACGCATTATTACCGTGATAGCCGATTTAAGGAAGGCGCATGGTCGTTTGGCTTATTGGTGTAAGCTTCCGGCCAGTTCAATTCGTTTCAATGCTGGCATCATCGGAGGTTTATTGTGGCAATACTGATCCCCAGTCTTAGCACCTGCCTTTCCAGAATGACGGGAGGGGAGAAGCGATTTGCTCAGCGTCTTGAAGCAAAGTTGGAGGATGATTATTTGCTTTGGTACGACGTTCCCATCGGCCCGGCCAATAGCCATCCCGATTTCGTTATCCTTCATCCGCAGCGTGGCATTCTTATCCTCGAAGTAAAAGACTGGAAACCTGAAATCATCCGAAGTGCGAATAAGCAATCTTTCGAAATACTGATAAGCACTGGCATCAAGCATGTGATCAATCCGCTGGAGCAAGCGCGCCAGTATGCGCATGCGGTTAGCGACGTGCTGCAAAAAGACCCGCAACTAACCATTAACAGTGGGGTGAAGGCTGGTCACCTTGTGTTCCCTTGGAGCTATGGTGTGGTGCTTCCCAATATTATGCGTAGTGTATTTGATGCGTCCAACCTCTGCGAGGTCATAGAGCCTAGCCGTGTTATTTGCCAGGATGAAATGTTCGATAGCGTTGAGCCGGAAGAATTCCAGCAACGGCTGTGGAATATGTTCAAGCTCAAATTCCTTGGGAAGCTTTCTTTGCCACAACTGGATCGTATTCGCTGGCACATGTTCCCCGAGGTGCGAATTGCAGCACCTTCCAGCGGCAGCCTCTTTCAAGATGACCCACAAGCCGAGATGGAGATGCCCGACATCTTGCGCGTGATGGATTTGCAGCAGGAGCAATTGGCGCGTAGCCTGGGAGAGGGGCATCGTGTTATTCATGGCGTTGCAGGCTCTGGCAAGACGCTCATTCTCGGCTATCGGGCGATGCATTTGGCTCAAGCTTGCGCCAAGCCGATTCTGATTCTTTGCTACAACAAATCGCTTGCGACGAAATTGCGTGAACAGATGGCTAGCAAAGGTCTCGGTGCAAAAGTGCTGGTGCAGACGTTTCATTCATGGTGCAGCGCACAGCTTCGCGCATATAACGTCGATACTCCGAAGAATGATGGCGACGATGATGCGTTCTATAGCAGCATGGTCGATACGCTTATTCGCGCCGTCGATCACAAGCAGGTTCCTTCAGGGCAATATGATGCTGTGCTGATAGACGAGGGGCATGATTTCCGTCCCGAGTGGCTCAAGCTGGTAGTGCAGATGATAGACCCACAAAGCAACTCGCTGATGGTGCTGTACGATGATGCGCAGTCAATATATGAACACACCAAGAAGCAGAAGTTCAGCTTCAAGAGCCTCGGCATTCAGGCACAAGGGCGCACAACGATTCTAAAAATAAACTACAGGAACACGCAGGAAATCCTGAACGTGGCAGCCTCATTTGCCAGGGAGCTTCTTTCTTCTGCTGATGCCGATGAAGACGGCGTACCAACTGTGCAGCCGATGAGTGCCGGGCGACATGGCACGCCTCCCCTATTCGTGAATCTGCCCTCACTGGATGAAGAATCCTTGTGGATCATTAACCAGTTAAAAGAGGAGAATCGCACGGGTACGCCGTGGAGAGAGATGGCGATCTTATACCGCAGCTACTATCCTGTTGGGCAGTCAGTTGAAAGAAGACTTAAAGCCGCTGGCATCCCGGTCAGCAGCAAGAAAGACGTAAAGTTCACCGACGATCAGGATACCGTTAAGCTGATTACGATGCATTCATCAAAGGGGCTGGAGTTTCCTATCGTTGCCATTCCGGGCGTAGGTTTAATGCCTGACGATAAGTATGAGACCTCTGAAGAGGTTCGGTTGCTTTATGTTGCAATGACGCGAGCGACTTCCAGATTGATGATGACCAGCCATCAAGATTCTCCCTTTACGCAGAAACTCCAATTGGCTATCAGTGGAAAGTGAAGAGCTGCACAAAAAGCCCCTCGTAATTATTAAAAACCGGACACCACACCGACAGCCTTTTCAGAAAATTGCCAGAGTCCGGTTTGGCCGATTATGTAGTGTGCGTTCATGGCAATTCTCCTGAAAGACGGCAACTTACCGCGTGAATTCGGCAATGTCCTGGCAGCGCAAATCAACGCTTAGTTTTTTGGCAGCAGAAGTTAATAATCTGTCAAACTTTGACTGATCAAGTCTGAACTACTACACTTTAATCCTTGAATACCTGCTTCGCTTTATCTCCAATCTGATTGCCAAGGTCGTTTGCTTTGTTTACCCCTTCCTTAACGGCATCTAATGCTTGATTGGTTGCGACCGCGCCAACTACTGTTCCCGCCACAGCATGGGTTGAATTAACCTCGGCCTCGCGGTTGACCCCGGCCTTTCTGGACGATTCACGCTCAACCTCTCTTCTTGTGTCCGCTGCTACTTGAGTCTCAACTTTACCCGCTGCCAGGCCGCGCTCCTCTAACTTTGCAGCATTGGCCAGAATTTTGCCTTCTGCGGCTTTACCTGCGGACTCCCCCAGAATTTTTCCAGCGGCACCCCCAATAAACCTGCCCGCTGCACCTCCCCCAACCATCAACCCAACGTCAAGCGCAGTGTCCACAATGGCATCTGTAGTCGAACCCTTGTAACTTTCGGCAACGGGTTTTGCCACCCCGGCCTCTTCGCTGACTAACCCGGCTTTATTCAGCAGTGACATCGTGCCTGCTGGCATGATTGCGGCTGTGGCATTCTGCGCCGCCAAGCTCAGGTTGTTTTGCCGGGCGGGGTCGGTAAATTTGGTTGCGTCTTGCTCCAAGGGCTTGCCTTCTTCGGTAACGGCGCCATGCCCCGCTTCGATTGCATTCTTGGCCTGGCCTGTCATCTTCTGCACCTGTCCTGCAACGTGGTTGGCTGGCGCCGTATTGGGGTCAACCCCTGCGCTGCTCGCTGCGCCCATTACCTGCGCATCGTTCCGATTGCGGGAATGGGTAACTGTCTCAGTTTCCGGCACGGCTGCCTTGTTTTGTTCGTATCCCTCAGCCACGTTGTTTGTCGGCTTTTCGATTGCCTGATCTATCTTGGGAACAATCTGCTCGTTCACAAAACGATCTGCGTATTGCTCCAGCACGCCCTTATCATGCAGTGCCATGTCGGTGACATCATCCACTGTGTAGCGATGCCCGGTGCTGTCGGATTGCGTTTGCATCCACCCCACAAATTCATTGGTGTAGTTCGCATCGTAACTGCCAGCCATCTCTTTGGTGCGAGAGGCCGCCTCTTTGAAGGTGAGTGATTTTTCATGGGCGGCATTGGCTGATTCATCGTGGGATTTTGCTTGATCGAAGCTGCTCCTGATCCCCTGTGCAGCTTTTGCCGTTTTGTCTTCGCCTTGAGTGAATGTGTCTTGATGAGCTGCGCTCTGCATGGCTGTAATGGCATTCGCGAATCCTTTGTCCTGAGCGAGCTGGTGCGCGACATTCTGCATTTGCGTCGTTCCGGAGCTACTCTTGCCTTTAGCTGTCGCCCCCGCGCTTACTGTTGCACCGTTGCCAAAGATATTTATCCCGCCACTTGCTTGTGCGCTTGCTGATGCGAGCAACTCTGCCTCCTGCTTTTGCGATAGGCCGTGTTCCGATGCGTAGTTATGGGCGATTTTCTGGGCTTCGTTATATGACTGAAGGAATGACGCTTGTGAACTGGTCATGTCCTGTTGTCCGGCGGCAGCACTCTTGCCGTGGCCTTTCTCGAACGAGTCTGTTTGGCTTAGCGCCGAAGTCATTGCCTCCCGCGCCGCGACAGATTCGGTGAAGGCGGTTCTTTCCGAGTTTTCGGAGGCGGTCTGGAGCGCGCCTGATGCTTTGCTGCCGAGATTGATCTTTGCCGGCAGGGTATGTACCGCACCAGACGCATCATTGATCTGCATTGCATTACCGTTCGCGTCTGTGCCCGTAAACCGCTTCACGCCATCCTGTGTGGTGCTCTCGAACCCACCTTGCCGTATCGTGGGTCGAGTGTTGTGTTGCAGTCCGCTCGTCGTATCAAACGACTGATTGCCCAGTGATGCATTGCCCATCTGCAAATTCCCCGAGGACATGCCAGAGGCAATTCTTTCTGATTCACGCGCAGGCGATACCATCCCGGCAATCGCCTGCGCGCCCACGTCTCCACCTTTTACGATTGCCGCCGCGATGGCGGGTATTGCAGTCGCCGAGATCATGCCCGCAATGGCTTCATCGCTGATGTAAGCGTTGTTCAACAGGCTGTATTGCGACATGGATAAACCAAGCCCGCCGGTCATTGCCGCCAGGTCCTGGGCATGCATCGTCATCACAAGGTGCATGACGGCATACAGCGGTGGCCACAATTGCACCCACATGAGGCTCATCACATAAGCCTTCAACACCAGCCCGCCTTTATGGCCCGCCAGCAACACCAGCAACAGGATGATCGGAAAAACCGAATACTGCACAATCTCCACGATATTCTTGACCTTGGGCATGGTGCTTTCTGCCATCTTTGCCATCATCTTGTAGCTCTCGGAGGTGGAGCGTATCGCTTGCGCCTGGCCGAGGTTGGCTGATGCGGATGCGGCATCACCGAGTTGTGCTGGCAGCATATACTGCGCATCGATCATGAAGTTGCTCATGGCTGCTTGTTTGGTCGCATCCAGAGCCGTTGTGGAAACACCAAGCATGTAGTTGGTTGATGTCTGGATCGCCCCTTGAACTGCTGCATTGGCGGCGGCTGTCGGCAGTCCCGGATAAAGGTGCCTGCCCAGCGTATTCATTTGCTGGGTGTTGACGGCGACAATTTGCGCGGTCAGATAGGTATAGGCGACATCGCACCCATAGGCGTCCGTGGTAGTTGGAAACGGCACGCCGGGAATGGTGCGGATTGTGACGAGTCTGCCCGGATTGGTCTTGCCGCTGAGGTAAGTCCAGATGTCGTTCGATTTTGCCAGGTCTGATGCGACGACAAACCCGGTCGAGTATTCCGGTACGACGCATTCGCGGTAGAACTCCATCAGATTGCCAGTCAGGATCGAGTTGTCGAATTTGGTGTGCAGCACCTCCTCTTGCACGCGATGGCCGAAGAGCGTGCCATTGGTGCGGAACTGAATATCTGTGGGCAGCGAAAAAGTCGTCTCGAATGAGCGTGTCAGCCAGTCGCCGACATGACTGATCGAGTGCGCAAAAGCGGCGAGGCCGATAGGCACGTTGGCAACAGTGACCGATGGCTGAGTGCCGGTTCTGTCGGTTATCACCACGTTGACTTTCGGAACCAGCAACATGGCGTTAAATATAGCAAGCATGATGACCCAACGTCCAAAATCCGGCAGTTGGCTAAATCCGGCAAGCACCGCCATAGCCATTGCGAGCAACCCCACCAGCGCGAGCGTTCTCAGCAGGCCAAGATAATCACCGCTACCGACAATTGCGGCCACCGCATTGAATACCAGCTCCAACTCCCTGATGTTCCAGTAGGAGAAAACCTCAAATATCACCGCTCACTCCCAAAGACGGTCATCGAAGTAAATGCTTGTGCCGGGATTCCAGAAACCATTGCCTGGTGCATCAGTTGTATCTGTCTTTGCAGGTTGGCCTCGCCAGATGTTTTGTTGTATTCAGCGATGCGCATGGTTTGCACGAGCGCCGACAGATTGCTTAATCTGGTTTGCAGTTGAGCAATTGCCGTCTGGGCATCCGGCGGGACTGCGCCGCTTTCAGAGTTGGCAAGCGATTGGCTGGCCATTTTGATGAGTCCGTTGAAATAAGAATAGGCAATATCAACGGCGATCAGGCGTTTGTATAAATCGACTATCTGCGGCTGATTGGTCGCTGTGGATGTAGTGAGCAGCTTCCAGACTGGCACCGAAGAAGCATCCACAATTCTGAAGTCATTGATGTTTTGCGTAGCGCGGGTAGTAATGCCGGTGCGTAGCGCGTCGATGGATGTGCTGACCTTTTTAACAAAAGGTGTGATGGAAACCTTGGTCGCAGGGACGGTTGGATTAAGGCAATCCGTTGTGGTGTCGCACACAAAAACATCTACCCCAGTGGAAGCTGTTGACGGGTCGTCCCCGATAAAATCTTCCACGCGAATACTGGTGGGTTGTGTGTAATGCCAGGTTGGTTGGCCGCCACCATTAGCGCCACCGGGTGCAGCCGGTGTGATGATGATCGTGCCGGTGATGCTCATGATGAGCCGCCTGTCTTCGTCATCAATACCGCTGACATTTTGCAAGGATTTCCAGACCACATTGCCGGGTTTGAAGTAATTCGCTTTGCTGGGATCGCTGGCTGCCGCTGCGGCTTTTGCGGCTTCGGCGGCAGTCGCATCGGTCTTGGTTTGTTTCCAGGAATCGAACGAATCCGGAAACATGTTCGAGGTTGACCCGGCTATATGGCTGAACATGGCCGACATGTTTTTTGACAGGTCGGCGCCTTGCACAAAGGGAATGCCTTCGGTCATTTTGCAGGCATTGACGTTCATCCCGTTCACCTTGTTGGCGACATCCTGCAAATACTCGAACAGGCTTGCCATTTCCGGCATGGAGGATTTGATGGCCAGCAAAAAGGCGTAGCTGATGGAGGTGCCAATGTTCTGGAATAACGCGGTTATTGCGGCTTTGTTGATGAATGAAAACGAGCCAGCATGCAGATCAATCCCCCCGCAGCCGATGTCGAGAGACGGTGGGCTGATTTGTGCCAGTTGATAGCTTCTCACTGGCGTTCTGGCGTAGAACCCACCGGCAGAGTATCCGTTCATGGTTTGCCCCTTGTAGGACGATGGGGGCGTGGCGTTGCTGTATCCGCCCATGCTGTCGAACCAGTTTTGCATCCCCGTCCCCACGTTGGCATTAGCGGGTGCTGCGATGAGACAGGTGGCGGCAAAAACCGGGATGAATAATTTGCAGTAGCGCATGCGGTTTCCTTCCTAAAGATCGCCCGGCGTGGTCTGTGTCAGCACGTAAATCCGCTCCACAAAATCCTCTAACGACAGCACACCGGAGCCGAGTATCACCATCTTGTGCGTTTTGACATTGCCGAGAACAAAGAGCGGAACGGCCTCGACCCCGAGTTGTGCAGACAGCCCGTTGTCTTTGACCGAGGGTGGCAATCCATCAATGGTTGCCCCGTCCAGGCTGATCGGCAGGATCGTCATGTCGTATTGCCGGGTAATCCATTGCAGCGTCGGCACCATGTGCTTGCAATAAGGGCAGTCGCTACGGAAGAAGAAAAACAGCCCCCACTCTCGGGCCAAATCGGTCATGGTTTGGGTTTCCTTGACCTTGCGTTCCCGCGCCGCCACTTTGATGGCGGAGTTGTTCATCGGATTTTTAAGCTCGTAGTTCAGTTCGGCGTTTTGCCACAGCACTCTGCGCCAGACATCGGCGAAGAAGCTGGCGCGGTCAATTTCAACCTTCTGTGCCGCCATGTACGCCTTGATGTTGTCCGGGGTTGGATGCACCACCGCGAGCGCACGTTTGGCATCGAGGTCTTTGCGTATCTTCTCCAGCTCCTCGACAGCTATCTCTTCTTTCGATTTTTCTGATCGTGTGGGCTTGTCATATTTTTTCGACTGCGGGAGCGGCCTGGCTTCTTCTTCGCAATACCAGTTGAATTTCTCTTGCCCATGGCACGCCCATACTGACGAGTATTCCATGCCTGGCAGGTAATCTTGCCACTCCAATGCCCATGATGTTGTGGGCAGCAGTGCGGTCATCAGGGCGATCAAAAGACTGGTGACGGCACGCATGGCTTACTTGTCGCTCAGGGCAAGTTCCCGAACACGCTGGGTGTAATCGTAGGTGGTGCTGGGCGAATCCTTGATAATCGCGGCTGAGTTGATGATGGTGCATTTGCACTCGCTCGCCACTTGCGTCAGTGCAACATCAAGCCTTTTACCGAAGCGCGAGGCTGACTCGATGATCTCGGCTTGCGCTTTCTGATCCATGCCGGGCTTCATTTGTGCCGCCAAGCTTTTTTGTTGCGAAGTGACAATACCGATAATATCCACCTTCGCCATCATCGGCGCAGGGTGAAAGTGCTGCCATCCGGCCATGACCGCAATAGCGGCTGTTGCTGCGATAGTCCCGGTGACAAAGTGTGCGAAGGTTGGCATTTTTATTTCCGATTAAGTTGGTTCAGCTTTTCCGTCTTTCATGCACTCGTTTGACGCGCCTGTCGTTCTTTATTTTTTCCTCAAGCAGCACTTCGATGGCATGCGTGGTTGACATCCCCATTTGCTCGCGCATCGCTTTTATTCGCTCGAAATCCTCGGCGCGCGTGGAAAACAACATCATCGAGAACGGATCAAGCAATAAGCGTCCAATTCCAGAACCCATGGGGCTATGCACAAAGATTTCCGAGTAGTGGCCGTGCTCCGTGGAAACGCTCGATAACTGCCGCTTCATCCACTCATCTATGTGGAGCTTCCCCTCTTTGCCCAGACGGTCTATGTTTTCCGGCTTCTGCCGCAACAGGAACAACCAGTCCGCATTATTGATTGACGCTTTGCTGGCCTCGGTCTTGTAGTAGTCATCCACGCTTTGGGTAATCGTGCCGAATGCCCCGCCGTACTTTCTCGCGCGACGATACCCCGCCTCGATGAAGTGCCCGCTGCTGCCGCTACCCATCAGATCCCACGCTTCATCAATAATGACGATCTTGCGGCGCGAGCGATCCAGATACATTTCCTGGGTGATGCGATACATGATGATCTGCATAACCACCGCCTGAAGGTCTCTTTTGCTCTTGAGCTCCTCAAGCTCCAGCACGATAAAGTCCTTGGTGAATTCAATCGTTGCCGGCCCCTCAAAGTAACTCGCATACACGCCGTACTTTGTGTAGGGTTCGAGAGCCACGGCCATATGCGTCAGTTGCCACTCTCTTTCGGCGGTATCATTTATTTTTCCGGTACACAGCAGGTCGTAAATATCCGTGATGGTGGTATCGCTGCCTTTTTCTTCCCATACCTGCTTAATGGCGGATGAGAGTGCCGTATAGCAAAAGTTGTTTAACGGCTCGCGTGGACTCGCCATTTCCGCAAGCAGCGGGAGCAGCATTTCCATGTCGTTATTGATGTCCCTGACCATCGAGAACGGATTAAGACACAGCGTGTTATGCCGCTCGTCAGCAAATTCGATGAATTCGCCATCCATCAGCTCGCACAGGTTTTTGTAACTGCGCCCCACGTCAATGATCCAGACTTTGGAACCAGCTGCGTGATAGCGGTACGCCATTTCATTCACGAAAACGGACTTGCCAGAACCGGACAGCGCTGCCACCGCGAAGTTGTAGTTCCCGCCGGTGTTATCGAAGAGATCAAAAGTCATGATCTGCCCGCGCCGCCCGAACAAGGTAATCAACGGGGTCTTGGTGCCTTTCCATTCGGCGATCAACGGCGATGTCATCACCGCGTTGTCGAGCGTCTTGGTGTACACCCGGCCAAATGTATTGAGGTCTTGCTGCATTGGCCTGCCCAGCGTCATCGGCAGCGATGAGGCGAATGCCTGGTGCTGGAGATAGAAGTCGCGCGTAATGTCATACCCTCGCGCACGCCATACCGCCTTGACCGCGTGCTCGGCGCGTGATGCATCTTCAACAGTCGATAGCAGGCAGATTTGGTGGTACATGCGCAGCGTGCTCTTGCCTTCGTCGAAGGTCTTGAGCACAAAATCCCAGTCCCGCTTGCGATTTTGAAGGTCTGGCTGAAATATTGCCATGTACGAGGCCGCGTTCTGTGTGGCGCGGGCCGACTTCATTTGCGCGTAAGTTCTTGCCGATTCGTGATCCTGCACAATCGCGCCCATCGTGATTAAAAATGGGCATGGCATGGACAAAGCCGTTTGATAAGGATCGCCGATCATGCTGCCCATGTGATTCAACCGGCTGCACTTCGGGTAGTTCCTGACCGAAAAAAGCTGCATGACCGTTTCTTTCCCGCCGCTCTTGCAAAACCGTATGCCTTGATCGCTGACGCAGGATGCGATCTCATGGTTGGATAATTGTTCGCGAATGATCCGGTCCGGGTTGTATTTCACAACCAGCCTGTCCTTTGCATCCGTATCGGAATTGAACAACCGCTCGTGATCGAAGAAGTCGCCCACAAAATTCAGCAGGTGGTCCGGTGTCCAGTCGAACCCGTCAAGATAAGCCGACCTGAGCGTTGCATGGATGCTCTCGCGCGCCCTGATTGCTTCCTCTACCTCCGCTGGTGCAAACGGCGAAAGCGGCAGGGAAACAGAGATGACACATCTGAAATTCCTGAGCAGGTAGCTGTTGTTTGCCAACAGGGATTTCCCTGTGCCGCTCTGGTAATACTTGTTGCGGCGCTCGGCAATACCAACAAGCTCGTCATTTCTTATCAACGCTATTTGGGCTTGCAGCGTTTGATTGATGTCGGGGCTGGCGTAGAGCGATATCTGAATACCTGTTTCTGGCGGGCATGAAATGAACAGGCTGGCCAGTATCTTTTCCATCTCATCCGTCGCACCCGTCTGTGGCGCTATCTCAATGGCGAAACCGATTGAAAACTGTTCAGTTGCCCCAAATCCGCCCTGATCGAGGACAAACATGCGTTCGTCAGGCAGCCAGCCGACGTAGGGCAGTATGCCAGTCAGTCGCGGCATGGCGACGAAGCGCTCGATCAGGCTGCGCGGCAAGGCATCCGGTCGGCTGTATCGCTCGTGAAAGAATGCGCGCTTGAGTGTGGTGGCGAATGACATGCTAGTTTGCGGTCTGTGGTTGCTGGGGTTGAGGTATCTGGTATTGCGGCTGCGCAGGCTGCGATTCTGGTTGTTGCGCCTGCTTTGCGGCTGGCATCAATACGCGGTATTGCTCGGCGATTTTTTTCTTGCTGTGGGCGACTTGCCAGTGGCCGGGGTCTGCAACGGCGTACAGGAATGACTGGTCGTGCAGCACATTTCTGCTGTCTTCCCACGGGGCAATCCATACGCGCAAGACTGTTGGCACACTCAACAGGGGCGCGCCGGTTGCAGGCACTTCACCCACAACCGTGCTTTTCCCCTGGTCTTTTTTGCCATAAGCGGTGGCCGGTTTGGTGGTCGAATTCGGCAGATTGTCCGTCACCGCGTTGGCATAGACCCCAGACAGGGAAGAACAGCTAATACCTGGCGGTGCATTACAGGAGAAGGATTTCTGGGCATCCATGCCAGTCATGCTGCACCCTGGCAGCCAGATGCAGAGCAGCGCCAGGGTTGCGATGGAGGAGCGCATCAGTTGCCCCCTTTGCCGACCAGCCATTTTTCAATCTGTTCAATCGGCGCCGCTCCGGGCAGCACGCGACCGTCAGAGGCTACCAGTGTGGGCGTGCCGTTGAAATTGAGCTTTTGCCCAAGCTGGACATTGCGATCTATCGGGCTGTCGCAGTTCTTGCCGGTCGCCGGAGGTTTGTCGTGTAGCATATAGTCGCGCCATGCGGCTGACTTGTCGGTAGAGCACCATATCAACTTTGCTTTATTCGACGCATCCGGGTGTAGTCCATCCAGCGGGAACAGGAAGGTGTAGATCGTCACGTTGTCCAGCCTGAGCAATTCCTGCTCCAGCTTTTTGCAATAAGGGCAGTCCGGATCGGAAAAAACCGCCAGGATTCGACTTCCATCCCCTCGCGCAGTCTTGATGGCATCCTTGAGTGGCAACTCCGCGAAATTGACCACGTTCAATTCGTCGAGACGCTGTGCCGTCAGGTCTTGCTGGGTCTTCATGTCAAAAATGTGGCCAAAAATGAAAAGTCGCCCGTCGCTGTTTGTGTAGCCAATGTTTTTGCCCATATCGACTTCAAAAAGCCCGCCTATTCCTGTTTTGCGCACACCGGTAATCTGCGTGGCTGGGTACAGTTCGCGCAACGCTCTTTCCAGGGCAATGTCTTCGCCGTCAGCGGCATACGCGGTCGCGACGCAAATGGCAGCAGCGGCCAACCCAATAACGAAACTCTTGAACTTCATGTGCTCTCCTTGTATCAATTGATTATTCAGATGGGTCGAGGGATTTGTTCAGTGCCCTTCTGCCGCGTATCCAGATGTCGCTGTATGTCCCCTCTTGCTCAGCATTAAGGCCATCTCCAAACGCAAAGCCCTTGGTGAATACAACTTCAACCGTTCGCCCGGCATCAATTTCAATCACCGGGAACAATTTTTCGGCGAGATCGATGTAATACTGACTGAGCCTGTCGAGTGCTTTGCCCACTCCGGAACTGATCCCACTCTTGAATTGCTGTCCCTGATTGACTGTTGAAGTTGATCCGAGCGGGCTGATGGATTGTGTGGTCGCGCTATTCTGGAATGCTTGTCCAATTCCTGCACCAATGCCGGCGAGCAATGCGTTGGCCAGTATCTGGCCCTGCTTGCTGATGAGCCTGCCCCGCATTCCGGCTTTCCCGTCTTCACCCACCACGTAACCCTTGACTGCCATATCCACCGCCCTGCCATCGCGGCGCACACACGACAAATTCTCAAGTCGGGCAAACGCACGCTCGGAGCTGATGTCGCCATAACTTGATGCAAGGATGAAGCATTCCTTGATTTCAAATCGGTAGCGGTTGGGCAAAAATGCATTGTCTTGAGTGCGCATCAGAATTGGATGAGGATTGGTTTGCGCCTGTCCGCCCGTCGGCGCGTCGAGGCCACCCAGAAGAGCGACGCGCACGAACGATCCGGCTGGCACATAACCCGCCTTTGTGTCCGCTGATGCCGAGCTCTGCTTTGCTTCCGGCGCAGTGGTGCTCACCTCAAATGAAGCAATCCCGCTATCTTGTTGTGGTGCCGGCACGGGCCGATCAAGCTTGTCTGTTGGCGGCTTTGATCCAGGCAACGGTTGCGATGATGCTGCCGGAGGCATTGGTGGAAGCGGCGGCAGAATTGATTGCTGTGTATCTGCTGGTGATACAGCTGGTGCCTTTGCTCCCATTTCCGTCATCTGCTGCTTTAATTCCTTGATGACATCATCCATCTGCTTCATTTGCGCGGCGGATTGCGTCATCCAGACATCCTTGGGGTCAACCGATGATCCGGGTGCCGAGATATTGGTGGGTTGTTGCTGCGTAGTGGGTGGGGGCAGGACTGACGGTTGGCTATCCCAAAGGGCAACGCTGCCCACCACCAGGCCCAGGAATACCGTCCCGGCTCCGCCGAGCATGATGTACTGGCGTGTCCTGGGTGTCAGGCTGGCGAGCTTCTCTGATAGTCTGGACATTACTCGCCCTCGCTGATGACGAATACCGCTGTTGAATCTCCGGCTTCCAGCACCAGTTTTTCAACCGACACGGCCTGTACACCGTCGCGGTACAAATCGCGCTCATCCATGACCACCTGCTTGTCTGATGTGTTGGTCAGCAGGTACGCTTCCCCGCGCAACCCTCTTAGATCAAGTGTCCTGACCAGCTCGAATTTAACGCCTTTCCACAAGGGAACAAGCTCGTTCTTTGGGTCGCCCTCTCCGTCATGAAGCGCCATGATGGCGCTCAGAATTTCTTCGTTTCGCGGCTCATTTTTAATGCCACTGGATTGGTGGGCATAGCCTTTACTGCCCCGAATGATGATCGTCTCTGCCGGAATATCTTCTACCTTCAGCAGCAGCTTGTAATGCTGGCCCGTGTCATCGGTAATGAAGATGCTCATCAGCGGCTTGTCGGTGGTGGGTTTTAGCCATGCCACACCGGTATCTTGCTCTGGCGTTACCGTAAACAGGCCTTCCGTCCCATGGATACGCTTGATCTTGCGACCGTCCACCTTGATCAGATTGGGTTCATTGCGAGATACCGTAGCGGTCGTTGATTCGGTGGGCGACACCTGAAACAGAATCTGCGCCGCCCCAGCCTGAAAACTACTTGCCAGCAGTGCCAGCGCCAAACATATCTTGTTCATTTGTTTCCTTGAATTCACTGACATACAGTCTCCCGTTTAAATACTTGAAGCCGACAACAAATACCGTGCGCCTGGCGCTTGCGCGCTTGTCTCCCACAAAGGTGTCCAGTTCGCCAACAATGGCCACCTTCATCAGTTTTTCATCCGTATTCAGTGTTTGCGCTGTAAACAGCGTAGACGTGTTGTTTTTGCTCAAAAAGTCGAGCCGCAATGCCATGTCTGCGGCGAGCCGTCCAATGTCGGATGGCGTTGCGTAATGCAGAAACAGTTGCTTCTGATACTCCCCTGTGGAGGGGGTTATGTTTAATGCCAATCCTGCGTACCAGTAGGCCATTTGCTCAAGATAGTTTTTGGATACTTCGTTGCCAGATATCCAGAAACTTTTTTCGATTACCGGAGGAACGATGACCGTCTTCTCCATCCCCAGCGTTTTTTGCAGAACCATTCCCCCAACAAGGATGATGAGCAACAGAACGCCGACTGCCAGCCTGAGAAAAGTGATCTCGCTGGATTTGTTGCTACTCGTTGAAATGTATTTTTTTGAAATCACGGATTAGCCCAAAAAATAGCGTTCGTGTGACAGGGGGGTGACGGCAGTTTTAACAAACAGGCTGCTGGGTACCCACCAATAAATTGAGTGGACAGCAAATTTTGCGTGTTTGCCTGCCTTGAGTTTGCCGTACTGCCAGGCCGCCACGCTGCCGCACACAATCCCGCCGATCATCATCCCCAGGGACAAACCAATGCCGATAAGCAGCACGGCTATGATGAATTGGTCTATATCCCACAACAGGAATTGCTCTTGCTTGTCCAATGTGCGCGGAATATAGCCAGTCTCATTCATCGCATTTTCCTCAGATCGTTGCGGTCAAAATGCCGGTGATGATCGTTGGCGTGTATTGCAGAAAAATCGCAATACCGATACCAACAAGAATGGGAATCGGGTTTGATTTGGCGACAGACATCAGCGCGCCGATGGCAACAGATGCCATTGCGATTGTGCGGCCAAGGTAGCCGGTAACAACCCCGTTGATCCAGGTGTAAAGGGCCAGGAATTCTGTCCCTGTTGTACCGGCGAATGCAAAAGCAGGAATGCCGAGCAGCGCGCACAGAAGGGCAATGCGCGAAACGATCAATTTATTTCTCATGTTTAATTCCTTTGGTAAATTGTTGAATAGTTGGTTTGCTACGGTTGTCGATAATCACTTTTTTGTGCGTCCTCCTTTTCGGTTGCCTGCCGCACTGTTGCTTGTACGCGGCGCTTTTCCTGCAACGCCGTTTCTGTCTTGTCGTATGGTGCCGGGTGACAGCATCCCCCTTTTGCTTCAACAGAAACCTTGGCATTCACACCGTGCGATTTAAGCCAGCGCGCCACAAAATTCACGCGTCTGAATGCCAGCTTGTCGTTGTCTTTTTGCCTGCCGATATCGTCTGTTTCGCCGATCAATTCGATGGTGACTGCTGTTTGTCTGGCTGCACTGGTGAGCAAGGCGATGGTTTTGTACCCATTCCGGGTCGGTATGCTCTTGCCGAACTTGAAATGCACAATAAAAATGTCGGCGCGCTCATTGGCAGGTGCTGCGATGCTGACGGGCAGAATGATTGGAGGTTCGGATTGCTGGATGCTGACCGATGGAGCTTGCTTAACTGCGTAGTCGGCATCATCCAGAATTTTCTCAGTGCGCTTCGGACAATTTCCCCGGCAGATGCGGAATTTTCCGTCAAGATAACCAATGCCCGGATCGACATTGACGATCTTGTCCAGACGCCACCTGGATAAGCTATTGCACCCCACCAGCAGGATTGAGGATGCCATCACCAGTATCAAAACCGCTGCGCGTCGTTTAATCAATGGCCACCTCTTCATTGCGCAGGTTTGCTGCAATTTTTCTGGCGTATACAGCCGCTTTATCCGGCGATTTTGCGTTGTACGCGCCAATGGCGCTCCATCCATACCCCAACCGTTGAAAATTGTTTGCCAATATCCAGGCTCCAACATGGGTGTTGACGCACGGATTTGTTAATCGATCTTTGGTGATCCCGTATTTGGCAAGAGTCGGCAGCCAGGCAGAGTTGATCTGCATATGTCCAATATCCCAACTTCCATTTGAGTTTCGGTGGAATGCTGCCGGGTTTCCACCAGACTCGATGCGGGAGATTGACCTCAGAATCTGAGCTGGAACACGATAACGTTTTGCCGCTTGTTCAAAGCAGGCGTTATCTGCCTGTCCATATGCGATCTGGGCAAACATCACACCGGCAACAATGGATGGCATTGTTTTTCTCATTGCTTGCCAGGCCCGATGATTTTTATATCTCGCTCACCGCAATAAGGGCATTTACTTGTTTCCCTGAACCCGGTATCGAAAATGTATGTCGCCTTGCATTGCTTACATCTTCCCCAGGACACCAGTCCGGCCTTCACGTCCCGGATTGCGTACCATGCCGCGTTGATATCAATCCCCATTCCACTTTCGGTAAAGAGTTTTCTTGATTTCCACGCCTGAAGGAATACTTCAGCTTGTGACGCGATTTGTGGGTTTGCTCTCTTTTCTACGGTTAAATACACCGCCACCAATGTGGACAACAAGAGCGATGTCTGCCCGTGCTTGATGTACGAAAGCGTATTGTCAGGCAGCCTTCCGGGGAGCGACGTAGTTTCGCCGTATGTGTCTTGCCATATCTTGCGCAAAGATCGCCAGGCGACCCCGGTCATGGCATGTACAAGCGGTAGACGCATGCCCTCGCGCACCAGTGTGGTGGCGCTGATATGATTTTTGATGAAGATGTCGTCGGTGTTCATCAGGTTGGCGACTGCGCGGCGAGAATGTTTGTCATGTACTCGCGTCTGGTGTCTTTTTTATCAACCAGTGCGCGGAATGTCGCATCGTTAAACTTGAACGTAAAACACGGGGCGATCATGTCTTCTGCAAGTGCGTCAATCTCGTCAAGCGTCATGCTTTTAATTAGCTCAACCGCTTCCCTTGGTATGCCACTCAGCAGGCTCGACTGCTCGTCTGAAGCCAATTGCCTGGCAAGGTAAAGGTATCTCCTGTTCAGGCCTGCAATGTCTTTGCGTGTGGTTTCGTCCATTCAAACTCCCCCTTAACTTTGCGTCATCAGTCTGGTAAGTGTTTCGCGCATGCGCTGCGGGAGCCGGTCTAATTGCGCATGAGACGGCGGCCCGCAATTAGGGCGTTCTTTTGCCTGAGCGACGGCCTGTTGCTCATTGGCTTCACGCCTTTTGCGCTGCTCGGCAATCATCGGAGCTCGTTCCGGTGTGAAAGAGCCTGCCGACATGCGCTCCGCCATCCCCCTGACATAGCCAATGGGATTTGTGATAGGTTTGGCGAGTTGTGCGCCGTGCAGTTCGTCAATCAGGGTCTGCCAGTGATCAGGCGACACCCCGCTGCCGGATAGCAGCGTTCGGATTGCATCGTGCTGACAGGCCTGGATGGAAGGGGGAAATATCAAATCCACCACCACGGTTTTTTGGCCCGGTAATTCCGGCTCGGCGTTGTGCGAGTTTTGTGGTGGTGGTTTATATGATGGTTTATATGATGGATTGGGTGCAACAGCTGTTGCACCGTTAAGTGTCTCGGATTGCACCGTTACGTGTTCCAGATTGCACCGTTCCATTAACGGTGCAGAATTTTCACCGTTAGCCAAATACTCAGTATCCATGAGGGTTTCATCTATCGGTGCAGAATTTGCACCCTTACGATGATTGTCGGAAGATGCATTTTCCGTATTACCACCTTCATTGCCGCGAGGAGGGGTGTTTTTTGCACTTTTAGTGAAGAATTCAAGATGGATTTTGTATTCGGTGGACTTGTATTTTCTTCCTCTGATGCGACCACCCGCGCTAATTTCTGCAACCGAAATAAAGCCTATTTTCTCCATCCTTCGGAGTTGGTACTGCACGCTTCGTTCAGACTGGCGCGTTTTTCTGGCGAGAGCAGGAATGCTTGGGAAAACCTTGCCACCATCGTCATCGGAAAAGTCAGCTAACGCCAAGGCAAGAAGCATTTCGCCGCCTCCTTCTGGATAGTGTTCGAAGACCATGCTCATGACTTTGACGCTCACTGGAAAGCTGTTAAAAGGGGGGCGCGCAGCAATGTCACTGTCCGGGATACCCCTACCCCTCGCAGAAACTCAGATGAGGTGTGGAGGAGACACCTGAAAAAACAATCCTCACCTGATTTGCGCGCGCCCAATTTGACTACATCGTTGTTCACTTACCACCCGCCGTTCGTATTGCTGAAATCTTTCAGCCGACATGAGAATAGTTATAATTGACACATTCACCGCTAAAGTATATTTATTCTAAATGGCAATGTCAATTAATACTTTACTTTGTATTTATGGAAATGCTGTACAATTTAAAAATGACTATCGGTGCCAGAATCAGACAGTTGCGCGAGCGCAACATACTTTCGCAGGAGAAATTCGGCGACCTGTGCGGCGTATCCAAGGCATCGGTGTCTCAATGGGAATTAGGCGTCGCAACGCCGCCAACGGATCGCCTGGTAGCGCTCAGGGAGCATTTGGTGTTTTCTTTTGATTGGCTTATTGCCGGTGAAGTTGATAACAACTTTGCGCTTACCAGGCCGTCAATACAGAAGCTGATTGCCGTGGCCCAACCCCTCCCCGATAGCGCTGTTGCTGCCCTGACGCGTGAAGGGGGTGTTTATGCTGAACTCATCTCGCCTGAGAAATTACTCAAAGGCTCAAAGTAATATCATCGTGCTTCAGATTCAACTCAAGCTGTTTTGAAGCGGCGAGAGACCAAAGACCCGCCTCAGATTAGAGTATTACCCCGTTCTTGGCTGATTGCGCTGCCGACATAGTGCTCTGCGAATATGCGCAAATGCGCTACAGCAACCATCAATGATTTTGAGTAAATCCAGCTTTGTGCAAACACTCATACCACCCCAATGATTAGTTAATATTTACACCAAATTGCCATGCAGTATATTTTTAGTTGACTTTTAATGTCTAGTAAATCTATACTTTTGGAAATTAGCGTGAGGGGTTTTACATGACCAAACAAAATATGCTTCCGGCTCCACCCAAGATGGCGACATTCAACCTCACTATCGAAGAGGGGGAGCGAGCCAAGCTGATGGCATTTATGAGTTCGGATTCATGGGAACGTGCCGAAAAGATACGTCATGCAACGATTCAGGAATGCACCAAAAGCCTTGAGCATTGTGTCAGGTGGGCGGAACGCGATTGCGGCAGTTCGCGCGTGTTCGCACATTTTCTCGCTTCCCTCTACAACGGTTTTCGCGTCAAGGCAGATGTGAGCGATATTGGAGTGCTTGATCCGGAAAGTTTTGAGCACCTGATGAATGTAATGCGTCTGTGTTACATGACCCAGCGCGAACCACATACCTTCATAGATAACGGCAGCGAGATATTTGAGGGAATTATCAGCCAGTGGGGAATGGAGAAGAAATGTAATGGTTAGCACCATGCCAAGCTCCGCCACGCCCGCCGTATTTATTTTTAATGGCACTCAAATTCACGCCTTCGCCGATGGAGGCGGTGAGACGTGGTTTTCTGCCAGTGATGTTTGTGCTGTTCTGGGTTATAGCAACGATAGCGATGCCATCGAAAAATACTGCCGAGAAAAGGGGGTAACGAAACACGACTCTCTTGCTGAAGGTAATAATCAGGAACTAACTTACATCAACGAGGGGAATCTCTACCGCCTGATCATCAACTCTCGCGAAGAGGAAGCGCAATCCTTTGAAGCGAAGGTGACGGAAGAAATTCTTCCCGCCATCAGAAAAGCAGGGGGCTACTCAGCACCACATGATGCGAGCGCGCTCTCCCTTGCCCAGCAGAACGCCTTGCGGCAGATCGCCTCCCAGCGTTCAATGAACGCCGATATCTGGGGTAGATTCAACGATCATTTCGAGATTGGCAGTTATATTGAGTTGCCCGCAGAGCGTTTTGTTGATGCAGTTTCTTTCCTTGCCGCGCTATCCACGAACAATGCGTTGCCCGGTTCGCGATACCAGTATCCACGCGCCATGCTTGATCAGCCGCACTTTGTTGCGCCGGATGCTGGTAAAGCCTGCTTGTCGCTGTCCATGCTGTCAGACCCGGCACAGTTCGAGTCACCGCTTATGTTGCTGCTGAATCAACTGTGCAGCGAGGGGCACGACATCACCGCGCCGCTTGATGAGGCCGTGGCCATGCGCGCGGCCATGCAGCAGACGGACAATGTGCTGGATGAAATCAGGTTGATTGCACTTAAGGCGAAATCAGGGAGATTGGGGTGACCTACGAAAGATGTGATATAGGCAAGCTTTGATGATTTGTGAGAATACTCTATGAACTGAACATCCTGATACCGAACAAATTATCGATAGCATGGATAGCGTGTTGGAAGAAATGAACCGCTAAGTGTTTTACAGAAACATTTAATTGATTTAAATCATGAGACTCACTGCAGAACGATTGACAGAAATCACCCACTTGACTCGCAAGAGCGCGCAAGTGGCGTGGTTTCGTCAACATCTTGGCGTAGACGTGCCGTGTGATCGCTTTGGCCCTATACTAACCGACACCGCCTATGAGAAACTCCTTGAAAAAAAGTTAGGGCTTGTTCAAAATTCTGCCACAGCGCAGACTAAGCAAAAAGTATATTTAGTAGGAGCATAGATATGACGCGCAATCGATCATCTATACGAACACTCACTGGCACGCGTATCTATTTGAAGCACGGCAAGTTTTATTATGTTGCGCCGGAGCCTATGCTAAACCGCAAGACCGGCAAGGTAAGTAAGTGGCACATACTCTGTACTGAAAAAGAGGGGGAGGACAAGGCACGCGAAGCGCGCAATATTCTCATTGGCACAGTCGAATCGCCAATTGGCAGCGGAGATTTTCCGGCTTACTTTACCAAGTGGCAGAAAAAAATTCTCAAGGATCGTTCTGATGCCACCCCGAAAGACCCCGCCCATGCAATCGTATGGGCAACTGGAACCCGCAACGCTAAATCATCCTGGCTGATTATCGAAAAGGCATTTCGGGATTGTGATGTGGCGAATATAGAACCTGTCCATGTAGCGGAGTTTCTGGATCAATGGGAAGGTAGGCGTTCAGCACAAACCTATAAAACCACTCTGTCTAAATTCTTTGCGTGGTGTTGCCGCAAGGGGTATGTCAAGCACAATCCTGTTACAGATGTTTCCGTCACTGCCCCACCCAAGCGTGCAGTGTATATCACTGACGAACAATTCAACGCAGTGCGCGCTGCATTATTGATAGGCGAGGATAAGAAGCCGACACGTACAGGTGAAATGGTGAAATGTTACGTCGAGCTTTTATACATGCTGTTTCAGCGCGGGACAGAAATTAGACTTTTGCGCTGGGATAAAATTACGCCGGAAGGAATTTTATTCAAACCAACCAAGACGGAGAAAGCTGCTGGTACGAACGTGCAATGGCCGATTACCGATAACGTGCGCACCGTGTTAGATACAGCCAAGCGCGTTGCCAAAATGGGAAGTATGTACGTCATAAGCAACGAACAAGGCCAGCCGTACACCACTCACGGAATTGCGACCCTGTTCATTCGTGCTTGCAAGCGAGCAAAGACTGATGGGATTACCTTGAAGGATATTCGCTCCAAGGCATCCACAGATGCAATCAAGCTGGGGTACACAATGGAACAGTTGCAAGTATCCCTAGCGCATACCGATTCAGCCACGACAAGAGGCTATGTAAAGAATAAAGTAGCCCCTGTTAACGAGATTGTTTTGAGCTTGCCGGATATGGCAAATCCAAATCATATTAGACAATTGTCTAATAAGCTGTCTAATAAAAACTGACAAACAGCTTGCAACTACTTGATTAACCTGGTCGGGGTGGAGAGATTCGAACTCCCGACATCCTGCTCCCAAAGCAGGCGCGCTACCAGGCTACGCTACACCCCGAAGGCTGCGCATTATACAGGCGCAGGCTTATAAATCAATTTAGTTTTGGTATTTTTTCAGCCTGGGCGAGGCCAGCATCAGGTAGTAGCCCATCGACCACAACGTGAGCAGCGCGGCGAGATACAGCAACAACGAGCCGATCATCTGGCAATCGATCCCCAGCAGGCGTTCGTGATACAGCAGCAGCAATATCGCGATCATCTGAAATGTGGTTTTGATCTTCCCCAGCATGGAGACTGCGATGCTCCTGCTTTCGCCGAGCTTGGCCATCCACTCGCGCAACGCGGAAATGGTGATTTCGCGCCCGATGATGATGAAAGCGATGATCGCGTCGGCGCGCCCCAGCTTGACCAGCACAATCAGCGCGGCAGCCACCATCAGCTTGTCGGCGACCGGATCGAGGAATGCGCCGAAAGCGGAAGACTGGTTCAGTTTGCGCGCCAGATAGCCGTCCAGCCAGTCGGTTATCGCGGCCAGCAGAAATACGGCGGTGCCGATGAGATTCTTCAGGTGAGGCGCAAGCGAGGTATCCGGCAAATAAAAAATCGCAACGAACACCGGGATGAGCAGTATCCTGAGCCAGGTAAGCAGATTGGGAATGTTGCTGAACATACGGTTAACGTAAAACTCGCGCAGCGATTCGTTCGCCCCCTCGCCCGCCTGCGGGATAACCAGCGACTTGCCCGCTTGCGGGCTTAGTCGAATGGCTAGTTGTCCCACCAGAGGGTTGGGGAGAGGGAAACGGGCGTTGCGATTTCATCATCAAGAGTACCTGCTTTCCATGTCCGTTAGTGTAGTCGCTGATAAATCCTTTCAGCAACAAAATATTGATTTTTCTAAACAGAGTTGCTGGTAAATCGCTCAGCAACAAAATATTGATTTTTTAATGGAGTTGCTGGTAAATCTTCTCGGCAAGCGCTTTGCTGACCCCTTCCACCTGGCAGAGCTGTTCGACGCTGGCTTGCGCCACCTCGCGCAGCCCGCCGAAATAGGTCAGCAGGCTGCGCCGCCGCTTCTCCCCTACCCCGCTGATTTCTTCCAGGCTGGAGGCGGTGCGCGCCTTGCCGCGTCTGGCGCGGTGCCCGGTGATGGCAAAGCGGTGCGCCTCGTCGCGGATTTGCTGGATCAGGTGCAGCGCCGGATCGTCGCTGCGCAGTTGCGTTGCCGTGCCGTCTGGAAAAACCAGTTGCTCCAGGCCGGCCTTGCGTTCTTCGCCTTTGGCGACGCCAACCAGGGCCAGATCGTTCAGGCCCAATTCATGCGCCGCCTCCAGCGCGGTATGCAACTGCCCAAAACCGCCGTCGATCAGGATCAGGTCGGGTCTCGCACCCTCCCCTTCGGCAAGTTTCTGGTAGCGGCGCGTCAACGCCTGGCGCATCGCCGCATAGTCGTCGCCCGGTGTAATGCCCGTAATGTTGTAGCGGCGATATTGCGCCGGACGCATGTCGAGATTTTCATATACCACGCAGGAAGCCACCGTCGCCTCGCCCATCGTGTGGCTGATATCGAAACATTCGATGCGCCCCAAATCCGGCATATCCAGCAATTCGCGTAGCTTCTCCAGCCGCAACTTCTGCCCGCCCTGCTGTGCCTTGCGCTGCTGCAATGCCAGCAGCGCATTGCGCTGCGCCATTCCCAGCCACTGCCTGCGCTCGCCGCCTGCCGCCTGGCTGATCTTCACCGCGTGTCCGGCCTGTTCGCCGAGCAATTGCGCCAACGTTTCGTCATCGCATGCGGCATCCAGTACCAGCAGCGGCGGCACGCTGCGACTCAGGTAATGCTGCGCGATGAATGCCTGCACGATCTCATCCGCCGGCAGGTCTTCGGCATGTTCCGGAAAAAAACTCTTGTCGCCCAGATGTCGCCCGCCGCGCACCATCGCCAGATTGACGCAGGCCAGCCCATCCTGCTGCACCAGCGCGATGATGTCGGCATCGGTCGCGCCGCCGGTGGATTCGACGAACTGCTTCTGCTGCACGGTATGCAGCGCGCGCAACTGGTCGCGCAATGCGGCAGCCTGCTCGTAGTGTTGCGCCTCCGCCGCGCGCTCCATCGCCGCCCGCAGGGTTTGCTCGACTTCCTGATGCCTGCCTTGCAGCAGCAACACCGCATTGCGGATATCGGCCTGATAATCTTCCGCCGAAATCAGTTTCACGCAGGGTGCGGTGCAGCGATGAATCTGGTGCAGCAGGCAGGGGCGGGTGCGATTGTTGAACACGCTGCCCTCGCAGGTGCGGATGCGGAAGATTTTCTGCAATAGCAGGATGCTTTCCTTGGCCGCATACGAGTTCGGGTATGGGCCGAAGTATTGATGCCGGCGGTTGGGCGCGCCGCGATAATAAGTCAGACAAGGAAATTCATGCCCGGTCAGAACGATGTATGGATAAGACTTGTCGTCGCGAAATAGTATGTTGTAGCGCGGTTTCAGCGATTTTATCAGGTTGTTTTCCAGCAGCAGCGCCTCGGCTTCGGAGCGCGTGACGGTGGTCTCGATGCGCGCGATATGCGACGCCATCAAACGGATGCGCGGCGAGACATTGGTTTTCTGGAAGTAGGACGCGACGCGCTTTTTCAGTTGCCTGGCCTTGCCGACATACAGCACTTCGCCCTTGCCGTCGAAGAAGCGATACACGCCCGGCAGCAGCGGCAAACTGTCGAGAACAGGTTTGGGGTCGAACTTGCAGGAGCGGGCCATGCCCGCGACCTTCTCAATCGCGGGCATGGCCCGCTCCTGCAATGTGTTTTGCAATATCCCCGTTCACCGCCTTGAACATCGCCTTAAGGCCAGGCGTTTGGTTTGCGTGTTGTAGCGGCTGCAATGCCATCGCCTATCGATGCCCGAAAAAGCCGACGTACCAAAGCAGGATCAGCGAGCAAATGCCTGCCGCAATCGCAAGGTAAAAAGGCCACAGCACCTGCTTTTCCGCAAACGGATCGACTTGCGAGCGGTTCGCGCCTTCCGGCAATTCGGCCATTCCGGTCAGCGATGCGCCAAACGGAATGTTGATGCGCGCCCGCGCGTTGACCGCCCAGCCGTTGGCATCCAGTATCGGTGCGAGATTGCGGCGTTTCAGCTTGAACCACGCCATCGCCATGGACGGGCATGAAATCAGCAGCAGCAGGCCGAACAACGCCAAAGGTATCTGCCAGAATTTCAGCCCCAGCACGCCGCTGACGATCGAGGCGAGGATGCCGCCGATGGCGCCGATCGCCAGGCCGATCGCCGCGAAAATACCGGCGAACTTGCCCACGTCGAATGGAGGCTTGGGTGGTGCGGGAGGCGCCTCGACGGCTACCTTGCCGCCTTCCACCGCCGCCTTGATCATCTGTGTATCTACAGAGCTGGCCTTCGATGCCGCCAGTTTCTGCAACTGTTCGCTGATCAGTTTGGCCAGCTTCTTGTAGGGAGACCAGAACGCCTGGCGGATGCTGATCGGATGGTCGATGATGCGCACGATGCTGGCATCCCAGTCACTGCCTTTGCGGTCATAAAAAATTCCGTTGCGCCCGACCATCAGGTAATCCGAATCGCCCGCGGTGAAGGCCGCGGCAATGCTCATTTTTTCCGTACCGCCGTTGCGCACGCAATCGCAATAAGCGAGGCAGAATCCGCCCATGCCGGCGAGCACGGCATGTTTCGCCACATCTTCGACCTTGACGCACAGTTCGCAACTGCGCCCATCCAGGTACAACGTACCGGCCTGGAATATCGCCTTATCCTGGCCGGTATAGAAATTGCGGAACGACACAAAGTTGTTCACCAGCTTGAACAGGTCGCGGTTGTAGCGCAGCAGTTTTTCCACCAGGTGAGTCGCCTTCACCTCGGCCTCGACCGCCTTGTCCTGCGCCAGCAGGATGTCAAGCGCCGTCTGGTGCCCGCTGCCGAGAATCCCGCGAATGCGCGCGATGCCGAGTTGCTCGACACTGCCTGCCGGTTTTTCCGCCTGCCAGGCGTCGAATGCCGCAAACCTGGCGCACAGCGCAGCCCAGTCTTGTGTACTCAGGTTT
The DNA here is from genome assembly GCA_963828205.1 of uncultured beta proteobacterium. Classification (GTDB taxonomy): domain Bacteria; phylum Pseudomonadota; class Gammaproteobacteria; order Burkholderiales; family Gallionellaceae; genus Gallionella. The sequence goes on from CAWHDU010000002.1 coordinate 135,501, forward strand.
TTTTTGTTGCCGAGCAACGGCGCCACAACCTGCTCGCGCAATGCATCCAGCCTGCCTTGCCAGGCCGGATTGGTGCCGGAAGTCAAGGGCAGCGGCTTGTCCGCCTCCACCGTCGCCAGCGGGAAACTGGCCACTTCCTGGTTTTGCGCCGACAGATCCTGCGCGGCGAGCCGCTGGTAATCCTCGGCGGAACGGCTCAGCGGCACGGCCGCGCGTGCGTCATAGGCCGCCAGTTGGCAACGCGTGAAATAGTCGCCGATCTTGTCCTTGACGGCATGGAACGCCTCCGCCGCCGCCATGGTTTTTTCGCCCAGCAACAGGATGGAAGCATCGCTCTCGCCCTTGGCTTGCCAGGCCGCATAGGCGGCGGCCTCGGCAAAAAACCTGTCCGCAATTTCGCGGTTGATTCCGGATTCGCCGCTCAAATCTGCCGCCGAGCCGGCACATCTGATGATGTCTTCGACCGTCGCGCGCAACCCGGTGTCATGAATCCGCCCGGCGCAAATCACCCCGTCACCGTTGAATTCCAGCCCCGCCACGAATTTCTCGATATCAGCCATGTCTGCGAGCGAAATTTTGACCGCGTCCGGCTTGCCGAGGCTTTTCAGGATATGCCGCGCGGAAGCCAGCACCTGTTTACCTTCTTCGCTGCTGTCGTCGATGTCGGCCAGCGCCAGGCTATCCGCATCCTCGACCAGCAAATCGGCATTCTTCAACAACCTCCCTGCCCAGTCGATGGCCGCCAGCACCTCATTGGCGCGCACATGGCCATCGGCATCGCTGTCGATCAAGTCCAGCGTCCGGGTATCGAACTCAATGCCGCGCGTTGGGCAGCCCAGCGCCACCCACAGCTTCTGGTCCAATTCTTTGAGAGCCAGCAAATCCGCGCCGCTATCAAGCTGCACCTGGTCGAATCCACCTGCCCGGAAAAAGTTCCATGTATGCGGCGTGTCCATATGCACCTCCTTTTAGAATTAGAAACAAGCGGGTTATATTAGCTCTCTTGATGCTCCAACGTATACCCCGCCCCTTCATCCTGCCCCAGGTGTTGCACCAGATACGGCATCGCCTCCCGCAGCACACTATGCAATATCCACGGCGGGTTGACGATGAACATGCCGCTGCCGTGCATGCCGAAGCCGTCCTCGACGGGTGCCTGCACGCTGAGCGCAACATGCAGCCAGCTCTTCACCGGCAGTTGCTTGAGTTGCTCCGGCAACTGCCGCGCCTCGGCGCGCTGCAACTGCGGATACCATACCGCATACACCCCATTGGCAAAGCGTTGCAACCCTTCGCGCAACGTCTCCACCACGCGCCGGTAATCCTGCTTGTCCTCGTACGGCGGATCGATCAGCACCAGCGCGCGGCGTGGCGGAGGCGGCAGCAAGGCCTTCAGTGCGCCGAAGCCGTCGGCGGCCTGGATCAGCACCCGGGCGCCATGCCCGGCGAAATTTCCCCGCAGGATTTCGCTATCGGTCGGATGCAGCTCGAACAGCCGCATCCGGTCCTGCCCGCGCAACAGCTCCAGCGCGACCAGCGGCGAGCCGGGATAGAGCTGCAACTGCCCGTCCTGATTGAGGCGCTTCACCAGCCCGACATATTCCGCCAGCGGCACGGGCAAATCGTCGCGCCGCCACAGCCGCGCGATGCCGCCTTCATATTCCGCGTTCTGCGCGGCATAACCGCTATCCAGCGCATAGCAGCCCGCCCCGGCATGGGTGTCGATGTACCAGAACGGCTTGTCTTTCTGCGCCAGATAGCGCAGCAACTGCACTTCGACGAAGTGCTTCAGCACGTCGGCGTGGTTGCCGGCATGGAAGGCGTGGCGGTAACTCAGCATGGATACGAGAATCGTAAATTTCGCAAGGCGCGATTGTGCCATGCCTGCCCGGATAATGCGTTATCTGGCAAAATGGTTACCGCATAATTTCCGGTTGAAAAAGATGGCTAAACTATATTCGCAATTGACCGACGATCTGGCGGGCTTCATCAAGCGGCAGAAGATATTTTTCGTAGGCACTGCCGCAGATGACGGCAGGGTCAATGTATCCCCGAAAGGAATGGACACCCTGCGCGTCGTTACGGAAAACCGTGCCGTCTGGCTCAATCTCACCGGAAGCAGCAACGAGACGGTGGCCCACCTCCGCGAAAACGACCGCATCACCCTGATGTTCTGCGCATTCGAAGGCGACCCGCTGATCCTGCGTTTGTATGGCCATGCCCGGATATTCCACCCGCGCGACGCGGAATGGAGCAGCCTGATAACATCCTTCCCCGCGATCCCCGGCGCCCGCCAGGTCATCGACATGTCGATCGACCTGGTGCAGACATCCTGCGGCTTTGGCGTACCATTTTTCGAATTCAAGGCCGAAAGAGAACAACTGGAAAAATGGGCCGAGAAAAAAGGCCCGGAAGGTATCCGGCAATACTGGCAAGAAAAAAACCGGATAAGCCTCGACGGCAAGCCCACAGGAATCGCGGCGGAGTAAGCGCCGCAATGCGGCATCTGTCATCTGCTCCCGATTGCAGCAGATCTTAACCCTTCTCGAATTTCATCACCCCACCCTTGCAATCCACCTTGATGATGTCCTTCGCGGCAAAGCGTCCTTCGAGTATGGCTTTGGCAAGCGGGTTTTCCAGTTGCGCCTGGATGGCGCGTTTCAGTGGTCTGGCACCGTACACCGGGTCGAAACCAGCGGTGGCGATTTCGGCCAACGCAGCATCGCTCACTGCCAGCTTCATCTCCATGGCGGACAGACGTGTTTCCAGATAGCCCAACTGGATGCGCACGATGGACTTGATGTGCTTCTCGTCCAGCGCGTGGAACACCACCACTTCGTCGATGCGGTTGACAAACTCCGGGCGGAAATGGGTTTTCACCTCGCCCATCACCGCGAGTTTGATGACCTGGTAATCGTCGCCGGCCATCTGCTGGATCATCTGGCTACCGAGGTTGGAAGTCATCACGATCACGGTGTTCTTGAAATCCACGGTGCGCCCCTGCCCATCGGTCATGCGCCCGTCGTCCAGCACCTGCAGCAGCACGTTAAACACGTCCGGATGCGCCTTCTCCACTTCATCGAGCAGGATCACGCTATAGGGCTTCCTGCGCACCGCCTCGGTCAAGCCGCCGCCTTCCTCGTAGCCGACATAGCCGGGCGGCGCGCCGATCAGGCGCGCGACGGAGTGCTTCTCCATGTATTCGCTCATGTCGATGCGGATCAAATGATCTTCGGAATCGAACAGGAAGCCGGCCAGCGCCTTGCACAGCTCGGTCTTGCCCACGCCGGTCGGGCCGAGGAACAGGAAGGAACCATAGGGGCGATTCGGGTCGGACAGCCCTGACCGTGATCTGCGGATCGCGTCCGACACCAGGCGCACCGCCTCGTCCTGCCCGACCACGCGCTCGTGCAGTTTGTCTTCCATCTTCAGCAGCTTGTCGCGCTCACCCTGCATCATCTTGCTCACCGGGATGCCGGTCGCGCGGCTCACCACTTCGGCAATCTCTTCCGCGCCGACCTGGGTGCGCAGCAGCTTGTTTTTATGCCCCCCGCCTTCAGCCTCGCGCTGTGTGGCCTCTTTCAGTTTTGCTTCGAGCTGCGGCAGCTTGCCGTATTGCAGCTCGGCCACTTTTTCCAGCTTGCCTTCGCGTTGCAGGCGCACGATCTCGGCGCGCACCTGCTCCATCTCTTCCTTGAGCTGCGCCGTGCCTTGCGCCGCGCCCTTCTCCGCCTTCCATATCTCTTCGAGATCGGCGTATTCGCGTTCCAGTTTCTTGATCTCGTCTTCGATCAGCGCGTGGCGTTTCTGCGAGGCCTCATCCTTCTCCTTCTTCACCGCCTCGCGCTCGATCTTGAGCTGGATCAGGCGACGGTCAAGCTTGTCCATCACTTCGGGCTTGGAGTCGATCTCCATCTTGACGCGCGCCGCCGCCTCGTCGATCAGGTCGATCGCCTTGTCCGGCAGGAAGCGGTCGGTGATGTAGCGGATGCGAAAGCTCCGCCGCCGCGACGATGGCCGGGTCGGTGATTTCCACGCCGTGGTGCAGCTCGTATCTTTCCTGCAAGCCGCGCAGGATGGCGATGGTGGATTCCACCGTCGGCTCGTCCACCAGCACCTTCTGGAAGCGGCGCTCCAGCGCGGCATCTTTCTCGATGTATTTGCGATATTCATCCAGCGTAGTCGCGCCGATGCAATGCAGCTCGCCGCGCGCCAGCGCCGGCTTGAGCATGTTGCCCGCATCCATCGAGCCTTCAGTCTTGCCCGCGCCGACCATGGTGTGCAGCTCGTCGATGAAAACGATGATGCGCCCTTCTTCCTGGGCGATTTCCTTGAGCACGTTTTTCAGGCGCTCCTCGAATTCACCGCGATATTTGGTGCCCGCCAGCAGCGCCGCCATGTCGAGGCTCAGCACCTTCTTGCCCTTGAGCGTTTCCGGCACTTCTTCGTTGACGATGCGCTGCGCCAGCCCTTCCACGATCGCGGTCTTGCCCACGCCCGGCTCGCCGATCAGCACCGGGTTGTTCTTGGTGCGGCGTTGCAGCACCTGAATCGCGCGGCGGATTTCGTCGTCGCGCCCGATCACCGGATCGAGCTTGCCCTGGCGCGCGCGCTCGGTCAGGTCAAGCGTGTATTTTTTCAGGGATTCGCGCTGACCTTCGGCCTCGGCGCTATCGACGCTGCCTGCACCGCGCACCGCGTTGATCGCCTGCTCCAGCGGGGCGCGCGCCACGCCATGCTGCTTGAGCAGGCGCCCGGTTTCGCCCTTGTCGTCGCAGGCGGCGAGCAGGAACATTTCCGAGGCGATAAACTGGTCGCCGCGCTTCTGCGCCGCCTTGTCGGTGAGGTTGAACAGGTTGGACAAGTCGCGCCCCACCTGCACCTCGCCGCCGTGCCCTTCCACCTTGGGCAGGCGTTCAACGGCCTGTGCCAGCGCGCTTTTCAGCGGCGCGACGTTGCCGCCGGCGCGCGCCAGCAGCGACGCCGCACCGCTATCGGCATCGTTGAGCAAGGCCAGCAGCAGGTGCTGCGGCTCGATGAACTGGTTATCGGTGCCGACAGCCAGGCTCTGTGCATCCGCCAAAGCTTGCTGGAACTTGGTGGTAAATTTGTCGAAACGCATGTTGGTGCACTCCTCGGTAAATTTGGATGCCAGCTATGTGGGGGAAGATAACAATAATTTCAACCCCGCACCCCATCCTTTATACTGTACGCCATACTGTATGCCTTGTGGAAAAAAGCGCGCCATGCCGCCTCTGAACCTTGCTCAACACATCCATGACAACGTAGCCGCCGCGCTGAATGAAGACTTGCGTGACGGCGATCTCACCGCGCAACTGCTCCCTGCGTCGCAATCTGCAACCGCGCACGTCATCTCGCGCCAGGAAGCGGTGCTGTGCGGCACGCAGTGGTTTGAAGAATGTTTTCTCAGTCTCGACCCTGCCTGCGAAATCCGCTGGGCAGTGCAGGAAGGCGCGGTCGTTCAGCCCAACCAGCAATTATGCGAAGTGCGCGGCAATGCGCGCGTGCTGCTCAGCGCGGAACGCTGCGCGCTGAACTTTCTGCAAACCCTGTCCGGCACCGCCACCTTGGTACGCCGTTACGTGGAAGCCGTTGCCGGTACCCGTGCGAAAATCATGGACACGCGCAAGACGCTGCCGGGGCTGCGCATCGCGCAAAAACACGCGGTGCGTATCGGCGGCGGGCACAACCAGCGCATCGGGCTGTTCGACGGCGTGCTGATCAAGGAGAACCACATCGCCGCCGCGGGCAGCATCCGCGCGGTACTGGAGCAGGCGTTCCGCATCACCCCGCCGGACATCCCCGTCCAAATCGAAGTGGAGACCCTGGCGCAACTCGACGAAGCGCTCAACGCGGGTGCGCGGCTGATCCTGCTCGACAATTTTTTGCTGGCGGACATGCGCACCGCCGTGATCCATACCGCCAGGCGCGCCGAACTGGAGGCCTCCGGCGGCATCACGCTGGACAATGTGCGCCTCGTTGCGGAGACTGGCGTGGACCGGATTTCCATCGGTGCGTTAACCAAGGATGTCACGGCAATAGACCTATCGATGCGCCTCGGGAAATAAACCATGTGCCAACTGCTCGGCATGAACTGCAATATCCCGACCGACATCTGTTTTTCCTTCACAGGCTTCCAGAAACGCGGCGGCGAAACTGACGTGCATGCCGACGGCTGGGGCATCGCGTTCTTCGAAGGACGCGGCGTACGCCTGTTCCTCGACCCGCAGCCATCGGCACAGTCTCCCATCGCCGAGCTGGTGCGCAATTACCCGATCCGCTCGATGAATGTCATCGCGCATATCCGCAAGGCCACGCAGGGCATCGTCTCGCTGGAGAACACGCACCCGTTCCAAAGAGAATTATGGGGGCGCTATTGGGTGTACGCGCACAACGGCAACCTGCCGCAGTTTCAGCCCGCGTTGGACGGCAGTTTCCTGCCGGTCGGCAACACCGACAGCGAGCGTATCTTTTGCTGGCTGCTGCAAAGCCTGCGGCAACGTTTCGGCGATGCGCCGCCCGCGCGCGATGCGCTGTTCCGCGCGGTGCATGAACTCATCCACCCGCTTTCGGGCATGGGCATTTTCAATTTCCTGCTGTCCAACGGCGAATGGCTGATGGCGCACTGTTCCACCGAGCTGAGCTATATCGAGCGGCGCGCGCCATTCAATGTGGCGCACCTGAAGGACGAGGATGTGATGGTGGATTTCAGCGAGGTGACCACGCCAGATGACCGCGTGGCCGTGATCGCCACCCAGCCGCTCACCGACAACGAGCCATGGATCACCATGCCGCCCGGCTCGCTATGGCTGTTCCACGAAGGCGTCGCGGTCGGCCATCTCGCCACGCAGCCCAGCCCGGTCAAATCGCTTGGCGGAATTTGAATTCTTCAGATGCGCCCTCATTTACGATGCATCTGAAAATGAAAGGAAGCCCATGTCAGATTCCCTGCACATCGTTTGCCCGCATTGCGATGCGGTAAACCGCGTACCCTCGGCAAAATTGGCGGAACAGCCCGTCTGCGGGAAATGCAAGCGTCCCCTGTTCGATGCGCACCCCGTGAAATTGAGCAGCGGCAATTTTGCGCAGCACATCGGCCGCAACGATATTCCGGTGCTGGTGGATTTCTGGGCGCCGTGGTGCGGGCCGTGCCGCATGATGGCGCCTGCCTTCGTGCAGGCGACGGAACGGCTGGAGCCGGGAATGCGGCTTGCCAAGCTGAATACCGAGGAGGCGCAGGAGCTTGCGGCGCGCTACAACATCCGCAGCATCCCTACCCTGGCCTTGTTCAAGAATGGGCTTGAAATTGCGCGTCAGGCCGGGACGATGGATGCAGCAGGCATCGTACGCTGGGCACACAGCCAGATTTAGAGAAGCTTATCAAAGCTTGCAGCCGCCCTCAGGTATGCCGCCGCCCTTCTGATTCTTTATGCCGCTGCCCGATGGATCCATCTTTTTATCCGGCCCCATGAATGCCGGAGTTGTTGCCAGCCGCGATAGCACCTGTTCATTGGCGAGGCCGGTTTCGCCGCGCACCAGGTCAAGCTTCCTGTCGGCCTGCGTGAGGATGACATGGCCATCATGCACCGTCACATACAGCCCCGGATCGCCAGCATTGGCTTCCGTCCCGAAGGTTTTTTCCATGTCTACAGGTATCCTGTCGGGACGCGGCGCCGGATTCTCCAGCACCTTTGCGGGAATATGCAAAATCGGCGCAGGTTTGCCGGTATCGCGTGCGATCATGGCGGCCTGATTCAGGCTCACCAGCAGCGCAGGGCAAACTACGCCTGCTGCCTTGTCGCAATCGGAAACCAGCGCCACTTCTCCCGACCAGACAAAAACCCCGGCTCCATCCAGGGGATTATCCTGCGTCGCACCCGGATTGACGGCCCCGCTTGCGCAAGGCCCATGACACCATGCGTCGAAGCCGGTGCCGCGGATACCGATGGTGGCGGTAGCCACCCTGAACTGATAATCGTCGCGATTCACCCGTCCGATCAGGCCGGTGACCATGCGCACACCGCCCTTGAGCAGCCTCAGCACGGCATTTTCCTGCGTAGATGCCTTGCTGTATTTGAACTTCTCGACCTGGAACACGGTGCTTTCCTGCAAGCTGATGCGGCCTTCATCGCGAAAGGCCACCACCGCATGGGATTTGGTGCCGGTAGTCAGCGCATCTCCCTCATAAACCGGTGCGCCAAGCGGAAGTTTGCGCGCCTTGCCATCCCCGTTCTTTGCGGACAGTTCGCCCTCTACCAGCATCACGCGGCCAACCACTTGCGCTTGCTCCTCCACCGGCTTTACCGCCTGTTTTGCGTCCGCCGCTTCATCGTCGCGGCAATCCTTGGTGGCGCACAGGCGCGAGGAGAAATCCGTGCCGCGAATCCCGATGGTCGCGGATGCCGCGCGCACCTTGTACGCGTCGGCATCGCCGCGTTTTCCGATCAGCCCCGTCAAGGTGCGGAATCCGCCCTTGATCAGGCGCAGCACCGCATTGTCCGCTTGCGGCTCTTCCTTGCGGAACCGGAATGACTCGATTTTCAGGTTGGAGTTCGGGCGCAGCGTCATTTGCGCGCCGTCGTTCATCTGCACCTGCGCATAGCTGTCTTTTGCGGTGACGAGCATATCGCCCGCCAGCACCTCCGACTTCGGCCCCATAACCTTGATCGTTCCGTCCGCGCGCTGAGCCACCAGCGTACCGCTCATGTAGCCGATCCTGCCGGCCACTTCCGCAGCTTGCGCCAGGGGCGCAATCATCAGCAACATCGCCGCAACCAGAAAGTTAACTTTGCTCATCTCACACCCCGTTCATCTTGGTGGATTATTCAGAAGCTTGCCGACAGCCCGATATGCGCACGCCAGTCGCCTTTCTGCTGCAATGGGTCGGTATCCGCATTGATGATGCGCGCCGCATCAAAGCGCAGCGAAAATTGATCGGCGAAGCTGGCACGCAACCCGATACCCGCTCCTGAAATGGATGATTTAGTTCCATTGGCGGAACGAATCTCGCCCGCATCGAAGAACACCAACCCTCGCGCCATGACATCACCTCTGCCAAAATCCGGCGTATAGCCTTCCAGATTCCAGCGCGTACCCTTCTCGCCGCCCACGCTACCCTCGGAAAAACCGCGTACCGCATCGGCCCCTCCCAGGCGCATCTGCTCGCCCTGTATCAACGTGTCGCGGCTCCATTGACCGTTTAACGCCGCACGTAATTGCCAGTCATCACCAAGCAACCGCGAATAGCTCGCACCATAGCGCAACACGTGATACTTGGCATTGGGGTTGCCGAAATTCACCTGATCGTAGGCTGCAAAATCGACCGCCTTTCCTTTGCCTGCCCCCGGCAGATTGGCGGAAAGCGATGCGTTGAAATTGAAGTCGCTCCGGTCGAATTTTCCTTGTGCGGAATAAGCGATGCTCAATGGCACCGCGACAACTTCGTTATACAGCACTGTCGCCGGGGTAGAGGTTTGTTCGATGCGCCGGAAATTGCGCCAGTCCAGACCGAACGACAAACGCGGATCGAATAACCCCATTTTTTCCAGCGAGCGGTTGTAGCGCGCGCTGAATATCAGCCCGCCGCCTTGAAAGTTGGAAGGCACGCCCACCAAACCACCCACCACCGAATTCACATTGGAGTAGCCGCCGAAGAATTCCAGGCTATCGCCCGACTGGTAAAGCGGAATCTTGTAGCCGCCGCCCAGCACCGTGACGCGATCCGCATGCGACGGCGATGTTTGAAATTGCAGACTGGCCACATGATCCGCATCGAACAAGTTGGCGTGGCGATAGGAAAGTCCAAAGCGCGTACGGCCGGTTTCGGTTGTGCCGGAGTTATCCGCCGTCAGCCCCCAGGACGACGGTCTGCTGTCAGTGACGATGACATTCGCGTCCACTTCATCATCTTTTCCGCCCGCCTTCAGCACCACATTCATCTGGCGCGCGGGATTCTCGTTGGCGAGTTTCAGCTCGCGTGCGATCTGCCTCGTTTTGGGTACACCGCCGCTACGCACGGAAGGTATCGCATTCAACGCATTCGCTTCGCTGACATAGCGATTGTCTTTCACCGTCACGCTGCCGAAACGGCTTTCCACCACGCGAAAACGCACCGCGCCTTTTTCCAGTTCCTGCTCCGGCAGCAATACCCGCACAGCCGAAAACCCGCGTGAAGCATAGGCTTCTTCAATCGCCTCCAGCGCTCGCTGCACATCGGAAAAATCCTTGCTCTTGCCGGTAAACGGAGCGACTGCCTCATCAATTTCAGCCTTGGTCAACAATGTCGCGCCTTCCAGCGTATAGCCGGAAATATCGAAACGTATCGCAGTTGATCCCGCTGCTGCCTCAGGAATAGCGGCAACCTCATTTTGCGCAAGCAACTTCTGGGGCGCTGCTTCGGCAGGCTTGCCATTCTTGACCGGCACATCGGCATTGCCCTGCAAAGCAATCAACAGGCTGTTGCCATCGATTCTGGTGTTATATGCAAGCATTTGATCGAGGTTGATTACCAGACGTGTACGTCCTCCGGCCTGAACAATATTGGCGCTACGCAAGCTCCCTACAGTGAAATCCTGGACTGACCTGCCCAACCCGTTTGCAGTATCAAGGAAATCGAGCACAATACGCGGCGGTATATCGATAATAAACCCTTTCGGCAGGCTGTCCAGCGGCTGCGCCAGCTCAACCTTGATAATTGTCGCCCCGTTATCGACGCCGCCCGCATTCAACGCGGCAATACTGTTCTGCGCGCATACACCGCTTGCGGCAAACATCGACCCGAAAAATACCCAACCCGCCGAACCTGCAAATTTCATGCTTTATCCTTGGAGAAACGCTGAACTAATACCTGAATGAGACTTGCATCGGCCAGATACAATTTAGTCAGTGAACCGGAAAAATAACCGTCGAACATTATATTCTTATTTGCACACCGGTAAAGGCGCTGCTGTGGATGTTGGCTCGGCAACCTGTACAACCGCGCCCTGCATGTCGGCCTTAGCATCCTTTTTCTTGGCATCATGATCTGTATCAGTAGTGGTCGCCAGCGGGGCAGGCGGAATCACGATGATATTGCTCACCAGATTATCGACTATGGCAGGCTCCGTATATATCTGCAGCGCGGCACCCGCGGGAATAGGAGCGGTGCCGGTCACGTTATGTGCGGCCAATATGATGCTGCCGCCTGATATTGCACCGTTTATGGTGATGGTGTCCGCAGCCGCAGGTGAACCCGGCGCGCCCGCCGTCAGCGTGATATTGCCGCCCGCTGAAATAGTGTTGCCGACGGTAATCGGGCTATGCGCGGTGATAGATATCCCGGACGCACCACTGAGAGCGCTTACCGCACCCGCCGTGGTCACTGCACCGGTGTTATCCACCAGGATGTCGCCGCCGCTGTTGTTGATGCCGGCAATGGTCAGCGCCCCGGGTTTTGTGGTGTTAATCAGCACGATGTTGCCGCTGCTGCTGTTGCTTGCCTTGAAACTATCAATCCGGTTGCCGATGTCGGTGAGCGTGGTTCCCGCCACGGATTGTGTAGTGAGTGCAGCGACGATGATCGGACCTGTCTGGGTAATGGCTCCGGCCCCGGCTGTCAGGTTGGCGGCAGGGGCACTGAGATTGGCGATATTGAGATTGCCGGTGGACTGTTTGATGTTCGCGGTGGCCGTGCCAGTAAGAGCAATCGTGCCGCCGGTCTGGCTGAAGCTGCCGGTCACATTCAGGTTGCCGGCGCCGGTGAGGCTGCCGCCGGTCTGGGTGTAGCTGCCGATGCTGAGGCTATTGCCGCTAAGCGCCATATTGCCTGCGCTGGTGAGTGTTTGCAGCGCTACCGCCCCATCAAAAGTCACGCTGCCACTGGCAGGAATGGAAACGGCCAATACGTTGTCGCCAGCAGGCAGCGCATCCCAGTTTGCCGGATTGCTCCACAAGCTGTTGCCTCCCAGACCGCTCCATGTCGAGAGTGGCCGAACGGTGACGGTCAGAGAGCCATCCACATAACCTAAAGTGTAGTTGCCGCCGGTCAACCCGCCCGGGGTAATGAGGTAGCTGCCTGCGTTGACAGCGCCTTGCGAGCTACCGCTGAATGTAAGGGCGCCGTTCAGCACTGCTGCGGTTTCGCCATTCACCAGGCCGGCATAGTTCACGCCGTTGCCACCGCTATATGCCTTGCCGTCGTAAGTTTTGCTGGCGTTGTTGGCGGTGACCGTCAAGTTCGCCTTGGCTATGTTGCCGATATTTCCTGAAGCGGTGGTCGGCAGGATGTAATTGGTCAGGTTGGTGCTGCCCACGGGGCTGAAGTCGGCAGGAGCCAGCGTGGTGCTGACCATAATGCCGCTGCCGGCATTCTGGCTGGCATAGGTGCCGGTAGTCTTGGTGACGGTGGCCGAGTCGGTGCTGACGAAACCGCTCAACAGAAAGTTGCCCGGCGCCAGGGTAGCGTTGGCGGTGCCGTCGTAGGTCTTGCTTGCCGAGCCGGAGAGCGAAGCGGTGATGAGGAGTGCCGCAGGGTCAATCGTCAGCATGCCATTGACATACTTGATGGCGTAATTGGTACTGGTATAGCCGCCGGGCGTAATGAGGTAACTGCCTTTGTTGATGGCGCCTTGCGAACTGCCGGTGTAGGCGAGCATTCCGCCCAGCACGGCGCTGGTTTCGCTGTTGACGAAGCCGCTATAGGTAACGCCGCTGCCGCCGCTGTAGGCCTTGCCGTCGTAAGTTTTGCTGGCGTTGTTGGCGGTGACTGCAAGACTTGCCGGAATGATGTTGCCGATGTTTCCTGAAGCGGTGGTCGGCAGGATGTAATTGGACAGGTTGGTGCCGCCCACCGGGCTGAAGTCGAAGGCAGTCAGCGTGGTGCTTACCAAAATGCCGCTGCCGGCATTCTGGCTGGCATAGGTGCCGCTGGTCTTGGTGACGGTGGCCGAGTCGGCATTGACGAAACCGCTCAACAGGAAGTTGCCCGGCGCTAGGGTGGCAATGGTGGTGCCGTCATAGGTCTTGCTTGCCGTGCCGGTAAGCGAGGCGGTGATAAGAGAGAGCGTCGCGGGACTGACAATATAGGGCAGGCCGGCGCCGGCAATGAAGCTGTAACTGACCGGGTTCGCCGGCAAACCGCTAGTGAGATTCAGAGGTCCCGAATAGCTGGTTAGGCTCGAGAGCCCGCTTGCATAGCCGATGGTGTAGCTGCCCACTGGAGTGGTGCTGGAAATCACCGGGGTAAAAACCGGTGCTCCCAAAACGTCTTCCTTGTCCGGCAAGACGGTCATGGCGATGCCGAAAACTGCCGTCGGCGGCTGTCCATAAATGTTGCTGGCGGCACCGGAAACCAGCGTGGTATCCACGCTGAGCGTTCCGGGCGTGGAGGCATAAATGAAGCCGTTGCCGGTTTCGCCGGGACTGCTATAGGTAGCATAGGTGGCGTTGTAGTGGCGGAAAGCCGAGGTCAAACCGTTCTTGTTCACGCTGCCGGGATTGGCTGCATAAACCAGCCAGCGGCCACCGGGAGCGTAATTCAACGCAGCAGCGCCATAATTGTTCGCGAAACCGCCGCTACCCGCATCCAGAATGATCGTGCCGTAGCCGCTGAAGATCGGCTGACTCAGGCTGATGCCTGCGCCCGATAGCGTAACACCTGCCGGGCCACCCGGCACTGTAATGCCATTAACGCCATTTACAGTCGTAACATTTATCGAATTGATGGACTTATACTGAAAACTACCGGATGTAGTCGATCCTGAAATAACGCCGGGGGGATTGGCCATAGTCAATGTCACGCTAGTGCCGTTGGCATATACCGACGTACCGTTCAGCAAGGCTGACTGGGTTAAAGCGCCGCCGCTGGTCAGGGCAATCATACCCGGCGTTGAAAGGCCGCTCAACCCATCGATACCGCTGGCGACATTCAATGCGCCAGAGCTCTGGAAGCTGAAACTGGTCCCGCTCGCACCGGTCGCTGACCCTGCAAGATTGGTGACCAGGTTAGCCGCCGTCGCCAGCGAAACATTGCCGTTCGCCTTGACCGCCAGGTTGGTCGCGGTGATTATGTCTGCCGAAGTATTCTGGCTTACCGTGCCGTTGGACACAAGGGATACAGTGCCGAAACCTCCCACAGGCGAGAGCGGCCCGGAAAGATTGATATTGCCTGCACCAGTGTCACCGATGCGCAACGTGCCGCCAGCCAGGGTATTCAGCTCCGTCGTTGACAGTCCAAGGGTGCCAGGGGTACCAGCAACATCCGTTCCTACGCCCAAATCGATGTTCGTACCGGCTGCGTAGGGTTTCAGCCAAACCGTGCCCGTTCCGGCGTTGATCGATGAGGCAGCGCCCTGCAGATTCATGTTTTTGGCTGCAAGCAGGATGTTCGCGCCGGATAACGTGATCGGATTGGGAACCGTAAGCAGATTGCCTGCGGAAAGACTCAGATCCGCCGCCCCGGTGCTGATGTAGGTTGCCGTCAGATTATTGGAGGCCAAGATGGCTACCGGCGTTGCTGCGCCTGTAGTCCACACGTTCTGTAAGGTGGCGTCGCCGGTATGATTGAGGAATACGGCGCTGGGCCCGTCGCATTGAAGCCGATCGCGATATTGGCGTTGCCCGCTCCACCGATCGAGCTGGTATGCAGCGGAGCGCCTGAACTGCCGATTGCACCGCTGCTGCCGTTCGGCTGAAGTGCTATGGTATTAGCAGTAAGAAGACCGCTGCCGCTGATCGCACCGCTGGTTCCGGCATTGATTTGCAGCGTCGCCGTACTGGAGCCTACCGTTACCGGCCCGGCAATGTTGATGCCATACCCAGATAAGGTATTGAGCGCTACGAGGGGTGAGCCCGTCGAGGCCGCCTGGCTGACGCTGCTGACCGTCAGCGAACCATTGTTGGTGAAGGCAATTCCGCCGCCCCCTGCGGAATAGGTCTGCGAGGCCGTCAGGGATTGAATCCCATTGGAGTTGTTCATGGCTATCGCCGTATACGCCGTAACGTTGAGGCTGCTGGCAGTGATCGAGCCGGTCGATTCACCCACATTGCCGGTGGTCGCCGTCAGGGTAACGCTGCCTGTGCCAGCATTCACCTGATTGGCGACATCGATGGTTGTGGCACTCAGATTGATCGGCTGGTTGGAGGTGGTTACTCCGAACACGCTCCCTATCGAACCGACTGAAAGAAGGGCGGAGTTGGTGAAGCTGAATCCCGTGGCACCGGAACCAGCGATGAGCGCAACTGAGTTGGGAGCATTATTCAGCGCGACCGCGCCGGCATTGGCGGTAGCCTCCATGGAAGGAACGGAAATAACGCCAGCGGCAGTCTGGCTAATGTTCCCGGCTGTCGTTCTCAATACCAGCGGCCCGCCGCCGGTGATCGCATTATTGATGGCGATGCCATTGCCCGCCAGAAGACTAAGGGTAGCTCCTGAAGCCCAACTAACGGGGTCTGTTACCGTAATCGTGCCACCACCCCCGGCAGCTGTCTGAATCGTAACATTCGTCGGATATGACAGGCCGTAAGGAGGAGCTGTTATAGTCGCCGGAGAAATGTCGGTGGGCGCTGCAGAGGGGTCAAAAATACCACCGACAGAAAGAGTCCCCGTACCAGTGTTAACGATATTGATTGAAACGGGATCGAGCAGCCACATGCCAGTTTTTCCCAGCGGCGCCGAGGTTGTTACCCTGACTCCATCGACCAGCAGCCCCGACTTTCCCGAAGTTTCCACGAACCCGCCATCGCCGCCGAAGTTTCCGCCGCGTGCGCTGATGCTGCCATAGGCGCGCGTCGTGTTGTCCGCCCAGACGATTACCTTGCCGCCGTCACCGTTGTCGATGGCATCTGCCTTGATGCTCGCATTCGATCCGAAGTATGTTATCTGGCTGTTCTGAATTGCCGGATTCTTGCCCTGATAATCCCCGCCGACCAGCACGCTGCCGCCGCCGTATTGTCCGGAAGCATCAAGCTGGGCGTTGTCCATCACCGCGACGCGGTTACCCAACACCTCTATGCTGCCGCCCTTGCTGCCGGTGGCGATAATTTTGCCGTCCTTGTCCACATAAGCATCCTCGCTGGCCTTGAGGAAGATTCTGCCGCCTTCACTGGCCGCACTGGAGGCGTTGAGCGTACCGCTGTTTTTCACCAGCACACCGGCGATGCCGATGCGCCCTGCTTCACTGGCGATGCTGCCAAGGTTGGTGGCATTGCCTGTCGCGCCGGTGATCTCGACCTTCACTCCCGGCGTGCCGGTGTCGATCAGTTCGACCTTCTGCCCGGCAGCCAGTATCACTTCGCCATTCGGGGCGTTGATGATGCCGCTGTTCTCGACGTTGGGGGCGATCAGGTATATCTGTCCGCCAGTTTGGGCGCTAATGCTGCCAGCGTTGCTGATGTTTTGCGCGCCCGGTACCTGGGTAAAGTTGTAGCGCCCGGCGAGGAAGTCGGCATCGCTGAGGTTGAGCGTGGAAGCCACCATGCCGGCCACGTCAACGGTTGCGCCTTGTCCGAACACGATGCCGCCGGGATTGACGAGAAACACCCGCCCATTGGATTGCAGTGAGCCGAGGATGCTGGAAGGGTTGTTGGTAACGACGCGGTTGAGTACCGATGAAGATGCGCTCTGTTGGGCGAAGCGGGTGATTTCATTCGCGCCGATCGAGAAGCCTTGCCAGTTGATGATGGTGCCGGGAGTGTTGGTGACGGTGAGTGTATTGCCAGCGCTGGCGAAGCTGGCCTGGCCGTTGATTACCGATGGACCGAGCGGGTTGGCTTGGGCGTGCTGTATGGTAAATGCCAACAACATCGCCGCACATATCGGCTTCAGGCGGAATTGCATTTGCTTGCTATAAATTTTTTTAATCATAAGAAACTCTCTATACTGAACAGTTGATGTTCTATATCAAAAAATTCGCAAAGCTGCATGGAACATAGTATTACTTTCCGGGCAAAACACAATATGCCGAATGGCCTATTTTTGAATCAAAACATGATTTCGTTACTTTGAATTTGTTGTTATCGGCTCAATAAACCAATATCTTAGAGCGCCTAACATAATGAAATGCGTGTGCGGCTAAGGCATTCGGCCGCGGCACAAGACGCCCTGGCGCGGCTTGGGTTATTCCCAAGCAAGGGGGCGCAACGCCGCAGACACGCCGCCAGAACCCAACGCGGCTCGTATTTCATTATGTTAGACGCTCTTACACGGCAGTCAGTAACTATGGCGACATTGCATCGTTGCATCGTTCCCATGCTCCGCGTGGGAACGCTGGCCGTGCCGCTCTGCGGTACGGGCCGCAGACCGTCCCATGATGCGTTCCCACGGAGACCGTGGGAACGAGAAGAGCGTAAGTGTCGTCTATATTTCTGACTTATGGGTAATACATGGCGACAGAAATCGTGGCAAGCGGCTTCGGGGCGGGTTAGCCCGGAGCCTACACAGCAGTTATGTGAGAAGCGCGACAACGAAGTTGCTGCACAGGCTCACATGCGTAGCATGTTATGCCGGAACCAACACCGCCCAACCCCGCCCCGGAGTCGCGCCGCAGATTTATGTCACTACGTATAACAACTGATGGCCGCCCGCTCCTTGGAACGCAGGATAACTGACAAACTGTTGACAAGACATTGGTCAAAAGGCTATTTTCTTTACATCTTGTCTTGGGTATCGCTTTTGCCGCTTTGCTGTAAAAAGTATCCTCTACGCCACCGATGAATGCCAGCGATTGCAATGCAGGCAGAATGGCCGTCAAGCCCTTCACACTGCTGACGCTCGGGAAAATTAAAAAATTATTTAAGACCATACAGAGATGAGTGATGCCATGAACACCATTACCCCGCGCAAGAAACGCACCGCAATAAGCGATGCCAGAGTCGAGAAGATCGGTCTCGCCACCGCCAGGCTGCACCGCATACTCAAAGAGCTCGGGCACACGCGCCGGCTGGAAAAGTCGGCCTCCACCATGCCCGATGCGCGCGAACGGCTGTCCTTTATCGACAAATCCATGCACGAGGCATCGGAGAAAACCATCAGCGCAGTAGAAGCGTCACTACCCCTGACCAGCCGCAACCGCGCCACTTGCGGCGACCTGTCCACGCGCCTTGCAGATGCCCGCTTCGCGAATAAGCATCAGCCCCTCGTAATGGAAACGATCTCGAAACTGGGCGAAATCGCGATGGCCGAAGAAAGTGTGCGCCACAATCTGATGCAGATCATGGAAGCTCAGGAATTCCGCGATGTGGCGGGACAAATGGTCAACAAGATCGTGAATGCCGCCGTCGAGATCGAAAGCATCCTGCTCGACATTCTCAAAGAGTATGCACCAAATGCAAAAGATTCGCTGATCAGCACGGCAGGATTGACCGCAGGTCCTGGAAATCAAGCAAAAGACAGCGTCAACGGCCAGGATGAAGTGGACGATCTGCTGGCTTCGCTTGGCCTTTAAATGGGCAATGATTCGGCGGGAACATGCTGGAGAGATATGTTTTATTGCTCACTCAAGCCGAATCGCAACCTATCAATTTCTCCGCCAGTACTTTTTCCAGCTTGATCTGATCCACTGTAAAACCGCGGATGCCTTCGGCCAGCTTCTCCGTGGTCATGGCATCCTCGTTCATTTCCCAGCGGTATTCGGCCTCGGTCATCAGCGCCGGGTGCGGCTTGGATGCGCCGGTATCGGCCAACTGGCACACCAACTGGCCTTGCGCCGCTTCCAGCTCTTTCAGCAATGCAGGGGCAATGGTCAGCCGGTCGCAGCCGGCGAGCGCCACGATTTCGCCCATATTGCGGAACGATGCGCCCATGACAATGGTCTTGTAGCCGTGCGCCTTGTAGTACGCATAAATCCGGCGCACCGACAGCACGCCGGGATCTTCTTCCGCCGCAAAATCGCGACCGCTCCTGGCCTTGTGCCAATCGAGTATGCGGCCGACAAACGGGGAAATCAGCGTCACGCCCGCCTCGGCACAGGCGCGCGCCTGCGCAAAACCGAACATCAGCGTCAGGTTGCAATTGATGCCTTCGCGCTCGAGGATTTCTCCGGCGCGGATACCTTCCCAAGTGGATGCGATCTTGATCAGCACGTGGCTGTTGTCCACGCCCGCCTCGTTGTAAAGCTCGCTCAGTTTGCGCGCCTTGCGCAGAGTAGCCCCGGTATCGAAGGAAAGCCGCGCGTCCACTTCCGTTGAAATGCGCCCCGGGATGGACTTGAGCACCTCCACCCCCACACTCACCGCCAGCTTGTCCATGGCATCGCGCACTTGCTGCTCGCGGTCGCTGCTTTGCTGTTTGGCCCAAGTAATGGCGTCGGCGATGAGCGGCACATATTCCGGTAGCGTCGCGGCCTTGAGCAGCAAGGATGGATTGGTCGTCGCATCCTGCGGCCGGTGGTGGCGGATCGCCTCGATGTCGCCGGTATCAGCGACGATGGTGGTCATGGACTTCAGTTGTTCCAGCAGATTGGCCATACAGTTTCCTCAATGCAGGTTTTACTCAAATGTCCCCGTTACAGCCGCCCCACCTTCGGCAACTCACCCACCAGCGGCGCGACGTAATCCAGCCACGCTTGCGTCACATCATTTCCCGCCGCGTTGATGTATTCGTCCTTCATCTCGGTGGCGACCTTTGCCACGGTCGACAGCGGTGTAATGAAGCATTCGCTGGAATACGGCTTGCTGCTCAGGCGGCGGATCGCCACCGAGCCGGGCTGGCCGGTATTGGCGGCGTGGGTAACTGCGTGTTCGCCGACTTCGCGCGCCTCTTTTGCGTCGATCGCCGAAACGATGGTGGGAAAGGAGCGCTGCAAATAGCCGAAGGTGTCGGCACGCACGCGCACCTTCTGTCCGGGGAAGGCTTCTTTCACTAATGCCGCCAATGTGTCGCCCAGCGCGCCGCTGCCGGAAAGCTGGATGTTGCCGTGCGAGTCGCGCTCGCCGCTGGTGGAGATCGGGTTGCCGTCCTTGCCGGTGATGCCTTCGGAAGCGGCGATCACGCAGCGGCCGTATTTCGCCATCGTATCGCGCACGTCCTGCTTGAATTTTTCGACATCGAACACGCGCTCCGGCAGGTAGATCAGGTGCGGGCCGTCGTCCGGCGCCTGGCGCGCCAAGGCCGAGGCTGCGGTCAGGAATCCGGCGCTGCGCCCCATCACCACGTTGACCTTGATGCCTTGCAAAGCCCGGTTGTCGCGGTCGTCGCCCATGAAAGCCAGCGCGACGAAACGCGCCGCCGAAGCGAAGCCGGGGCAGTGGTCGGTGACCTTCAGGTCGTTGTCGATGGTCTTGGGAATATGTACCGTGCAGAAATCGTATTTCGCTTCTTTCGCCATCTCGGCGATGATGTGCGCGGTCTCGGCGGAATCGTTGCCACCGATGTAGAAGAAATAGCGCACGTCGTTCTTCCTGAACACTTCGAACACCTTTTCGCACTCGGCCTTGCCGGGCTTGAGGCGCACCGATCCCAACGCCGCCGCCGGCGTCGTGGCGACCAGTTCGAGCTGCTCGACGCTCTGCGTGGTCAGGTCGATGAAATCCTCTTTCATAATGCCGGCAATACCGTGGCGCGCGCCGAGAATTCCGGTAATGCAGGATTGTTTGCGCGCCGCCAATACCGCGCCAACCAGCGACTGGTTGATGACGACGGTGGGGCCGCCCGATTGGCCGATGACCATTTTGCCGGCTAATTTTCCTTGTGCAGTCATAGCAGTATCTCCTTTAAAGTGGCGCATATATTGTAAACCGAATACTGCCCTGCATCGCTTATAATTACACAGTTTTTTACTTCTCCGACCTTAAGGAAACGCATGAGTTTGTTAAATGTCCGCCCCGGCGACAATCTGCCCCATGAATGCAATGTCATCGTCGAAATCCCCAAGCACGCCGATCCGGTAAAATACGAAGTGGATAAATACTCCGGCGTGCTGATCGTGGATCGCTTCATTTCCTCGCTGATGCGCTACCCGTGCAATTACGGCTTCATCCCGGAGACCATCGCGGACGACGGCGACCCGGTGGATGTGCTGGTGGTTACGCCGTTTCCGGTGGTGCACGGCGCGGTTATTCCCTGCCGCCCGGTCGGCATGCTGAGCATGGACGATGAAAGCGGCGGCGACGCCAAAATTATCGCCGTACCCACCGACAAGCTGACCCCGCTATACCACAATGTCCAGACTTACCGGGATTTGCCGGAGATCACGCTCGAGCAGATCAAGCATTTCTTCGAGCTTTACAAAGCCCTGGAGCCTGGAAAATGGGTCAAGATCAAGGGCTGGGAAGGGGTTGGAGCGGCTCATGCGGAAATCATGAATGGCATTGAGCAGTACAACAAAAGACTCGCGGGCCAATAACTCATTCAACAAACAGGAGCAAACCATGACAGCACAGATTATCGACGGCAAGACCATTGCCCAGCAGGTGCGCGCCGAATGGAAAGTGCGCGCCGATGCCATGAAGGCGCGCGGCGTCACGCCGGGGCTGGCGGTCATCATCGTCGGCGAAGACCCGGCCTCAAAGGTGTACGTCGCCAACAAGGTAAAGGCCTGCGCCGAGCTGGGGCTGCATTCCGAACACATCGCCCTGCCCGCCGACACCAGTGAAGCCACATTGCTGGCTAAAATCGCCGAGTTGAACGCCGACCCGAAGATCAACGGCATCCTCGTGCAACTGCCCGTGCCCAAACATATCGACAGCAGCAAGGTGCTCGAAGCCATCAGCCCTGACAAGGACGTGGACGGCTTTCACCCGATGAACGTCGGCGCGCTGGTCACCGGCAATATGCGCTTCGCCCCCTGCACCCCTTATGGCGCGATGAAGCTGCTGGAAAAATGCGGCGTGTCCATCGAAGGCAAGCACGCCGTGGTGGTCGGGCGCAGCAACATCGTCGGCAAACCGATGGCGCTGATGCTGCTGCAACAGAACGCCACCGTCACGATCTGCACCTCCAGAACCGTCGATCTCGCCAAATTCACCCGCGATGCCGACATTCTCGTCGTTGCCACCGGCAAAGCCAAAATGATCACCGGCGACATGGTCAAGCCCGGCGCGGCTGTGATCGACGTCGGCATCAACCGCATGGACAATGGCAAGCTGTGCGGCGACGTGGATTTCGATTCCGCCAAAGAAGTCGCTGGCTGGATCACCCCGGTTCCCGGCGGCGTCGGGCCGATGACCATCACCATGCTGGTGGCGAACACCGTGCAGGCGGCAGAACGGGCGCAATCCGCATGACAAACCCGGATAACACCGGCAAGCCGAGCGAGAATGCCGCGCCGCTAATGGATGACATCGGGAATTACAAAGTCACGCGGCTGCTGGGATCCGGCGCAACGAGCAATGTTTATCTGGGCGTTGACAAGGATTCCCTGAGGCTTGTCGCCATCAAGAAAATACGCCCCGAGTGCAGCATCGGCATCCAGCACAAGATGTTCGCTGTCGAAGCATCGCTGTGCGGAAAACTGAAACACCCCAACATCGTTTCAATCATAGAAGCCCATACCGGCGATCCGGATAATGCCTATATCGTCATGGAATATGTCGAAGGCGAGTCGCTGGAAAAATTTTCGGCGCCCGACAAACTCCTGCCTGTCGAAACAGTCCTGGATGTTGTCCGGCAGGCTGCCGAAGCCCTGAATTACGCCTTCCAGATGGGCGTCATCCATCGCGACGTCAAACCGGCCAACATCATCATGAGGCAGGATGGACTGGTTAAGCTGTCCGACTTCGGCTGCGCGCTGCTTTCCAATTCGGATTCGACGCAGATAAGCGGCGCGGGCAGCCTGAGCTTCATGTCGCCCGAACAAATTACCGGCATAACGCTGAATCACCAGTCCGATATCTATTCGATGGGAGCGGTGCTCTATCGTCTGCTGACGGGGCATAATACTTTCAATGCGGCCGATAACTACTCAGCCATCAACCAGATCATCCATCATCCGCCCGTTCCAATCGAAACGCGCCGCACGGGGTTGCCCAAGGAATTGGGCCGCATCGTCGATCGCGCTTTGCAAAAAAACCTTGATGACCGTTACCGGGACTGGAAGGAATTCCTCAGCGACCTGTATGCGGTTTCCGGAATAATCCGCGATGAAAGCCCCGTTGAAGACCAGGCCAAGTTTGACCTGATGAACCACTGCGTTTTCTTCAAGGATTTTCTCACCGTGGAAATCTGGGAAGTGCTGCGCGCCTCGCTATGGCGCACCTTTGCACACAACGAACACCTGATCAAGGAGGATGAGCATGGCTTTTCTTTCTTCATCATCCTCAGCGGCAGTGTCGTGGTAACCAAGAAGCAGCGCATGCTGAATGTGGTTCAGACAGGCGATTGCGTCGGGGAAAATGCCTGTTTATACAAAGGTAATCCGATCAGGGGCGCAACCGTCACGGCGCAAGGAAACGTCACCGCACTGGAAATTTCCAAGGACCGGCTGGATGCCTTTTCAAAAGATGTCTGCATCCGGATGGATCGCGCATTCCTTCGCTCGTTGAACGAAAAACTGGCTGTCTCCAATTCACGCGTATTGCAGTTGATGGGTATATAGCACGCATTATCTGGGCACCCTGGAAACAGCGGGAGCAGGCGATGATATCGCCTCCTTTTCCGTTGCCCGGTCGGACGGTTTTTCAAGAATCTGAAAAAACACTTCATCGCGCTTGATCATGCCCAGCTCGCTGCGCGCGCGCTCCTCGATAGCCTCGGTGCCTTGCTTGAGATCGCGCACTTCGGCGTCCAGTAACGCATTGCGCGCCCGAACCTGCTGATTGATTTGCTGCTGCGCTTCGACCTGGCGGTTCAGATCCCACACCTTCAGCCAGCCGCCCTTGCCCAGCCATAGCGGGTACTGCAACAGCAGCAGCAGAGCGGCCAGTATCAGTGTGACGGAACGGCGCATTAGCGTGAAACTCGCGCAGCGATTCGTTCGCCTCCTCGCCCGCTTGCGGGAGAGGATTGAGGTGAGGGAACGGGCATGGCGAGTTTCATTATCAGGGGTGGCTGCTCGCCATGCCCGTTAACCCAGTTGGTAGTAAGCCTCGCGCCCCGGGTAAGACGCGCTGTCGCCCAGGTCTTCTTCGATGCGCAACAACTGGTTGTATTTCGCCATGCGGTCGGAGCGCGACAGGGAGCCGGTCTTGATCTGCATCGTGTTGGTGGCGACCGCAAGGTCGGCGATGAAGGAATCTTCGGTCTCGCCGGAACGGTGCGAAATCACCGCGGTATAGCCGGCGCGCTTGGCCATTTCGATGGCGGCAAAGGTTTCGGTCAGGGTACCGATCTGGTTGACCTTGATGAGGATGGAATTCGCCAGGCCCTGGCGGATGCCTTCGCGCAGTATCTTCGTGTTGGTGACAAACACGTCGTCGCCCACCAATTGGATGGACTTGCCGAGGCGCGCGGTGAGCTTCTTCCAGCCATCCCAGTCATGCTCGCTCATGCCGTCTTCGAGGGTGATGATCGGGTACTTGTCCACCCAGGCGGCATACAGGTCGATGATCTGGTCGGAATTGAGCGTCAGCCCATCGGCTTTCAGGTGGTACTGACCGTCCTTGTAAAATTCAGACGCGGCGGCATCGATGCCGATCGCCACATCCGCGCCTGGCACATACCCCGCAGCTTCGATGGCTTCCACGATGACTTTCAGCGCCGCCTCGTTGGAACCCAGCGCGGGCGCAAAGCCGCCCTCGTCGCCGACCGTGGTGCTGAGGCCGCGGTTGTGCAAGATTTTCTTCAGGTTGTGAAACACCTCGGCGCCGCAGCGCAGCGCTTCGCGGAAACTCTGGCTGCCCACCGGAACGATCATGAATTCCTGGATGTCCGCGCCGCCTTCGGCATGAGCGCCACCGTTGATGATGTTCATCATCGGCACCGGCATTTCCATGCGCGCGGCGCCGCCCAGATAGCGGTATAACGGCAAGCCGCTGTCTTCCGCAGCGGCGCGCGCCACCGCCATCGACACCGCGAGGATCGCATTCGCGCCGAGGCGCGATTTGTTTTCCGTGCCGTCCAGTTCGATCATGGTTTGGTCGATGAAGGACTGCTCCGCGGCATCCAGA
The DNA here is from genome assembly GCA_963828205.1 of uncultured beta proteobacterium. Taxonomy (GTDB): domain Bacteria; phylum Pseudomonadota; class Gammaproteobacteria; order Burkholderiales; family Gallionellaceae; genus Gallionella. Next base: position 160,539 of record CAWHDU010000002.1, read on the forward strand.
CCGATGATCGCCTCGGCGATCTCGGTGTTCACATATTCCACCGCCCTCAGCACACCCTTGCCGAGGTAGCGCTGCTTGTCGTCGTCGCGCAGCTCCACAGCCTCCTTGGTGCCGGTGGATGCGCCGGACGGCACGGCGGCGCGTCCCATCACGCCGGACTCCAGCAATACGTCCGCTTCCACGGTCGGGTTGCCGCGCGAATCCAGAATTTCACGGGCGATCACATCAACAATTGCGCTCATATTATTCTTCCTTAAGTTAGTTTCTGGCGGGTCACACCCGCCTTCATACCCAATTTGCAATGGCGGGTGTAACCCGCCCTACATATTTTTCAAATCAAGATTTTCTTCGATCAGCCCTTGTCGCTTGACGGTCTTGTCCAGCGCCATCAGGGTCTCCAGCAATGCCTTGAGATGCCCGAGCGGGAATGCGTTCGGCCCGTCCGACAACGCTTGCGGCGGATTCGGATGCGTCTCCATGAACAGCCCGGAAATCCCCGCCGCCACCGCCGCTCGCGCCAGCACCGGCACGAACTCGCGCTGCCCGCCGCTGACCGCGCCTTGCCCGCCGGGCAACTGCACCGAATGCGTCGCATCGAACACCACCGGACAACCGGTGTTGCGCATCACCGCCAGCGAACGCATGTCCGACACCAGATTGTTGTAGCCGAACGATGCGCCGCGTTCGCACACCATGATGTTGTCCTGCCCGCTGGCCTCGCGCGCCTTCTCGACGACGTTTTTCATGTCCCACGGCGACAGGAACTGCCCCTTCTTGATATTCACCGGTCGCCCCGCACTCGCGGCAGCCTGGATGAAATCGGTCTGGCGGCACAGAAACGCCGGGGTTTGCAACACATCCACCACCGCCGCACACGGCGCGATTTCGTCGATGTCATGCACATCGGTCAGCACCGGCACACCGAGCTGCGCCTTCACTTCGCCGAGAATCTTCAGCCCGGCATCCAGCCCCAGGCCGCGAAACGACTTGCCAGAGCTGCGATTGGCCTTGTCATAGGATGACTTGTAGATAAACGGCAGATTCAATGCGCGGCAGATTTCCTGCAACTGCCCGGCGGTGTCCAGCGCCATTTGCCGCGATTCGATCACGCACGGTCCGGCGATCAGGAACAGCGGGTAATTCAGGCCGGCATCCATGCCGCATAGCTTCATGCTGCTGCCTTATCGGATGCAGGTCGGGATTTATCCCGACGTAATGGCCGCGTCGGGATAAATCCCGACCTACAAAAAACCGCATTCATGCCGCCGCCTTTTCCTGCCCGGACAAAGCATGGCGCTTCAAGGCTGCCTCGATATAGGACTTGAACAGCGGATGCCCGGTGCGCGGCGTGGATGTAAATTCGGGGTGGAACTGCACGCCGACAAACCAAGGATGCATGGACTGCGGCAGCTCCATCATCTCCGGCAAATCCTCGGAAGGCGTGCGCGCGGAAATAATCAGCCCGGCTTTTTCCAGCGCGGGCACATAATGGTTGTTCACCTCATAGCGATGGCGGTGCCGCTCGTTCACTTCGCCGCCGTAAATCCGGTGGGCCAGCGTGACGGGTTTGACCGGGCAACGCTGCGAGCCGAGGCGCATCGTGCCGCCCAGGTCGGAATCGCTGCTGCGCGTCTCTACCCTGCCGTCGCGGTTGAGCCATTCGGTAATCAGAGCCACCACAGGATGTTCGGATTCAAGGTTGAATTCGGTGCTGTTCGCGTCGGTCATGCCCGCAACATGCCGCGCATATTCGATCACCGCGAGTTGCATGCCGAGGCAGATGCCGAGATACGGTATCTTGTTCTCGCGTGCAAAGCGGATCGCGGCAATCTTTCCTTCCGTGCCGCGCTTGCCGAAACCGCCCGGTACCAAGATCGCATCGAAGCTCGCCAAGCCTTGCGTGCCTGAAGTCTCGATGTCTTCCGAATCGATGTATTCAATATTCACCCTGGTCGCGGTATGAATACCGGCATGGCGCAACGCCTCGATCAGCGACTTGTAGGACTCGGTCAGGTCGACATACTTGCCGACCATGCCGATGGTAATTTGATGCTGCGGATTTTCCAGTGCATTCACCAGCTTTGCCCACACCGACAGGTCGGCGGGTGGCGCATCCAGGGAAAGCTCTTCGCAGACAATACGATCCAGACCTTGCTGGTTGAGCATTTGCGGAACCTTGTAGATGCTGTCCACATCCCACATCGAGATCACACCCTCTTCGCGCACGTTGGCAAACAGCGAAATCTTGGCACGCTCATCATCGGGGATCGGCCTGTCCGCACGGCACAGCAGCGCGGTCGGGAAAATGCCGATCTCGCGCAGTTTCTGCACGCTGTGCTGGGTCGGCTTGGTCTTCAATTCTCCCGCCGTGGCGATGTAAGGCACCAGCGTTAAGTGTACGTAAGCGACCTGGTTGCGCCCCATGCGCAGCCCCATTTGCCGCGCCGCCTCGAGGAACGGCAACGATTCGATGTCGCCGACCGTGCCGCCGATCTCGACGATCGCCACATCTGCATTGCCGTCAAGCGACGCGGCCGCGCCGCGCTCGACGAACGCCTGTATCTCGTTGGTGATATGCGGGATCACCTGCACCGTCTTGCCGAGGTATTCGCCGCGCCGCTCCTTGCGGATCACGCTGTCGTAAATCTGCCCGGTGGTGAAGTTGTTGGCCTTGCGCATCTTCGCGGAGATGAACCGCTCGTAATGCCCCAGGTCCAAGTCGGTTTCCGCTCCGTCCTCGGTGACGAACACTTCGCCGTGCTGGAACGGGCTCATGGTACCCGGATCGACGTTGATGTAGGGATCGAGCTTGAGCATCGTCACCTTGAGGCCGCGCGATTCGAGGATGGCCGCAAGCGAAGCGGCGGCGATGCCCTTCCCCAGGGAAGAAACAACGCCGCCGGTGATGAAGATGTACTTGGTCATGCGGGTGCCCGGACAAATGTTTTTCGTAATGCGGGATGATACCGTAAAACGGCCAGCCCTCAAAATTCCGGCCGGCTGCGGAACCGCTTTCCGTGCGCCGTTATGCGCCGAAGCTGCGCAGGGCGTATTTCATGCGCCGGTAATCAAGCCGGAGGCTGCTCCGCGCTGCGCGCAAAGAGTTCCTGCAAAGTCAGATCGGCGCTTTGCTCGATCTGTCCGGCAAAATCCGCAAACCATTGCCGCAACGGAGCGTCGTCCTGCCCGGACGGCAATGTGCTGCGGTCCAGCACAAACAGGCGCAACAATTCGCCGGCGCGGATATGTTCCGCGCCGCGCGTCAGCAACCAGCCGTTTCTCCCCGCACAACGCACCATGCCGACGCTCTCCAGTTTATCGAGGATTTCCTCCAGCACGTCGTAACCGAGATGCAGGGATTGTGATAGCTCCGGAAAAGTGCTCGCCCTGCCCTGCTGCTGGCCGTTCGCCATGATTTGCAGGATGCGCAGCGCATGCAGCATTTGGGCGGCAGGCGACGGGTTTTGCGCCGCAGGTGTACCCCAGTGCGACAGCGATGCCGCGATCACCGCGCCGAACAGGATGGTCAGCCAGGACAGATAAATCCACATCAGGAAAATCGGCACGCTGGAGAATGCGCCGTACACCAGCCGGTAAGTGGCAAAATGGCTGATGTAATAGCCGAACATGCTGTTCATGGACTCGAAGACGATTGCCGCCGCGACCGCGCCGACCAAGGCATGCGTGCGCGGCACGTAGCTGTTCGGCACCAGCCGGAACAGCATGGCGAACGCCAGCGTGGTGAGCAATATCGGCAATGTCTTCAATGCGCCCACGCCGAACACCGGAATCTGTTTGGCATAACCCATCGACAACCCGACCAGCCATGAAGTCAGCGACAGGCTCGCGCCGACCAGCAACGGCGCGAACGTCAGCGCCGCAAGGTAAATCGCCAGGCGCCTGAGCAATGGCCGCTGACGGGATACCCTCCAGATGGTATTGAACGCATGGTCGATGGTCAGCATCATCATCATGGCCGTCAAGGCAAGGAAGACGATACCGACCGCCGTCAATTGCATCGCGCGCTCGGTGAACCGCTGCATATAGCGTGTGATGATTTTCCCCGCCATATCCGGCATCAGGTTATTGAGCAGATAAACCTTGATCTGTGCGGAGAAATCCTCGAACGCCGGAAGGGTCGAGAATATCGTCAAGGCGATGGTAATCAGCGGCACCAGCGACAGCAGCGTGGTGAAAGTCAGGCTCGCCGCAATCTGGATGCAGCGATCCTGATGGAAGCGCGTCGCGATGAAGCGCGTGAAATTATTGATCTTTCCGTAATTCATGACACCTAAGCCGGTCGGGCCGGAACCAAACAAGTAGCCCGGATGAAACGCAGTGTAATCCGGGAATGGAGAAAATGCCCCCCGGATTCCGCTCCCGCTGCATCCGGGCTACGGGTCTGGCCGGGTTCACCATCATCCAAACAGGCGTGACTGGTTTTGCGTGTTGTCACGAATTATGGAAACCTCAGCAAGAATATCCCGCCAATTCTTCTGCATGGTTGGTCGCCTCACGCTTTTGGACACGGCTACCTGCCAGAATACGGCGTAGGGTGCATTCCATGCACCATTGCTGTTTGGTGCATGGAATGCACCCTACGACTACCCACCGGAAAGCTCACAACTGCGGGTGCGCGCGCTCCAGCTTGCTGTGCAGCTTGTTGAGCGCGTTCAGGTAGGCCTTGGCGGAGGCCACCACGATGTCGGTATCCGCGCCCTGCCCGTTGACGATCCGCCCGCCCCTGGCCAGCCGCACCGTCACCTCACCCTGCGCATCGGTGCCGCTGGTGATGTTGTTCACCGAATACAGTTGCAGCTCAGTGCCGCTGTGCGCGATCTTCTCGATGGCCTGGAAGGTCGCATCCACCGGGCCGCCGCCCTGCGCCTCGGCTTCGTGCTGCTCGCCGTCGATGCTGATCGTCACCCTGGCGACCGGCAGTATCCCGGTTTCGCTATGGGCGCGCATGTAGGTCAGATGGTAATGCTCGCTGACATGCGCCACCGCCTCGTCGCTGACCAGCGCCTGCAAGTCCTCGTCGAAAATCTCGTGCTTGCGATCCGCCAGTTCCTTGAAGCGCTGGAACACGGCGTTGAACGCCTCGTCCGACTCGAACTCGATGTTCAATTCGGCGAAGCGCTGGCGCAGCGCATTGCGCCCGGAGAGCTTGCCCAGGGTCAGCTTGTTGGCGTTCCAGCCCACGTCTTCGGCGCGCATGATCTCGTAGGTCTCGCGGTGCTTGAGCACGCCGTCCTGGTGGATGCCGGATTCGTGCGCGAAGGCATTTGCGCCGACGATCGCCTTGTTCGGCTGCACCGGGTAGCCGGTGATGCCGGAAACCAGCTTGGAAGTCGGCACGATCTGCGTGGTATCGATGCGCGTATCGAGGTTGAATATATCGCGGCGCGTCTTGACCGCCATCACGACTTCTTCCAGCGAGGCGTTGCCGGCGCGCTCGCCGAGGCCGTTGATGGTGCACTCGACCTGGCGCGCGCCGTTCATCACAGCGGACAGGGAATTCGCCACCGCCAGGCCCAGGTCGTTGTGGCAATGCGTGGACCAGACCACCTTGTCCGAATTCGGCACGCGTTCGATCAACTGCCGGATGCGCTCGCCCCACGCGGCGGGAATCGAATAACCCACCGTATCCGGCACGTTCATGGTTTTTGCTCCGGCCTTGATGACCGCGTCGAACACGCGCACCAGGAAATCCATCTCCGAGCGCACCGCATCCTCGGCGGAAAATTCCACGTCGTCGGTATATTCCAGCGCCCACTTCACCGCGCTGACCGCGCGCTCGACCACCTGGTCCTCGCTCATGCGCAGCTTGTGCTGCATGTGGATCGGGCTGGTGGCGATGAAGGTGTGGATGCGCCCGGATTTTGCCGTGCCGGATCGCCTCGCCGGCGCGGCGCACGTCGCTCTCCGAAGCGCGCGCCAGCGAACACACGGTAGAATTCTTCACGGTCTCGGCCACAGCCTTCACCGCTTCGAAATCGCCGGGGCTCGCGGCGGCAAAGCCCGCTTCGATCACGTCCACGCCGAGCTTTTCGAGCTGGCGCGCAATGCGCAACTTCTCATCCTTGGTCATCGACGCGCCGGGGCTCTGCTCGCCATCGCGCAAGGTAGTGTCGAAAATAATCAATTTGTCTGTTGTTTTACTTGGCATTTTATCTGGCATTTTATTTGGCATGCTGTGCTCCAATATGGATAGGTCAAACCTGCGCCACCGATATACGGCTGGCGCGCTCACTTCGGATGATGTGGTGTGTGGTTAGCGCGCGCCGCGCAGCAGCAGCGCAGCCAGCAGGCTGAATGTGGAGTGGAGTGTTGCGATGTGCGTGGAAAAGTGCATGTATCGGAATATAACCAGTTTTACCGGCTCATGCAATGGGCTGTTGTTTTTTGCTCAGGCGCAACGCCCACAGCACGTAGCCGGACAAGGCATACCCGAGAAACAGCGCAAACAGTACGCCGGGCGGATAACTGGAAATCAGGATGAAGAACAGCGCGATCAGGAAGATCATGATGAATGGCACGCTTTTGCGCATGTTCAAATCCTTGAAGCTGTAGAACGGCAGGTTGCTGACCATGCTCAACCCGGCGAATACCGTCAGCGCCGCCGCATACCAGCGCAGCTCCTGCCCGGTGAAATGATTTTCCAGCATCACCCAGACAAAACCCGCCACCAAGGCGGCGGCGGCCGGGCTCGGCAAGCCCTGGAAATAGCGCTTGTCGACCACTTCGATGTTGGTGTTGAAGCGCGCCAGGCGCAGCGCGGTGGCGGCGCAATAGATGAAGGCGGCAAACCAGCCCCACTTGCCCAGCCCTTTCAGCGCCCATTCGTACATGACCAGCGCGGGCGCGACGCCGAACGAAACCATGTCGGACAGGCTGTCGTATTCGGCGCCGAACTCGCTCTGCGTATGCGTCAACCGCGCCACGCGCCCGTCCAGCCCGTCCAACACCATGGCGATGAAGATCGCCACCGCCGCAAATTCGAAGCGTAGATTCATCGCCTGCACAATGGCATAAAAGCCCGCAAACAGCGCACCGGTAGTGAACAGGTTGGGTAACAGGTAAATGCCGCGCCTGCGCAGGTTCATCGGCTTGCGGGTATTAAATTCGTCCATGCAATCAGATTATCCTAAAACAGCCGTTGGCGGAGAATTTTCCGTAGTTTCATATTATCGGACTGTGCTCGTAGGTGCGAATTCATTCGCACATCCTCCGTTGCTCGTGCGAATGAATTCGCACCTGCAAAACCGTTAACTATCTTACGGCAACACCGCCAGAATGGTAGTGGTCGCCGATACCTTGTCGCCGATGCTGACTTTCACGGCAGCGTCCAGCGGCAGGTAAACATCCACGCGCGAACCGAAGCGGATGAAGCCGTAGCGCTGGCCGCGCGCCAGCACATCGCCTGCCTTGACGTAGCACAGGATGCGACGTGCGATCAGCCCGGCGACCTGCACGAAAGTCACGATCCGGCCTTCGGCGGTTTTAATCACCACGGCGTTGCGCTCATTTTCGGTGGATGCCTTGTCCAGATCGGCATTGACGAATTTTCCGGGAAAATACTGCACCTGCTCGATCTTCCCGTCTACCGGGCTGCGGTTGGAGTGCACGTTGAACACGTTCATGAACACGCTGACCAAAATGGCCTCGCGTTGCCCATAAGTATCCTGCGCGCGCTCGACCTTTATGACCCGCCCGTCACAGGGCGACAGCACCGCGCCGGCATCCTGCGGAATCTCCCGCGCCGGGTCGCGAAAGAATTGCAGCACGAACAACGCGACGATCCAGAATGGTATCGACCAGGTCGCACACCAAGCGGTAACTGCAATCGCCAATATTGCCGAGATAGCCAGGAACGGCCAGCCCTCGCGGGCGATGATGGGGTGGGGGTAGTTTGTCATTGAGTCGTTAGTCGTTAGTCGTTAGCCGATAGTTGGAAGCCAAGGTTTTGCCTTAACTAACGACTAGCGACTAACGTCTACCGACTGCCTTTAGTTTTTCGACTGATCGACCAGCTTGTTCTTGCCGATCCACGGCATCATCGCGCGCAACTTGCCGCCGACCTGCTCGATCGGATGCTCGGCGTTCAGGCGGCGGCGCGCGGTCATTTCCGGATAGTTGGTGCGGCCTTCCAGGATGAACTGTTTGGCGTAGGAGCCGTTCTGGATGTTCTTCAGGCATTCCTTCATCGCGGCGCGCGCCTCGCCGGCGATGACGCGCTGGCCGGTCACGTATTCACCGTATTCCGCGTTGTTGGAAATCGAATAGTTCATGTTGGCGATGCCGCCTTCGTACATCAGGTCGACGATCAGCTTGAGTTCGTGCAGGCATTCGAAATAGGCCATTTCCGGCGCATAACCCGCTTCGGTCAGCGTCTCGAAACCTGCCTTGACCAGTTCCACCGCGCCGCCGCACAGCACGGCCTGTTCGCCGAACAGGTCGGTCTCGGTTTCTTCGCGGAAATTGGTCTCGATCACGCCGCCCTTGGTGCCGCCGTTCGCTGCGGCATAGGACAGCGCAATGTCCTTGGCCTTGCCGGACTTGTCCTGGTACACCGCGATCAGCGTCGGCACCCCGCCGCCCTTGAGGTATTCAGAACGCACCGTATGGCCGGGGCCTTTCGGCGCGATCATGATCACGTCCACATTGGCCGGCGGCACGATCTGGTTATAGTGGATATTGAAGCCGTGCGCGAACGCCAACGCGGCGCCGGCTTTCAGGTTCTTTACCACGTCGGCGTGGTACACCTCCGGCATGGTTTCATCGGGCAACAGCATCATCACCACATCGGCGCCCTTCACAGCGTCGGCGATCTCGGCAACCTTGTGACCGGCGGTCTCAGCTTTTTTCCAGGACGCACCGCCCTTGCGCAGCGCGACGGTCACGTTGACGCCGGATTCTTTCAGGTTCTGGGCATGGGCATGGCCCTGCGAACCGTAGCCGATGATGGTTACCTGTTTGCCCTTGATCAGGGAAAGGTCTGCGTCTTTGTCGTAATAAACTTTCATGTTGCCCTCTTTGGTTAATAATTTAGTCGTTAGTCGTTAGCCGTTAGTCGTTAGTTGGCGTAGTCCGCTTCGCGGGTTTAACTACAAACTAACGACTAGCGTCTAGCGACTGTTTTTAAAGTTTCAAAATCCGGTCGCCGCACCCGATGCCGGAGGCCCCGGTGCGCACCGTTTCCAGGATCAGGTCTCGCCTGATCGCATGCAAGAATTCGTCCAGCCTGGCGCAGGTATCGGTCAATTCGATGGTGCAGGTGGAATTCGATTCATCTATCACGCGCCCTTGAAAAGCATTTATCACACGCTTTATTTCATCGCACACCGTAGCGTCGGCGCGCACCTTGACCAGCATCAGCTCGCGCTCCAGATGTTCGCCTTCGCTCAAATCGATCAATGCCGCGACATCCACCAGCTTGTTGAGCTGCTTGTTGATCTGCTCGATGACCGCATCCGAGCCGCTGGTGACGATGGTCATGCGCGACAGGGTCGGGTCTTCGGTCGGCGCAACCGACAACGATTCGATGTTGTAGCCGCGCGCCGAGAACAGCCCCGCCACCCGCGACAATGCGCCCGCTTCATTCTCCATCAACAGGGAAATGATATGTCTCATCAAAGCTCCTCCGCCAGGATGATCTCAGATAGACCCCTGCCGCCGGGAACCATCGGATAGACGTTTTCCGCCGGATCGGTCCGGAAATCCATGAATACCAGATCATCCTTGCGCGCGAAAGCCTCCTTCAATGCCGGTTCGACGTCCGCAGGCTTCTCGATGCGCATCCCGACATGCCCGTACGCCTCGGCCAGCCTGACGAAATCCGGCAGCGCGTTCATGTAGGTCTCGGAATAGCGGTTGCCGTGGAAGAATTCCTGCCACTGCCGCACCATGCCCAGATAGCCGTTGTTGAGCGCGATGATCTTGATCGGCAGGTGGAATTGTTTGCAGGTGGACAGCTCCTGGATGTTCATCTGGATACTGCCCTCGCCCGTTATGCAGGCAACCGTCGCGCCGGGATTGACCATCTGCACGCCCATCGCCGCCGGCAAACCGAAACCCATCGTACCCAGCCCGCCGGAAGTGACCCAGCGGCGCGGCTTGTCGAATTTGTAATACTGCGCAGCCCACATTTGATGCTGGCCGACGTCGGTCGTGATGAATGCATCGCCGCCGGTGATTTCATGCAGCTTTTCGATCACGTATTGCGGCTTGATGATCTCGGTGGAATTCTTGTAACGCAGCCCGCCGCCTGTGGCGCGCCACTCGTCCACCTGCTTCCACCATGCGGCCAAGTCCGATGCGCCGGGCTTCTGCTTGCCGCCACGCAGCACCTCCAGCAACTCGTCCAGCACCAATCTCACATCGCCGACGATGGGCAGGTCCACCTTGACGCGCTTGGCGATCGAGGATGGGTCGATGTCGATATGGATAATCTTGCGCGGCACTTCGGCAAAGTGCTCGACGTTGCCGATCACGCGGTCGTCGAAGCGCGCGCCGACCGCCAGCAGCACATCGCAATGCTGCATCGCCATGTTCGCTTCATAGGTGCCGTGCATCCCCAGCATGCCGACAAAGTGCTTGTCGCTGGCCGGGAAACCGCCCAGCCCCATCAGCGTGTTGGTGCAGGGAAAACCCAGCAGGCGCACCAGGTCGGTCAGTTGCGCGGAGGCATCGGACAGCACCACGCCGCCGCCCGCATAGATCATCGGCCGTCTGGCTTCCAGCAGCATCTGCGCCGCATGCCTGATCTGCGCGCTGTCGCCCTTGCCCGCCGGATGGTAGGAACGGATGTTCACGCTGGCCGGATATTCAAAAGCTGTCTTGTGGTTGGACACGTCCTTGGGAATGTCCACCAATACCGGGCCGGGGCGGCCTGTCTTGGCGAGGTAGAACGCCTTCTTGATGGTCGAGGCGATGTCCTTCACGTCCTTGACCAGGAAATTGTGCTTCACGCACGGGCGGGTAATCCCCACCGCATCGACTTCCTGAAAGGCGTCTTCGCCGATCGCGCCGGTCGGAACCTGGCCGCTGATGACGACCATCGGCGTCGAATCCATGTAGGCGGTGGCGATGCCGGTCACCGCATTGGTCAGTCCCGGCCCGGAAGTGACGAGCGCCACGCCCACCTTGTCGGAAGACCGCGCGTAACCATCGGCCGCATGCACCGCAGCCTGCTCATGGCGCACCAGCACATGCTTGACCTTGTCCTGCTTGAACAGTTCGTCATAAATGAACAACACCGCCCCGCCGGGATAGCCGAATACATATTCGACCTGTTCCTCCTGCAAACAGCGGATCAGTATCTCCGCGCCAGTCAACTCCATCACGAACACCTTAAATTTATGCCTATAAAGAACCGCGTAAGATAAAGGCTGGCGGCGTTTTGGTCAACCTTAATCCCGGTAATACCATACAAATACGCCAGACCGATTGCGGCAGGATATTGCCCTATAATTCGCGCAACCGTTACCCATCCACCCTGGAAACCCGATGCTTGCCTACCTGCTGCGCCGCATCCTGTATGCCTTGCCGATCCTGATCGGGGTGAACCTGCTCACCTTCGCGCTGTTCTTCGTGGTGAACACGCCGGACGACATGGCGCGCATGCAGCTCGGCATCAAGCGCGTCACACCCGAGGCCATCGAGAAATGGAAGCAGCAGCGCGGCTACGACAAGCCGTTGCTGGTCAACGGCGCGGCGGGCGGCGCGGGCAAGATCACCGACACGATTTTCTGGCAGAAATCCGCCAGCATGTTCGCCTTCGATTTCGGCTATTCCGACGACGGGCGCAGCATTTCACGGGAAATCCAGACGCGCATGCTGCCGAGCCTGGCGATCGCGCTGCCGACCTTCCTGATCGGGCTCATCGTCTACGTCAGCTTCGCGCTGCTGATGACGCTGTTCCGCGCCAGCGCGCTGGATATCGCGGGCGTGGCGCTGTGCGTGCTGCTGATGTCGGTGTCCGGCCTGTTTTACATCATCGGCGGGCAATTCATGGTGAGCAAGCTGTGGCATCTGGTGCCGATCTCCGGCTACGACGGCGGCGCGGACGGTTTCAAGTTCGTGGCGCTGCCGATTCTCATCGGCGTGGTCGGCGGCGTCGGCTCCAGCAGCCGCTGGTACCGCACCATTTTCCTCGAAGAAATCGGCAAGGACTATGTGCGCACCGCGCGCGCCAAGGGTTTGTCCGAGCTGCGCGTGCTGTTCCGCCATGTGCTGAAGAACGCGATGATCCCGATCCTCACCGGCGTGGTAGTGGTGATCCCGCTGCTGTTCATGGGCAGCCTGCTCACCGAATCGTTCTTCGGCATCCCCGGCCTGGGCAGCTACACCATCGACGCGATCAACGCGCAGGATTTTTCCGTGGTGCGCGCGATGGTGTTCCTCGGTTCGGCGCTGTATATCGCCGGGCTGATCCTCACCGATATTTCCTACACGATGGTCGATCCGCGGGTGCGATTATCATGAACTTCATGCCCGTCATCCTGTGGAGCGACGCGCTGGTATTCCTGCTGCTGGCGGCAGGCATCGCGATTGCCCGGTTTGTGCGGCAGCGCGAACACCTGCTGCTGCCGTGGCGGCGCGTGGCGCAGAATGCCACGGCGATGGTGTCGCTGCTGGTGCTGTCGCTGTTTTTGCTGGCAGGCCTGCTGGATACGCTGCACTACCGCGCGGCACTGCCCGATAAAAATGACGGCGAGACGGTCTATTCGCCGGAAGTGCTGAGCGTGTTCGACAAACTGGTCGAACCGCTGCGCACACACACCGAAAAAACCTATTCCGCGCCTTTCGCGGTGACGCTGTATGCCAAGGAAAGCATCAGCGACGCACAGGGCAACGTGTTACGCGACTACCCGCGCCTGCGCTATGGCGGCGCGCACCTGGCCGATGAAGCTCAGCGCGACGGCGATGTGGTGTGGCGCGGATTTAAGGGAGCGATTGGTGGTCTGGTAATGTGTGTGCTTTTATGCGCACTTATTTCTGCGTCATTCCCGCGAAGGCGGAAATCCAGCAAGTTTGGACGCAAAACCTTCTTGAATGGCTGGATTCCCGCCTTCGCGGAAACGATGGGGAATACAGCCTTCAGGGCTGCGCTGATAACGGCTTTACTGCTCGCCGCCCTGATCGGCGCAACCGCCAGCCTCGCTTCCGTCTATCACGTACTCGGCACCGACAAGGTCGGCCAGGACGTGCTGTACCTGTCGCTGAAAAGCATCCGCACCGGCCTGATCATCGGCACGGTGACCACGCTGGTCACGCTCCCCTTGGCGCTGCTGCTCGGCATCGCGGCGGGCTATTTCCGCGGCTGGATGGACGATGTCATCCAGTATATCTATACCGTGTTGAGCTCCATTCCCAGCGTGCTGCTGATCGCGGCGGCGGTGCTGATAATGCAGGTCACCATCGACACGCACCCGCACTGGTTCGATACCGCCGCATCGCGCGCCGACCTGCGGCTGGTGTTCCTGTGCCTGATCCTCGGCGTCACCAGCTGGACCGGGCTGTGCCGCCTGCTGCGCGGCGAGACGCTCAAGCTGCGCGAGCTGGAATACATCCAGGCGGCGCAATCGTTCGGCGTATCTTCATTGCGCATTCTGACTCGCCACATCATGCCGAACGTGATGCATATTATTTTAATCGCGCTGGTAATGGATTTCAGCGCGCTGGTGCTGGCCGAGGCAGTTCTCTCCTACGTCGGCGTGGGCGTCGATCCGTCGATGATCAGCTTCGGCACGATGATCAACGCGGCGCGGCTGGAGATGGGGCGCGATCCGATGGTGTGGTGGGCATTGGCGGCGGCGTTCGGCTTCATGCTGGTGCTGGTGCTGGCGGCAAACCTGTTCGCCGACGCGGTGCGCGATGCGTTCGACCCGCGCCTGAACCGGACGGAAGCAAACGCATGATGAAAAGGATAAGCGGATAGAGCAAAAGGATCTTGGGTGCTGATCGGCCAACGATAGGCGATCAAAATGGCGGGGGTATAAAAGCGCTCTTAGATTGCTCCGGCCCGAACTGGCTTCAAACCTCACTTGGCCGGATCAATAGGATATTTACTGCCTTGCGCACATAACCACACCTTCGTTGTTCCAACCGCGGGCCACCATCTGTTGTATAGCGGCAAGGCTGATGGTAATACGATGGTTGCTATCCACTCCTCGCGAGAAACCATTGTTATAGGCACGGTAAACCGGTATCGTCCCGCCAGGGCACGTGCCGCCGGTTGCCGGAGTCGAAACAAAATCAAAGCTCTCGAAATTCCAGCGTTTCTGCGTAGCTGGCGTGCTTGACTGTAACTGCTGAAGGTAGCTGCACTCGCTGGCATCAACCGTATAAAAATGCGAGTTGGGGCCGGGCGACATACTACCGTAGAAGCGACAGACCGGCGTGCTGCCGCCCGACTTGAACGTATTTCCGGTACGGATCCAGCCAGGCCCCGCGCTACCGCCATCGATGGCCGCTGCTTCGCTTGAGTCAGCGGTGATGAAAAAGGTATCAAGGTTGATGTTGTAAAATTCAATGACGCTGACTGGCGTTACGGCGGCTACCGCCGAGGCGGCATCAAGCATGCCTGCCCCGCAAGTCGACGTGGTGCAGTAGCACTCCAATTGGTCTTTGCCGTCGGGCGCGTGACAGTTCTGAATCGCTCCTGTTGGCGAACCGCTGGACGGAAATGCGCGCGCCGTGTTTTGTAGCATCGCTTTGATCTCGGCTGGCGTCAGCGATGACCGTATTGACAACATCAAGGCCGCGGTACCGGCCACGAGCGGCGCCGAGAAACTTGTGCCCACGCTGGCGTTGAAGCTGTCGGTGTAGGAAGAAGCCGCCGGCGTAGTGGCACCAGCATTGGTTGCCGCCAGTATCGGGTACAGGCAAGGCGCTCCGGAAGTCGTATTGACGCAATTGCCGCCGGGCGCGCTGATGCTGATCTCCGGCCCGATATCCGAAAAACCGACCTTCGTGCCGATGTGGCGCAAACTCGCCACGCCGATCACCCCCGGGCAGTTGGCTGGCGCGCTGACGGCATGGCCGGAGCTATTGCCAGCCGCCGCCACGATAACCGCGGGGTGTTGCTTGCCGGTAATGGCGTTGATCGCATCCTGGTAGCTCAATGGGCATGCGCCACTGCCGCCCAGGCTCATGTTGATGACCCGCGCCGGCGCCGGGTTAATCGGCACACCTGGCACGGGCAAACCGGCCGCCCATTGCATACCGGCGATGATGTCGGAATCATAGCCGCCACATTTGCCGATCACGCGCACCGGCAGCAATTTCACGCCCCCGGCCACGCCTGCCATGCCGATACCGTTGTTGGTTGCGGCGCCGATCAGGCTTGCCGTCATGGTGCCGTGCCACGAACTGTCCTCCACACTGCACTGGTAGAACGGGCCGGATGGGTTGCCGGACTCGCTCGCCGTCACCCAGTCGCCCGGGTCGGAGGCATCTACGTCGCGGCCATTGCCGTCATTCGCCGTCGGCACGTCGCCCACCATGTCGTAGCCTGCCAGCAGGCGATTGGCAAAATCGGGGTGCTCCGGGCGCACTCCCGTATCGAGCACCGCAACAACGATGTTCGAGCTTCCGGTAGTTATATCCCAGGCACCGGTTGCGTTGATGCTGGCTGATATCTCACCGTCCGGCGCGCGCAAATACCATTGGCCTGCGGCAGGCCCGCCAGTGCTGCCGTTGATCGGCGGTCCCTGCGCATACAAGGGATCGTTGGGTACCGCAAAGTGTGTGCGTCGCTGGTCGACGACCGCGTATTCGACATCGGCCTCCGCGGACAAGCGCGCAGCCAGCGCGGCGGCGCTGACTCCGCTCGCGCCGACGACCTGCGTATGCTCGTTGAGCGCACGGCCAGCGCGCAGACTCACACCCAGACGCGCACCCAGGGAGCTGGCGCGCGCCGTTACCATGTCGGTCGTTTCGCTCGCGCTCGCTGTGGCCGATAGCGCGTGTTTGCGCAGCAACGCGGAGTCTCGCTTGAACTTGACGATCACGCGCGCCGTATCGGCTGATTCTTGAAGGCGCACATTATGTGCCTGGCTGCGTTCGGTTTGGGCGAAAGCCGCAACGGAGTTAAAGCTCAGAATGAGCAGCAGCCACGCGCCAAAGCGGAACCGTAGCGAAGGCAAAGTCAGTTCTTGCATCAGTAGTGCCTGGGAATTAAAAAATGGCGCATGATAACCCATTGAGCAATCCTTGCTGATCTTACTGTGTCACAAAGCGATCAATGGATGCAGTGCAAGGCAAAATCGGGCGAAGAACGCGGAACACCAGAACTCGCAGCCCGCGAAAAGAGACGAACGAGCAACACACTCTCAATCCGACCCGACCCGCTGCAACAACGGCAACTGGCGAGACGGAGAAAATAGGCAGGCTCAGCATAGCGCCTAACGAATGGAATGGACGCCCACTTCCTGCTACGGCATCGAAGTGGTACGCCCCAAGTTTAAGGAGCGCTACCACCGATTGCACAGGCAATCATGAAATGGTGGCGAGACAGGTCAGACCGTCATGGCACTCGGTTAATCGTAAATGGGCCGTAGGGCGGATGAGGCCGCAGGCCGTTAACCAATGACTTGTCCGTCGTTTTTTGACGGCCTAGTCAGATGGCTATGCAAAGCTATCCGCCGAATGAAAGTTGCGCGAAAGGTCAGCATACGGCGGATAACGCTGCGCTCATCCGCCCTACATGCTATCGTGCCACAACAACAAGCACCTCATCGTCACCGGGCCGTAATCCCTTAACCGAGTGCCATGAAGGTCAGAACCGTGAGTGAGAAAGTCCGATTAGCTCCACGCAATAGTGGGCGTCCATGTATGGAGCTAAGGGGCTGCGCGCTTTTGCGCAGCCCCGCTTGAGCGCAGGGTTGGGCAACGCTGTGCTGCGCACGAAAGTTTCATACCTACCGCCTGCGTAGCCGGGCTTCCTATGCTGATGGCGCACGATCAGGATTCGAATGCTGCTTTCAAGATTTCGATATACGACCGGGTACGGAAAAACCTTCAGCGGGAAGGTGTTGGCGCGAACTGAATTTTGACCACCCGTTAAAATTGACGATGTGGTGGTCGCATTCTGCGACCACCTCTCCCCTCTGCTTATCGCGCAGCTGACGAATGATAGCGGTTTCCGGCACCCTGCGACATCCGCCCCTCTAGGTAGCAGGAAAACAAAAGGGCGCGATGAATCGCGCCCTTTGATTTTGGTAAAACACGGCATTTCTATCGAGGGGAATGCCGCGCCCTGCACCCTTACCTGGTTTTTCTCTTGATCGCCTCGGCCATTGCCTCGCCCAGCCCGGCGGGCGACTTGGACACCACCACACCCGCCGCTTCCAGCGCGGCGATCTTGTCCGATGCCAAGCCCTTGCCGCCGGCGATGATCGCGCCGGCATGGCCCATGCGCTTGCCCTTGGGCGCGGTCTGTCCGGCGATGTAGCCGGCCACCGGCTTGGTGACGTGCGCCTTGATGTATTCCGCCGCCGCTTCCTCGCGGTTGCCGCCGATCTCGCCGACCATGATGATCGCTTCGGTCTCCGGGTCTGCCTGGAACATCTTCAGGCACGTCGATGAAGTCCAGCCCCTTGATCGGGTCGCCGCCGATGCCGACGCAGGTGGACTGGCCGAGCCCGAGACGGGTGGTCTGGAACACCGCTTCGTAGGTGAGCGTGCCGGAGCGCGACACCACGCCGACCTTGCCTTTCTTGTGGATGAAGCCGGGCATGATGCCGATCTTGCACTCGTCCGGGGTGATGATGCCGGGGCAGTTGGGGCCGATCAGGATCGCGTCGTTGGCCTTGAGCGCCGCCTTGACGTTGAGCATGTCCAGTACCGGAATGCCCTCGGTGATGCAGACGATCACCTTGATGCCCGCGTCCGCCGCCTCCATGATGCCGTCGGCGGCAAAGCCGGGCGGCACGTAGATCATCGTGGCGTCTGCGCCGGTGTCGCGCACCGCGTCGCGCACCGTGTTGAACACCGGCAGGCCGAGGTGCGTCTGGCCGCCCTTGCCCGGCGTCACGCCGCCGACCATTTTGGTGCCATAGGCGATCGCCTGTTCGGAATGGAATGTGCCCTGCTTGCCGGTGAAGCCCTGGCACAGGACCTTGGTGTTTTTGTTTACGAGAATGCTCATGGGAGAGTCCTTGAAATTTTCTGTTTGCCGTTAAGTCAGGCGACCGCCGCGACGGCGCGCTTGGCCGCATCGGTCATGTCGCTGGCGGAGATCACGCCGACGCCGCTCTCGGCCAGCATCTTCTGCCCGAGTTCGACGTTGGTGCCTTCCAGGCGCACGATCACCGGCACCTTCACGCCGACTTCCTTGACCGCGGCAATGATGCCCGCGGCGATGATGTCGCAGCGCATGATGCCGCCGAAGATGTTGACCAGCACCGCCTTGACGTTGGCGTCGGAGAGGATGATCTTGAACGCCTTGGTCACCACTTCCGCCGTGGCGCCGCCGCCGACGTCGAGGAAGTTGGCGGGCTGGCCGCCGTGCAGCTTGATCAGGTCCATGGTCGCCATCGCCAGGCCGGCGCCGTTGACCATGCAGCCGATGTTGCCGGACAGCGCGATGTAGCTGATGTCGCATTCCTTCGCGGCGACTTCTTTCGGGTCGATCTGGGTCGGGTCGTTCATCGCGGCGAGATTCTTGTGGCGGAACACCGCGTTGTCGTCCACGCCGATCTTGCAGTCGAGCGCCACCAGACTACCTGATGCAGTCACGATCAGCGGGTTGATCTCGGCCATCGCCAGGTCGTTCTCGATGAACAGCTTATACAGACCCTTGGCGAGCTTGCCGAATTCGCCGATCTGCGTGCCTTCCAGCTTGAGACCGAAGGCCAGCGCGCGGCACTGGTAGTCCTGCAGGCCGAGCAGCGGGTCGCAGAATTCCTTGAGGATTTTCTCCGGGGAGTGCGCGGCGACTTCCTCGATTTCCATGCCGCCTTCGCTCGATGCGACCAGCGCGACGCGCTCGGTCTCGCGATCCACCGTCAGACTGATGTAGAGCTCGCGTGCGATCGGCAGCGTCTCCTCGATCAGCAGGCGCGACACCATCTGCCCTTCCGGCGCATTCTGGTAGGTCACCAGTTGTTTGCCGAGCAGCGCGTTCACCGCTTCCTTCAATGCCTCGGGCGAGCGCACCAGCTTCACGCCGCCGGCCTTGCCGCGCCCGCCGGCGTGGATTTGCGCCTTGACCACCCAGGCGTTGCCGCCCAGCTCCTTCATCGCGCCGTCGGCCTGCGAGGCGCTGTCTATTGCCGCGCCGCGCGGTGTGGCAATGCCATATTCGCGCAGCACCTGCTTGGCCTGATATTCATGCAAGTTCATAGGGGTTTCCTAAAGTTGTTGTTAATTGGAATATATGGGAAGTAGCAAGTGGGAAGTGGAAAGTGGGAAAACCCACTCCCTGCTTCCTACTCCCTACTTACTTCCTTTGCTTTTATCTAGATAGCCGCCAATGCCGCATTGAAGGTTGCGCTGGGGCGCATTGCCTTCGATGTCTTGTCGAAGTCCGGATGGTAGTAGCCGCCCATGTCCACCGGTTTCCCCTGGGCTGCGATCAATTCGGCATTGATCTTCGCTTCGTTTTCCGTCAGCGTCTTCGCCAGCGGTGCAAACCTCGCCTGCAATTCCTTGTCCTTGGTCTGCGCAGCCAAGGCTTGCGCCCAGTACATGGCGAGGTAGAAATGGCTGCCGCGGTTATCCAGTTCGCCGACTTTACGGGCTGGCGAGCGGTTGTTGTCGAGTATCTTGCCGTTGGCCTCATCCAGCGCATCCGCCAGAACCTGCGCCTTCGGATTCTTGAAGACTTGCGCCAGATGTTCCAGCGAAACGCCGAGCGCGAGGAATTCGCCGAGCGAATCCCAGCGCAGGTAGCCTTCTTCCTGGAACTGCTGGACGTGCTTCGGAGCGGAACCGCCCGCGCCGGTCTCGAACAGACCGCCGCCGTTCATCAACGGAACGATCGACAGCATCTTCGCGCTGGTGTTCAGTTCGAGGATCGGGAACAGGTCGGTGAGGTAATCGCGCAGCACGTTGCCGGTGACGGAGATCGTGTCCTTGCCCTGACGGATGCGCTCCAGCGAAACACGGCAGGCATCGGCCGGCGCCATGATCTTGATGTCCAGACCACTGGTGTCGTGATCCTTCAGGTACTTCTCGACCTTCGCGATGATCTGCGCGTCGTGCGCGCGGTTCTTGTCGAGCCAGAAGATCGCCGGCGTGTTGGACAGGCGCGCGCGGGTAACGGCCAGCTTGACCCAGTCCTGGATCGGGGCATCCTTGGTCTGGCACATGCGGAAGATGTCGCCCTGCTCCACTTTCTGCTCCAGCAGTGTCTTGCCGGCAGCGTCAACGACGCGGATCGTGCCGTTGCCGGCCGCTTCGAAAGTCTTGTCGTGCGAGCCATATTCTTCGGCCTTCTGTGCCATCAGGCCGACGTTTGGCACCGAGCCCATCGTCACCGGGTCGAGCGCGCCGTTCTTTTTGCAATCGTCGATGACCGCCTGGAAAACGCTGGCGTAGTTGCGGTCCGGAATCATCGCCTTGGTGTCGTACGGCTTGCCGTCGGCGCCCCACATCTTGCCGCCATCGCGGATCATCGGCGGCATCGAGGCGTCGATGATCACGTCGGAAGGCACGTGCAGGTTGGTGATGCCCTTGTCGGAATTGACCATCGCCAGCTGCGGCTGCTTCTTGTAGCAGGCGGCGATGTCGGCTTCGATTTCCTTACGCTTGGCTTCCGGCAGCGTGGCGATTTTCGCCAGCAGGTCGCCGAAGCCGTTGTTGACGTTGACGTTCAATTCCTTGATCGTTGCGGCGTGCTTGTCGAACACGTCCTTGAAATACACGGTGACGGCGTGGCCAAACATGATCGGGTCGGAGATCTTCATCATCGTCGCCTTGAGGTGCAGCGACAGCAGCACGTTTGGCTCTTTTTTCGCGTCAGCAATCTGCTCTTCGTAAAACTTGCGTAACGCGCGGCAGCTCATCGCCGACGCGTCGATCACCTCGCCCGCCTTCAGCGTGGTCTTTTCCTTCAGCACCGTGGTTTTGCCGTCGGCGCCGACGAACTCGATGCGCACCGGGCCAGCCTCGGAAACGGTGACGGATTTTTCGCTGCCGTAGAAATCGCCACCGCCCATGTGCGCGACGTGAGTCTTGGAATCGGCAGCCCATTTGCCCATGCGGTGCGGATGCTTGCGCGCAAAATTCTTTACCGACAACGCCGCGCGGCGGTCGGAGTTGCCTTCGCGCAATACCGGGTTCACCGCGCTGCCGAGTATCTTGCCGAAGCGGGTCTTGAGCTCCTTCTCGGCGTCGTTCTGCGGATTTTCCGGGAAGTCTGGAATCTTGTAGCCCTGCGATTGCAATTCCTTGATCGCGGCCTTCAGCTGCGGCACCGAAGCGCTGACGTTGGGCAGCTTGATGATGTTGGCTTCCGGCTTCAGCGTCAGTTCGCCCAATGCGGTAAGCTCGTCGGGGATGCGCTGTGCTTCGGTCAGGTTTTCCGGGAAGTTGGCGATGATACGGCCAGCCAGGGAAATGTCCCGCGCTTCGACATCAACGCCGGCCGCCTTGGTGAAGGCCTGGACGATAGGCAGCAGCGAGTACGTTGCCAGCGCCGGCGCTTCGTCGATTTTGGTCCAATAAATTTTTGCAGTAGTCATGGTATTTCCTCTTCAATTAAAAAATTGTAGGTCGGGCTCTGCCCGACATGTCGGGCAAAGCCACATTCCCTCTCTCTAACTCTCTCCCGCCTGCGGGAGAAAGGACGAACGAGAAGGGCAATTGTTAATCAGTTCGCTTTCATCTGGCTGGCAAACAGCGACAGCGCGCCGCCTGCACGGATCATCGGGATGTCTTCCTTGCCCTGTGCGAGCTTGAGAGGAATATCGCCGAGACCGGCAACCACCAGTTTGAGCTGGCCGCTTTCCAGGCCGGAAGTGTCGAGAGACACTTTTGCGCCCTGCTGGATGCGGTCGAGATCAGCCGGATTTTCGAAGATCAGCCCGAGGATACCGAAGTTGGCGAGGTTGGCCAGATGGATACGCTCGAAGCCCTTGGCGACAATCGCGCGAATCCCCAGGATGCGCGGGCACAGCCCGGCGTGCTCGCGCGAGCTGCCCATGCCGTAGCCGTCGCCAGCGACGATGAAGCCATGCCCGCCCGCATCGCGCACCGCCGCAGCGCGTGCGCTGAAGGTCTTGTCCACCTGGACGAAGGTCGCCTGCTTGGCGTATTCGTCGGCGTTGGAACGCAGCGACAGGTACTTGCCGGCAGGCTGGATGTGATCGGTGGTGATCTCGTTGCCCAGCTTGAGCATGACCTCACCCGCCAACTTGGCCGGCAATGGATCCAGCGTCGGCAGCGGCGCGATGTCCGGGCCGTAGCGCATAACTACCTTGGCGGCTTCTGCGGGAGGCAGCGGCGCGGTATAGGCGCCCATATCGACTACCGGCGGAACATGCTGGATCGCAAGGTCGCCCTTGAACAGCGTGCGCGGGTCGGTAATAACGCCGGTTATCGCACCGGCGATCGCGGTGACCGGGCTGACCAGATGCACCGAGGCGCTCTCGGTTCCAGAACGGCCTTCGAAGTTGCGGTTGGCCGTGGACAGCATCACGCCGTTGCTTGGTGGCGAAAAACCCTGGCCGATACAGGCGGAGCAGGCGTTTTCCAAAACACGCACACCGGCGGCATAGAAAATTTCAATATAACCGGCTGCCGCCAATTGGCGCGCAATGGCTTGTGAGCCGGGCGCAATCGCGGTATCGACCTTGACTTTCTTGCCGCGCAGCAGCTCGCCGACGCGGGCCAGATTTTCGTAGTTGGAGTTTGTGCAACTGCCGATGAACACGGTGTCGACCGGGATTCCGGCATGCTTGGAGACAGGCTCCATCGACTTCAGGCGCGGGTACAGCGCAATCGTCGGCTCCAATGCCGACAGGTCGATCTCGATCGTGCGCGAATAGGTTGCACCCGCGTCGGCGACCAACGGTTTGAAGTCGCCTGAGCGCTTGCGGCCATCGAGGTAAGCCTTGGTGATATCGTCGGATGGGAAAATCGAGAAGGCCACGCCAGCCTCGGTGCCCATGTTGCAGATCGTCGCGCGGTCGGTGACATTCAGGCTCTTCAGGCCCGGCCCGGTGTACTCCAGGCAGTTAGCCTTGTTGCCCTTGATGCCGATGACCTTGAGCACGTTCAGGATCACGTCTTTGGCGAGCACGCCCGGATGCAGCGCGCCGGTGAGATTCACCTGCACCACTTTCGGCATTTCGATCTTGTAAGAAGTGCCCGCCATCGCGAAGCTCACGTCGGTGCCGCCCGCACCCAGCGCCAGCATGCCCATGCCGCCGGCATTGGTGGTATGCGAGTCGGAACCGATCACCGACTTGCCGGGAACCGCGAAGTCCTCGAGGAACACGCTGTGGCAGATACCGTTGCCGCCGCGCGAAAACCAGCAGCCGTATTTCTTGCTGAAGGTTTCGAGGTAGCGATGGTCGTCGCCGTCGATGTAGCCGACTTGCAACGTCTTGTGATCGACGACGATAACCGAAGTGGTCTTCACACGATCCACGCCCATCTTCTCGAAAGCCAGCGCGGCAGCGGTGCCGGTGGCGTCCTGATACAGGGTGTGGGTGAACTGGATTTCCAGCGGTTGCCCCTCTGGCGGGAGCTCTTTCAACCCCCCGGCTGCGTTGGCCAGGAGGATTTTCTGTGCGACGTTTAATGCTGCCATGTTTTCTCCGTAATTATTGCGTTAAAAAATTCAGTGTCCTCAAAGGACTGGCGGTAAAGCAGCGCTATCGATCGGAGATTGACGAACTGTCTGACGGGTTCCGCGCTGAGCTCTACCCATTCTGCGTTCCTCTCCAAATAGCGGCGTTAACAATTTTGGATTATCGCGTAAAAGTTGATGGTTTTCCAATGATTTGTAATCAACCTTGCATGCCTTAATAGAATTGACCGTTCGCGTTCTGGATAAGCATCGAAACTGGCGGTAAAATTCGCTAAAACGACTTCATGTCAATGTATCAGGATAGCTTCAAAAAATTCCCCTCATAATTTGGTATATTTGCCATGGTGCAGGAAAGACGCGGCCTGCTCTCAATAGTTTGGCGTCGATACTTATTGGGTAACGAAAATGATTAAGTTGCTAAAGCAGGTGTTGTTGGTATATGTATGCTTTTCTGCATTAGCTGGGCAGGCAATGTCTGATTCTTTGTCTGATGCCAATCTTGTATATGATACGGGCGATTATGAAAAAGCCGCAAAGCTGTATAGCCCCTTGGCACAAGGTGGAAACGCTGAGGCACAATATGTCCTTGGGATGATGTATCGCGCCGGGCGGGGCGTTCCTCACGATTACAATGAGGCAAGGAAGTGGTATAGGCTGGCCGCAGAACAGGGTCATCCTATAGCCCAATTTTACCTCGGATGGATTTATGCCAAAGGTAAAGGCATTCCCAAGGATGATATTCAGGGATATATGTGGCTCAATATTGCGATTGCCAATGCCAGCGGTGAAGCCAAAAAAGAATTTATTGTAGATCGCGATTCGATCGCAGCATCCATGACTGCTGCCCAAATTGCAAAAGCGCAGGAATTATCCAGAAAATGCACTGCTAAGAAATTCAAGGGATGTTAGCCACTTATTTGTTTTTTCCAGGATTTCAACAGAAATCACAGTATCTGCGCAAGCAGGAATTCAGCGAGACAAACAGAGGGTGTCCTGAATTTTGTGTAAACGGAATTCATTAATGCTGCGGCATCCGTTCCTCGAACTGGATAGTAAAACGATTCAGTGCCGCTTTCCAGTCCCTTATCGGCATCGTCCATTTTTTGCTGATGTTTTGTATGGCCAGGTAGAACAGTTTTAGCAGTGCCTCGTCAGACGGGAACGAGCCACGGTTCTTGGTGATTTTCCTCAGGCTCATGTTCAGCGACTCAATTGCGTTGGTGGTGTAGATCACCCGGCGAATTTCCGGCGGGTAGTCAAAGAACGGCGTGATACGCGCCCAGTTGCGCCGCCAGCTCTGGCCGATGGCCGGATAGTCCTGATCCCACTTGGCCTCGAATGCCGCGAGATGTTGCTCCGCCTCCTCAACAGTGGCGGCAGTGTAGATGGCGCGCAGATCGGCCGCAACCGCCTTGCGCAATTTCCAGCTCACGTAGTTCAGGCTGTGGCGCACCATATGCACGAGGCACAACTGCACGGCGGTTTTGGGGAACACGGTTTCAATGGCTTCCGGGAAGCCCTTCAGGCCGTCCACGCAGGCGATGAAGATGTCTTGCACGCCACGGTTCTTGAGTTCGGTCACCACTTGCAGCCAGAACTTCGCGCCCTCGGTATGGGCGACCCAGATGCCCAACAGCTCCTTCTCTCCATCCAGCTTGATGCCCAGCGCCAGATACGCGGCCTTGACGCGCACCGCACCGTTATCGCGTACTTTGACATGGATGCAGTCGAGATAAACGATGGGGTACAGCGCATCGAGCGGGCGGGACTGCCAGGCTTTGACATCCTCGATGACGGCATCGGTCACCGACGAGATCAGACTGGGCGAAACCTCGGTGCCATACATTTCTTCCAGATGGCCTTGTATCTCGCGCACCGTCATGCCACGCGCATAGAGCGATAGAATCTTGTCGTCGAATCCCGTCCAGCGGGTTTGATGCTTGGGGATAAGTTGCGGTTCAAAACTGCCTTGCCGGTCGCGCGGGATTTCTATCGGCAGTTCGCCGAATTCGCCCTTGAGCGTCTTGCGGCTGGTGCCGTTGCGTGCATTGCCCGCAGGATTGGCTACCGGCTCATGTTTGTCATGCCCGAGGTGCGCTGCCATTTCAGCTTGCAGGGCGCGTTCTACAACGGCCTTGGTGAGTTGCTTGAGCAGGCCGTGCTCGCCGAGCAGGTCTTCGGGTTTCTGGTAATCGGCCAGCAGTTGGTCAATTAAATCGGGCGATGGTGCTTTCTTTGCTGCGGTCATGTTCACTCCTCCTTGAAGTTAGGCAGTTTCCTGCCAAATGACCGTTTACACAAAAATATTTACACCCTCGACAAACACTCCGCAAAGCGGGCAACACCTCAATTTTCCTGCTATGCGGGAATGACAAAACCAACGGGTTATCCCGGGTTTATCAACAGCCAGCCCTGCCCTATCGCCCCAACACCTTCAAATACACCGCGCGGTAAGCCTCGGCGCTGCTCCGCCAACTGAAATCCTTGGCCATGCAGTTCTTGCGCAGCGTTTTCCATTTGGCCTGGTCATGGTACAGGCCGATCGCGCGCTGGATCGCGGCGAACAGGTTGTCGGCGGTCATACCGAGGAACGCGAAGCCGCTGGCGGTGCCGTCCTTGAGGGTTCCCGGCGTACAGTCCACCACCGAATCAGCCAGGCCGCCGGTGGCATGCACGATCGGCGGTGTACCGTAGCATTGGCTGTACAACTGGTTCAGGCCGCAGGGCTCAAAACGCGACGGCATCACGAATAGATCAGCCCCAGCCTCGATCTGGTGCGAGAGGTCTTCGCTGAAACCGATATGCGCGCCGATCTTTCCGGGATAACGGCGCGACAGATCGCGCACGGCTTTTTCTATCGGCGCCTCGCCGGTGCCGAGCATGACCAGTTGTGCGGGCAATCCGATCAGGCGCGGCGCGATTTCCAGCAGCAAGTCCAAGCCCTTCTGGTGGGTGAGGCGGCTGACCACACCGAGCAGCGGCACATCCGGCTCGAAGTTCAGCCCCATCCTGCTTTGCAGCGCTTCTTTGTTGGCGGCCTTGCCGGTCATGCGTGCGCTGCTGTATTTTTTGGCGAGGTGCGGGTCGGCTGCCGGATTCCACTCGCCGGTGTCGATGCCGTTTAGGATGCCGGTGAGATTGTTGCGGCGCGTGGCCAGCAGGCCTTGCATGCCGAAGCCGAGCGGCTCCTTCTGTATTTCCTTCGCGTAGTTCGGGCTGACGGTGGTGATGTGGTCGGCGTAGAACAGCCCCGCCTTGAGGAACGACAGGTTGCCGTAATATTCCACGCCGTCGATGCTGAAACATGAAGGCGGCAAATGCAGTTTGCCCACCGTTTCTGGCGGGAAGTTTCCCTGGAACAGCAGGTTATGGATCGCGAGGATGCTCGGCGCGGCGCCTTGCGCAAAGTGCAGCCAGGCGGGCGCAAGGCCGGTCTGCCAGTCGTTGCAATGCACCAGGTCGGGGCGCCAGTCGAGCGGCGATTCGTTGCAGCCCAGCACGGCGGCGACCTTGGAGAGCAGGCCGAAGCGCAGCGCATTGTCCGCCCAGTCGCGGCCGCTGACATCCTGATAGGGTCCGCCGTCGCGCTGGTACAGAACCGGGCATTCGAGCACCAGCAGCGGCACATCATGCACCATCGTGCCGGACAACAGCCGCGCCGGCGGGAAACCCGGCAGGGAGTCGAAGGTTGCAACGACTTTGTGTTGCCCCAGTTGCGCGATAACTTGTTTGTATCCCGGCACCAGGATGCGCACATCCACGCCGATGCTGCGCAACGCGGCGGGCAGCGCGCCGCTGACATCGGCCAACCCGCCCGTCTTGATCAACGGCGCGACTTCGGAAGTCGCAAACAGGACTTTTAATTCTGGCATCTGTTATTCCATTTCCATATTGTAGGGGCGCGATTTATCGCGCCAGCCTTTAATCCTAGAAAAAGCAGTTAGCCACAGAGAACACAGAGAAAAACAAACGGATGCAAGGTGGGAGTTATTCACCTTTTCGGTGAAGCTTCAAGATATAGAGAAATCAAGTCTCTCTCTGTGTTCTCTGTGAACTCTGTGGCTTGAACTGAGGTTTTAAGGTTAATCGAAATTACAGCCAGCGCATCATGCCCAGCTCAAACTGATGAGTCAGCATCTCATGGTAGGGATAAGTGCGAATGCGGTACTCCAGTTTGCCGCATTTCTCCGGCTGCACTTCCAGGGCGAATACGGTTTCGCCCGCTCCGGTCATCGTGCCGGTAGCTTCGAAACGGTAGCGGTGCGAGTTCTGCAATTTTTCTCGTTTGGTAAATAAACCCAGCAGCATCTCCACAACCACGTCGCCGGGCTGGAGGCCGTTCAGGTTGATCGCCACTTCGAAGCGCAGGCTTTCGCCATAGCTTATTTCCTTCTGTCCGGCATCCAGGCGGCGCAGTGCGACGCCCGGCCAAGCGTGGCGGATGCGCGCCTTCCAGTCGGCGATGATTTGCGCGTTTGCATAGTGGTTTTGCTGGTACAGACTGTGCTGCTTGCTGGCCGGCAGGTAGCATTTGGCGAGATATTCGCCCACCATGCGCTTGGAGTTGAAGCGCGGCATGATGGTGGCCATCGAACGTTTGGACATCTTCACCCATTCCGGGGACAGCCCCATCTTGCTGTGCTCGTAGTACAGCGGCACGACCTGGTCTTGCAGCAGCTCGTAGAGGGTATGGGCTTCTTCGCGCGTGCGCGCTTCTTCGTTCAGCGATTCCGATACCGGCTTGATCGCCCAGCCGTTCTTGCCGTCGTAGCTTTCGCCCCACCAGCCGTCCAGCACCGACAGGTTGATGGTGCCGTTGATGCCCGCCTTCATGCCGGACGTGCCGCTGGCTTCCAGCGGATAAAGCGGGTTGTTCAGCCACACGTCCACGCCGGAAACCAGTTTGCGCGCCAGCGCCAGGTCGTAGCCTTCCACCATCAATATCTTGCCGACGAATTCCGGCATCTTCGAGATATGCGTGATGTGACGGATCAGATCTTGGCCGGGAATGTCCGCCGGGTGCGCCTTGCCGGCAAAGATGAACACCACGGGGCGCTCGTCGTGATCCAGAATCGCGCGCAACCAGTCCAGATTGCCAAACAGCATCGCCGCGCGCTTGTAGGTCGCAAAGCGGCGCGCAAAACCGATGGTGAGAATATTGGGATTTTCCGGGTTGACGTATTTGAGCAGCCGGTCAAGGTGCGCCTCGGAACCGTGATTGCGGAAATGCTGTGTGGTGATGCGCTCGCGCACCATGTTCAGCATCTTGGCTTTGAGCGTCTGGCGCACACTCCAGTACAGGTGATCCGGGATGCGCTCGACGCCTTTCCAGAAGTCCACGTCGTTCATGCGCGCGCTCCATTCCAGCCCGAGCTGGCGCTCGAACACCTCGATCCACTCGGTCGCCAGGAAAGTCGGGGCATGCACGCCGTTGGTGACGTAAGTCATCGGGTTTTCCACATGCTCGATCTGCGGCCACATTTCGCCGCAAATGGCCGACGACACATCGCCGTGGATGCGCGACACGCCGTTGTTGAAGCGCGTGCAGCGGATCGCCAGCGCCGTCATGTTGAAGTCGGGGCTGCCGCTGGTGCGGCCAAGCGCGAGGAATTCCTCGCGACTCAGCTTGAGCTCCTGGTAATAGTGCTCGAAATACTCCTGCACCATGCCTTCGTTGAAATGGTCATGTCCGGCCGGCACCGGGGTATGCGTGGTAAAGATGGTGTTCACCGCCACGTATTCGAGCGCGGTCGCAAAATCCAGCCCTTCGAGAACCATTTTCTGGCGGATCCTTTCCAGCGCCAGGAAGGCCGCATGCCCCTCGTTGATATGCCATACCGTCGGCCTGATTCCCAATTCCTGCAACGCGAGCACGCCGCCAACGCCGAGCACGATCTCCTGCTCGATGCGCGTCACCTTATCGCCGCCATACAGGCGGTGCGTGATGTCGCGGTCATGCTCATTGTTGCTTTCCAGGTCGGTATCCAGCAGGTACAGCGTGATGTGCCCGATTTTGACCTGCCATATCTTGATGTCGAGCTTGCGGTTGGGCAGATTCACCGAAGTATAGGCTTCGGCGCCGTCCGCGCGCCGCGCCGGAACGATGGGCAGGTCTTCGAAATGGGAATCATGGTTGGTGGCGATCTGGTTGCCGTCGCCATCTATGGTCTGGTGGAAGTAGCCCTGGCGATACAGCAGGCCGACACCGACGAACGGCAGGCGCAAGTCGCTTGCCGCCTTGCAGTGGTCGCCCGCCAGGATGCCCAAGCCGCCCGAATAGATCGGCAGGCTTTCGTGGAAACCGAATTCGGCGCAGAAATATGCGACCAGATCGTCCTTTTGAAGCAAATCGGAACCTGCCGGCGGGCGGCGATAATCATGGTAGGTGTCGTAGGCCGCCAGTACGCGGTTGAGGTTGCCGATGAACACCTGGTCTTCCGCCGCATCCAGCAGGCGTTGTTCGTCCACGCGCTTCAGGAATGCTTTCGGGCTTTGCCCGGTGGCCTTCCACAGCCCCGGATGCAGGCGCGCAAACAGCGCGCGAGTGGGACGATCCCAGCTATACCAGAGGTTGTTAGCGAGATCTTCGAGGCGCGCCAGGTGCGCGGGAATCTTCGGGCAGACTTTCAGAATATATGAAGTGCTTTTTTCCATGATGACGCCCAGCCAAAAGTCGGGATTGTATTTGCGCGTAGATGCGAATTATAGCGTAACTGCCCTGCCCTCCAGAATTTTACGGTGCTTCCCGCATTGCGCAGGCAGTGCTTTTTATCATCCCGGCAATGCTGCGCGGTCGAGGCGCCATTCGGCATTTGTGATACGTGCCGCAGGCAACGATTCACCCTGCAAAATCCGCTTCAGCGTAGCGCGTTTGCCCTCCCCGGCTACCATAAAAATTCGTTGCCGTGCCGCATTCAACGCGCCCATGCCCAGCGAAACCCGCTCGGCGGGCGGCTTGGGCGCGTTGAATACCGGCACGGCTACCGCCATGTTGTCCGTTGCCGGATTGCCCGGAAACAGGCTGGCGGTATGCCCGTCCTCGCCCATGCCCAGCAGCACCAGGTCGAGCGGCGCAACCTTCTCCAGCATTGCCGCATAACTGGCGGCCGCCTCGCGAGCGCCCAATTCGACGGGAATGGCGTGGATGTTGCCCAGCGGAATGGCGACTTGCTGCAGCAAGGCAGTGCTTGCCATGAAATCGTTGCGCCGGGCATCGCCTTCTGGCAGGCAACGTTCGTCGCCGAAATAAACCTGCACATGCTTCCAGTCGACCGGCAGATGGCGCAGCTTTTCATAACAGCGGCGCGGCGTTTCACCGCCTGCCAATGCGACATGGAATACGCCGCGCGCGGCAATCGCCCGTGAAGCCGCTTCCGCAATGCGTTGCGCGACTGCGGTGCTCAGCTCTTCCAGATCGTCATGCACAAAAACAGCCAAGGCATTCGGAAAATCAACGGCTCTCATTCGCTTCACCGGCAATTTGCGCAGCACGCAAAGCCGCTCCAAACATTGCGGCGCGGTCGTTCAGGATTACCTTGACCGGCATGGCTTCGAGTAATGTGCGCATCCTACCCTTGTTCAGGAACGCACCTAGAAACGCACCGGGGAATGCACCATCCTGTAGCAGCGGCAAAATTTTCGGCGCGATGCCGCCGCCCAAGTACAAGCCGCTGCGGCTCATCGTCTTCAATGCTAGATTGCCCGCTTCTGCACCATACAGGCGCACAAACCGTTGCAGCGTCTCGACGCATATTTCATCGCGTCCGGACAATGCCGCAGCGGCGATGGCGGCAGCCGCATCGCCGCTGCGCATCTCGTCGGCCAGCCATTGCGGTGCGGCAGCATGACGGTAAAGGCGCAGGAATTCGTGCAGGCTGAGCAAGCCCATGCCGGATACCACGCGCTCCCAACTGACATGTTGATGCTGTTGCCGGAGATGGCGCAGGAAGGCGGTTTCCAGTTCGTCGCCCGGACTGAAGCTGGCATGTCCGCCTTCCGTGGCAAACGGATAATGGCGTTGCCCGTCCCAGAACAAGCCCGCCTCGCCCAAGCCGGTGCCCGCGGCGATCACGGCGGCATTGCCGCAGGCATCGGGCGCGCCGGTCTGCAAAGCCAGCAAGTCGCCCGCTCCCAATGCAGGCAAGCCATAAGCGGTCGCTTCCAGGTCGTTGATGAGGGTACAGCGCGCAAAACCGAATTGCCGTTGCAACGCATCGGCATCGATACGCCAGGGCAGATTGGTGGTTTGCACCGCCCTGCCCCGCACCGGCCCGGCAATGCCGAAGGCCGCGTGGCCGGGGGTTTCGATGCCTGAAAGGAAATCGCCGAGCAATGCTTCGAACGTGGCGAAGTCGCGGCTTGGATAGCCGGCTTCATGCAGTGTACGAGTTCGCGTGCCATCGACTTCAATGACAGCGAGGCGCGTCTTGGTTCCGCCGATGTCACCCGCAAGGAAACGACTCATAGTCAGGCGCCCGGTTTGCGATCTCGGCTACTTCTGAGCCGGCTTCTGAACCTTCGCTTCCACCACTACGCGGCGGTTAGGTTGCAGGCATTCAACCAGCTTCATGTTTTTGCCGCTGGCTGCGCCTTTCACGTTATCGCAGGAAACAACCGGCTCGGATTCTCCTTTGGCAGCGGTTTCGATGCGCTTGGCTTCAACACCTTGTCCAACCAGATAATCCTTCACAGCGTCTGCACGACGCTGGGACAGCTTCTGATTGTAGGTATCGCCGCCGATGCGGTCGGCGTGGCCGGTCACCAGTATCGCTCCAACTTGCGGATATTCCTTCATCTTGCCAACGACTTCATCGTCCAGTTTTTTCTTGCCGTCAGCGCGTATGACTGATTTATCAAAGTCAAACAGCGCGCCGGATTGCAGGGTGATGGGGACGAAAGCGGCTTTTTCCGGAGCGGCGGCGGGAGCAGCGGCAGGTGTCTTTGCTTCTGCCGCTTTTGGCTTAGGCTCATCCTTCTTGACCAGATTCGGATCGCATTCTGCAATCGCCATAGCCGGTGTCCAGTAGCCGGTGTGCCAGCATTCGTTGTAGTTGTTCCTGACCACATTTCCACGGGTATCGATCCAATAACCTTCTTTGGTGATTTCGTCTGCGGAAGCCATGCCCATCGAGGTTAAAGAAACTATGGCAAACATATTAAGAACGAGTCGTGAAGTTTTCATGTTTTTTCTCCTTGTTAATTTTGAAACTATAAACCCGGCGCACGGCAGGATGCCGGCGCCAACCGCAAAACCGGAATCCGTTATCAGTAAGCCTCCAGGTTGGCGCCGTCCAGATTCAGCGAATGGCGCCAGAACTGGTCGTCGCGGTCGAACAGCCGGTAGGTGCCGCGCGGCCCCCAGCTTCCAGCCGGATAGCCGTTGATGAAGTCGCGCTCCATCGCCCATACCTTGAGGATCGGGTCCACCACGCGCCATGCCGCTTCCACTTCGTCGATGCGCAAAAACAGCGAATGGTCGCCCTGGATCACGTCCAGCAGCAAGCCTTCGTAAGCGTCGTAATCCTCGTCGCCTCCCTTGCGGTACGTGGCGTCCAGGCTGATGGAGCGGGTATGCAGATCCAGTCCCGGCACCTTGACCTGCATTTCCATTTTCAGGCAATCATGGGGCTGGATGCCGAGCATGATCCAGTTCGGCTGCGGCGGGCCGTGGCGCGTATGGCGCAGCAAATCCTGCGGCGGGCTTTTGAAGCGCATGCAGATTGCCGAGCTGCCTTCCGCCATGCGCTTGCCGGTGCGCATGTAGAACGGCACTCCCGCCCAGCGCCAGTTGTCGATGAACAGCTTCAATGCCGCATAGGTTTCCGTGGTGCTGTCCGCCGCCACACCGGGTTCTTCCAGATAGCCGGGAACCGTCTTGCCGTCGATGTTGCCGCTGGCGTACTGGCCGCGAAACGCATGGGCATGCACCGAATTCTGCGTGATCGGGCGGATCGCTTTCAGTACTTTCACTTTTTCGTCGCGCAGATGTTCGGCGGACATCGTCACCGGCGGCTCCATCGCCACCAGCGCCAGCAATTGCAGCAAATGGCTCTGGATCATGTCGCGCAGCGCGCCGGCTCCTTCGTAGTAATCGGCGCGCCCTTCGATGCCCAGGGTTTCGGAGTGGGTGATCTGCACGTGGTCGATGTAATGATGGTTCCACAGCGGCTCCAGCAGCAGGTTGGCGAAGCGGAACACCATCACGTTCTGTACCGTGCCTTTGCCGAGGTAATGGTCGATGCGGTAAATCTGCGGCTCGTCCAGATGCCTGTAGAGGCTAGCTTGCAGCGTCTGCGCGCTGAGTAAATCGTAGCCGAAGGGTTTTTCGATCACCACGCGCCGCCAGCCGTTCTTCTCTTTGAGCAGACCCACGTTGCCGAGCTTTTCGACGATGGCGGGATAATCCGCCGGGCGCACCGCCATGTAATAGACCATGTTGGCGGGAAAACCCGCATTCCTGTCCCCCGCATTCCCTTCAAGCGCCTGCTGCAAACGCGAGTAGGCCACGTCATCGCCTGGCGGGATGGCAAAATAATGCCACCTTGCGCAAAAGCGTTGCAGCGCGGTTTCATCTATCTCCTGCGGATAGATCGGCCGCAAAATTTCCGAAACGATGCTCAGCCATTCATCGCGCTGCCGCTGTGCGATGTCGCAACCCAGTATCACCATCTGCTCAGGCAGGCGTTTGGCCATCTCCAGGCGAAACAAGGCGGGGATCAGCTTGCGGCGGCTCAGATTGCCGCCCGCACCGAATATTGCCAGCGTACACGGTTCCGATATTTTCATTGCTTCCCGTCCGCGTGCTTGACTGCGTGGCCGCCGAAGGCATTGCGCATGGTGGATAACAGGCGATAGCCGTAGCCGGTTTCGTTCTGGCTGTTAAAGCGCATCTGCAACGCCAGCGTCAGCACCGGCGCGGCGACGCCCTGATCGATCGCCTCCACCACCGTCCAGCGCCCTTCCCCGGAATCCGGCACATAAGGCGCTATTTTCGTCAATTCCTGGTCATGCTTCAACGCTTCGGCGGTGAGGTCGAGCAGCCAGCTGCGCACCACCGAGCTGTGCCGCCACAGCTCGGTGATCTGCGCGAGGTCGAGCGCAAATTCCTGCTTGCCGCGCAGCAGTTCCAGCCCTTCGGCAAACGACTGCATCATGCCGTACTCGATGCCGTTGTGGATCATCTTGGTGAAATGCCCCGCGCCGACCGGCCCGACATGCGCCCAGCCGCGATCCGCTGACGGAGCCAAGGCTTGCAGGATGGGGGTCATGGTTTTCGCCACTTCGGACGTCGCCCCGACCATCAGGCAATAACCGTTCTCCAGCCCCCATATGCCGCCGGAAGTGCCGGAATCCATGAA
Organism: uncultured beta proteobacterium; assembly: GCA_963828205.1. GTDB lineage: Bacteria > Pseudomonadota > Gammaproteobacteria > Burkholderiales > Gallionellaceae > Gallionella. The sequence goes on from CAWHDU010000002.1 coordinate 195,660, forward strand.
GCCGATGCCCTGCTCCGCCAGCCATGCGCCGCGCCGCTGGCTGTCGTGGTAATTCGAATTGCCGCCGTCCACGATGATGTCGCCCTTTGCCAGCAGCGGCACAAGCGCATGAATCTGTTGCTCGGTCATCTCTCCGCTCGGCAGCATCAGCCACACCACGCGCGGACTGGATAATTTCACCACCGCATCGGCCACCGATGTTGCGGCAACCATGCCTTCCTCTGCGGCAAGCTGCGCGACGGCTTCCGCCGACCGGTCAAAACCGACCACCTCAATGCCGCTGCGGCGCAGCCTGCGCACCATGTTGCCGCCCATCTTGCCCAGTCCTATCATCGCCAGTTGCATGAATCCTCCCGAAGAAATAATGTAAACTGTGTAACCGCTTCACGCCAACCGTGAAACCGCATCAATAGTTATCAGATGACCGCACGAATTATGCGCCTTAATTCATGAATACAAAATAGGTTGGGTACCCACGAAACTGTGCCTATACTGCCTGTTCGAAAAGGAGGAAGTGATATGCCAAAAGCACCGGAAATTTCCCAGCATGAACCGCTCAATCTCAACCTGGATTCGGTCAAGCAATCCCTGACCAACCATCTCATCTTTGCCATCGGCAAGGACCCCATTACCGCCACCGACCGCGATTGGTTCTTTACCCTCGCGGGAGTGGTTCGCGACCGCCTGATAGAGCGCTGGATGGAAACCATGCGCCGCTACTACCGCAACGACGCCAAGCGGGTGTACTACCTTTCCATGGAATTCCTCATCGGGCGCAGCCTGATCAACAGCGTGCTCAATGTCGGTTTCCTCGACGAAGTCCGCCAAGCCTGCATCGAAGCCGGCGTCAATCTGGACAGGGTGACGGAACTGGAATTTGACGCAGCGCTCGGCAACGGTGGCCTGGGGAGGCTGGCCGCCTGTTTTCTCGATTCCATGGCGACCATCGGCCTGCCCGGCTACGGCATGGGCATCCGCTACGAATACGGCATGTTCAACCAGAGAATCGAAGACGGCTGGCAGGTGGAGCACCCGGACAACTGGCTGCGTTATGGCAACCCGTGGGAATTCCCGCGCCCGGAAGTGCTTTACCCGGTGAAGTTTCACGGCCACGTGGTGCAATACGCGGACGAGGACGGCAGCCTGCACCATCACTGGATAGACACCGACGATGTCATGGCGATGGCCTATGACACGCCGGTTCCGGGCTACGGCCTCAACACCGTCAACAACATGCGCCTGTGGTCGGCCAAGGCATCGCGCGATTTCGATCTCAAGTACTTCAACGAGGGCAACTACATCAAGGCGGTGGAAGACAAAAACCAATCGGAGAACCTGTCCAAGGTGCTTTATCCGGACGACACCACCGACATGGGCAAGGAATTGCGCCTCAAGCAACAGTATTTTTTCGTCAGCGCTTCGCTGCAGGACATCCTCTACCGCTTCCGCAAGCATCATGAGAACTTTGATAGCCTGCCGGACAAGGTGGCGATCCAGCTCAACGACACCCACCCATCCATCGCGATCCCGGAATTGATGCGTTTGCTGGTGGATATCCACCATCTGGAATGGGATCACGCCTGGGGAATCACCACCCGCACCTTTGCCTACACCAACCATACGCTCATGCCGGAAGCGCTGGAAACCTGGCCGGTGGCTCTGTTCGAATCGGTGCTGCCGCGTCATTTGCAGATCATTTACGAGGTCAACCATCGCTTCCTGAGGGGAGTCATGCACTGTTTCCCCGGCGACAGCGAACTGCTCAAACGCATGTCCATCATCGACGAAACGCATGGCCGCCGCGTGCGCATGGCGCATCTGGCGATCGTGGGCAGCCATCATGTCAACGGCGTGGCGCAGCTTCATTCCGAATTGATGAAGACCACCATCTTTGCCGATTTTCACCGTTTCTACCCGGACAAACTCACCAACATCACCAACGGCATCACCCCGCGCCTGTGGCTGAATCAGGCCAATCCCGGGCTGGTCGGCCTGATCACCAGCCGCATCGGTAAAGAATGGATCACCGACCTGTCGCAACTTCGCCAACTGGAAAAACTTGCTGGCGACCGCGCTTTTCAAACCGAATTCCGCGCCGTAAAACGCGCCAACAAGGAACGCCTGGCAGAACTGGTGATGAGCAGGCTGGCTTTGGAAATCGACCCGGACAGCCTGTTCGATGTCCAGGTCAAGCGCATCCACGAATACAAGCGGCAGCTTCTCAACCTACTCCATGTCATCACCCTGTACAACCGCATCCGCTCCAACCCGTCGCTGGATGCCGTGCCGCGCACCGTAATTATTGCCGGCAAGGCGGCGCCCGGTTATGCAACCGCCAAACTCATCATCAAGCTTGCCAACAACATTTCAGACATCATCAACAACGACCCCGCCGTGCGCGGCCTGCTGAAGCTGGCCTTTATCCCCAATTACGACGTGTCCACCGCCGGCATTATCATTCCGGCGGCAGACTTGTCGCAGCAGATTTCCACGGCGGGCACCGAAGCCTCCGGCACCGGCAACATGAAACTCGCCCTCAACGGCGCGCTGACCATCGGCACGCTCGACGGCGCCAATATCGAAATCATGGAGGAAGTGGGCGAAGAGAATTTCTTTATCTTCGGGCTTAACGCTCAAGAAGTTGCTGCGCTGAAGAATGCCGGCTACAACCCATGGAATTACTACCATGCCAACACCGAGCTGAAATGGGCGCTGGACATGATCGCTTCCGGCTACTTTTCACCCGATCAGGTCGAGCGCTTCCGGCCCATCGTCGACAACCTCACCCATGGCGGGGACAATTATCTGCTGCTGGCCGACTATGAAGCGTACATTGCCGCCCAGGAACGCGTGGAGGCGCTGTACCGCGATCAACAGCAATGGACGCGCCGCGCCATCCTCAACGTGGCCGGCATGGGAAAATTCTCCAGCGACCGTACCATAAAAGAATATGCCAACAAGATTTGGGGCGCCAAGCCGGTGCTCAATTAGCGTAATTTGATGAGCTTGGACAAGTGGGCGGCAGAGCCCGTTGCCCGGAACTTTTGCAGTTTGCCACGCAATATCGGCAAAAACCGCAAAAGCGAAGACATATAGGCACCTGTTTCAAGATATGCCGGCGTGTTTGGCTTGAAAATATTGCTGTGTCTCACTGCTGCCCCCCGAAATTGAGGTGAATTTCAACAAACTGTTGGTGGACTTCGTTGGAGCTGGTTGGAATAGATGATGGTGCCCGGAGCCGGGGTCGAACCGGCACGCTGGTTTTACCCTAGCGACGGATTTTAAGTCCGTTGTGTCTACCAATTTCACCACCCGGGCGGGTATATGGAGGCGCGAGCCGGAGTCGAACCGACCTACACGGATTTGCAATCCGGTGCATAACCGCTTTGCTATCGCGCCGTGTTGCAGAACACTGGCTTGAAATGATCAAGGGAAAGCGAGGATGCTTTCCCTTGTTGTCTGGAGCGGGAAAAGAGTCTCGAACTCTCGACCTCAACCTTGGCAAGGTTGCGCTCTACCAACTGAGCTATTCCCGCGAAACGAGTGCGCATTATAGGGATATTCAAATTTCTGTCAATAATTTTGCCAGGAAAACTTTCACGGTTAAAGCGTCTTCAATCCGCATAAACGCATGAAATTCTCCGTGGTGCGCTGCCCTGCTTCGTCAATGCTGATGCCGCGCAGCGCGGCAATCTCCTCGGCGATGTGTTTCACATAAGCCGGTTGGTTGAGCTTGCCCCGATGAGGCGCGGGAGCCAGATACGGCGCATCGGTTTCGATCAGCATGCGCTCCATGGGCATGCGCTGCGCCACCTCCTTGATCTGCTTGGCGTTCCTGAAGGTGACGATGCCGGAAAAGGAAATGTAGAAGCCCATCGCCAGCGCGGCTTCGGCTACTTCCCAGGTTTCGGTGAAGCAGTGCATTACCCCGCCCGCTTCGGCCGCATTTTCTTCCGCCATGATGCGCAAGGTGTCCTCCGCCGCTTCGCGGGTATGGATGATGAGCGGCTTGCCGCATTCGCGCGCCGCGCGGATATGGTTGCGGAAGCGCGTGCGCTGCCATTCCAGGTCGCCCTTCAGGCGAAAATAATCCAAGCCGGTTTCGCCGATGGCGATGACCCTGGGATGTTGCGCCAGCTCTGCAAGGCGGGCGGCATCGGGTTCCTCGACCCCTTCGTAATCCGGGTGTACGCCCACCGAGGCGTAAATGTTCGGATATCGTTCGGCAAGCGCCAACACCTGCGGAAAATCCGCCAGGTTGACCGAAACGCACAGCGCGGCGGCCACATCGTTGTGCCGCATCTGCGCCAGCACGTCTGAAATGTTTTCGGCCAATCCGGGGAAATTGATATGGCAGTGGGAATCGACAAACGGCATAGCTATTTAATAACCATGAGCTGGCGGTAGGAAAACAGCAACGACTCCATGAACAGCTTGGGATTGAGCGTATGCTGCGCCTCGCGCTTCGCGCCTTGCAGGTAGCTTTGCAACCGCGCCAGGTTCAACGGCGCGACGGATTCGACCAGCTTCTTGACGGCGGCTTCTTCGCCGGGATGGTAGCGCAGTTTGCCTGCCAGCTTCATCGCGCTCAAGTCGTAGCTCCATTGTTGCAGCCATTGCACAACCACTACCTGCTCGGTTTTCTGCAATGCCTCGGCCAGCGCGAACACATCGAGGGCGGCGGGCTGGCGCACGGCGCGCAGCAATTTATCGCGTTCCTCGCTGCCCAGTTGCTCGCCCAGTTGGGCGGCTTGCAGCGGCGCGAAGCCGGAGGCCGCGAGGGCTTCGGCGGGATTTTTCACGCCCTGTTGCGCCAGCCAGCGTGTAGAGCTTGCTGCATCGGGAGCGGGCAACGCGAACGACAGGCAACGGCTAAGGATGGTCGGCAGCAATTGCTGCGGCCTGTGTGACACCAGGATGAACAGCATACCCGGCGGCGGCTCTTCGAGGTTTTTCAGCAACGCATTCGCGGCATTGGTGTTCATCGCCTCGGCAGGGTGGATAACGACCACGCGCCTGCCGCCCTGATGGGCGGACATGCCGGAAAATTCGGTCAATCCGCGAACCTGGTCGACGGAAATCTGCTTGCTGGGTTTCTTACCGGATTCTGTTTCTTCTCCGTCCAGGCTCAGCGCCTCCGGTTGCAGCAGGCGAAAGTCCGGGTGGGAGCCTTGGGAAAACCAGTGGCATGAAGGGCATTGTCCGCAGGCAAAACCGGCTTCATCCGGTTGCTGGCACAGCAGGCTCCGGGCGAAATTCATCGCCAGATCGAATTTTCCGATCCCTTTGCTTCCCTTGAACAGCAGGCCATGCGGCGGGCGCTTGCGCAACTCCTGCAAACGCGCCCAGTCGTTTTCTTGCCAAGTATATATATTATTCATATCAAAGCGATATAAGTATTTCTTCGAGTTTTTGTTTAACTGAATTCATGGGCTGCGCCGCATCGATGACGATATAGCGTTGCGGGTTTTGCCGCACACGTTTGTGGTATCCGGCGCGCACCCGCTCGAAGAAATCTTCCTGCTCCTGCTCGAAGCGATCCAGCGAGACATTGCCCGGCCTTGTATTGTCAGGCGACCTCAGGCGCTGTCTCGCCACTTCGACCGGAACATCGAAGAACAGCGTCAGGTCGGGTTGCAAATCGGGGTGTACCCATTGTTCGAGCTGGCTCAACTTATCCCAGTCCAGCCCCCTGCCCCCGCCCTGGTAGGCGAAGCTGGCATCGCTGAAACGGTCGGAAATCACCCACTTGCCCGCATGCAAAGCCGGCTTGATGAGCTGTTCGATATGCTCGTGGCGCGCCGCGAACATCAGCAGCGCCTCGGTGCTGATGCTCATCGGCTGGTTCAGCAGTATCTCGCGCAGTTGCTCGCCGAGCGGCGTTCCACCCGGTTCGCGCGTGACCACCACATCGAGGCCGCGCTGCCGCAACTCACCGGCAAACCACGCCAGATGAGTGCTTTTCCCTGCGCCGTCCATGCCTTCAAATGTTATGAATTTGCTCATTGATGTTAGTCGTTAGTCGTTAGTCGTTAGTCGTTAGTCGTTAGTCGTTAGTTGGCATTGCCCGCTGCGCGGTTTTGTTTTAACTAATGACTAGAGTCTAATGACTAACGTCTGCCTTTCCTCATTTCTGATACTTATCCACTGCCCGGTTATGTGCGGTCAAATTACTGGAAAATTGCGAACTCCCGTCGCCGCGCGCGACGAAGTATAGCGCGTCAGTCTTTGCCGGATGCAAGGTCGCCTGCAATGCGGCCATACCCGGCAAGGCAATCGGCGTGGGCGTTAATCCGCCGCGCGTGTAGGTATTGTAAGCGGTATCGGCCAATAAATCGCGTTTGCGCAGGTTGCCGTCGAATTTCTCGCCCAGGCCGTAAATCACGGTCGGGTCGGTTTGCAGCAGCATGCCTTTGCGCAGGCGGTTCACGAATACCCCGGCGATCATGGCGCGGTCGCCCGGCGCACCGGTTTCCTTTTCGACGATGGAAGCCAGGGTCAACGCCTGATAAGAAGTTTGCAGGGGCAAGTCCGGTTCGCGCGTTGCCCAAGCTTCCTGCAAATGCCGTTGCATAGCTTGGTAAGCGCTCTTGAGTATCGCCAGATCGCTGCTGCCGGAGGCGAAAATATAGGTATCGGGGAAAAACAACCCCTCGGGGTGGCTTTCCGTCGCGCCGATGCGTTGCAGGATTTCCGCGCCGGTCAGGTTCAAGGTGTCATGCGCGACATCCGGGCTGGTATTCAGCGCGGCGCGCAACTGCTTGAACGTCCAGCCCTCGATGACGCTGACCTGCCCCTGGACGACCAGCCCCTTGTCGAGAATATTCAACAATTCCAGCGGCGAAACCGGGCGCTCCAGCGCGTATTTGCCTGCCTTGAGTTGCGCCGACTTGCCCAGCAGGCGCGCCAGCCAGACAAAAGCCCAATCCTGCTCCAGCAGCCCGGCCTGCTGCATATCCCGCGCCATGCCCTTCAGGCTGCTGCCCTGTTTCAGCGAAAATTCGAACGGTGTGGCAGGCAGCGGCAACGGGCGGAAGGCATAGCAACCGGCTCCTGCCGCGACTAGCAGTACCAGTAAAATGATCAAGGTAAGCAGTTTCCGCATCAATCGTCCTGGCGGTCAAGACCCTCGCGGATTTGCGCGGCAACCGGGAAATGGCTCCAATGGCGTTGTTCCAGTTCGCGTATCGGCCACAATCCGATAACGCTGTTCACGATGAACAGCTCGTCGGCATGCAACGCCTCTTCCATCCCGACATCGCGGACATGCAGCGTGATGCCATGCTGCTTCGCCCATGCCATGACCCGCTCGCGCTGGATTCCCGCCACGCCGCAGCGCGACAAATCGGGAGTGGTCAATTGCCCTTGCGACACTAGGAACAGATTGCTGCGTACGCCTTCGATCAGATGCCCCTCAGTATCCAGCAGCAGCCCTTCGGCAAGCTGGCTGTCGCGCGACTGCGCATCGTGCAATTCCACCGCAGCCAGCACGTTTTCCAGGCGGTTGAGGTGCTTGACGCAGGCCAGGCGCGGCTGAGTAGGCAGGCGCAAATTGCAGAGGTTTGCCTTGACGCCTTGCGTTGCCCATTCCGCCGGGTAGTCCGGCAAGGGCGAAAAGTCCCAGATGCGCGTGGGCGACGCATCGGCGGACGGCGTGTAGCCGCGCGCGCCCTCGCCGCGCGTGACGATCAGTTTCACCACCCCGTCCGGGTGTTGCGCGAGCACTTGATCCAGTTCGGCGCAAAGCAATGCCTCGTCCGGGCAGGCGATGCCCAGCGCGGTGCAGTCGCGCTTGAGTTTCAGGTAATGCAGGGACCAATGCAGCGCCCTGCCCTGGGCGGCGCGCAGAGTGCGGAACACCCCGTCGCCATAGAGCAGGCCGCGGTCGCGGATGCTGATCGTGTTACCGGGGATGCCGTTGACCAGCATTGGCGGGAAGGGTCAGACTTTGCGGAACACCAGCGAGCCGTTGGTTCCGCCGAAGCCGAAGTTGTTGTTGACCGCGACGTCGATCTTCATGTCGCGCGCGGTATTCGCGCAATAGTCCAGATCGCATTCCGGATCCTGCTCGAAGATATTGATGGTCGGAGGCGAAATCTGGTGATGCACCGCCAGCGCGCAGAATATCGACTCGATCCCGCCCGCGCCGCCCAGCAGATGGCCGGTCATCGACTTGGTGGAGTTCACCACCAGTCTTCTGGCGTGGTCGCCAAAGGCCAGCTTGATCGCATCGGTTTCGTTTTTGTCGCCCAGCGGCGTCGACGTGCCGTGCGCGTTGACGTATTGCACGTCCTGCGGGTTCAATCCGGCGTTGCGCAACGCATTCAGCATGCTGCGCTTTGGGCCATCCGTATCCGGCGCGGTGATGTGGTAGGCGTCGCCGCTCATGCCGTAACCGGCCAGTTCCGCATAAATTTTTGCGCCGCGCCCCCTGGCGTGCTCATATTCTTCCAGCACTACCACCCCCGCGCCTTCGCCGATCACGAAACCGTCGCGATCCTTGTCCCACGGGCGGCTGGCAATGGCCGGGGCATCGTTGCGCGTGCTGAGCGCGCGCGCGGCGGAAAACCCGCCCACCGCCAACGGGCTAACCGTCGCCTCGGCTCCGCCGGCAATCATCACGTCCGCGTCCCCGTATTCGATGATGCGCGCCGATTCGCCGATACAGTGCGTGCCGGTGGTGCAGGCCGAGACCATCGCCAGGTTCGGTCCTTTCAGCCCGTACATCACGGACAGATTGCCGGAAATCATGTTGATGATCGTGCCCGGAATAAAAAATGGCGAAATTTTGCGCGGCCCTGCGGCCAAGAAATCGCTGTGTGTATCCTCGATCATCGGCAAACCGCCGATACCGGAGCCGATGTTCACGCCAATGCGCTCGGCATTCTGTCCGGTAACTTCCAGACCGGAATCCTTGAACGCCTCCATGCCTGCCACCAGGCCGAAATGGATAAACCGGTCCATGCGGCGCGCATCCTTGGCAGGAATGTATTGGGTAGCGTCGAAATCTTTCACCTCGCCGGCAATCTGCGCTGCCATGGCACCGGCATCGAAGCGGGTAATTTTGGCAATACCGGACTTCCCCGCGATGATGTTCTGCCAGACCGTGGGAATCCCTATCCCGACCGGGGATACGATCCCCAGCCCGGTAACGACGACTCTGCGTTTAGACAAACTGACTCCGCCAAATAAAATGGATGGGGGAAAACAGAATTAAAGAAGGGAATTATTTTTGATGAGCCAGGACGTAATCGATGGCTTGCTGGACAGTGGTGATTTTCTCCGCTTCTTCGTCGGGGATTTCGCATTCAAACTCTTCTTCCAGGGCCATTACCAACTCTACAGTATCCAGAGAATCCGCCCCCAGATCGTTGACAAAAGAGGATTCATTCTTGACTTCCGATTCGTTCACGCCAAGTTGTTCGGCAACGATCTTTTTAACGCGTTGTTCAATAGACATCTTTATCTCCTACCCTGTTTAAGTTTCAAAAAACTGCGGCATTGTATCAAAGTTGCCAAAAATTCCAAATAACAACTTGTGGAATGTATTGCGAAAACCGCGCAAAGCGCCAAAAACGCCCCGCTAATCATATAGGCGGTGCGATCTTGATGATTTCCTCAGCTGTGGTCAACCCTGCCGCAACTTTTTCCGCTCCGCTCAGCCGTAGCGGCTTCATGCCCTCGCGTTGCGCCAAGGCCTTGATTTTGGAGAGTTCTGCATCCTTGACCACCAGTTTTTGCAACTCCACGCTAAGCGGCAACATTTCATATATGCCGGTGCGCCCGCGATAGCCGGTCATGCGGCATTCGAGGCAGCCGGTGGCAAGATAAACATGCGCTGGCTTGGCGGCTTTCCACGGGCTGACCAGATCTTGCCATGCCTCCCCGCTGATCTCGCCTTTTGTCTTGCAGTGCGGGCACAGGGTGCGCGCCAGGCGTTGCGCCATCACCCCCAGCAGCGTCGAATTGAGCAAATAGGCGGGCACACCCAGTTCGAGCAGGCGCGTGATGGCGGAAGGCGCGTCGTTGGTATGCAGCGATGACAGCACCAGATGGCCGGTAAGCGCTGCCTGTATCGCCATTTCGGCGGTCTCCACATCGCGGATTTCACCTACCATGATGATGTCCGGGTCTTGCCGCAGCAGGGTGCGCACGCCGTCGGCAAAGCTCAGGCCGATGTTGTGCTGCACCTGCATCTGGTTGAACGCAGGTTCGACCATTTCAATCGGGTCTTCCACCGTGCAGACGTTGACTTCCGGTGTGGCGATCTGCTTCAGAGTGGAATACAGCGTGGTGGTCTTGCCGGAGCCGGTCGGGCCGGTCACCAGGATGATGCCGTTGGTCTGGCTCGTCCAACTGCCCCACAGCACGGTCTGTTCGCGAGAAAAACCGAGATCGGTAAAATTCTTCACCAGTATCTCCGGGTCAAAAATCCGCATTACCAGTTTCTCGCCAAAAGCGGTCGGCATGGTTGAAAGCCGCAGCTCGATCTCGTCGCCATCGTCGCTCACGGTTTTGATGCGGCCATCCTGAGGCCTGCGCTTCTCCACCATATCCATGCGCCCGAGCAGCTTGATGCGGTTGGTGATGGCGTTGGTGACTGTGGAGGGGAGCTGATAGACCTCATGCAGTACGCCGTCGATACGGAAGCGCACGATGCCGATGTCGCGGCGCGGTTCCAGGTGGATGTCGCTGGCGCGTTGCTCGAAAGCGTATTTGAACAACCAGTCCACCAGCGTGACAATATGCTGTTCGTTGGCATCGAGATTCTTGTTCTTGCCCAATTCGAGCAACTGCTCGAAATTCTGCACCCCGATGGCCTGCCCCGTCTTTGCCTTGCTGGCGAGCTGCACCGAGTTTGCGAGGCTGTAAATTTCCGGCAGGTAGTGGTTGATGTCGAGCGGGCTGGCCAGCACCACCTTGATTTTCAGGTTGAGGATGCGCTCCAGATCCGCCACCCAATCGGCGAGGAACGGTTCGGCGGTGGCGATGGTCACCTCGCGTTCGCCGATCCTGACCGGTATGATCTTGAGCCGCTCGGCGTAAGACTTGGAAATGATATTGTTGATACCGCCGAAATTCAGTTGCAGCGGATCGATGTGAAAATACGGCATCCCGATGCGCGCCGCCAGCCACTCGGCCAGGAGCTCGACGCTGAGCGGCTTGCCGGGCGGCAGCAAGCAGCGCCATTTCTGCTCGCCGATTATCACCAGCGGATGCAAATTGGAGTGGTCTGCCTTACGATTCCTGGCCAGTTTCTCCGCATCAGCCGGCAGCACCATGCCATCCTGAACCAGCCAGCTCAACAGCTCGTCCAGCGTCAGCTTGCGTTCTCCGGGCTGCGGCACGAAAGGGTTTTCTTTACTCATGGAGAATCAAGAAACTTGTTAGAACCGGCGGATCAGGTAGCGGTTGTTTCATCGACAGGTGATGGAGGCAGTTCATCCGGGGGCTGACCGCCCTGCAGGGCGGCTTTTTTCTGCCGCTTTTCTTCCTGTTTTTTTTTCTTGGCAATCTCTTTCTGCCGCTTCTCGTACGTGTAGTTTGGCTTGGCCATATGTAACCCTATTTCAATGAAGTTTGAGGATGACATGATAGCAAGTCCTCATGCCTTGGGCTGCTTTGATATTTATACAGCTGGATGGCGTAGCGTCAGAACAACTCGATATCGCCGCCCACCGGCTTGCTTTCAACGGTACTGATGTAACGAATTTCTTCTTCGACGATGATGTTGTTGTGCAAGGAGCGCAGGCGTTTTACCCGCACTTTTCCGGTGGCGGGAAAATAAACGACCATGCGCGGGTAGATGCTCCCCACATCTTCCGCCACCACTTTGAGTCCTTCGGTCTGGATGTAGTCCCGGGCAAAGTTGATATTGCGCATTCCGACATCAGTCATGTTTTGCAAAATGCGCCCGCCGCCGAACAGTTTGACTTCAAGATTCTTGCGCTGGCCACCGTTCTTCAGGATGTCGTTGATCAGGTGTTCCATGGCGAAGTTGCCATAGCGCGTGGCCGCGCTCAGGCTGGTCGATTTCCAGCCGTCCGCGTCGGCGGAAGCGGGCAACATGAAATGATTCATGCCGCCGACACCGGTCACCCGGTCGCGGATACAGGCGGAGATGCACGAACCGAGCGTGGTATAGACGCCCTCGTCATTGACAGTAACGTAATACTCGCCGGGCAGCAGCCGTGCGGCGTAGGCAGCATAAGTGTTGTTCCAGTTCCTCCTTACATGTTCGAAGCCTGGCAGCACCAGCGGGGGGCGGGGAATGGGAGCGATAGCCATGTGTTCGTCTGCTGTGATTAAGTGGTAGCGGGATTTTCGGGTCAGTTGGCGATAAACAGCTTTTCTAACTCGACAATCTCTTCCTGCGCCTCGCGCACCACCAGTTCAATGATATCCATGTCGGCGCCTATCCCGCTCATCACCCAGGCACGCGGGTCTACGGTCGAAACATCTTCAGGATCCAACGTGTCGAGCTCCGCCATTTGCGCAAAAACATTGGCGAGGTGCACCAGGGCAACTTCGCGCGGGTGGAGTTTTGCCTCACCTATGTAATGATGGTAGCCAATGCATTCCTCAAGTATCGGCGGAAGATGCCACTGGCGCGCGAGCTCCATGCCTACCTGGCTGTGATCGAAACCAAGCACCTGTTGTTCGGCTTCGTATATCGGCAAATCGTCCACTTGATCAAGCACCAGTAACAATGCTTCCTTGGCCTGTTCGGGCAGGCGATTGAAAATGATCAGATCACCGATATCGTGCAGCAATCCCGCCGTAAATACCGCCTCGGGATCGCATTTGCCCGCCTGCCTGGCCAATATGCGCGCAATCACGGCGCAATACAGGCTGTGCCGCCAGAAGTTGTCCATCGACACCAGATCGTTGGGCAAATCGGCAAAGCTTTTGGCTACTGACATCGACAGCGCCAAGCTGCGGATCTGGCTGGTGCCGATCACCGAGATGGCTTTGGCGACGGTATCGATGGAGGAAGAAAAACCGTAAAACGGGCTATTGGCTACCTGCAACAGACGTACGGTGAACGAAGGGTCCTGGCTCACTGCCCTGGCAATATCTGCGATGCTGCTATTCGGGTCTTCGACCAGTTGATTGATGCGGAGGAACACATTCGGCAGCGTAACCAGCCCTCCCACGCCCTGCACCAATTTAACGATTTCGGTATTGGATTTCATGATGCCGAACCTTCGCATGGAGCATTGATTTAGTCAAGCGCGCATGTCAGCCCCAAGTAGTAATGTCCGCTTTCTCCCAAATAGAAATGTCCGCTGGTGATTAGACTCACCCCTGTTAAAAACAGGCGGATATTTTTAAATGGACAAACTCATGAGCCAAAAAGAAGTGAAACGGGCACAGGTACTGGATAGTCTGAAAGAAGGCAAAATCAGCCAGCAGGAAGCGGCGCGGCAGATGGGTGTCAGCGCCCGCCAGGCGCGACGGCTATCCAGGCGTTACCAGATGGAAGGTTTGGCCGGATTGGCCAGCAAGAAGCGCGGCAGAACCTCGAACCGGCGGCTGGATGAACCCCTCCGCACCTTGGCCGCAGAACACATCGGCGCACATTACCGCGACTTCGGCCCGACGCTGGCCTGTGAAAAGCTCGCCGGGTTGCACGGCATCCGGCTGTCCGTCGAGAGCACACGCCAGATAATGATCGGTGCGGGCTATTGGAAACCCAGGCGCGGTGGCGCGGTGTGCGCGCGCCCCGTGCGCGAGCGGCGCGCCCGGTTTGGTGAACTTATTCAAATAGATGGCAGCCCGCACGACTGGCTTGAAGGGCGCGGCCCGTACTGCACGCTGCTGGTATTCATCGGCGATGCCAGCGGGAAACTGACGCAGTTGCGCTTTGTGCCCGCCGAGACCACGCTGGGCTACATGGGGGTGTTGCACGACCACATTCTGGCGCACGGCGTGCCCGCGGCGCTGTACAGCGACAAACACAGCATCTTCCGCATCAATGCCAAGGAGGCGGACCCGGAGGCTGAAACCCAATTCTCGCGGGCGGCGCGGGAGCTGGGCATCGAATGCATCCACGCCCACAGCCCGCAAGCCAAAGGGCGTGTGGAACGCGCCAATCAGACCTTGCAGGACAGGTTGGTCAAGGAAATGCGGCTGGCGGGCATCGACGACATGGACACTGCCAACGCCTGGCTGCCGGGCTATATCGCGGATTACAACCGGCGTTTTGCGGTGGAGCCCAAAGATGCCTCTGACGCGCATTTGGCCTATCCGGGCACGCCGGAAACACTGGTGCGCATCCTGTCGGTTCAGGTGACAAAAACGCTGTCGAAAAACCTTTCCTGCCAGCATGAAAACAAGCTGCTGCAAGTGGTCACCACCGGTACGGGGCTGGGATTGAGGGGGGCGAAAGTCACGGTACACGAACACTTTGACGGTAGCCGGGAGCTGCTTTGGAAGAGGCGTAAGCTGCCCTATAGCGTGATGGATAAACCGCAGCGGCAGTCATCTGTGACGGACGGCAAGTCGGTCAACGCACGAGTGGACAAAGCGATGGCACGGCGCAACACGGGGCACAAGCCCGCACCCGATCATCCTTGGAGAAAAATGGCTGCCGGCAAACCCGCACACGTCAGGCAGTGCGCTCCGCCATAGCGGAGTGGGAAGCGGACATTTCTACTTTGCAGAAAAGCGGACATTCCTATTTGGCGTTGACAGCGCGCACCGTCGCAAATTCATCAATTGCGGGCATTTCAAACCGAGCCGGCGAAGCACTCTGTTATCATTGCACCATGCTCAACATCCAGAACCTGACTTATCTGCAAGGCGGCATACCGCTGTTCCAACAGGCGAATTTGCAGGTGTTTGCCAACCAGCGCATCGGCCTGGCCGGCAAGAACGGCTGCGGTAAAACCACCCTGTTCCGTCTGATACGCGGCGAGCTCAAACCCGACGGCGGCGAAGTCTCGCTGCAAAGCGGCAAGACCATCGCCTATGTCGAACAGGAAATCGCCAACTCCGCGCAGCCCGCGCTGGAGTTCGTGCTGGACGGCGATGTGCAGTTGCGCCAACTGGAAAAAACCCTGACGCCAAAAAATAACGTCATCCAGCATGATGCGGCATGGTTCGAAGCCCAGCAGCACTTCGAGGCTATCGACGGCTACGGCGCCAAAGCACGCGCCGCGCAACTGCTGAAGGGTCTCGGCTTCGACGGCGACGCACTGGAACGCCCGGTAAACAGCTTCTCCGGCGGCTGGCGCATGCGCCTCAACCTGGCGCGCGCGCTGATGCACCGGGCCGACCTGCTGCTGCTCGACGAGCCGACCAACCACCTCGATCTCGAAGCGATCCTCTGGCTCGAACAATATCTGGCACACTACCCGGGCAGCATCCTGCTAGTGTCGCATGACCGCGAATTCCTTAATGCCACCGTCAACCGCATCGCCCATGTACACGACCTCTCCATCGATAGCTATGCCGGCGATTACGACGACTTCGAGCGCGCCCGTGCCGAGCGTATTGCCCAGCAAAATCAGGCGTTCCAGACGCAACAGGCGAAAATCGCGCACCTGGAAGATTTTGTGCGCCGCTTCCGCGCCAAGGCCACCAAGGCCAAACAGGCACAAAGCCGCGTCAAGGCGCTGGAGCGGCTCACGCGCATCGCCCCCGCCCACGTCGCCGACGGCCATTTCGAACTGGAGATCGAAGCACCGGAACGCAGCCCCGACCTGCTGCTGCGCGCCGAAATCATGGGTTTCGCCTATGGCGACAATGGGCAGGGCAACAGCCCTGCCCATTCCCCTCACCCCAACCTTCTGGGTGAAACAACTAGCCATTCGACTAGGCTGCAAAAAACCGCAGCCGAGTCGATGGTTATCCCAGAGGGCGAGGGAACAAACATCTCGCTCCGCGAGTCTCGCGGTAAGGTGCTGTTCCAGAATGTCGATCTGGCGCTGCGCGCCGGTGCGCGCATCGCGCTGCTCGGCCCGAACGGCGCGGGCAAATCCACGCTGATCAAGCTGCTGGCCGGCGAACTCCATCCCTCCTCGGGAAAACTGGACATCACACCCGACATCCGCATCGGCTACTTCGCCCAGCACCAACTGGAAAACCTCGATAGCGCGGCCACCCCGCTACAGCACATGGAACGGCTCGCGCCGAAGGAAACCACATTGGCGCTGCGCACCTTCCTCGGCCGCTTCGGCCTGGCCGGCAACGACGAAGACCGCCCGTTGGCAAGTTTCTCCGGCGGCGAAAAAAGCCGCCTCGCACTCGCGCTGCTGGCTTGGCAAAAACCGCACCTGCTGCTGCTCGACGAACCGACCAACCACCTCGACCTGGACATGCGCGATGCCCTCACCATCGCGCTGGAGGAATATACCGGCGCGGTGGTGCTGGTGTCACACGACCGCAGCCTGATTCGCGCCGTGGCCGACGAACTGTGGCTGGTTGCAGGCGGTGCTGCCAAGCTGTTTGACGGCGACCTGGAAGACTACAAGAGCTGGATCGAAGCGCGCCGCCCGCGCGAAACAGTGCAAGTCAAGCCGGAAAAACCGCTCCAGAAAACCTCCCCCAAGCCGAACAAAAAGGCGCTGCTGTCGAAACAGACCAAGCTTGAAACCGAGCTGAACAAGGCACAAACCGAATTGACGGAGGTCAACCGCCAGCTTGGCGATCCGTCTACCTATGCCGAATGCAGCAGCGATTTCATTGCCGATCTGAATGTCCGGCGCGAAAGGCTGGAGAGCAAAGTCGCGGAACTGGAAGAAAGCTGGCTGGAACTGGAAATGAGTTTGGAGGAAGAGATGTAACTTGAAAACGACTCAAGCAAGAGCCTATTTACTCTAGCCGCCGACCAATGTCAGAAATTGTCAGCATTTGCAGACGCTCTTGAGCAATAATTTCCGCCTTGCAGCAAGCTCGGTTGCGGAAGGGCAAACCGTGGGCTGATCCGGGATATCGGCGGATAGTCAGCTCAGATCGCGCAGCTTGGCTGGAGATTCCCTATTTGTTGCTGGCAGGGCGAAAACGAGCTCGAGCTTGCGGGCAAAGCGTAGCGCGTCCGGCATTTGTATTTTCAACTAAAATGATGGCGAAATGAATAAAATTACCTCTATTGGCGCCTAACGGCAGATCGGCGCAAGCTAATAAATTGAATGGCATTACTTTTCGGGATATTATCCGACCGTAAAATTTTAACTATGAAAGGAAGCAAAATGTTTACAAGAATGAAGTGTTACGCAGGAAGCTTGCTTGCCGTTCTCTTGCTTTGTGGCTACGCTGCCCAAGCTGCCGCCGAGATTAAAATCGGTATCATGCAAGCGCAAAAAGGCGATGCCCAGAAATTCAAGCCTTTGATGGATTATCTGAAAAGCAAGGGTGTTGACAGCTCACTGGTTGCGGCGCCCACTTATTCGGATGCCGCCAAGATGTTCTCCGGCGGCCAGATCGACGCGATGTTCAGCGGCTCGGGCATCGCCGGAACCATGATCATCAAGGAATTGGCCAAACCCATCCTGCGCCCGGTCGGCGCCGACGGCAACAGCACCTACTGGGCTGTGGTGATAACAGCGAAGGGCGCCCCCAGCTTCACCGGCGATGCCGCTTACTTCGCAGGAAAGCGCGTGGTATTCACTGCGCTGGCCTCTTCGGGCGAGATTTACTACCAGTCGCTCCCAGGCATCAAGAAAATCGCCAATGCCACCGTGATGAAGGCCGCATCGCACGGCGCCGCGCTGGACACGCTCAGCCGTGGCATGGCGGATGTCGCCATCGTCAAGAACCGGGTATGGGACAAGGAGAGCGCAAAGTTCGCCAACCTGGCCAAGGTCGGCGAAGACAAGGGCGAGAACCCGGACAACACGCTGATCGTTTCCGTCAAGATGGATGCAAAAACCGCAGACAAGCTCGCTGAAACGCTGATGGGGATGAACAACGACACCTCAGCACTTGCCAATGAGGCACGCAGCAGCATGGGAATGAAGAACTTCATCCGCACCACTGCGAAGGATTTTGAGCACAATCTTTCATTGCTGAAGCAGGCGGGCGTCGACAAGAGTTTCGACTTCGATTTCCACTGAGCGCGCATCACTTATAGATTGGCGCGTCGCGCTTCTGCGCGACGCAACCCGTGGCTGGCTCAAGAAGTTGCTGTCACAAGCCATGTTGCATCAATATCGTTCATGCCAAGGAAAACCGCCATGCTCATCAGGCTCAACTCAATAGGGAAAAAAATTCAGTTGCCTGTACTTCTGCTCATCGTCGCGATTCTTTCCGCGCTGGGTATCGGCATGGCCGCCAAAAACCAACAAAATCAGATGGACTTGCTGGTTTCGAAAGGCCAGAGCATGGCGCACCTCATGGCAAAGATCGGCGCCTCCTCCGTCGCCAATTTTGAATTCTCCGCCCTTGACACTTTCGTCGGGGAAATCACAAAAGGCGACCCCGATGTTGCTTTTGTCGCTTATTACAACGACAAGGGCGATCCCATCACCAAGGTTGACCCAAACGCGCTCAAGGACACCTCGCTGTTGCGTTTCGAGCAAAAAATCACATCGGAATCGGGAAACGCGGTCGGGACATTCAGGATCGGCTACCGGCAGACTTCACTGGCCGAGAATTTCAAAAACAATGTCCTCATCACCGCTGCCGGCGTACTGTTCGCGACAACCCTGATTTTCTTCGGGGTTGCCATAGTCGTCAGGCGGCTGGTGACCAGCCCTCTGCGGGAACTGGAAGTGGTTATCGAAGCGGTTTCCGACGGCCAGCTAAACCAAAAAGCCAGCATCCGGAGCAATGACGAGATCGGCCACATCGCCGAAGAGCTCAACACCATGGTGAGCAACCTGCGCGAGCTTGTGTCCCACATTCAACAGGCAACCGGTAACATCACCTCCTCGGCGATCCAGATCAAGGAGAACTCGACCCAGATATCAAGCGGATCAAAGCAACAAATGGACGCGGCCTTATCGGCATCGTCCGCACTCGAAGAAATCGCAGCGTCCATCGATCACGTCGCCGCGAGCGCACGCGAAACATTCACCATTTCCAACCAGGCGGCCACAGGTTCTGAAGAAGGACAGAAGATCGCCAAGGATGCCGCCGACGCAATGGCGAAAATCTCGGATACGATCATGCTCTCCTCCGAGGTTATCGGCTCACTCGGGCAGCGTACCAGCAAGATCAGCAGTATCGTCGGGGAGATCAAGGCAATTTCGGATCAGACCAACCTGTTGGCGCTCAACGCCGCCATTGAGGCAGCGCGCGCCGGCGAACAGGGACGCGGCTTTGCCGTCGTCGCGGACGAGGTTCGAAAACTTGCCGAGCGCGCCGGGAACGCAACGAAGGAGATCACAGCCGTGATCGACGCCATTTTGAGCGAGACCGATCAGGCCATTGGTAACATCGAAGCAGGCAAGGCGCAGGTGCAACATGGAGTTACACTCGCCAATAACGTGGCCGACACTTTATCTCAGATCAACGCCGGCGCGAAAAACACACTTACCAGTATCCATGGGATAGCAGATGCTACCGCCGAACAGAGTAAAGCGACGCACGAGATCAATGGTAATGTATCCAACATCGCCGGGATGGCAGAAAAAAATAACGCGGAAGTGGATAAGGCGTCTAGAACGAGTGAGCAGCTTCAGATGCACGCGATGGTGCTTGATGCAGCTATCAAACAGTTCAAGCTCTGATTTCTCTCTGCAATGCCGCGCGACTAAAAATCACGTTCAATCCGCAAGCTGCGGCGACCATCCTAATCCATATACATTCCGCCGTTCACATGCAGCGTGGTACCGGTGATGTAAGCTGCGCCCGGCCCGGCCAGGAAAGCCACTGCGGCGGCAATATCTGCGGGCTGGCCGAGGCGTTTCAGCGGCACGTGCTCGACCAGTTTGGCGCGCTGTTCTTCGCCCAATCCCTGGGTCATGTCGGTGTCGATGAAGCCGGGGGCGATGCAGTTCACGGTGATGTTGCGGCTACCAATCTCCTGCGCGAGTGACTTGGTGAATCCGATCACGCCCGCCTTGGAGGCGGCGTAGTTGGACTGGCCGGGGTTACCCATGCTGCCGACTACCGAACCGATGCTGATGATGCGCCCTGACCTGGCCTTCATCATCGCGCGCAGCACGGCGCGGGAGAGGCGGAACACCGACTTGAGGTTAGTCGCCAGCACATCGTCCCATTCCTCGTCGGTCATGCGCGCCAGCAGGTTGTCCCTGGTGATGCCGGCGTTGTTCACCAGGATCGAAACTTCGCCGAACTGTTTGCGCAGTTCACCCAGCATGTGTTCGGTTTGTGCGGCATCGTTGACGTTCAACACCATGCCCGCACCCTTGATCTCCGCCGCGTCCAGATAGGCACTGATGGACTGTGCACCGCTGTCGCTGGTTGCGGTGCCGATCACGGTCGCGCCGTGCCTGCCGAGTTCCAGTGCGATGGCCTGACCGATACCCCGGCTGGCGCCGGTTACCAGTGCGATTTGTCCCAGTAGTGTCATGTTGCGCTCCTTATGCGAGTGTCAGTAGGTTGGGTTAGCGCAGCGTAACCCAACATCATTAGAAAGGCTGTTGGGTTACGCGGTAAAACTGCTAACCCAACCTACGAAAATCGGCTATGCGAGCGTGGCCAAAACCTGCTTCAGCGCTTCGCCGTCGCTGATGGCCAATGCCTGCTGGTTGGCGTCGATGCGCTTGTTCAGGCCGGCCAGCACCTTGCCCGGCGCGCATTCGGCGTTGTGGGTGATGCCGCGCTTGCCGAATTCCAGCACGGTTTCGACCCAGCGCACCGGCGAATACAACTGGCGCACCAGCGCGTCCTTGATCGCCGCGCCGTCACTGTAAGCCGCAACATCGGCATTGTGCAATACCGGAATGATTGGCGCCTGCACCGCAACATCGGCGAGATAGCCGCGCAACCGCTCAGCCGCGCCTTTCAACAGGCGGCAATGCGACGGTACGCTCATCGGCAGCATGATCGCGCGCTTCGCGCCTTTGGCCTTCGCCAGTTCCATGCCGCGTTCCACGGCGGCGCGATTTCCGGCGATTACTACTTGAGCGGGCGAATTGTAATTCACTGCTTCCAATACCTCGCCCTGCGCGCCTTCGGCACACACCGCACGTACCGTATCGTCATCCAGGCCGAGGATCGCGGCAATGCCGCCTACCCCTTCCGGCACGGCTTGCTGCATGCATTGCGCGCGGAAGCGCACCAGCGGCAGCGCATCGGCAAAGCGCAGCGCACCGGCGGCGACCAGCGCGGTGTATTCGCCCAGGCTGTGCCCGGCCAGCATCGCCGGAACCGCCCCGCCCTGCCCCTGCCAGGCGCGGTACACCGCCACGCCTGCGGTGAGCATGATCGGTTGGGTGTTCACGGTGGCGTTCAGGTCGGCGTCGCTGCCTTCGGCGACCAGTTGCCACAGATCCTGTTTCAGAATATCGGAAGCCTCGATGAAGGTGTCGCGCACTGCGGGAAAATCGGAGTAACCGTTCATCATGCCGCGCGATTGCGAGCCTTGACCTGGAAATACGAAAGCAAATTTTGTCATGATTAAAGCAGTCGTTAGTTGGTAGTCGTTAGTCGTTAGTTGAGAACCCGGTTTAACTAACGACTAACGACTAACGACTAACGTCTAGCGACTGATTCACCAGCGAATCAATACAGCGCCCCAAGTAAACCCGCCACCCACTGCTTCCAGCAGGATGTTCTGCCCGTGCTTGATGCGCCCGTCGCGCACGGCAGTGTCCAGCGCCAAGGGGATAGATGCAGCCGAGGTGTTGCCGTGATGGGCGACGGTGACGATCACGTTATCCATGCTCAAGCCGAGCTTCTTCGCGGTGGCTTCCATGATGCGGATATTGGCCTGATGCGGCACCAGCCAGTCGATATCGGAGCCTTGCAGATTATTTTCTTTCAGCACTTCCTCGACGACTTCGCTCAATACCTTGACGGCAAATTTGAATACCGCCTGCCCGTCCATTTTGACGAACGGATCACCCTGCACCTCGCCGTTGCGGATGTTGCCGTCGGCCTTCAGCATGTCGCGATGGCGGCCGTCGGCGTGCAGCTTGCTGGCGACAATGCCCGGTATCTCGCTGGCCTGCAATACCACCGCACCCGCGCCGTCGCCGAACAGCACGCAAGTCGTACGGTCGTTCCAGTCGAGGATGCGCGACAGCACTTCCGCGCCGACCACCAGCGCGGTTTTGGCCTGCCCGCCGCGTATATACAAATCGGCGGTATTCAGCGCGTAAACGAAACCGCCGCACACTGCCTGCATGTCGAATGCCGCACCGCAATTCCTGATGCCGAGCTTGTCCTGCAGGATGCAAGCGGTGCTCGGGAAAATCTGGTCCGGCGATGTGGTCGCGACAATGATCAGGTCGATTTCGTCTGCGCCGATGCCTGCGGCTTTAATGGCCTGAAGGCTGGCTCGCAAGGCGAGATCGCTGGTCAGCTCATCGTCTGCCGCGATATGCCGTTCGTGGATGCCGCTGCGCGATACGATCCAGTCATGCGAAGTTTCGACGATCTTTTCCAGGTCGAAATTGGTCAGCGTCTTGGCGGGCAGGTAGCTGCCGGTTCCGATAATTTTTGAATACATCAGGCCGCTCCTTGCCCTATATTTTGGCGCTCGTGATGCCATTTCTCGATATGTTCGCTGATATGCCGCAGCATGCCTCCACGCGCTTCTTCGGCGGCACGCTCGATGGCGCAGCGGAAAGCGAAGGCATCAGCCGAACCGTGACTCTTCACCACGATGCCTTTCAGGCCGAGAAAACTCGCGCCATTGTAGCGGCGATGATCGACCCTGCGCTTGAAGGCATTGATTACCGGCATGGCAACCAGTGCGGCGATTCTGGTGAAAATGTTGCGGCTGAATTCTTCGCGCAAAAAACCTCCCAGCATCTGCGCCAGCCCTTCGGTGGTCTTGAGCGCGACATTGCCGACGAAGCCGTCGCATACCACGACGTCGGTGGTGCCCTTGAAGATATCGTTGCCCTCGATGTTGCCGTAGAAATTCAGATCACTGGCGCGCAGCAATTCGGAGGCCTGCTTGACCACCTCGTTGCCCTTGATGTCTTCGCTGCCGATATTCAGCAGGCCGACGCTTGGATTGGTTTTGCGCTCCAGCGCGGTGACCAGCGTGGAACCCATCAGCGCGAATTGCAGCAAATGCTCGGCTGTGCAATCGGTATTGGCGCCCAGATCGAGCATGCATATCTGGCCTTTCTTGGTTGGCAGATACGAGGCGATTGCCGGGCGGTCGATACCCGGGATGGTTTTCAGCACATAACGCGCCGTCGCCATCAGCGCGCCGGTATTGCCCGCGCTGACGCAGGCCAGCGCCTCGCCGCTCTTGACCAGATCGATGCTGACACGCATCGAGGAATCCTTTTTGCCGCGCATGGCGGATTGCGGCGGCTCGTCCATCCCCACCACCTCGCTGGCGGGGTGGATGCGCAAATGCGCGCTCGTCAGTGCGTGCAGGGTGCGCAATTCGGATTCGATGGCATCGGGAATACCCACCAGAACGATGGTATCGCCGGGAAAATGCTTCAGGTAATCGACCGCAGCGCGGACGGTGACCGTCGTGCCATGGTCGCCTCCCATTGCGTCTATGGCCAATGTGACGTCCACTAAGCGATCCCTTGTAGAAAAATCGGGAATAGAAAAGAAAACGCAGCCGGCCGTTATGGCCGGCTGCGTGGCTTAAGGGCTTACTCGCCCTTTGTTTTGACTACCTTCTTGCCACGATAAAAGCCGCTCGGGCTGATGTGATGGCGCAAATGGTTTTCGCCCGTGGTCGGCTCGACCGCCGTTGCCGGGTTGGTCAGAAAATCGTGGGCGCGGTGCATGCCGCGCTTCGACGGGGATTTTTTATTCTGTTGAACTGCCATGTTGCCTCCTAAATAAAACCCTGAATAAAACGGGTTAACTACGTATTACGCTTCAATTTTTCTAAGACCGCAAAAGGGTTTTTTTCTTCCCTGTGCTCATTTCCGCCACCTGCCGCCTGGCAAGCGCCAAATTCATGCCTGGGTGCAATTGGCAGACTTAATAAAACTTCTTCTTCCAGCAGGTTCAGCACATCCAGATGCGCATCCGCCAGAATGCTGTCAAACTCTTCTTCGTCATCGTTTAACGCATCCAGGCTCGCCTGGTCGCGCAACAACAGCCGCGTATCGATCCGCACCGCATGCTCCATGGCACCCAAGCAGCGCTGGCAACGCAACCGGCAACTTCCGGTTATGCCGACATCCAGCAGGGAATTGCCTTGCTTGTCGATGCCGCCGCGTATCATGTATTCTAGGGTTCCCTGCGGGTCTTCCAGCACATCCAGCAAACGCGGTAATTCTGCAACCGGCAATCCGCCGCTTATTTGCCGGCCATTCCCGGCAAAATCCAGGCTGTCGATGAAAGGCCGTGCGAACATGAGGCGCGCATGATATATTTTTCGCCGCTCCCTGTCAAAAATCCTAAGGAATATCGTTGAATCCTCAGTTGCTTGTCCTGGCCTCCACCTCCATTTACCGCAGCGAACTCCTCAAACGGCTGCAACTCCCGTTTGAGACTGCCGCGCCCGACGTGGATGAAACGCCTTTGCCGCATGAATCTGCGCACGCCACCTCAGTGCGCCTCGCGCAACAAAAAGCTCTTGCCGTGGCGGTCAAATATCCTGATGCCCTGATTATCGGCTCCGACCAGGTCGCCCTGCTGGATGGTCAACAGCTTGGCAAACCGCTCACCCACGACAACGCGGTCAGGCAACTGCGCGCCATGCGCGGTAAAACCACTTGTTTCTATACCGCATTGGCGTTGCTGAACAGCAAGACCGGCAACATGCAGACCGAGGTCGCGGAAAATTACGTCACATTGCGCGATCTCAGCGATGCCGAAATCGAAGGCTACCTGCTCAAGGAACAACCCTATCACTGCGCCGGAAGTGCAAAATCCGAGGGGCTGGGCATCGCACTGATGAGCAAAATGACCGGCGACGACCCGAATGCGCTGATCGGCCTGCCGCTCATCCTGCTGATCGAAATGCTGCGCCGTGAAAACGTCCGGCTGTTTTAAGCATGACAACCAAGCCGGGCACGCTCTACCTGATTCCCTGCACGCTGGGCGACACCCCTGCCGCGCAGGTGTTGCCGCAACACGTCATCGATATCGCCCGCAAGCTGCGGCATTTCGTGGTGGAGCAACCCAAGACCGCGCGGCAATTCCTTGCCACGCTCAAACCCGAACAACCGATCCAGTCGCTGCATCTCGCCACGCTCAACGAACACACCGCGTCTGGAGATTTAGCGGAACTGCTCGTACCGCTGCTGGCCGGAGAAAATGTCGGCGTTATTTCCGAAGCCGGTTGCCCGGGCATCGCCGATCCTGGCGCGGATTTGGTCAGCCTGGCGCACCGCAACGGCATCCGCGTCGTGCCGTTGGTCGGCCCCTCTTCCATTTTGCTGGCATTGATGGCTTCAGGCCTGAATGGCCAGCGCTTTGCCTTTCACGGCTATCTGCCCATCGAAGATGCGGAAAGAAACAAGGCGATTGCGGCGCTGGAAACCGAATCGGCAAAGCGCAAGCAAACCCAGTTGTTTATCGAAACACCCTACCGCAACGAAAAGATGTTCGAAGCCTTGCTCGCCCACTGCCGCCCGCAAACGCTGCTATGCGTCGCCACCGACCTTACCCTGCCCGGAGAATCTGTCCGGACGCGCTCCATCGCCCAGTGGAAATCGCAGCCCATGCCGCAACTGAACAAGCACCCGAGCCTGTTTCTGTTGCTGGCGACCGGCTAATTTCCGCCCTTATTTATTTGCATGATCGGGCACTTTCTGGTATTAAAGCGCACTTTAATTTTATCCAGTTGGAGAAATGTAATGCCGGTACAGCCACACAAACCCGTCGCCCCTTACAAAATCAAGAAGGGCGAGGGATACATGAATTCCAAGCAGCTCGATCATTTCCGCAAAATTCTCAACGATATCAAGGCCAATCTGGGTGAGGATATCGACCGCACCGTGCATACCATGCAGGACGAGGCAACGGTGTTTGCCGACCCGAATGACCGCGCCACGCAGGAATCCGACATGGGACTGGAGCTGCGCAACCGCGATCGCGAACGCAAACTCATCAAAAAAATCAACGAGATGCTCGCCAAGATCGATGCGGGAGAATATGGCTACTGCGATAATTGCGGAATCGAGATCGGCCTGAACCGCCTCGAGGCAAGGCCGACCGCCACCCTGTGCATAGACTGCAAGACCTTGGACGAAATCCGTGAAAAGCAGATCGCAAAATAACATTTTGCGATCTGCTTTCGGCGGAGACTAATATGTGCGCAGCACATGTTACGTCGAAGCCAAAAGCACAACTTAGAATTTCGCGATCTGTTTTCGGCGAAGACTAACCTTTAGGTTATGTCGTAGCCAAAAACACAACTAAATTTGGCGATCTGTTTTCGGCGAAAACTTTACGTCGCCAAAAACAAAAAAGCCCCGCCAGAATCTGGCGGGGCTTTTTTGACCAAACAACTTATTCGTTAGCCGAAGCGGCTTCCGCTGCAGGCAGCAATACCTTCATGCTCAGCTTCATGCGCCCCTTGTCGTCCACCTCCAGCACCTTCACGCGCACGATCTGGCCTTCCTTGAGGTGATCCGACACGCTGTTGACGCGCTCGTGGGCAATCTGGGAAATATGCAGCAAGCCGTCCTTGCCAGGCAACACATTTATCAGCGCGCCGAAATCGAGCAGCTTGACTACCGGCCCTTCGTAAATCTTGCCGACTTCCACGTCTGCGACGATGTCTTCGATGCGCTTCCTGGCCAATTCGCCCGCTTCGCCACTCACGCAGGCGATGGTGATGTTGCCGCTGTCATCGATGTCGATGGTCGTGCCGGTTTCTTCGGTCAAGGCGCGGATTACCGCTCCGCCCTTGCCGATCACATCGCGAATCTTTTCCGGGTTGATCTTCATCTTGATCATGCGCGGTGCAAATTCGGAAACTTCGGTGCGCGCCTGCGGAACGGCATGTTTCATGATGCCCAGAATATGCATGCGGCCTTCGCGCGCCTGGGTCAATGCGGCCTGCATGATGTCGCGGGTGATGCCGTTGATCTTGATGTCCATTTGCAGCGCGGTGATGCCGGTCTCGGAGCCGGCCACCTTGAAGTCCATATCGCCCAAGTGATCTTCATCGCCGAGAATGTCGGTCAGCACCGCGAAGCGGTTGCCTTCCTTGATCAGGCCCATGGCGATACCCGCCACATGCGCCTTGAGCGGTACGCCCGCATCCAGCAGCGACAGGCAACCGCCACATACCGAAGCCATCGAACTGGAGCCGTTCGATTCGGTGATTTCCGACACCACGCGGATCGCGTAGCCGAAATCCTCTTCGCTGGGCAACACCGCAACCAGAGCGCGTTTGGCCAGGCGACCATGGCCGATTTCGCGGCGCTTGGGCGTACCCACGCGACCGGTCTCGCCGGTGGAATACGGCGGGAAGTTGTAGTGCAGCATGAAACGGTCGATATATTCGCCTTGCAGTGCGTCAATTTTTTGCGCATCGCGCATGCTACCCAGGGTCGCCACCACGATGGCCTGGGTTTCGCCGCGTGTGAACAACGAGGAGCCATGGACACGCGGCAAAACGCCGTTGCGGATAGTGATCGGGCGTACGGTGCGGGTATTGCGGCCATCGATGCGCGGCTCGCCGCCCAAGATTTGCCCGCGCACAATCTTGGCTTCCAGCGCGCTGAACAAGTCGTTGACGTGGTTCTTCTGGCCGGGAGCGGATTCGGGCGTAATGGCAGCCGCCATCACCTTGTCGCGAATCGCGTTCACCGCATCGGTACGCGCCTGCTTGGAACGGATCGCATAAGCCTGTTGCAGCGGAGCTTCGGCCAGTCCGGCGATTTTGGTGATCAGCGCCTCATCCTTGGCAGGCGCAACCCAATCCCAGGCAGGGGCGCCCACTGCATCGGCCATTTCATTGATGGCCTGAATCACCGCTTGCATTTGTTCGTGGCCGAACATCACCGCGCCGAGCATCACTTCCTCGGACAGCTGCTGTGCCTCGGATTCCACCATCAGCACGGCACGCTCGGTTCCGGCAACCACCAGATCCATCTGCGAAGTCAGCAGTTCCGCAGCGGTCGGGTTGAGCAGATACTGGCCGTTGGCATAGCCCACGCGCGCCGCGCCGATCGGGCCGTCGAACGGGATGCCGGATATCGCCAGCGCCGCAGACGCGCCAATCATCGAGGGAATATCGGAATCGATCTCGCTATCGGAGGACATCACCGTCGCGACGATCTGCACCTCGTTGTAAAAGCTTTCCGGGAACAGCGGGCGCAACGGGCGGTCGATCAGGCGCGAAACCAGGATTTCCTTTTCGCTCGGGCGGCCTTCGCGCTTGAAAAAGCTGCCGGGGATCTTGCCCGCAGCATAGGTCTTTTCTTGGTAATCCACGGTGAGCGGGAAGAAATCCTGCTCGGGCTTGGCGTCCTTCCTGCCGACGACCGTAACCAGCACCATGGTGTCATCCAGGCTGACCATCACCGCACCGCTGGCCTGGCGGGCAATTTCGCCGGTCTCCAGCGTGAGTTGATGATTGCCGAACGCTATTGTTTTTTTGTAGTGACTCAAGATAGACCTCTCTGTAGATGGTATGGCGCGCAATCGCGCCATACGAAATTGACAAGACAAAACAACACGGGTCGCATAAGCGACCCGCTGGGTGAAATCTGTTACTTGCGGATTTCCAGGCGTTGGATCAACGCGCGGTAGCCCGCGTCATCCTTGCTCTTGAGGTAATCTAGCAGCTTGCGGCGGCGGCTCACCAGGCGCAACAAACCGCGGCGGGAATGGTGATCCTTGACATTATCCTTGAAATGCTCGGTCAGATAAGCGATACGTGCAGTGATCAAGGCCACCTGCACTTCGGGCGACCCGGTGTCGCTCTTGGCACGTTGAAAATCGGTAACGATTTGCGCTTTTTGCGCGGCGGTAATTGCCATTGGTTTTGCTCTCCTAAAATAAGTGCGGCATTTTACCCTTGAATGCCTTATTGCTCAACCCCAAAATTTTCCGCCAAACCGGCTTTGGCAGCCTGTTTTGCCACGCCTGACAACAGCCGCTCCGGGGCGAGGCGGCGGCCCTGCAACAGCCCTACCCCGACAAACCCTTGCGGGCCATGCAGGCAGACCTTGCCGTCCGGCAAACCGGTGTCCAATCCCAGCCGTTGCCCCTGCGCGAGGCGTTTGATTTGCACGGCATCCAATAGCATCCTGGGCATGTCCGGCATCAGCGCTTCCAGCGGCAGTACGCGGGCATCGCGCTCGGCCCCGGTCATCGCTTCCAGTTGCTGCAAGTCATGGGCATCCCGCAAATCGAAATGGGCAATCGCGGTACGGCGCAGGCCGATCAGGTGCGCGCCGCAACCGAGCGCCGCGCCGATGTCTTCGGCGAGCGTACGAATGTAGGTTCCCTTGCTGCAGCGCACGGTGATGTCGAGTTCACAAAACCCCCTCCCCAACTCATCCAATGATGGAGAGGGAGCAATCGCCCTTCCTCCCTCCGGGGGAAAGTTGTAACCAATGACTTGGCTGTCGTTTTTGGACAACCTAGTCAAATGGCTAGCAGTTTCATCAGAAAGGGGGAGTTCATTGCCGCTGAAAGCGTTCAACACCAGTTCGTGGATCGTTACATCGCGCAGTTCGCGTTCGATGGTTTCGCCCTTGCGGATATATTCGTAGAGCGGTTTGCCCTGATGCTTGAGCGCGCTGTGCATCGGCGGAAGCTGCTGGATGTCGCCGCGAAACCTTGCCAGTGCGGCATCGACTTCATCCCGCCCGACCTCAACCGGATGTTCGCTGAGAATCTCGCCCTCGGCATCGCCGGTGCTGGTGGTCTGCCCAAGGCGCAACAGGGCGCGATAGGTTTTGTCGGCATCCAGCAAGGCATTGGAGAATTTGGTGGCTTCACCGAAACAGATCGGCAGCAAACCGGTAGCGAGGGGGTCGAGGGTGCCGGTATGCCCGGCTTTTTCGGCCTGGAACAGGCGGCGGACTTTTTGCAGCGCGGCGTTGGAGCTGATTTCCAGCGGCTTGTCGAACAACAGCACACCGTCAAGTTGGCGATGAATTCGTGCCATTGGTTATTATCCTGGGAAAAAGCGGTTGTCCACGAAAGGCACGAAAAACACGAAATGGGTAAAACGCCAAACCAAAGCGGCTCCTTAGTTTTATTTCGTGCCTTTCGTGTTTTTCGTGGATGATGTCACTCTTTAGGGTTATTCTTTTCGTCGTGGTGCCGATCGCTGGCCACCGCCTGATCGATCAGTTGCGATAGGTGGCTGCCACGTTCGACGGATGAGTCGTAGACGAAATGCAATTGCGGCATGATACGCAGCTTGATGCTGTGCGCCAACTGCTTGCGCAGAAAACCGCTGGCGCTTTCTAGGCCTTGTTGCGCTTCTTCATGTTTGCCATCCAGGCGCGTGAAAAAAACCTTGGCATGAGAATAGTCGCCCGCGACCTCGACATCGGTAATAGTCACCAGTCGCACGCGCGGATCGTTGATTTCCAGGCGCAGCAACTCGGCTAATTCACGCTGGATTTGCTGGGCAACGCGCTCCGTTCTTGCAAAATTTGCCATTAACGATCACGTCAGCGCGCGCGCTACCTCGACAATCTCATACACTTCAAGTTTGTCGCCAACAATCAGGTCGTTGTAATTTATCAGCGACAGGCCGCATTCGAAATTGGCCTTTACTTCCTTCACGTCGTCCTTGAAGCGTTTCAGCGAATCCAGCTCGCCGTCGTGGATGACCACGTTGTCGCGCAGCACGCGTATTTTTGCACCGCGTTTGACCAGGCCTTCAAGCACATAGCAGCCGGCAATCGTGCCCACCTTGGAAACGGTGAACACCTGGCGCACTTCGACCATGCCGAGGATGACTTCCCTCTTTTCGGGAGCCAGCATGCCGGACAGCGCGGCCTTGATCTCGTCCACCATCGCGTAAATGATGTTGTAGTAGCGGATATCCACGCCGGAAGATTCGGCAAGCTTGCGCGCGGTCGCATCGGCGCGGGTGTTGAAGCCGATCACTATCGCCTTGGAAGCCAGTGCCAGATTGATATCCGACTCGGAAATCGCACCCACGGCATTGTGGATCAGGTTGATCTTGACTTCGTTGGTGGAAAGCTTCTGCAGCGAATGGGCAATCGCCTCGGCGGAGCCCTGCACGTCGGATTTCACGATCAGCGACAGGGTGCGCACTTCGCCTTCCGCCATCTGCTCGAACATGTTTTCCAGCTTGGCAGCCTGCTGCTTGGCGAGCTTCACGCCGCGATATTTCCCCTGGCGGAACAGCGCGATTTCGCGGGCGCGTTTTTCGTCCATCATCACCATCAATTCCTCGCCGGCGGCCGGCACTTCCGACAGCCCCTGTATCTCGATCGGGATAGACGGCCCCGCTTCGCCGATGGCCTTGCCGTTTTCGTCCAGCATGGCGCGCACCCGTCCGAACACCGAACCGACCAATACCGCATCGCCGCGCTTCATGGTGCCAGACTGGATCAGCACGGTGGCGACCGGCCCCTTGCCCTTATCCAGGCGCGCCTCGATCACCAGTCCCTTGGCATGGGTTGCGCGCGGCGCCTTCAATTCCAGCACTTCGGCCTGCAGCAGCACACCTTCGAGCAACTGGTCGATACCCAGCCCGGATTTGGAGGAAACCTCGACGAACATCGTATCGCCGCCCCAGTCTTCCGGCACCACGCCTTCGGCAACCAGTTCCTGCCGGACGCGCTCGATATTGGCTTCCGGCTTGTCAACCTTGGTCATTGCCACCACCAGCGGCACATTGGCGGCCTTGGCATGGGCGATAGCCTCCTTGGTTTGCGGCATCACGCCGTCATCGGCGGCCACCACCAGGATCACGATGTCGGTCGCCTTTGCGCCGCGCGCGCGCATCGCGGTAAACGCCTCGTGGCCCGGCGTATCGAGGAAGGTGATCATGCCGCGCGGGGTATCGACGTGATATGCGCCGATGTGCTGTGTGATGCCGCCCGCTTCGCCGGAAGCGACGCGGGTGCGGCGGATGTAATCCAGCAGCGAGGTCTTGCCGTGGTCGACGTGACCCATCACGGTGACGACCGGCGCGCGCGGTTCCAGCGCCACGTCGTGATGCGCTTCGGTGTCCAGCAAATATGCGTCCGGGTCGTCCAGCTTGGCGGTCTTGGCGATGTGCCCCATTTCCTCCACGACGATCATCGCGGTTTCCTGATCCAGCACCTGGTTAATGGTCACCATCGAACCCATTTTCATCAATACCTTGATGATTTCGGCGGCCTTGACGGCCATCTTCTGCGCCAGTTCCGCGACGGTGATGGTTTCCGGAACGGCCACTTCACGCACGATGGGTTCGGTCGGCAACGAGAAAGCATGCTCGGGTTCGGCGGCGTGTTTGCTGTGTTTATCATGGCGTGGTGAGCGTACCGGCGTTGTCCAGCTACCCGTTTTTTCACCGGTTTTTACGGGGGTACGTTTCTTGTGCCCCTTTTCGTCCCACGGGCTGGCCTTGGCATCGGCCTTCGGTTTCTTGCCCGGCTTGACGATCTTGTCGCCGGGTTTGGGTGCGGGTTTGTGCAACGTCCCTTCGGCCAGATTGACCGCCGGAGCCGCCGCAACTGGCACGGCTTCTTCTTTTTTTGCCGCCTGCGCGACAGGCTTCTGTTCCTGCTCCGGCTCAACCGCCTTACCGGTTGCCTTGCGCTTGCTGCGCGTTTGCTTGGCTTGCGCTTCGGCTGCCTGGCGCGCCGCCAGTTCCGCCTGCAAGCGCGCTTCCTGTTCACGTGCGGCCAGTTCTTGCTCATCCAGAACCTTGGCCGCTTCGCCCTTGTGCAAGACAGCGGGCGCAGCCGTTTCCGCGACGGCTGCCGGAGCCACTACGCGGCGTTTACGCACCTCCACTTGAATGGTGCGCGCCCTGCCGGAACTGTCGGCTTTTTTGATTTCAGTAGTTTCGCGGCGGGTCAGCGTAATTTTCTTGGCAGGTTTCTCGGCGCCATGCGCTTGGCGCAAATGCTCCAGCAATTGCGCCTTGTCCTTTTCGGAAACCGCATCGGATTCCTCTTTCTTGCTGACCCCCGCAGCCTTCAACTGCTCGAGCAGCAAGGCAACCGGCAATCCCAGTTCAGTCGCAAATTGCGCTACGTTCAATTTTCCCATTACCGTCCTTTAATAGCCTATTCAGCAGGTTTCGCCGGATTAAGCAAACCAGGGTGCGCGCGCCGCCATGATCAACGCGTTGGCGCATTCGCTGTCCATGCCGGATAGCTCCACCAGCTCATCCGCATCCAGATCCGCCAATTGCTCCTGCGTCGTTATTTTCTTGGCTGCCAACGTGCGCGCGGTTTGCTCGTCCATGCCTTCCAGCTTGAGCAAGTCTTCGATGCCGTGCTCCACTTTTTCTTCGCTGGCGATCGCGGCAGTCAGCAGCGCATTGCGCGCGCGGCTGCGCAACTCGTTCACCGTCGCTTCGTCGAACGACTCGATTTCCAGCATCTCTTCCAGCGGCACATACGCCACCTCTTCCAGGGTATTGAATCCTTCCTGCACCAGGATGTCGGCGACCTCTTCGTCCACGTCCAGTTTTTCCATGAACATCACACGCGTCTTGGAAAATTCTTCGGCATGTTTTTCGTTGGACTGCTCGACGGTCATGATGTTGAGCTCCCAACCCGTCAATTCGCTGGCCAGGCGGACATTCTGGCCGCCGCGCCCGATTGCTTGCGCCAGGTTCTCCTCTTCGACCACCACGTCCATGCTGTGCTTTTCTTCATCCACCATGATGCTGCTCACTTCGGCGGGAGCCAGCGCGTTGATGACATAAGTAGCGGGGTCTTCCGCCCAGAGAATGATGTCCACGCGCTCGCCGGCGAGTTCGTTGGTCACGCCCTGTACGCGCGAACCGCGCATCCCGACGCAGGTGCCGATGGGGTCGATGCGGGGGTCGTGCGATAGCACCGCAATCTTGGCGCGCGAACCTGGGTCGCGCGCGGCGCTGACGATTTCCAGCAGGTTTTCCTCGATCTCCGGCACTTCCAGCTCGAACAGCTTGACCAGCAATTCCGGCGAAGTACGCGACAGAATCACCTGCGGGCCGCGCGCGTTGCGATCCACCCGCAACAAATGCGCCTTGACGCGATCGCCGACGCGCAGATTTTCCTTCGGAATCATCTGTTCGCGAGGCAACAAAGCCTCGATCTTGCCGAATTCGATAAGCGCACTGCCGCGCTCCAGCCGTTTCACCGTGCCGGAAACCAGATGCTCCTTGCGATCCATGAAGTCGCTCAACACCTGCTCGCGTTCGGCATCGCGAATCTTCTGGAAAATGACCTGCTTTGCGGCTTGCGCCCCGATACGCCCGAAATCGATGGATTCCAGAGGCTCCTCGACAAATTCGCCGAGCTGGATGCCGGGATTGCGCTTCTGCGCTTCTTCCAGCTTGATGTGCATGTCCGGCGTTTCGAAAGTTTCGTCGTCCATCACTTCCCAGCGGCGGAAGGATTCATATTCGCCGGTATCACGGTCTATCGAAACACGCACATCGGATTCGTCCGCAAAGCGTTTCCTGGTCGCGGAAGCCAACGCCGACTCCAGCGCTTCGAATACGACCTCCTTGTCCACATTTTTTTCACGGGACAGCGCATCCACCAGCAATAAAATTTCACGACTCATACTTAACTCTCCGGCTAACGCAGGGCGGGTTCGAAACCCGCCCCTACAAATTCGGCACTAAACGCGCCTTGTCCAAGTTTGACAGTTCGATTGCCACCCGGCTGCCATCCATATCCAACTGCAATA
Source organism: uncultured beta proteobacterium (assembly GCA_963828205.1). Classification (GTDB taxonomy): domain Bacteria; phylum Pseudomonadota; class Gammaproteobacteria; order Burkholderiales; family Gallionellaceae; genus Gallionella. The sequence goes on from CAWHDU010000002.1 coordinate 230,517, forward strand.
CTCCATCTTTTACCCCGTCCAAAATGCCGACGAAGTTTTTGCGTCCCGCCAACGGCATGCGCAGCTTGAGTTGCGCCTTCTGCCCGGCAAAACGCACAAAGTCCGCTTCTTTCTTCAGCGGCCTGTCCAAACCAGGCGATGAAACTTCGAGGCGGTCGTAATCCACGTTCTCGACCAGAAACAGCCGCGTCAACTGATTGCTTACCGCCTGGCAATCGCCCACCGAGATACCTTCCGGCTTGTCGATGAACACGCGCAACAGCCCGCGCCCGGAGCGCTCAAAATCCACCAGCTCATAGCCCAGGCCGTTTACCGTCGACTCGATCAGCTTCACCGCATCCATAAAATGACTGCCCACAAATAAAAAACGGGCTCGAAGCCCATCTCAAAACGCGGCGCATTGTAGCAAGATTCGCGCTTAAAGGGAATTAGATTAGAACTTTTCGAAATGACCGAAGATAAAAGTTACGGAGCGTAGCCGCAGGTGGAAATGGATACGTCAGCAACATGCAGCCAGCTAACCTCGGCAACAGATTCTGTGGCTAGAAGATGGCGGCAGTGCATCAAGCTCTTTCATAGCCGCGTTTCCTCAGGTTATCGGCATGTCACCGGTCGACCCGCTCGTATTGCCACTTGCTGGAAGGCGCCTTGGGATCGCTATTACAGAACAACGATATTACCTCGCTGACACGGATGGCGCTGCCACCATGGATGCATTTCTCGTGCTCATTGTGCATGTGAATCCACAATCCGAATTCATTTTGTTCAGCATTCGTGACGTAGGTAAATGTCCAATGCCCGTAGTTCGAGCGCGCGTATTTTCCTTCCATGCGCCATCCTTCCGGTACGGTGAGGCATCGGCCCCGCTCTTTGCACGCGCTCTGCAAACGCAATGCAAGCTCCTCCGCATAACGACCCGATGCAGCTTCAACGGCGAATGCCACAGCTACAGCGGCAAAGAAAATGGCTATAGTCAACAGCGGTCGCAGGTTTGCCTTCCATACCGGGATGAGGCTGGCGGATGGATTCGGCGCTCTTAGTCCGGATAGACTCCCCAGCAGATTGAATAGCGCAATGAGCGTAGCGAACCCACACACTATCCAGTAAAGAAAACCGAGATCCCACGGTATCACGAACAGCGGCAGCATGAGCAACGCGGGCAGAATCTGGCTGACGACGGTGTCTTGCCCGGCTTGCCTGATTTGCTGATTGCCAGCTTCATTTCCCTCTTGGCGTTCAACTTCCTGCCCTTCCATTCTTCTCTCCTCTACTATTTGAAATATTTCACAGCCAACCTCATGGTCTGCCGATGAACCTGACGATACGCACCTCGCCGCCGTAGCCAGAATTTGCCACTTCTTCCCTCATGAATTCCATGGCTCTCTCCGGCGGATAACCGCCAACGCCAGCGCCGATAAGCGGAAATACAATGTATGCGAACTCCCTGCGTTGCGCCAATGCCAAGGCATTCTTCACGGATTGCCGGATCGAGTATTCCGTTGGACACCAGAACATTAATGCCAGCCACATGAATAATGGCCTTGAACGGCAGCCTGCCCGGCCCCGTTTCAACTGCTTCGCCGAGAGGAATGGCTCCATGCCTGCCGAGTTCGCGAAACGGTTGATAACCGCCTCTCCGTTTAATCGCACCTGACACACCGTGAGAAACCAATAGCCGCCAGGGGATGATGTTCCGGTTCCACGCATTGACAATGACCTCGACATCCTGATCCAGCAAGTCGCTTTCGACAACTTTCAGCATCTCGCAGCTCAAAGCACAAAATAGAGGATGGATGCCGTCACGAGAATCATGAACGGCATGGCATAGCCGAGAACACGGATAAAATTGCCTTGCGCCGCCGCTTGCGGCCATTCCCCCTCCATGAATGCGAAAATGACGCCCCGATTCTGGCGCCATTCCAGATTCCACATCAAACCGGCGGCAGCATACAGCACCGACGCGGCGAATATATTGGGCAGCCAGGTTATGGGATATTGGCCGTCGCGCAATAATATATAAAGATCATAACTCCAGCTTGCGGAAAACAGCCAGCAACACAGCGCTACATATGCATGAGCGGCGCTGGCCTTGTGCCTGAAGAAAAGGTAAAGCGTCCCAACCGCCCACGGAGCGCTGATGAACGTCAGTAACGACATGAAGGCAGCGTCGAAATAGTCCCAAGTGGGGTCGCTCGTGTACGGTGCTATCCAGGTCATGCCGGAGGCGGCCACCGCGAAGCTGGTCATCTTCCATGGCACTGCCATGAATTTCCGATAGCCGGCGGAGAACAGTGAAATAGTCTGCCTGTCACGAACCGCAACAACTACGGCCACCCCACACGCCAGAAGATAGCCGCCAATATAAATCATTAGCGCCAAAGCCATACCGCGCTCCCTCTTGGATTTAAATAATACTCAATCATATTTGTGCGCTATTAGCAGAGGTACGTCTGTTGGTGCGCATCGAAAATTGATCAGCCGGCTGTCATGCCCGGCTTGTGTCAATATGACTTGCCTCTAATCCCAGGTTCTACTTGTTTTTGATTTGAAATCATAGGACTCTTTTACCGGTGGCATGGACATGTGAGTCAGGTGCGCGTCATCAGGATTATTGGAAAAATACATAAACTTTCCCCATCTCCCGCGCGGAACTGCGGTCAAATATTTCGGTACCAGTTGCTCGAGCGTATCGGGATAGCGCTTCTCGGCTGCCTTGTATTGCTCGACGGCGGCGATAATGCGGTTGTAGCTTCTCTGTTCATTCTCACTTGCCTGATGATCAAGCATCCAGCCCATGGAAACCGCAAAGGCATAAATCAGAAATCGTGTCCAGCGTTGCCGCCGCAACCCACTTGGCTCCTTTCCTGCGCTGACAGCCATCGGCAATAGCACCCCTATGACAACAAGGACGGATAAATTTGCCAGCAAAATACTGGAGCTGCACATCAACAACACAAACCCCGCAAACAGAAGGTTGCCGACCAGTATCTTCCAATATGGTTGTAATTTGATGCCCTCTTTTGCCATTATTCTGTCCTGCTCATTTTCAGCCCGGCGAACACGCGCGCTCAACACCCATGAAAGACGGTTTTTCGGGGGCTCACCTATGAAAACGGCTGGTGAACCAGCACAAAAAGGCAACTCGGTGTTGCCGATCACCGTTTGAAGTAATTACCAAGTCAACCGGGAAACCGTCCTGATAATTCACGAAGTTGCTGCAACACGATAGCCTTCTAGAACTCATCCTGATAGCGTACCGTAATCGGATAGCGCCAGTCCTTGCCGTAGCTGCGCTCCGTAATGCGGATGCCCACCGCGGATTGGCGGCGCTTGTATTCGCTGATGCGGATCAGATGCACCACGCGGCGCACATCCGCTTCGGAGTGCCCGCGTGCGATAATTTCCGGGATTGCGAGGTTCTGTTCGACATAACACTCCATGATAGCGTCCAGCACATCATAGGGCGGCAGGCTGTCCTGGTCGGTCTGGTCGGCGCGCAATTCGGCGCTCGGCGGGCGTGTGATGATGCGCTCAGGTATCACCTGCCCGAGCGTGTTGCGGTAACGCGCCAGGCGGTATACCAGCGTTTTGCTGACGTCTTTCAGCACCGCAAATCCGCCCGCCATATCGCCGTAAAGCGTGGCATAGCCTACGGTCATTTCGGATTTGTTGCCGGTGGTCAGCACCAGCGGGCCGAATTTGTTGGACAATGCCATCAACAGGTTGCCGCGGATGCGCGCCTGCAAATTTTCTTCGGTGGTATCCACGGGGCGCCCGGCGAAGGCAGTTTTCAGTGCGGACAAATAGCTCTGGAACATCGCCTCGATGGGAAGTTCGTCATAGCGTACGCCGAGGGTTTTCACCATTTCGCGCGAGTCATCCAGGCTGATCTGCGCGGTGTAGGGCGAGTGCATCATCACCGCATGAACCTTGTCGGCGCCGAGCGCATCGACAGCAACCGCCAAGGTCAATGCGGAATCGATCCCGCCCGACAACCCGAGCAATACGCCCGGAAAGCGGTTCTTGCCGATGTAATCGCGCACGCCGAGGCACAGTGCGCGGTAGACGCCGGCCTCTTCGCTCAATGCCGCAACATTTTCACCAACCGGGCGCAAATCGTCCCGAATTTCCAGCATCAACAAGTCTTCTTCAAAGCGCCTGCCCTGCGCAGTCAGGCTGCCGTTCCGGTCCATGGCAAACGAGCCGCCGTCAAAAATCAGCTCATCCTGTCCGCCCGCCAGGTTGGCATAAACCACTGACATGCCGGTCTCCGCAATACGTTCGCGGATTGCCTGATGGCGCGCTTCCTGTTTTTGCAGCGCATACGGCGATGCGTTCAACACCAGCAGCACTTGCGCTCCGGCATCGCGCGCCTTGCGCGCGGCATCCGGCCTCCAGATATCCGCACAGATACTCAGCGCAAACCGGATGCCCTTTATCTCGAACACGCAGGGTTCGGTGCCGTGATCGAAATAGCGCTTCTCGTCGAATACCGCATAATTCGGCAAAAAATGCTTGAGATAAGTTGCGGCAACCGCGCCATCCTTGAGCAGCGAAGCCGCGTTGTAGCGCTTCCCGTCCTGTTCATGCGGATGCCCCACCACCACTGCAATGCCCGATAGTTTTCCGGCGAGGTCATGCAGCGCCTGCGCGCAGGCCCGATAAAAGCCATCGCGCAACAGCAGGTCTTCCGGCGGATAACCGCACAGGCTCAGTTCCGGGGTCAGCAACAGTTGCGCGCCCTGCTGTTTGGCCTGTGCGGCGCAGACGAGGATTTTTTCGGCATTCCCGGCCAGATCGCCGACGGTGCAATTGATTTGTGCGATTGCGAGCTTCATGTCTTGTTCGTTCTAATGTGCTGTCGATTGCACGGGATCACGGGAAGACAAAGAGGGATGCTCATCCAGAGTGGGGTCGATCAATTTTTGCGGAAGTTGCTTGGTGGGTTTCACACCCAGCTCCTTGAGCATCTCCGCCTGGCGGATGACATTGCCTCGCCCCCCGGTAAACTTGCCATATGCATCTTCATAAGCCTCCTGGGCCTGTTTCAGTTTAGTGCCCAGGCTATCCAGGTCTTTCACGAAGCCAACCAGCTTGTCATAGAGCTCGGCACCGCGGCTGGCAATCTCCTGGGCATTGTGATTCTGCTGTTCCTGCCGCCACAGATGCGCCACGGTGCGTACCACGAACAGCAGGGTGCTGGGGCTGACCAGCAGGACATTTTTCTTCCATGCGTCCTGCCATAAATCGCTGTCATGCGAGACGGCCAGCATGAAGGCCGGCTCCAGCGGGATGAACATCAACACGAAATCGAGCGACTGCAAACCGTAAAGCTGCTGGTAATTTTTTTCGGACAGTTCCTTGATATGGGCGCGCACCGAATCAAGGTGCCGCCTCAAGGAGGCATCGCGCTGATGATCGGCTTCGGCGTTGGCATGCTCCTCATAAGCCGTCAGCGACACCTTGGCATCGATAACCAGGTGCCTGTCTTCCGGAAGATGCACGACCACATCCGGCTGGGCGCGCGAGCCGTCTGCGCGGGTGTGGCTCTCCTGCACGTCATATTCATGGCTTTTGCGCAAGCCGGAAGCTTCCAGCACGCGCTCCAGAATCAGCTCGCCCCAATTGCCCTGCGTCTTGGCCTGGCCTTTCAGCGCGCTGGTGAGGTCGTGCGCGTCCTTCGACAGCTGGTTGTTGAGCGCCACCAGTTGCTTGACCTGCTCGGCCAGCGCCGAGCGGTCTTTGCCTTCCTGAACATAGACCTCCTGCACCTTGCCCTGAAACTCGGTGATCTTGACCTTGAGCGGCTCCAGCAACTGATCGAGGTTAATTTTGTTCTGCTCGGTAAAGCGCCTGGTCTTGTCTTCCAGTATCTCGCTGGCCAGCGCCTTGAACCGGTTGGAGAGCTGCTCCTCGGCGTTCTTCAAAAGCTCGATTTTTTCCGCGTTCCGGGAGCGTTCCGATTCCAGTGCGGTAGTCAGTTCGGCAACCTGGTTGCTCAATCGCTGCCGCTCGGCAATGAGTTGGTCGCGCAACGCGGCGAGAGATTCCTTCTCCTTATGCATATTCGCCAGTTGCTCGGCCTGTCGAGTGGCGCGTTCGGCCAACTGGGCGCATTCGTCCCGCGATGTATCGAGCTGATCGCGCCACAGGGTAGCCTGTTTTTGCAGATTATCGTGCTCTGTTGCATGACGCTTGTTATCTTCCTGCGATGCGGCCAGCCGCTCGTTGATCCGGGCTATCTCGACCTGGCTTTCGCCTTTTGCCTGCATTGCGGCAGACGAAATGCGGGCGCGCATAACCAGCCAAACGGCTGTCGCACCCACAAACAGGCCAATGAAAAGGGAAGCGAAAACGTAGATTGGTTGTTCCATCAGTATGGGTTTACCTTAAAACTCCGTATCAGTATAAACCAATCGGCCTGCCCCAATGAAAAGGGGCGCTTGCGCGCCCCTCCCGCTTCACCTGCAAACCCTCAAACTCAAGCGCGCGATGCGCGCTTGCGGTCGATTTCCGACAAGAAGCGTTTGCGCATACGGATGGACACCGGCGTAATTTCCACCAGTTCATCGTCGTCGATGAACTCGACGGCGGATTCCAGCGTCAGCCGGATCGGCGGCGTCAGGCGCACCGCTTCGTCGGTACCCGAAGCGCGCACGTTGGTCAGCTGCTTGCCCTTGATCGGGTTGACGACCAGATCGTTGTCGCGGCTGTTCATGCCGATGATCATGCCTTCGTACAGCTTGTCGCCGGGAGACACGAACATGCGGCCGCGTTCTTCCAGCTTCCACAAGGCGTAAGCCACCGCCTCGCCATGCTCTGCCGAAATCAGCACGCCGTTGCGGCGGCCGGGCATGTCTGCCTTGACCGGCGCGTAGTCGTCGAACACGTGCGCCATGATGCCGGTGCCGCGCGTCATGGTCATGAATTCGGACTGGAAGCCGATCAACCCGCGCGCCGGAATGCGGTATTCCAGACGCACGCGCCCGTGGCCGTCCGGCTGCATGTCCTGCAAGTCGCCGCGGCGGCGGCCCAGCTCTTCCATCACCGCGCCCTGGTTAGTGTCTTCCACGTCCACGGTGAGCACTTCGAAAGGCTCGCATTTTTCGCCGTCGATTTCGCGGTACACCACGCGCGGCTTGCCCACGGCCATCTCGAAACCTTCGCGGCGCATGTTTTCCAGCAAGATGGTCAGATGCAATTCGCCGCGTCCGGCCAGCAGGAACACGTCGGTCTCGGCGGTATCCTCGACGCGCAGCGCTACGTTCACCAGCAACTCCTTGTTCAGGCGGTCGCGGATCTGGCGGCTGGTGACAAACTTGCCTTCCTGGCCGGCCAGCGGCGAGGTATTCACCATCATGTTCATGGTCAGTGTCGGCTCGTCCACCTTGGGCATCGGCAAGGCTTCCGGCTGATTCACGTCGGCCAGCGTCACGCCGATGCCGATCTCATCGATGCCGTTGATCAGCACGATATCGCCCGCCAAGGCTTCGGTCAGCGGCACGCGCTCGATGCCGCGAAAGCCCAATACCTGGTTGATGCGCGCGCGTTTCGGCGGATTGTTGCCGCTCATCACCATCACATCCTGGCCGGGCTTGATGCGTCCGCGGCGCACACGACCCACGCCGATGCGCCCGACGAAGCTCGAATAATCAAGCGCGGAAATCTGTAATTGCAGCGGCGCGTCCACATCGGTTTCCGGCGCGGGCACATGCCTGAGCACCGCATCGAACAGCGGGCGCATGTCCGTGCTGGGTTTTGCCAGGTCGAGCGTGGCATAGCCGTTCAACGCCGACGCATATATCACCGGAAAATCCAGTTGCTCGTCGGTCGCGCCGAGCTTGTCGAACAGATCGAAAGTCTGGTTGATCACCCAGTCGCAACGCGCGCCATCGCGATCCACCTTGTTGATCACCACGATCGGGTGCAAGCCCAGCGCCAGCGCCTTCTTGGTGACAAAACGGGTCTGCGGCATCGGGCCTTCCACCGCATCCACCAGCAGCAGCACGCTGTCCACCATGCCCAGCACGCGCTCCACCTCGCCGCCGAAGTCGGCATGGCCGGGAGTGTCGACGATATTGATATGCACGCCTTCGTAATCCACCGCGCAGTTCTTCGCCAGGATGGTGATGCCGCGCTCTTTTTCGATGTCGTTGCTATCCATCACGCGTTCGGCGACATGCTGGTGTGAGGCAAACATGCCGGCCTGGCTGAGCAACTTGTCCACCAGAGTGGTCTTGCCGTGGTCGACGTGGGCGATGATGGCGATATTGCGGATTTCGCGGGACATGAAAACAGCCTTGCTAGATGAAAAGGGCGCGCATTCTAGCACAGAGGGTGAGGCTATCCCGCACAACTTACAGTCAAGATTTTAATCCGCTTTTGGTTTGGCCGCAGTAGCCCGGATGAAACAAAGTGTAATCCGGGAAATAATTATGGCATCTGCTTCACCCCCGCATTGCGCTACGCTTCATGCGGGCTACGTCTGCTGGCTTGCACAACTTGCAGGGGCACGGTGCGCCGTGCCCCTGCGTCAAAATCAACTACCCATCTCCAGCATCAACTGGTTGACGCGCTTGACGAAGGTTGCCGGGTCGTCGAGCTGACCGCCTTCGGCCAGCAGGGCCTGGTCGAACAGCACCGCCGCCCAGTCGTCGAAGCGCTTTTCCTCGGATTTCAGGCGCAGCACCACCGGATGCTGCGGGTTGATCTCCAGGATTGGCTGCGAAACGGGTGCCTTCTGCCCGGCCGCCTTAAGCATCCGCGCCAGGTTGCCGCTCAGGTCGTGCTCGTCTGCCACCAGGCAGGCGGGTGAATCGGTCAGGCGGTGCGTGATGCGCACTTCCTTGACGCGCGCGGCAAGGCTGGTCTTGATCTTATCGGTCAATTCCTTGAATTCGCCTGCCTCTTTTTCCTGCGCCTGCTTCTCGGCCTCGTCCTCCAGCTTGCCCAGGTCGAGGCCGCCCTTCGCCACCGAAGCCAGTTGTTTGCCGTCGAACTCGGTGAGATAGCTCATCGCCCATTCGTCCACGCGGTCGGACATCAGCAGCACCTCGATGCCTTTCTTGCGGAACACCTCAAGATGCGGGCTGTTTTTCGCCGCGTTAAAGGTCTCGGCGGTGACGTAATAGATCTTTTCCTGGCCATCCTTCATGCGGCCGATGTAATCCTTCAGCGACACGGTCTCATCGCTCGTGTCGGCATGCGTCGAGGCAAATCGTAACAAGCCGGCGATCTTGTCCTTGTTGGCGGAGTCCTCGCCGACGCCCTCCTTGAGCGCCTTGCCGAACTCGCCCCAGAATTTTGCGTATTTTTCCTTGTCGTTCTCGGCCATCTCCTCCAGCAGCCCCAGCACCTTCTTGGTGCAACCGGCACGGATCGCCTCGATGTCCTTCGACTCCTGCAATATCTCGCGCGACACATTCAGCGGCAGGTCGCTGGAATCGACCACTCCGCGCACGAAGCGCAGGTAAAGCGGCATCAGCTGCTCGGCGTCATCCATGATGAACACGCGCCGCACGTACAGCTTGACGCCGTGGCGGGCCTGGCGGTCCCACATGTCGAACGGCGCATGCGCCGGGATATACAGCAGTTGCGTGTATTCCTGACGCCCCTCGACGCGCGCGTGCGTCCAGGCCAGCGGGTCATCGTAGTCGTGCCCGACATGCTTGTAGAATTCCTTGTACTGCTCGTCGCTAATCTCGTTCTTGCTGCGCGCCCACAACGCCGATGCCTGATTGACAGTCTCATCTTCATCGGTGATCTGCTGCTTGTCGTCTTTCCATTCCTCCTTTTTCATCAGGATCGGCTGGACGATATGGTTGGAGTACTTGCGCACGATGCCGCGCAGTTTGTACCCTTCCAGCAGGTCGTCCTGGCCGTCGCGCAGGTGCAGCGTGATCTCGGTGCCGCGCGATTGCTTCTCCACCATCTCGATGGAAAATTCGCCGCCGCCGTCGGACTCCCAGCGCACGCCTTGGTCGGCGTTCTCGCCGGCACGGCGCGTCAGTACCGTCACCTTGTCGGCGACGATGAACGAGGAATAGAAACCCACGCCGAACTGGCCGATCAGGTGCGCATCCTTTTGCTGGTCGCCGGACAGCCGCGAGAAAAATTCGCGCGTGCCGGATTTGGCGATGGTGCCGAGGTTGTTGATGACTTCGTCGCGGCTCATGCCGACGCCGTTGTCGCTCACGGTCAGGGTGCGCGCCGCCTTGTCATAGGCAATGCGGATAGCCATGCCCGAATCGTTTTCGAACAATGCCGCATTATGCAGCCCCTCGAAACGCAGCTTGTCGCAGGCATCGGAAGCATTGGAAATCAGCTCGCGCAGGAAAATCTCGCGGTTGGAATACAGCGAATGGATCATCAACTGCAGCAGTTGCTTCACCTCGGCCTGGAAGCCCATGGTTTCGCGGTTGATGGTTGCGTTTTCGGTCATGTTCTCTCCTGATTGTTGATAAAGGACGTTCCGCTATCTGGGGGCCGTTTGGGGGTTTTCAAGAGGGGCAGAGGAAGAAACCGCCTGAAACAAATTCACGGTCATGAGCTGTAGAAATGCACCCGGTTGCGCCCGCCCTCTTTCGCCTGGTACATCGCAATATCCGCCCACTTGATGATGTCTTCCGGGCCGGCTTCGTGATCGATGAACAGCACCACGCCGATGCTCGACGTGCAATGGTGCTCGACAACAGTTTCTGCGTGCTCCCCCGCTGAAATTGCAGCACATAAGGATCGGCCAGGATGGCGCGGATTTTTTCCGCGACAACGCCCGCCTGTTCGGCGGACTCGGTTTTATCCGCATCCAGTTCGCCGAGCACCACCACAAACTCATCGCCGCCGAAACGCGCGACGGTATCCGCCTCGCGCACACAGCCGGTAAGGCGGCGCGCCGCTTCGATCAACAGCAGGTCGCCCACGTCATGCCCATGCGTATCGTTGAGCGGCTTGAAGTTATCCAGATCGAGAAACATCAGCGCGCCATAACGGCCGCTGCGCTTGCTGGCGGCCATGATCGTCCCGAGCCGGTCATTGAGCAGGCGGCGGTTGGGCAGTTGCGTCAACGAATCGTGGAAAGCCAGATTGCGAATCTGCTCCTCGGCCTGTTTGCGCTCGGTGATGTCTTGCACAGTGCCAATGCCGGTAAGCGGCGGCCTTTTGAATCGCGTTCAATCCTGGCACGCTCCCTTACCCAGCGTTCCTGCCCCTCGACCACGATACGATGTTCAAGGTCGTAAGGGGCGCCTGCCATCGCTTCGTTCCACGCATTGAGCACGAAATCGCGGTCGTCCGGGTGAATGGCCGCGACAAAAGTTTCCAGCTTGATGGCATCCTGTTGCGGAATGCCGAATATGCGATAGGTTTCTGCCGACCATTCGAGCCGGTTGGCGGGAATGTCAAGAAGCCAGCTCCCGATCTGGGCGACACTTTGTGCGGCATTGAGAATTTCCTCGCTACGGCGCAGCGCCATCTCCAACTGTTTTCGCCCGGTGATGTCGGTGATGAAACCATGCCAGAGCGTGGAGCCGTCCGCCTCGCGCTGCGGCAGCCCATTGCCGAACAACCAGCGCACCGTGCCGTCGTCGAACCTCAGCCGGTATTCATGCTGCCACGGGGTCAAGTTCCGCGCCGATGTCTGGATGGAAGCCAGATGGCTCTCCAGATCGTCCGGATGGACATGTGCAAATACCCTGGATGCATCCTCGCGGATTTCCTCCGGGTCGAGCCGGTATATCTCGCGGGTGGCTTCGCTCGCGTAAGGAACGCAGGCGCTGCCATCTGGGCGCAGCCGGAATTGGTAGACGATCCCCGGCACCAGGCTGATGATTTTATGCAGATCCATTTTTGTTGCGCCGATTCGCCAGTTTTGCAGCAATACCGAATCACTCCGGCCTTGACGAGCAGGCTGTCTCCCAAAAACAAGGCGGGCGGATTATAACAACAGGCGCTTCGCAATTACGTTCGCCATCGCACATCGCCGCAAAAATATCGCTGGCTTTTATTTTCCCCGCACGTATAATGCGCGCCTTGCCGCACATTGCGGCATTGGTTCATCGTTATCTGACCTATCTCTCGCGCGTATGCAAATCGCGCCTGTCTAAAAAACTCATCAAGAAATTCTGGGTTTTCCGGTTAGCAACGATGTTTTATGCGCCGGTTAATCGTCTGCCTGTTTAATAGGTAGTTTTACTGCCTGCGCCTACTTAAAGGGAACTGAAAAAATTTGCCATGCCGGATTTGATCCGGTATGGCGAAACGGATTCCCTTTGATTCTAAAAATAAGGAAGCACCATGTCATTTGAAAGTTTGAATTTAAACGCCGCCATTCTCAAGGCGATTGCCGATACCGGCTACACCGAACCTACCGCCATCCAGGCGCAGGCTATTCCCGAAATCATGGATGGCCACGACCTGATGGCCTCTGCACAAACAGGCACAGGCAAGACCGCCGCATTCACGCTGCCCGTGCTGCACCGCCTGGCCACGCCTTCCGCGCTGCCCGGCAAAGGCCCGCGCGTGCTGGTGCTGACCCCGACCCGCGAACTGGCGCAACAGGTCTGCGACGCCGCAACCAAGTACGGCAAGAACATGCGCTTCAAGATCATCAGCATTCTGGGCGGCATGCCCTACCCGGTACAGAACCGTTTGCTGTCCGGCCACGTGGATATTCTGGTCGCCACGCCGGGGCGTTTGATCGACCATCTGGAGCGCGGTCGCATCGATTTCTCGCGCCTGGAAGTGTTGATTCTGGACGAAGCGGATCGCATGCTGGACATGGGTTTTGTCGACGATGTGGAACGCATCGCGCAGGCCACGCCCAAGACGCGCCAGACCCTGCTGTTCTCCGCGACGCTCGACGGCGTGGTCGGCAATCTGGCCTCGCGCCTGCTCAAGTCGCCGAAGCGCATCACCGTTTCTGCTGCCAAGGACAAGCACGAGAACATCGAGCAGCGCATGATGTTTGCCGATGACGTGGCGCACAAGAACAAGATGCTCAGCCACTTACTGACCGATGTGGATATGAATCAGGCACTGGTATTCACCGCCACCAAGCGCGATGCCGACAGCCTCGCCGACCAGCTTTCCGCGCAAGGCCATTCCGTTGCGGCATTGCACGGCGACATGAGCCAGCGCGAACGCAACCGCACCCTGCTCAACATGCGCAACGGCAACGTGCGCATCCTGGTCGCCACCGACGTGGCGGCGCGCGGCCTCGACGTGCGCGGCATCTCGCATGTGATCAACTTCGACCTGCCCAAGTTCGCCGAAGACTACGTGCACCGTATCGGGCGCACCGGCCGCGGCGGCGAGTCCGGCATTGCGATCTCGTTCGCCTCGAACCGCGACGCGCAGTTGCTGAAGCGCATCGAACGCTACACCGAGCAAAGCATCAAGATGCACACCATCGAGGGCCTGGAGCCCAAGTACAAACTGCGCACCGGCGGCCCTTCCTCGGATCGCCCGCGCGGCAACAGCGGCCCGCGCCGCAGCGGCGGTGGCGGATTCGGCGGGAATAGCCGCACCGGCAGTTTTGCCGGACACGGCAACACCGGTGGTGGCGGCTTTCACCACAGCGCGCCGGACAGCCGCCATAGCCATGCCGGACGCAAGGAAGGTCACGGCCAGTGGCACGGCCAGGCAAACGGCAACAGCGCCCAGGGTCATACGCCGGGTGTTGGCGGCGGTCAGGGGTTCGGTGGAAATAGCCGCCCTTCCGGATTTGGCGGCCAGGCACAACCGCGCAGCCAGGAGCGCAGCTTCGGCAACCCGAATCGCGGCGGTGGCAACAACACGCCACGCCGCGGCGGCGACCGCCCAAGCTATGCGCTCGGGCGCGGCAATAACGGCAGCAGCCGATAATCAGTAATAATTCCCGGCAAACAAAAGGCACGCTTCAAGCGTGCCTTTTTTCATTCTGCGGGCCGGGTTTCAGCCCGGCCTGCGAGGCTTCTGCCTACTGTCCAGCCATCGTCATGAACGACAGCTTGCTCACCCCGGCATGTTGCGCGATCGCCATGATCTGCGCGACGCGTCCGTAGGGGACGGTCTCGTCCGCATGGACATGCAGCTCGAAGTTGTCTTTGCCTGCCGCAGAGCCGGCAAGCTGCTGCGCCAGTTCCTTGTCGTTCAGCACGATGCTGTCCAATGCGACGCCCCCTTGCGCATTGATGGTGATGGTCATTTGTTTGGTATCCATGCGTGTCGCCACCGCAGCCGTCTTGGGCAGCTTCACCTCCAGCGACTGCGACAGCAGCGGCGCCGTGACGATGAACACGATCAGCAGCACCAGCATCACGTCCACCAGCGGCGTGACGTTGATCTCGCTCATCATTTCCTGGCTGGAATTATTCTGGAATGCCATCTGATGTCCCTTTTTGGTTATACCTTGTAGCCGTGCTTCGCGGCCAGGCGCAAGAAGTCATGCGCAAAATTTTCCAGATCGGCCACGGACAAGCGCATCCGCCGCAGGAAGAAGTTGTACGCCAGCACCGCGGGCAGCGCGGTGGCGATGCCGATGGCGGTGGCGATCAATGCCTCGCCGATCGGCCCGGCCACCACATCCAGGCTGGCCGAACCGGTTTTGCTGATGTCCTGCAATGCGTGCATGATGCCCCATACCGTGCCGAACAGCCCGACAAACGGTGCGGTCGAACCGATGCTGGCCAGCATCGCCAAGCCGCCCTCGAGCTTGCGTTGCAGGTTCTGCACTGCCTGGCGCAGAGTGCGCTCCAGACCGTCCTGCGGCGAACCGAGATGCTTCATGTCGCTGCCCTGTTTTTGCGCATCGCGCAATTCGGCAAATCCGGCCTGCGCCAGATAGGCATGATTGCCCGGCATCTCGCCGCTGATGCGCGCTGCCTGCTGCCACTCGCCGGCCGTCCAGAACGACTCGTTGAAGGCGCGGTTATCCTTGCTGTCGCGCCAATACTGCCACAGCTTGATCGCGATGATCGACCAGGTAATGATGGAAAACAATATCAACAAACCCAGCGTGGTATTGATGATCGGCGACGAGGACAATAAATTATTCATTCGGTTTCTTTCAAAATAAATGGAATCGGAACCAGGAACCACTTGGTGACTACCTGCCCGCCCTGACGTGCCGCGACGAATCGCCAATTGCGCACCGCCTGTATTGCGGCATTATCCAACACGTCATGCCCGCTGCTCCGGTGCAATTTGATCTGGCCTGGCGAACCGCTTGCCAGCACCTCGACATTCAGCACCACCCTGCCCTGCCAGCCCATGCGCCGCGCTACCATCGGATAAGCCGGTGCCGGATTGTTCAGGTAGGCCGCCTGATAATCCGGATCGCGATCCGGTTGGCTGGGCGGCGCGGCCACCGGCTGGGCAGGCGCGCTGCTTGCCGGCGAGGGGGGTGTCGGCGTTTCCGCGGGCACCTCCGGCGCGGCTTGCGGTGCGGGTTGCACCCGCTGCGGCTCGACCGGCTTGGGCTTCACCGCCGGTTTCGGTTCCGGCCTGGGTTCAGGTTTCGGCACTGCCGGAGCAGGTTGCGGCGGGCTGGGCAGCGCCACGCTGACCGACATTTCGTGATGCACCGGCTTCGGCAAACTGGGCAGCGATGCCCACGACCACAGCAGCACAGCATGCGCCAGCACGACGACGGCTACGACCAGCGCACGGTCCCGCAACGGCAACACCACCGAACCCGGAATAGCCAGCATCGTCAGATAGACCTACGGTCTCGCGGCACTATCAGAGTCCATATTGCTCTTTGATCCACTGTTCCACTTCTTCCTGTTCAAGCTTGCCGCTGATGGCTTTTATTTCGCTTTTTGCGCCATAAAAATAGGTGCGCGGCAATTCACCCTGCCACTTCCGGTCGACCTCGAAGCGCAGGCGCTCAGTATAACTGTCGGCGAACACCCATGCCTCCGCCTTGCCCGGGGGAAATTTCGCCAGCGTTGCGGAAACCGATTTTTCTTCCTCGGGCGTATCGGTGGAAATCAGCACCAGATCGATCATTGGATATTTTCTGGACAATTTATTGAGCATGGCCAGCTCGGCCATACAGTAACCGCAAGTCAACGACCAGAAGTTGACGATGAAAGGCTTGCCCTGCCGGGCGGAAACGATTTTCCGGTAACTGTCCTGGACGAACGGCTTTATTTCTTGGGCTGCCCAGGCCGGTGCCGGAGCAAGAGACGATATGGCGAAGCACAGCGCCGTCAAAGCGCCGGGCCACCTCACTTGTTTTCTCCGCTTATTTCGATCAGGCGATAGCCTTCATTTTTGGTGTTCCAGGACAGATAAACCCGGCTGCTTTCGCCGACCAGCAGCGGCCAGTCGGATATGTCGGAGGTGGCCGCCAATTTTTGTGGCGCAGACCATGATTTTCCGCCGTCATTGGAAATCATTCCAAGGATGCCGGTGTTTTTACCGTCGAATTCCTTCCAGGCCAGATAGACGCGGCTGCCGAGGCTGAGCACATAGGGACGCGCCGGCTGCGCTTCGAGGTTGCCGAAATTCATGGGGCCGGAAAAAGTTTTGCCATGATCGGCGGAGTGAGCATAGAACAGGCCTTGCCGATCATGCGCGTTGCTGAACCAGGCAACGTGATAGGCGCCATCCGGGGTGATGGAAAGGGATGGCCCGTGATGCGGGCACGCCGCGATATTCCAGTTCTCGTGGCTGACCCGCACCGGCGCCATCTTGCCGTCCAGCTTGACCAGCGCATGGTCGCGGATATTGGCGTCGTAGATGTGGCGCCAGGTGACCACAGGATAATCGTCGGCGTCCACGGACATCGCCGTGCGGCAGCATTCGCAAACATGGTCGGCAACTTTGACGTTGCGCCGGAAACTTGCCCCGCCGTCATCCGACATCGCATAGTAGACAGCCGAACCGCTGTATTTTTCCCCTTTTTTTTCTGCGGCGCTCTGTTCGCGCTTGTCGAGCCAGGCGATATAAACATGCCCCTTGCCGTTCACCGCCATGGAGTCGAAACGGTGGCTGATGATCTCGCGGTTGTCGTTGACGGCAAGCGGCGCGGAAAAACTCTTCCCGCCATCGGTGGAACGGCTGAAGCGGATATCCCCAGACATGGGCTTCGCCAGTCCCTGCGTATAGGACACGTAAACCACCCCTTTGCGCGCGACGATCTTGGGGCGATTCTCGCCATCGCCGAGAATATTTTCCGGCTCCGCGTTGACCTTGACCGGCGCGCTTTGGGTGACGCCATGATCGTCGGAATAGCTGACGTAGACATGCTGCCCGCGGATGGCGGCCAGCCACAAACGCCCGTTCTCGTCGAAAGTCGCAGTCACGGCCAGAGACGGCTTGGCGAGTATCTGATTCCAGGCTTTATCCCTGTCCACCGGCGTAGCGGCGACAGATGAGGCCGCCGCACCGGGTTTGCCGTGGCCGGCGTGATCGGCCGCCAATGCCGGGCAAGCGGTCATCGCTGCGGCAAAGAACAGTGCGATGGTTGAATTGTTCATATTTGCTTTTGCATTCCGAAAAACTCGCAACCTTGGTAATAGCGCTTAGAAGTTGTCTAAAAAATTCGCGAGGAGGGATGGATGCAAGGCGCACGGAACGCAGAAACCGGAATGTACTTAAAGTACATGAGGATTTCTAGTACCGCGCAACGCCGCAGACGCCCTCCGCAGCAATTTTTAAGACAGCTTCTTAGAACTTGAACTCCGCCTCGCCGAAATAAGCCCTGCCTTGCGCCAGGGTAGACTGATAATAGCGGCGGTCGCCCAAGTTGCTGACGGACAGGGAGAACGCCACCGAATCTTTCACCCTGTAGGATAGTTTGGCGTCCGCAATGAAATACGGATCATATGAGCCGAATACCCCGTTCACTTTATCCAGGTTGACATCGTTCGCATAAACCTTGCCGACGTATTTGCCCATCAGCGATCCGCTCCAGGGCCCCATCGCGCCCTGTATTCCGAGGTTGGCCATTTTGTCGGGCGTGTTCGTCATGCGCTTGCCTTCGGTCAGTACCTTCGCCGGATTCCTGGTGAATTTGGAATCATTGTAAGTCACATTCGCAAAAGCGGTCAGCACGCCAGTCAATTTCTGGCGTGCTTCCAGCTCGATCCCCTTCACCTCGGCGGCACCGGCATTGGCGACGCCCTGTGTCATCAGGGTATCATCCTGCGTCCGGTAAATCAGGTCTTTCAGCCTGCTCTCATAATAGGTGGCGCGCAGCAACGTGTTGCTCCCTAACTGGTGCTCGACGCCGATTTCCCACGAGGTGACAATTTCCGGTTTGAGGGTCGGGTTGGGCGTATAGGTATAACCGGTCATCGGTGTCCACCAGCCGAAGGTGTCGCGCAACTGCGGGACGTGGAAGGCGTTGCCGACCGATGCACGGAGCGTGGTTTGTTCCTGCGGCCGGTAAACCACGGAAGCCTTGGGGCTGAAATGGGTCTGGGTCGAAGCCGCATAAGTCGTCCTTGTCGCAAGTCCGCCGGAGCCCTCGATGTATCCTTCCGCCGTCACGCTGTCGTAACGGCCGCCCAGGTAGCCGGTCAATTTATCGGACAGCCTGATTTCATCCTGCACGTACAGCGCACGAGAGGTGTCCGTGCCGCTCGTCTGATTCGCAATCGGCCCGACCGCGTCCTTGTTCCGCCAATCGGCAATATTGTAAGTCACCGTGTAAATGTCTCTTTTGCCGGACGAAACACCGGCAACCAGGAAATTGTTGTCCGCGACCGGCATGCTCAACTGGAGGGAGCCGGAGGTTTCCTTGCTCGGGCGCAACATGCGGGTTGCAGCTCCCCCTCCTGCCAGGGTGTCGGCATTTCCCAGCACGATGTAATTGTTGTACAGGGGGATGTCGGTATGGCCGAGCGTTGCCTTCAGCGTGGCCTGCGCCAGTTGTTTTTCGAACTCCAGCGTGTAGCGGTTCTGTGTCTTGATATCGCTATCGGGCCCGGTGAGCAGGTTCTTCTCGGTAGCCGCAAGCTTTGCGCCCGTGCCGTTCACCGTATAGTTGCCGGGAGCGACGGGGTTGCCCGCCAGGTCGCGCAAATAAAAATTGTAGTGGTTGCGGTCAAAGCTGCCGTATTTGAATTGCGAAGCACCGACGGAAAGCTTCGAATTTGCGGGCAAGTCGAAATAAAACTTGGCTCCGATATTTTCCGAATCCCAGCCGATCGGTCCTTTATCGCCTATCAGATAACGCAAGTTGCCGGAAGCGTCGGTCGTCTTTTGCGCGCCGTTCACCAATGCTCCTCCCGCGCCGCTCGGAGCTATCAGCACTTCATCCTTCACGAACCCATCGCTGCGCTTGTACCCGTAATCAAAGGTGACTCCCATCCATTCCAGCGGGCGATCCTGGTAGACGAAAGTGCCGCTCTTGAAGCTGTCCGTCCCATACCCGCCCTTCAGGGAAAATTCGCGCCTGGTTGGCACCTTGGTGATGATGTTGATTACGCCCGCCATGGCGCTGCCGCCGTACAGCGAGGAAAACGGCCCCGGAACGACCTCGATGCGCTTGATCGTTTCCGCCGGCACGGATTCCCAGGTAACCGCCCCGATGTAGGGATCGTTGAGCGTCTGCCCGTCGACCAGCACCAGCGTCCTCGAATAATCCGGGATGCCCCTCAACACCACGTTGGTTCCCATGACGCTGGGCTCGTGCCCCGCTGGCCTGGTGGTGTACGCGCCCGGCGTGAACTTGAGCGCCTCGTCCGGCGAGTGAATATTCATGTTGTCGATGTTCTTGGCCGACACCACGCTGACCGACGCGGGCGCATCGGAAGAGGATTGCTCGGTCTTGGTGGCGCTCACCACCACATCGCCCAGCGTTTCGGCATCACGGCCATCCGCCGCAATTGCTGCATGCATGGCGCTCACATAAACGCAACCCAGCGCAAATAATGTTCCTCTTTTCAACGACTGCTTTTTCATCCCTGCCTCTCCTTGCTTTTCAATAGTTGGTTCTTATGGATTTTGCAAAACGGGCAGATGCTACAGATGAAAAGGTAGCCTTGGAATGCGACAAATTGCCGCACTTCGACAGCAAATTGCCCCGCATGGGAAACATGGGGGGCGATCGGCTGCCTGCCGGAGTGGTTTACCCGGCAGACGGGGGAATGCTTGCGCTACTGCTTAGAACTTCAGGGTGGCACCGGCATAAACCGAGCGCCCCATGCCGGGAACCGGCACGCCGTACGGCGCATTGGCGCCATTCAGCGACATGGTCGACCCCTGGCCGATATACGCGCCACTCAAGGGATGGGCATAGAACTTGTCCAGCACGTTCTCCACGCCGGCATCGAATCGGACCTGTTTCCATTCATAGCTGCTGCGCAGGTTGAGCAGGCCGTAGCCGCCGGTTTTCAGCTCGTTGCGAACTTGCGATACGTTGTCCTTGGCATCCACCAGCTGCACTTCGGCGGTGTTGGTCCAGCTGCCCCAGCGTTGCACCACTGCCAGTTTCGCGTTCAGCGGCATGATGTTGTAGAGATTGTCGCCCGTCGTCCGGTTCTTGCCGTCGACGTAATTCAGCATGCCCGTCGCCGTGAAGCTGCCGTAATCGCCGGTTTTCGCCAGCGGGAAATGGCCGGAAACATCCATGCCGTAGAGGCGGGCGGATTGATTGACGAACTCGAGATAGACAAACCTGTCGTTGCAGTCGGGTTGGTCGCGTGCAGAGCCGTATTTGGCAAGTGCAGCGCCGCGCATCGATGTAATCCTGAACGTAGGTGTAGTAAGGCGTGACTTTCAACCCCCAGTGTTCCTGCGCGGCATCATGCCAGTCGGCGGTGGCGCTGAGGGTATGGGCCACTTCCGGCTTCAGGTCGAGATTGCCGACATAGCCGTTGCCGTCGCCGACCATGTTGTTCATGCTCATCGCCATGCCGCCGGTTGACCAGGTATAGCGCTCATAGAGGTTGGGCGAGCGGGTTTTCCGGGCATAGCCGAACTCGAAGTGCTTGCGTGCTATCCGGCGTATAGCGGGCCAGCGCGGTCAGATCCCAGTTGTGGTCGGTGCGCTGCGGTCGCGTGGCATTGAAGGCGGTCGCATCGAGCACGTACTGGTTGGTAGCGCGGCTGTTATAGCCCTGCACCGTGCCCGTATTCATTTCTACCGTTTCGCTGCGCACCCCGAACTGGCTGAGCCATTGCGGATTCCAGCGCGCTTCCCATTCGCCGAAGACAGTCGAGGCGGTCGCGCTCGCCGTTGTTGATGTTCCAGAACGTATTCGGGCCACATGCCGCCATGCCGGACGGATCCCACCAGTCATTCAAGCGATAACGCTGATATTCGCCGCCCACCCTGAGCATGTCGCGCTCCGAAAGCACGATATCCGCCTTGACCAGCGCGCCGGTGTTTTTGCCTTCCGTGTCCATCGGCATGCCGCGGCGCAGCGGGCTATCGCAGTTTGGCCGTTGCAGTATTCGTACCAGCAATAGCGCTTGTCCTCGAGGAAATTCATCTTGTGCCGCGTATGTTCGTTATAGGCGCGCGCTTCCAGGGCGCCCCAGTCGATATTGGCCGTTGTAGCGCAGATTGACCTGCTTGCTGTCGTTGCCGGTCATGTCCATGCGCTGGTTCGGGAAGCCCTGATAGGGAATATCCTGCAAGCCCAGCTTCAGCTCGACCAGATGGTTCTCATGGCGCAGCGCAAAGCCGAGGGACTGATTCGTCGATCTTATACATGGACGACCCGACCTCGTCGCCAGCAGCCAGTGGTATGCCCGTTGTGCCGCCGGTAAGCCGCCGCCGCCTTGAAGTCCTCCGCCGCCTTGTAGTTGCCGGATTCCGCGGTCGATCCGCTATACGTCATGCTCAATTTTTCGCTCGCGATCGTGGCCGAAAGATTGCCGCCTTGCGCATTGCCGTTGCTGCGATAAAAAGCGCCGGCCTCGCCCTTGAGCAGCGTGCCCTGCCCGGCAGCGGCAAATTCCGGTGCCGGCGAATTCACCAGGATGGTGCCGCCGATGCTGTCGCCGCCCACGCTCACCGGCGTGATGCCGGCAAACACCTTGATGCTGCCGACGTTGGTCGGGTCGATGTAGGAAAGCGGCGGGTTCATGTGGTTGCCGCAGGCGGAAATCAGGTCCATGCCGTCGACCTTGATGCGCAGGCGGTCGTCCGCCAGGCCATGGATCACCGGCAGGCTGGAAACGCCGCCGGCGCCGTAGAGGCTGACGCCCGGCTGCCCATCGAGCAGTTTTGCGGTGTCGCTGGTGGATGCGCGTTGCCGGGTAATGCTGGTTCCACCAAGAGCCGAATCGCTCAAGGCCGGCAAGGGCTGGATTTTTTTGCCGATCACTTTGACATCAGACAAGGTTGTCTCGGTTGCTTCTGCCGCAAACGCGCCGGGCGCAAACGCCAGCGCGACACAGATGGTTATACGCTTGAACTGCATTGCTCTTCTCCCTGGTAAAAAATGCGCGGCGATTATCAGGGCAATGCAGATGGTTGGGAATGTGGCATATTGTCGCGCGACAAACTGTCTCACCCATTGTTTTGGGCAGAATATCATACTTATTAATACAAGGAAAATGCGATGTTGTATTTGCTACGGAGCCGGATGCATTGCTTTATCTGCATCCTTTAAGTGCGAGTCTGAAGATGCGGGATGGCGCGAATTAATGAAGGTGCCAACCAATGCAGCCTGCGGCTCCACGCTGTGCGCGGCTATTTGTTACAGAAAAACCATGCCATTCCAATGTTTGGCGCAACATGCTGCCGCCATTCGCCTCTCAATACTCATCCCAAGAAAGAAATCATTGGCGTAGCGTCTCCTTCTCGGCCAATGCTGACGGTGGCATCCATATGCCCGAATGACCGGTATGTACCTGTCACCAGTCATCAGTGCGAGAATCATTCCGAACGGCAGCTTCTCGAAACGGGACTGCGTACTCTCGTTCGTTGCCATCATTCACGAAAACAACAAGCTGTCGTTCAAACTTGTCCGTGAAGGGAAGAATTCTGATCGTCAGGTTACTTCATTCAACAATTTTCAAAGCAGTCGATCAAATTTGCTTAAGAAGCTGGAGAGAATTTGTCCGAATAATCTCGGAATATAGACGTCTCGGGCCAGATCGAGCAATTGGCTGTAGAACGCATCACGCGACTGCCATACCTTTGGGCAAAGGAACGGGTACGCATATACAATTTTGTTAGAAGAACAACGTTCAATAATTTCTGACACCAACCCGGCTTGTGAATAATCAACCAGATTTAGTTGTGGCAAACGCCTGCCGTGGCCATCGCAACTATTACTGGTCGGATACCCGAGGCCACTCAACCAACGTGCGATCCCGGCCAGATAAGAATCCATCATTTGCAAATTGAATGTTCTGCACACCGCTTGGAACTGCCCTCAGCACCTCCAGAAAGTGTTTGCCAAGCATCAATCCAGCGAACCTGATCTATCGTCACTGAAGGCAGGGAAAGATGGCTGCCATCAAGCGCACCAATTCCAAGGTGGCGAAGCAGTTCATTAAGAAAACGCCGGTTGTCCTCGGTCTCAAGTTTCTGAAATCGAACGAACCATTGTCGATTACCCCTAAGCCGCTTCTTGCCAAAAGCTTGTTCAAGAGCTAGGCGTTTCGAAAGACCGGCAGGGAGATATTTATGCATTTGATGTTACGCAACGAGTTGAGTTATTGATTTACCATCCCAGCCATTCTGAGTTGGCTGCGCCAAATAGTTACGAGTCCAAGTAATAGAGATTTTAATGCCGTCATCGGAACTGCCATTTGAAATATCCGGACGTATGGTTCGCCACAACAACAAATTACGAATTTGCCATTTTCTTTCTTTGACAGTTCAAGCACCTGCTCGCCTGAAGCTTTTGTGATTCCCTTTCGACGCTCTTCGAATTTTCGCCCTGCTTCACTTTCACCAAATGACTCCACACTGCCCTCATGCTTGATGTCAGGCGAATTGACGAAGGAAAACCCCCAAATATTTCCATCGGAATCATTGATATTTTTGAATCCGGAAACGCGGGTATCAATGTTCTACATCACCATAGGTTGGGTGGCTAAGTGCGTTCCTCACACGATCAATTACCAGTTTATGAGTCAGCTTTTCTGGGAAAGTATTCCGAACGACCATGTCTGATCTCAGCCCCCATAACGCAGGAACTTGCACAAGTTGCCGGTCAAAATAATCGTCGTATGGTTTTTTATTCATCAACTCGGAACATGTGGTTAAAAGCGACTGCAATAAAACCAGAGTCAGGGTTGCATCAAATTGCTCTTCGGCTTCCAGAGATGACAGCTTCTTTTCATAACCAGAAAACAACTTGCCGATCCGCAAAGCAAAATCTGCACGTATGCGTTTGTCCGGTGTCTCGTTATATGCCGACATAACTTTTCTCCTGTGGTATGAGACTATTTTTATATTCCTCGGAATCAAGTGCAACTCGCCGTAGGGTATCAATCAGCGAAGCGCATTGCACCGGGTGCCATTCATTCGGCGCAATAACGATTGCGCCCTACACAGACTGGGTTCCGATTCTTGATTTTAAATTCGACCTCGGCCCCTTTAACCTTGCTTTCACCGGTAAAGTTGGAGCGTAGCGGAAATTTTGTCCGTATGCAGCGCCGTATTAGTTATGCAAAATAAATGCGTTGCGTTGGACTTCGCTGTCAAGATACTGCTTGAACCACCACCACTTATACCTGACACATTCAGGGTGTTGCCCTTCTATATTTTGATCCACTATACGAGCATAGCCTTCAAAAGTACGCTCTGCCGCACCGTGCGACTTGTCTGGGATGTACCAATCATGCAATCCGTTCACCATAAAGCAGTTTTTATAATCTAGACACATTTTATTGCCACTACCTTCCGTTTTATTCCAGTAATCCATTGCAGCAGAAGATAGCTTCACACATGGAACAATAGCCTGGCTTTCAATCGAGTAAGCTTCTTGGTAAGCAGCACCTACTATATTTGATTCCGTATGCCATACATCTCCCACAGATATTCCTCCACGGATCAAATAGCCCTTATTTAGCAAGATATGCGTTAGCTGAATGACCCTCATCACTATTGCAGATAGACCGTTATAACTCGTCATCTTTCCTGATGTTAATGGAGCGCTCAAAATAATACTGTCAAAAATGTAAATGTGCTTTGGAATGAGTTCTGTAGGGACACTTGCGTCTATAGAGCCATCAAGGGAAGGAACAGCTCCACTTAAAATCTCAATTAATTCTTCCAGCTCTGCTAATTTTTTTGAGCTTTGGGTGGCATGGTCGACTGCTGACTTAAATCCAAGCACAGAGCGGGCCCCGGAAATTCGGACAGTGTGATAAGTGGTAGCCTTGCTCCACCCAGGCCGCATGAGGTCGGCAACGAGAGGAGCAAGAGCATGAAAAGGACGAGACGGAATCACTCACCCGGCATTCAAGGCCAAGGTGGCGTTGGCGGCGATCAAGGGCGACAAGACGCTGGCGGAGTTGGCCGCAGCAGTTCGAGTGCACCCCAACCAGATCACCGAATGGAAGCGCAGTTGCTGGAACGGCAGCCGCAGGTGTTTGGCGGCGGGCCGAGAGCCAAGCGGCCGACCCGGATGTCAAGGCGCTGCACGCCAAGATCGGGCAGCTGGCGCTGGAGAATGATTTTTTAGAAGGCGCGCTCACCAAGGCGGGATTGCTGAGCGCAAAGCGATGATCGACCGGACCACGCACTGCCGGTCACGCGGCAATGCGCAGCTGCTGGGCATCAGCCGCGGTCGACGGTGTACTACCTGCCCGAGCCGGTCATCGCCGAGCCGATCTGGCGCTGATGCGCCGGATCGACGAGCTGCACCTGGAGCACCCGTTCGCCGGCAGCGCGGATGCTGCGCGATCTGCTGCAGCCGGGAGGGCATCCAGGTCGGCCGGCGGCACGTCGCCACGCTGATGCGGCGCATGGGCATCGAGGCGCTGTACCGCAAGCCGAGCACCAGCAAGCGGCACCCGGCGCACCGGTCTATCCCGTATCTGCTGCGCAACCTGGCGATCGACCGGCCCAACCAGGTCTGGGCGATGGACATCACCTACATCCCGATGGCGCGCGGCTTCGTCTACCTGGTGGCGGTCATGGACTGGCACAGCCGCCGGGTGCTGGCGTGGCGGCTGTCGAACACGCTGGAGCCGACTTCTGCGTCGAGGCGGTGCGAGGAGGCGATGGCCCGCTACGGCAAGCCGGAGATCTTCAACACCGACCAGGGCAGCCAGTTCACCAGCGCGGAGTTCACCGGCGCTGCTGACAGACAACGGCATCCAGATCAGCATGGACGGCAAGGGCTGCTGGCGCGACAACGTGTTCGTCGAGCGGCTGTGGCGAAGCGTCAAGTACGAGGAGGTCTACTTGCACGCCTACGACTGCGTCAGCGCTGCAAGACAAGGCTTGCACCGCTATTTCCAGTTTTACAATCAGGCGCCCACATTCCTCGCTTGACGGCAAAACACCCGATCAGGTCTATTATGATAATCTGACAACACGGCAGACCGCCGCGTAGTCAGCAATCCGCCAGGCGCCCACTTAAGGAATGGGCTACACTGTCCAACCAACCGGAGCCACCTCTCACATCAATGAAAGCAACGGCTCTTTTTTCAAAGGTTATTTTCCGCACAGTAATTAGCACACATCTTTGCTAGGAAAGTTATCGGTGAAATCCGGTGCGGAAATATTGCTCAATATTTTTGGCATCGGCAGTGCCCTATCAATTTTACCCACTTCCAAAAAGCTAAGCCCAAACGCTACTGAAAGGCGATCATAATCAGCATCACCAAGTCCATCAGCACGAAGCTTGGTTGGTTTTACAAGAGCACGCTTTATTGCCTTGAGCCAATTCGTACCAGGAAAGTTCGCTAACTCTTGTTCAAGTTTCTGGTAATAAGGCGTTCTGATACCTCCTCCACACAGAAACATTGGTATTCCCGTTAGCTGCTGCTGATTCAAATATTTCAATTTCCATACCCGATAGAGCGTATCACCTCGTACTTGCTGTGCAACGCGTTTCTTAAAAAACTCTTTATCAGGATGATTATTGGCATCACGAAATTTTAAGCTAACACCAGTCAGATAGTCATCCATAGAATCAGGAATCATCCCATGATGATCGGTATGCGACTTATTATCGTTGAGTTCCTTAAACAGTTGCGAAGCAGGATCAGTTTGACCGGACAAAGCATCCGACCACCACTTCACCCGAGTGCGGTGAAGGTTCATAGCACCGTTCTGCTGAACCTGGTTAGTGAAGAACTTGAAGTCCCAACTTTCCACCCTTGGCTTTCTTTACTTGAAACACAGATGAGTCAACAGTTCCTGCACCCACATCAACTGTCATAAAAATATTCTCAGCTTTTTCATCAAAACCTTGGGAAACACAAAAACCATATATCTGTGCCGATAACTCAGGAAACACGTCGACTTCAACATTTTTTGGTTCGCTTTTCAATGCATCCCCAGCGAGTAATTCTTTTGCCCGTGACACTGCCTGCGTAATTAAACCGATGAGCATCTCTTCCTTATCATTGCCAGCAGCCAACCAAGCGGCCTTGGCGATCAAGCGAAATTTATCAACGAGCGCTTGATTCTCCATATCTGCCGCGTAGTTAGCCGCAGGTATACCCAAAACAAGCGTCCAAACCATTTTCGTGTTGCTATATATCTCTGCATGCTCAGAGAATAACCAACCGCGAACATAGCGAACCACGAGTGCAAGAAAAGCAGTGGCTCTCTCAATGTGCTCTGGATTATCGTCATGCGAAAGGAGTGACAGTTTAAGATCACAGTAAATCATTGTCGCCGCCAAGCAATGAGAATTGATTATCAGTCTGCCAAAGTCGGCTGGGCAAGAGATAGCTATCAATACCATCGATGTTTGAGAACCGTACTGCGAAAGCTTCACCCGCTGATCGGTTCTTCCCACAACCACCTTGACGCTTGATGTTCCGAAGTCAAGACCAATTACCATCTCCCTGACATCTACATCACCAACATTTATGCTGAATTGCTCGGCGATACCACTATTCTTAGGAGCAATTATCTGATATTCATGCAACTTATTTGATAAAAACGGATGCGACTTTGCATTTGGTGTGATGGTCAATGTCCATGGTACCAATGGTGTCCCAAGTATTGCCATTTTCATATTGCCTGGCAGAACAGGTTGCGATTTTTTTATCGTTTTATGAACCTTGGATTTGCTTGCTGATTTTTTTGCAGACTGGCTCAAAGTTCGTGCATTAAGCCTCAGTTCTTTTACTGCAATATGCACTTATAGTTCACCGTTGGCAGTTGTTTTGCTGGCTGTGATTTGCGCTGATGATTCACTGCTCCAGTTTGGGGGCATTGCCCTGACGTATTCTCGCTCACGGGCAGCTCTAAACCTTGTTTGGCATATGCGCCCTTTAACGCATCCTTCATCAATTTTGCCATTGCGCCCCTTTAAAGTGACCCTATACAATCCGAATGACACCACCAGACACAAAGCTGCCTGATGCCTGCAATTTTTCTTTTATCCGCAATATCTTGATCTTCTCATTGATGCGTGTTTCCTGCTTTTTCAGCCGCCCTTCTTCGGCAGGAATCATCTTGAGATGCTTCTCATTTCCAAACTCCCGATACCAATTGATGCGTTCTTCAATTCGTTCTCGTTGTGTCTGTAGGTGGCGTTCGAGCATATTCACCATCAAGTTGATCCGGTCAAGGTCTTCGCGCCGGTAGGGTTCCGTGAACACATTGAAGTCATCTTCCAGCTCATTTTGACACCGCGAAAAAATCTCAGCGGCAATGCTGTGGTCCACAACATTAGACGCGCCCAGCCAGTCTTTTCCTTCCATCGCGGCGATGTTAATCAATCGTTCAGCATCCTCGCCCCTTAGTCGAGTGGCATTTTCAAGGCCGCATACGATATATTCAAGCCGCTCCAAATCGCGTGAGCCAGAGAGCGTCCATCGTGATACTGCATACGCGTATATCCCCGCCGGAGCATTGCCTGTGCTGTGAGCATGTAATTCGATAGCACTGACAGGGAAATAGCTAACGCCTTTTCCGGAGGTACGTAGCTGTTCACCAACAAAACGTACTAGAGGATGATCCTGCGTCACTCTTTCCACGCCATGCTTGTGACTTCCAAGTTGATTTTCGAATAGTAAGCGCGGTGGCTGAATAGCTAAAATTTTAGTTCGCCCCTGCAAACGGTGATTCGTAAGAAATTGTTCAAAATGTACGCGTGCATTGGTAGATAGTTCCAGCGATATTTCATTCGGGTTCTTGCCCGAAGCGAGAAGCCGCGTGCCCTCATATTCCTTATCCAAAAAATCTCGAACATATGCAAATAAATCCTCGCCGCATATGTAGCGGCCAAGCTCGCGGGCTGCCTTGACCTTATTTTGGATGTAATCTCCGTGAGCGATGAGCTGGGTCGCCTGATTTTCAAGATCATCCTGGTTCCTGTTCGTCGTCTCAATTGCTACCCGTGCCAGATTGATTTGTTCCTCCTCCTGCTCCGGAGTAAGTGAGTGAGTCGTCAATAGCTTGTAGCCCAACTCTCGGATCTCTTCTCCAGTATGGCTTCGATGCTCCCGAGAGCACGTTCGAATATATTCAGGCGCTCAAGCAGACGCACATAAACGCGGTCATCAATCGTGTCGGCATACATGAAATTCCAGATGAGTATCTTTTTTGCTTCCTGCCCAATACGATCAATACGGCCAATGCGCTGCTCGATTCGCATTGGGTTCCAAGGTAGATCGTAGTTAATCAGCAGACTGGAAAACTGAAGGTCGACGCCTTCTGATGCAACCTCAGACGAAAGCAGGATATCCGGCCCGTCTAGGTTGGCAAACTTCTGAAGTGCAGCATGCTTGTCCATGCCGCCATAGACCAGCACAGATTTGATTCCATCCTCTATAAGTCTTTCACTTAAATAGTTGAGTGTGTGCCTGTAAAACGAAAATAGCACCACCTTACGCCGTGGATTGCTACGCCAGTAACTGCGCAGATATTTTAGCAATTCAGCGTATTTAGAATCCGACTGACGCAACGCCTTGTAATCGCCAACCGACCGGGCCACTTTTACTAACTCCACTAGCAGCGGTCCTAGCTTAAGAGGTTTTTCCGTTACTGCATCTGTATCGCCAAACGCCTCAAACACAGTTTCATCCAGTTCCTCATCAGCTCCTTTGCCCATCTTCTCTGCCCAGCCCAGGCATGCCGCCGCCATGCAGCTTGACATCTGCCGTTGAGGAATCGTCAGCATGAAGCCCGTGGAAATCTCCAAGTCCTCGCAGAATGCCCTGACCTTATCCGTTACGGCGAGGTAGAACGCTTCCTCTATAGGATTCATCTTAGCCTTTATGGCTATTGGCTCTCGCACCACGCGCATTTCTTGAACATCTCGCTTCCGGGTGCGGGTTACCACCTTCGCTAGAGGATTGATCCGATCCAATCTTTCCGCAATCTCGGAGCGACCACGAGGAGAGTCCAGCACTTCATCACTCGGCGGATTGTCAATCAGGTATTCGATCTGGGCGTTGTCAGAAAATATTCGTGTATCAAGAGACTCGCGGAGTGCATCCAGAAAATCGTCCTGCGTCATCGAAGATGCGAGTAACCGATCACGCAAATGCACGATCGGCGCATTCGCCTCCAGCGTTTGCGCAAACGAATACTCGTAAGGAAATGCATCCTCATCAAGCAGATTGAGCAGATTGAACAGGTCGCTACTGCGCAATTGAATCGGTGTTGCAGACAGCAACACCATGTTCTGAGCTACATGTCGCAATAACGCCCCGAGTCGGTGAGTTTGTGTTTCACGATTCCGCAGATAATGCGCCTCGTCGATCACCACCAGATCAAGCAACGGGTCGTCCAACTCCGCTTCGTCTAGGAATCGAGCCAATTTGGCTGATTCTGACTTGCTAGGTTCCTTTTTATCATCCCATCCACGCGGTGGCCTCAGCCCTTGCATACTCGCAATTAAGGCAAATCCGTCTTGGGGCCGTTCACGTACCGTTTGCAGCTTTTTGAGCAAATCTGCAGCATCGACAATTTCAGCTTGCACACCAAAACGGTCTGAGAGTTCCATTTGCCATTTTTCACGCAACATAGCCGGACAGACCACCAGCAAACGGCGAGCATCCATGCGTGCACGTAGTTCTGTCCAGATAAGGCCAGCTTCAATGGTCTTGCCTAGCCCGACCTCATCGGCGATCAAAATACCCCGGCAAGGCGAGTCCAGAAAGTGCAATACAGGCTTGAACTGATAAGCGAAAAACTGGGTGTTGGTAGTATTGAGACTGTAAATAAGGTTGGCCAGCTTGCCGCTCAGACGGTAATAGGTCACCGCACCACGTAGGTCATCAACCCGCCCGTAGCGGCCTCTGGCAATCATTGCGTAAGGCCCTGGCGTTTCTTTCTCGACTTTTTCCAAGGATGCTTCAAGCACGAATTGCTCGTTGCCATCCAGAAAATTCACCAACACACGGCGGCGTGATTCCGGGCCATCAGTTTCATTACCAAGTATCCCAATACGACCCGGGTTGGCTTTGAGTCGAACTTTATCTCCAGGCTTCATGATCCCTCACACTCTAACCTACAAGTTCGCACATGGAGGTTAACCTCAAAATCGATAATGGATTGTCACCGCCCCACCGCCTGAAATTATTACATACCTGATTCAGATGCCTTTTCGTTTTGTTTTGCAGACTATAAACCGTAGGTATCGTGGGCAACCACAAAATGAAATACGGTCAGAAGTGCCTAATGAGCACAAACGGCCAGCGTCGCATCATATTTCACGAGGGATGGCCTGTCTTCCGGCGGAGTAACCTCTTGCGGATATCTAATATCCTCCATACTCTTCAATTCTTGCTGACCTTGAATAAATAGCAGCCGCGCTTGTGCTTCATTCGCATATTCCACATCACCGCTATCAACAGTTGCTTGGTACAACTTTGCCGCGAGGTTGCAAGTCTTTTTCGACCCCATGTCCCGTTTCATAAAGCTCTGCCAGACGAAATACTGTTTGTGCACTGCGAATGCCTTGATCGATTGCCTTTCTGTACCACTTGATAGCTTCAGTGAAATTGACCGGCACCCCCCACCCCTTTTCGTAAAGCATTCCAACATTTGAGGAACCCTCGCCAAACCCCTGGTTAGCAGCTTTCAGATTCCATTCCATTGCCAACTTATAGTCGGGTGCAAGTTCAAGATAGTTGCTCATGTATGCCCAGCCAATGCTTGTCTGAGCATTTGGCTGTTCTGCTAACGCAGCTTTTTCCAACCATGTGAATGCTGCTTTGAGGTCTTTCTGTGCAAGTTTCCCATCTGCGTAAAGATGCCCCAAATCATTCTGAGCTGAAATATTGCCGTGTTCAGCAGCGAGTTGATACCACTTGATTGCCAATACGTTGTCTTGAGGCACTCCATTTCCATGGTGATATAGCTGACCAAGCTGATACTGAGCTTCTGCATGACCCTGCTCCGCGAGTGGCGTGTATATGGATACGGCTTTTGTGTATTGGCGCAGAGTAACAGCCCTATCTGCATCGGATAAGGGATCGGCTGATGCATGTCCGCATGATAAAAACACACACAAGCAAACCAGCACAAAATCGCTGAACATTTGAATCATACGATGCGGCATTTTGCACCCCCATATTTCAGCGTTGAAATTATTGTTGCGGCCCTGAAGAGCAGCAAGGAAAACTGCGGTGGTTATATGTGTAGTAGTCATTATGATCTCGGCAGTTTTTTTGACCGATGCCCAACAGTGAGAAGCGCACCGTCCAATCCACGAACGGCATAGACATCAAGATGGCCGTCGAGCCTGCGAAATTTGTCACTTCCAATTGCAGTGCGGCATCTTTGTTTTGCTCGTTTATCAAAGTAGATCACTTCGCCACCGCGATTGTCATGGCTTACTTTCCCAAACTGAAGAAGACATTCCAATACATCGGCTGAAATACCACGCTGCTGTTTGCGAACTGCGGCATGGCTTGTCATTTCAATATTCATCATGAGCTCCTTCAGACTGGTTACGATGGAGTTCATTCTACCGAGCCACTGGCTCACCAGATGAGCTGGCTCATGTTCAATTCACGGGCTGGTCATTCAGGATCAAGCGAGCACAAATAATTTGAGGCGCGGTTCCGCTTCCGCTATCGCTTCAAAATCACGGTCATCGTGAAGCAGAGGTATCCTGTGTTCAATCGCAATACGCGCCACTAGACAATCGTGCGGGCTGCGCGGAGTGTAGCCCCGCTGGCGGCAGCGCATGTAAAGTTCCGCTGCTGCCTCCCATGTCTCGATCGGATGGGCGGGATTGAGGAAGGGTAGCGTACGGAAATAGCGTTTGAGCTTGGTAAAGCGTTCTGGCGTGGCTGCGCCTTGCAGAATTTCCTGATAAATCACCGCCGTCAGCGCGGCCTCACGCCGGGGCAGCAACTCGCGCAGCGCGAGCGTTTGCGGTGTTTGCACGTCGCGTAGCAAATCTATCCAGACCGAGCTGTCAACCAGGATCACGGCGAGCACCCATGCGCGAACGCACGGCACGCACGTCGTAGTCCGGCGCGATCATGTCCTGCCCCACCAAGTCGAGAATGTCCTTTTGTTTGGCCGAAGTCACCAGCCGACGCAAAGCCAACTCCACCACTTCACGTTTGGTCTTGACGCCGGACAACTTCATGGCGTCCGCTACCAGTTGGTCATCAATCACAATATTAGTTCGCATATACACCTCCTCGTGTGTATTCTATCCCTTAACCAAACTCCGCAAAAGCCCTGTTTTGTCGTTCGATATATTTGATGTGTGGGAACGCCAACAATCTTCTCTTCCACGAGCTGGCGCAGAGTCGATTCACAGGTTGTATCGGGCGGTCATTCTGGTGATCTCATCGCGGGCACGCTGGCGCAGTGTATCCGGCACAACCACTTCGACATCTGCGCCATGCTTGAGAATATCCATCAGCAATTCGCGATCATCGGTGTAGGGGATTTCCAGCAGGTAACTTCCGTCCGGCTCAATTTTGCCTTTTTGCTGCGGGTGCCATTGTTCGACGGCAACCCATCTGGCGCGCTCCGGTGAGAATCTGAGCTTTGCCCATTTCACCTTGCTGCCCGAGAAAATCCCGTAGCCGCTTTCCAGTGATTCTTTCAGCTTTGCTTGCGAGACTTCCCTGGCTTTGTCGTCAGTCAGCTCGATATATTGAATGGCGTCAATGGCGAAGCGGCGGATGTCATTGCGCAAGTGGCACCATGCGTCCAGATACCAGTTGTCACGGTAATACGTCAGCAGTTGCGGGGAAACGATGCGTTCGCTTTTTTCACCGGTCTGGCGGCTGTAATGGCGCAGTTTGATCTGGCGGCGGCTGAGCGTGGCGGTGGCGATCATCTCGAAGTATTTTGACGATACGGTGCGCTTGGTTGCCTGCGCGATGCGCAGCCGTTTCTCGACCTCTTCCGCCGAATGGTCGGCGCTGCCGAGCAGTGCCTTGAGCCGCGCCTGCAGCGGCTTGATGTGTCCGGACAGCATCCCACCATCCAGATTGGAAAGCATGTGCTGCATGGACAGCAATGCATGAACCTCGCTTGCGTTGAACCACAATCCCGGCAGGGCGTAAGCGGGTGAACCCTTGTCCGACTGGATGAAGCGATAGCCGCCGGCATCCCGATCCCACTCGACCGGGGCATTGAGCCGGTCGCGCATGTATTCCAGGTCGCGCTTGAAGGTGGCGAGAGAGATGCCCAGCGCTTCCAGAAAATCATTCACCGGAACAACCTTGCGGTCGTTCAGCATCTGGTCGATCTTGTAAAAACGCTCAGTGCGATCCATTGTCATTCCTTGTTGCTAATCTGTTGCTTGAATGTTTGGCGAGTCAGATTACTTCCGTGTTTTACTGGGAATTATTACCAATACCCTGATAAGGCGTGGGATTGACTGAAGCGCCAGCCGTCACTTCTGATGCCACGGTTCCAACTGACTACCTGTTGGCATGAATCGCGTCACCGTATGTAACTGCCATGATTTACTTCCATGAGTTAGTAAGTACCAATGGCCTCAAATTAGCGTCTTTTTCCAGTGCCAGGTGACCCCGGCATTCGATGATCAAGTACATCTTGACTTTCCCATTTACTTTCCGGTCGCGATGATTGTATATGTGTTGAACTCATAGACTTAAGAATTGACATTCCCAAACACCTATTACATAGCGCCAAAAACCCACAAGCTACTTGCGCGTAGACAACCTCAGAGTCAGTATTACACCATCCGCAGACACCTTTTTCCTTTAAGGTGTCAATATCTCCAGTCAGTCTGAACGCCGAGCTAATTCCAGAAAGCTCCGGTATGTCAGGGTGAGCTTTTTTAATATGTCGATCTATTTTCTTGCCAAGAGTGTTATTGCAGAATGGACATTTACCGTCTTTAATCATAACTAACCTCGATTAGATAACATTCATGTCACTTGAATCGACCCCTATAACTATCGCCGATAATGCTCACTAATTAGGAGATTTGAGCTATCACATACGAGGGTTCCGTATTACCCTTTTCGGAGGCGACCAGCAGATGTGAACACTAAATGGCACCGCGGTATTTAACGTCGGCCAACAAGACGACATTGTATGTGCCGGCATCATAGCGTTTGACCAGTCTTGCATCTACCACTATCTGTTACCCAAAGCCTGCCGGATGCAATCTGCGCAATCATGTAGCCGCTGCCGTTTCTTCCTGCCTGACCGCTTCGGCGACAAGTTTCTCGAAATCCAGCCGGCCCGCGTTTTCCGTCTTGAGAAACTGGATAAATTCCAGAGACCGGATGTATCTGACCGCCCTGATTGAGCTGCCTTTCTTCTTCAAGGCTTCCTGGTAGACAACCAGGTTCAACAGCTTTCTTCTTGCCAGGGGTGTGGTGGTATGGTGGTGCAGCGCATTGAGCGCTTCCTCATATTGGCTGTCTGGTACTGAATTCTTGATGCCCTTCTGCTGGATCAAATCCAATTCCGGCATGCCAGCCCGGTTTCTTTCCAGCCTGTACTCTACCGTCACGCGGGAAGCACCTTTGCCTTTATTGTCCCGCACGGAGAATATATAGGCGCTGCCGCTGGCGCACGATGCGGCATAACCCGCGACGCAGTTGCCCATTCTCTCACCTTCACTGGTCAACCCATTGCCTGCCGTGATCTGGATGACCTTCATGTCGCCCACTTCCAATGGATCCTCCAGAATCACGGGGAAGCCGTCTGCCTGATGGATTATCTTTTCCGTATCAAGCCGCCTTTCCTCGGCCATCCATTTGCGCGCCAGCCGTTCCAGGCGCGACAGTCCCAGCGAGCAGGCCGCCATGACCGCGAGCCGCTGTACGGTACCGGTGCTGGTACAGGTCTTGCCGTTTACCCAGGCCGTGGCAAGAATGGCCTGCCTGAAGTTTTCTGAAAGCCTCTCGATGGCCAGTGCCCGTTCCCGGAAACCGGTATTTGCATCGAGCCTGCGACGCCAATTCTGTCTGGAAAGTTCGCCCAGCAACAGGCGGCTGGATAAAGAGGTGGTCGGCATTTTTGTCATCACGGACAAGAGATCGACCGTCTCGCCGAACACGCTCCATTCAACCTTGCTCTTCGGCAGCCTGTTCATGTCCAGGCTGCCAAGAATCGTCAACAATTCCCTGAGTCGCCCGGCCCATTGGATGCCTATTTCTTGCAGGCGTATGCACACCATGTGCCGGATACATTTCTTGTGGCAGTTGAACAGCTTGGCCATGTGCTCGACCAGCGGCATGCCGTTGTCGATTGCCTGAATGATCGACAGGGTGCTCTCGTCCTTGGGGCAGGCAAACAAATGCTCGATGATCAGGGGGAATGTGGCTCCGGCCTGCCTGCGATAGCGCTGCTGCTGTTCGCTGCCCGAAGTGAAATAGTTGCGAACCAAATGGCCGGATTGCCACGAGAAGGGCTGTGCCCCTTGCAAGGAATACTCCTGCTTGTCCACCAGCGCACCCATGAACTCGCCAAGTTTGCCGGCAAGTTCATGGCTCAGTTGCCTGATCCCTTGGGCGATGGTCGCGTTCATTTGCTGAATGCTGGCCATCGGCTGGTTGATCGCCAGCCACGCCGCCGCATGTTGCTTCCATTCCGGGATGCTCCAGTTCTCGATTCTGGAGGGATCCTTGTCAATGAATTCCAGTGTGGCGCCAATCATGTACCCGATAAAATCAGCGGCGGTATTCCAGTCCGTGATCCATGCCGGGAGTTTGCGAAGTTCTTCAAAAAGATTGCCGACCTCCGGCCCGTCCCTCATCGCGGCCAGGCTGGTGTGGAAGAAAAATACCCGCCCGTCCGCCAGTTCCACCAGCGCCATTCCCTTGCCCTGTGATGCGCCTGAAAACGATGGTGCACACTCAAAAACCAGGAGCTGGCGAGCCGGCTCATCCTGCGCAAAGCGCCGGTATCTGATTGCTACAGGCAGAACGGGATTCGAGACCGGCATACGGCTGCCCATGGCAACGAGGCAATCGCTGTTGTGGATAATGGAAATCATCTTTGGCTGGGCTGATTCGGTGTCTTTGCAATCATTTTTAATTAAATGCGTCGGTCATGGGCGTGGAAGTATAGTGCCCGCCTAGCTCACCAGGTGAGCCAGACAATCATTAACAAGGCAGTAAATTCACTTTCGCAGTCCAGAATAGGTGGTAAAACCCTCAGTAGCGAATCCAAACCGCAGAATCAGATTCCGTTCAATCAACAAGGAGTCTGAAATGGAAATCTCTCAATCCCGCGAACCCTGGAATAAAGGCAAACTGATCGGGCAGAAGCCACCACTGAAGCTGAAAGACATTTGGGACGATTGCATACCGGTCGTTGGCCCAACAGGATGCCACAGGCAGCAAAGGCCGAAATGAAGACTATCGCTCTCGGGGGTCTGGTTGTGTTGATTTATTATCTGACGGCTTGTGCAGCAGCATTGAGAGCCCTGTGCATTCCGATATGCAGACTTCCAAGTTTTGGAGTTTGCCCATGGGATGGGTTGGGCGGCACGGAAAAAAAACTCTCGTTCCACGGCAGTTCAACCATGTTGCGAAGATCAAATTTCGTGTCGTATGACAAACCGGCGACTTCGTAGGCAGTTTTGTTTTCTGCTTTTCGAATTGCAAACTCGCCAGCATTCAATCGATCAACCTTCTGCGATGTTCCGTAAGCCACCTTCACCGTATGCCCATCTTCGTATTCTGTAACAGAAACAACGAGGGCTGGGCGAGGCTTTGGCCCTGGAACATCACGAGGTCGTTGCGGGAAGTGGCACCAGACAATATCTCCAGGGGTCGGCAATTCCCACATAATCTCTCCTTAAAGCAAAGATCGCGTGTTGATTACCTTGCCCTTCGGCAGCATTGGTTTCGCGGCCTTACGAATGCGATCAATGTCTCCAACTGTAAGCTGGCCGTCATCGACCTCGTAGGCAGGCAGTACCTCTTTTGCAAAACGGGAGATAGCAAGATGCACTACCATCGTTTCACTTACATCCATTTCATCAGCCAGCGCCTTTAGGGTTTCTCTCGTTACCCCATAAGGAGAGTCTTTTGATTTGAATTTCAGAAGCAGATTTCTCATGATTGACCCCTCATCTGATATATATTTATTATATACCCCATGAGGCGCTTGCAACATGATTTTTTTGCATCGCGAGCTCCTTTGAAATGCGCGGAGCTGTACCCCTGGCGGATAGCAGTTTTGACTGCCGCAGTCCGCTTTGCCGCGATGGAGACCAGGCCGACGGTGGCCGTCCTGCCTGCCGCAACTTGCGCCGCCGACAACGGAATGTAGCTCTTGTATTTTGCCGTGATGTCGTCATAACGCGCATTCAGCGTGAGCGTCAACGGATCGGCTGCCCGCCACTTGAATTCCCCGTACACCGCATTGGTGTCCGAATCGGAAAGGCTATCTTCGGTAATCGCACCCGCAGCATTCAATGGATTGCCCGCATTGATTGCAGTTCCGCGCATGGACCGAGCTTATGCGGCGGCAGGCGCATGGCGCTTGCCCTGTCGCGGCAACCCGCCCCGCATTTGCGCCGCCGGCGGAGAATACAATTCCTTACAAAAAAACCGCTGTATATAATGCCAAGCAGCTATACTAAAAAAAGAAAATTCGACTTCCTGTTTATGCGCGCCCATCCAATGCGTTACGTTTGCGCCCTGCTCTGCCTCTGGAGCAATCTTGCGCTGGCCGAAGAGTCTTCCGACCCGTTCGGTACGGAGGCGATGCTGCCGCTTAAACCCGCACTGCAATTGGACAGAGCGGTTGGCGACCCATGTGCGGCGACCATGCCGGATCGGGCGCTCAGCTTGCCGGATGTGGTCAACTTTGCTTTGTGCAACAACCCGCAAACCCGCGAGGCGTGGGCAAGTGCGCGGGTGCAGGCCGCGCAGGTCGGCGTAAGCAAGGCGAGTTACCTGCCCAGCCCCAACCTGACCGCTTCAGGCGACCGTAGCAGGCTGGAAGCCGCGCCCAGCGTGTTTCAAAGCAGCATAGGTTTGAATCTTTCCTATATGCTTTACGACTTCGGCGCGCGCGCTGCCAATCTGGAAAATGCGCGACAGTTGCTGGCTGCAACGAGCGCCGCGCAAGACAGCACGGTACAGGCCTTGTTTCTCTCTGCGGTGCAGGCCTTTTACCAAGTGCAGGCATCGCAAGCCGCGCTGAATGCCGCCCTCGAATCGGAGCGCGCCGCGAAAGAAAGCTTTGCTGCCGCAGAAACACGCTATGCCGCCGGAAGCTCAACGCCTGCCGACAAATTGCAGGCTCAGACCGCATACTCGCAGGCCACGCTGAACCGCATTACCGCAGATGGCAACATGAAGAACGCAAAGGGTGCGCTGGCAAACATGCTCGGACTTGATGCCAACCGCAATGTGCCTCTGGTAGCGGCAAATGGTTTTTCGGCACAGAAAAACTCTTTCACCAACTCTCATCACAACACTCTGAAACTTGATGCGACGGTTGGCAGGGTTGCCGGCCAGCCAAATTATGCGGAGGAAGCAGAAGCACTCAAGATTTTTGAACGCGATATTGCCGCGCTGATTGAAGAAGCACGGCAGCGCCGCCCGGATCTTTATGCTGCGGCAGCAAAGGTGAAAGCCGCCGAAGCCAATGTGGATGCAGCGCGCGCAGCAGGAAAGCCATCCTTCTCCCTGACCGCTTCGACCAACCAAAGCAGCAGTGCAGGCGTCACCTTACACGGTTCGTCGGCCGGCATCCGCCTGAGTGTGCCAATTTTTTCCGGCTTTGCATCAACCTATCGGATCCGCGCTGCCGAAGCGCAAGTGGAAACACAGAATGCACAGTTAGAGCGGTTGCGTTTGCAGGTAGCACTGGATGTCTGGACTGCCTATCAGAATCTCACCACTGCGACACAGTCGCTACGCTCGACAGCCGACTTGCTGAACAGCGCCGAGCAATCGGAACGCGTCGCGCTCGGTCGCTACAAGGCCGGAGTGGGCAGCATACTGGACGTATTGAATGCACAAAGCGCCCTGGCCAGCGCGCGCCAGCAGCGCATTCAATCCACGTTTAACTGGAACATCAGCCGCGCCACGCTTGCCCAGGCAATGGGCAGCCTGGATGCCGGTTTATTGCATGTCTTGCCGGACAGCAGCGGGCAAAAGTAGCCCTGCCAGTTGATCCATCATGTCCGGCATGAAGATTTTTGAGGTATTCATGAAAAAACTATTGCGTTCCCCGATGGGTTTGTTCTTCCTAGCAGTAGCCGCCATCGCTGCCGGCATCGCCATCTATCGGCAGTTCTACCTGGCCGCGCCGGAGCAGCAATACCGCTTGCAAGAAGTCAAGAAAGGCGAGATCAGCCAGACCGTCTCGGCCAACGGCACGATCAACCCGGTGACGCTGGTCAATGTCGGCACACAGGTTTCCGGCACGGTAAAAAAGCTCTACGTGGACTTCAACAGCAAAGTCGAGAAAGGGCAGATTCTGCTGGAGCTGGATGATGCCCTGCTCGCCGCACAGCAAAAGCAAAGCCTGGCCAACGTGCAAAGCGCCACTGCTTCGCTGGAATTAGCCGACGCCAACCTGGCGCGCGCGCGCAGCCTGTTCGCGCAGGAGTATGTTTCCCGGCAGGAACTGGATACTGCAATACAAGCCAAAAAAGCCGCCGAAGCACAACTGCAATTGACCCGCGCAACCGTGGAAAAAGACCGCGCCAACCTCGCTTATTCGGTAATCCGCTCGCCGGTATCCGGCGTGGTGGTGGATCGCTCGGTGGATGTCGGCCAGACCGTTGCGGCCAGCCTGCAGACCCCGACGCTGTTCAAGATAGCGCAGGATTTATCCAAGATGCAGATCGATGCGAACTTCGCCGAGGCGGATATCGGCAGCATCCGTGTCGGGCAGGTGGTGCGCTTCACCGTGGATGCCTTTGCGGGGCGCAACTTCCAGGGCGAAGTCAAACTGATACGGCTTAATCCGACCACTGTGCAGAACGTGGTGACCTACGATGTGGTGATCAATGTGGACAACCCCGAGCAGATTCTGCTGCCCGGCATGACGGCCTATGTGAGCATCGCGGTGGCCCAACGCAAGGATGTGCTGCTGGTTCCCAACGCCGCACTGCGCTTCAAGCCAACCGGTGAAGCTGCTGCCGCGCCCAATGACGCACAGAAACGCGGCGGCGGCCAGCCGGACAGCGCAACGAACGGCGGTGCCGCCAAACCCAAACGCGATACTTTTTCCGGCAAGGTGTATGTGCTGGAGAAGGACAAACTGGTGCCGGTCAGCGTGTCGCTCGGCATCACCGACAATCGCAATACCGAAATCGTCTCCGGGGAGCTCAAGGCAGGCGACCAGTTGGTTATCGGCGAAGCGCAGGCGGGAGATAAATCGAAAAGTTCCGCCAGCTCCGGCAGCAGGCCGCCGATGAGAATGTTCTGATGGGCGACTCCGTCATCAGCATCGAAGGCCTGCACAAGTCCTATGAAACTTCTGCCGGATTGTTTCCGGCATTGAAAGACGTCAGCCTCGGCATCGCCGCTGGCGAATTCGTCGCGATCATGGGGCCGTCCGGCTCGGGCAAATCCACTTTCATGAATCTTCTCGGCTGCCTCGACAAGCCCAGCGCCGGACGCTACGTGCTGGATGGCCGCGACGTTGCGGAGCTGAACAAGGATGAACTGGCGTTGCTGCGCAACCGCACCATCGGCTTCGTGTTTCAGGGCTTCAACCTGCTGCCGCGCATGACGCTGCTGGAAAACGTGGCCCTGCCGCTGATCTACTGCGGGTTGGGGCACGAGGAGCGCCAGCGGCGCGCAAATGACCTGCTCGACAAGGTCGGGCTGAAAGGTTACGCAGCCTCCATGCCCAACAAGATTTCCGGCGGGCAGCAGCAGCGCGTGGCGATCGCGCGCGCGCTGGTAAACCGCCCCCGCCTGCTGTTGGCCGACGAGCCGACCGGCAATCTCGACAGCAAAACCAGCGAAGAAATCATGGCATTGTTCGAGGAGCTCAACCGCGAGGGCATCACCATCGTGCTGGTGACCCACGAGGCGGACATCGCGCAACACGCCAAACGCCAGGTGCGCTTCCACGACGGGCGCATCGTCAGCGACCAGCTCACGCCGCATATGGAGGTGGCGGCATGATTTTCGCGATGCTCGGCGAAGCTTGGCGCGCGATGGGCGCGAACCGGCTGCGCACACTGCTGACCATGCTCGGCATGGTGATCGGCGTCGGCGCGGTGGTATTGATGATG
This sequence comes from uncultured beta proteobacterium, assembly GCA_963828205.1. Lineage (GTDB taxonomy): Bacteria > Pseudomonadota > Gammaproteobacteria > Burkholderiales > Gallionellaceae > Gallionella. The sequence continues at coordinate 273,224 of CAWHDU010000002.1, forward strand.
TCCATCGGGCAAGGCGCGCAATATGCCATCAAGCAAACCATTGCCGCGATGGGCAGCAACCTGTTTATCCTGCTTTCCGGCAGCAGCACGTCGGGCGGGGTGCGCACGGGCGGCGGCGGCAACCTTACCCTGACGGTCGGCGACGCCGATGCAATCTCCGAACTGTCCGGCGTGCAAGTCGCCGCGCCGATCCATCCCGGCAACGCGCAGGTGGTGTACGGGCCGAACAACTGGAACACCTCCATCATCGGCACCACCCCGGGCTATCTGGAGGCGCGTTCCTGGCGGGTGGTTTCGGGCTCGGCTTTCACCGACTCGGATGTGCGCTCGGCCACGCGTGTCGCACTGATCGGCAAGACTGCTGCGGAAAATCTGTTCGGCGGCGAAGATCCGGTCGGCAAGACTTTCCGCATCCGGCAGAGCCCGTTTGTCATCCTCGGAACATTGGCAACCAAAGGACAAGGCATGGACGGGCGCGACCAGGACGACACCATCCTCATTCCGCTCACCACCGCGCAGCGCCAGGTGTTCGGCTCCCAGTTCCAGGGTTCGGTGCGCATGATCATGGTGCAAACCGCCACCCAGGAAATGATGCCTGCCGTGGAAAAATCCATGACCGATCTGCTGCGCCAGCGGCACCGCATCCGCGAAGGCATGGACAACGATTTTTTCCTGCGCAACCTCACTGCCGCCGCCGATTCCGCCGAGGAGAGTACCCGCGTCATGTCGCTGCTGCTCGGCGCGATCGCGTCGGTTTCGCTGCTGGTGGGCGGCATCGGCATCATGAACATCATGCTGGTTTCAGTGACCGAGCGCACCCGCGAGATCGGCATCCGCATGGCGATCGGCGCGCGCGAAAACGACATATTGCTGCAATTCCTGCTGGAAGCCATCATCATTTCGGTGATCGGTTGCTTCATCGGGTTATTATTGGGGATCGGCGGCGCGCTGCTGACCAATGCACTGACCGGCACGATGGTTATCATCTCGGCCAGTTCGGTGGCCGTGGCGTTTGGCGTAGCAGCTGCAGTGGGCATCTTTTTCGGTTTTTATCCGGCACACAAAGCCGCGCAGCTCGACCCGATAGAAGCGTTGCGCTACCAGTAATGTGTGGACATTCCACTCATAAAAAACAGATTAAACGAGGCCTTATAGATGGAAGTTGTGTTTCACGAAAAATCTCCGGCGCATGCCAAGCGGCGCATATGGATCGCGCTAGCCATTATTCTGCTCATCGCGCTGGCCGCGGGCATCTGGGTGTGGCGCACCCAAAGCACTGCAGCCAAGCCCAAGGGAGCCGGCGCAATCCAGGTGGTGAGCGCCCCGGTTACCCGGGCCGATGTTTCGGTCAGGCTCTCCGCAAACGGCGCGGTATCGGCGCTGCAGACCGTCGATGTGCGGCCGCAGATCAGTGCCACGGTCAGAACCGTGCATATCAGGGAAGGACAGTTCGTACGCAAGGGCGACCGGTTATTCACCCTCGACTCGCGCCTCGAGGACGCAAATCTCAGCAAGGCCGAAGCGCAAGTGGTCAAGGATCGCGCCGACCTGCTGAACAACGAACGCAATCTGGAACGCCTGCGCGAGCTGTTCAAGCAGGAGTATATCTCGCGCGCCGAGTTTGACGCCGCACAAAACCTGGTGGACGTCGCGCGCGGACAGCTTGCAGTCGATCTGGCCGCCCTGGAGGCAAGCCGCGTGGCGCGCAGTTTCGACGAGATCACTGCGCCGATTGCCGGGCGCACCGGCGTCATTGCCGTCTACCCGGGAAGCCTGGTGCAACCCGGCACTTCGACCGCGATCGGCGCCGTGCTGGTCAGCATTACGCAGATCGACCCGATCAACGTCAGCTTCACCTTGCCGGAGCGGGAGCTTGCAGGGCTGCAGCAGGCATTCGCCAAAGGCAAAGTGCCCGTCGGCGCAAAACCGGATTTGCCCGGCCAGCCTGGCTTGCAAGGCCATCTGGTATTCATCGACAACGCGGTGGACGCGGCGAGCGGCACGATTCGCCTCAAGGCGGAATTCCCCAATCCTGACCATCGCCTCTGGCCTGGCATGTTCGTCACGGTAACGCTTGCGCCGCGCACGCTGGCCGGTGCCCTCACGGTTCCCGCGCAGGCGGTGCAGGCCGGGCCGGAAAAGAAATTCCTTTACGTGATCGGCGCCGACCGCAAGGTGGAAGCACAGCCGGTTACCGTGCACCTGATCCAGGACGGCATCGCCGTGATCGAGGGCGTCGCGCCTGGCGCGCGCGTCGTCGTGGAAGGCGCGCAGAACCTCAGGCCGGGCAGCATGGTGGCCGAACCGGAGGGCAAAGGGCAGAAGGCGGAAGACCGGCAAGGCAAAGGCGGCGCAAAACCCAATAACGCGGGCAAGCAATGAATCCAAAAACCGAAATTCAAGCCACAGAGACCACAGAGAGATCGGTGATTTCGAACGCTTCCATGGTTTATCCAATGGGTATATCAATCTATCGTTCTAACCGTTACTTTCACGAGCCGGGCGACAAGCTGCACACTTCCCGGCACACCTTGCTTTCTCTGTGATCTCTGTGTTCTCTGTGGCTAAATGTATTTTCTAGAATGAATCTCTCCGAACTGTGTATCCGCCGCCCGATCATGACGGTGCTGCTATCAGCCTCGGCGGTGCTGGCCGGCGCCCTTGCCTACGGCAGTATCCCGATTGCCGCGTTGCCGAGCTATGACACCCCCACGATCTCGGTCAGCGCGACGCTACCCGGCGCCAGCCCGGAAACGATGGCATCCTCGGTGGCTACCCCGCTCGAGCGCCAGTTCTCCACCATCTCCGGCCTGTCGGTGATCAGCTCGACGAGCACGCTAGGCAACACCACGATCACGCTGGAATTCGATCAGGATCGCAACATCGACAGCGCCGCCATCGACGTGCAGGCGGCATTGCTGCGCGCGCAGCGCTCCCTGCCCGTAGAGATGACCTCGCCGCCGTCCTACCGCAAGATCAACCCCGCCGATGCGCCGGTCATATTCCTGTCGCTGACCTCCCCCTCGATGCCGCTCTCGGATTTGAACAGCTTCGCCGACGATCTCATCGCGCCGACGCTCTCCACGCTTTCCGGCGTGGCGCAGGTGAATATCAACGGGCAGAAGAAATATGCCGTGCGCGTGCGCGTTAATCCGGAAGCGCTTGCCTCGCGCAACCTGACCGTCGATGACATCGCCAATGCGCTGCGCAGCGCCAACGCCAATTCGCCGGTCGGCACGCTCGAACGGCCGCGCCAGACGCTCGTCATCCAGGCCAACCGCCAGCTGCGCAACGCCGCCGCGTTTGCCGGCCTGATTGTGGCCACCGCGCCAAACGGCAGCCCGGTGCGCCTTTCCGATGTGGCGCTGGTCGAGGACAGCGTGGAATCGGTGAAGACGGCAAGCTGGGCCAACGGCGAACGCGCCATCACGCTTTCAATCCAGCGCCAGCCGGGCGCCAACACCGTCGCGACGGTGGATGCGATCAAGGCGGCCCTGCCCGGCCTCATTGCCCAGATGCCGTCGTCGATCGAGCTCAAGCTGCGCAACGACCGCTCGGTGTCGATCCGCAATGCAATCCACGATGTGCAGGTCACGCTGGCGATCACCGTCACCCTTGTCGTGCTGGTGATTTTCCTGTTCCTGCGCAAGGCGACCGCCACCTTCATTCCGGCGCTGACGCTGCCGATTTCGCTGCTGGGTACAGTGGCGCTGATGGCCGCTTTCGGCTACAGCCTGGACAACATTTCGCTGCTCGCCATCACCCTTGCGGTCGGGCTGGTCGTGGACGACGCCATCGTGGTGCTCGAGAACATCGTGCGCCATGTCGAAAAAGGCGAGCCGCCGCTGCAGGCCGCGCTGCAAGGATCCAGAGAGGTGAGCTTTACCATCATTTCGATTTCGCTGTCGCTGGTCGCGGTGTTCATCCCGATCTTCTTCATGCCGGGCGTGATCGGGCTGCTGTTCCATGAATTCGCCGTCGTGGTGGGTGTGGCGGTGCTGGTGTCGGCTGTCGTTTCCCTTACGCTGATCCCGATGCTCGCCAGCCGCTACATTGCCCCGCATGAGGCCGCCCAGAATAAAACGGAAAGCCGCGCGCTGAAATGGACAGCATGGTTCGAGCGTTGGTTCGCCGGGATGTTGGCATCATACGAGCGTCTGCTCGATTGGGCGTTGCACAACAACCGCACGGTGCTGGGCGTCGCGATCGGCACGCTGATCGCCACCATCGCGCTGTTCATGGCCTTGCCAAAAGGTTTTTTTCCCAATGAGGATATCGGCCAAGCAATCATTACCGTGGAGGCGGTCGAGGATATTTCCTTTCCCGCGATGACCGGACTGTTGCAGCGCACCGGCGACGTGATCCGCGCCAACCCCGCCGTCGATACGCTGATCGTCAACGCCAGCGACAGCAACAGCGGGCGCCTGTTCATGAGCCTCAAGCCGCGCGGCGAGCGCCGGTCGATGGACAAGGTGGTCGAAGAGCTGCGCCGCGACGTGCGCGCCATTCCCGGCATCAACGTATTCATCAACCCTATCCAGAACCTCAGGCTCGGCGGCCGCATCAGCAAGAGCCGCTATCAGTACGTGATGCGCAGCGTGCGCGCCGAAGAACTGCGCACGGCGTCCGAAGGCTTGATGTCGCGCATGCGGGAAGAAGCCATGTTTCGCGATGTCACCAGCGACTCGCAACTGAAAGGCTTGCAGGCGCGGCTCAACATCAACCGCGACCGGGCCAATCTGCTCGGCGTGCAGATTGGCGACATCCGTTCCGCGCTCTACAGCGCTTTCGGCGAGCGCCAGGTCTCGACGATTTTCACTTCCAGCGACAGCTACCAGGTCATCATGCAGGCTTCTGCTGAACACCGCGCCGACGAGAGCGCCTTCGGCAAGATATATGTGCGCGGCAAAAACGGGACTCTGGTTTCGCTGGCCAGCATTGCGACCGTCGAGCGCGAGGTGGCCGGCTTGCGATCAATCACACCGGGCAACTGGTGGCGGTGACGATTTCCTTCAACCTTGCTCCCGGCGCATCGCTGGGCGAAGCCTCGAAGCGCGTCGACCAGTTCAAGCGCGAACTCAACATGCCGGTGAGCATCCTGACCAGCTACGGCGGCGACGCGGCTGCCTTCCAGTCTTCGCAGGCGAGCCAGATCATCCTGATCGCCGCCGCGCTGCTGGTGATCTACGTGCTACTCGGCGTGCTGTACGAGAGCTACATCCACCCGGTCACGATTCTTTCCGGGTTGCCCTCGGCTGCGGTCGGCGCGCTGTTGATGCTGTGGCTGTTCGACATGGATCTCTCGATCATCGCGATGATCGGCATCCTGATGCTGATCGGCATCGTCAAGAAAAACGCCATCATGATGATCGACTTCGCGCTCGACGCGCAGCGCAACGGCGGCATGGCGCCGCGCGAAGCGATCCGCACCGCGTGCCTGCTGCGTTTCCGCCCGATCATGATGACCACCTCGGCGGCACTGATGGGTGCGCTGCCGGTCGCCATGGGCCTCGGCGCGGGCGCAGAACTGCGCCAGCCGCTGGGTCTCGCCGTGGTCGGTGGCCTGCTGTTCTCGCAGGTGATCACGCTGTTCATCACGCCGGTGATCTACCTCTATCTCGACCGGTTTTCCGGCAGTGGGCCGCTCAAGCTGGCGGGGGATGCGGAGTAACCGTGCCGGAATTTGATATGGGGGAACCTCTAATTCCATTTCCAGATCAATAGTGCATTATCGTAAGGCAGGTTCTACCCGCCAGATAAAGCTGTCTGGCATAGCCATATCTATGAATTATTTTCCGTTTGAAGGAGAATTGAAATAGAAACCCGCCACACCGGCGAAGGCAGGTGTCCAGCTTGTTTTGCTCGTTTTGCTTGCGTTTTGCGCAGGAATGAAAAACGCACCGCATGCCGGGTACCGCGTTTTTGAGTTGCGCACGGATTCCGCTGAATTACTCGAACGGATGGCGCAGCACGATGGTTTCGTCGCGATCCGGCCCGGTCGAGACCATGTCGACCGGTACGCCGCACACCTTGGCAATGCGCTCCAGATAGTTGCGCGCGGCTTGCGGCAAATTTTCGTAGCGCTTCACACCCACCGTGGTCTGGCTCCAGCCCGGCATGTCCTCATACACGACCTGGCAATCCTTCAATGCATCCGCGCCAACCGGCAGGATGTCGCTTTCCACGCCATTGATGCGGTAGCCTACGCCGAGGCGCACGGTTTCCATGCCGTCCATCACGTCCAGTTTGGTGACGCACAGGCCGGAGACGCCGTTGATCTGGATGGAGCGCTTGAGCGCCGCCGCATCGAACCAGCCGCAGCGGCGCGCGCGTCCGGTGGTAGAACCAAATTCGTGACCGCGTTTGGCCAGCCCCGCACCGATCGGGTCGCATTTGTCCACCGCATCATACAGCTCGGTGGGAAAAGGGCCGGAGCCGACGCGCGTGGTATAGGCCTTGGTGATGCCCAGCACGTAGTCGAGCATCTGCGGCCCTATTCCGGCACCAGCACAAGCTGCGCCGGCGATGCAGTTGCTCGATGTGACGAATGGGTAAGTGCCGTGGTCGATGTCCAGCAGGGAGCCTTGCGCGCCCTCGAACAACAGGCTCTTACCGTCCCGGTTGGCCTCATACAGGGCACGCGGCACATCCATCACCAGCGGCTTGATGCGGTCCGCCATCGCCAGCGTGTCGTCCAGGGTCTTTTGGAAATCGACGGTCGCGGCGTGAAAATAATTCTTCAGCACGAAATTGTGGTAATCCAGTACCTCGTCCAGCTTGGCAGCAAAACGCTCGCGGTAGAAGATGTCCTGCAGGCGGATCGCGCGGCGCGCAACCTTGTCTTCGTAAGCCGGGCCGATCCCTCGTCCGGTGGTGCCGATCTTGCCCGCGCCTTTGGCCGCCTCGCGCGCCTGATCGATTGCCGAGTGGTAGGGCAGAATCAGCGGGCAGGCCTCGGATATCCTCAACCGGTTGTTGATATCGATGCCTGCTTTCTGCAGCTCGTCCATTTCCTTGAGCAGCGCTTCCGGCGACAGCACCACCCCGTTTCCGATGTAGCACATCACGTGTTCGCGCAAAATACCGGACGGGATCAGGTGCAGCACGGTTTTTTTGCCGCCGATGACCAGCGTATGCCCGGCATTGTGCCCGCCCTGAAAGCGCACCACGCCATGCGCATGATCGGTCAGCCAATCGACAACCTTGCCCTTGCCTTCGTCACCCCATTGGGTGCCGATTACCACTACGTTTTTAGCCATTACCGATTCCTGATTGCAATTGATTTCTTATTAAGCGAATGCTTTAAACCCAACCCCCAGCCCTCCCTTTGCCAGGGGAAAGGCTGGTGAGGGGTTTACATCGCGACAACCTGCCAAGTGCCGTCGCGCAAAACCAGCCCGCGATCGCATTGCAACTCCCCGCGCAATGCCGCATCACCGAGCAAGTCCACCACCACCGTCTCGCCCGCCGCGCGCAATTGCGCGATCTTGCCGCGCAAAGCGGCATCGCCGAGAAGCGGCGCACAAATGCCAGGCTGCGCCGCTTGCGGCGGCAGCAAGCGGTACAACAGGCGCAGATCCATGCTGAATCCGGTCGCGGCGCGGGCGCGCCCGAAGCTCTTGCCGAGATCGTCGTAGCGTCCGCCCAAAGCGATCGCATCGTGGCTTCCGGCATGGTAAGCGGCGAACACCATGCCGCTGTGATAATGGTAGCCGCGCAAATCGGCGAGATCTATTCCCACGCTGGCGACCAGCGGTTTCAGTTGGTTCGCGGCGTTTTGCAAGGCATCCAGCGCTGCATGGATTTCCGCATAATCCGGCAACAGCTTGCGCGCGCGCGTCATAACCTCCGTGCAATCGCCATACAATGCCTGCAAAGCCAGCAAGGCGTCGCGCAATGTCTTTTCAAGCGGTTGCACCAGAAGCTGCAAAGCCGCGCTGTCCTTGCTCTGCAGCGCGGTAAACAGCTCGTTCTCCAGTTCTTTGCCGAGCTTTGCATGGCTCGCCAGCGCACGGAATACGCCGACATGCCCGAGATCGAGATGCACATCCCTGATGCCCAGCAAAGCCAGTGATTGCAGCATCAATTGCTGGATCTCCAGATCGCTTTCCAGCCCGCCGTGCCCGTATATCTCGGCGCCGATTTGCAACAATTCGCGGGTACGCGTCAGCCCGGCCGGCTGGGTATGCAGCACGCTGCCCGCATAGCACAAACGCGTCACGCCTTGACGGTTGAGCAAGTGCGCATCGATGCGCGCGGCTTGCGGCGTGATGTCGGCGCGCAGCGCCAGGGTGCGGCCGCTCAACTGATCAACCAGCTTGAAAGTTCGCAAGTCCACATCGCGGCTATCGTCGATCAGCAAAGATTCGGCATACTCCAGCAACGGAGGTGAGACCAGCTGATAGCCGGATTTACGCAACAAATCGAGGAACTGCGCGCGCATCCGCTCGACGCGCCAAGCCTCCTCGGGCAGCATGTCCTGTATATATTCGGGGAGCAGCCAGTTTTGCATTACGGCACTTTCATTTAATCCAGTACAACAGCAGCAATCCTGAAATCATCGCGGTGATACCGGCGAAGCGCAATTGTCCATCCGTCAATGAAACCAGCTTGCGAAATGCTTCGCGCCACAAGTCAGGAAACAGGAACGGCAGCAAACCCTCAATCACCAGCATCATCGCCAAGCCGAGCAGCCAGTAATTCAGCACTACTTGCCGCCCTTGCCGGAGCTTTTCAAATACTTGAAGAAGGCCGAACTCGGATCCAGCACCATCACGTCGTTCTTGTTCTTGAAGCTTTGTTTGTAGGCTTCCAGGCTGCGGTAGAACGAATAAAATTCAGGGTTGTGGCCGAATGCCGATGCATACAACGCGGAAGCCCTGGCGTCGCCCTCACCCTTGGTTTTCTGCGCCGTGCGGTAGGCTTCGGCCAGAGTTATCTCGCGCTGCCTGTCGGCATCGGCCTTGATCTTTTCGCCTTCGGCCGCGCCGGACGCGCGCAGTTCATTCGCCACACGCTTGCGCTCGGCATCCATGCGGCGATATACCGATTCGCTGATTTCCAGCGGAAAATCGACGCGCTTCAGGCGCACGTCCAGCACTTGTACGCCGATCTTGCGCGCATCGGTGTCGGTTTTTTCGCGCAGCACCGTCATTATTTTTTCGCGTTCGCCGGACACCACTTCATGGATGGTGCGCTTGCCGAATTCCTCGCGCATACTGGAATTCACCGTTTGCATCAAACGTGTCCTGGCCCGCACTTCATCGCCTCCGACGCTGACGTAATATTGCTTCACGTCGACAATGCGCCATTTGACGAAAGAATCAACCATCACGTTTTTCTTTTCCGCAGTGATGAAACGCTCGGGTTCTCCGGTATCCAGCGTCAGGATGCGCGAATCAAAGTAGCGCACGTTCTGCATCAACGGCACTTTGAAATGCAGGCCGGGGTCGGTTTTTACGCCGACCATTTCGCCCAACTGAAACACGATGGCAGCCTGGCGTTGATCCACCACGAACATGCTCATGCTCAATAGGACCAGCGCGGCAACTGCGCCAATCAATACGTTTCCGGTAGTCTTGTTCATTAGCGCGCCTCCCTGCTGCGGCTCAGCAGCGAATCCCGCGCGCGTTGCGCGGCGGCGTTATCGCTCGACTGAGAAGTGATGGGGGCAGAAACGGAAGCGGCTGGCGCCTCCGCAACAGCGCCGGCGCCACGCGCGCTTTCCATCAGTTTGTCCAGCGGCAAATACAACAAGCTGTTGCCATTCTTCTGATCGACCATCACCTTGCTGATATTGCCCATCACCTGCTGCATCATGTCTATGTACATGCGTTCGCGCGTGACGGCCGGCGCCTTTTCATATTCGACAAGAATCTGTTTGAAGCGGCTGGCATCGCCTTCGGCATTGGCAATCACGCTTTGCTTATAGCCTTCCGATTCCTGTATCAGGCGTGCCGCCGTGCCTTTTGCGCGCGGCACCACGTCATTGGCGTAGGCTTGGCCTTCGTTCTTTTGCCGCTCGCGATCTTGGCCGGCTTTCACGGCATCGTCAAAGGCGGCCTGAACTTGTTCGGGCGGCTGTGCGTTCTGCATGGTCAGCTTGCTGATCAGGATGCCCGACTTGTAGCGATCCAGAATTTCCTGCATCAACTTGGTCGCTGCGGCAGCCACTTGCTCGCGCCCCTCGTACAGCACATAGTCCATCTTGTTTTTCCCAACCACTTCGCGGATGGCGGTTTCCGCCGCCTGGCGCACGTTCTCGTCGGGCATGCGGTTATTGAACAGGTAGTCGGCCGGATCGCTCAGGAAGTATTGCACCGCAAACTGGATGTCGATGATGTTTTCATCGTCGGTCAGCATCAACGACTCTTTCAGCATTTTATTCTTGACGTTGTCGCGATAGCCTACCTCCACGGTTCTGACCTGGCTCAGATTGACGATTTCCACTGTTTCGATCGGGAACGGCAAATGCCAGCGCGGGTCCGGATTGCGTGACTTCGATCTTTTTGCCAAAACGCAACACCACGCCTCGCTGGCTGGCATCCACGATGTAAAAGCCGCTGCCCAGCCAGATCAGTGCGGCAATCGCGGCAATCAAGCCGATACCGCCGCCAAACCCTTTTGCCACACCACCGCCACCGGGCTTGCCTTCACCGCCATTGCCGCCTTTGCCGCCCATCATGGCCGCGACTTTTTCGTTGAGCTTGCGCAGCAATTCTTCCAGATCAGGCGGGCCGCCGCTGTTCTTGTTGCCCCATTGCGGGTCATTCAATCCCATAACTGTTTATCTCGCTTGTCTAGTTTGATTTTCATTTGCTTCAGCAGCCTGGCGCGCGGTCTTTGCTTCAGCCATGGCAAGCCGCAAGCCATCCAGCCCCGCGCCGCTTTTGGCGCTCAGGAAAATGCGGGCAATTTTACCATAATCGTCGCGCTGCACGCTGGGCGGAACATCCTGCAAATCGATTTTATTGAACACCAGAACCTGCGGAATATCCGCCGCGCCGATCTCCGCCAGCACCTTGTTCACTTCGGCAATCTGGTCGTCGCGGCTGGCATTGTTGGCATCCACCACGTGCAACAGCAAATCCGCCTGCACCGTCTCCTCCAGCGTGCCGCGAAACGCGGCAACCAGCGAGTGCGGCAGGTGGCGGATAAAACCGACAGTGTCCGACACCACGATCTCGCCCTGCCCCTCGGTGAACATGCGGCGCGAAGTGGTATCCAGCGTGGCAAACAATTGATCGGCCACATAGACATCGGCGCGCGTCAGCCTGTTGAACAGCGTGGACTTTCCCGCATTGGTATAACCGACGATGGAAACCGAAAGCACATCGGCGCGGTTGCGTGCGCGGCGCTGCACGGCGCGCTGCTTCTTGAGTTTCTCCAGGCGGTCTTTCAGCATGTGGACGCGCTTGTCCAGTTTTCGCCGGTTCAGCTCCAGCTTGGTTTCGCCGGGGCCGCGCGCGCCCACGGCGTGTTTTTGCTGCCCCATGTCCTGGTTCATGCCGACCAGGTGCGTGGCGAGATATTTGAGCTGCGCCAGCTCGACCTGAAACTTGCCTTCGTGGCTCTGCGCGCGTTGCGCGAAAATATCCAGGATCAGCATGGTGCGGTCGATTACTCGTACATTTGAATCGGGCGTATTCAGCTTGGCGGTCAGGTTGCGCATCTGCGCGGGGGACAAGTCATGGTTGAAGATGACCAGCGGCACTTCCATGCGCTCGACGAGTTCGGCGAGCTCCTGCACTTTGCCGCTGCCCGCGAACAGCGCCGCATCGGGGCGTTGCCGCTTGGCTTCGACGATAGCCAGCGTGCGCACACCGGCAGTTTCAGCCAGCAAACGCAACTCTTCCAAGCTCTCGCTGTAGTCGCTCTCGCCGAAATCAATGCTTACCAGAACCGCGGCCTCGGGGCCGCTGCGTCTCGCTGCATTACTCGGCGGCGTCTTCGTAGGAAATATTGACTGCGCGCGCCGGAACGATGGTGGAAATAGCGTGTTTGTAAACCATCTGGGTAATGGTGTTTTTCAGTAGCACCACATACTGATCGAACGACTCGACATGGCCTTGCAGCTTGATGCCGTTCACCAGGTAAATCGCGACCTGCACATGCTCTTTACGCAGCGCATTGAGAAATGGATCTTGCAGTTGTTGTCCTTTTGCACTCATGCTATTGCTCTTATTAGTTAGGAACGGAGTGGCACTTTACTGGATTCCGGCGCAACTGTGAATATATTTAGTGCCCATTTCAGCAGATTTTATGTTCCGCGTTGCCCGCGGGCGAAGCTGCCGAATACGCCAGAGGCTTCTTGAGCGGCGAATGAGTGAGGGGTTTCTGCTGTTTTATGGCGGTGGATTGGATTCCCAATTTTCAAACAGCCGTTTCGGCTGGAGAGATTCACCCGGATGTTCCGCGCTTTCTTCGGGATGTAATTCCATCACACGAAATTCTCCCGCATCGCCGTCATATTGCATTAGCGCGCCATTTGCCATGTCAAAATACCAGCCATGCAGCGCCAGCCTGCCTTCTTTGACCCGGCGGCTGATCCAGGGAAAGGACATCAGGTTTTCCAACGACTTGAGGATGGCCGCCTGCTCGCAGGCGCGCGCCTGGACTTCCTGTGGTTTCCCCGGCAGTTCCCTTAGCACACGCTGCCGTGCATCTTCGGCAATTTCAAGCCATTTGGCGATGAGTTGTTCCTCGTCGCACTCCGGGGGTTTATTCTCCATCAATGCGCGAATACCGCCGCATCTGGCATGGCCCATGACGATTACATGCTCCACTCCCAGATTGCATATTGCAAACGCGATGGCGGAGGTGGTACCCGCATAGGAAGTCGCCTGGATATATGGAGGTACAAGGTTGGCGACATTGCGTACCACAAACAGGTCGCCAGGCTCGCTGTCGGTCAATATCCCGGGATCGCAGCGCGAATCGCAACATGCCACCATCAGCGCACGGGGGCGCTGCCCCTCGGTAAACAACCGTTCGAACAATTCCGGATTCCGGTCGAAATAGTGATGCTGAAAGCGCCTGAAGCCCTTCAGGAATATGTTAACGTCGCGCATAGGGAACCGGTTTCATTGAATTTGAGGCGCATGTGCCGGCGACCGGCACTCCGGGGTTGCAGTGCAATTGAATCGCAATCTGAACACCACCCTCTCAGGGCGCGCCGCCCTCACGCATGCAAGCGATCAAGCGGCGCGAAAGACCAAG
>CAWHDU010000003.1:0-1099932 GCA_963828205.1 uncultured beta proteobacterium
CGCCTGAAGCTTCATGTTGCCATGGGCGCCATGCACGAAGCTCTGATCGATTTTGAGTTCATCGAAGGGGAGGTCGCGCAACTGCGCCAGAGATGAATTGCCGATGCCAAAATCGTCTATTGAAAGCCGGAAGCGTTTCAGGCGCAGCCGGGACAAAACCTCGAGCGGAGTACGCAAGTCTTCCATCAAACGGGTTTCCGTCACTTCCAATTCCACCATCTGCGGCGGCACACCTGCCTTGGCCGCAAGCCCGGCAATCTCGTCCAGGAAATCCAGCGAGGCCAGGTTATCCATCGACAGGTTGATGGCTACCTGCAACATCAGCCCCGCATTCTGCCAGAGCCTTGATTGGGCGAACGCACCGGCCAGCACCGTCCGTGTCAAGTCATCGATCAGGCCGTGCGCTTCCGCCACGCCGATGAACTGGTCGGGAAACACCATGCCATCCACGGGGTGGCGCCAGCGCACCAGAGTTTCCACCCCGCCACGCGGCCGGTGGCGGTCACCACCTTGGGCTGGTAATAATTGACCAGTTCGCCATTGGCAATTGCCGCGCGAAGTTCGTCTGCGCCGTAAACTTTCTTCTCCGCGCGAGGCTCATTTTGCGATGGTGCGTCGATTTGCCGATCAGTCCCGCCAATCCTTCCGGCGAGGCGGGTTTATGCAGGTGTCCCAGCACGGTAATTTGATGTGCTCTTGCCAATTTTTCGGCGGCCTGCTGCATGCGCTCATCCTCGCCGCTGATCAAAATGAGGCAACCGCCGTAACTCCGTTCGACCAGGCGGCGCACGAATTCGAGCCCGTCCATTTCCGGCATGTTGATATCCAGGAGGATCAGGTCAGGAAAGCCGTTCTGGCTATCGATCAATTCCAGCGCAGCGTACCCGTTGTCGCAGGTGGAAACCGTGGCGTAGCCGAGATTGGCCAGCATGCGGGAAAGCAGCTTGTGCATGAAGGGCTCGTCATCGAGAATCAGGATTCTTATTGCTGAATTATTCATGATCGGGCCGCCTCTCTGGCTTGGAATCATATTGCGCAATGTACATTCTACGCTCCCCACGCATGCTGTTTAATACCTCTCGAGAAAACCTTCCACCCCCGCCAATTCCCGCTCGAACTCGGGCAACAGTGTCATTAGTGTTTTCATATCATCCGCTTTACCCGCCTTCTCCATAGCGGCGCACAGCTCGCCCAGCGCCAGCGCGCCGACCGAGCGCGCCGAGGACTTGAGCTTGTGCGCCAACGCACCGGCATCCGCTGTTCGATCTGCCGCGCAGGCAGCGCGCAACTCTGCCGCCGTCTTGGCCGCGCCGAGGCGGAAGTCATGCAGAAAGTCGCGGATGATCGCCCCGTCATCGCCCACCAGCGCCTTGAGCACATTAACGTCAACGTGTACGGGCGCCGTAACGGCAGATTCAGCAATGTAGCCCGGGTGGAATCCGGGAGCCTGCCCCGCATTATCATGCGGGCTACGTGGCTCGACTGGCGTAGCTTCAGCCGCAACCGGCAGCCATTTTCCAAGCATCGCTTTCAGGTTGGCCAGTTGCACCGGCTTGCTCAAGTAGTCGTCCATGCCCACGGTGCGGCAGTGGTCGGCTTCACCCTTGAGCGCATTGGCGGTAAAGGCGATGATCGGCGTGCGGGGCTGGCCGGATTCTTTTTCGGCGGCACGGATGGCGGCGGTCAGCTCGTAACCGTCCATTTCCGGCATGTGCAGGTCGGTGAGCAGGATGCCGTAATCGCGCCTCTCCAGAGCTCCAGCGCCTCGCGGCCATTGCTGGCGATGTCGGCAGTTTGCCCGAGCAGCGCAAGTTGTTGCAGGACGACTTTCTGGTTGATCTCGTTGTCTTCGGCGACCAGGATCAGGCTGCCACGCAAACGTGCCTCTTCGCGGGACAGCGGAGTGAGCGCCGCTTTGACATCGCTGGTCATGCTTTCCCACTCGGGCGCTTCGGCCCGGCCGCCCGCGATCGCCACCGCCTCCAGAAACGCGCGGCGCTGCATCGCCTCGGCATCCAGCACAACCAGATCAGCCCCCTCGCTCCGGCAGCGCCGGCGGGAGCCGCGCCCGATGACGACGAAGCGGATATCCAGGTCCGGACGATCGCCGGCTGCGCCGCGCAAATCATCCAGCAACGGTGCGGCAAGCGCCGGGTAGGCTGCCGCTGTGTCAATGACCGCGATACACAGACCGGATGGGCAGCCGGCCAGCCATTGCCGGGCAGCAGCCGAATCTGCCGCCCGTTCGACCAGCGCCTTGCCAAATACGAGATAGGTAGCCAGATCGCCGGCTATACCGTCCGCGCCCTCCACCACCAGACAGCGCAACCCTGCAACCGGCGGCTCCGCCACCGGGGGGCAGACATCTGCCTGCTCCGGCGGCAGCGCGAAGGTCAGGCGCACGCCGAACATCGAGCCTTTGTCCGGTTCGCTTTTCACCGCGATCTCGCCACCCATCATATTGGCCAACTGGCGCGAGATGGCCAGCCCCAGCCCGCTCCCGCCGTAAATCCGGGTAGTGGATGAATCGGCCTGGGTAAAGGCGGTGAACAGCCGCGCCCGGGTTTCCTTATCCATGCCGATGCCGTTATCGGCCACGCAAAACTCCAGCGTCGCCCGTTCCGGCGTGCTTCCAGCCGGCTCGCTTTCGGCCAGCACCGCGCGTACCGACACCTTGCCCTGCCGATCCAGCCCGCTGGAAAACTTGATGGCATTGTTCGCCAGATTGATCAGTATCTGGCGCAACCGCCCCGCATCGCCCATGACTGTTGCGGGAATAGCCGGATCGACGAACAGCATCAGCTCCACCTTTTTCTTTGCCGCCATGCGGTCCAAGGTTGCGCATGCCCCCTCCACAATGGCGGCGACAGACATCGGCGCGCTTTCAATCTGGAGCTTGCCGGCCTCGATCTTGGAAAAGTCGAGAATGTCGTCGACGATGGCGAGCAAGGCAAACGCCGAGTCGCGGATGATATTGGCCATCTCCACCTGCGCCGGCTTGAGGCTGCTTTGCTGCAACACGTCGACCATGCCGATCACGCCGTTCATCGGCGTGCGGATCTCGTGGCTCATGGTGGCGAGGAAAGCCGACTTGGCCTGATTGGCCTGTTCCGCCTCATGTTTGGCCTGTTCCGCCTCCATCCAGGCCTGCGCCAGCTCCGCAGTACGCGCCGTCACTTTTTCTTCCAGGCTTACGGTAAGTTGGAGCAACTCATCCTCGACAAGCTTGCGTTCGGTGATGTCCTTGATCACGCCGTCGTAGAACAGGAGTTTCCCCGCCGCATCTTTGCACAGGATAGTCGTATCACTTATCCAGCGAATCTCCCCATCCTTCCGGAAAATGCGATGTTCGATGGGCTGTTCGTCCTGCCCCGCCAGAATTCGCTGCACGTGCTCCATGGCCGACTCGCGATCCCCCGGCACGACCATCTGTATCCAGAGATGGGGGTTGGCGGCAAACTCTTCCGCCGTGTATCCCGTTACCGTCACGCAGGCTTGTCCTTGTTTGGTTTCCACCGCGCGGCCATCCTCGATGCGCACCGTATACTGGTAATCCGTGAGCCCCTCGGTGATGCGCCTGTAGCGCGCCTCGCTTTCTATCAACGCCTTTTCCGCCCGCTTGCGTTCGGTGATGTCGTGAATAATTGCGGTGAAGAACCGGCCATCGGCAACCTGCCATCGCGCCAGCGAAAGCTCCAGCGGAAACTCGCCGCCGTCCTTGCGCAACCCGGAAACTTCAACCGTTTGGCCTATCACATGCGGCGTTCCGCCGGCCAGCACCCTCGCCATGCCTTCACGATGCTGTGTGCGGAAGCGTTCCGGCATCAATATCGTCAAAGGTTGGCCGGCAGCTTCGTCCGCGGTATAACCGAACAACCGCTCCGCGGCGGTGTTCCAGCCAACGATATTGCCGGTGCTGTCGGCGGTGACGATGGCATCGTTGGCCGATTCCGTGACCGCGCGGAAATGCCGCTCGTTTCTCTCGGTCAGCCTTATTACCCGCTTGCGCTGGACGATGCGGTACAGGCCGTAACCGAAGAGTTTGACAGTCTCCGCGTCATGCTCGTCATAATCCTTCCCGGCATTGCCTACCCCGACGAGCATGCGCACCCGCGCGCCGTCGAATACCGGCATGCTGATAAAACGCTGCAAATGGGCGTGACCTTCGGGAAGCCCTTTCTTGCCGGACGCCGTCGCGTAATCGTTGACGATGACGTGCTGCTTCAGCCGGATACAGTCCGCCCAGATACCCGCGGCGGAAACCGGATAATGGCTGTCAAAAGGGGCGTGGCAGTAGTGCGCCAGGGTATCGCTGCTCCAGGCGGCTACCCCGATCTCGTTCTGGTCTTCGCTGACGAAATGGAGAAAGCCGATGCGGCTGCCTGTCAGATGCTGCACCGTATCCAGCCCTTGTTGCAGCAACGTCTTCTCGTCGAGCGTTTCCGCAGACGTGTAGAGTTCCAGCAAGGCTGCTCTTTGCTCCTCCTGGCGCTTGCGTTCGGTGATGTCGCGCGCCACGCAGAGAATGGCGGGCTGCCCCGCGTAATCGATCAGGCGCACATTCGATTCGACTGGAATGACGGTACTGTCCTTGCACACATAGGCGGTTTCGAAAACGAGTTTCCCCCGTTCCTGCAACACCTTGATCCGCTCCGGCAATTGCGCCGCATTCCCGGGCGTATAGATATCGTCCGTGCGCATTTGCAATAGCTCTTCCCGGCTGTAGCCCAGGCGCTCGCAGATCGCATGGTTGACCTGGATAAAACGCCTTTCCAGATCATAGATGCAAATGGCGTCGGTGATCGAGTCGAACAGCGTATGAAATTTTCCTTCCGAAGCGATGCTCGCCGTCTCCGCGCGCTTTTGCCCGATCGCGACAAAATTGAGCCTGAGTATCGCCGCCAGAAAAATCAACAGGCTGGCGAGCGTACCCATGAAGATGATGAGGTGGGAGAGCAGCGCCTCGCTTTCCGCCTCCCGCCTCAATTGTTCGACCGACTGCCGGTGCTCGCCTTCAACCCGATCAAATGCGGTGCGGAGCTTTTCCAGCAAACCCTCGCCATGCCAGATCATGTTGCTGCGGGCGGCATCGGTCATGCCGGTTTGCCTGGCATCGACGACATGCTCGAACCACCGGTATTGCGCCTCGACCTGCGCCTCTATCAAGGTGAAATGCTGCTGGTGGGCAGGTTCGGTGGGGGCAAATTCTGCCCGGCGCAATGCGGCCAGTTTCGCGTTGGCGGCTGTTTTGGCCGCAAGATAGGATTTCAGGAACCGTTCATCGCCGGTGCTGGCGTAATCGCGCGCATGGACATGCGCATCGACAACTTCGCTCAAAATACCTTTTATATCGCCCTGCGCTTTCTCGATGTTCGCTATCCGCTGGCCCGCTTCCCTCATCCAGAATTGGTTGCGGTTGTTGGTGAGACCGACGAACACCAGCAACGCCATGCCGCAGACAAACACCGCCGTAACATTCTTGTCAAACGACCATTCCAGGCCACCCTGCCGGAAACTGATTGCAATGACGGCCGCGCCCAGCATCACGGACAGAATGGCCGTATGCACCGCCATGATGGTGAGGCCGAACCACCCATGAGCGCCCATGCCCGATGTGAGATAGGGCAGCAATGCCGCCAGCGCGATGGCGATCGCCAGCAGGCCGAGGCTCACCGGCACGAGTATGATCCAGCCGGTTTTGCGCGGGCTGCCGGCGATCCATAACGCCGCCGACAGAAAAATAAAACTCAAGGCCGACTCCGGCGCCATCCGCCCCGGATGCGACGCGCCCGCCGCGCCCGCCGGTTCGCGGATCAGCCACTGGTCGATGCCGGGATTCCAGCCGAACACATATTCGCACAACGTCAGAAAGCCGATCAGGCCGGCCAGCAGCCCGAAAAAACTGGCCGTGCGGGAGACGGGCGCCGCGTGTTGCGGATCGGAAACTGTAAACGAGCGGGCAGTCAACCACAGGGCGCATCCCGTCAGGATGAAGCAGAGAGCCGTGTTCGCCTTCATCGAAACCCAGCCCGGCAAAATGCTTTTCAGGGCGCCAATGTCGAATGCCCAGCCGATCAGCACCAGGGCGCCTGCAACGACTGCCAGAAGCGCCGCCAGAAATGCGAATCGGGTGGCCCGTATGGCGGGATTGGAAGTGTGTCCAATGGGCATGAGCATGACTCCTTTGTACAATGCTGTCGAACATTGAACGCGCCATCGGAAAAAATAATGGGGCGCAATGAGAACGATGAGCGAAAGAAGGAAACGCAATCACCGGATACAGCATTTTATTGGTGGTGCGGAGTTTACACGGAAAAACTCCGCTGTCATGCATCTGCGGGTGATTGATGGCGCGTGATAGTTCCAGCTACAGAACAGCTTCCAACCCTTTGCGCTCTAGCAGGCTTAACAACTTCAAGGACGGGCCGCTAGGGTCGCGAACCAGAAATAACGGAACATGCTACAAAACCTGTAGGGCGGAAAACGAGCGTAGCGAAGTTTCGAGCTTGCGGCCAAAGCGTAGCGCCTTCCGCCGTATGATTTCCATTCGGCGGATAACGCCTTCGGCTCATCCGCCCTACGTGGATGCAGGTAGATTCCAAATGATGTTTCGTAACTTATGATTTGTAATATTAGGGTGCTTTTTTCAAAAGGCTGCGGAATTTGCAAACGCAAGAACGGCCAGATCATCTTTTTGCGTTCGCCTATCAACTCGGCACCTAGCGCGCCTTGCAAAGCTCTGCGCCGAAGAACTCCCGCTCCGTTACATGCGTACTATTGTCTGCTTCCGGGAGTTATTCAGCAGCGCGGCCAACCGTGCAGAGCACGATTAACCATCGTAGTGAAAGCGGCAGGCAATAACGACCAGTTCAGCATCCGTTGCGCGGTACACCAACCGGTTTACGTCATCGATGCGACGTGACCAATACCCGGACAATTCGCCGCGCAATGGTTCGGGCTTGCCAATACCGGTGAATGGATCCCGCGCGGCTGCGGTGATCAGAAGATTTATCCGTTTGAGTGTCTTCTTGTCCTGGTCGTGCCAGTAGAGATAGGCTTCCCAGGCATCGGGCACAAAGCGAATTGCGCGCACGGTTAATCTGTGGGGAGCAACTGGCGGTCTTGTGCCTGCCCAGCTTTATCCTGAGCGATCGCCTTGGCCAAGGCTGCCGCATTCACCGGATTGCCGGTTAAGTGCAGCGTTTCCATGATGCTGTTATAACTGTTCAGCGACATCACTACAGCATCACCTTCCGCATCGCGGCGGCTGATGATGGTTACATCGGCGTCCCGGACAACTTCGTCCAATATGGATTTGAGTGCATTGCGCGCATGGGAATAGGTTACGACTCTCATGTCCACCTCACTTGTTCATTAAGTTGTACAAGTCTAGCCACACTTGGCGCTCAATGCAAGGAAAATGGTTGTGCGGGAGTTCTTCAGCGCCGGGAGTTCATCAGCGCGGCAATCCTGTTCATTTTGGCAGCCGAGCATTAACTTGTTGGCTCTTAATCGAGCACCCCCCCCGATCACCGCGCCGTTTCAGCCAGCCGACCATTTGAATAAGCCTTCCAAGTGCCTGAAGGTGTCTTTGTGACAGTTGCCATGATGCCCCCCGCGATTTACGGCTGTACTGAAACTGTACTTTATCGGGGGGGTGCGGTGTCTAGCTAAATCACCAGATACCGCGTATTTATTGGTGGGCCGTGAAGGACTTGAACCTTCGACCAATGGATTAAGAGTCCGCGTTTTTAGGTGTTTTGACGTGTTGATTGCCATGCCGCAAACAAGCTGAAAACCACGAAAAACAGACACTTGCTTGAAATACCCCTATTATTTGTGTTGATAAGTATTCCAGTTTATACTGCATTTGTGGTGACATACTGGTGACACGCGCTCGACAAGGGGAACAACATGGCAAAGGGTACAGCGATAGTCAAAGCGGAAAAGGTGAAGCTGACAGCCGGGCACATTGCTGCCTTCGGATGCTCCAAGGGTAAGGCGCGGACTTATTTGTGGTGCGATGAAGTGAAAGGCTTGGGCATACTCGCAACCGCTGCCGGTGCGAAGTCCTACATATTCCAAGCCAAGGTTAAGGGGCAGTCGATGCGTAAGACCATCGGCAGCGTGGGTGCGTGGAACATTGCCGCCGCCCAAAAGGAAGCCCGCCGCCTGCAAACCCTGATAGACCAAGGGCATGACCCGCGCCAAGTGATAGCCGATGCAATCGCCGCCAAGGAAGCCCAAGCCGCCGCCGTGGTGGTGCAGAAAACCCGCGAGACCGTGACGGTGGGCATGGCATGGGGCGAATACCTCAAAGCCCGCAAACCGTTCTGGGGAGCGCACCACTACGCAGACCATGAGGAAGTCATGCAACCCGGCGGGAAGCAACGGAAGCGCAGCCACAAGCTGACAGAACCTGGTGTGCTGGCATCACTGGCAACGGTTCGCCTTATCGACCTGACACCCGAGCGAGTGACGGAGTGGGCGAAGACGGAAGGGGAGAAACGCCCCGGACGCGCCCGCCTTGCAAGCCGCCTGCTGACCGTGTTCCTGACGTGGTGTGCGGCACACTCCGACTATCGGGAAATTGTGACCCGCAACCCGGCGAAAAACAAAGATGCCCGCGAGTTGCTGGGCAAGCCCAAGCCGATAGATGACACGCTGCAACGTGAGCAACTGCCCGCGTGGTTCGCCGCCGTGATGCAACTGGGCAACCCGGTTTTGTCCGCATACCTGCAAACCCTGCTGTTGACCGGCGCGCGCCCGAACGAGTTGACCGGGCTGCGCTGGGAAGATGTGGATTTTCAGTGGGGCAGCATGACTATCAGGGACAAGGTGGAAGGCTTGCGCGTCATACCCCTGCCGCCCTATCTGGCATACCTGCTGGCCGCCTTGCCACGCCGGAATGAGTGGGTATTCTCAAGCCCCGGCGCTGCCGGTGGACACCTGACAGACGCGCACCCGGCGAATTACCGGGTATGCGCCGCCACTGGCGTGGAAGTAAGCCTTTACGGGTTGCGCCGGAGCTTTGCCAGTCTGTGCGAGTGGATAGAGATGCCCGCCGGAATCGCCGCGCAGATACAGGGGCACAAGCCAAGCGGTGTTAGGGAAAAGCACTACATCCGCCGCCCGCTCGACCTGCTGCGGATGTGGCACGTCAAAATTGAAGCGTGGATATTGGAGCAAGCCGGGATAGAGTCTGAAGCCAAGGCCGCACCCGGTGCGCTGCGCGTGGTGACAGGTAATAGCAAAAAGGCTATACTATGAACGATTGGACGGTAAGGATTCACGCGCTGGCGGAACCCGAATTGCAAGCTTTGCCCGCCGACATGCGCGCCCGCTTCCTGCACATCGCGGAACTGCTGGAAGACTTCGGGCCGATGAAGGTGGGCATGCCGCATGTTCGCCCCCTCGAAGGCAAGCTATGGGAAATGCGCATGCAGGGGCGAGACGGCATTGCCCGCGCCGTGTATGCCGCCGTCCAAGGCCGCACGCTGCTGGTGTTGCATGCCTTCGTGAAAAAGACACAAGCCACGCCGCGCGCCGCAATTGAAACCGCCCGCAAACGATTGGAGGCTTGAGCATGAAAACCTTGAAGACACTGAAGCGCGACATGCTGGCCGATGCCGCCACCCGCGCCGAATACGACGCCATAACCGATGAATTCGCCATTGCCCATGAGCTTATAGCCGCGCGCACCCGCGCCGGTCTGTCGCAAAGCGAAGTCGCGCAACGCATGGGCACAACGCAAAGCGTTGTCGCCAGACTGGAGAGCGGCAAGCGTCCACCTTCCATGCGCACCGTAGAGCGGTTCGCGCAAGCCGTGGGAGGACATGTCGTTTTGCGCATCGAAACAGCATAACGAGTTTACCCCCGCATACCCTGCGACTAATTACCAAAGGGGAAAAGCCGGACACCTTCACCGGCCTGACGGGGGTTCCTGATTGAAGGCTGACACCGGAAGGGGTGCGGTATGAACGACAAGCAACTGACCATCTTGATTGACGGGCGCGAAGCCCTCCCAGTGCGAGCAATTCCACATGTGACCAAGTGGATACGATTCACCCCCGACAGAGTGGCACAGTATTTTGCGCGAGACGAACGCGCGCTTAGCATTGCAAGGGGGCGAGTTCTTATTGATGCTTACCATCTTTCCGGCAATGCGCCTATTCAGGTAATGCCGAGCGAATGGGAAGCGGTAATAGCAAGACTTGAAGGGTTTGAAGCTGAAACATGGAAACAATATGGCCGGGATGAATTGGGCAAAAGTATTGGCTATGCCGCATGGCGCAATGACGCAACAGCAAAACTACCGGCAGGGGTGTTTGTGTGGCTGGACGAGTTCGAGAAGGTGTTTCAGGCTGACGTGAAATGCACGGGCTCCTACGATAAACCCGGCGATGATAAATTGACACTCGCGCCAATGCTCGACGCAACCACAAGGGCAATGGTGATGGCGGGATTCGAGACGTTACCAACAACGACCGGCGAGAGTAGCGATGCTGCTGGGAAGGGGAAAGCCGAGACAGACACAACGTCCGGCGATGAAGGAACGTATAGGGGGTTAGATGGTGCGCCGTCTCTGAAGAAAGGAAGAAACGACCGCGAAAAAATTGGAGCATGGGTGGCGTGGCAGGCCGCCTACAAGGTGAAAGCAAACGATACCATTGCCGAGCTTGCCGGTAGAATCAAACTCGAAGCAGATAGATGGGGCTATGAGTCCGAGCGCAAGAACAAGGATGGCAACTATAAACTGACAATACCCAACATCATCAAAATGATTCCGGCTGAGACAACAGGCGGAAGAGCAAAAAACACGGGCAAACCGAAAAAACGAATTGGCGCGCCGATTCAATTCTGAGCCGATTCGCTACGCCAATTCACTAATCAACACAAAACCTATACGGGGTAAGGGTTTCAACGTTTTTAGCATTCTGCATTTTTTCGCTGGATAGGCGCATACGCCAATTTTCCTATGACGCATCGGTTCCGACATGAGCATTCCGTTCATGTGCCAGCGGAACAGGAGATGCAAAATGGAAACAAATCAAATCCACGCAACATCCGCCGCGCATTCCCTGCCGGTATATCCCCCACTGGAACAGGTAACACGCCCAACGGTAACAACGGAAGAAGCTGCGCACTACCTGAATCGCAAGCCGCAAACTTTGCGCAGTTGGGCATCGGCACAGCCTGCCGGTGTACCGCGCCCTATTCGTGTCAATGGCCGCCTTGCATGGAGGGTTGCCGACATTCGCGCGCTGCTGAACGGGGAGGCCACCCCGGACAGCCGCAGAGCGTCGTAAGGGGCGCGATCATGCAAGCCACAAATCCAAAACAATCGGGGGTAGTTGCCGCTACGCAACATACCCCCGCAAACCACGCCACGAACTCTATCAAAAACCGATGGAATTACAAGGGCGGTTTTGATCGTTCGCGCCTTCCCGATGCCGGGAAGTATTACGCCGAACAGGGATTGAAGCTGACCGGCGGCGGCGAATGGCGCAACACGATATGCCCGTTCCACGAAGACACAAAACCAAGTCTCAGGGTACGCCTTGAGACTGGCGCTTTCAAGTGCATGGTGTGCGGCGCGCATGGAGGTGATGTTCTCGCATTCCACCAGCAACGGCACGGCCTGAGCTTCAAGCAGGCCGCGCAACAGTTGGGCGCGTGGAGGGCTGCATAATGAATATCATTAAAGCAGTTCATGCGCTGCGCAACCGCCTATCAAATACGCTTTGGCGATCCGCATATTCAATGGAAGAAGCCCGTCAAGATCATGCTGCGGCTGGGCATCTATGGCGGCAGGCCGGGTGCTGCATCGCCCTTTCGTTTTTCCGCATGGTAGGAGGGCGCGGAATATGAATACCCAGACCATCGAGGCAATCAAGCAAGCTGCGCACACCATGACCGCATCGGTGCGCAAGCAAGGCTTCTCAATCGAAGCGAAGCACGGCGGCGCGATCCATCACTACACCGCACCGGACGGGGCAATCACGTTTGCGCGGATGAGATTGAAACATCCCGACACCGGGGAAAAATGGATCAGGCCATTGCGCCGTGATGCCGCCGGTATCTGGTGCGAGCTGAAAGCCCCTGAGTTTGAAGGCGGCGCACCGCTCTACAATCTGCACCAGCTTTGCGATCCGGCGCGGCAATCCGAGCGCGTGATTCTGACTGAGGGCGAATACAAGGTAGATATGCTGGCGCTGCGCGGCATCCTCGCCACCACCAGCGGCGGCGCGCAATCGGTGGAGGCGGCGGACTGGCAACCGCTGGCCGGGCGCGATGTGCTGATATGGTCAGACAACGATAAGCCGGGGGCTGAGTACGCGCAACACGCAGAGAACAAGTTGCGCGCCTTGGGTTGCACTGTCTCTTTCATTGACGTGGCAGCCTTGAACCTGCCGCCCAAGGGCGATGTGGTGGACTGGCTCAAAGCCTTTCACCAACAGCACGGGCGCAAAGCAGCAGCGGCGGATATATGGGCATTGCCGGTGATCGGTGGCGCACCGGAAAAAGTCGAGGCCGCAGGAAGCGATTTAAGCCCTTCGATTGCCTCGGGTGATGCTACGCCATTGCCGGAAAACACGGCACAGCCTGACACACCCCCCGCACAGTCAGACGGTGAAATTATCCGGTGGCTGGCTTCGTTGAATCTGCTGGAGTACGAACGGGTGAGAATTGAACAGGCAAAGGGTATGAATTGTCGCCCCGCTGTGTTGGATGGGCTGGTGAAATCCGCACGATCCGATGAAAGCGAAGCGGACAGGTTACCATTCGCCGAAGTCGAACCGCACCCCGAGCCGATAGACCCGGCGCAATTACTGAATGAGGTATCGGACACGATCCAGCAATTCATTGTACTGGACACCAAGCAGGCGCACGCGGCTGCTTTGTGGGTTGCGCTTACCCACTTCATTGATGTTGTCGAAGTCGCACCGCTGGCGATCATTAACGCGCCGGAAAAGTCATGCGGCAAAACCCAATTGCTGACAGTGCTGGGGCGCATGGCATACCGGCCATTACCAGCGTCTAACGCTTCGGCATCTGCGCTATTTCGAGCCGTGGAAGCGTGGAGGCCAACGATCCTGATTGACGAAGCGGACACATTCTTTCGGGACAATGCAGAACTGCACGGCATGGTTAACGCTGGCTATCTGCGCGATGGTTTTGTATTGCGTAGTGAGGCCGTGGGCGACAGCTTCGAGCCGCGCATGTTTTCGGTATTCAGTGCAAAAGCTCTTGCCGGGATTGCGCTGGAAAAACATTTGCCGGATGCGACCATGAGCCGGGGGATCGTGTTCAACCTTCGCCGGAAACTCTCGCACGAATCGGTAAGCAGGTTGCGCCATGCTGATAGAGGGCTGTTCGTTGGCATCGCCGAAAAGCTGGCGCGCTTCGCCCTGGACTACTCGCAACAGGTGAGGCTTGCGCGCCCAGCTCTACCGGATGCGCTATCAGACCGCGACCAAGATAATTGGGACGGATTGCTGGCGGTGGCATCATGCGCCGGTGATGGGTGGCTGGGCCGGGCAACGGCGGCGGCATTGAAGTTATCCGGCGCGGGTGAGCAGACGGTAAGCACGGGTAATGAATTGCTGGCCGATATTCAGCACGTCTTCGAGAGTAAGCGCGTGGACAGGATCAGCACGGCGGATTTAATCGCGGCACTTTGTGCTGATGAGGAAAACGCATGGGCAGCTTACAACCGGGGTAAGCAGATAACCCCGCGACAAGTTGCGCGGCAACTGGCAGGGTATGGGATAGCTTCAAAAAATATCCGGCGTGGTGCGTATGACACACCCAAAGGCTTCGAGTTGTCGCAATTTTCAGATGCTTTTGTGCGTTACCTCTCCACCCCCCTGAATTTGCCGCCACATCCGCCACAAACGCCGGAAGCCAATAAACACGGCGCTGTCAGCGTGGCGGACAATCCGCCACAAAAAACAATCCGCCACAATTCCGCCACGCCGGAATCCGCGCCGTTATTGGGTTGTGGCGGTGTGGCGGATAAAACGCCGATTTTGGGGGAGGGTGAAGCATCACGCCCCAACCCTTCACACTTGAGGATTTAATCATGGGCGCACCTGACCTGATTCTTGAATTGAGGCGCAAGGGGTATTCGATCCGGGCGGACGGCGGCTATCTGGATATTTCACCGGCGGACAACTTGCCGCCCGACCTGGTGAAGACCATCCGGCAATCGAAGGCCGAAATTCTGACCGAGCTACAGCGGGAAGCACGGGCGGAATGGCGGCGGCAGAAAGTCATTGCCATGCTGGAAAAATCCCCCGACACGAAACGGGCAATCTACACCGACACCGACAGCGATCCGCATAACGTCATATTGGCTATTGCTGTGCGCGCCTGCCAGCAAACATGCGAAATGCTGATACCGAAGGCGACATATGACCCGTGGCGGTTGCTGGAGCTGATAGAGCGGCACGGCCAAACCACACACTGATAAAAGGAAAAATCATGGAAATGACACCCGAAGATTTTAAGCACTTGAAGCCTGATGACCACATGCCGGACGGTACGCCGCTATTCAACTGCCACACGGTGGCAAAAGAGCTTGGTATCACACCCGATGAGGCGGAACAGCGGATGCGCGCCATGCTGCTGATGCAGCAGGTATGCGGCCTGCCCGTGGACGGAAAGATAACGCATTAACGAAAGGGCAGGCAGATGCACTACGACGAAAAGACAAACACGCTACTCCCCTACCAGACCAAGGTGGAGCGCATCAAGCAGCTTGAAGACGCACTGGAGCGCATCGCCAGCAACAGCCTGACAAAGGCCGAGTGCGTGAAGCTGGCCGTATCCTTGAGGCGCAAGGAAAAGCGGAAATGGGCGAAGGATTCACCGCGCTCCCATAGCAGGCTGGCAGAGGCGATACAAAGGGCTTAGTGAGCAGTACGCGCGATCACGCACATTATGACTACAAACTACAGAGAAATCAGAAAGCAGGCCGTTGCCGACATGAGGGCGAATGGTAAGCCATTCATCGTCTATGGGTATGCTGGCCGGTGGTATGAGCTGGTGGCAGGCCGAATGCTATCGAAGCGGGTATGCGGGGCAATGAAGAAGACCGGCGAACGGTGCCGGAGCAAGGAACTGCATCGAGGCGGGAAATGCAAGTTTCACGGTGGCCTGTCCACCGGCGCGCGGACGCCGGAAGGCAGGGCCAGGTCGATAGCGGCTATGCGGGCGGGATATTCGAAGTGGCGAATGGGGCAGCATTTCACGTTCCGCACAGGCGCATTATGAGTACACAGGCGAAACCTCAAGGTTACCGCAAGGGTAGTAATTTCTTGAGTCCACGGGGGGTAATTTTTACAGTCCACGGGGGGTAATTTTCCGAGTCCATGCTTGACGCACGGCAACCGATGGCGCATGATTCTTTCCGCTGGCTCACATAGCCAGTCGGGTTTGGAAGCCCGGAATCAAGGCGGACGAGCCGCCAGCAATGCGGCTATTTTTTACGTCCGTCAAAGCTGCAACCCAATTGGGCGGCGGTGTGGGGCGCTTCGGCGCGCCGGTTCCTTGATCCGGTCTTCCAACCTGCATCGCTGCCCTCCCACGTTTGGAAACGTGGGAGGGTGGTTTAACCAACCATCAAGGAGCCTCGCCATGCAAACCGCACACCAAACCGAACACCCCGCCAAACTCGCATCAATCCTTTCTGGAATGACCGACGAGGAAATCAACGCCATGCCGCATGATGATTTTGCGGATGCGCTATTTGCCCAGATGAAGGCCAAGGAACCGCTATTGACCTGCGAGGATATGGACGAAATCGAAGCCATGTGGGAACGCCAGCGGCGCAACCGTCGGGCTGCGCTGGTGCTGCTCACGAAGCCCTGTACATGGCTGAACCAGCAAGTGACCGGGGATCGAGGCTTTGCCGTGGCAGTGGCACAAGCCAAGATACTTGCCGATGAGGCTGGGCTTTACAAGGCGCTGGCGGAACTGATGGAAGCGGCGAGCGTGTGGAGCATGATGGCACTGGCAAGCCGCGAAGACATGAGCGAGGTTATCGAAGAGGCCAAGGCTTTTGAGTAACCGGCACCAAACTGAGCCACGGGAAGCCGCCGCAGCTAGAGATAGCCCGGCGGTTTTTCTTTTGGTGGTGATGCACCAAAACCGGCAGGATTGAAAAATCCCGGTGACATACTGGTGACATGAAGCAAAAACAGCATGGCGTAAAAAAAGCCTGCATCGCTGCAAGCCTTTATTTTATTGGTGGGCCGTGAAGGACTTGAACCTTCGACCAATGGATTAAGAGTCCACTGCTCTACCAACTGAGCTAACGACCCGCTTTGATGCAAACTTCGCCGCTTTGATGCAAACTTCGAAAGCGGGCGCGCATTATCGGAAATGCACGCTGTCTTGTCAAAATTAAAGCGCCTTGGCGCATCCGTGAAGAAAGAATCAGGGCGTTGACCTGAACAACGCCGACTGGGCGTGCGCCTGCAAGCCTTCGCCGAATGCCAATACGGAAGCAATGTTGCCGAGCTTCTGCGCGCCCTGCGCGGAAACCCGGATCAGGCTGCTGCGTTTCTGGAAATCGTACACGCCCAGCGGCGAGGAGAAGCGCGCGGTGCCCGAAGTCGGCAGCACGTGGTTCGGCCCGGCGCAGTAATCGCCGAGCGATTCGGAAGTGTAGCGTCCCATGAAGATCGCGCCGGCGTGTTTCAGTTTCGGCAGCAGCGCTTGCGGGTCATCGACCGACAATTCCAGGTGTTCCGGCGCGATGCGGTTGCTGATCGCGCAGGCTTCATCCAGGTCGGCGACGTGAATCAACGCGCCGCGATTTTCCAGCGCGGTCCGGATGATTTCGCGGCGCGGCATCTGTTCCAGCAGTTTGTCTGCGCTCGCCGCTACCGCTTCAATGAACTTCGCATCCGGCGACAGCAGGATCGCCTGCGCCAGCTCGTCGTGCTCGGCCTGCGAAAATAAATCCATCGCGATCCAGTCCGGATCGGTCTTGCCATCGCAGATCACCAGGATTTCCGACGGGCCGGCGATCATGTCGATGCCGCACACGCCGAACACGCGGCGTTTGGCGGAGGCCACGTAGGCGTTGCCGGGGCCGACGATCTTGTCCACCTTCGGGACGGTCGCCGTGCCGTAGGCCAGCGCCGCCACCGCCTGCGCGCCGCCGATCGTGAACACGCGATCCACGCCGGACAGGTAAGCCGCCGCTAAAACGAGTTGATTCTTCACGCCGTCCGGCGTCGGCACCACCATGATCAGCTCGCCCACGCCCGCGACCTTGGCGGGCAGCGCGTTCATCAGCACCGATGAAGGATAGGCCGCCTTGCCGCCCGGCACATAGAGGCCGACGCGATCAAGCGGCGTGACCTGCTGGCCGAGCAGCGTTCCTTCGTCATCGGTGTAGCTCCAGGATTGCTGTATTTGCTTCTGGTGGTAATCGGTGACGCGTTGCGCGGCCTGCTCCAGCGCGATGCGCTGGGCTTCCGGCAGCCCCATGAACGCGGCGCGCAACTCTTCCTGCGGCAATTCCAGCGCGGCGGCGCTGCGCACATCCAGGCGGTCAAAGCGCCGCGTGTATTCGAGCAGTGCGGCATCCTCGCGCTTCTTCACGTCGGCCAGTATCGCGGCGACCGTCGCCTCGAGTTTTTCGTCAGCCGTCTCCTCGAACGCCAGCAACTTGTCCAGTTGCGATTCAAAGTCGGCCTGCCCGGCAGAAAGTCGTTTGATATTCATTTCTTCACCGCCCCCGCAAACGCATCCAGCATCGGCTGGATAGCGGCGTGTTTCAGTTTCAGCGCGGCCTGGTTCACCACCAGGCGCGACGAGATGTCGGCGATATGCTCGACCGCCTTCAAGTTGTTGGCCTTGAGCGTGCCGCCGCTGCTCACCAGGTCGACGATCGCGTCCGACAACCCCACCAGCGGCGCAAGTTCCATCGAGCCGTATAGCTTGATCAAATCGACATGTACGCCTTTGGCGGCGAAGTGGTCGCGCGCCGTCCGCACATATTTGGTCGCCACGCGCAGGCGCGCGCCTTGGCGCACCGCGGATTCGTAATCGAAATCGTCGCGCACCGCGACCATCATGCGGCAGCGCGCGATGTTCAAGTCCAGCGGCTGATACAGGCCGATACCGCCGTGCTCGTTGAGCACATCCTTGCCCGCCACGCCGATGTCCGCCGCGCCGTATTGCACATAGGTCGGAACATCGGAAGCGCGCACGATGATGAGCCGCACGTCGGCGCGGTTGGTCGGCAGGATTAATTTACGGGATGTCTCCGGGTCTTCCGGCGTGGTGATGCCCGCCGCGTTCAGCAGCGGCAGGGTTTCTTCAAAAATGCGTCCCTTGGACAATGCGATGGTAATCATTTTTATCTCTCTTTAACCGCCCTCTCCCCCAGCCACTCTCCCGCCTGCTGGAGAGGGTGGCGCATCAGCGCCGAGAGAGGGTGCTTATTTTATCCTGCGCACTTACTTTATCCTGCGTATTTGGGCGCCGAGTGCCGACAGTTTAGCCTCAATATGCTCATAACCGCGATCCAGATGGTAAATGCGGTCGATCACGGTCTCGCCCTGCGCCACCAGTCCTGCGATAACCAGGCACGCCGACGCGCGCAAATCGGTTGCCATGATCGCCGCACCTTCCAGTTTCTCACAGCCCCTGACTACAGCGGTATTGCCCTCCACGTCGATCTGCGCGCCCAGGCGGCGCAGCTCCTGCACGTGCATGAAGCGGTTTTCAAAAATCGTCTCGACCACCATCGCGCTGCCTTCCGCGATGCAATTCAGCGCCATGAACTGCGCCTGCATATCGGTTGGAAACGCCGGGTGGGGCGCGGTGCGCACGTTCACCGCCTTCGGGCGTCCGTTCATTTTCAGATGGATGCGATCTCCGGTTGCGGTAATCTTTGCACCCGCTTCGGTCAATTTTTCCAGCACGTTGTCGAGGATATCGGCGCGCGTATCGGTCAGCGTGATGTTGCCGCCCGCAGCAGCAGCCGCGACGAGGAACGTGCCGCTCTCGATGCGGTCCGGCATGATGCGATGCGCTGCGCCGTGTAGTTTTTCCACGCCGGTAACGGTGATGGTGTCGGTGCCTTCGCCGGAAATCTTCGCGCCCATCGCGCGCAGGCAATGTGCCAAGTCGACCACTTCCGGTTCGCGCGCCGCGTTTTCCAGCACCGTCACGCCGTCCGCCAGCGTCGCGGCCATCATCAGGTTTTCCGTTCCGGTCACGCTGACCAGGTCGAAGAAGATGCGCGCGCCCTTGAGCCGCCTGGCTTTGGCATGGATATAGCCGTGCTCGATATGGATTTCCGCGCCCATCGCCTGCAAGCCCTTGATGTGCAGATCGACCGGGCGCGAGCCGATGGCGCAGCCGCCCGGCAGGGAGACGCGCGCCTCGCCGAAGCGCGCCGCCAGCGGCCCCAGCACCAGGATCGCGGCGCGCATGGTCTTCACCATATCGTAAGGCGCTTCGAGCTTGCCGATATGCGCCGCCGACAAAACGTTCTGTCCGCCGTCCACCTCTATCGCCATGCCCATTTGCTGCAGCAGCTTGCGCATCGTGGCGACATCGTTCAGATCCGGTACGTTGCCGAGCTGCAGCGGCTCGCCGGTCAGCAGGCCGGCGCACAGTATCGGCAGCGCCGCATTTTTGGCTCCGGAGATGCGCACCTCGCCGTTGAGGCGATTGCCGCCCAGGATTGCCAGTTTTTGCATATATTTAGTCGTTAGTGGGTAGTCGTTAGTCGTTAGTTACCACCGCTTCCAACTAACGACTAGCGACTAGCGTCTAACGTCTGTTTTCCCACTCCTGCGGCGTATAGGTCTTGATCGACAGCGCATGGATTTCGTCGCGCATCCGGTCGCCCAGAGTCCGATACACCAGTTGATGGCGCTGTACGCGGCTTTTGCCGGCAAACGCATCGCTGACCACCACCGCTTCGAAATGGTGGCCGTCGCCATCCACGCTTAAATGCTCGGTCGCCATGCCTTGCGCGATGTTGAGTTGAATGCTTTCCGGAGTGACCATCAGCCTGGCAGGCCTACAGACTGCTGGGGCAGCAGCTCGGTCACGCCATACAGGCGCGCCAAACTGAGCAAATCGTCTGGCAGGCCAGTCACGCGCAAGGTGTGCTGGTTGCGCTGCGCGGCGCGAAGCCAACCCAGCAGCATGCTGACTGCCGCGGAGTCAACCGCCTCGACCCGGGAAAGATCTACCAGCAAATCCTCGCTGGCCAGATGCTGCAAGCCGGTTTCAAACAGGGCGGGCACGGTTGCGATGGTCAGACGGCCATGCACCACCAGCCGGCCATCCTCGCACGTAATCACTTCTCTTCCGCCTTGCGTAGCGCAACACTGGCTGCATTGGCGTTCTTGTCGGACAGCGCCTTGATCAGACCATCAATGCCTTTTTCCTGAATTTCCGAGGTGAACGTGCCGCGATAGCTGTTCACCATGCTGACCCCTTCTATGGATACGTCGAACGCCTTCCATCCGTCGGCGGTTTTCTCCATTTCATAATCGACTGGAACCGGCGGTGCGCCCGGCTTGTTTATGGTGGTCTTGACGGTGACCTCGGTCGCATCGGCAGCCATCTTTACCGGCTTCACCTCCACCGTCTGGTCGCGATACACGGTGAACGCCTTGGTATAAGTACGCACCAGCATATTGCGGTACTCCGTCACCAGCGCCTGTTTCTGTTCATTGGTTGCGGTGCGCCAATACTTGCCCACCGCCAGCTTCGTCATGCGCGCAAAGTCGAAATGCGGCAGCACCTTGGCATCCACCAGCTCCAGGGTTTTTTTCTGGTTGCCCGCCTGGATATCCTTGTCTTGCCTGACAATCGCGAGAACATCTTGCGCGGTAGTCTTGATCAACATATCCGGCGCGACCATTTCGGCCTGCGCAACACCGATCATGCACACCAATCCTGCAGCGATTTTCAACACACCCTTCATCCTTGAAGCTCCTCGATTATTTGGCCGGTTCGTCGGCCTTGCCGTACAAAAACTTGCCAATCAGGTCTTCCAGCACGACGGCGGACTGCGTTTTCTTCAGTTGATCCCCGTTCTTCAGCATCTGGTCGTCACCGCCGGGTATCAGACCGATGTACTGTTCGCCCAGCAGGCCGGAAGTCAGAATATTGGCAAATGTATCCTTGGGAAACTGATAACGCTTGTCCAAGCTCATCACTACCTTGGCCTCGTAACGCGCCGTATCCAGGGTAATCTCCGTCACGCGCCCCACCAGCACGCCCGCGCTCTTGATCGACGCCTTGGGCTTCAGGCCGCCGATATTCGAGAAATAGGCATGCACCTGATAAGCTTCCGACACGTTGTAGGTACCCAGGTTCCCCACCTTCATTGCCAGCATCACCAACGCGGCGATGCCCGCCACCACGAACACTCCCACCCACAGATCAATTGTCGTGCGTTGCATGATTCAATTTCCTCTAAACATGATTGCGGTCAAAATGAAATCCAGCATCAGGATCGCCAGCGACGAGGTGACGACCGTGCGCGTCGTCGCGCCGGATACGCCTTCCGCCGTGGGCGGCGCGTCGTAGCCCTCGAACAGCGCGATCACCGTCACCACGATACCGAACGCAAAGCTCTTGATCACGCCGTTGAGGATATCCTCGCGAAAATCCACGGCGGACTGCATCTGCGACCAGAACGATCCCTCGTCCACGCCGATCTGCACCACGCCGACGAAATAACCGCCGAACACGCCCACTGCGCTGAACATCGCGGCGAGCAACGGCATGGAAATCACCCCCGCCCAGAAGCGCGGCGCGACGATGCGCGCGATCGGGTTCACCGCCATCATCTCCATCGCCGAGATTTGCTCGGTCGCCTTCATCAGGCCGATTTCCGCGGTCATCGCGGAACCGGCGCGGCTGGCAAACAGCAGCGCCGCCACCACCGGTCCCAGCTCGCGCACCAGGCTCAGCGCCACCATGCTGCCCAGCGCCGATTCGGAACCGTAGCGCTTGAGCGTTTCATAACCTTGCAGCCCCAGCACCATGCCGACGAACAATCCTGCCACGATGATGATGATCAGCGACATCACGCCTGTTGAAAACAGTTCCTTGACGATCAGGTGAAAGCGCCGGAAACCGCTGCCCGAGTGCGTCAGCGTGAGCAGAAAAAAGCGCGTCGCTACGCCGATACGCCATACCGCATTAACGGTGCGGTGGCCGATCCCCTTGAATGCTTTAACAGCCGGCATCGTATCAGTCCCTCAAATTCATGTCTTGGCGGTAACCGCTGCCGGGATAATGAAACGGCACCGGGCCGTCCATCTCGCCATGCACGAACTGGTGCACGAATTCCCTGCCCGACGCGCGGATTTCATCGGGCGTCCCTTCCGCCTCGATCACGCCATTGGCCATGAAATAAACGTAGTCCACAATCTTCAGCGACTCCTGGATGTCGTGCGTCACGATGATCGAAGTCGCACCCAATGCATCGTTCAGGCGGCGGATCAAATCGCCGACCACGGTCAGCGAAATCGGGTCCAGCCCGGCAAACGGCTCATCATACATGATCAGCATCGGGTCGA
Organism: uncultured beta proteobacterium; assembly: GCA_963828205.1. GTDB lineage: Bacteria > Pseudomonadota > Gammaproteobacteria > Burkholderiales > Gallionellaceae > Gallionella. The sequence goes on from CAWHDU010000003.1 coordinate 22,578, forward strand.
GCGCCACGGCGCGCGCCAGGGCCACGCGCCGCGCCATGCCGCCGGACAATTCGGAAGGCATCAGGTTATGCGTCCCGCGCAACCCCACCGCGTGCAGCTTCATCAACACCAGATCATGGATCAACTCTTCCGGCAAGCCGGTATGCTCGCGCATCTGGAACGCGACGTTGTCGTACACCGACATGTCGGTAAACAGCGCGCCGAACTGGAACAGCATGCCCATCTTGCGCCGCATGGCATACAAACCATCCTGATCCAGCTCGTGGATCACCTGCCCCCCCACCCTGACACAGCCCCTGGTCGGTTTGAGCGCGCCGCCGATATGGCGCAGCAGCGTGGTTTTTCCGCAGCCGCTCAACCCCATGATGGCAATCAGCCTCCCCTTCGGGAAAACCATGTTGATGCCCTCCAGGACAGGGCGCTTATCATAGGCGAAATTAAGGTCGCAAATTTCGGCCAGAACAGAGGGCGGCAAGGTTAACATCCATCGAATCGGGAGCGCGCATTCTAAACCACAGCGCAGCCAGCCCTCAACAAATAGTCATTTTTAATAAATATATACCCTATTGAGCTTGTACACGCTTACCGCTATGCTTCAGCTTACAATGCCTATCTCCACTGAGCGTAAATTGAACGCCCTGCCAATACTTCCCGGCCTGATGATCGTCGATGACGATCCGCTGATTTGCGAAGGATTGGCGGTCGCGTTGGGCGACGGCTTTGAGATACATCAGGCCGGATCGCGCACCGCAGCCATCGATCTGTTGCGCAAGCTGCCCGCACCGCCGCAACTGGCGCTGATCGACCTGGGGCTGCCGCCCACGCCGCACCGCCCGGATGAAGGTTTTCACCTGATTGCCGAATTGCTGGCTCACTCGCCGAAAATAGGGATTTTTGTCCTGTCCGGACAGGATGAGCAAAGCAACGCGCGTCATGCGCGCGCGCTGGGCGCGACAGATTTCATCGCCAAACCCTGCGCGCCCGAAAAAATCAGGAAATACCTTGACGGCGCGCTGGAGCTCCGGAGCAGCGAATATGGCAATGATCTACAGGATCGGCAATCGCTGGGCATCATCGGCCAGAGCCCTGCCATACAGTCCCTGCGCAGCCAGATCATGATGTATGCCGCCATGCCTTACCCCGTGCTCATCGAAGGAGAATCCGGCAGCGGCAAGGAACTGGTTGCCGCCGCGCTGCAAAAGCTGGCGGACAATCCCGAGAGGCCATTCAAGGTGCTCAACTGCGCCGCGATTTCCCCAGCATTGATCGAGTCTACCCTGTTTGGCCACAGCAAGGGAGCCTTCACCGGCGCAACGAACGCGCAATCCGGTTTCTTTGAGGGCGCGTCCGGCGGCACGCTGTTCCTCGACGAGATCGGCGAATTGCCATTGGAACTCCAGACCAAGCTGCTGAGGGTTCTGGAAGACGGCGAATACCAGCGCATCGGCGAAACCACTACGCGCAAAAGCCACGCTCGCATCATCGCCGCGACCAACCGCAACTTGCGCAACGCGGTCAAGGCCGGGAAGTTTCGCGACGACCTGTATCATCGCCTGAACGTCTTTTCGATCGCAGTTCCCCCGTTGCGTGAACTCGGCCAGGACAAACTGGCCCTGCTCAGCCATTTCCGCGCTTATTATGCGCGGCAAATCGGGCAAGCGCCTTTCGAATTGGACACCGAGGCATTGCGGCGCTGGGGGCGCTACAGTTTCCCCGGCAACACCCGCGAATTGCGCAACATCGTTATCCGCCTGGCCACGAAATACCCCGGGCAAACGGTCGGCGCCATGCAATTACAGGAAGAATTCGATCCGTTGGAAGCCCCCGCAGAAACAGAAAACCGGAATCGCCTCATCGACAATCTCAAAGCGGGCAACTTCAACCTGGACCGGTATCTGCGCGAGCAGGAAGACCATTACATCGCCGCCGCGCTGGAGCTCGCCGCAGGCAACATCAGCGAGGCCGCCAGGCTGCTCGGCATCAACCGCACCACGCTGCACAGCCGCATGGATACGCATGAAAAACTCAACCCATAGGACTTAAGCATGTACTTGGAACATTTTGGGCTCAACGAGCCGCCGTTCAGAATCACGCCCGTGACAGTATTCTTTTTTTCCGGCGCCAATCGCGGCGAAATCCTCGATGCGTTGATCTATTCGCTGAGCGAAGCCGAGGGCATCATCAAGGTCAGCGGCGAGGTCGGCAGCGGCAAAACAATGCTGTGCCGCATGTTGCTCGAACGTCTGCCCAAACATGTCGAAACCATCTATCTCGCCAACCCGAGCCTGTCGCGCGAAGAAATGCTGTTTGCGATTGCCGATGCGCTCGGCCTGAGCATCGACGGAAAGCGCGTCGGCCTCATCATGCACAGCATCCAGGATAAGCTCGAGGAGAAGGCGCGCGAAGGCAAGCGTATCGTCGTACTGGTGGACGAAGCGCATGCCATGCCGCTGGATACGCTGGAAGAATTGCGCCTGCTCTACAACTTGCAGGTCGGCAATGCCAAGCTGCTGCAAATCATCCTGTTCGGGCAGCCGGAACTGAATGTCAAACTGGGCCAGCCGAACATGCGCCAGCTCAAGGATCGCATCGTCCACCATTTCCACATCCAGCCGCTGTCGCGCAATACCCTCGAAGAGTACCTGATGTTCAGGATGCGCGCGGCCGGCTACCGCGGCCCGGACATTTTTTCGCCGAACGCCATCAAGCTTATCTCCAATGCGTCCAACGGATTGATGCGCCGCATCAACATCCTCGCGGACAAATCGCTGCTGGCCGCCTTCGTGGAAGATACACACAACATCGGGGCGCGCCATGTGCAGGCAGCCATGCGCGACAGCGAACTCAAACCAACCCGTTCCCTGCCCGACAGAAAACTGATGATCGGAGGCGCGGCGGGCGCACTGCTCCTGACGGGTTTGGCGGCCGGGTGGCTGCTGAGCAAACCGCCTGCGCCGCTCCAGTTGGCGCAACAAGACACGCCGCCCGCCGCTGCATCTTCCCGGCCATCCCCGGCAACTGCGGCACAACCGGCCGCCGCCGGCCCGGTTCCCCCTCCTCTTCCGGCGGCAGGCAATTTGCCGCCTGCGGCCACACCGGCGCCTGTAGCAGACAGCGTCCCGGCGACCGCCAAATCAAGCCTGTTCGAACAGCGCCTGGCGGCGGGCAAGCAATTGCTCGAACAGAAAAAAGCCGTTGCCAGCATTCAATTATTTTTCAACGAGGAGATCAAGCGGGAGCGCATTGAAGGTTTCCTGAGACGTGCAGAGAAGCTGGGCAAGCTTCCGGAAATTTATCTGCTGCCCGCCAAATTCGACGGCAAAAACGGGCTGCGCGTACTCTATGGCGCATATCCATCGGTTGATGCGGCGCGCAACGCGGTCAAAGATTTACCATCGCGCTACCAGCAAGCATTCGCAACATCTATCTACATGTTTTGACATGCAAAGATACCATTGATACCTTGAGCCTGCTCCACAAAGCTGTTAGTCTGCGTGCAACAAGCATAAAGGGGAAGTAATGCGCTCGCGCCACATACCGTGTCTCTGCGTCGTCTGCGTGATTCTTGCCGGCTGCGGCACCAAACCGATACAGCCATCCGACAAACACATTCAGCAGCAGCCCGGCCAACCTGCCCCCCTGACCGGCATCCCCCAGCCTGTCAGGCACAGCGCCACGCTGCCGCCGCCCAAACCGTCAATCAAGGCCGAAACTTACAGCGTCGTCGTCACCAATGTTCCGGCACATGAGATCCTGTTCGCCCTGGCGCGCGACGCAAAAATCAATCTGGACATCCACCCGGGCATTCAGGGGCTGGTAACGCTGAACGCCATCAACCAGACCCTGCCGCAAATCCTGACGCGCATCGCCAAGCAGGTTGACATGCGCTACGTGATGGAAAACGGGAATCTGATCGTGATGCCCGATTCTCCCTATCTGCACAGCTACAAGATCGACTACGTGAACATGATGCGCGATGCGGAAGGCGGCATCTCGAACACAACCCAGGTCGGCTCCGGCGCGAGCGGCGGTGCAGGAACTCCGATCGGCGGCATGGCCGGCGCCAACAATTCGCAACTGGCGATCAAGAACATTTCCAAAAATGACTTCTGGAAAACCCTGATCCAGAACATCAAGGACATTCTGCACGAAACCGACAAGATATTGCCATCCGGCTCCAGCGAAACCGTAGTGCAACAGATAAGCGCGGCGAGCAGCACAGGAACCGGCGTGCAACCGGCAACCGGCAAAAAGCCCGCTCTCAGGGGCGGTATAGAAAACAGCCCCAACCCGGTAAGCGTGCAGGAAGGCGGAACCACCGTCACCCGCACCAACACTTTCCGCGAAGCGGCTTCGGTCATCGCCAACCCGGAGAACGGCATCATCACGGTGCGCGCCACCGGCAAACAGCACGAAAAGATCCAGGAGTTCATCGGCCAGATCATGGCCAGCGCCCGGCGCCAGGTGTTGATCGAAGCCACCGTGGTGGAGGTTCGCCTGAACGACAATTACAAGCAAGGCATCAATTGGAAGGCTTTACGGCTCGGCACAAGAGGCGTCAGCCTGACTCAGGCCGGGACAGCAGACTTGCCCAGCACCAATCCCTTGAATATTTTCACCTTCGACTATGCCAACCCCACTTCCAAAGGCAATTTCAGCGCGCAGATTTCCCTGCTGGAATCGTTCGGCGCGGTAAAAGTGCTGTCCAGCCCGAAGCTCAGCGTGATGAACAACCAGACCGCCATGCTGCGCGTGGTGGACAACCTGGTATATTTCACCATCAAGGCGGACACCACGACCAACCAGACCAGCTCGGTCACCACTTTCACCACCACGGCCAACACCGTGCCCATCGGTTTCACCATGAGCGTGACGCCGCACATCAACGACAGCGATACGGTGCAAATCAACTTGCGCCCGTCGATCTCGCGTCTGATCGGCTACACGAACGACCCCAATCCCACCCTGGCAAACCCCTGCGGCATCGGTGTCGCCAACTGCAATATCCCCGCCGTTTTAAGCAGCATTCCGGTAACTTCGACGCGCGAAATGGAATCGATATTGAGAATCGAAAACAACCAGATCGCCGTATTGGGCGGCCTGATGGAAGATCGCATAGACAATCTCACCGATGCCGTGCCCGGCCTGTCCAACATTTCCGTGGCAGGCAACCTGTTCAAGAACCGCAATGACACGACCACCAAGACCGAACTGGTAATCTTCCTGCGTCCGGTTGTCATCAAGGACGGCAGCATGAACGGCGATTTCAGCACGTATCGCGACATGCTGCCCGATCAGAGTTTCTTCGAAGAACCGGACGGCGGCAAACCTTGATGATGATGCCTGAAATATGAGCCTGCTCCTTGATGCCCGCAAAAAATCGCAACAAGCGCAATCGGCGCAGGAGGGTGGTCACGCTTCGCAAATTCCGGGGCTCAGCCTTGATGTCCATCCCGGTTCAGCCAGACCCGTGCCGGATACAAAGCCCAACGCACAATCGCCCGAAAATGCCCGTAGCGCCGGACAAAACCTGTTCGCCGCGAAATTGGCTGCGCCGTTCGCTGCGCACCAAGGCATCAACCGTAATTTGCTGTTCGCCTTGGCGGGCATAGTCCTGTTGCTCATGGCCGGCGCGGGTTATTTGTGGTATATCGGCTCCGCCAGCCATTCCCGGCAACTGCGCCCTATCAACCCTCCATCTGTTGCCCCGCTTGCGCAACCGCCGCAACCCTCCCCGGCAACGCTTCAGCCCGCACTGCAAAAAACCCCGGTTCCCGGAATCACCACAACAGGAACCGCCACACCAGAACCCGCCGACCATCCACAAAAAGCGCAACCGGCTCCTGCCGCGCCGCCCGTCAAGAACACTCCTACCGCAACGCTGCAACCGCACGAAACCAGCCCGATACGTGTCGAGCGCCAAAAAACCGGACAGCTTGATCCGCTGCTCAGAGACGCCTACCTCGCTTACAGCAGCGGCAAACCGGACGATGCGCAAAGGCTTTATCTGGCAATGCTCGAGAAAGATGCACATAATTCTGACGCATTGCTCGGCCTGGCGGCCATCGCCCAGCAGCGCGGCGAAAACCAGCTCGCGGCGCAGCACTATGCACGCCTGCTGGTTCTGGATCCGCGCAATGCTGCGGCAAACGCCGGGATATCCGCCTTAATGGCGGATGACAACAGCGAGAACCGCCTGAAAAGCCTGCTCCGGGAGCAAGGCAATTCGGCCATCCTGCATTTTGCGCTGGGCAACCTGTACGCCGGGCAGTCGCGCTGGAGCGAAGCGCAGCAAGCCTATTTCAGCGCCTGCATGCTGGAGTCCGGCAATGCCGAGTTTGCCTTTAACCTCGCGGTCAGCCTCGATCACCTCGGCCAGGGCAAACTGGCAACCCGACATTACCGGCGCGCATTACAGCTCGATCGGCTGAACAACGCCGGCTTTGATCATGCACAAATTGAACGGCGTGTGCAGGAACTGACACGCTGAATCGTTATGCCGGAAAACTGAAATATGGACAGGCAACTCCAACAACCGCTGGGGCGTATGCTGGTCGACAAAGGCGTCATCAGCGATGACCAGTTGCGCATCGCCCTGCAAGAGCAGGGCAAGACGCATCAGCCGCTCGGCCGCCTGCTGGTGCGCCTCGGTTTTCTGTCGGAAGCCACCATCCGCGATGTGCTGTCCGAAAACCTCGGGCAGGAAAGTGTCGACCTCACGGCCATCATCATCGACCCTGCCGCGCTGGCGCTCATTCCAAAGGATGTTGCGCGGCGCTACCAGTTGCTGCCGCTGTCGGTGGACAAGGCCGGCCGCATCCTGACCCTGGCGGTCGCCGACCCCGACAACATCATCGCGCTCGACCAGGTGCGCGCCCTGCTCAAGGACGAATACCGGCTGATCACCCAGCTCGCCAGCGAATCCGACATCCTGCGCGCGATAGACCAGTACTACGGCTTCGAGCTTTCCATCGACGGCATCCTGCACGAAATCGAGCCGGGCGAAATGGAATACCAGACGCTGCAATCCGGCGTGAACGAATTCAGCCAGCCGGTGGTGCGCCTGATCGACGCGCTGCTCACCGAGGCGGTGCAGCGCGGCGTTTCCGACATCCACTTCGAACCGGAAAGCAGTTTCCTGCGCATCCGCTACCGCGTCGATGGCGTGCTGCGCCAGGTGCGCAGCCTGCACAAGAGCTATTGGCCGGCGATGGTAGTGCGCCTCAAGGTGATGAGCAGCATGAACATCGCCGAAACGCGCGCGCCGCAGGACGGGCGGATATCGCTGCGCCTGTCCGGCCGCCAGATCGATTTCCGCGTGGCTTCGCACCCCACCACGCACGGCGAGAACATGGTGCTGCGCATTCTGGACAGGCAGAAAGGCATCGTGGCGCTCGACCAGATCGGCCTGGATGATGCGGCGCTCAATCTGCTCAAGATGATCATCGCCAAACCGGAAGGCATCGTGCTGGTCACCGGCCCACCGGCAGCGGCAAGACCACCACGCTGTATTCCGTGCTGAACCATATCAACACCGAGTCGGTCAATATCATGACCCTGGAAGACCCGGTCGAATATCCGATCGCGATGATCCGCCAGACTTCGATCAACGAATCCGCCAAGCTGGACTTCGTCAACGGCATCCGCTCCATGATGCGCCAGGATCCGGACATCATCCTGGTCGGCGAAATCCGCGACCACCCGACCGCCGAGATGGCGTTCCGCGCCGCGATGACCGGCCATCAGGTCTATTCGACGCTGCACACCAATTCGGCCATCGGCGCGATCCCGCGCCTGCTCGACATCGGCATCCTGCCGGATATCATGGCCGGCAACATCATCGGCATCGTGGCGCAGCGCTTGGTGCGCGTGCTGTGCAAGGAATGCAAGTACCCGTACCAGCCGGACGCGGTGGAACGCAAGCTGCTCGACATCGTAACCAAACACGACACCCCGCTGTATCGCGCCGCCGGCTGCGACGCCTGCAACCATCAGGGCTACAGCGGGCGCATGGCGATCATGGAGCTGCTCAAGATGGATCACGATCTGGACGAGCTGGTTTCACGCCGTGCCAGCACCCGGCAAATCCGTGAAGCGGCGCTTTCAAAAGGATTCCGCCCGCTGGCGATGGATGGCATCCGCCGTATCCAGCAAGGCATTACCTCTCTGGCTGAAGTCAGCCGCGTGGTGGACTTGACCGACAGGCTGGGTTAAGGAAGCCTAATGGCCTTATATTCCTACCGCGCCATCGACGAGCATGGCAGATCCAGCAAGGGACTGCAGGATGCCGCAAACATCGTTGACCTTGAACTACGCCTGAAGCGCGGTGGCCTGGATCTGATCGAAGCCAAGGAAGGCGGCAGGAGCGGTTTAAGGCGCGGCAAAATCAGACGCCCCGAACTGATCACCTTTTTTTTCAACCTCGAACAACTCACTCGTGCCGGTGTGCCCTTGCTGGAAAGCCTCGCCGATTTGCGCGACACCATGCATGACCATCATTTCCGTGAAATCATCGCCAGCATGGTCGAATCCATCGAAGGCGGCAAAAAATTTTCCCAGGCCATGGCGGAACATCCGGACGCGTTCGATAAGATTTTCATCAGCCTCACCAATGCCGGCGAAGAAAGCGGACGCCTGCCGGATATTTTCCTGCACATCACCGAATCGCTGAAATGGCAGGATGAAATGGCCTCGCACACCAAAACTATCATGATCTACCCCGCTTTTGTCGGCTCCATCGTGGTGGCGATCACCTTCTTCCTGATGGTTTACCTGGTGCCGCAACTGGTCGGTTTCATCAAGGGCATGGGGCAGGAAATCCCGGTCCAGACGCGCATCCTGCTCGCCACATCGGCCTTCTTTGTGGACTACTGGTATGTGTTGATCGCCTTGCCCATCGCCCTGCCCATTGCCGCCAAGCTGATCATCGCCTCCAGCCCGGAAATGCGTTACAGGATCGACCGGCTCAAGCTGGACTTGTGGATAATCGGCCCGATCCTGCGCAAGATCATCCTGGCGCGTTTCGCCAACACCTTCGCCATCATGTACGGCTCCGGCATCAGCATCCTCGCCTGCATCGCCAATTCGCGCGATGTGGTCAATAACGCCGCCATCGCCAAAAGCCTGGATGAAGTCACCGGCGAAATCGAGTCCGGCAAGAATCTTACGCAAAGTTTCCAGCATACCGGCATGTTTCCGCCGCTGGTGATACGCATGCTCAAGGTGGGCGAAGCCACCGGTTCGCTGGATAAGGCGCTGCTCAATGTCAGCTACTTTTACGATCGCGACGTGAAAGACTCCATCGGAAAAATGCAAATCATGATCGAACCTGCCATGACCCTCATCCTCGGCGCGCTGCTCGGATGGGTGATGCTATCGGTGCTGTCGCCGATCTATGACATTATCGGCAAGGTGAAATTCTGATGGAAGCCTCTATAAATCCATTTTGCGAGCATCCGCTACGCGGATTGCCTGCTTACCCCGCTTCCGGGCGAATCGCGGTGTCGCGTGTTGGTTTCGGCCACTGCTCCGCAGTTTCACATCGGCTTCACCGATATGAGCCTTCACCGCAACTCCGTTGTCGCTCACTCCTCGCCTATCCATCTGATATGTCTCGTCGTTCGCTGCGCGGCTCCTTGCGGTGCCCGCGCGACACGGTGGGGCGCAGCCCTCTGGTGCGGGAGCGCGGAGCAGCAGGCCTGCCCGCCCCAAATGCTTCGCATCGCCGTGTCCGGCCTGCCATCCCGCAAAACGAATTTCTAGAGGCTCCCATATGAGCCAATGCCTGCTGCTGTTTTTAAGCGCCGATCGCCTCCATGCGCAACTCATGGCGGGCGGCAAGATCGCCGCGCAGCAAGAATTCTCCGACTCGCCGGAAGGCCGGGAAAATTTCGCCGTTTTCCTGAAGGAGATAAAGTGCATAACCTATTTGCTGGCCGATTTGATCGAAGAAGACTTCCGCCAGGAAACCGTCCCGCACTTGATCGGCGGCAGTCGCACCGCACTGTTGCAACGCAAATTCGAGCAGTTTTATCACGGCACCCCTTTCCATCAGGCAACCCTGCTGCAGCGCCAGAAAACCGGGCGGCGCGATGACGACATGCTGTTCTCGGCGCTGACCAACCCCTCGCTCATCAACCCATGGATCGACATCCTGCGGGCGCAGCAAACACCGCTCGCCGGAATTTACTCGGTACCGCAGATCAGCGCACCGCTGGTCAAAGACCACCCCTCGAACCACCTGCTGCTGATCTCCTGGGAAAAATATTCCGGCCTGCGCCAAACCTATTTCAGCGAACACCGCTTGCAGGTCTCCCGGCTGACACCCATTCACAACGATATGTCCTTTCAGGAAGCGGTGGTAAAAGAACTCGCGCGCACCTACCAATACCTGAAAAGCCTGAGCCTGCTTCCGCCGGGGCAAACGCTCGATGTGCGCCTGCTGGGGCACAGCCATGACCTGATCGAATTGCAACTGGAATTGCCGAGAAGCGCGGACATGCACTACGACTTCGTCGATCTTGCGGATCTCGCCAGGCAGCTCAAAATCGATTGCCGCTTCGACGATTCGGATGCCAGCCAGATTTTCCTGCACCAGCTCGCGGCCAGCCCGCCGAAAACACATTATGCCGCCAGTCCCACACGCATTACTTCATGCTGTGGCAATTAAGACACGCGCTCAACCTGGCGAGCGGCACACTGCTGTTCGGTGCGCTGTTATGGGGAGCGGCCAACCTGTGGCAAAGCAACAGCGATGCCACGGAGGCCGCATCGCTCAAAACCATGGCGCAACGCACCCTGGGCGAAACGCAGAAAATCACCCTCGCTTTCCCGAACACCTTCGCTCCCGCGGCCGACATGAAGGCCGGCGTGTCCGTCATGCGCAGGCTCAAACAATATGATTCTGCTCCTGACGGCATTTTGCGCCCGCTCGGCGCAATACTCGACCGCCACCCGCAAATTGAACTTGACAATATTGCGTGGAAGACCGATGCAAACGAACCTGTTGCCCCCGGCACACTTGCCGATGCCCCGGCTCAAGTCATCATCATCAAAGGGCGCCTGACCGGTTTCGCAAACAACTACCGCACCGCGCTGAACTATCTGGAAAGTTTCCAGCGCGGCCTGACCGCACAGGGCTACCAGGTGGCGGTACTGTCCGGGCCGCTCGATGCCAGCCCGGGCGGCAGCATTGCCGACCGGCATGACAAGCAAGCCGGCGCACTCGGCTTTTCCCTGAAAATCTCCCTGAGGCCTCCGGCATGAAATTCTCCAAACCGGATTTCGCACTGATGCGCCGGAGCATTCTGGCGGTTTGCGCATCGGCTCTCATCGGCGCAGCCACCCTGTACAGCAGCGGCAAATATGCGGAAAACGCGCATCAAGACCGGCGCAACGCGCAAAACATGCTCAACGATGCGCGCAACCGCCTGTCCGCAGCACATCAAGACCGGGAAAACATGGCGATATATCCCGGCGAGTATGGTAAATTGATCGGGCAAAAAATCATCGGCGATGAGCAGCGCCTGGACTGGATGGAAGGCCTGGAAAAAATCCGCCAGATGAATCTGGTGGCAGACTTCCGCTACAACATCGCGCCGCAAAAAATCTACGCCCCCAAACCGCCGGTGGACAGCGGCAATTTCGACATCCGTTACAGCGAGATGAAGCTGCAATTCGACCTGCTCCACGAGGCGCAACTCCTGAATTTCTTTGATGCGCTACGTTCCGATATCAAGGGCTGGTACCAACTCGAAGGCTGCACCCTGCAACGCACCGGCACAGACAGCGGAAATGTGCAAACTGCTGCCCCGCTCAAGGCCGAATGCAGCGGCGGCTGGATTACACTTAAAAACCGGAACGCCACAAAATGAACAAGGCTCTCAAAATAATCCTGATTGGCGTGACACTCACGGCGCCCGCAAGAGTCAACGCGGAAGCCCGCGTAGGGCGGATGAGGCCGCAGGCCGTTATCCGCCGGATGAGAAATGTACAGGCCATAACACATACGGCGGATAACGCTACGCTTATCCGCCCTACTGTAATCAAAATAACTCTGGCAGGCTTGCTGATCGCGGCGGCAACAGCGGCCAACGCGGAACAACTGGGCCGCCTGTTTTTTACCCCCGAACAGCGCGCGCAACTCGAACGCGGCCAACGGCCGGATATCGGCAAACCGGACAACATCGATTCGCTGACAGTCAACGGCATCGTGCAAAAACACGGCGGCGAACGCACCGTCTGGATCAACGGTGTGCCGCAGCCTGCCGGCAAAAGCGACGAGCGAGCGCCGGAAAGCGTCCCGGTCGCCATCCCCGGGCAATCCACACCGGCCAGGGTGAAGGTCGGGCAAAAGGTGATCGTCAACCCGGCGGCCACGGAAAAATAGAACGTCATGCGCCCGCCGCAATGCCGCCCAGCCGGAGCAAAACAGCGCGGCGCCGCGCTGCTGGTGATGCTGGCGGTCATAGTGATGGGGATAGCAGTTGCGCTGGCCGGTTCGCTTAGCATGACCGCATTGAATAACGCGCGGCAGGAAAAGACTGCTGCTGCGCTGGCGCAGGCTAAAGAAGCGCTGATCGGGCGGGCTGTGACCGATAACAACCGTCCCGGCAGCCTGCCCTGCCCCGACCTCATAACGAACACAACCACACCCATATTGAATGTTCCCAACGACGGCGTTGCCGATTCGTTATCCGGCAATGAATGCCCCAGTTATATTGGCCGGTTGCCGTGGAAAACCCTGAAACTACCCGACCTGCGCGATGGGTCGGGTGAAAGGCTATGGTATGCCGTGGCTGGCACCTATAAGAACAACCCCAAGACTGACATCATGAACTGGGATACCAATGGGCTGTTTCAGGCGCTGGCTTCCAGCAGCGTAATTCTCACCGGATCTACCTCGGACTCTCAAGCCAATGCAATTATCTTCTCTCCTGGCATGCCGCTCAGCGGCCAGAATCGTTCATCAGACGGCACTGCACCCATTTGCGGCGGCAATTACACTGCCAGCGATTATCTCGACAGCGATTCGACAATTGGAGCGAGCAATTCCATTACCTCTGCCACGGCCAATGCCATTACCCAGTTCTTTGCCTCTGGCGCCACGGCCAATATCAACGACCAGATCATCTACATCACCAAAAGCGACATATTCAACGCAATCAAGAAACGCAATGACTTTGCCACGTTTGTGGCAACGCTGTTGTCCGCTGCAAAGTCATGCCTTTCTTCCCTTCCACAACCGGTGACAATCAACTTCGACACCATGACCGAAGCTGCCGCTGCAGCCGTCGGTAGCCTGTATATTGGTAGGATACCGTCATCTGCGCTGACTTCGTGTGCGGATACAAACAAGAATCTTGTCCGCCAATGGCGCGACAACCTCTTGTACGCCACCTGCACTACCGCAAGTGGCAACAACTGTTTGACGGGAATCTATAATGGCGTAGTCATCTTTGCAGGTGAGAAAAATACTTCCCTGGGGCAGCAAAGAATCACCAATGCGGATAAAAATACCTGGAGCAACTATTTGGAGGATACGCCCTCTGCCATTCTCACGGCGTTCACTACAGGAGCCACCACATTCTCAGGAGCCTCCTCATATTCCGCCAGCTCGTCTTCGACAGATGTATTGGCCTTTATCCCATGAACCAGAGAAACCTAATGAACAAACAGAACGGCTTCACGCTCGTGGAAATGGCGATGGTGCTGATGGTCATCGGGCTATTGTTGGGCGGGCTGATACCGACCCTGTCCGCCCAGATGGAATTGCAGCGCATCAATGAGACCCGCAAACAACTGGATGAAATTCAGCAAGCTCTCGTCGGCTTTACTATCGCCAACGGTCGCCTGCCTTGTCCTGCCGATCCCGCCATTGCCACGGGCAAAGCGGGGGCAGGTATCGAACGCACGCCACCCTGTACCGCCAGCAATTCGACCGGTGTACTGCCGTGGGCGACATTGGGTGTGAATGAAGCGGATGCATGGGGAAACCGCTACACCTACCGCGTCAGCAGCGACTTCGCCGACGCCGTCGGCAGCACTACTTATGGTGGCTGCACGCCCAGCCCCGCGCCGACCCTGTCCACTTTCGCGTTATGTTCCAGCGGCACACTGGATGTGCGCTCGGCCGCGTCGGGAGGAACGAGTGTCGCGATCAACGTACCGGCAGTCGTTATTTCGCATGGCAAAAATTCTGGCGGCGCCTACACCCAGCTGGGCACGCAACTATCGGCCAGCAGCGATGCCGACGAACAGGAAAACAGCGATGGCAGCGCCGACAACAATTACGTCAGCCATACTCCAACGCCGAATTTCGACGATCAGGTCATGTGGCTTTCCAGCAATATTTTGCTAAACCGCATGGTTGCGGCAGGCAAGTTGCCGTAGGAGCCCGATTCATCGGGCGATGGAATTTTCGCGCAACAAGTTGCGCTCCTACAGCCAGACCGCATCCCAATGCGAATACTCGACGACGCTTCTGACCAGACCTGCACGTACAGGATTGGCGACAATATAACGTGCAATGCCTCGCATATCTTCATCGTCGCGCAAGGCGTGATCATGAAATCCGCGCTGCCATACCTTTTGCCTGAAACCAACTGTCACCTTTGCCTTATACAGGCGAACCGCTTCGGCCAGGTTGCCGCCGTCTTCGAGCTGCAGCAACCAATGAAGATGATCCGGCATCACAACGAAAGACAGGGTTCGCGCATGGCGCGCAACATCCGTATCATGAAGACAGCGCACGGCCAGACGTGCGCTGTCAAAAGAAGTGAAAACGGGTTTGCGGGATGCGGTGACGATAGTCACCAGATATGCATGATTCGGCAGAGAGGCGCGGCCTTTGCGCAGATTCTTTCCATGAGGCCGTGTTGTCGCATCGCCCACAATGCTCCCGCCACAAGAACCGCACAAAATCGCGCAATAAATTGCGCTCCTACATCATGCGCGCCGCCAGGTCGTCCCCTGCGACGAGTCTTCCAGCACGATCCCGGCTTCCAGCAGCTCCTTGCGGATGCGGTCGGCCTCGGCGAAGTTCCTGGCTTTCTTGGCGGCGATGCGCGCTTCGATCTGCGCGCCGATCGCCGCATCATCGAGCCCGCCCTCGCCTGCGCTGCCTTGCAGAAATACCTGCGGGTCGCGTTGCAACAGCCCGAGCACTCCCGCCAATGCTTTGAGCTGCGCCGCCGCTTCCGCGGATTGGCTGCGGTTCACTTCATTGGCGAGATCGAACAACACCGCCATGGCTTCCGGCGTATTGAAGTCGTCGTCCATCGCGGACTTGAAGCGCTGTGCGTGGGGTTCGTTCCAGTCAAAAGCAACCCCCCCAGCCCCCCTTGTCAGGGGGGAGCCAGCCACCTCCCCTGACAAGGGGAGGCCGGGAGGGGTTATGCCTTTCAGCGCCGTATACAGCCGCGTCAGCGCACCCTTCGCGTCATCCAGATGCGCGTCGGAATAATTCAGCGGGCTGCGGTAGTGCGCGCGCAGGATGAAGAAGCGCACCACTTCGGCATCGTATTTCTTCAGCACCTCGCGGATCGTGAAGAAGTTGCCGAGCGACTTGGACATCTTCTCCTCGTCCACGCGCACGAAGCCGTTGTGCATCCAGTAATTCACGAAGTGGCACCGGTGCGCGCCCTCGCTCTGCGCGATCTCGTTCTCGTGGTGCGGGAACTGCAAGTCCGCGCCGCCGCCGTGGATGTCGAAATGTTTGCCCAGCAGCTCCGAGCCCATCGCCGAACATTCGATATGCCAGCCGGGGCGCCCCTTGCCCCACGGCGAATCCCATTTCACTTCGTCGGCTTCCTGCTCCCTGGCGTGTTTCCACAGCACGAAATCGAGCGGGTCATGCTTGTTCGCATCCACATCCACGCGCTCGCCGGCGCGCAGGTCTTCCAGCGATTTGCCGGACAGCTTGCCGTAACCGTCGAACTTCCTGACCGAATAATTCACGTCGCCATCCGCCGCCTTGTAGGCCAGGCCGTTTTTTTCCAGCTGCGCGATCATCTCCAGCATCTGCGGCACGTATTGCGTGGCGCGCGGCTCGTGGTCTGGCGGCAGCACGCCGAGTGCGCGCTCGTCCTCGTGCATGAAATCGATGAAGCGATCGGTCAACGGGTGGATGGATTCCCTGTTCTCCGCCGCGCGCTTGATGATCTTGTCGTCGATGTCGGTGATGTTGCGCACGTAGGTGACGTCATAACCGGAAGCCTTGAGCCAGCGGTACACCATGTCGAACACCACCATCACGCGCGCATGGCCGAGGTGGCAGTAGTCGTACACCGTCATGCCGCACACGTACATGCGCACCTTGTCCGGTTCGATGGGAATGAATTCTTGCTTGTCGCGAGTGAGGGTGTTGTAGATTTTCAGCATTTTTGAACCTTGATAAACCTTTCAAGCTCGTAGCCTGTAGCTGGTTGCTTGTAGCAGAACCTGGTTTTGCTACAAGCCACAGGCTACGAGCTACCTGCTTCCTTTGCCCACGAATCCTTGAGCGTCACGGTGCGGTTGAACACCAGCTTCTCGCCGGGTTGATGGTCGCGCCGGTCGGTGCAGAAGTAGCCCAGGCGCTCGAACTGGTAGCGCGTCTCCGGCGGCGCGTCTTTCACGCAGCTTTCGACCCAGCCTTGCACCACGGTCAGCGAGGCCGGATTGAGGTATGAGCAGAAATCGCCCTCCTTGTCCGCATCCGGCTCCGGCACGGTAAACAGGCGGTCGTACAGGCGGATCTCGGCGGGCAGCGCATGTTCGCAGGACAGGAAATGGATCACGCCCTTGACCTTGCGCCCTTCCGGGTTCTTGCCCAGCGTGTCGTGGTCGATGCTGCAACGCAGTTCGACGACTTTGCCGGTTGCATCCTTCACCACTTCGTCGCAGCGCATCACGTAGCTGTAGCGCAGGCGCACTTCGCCGCCGGGGGTGAGGCGCTGCCAGCCCGGCGGCGGCGCTTCGGCGAAATCGTCGGCTTCGATAAAAAGTTCCCGGCTGAACGGCACGACGCGCTTGCCGAACTCGGGATGATTCGGATGGAAGTCCGCTTCGCGCGCCTGCGCGCCGTCGAAGTTGGTGATGGTCACCTTGAGCGGGTTGATGACCGCCATCACGCGCGGCACGCGCGCTTCCAGGTCTTCGCGGATCGCGCCTTCCAGCACCGCCATATCGACGATGTTCTCGCTCTTGGAAACGCCGATGCGGCGCGCGAATTCGCGGATGCCTTCCGGCGTGTAGCCGCGCCGGCGCATGCCGCTGATGGTGGGCATGCGCGGATCGTCCCAGCCGGTCACATGCTTCTCGTTCACCAGTTGCAACAGCTTGCGCTTGCTGGTGATGGTGTAGTGCAGCTCCAGCCGCGAGAACTCGTACTGGCGCGGGTGGCAGGGGATGGTGATGTTGTCCAGCACCCAGTCGTACAGCGGGCGGTGATCCTCGAATTCCAGCGTGCACAGCGAATGGGTGATGCCTTCCAGCGCGTCGGAAATGCAGTGGGTGTAGTCGTACATCGGGTAGATGCACCACTTGTCGCCGGTGCGGATGTGGTGCGCGCGGCGGATGCGGTAGATCGCCGGGTCGCGCAGGTTGATGTTGGGCGAGGCCATGTCGATCTTGGCGCGCAACACTTTCGCTGCCGTCGGCGAATTCGCCGTTCCTCATGCGCGCGAACAGGTCGAGGTTTTCCGCCACGCGGACGCTCGCGATACGGGCTGTTCTTGCCCGGCTTGCGTCAGCGTGCCGCGATATTCGCGCATCTGCTCCGGCGTCAGGTCGTCCACATAGGCCAAGCCTTTCTTGATCAGTTCCACCGCATAGTCGTACAGCTGCTCGAAATAATCCGAAGCCCAGCGCACCTCGCCGTCCCACTGAAAGCCCAGCCAGCGCACGTCTTCCTGGATGGACAGCGCGTATTCCTCGCTTTCCTTCTCCGGGTTGGTGTCGTCGAAGCGCAGGTTGCATTTGCCGCTGGTAATCCTGCGCCAGGCCGAAATTCAGGCAGATCGACTTGGCATGGCCGACATGCAGATAGCCGTTCGGCTCGGGCGGGAAGCGCGTGACGATGCTCTGGTGCTTGCCGCTGGCCAGATCGGCTTCGATGATGTTGCGGATGAAATTGGAAATGGGAGCCGGTGACGCGGCGGCGGGTGGCGTGCTGCTCATGCTGGACTCTTCCCGGGCTCTGTCTGGTTATCGGTATGCGCAGCGGATTTTACCCGAAAACGCGCGGGCACAGAGAATGCGGCATACTGTCATGCTGCTTGAGAACAGGGAATTGCCGTGCCAGGGATAACGGTTTTCTATGCGGCCTTGAGTTGCTGGATGTGGGTGTAATCGCCATGCTGCTCCAGCGTCCACACGTCCACCGCCTGCTGCATCCGCAACCACAGCCCCGCGCCGTTGCCCAGCAGCTTGCCCAAGCGGATCGCCATATCCGGTGTAACCGGGCGGCGTTCATGCAACACTTCAGACACGGTGCGGCGCGACACCCCCAGCCAGTCGGCAAACTCGCCTTGCGTGATCCCCATCTCGGGCAACACCACTTCGCGCAGCAATGCGCCGGGGTGTGAAGGGGCGCGGTTCTTTTTTCGTAAGCTGTTCATGCGGTTTCTATGCGGCGCGTTTCGTCTTGCCCGCTGTCGCTGCATTCGTTCCCTGCCCAGATGCCAGCAGATACAGCACATACTGATTCAGGCTCACCCCTTGCCGCTTGGCATGGCGCGCAAGTTCGGCGTGCAGGTGGCGCGGCACACGCATCAGGAAACGCCCGCTGTAATTCGCCTCATCAAGCGGCGAGGTCGGTTCGGGAATGACGCGGCCAGCCGCCTTCGCCGCCTTGGTCCATGCGGCGCTCGCATCGTGCGCCTGCGCTATCGCCTCCGCTTCCGTTGCGCCCCAGGCGGAACAGCCGGGCAGATCGGGCAGGGTGGCAATATAGCCTTCGTCCTCATCGCTCCAGAAAACTTCAATCGGATATTTTGTCATCACTGTACCTTTCGATCATGCGGATCAACTGCCTTGCCTGGTAGGGCACGATGCACCCGCCCCGATCCTGAAAATTGAGCAACTCGGATTCACCCGGTCGGGCAAAGGCGCGGTGTGAACCTTGCCCGCCCTTGTGCTTAAACCCCAGCAACTCAGCCGCACGGCACGCATCATCGAAGCGCACGGCCTTGGGATTGTTGCAAATCCCAGCAAGCAGCTTTTCGCGTTTGGTCATTTTGGCTTATATCGCATATAGTATCAAGTATAAATCATCTGCGCGCCCGTTTTGTGCCGTGTTATCACCACCTTTAACCTCCGCCAATCCAATGGCGGTGTTGGTTCAGCGCCGATCCATAATCCCAGTTTTTTCGCTTTTGCCTGTTCTTATTTCGGTCTAGCCATTTTTAGTGGGATTGAAATTTGATAACGGCGAATGGCTGGAACTGGCACAGAGCCGAACTCTCTTACGTGATTTTGCCAGCCCGAAAGAGGTTACGAGCTATGATGAGATCAAATCGCGACTACTGCAATTTATACGCTATTGCTCATTCAATGAATTGGATTTAATAATGCAGGTTGGCCGAACTCTGCTAGTTCAGCGTTAGATTTCTGAAAATACCCTGCCCAGAATTTGGATAGTGCCTGCATGGTTTGAGCGGCCATAAACACCCTTCGGGTGCTTGGCATCTTCAACCAAGAGGCCTACGCCAATTACATACACTCTAGCCCCTCCAAAATCTCCAAATAACTGATTGTCTGCAACTAGCTTGAGTTCTTTTTCTGGGTTGATCTGACGCACCGTTTGTTTGGCATAAAAGCTGGTGATTGATGAGTTTTCAAGCATATCCGATGCGATCAGGATGACCTTCTCTTTTGCTGTGGATTTACGAACCCGGCTCGACAGGTCTCGCAAACTGGCAACTACATCCGACTTAGCTAGATCAAAGCCGCCATCATTTAACGCCTGTCCGATCGCCTTCCATGCAACTTGAGCACCATATTGCATCTGGCTTTGCATACAGGAATCGAAATTCCGCAGCAGCCTGGTGCTAATATCGTCGCGCTTGTTTGCTTCAATCGGCGCTTCCAGATACCTGAGGCAATCACCTCAGCGTACTTGCCTTGGTTGAAAGATGAAAAGCTGGCGATTGTAAATGTCACACCAGGGCGCAACACTCGACCAACGTTATCAACGATGGACTTTTTGAGTGTTTTATCAAACGTCGTTGTTTGGTCAACAAAAACAAATAGCTCAACATTCGATACGGAGCGCTCCCAGTTTACTGGCCTCATAGCAGCTTGGAATGCCATCCGCATGAACAACTCCCGCCCCTGCCAAAAACAAAAACGCAAAAATTATTTTTTTGATGTGACTCATACCCGCCTTTTCTTTGATTGACCGCATTGCGCAGCCCAATGTTTCAGAATAGCTCTTCTGCCTGCACCTGAGCTTTTTGTTCAGCCTCTTTCTTGCGCTGCTTGAGCCAAGGCGTCAGCGCCTCCTTCACATGAGCCGGCAATCCATTGAAATATCTGATTTGTTCATCCCTGTCGGTCATAGCAGCGATGTCGCTTTTCGCTTTGTCGACTGGGTGCATACTAGTAACCGGCTCAGTAGCTACTCTTGGTGCTGGTGTGCTATCCAGTTTTGCGCGAGTGGAGTTGCTCCTTGATTGATGCTCTTCCAAGTAAGTCAGAAAGGTCTTATCCATCCGGATATTTTCATGGGAATTCTGTTGAAGGCGATGCTGTAACTCACGCAGCCGCTCGCTGACCAGGTCGAGCAAAGGCTCATAAGTCGCCCAGTAACTGTCATAGGTCGAGAAGCCGCCGGTATCAGCAAACGCGCCATCCTTTTTCGACCAGAACCACATAGAGTTCATTCCATTGGCGTTTTTATAAGTCTCGCGCCCGACGAAGCCGTACTTGTAGCCCGCACCAAAGCCTAGAATCTGCGTAACCACGAAAATGAAGCCCAGCATCAGAATCGCAGCCAACCCTTCAGCCTTTGTGTTGGCAGCGATTTCTGCATCGAGTTTTTTGTCAGCTGCCTGCTGTGGAATCGTAACGCTATCCGGCAACTCCTTCCCTGCAAAAGGATTTGTGCTTGATGCACCTACAGCCTGACCTTGGCTTCGTGTTTCGCGCGTCAGTTCACCCTGCAGGTTCTCCCAGCGCATCACTGTCGACAAAGTAAAAATGACCAGGATTGAGACAGCAGCAACACCCGACCATGCGTATGACCCCTTGTCGTGAGAGTCTTTGGCCACGCGATTGATGCATCGAGTGTAATCCGCTTGATCAGCATCGACTGACTGGTCGTTCATTAGCGCTACTGATATTGACGAATACTCAGAGCCCTCTTTTTCCTTGTAGCGCTTAAAACAGGAGCGCAGCAAGGTGGTACGGTAAAACTGATGGCCAGCCGCGTGGGTCACCCACACAAGGATGATGGCTATAACGAGTACGATCGCGAACATCATCAATGTGTGCGTGTTGGCGCTCCCGTCTCGCGCCATCCATGTACCGAGAATATAGGAGAAGCCCAAGCCCTCACAGACCACCAGCACGAACAACAGCGCCTTGACGGTAATCGGCATCGGGGTGCGCCCCAAGTCACCGGCATTACGCATGTATTCGATTCGCTCGTTGAACTTACTTTCCGAAATCAGCGACACGAAATACTTGTAGGTGGTGCAAAGTCGCTCTTCTGCCACCATCCAACCATTACTGCCTTTCTCGGTGTTTTTGGACAGCCTGGCAATGCCGCCGGTTCAGGGTAATCGCATGAAGAAATCTCTAAACCAGAAGCTCCGACTTGCCTGATAAAGCGCAACCGCGCCAGTTAATAAGCCCAAGACCCACAACAGCGCATGATTAGCCCCTATAAAACTTGAAATACCCTCAAACATGGCCTCCCCCTTTATATTTATTGAATTACACGCACATTGAATGCTGAGACATACAAGCCAGCCGTGTTTTGATAGACTATCTTCGAATCAGGCGCTGACATAGGTGATTTATTAGGGATCACCATATCAACACAGCGAACTGTGCCCTTACCAAAGGCGCGGTACAACATGGCTTTATCGCCTTGATAGACATTAACTTCAGCGTCTTCGGAAAAGGTTGGTTTAGTATTTTTCCCGCCCTTGAAATCTCGATAAACGGCAAGACTGGGATTACCAACCGGCACTGCACCATCACGCAAAACCGCAACATGTGTGAGGGTCACCAAATGCCCGTTTACATTCGCAACCCATGAGCTGTCATAAGTGCCAGGCATGTAGTCACGTCCAGCATAAGTTGCATCGTTCTGTAGAGACTTCACGGCACCAACGCTTCGAGGGCGGTCTTGATCGCATCTCTGGATGTGATCGGCACCAGCATGTGCCGAGCTAATCAATGAGAATCCAGAGTTCCCACTACTTACCGCGCCGATATTAGGGGTTGAATTACTTGCCGTCAGCGGAACACCACCAAAATCAACAAACGATTCAGTCAACTTTGTCGACTCCTTGGATGCCACCGGTTTTGTCGGGGTCTCGACAGCAGTCATAGCAGCCTTGTCCACTTGGGCAGGACGATAGTAGGTAGTCTTGGGGCGACGGCTCTGCAGGTATTGCTGGAACGTATCTTCATTGCTCAGGTCGACGATCTCAACTCGGCGATTCTTCGCTCTCCCTACTTCTGTCTTGTTGTCGGCAACTGGAAGTGTTTCGCCAGCACCTTGGTAATAAAGCTGATCTGCGCTGACGCCCGCATCCTTGAACACCTTGGCAACTTCTTTCGCCCGCTGCTCGGATAGCGTTGCATTCAGCTTAGAGTCACCTGCGTCATCTGTATGGCCAATCAATAATACACGACGCTTCTTGAGTTCAGTTGTTTCCTGCTGAGTTGCGCCTGGCGCTGGAGTGGAATATTGCCTTGCAATCTCCGTGAATTGCTTCTTGGTTTCAGGCT
The DNA here is from genome assembly GCA_963828205.1 of uncultured beta proteobacterium. Classification (GTDB taxonomy): domain Bacteria; phylum Pseudomonadota; class Gammaproteobacteria; order Burkholderiales; family Gallionellaceae; genus Gallionella. The sequence continues at coordinate 45,522 of CAWHDU010000003.1, forward strand.
CAATCGTACTTGAGCCCTCGCGGAACTGAGGCTTGCCCTCTTGATCGACCACCGAGACTGAGAGACCGGCCGCCTGCTCAGTTATGTCAGCACCATGACCACCAGTATTTTGAGTCACCATAACTGGCGCAACTTGCATATCCAGCGCGTATTTTTGTTTAATCTTGTGAAGCTCACACTGACGTCGATCCAATTCAGCACCAATCAGGCCGCCAATACCACCGCCTGCAGCCACGCCGGCCAGCGTGGCTATCCCTTTGTTTTTTCCACCTGTTTGATTGCCAATTAAGCCACCAATAATTGCGCCGGCAAGAATGCCAACATTTCGTTTGCTATTCGAACAAGGATCATCACTATCAAAGGTTTGCTTAAGTGATTCCCCCATTGAGACCTTCTCACCCTTAGAGTTTTGGGTAGCACATCCTTGCAGTACCAGCACTGAAACCAAAGCCGCCGCAATCGGGCGTAAAGCAAATGTTGAAATTTCCATTGAAACCATACCTCCTTGGTTGAAGCGTTGAAGCACTCATTAGGGCTGGCATTAAGAACCATGCTTGGAAAAAGTGGCTCTATGTAATTGCTTGTTATTATCGACTTAACTTTGCTGGCCACAATTTTTCGACGTCCGTTTTGATGCTACATCTTTTATTGTGAAATGTGTATATGCCGAAAGGCCTATTTTTCAGCCTACCCTATGGAAAGACAACAAGCAGAACCAACAAAATTACCCACACCATTACCCGCAAATTCGTGAGACGCAGTAAGATCGAGTGAACCACATGGTGCTGCCTGAGACTAGCGAAAACTCGCTGAATGCCTTGATGTTATTGAGCTTTAGACGTAAAAAAGCCCGCCGTTAATGGGCGGGCTTTACGTGTACGTGGTGGTGATAGGTGGATTTGAACCACCGACCTCAGCGTTATGAGTGCTGCGCTCTAACCACCTGAGCTATATCACCGCGAAGAGCGCGGCATTTTCCAGATTTCACCCTATCTTGTCAATGCGCAGGGCACGCTTTTCAGTTCGCTTCCGGCAAAAACTTTTTGTGTTTCGGCCAAACCGGCAGCAGCCTTGGCATCCAGCCCGTTCAGCACGAATATGGTCACCTTGAGTTTGCTGGCGCGTTCGCCCATCTTCGCGCTACGCACGTCCTTGGTGCGCTGCAAGTCATCGAGAAAGTGCTGCGCCGCCTCCGGTGTCTTGAATATGCCCAGCGAGATGGCATTCAGCCAAGCTCGCCTCCGACACGACGAAATACTCGTCGATGCCGCGCGCCTTGATCTGGGCAATTTTCTGGTTTACCGCCGCCTTGTCCTTCATCGGCGGGATATACACCCAATAACCTATGTTGTATTCGACCTGGCGCTGGCTCAGCTTGTCTCCAAGCTGCAACGCGGACAAGGCGGTCGTTGCCCGCGCCAGATCGGCGCCCGAAAACTCGCCCCATTCCATGCACAAGGCATCCGCTTTGGTCATCGGCGAGGCAGGCGCCTCCGCCGGCGCTGCGGCAGAAACGGGCGCCGGTGCAGAAGCAGGCGCGGCGGCCTGGACAAACGGGGGCAATGCCGCAGCAAGCTTTTCGCGCGGCGCGCTCAGCAAGCCGATCTTTTCCTCGTGCAGCGGAGGTTGCGCCTGCGCCGCTTGCTCGTCATTGGTCAGCAGCCCGCCCCATTGCATCACGGCGAAGAAAATCGCATTCCCCAACAGCAAAATCCAGACTAATACTTTCATCACGCGTTTGTTTCCTGTGCGATCAACAAAAGACCCTGCAAAACCAGATTATCCACGACATGCAGCGGCACGTTAAGATGATTTTGCAGCGCCGCTGCCGCCCCGCCGCCCAGCACGACCGGTGCGTCGCCCTTGCCGAGCAGCGCATGCTGCCGCTCGATTGCGCCGCAACTGGCTTGCAGCGCACCGCTATACAGCGCGTCGGCGGTATTCGCGGGAAATGGCGCATATTTTCCTTGTTCCGGCTTCGCTTGCGCTGCCCGCAACTGGACTGCCGCCCCGCGCAGGCTGCGCTGCATCAGCTCCATGCCGGGCAAAATCAGCCCGCCGGTAAATTCTCCCGCGCCCGACAGGGCGTCAACCGTGGTTGCCGTGCCGCTGTTCACTACCAGGCATGCACCGCGCACCAGATGCCATGCGGCGATCAAGGCCACCCAGCGGTCGCTGCCCAACTGCGAAGGAGTGGCATAGCCGTTGCGCACGCCGCACTGCGCCTGCCGCGCGACGATAAAGCGGGTCTGCACAGATGCGCAGGCATCGCGGATATGCTGCGCGACTTCCTCCCCGGCAACATTGCTCACCCAGGCTTGCCGCATGCCTTCCAGTCCGGCGAATAGTTGCGGCAACTCGCTCGCCCGTTCGACAGGCAGGACGCCGCTGCGCAGCCAAGCATCCTCGTCCGCCTCGGAACCGTCCGCTACAGCCCACTTGATGCGCGTATTGCCCGCGTCGATCAGCAGATTCATCGCAACCCTCCCGCTTCGCCGGAATTGAATTGGCGCATTCCCTGCGCGGTTTCCAGGCGCAATTCGCCGCTTTCGCTGACCCCGCGCGCGATCCCGGTCACGGCCGAGCCGTCCGCCATGCGCAGCCGGATCGGTTGATCCTGGTGAATGTGATAACTCTCCCACTCGCTGCCGAACGCGGCAAAGCCGCCCTGCGAAAATTGCCGCAGCACGCCGGCCAGCTCCCGCAACACGGCGGCCAGCAGCCGGTTGCGCGTGGGCATGTCCCGGCATATTTCATCGAGCGCACCGGCGGGCTGGTCGATGCGGCCTGCGAGATGGTCCGGCAGGGAGCAATTCAGGCCGATGCCGATCACTACCGCGCTCGGCCCGAGCATATCGCCTTGCGCCTCGATCAGCACGCCGCCCAGCTTGCCATGTTCGGTCAGGATGTCATTCGGCCATTTCAGCCGCACATCCCGCGCACCCATCCCGTCCAGCGCGCGCGCAACCGCCACGCCCACCGCCAGGCTCAGCCCGGATAGCGCATTCAGCCCGCAATCAAACCGCCACAGCAGGGAAAACGTCAGCGTGCTGCCCAGACCGGAGCGCCATGCCCGCCCCAGCCGCCCGCGCCCGGCGGTCTGCAATTCCACCGCCAGCACGCTGCCGCTCGGCGCTCCCCCGCCCGCTGCAGCCGGCCCGGCACGCTGCAACAACAGGGTATTGCTGGAAGCGGCCTGCGGCAGTATCCCGATATCGAACTGCCCGGCATCCCCGCCCAGCCAGCGCAGCACTTCTTCGCGTTCCAGCCGCTGCCATGGATGCGCCAGACGATAGCCGCGACCGCGTATCCGTTGCAGCGCCACGCCATGTCCGGCAACGCCGTCCAGCGCATTGAACACGCTGGCGCGCGACACGCCAAGCCGTTCCGCCAGAACTTCGCCGGAGTGGAATTCGCCGTCCGCCAGGATATTCAGCAACTGCCAGGTTCGCGCTCGAACAATATCCTTCGTCATTGCGGCATCTCATCGCCCTGTTCCGGCTGCCCTACATCCTGATGCTGCCCGTTGAGAAATTGCAAAATTTCGTCGCGCCGTTTCATCGCATCCCGGTAGCCAAGATCGATTAACGCCCTGCAATATTTTTTCTCGGACAAAAGATAGCTGACCAGCGTCGAGCCGCCATGCTGCACCGCCCCGACCAGGCGCAGCAGCAGGCGTATCGTCCAGGGCAAATCCGCAGCGAAGCGCTCGGCGATTTTATCAATCGGCTGGCTGGGTGAAATAACCAGCATATCAACATGCTTTATATCGGCCCGCTCGCATAGCGATTCCGGCAGTATGGCCGCCAGTTCGTTGAGGCGTTGCACCCGCTCCAGGTCCATTTCCATGTTGTCGAGAAAAATGCTGTTCAACGCATGGCCGGCAATCTGCGCCAGGGACGGATAGTCCCTCATATCGGCATGCCTGTCATGTTCGACACCACCGTTAGCGGTAACCCCGATCACCAGGATGCGCGTCGCCCCCAGATGCAACGCGGAACTGATCGGCGCGATCTGGCGCATCGAACCGTCGCCGAAATATTCGCGATTAATCAGAGTCGCCGGAAAAAGAAACGGTATGGCCGAAGAAGCCAGCAGATGCTTGTTTTCGATCTGCGTCGGAATTCCGATACGGCGCGCACGGTGCCACGGGACAATCTCGTCCACCCCCTGATAAAAGGTGATCGACTGCCCCGAGCTATAACCCGATGCGGTAATGCTCAACGCGTGCACCAGGCCGGCATCTATACTGCCCTGGATTTTCTCGCAAGGCAGGAACTCTTCGAGAAATTCGACCAGCGGGGAGTTGTCCAGCAGGGATATCCGCTTGAGCTTGTTGGCGCCGAGGCCGCTCAGCATCAGCCCGGCAACCCACAACACAGTGTTATTGAACACACCGATCACGTCGGTGCGGTAAATCTGGTTGGCGTGAAAATTCCTCCAGATATTATCGAGGTAGCGCACGCCCTTGCGGAAGCTTTGCGCATTGATCGCGAGCGCCGCGGCATTGAGCGCCCCCGCCGATGTTCCGCAAATCACCGGAAAAGGGTTATGCGCGCGGCGCGGCAGGAGTTCGGCGATCGCCTTGAGCACACCGACCTGGTAGGCCGCGCGCGCGCCGCCGCCGGTCAATATCAACCCTACGCGCTTTTTCATTCGCGCCCTATTCGACTTCGGCCTGCACCGATTCCAGCGCGTCCTTCAGCGTCTCTTCCGGCAGCGCGTTCAGCGTTTCCGACAGCATCTCGGCGGCATCCATCGCCCCGCCGGGCAAAGTTCCGGCATCGGTGTTCGCCACCAGCACCGCAGCCGCCCCCACCACCTTGAGCAGGCGCGCGCGCTCGGCCATCAGCATCTCGACTTCCCTGCGCAGCAATTCAATCTCTTGCTTGTTCATGATTCACCCCAATAAATCGTCCTGGCCGATTATAGCGCAGCGGCTGCCCATGCTCCCGCAGTAATCAACCCCTGAGCGTTGCCAGCATTTTCTCCAGCCGCTTCACCGACACGATCACCGGGGTCTTCAATTCCTGCGCGAACAGCGACACGCGCAGTTCCTGCAACAGCCAGGCAAATTCATCGACGCGCGGGTCCGGCCTGCCCTGTTGCGCATGGCGCAGCTTCTGCCATGCCTGCGACAACGGCTGCATCTGCGCCATGCACTGCGCATCGCGCGCCGGATTGCCGCGCAGCTTTTCGATGCGCAGGCCGATCGCCTTGAGATAGCGCGGCACATGCTGGAGGCGCTCGTAGGGGGTCTCGGCGATGAAGCGCTTGTGCAGCAGCCATTCCAGTTGCGCGCGTATATCCTGCGCCGCCTGCGGATGCGCCCTGAGCTGCGGCAGATTCTTCTGCACCGCCTGATATTCGGTGAGGATGTTGCCGGCCAGCCGCGCGATCTCCTGCGCGACCAGCAGCAGGCGGTTCTTCGCTTCCTTGCCGCGCGCGGTGAATTCGGCTTCGTTGGTTGGCAGCGGATCGTTCAGGCAGCAGCGCTCGAAAGTCAGCGCGAAAATCTGTTGCTGCAATTCCTGCTGCGTGCCGCTGAACGGGGAATTGGGCGCCATGAACAGCATCCCCAGGCGCTGCGCGTCGGGCAAATTTTTCTCGAGGTATTTCACCTGCTCTTTCAGCAGCAGCATGAACAGGCGGCGCAGCCCGCCGCGATGCGCTGCCTGTGCGGCATCGCGCGTATCGAAGGCGCGCAGCACTACCGCGTCGCCGTCGTCCACCAGCGCGTTGAACAGCGTGACCTTCTGCCCGGCGCGCTGCACCACGCACGTTCCGGCGAACTCGCCGAAACTCCACTCGGTATAGCGGCGTTCCGACACCGCCTCGCCCTTTTCCGCCGCCGCAGAAACGGCGACGGGCGCGACATGCGGCGCAAGCTCACCGTGCAGTTGCGCGAAATTGCGCGACATGCCGAGCTGCCGCCCATGTTCGTCCAGCACGCGGAAATTCATCAGCAGATGCGGCGGCAATTGCTCGAGGCGGAACGCATCCGGCGGCACATCCAGTTGTTTTTGCTCGCGGATATAACGTATCAATGCTTGCACTAACGGCGTGTTCGACGGCGGCACGGCGCGACAGAACGCCGCCGCGAATTCCGGCACCGGCACCAGGTGGCGGCGCAAGCGCTGCGGCAGCGTCTTGACGAGCTGCGTTGCTTTTTCCGCAAGCAGGCCGGGCACCAGCCATTCGCAGCGCGCGGCGCTCACCTGGTTGATGAGCGCGAGCGGCACGGCGAGGGTGACGCCGTCGTCGTTCTTGCCGGGCGAGAAGTGGTAGCCCAGCGCGAAGCTGACGTTATCTATTCTTAACTGCGGCGGGAACTGGTCGGTGGTGATGCCCGCCGCCTCGTGGCGCATCAGGTCGTCTTTTTTCAGAAACAACAGCTTCGCATCGTCGCGCTCCGCTTCCTTGCGCCAGTGCTCGAACGCCGCGCCATTGTGGGTTCCCGACGGGATGCTGCTGTCGTAGAAGGCGAAGATCAGTTCGTCGTCCACCAGCACGTCGGGGCGGCGCGCCTTGTGTTCCAGCGCCTCGATATCGCGAATCAGTTTCTGGTTGTGCGCGAAGAACGGCGCCTGGGTGTTGAACTCGCCGCCGACCAGCGCCTGGCGGATAAATACCTCGCGCGACTCGGCAGGGTTCATCGGCCCGTAATGCACGCGTTTTTTCGGGTTGATGATCAGCCCGTAGAGCGTGCTGCGCTCGAAGGCAGCAACTTGCGCCGCCTTCTTCTCCCAGTGCGGATCGTAGTAATGCCGCTTGATCAGATGCGCGCCGACTTCTTCCAGCCATTCCGGCTCGATGCGCGCTACGTGGCGCGCATACAGGCGATGCGTCTCGATCAGTTCGCCCGCCATCACCCATTTCGCACCCTTCTTCGCCAGCACCGAATTCGGCGCGATAAAAAATTTGATGCCGCGCGCGCCGAGATATTCGTTGCCTTCCACGCTCTTCATGCCGATGTTGCCGAGCAGCCCGCACAGCAGGGCCTTGTGTATCTGTTCGTAGGTTGCCGGCTGCTCGTTGCCGCGCATTCCCATTTCGGCGACCTGCGCATGCAACTGCTGGTGCAACTCACGCCATTCGCGCAGGCGCAGCGGCGACAGGAAGTTTTTCCGGCATGCCTCAGCCAGCAAACGGTTGGATTGCTTGTGCGCCACCGCCTGCTCGAACCATGCCCACAACTTCAGGTAGCCCAGGAAATCTGAGCGCTCGTCGGCAAAACATTTATGCGCGGCATCCGCCGCCTCCTGCCGGTCCAGCGGGCGTTCGCGCGGGTCCTGCACCGACAGCGCGCTGGCGATGACGAGGATTTCCGTCAGGCAGCAATACTGCCTGCCTGCCAGCAGCAGGCGCGCGATTTTCGGGTCGAGCGGCAGCCTGGCAAGTTCATGGCCGAGGCTGGTAAGCTGCCGCGCACCGTCGATTGCGTTGAGTTCGTCAAGTAACTGATAGCCGTCCGCGATCATACGCGGGCTGGGCGGCTCGATGAACGGGAATTCGGAGATTTCTCCAATCTCCAGGGCGCTCATGCGCAAGATCGCGGTCGCCAGCGACACGCGGAAAATTTCCGGGTCGGTGAATTCCGCGCGCTGCAAGAAGTCCGCCTCGTCGTACAGGCGGATGCATACGCCGCTCATCACCCGCCCGCAGCGCCCGGCGCGCTGGTTGGCGGAGGCGCGCGAGGTTTTTTCGATGTGCAACTGTTCGACCTTCTGGCGGATGCTGTAGCGGTTCACCCGCGCCAGGCCGCTATCGATCACATAGCCGATGTTGGGCACGGTCAGCGAAGTTTCCGCGACATTGGTCGCCAGCACCACGCGGCGCTGCCCGCCGGTCTTGAACACCCGATCCTGTTCCGCCGCCGACAGCCGCGCGAACAGCGGCAATATTTCTATGCCTTTAGGATGATGCTTGCGCAACGCTTCCGCCGTGTCGCGTATCTCGCGCTCGCCCGGCAGGAACACCAGCACGTCGCCGCGCAGGCCGCCGGCAGCCAATTCGTCCAGCGCGCTGCTCACCGCCTGCGGCACGTCCTGCGCCTCGCCTTCGTCGCTGACCTGCAACGGGCGATAGCGCACCTCGATCGGGTAGCTGCGTCCCGACACCTCGACCAGCGCCGCATCAAAGTGTTTTGCGAAGCGATCCGCATCCAGCGTGGCCGAGGTAATGATGAGCTTGAGGTCGGGGCGGCGCGGCAATAACTGTTTTAGATAGCCTAACAGGAAATCGATATTCAGCGAGCGCTCGTGCGCCTCGTCGATGATCAGTGTGTCGTAATTTTTCAGCAGCGGGTCGCCGTGGATTTCCGCCAGCAGGATACCGTCGGTCATCAGCTTGATGCTGGTGTCCGGCGACACCTTGTCGTGAAAGCGCACCTTGTAGCCGACCGCGCCGCCCAGTTCGGTTTTAAGTTCGAACGCGATGCGCCCCGCCACCGACCGTGCCGCCACGCGGCGCGGCTGGGTATGGCCGATGCAACCGTGAATGCCGCGCCCCAGCGTCAGGCAGATTTTCGGCAGTTGCGTGGTCTTGCCCGAGCCGGTCTCGCCGCATACGATGACCACCTGATTGCCGCTGATGGCGCGCGCCAAATCCCCGCGCTTGCCCACCACCGGCAAATCGGCGGGAAATTCGATTGCGGCAAGTGAATCGAGCCGCGCCTTGCGCCGCAAGGCACTCGCCGATAAAGCGCTATTCGCAGGCAAATTGATTCCTCATACGAAAGAAAAACGGCTCGCATAACTGCAAGCCGCACCCATCAGGGCGAAAGGCTCACGGACTCCAGCGGCAAACGGACGATAATCGTAAGCCCCTGCCCGGGAACGCTTTGCGCGGAAACCGTGCCGCCGTGGAGTTCGACAATTTGCTTGACAATAAAGAGTCCCAGTCCGGAGCCGCTGACGGTGCTGCCTTCCGCCCGGAAGTATTTGTCAAAAATAAAAGGCATATCCTCGGGCCTGACGCCGACGCCCGAGTCGGAGACGTGAATTTCCGCATAGCCATCACCGGTCATTCCATCGATCCGTATCTTTCCGCCATCGGGGGAGTATTTCATGGCGTTGCCGATCAGGTTGGAGAAGACGATTCCCAGCAATTCGTTGTCGCCGTTTATGGTCGGGGGAAGCTCATCGGCGTTGATGGCCATATCGGGCCAATCGACGCGCCATGCAATTCGTGCGAGCAGGCCATAGATATCCACCTTTTCCATTTTGGCGACAACATTCGACTGTTTGAGGCGATCCTCCGTCAGGAAATTACCGATCAGCATCTGCATGCGCTGGCTGGCCCGCCGGATTTTCTGGTAACGGAAAAGGGCTTCTTCCGGCATATCCTTCTCCAGGCGCCGCAGGCTGTGCAGGCTTGTGTCGATAATGGCGAGGGGTGTGCGAAATTCATGCGAAACCATGGCGATAAGCCGTTGTTGCTCGCGCGCCAGCTCCTTTTCCGCTGCGGTACTGGAAATGGCGGCCCGCGTCATTTCCTCAAGGCGCTTCTGGTAGCGGTTCATGGCAAAAAGAGCGATAACCAGCACCAGAAATGTTACGCCCGCGCTGATTGCAAGATTGATTTGCAGCATCCTGGTTATCGCCGCGATGTTCTCGTTCCCGTCTTCCTCGACGACCAGATACCAGCCCAACTCCGGAATAAAACGCGAGTTGACCATGCCTGCCGTCTCGCCCGCCCGGTATTCCAGCCTGGCTGGCGTGACGCTTCGGTTCAGCATGGCATCGGCAATGTCGCGGATGCCCGGCTGGGTGCGGATAGAGCCCTGAACGTGGCTCATGGACTTGCCGGCCAGCACGATCATGCCCTGCGGGTCGACAAAATAAATCTTGCGCCGGAAGCGTTCCTGATAGCTGTCGAGAATGCTTTTCGCCGCATCCAGCGCGATGCCGACGCCAGTGGTGCCGATGAAATTGCCGCGCTGATCCAGTATCCGGTAATTGATGAAAATCGTCATGGTGTCCCGCGTGGCCAGATCCGGATCGACGTTTGTCTCGTAAGGCTCTTTCATCTGGCGGACGCGGAAGTACCATTTATCCCGGAACTCGTCTTCCCGGACGGGCGGCAACATGCCATACGACGTGTAGTGTTTGCGGGTGCGTTCGGACACCAGGAAGCTGGTGATGGCGCCGTATTTTTCCTTCACTTCCTTCAGGTAATGGATGATTTTGGCGGAATCCCGCTCCCCGTCTAGAATCCAGTCGCGCAAGAAAGTATTGTTGGCCATCAGGGAGGAAATGAAAACCGGCCGGAGAATGTCTTTCTGGATTTCGGAGTAGATATTGTCCCCGGTGAGCGGCAGCGACTGCTCCGCGATGCCGCGGTGAACCGTGTCGCGCGACACGATATAGCCCGCAATGGAAATGGTGAGAAAGCCGGCTGCCAGAACCAGGCCAAGCCGCCCGAGAATTACGTTCCTTTCCGAAAATATTGCCATGCCAGACATCCTCCAGATTGCAGCGCTTTTCCACAAAACCAGACCATGCCGGTTTAGAGCCTATTTCTTCCAATCATATAGAAATGCTTTCCTGCTTGCGAATTAAAGGTGAAAATAGACCCATCAACATGGCGGAGAAGGGATCGGGATGCGCATTATTGTCGTGGAAGATGACATCGACTTGCGGGAGGAACTGATCTTCAATCTCGCGGAAGATGGTTTCGACGTGGCGGGCGCCGGAGACGGCGCCGGGCTAGATGCTGAATTGCGCGAACGCCCGGCGGACATGATTATTCTCGACATCGGACTGCCCGGCGAGGACGGTTTTTCCATAGCGCGCAGAATCAGGGACGACCCCTCTTTGCAATCGACGGGCATTATCATGCTGACGGGACGGGGGGAGCTCGACAACCGCGTTCAGGGACTAACCATCGTGGCCGATGTCTATCTCGTCAAACCCATAGATTTCCTGGAGCTCCGGGCGTACATCGAAAGCCTGTCCCGCCGGCTGGCGATTGAAAAGGCAAGCCCCCGGGATAATTGCTGGAGCTATTCCTCAAGCCAGTGGGAACTGGTTTCGCCTTCCGGCACAAGAATAAAGCTGACGTTTACCGAGAAGAAAATTATCGAAGTTCTTATCCGCAATCCGGGCACGGCCGTGAAGCGCCGCGAGATAATCGCCACAGGGCTGGGCGAAAGCCCCGCCGATTATGATGAACGGCGTCTCGAAACGACGATCAGCCGTTTGCGGCGCAAAATCGCGCAATCCCATGCGCATTCCCAGCCCATCCAGTCCGCCCACGGGATCGGCTACGCCTTTACCGAACCGGTGATCGCCGACGCCTGAAAAAATAAAACCGCCCAAAGGGGCGGTTTTACTTGCTTCTGGCGGAGAGGGTGGGATTCGAACCCACGGTGACGCATAACGCCACACCGGATTTCGAGTCCGGTACATTCGACCACTCTGACACCTCTCCATGATTCAACCTGCAACACCGGATTTGGCTACGGCCGCGCTTTCGCGCTTAACGTTCGCAAGCTCACGTTAGCCTTCGCCGCAACAAGCCGCTATGCGGCGTGTTGTCGAGTCCGGTACATTCGACCACTCTGACACCTCTCCTAATGGCGGCGCGCATTTTACCAGCAACCTCCATTTTCGTGCAGAATGTTCACATGCGGAACCCAAAACGACGTTTGCAAACGGCATTGGTCAGTCTGAGCCTGCTGCTGGCTGCCTGCGGCCAGCAGCTTCCTCCGTGGCGCGACGGCAAGCTGCTGGTGATCGTGCCCGATGTTTCACAGGGCGCAGAGGCGGAATTCGAGCGCGAGCTGGCGCTGCTTCTTGGCGAACATCTGCATACCGCTGTCGAGCTTGTTCCCAGCCCTCCGGAGAAAATCGGCCTGGAGCTCCGCGAACACCATGCGCATCTTGCCGCCGCCTCGATGCGCAGCGGTATAAGCGATCCCGCGTTGCGCTTCGGGCCGAGTTACCAGACTGTGCGCGAACAGATCATATGCAACCGCGATGGGTTCTTCCCCAAAAAACTTGCCGATCTGGCGGATAAGAAATTGGCCGCAGTAGCCGGTTCGGCGCAGGAGGAGGCGCTACGAGAGACGCGTGAAAAATCACCCTGGCTGCAATGGCAGTCGCGCCGCGAGCTCAACGTAAAAGATTTGCTGCAGGAAGTGGCCGAAGGCACAGTAGATTGCGCGGTAGCCAACGGGCTGCAACTTGCCGATGCACGCAACTATTACTCGAACCTGGCAGCAGCCTTCGATATAGGCTCTCCTTCAAAGCTGTCCTGGGCTTTTCCCACGGATGCCGATGCGGAATTGCTGAAAGAAATAGAAGCATTTTTCGCCCGCATCCGGCAGGACGGCACGCTGAACCGCCTGCTGGATCGCTACTACGGGCATAGCGGCAGGCTGCAACTGCTGGATGCCTCTTCCTTCATCGCCAAGGTCAACAAGGTGCTGCCGGGTTACCGCGCCCTGTTCGAAGAGGCCGGCGGCCTGACCGGTTTTGACTGGCGGTTGCTGGCGGCGCTGGCTTATCAGGAATCGCAATGGGATCCGCTCGCCACCTCTTTCACCAACGTGCGCGGCATGATGATGCTGACCGAGGATACCGCCGACCAGATGAAGATCAAAAACCGGCTCGATGCGCGCGAAAGCATCCTCGCCGGCGCAAAGTATCTGGTGCTGCTCAGGGAACAGATACCGGCCCGCATCGCTGAACCGGATCGCACCTGGATGGCGCTGGCCGCCTATAACCAGGGGTATGGCCATCTGGAGGATGCGCGCATTCTGACGGAACGCGCCGGAATGAATCCGGACAGTTGGGCGGATGTAAAAAAATGGATGCCGCTGCTGAATCGGCCGGGTTATTACAATACCCTGAAACATGGCTATGCGCGCGGCGGCGAAGCGGTCATCCTGGTGGAAAGTATCCGCAGCTACCACGACATGCTCAAGCGGCTGGTGCCTGACACAACCCAGGAAGACCGGGAAACAGTATCGTACCAACTGCTTGGTTCATTGAAAAAACTGCTGTATTAATCGCGCTGCACGTTCTGCTGCTTTTCCAGCAATCGCTCGATACGATCCAGCCGTGCGGAAATTTCCTTGAGTCGTCGGTCGGCTTCCTTCTCCTCCTGTTCCATTTTCTCGACATCGCCGCCGATGAAGAATGCCGCCAGATTGGCGGTCAGCATTGAAAGCAGCACCACGCCGAACAGAATCAGCAGCGAACCGAACAGCCGCCCCGCGCCGCTATGCGGCACCACATCGCCGTAGCCCACCGTGGCCATCGTCACCCATGCCCACCACATGCCGTCCCATACGGTGCCGATGGAAGGGTCGATGCGCGAGATGATGATGCCGGACAGCACCATCGTGACGAAAGCCACCGCCAGCGTGGTACCGAGCTGGTGGCGCGAGAGCAGCTTGCGGACGTTCCTGGACAGGCGCGTCAGCAGCACCACCACCAATACCAGGCGCATGCTGCGCAGCAGGCCGACCAGCGGGGTGTACTGCCAGACGATGGGCAAGCCGCCGACGATGATGACCAGATTCATCCAGTTGCGCAGCAGGTATTCGCGCCTGTTCCTGACCAGCGCGCTCAGCAGTATGGTTTCGACGAAGAACGCCAGCCATATCAGCCAGTCGGCAACGCGCGCCAGCAGCGGGCCGATGGATTGCGTTTCCTCCAGGTACCACTGCACGGGAATCCACAGCGCCACCAGCAGCATCGGCCACTCCAGCCGCTTCGCCCACAGCCGCGCGGCGGGTTGTTCGTGCGACTCGACCCCGGCGATGCCGAGCAGGTGGACGATTCTCATCTATTGAGCTTTACTTAAATGAAGACGGTGTGCAAAACCAATAAGCCCGTCATTCCGGCGAAGGCCGGAATCCAGTTTGGAGATAGTTCCGCGTAGCGGGCAAAGCCGTATTTTGGGTGTTGTCACACTTCGTGCGTGCCTGATGATTGTCTGGATTCCGGCCTTCGCCGGAATGACGGCTGCTATAAATGCCTCTGTCATGAATTTAAGTAAAGATCAATAGGAGGAAAGTTTTTCCAGCCCGCCCATATAAGGGCGTAGAACTTCAGGGATACGGACGCTGCCGTCAGCCTGCTGGTAGTTCTCCAGGACAGCGACCAGCGTGCGCCCGACCGCCAGGCCGGAGCCGTTCAGCGTATGCAGCAATTCCGGCTTGCCCTGCGCGTTGCGGAAGCGCGCCTGCATGCGGCGCGCCTGGAACGCCTCGAAGTTGCTGCACGAGGAAATCTCGCGGTAGGTATTCTGCGCGGGCAGCCACACCTCGATATCGTAGGTCAGTGCGGCGGAAAAACCCATGTCGCCGCTGCACAGCTTGACCACGCGGTACGGCAGGCCGAGCTTCTGCAAAATCGTTTCGGCATGGCCGAGCAGCTCTTCCAGCCCCTCATAGGATTTTTCCGGATGCACGATCTGCACCAGCTCCACCTTGTCGAACTGGTGCTGGCGGATCATGCCGCGCGTGTCCTTGCCGTAGGAACCGGCCTCGCTACGGAAGCAGGGCGTGTGCGCCACGAATTTCAGCGGCAGCTTTTCCAGCGGCACGATCTCGTCGCGCACGATGTTGGTGACCGGCACTTCGGCGGTGGGGATGAGATACATCCCGCCTTTTTTTGCTGCCTCAAGATTTTGGAAGCCCGTTTGATCGTTTAACACAGTTCCCGACCCGAATCTGACAGAGAACAAATCTTCCTCGAACTTCGGCAACTGCCCGGTGCCGCGCATCGAATCGGCGTTGACGATGTACGGCACATAGGTCTCGGTGTAGCCATGCTGGTCGGTATGCGTATCGAGCATGAACTGCGCCAACGCGCGGTGCAGCCGCGCCAAGCGCACCCTTCAACAGCGAGAAGCGCGCGCCGGAAATCTTCGCGGCGGTATCGAAATCCAGCCCGCCCAAGCCTTCGCCGATGCTGACATGATCCTGCGCTTCGAAATCGAATTGCGGCGGCGTGCCGACCCTGCGCACTTCCAGGTTGTCGGCCTCGGACTTGCCCAGCGGCACGCTCTCATGCGGCGTGTTGGGGATCACCGCAAGAAACGCATTCAACTCGTGCTGCACTTCGCCCAAACGCGTTTCGAGCTGCTTGAGCTCGTCGCCAAGATTCGCCACTTCCGCCATGATCGCCGAGGTGTCCTCGCCCTTCGCCTTCGCCTGTCCGATCAGCTTGGACGAGCTGTTGCGCTTGGCCTGCAACTCCTGGGTGCGCGTCTGGATGGTCTTGCGCTCGCCCTCCAGTTGCTCAAACCTCGCGGTGTGCAACTCATAGCCACGTGTCATCAAGCGTTCTGCCACACTGTCCAATTCGTTGCGCAATAGTTGTATGTCTAACATCTCATCTCCGCTTCAACGTAGGGTGGGCTATGCCCACCATGTCGGGCATAGCCCGACCTACAATTATTTCCTGTTTTTCTTCGCCGCATCCAGTTCGCGCAAATGCGCCAGCTTCTCGGCGATCTTCGCCTCCAGTCCGCGCTCGGTGGGCTGATAAAAACTCACCTCCGGCATGCCGTCTGGAAAATAATTCTCGCCCGCCGCATAACCGCCATCTTCGTCGTGCGCATAGCGGTAATCCTTGCCGTAATCGAGCTGCTTCATCAATTTGGTCGGCGCGTTGCGCAGGTGCAGCGGCACTTCGCGCGAACCATCCTGGGCGACGAAGGCGCGCGCGGCATTATACGCGACGTAGCCGGCGTTCGACTTCGGCGCGCAGGCCATGTACAGCACCGCCTGCGCCAGCGCCAGTTCGCCTTCCGGCGAGCCGAGCCGCTCGTAGGTCAACGCGGCGTCCTGCGTCAACTGGATCGCGCGCGGGTCGGCCAGCCCGATGTCTTCCCACGCCATGCGCACGATGCGCCGCGCCAGGTAGCGCGGATCGGCGCCGCCGTCCAGCATGCGCACCAGCCAGTACAGCGCGGCATCGGGATTGGAGCCGCGCACCGATTTGTGCAATGCGGAAATCTGGTCGTAGAACGCCTCGCCGCCCTTGTCGAAACGGCGCAGGTTCTGCGCCAGTGTGTTGTCGAGAAATGCGCTGTCTATCTTGTTCACACCTGCGGTCTGCGCGGCAGTCTGCACCTGTTCCAGCACGTTGAGCAGACGGCGCGCGTCGCCGTCGGCGTAGCCGATGATGCGCTCCTTGCGCGGCATCATCGAATTGCAAATCTTCCAATGCAACTTGGCGCGCACGGTCGAACAATTGCGCCAGCTCTTCCGCCGACAGCGCATGCAGCACATATACCTGCGCGCGCGACAGCAGCGCGTTGTTCACCTCGAAGGACGGGTTTTCGGTGGTCGCGCCGATGAACGTCACCAGCCCCTGCTCGACGAACGGCAGGAACGCATCCTGCTGCGACTTGTTGAAGCGGTGCACCTCGTCGACGAACAGGATGGTGTGGCGGCCATGCTGTTGCAGCATCTGCTGCGCCTGCGCGATCGCCTCGCGGATGTCCTTCACGCCGGACAGCACCGCCGACAGCGGCACGAACTCGGCATCGAAGGCCTGCGCCATCAGCCGCGCCAGCGTGGTCTTGCCCACGCCCGGCGGCCCCCACAGGATCATCGAATGCAGCTTGCCGGACTGGAACGCCAGGCGCAGCGGCCTGCCCTCGCCCAGCAAATGCGGCTGGCCGATGACTTCGTCGATATGCTTCGGGCGCAGCCGTTCGGCGAGCGGTGCGGCAGGTTGAATAGCGGCGAGCAGGTCGCTCATCAGTCGCCCAGCACATCCGCGCCCTTGGGCGGCGTGAACTGAAACTGTTGCGCGGAAAATTTCGGGTTGCGCTGCATCGCGGTGAAACGCAGCACGGTCTTGTTACCGAATGTGTCGTTCAGCTCCATGACAACCAGTTCGGCCTGCGCGTTGAACGCCATAAGGATTTTCTCGAAGCTGCTGTCCCGCGTCTTGGCGATTGCCTGCAGCCAGTCCAGGCCGTCCTGGCTACCGCTTTCCTTGAGTACAAAGCCGCGCTCGATCTCGTTGTTGCCGGACAACAGCGCGGCCGGGCTGCTGCCCAGCGCCGCATCGAGTTTCTTGACCGTCACCTGATTCAGATCCACGTCGTACAGCCAGAATTTCGCGCCGTCGCCGACGATGATCTGTTCGTAGGGCTTCTGGTAAGCCCAGCGGAATTTGCCGGGGCGCTGGAACTGCATAATGCCGGAGGCGCTCTGGATGCGTTTGCCGTTCCGGTCTAGCACCACTTGCGTGAAATCCGCCTGCGCGGAGCGCGTCGCGGCGATGAATTCCTTCAGCTTGTCGATGCCGCCGGCATGGGCCGAAAACGGCAGAAGTATCCACACCAGCACAGCAAGGATATGTTTCATCGTAATTTCTCTGTGAGGGATTGAGGAGAAACCACGGGGCATCTCCGCCTTTATCAAAGATCGTATAAGCGAGTTACAACCATATCGTCATTCCGGACGCGCAACGCGCGAGCCGGAATCCATGCGAAATACTGGATTCCCGCCTGCGCGGGAATGACGGAATGTTGGTTGGTATTGTCATCCATTTATACGATCCTCAATAACTCGCTCACCGATCCTAAATCCTCAATCCTGCCTCGCAGGCGCAATCACTTCGCGGTTGCCATTGCTCTGCATCGCCGACACAATCCCTGCGGCTTCCATCTGTTCGACCAGCCGCGCGGCACGGTTGTAGCCGATGCGCAGGTGGCGCTGCACCAGCGAGATCGAGGCACGGCGGTTCTTGACGACGATCTCCACCGCCTGGTCGTACAGCGGATCGGCTTCGGCATCTAGGCTTCGCCTCGCCTTCACCGCCCTCCTCCAGCCTCTTCCAGCGAATTCAGCACGCCGTCGATGTATTGCGGCATGCCCTGCGCCTTCAGGTATTCGGCGACGCGATGCACTTCCTGGTCGGACACGAACGCGCCGTGCACGCGCTGCGGATAGCCGGTGCCGGGCGGCAGATAGAGCATGTCGCCCTGCCCGAGCAACGCTTCCGCACCCATCTGGTCGAGGATCGTGCGCGAGTCGATCTTGCTCGACACCTGGAACGCCACGCGCGTCGGCACGTTGGCCTTGATCAGCCCGGTAATCACGTCCACCGACGGGCGTTGCGTGGCGAGCACCAGGTGAATGCCGGAGGCGCGCGCCTTCTGCGCGAGGCGCGCGATCAGTTCTTCGATCTTCTTGCCCACCACCATCATCAGGTCGGCGAGTTCGTCGATGAACACCACGATGAGGGCATTTCCTTCAAGGCTTCGGGATTTTCAGGCGTAAGTGTAAAAGGGTTGGTCAGCGGCTGCCCGTTTTTGATCCGCTTCGCGCACTTTCTGGTTGTAACCGGCGATGTTGCGCACACCAAAGTGAGACATCAGTTTATAGCGCCGGTCCATTTCCTGCACGCACCAGTTGAGCCCCGACGCGGCTTGGCGCATATCGGTAACTACCGGGCAGAGCAGATGCGGAATGCCTTCATACACCGACAATTCCAGCATCTTGGGATCGACCAGCAGCAGGCGCACCTGCTGCGGTGTGCTCTTGTACAGCAGGCTCAGGATCATCGCGTTGATCGCCACCGATTTGCCGGAACCGGTGGTGCCCGCGACCAGCACATGCGGCATCTTCGCCAGGTCGGCGACCACCGGCTTGCCGGAAATATCCTTGCCCATCGCCATGGTCAGCGCCGAGCCCATGTCGGCATACACTTTCGAGCCGAGAATTTCCGACAGGTGCACCATCTGGCGTTTCGGGTTGGGCAATTCCAGCGCCATGTAAGCCTTGCCCGGAATGGTCTCCACCAGCCGGATGCTCACCACCGACAGCGCGCGCGCCAGGTCTTTCACCAGGTTGGTGATCTGGCTGCCCTTCACACCGACGGCAGGTTCGATCTCGTAGCGCGTGATCACCGGGCCTGGATAGGCGGCGACCACCTTGACCTCCACGCCGAAATCCTTCAGCTTGCGCTCGATCAGGCGTGAGGTAAATTCCAGCGTGTCGGCGGAAACCACCTCGACCTGCTGCGTCGCCTGATCCAGCAAATGCAGCGGCGGCAGCGGCGAATCCGGCATATCTGCAAACAGCGGGGCTTGCTTTTCTTCGATGACGCGCGCCGACTTGGCGACTTCCATCAGCGGCATTTCGATGTGGATCGGCTGGTGTTCCTCGACGCGTTTCTTTTCTTCCTCGACCACGGCGACGCGCTCGTGCATCGCCTGTGCGCCGATGCGCCGGTCCTGCCAGCGTCTGCCAAGTCAGGCGCACCCATTGATATGCGTTTTCAACCATTGCCCCCAGCCAATCGGTAAACCGCAGCCAGGACAATCCGCTGAACAGGCTGAACCCGGTAGCGATCAGCGCCAGCAGCAGCAGCGTCGCGCCGGTAAAACCGAGCAGGCGCGTCAGCGCATCGCCGGTCAGCGCACCGAGCATCCCGCCGGGAGCCAGCGGCAGCGCAACCTTCAGCGTGTACAGGCGGATCGCTTCGAGCGCGCTGCTGGCCAGCAGCAACGCCGCAAACCCCGCTGCCGAAACCCACCATGCCCGCTTGTCGAAGATGCTGCCGGGGCGCAGATTGCGGTACCCCGCCCACACGCGTTGCAGCAGGAACAGCACCCACCACCACGCGGAAAAACCGAACAGGTAAAACAGCAGGTCGGAGAGATATGCGCCCATCACCCCGCCCGGATTGCCCGTCAACGCGCCGCTGGCGCTATGCGACCAGGCCGGGTCGGCGCGGTTGTAGCCATGCAACGCCAGCGCGATATACAGCGCGCATGCGACCAGCAGCAGCCAGCGCGACTCGCGCAGCAAGTTGAACAATTTGCCGCCGGGCAGGGCGCTATCCGCTTCAGCCACGGGACGCACCGATCAGCCCGAGTTTTTCGGCCATGCGCACCGCTTCCATGCGGTTGCTCACGCGCAACGTCTGATAGACCGCCGCTATGTGAACCTTGACGGTTCCTTCGGCGAGATGGACCGCTTCGGCGATCTCCTTGTTGGACAACCCCGCCGCCATATGCGTCAGCACCACCATCTGGCGCTGGGTCAACCCGTACTCATTGGTATTCGAACTGCGCCGGTCGGCAAACTTCAATTCGTTTTCAGCCAGCACATCGTGCTGCCGCAACATTTCCGGCGGGACATATATCCCACCGGAAAGCACCAGATTCAGTGCGCCCAGCATTACCGTAGCGCTTGAACTCTTGCTGATAAATCCCATCGCGCCGTAATTCATCACCTTTTCCATATAGCCGCGCCCTTCTTCGCCGGAGACCACCACCACCGGAATATGCGGATAACGATTGTGGAAAAACCTGATGGACATCGGGCCTTCGCTGCCCGGCATATTCAGGTCCAACAACGCCAGGTCGAGCTCGGGATGGTGCATAGCGAGTTTCAGGCCGTCCTGGAAATTCCCCGCCTCCAGTATCTCGACCGCCTCGGGCAATTGCTGAAGCACATAGCGCATGCCGTCGCGAAACAGCGCGTGGTCATCCACCAGCAGAATTTTCATTCAAGTTCTCCCTAAGCCTGACAAGCCGGAATCAAAAATGGCGTTTTTCGTAGGTCGGAAAAGCGCAACGCCTTCCGACACCTCCATGTCGGATAACGCTGCGCTCATCCGACCTACAACGGCTGCTTTCGTTTTCTCGAATCATGCCCCGCCAAGCAGCAACCGGATATCGTCAGCCAGCCAGTCTGCGCGCTGCGCAAGCGGCGCGCGCAACCGCACCTTCCCGGCGGGATCGGCCATGAACGTGCCGACACTGTGATCCATATTGTAGCCGGATGCAGCCGGCCGTTTCTCATATGCCACATAAAATGCCTTGGCGGCCTGCGCCGTGGCTTGCGCATCGCCATACAGCCCAAGGAACGACGGGTAAAAAGCGGGAACATATTGCGCCAGCATCTCGGGTTTGTCGCGCTCCGGATCGACGGTAATGAACAGCACCTGCACCCTGTCGGCATCTTTTCCCAGCAATTGCATCGCCCGCGCCAGATCGGCCAGCGTGGTGGGGCACACGTCCGGGCAGTGAGTGTAACCGAAGAACAGCACCACTGCCTTGCCGCGGAAATCGGCCAGTGTGCGCGTCTTGCCATGATGGTCGGTCAAGCGGAAATCCGCCTGGGTAAACATCGCGGCGATATCGCTGGCGTGGAACGGCGAAGGCAGTTTGGGTTTTTCGCAACCGGCCAGCAACGCAACCAACAACAGAATAATTAAATTACGCATCTCTAACACCAGCCAAATTCAAAACTTCTGATTAAACTACTAGCCATTCCACTAGGTTGTCAAAAAACAACAACCAAGTGGCTGGTTATAAGCTAGACAAGGCGCGCGATAAGAATCGCCGCGCCGCATATGCGTTATATGCAAGCAAGATTTTTTGAGCGCAACGCCGTATGGCGACGAAGTTTTGGATTTTACGCAGCCACATGGCAACTTCCCGTCCATCCGTAAAGGTAAAAAGTGTACCCTACTTTGACCAAGCCATACATGCCGAACCCGGCCACCAGCAATCCGGCAGCCGACCGTACGCGCGACGACTGGCCCAGCGCCTGCTTTTTTCCCAGAACAGCCCGATCGCCAGTAAATTCGGCAGGGTTCCGAGGCCGAATGCCAGCATCACCAGCGCGCCGCTTTGCGCGCTGCCGCTCGCCAGCGCGGTGACCAGCACGCTGTACACCAGACCGCACGGCAGCCAGCCCCACAAGGCGCCGAGCAGCAAGGCACGGGCGGGTGTGGTGACCGGCAGCAAGCCGCGCGCCAGCGGCTGGATATGCCGCCACAACATGCCGCCCGCCTGCTCGATGCGCCGCACCATGCCCCAGATGCCGGCAAGGTACAGCCCCAGCGCGACCAGCATCAAACTGGACAGCGCAAACAGCAGGTGCTGCACCGGCACAACATCGCGCAACAGTAGACCGGCCCGCCCGATGGCGCCGGCCAGCGCACCCGCCGCCGCATAGCTCGCCAGCCGCCCGCCGTTATACGCCAGATGGAATGGCCAGCGCGCTTTATTTTTGGGTAGTTGCGCCGAGAAGATGCCGACGATGCTGCCGCACATGCCGAGACAATGCACGCCGCCGAGCAGCCCGACAAAAAATACCGCGACGATACTGAATTCAGTCATGCCCGTCCGGCTGTTCCAGCAACGCCAGATTCAGAAGCGTTGTAACCTCGCGGGCATCCGGCTGCGCCTGTTTGGGCACCACACCCAGCAGCGGCGCGGTGATGCGTTGCCGCAACGCGGCGATACTCTCATTCAGCATCGCCATGCCTTCATCCGGCACATTCGCCACCCACCCCGCCAGCGTCAAACCGCGTGCGGCAATCGCCTCCGCCGTAAGCAAGGCATGATTCAGGCAGCCCAGCCGCATCCCTACCACCAGAATGACCGGCAATCCCAACTGCACCGCCAGATCCGCGCTGTCCTGCCCGGGATTGAGCGGCACGCGGAAGCCACCCACGCCTTCCACGATCACCACTTCTGCCTGCGCATTCAGCTCCAAAAACGACTCCAGAATGCGCGCAAAGCTGATGCCGACGCCGGTAAACTGCGCGGCCAGCAGCGGCGCGACGGGCTGCATGAAACAATACGGATTGATCTGCCCGCCGCTCGCCAGCACATTGCTGGCGGCGCGCAATTGCCGGACATCTTCGTGCTGGCCGCCGTCGGCGCAACCCGCCGCCACCGGTTTCATGCCGACCACGCGCTTGCCCTGTGCGGCAAAGCCATGCAGCAGCGCACAACTGATCAGCGTCTTGCCGACCCCTGTATCGGTGCCGGTAATGAAGTAGTTCATTTCAATTTAAACGGCGTCTTGACAATCGCCGCCCCATCTTCGGTCACGCGCGGCTGCGGCTTCCAGGCATGCCCATAGACCACTTCGTAGGTGGCGGGCAGCTTGCCGTTGCGGCGCTGCCGCTCGTAATTTTCCACCACGCACGCCCAGGCATCTTTTCCCATCAACCCTTGCCCGCGCCCCGCCGTGGCGTTGTGCGCGCCGATGCTCTTCAGGTCATATAGTACGCCGCGCACATCGCCGTAAGTCAGCGTCAGGCATTCCATGTCCATCACCGGTTCGGCAAACCCGGCATGCACCAGCATGTCGCCGATGTCGTGCATGTCGGCAAAGCGGTTCAGGTGATTGTGCCGGTCCACGCCACTGAAAGCCTGGCGCAACTCCTTCAGCGTATCCGGCCCGAAGGTGCTGAACATCAGCAGCCCGTCCGTTTTCAGCACGCGATGCAGCCCGGCAAAAGCCGCGGGCAGATCGTTGCACCACTGCACCGCCAGGTTCGACCACACCATCTCGACGCTGTTCGCCGCCAGCGGCAAGGCTTCGATGTCGCCGCATACCTGCATCTGCTGCGCGCCGCCGAACAATTTCCGCCACCAGCCGGAATGGCTGCGCGCGGCCTGCAACATGCCGATGGCGATATCCAGCGAGGCGATCTGTGCCGCCGGGTATTTTTCCGCCAACTGGCGCGTGCCCCAGCCGGTGCCGCTGCCCGCATCGAGGATGCGCGCGGGCTGCAACTTGATGTAGTCCAGCCGTTCCAGCATGCGCGCGCACACCTCGCGCTGCAACACCGCCGCCTCGTCGTAGTCTGCCGCCGCGCGGTTGAAGGCGCGGCGCATCCGGCGCTTGTCGATCAGAAAATCATTCATGCAAAAAGCTCATCAGGTGTTCCATAAATTCATCCGGGTGCGACAGGAACGGCGCATGCGCCGCACCCTTGATAATAGCCAGTTTCGCATCCGGCAATTGTGCCGCCAGAAAATGCGCTGCCAGCGGCGGCGTGAGCGTATCACGTTCTCCGCCAATCACCAGCGCGGGTTGCACTATGTCCGGTAATACACTGCGCAGATCGCAGCCACGCAGAATATCCAGCCCGGATTGCAATGCGCCCAAGTCCGGCTCGCCACGGCTCGATAGCGCGTTGCGCAGCACCGACAGCAGCTCGCGCTCCCGTTCGCTGCCGCGCACCTGCAGCGCGAGGAAGCGCCGCAATGTCGGCGCATAATCCTGTTGCAGCGCGGCGGCAAATTCAGCCAGCGTCTCTTCCGCCATCGCGCATTCCCAGCCTGGCCGACGCACGAAGCACGGCGTGCTAGCCACCAGCGCCAAGCGTCTTATCTGCTGCGGGTAGCGTAGCGCCCAATGCAAGGCAATCTGCCCGCCGAGCGACCAGCCGCACACGGCGAGCGGCTCGTCGAACTGCGCGGCCAGTTGATCAGCGATAGCGTCTATGAGTAGGTCGGGATTTATCCCGACATCGCCGTTGTGTCGGGATAAATCCCGACCTACGCTAAACCCATGCCCCGGCAGATCCACAGTCAGCACGCGAAAATGTTCCGCCAATCGCTCCGCGACGCCGCCCCACATCCCGCCGTGCATCCCCCAGCCGTGGATCAGCAGCAGCGGCGCGCCGCTGCCTGTAACATCAATATGCAAGGCCGCCATTTCCCTCACCCCAACCCTCTCCTGCAAGCGGGCGAGGGGGCAAACGAACGCTTTGCGAATCTATGATCCCTGTGCAAGCTCATGCAATGCCCCGATCAATTGCGCCACGTCGCCCTCGCTGTGTGCGGCGGACAGGGTGATGCGCAACCGCGCCGTGTCCTGCGGCACGGTGGGTGGGCGGATCGCCGCGACCCAGATGCCGCGCTCGCGCAGTCCCTCGCTCAGCGCCAGCGCCGCCTGGTTGCCGCCGACCAGCAGCGGCTGGATTGCCGTCTCCGACGGCATCAGCTTCCAGGGCAAACCTGCCAGCCCGTTGCGCAGTTGCGCGATCAGCTCGCGCAGATGCTCGCGCAACGCGTCGCCTTGCCCGATGAGCTCCAGGCTTTCCAGCAGCGTACTCGCCAAGGCAGGCGGCGTGGCCGTGGTGTAGACATAGCTGCGCGCGTGGTTGACGAGCGTATCGATCACCGCCTGCTCCGCCGCGACAAACGCGCCGAAGACCCCGGCCGCCTTGCCCAAGGTGGCCATGTAAACAATACGAGGAGAATTCAGGAATTCGTCATTCCCGCGGAGGCGGGAATCCAGTTTATTTTTTGAGCTAGATTCCCGCCTCCGCGGGAATGACGGCTCTTTTGTATTTCCGATAAAATGAAACAGCGAACCGCGCCCCTGCTCGCCGAGCACGCCGAAGCCGTGCGCGTCGTCGACCAGCAGCCAGGCATCGTGTTGTTCGCATAACGCCAGCAATTCCGGCAGCGGCGCGCGATCGCCGTCCATGCTGAACACCGCATCGGTGATGATGAGTTTCCTGCCGCTCTGCGTTTTCTCCAGCAATTGCGCGAGTTGCGCCATGTCGTTGTGGCGATAGCGCTTGATTGCGGCGCGCGACAGCAGCATCGCATCGTTCAGCGACGCGTGATTGAGCCTGTCGGCAAACACCGTGTCGCCCTTGCCGACCAGTGCCTGCACGGCGCCGAGGTTGGCCATGTAGCCGGTGGAAAACAGCAATGCGGCGGGTTTGCCGACGAAGGCCGCAAGCGCCTGCTCTAGTCGATGATGTGCCGCGCTGTGCCCGCTCACCAGGTGCGCCGCGCCCGCGCCGACGCCATGTTGCGCCGCGCCCTGCTGCAGCGCGGCGACGAGCCGCGGGTGGTTGGCCAGGCCGAGGTAATCGTTGCTGCAAAACGACAGGAAGGGCTTTCCTCCCACAACGATATGCGGCGACTGCGGGCTGTTGAGCGTGCGCCGCTGGCGCAGCAGGCCTTGCGTGGCGCGCTCGTTCAATTCATTTTGCAGTTCGGTGAAAGGCATTTTCTTGCCACAGAGGACACAGAGATCACAGAGAGGAACAGGCTCTGCTTTTGCTTTTCTCTGTGTACTCTGTGGTCTCTGTGGCTAATGTTTTTCTGAAAGCGGATACATGCCGAGTTTGTCGAGCAACGCGCGATCCTTCTCGACGTCCGGGTTGCTGGTGGTGAGCAATTGCTCGCCGTAGAAAATCGAGTTTGCGCCGGCGAGGAAGCACAAGGCCTGCACCGCATCGGACATCTGCTGCCGCCCGGCGGAAAGGCGCACGCGCGCCGTCGGCATGGTGATGCGCGCCACCGCTACGGTGCGCACGAAGTCCAGCGGATCGAGCTCTTCCGCGTCCGCCAGCGGCGTGCCTTCGACCCTGACCAGGTTGTTGATCGGCACGCTCTCCGGATAAGGGTTCATGTTGGCCAGTTGCGCGATCAGCCCGGCGCGTTGCGTGAGGCTCTCGCCCATGCCGACGATGCCGCCGCTGCAGATGCTCATGCCCGCCTTGCGCACCCGCTCCAGCGTGTCGAGCCGGTCCTGATAGTCGCGCGTGCTGATGATGTTGCCGTAGAACTCCGGCGCGGTGTCCAGGTTATGGTTGTAGTAATCCAGCCCGGCGGCGCGCAGTTGTTCGGTCTGCTCGTCGTTCAGCATACCGAGCGTCGCGCAGGTTTCCATGCCGAGTTCGCGCACCGCCCTGACCATCTCCACCACGCTCGCCATGTCTTCGTCGGTCGGTTCGCGCCATGCCGCGCCCATGCAGAAACGTCCGGCGCCTTTCTGCTGCGCGGCGCGCGCGGCTTCCACCACTGCGCTCACGGCGAGCATTTTCTGGTCTTCCACCCCGGTGGAATGGAACGCCGATTGCGGGCAATAGCCGCAGTCCTCGGTGCAGCCGCCGGATTTGATCGACAGCAGCGTGGAGAGCTGCACCGCATTCGGGTCGAAATGCTCGCGGTGCACCTGCTGCGCGCGGTACAGCAGGTCGGCGAACGGCAACTTGAACAGGGCTTCCACTTCGGCCACGCTCCAGCGTTGCGGTGTGGCAATCTGTTTGGCGGGGCGGATGAATTCTATGGTCTGGGTGTTCATGGCAGTTTAACTTGGTATGATTTGTATTGAACCTATAAACCGCAATTCAAGCCACAGAGAACACAGAGGGCACAGAGATGACGCGGGTTACACGTATCTTTCCGGCTCACCTGATGAGTGAAGTTAATCTTTATGGCAAACAATTGTTTTTCCTCTGTGTTCTCTGTGGCTAAATGGTTTTTTTCGGGTTGAACGGAAACGGCGCATCATCCTTGAAAGGGCGGCGGTTTGTCAATTTTGCGCAATGCTATCTTGAACATCTGCACCGAATTTAAGCGGATATTGCCCGCGCAACCCTGCGTGCTGTGCGGCAGCATGAGCCATGACGGGCTGTGGTGCGCGGCCTGCGACCGCGCCCTGCCCTATCTGGATACGGCACATTGCCCGGCCTGCGCCCTGCCGACGCCGAACGGCGAGGTATGCGGGCAATGCCTGAAGCACCCGCCGCTGTTCGCCCGCACCACTGCCGCATTCGGCTACACCTTCCCGCTCGACGAGCTGATCCAGGCGATGAAATATGGCGAACAACTCGCGCTGGCGCATGCCTTTGCGGAAAAGCTGGCGCAGCGCACCGATAAAAACAGCCTGCCGGATTGCGTCATCCCGATGCCGCTGCATCCGGCAAAATTGCGCGAACGCGGCTTCAATCAATCGCAACTGCTCGCCGCTGGAATCGCCCGGGAGCTTGGCCTGGAACTGCTGACGCATGCCTGCCGGCGCGTGCGCGACACGCCGCCGCAATCCGCCCTGCCGTGGAGGGAGCGCAAGAAAAACATGCGCGATGCGTTCCGCTGCGATACCGATCTGACCGGCAAGCGCGTCGCGCTGGTGGATGATGTGCTGACCACCGGAGCCAGCCTCAACGCGCTCGCCGAGGCGGTGCAGAAATGCGGTGCGGTTGAAATCGGCGCGTGGGTGGTGGCGAGAACGCTGCCGCGTTCAGGATCGAGGAACGGGGATTGAGGATTGAGTGGAAAACCGGGGACTGTTTTACTCGCGCCTCAATCCTCGCTCCTCAATCCTGCTTCAGAGCTCTTTGATTTTCTGCTGCGCAAACTTCCGCAATTCCGGATTGAGCGCCTTCGATTCGAGCGCGCGCCTGAATGTGTCCCTGGCATCATCGTTACGCTGCGCCGCCTGCAGGGAAATGCCGTAGCCCACCAGCCAGACGCCGTTGTCCGGCTTAAATCATGCATCATTTCCCAAAATATACTAACCCGAAATGACTATGCCGAAATGCCTATATATTTCGGCATATTGTTTCATGCCCGGAATGCTGAAACACTGCGCACCGGAGTATGAAGGCAAGTGACAGGCTCTTCTACCTTTTACTTTTTGAAATCACTAAGGGAGAATCAAAATGAATATGGAATTTAGAAATAGCCTGTACGCACTCATCGCAACCCTCGCTCTCGGCGCCAGCCCTCAATGGGCTGCGGCAGCCAGCGCCAATAGCGGCGTCAATACC
This sequence comes from uncultured beta proteobacterium, assembly GCA_963828205.1. GTDB lineage: Bacteria > Pseudomonadota > Gammaproteobacteria > Burkholderiales > Gallionellaceae > Gallionella. Next base: position 73,835 of record CAWHDU010000003.1, read on the forward strand.
AATAATGGCAATAGCAACAAAGGGCTAACCGTGACTGTCCCGCCAGAAAAGCGGGTTGTGGTGCCGAAGGTGGACATGCCCGAAAATGTGATGACCCGCGCAATCAAACAAAGGATTGAGGACAAGAAGCACCAACCCATCAAGGATCAGGCCGGTAATATCCAGTACATCGTCACATTTGCCGATTATGCGCCAAAAAATTATGCGGCCAAGGCAATCAAGGATAACCGCTTTGCGGATTGGCATGACAGCAAAGTCGTGCAACTCTTGCACGACACCGAGGCCATTCACGGATTTTCGGCGACGCACCTTTATTCTCTGACGATGCAAGGCTTCGCCGCTTTTTTGACGCCGCAGCAGGTCAACAATTTAGGACGTGACAGTCGTGTCAAGCAAATGAGCCAAAGCATGCCGGTCGAATTCAGCGGCGGAATCTGGAACGACATTAATTACACCTACGAGACCCTGCCATGGGGCATACAAGCGGTGGGAGGCAACAAGGCGAGCAATGGCGCTGCCACGGTTTATGTGGTCGACAGCGGGATCGGCGAGAACGGCGACTTATATGTTACCGATCATTGGGCACCACCGAATACCTGCCAAGTCGGTTACTACGCACACTCCACGTTTGTCGCTGGCATCATTGGTGCATGGAATAACGGTTCCGGCGTGATCGGGGTTGATTCCGGTGTCAATATTGTTTCTTTGGCTTATGGCGATGACTCCTGTTCCTCTGCAACCACGTCAAATATAATCTCAGCTCTTGAAGAGGCGAAGGCGCGGATCATGGCAAGCACAAGCGGGCGTGTGGGCGTGGTTAATTTATCCTCCAATCCTTATGATTCCAATACGCGCCAAATCCCCGCAGATGTGAAAAATAGTATAAGTGGCCTGATCACGCCCAACCCATCAACGGGTTATCCCGGCGCTTTTTTTGTCCAGTCCGCCGGCAACTATATGGATGATGCATGCTCTCGCAGCTTTAATGACCATTTGCCGTCGGATGGCGCGATGGTCATCGGCGCAATGGACAGCAACGGCCAGCCGGTTCAGCCATTGAACGGCGACAATGGCTTCAACCAGGGAAATACCACTTTCCATTTTCCGGAACCGGGGTCAAATTACGGTACATGTGTCGATGTATGGGCGCCCGGCAAGAAAATCAAATCCACATGGAACGACGGCAGCAACCCGACTGGCGACGGCACCTCATTTGCGGCGCCGCACGTAGCGGGAGTTGCGGCGTACCTGATCGAAACAAACCCATCTTTACATACGCCCGCCGATATTGAAAATGCCGTGCGCGACCATATGTTTGATGGCGGTGCATATGATCTACAAGGCTTGCACGTTAAAACCGTCAATCTCGATGGCGCCGGCTACGCTGCCCAACCAACGGTCGAGTTCAAGATTGGCGACGCGCCATCGGATCCCGCTCCTGCGCCGATCGGAGAAGCGCCAAGCCCCATTGTTTATAGCGATGGATCATTCATGCTGCGTTACGATTCCGTCGGTGCGCAGAGCTGCGATCTGTATGGCTATGCCAATGGCAGCCTGTGGTACCAGGTGCCGAACTTCCAGCCGAATTACAACTGGGGCAATGTACAATTGGATCCCGGCCAATACTGGTGGTATGTCAGTTGCCGGTCGGCAAGCGGCGCTATCAATACCGCCAGCGCTTCCGCCACGGTCACGGCCGCACCACCGGCATCAAGCGCCGGATTCAGCGTCAATGGGATGGCGGTCGCCGATGGCGCGGTGATGAGTTTTTCAAACCTGCAGTCCTTTTCGCTAGCGTATAGCAGCGGCAATACGACATCCTGTGACTTGTACGGATTGATTGCCCCCCCGGGCGGTTTTTTATCGGATTGGTATTCGGTCGGAAACTTTTACCCTTCCTTTGACTGGGGTATGGTCACGCTCGACCCTGGCATTTATCGATGGCATATCGACTGTGCGAATGCGAATTTCCCCGGCAGCCCTCACGCTACATCGACGCTCACCATATACATTTTATAGCGCGGACTCAGGCCGTCATGGGTGCTCCGCACCCGTGACCGGCAGGTTATATACGGAGAACTGCATGATGAAAAAATCCTATTCCCGCTTGCCTGGCTTTCTTACCCTGTTGATCCTTGCCGCACAGGCGCAAGCTGCGACCGCCCCGCTATATCCTTTTTTCACTCAAATTTAACCTGAGGCTTTTAAGTTCAAGGGAGCTGCCATGCGTTCACTCATCATCCGCTTTTTGCGAGTTGGGCTACAAACCGCCCATCCCTGCCAAACCCTATTCATCCTGCTGGGCTTATTTTTTCCCACGCTCGCATCAGCAATTATGCCGCAGGTGGCGGCGGGAGATCGCCATTCCATCGGATTGGGTGCCGATGGAAAGGTTTATGGGTGGGGGGACGATACCTATGGGCAACTGGGCTTGGGGAGGGTCCTGATGGCCGCCGCTCCCCAAGCCGTCCCCGGTCTCAATCTCGGACTGGGTACAGTCAAGTCGCGGATAGCAGTTGGTTTTTCTCATAATGTGGTTGTCAGGTCAGACGGCAGCGTCTGGGCATGGGGAGGCAACAGTTATGGCCAACTCGGCGATGGCACAAAGACGAGCCGATCCTCACCAGTGCAAGTGCCGGGGCTGACCGGCGTGGTGGCGGTGGCGGCGGGGCCGAATCACAGCCTCGCCGTCAAATCCGACGGCAGCGTCTGGGCGTGGGGAGAGAACAGTTCTGGCCAACTCGGCGATGGCATAGCAATCGATCGTACTTCGCCGGGGCAGGTGCCGGGGCAGGTGCCGGGACTCACCGGCGTGGTGGCGGTGGCGGCGGGATACGCTCACTCCCTTGCCCTCAAGTCCGACGGCAGCGTCTGGGCATGGGGAAGTAACACTATTGGCCAACTCGGCGATGGCACGATACTTCCTATTCGAACCTCGCCGGGGCAGGTGCCGGGGCTGACCGGCGTGGTGGCGGTAGCGGCGGGATACGCTCACTCCATCGCCCTCAAGTCCGACGGCAGCATCTGGGCGTGGGGTTTCAACTATTATGGCCAACTCGGCGATGGCACGAAGACCGATCGCTCCTCGCCGGTGCAGGTGGCGGGACTCAGCGGTGTAGTAGCGGTGGCGGCTGGGCGATATTATAGCCTTGCCGTCAAGTCCGATGGCAGCGTCTGGGCGTGGGGAGACAACAATAGTGCTGCCTTGCATGTTTCCTCGCCGGTGCAGGTGCGGGGATTATACGGCGTGGTGGTGTCGCTGGCGGCTGGACAATATCATAGCCTCGCCGTTAAATCCGACGGCAGCGTCTGGGCGTGGGGTGACAACAGTTACGGCGAACTCGGCGATGGCACAACGACGAATCGCTACTCGTCGGTGCAGGTGCCGGTGTTCGCCGACGTGGCGGCGGTAGCGGCTGGACAAAATCATAGCCTCGCCGTTAAATCCGACGGCAGCGTCTGGGCGTGGGGTGACAACACTTATGGCGAACTTGGCGATGGCACGACGATGAATCGCTCCTCGCCGGTGCAGGTGCCGGGGTTCGCCGGCGTGGTGACGGTAGCGGCTGAGGCTCATCACACTCTCGCCGTCAAATCGGACGGCAGCGTCTGGGCGTGGGGTGACAACAGTTATGGCGAACTTGGCGATGGCACGACGATGAATCGCTCCTCGCCGGTACAGGTGTCAAATCTCAGCGGCGTGGTGGCGGTGGCGGCGGGATACGCTCATACCCTTGCCGTCAAGTCGGACGGCAGCGTCTGGGCATGGGGAAGTAACACTATGGACCAACTCGGCGATGGCACGATGTTTCATATTCAACCCTCGCCGCCGGGGCAGGTGGGGCAGGTGTCGGGGCTGACCGGCGTGGTGGCGGTAGCGGCGGGATACGCTCACTCACTCGCCCTCAAGTCAGACGGCAGTGTCTGGGCGTGGGGAGCCAACTCTTCCGGCCAACTCGGCGATGGCAGCATGATAGCCAATAGTCGATCTTTGCCAGTGCGGGTGCCGGGGCTCGCGGGCGTGGTGGCGGTAGCGGCGGGATACGTTCACTCACTCGCCCTCAAGTCAGACGGTAGTGTCTGGGCGTGGGGAGGCAACAGTTATGGCGAACTTGGCGATGGCACGACGACGAATCGCTTCTCGCCGGTGCAGGTTCCGGGGCTCACCGGCGTGGCGGTGGTAGCGGGGTACCTTGCTATCAAGCCAGACGGTAGCGTCTGGGCGTGGGGCGCCAACTATGATGGCCGGATCGGCGATGGCACGACGATGAATCGCTTCTCGCCGGTGCAGGTTCCGGGGCTCACCGGCGTGGCGGCGGTGGCGGGATCAAATCACAGCCTTGCCGTCAAGTCAGACGGCAGCGTCTGGGCGTGGGGCGCCAACGATAATGGTCAACTCGGCGATGGCACGACGATGGGCCGCTTGAGTCCGGTGGTCGTGGCGAATTTGAATCTGGTTGTCACCCCGCAGGTGATCGAGTTCTATAACGCCAGCCTCGATCACTATTTCATTACCGCCGACTCCAGCGAAGCGGCGGCCATCGACAACGGCAGCGCCGGGCCGGGCTGGAGCCGCACTGGCAATACATTTAAGTCAGGCGGCAGTACCACCGTCTGCCGTTTTTACGGCAGCCTGTCGCCCGGCCCCAATTCGCATTTCTATACGGCCGATCCCGGCGAGTGCGCCTATCTCAAGCAGTTGCAGGCCAGCACGCCTGCCACGCAGAAGCGCTGGAATTTCGAGAGCCTGGATTTTGTGTCGACCCCGACTACCAATGGCACTTGCCCCACCGGCACCGCACCGGCCTACCGCGCCTATAACAATGGATTCGGGCGTGGTATCGACAGCAACCACCGCATCGCCAGCAACCTGGCCGCCATCCAAGAGGTCGTGACGCGCGGCTGGAGCAACGAGGGCGTAGTGATGTGCGCGCCGAATTAACGGGGCAAAGAACTGCACGGCAAGCAGTTGAAAACAACATTCCTGTCTTTCCGTATCATGGGGTTAACTTTAATGCAAAAATCGCTTTGCTTTTTTACCTTATTGGTCATTGCCGCACAGGCGCTCGCGGCAACCGCGCCGCTGGGGCCTTATCTTGTCATATCCACTGCCACGCCACCGATAGAAGTGAGTTTCAGGTACGTGCCACCCTATGGTGCGGCAGACTACCCCGCGTTGCGGCAGGCCACGGGCAAACTGTACGCCAAATATATTTATTCAGAACTTTTTTTGATCGCTTATGACAATGCATACATAGCCAGTAAGGTCATTGGGTATACTGGATATATTGGTAGTGTTGATACTTCTTCTGGAATGTTTTACACCCTTTTGCTAGGAGCAGCGGCAACGCCGGAATCTTTCAACAGTTGCGATAGGCCATTGATACCTACGCGAGACGTGAACGGAGCAGCGTTCCCCATCACGCATTTAGTGGATGCTACATATTTTTGCGGATGGTTTACGGGGCAGCCACACAAAGTGATTAGTTATTTGGTCACTTACTACGCCCCCTCAATCGTGACGGTCACCGACGGCAACCAGATTGAAAGCGTGAAGATTTCGGTTTATGCGGATGGCTCGCCCTGGGCGGATTACCATTTCGGTTACCGCATCGGCCTCTTTCAAATGGCCGCAGCACCTGCAACGGCTCCGATATTTGGAGTGCCCGTGCTGAGCGCGCTGACCCTACCGCCGCCTTCAGCCGAAGGCAATGTCGTCGAGTACAGAAACACCGTGGACTTCTCCTCGTCGCCGGGCGGACACTTCTTTTACAGCAGCGATGACGGCGAGCAGGCATTTGTCGATAGCGGCCAAGCCGCCGTTTCTTCCGCACCGGGCGCAGCTTCAAAGCGGGCGGTTATGTGCCGGTATGCCGTTTTTATGGCAGCCGGACGCCCGGCCCGAATTCGCATTTCTTCAGCGCCGATCAAAACGAATGCGCGGGGCTGAAAGCGCTGCAAAGATCGCCCGTCCCGACCGATGCCCAGCAATGGAACAGCGAAGGCAACGGTTTTTACACAACGGCGGTCGTGACTGACGCTAACGGCAACCGCAGTTGCCTGACCGGAACCGTGCCGGTATACCGGGCATATAACAATGCGTATGCAAAAGACGGGAAACGCAACGCCTGGGACTCCAACCATCGCTTTTCCACCAGCCGCGCCGATTTCGACCTGTTGGTTAATAACTGGGGATGGACTGACGAAGGCATTGCGTTTTGCGCGCCAAGTTAGCGTTTCTTCGAGCTTGCGGGGGTTCTGCATAGACCTTTTTGACTTCGACGCTATCTTTTGTCCGGCATGTTTCAGACCCGGATAGGAACGACTGCGAAAAGCTCAGGGTTAAAGCCCTTTGAGTTTTTGCCGCACAAACGCCTGCAGCTCGGGGGTAAGCTTCTTCGATTCGAGCGCGCGCCTGAATGCGTCCCTGGCATCATCGTTACGCTGCGCCGCCTGCAGGGAAATGCCGTAGCCCACCAGCCAGACGCCGTTATCCGGGGCGAGTTGCAGTGCGGCCCGGTAATGGGCAATCGCTTCACCGTGCCGATTCTGGCGCTGCAGCAATGCGGCAAGGAACGCCTGATAGTCGGCCTGCCGATCCGCGTAAGGCAAGGTTTTTTCCAGCGTCTCCGTTGCCTGCCCGACCGCTCCCCGCTCGACTTGCAAACGCGCCAGCAGCATGGCGAACCCGGTATGTTCCGGTTTGTTTTTCAGCCCCGCCTGCAGCACACTCTCGGCATCCGCGCCGCGCTTCTCCTCCAGCAGCAAGGCCGCCAGCGCCTGGCGCGCCGCATCGTGGCCGGCATCCAGATGCAACGCCGCTTCATATCCCGCTATGGCGTCGGCGCTATGCCCCTGCTGCATCGATACCACCGCCTTGCGGAATTCCGCATCGGCATGTTGCCCGGGGCTGATCTGCTTCATCGGCGCTACACTGCTCGACGGCTGGACAACGGCTCGCACATCCGGCAAGGGATTCCGGATTGGCTGCGGCTTGGCGGATTGCGCCGGCTGCACCGTATCGGCTGGCTGCTTTTCGCCCTTGCCCGCGGCGCTGCCGCTCTTCATGTCGCGGAAGGCCAAACCTTGCCTGACGGCGGGACGCGGCGCGGTCGAGCCTAGCTCAAGGCTCAGGCGCGAAGCCGGTGGAGACACTTCTGCCGGCGGAGTTTCGCTCGCGCTGGCGGCGCTGGCCGCACCAGCAACGACAGCAGGCGCCGAAGCAGCGGCGGAAGAAACAGCGGCGGAAGAAACAGCAGAGGCCGGTACGGGTATCGCCACGGCCGGCTGGCGCTGCATGACGCTCTTTGCAACGGCCTGCGGCTGGCGCATCTGCATCCACTGCCATGCGGCAATCCCGCCTGCCAGCGCCAACGCCAGCAATGGCAAAACCAGCCTGCGTTTGCGATGCGGCACCGCGCGCACCATGGTCTGTTCCGGCGCGGTATCCGCGCCGCGCTGTTCAAGCTGGTTGAGCACCTGGTTGATGACGCTCATTGCAGCGCCGTCCACGCGACCCACAACGAGGCGGTCAGCGCCACGCCGGTCAATGCCAGCGCCCAGGGCAACCAATCGCGGCGCGCTTCCGGCGTATCGGCAGCCGCATCGCGGACATGCCCCGGCGATACCTGCTGCGCGCCCTCGCTGAACGCCAGCATCATGGCCTTGTGCGCCACGATATTGACCAGCCTCGGCGTGCCGCCGGTGATGCGGTACAGCTTGCCCGCCGCGCTTTTGCCAAACAGCGTTTCGCCGGAATACTTGGCCACTGACAGGCGATGGTGCAAATAGTGCCCCACTTCGTCCTTGCGCAATCCTTTCAGCTCATGCTGGAAACTGATGCGCTGGCGCAACTGGCGTATCGATCGCTGCCGCAGCCGCTCGTCCAATTCCGGCTGGCCGAACAGCACCACTTGCAGCAACTTGCGTTTCTCGGTTTCGAGATTGGTGAGCAGGCGCAATACTTCCAGGCTTTCCAGCGGCATCGCCTGCGCCTCGTCCAGGCACACCAACGCGCGCTGGCCGTTGCGCGCGCATTCCAGCAGCGCGCGCGTCAAACCCTTCAGCAACTGGTGCTGGTCGGTATCCTTGTCCAGCGGCACGCGGAATTCTTCCGCCAGCGCCAGCAACAGGCTGCGCGGCTCGAGATAGGGATTGGGGATATAGGCGGTAATGAAGCGCGGCGCAGGCGACGCATCGGCCGCCTGATCCTGCGTACCGATCAGCTCCTGCGTGCCGATCAACGTGGCGGATTGCCGCCCCTGATTCAGCGTAGCGAGGAATTTGCGGCACAACAGGGTCTTGCCGGTTCCCACTTCGCCGGTGATCTTGATGAAGCCTTCACCGTTGCGCGCCGCCACCAGCAGGGTATTGAGCGCTTCCTGATAGCTTGAGTAGGCAAAAAAGAAGCTGGTGTCAGGAGTCAGGCTGAAAGGCGGTTCGCGCAGGCCAAAGTGCTGTAAATACATATCAAGGTGCGCTCTGCCCGTTCATCCCGTTAAACCGGTCGCGGCTTCGCGCGATGTCATCCGCCCAGCCTTTGCCGCTATCCACCACGGTGGGTTTCAACAGGATCACCAGCTCGCGTTTTTCGCTGCGCTTGCTGGTCTGCCCGAACACCGTTTTCGGCAGCCCCGGCAGGCCGGACTGATCGTCGAAAGTCGCCTGGCTCATCAGGCCGCCAATCGCCACGATCTGCCCATCGCGCGCGCGCACGATGCTGTCGGTTTCCGAAGTCGTGCTGAAGGCCAGCGATACCGTGCCGGGCGCGCCGTTTGCGCCGGCGCCCGGCAAGTTCTTATCCTTCCCCTCGACCTTGGTCACCGAAGGGTGCACATGCAGGATGATTTCGCCGTTCTGGTCGATGCGCGGCGTCACATCCAGCGCGATGCCGGAAAAAAACGGTTGCAGCGTCACGCTCGGTGCGGTAGAAGTGGAAGCTACCCCGGTGGTGGTCGTACTGGAAATATTGGTGACGAAGAACTCATCAGTCCCGACCTTCAACACCGCCTTCTGGTTGTTCAGCGTGGCGATGCGCGGGCTGGACAGTACATGCACGTTGCCCTGTGTTTCCAGGAAACTCAACAGCGCGGCAAAATTGTTGGTTTGGAACGCCAAGCCGAACATCGTCCCCGCGTTTGCGGCGTCGCTGATCAGGGTGGCGCCCGGTATTGCCGAGAGCGCCGCATTGGAAATCGCGGTCGCCGTCCCGCCTGCAGCATTCGAACCCAGTGTCGTTCCGGCGCCTATCTGGCCATAGGATCCCCTGCTTGACGGGCTGGTTTTAAGGTTGCCGAATCCGGCCCAATTTATGCCGGACTGGAAACCTTCATTGAGCCGCACCTCGATGATTTTCGCCTCGAGGATCACCTGCCGTTCGATGGAAATCTGCGAGGCCCTGAGATAAGCCGCGACGTTTTTCAGCTCATCCGGCATCGCGCGCACCACGATCACGCCGGACATCGGGCTGATCACCACGCTGCGCCCTTTTTCGTTGCCGACGATCGCTTGCAGCGACTTGCTTAACTCGCTCCAGAAATCCGCGCTGCTGGTCATGGTTACCTTGCTGCTATCCTGGCCGCGCGAAACCGTACCGGAAGTTGTTGTGGTAACCGCACCGGTCGTGCCGCCTGTGGAATTATCCGAAACCGAACCGGACGTGACGTGCAGCAAAGAAGTCCCCGAGCGCAAGCCGGTCAGATAATTCACCTGGAAAATCCGTGTCTGCAGCGTCAGCGGCTGGATGTAAATGCGCGTGCCATCCACTTTGTAGTCATAGCCATACATCTCGTGTATCACTTCCAGCGCTTCGAATACCGTCACGTCTTTCAGGTTCAGCGAGATGTTGCCGCCGACCTCCGGATGCAGCAGCATGCTGTAGCGCGTACCGGAAACGATCGCCATGAACACCTGGCCGGCCGGGGTATTGTTCACCGCCAGGTCGAATTTGGTCTCCAACGGCTTGTTGTCCACCCTGGGCATCTCCACCGTCAGAGGCGGCAGCAAGGCATTGTTCACCGTATTGACGGACTGCACACTATCCTGCACCGCCTGATTCATCTCGCGCTGAATGGCGTCCGCTGTCTGATTCCGGCTGCCCGGTGTGGCGCATCCCGCCAATACGGAGAACAGAAGGCAGAAGACGGAAGACAGAAGCAAGCCTCTCATTTTCCATCCTTGTTCGCTGCAGGGCTTACCTTCCGGACTTCAGGCTGCGCCTTGCTTTTCGGCAATCGGGGGGTTGTTTTCAATTTTTGGCTGGTTCTTGTTTCAGTGGTCATTTTTACATCGGGAAACAGCGTCAACACCTAGCGTCCTTGCGCGCTGCCCAATACTACATTTCCCTCGTTCACTTCAATCAGTTTTGAATCGCCATATTTACCGCCCAATTCAATGGTTTTCCCGTCAATAATCGCAGCCCGGCGGTCTCTGGAAATGATGATGGATTGCAGGCCCGGCAACTGGCTGGCCGCCGCTCCGCCCGCAGGCGCGGCAAGTTCGGCTGGAGGCCGGGTCGGATCGGGCAGTTCTTCGGCACAGCAAAATACGGAAGGCAGAAAGCAGAAGACAAAAACCGCCAGCCGTAGCGCAGCCGCACCAACCCGCCGCCTTCCATCCGTCGCCGTCCGCCCTCCGTTCATACTTTCAGCCATGTCTTGTCCAGACTCAAGGTATACAGGGTCAACGTCAGCACCGCATCGGGATATTGTTCCACGCTCAGATTCACATCCCCCCAGAACATCTGCGCCGGCATCTTCTCCAGCGCGGCGAGATATTCCAGCAAATCAAGGTAACCGCCACGCACGGCGATTTGCACGCCGTGCCTGAAAATCTGCTTTTGCGTGCCATCGGCATTTGCGGTTGCCGGAACCTGTGCGGCGCCGGTTACAGGCGGCGGAACCAGGAAAGCTGCCGGCAAAGTCTTCAACCCGATCAGTTGCAGCTTGCCGTTTTTCTTCAACACCTGCTCCAGCAATGCGGCCATCTTGCCCGGTTCGACCAGACGATCCCTGCGGCTTTGCAGATATTTATCCTGCTCCTGCAACTGCTGCCTGAGTTGCGCCAGCCGGTTGCGCAGCGGCGAACGCTCATCATCGCGCATGGCCTGCAACAAGCCTTGCATTTGCGCCTGCAACTCCTTCATTTTTTCCTGTTGCTGCACCACCTGCGCCGACAGCGCCTTCTGCTTGAGCAACAGCGGGTCCAGCAAGGCCGCGTTCATCAGGGCAATCACCACAAAAACGGCGGCGGCAAAAATCATCATCCGCTCGCGCAGCGACATGCCGTCTATCTTGTCGCATGCCACCCCCCAATAGCGTTTCATTTTCTGGCCTCGCTATCCGGGCCAGAATGCAAAACGAACTCGACATAGCGCGGCGCGGCAGGAGCTGGAGCAATGCCCGGCTTCGCGGCCGGCTGCTGCATTTGCAAGGCAGAAAAAGTCTTGCCCTGCATGACGCCCTCTTTGCTCAGACGCTGAATATAGGCGGGCAACAATTCCGGGTTCATCACACCGCCGCTCAGGCTGATTTGCGCCGCCTCGCCGGTTATCCTGAAACCGGTCAGCCACAATCCCGGCATCGCCTGGCGCGAGAATGCGCGCATGTATTCGGAAAAACCCGCAGTATTGCCGACCGCTCCGGATTTGATGGCTTCAATCAACCCGGCCTGGTCGGCGATCTGTTTTTCCAGTTGCCGCACCTCATCCTGCAATGCCTGATTGGCCTGCTGCGGGGAAAAGGCGGTGGTCATACGCGCCAGCCTGACCTGCTCGGCATTGTGGCGTTTGGCGCCTTCTTTCGATTGCTTATCAAGCTGGCCGACCTGATAAATCGCATAGCCGTAAAAAAACAACGAGCCGGCCACGATCATGCCCAACGCCTGCAGCATCGCGAGCAGCGAAAAATACTTGCGCCGCTTCAGGAAAGCCGGGTTGAACAGATTGATCTGCTGGCTCATGGGGTGCGTCTTTCATGGCGCAACGCCGCACCGAGCACCAGCAAGGCACGGGCGGCAAACCCGCTATCGGCAAGCTCCGGAATCGCGCTGATATCCATCGCATACGCCAGATCCAGCTTCTCCACTTTCGCATCGATCGCGGAAGCCAGAAAATCCACCAGCCCGGTATCGTCAGGCGCGGCCACCAGAACACGGCTCACCGCCAGATGGTTGAACTGCCGGTCAAAATAATCCAGTGAACGCTGCAACTCCAGCTCGACACGGCCACGGGATTGTTCGCGCAGATTTTCGTCGACATCCAGCAACTGCCCGATGCTTATCTCGATGCGGCGCGACATGAACAACTCGCCGCCCGCCGTGAATGTCATCAATCCGCCGTTATCGTCAAAAGCCAGCAATCCCAGAGCGCGATCTTCCTGCTCGAACAGCGCGGCGATGTTGCGCTGCGCCATTTCGGGAATATCGATCACGCCCAGATCGAGTCCGGCCTGCTCAAAGAGCGCAATGCGTTTTCGTATCGTGTCATTGGCTGCGGCAATCGCATACATGGATTGCGCGCGCTCCGAGCCGTATTTGCTGGCGGGAATCTGCAACACGTCCACCGTGGCGTCATCGATGTGATAACTCAGGCTATCCTTGATTTTCCAGCGGATCGCCGTCTTCAGCTCATCGCCGGGAACATTGGGCGCTTCGACCAGCAATATCTGATATTCGCCCGGAGCCAGCAGCGTGGTGAATTGATGGCCGCCGAGATTCGCCTCGCGGCGCAGCTTCTCCAGCGATGCCGCCGTTATCGCACCAATCTCATGGTATTCGCAGCGCACCGCATGCGGCATCACCCCGCCAAGCCTGATTTTCGCCAGGTAAGCGCCATGCGCGTCCAGGCCGATGGCAAACCAGCCGTCAGCGCGGTTCGGGGTTCCGAATAATGAGGATATGAGCGGTATTTTCATAACCGATGCGAAGCTGATTCAATACCCCGTTGCGACATACGCGGACCATTCATGCGAGCTCACGGCCAGGCCATTTTTTCCTGCCTGGACAAACCGCCGCTGCGAGGGTTGTTCTGCTTTTCCAAGTCGCTGTTTTTTCACCATAAAATATTCGCAAGTTATGGCAAATTATGGGCAGCTTTGCAAAGTTCAATCGAGCAAATAGCGGGGGTCTTTGCTGCCTATTCAACAAGCTTTGCGCAGGGGCCAACGGGCGGAGGAACATCCTTGCGGTTTGTCGCAACAGAGCCCTGTTGGAAATTGACCTGCGGAGCAGGTTACGTCGTAGCCAAACTACTGAAACAGCTTTGCCGTTTCAGTAGCTTTGACTGGCGCCGAAATTACTGACCTGCGTTGCTGAAGTAATTTTAGTTCCGGCGTAACGCGCTGCGCGCATTAGCCTTCACTGAAACTACTGAAACAGCTTTGCTGTTTCAGTAGTTTTGACTAACGCCGAAATTACTAACGCGGTTGCACCGCGTTAGTAATTTTCACGCAGATAGATGAACTCGTTGTTGCCCTTGTACACGCCGAAGGTGGCGCGTCCAGTGGTGCTCGGCAAATAGGTTGGCGCGCTGGCGCTGATATCCACGCTGCCCGTTCCGCCACCACTGGACAGCGTGTAGTTCAACACTCCCGCAGACACCGCGCTGCTCGGCGGTGGCGTCACTGTCCATGCGCCAGTCTTGTATTGATAGCTGCCCGCAACAAGCACGAGACTGGTGACGCTATCGGTCGTGCTGGTCATCCAGTTCGTGCCGTTCCAGTGCTGCACGGTGGCGATCATCGGCAGCGGCAGCAACTCCGAACCGTGCGCATTGGAAATCTTGACGCGCCCGCTGCGTATTTCAGTTGTACCTTCCGTGAAACCGGTTGAGATTGCCGACGTATTCACTGTATCGACTGCCCGGATTCTGATGGTTGTCGGTGCCGTTGGGGATGTATTGAAGGTGTATGTAGGTACTACCATCAGCGTGGCCTCCCCTTTGATGAAATCAGCCTTCGGGACGGCAAGCGTTGTGCTGGGTGGAGTGGTCGCAGGGGTGACTGCGTTTACCGTTACACCCATCGGAGAAGTAGAAACCCCCAGCACACCCACAGGCGAAGCAACAGCATTGGCATCAGATAGCGATACATCATTGGCAAAATTCGGTGAAGTATTGGCTGTGCCATCGTAATTGATGGTTGTAGCAGGAATTACCAGCCCATTCATTGCGGTCACAATCACGGTAAAGGGCTGCCCGGAGTAGGTAAAACCGCATCCCGCGCAACCATCGCTAACCGTGGTGATGAAGTGATCCGGAATGAAACGCCCGACATTGCCGGCTCCATTGCAGGCAGTGCCGCCGGTGCCGGTATTGCCGGCCGCCGTGAGGCCGGAACCCAGATAACTGCCGCTGGCCAGCGTGGCAACCAGGTCACCGTTGCCGACCTCACTCCAGTTCAGGTTGGTTACGCTTGCCGCACCATCGTTGAAACTGCCGACGCTGCTGCTGAACGTACCATTGACCGCATTGGTGCCGGTTGGCTGGCATTTGTTGAATGATAACGTCACGCTTTCCGGCGATACCTCTTTGCCGAAGTTGGGCGTCGCCGTGGGTGTCGTTGAGCCGTTATAGGCGGTCACGGTGGCGGCAAAGTTTTTGCCCGCCTTGATAGGTGCTGCGGTAACGCCGGAAAACTCGAAATGATGCGGCGCAACCACGAACGCGCCGCTGGAGCCCATATTTGTGGTTGCAGCCTGCTTCGTCCACATCACCACTTTGCCCACGTCGGCATAATTGAAGCCGTAGGGTCCGACGGAAGGATTAGCGGCAGCGAAGGTGAATGCCACCCCTGTTGTCCAGCTCGCCGGCGCGGCGCCGCTTCCCGCGCACAACGGCAATATTTCGGCCGTCGCCGAGAAGGTAGCCTGGACTCCCGCGTGGGCAACCGGGTCATGGCAGGACAGCCCGAATTGCATGGTGCGGGACTGGTTCTGCGTCTTATGCAAGTAGGCGGGAACGCGCGCCGCATTCACCGATGTAATGTAGATATTGCCGAGGGCCTGCCCGGCGGTAGCATTCCCCAGCTCGGTACACGATCCCGCCGTGCCAATGGGAACGCCATCGGTACACGGGCCATTGGTCAACGCGAACGCTACGCCGCTGAACACGATGGTGTTCGCCTTCTCCGCGGCTGGCGTGTACAGCAACAGGTCAGCGCCGTAAGCATCTGCCACATTCAGCGTCACCGTCCCCGCAGACAGCGAAGTAAAACCCAGCGTGACACTGCTTTCCGCCGCACCAAAAGTATAAATCGCCTGCCCGCTGTTGGCCGCGCCGGGTGTCAACGTTCCGCTGCCGGAGACGATTGCCCAGCCGCCGGTGCCGGTGCTGGTTGACAGGCTGATCGTCCCTGCCGCAGTGATCGCGGCATGCGCCGAGGTGTGCGGCGTGATGGCCACCGACACCTGGGACGGCGCCACTGCGGCAGCGGGCGCGTTGATAACGACATGATCCATTCCCGCCGGAGGCGTATAGGACACGGTGATCGGCATATGGTCCACGCTGACCGTGCGGGCGCCGCCGGCAGTCCCCGCTTTTGTGGAGGCGAAGGCTGCGCCAAAATTTGCCGCGTTGATATCCGCCAGAGCCCAGGTTGTACCCCACAGGTCGGCGTACGTGCCATGCGCTTCGATGGCATCCGTTTTCGGGTAGTACGTGGCAGTGGATCGGTCGGTTGCCTGAATCACTCCGCCCTTGACCAGGCGCACGGCGGCATCCCGGACCAGTGTGCCGCTGGCGCTTCGTTCGACATCGACGATGATGCCGTTGATCGTTGAGCCGTCGGGGATGGCAAAACCATAGCCCGTGCATTGCAGAAAGTTGGTGGTCTGACTGTCATTCACCGCTGCCGTGGCAGAAACGTTGTCGCTGGTGAGCGGGCCGGTTAACGCCCCCCACGGTTGAGTGCCGATGCCCGCAACATTGCTGCACGATGTGGGGCTGGCGGTAACGAAAACCTGCACGCATGGCGCCGTGGTGAAGGTCGCATCGCTGCCATAGGTCACCCCGGACGAATTTTCGCCCTTGGCGCGGAAGTGATAGGCCGTGTTGCAGGACAGGCCGGACACGATTTTGGACACCACAGTGCTGCCCGATCCGGCTGCCAGCGGGCTTTGTGCGGCGGCAATCGAGTCGCCGTAGGCGGTCGTCAGTCCATACTCGAACGTGATCGCGGTTTCCGCCCCATTGTCATCGACCAGGCCGCCCAGATGGGCATCCGCCCTAGTTATGCCCGTCGCGGCACTGGTCGTAACGATGAGGGCCGCCGCATAGCTGACGACCACCATGCCGTTTCCACCCAAGCCGCCGCTCCGGTTGGTGTTGTTCGTGGCATACCCGGCGCCGCCTCCGCCGCCGGCCACGGCGCCGGGATTCCCATCGGCTCGTGTCGTCAATCCTGCGCCACCGTCGCCGCCCCCGACCTCCGTGCCGGCTCCGGCCGCGTTCCCGGCTGCACTGCCGCCCGCACCGGTGCTGCCCGCACCGCCGCCGCCCGCGCCGCCATCCGGCGTCGCTATCACCGTGCATGCGGAACCATTTCCCCCGGCAAAGACAAAACCCGGGTCACCCACCCCGCCTGTTGCGGAGCCAACACCAGCCGCGGCACAACTGTCATCCGCCGCGGCAAGCGCTCCACCCGCACCGCCTTTTGCCACCACCACCGTTGCCGCAAAAGTCGAATCGCCGCCAGCTCCGCCAGCCACCGCGGCTCCCACCGTACCGCCAGCTCCGACAACAATGACATAAGGATTGCCGGGCGTTACCGCAACCACTTTTCTCGCATATTGCCCGCCCGCACCGCCGCCGCCTTTGGCGGGATTGCCCGTCGCCGCGCCGCCGCCTCCACCGCCGCCCCAGGTTTCTACCGTGATGGAAGTCACCCCGGCAGGCGCAGTCCAGGTGCCGGATGCAGTAAAGGTCACCGTCACCGCGTCGGCAGTGCCGGCCAGCAACGCCAACATCAGAAAAATTATTTTCGTCGTATTTCTCATTCTTGCAAAAATGTGAAGTATTTTCCCCGTCCCGGAATACTGTTCATTTTCCTACTGCGCAATCGTGGCCGTCATTTGCCGCTCGACGTAGTTCTGGGTCGCTACCGTGCCCTGCTTCGCGGTGGATTGGAGTCTGTACATGGTAACGGTATTCGCCGCCTCGGATACCGGGGCATAACTCCAGCAACTCACGTCCACCGTAAAGATCGACAAGGTGCTCGGCGCGGTGGGCATCGCCACCGGATTGGAAGCGCCACCTGCAGAACATGCCATCCCGGCCGGATTGCGGATCACCTGATACGCGCCCCACTCGACCCCGGCGCGCGCCGCCTGATACGCCCGGGCGCCCAGCACATCCAGCGCCTGACTTTGCTGCTGCGTGGTAAAAAGGGTAACCGCAAACGTGCCGAGCGCGGCGATCACCACCAGCAGGAAAATGGCTGACACCAGACTGAAGCCGCGCTGTATTTTATGTCCCATTATTACCATCGCCTCATCAATTTCCTTTTTGCCTCTATATCAGCGAGTAGCCCGGATGGAACATCGTGGAATCCGGGGTCTTTGCACCAAAATCCTGCCTGTTCCCGGATTACGCTACGCTTCATCCGGGCTACTTGCTGCATCTTGCGTATCGTCTTCATGGCTGATTGCTCACATGCGTCGCGCTGTACAGCGTGACGGTTTCGTTTGCACCGCCCGGATTCGGCTCGGTGATCGCAAGATGCATGGTCACCAGCCCGGAACGCTGCGCGACCACAAAGGGATCATAGGCAAAGCGGCAACTGCTGACGTTGTTGGCGAGCAAGGCGCTTTTGATGTTTGCGAGGCTGGTTAATATTGCTCCCGTTGGTTGCGGATCAGTAATGGCATAGTTCCAATAACGTGTGAGCTTACCCCCCACCCCGCCGGGTGACGGCACACAAACGTAACTCACCGGCGTGGAAATGACATGGAAACGATGCCCCGGTGAATCGAAAGGAAATTGCTTGGCAGCAATGGTAACCGTGGTTGCGGTATTCGAAATGTAAGCAGTACGGTTGTCACCCTGATATGCATCCGAACCACACTGTGCCGGCAAAGGAAGGGGGCAAGCTGCAGGGCGCGTGATGCCAAGATTATATATTACGATTTGATCTCCGGTCGTCGCAGACATGTTGGGCCTCGCGCCTAACACGCCGAAACAGCCGTCGGCCACGGTAAAATCCAGCAACTCGCCTTCCCCGCCCGCAGTATCAGGGCAAACACCTGCCGCGCCTCCTGATCCGGCGCGGTAACGCCCGCCTCCGTTGGTCGGTAGAAATTCGAGAAAACAAGCCTCGCTACCGTTACATGAGCCTGCCCCCGAAATCGCCCCTGTTACCCGCACGCTGTTCGGCAACGCCAACCTCAGGTCGCGCGTGATGCGGCGCAGCGCGGTATCGGCGATGTCGGTCATGTCGGCACGGCGCGCGACATCCATGTATTGCTGAATCGGCGCCTTGAGGAATACCGCGACGATGCCGCCGATGATGCCGGTGATGGTAATCACCATGATCATCTCGACCAACGTAAAGCCTCTCTGCGGACGGTACATCATGGCGTCGCCCTCGGCGCGTAACGGGTGCGGATGCCTTCAACTACCACCGGCGCATTGTCGGGTCCGATGACGGTGACGGTGATCTGTAAAGCATCGCCACTCGCCGCAGTGATACCCCCGAAATTAACCGCCACAACGGACACCGCAGCGGAATAGCCGTCCAGCCCGGAAGAGACTGTCGTTTCGGTAATATCCTTAATGCCCCCGGCACCGCTCATGGAGAAATTGTGATAATCGCTGACATTGTCGAAATTAGGTGTCGAATGCAGGCTTCCATAGCGAGTCTCAGCGCCCTCCACACCAATTGTTTCCGGGGTAGTGCACGCCGCAGCACTTGCAGCCGTCGTGGCAGCCGTATCATCCGGATCGCAGAAGGTAAACGGCATCAACTCCACCTCCTCCAGCAACGATTCGGCAATCGCCAATGCCTGCTTGTGGATCAGCGGGTCGGCGCTGCTCCTGGTGACCACGTTCATCACCAGCAGTATCCCCGCCAGCGCGGCGCTGACGATGACGATGAACATGATCAGCTCGACCAGGCTGATGCCGCGTTGATTATGGCGAGTGGGCATAGCCGGTCTCGGCCTCTATGACAATATTGTTCGTTGCGCCGGTAATGGTAATCGTCTTCTGAACAACGCTTGGATTGCCCAATGTATCAAAAGGCTTGCCTAATGCGTCAAAAATAAAGGATGTGGCAGGAGAAAGCGTAATGCCGGAAGGTGCAGTGATGGAATTTTCACCTGTCGGAAAAGCCAGATTGGGGCCACAGGGGATCGCCGCACCGCTGACACTGGCGATGGTCAAGCTAATGCCACTGGAAGTCATTGCAACACAAACATTGCGATGCTGCGCGATCGCGGCTTTCTGCGCATAGCGCAACGAAGCCTGCACCTGATCGGCAAAGCCGCGCGACTGGAACACGTTGTTGTCGAAAAAACGCGGCGCGGCAACGGCGGCGATAATGCCGATGATGACCATTGTCATGATCAGCTCGACCATGGTGAAGCCGCGCTGAAATCTCACGCGCGAGCCAGGCAGGCGCCCCTCGGCCTGCGCGCCTGAAAAATGTTCGCTCTCCCGTTTGATCGTCTCGACCTGGCTGGAACTCAAACGCATGTCCTATATGCCCTTCAGGAGCGGAGGTGAGTATGCAGTGTAACAAAAAGCAAAAGCTGCGAACAAAAAACAGGGGAGGCCGCAGCCTCCCCTCTTTTTTAAAAAATCGCAATCCCCTCGCTTAGCAGATTACCGCAGACGCCGCCGCCGAATAGGTCGGCTGTGTAGCGCCCGTTGCTGGTGCAGCGGTATAACTGGCAAGACAACCGGCATGCCCAGTGTCGGTAGCCACCGACAAGACAGAGGCAGCGGTAGCGCCCGGGCTATTGCCGGTTCCGGCAGCCCAATCCCCGTTGAATGCCGTGGTCGACGACAGCCCGGCAGCGACGCCGATACCATTATAGTTGGCTGTCGGGTAACCGTTCAGCATCTCAACGTCCTGCCCTTCAAGTTTCACCTGTGTAGAAGATGCAATATTGCCTGCCAGTTGCGCCGCATGAGCAATAACCGCCGCCGATTTCATGGCCGCCAGCGCGCCATTGGCTTTGGCGGCGCGCGCATCCGCACCCAAGTCCGCAAACTTCGGCAGCGCGGTCGCCGCCAATATCCCCAGGATCACGATCACCATGATCAATTCGATCAGGGTAAAACCCGATTGTCGTTTCATTTTCTCTCTCCTAAAGTTTCGAGTCTCGTCCCGAGCCTCGTCGAAGGGCCGCAGCCCCATCCAACAACAACGGCGAACATCCGCTTTTATGCCGCAGCACAAAACCGGAAGATACCGGCAAATTGGAAACCCGGCGCACCGTACAGTTCCAACCAGCGCGACCAGTTTAACAAACAGGCAGGTTCCGGCAAGCACTTATCCACACTTATCCACAATATCTTGAGCCGGAACAGATCGAAATTTACCCCTCAATTCTGTGATGGGCGGCAATTGCCGCGAATGAAATGCGGCTACATCAACCAGCGGAACATCGCGAAAAACAGGTAAAGGCTGCCCAGCAACAGCAGCCAGCCGGCCCGCTGTGTATGGCGCGCAACAAAGTGTTCCACTTGGTCATGCGGCATATCCAGCATTCTGGTGACACGGCGCGAAGATACCCACTGATTGGATATTTCTTCAATGCCGCGCAACAGGCTGGGGCGCAGCCAGAGCGCCAGGCCGACGAACAGCGCAACCACGGCGCCGGTCAATGAAGCAAGCACCAGGGCATCCAGCAACCCGCCCAGCAGCTTGACCGGCATATAGCCGGCCAGGCTGCGCAGGGTGGCTGCCTTGTCGAACAGCAAGCCGAAATATCCGAGGATATAGCCTGCGCCGAAGGTAACCAATATGCCCAGCGGACGGTGATATTGATAGAGCCATTGCTCGATGCTGATGCTGCGATCCAGCAATTGGCTCAAACGGCGCGTGGATATCCAGCGGTTGGCCACGCGGTTGACGTGCACCATGAGATGCGGTTTGAAGATGAGCAACAGGGAAACCGCAATGCCCGCCAGCGCGCCGATCAACAAGAAGATTGCCAAGGCGCGCCACAGGAAGATGTCGGCCAAGTTAGTGAGCATTTGTTACCTCCTCTCGTTTCCGCCCGCGCTGGTTAGCGCGTGTCTCGCCGCGCCCGGCTGTTGTTTCATCAAAACCACGAGTATGGCTCGACCGGCTCGAACAGTATACCGGTCAGCGCGGCGGAGGCGCCTTGCAGCGAAGGCAGGCTCGATGCTTCATGGTTCACGGCAACGTGAAAGCGGATCCATTTCTTGCCGTCCTTGCCGGGCTTGAAGTAGTTGGCGTTGCGCACGACATAGACCAGGTCGCGCGACTTGAGGTCGAACACCCAGTTGCCGGATTCCACGGACAGCGGCGTAATGTCATAGTACTCCCCGGCATAATTGCGCGGTTTTTTCTGCAACCAGTTCATCGGATTGTCCTGTGCCAGCGCCGGCAAGTCGGACGATTTGCCGCGCGTCAGTATCTGCCCGTATTGCATGGTCAACGAGCTTTGTATCGCACCCGCCACTTCTTCCATGGCGGTCTTCTCCGCCCGTTCCACGTAATACATCATGCGATTGAGGAACAGGCCCATCATCACCACGATAATGGCGATCACTACGATCAGCTCGATGAGAGTGAAACCTTTGGAGGGGCGCAAATCGAGGGTTGAGAAATTACCCTCTCCCCCAGCCCCTCTCCCGCTTGCGGGAGAGGGGAGCTCGATCCTCGCTCCTCGATCCTCGCTCCTCATCGGTGTATCGCCGCCTTGCCGAGGTCCCACATCGGCAGGAATACGCCCAGCGCCAGAATCAGCACCATGATGCCGAGCGCCACGATCAGGATGGGTTCGATTTTTGAGCTGAGAGTGGCGACCTCGTATTTGACTTCGCGCTCGTACATTTCCGCGACCTCCAGCATCATGCCATCCATGTCGCCGGTTTCCTCGCCGACGGCGATCATCTGCAATACCACCGGATTGAACACGTCTGCGGTGACGGCGGTACGCAGGATGCTTTCGCCGCGCTCGATGCCATCGCGCATTTGCCCGATGCGGCTGCGCATGAATTCGTTATCCACCACCATGCCGACCACGCTTATTCCTTCCAGGATCGGCATGCCGCTCTTGAAGGACAGCGCCATGCTGCGCGCAAAACGCGACAAGGTAGCCTTGAGAATGATGCTTCCGACGACCGGGAGCCTGAACTTGTATTTATCCCACTTGTAGCGCCCGTCCACGGTGTTGATGTAAAAGCGGAAGCCCAGCGCTGCGCCGATCAGGATCGCCAAGATCAGCGCCCAATAATTCACCATGAAACCGGAAAAACCGATCAGCATTCTGGTGACGACCGGCAATTCGGCATGAAAACCCGCATACACCTTGGCGAAAGCGGGAATTACGAACAGATTAATGATGACGATGGCAATCGCCATGGCGACGATCACAAAGCCGGGATAGCGCATCGCGGCCCTGATGCGTTCGCGCATGTCGCGCTCGAATTCCAGGTAGTTGTACAGGCGGATGAAAGTTTCATCCAGCATGCCGGTCATTTCGCCGACCTGCACCATGCTGACATAGAACGGCGAAAAAACCCTGGGGTGGCGGCGCATAGCCGTGCTGAGTTCGCGGCCGCTGTCCAGGCTTTCGCGCAGATCCTGCAGCATCGCCGAAAAGGTCGGGTTCTGCGTCGATTCCTGCAAGCCCGCCAGTGCGCGCATGATCGGCACGCCGGCCTTGAGCAGGGTGTACATCTGGCGGCTGAACAACAGCACGTCCATCGGGCTGATGGGTTTCTCGGTGAACAACCGCTTGATCCAGTCCGGTTTACCCGCCGCGCCGCCTCTTATGCCGCTGAACAACTTGATGTCGGTGGGCGTAATGCCGGTTTTCATCAACTGATCGGCAATGGCGCCGCTGTCGTCGCCGTCCAGTGTGCCTTCCACCAGGTCGCCGCGGCCGTTGCGCCCCTTGTAAGCAAAGACTGCCATCAATCCTCGATCTGGTTGCTGATGCGCATCACCTCGGCAACCGAGGTATGCCCCTGCTTCATTTCTTGCAGGGCGTGGTCGAGAATGGATCTGCCGCGCATCTGCTGCCGCGCCGCCTCCATGAAGTGCGTGGCGCTGTCATGGGCGGCGGCCTCGGCCATTTCGCGCCCCATTTCCAGCATTTCATACACGCCCATGCGACCCCTGTACCCGGTGCCGTTGCAATGCGAGCAGCCGCGCCCGTGCAGCAAACCGCCCAACTCGCCGGACGACACGCCTTCGATTTTCAGCCACTCGCTTTCCTGCGGCGTGGGAATATGCGGTTCGCTGCAGCTTGAGCAGATGCGGCGCAGCAGGCGCTGCGCAACCACCGCCTGCACCGAGGAAGCCACCATGAAGCGCGGAGTACCCATATCCACCAGGCGGAACAACGTGCCGGCGGCATCGCGGGTATGCAGCGTGGAGAACACCAGGTGCCCGGTCATCGCCGCGCGCAGGCCGATCTGGGCGGTCTCCGCATCGCGCATTTCGCCGACCAGGATCACATCCGGGTCTTGCCGCAACGCGGAGCGCAATACCCGCGAAAAAGTCAGGTCGATCTTTTCGTTCACCTGCACCTGATTGATGCCGGGCAGGCGGTACTCCACCGGGTCTTCCACGGTGATGATTTTCTGCTCGATGGTGTTGATCTCGGCCAGCGCGGAATACAGGGTGGTGGTCTTGCCGCTGCCGGTGGGGCCGGTCACCAGCACCATGCCGCTGCTGCGCCGGATGATTTCGCGGAACCGCTTCAGCATATCGGGCGGCATGCCGAGCTTTTCCAGGCCGATCATCCCGCCGTCCTGGCGCAACAGGCGCATCACCACCGTTTCGCCATTCTGCGTGGGGCAGGTGGCAATACGCACATCCACGCCCTGATCGCGCACCCGCACGTGGAAGCGGCCGTCCTGCGGCAGGCGTTTCTCGGAAATATCCAGGCCGGACATCAGTTTGAGGCGCAACACCAGCGCGGGAGCAATCTTGCTGTCGGCTTCGGCCTGCAGATGCAACAGCCCATCGATGCGGAAACGTATCATCACGCGGCCTTCCTGCGGCTCGATATGGATGTCGGAAGCGCGGATCTGCGTGGCATCGTCGAACATGGTCTGCAGCAACTTGACCACCGGCGCTTCCTCCATGCCGGCGCTGGCGGTCATCGCGCCAAAGTCAACATAGGTGTCGCCGATGTCCTCGCTGAGCTCGCGCGCCAAACCGGTGATCTCCTCGGTGCGCCGGTAGCCGCGATCGATGCTTTCCAGCAACTGCCCTTCGGTGACCACCGCCACGTCGATGTCACGCTTGACGATGCGCGCTATTTCATCGAAGGCAAGCAAATCGGTCGGGTCGGCCATGCCGACCAGCAACGCGCCGTTGCGCTCCTCCAGCGCAATCGCGCGGAAACGCCGTGCCTGGTTTTCCGGCAGCAGCCGGACCAGCTCCGGATTGATGTTGTAATATTTGAGATTGATATAGGGAATGTTGAGCTGCCTGGCGAGCGCCTCGGAAATCTGCTCCTCGGTGACGAACGCATTATCCGCCAGCACGCGCCCCAATTTGCGCCCGCTGCGCTTTTGCTGTTCGAGCGCGGACATGAGCTGATCCTGCGATATAAGATTCTGCTTGATCAGCAAATCGCCTAGGCGAACTTTCTCCGGACGCGCCATAATTCCTCCCCGCTGAATAAATTTTTCCGCGACGTAACTTTACATGCAGTAATGGAAGTTAGCCTTATTTTATTGCCCTGACAAGAGTTAGCGAGCACTTTTCATGTTCCATGTCATTTTGTACCAGCCGGAAATTCCGCCGAACACCGGCAACATCATCCGCCTGTGCGCCAACACCGGCTGCCAGCTGCATTTGATCCGGCCGCTCGGCTTCACGCTGGAAGACAAGCAGCTCATCCGCGCCGGGCTGGATTATCACGAGTTCGCGGCATTACGCGTACATGACGCTTTGCAGGATTGCCTGCCGGCCTTCGATCCGGCACGCATTTTTGCGCTGACCACCAAGGGCTCGCAGCCGTTTCACGCGATCCGCTACCAGGCCGGGGACGCGTTCCTGTTCGGCCCGGAAAGCCGCGGCCTGCCCGCCGAGGTGCTGGAGCGATTCGATAGGGAACATCGTGTGCGCCTGCCGATGCTGCCGCACAGCCGCAGCCTGAACCTTTCGAATACGGTATCCGTGGCGGTATTCGAGGCGTGGCGGCAATGCGGGTTTACAGGGGGAAAATAGGGGGTGGATCGGCACTGTGTGCCTCAGTGGGAAAACCCACTCCCCACTTACTGGAACTCGTTGTTCGGGGCGCGGTTCAACAGCTCGGTGACGGCTTCCGCAACGGGGATATGCTCGTAAAGAACGCGGTACACCGCCGCGCAGATCGGCATTGCAACGCCCAGGCTCTGCGCAAGACGATGCACTTCGCGCACCGTGTACACGCCTTCGGCGACGTGTCCGAGCCGGTGCAGTATCTCGGGCAGGTCATGCTGCTGCGCCAGCAACAGGCCGACCTGGCGATTGCGCGATAAATCGCCGGTACAGGTAAGGATCAGGTCGCCCGCGCCGGATAGGCCGCCCAGCGTTTCCGGACGCCCGCCGAGCTTCAGGCCGAGCCGGGCGATCTCGGCCAAGCCGCGCGTCAGCAACGCGGCGCGGGCGTTATAGCCCAGCCCCATGCCGTCGCAAATACCGGCGGCTATTGCCATCACATTTTTTACCGCGCCGCCGACCTCCACGCCGGTCACGTCGTTGCTGGCGTAGATGCGCAAACGCGCGTGATGCAAGGCATGCGCCGTGCGGCTGGCAAACTCCGCGTCGCTGGAAGCGAACGTCATTGCGGTCGGCAGGCCGCGCGCGACTTCCTGCGCAAAGCTGGGGCCGGACAACACCCCGCGGCGAAACGTTTCAGGCAATATTTCAGCGGCCACCTGATGCGGCAGCAGCGAAGTTTCCGCCTCGAAACCCTTGCATACCCACAGGACATCGAAACATTGCCCGGATGCAGCAAGCCGTTGCAGCACCTCGCGTAACGCGGCGGTCGGCACGGCGACAACCGCCAGTTCGGCCTTTTCCATCGCCGCAGAAAAATCCGCGCTCAGTTCGAGATTGCCGGGCAGCGCAATATCCGGAAGAAAACGCTGGTTGAGGCGTGTGGCGCGCATTTCTTCGACCTGGGCGGCTTCGTTCGACCATAGCGTGACGCGATGATTGGCGGACAGGCTGATGGCGAGAGCAGTTCCCCATGCACCCGCGCCGATGACTGTTATATTCATCATCAGAAGACAGAAGACAGAAGACAGATGACAGATTTTTGTGTGCCGCTTGCGGCACATTGGCTAAACGCGCGGCACAGCCGCGACAACACTTCTGTCTTCTGTCCTCTGATGGAACTACTAGCCATTCGACTAGGCTGGCAAACTACGCCAGCCAAGTCGCTGGTTATGTTTTCTGTCATCAGGTTAATCCCCCCACACTTCGGCGCTGCGCACATAGCCGATATCTCCATCCAGATGGCGCACCTTGATCCAGCCGGTACCGGTCGATTCAAGGCGCTCCAAGGCTACCTGCTGGCGCACCTGGAACAGGCGCGGCGCACCCGGATCGGGCTCGGCGCGCACATCCAGCAGCGGCGACAATGCAAACACATAGCGCTGGCTGCTCAATACGCGCTTTTCCACCCAATAAAGCCCGCCGGATTTGTCGCGCACCTTGACCCAGTTATCCAGCATGACAACCTGCTCGAAAGGCATGAAGCGATTCACCACGAACAGTTTCTTCGCCTTGACCGAGGGCGCGTCGTAAAGTACCGCGCTGCTCTCGCTGACCGAGACATAATCCACCGCACGGGCTGCGTTCGCGCCGCACAGGAGCACGGCCACAACAATCAACCCCGGATATGGTGAATGACGCAGTTTCATCAGTGGGTGGTGGCCGCTGCGGCTTGCGCCTGTTCCTGCTTGTGTTGCTGGTAGAGCATGTCGAAGTTGACCGGATTCAGCAGCACCGGCGCAAAACCGGCACGCACGGCAATATTGGAAACGGCTTCGCGCAAATACGGGAACAGGATATTCGGGCACATCACCGCCAGCACCGGCTCAATATCTTCTTTAGGCAGGTTGCTCAGGCGGAAGATGCCGGCCTGTTTGACTTCGATCAGGAACATCACTTTTTCGCCGATCCTGGCCGTTACCGTGTTGGTGATCATCACTTCATACACGTCTGCTTCAATTGCTACGGTTTCCGTGTTCAATTGCACATCGATTTGCGGGCTTTCGCGTTCCAGAAAAATCTGCGGCGCGTGCGGGATTTCCAGCGAGAGATCCCTCACATAGATTTTTTCTATGTTGAATACGGGTTGATTGTTTTCCTGCTCTGCTCCAGTCATGCTTTTTTCTCCATGGTTATTTTGCTAAAAGTTCATCCAATCCGCCGGCACGATCGAGCGCCGCGAGATCGTCATAGCCGCCGACATGTCCGCCGCCGATATAAATTTGCGGCACCGTGCGCCGCCCGGTTTTTTCCATCATCGCCGCACGCAATTCCGGCTGCAAATCGACGCGTATCTTTTCAATTTCCCGCACGCCTTTGCGTTGCAACAACTGTTCGGCGCGGACACAGTACGGGCAGACTGCGGTGCAGTACATCAGCACCTTTGCCATCATTTCTTCCCCGCTGTCTTTTCCAGGGGCAAGTTGGCCTTCTGCCAAGCAGTCATGCCGCCCGCCAGGATGTAGGCTTGGGTAAAACCGTGCGTGACCAGCCACCTGCAAGCCGAAGTGGAGCGATTGCTGGTGCGGCATACCACCACGATGGGCTGCTCCTTGTGTTTTTCCAGTTCGCCAACGCGTTCGTCGAGCTTGCCGAGCGGAACCAGCATGGAATTCAGGATATGCCCGAGCTGGTACTCAGCGTCTTCGCGCACGTCCAGCACCAGCGCATTCTTATGGTTGATAAGCTGCAAGGCTGCGGGGCAATCCACCTCCTTGATGCCGCGGATGCGGTTGCCGAATATCGACCAGAACAGCATGGCGCCGCTGAACAACGCCATGAAAATCGGAAGGATGTTATTGCTGACGAATTGCACGCCGGTACTCCTGTTCTTTTTGGAGGGCGAATTCTAGCAGAGCTGAAAAGTGTGCGGGGTCTTTCTCCGCCAAATCAGCCATTAGCTGGATGGTGGCAGCGAATTCCCCCGGATAGGACCAGATAGCCTTTTCCATCATGGCTTCCGCCTGCTCCTGCCGGCCGATCTGCGCCAGCAGCAAGGCCTGACGGTATGTCACCGCGCCTATCGGCGCGAAACGCATCACGCGGGTATTCAATTCCAGCTTTTCCTGAAGGCGTTCTGCTTGGGTATCAATCATGGAGCTCATGAACAGCTCGGCATAAGGCAGCAACAATGACCCTCTATGCACCGCAACCAGATCATCCCGCATGAGCTCGATTGCGCTGCGCCCGTCCGCCGAAGCCGGGCGCATCGTCAGCGCCTGTTCGAGCTGATGGTAGCCGCTGCGCAGTTGCGCCAGCGTCAGCAGACCCATCAACAGGATCGCCACCACGGATATGCGCCCCGCGTTGCGCAATTCCAGACGGTAGCGTGTTTCATCCAGCGCGCCCAGCAAAACCGCCGCAACCGCGACAAAATATGAATACCACAGCGGATATTCGAGCAGGCTGTGAATCGCCAGTACGCCCAGTGCGGCATAACCCCACCAGCGCGCGGCATCCTGCGTCGCGCGTCTCAGGCCATAAAGCCATGCCCCAATAGGTACCAGCAACGCCAGCAACCCGGCGATGCCCGCTTCCGCAGCGAGCTGGAATATCAGGTTGTGCGCATTGTTGTACAGACCCGTGATGTTGCCTTGCTGCAATACCGGCAGCAACTGGAAATGATGCCAGGCGAATTGCCCGAACCCCACGCCCAGCCACGGCGATTGCATGAATATCAGCCCCGCTTCGCGCCACAGGTACAGGCGGATGCTGCCCATTCCAATGCCGCCGAACAAGCGCTGCATGGTATCGATGCTGCTGTCCGCGCCGGCCATGAACGGCAATTGCACGACCAGATGCATCACGCCGAATCCGGCAACCAGCAACAGGCTGTAGCGCAGCAACGGGCGCTGCGCGGCATCGCGGCGCCCCCACCACCAGGCCAGGCCGGCCATCACCAGCAAATACAGCCAGGAGCTGCGCGAACCGCTCAGGGTCATCACGAACAGCAGCGGTGCGGCCAGCGCGGCCACATAGCCCGCCTTAAGCCGCTGCTGCCGGTACAGCAAGCCGAGCGAGATCAGCCCCAGCGCGATGTAATTGGCGAAATGGTTGGGTTGGGCGAGATTGCCGAACACGCTGGAGGAAATCTTCATCACGACCACCTGGTTCAGCGGCGTATTCCAGCGATAATGCTGCTGCACGCCGATCAGCGCATTGAGTTCCGCGCCGACCAACAGGAAAATAGCCAGCGTCAGCGCCAGTTTCTCCAGGCCGAAGCAGTCGCGCAATCTCGCGCCGAGCATCATCAGCAACGCCGCGAACAGCAGGTACAAGGCATACAGCAGCGCCTGATCGAAATAGGCCATCTTGCCCAGGGCCGATTGCAGCAACAGCACGGCGATCAGCGCGGCGGGCAATTGCACGATGCGCGGGATTTCCGGCTGTTGCCAATAGCCGCGCATGACCAGCGGGATCAGCGCCAATGTTCCGAGCAACGCGCTCCACCATTCCTGGTAGAACGTGGTCAGCGGAAATTGATGGCGATAATGCAGAAAAGGAAAAACCCACATCAGCCCGACCAAAGCCAGGCTGATATGGGTCAGGCGCAGGGATTGAAGCCTGTTTTTCAGCAAGAAGCTCCCTTGACGCCGAGCCTCGCGAGGATACTGGTCAGCGGGCAGATTTTGGTGAAACCGCTCTGGAACAGGTTAAAGCCGACGAAAGCGGTGAACCACAGGAAATTCTGGCTCACGAACAACGGGCTGGCCTCGACACCCAGGGACAGCGACAACATCACGAAGAAACCGGCGACGATACGGACGATACGTTCTGCATTCATGTTTTATTGCTCCTAATGTGCGATTTTACGGGAATTTCTTGTACAGGGTGGCGTAATACAGCACCGGGATCACCACCAGCGTCAGCAAGGTGGAGACGAGGATGCCGAAAATCAAGGAGATCGCCAGCCCGTTGAAGATCGGGTCGTCCAGGATAAACAATGCGCCAAGCATCGCCGCCAGGCCGGTCAGGATGATCGGCTTGGCGCGCGCGCTTGCGGCGGTGATCACCGCCTGCTGTAACTCCACTCCTTCACGCAATTGCAGGTTGACGAAGTCCACCAGCAGGATCGAATTGCGCACGATGATGCCGGCCAGCGCGATCATGCCGATCATCGAAGTCGCGGTGAACTGGCTGCCGAGCAGCGCATGTCCCGGCATCACGCCGATGATGGTGAGCGGGATCGGCGCCATGATGACCAGCGGCACCAGGTACGACTTGAACTGCGCCACCACCAGCAGGTAGATCAGCAGCAGGCCCACCCCGTAGGCGATACCCATGTCGCGGAAGGTCTCGAAAGTCACCTGCCATTCGCCGTCCCACTTCAGCGCGTAGCCGGCATAGGGGTCGCTCGGCTGTTTGAAAAAATAGCTCTCCAGGCTGCCGCCTTGCTCCAGCGCCGTGCCGCTGACCTTGCCGTTGATGCCGAACATGCCGTATAGCGGGCTATCCAGCTTGCCGGTCATGTCGCCGAACACATACACCACCGGCAGCAGATCCTTGTGATAGATCGGATAATCGCGCTGCACCGGGATGACCTGCACCACTTCTGAAATCGGAACGAGTACATTTTCTTGGGCAACCCCGCCGCGCGCGCGCACCCTGAGCTTCAATACGTCATCGATGCGGCTGCGCCGTTCGGCAGGCAATCCGATGCGCAATGGCGGCGCATATTTCGCGTTTGGGTCATGCAGCGATGCGACATCCTGGCCGGTCAACGCCATGCCGATCACATCGACGATGTCGTGCGGCGCGACGCCGAGCAGCGCCGCCTTGCTCTGCAACACCCGCAACTGCAATTTGGGTGCGGCTTCCGTCACGGTGTCGTCGATGCCGACGATGTCTCCGGTCTTGCCGAATTGTTCGCGCACCTTGCCTGCCACCTTGCGCGCGCCTTCATAATCCGGCCCGTAGATTTCCGCGACGATCGGCGACATCACCGGCGGGCCGGGCGGCACTTCGACGATTTTTACGTTTGCCCCACGGCTCCCGGCGATTTTCCGGATCGGTTGCAGCACCGCAGCGGCGATCTGGTGGCTGCTGCGGTCGCGATGATGCTTGTCGCGCAGGTTGACCTGGATGTCGCCCTGCTCGGCGGCGCTGCGCAAATAGTATTGGCGCACCAGGCCATTGAAATTGATCGGCGAAGCCGTGCCGGCGTAAGCCTCGTAATCCGTGACTTCCGGCACGGTCGCCAGGTAGCCGCCGATCTCGTGCAGCACCGCGCTGGTCTGTTCCAGCGGCGTGCCCGTCGGCATATCCACCACCACCTGAAATTCCGACTTGTTGTCGAACGGCAGCATTTTCAGGATCACCAGTTTCACCACGCCCAGCGACACCGCCAGCAGCAGGCCGCCGAGGATAGCCAGCCACAACTTGCGCCGCGCGGGCTTGCCGTGTACGCCGTTGAGGAACGGCGCAGGCGCTCGCTGAAAAAACGCACAGCCGCGCTATCGCGTTTATCCTGCTGTGTTTCGTGATGCGCACCGGCAAAGCGCAGCACCAGCCAGGGCGTGATGACGAACGCCACCGCCAGCGAGATCAGCATGCCCATGCTGGCATTGATCGGGATCGGGCTCATGTACGGCCCCATCAGGCCGCTGACGAAAGCCATCGGCAGCAACGCGGCAATCACCGTGAAGGTGGCCAGAATGGTCGGGCTGCCGACTTCGTCCACCGCTTCGGGGATGATTTCCGCCAGCGATTGATGCGGCGCCAGGGCGCGCCGCCTGTGGATGTTCTCCACGACAACTATCGCGTCATCGACCAGAATCCCGATGGAAAAAATCAGCGCGAACAGCGACACGCGATTCAGCGTAAAACCATAAGCCCATGAGGCGAACAGGGTCGCCGCCAGCGTCAGCAAGACCGCGATGCCGACCACCAATGCCTCGCGCCGCCCCATCGCGAACCACACCAGCGCGACCACGGCGAGGGTGGCGAACAGCAGCTTCTGGATCAGCTTCATCGCCTTGTCGTTGGCGGTCTCGCCGTAATTGCGCGTTATGCTGACCTGCACATCGGCGGGGATCACGCTGCCCTTGAGCTCATTCACCCGCGCCAGCAACTGGCCGGCGATTTCCACCGCATTCGCGCCCGGTTTCTTGGTGACCGCCAGCGTCACCGCGGTGAATTCGCCCCTGGCCTTGATCTGCTTGTCTTCGGCTGCTGGGCCAGCGCCCAGCCACACATAGCTGCCCGGCTGATCCGCGCCGTCCTGCACGTCGGCGATATCGCGCAGGAATATCGGTTTGGCATTGGCCGGCTTGTCGCCGGACACGCCGACCATCAACTGCC
The DNA here is from genome assembly GCA_963828205.1 of uncultured beta proteobacterium. Lineage (GTDB taxonomy): Bacteria > Pseudomonadota > Gammaproteobacteria > Burkholderiales > Gallionellaceae > Gallionella. The sequence continues at coordinate 106,543 of CAWHDU010000003.1, forward strand.
TCACCTCATCGGCGCTGCTCAGGAAACTGCCGGTCTGCACCAGCACTTCGCGGTTGTTCTGCACCAGACTTCCGGCATTCTGCGACGCGTTGGCGGATTGCAACGCGGCGCGCACATCCTGCATCGAAAGCCGAAAGGCATTCAGCTTCTCCGGGTTGACCTGCACCTTCACCATGCGTTGCGTCGCCCCCAGAGTCGATACTTCGCGGGTTCCCGGCACGCGCTTCAGTTCGGCCTCGATGGCGTGCGCCACCTGGGTCAATTCGATACCGCCGCCCACCGCCTGTTCGCGCCATAGCGTGAACGCGACTACCGGCACATCGTCGATGCCCTTGGCCTTGATGATGGGTTGCGACACGCCCAGCGTGGGCGGCAGCCAATCGGCATGGGAATGCACCACATCATATAATTTGACCAGCGATGGCACATGTTGCTCGCCGACCTTGAATTGCACGGTGACCACCGCCATGCCCGGCTGCGAAACCGAATAGACGTGATCCACGCCGGCAATTTGCGACAACACCTGTTCGGCGGGCGTCGCCACGGTCTGCGCGACATCCCTGGCGGATGCGCCCGGATAGGGAATCAGCACGTTCGCCATCGTCACGTTGATCTGCGGCTCTTCCTCGCGCGGCGTGACCATCACCGCAAACAGCCCCAGCAGCACGGCAGACAGCGCCAGCAACGGCGTCATCTGCGAGTGCAGAAAATATTTGGCGATGCGCCCTGAAATGCCCATGAATGACTCTTCCGGAAGTTACTTCTGTTTTGCAGCCAGGATTCCGGCCCTGACCGGATCCAGCGCCACCTGCTCGCCCGGATTCAACCCCGCCAGCACTTCCACCGCGCCATCGGGCGTCGCCTCGCCAAGCCGCACCTGGCGCAATTTCACATTGCCTTCTTTGTTCGCCACATACACGGCAACCACTTCGCTGCGGCGCAACACGGCACTTGCGGGGATTACCAGCTTGTTTGCCTTGCCCACCACAAAATGCGCGCGCACAAACATCCCAGGATAAATTCCCGCTTCATTTTTCGGTAGATACACGCGCACTTGCGTGCTGTGGGTGCGCGCATCGGCGACCGGCTGCACGGTCACCGAGGCAGGTTTGATCCAGCGATTCAGCGAAGGCGCTTCCACCGTCGCATCGGGACGTGCGCCGATATCCGCCAGCCTGTCCTGCGGCACGCTTACCACCACGCGCATCTCGGCAGAATCGAAGCCGGTCATCAATGGCTTGCCGGGCATCACCAGTTCGCCGACCTCCACCAGGCGCGCCGCGACCACCCCGCTGTAGGGCGCAACGACCGCCGTATAGCCGTGCGCGAGGCTGGCCTGCCCGGTAGATGCCTCGCTGGCGGCAGCCTGCGCCAATGCCACCTTGTAGTCGGCCTGCGCCTTGTCGAGCGCTGCCTGGCTGATGAATTTCTGCGCAAACAATTGCCGGGCGCGCTCGTAGGCGGACTTGGCGTTCTGCATATTGGCCTGCGCCTGCAATACCTGCGCCTGGCTGCCCGCCAAGGCCTGCACCGCTTCGCGCTCATCGATGCGCAGAATTACCTGCCCCTTGCTGACGCGATCACCCACATCGAAATTGATTTCCTTGACGCGCCCGCCGATCTGCGCGGACACGGTGGACTGGCGCGTCGCCTCCACCATGCCGTCTGCGCTGTAAGTCTGCGCCACTTCGCGGTACTGGGCAGGCGCCACGGCAAGCTGCTCGGCAGCGTGGGCCGTCGTAGCGCCCATCAGCATCAAACAGGCGACCAAAAGATTTTTCACTGCATCCGCTCCGGTTAATAGTTTCACTATATTAGAATATACTGATATTCACAATAAAAAGCAAACCCTACATCGTGCAAAATACATCGCGCATCATCCCGATCAGCTTCAGGGTGCGCAAATCGTCGATACGGTAGAACACCCGGTTCGCCTCCTTGCGTGTCGCCAGCACGCCCTTGTCGCGCAATATCGCCAGATGCTGCGAAATATTGCTCTGCGACGTGCCGACTTGTTCCACGATGTCCTGCACACTGACTTCCCGGTTGCCGAGCACGCACAAAATCTTCAGCCGCAACGGATGCGCGATCGCCTTCATCGCCTGTGCAGCCTGTTGAATATCGTCTTCCCTGTCGATCAGTTTGTTTGTCATATTCGCCCCCTCTTCATCCCGCCGAGCCACGCGCTAAGCAGGGCGAAATCGGCTAGAATGATCCTTCATAAAATCATCACCTGCTTATATTCTACATCAATGGACGTCACTCCTGTCTTGCTGCTTATTCTGGATGGCTTCGGCTACCGCGAGGACGCCGATTACAACGCCGTTCTGGCGGCCCGCAAACCGAATTGGGACGCGCTCTGGCGCGATTACCCGCATACCCTGATCAACGCCTCGGAGAAATTTGTCGGCCTGCCTTCCGGGCAAATGGGCAACTCCGAAGTCGGTCATCTCAACATCGGCGCCGGGCGCGTGGTGTACCAGGATTTAAGCCGCGTCGACGTGGCTATCGAAGACGGCAGCTTCTACACCAATCCCGCCTTGAGCAAGGCCGTTGCGCTAGCCAGACAGAACGGCAGCGCGCTGCACATCATGGGGCTGCTCTCTCCGGGCGGCGTGCATAGCCACGAGAATCATATCTTCGCGATGCTGGAAATGGCGGCGCGCGCCGGCTTAAGGAAAGTTTATTTGCACGCTTTTCTGGATGGGCGCGATACCCCGCCCAGAAGCGCTGCGCAGTCGCTGCAACGGTTGCAGGCAAAATGCGACGCACTGGGGGTCGGGACAAATTGCCGGCATTACCGGGCGCTTTTACGCAATGGATCGGGATAACCGCTGGGAGCGCGTGCAGCCCGCCTATGAATTGCTCACCCAGGGTCGCGCCGAATTTACCGCAACCGACGCGTTGACCGCTCTGGAACAGGCCTATGCGCGCGGCGAATCGGACGAGTTCGTCAAGCCGACCGCCATTAGCCAAAATAACGCACCGGCTGCCGTCATGCGGGATGGCGATGTGGCAATATTCATGAACTTCCGCGCCGACCGCGCCCGCGAAATCACGCGCGCCCTGACGGATGAAACGTTCGACAATTTCAAGCGCGCCTGTTTTCCAAAACTCGCCGCCTTCGTTTCGCTGAGCAGCTATGGCGATGATTTTGATCTGCCCTGCGCCTATACCCAGGAAGCTATACACAATGGTTTCGGCGAATATATTTCGAATCTGGGGTTGAGACAGTTGCGCATCGCCGAAACCGAAAAATATGCGCATGTCACCTACTTCTTCAACGGCGGCAGGGAACAGCCCTACCCCGGCGAGGATCGCATCCTCGTCCCGTCGCCAAAAATCGCGACTTATGACCTTAAACCGGAAATGAGCGCGTTTGAAGTGACCGACAAGCTCGAAGCCGCGATCCTGAGCCGCCAGTACCACGCCATCATCTGCAATTACGCCAACGGCGACATGGTGGGCCACAGCGGCAACATGAAAGCTGCCACCCAGGCCATCGAGGTGCTGGATATTTGCATCGGCCGCATCGTCAAGGCGATGCGTTCCATCGGCGGCGAGATCATCATCACCGCCGATCACGGCAACGCCGAGCAAATGATTGATCATGTCACGCAGCAGGCGCATACCGCACACACGCTGAACCTGGTTCCTTTTCTGTATATCGGGCGCAAAGCCGGGCTAATCGAAGGCGGCGCTTTGCGCGATCTCGCGCCCAGCCTGCTGGCCATGATGGGGCTGCCGCAGCCGGCAGAAATGACCGGGCGCAGCCTGATCCGGATACAGTGACCCTTCTGGCTCGTTTACTGTTGCTCGCCTTGTGCGGCCTGATATCTGTCAGCACGGCCTACGCCAGCCAACGGGAGGAACTGGAAAACCTACGCAAACGCATCGCCGCGATGCAGCGCGAGATGGACAAGACCAGCGAATCCAAGTCCGAGGCTGCCGATGCGCTGCGCGAATCGGAACGGGCGATCAGCAACAGCAACCGCAGGCTCGCCGAACTCGCCGAACAGCAACGCGCAGCAGATATCAAGCTTAACGGCCTGCAGGAACAGGAACGGCGGCTGGCCGGCAGCATGGCGGAGCAACAGGTTCTGCTAGGCAATCTGCTGTATCGGCAATACCTCGGCGGCAAACAGGAATATCTGAAGCTGCTGCTGAGCAGCCGCGACCCCAATCAGGTTTCCCGCGATTTGCAGTATTTCAAATACGTCGCGCGCAGCCGCGCAACCTTGCTTGCCGCCCTGCGTAACAATTTCGCCGCCCTGAACACGGTCAGCAAGGCGACACGCGAACAGCGCGCGGAACTGAAATCGTTGCGCGCGGAACAGGCGGCACAGAAAAAGGCGCTGGAAAAGGAGCAGCTTACCCGCCAGCGGGTATTGGGCAAAATGTCTCAGCAATTGCGCCAGCAGCGCCGCGAGATCAACCGGCTGCAACGCGACGAGAACCGTCTCGCACAACTGGTCGACAAGCTGACAAAAATGCTTGCACAGCCGAAATCCGGTTCGTTGTTCCGCAATGACAACTTGCCGGATAACCGCTTTGACGGCAACCCGTTCGATCAGCTCAGGGGCAAGCTGACATTGCCGGTGAAAGGCGAAGTCACCAACCGGTTCGGTGCGCCGCGACCCGACAGCACCGTGCTATGGAAAGGCTTGTTTCTGAGAACTTCTTCCGGACAGTCTGTCAAAGCTATCGCAGCAGGACGGGTGGTGTTCGCGGATTGGCTGCGCGGCTTCGGCAACCTGCTGATCATCGATCACGGCAAGGGATATATGAGCCTGTATGGCAATAACGAGACGCTTTTCAAACAGGTTGGCGAAATGCTGCACGGCGGCGATATCGTTGCGGCAGTCGGGAACAGCGGCGGCAACGAGGATTCCGGTTTATACTTCGAACTGCGCCATGAAAGCAAACCGCTTGATCCAATGAAGTGGCTGGCAGCCAAGAGCCCGCTTTAACAGGCTCTAATTATATGAGGAAATTATGCGTCTTTTAGAAAAAACAGGTTTGGTGACTCTGGGGCTGATCGCGGGCGTGTCAGCCAGCTTGCATTTTTCCGCAGTCGCCGACAAGGAAACACTCGCTACGCCGCTGCCCATCGAGGAGCTGCGCGCTTTCTCCGAAGTGTTCGGCCGCATCAAGAGCGACTACGTCGAACCGGTTACCGACAAAAAACTGATTACCGAAGCGATTAACGGCATGCTGAGCGGCCTCGACCCCCACTCCGCCTATCTCGACTCGGAATCCTTCAAGGAGTTGCAAGTCGGTACGCAGGGCGAATTCGGCGGGCTGGGCATTGAAGTCGGTATGGAAGACGGCTTGGTAAAAGTCGTCTCCCCTATCGAGGATACCCCCGCCTACCATGCCGGCATCAAGAGCGGCGACCTGATCATCAAGCTGGATGACACCATGGTCAAGGGCTTGACGCTGAACGAAGCGGTGAAACGCATGCGCGGCAAACCGGGCAGCAAGATTGTTCTGACCATCATCCGCAAGGATGAGCCCAAGCCGCTTACGATGACCTTGGTGCGTGCAATCATCAAGGTGCAAAGCGTTAAATCCAAACTGGTCGATCCGGGTTACGCATTCGTGCGCATCACCCAATTCCAGGAGCATACCGGCGAAAATCTCGCCACCGCGCTGGAGAATTTAATCAAGCAAAACCAAGGGCCGCTTAAGGGATTGGTACTCGATTTGCGCAACGACCCCGGCGGACTGCTGACCGGGGCGGTCGGCGTTTCGGCGGCATTTCTGGCCAAGAACGCATTGGTGGTTTATACCGAAGGCCGCACCGATGACGCAAAAATGCGCCTGATCGCCAGCCCGGAAAACTATCTGCGCGGCAATGGCAAAAACGATTACCTGAAAAACCTGCCCGACTCCGTCAAAAGCGTACCGCTGGTTGTGCTGGTAAATGGCGGCTCCGCGTCCGCATCCGAAATCGTTGCCGGCGCATTGCAGGATCACAAGCGTGCGGTCATCATGGGCACGCAGACTTTCGGCAAGGGCTCAGTGCAAACCGTCCTGCCTCTGGGCAACAACACCGCAATCAAACTCACCACGGCACGCTATTACACGCCGGGAGGGCGTTCCATCCAGGCAAAAGGCATCGTGCCCGACATTCTGGTGGAAGACCCCGCCACCGCCGGACAAGACCATACGTTCCGCTTGCGTGAAGCCGACCTGAACAAACACTTGACCAATGACAAGCCGTCGGATGAGAAGCCGGATAATACCGGCAAGAATGCGCTCACCCCGCCCAACACCAAAGGGGATGCCGCAAAACCTGCAGTCACCGAGTTCGGCACCAAGAACGATTATCAGCTTAACCAGGCATTGAACCTTCTCAAAGGGATGCAAATACTGCAAGGGAAATAAATTTACCCCGCAAGATCGGCATGATTGCTCTTGAGCCTTCTTGAATTGCGCCATCACAAATATCGGGCAGCTGGAACAACAACGCCCTCATTGACGAGGGCGTTGTTGTTTAATTGAAAAGCCTGACGCCTGCACTGAGATCAAAGCCCGCCCTGGTTTTATCGAAAAAGGATTATCAATTTCTCGTTGGAAATACGCCCCGCCTTCAGACTCACCTCATGTGAGAAGGGGCTCTCATTGGATGAAGGCGATCGATGCAGGGTATTTTAACAAATTGAGTTCTGGGTAGCATCAGCCCAGAGCATGCAAAAACATACAGTGCGCAGATCAACTGAACTCTTTAACGATATGCTGCTGGCGCCGGCTGATCGGAAGCAGTTCATCCAGCCCTTTCAGCTTGACCATCCAGCCGCTGCCTTCGCCTTCCTCGCCGCCGCCCTTCTCGAAACCCTTGATGGCCTCTTTCGCCACCAGGGAATTGCGGTGTATGCGCACGAAGCGCGCGGCGAATTCCTTTTCCAGGGCGGTGAGCGACTCTTCGAGCAGGTATTCGTGCTCGGCGGTGCGCACGGTAATGTATTTCAGCTCGGCGCGCAGATACAGCACCTGCTCGATGGGCACCAGATGAATCTTGCCGCGTTCGTGGATGGAAAGGAATTTGCGCGGTTCGGGAAGCAGTTCGCGCAGCACTTCGGTTTGCACCGGCACGGCATCGCGCGCACGGGTAAGCGCCTCGAACAGCCGCTTCAGGCGGATCGGCTTGAGCAGGTAGTCAATCGCATGCAACTCAAAGGCCTTGATCGCATAGACATCGTAGGCGGTGGTAAAAATGATCACCGGCGGCCACTTCGCCATGTTCAGGGCAGGTTTGGGCAGCTTATGGAGATGCTGCGCGAGCTCGATGCCGTCCATCTGCGGCATACGGATGTCCAGCAATACCACGTCGGCGGGCGTTTCCATCAGCTTGTCCAATGCCTCCTGGCCGTTGCCCGCCTCGCCCACGACTTCCAGCGCCAACTGTTCGCTGCAGTCGTTCAGCAGTTCGCGCAGACGGTTGCGCGCAGACGGCTCGTCGTCCACGATAAAAATACGCAGGGCCAGTTCGATGACGCTCATATGATTTTCTCCTTCATGTACGGCAGCGTGATTTCCACGCGGTAGAATTCCTCGCCGCTTTCGACCTTGTAACGCGCCTCGATATCGAACAGCAGCGCCAGCCGTTCGCGGATATTCTGCAATGCCATTTTATTGCCATCATGCGGTACGGCACTGCTCGACGTGCAGGGGTTCTCCACGGTGAGCCGTATTTCATCACCGCTGCGGCGCAGCGCAACGGTAATGCTGCCGCCCTGCGGCAACGGCTCGATGCCGTGATATACGGCGTTTTCCAGCAACGGCTGCAACAGCAGCGGCGGGATCAGCGCATCGTCCGGCACATCCCGAATCTGCCAATCCATGCGCAGCCGCTCCCCCATGCGCAATTGTTCCAGTGCGATGTATTGCTTGCTCAGTTCGATTTCCATGCGCAACGGCACAAGATCTTGCGCATCCGCCATCGCCATGCGGAATAGGTCTGACATGTCTTGCAGCGCGGCTTCGGCCTGCATGGGTTTGGCGCGCACGATACTGAGCACGGCATTGATGCTGTTGAACAGAAAATGCGGCCGGATGCGCGCGCGCAACACCTGCAGGCGCGCCTCATGCAAAGCGCGCGACAGCGCCTGGCTGCGCCAATGGAAATATATCAGCAGGATACAGCACACCAGCACGCCGAGCAGCGCGTAACGCGCCACGTCGAACCATGCGTCATCGCGGTTCAGCGGGCGATACAGTTCATTGCCGAAATAATAGATGGACAGCGTCAACACCGCTACCAGCACGTTCACCGCCAGCACGCCATGCCAATAAGCAAGCCGGTTCAGCCACGGCTGCACCGCCCATAGCAGCAGCAGGCAGGCCAACAGAACCGGGGGGAGCAACGTGGCGATCTGCATCATGCGCAACGGCACGTCCGCCCAGCTATTCGCCTGCAACAGCGCCTGCAACAGCGCCAGGCCGTTGCTGATCAGCAGGATGCGCAACGTCACGCCGAGGTTGCGGAAATTGGGCAGCGCGTCGGGCTGGTCATTTTGTTTTATACTGCGCGACTTATCCATGGCGGAAAATCATACAGTTTTTCAGGGACAAGCGGGGGCGGTAATGCAAGATAAAAATACATGGTCGGGGCGGTTTACGGAACCGGTGGCGGAGCTGGTGAAACGCTATACCGCCTCGGTAGGGTTCGACCACAAGCTGGCCATGTTCGACATCCAGGGCTCGCGGGCACACGCGCAAATGCTGGCTGCCTGCGGCATCATCACTGCCCGGGACATGGACGATATCCAGCGCGGCCTCGCGCAAATCGAGAATGAAATCGTCGGCGGCGAATTTGTCTGGTCGCTGGACCTGGAAGACGTGCATCTCAACATCGAGAAACGCCTCACCGCGCTGGTCGGCGACGCCGGCAAACGCCTGCATACCGGGCGTTCGCGCAACGACCAGGTGGCGACTGATGTGCGGCTATATCTGCGCCATGCGATTGACGACCTGCTCGGCCTGATTAGAACAATGCAAACTGCGTTGCTCGACCTTGCCGGGAAGCATACGGACACCATCATGCCCGGTTTCACCCATTTGCAAGTCGCACAGCCGGTCAGTTTTGCGCATCACCTGATGGCGTATTACGAGATGCTCAAGCGCGATGCGGAACGTTTGCAGGATGCGCGCCGCCGCGTGAATCGCCTGCCGCTCGGCGCGGCGGCGCTGGCCGGAACCAGCTACCCGATCAAGCGCGAAATGGTGGCTGAACTGCTGGGCTTCGACGGCGTTTGCGAAAACTCGCTGGATGCGGTTTCGGATCGCGATTTCGCGATCGAATTCACCGCCTGCGCCGCGCTGATCATGACGCATCTGTCGCGCTTTTCCGAAGAACTGATCCTGTGGATGAGCCCGCGCTTCGGCTTCATCGACCTTGCCGACCGCTTCTGCACCGGATCGAGCATCATGCCGCAGAAAAAAAATCCCGATGTGCCGGAGCTGGTGCGCGGCAAGACCGGGCGCGTCAACGGCCATCTGGTCGCGCTGCTCACGCTGATGAAAGGCCAGCCGCTGGCCTACAACAAGGACAATCAGGAAGACAAGGAGCCTCTGTTCGACACCGTGGAAACGCTGACGCAAACGCTGCGCATCTACGCCGACATGATCGCCGGCATCAAGGTCAAGCCGGAAGCGATGCGCGATGCGGCTTTGCAGGGTTATGCCACGGCCACCGATTTGGCCGATTATCTGGTGAAAAAGGGTGTGCCGTTCCGCGATGCGCATGAGGCAGTGGCGCTCGCGGTACGCTTCGCCGAACAGCGCGGCTGCGGCCTCGACGAAATCGGCCTTGCAGAGCTACAGCAATTCTCCGCGCTGATCGGCGAAGACGCGTATCAGGTGCTGTCGCTGGAAGGTTCGCTTGCCAGCCGCGACCACATCGGCGGCACCGCCCCCCGGCAAGTAAAGGCCGCCATTGCGCGGGCGCGCGCCAGCCTCGCGAACCTATAGGCAAAAAAATGGGCGATCGTGGATCGCCCGAATAGGAGGAGAGCATAAAAAGTAGGGTTGTTGCCAACCGCTAACCCAGACACTCGATACGCAATATATACACACTTTCCGGTAATTCATATATGCCGAAATGCCTATATATTTCGGCTTAGTTAATTCGGGTAATAATGGAACTAGTTCTTTCGGGGGATAAACAGGACGCAATTACCTGGGGACTCTTCGATAAAACCGGGGGATTCGTGAAAATTCAGGAGTTTTCCAGCAACTGTTTGAGTTCCCCGTTCTGGAACATCTCGGTCATGATGTCCGAGCCACCGACGAATTCGCCCCTGATATAAAGCTGCGGGATGGTCGGCCAATTGGCGTAATCCTTGATCCCCTGGCGGATTTCGGCGTCTTGCAGCACATCCACGGTAAACGGTTCCTTTACGCCAAGCGCTTTCAGGATGCGCACCGCATTGGCGGAGAAACCGCATTGCGGTAACTGCGTGCTACCTTTCATGTACAGCACCACCGGATGGGTGGTGACCTGCTCGTGGATGCGTTGCTGGATATCAGTGGTCATGGCGTCTTTACCTGAATTAAATGGTCGGGAATTCTATCGGCGCATGCATCGCCGCGTCAAGCAAAACGCCGAGCCTGCCGCAGGCAGCATGAATCTCCTGTCGTTATCCCGCTGAACGGCTGACCGCAGGCGGTGTGCTATGCTCCGCGCGGTTGTTTTTCCTGCGATTTACGATGAGGCTCTTCTTTTATTTTTGCCTGCTGGTGACGCCGCCCGCGCTGGCGGATCAGGCTGCGGATTTTCTCGCGGCGCGCAATGCATTTCGCGCCGGCGACGCGACCAGGCTGGAACGCGCTACGCAGCGGCTGAAAAATACGCCTCTGGAGGTATATGCCGGCTATTACCGGCTGCGCCTCGGCCTGGAAAACGCCGATGCAAATGCGGTAAAGGATTTTCTTTCCCGGCCGGAAGACACGCCGATAATCGACCGGCTGCGCGGCGAATGGCTCAAGCAACTCGGCAAGAAGCGGCAATGGGACTTGTTCGATGCGGAATACCCGCGCCTGCTCAACGAGGATACCGAGCTGACCTGCTATGCGCTGCAATCGCGCCTGCGCAGCCAGGAACAAGCCGCGCTGCATGAAGCGCGCAGGCTGTGGTTCAGTGGCAAGGGGCAGCCGGACAGTTGCGGCCCGCTGTTCGAAGCCGCGCTGTCCGCCGGCATCATCGGCGAACCGGATGTCTGGCGGCGGCTGCGCCTCGCGCTGGAAACTGGCAATGTGTCGCTCGCCAAACAACTCGCCGAAAACCTGACAGGCGCCCATGCCATATCGCCCGCGGCCTTGGTAAGCGCGGCGACCGATGCCGATCGTTACCTGGAAAAACTGGCGCCCAACAAGATGAATGACGGCCAGCGCGCCGTCGCGCTGTTCGCCCTGCAACGCCTGGCCAAACAGTCTCCCGACCTGGCCGCTGCGCGCTGGGAAAAAATTGCCATCTATTTTCCAGAAGCGGAGCAGCATTATTTTTACGGCTGGCTGGCCTACGAGGCGGCGCGCAAACTGGATAACCGCGCGCCGCACTGGTTCAAGGCTGCGGCAAATGCGCCGCTCAACGAGCAGCAATCGGCATGGCGCGTGCGCGCGGCATTACGCGCACAGGACTGGCCGGAGGTGCTGGCAAGCATCGACGCGCTGAGCGAACAGCAGCAGCGCGAGGCGGCCTGGCAATACTGGAAGGCGCGCGCCCTGCATGCATTGGGCAAGCCCGCCGAAGCAAACCGGTTGTTCGCGCCGTTAAGCGGCGAATATAATTTCTACGGGCAACTGGCGGGCGAGGAGCTGGCGGGCACGCCGGTATTAAGCAAGGCGGCGGCGTATAAACCGGGCAAACAGGATATCGCGGCGATGCTGGCATTGCCCGGCATTCAGCGCACCCTGGCGCTGTATCAAATGGACATGCGCAACGAGGCATTGGGCGAATGGAAATGGATGCTGCGCAATTTCAACGACCAGGAGCTGCTCACCGCTGCGGAAATCGCGCGGCGCCATGAAATGTATGACCGCGCCATCGGCGCGGCCGACAGGACCGTCAGCGTGCACGATTTCAGCTTGCGCTATCTCGCGCCCTATCGCGATGCGTTGCGGGCGCACATCCGCGAGCATGGTCTGGAAGAGGCATGGGTATATGGCTTGATGCGCCAGGAGAGCCGTTTTGCCACTGCTGCCAGATCCGACGTCGGGGCGTCCGGATTGATGCAGATCATGCCGGCGACGGCGCGCTGGATAGCGAAGAAGCTCGGCCTGAAAAACTATCGCCATTCGCTGATCCGCCAGCTTGACATTAACCTGCGCCTCGGCACCTACTATATGAAAACCGTGCTGTCGTGGCTCGACGACAGCACGGTGCTGGCTTCGGCGGCATACAATGCCGGGCCGGGGCGCGCGCGCCAATGGCGCGGCGATCAGCCGCTGGAAGGCGCGATCTACGCCGAAACCATCCCGTTCGACGAAACGCGCGACTATGTGAAAAAAGTGATGAGCAACACTATGTACTACGCCAGGCAATTCGATGCACCGCAGCGCCCGCTCAAGCAGCGCATGGGCATCGTCGCGGGCAAGACGGCGGAAAACCAGCAGGCCATCCCCGATGAGAAATAAGGCTTTCGATGGACAGTAATGCCAAAACCTATTGCGTAGGCGGCGCGGTGCGCGACCGGTTGCTCGGCCTGCCGGTACAGGATCGCGACTGGGTGGTGGTAGGCAGCACGCCGGAAGCGATGATAGCGCAAGGCTTTCAGCCGGTGGGCAAGGACTTCCCGGTATTCCTGCACCCGCAGACCCATGAGGAATACGCGCTGGCGCGCACCGAGCGCAAGACCGCGCGCGGCTACAAAGGCTTTGCCGTCTGCGCCGCACCGGATGTCACACTGGAACAGGATTTGCTGCGCCGCGATTTCACCATCAATGCCATCGCCCAGGATGCCGACGGCAACCTGATCGACCCGTATAACGGCGAGGCCGACCTGCGCGCCGGCATCCTGCGCCACGTCAGCGCGGCATTCGGCGAGGACCCGGTGCGCATCCTGCGCGCGGCGCGTTTTGCGGCGCGCTTCGGTTTCAGCATCGCGCCGGAAACCCTGGCGCTGATGCGCGACATGGTAGACAACGGCGAAGTGGACGCGCTGGTGGCGGAGCGCGTGTGGCAGGAGCTGGCGCGCGGCCTCATGGAAAAGCAGCCGTCGCGTTTTTTCGAGACGCTGCGCAGTTGCGGCGCGCTGGCGAAAATCCTGCCCGAGGTGGACGCGCTATTCGGCGTTCCGCAGCCGGAAAAACATCACCCCGAGATCGACTGCGGCATCCACACCCTGCTGGTAGTAGACGATGCCGCAAAACATGATTACCCGCTGGAAGTGCGCTTTGCAGCTTTGGCGCATGACCTGGGTAAGGCGACAACACCTGCGAATATATTGCCGCGCCATATCGGCCATGAGTTGCGCGGCCTGAAGCTGATAGAAAAACTCTCGCAGCGGCTGCGCGTGCCGGGCGACTGCCGCGACCTGGCCTTGCTTGCGGCGCGCTATCATGGCGACATTCATCGTGCCCGCGAACTGCGTGCCGAGACCGTCATCAAGTTATTCCAGTCCGCAGATGCGTGGCGCAGGCCGGAGCGTTTCGCGCGACTGCTGCAAGCCTGCGCCGCAGACGCGCACGGTCGCACCGGCCATGAGCAGGACGACTACCCGCAGGCGGATTACCTGCTGCACCTGCTGACCGCCGCGCGCGCAGTGGATGCGGGCGCAATCGCCGCGCAATGCGCGGACGAGGCCGAAATCCCGGAACGCGTGCGGCTGGCTCGTGTGGCGGCAATCGAAAAAGCGATTCAAAAAAGACAGTAAGAAGCCCAGGTTAGGAACGCGTAGTTGGCATCCTTGCAGATTGTTTAGAGCCTTAATTCCATTTCCCGATCAATAGTGCATTATCGTAGGGCGGGTTCTACCCGCCAGATAAAGCTGTCTGGCATAGCCAGACCTACGAATTATTTTCCGTTTGAAGGAGAATTGGAATAACTCATGCCTGACCGGGAGCCGCGGATCACGCTGTTGACGGTACTCAGGATGAACAGCGCCAGCGCTGCCGCATTGAACAATCCGCCGAGGCTTTGCAGTTCCGGCAGCCTCAGCCCGCTGCCCGTGAGGCGCATCAGCAGGGACGCATGCAGAGCCAGCAGCGGCAGGTAGAAAGTCCGGTGATAAGGCATCCTGACCCTCACCACGGCGGGAAAAATAATCGGAGCATGGCCGAACACCATCGAGAACACGAAGCCGATCAGGATGGCATGCAGCACCGCATCGTAGGCCGCGCCGCCCAAGCTGCCGGCGGCAAGCAGCACCAGGCTGCCGATGGCGAGCCATGCATAGCCGGAAAGCAGGCACACGGCGATGAACCGGGTCAGGCCTTGCTCTTTTACCGTGCGGCGCGCGATGTCCTGGCGCAGCAGCCACAGCGCCAGCCCGAGCAGGCCGATGCCCCAGATGACAATGCCGGCGCCGGCTGCGCTGAGGAATCCGCCCGCCACAATCGCTGCAAGGATGACTTTGAAGATTCGTTTTGCGTTGGGCGAAGGAGGCAGGAAGCGCGACAGTTCGAGGCGCTCGCCGGCGATGGTCAGCACCAGGAAATTGACCCACAGCGCCACCACTTCAGGCACGCTGGCGCCAGCCAGCCACAGCAGATTGCCGGCCAGCCAGCTCGCCGCGCCGAGCGCCATCGTGACCATGAACAGCTCGTGCTGGCGTAGCGTGATCGCGATCGTGCCTGCGAGCAGCACGGCGCTGCCGAGCGCCATGGCCGACGCGCCTGTTGCAACCGGAAAACCGGACAGGATGGCAAGACCGCCCAGCCCGGTCAGCAGCGGCCCGGCATAAGCCCAGCGACGGCCCAGCGCAACCGCCCGCTCCAGGCCGATCACGGTGCCGAGAAAACCGCATATCATCAGCGGCCCGTGCAGCAGTACCAGCTGCGCGGAGGAGAGCGGCACGCTCCAGCCAAAACGCGTGAGGCCGGCCAGCACACCCGATGCCAGGGAAACAAACCCCAGTACCAGCAGCGGCAGGCGGAACGGAACTCCCAGACCACCGGATTGCGCAATCATCTCCCGCCTCGTTGGCACATGCGATGTTCGGCGATCCCAGTATTTGCAGTCGTCATGAGAGCGGCTCCCAAAATTCAAATCCGTGCGCCCGCAAAAATTTGCAGCGCCGCATCCGGGGTGGGGTGATCTTCTCCTGATTTTTCATCTTGGGAGGAATCAGCCTGTTATCCCCAGAGTACCTTTTATCCGTTGAGCGATGGCCCTTCCATACAGAACCACCGGATCACTATGACCTACTTTCGTATCTGCTCGACTTGTCAGTCTCGCAGTTAAGCATCCTTTTGCCATTGCACTATCAGTACGATGTCCGACCGTACCTAGGATACCTTCGTACTCCTCCGTTACAATTTGGGAGGAGACCGCCCCAGTCAAACTGCCTACCATGCACGGCCCCCAACCCCGATAAGGGGTCCAGGTTAGAACCTCAAACACACCAGGCTGGTATTTCAACGTCGGCTCCACGATGTCTGGCGACACCGCTTCAAAGCCTCCCAGCTATCCTACACAGGTCTAGTGGATCTACCAACAGCGTCGCCGGAGCCAAAAACGGCAGCCACGGCACGTCGCAAATTATTGCGCATATCAGCAACCCGCCACTCCATGAGCAAACCAGCACGGAGAATCAGGCTCAGCGCCGAGCGTACTCGATCCGTCTGAAGGTAAATCAAACCTAACCGATATAAGCATTCCGGGTCATCAGGCTGAACGGACAGAGACTGCAGATACAGAACTTCTGCTCCCTGCAAATCTCCTGCCTGCAAGCGAGTGCGAGCAGAAACAATCACACTCCCCATGTCGGCATCGATGCCGCCTCTAGCGCCTACTGCGCCACAGCAATGCTTAAAGTGCTTGCCGCTGGAACATGTGCAAGGACTATTTCGTGATGTAAAAGTCATTGTAATCCACCAGAGTTGCTTAACGACTACGGCGATTGCCAATATGGCGTTGCCTTCCATGCGTCATGACGAAGCGCATAGTATCTGCCCTATGGTGTGTAAATTGTTCAGTCATCATTGCGCATGCCGATTCTCTATGAAATGCGTGGCACAGCTTTGACAACATACTGGTAAGCCATAGCCTCCTTTTCAGCCAAATCAGGATTTCCTCCGCTGATCTCGGCCATGGCACGAATGTGTGGAATATATTTCACAGCATCAGGAGGCCAGCCATTACGAGAAATTATTGACTCAACCTGAAAGCCGGCCGATTCGAACATTTCTAGAATTGTAATTCGCGTAAAAAAACGCAGATGCGTTCGATCAAACAGGCCTTCATCCTGATAGCGAAAAAGACCAATATTAACTAACACCTGAAATGACCAATGCTGCACATTAGGTATACAGGCAATGACTGCGCCAGTATCCGACATGCGTGCCCTCAAGCGCCTTAGAAATTGCCATGGATCCCGCATATGTTCAAGCACGTCCCCAAACACCCAGGCATCTGCAGGAAACAACTCATTCAATCCCTCGTCAGAAATTTCTTCAGCATCAGCGCAAATCGCCCGATAACACACGCGACGCGCAATCTCCACATTCTCAGGATCAATATCAATCCCGATCCAACTGCATTCAGGGTTGGATTTCAGGTATTCGGCTGCCAACGAGCCTCGCATGCACCCCACCTCGACAACCCGTGACATACGGGAAGGCAGCAGAGCCAAAAGATTTTCGTTGAATTTGTCGTGTGCAGGTGTCTGCTTCATTTGATTGCTGGTGTCTGCTTCATTGGATCATTATAATAATAGGAAATTAAAGAAATAATGAAAAGATTTATGACCTCTGCCGACCCGCAAACTATGTCTCTCGACGACGCGTTGCGACAAGCTATCACCCATCATCAGGCAGGAAGGCTAAAGGATAGGAAATTCAACCACACAAATCGAAGTATCCATGACCACCGCACTCGATACTGACCAGTTAAGCGGAGCCACCTCTCAAACCCATAAAGCAAAAACCCCCAAGTTTTCACCTGAGGGTTTTTACTTTATAGGAGTCTGACGATGACCTACTTTCACATGGGTAATCCACACTATCATCGGCGCGGAGTCGTTTCACTGTCCTGTTCGGGATGGGAAGGAGTGGGGCCAACTCGCTATGGCCGTCAGACAAGCTGTTCGGCTCGCGGCGGTGTTTTGCTGTTTGCCCTGTTTATTGTCCGTTGCGCCAGATTTGCAGCGTTCCAGTCAAAAGCACAACTGCGGCTATTTTCACTTTCATTGCGTCACCTCCACGAGCACAGGACTGTCGCCGAGCGTGAGAGTAGCGCTTCCGCCGGAGACGGCAACCGTGCTCTTGTTAAATGCGGATGAATAGTCAGTAACTTCCGCGCCTGTCGAGAACTTCGGCACCGCTTCCGTCACCACCGCCGAAGACCCCGCGAGACCCGCGAGGGACACGGTCATGGTCTTACCGGGGGTGTAGGTGCTGTCGTTGAAATAATCCCACCAAGCAGCGTAGACCGGCGAAGTGTTCCTTGTGAACTTAAAAATATAGACATTACCCGGTAGCAGTGTCGTCTGGATGTTATTCCAGTCGCTGCCTCCAAGCATTTCAACCATTTTTTTGTACGTATAATAGGCAAGCTTTTTGTGTGCAAGTCCGTCGTTGTTTGTGGGATTGTTGATCAGGCCATAATGATTGAACGGGTTCTGCGGAAACGGGGCGGCGTGGCCGGGTTCGTAGTCGCTCCGTTCGTAGACGTCGACCCAGAATATCCTATCGACCCCGATGGACGCGCCGTACACGTACGTTTTTATCAAGCCCTGGGCCTGTTCTTTCTCCGTCTGGACCGGCAGGCCCGATTCCAGGAGATTCGGCACGGGATCGTTCGGATCACCGTCATACATCGCTGTTTCGACAAAAACCGGCATCTGTTGAATATCGATACCGTATTTCGACAGGATGGTACCAATCGAATCATATTTAACCTTGATCTGGGTATAGTCTTTTGAAGCGGTATGGTGCCGCTTAAACTCCATTCCGTCGAAATAACCTGCGGCGCCGGCCTGCAGTACGCTTTCAAGAAAGGCCGCGCTTCCTATATCCAGGGCTGCCTGTCCGCCCGCCAAGCCTCCGAACATGACCTTGCATTCGGCGCATTCCCCTTTTATTGCAGCGTAGGTGATTTTCAGCAGCTCCGCGTACCCCTGGGGATTATTGCGCCACCCTCCCACCCCATCCGGCTCGGTATCTACTTCCCAGTATTTCACCCTGTCTTTGTATTTACCGACGCGCTGGGCCACGGCTGTTTTGTAATTCGCCACAATGATCGGGTTCGTGATGTTGGATGAGTTGATGCCAGCCTCCTTGCCCACTCTCGAATAAATGTTGAAAGCGGCCGGTATCGAATCGAATCCGGCATAGAGCGGTAATTCCTGCACCCACGGGACGCCTATATCCTGCAAATACCCTGAGATGTCTTCCGTGGTGGCAAAGGTGCCTCCATCGCGCTGGAATTCGCCGTAGGGGGAATAAATCCCAAAGGGTGAATTGGGAGTCACCGTCAGCGTAGAGCTTCCTGAAACGCTTCCGGATGTTGCCGTGATCATGACAGTGCCAGCTGAAACCATGGATGCCAGACCCGCGCTGTTAATGGTCGCAATGGCCGTATTCGACGAGCCCCAGGTAGCGGACGGGGTCAGGTCCTTCGTGCTGCTGTCAGAATAGGTCCCGGTTGCAGAGAACTGTTGAGTCTTCCCCAGCGTGATGTTCTGGTTGGCCGGCGTTACCGCGATCGAGACGAGGAAAGGGAGTGTATTATCGCCCCCTTTGTTGCAGGCCAGTAAGGTTCCCATGAGCAGCGCCATAACGACTATCCTAACGTTCATTCCAGCACCTCCACGAACACGAGTCGCCTATTGTCCTATAAACAGACCCGATGAGCCAGCGTTGAAGCGGGTTTGTTATTGGAAATATTCACCGGCTATCCCATTGTCACTTCGTTCAAGAAGGTCACAAATCAAATTCCATAAAGCAAAAAGCCCAACACGAGGCTGGGCTTTTTGTTTTAAGGGAGTCTGACGATGACCTACTTTCACATGGGTAATCCACACTATCATCGGCGCGGAGTCGTTTCACTGTCCTGTTCGGGATGGGAAGGAGTGGGGCCAACTCGCTATGGCCGTCAGACAAGCTGTTCGGCTCGCGGCGGTGTTCTGCCGTTCGCCCTGTTTGTTGTCCGCTGCGTCAGGTTTGACTCTGGTTCAACGGACGATATTTTTGGAAGAAGTAAAGTAATGCGTTTTGATTGCACTGCGCCACACGCTATAAACAACTCAATGTTATAGGATCAAGCCTCACGGGCAATTAGTATCAGTTAGCTTAACGGGTTACCCCGCTTCCACACCTGACCTATCAACGTCCTGGTCTCGAACGACCCTTCAGGGGGATTAAATCCCCAGGGAAATCTTATCTCAAGGCGAGTTTCCCGCTTAGATGCTTTCAGCGGTTATCTCTTCCAGATTTAGCTACCCGGCGATACCACTGGCGTGATAACCGGTACACCAGAGATCTGTCCACTCCGGTCCTCTCGTACTAGGAGCAGGTCCCTTCAAATTTCCAGCGCCCAAGGCAGATAGGGACCAAACTGTCTCACGACGTTTTAAACCCAGCTCACGTACCACTTTAAATGGCGAACAGCCATACCCTTGGGACCGGCTACAGCCCCAGGATGTGATGAGCCGACATCGAGGTGCCAAACTCCCCCGTCGATATGAACTCTTGGGAGGAATCAGCCTGTTATCCCCAGAGTACCTTTTATCCGTTGAGCGATGGCCCTTCCATACAGAACCACCGGATCACTATGACCTACTTTCGTATCTGCTCGACTTGTCGGTCTCGCAGTTAAGCATCCTTTTGCCATTGCACTATCAGTACGATGTCCGACCGTACCTAGGATACCTTCGTACTCCTCCGTTACAATTTGGGAGGAGACCGCCCCAGTCAAACTGCCTACCATGCACGGTCCCCAACCCCGATTAGGGGTCCAGGTTAGAACCTCAAACACACCAGGCTGGTATTTCAAGGTTGGCTCCACGAGGACTGGCGTCCCCGCTTCATAGCCTCCCAGCTATCCTACACAGGTCTATTCAAAATCCAATGCAAAGCTACAGTAAAGGTTCATGGGGTCTTTCCGTCTAGCCTCGGGTAGATTGCATCTTCACAAACATTTCAACTTCGCTGAGTCTCGGGTGGAGACAGTGTGGCCATCGTTACGCCATTCGTGCAGGTCGGAACTTACCCGACAAGGAATTTCGCTACCTTAGGACCGTTATAGTTACGGCCGCCGTTTACTGGGACTTCAATCAAGAGCTCGCACCCCATCATTTAATCTTCCAGCACCGGGCAGGCGTCACACTCTATACGTCCACTTTCGTGTTTGCAGAGTGCTGTGTTTTTATTAAACAGTCGCAGCCACCATTTCACTGCAACCCCATCGAGCTTCGAGAGCAAGTCCCTACACTCTACCGGGGCGCACCTTTTCCCGAAGTTACGGTGCTAATTTGCCGAGTTCCTTCACCCGAGTTCTCTCAAGCGCCTTAGAATTCTCATCCTGCCCACCTGTGTCGGTTTGCGGTACGGTCCCAACGCAACTGGAGCTTAGTGGCTTTTCTTGGAAGCTTGGTATCGGCAACTTCGCGCCCGAAGGCACTCGTTATCACGCCTCGACATTGACCCTCCGGATTTGCCTAAAGGATCTGTCTACACGCTTGAACCACCTAATCCAACAGATGGCTTGCTTAACCTTCTCCGTCCCCACATCGCATTGCATTGAGGTACAGGAATATTAACCTGTTTCCCATCGACTACGCATTTCTGCCTCGCCTTAGGGGCCGACTCACCCTGTTCCGATGAACGTTGAACAGGAAACCTTGGGCTTTCGGCGAGGGAGCCTTTCACTCCCTTTATCGCTACTCATGTCAGCATTCGCACTTCCGATACCTCCAGCATCCGTCACCAGACGCCTTCGCAGGCCTACGGAACGCTCTCCTACCATATCAGCGCTCCTTTTAGAACACGCCCACGGTTGTCGCTTCGATCCCCGTCAGGGGTGAGATGCGACAAACCTTCAATTGAGGTGATGGATGCTTGCTCCCTGTTTTGCCAGAGAGCGTTTTGCAACGCGCCACACTTCGTGTGTCGCGTTGCGAAACTTCGCATGTCCTAAAAGGAACGCTGATATCCGCGATTTCGGTGCATAGTTTGAGCCCCGTTACATCTTCCGCGCAGGACGACTCGATCAGTGAGCTATTACGCTTTCTTTAAATGATGGCTGCTTCTAAGCCAACATCCTGACTGTTTTAGCCTTCCCACTTCGTTTTCCACTTAACTATGTCTTGGGGACCTTAATCGGCGGTCTGGGTTGTTTCCCTTTTGACACCGGACGTTAGCACCCGGTGTCTGTCTCCCATGCTCGCACTTCCCGGTATTCGGAGTTTGCAATGGTTTGGTAATCAGCAATAGACCCCTAGCCATGACAGTGCTCTACCCCCGGGAGTGATACATGAGGCACTACCTAAATAGTTTTCGGAGAGAACCAGCTATTTCCAAGTTTGTTTAGCCTTTCACCCCTATCCACAGCTCATCCCCTAACTTTTCAACGTTAGTGGGTTCGGACCTCCAGTTGGTTTTACCCAACCTTCATCCTGGCCATGGATAGATCACTTGGTTTCGGGTCTACACCCAGCAACTATCGCCCTTATCAGACTCGCTTTCGCTGCGCCTCCCCTATCCGGTTAAGCTCGCTACTGAATGTAAGTCGCTGACCCATTATACAAAAGGTACGCAGTCACCCGGTGCTTCAAGAACTCTGTTCTTGAAGCGAGTCGTTAGTCGCTAGCCGTTAGTTATTAGTTGATGTTGTCGCAACTTCGTTGCGGCTTTTAACTAGCGACTAACGTCTAACGACTAGCGACTGCTTCAACGCGCAAAGCGCTTGAAGCACCAGGCTCCCACTGTTTGTATGCATGCGGTTTCAGGTTCTATTTCACTCCCCTTCCGGGGTTCTTTTCGCCTTTCCCTCACGGTACTGGTTCACTATCGGTCGATTACGAGTATTTAGCCTTGGAGGATGGTCCCCCCATGTTCAGACAGGGTTTCTCGTGCCCCGCCCTACTTGTCGCAACCCTAGTTCCACTCCCAAATTTTCGCGTACGGGGCTATCACCCACTATGGCCAGACT
The DNA here is from genome assembly GCA_963828205.1 of uncultured beta proteobacterium. GTDB lineage: Bacteria > Pseudomonadota > Gammaproteobacteria > Burkholderiales > Gallionellaceae > Gallionella. The sequence continues at coordinate 128,858 of CAWHDU010000003.1, forward strand.
TTCCAGACTGTTCCACTAATTTGAAAGCTAAAAGTTGCCGGCTCTTCCGCGTTCGCTCGCCACTACTTACGGAATCTCGGTTGATTTCTTTTCCTCCAGGTACTTAGATGTTTCAGTTCCCTGGGTTCGCTTTACCCCCCCTATGTATTCAGGGGGGAATGACCCCGAAGGGCCGGGTTTCCCCATTCAGAGATCTCTGGATCAAAGCTTTTTGCCAGCTCCCCAGAGCTTTTCGCAGGCTAACACGTCTTTCTTCGCCTGTAATCGCCAAGGCATCCACCACATGCACTTATTCGCTTGACCCTATAACGTTAAACCCTCAATCTTTCGATCAAGGCGTTATAAGTGTTTCGCATTTTTAAACTTTTACTTCCACCGGACTGATTAAAGGATCCGGCTTTCGCAAAGGTTTGTGACCAACTCACGATGACTAATCGTGAATCGGCTTGATACAATCAAAACCCATTTAGTTTTTCCGCTTCAACAATGACGGTCTCCCGTCCTCGTCTCCGCGAGAATCACTTTCTTTACTTCTTCCAAATTTTTAAAGAACTTTTACTTCAGTCGTTAGACTTTAGTCGTTAGTTATTAGTTGGCTTTGTCGCAACTGCGTTGCGGCCTTTAACTAATGACTAACGACTAGCGACTAGCTACTCGTTTTATTGGTGGAGGTTGACGGGATCGAACCGACGACCCCCTGCTTGCAAAGCAGGTGCTCTCCCAGCTGAGCTAAACCCCCGTACTACAGTCGTCAGACGGTAGTCGTTAGTCGTTAGTTGGTTTTGTCGCAACTGCGTTGCGGTTTTAACTAAAAACTAACGACTAGCGACTAACGACTGATTCTGGTGGGTCTGGTAGGACTCGAACCTACGACCCCTGCGTTATCAACACAATGCTCTAACCAGCTGAGCTACAGACCCAAATGCAGCCGGTAGCTGTTAGTCGTTAGTCGCTAGTTGGTGCGGTGCACAACTACGTTGTGCGACTTTAACTAACGTCTAACGACTAACGACTATCAACTGCTTTTTTCGAACAACCGATGAGTGTAGGCACTCAGCCTCTGGATTCTCTAGAAAGGAGGTGATCCAGCCGCACCTTCCGATACGGCTACCTTGTTACGACTTCACCCCAGTCATGAAACCCAGCGTGGTAAGCGCCCTCCTTGCGGTTAGGCTACCTACTTCTGCCAGATTCCACTCCCATGGTGTGACGGGCGGTGTGTACAAGACCCGGGAACGTATTCACCGCGACATGCTGATCCGCGATTACTAGCGATTCCGACTTCACGGAGTCGAGTTGCAGACTCCGATCCGGACTACGATCGGCTTTCTGGGATTGGCTCCCCCTCGCGGGTTGGCAACCCTCTGTACCGACCATTGTATTACGTGTGAAGCCCTACCCATAAGGGCCATGAGGACTTGACGTCATCCCCACCTTCCTCCGGTTTATCACCGGCAGTCCCAATAAAGTGCCCAACTGAATGGTGGCAATTATTGGCAAGGGTTGCGCTCGTTGCGGGACTTAACCCAACATCTCACGACACGAGCTGACGACAGCCATGCAGCACCTGTGTCCAGGTTCCCTTTCGGGCACAATCACATCTCTGCGATCTTCCTGGCATGTCAAGGGTAGGTAAGGTTTTTCGCGTTGCATCGAATTAATCCACATAATCCACCGCTTGTGCGGGTCCCCGTCAATTCCTTTGAGTTTTAATCTTGCGACCGTACTCCCCAGGCGGTCAACTTCACGCGTTAGCTGCGGTACTAAAGAAGTCTCCTTCCCCAACACCTAGTTGACATCGTTTAGGGCGTGGACTACCAGGGTATCTAATCCTGTTTGCTCCCCACGCTTTCGTGCATGAGCGTCAGTGTTAGCCCAGGGGGCTGCCTTCGCCATCGGTATTCCTCCACATCTCTACGCATTTCACTGCTACACGTGGAATTCTACCCCCCTCTGCTACACTCTAGTCTCGCAGTCACAAATGCAGTTCCCAGGTTAAGCCCGGGGATTTCACATCTGTCTTACGAAACCGCCTGCGCACGCTTTACGCCCAGTAATTCCGATTAACGCTCGCACCCTACGTATTACCGCGGCTGCTGGCACGTAGTTAGCCGGTGCTTCTTCTTACGGTACCGTCATTAGTCACGGGTATTGGCCGTAACCGTTTCTTTCCGTCCGAAAGAGCTTTACAACCCGAAGGCCTTCTTCACTCACGCGGCATGGCTGGATCAGGGTTGCCCCCATTGTCCAAAATTCCCCACTGCTGCCTCCCGTAGGAGTCTGGGCCGTGTCTCAGTCCCAGTGTGGCTGGTCGTCCTCTCAGACCAGCTACGGATCGTCGCCTAGGTGAGCCTTTACCCCACCTACTAGCTAATCCGATATCGGCCACTCCGAAAGCGAGAAGTCTTGCGATCCTCCCCTTTCCCCCTCAGGGCATATGCGGTATTAGCGTAACTTTCGCTACGTTATCCCCCACTTCCGGATATGTTCCGATATATTACTCACCCGTTCGCCACTCGCCACCAGGGTTGCCCCCGTGCTGCCGTTCGACTTGCATGTGTAAAGCATGCCGCCAGCGTTCAATCTGAGCCAGGATCAAACTCTTCAGTTCAATACCTGTTTTGTCCCATAAATGGAACGGTCCCACTCAAAGTGAATCATTGACATGATTCTTTTCGACTTCGTGTAGGTTGTTGCTATATTTTTAAAGTCGTCCCCATGCAATAAAACACGGAAACTCCCCAAAAACCAAGCGCCTACACTCGTCGGTTGTTCGTTTGCTTTTTAAAGATCGGGCTGAGGGTTGCGGGGACAGGATTTGAACCTATGACCTTCGGGTTATGAGCCCGACGAGCTACCGAGCTGCTCCACCCCGCGTCAGCGAAGAGGCGAACTATAGCAAAGCATTTAAAGCTCGTCAAATACTATGTGCAATTTTGTTGTCTGAGCGTAACGATGTCTCTTAGACGTATGAGCAAGCGGTTAACACATAACCACTTCGGAAGGCGGTGCGCTTGTTTGCGGCATATAGCCCGGAATTTGACGATGGAGAGCGCACCCTACTCCCTCCCTTCCGCTTATTTGAAGCGCCAGGTAACACCGAGAGTCGCGGAAGTCGTTCCTGTGCCTGGCTGTGCATCGTCAGTCGCGCGGATGAGGCCGAGCGCGAAATCGAGGTCTTTGCTAGGCGAGTAGATCGCGCCGATTTCGGCGAACTTGGATCGCGTACTGTCGCCGCCGGCTTTTTGCCTTTCGATGCCGACATCCAGCGCCAGCTTCCACCTCTCGGCGACGTCCCAAACGGGTGCGATCGAGGCGCGCATGACCGACGCATCGTGATTGAGCGTTGGATCACGGAACTGATCGTGCCCACTGAAGAGATTGGCGTGAACGGCGCCGAAGGAAACTTCCTGCGTCAGGATCAGCGTAAGCCCATAAGAGGTTTTGCCCGTGCCGAGACCTTCTTTTTCCCTGCCGGCGCTGACCGGCAGGACGATTTCCGGCTTGATGCCGAGACTGGTCTTGCTCTCCTCGTTTTCATAGAAGCGCCACTTGGCCCCAAACGACGGATTGCCGCTACCGCTGGCGCCAATGCCCGGGATGCTTGAGCGAATGCGAGTGTGATTCGATCCGATGAACACATCGAGAGCGTCGGTGAGACCGCGCGTGTAGACCACCGGCAGTGTACGGATCCGTGTAGTCTCGCCTTCCGACCGCTCCCGGTCTTCGTTGACGGCAAACTCCAACTGGTTTCCTCCTGCGCCCTGGGTGCCGGTATCGTCGGTAATCAGCGGCTGGAAAGCGAGGGCGGGCGGCGCGGCGGCTGCAAGCAGCAGGCCAAAAAAAATGGGGGCGGATTGTTTCATGATGTTGCGGGTTCGGTTCGGCATGGGTTCATCCTTTCATATCAGTGGTTACGAGAGGCGGATTCAATAATCAGCCGCACAGCGTCAAGTATCTACGGCTACCGCACTCCGGTCAATGATCCGGAAGCAGATTCGGCGTAAACTGAGAGTCATTTTCAAACTCTTTCGGCAACCTTTTGCTTGAGGCAACACGCAACAACCATGAACACCACCGACTGGATAGGCAGCGCTGCTGCCACGCTTACCACCACAGCATTTATCCCGCAGGCCTGGAAAGTATGGCGTACCCGCCATACCGCCGACATCTCGCTGGGCATGTACGCCCTGTTCACGCTCGGCGTCGCGCTGTTGCTGGCTGGAGCGATGTTGACAATGAAATTAAAATTCGGTTAACGCCACCATGAATTCCATTCCCGAAATCAGGCCAGGTCAGTCAGTCGAGTTGCTCAAAGAGCTGCACATCCTGACGCGCGACGGCAAACTCAACCAGGACAGCCGGCGCAAACTGAAGCAGGTTTACCATCTGTACCACTTCATCGAACCGTTGCTCGATGAAGTGCTCGCGGCCAGGCAAGACCTGGCGCTGGTGGATCACGGCGCGGGCAAGTCCTATCTGGGCTTCATCCTCTACGACCTGTTCCTGAAGGCGCGCGATGTCGGCCATATCTACGGCATCGAGACCCGCGAGGCGCTAGTCGGCAAATCCCGCGAGCTCGCTGAAAGACTCGGCTTTGCACGCATGTCGTTTTTGAATCTGTCGGTGGAAGAATCCATCCACTCACCGCAACTGCCCGGGCAAATCGATGTCGTCACCGCGCTGCACGCCTGCAACACCGCCACCGACGATGCGATCAAGTTCGCACTGCACAAGCAAGCGCAATTCATCGTGCTGGCTCCATGCTGCCAGGCCGAGGTTGCAGCCATGCTGAACAAACACAAGAACCAGTCGTTCGGCAAAACCCCGCTCTCGGAAATCTGGCGCCACCCGATCCATGCCCGCGAATTCGGCAGCCACCTCGCCAACGTGTTGCGCTGCCTGCTACTGGAAGCGCACGGCTACCAGGTGACGGTGACGGAACTGGTCGGCTGGGAGCACTCGATGAAGAATGAGCTCATCATCGCCCGCCGGGCTGACGCCCCGAGAAAAAATGCGCGGCAAAGGGCGGAGCAGATTCTGCGCGAATTAAATCTCGAAGAATTGCGGGAGCGGTTTATTTACTGAGCTGGCGCGCCAACGCCCAGGCCACATGCTCGCGCACCAGCGCGGACGGATGCCCGGCGCGCGACTCCAATGCGGCGATCACGGCGGCGCTCTTTGGCGCATTACCCAAGGCCACGGCGATGTTGCGCAGCCACTGCTCATGGCCGATGCGATAGATCGCGGTGCCGGCCAGCTTGCTGTCGAACTCGACCTCACCCCACGCGAACAATTCCGCCGGCGATACATCGTCCAGCCCGTGGCGCACCGCGAAATCCGGCTCGGCGCTGGCCAGTGCAAAACCGTTCCACGGGCAGATCAACTGGCAGTCGTCGCAGCCGTAGATACGGTTGCCGATCAGCGGGCGCAGCTCGACGGGAATGCTGCCCTTAAGTTCGATAGTCAGGTAGGAGATGCAGCGGCGCGCATCGACGCGATACGGCGCAACGATGGCCTGGGTCGGGCAAATATCGATGCAGCGCGTGCAGGTTCCGCAATGCTCCGGCTCCGGCTCATCGACCGGCAGCGGCAGGTTCACGTAAATTTCGCCGAGGAAAAACCGCGAACCGTGTTCGCGCGACAGCAGTAGGGTGTGCTTACCGCGCCAACCCAGGCCGGCCTTGCGCGCCAGTTCCACCTCCAGCACCGGCGCGCTGTCGGTAAATACACGGCCATCAAATTCTGAAACTTCGGCGCGGATTTTCTCGGCCAGCTTCGCCAAACGGTTGCGCACCACCTTGTGGTAATCACGTCCCAGCGCATAGCGTGAAATGAAAGCGCGCTCGCCTTCCGCCAGCACCTGCCAACTATCGCGCGCGCCGGATGGCATGCAGTTCATGCGCAGCGAAATCACCCGTAGCGTGCCGGGCAGCAGCTCCGCTGGGCGGCTGCGTTTGCTGCCATGTTTTGCCATATAATCCATCTCGCCGTGCAGGCCGAGCGCGAGCCATTCCAGCAGGCCGCTTTCCGCCGCCGCCAGATCGGTGTCGCTGATGCCCACGGCCTGAAAGCCAAGCTCATGCGCCCATGCGCGTATCCGCGCGGCAAGCGCGGCGTAATCGATCGATTGGGGAACTTCGTTTTGCATAGTCCGGATGATAGCCGAATCAACTACACTCTTGCCGACGAAGAAGCCACGCTCGCGCTGGCGCAACGCCTCGCCGCGCGGCTCAAGCCCGGCATGGTGATCTACCTGCGCGGCGATCTCGGCGCGGGAAAAACCACGCTGGTGCGCGGCATGCTGAATGCGCTGGGCTATGCCGGTCGGGTGAAGAGCCCCACCTATACGCTGCTTGAGCCGTACCAGACCGCCGGGTTAGACTTGCGCCACTTCGACCTATACCGCCTGCACGATGAGGAAGAATGGGAAGCGGCCGGCTTCCGCGACGAGTTCGATGGGCGCAATGTCTTTTTCATCGAATGGCCTGAAAAGGCACAGGGTTTGCTCCCGCAGGCCGACATGGAAATTGTGTTCGAGATTTTGCCGCAAGGCCGCAACGCGGAAATCCGTGCCAATACGGAAATGGGCAGGCAATGCTTAGAGCAGTTATAAGACTCGCAACCCTGCTGTTCCTCTGCTGGCTGCCACTGTTTTGGGCATCCGGGGCGCACGCCGCCATCGCCATCGGCTCGGCGCGCATCTGGCCGGCGCAGGATTACACGCGCCTGACGCTCGAATCGAAACAGGCCATCCGCCACAACATGTTCACCGTGAGCAACCCGGAGCGCCTGGTCATCGACCTGGAAGACGTTGAACCAGGCGATGCGTTAAAGGAACTCGCAAACAAGATCGGCAACGACAACCCCTACATCAAGAGCGTGCGCGTCGGGCGTTTCAAACCAGGCGTGGTGCGCCTCGTGCTCGACCTGAAGAGCGAGGTCAAGCCGCAATTATTCGACCTGAAACCGGTCGGCGAATACGGTTATCGCCTGGTGCTGGACGTGTATCCCGCCCAGCCGCTCGACCCGCTGATGGCCTTGCTCGAAAAACCCAAAGCATCCCCCCCCGAAGCGGCCAGCGCGCCCGCCGCAACCGGCCAGGCCGCAGCACCACCCGCCCCGACGGAGCCGGCAGCAAAAGAAAAGCCTGAACCGGTCGCCAAGCCGGGCATCGGCAAGAGCGACGTGACGCCTGCCGTTTCTCACCCGAACGCGCCCGAGCTGCGCGCCCGCACGCTAATCGTCGCAATCGATGCCGGGCACGGCGGCGAAGATCCCGGCGCGCGCGGCAAAAATGGTTCTTACGAAAAAAATGTCACGCTGGCGATTGCCCGCAAAGTGAAGGCTTTGGTGGATGATGCACCGAACATGCGCGGTGTGCTGATCCGCGACGGCGATTACTTCATCCCGCTCATCGGGCGCGTCACCAAGGCGCGCCAGATCAACGCGGACTTGTTCGTCTCCATCCACGCCGACGCCTTCATCAAACCGAATGCGCGCGGTTCATCGGTATTCGCGCTCTCCGAGCACGGCGCAACCAGCGCCGCGGCGCGCTGGCTGGCGAAGAAGGAAAACGAGGCTGACCTGATCGGCGGCGTGAACCTCGCGGTGAAAGACCCCTACCTGGCGCGTACCCTGCTCGACCTGTCGCAGACCGCCACCATCAACGACAGCATGAAACTCGCCAAGCATGTGCTGAATGAGCTCGGCGGCATCAACGACCTGCATCGCGGCCAGGTCGAACAGGCCGGCTTCGCCGTGCTGAAATCGCCGGACATCCCGTCGATCCTCGTCGAAACCGCCTTCATCAGCAACCCCAGCGAAGAGCGCCGCCTGAACGACGAGAGCTACCAGGAAAAACTTGCGAACGCGATTCTCGGCGGCATCAAGCGCTATTTCGCGCAGAATCCGGCGCTGTCCAAACCAAAGTTCGCGCAGGCGGAGTTCTAGACCGGAAAATTTCAGTAAATGCCGCGATCACAGGCGACGGATGGCACACCGTGCTCACCCTGCCAATCTTGTACAACCGCTTGCTTTCCGTATAATCCATGGCATCTGTTCCCTCATGGAGGTAACCATGAATACTACCGAGCATTTGTTGATCGAGAAAATCCTGCAACTGCCGCCGACACGCCTGGCAGAAGTGTCCGACTTCGTAGATTTTCTGCGCAGCCGCGAAAATGACCGCGCGCTGGTGCAGGCAGCCACCCAAACTTCCATAGCCAGCTTCGCCGCCGTCTGGGATAACGACGCCGATGCGGTGTACGACACGCTGTAATTCCACGTCATCCCTGAAATGGCACCCGAAACCATTTACCAGTTTGGCGAGGTTGTCCTCGTACCGTTTCCGTTCACCAATCAGACGGAGAGCAAAAAACGTCCTGCCGTAGTCATTTCCAGCCCCGCTTATCACACCAACCGACCAGACTTGCTCATCATGGCAATTACCAGCCAGGCGCACACTGCGCCGGACTTTGCCACATTCCCAGTCGTTGACTGGCAAGCCGCAGGGCTGCTCAAACCATCCTTCGCCAAACCAGTCCTGACCACGCTCGAACAAACACTCGTCATTCGCAGCATGGGCCACCTCTCGCCCCGCGACCAGCGCTCCCTGCGCCAGATGCTCGCGCAGATTTTGGGATAGCACGCAATCTACTTTATGCGCCTGCACTTGCTAAGCCTCCTCCTTTGCAAACTCGTCTTACCCCGTGTACTCGCAAGAGCATGCGAATCAAGCATTCCGCGTTCCGGTGAAAAAGGCGCGCGCGTGAACTGTTTTGTTACATCAATCGATAAGGAAGATCGACCCTATCTAATTGTTCTTGGCCTCTCGGGTAGCGAATTAAATTGCATTGAATGGGACGGATCGCGCTACCAGGTCGAACGGGATATCCCATTAACTACGTTCCGCCTTTCTGATTTTCAAATCACTCACTATTACGGTTTGTCGGAAATTTCATATTCGGGATTGCTCGACTTCGTATTCGGCAGGCTTACCACATGGCCTTACATAAAGGCTCACATATTTCGCTGGCTCGACAGTTTCGATCAATACTTCTTTAACAAGAAAAAACTAATCACCAAGCAACGCATGGGGCTTTTGAAATTCCTCATCGATAAAACACTCGAAGGTAAAGCAGAGCATGGTCTGATCGATCTGATGACAGACATCTATTCGATCAAATGCTTCCTACATCCGCAAAGAGAGGAACAACAGTGGAAGCTAGAGTTCTACCTTGAATCCTTGGTCAATACGGGCGAACTTCGAAAAGTCAACCACAAGTACGTTGTAACCGGTGAAGCGCTCCGCGCAATTGAAGAGTATGAGGAGCAGGAAAGAAAGCACACAGCGAACGTCAAAATGCAGCGGCGCATGTTCTGGCTCACCCTTGTGATCGCAGCATTGACCATAGTACAAGCGGGCCTAGTTAAAATTCCAACGCTTCTCGACCTGACAGTCAAATAAGCACCTACGCTTTTGGTGCAACTCCAAATCACCCCGGAAACACCCCCGTGCTCAGATAGCGATCCCCGCGATCGCACACGATGAACGCGATGGTCGCGTTTTCGACCTGCTGCGAGATGCGCAGTGCCACAGCCAGCGCGCCGCCGGATGAGATGCCGCAGAAGATGCCTTCCTCGCGCGCCAGGCGGCGCGTCATGTCCTCCGCCTCTTTCTGGCTGACATATTCCAGGCTATCCACGTTTTTGCCGTCGTAGATTTTCGGCAGATAGGCTTGCGGCCATTTGCGGATGCCGGCAATCTGCGCGCCTTCCTCCGGCTGTACGCCGATGATCTGGATATTTGAGTTCTGCTCCTTGAAGAAGCGCGAGCAGCCCATGATGGTGCCGGTGGTGCCCATGCTGCTGACGAAGTGGGTGAGCCGGCCTTGCGTGTCGCGCCATATTTCCGGCGCGGTGCCTTCGTAATGCGCCAGCGGATTGTCGGGGTTGGCGAACTGGTCGAGGATGATGCCCTTGCCCTCGGCGCGCAGTTTTTCTGCCGTGTCGCGCGCCAGCTCCATGCTGCCTTCCTTCGGCGTCATCAGCAGCTCTGCACCGTAGGCGCGCATGGTCTGGCGGCGTTCCGCGCTCTGGTTATCCGGCATCACCAGGATCATCTTGTAGCCGCGTATCGCTGCCGCCATCGCCAGCGCGATGCCGGTGTTGCCGCTGGTCGCCTCGATCAGCGTGTCGCCCGGCCTGATGTCGCCGCGCCGCTCGGCGCGCACGATCATCGACAGCGCGGGGCGATCCTTCACCGAGCCGGCGGGATTGTTGCCTTCGAGCTTGGCGAGAATGATGTTCGAGGTGTTGCCGGGGATGCGCCTGAGTTGCACCAGCGGGGTGTTGCCGACAAAATCTTCTATCGATGGGTACATATCATGCAGTCCACATAGGGCGGATGAGCCGCAGGCGTTATCCGCAGGATGAAGCGAACATACGGCGGAAGGCGCGATGCTTTTCCGCCCTACAAGCGATGGCTAATGGGGTAATGCCGGCGAAATTCTCTATAGCATAGATAATCATGCAGCCGCCTTGAGCATCTGCTCCACATACTTCGCCACGCCCTGCTCCACCGTCAGGAATGGCTCGGCATAGCCGCTGCTGCGCAACGCGCCGATGTCGGCCTGGGTGTAGCTCTGATATTTGCCGCGCAAGGCATCGGGAAACGGGATGTATTCGATCAGGCCCTGTTGTTGCAGTTCGGCGAGGCTCAGCGCGCCCTTCCCTTCGGCCTTGCGCAGGGTATTCACGGTCGCCGCCGCCACATCGTTGAAGCTCTGCGCCTGCCCGGTGCCGAGGTTGAAGATGCCGGACTTGTTCGGGTTATCGAGGAAGTACATGTTCACTTTAACTGCATCTTCCACCGAGACGAAGTCGCGCAGTTGCCCGCCGTTGGCGTAGCCGTCGCAGCCTTCGAACAGCTTCACCTTGCCTGCGGCGCGGTACTGGTTGAAGAAGTGGAACGCGACCGAAGCCATGCGCCCCTTGTGCTGTTCGCGCGGGCCGTACACGTTGAAGTAGCGCAGGCCGACGATCTGCGCGTTGCGCTTGTGCCAGCGGCGCCGCACGATCTGGTCGAACAGGAATTTCGAGTAAGCGTACACATTCAGCGGCGCTTCGTATTCGCGGCTTTCGCTGAACACCTTGCCGCCACCGTACACCGACGCGGACGAGGCATACAGGAACGGTATTTCTTCGTTCTGGCAGTAGTCCAGCAACTCCAGCGAATACTGGTAGTTGTTGCCCATCATGTAACGGCCATCGGTTTCCATCGTGTCGGAACATGCGCCCTGATGCAGCACCGCGTTGACCAGGCCGTCGAAAAAACCATCCTGCAGTTTTTTCAGAAAGTCTTCCTTGTCGAGGTAGTCGGCAATTTCGCAATCGGCGAGATTCCTGAACTTGTCGGCGTTCCTGAGGTTGTCCACCGCGATGATGTCGTTCTCGCCGCGCTCGTTGAGCGCCTTGACCAGGTTGGAGCCGATAAACCCGGCGGCGCCGGTGACGATGTAGTACATGGTTTCTCCTCGATCCTAATGTTCCATATCCTGAATAATCTCTTCGCGGCTCACCACCGCCGTCCCCAGTTTACCGACCACGATGCCCGCCGCGCGGTTGGCGATGCGCACCGCGTCGGGCAAGTCCGCGCCGCTTGCCAGCATCACCGCCAACGTGGCGATCACGGTGTCGCCCGCGCCGCTGACATCGAACACTTCGCGCGTTTGCGTCGGCTCGTGCAGCGCTTCGCTGGCGCGGTACAGGCTCATGCCGTCCTCGCTGCGCGTGACCAGCAGCGCGTCGAGCTGCAATTCGGTGCGCAGCTTCTCCGCCTTCGCGCTGAATTCCGCCTCGGTCTTCCAGCTCCCCGCCACTTCGCGGAACTCGCTGCGGTTCGGCGTGAGCAGCGTCGCGCCGCTGTAGCGCGCGTAATCGTCGCCCTTGGGATCGACCAGCACCGGCTTGCCCGCCGCGCGCGCCAGCCGGATCATCTCGGCGATATGCGCCAGCCCGCCCTTGCCGTAGTCGGACAGGATCACCACGTCCGCCTCAGGCAGCTTGACGCGGAAATCCGCGAGCTTCGCATTCAGCACTTCGTGGCTCGGCGGCGTTTCGAAATCGATGCGCAGCAACTGCTGGTGCCGTGCGACGGCGCGCAGCTTGATGATAGTGGAGATGGTGCTGTCGCGATGCAGCAGCGCTTCCACCCTGCCCTGTTCGGCCAACAGCCGCTGCAAGCAATCGCCTGCCTCGTCCGCGCCGACCACCGACAATAAGGTGCACTGCGCGCCGAGCGACGCGATGTTGCGCGCCACGTTGGCCGCCCCGCCGGGGCGTTCTTCGATGCGTTCGACCTTGAGCACCGGCACCGGCGCTTCCGGCGAAATGCGGTTGACGTCGCCGAACCAGTAACGGTCCAGCATCACATCGCCGACCACCAATATTTTTGCGCCGTCGAATTTGGGTAACACCGTCATATCTAAACTCCGATTTCCTTATTGATGTCGAGCAGCGCCTGCAAGGGGTCTGCCGCCCTGGTGATCGGGCGCCCGATCACCAGATAGCTGGAACCAGCCTGCAGCGCGGCCAGCGGCGTCATCACGCGCGACTGATCGTCGAGGCCGGCCTGCTCCGGTCGGATGCCCGGCGTCACCAGGCAAAAATCGTTGCCGCACTGCTTGCGCAGCAGCACGGCTTCCTGCGCGGAACACACCACGCCATCCAGCCCGCTGTCGCGCGCCAGCCGCGCCAGGCGCAGCACCATCTCCGCTGGCGTGGCGCCGATACCGATGTCGGCGAGGTCTTCCTGCGCCATGCTGGTGAGCAGCGTCACGGCAATCAGCTTCGGCTGATGCGAGCTGTTGGCAATTGCCTCGCGCGCCGCCTCCAGCATCTTGCGCCCGCCCAGCGCATGCACGTTGACCATCCATACCCCCAGCCCGGCCGCGGCCTTGCAGGCCTGCGCGGCGGTGTTGGGAATATCGTGGAATTTCAGGTCGAGAAAAATCTCGAAGCCCCGCTTCATCAGTTGCTCCAGCAACGCCGGGCCGCTGGCGGTAAATAATTCCTTGCCGACTTTCAGGCGGCACAGCGCAGGCTGCAACCTCTCGGCCAATGCCAATGCCGGGGCGGCGTCAGGGTAATCCAGCGCGATGATTATTTTCGGGTCGTTCATAAGGGTATTCCGGTTTCTTCGCTGCGACGCGGCGAGTAGCTGTCCCACGCCTGGCAGGCCGGGCAGTGCCAGTAGAATTGGCGCGCCTTGAAGCCGCAATGGGCGCAGTGGTACATCGCCAGGTTGCGCGTGCGCTTGTGCACCAGATCTTTTACCAGCTCGATATCTGCGCGCCGCTCCAGCGGCATTTCCAGCAGCCGCGCCTCGAGCAGTTTATCCAGCCCGAGCAAAGTCGGGTTGCGTTGCAATTCGTCGCGCACCAGTTGGTAGGCGGCAGCCGGGCTTTCGTTTTTCAGCACGCCGTCGAACACCACGTTCATCAGATCCAGCGAATGATATTTGTCGAGATATTCGCGCAACAGCGCAATGCCCTCCGCCTCGCGATCCAGGCTGCGATAGGCATTCAGCAGGCGCTCTGCGACCAGCGGCAGATATTGCGCATCCTGCGCCTCGATGTTCTTCCAGATGGCGATGGCCTCCTCGGGTTTGTCCGCGCCGGACGCCATGTCGCCCAGCATCATCGTGGCGCGCACCGCGTTCGGATAGACCGTCAGCGCCTGCTGCAAATGCCCGCGCGCCGCCGCGGAATTGCCCTCTGCAATCTCCTCGCTCGCCAGCTCGCAATAGAAAAAAGCCGCCTGCTTGCCGTACGGCTGTCCGGATACCGCCGTCAGCCGCTGCGCCACATCGATCGCCTTGAGCCAGTCATGCTCTTTCTGGAACAGTTCCAGCAAAAATTCCAGCGCGGGCTTGGCGTACCGGGTTTTTTCCAGTTCGCGGAACAGGCTTTCGGCGCGGTCGAAAATGCCCGCCTTCAGATAATCTTGCGCGAGTTCGAAAATCGCCTGCTGGCGCTTGTCCTTATCCAGATCTGCCCGATCCACGAGGTTATGGTGCATGCGCAACGCGCGATCCACCTCGCCGCGGCGACGGAACAGGCTGCCCAGCGCGAAGTGCAGCTCGATGGTTTGCGGATCGACCTTGACCACCTCGATGAAGGCCTCGATGGCCTTGTCCTGCTGCTCGTTGAGCAGGAAATTCAGCCCCTGGAAATACGATTGCGGCAGCGCGCTCGACTCCGAAAGCAGCTCCTTGATGTCGATGCGCGCGGCCAGCCAGCCCATGCCGAAAAACAGCGGGAAGACCAGCAACATCCAGGGTTCAAATTCCATTTGGCACTTTCATAAATCCATTTGACGGGCGAATCGCTGCGTCACATGCGCGCTCATTCCTCGTCTATCCATCGCGATATGCCTCGTCATTCTCTGTGCGGTTCCTTGCGATGCCCGCGCGACACGGTGGGGCGCAGCCCTCCGGTGCGGGAGCGCGGAGCAGCAGGCCTGCCCGCCCCGGATGCTTCGCAACGCCGTGTCCGGCCTGCCATCCCATAAAATGAATTCTGAAAGCGCCAAAAGGTTAAAAATCATTAAGAGGGTTGAATGGGAATCTGCTGCGTTTCGCCGGCGCCGGCAAGTTTGTTCCTGACGCGGATTTCGCGCTTCAGGCGCGCGATCTCACGGCGCTGCTGCAGCAAGTTGGCGAACATCGCGAGTACCCCGACCGCCGCGCCGGCGGCAAAAAATATCAGCAGCACAATCACCAGCGAAGAATGCCATTCATAGCCAAAGAAATAGCGCAGGGTGACCGGCTGGTCGTTTTTGACCGCAAATCCGAGCAGCACGAGGAACAACACTGCACGAAAAATCCAATTGAGATAACGCATGGCATCTACCCTGAAAACCCATCGCAACGATAGCATAAAAAATGGCGGCTACCTTTTTCGATATGCCGCCATTAGAGCCTATTTCAAGCCGGGATCAGGACTTCCGTTCGCAGACCCGTTCCCTCAACTCCTTGCCTGCCTTGAAGTGCGGCACATACTTGGCAGGCACTTTCACCTTGTCGCCGGTCTTGGGATTGCGCCCCTGGCGCGGCGGACGGTAATTCAGGCCGAAACTGCCAAATCCACGAATCTCGACCCGCCCGCCACGCGCCAGCGTGGCGGACAAAGTGTCCAGAATCACTTTAACGGCAAACTCTGCGTCCTTGGTCAGCAGTTGCGGATGCAATTCGGCTAGTTTGGCAATCAAATCGGAACGAGTCATGGCGATAACCTCAATCTCAGGCTTCAGTCTTGCTGCCGCCCATCTTGGCTTTCAGCAACGCGCCCAGATTGGTGGTCCCCGCATTGGAAGCGCTTTCTGCTGAAAGCTTCTGCATCGCGGCGGATTCTTCAGCCTTGTTGAGCGCCTTGATCGACAGGTTGATGCCGCGATTTTTGCGGTCCACATTGATGATCACGGCAGTCACGCTATCGCCTTCTTTCAGGTGGGTGCGGATGTCTTCAACACGGTCGGCGGACACTTCTGACGCTTTCAGATAGGCCTCCACATCACCCTCCAAGGCAATGACAGCGCCCTTGGCATCCAGCGATTTCACCGTGCCGGTGACCACTGCGCCCTTTTCATGGCTGGCGGCAAAGCCGCCGAATGGATCGCCTTCCATCTGCTTGATGCCGAGGGAAATGCGCTCGCGCTCCACATCGATCGCCAACACCACAGCTTCGACTTCATCGCCCTTCTTGTAGCTGCGCACCGCCTCTTCACCGGGCTGGCTCCAGGACAGGTCGGACAAATGCACCAGCCCGTCGATACCGCCATCCAGGCCGATGAACACACCAAAGTCGGTGATGGACTTGATCTGCCCCTTCACCTTGTCGCCCTTCTTGTGGTTGATCGCGAAATCATCCCAAGGATTCGACTGGCACTGCTTCATGCCCAGCGAGATACGGCGGCGCGCTTCGTCGATTTCCAGGATCATCACTTCCACTTCGTCGCCCAGCTGCACGACCTTGGAAGGATGAACGTTCTTGTTGGTCCAGTCCATTTCGGAAACGTGCACCAGACCTTCGATGCCCTGCTCGATTTCCACAAACGCGCCGTAATCGGTCAGGTTGGTCACCTTGCCGAACATGCGCGTGCCTTGCGGGTAACGGCGAGCCAAGCCATTCCACGGATCGTCGCCCATCTGCTTGATGCCCAGCGAAACGCGGTTCTTTTCCTGGTCGAACTTGAGTATCTTGGCTTCGACTTCATCGCCCACGGTCAACACTTCGGAAGGGTGCTTCACGCGGCGCCATGCCAAGTCGGTGATATGCAACAGGCCGTCGATGCCGCCCAGATCGACGAATGCGCCGTAGTCGGTGATGTTCTTGACCACGCCCTTGACGATCGCGCCTTCCTTGAGGTTTTCCATGACCGCTTCGCGATCTGCGCCCATGCTGGCTTCCAGCACCGCGCGGCGGGAAACCACCACGTTGTTGCGCTTGCGGTCCAGCTTGATGACCTTCAGCTCCATTGTCTTGTTTTCATAAGGCGTGGTGTCCTTTACCGGACGGATGTCAACCAGCGAGCCAGGCAGGAACGCGCGGATGCCGTTGACCATCGCGGTCAGGCCGCCCTTGACCTTGCCGCTGACGAAGCCTTCCACGATCTTGCCTTCTTCCATGGCCAATTCCAGATCGTGCCATGCCGCAAGGCGCTTGGCTTTTTCGCGCGACAGCTTGGTTTCGCCATAGCCGTTCTCCAGCGACTCGATCGCGACGGTGACGAAATCGCCCGCCTTGACTTCCAGTTGTCCCTGGGCGTCGAAGAATTCTTCGACCGGAATCAAACTCTCGGACTTCAGTCCGGCATTCACGACCACCATGTTGTGGTCGACGCGCACGACTTGCGCGGTAATCAGTTCGCCGGCGCGCATTTCCTTGCGCGTCAGGCTTTCTTCAAACATTGCGGCAAAACTATCGGGATTTTGTACAGCGGCTGCAGTTGCGGTTGCGTTCATCGAAAATACACCTAAGAAAATTCTGCCCCGAACAGAGTTTCGGTACAGAGGGTCGGTTTAATGATCCTGAATGACGGAGAGCCAAGCAGGGCCTATGATTTCACCTGGTATTGCGCCAGCACTTCCTGAACCGCCTGCTCGATACTCAAAGCCGTGGTGTCCAGCAGACTTGCGCCCGGTGCCTGTTGCAGCGGAGCCACGCTACGCTGAGTATCTCGCTCGTCGCGCGCCTGGATATCCTGCAAAAGGGCGGCGATATTAACATCCATCCCTTTTTCTTTCAACTGCTTATAGCGGCGCTCGGCGCGCGCCTCGGCACTGGCGGTCAGGAAGATTTTCAACGCCGCATCCGGGAACACCACCGAAGCCATATCGCGCCCGTCCGCTACCAGGCCGGGCACGCGCCGGAAGGCATGCTGCTTGTTCAGCAGCGCGGCGCGCACTCCGGGCAGCGCAGCCACCCTGGAGGCCGCCGCCCCGCATTGTTCGGTGCGCAACTCGTCGCCCACCAATACGCCATCCAGCCAGATACTTTCCCCTTCGAAACGGATGTCGATCCGCTGCACCAAATCGGCCAGTTGCGATTCCGCATCCAGGGCGATGCCGCGTTGCGCCGCAGCCAGCCCCAGCAAGCGATACAGCGCGCCGCTGTCGAGAAAATGATAGCCGAGTTGCGCGGCAATGCGCTGTGCCACCGTGCCTTTGCCGGATGCCGAAGGGCCGTCAATCGCAATCACCGGCACGGCCTGGGTCACGCTGGCGAATGCCGCGAAATAATCGGGGAAGGTTTTGGCGACACAACCGGGATCGTTGATGCGCATTCCCTCCGCACCGAATGCGGCAAGCGAAAAACACATCGCCATGCGGTGATCGTCGTAGGTATCGATGCCTGCGGCAGGATTGTGGATTTGAGAAAACAAAACCCCCTCCAACTCCCCCTTATCATGGGGAGAGCGAAGTGGCTCCTCCCCTGACAAGGGGAGGCCGGGAGGGGTTTGATTGCGTGTTTGAGGTGGCGTGATGCGAATGTAATCCGCGCCCTCTTCCACCGTCGCGCCAACCTTGCGCAGTTCGGTCGCCATCGCCGCGATGCGGTCGGTTTCCTTGACGCGCCAACTGGCGATATTGCGCAACGTGGTTGTGCCCTCGGCGAACAGCGCCGCTACCGCCAGCGTCATCGCCGCATCGGGAATGTGGTTGCAATCCAGGTCGATTGCCTTCAACTTGCCGTCCGCCGGCGCGCGCGCCTCCATCCAGTTCGGCCCTGTTCGATGCGCGCGCCCATCAACGCCAGCGCGTCGGCGAAACGCACGTCGCCCTGAATGCTGTCGCTGCCCACGCCTTCGATGCGCACCGGCCCACCGCCGATAGCACCCGCCGCGAGAAAATACGACGCCGACGACGCATCACCTTCCACGTAGATGACGCCCGGCGATTTATAGCGGCTACCCGCCGCAACGGTAAAGCTGCGCCAGCCGTCGCGTTGCACTGAGACACCGAAACGCTTCATCATCGCCAGCGTAATTTCAATATACGGTTTGGAAATCAGCTCGCCGACCACCTCCACCGTCACCGCGCGATCCAGCAGCGGCAAGGCCATCAGCAGCGCGGTGAGGAACTGGCTCGACACGTCGCCGCGCACGCTGACTTTTTTTGCCCCCTCTCCCTTGAAGGGAGAGGGTTGGGGATAACCAGCGACTTGCCCGTTGTCGTTTGACGGGCTAGTCGAATGGCTAGTAGTTCCATCAGAGGGTGAATAAATCTGCAACGGCGGGAAACCCGCGTTTCCCAGGTAATCGATGTTCGCACCGAGTGCGCGCAACGCATCCACCAGATCGCCAATCGGCCGCTCATGCATGCGCGCCACGCCGGACAATTTGTAATGCCCGCCGGACAAGGCCAGCGCCGCCGTCAGCGGGCGGAATGCAGTACCGGCATTGCCCAGAAACAATTCCGCATCCTTGACCGAAAAGTTGCCGCCGCACCCCGTCACACGATAGGCATTGCCGCCCAGTGCTTCAACCCCGACACCCAGGATGCGCAGCGCATCCAGCATCCGATCGGTATCGTCCGAATGCAGCAAATCGCGCACTTCGGTCACGCCTTCAGCCAGCGCAGCCAGCAGCAGCACGCGATTGGAAATGCTCTTCGAGCCGGGCAAGGTGATCGTGCCGTGGGCGCTCAATAGTGGAGGGAGATCAATATAGTTTTCGGGTGCCATTGCGAAATTAAAGTTCATTCGAACAATTTTTATTTATTTATTCATATCAAGCGTGGATTGTTGTATTTGAAAACTCGATATAAGGAGTTCTTCATGATTCTTCGGACTACGTGCGCTGTATTGAAAGTTGTATCGATTCACATAAAAATCCTCATACAGAAATTCAATAACATGATGAACGTCATAGCTTAGGAGCCAAGGAAATTTCGTTTTTACAAGAGCCTGCGCAAGCTGTTTATGCTCTCGCAATTTATAAAAGTACCTGTAAAGAGATTCTCCCTTTTGAAAATACGGAGGGTCAATGTAAAAGAAAACCTTTTTCTTGTTTTTGTACTGCCCAACGATCTCTACGGCATCGCCAAACTCAACAGAGACAACTTCTGAAAACTCAGAAATTCTCCGAATTCTAGAAATAATGTCTTCTTTATTTGTCCTGCAATCGATCTTGTATTGCGACTTCTGCCCTTTTCCACCAATAGGCCCAGCATCTAATATCCCAGAGAAATTGGCTCTATTAAAAAACAAACCGGCCAAACCCAACTGAACAATTTTTCTTGGCGATGGTGCATCTACAGATAATAGTGGACGAAGCCCATGCCACGTTTCCAAGCTGATTGGTAAATCATTAAACGCAGTAACAAGCGCGTCTGTACGCTCAAAAACAGCTTTCCAGAAAGAATAGATCAAAGGGTCACGCTCGACTAAAGTAGCATGACTCACCAATCCGGCTTCCAACAAACCAAGTGAAACGGCTGCACTCCCCGCATAAGGCTCTACGATAGGCAGTCCAACAAGGTTGTTATCTTCTAAAATCTTGGCTGCTGTCTTAACAAAATCAGATTTTCCACCAGGGTACCGCAACGGACTTTGCACCTATATTGCCCCCGTAGTTGCTGCCGCTGCCCTCAATCTAACGATCTCGTTATTGACCCATGTTTGCACTTTAGGCAAATCATCTCGCCTTTCAATAAGAAGCTCACCATCAATTTGTTCGACGCCATCTGCAAGGCTAATGCCATTAGACGCACATCTCGGCAGCCTCAATCGGTCAATAATAATTCCATATTTAGCCGTCAATACATTCATGCGGTCACTTCTTGAACCTTCATCGCTGGCATGCATATGGTGTGGTACAAAAATTGATGCTTTAGGCTCAGATGGGGGAGCTTGAACAAACCAGTTATGATGAAAACTGGCAATTGCGCCACCCTTTATACTCTTGGCCTCCCAGTTATCACCTGATGCAACCTGTCCAAGCAAATAATCCGTACCTGCGGACTTATCCGCACGAGGTCTCCACGCAATGATGTCAATTTCTTCATCCTTTGGGCACGGGGATACCCCCCGTCTTGGCTTTTCTACAACAGTCCCTTCTCCAAAAAGCCTATAGACTTCTTGCAAGCGTTTTAAGAATGGCGGGTTTTTGTTCGGTCGAGGCCAACCAAAAGAAATAGCACACCCTCTCACATCACCAGCGGCAGCAAGTGTGGCACAGGCCTGAAATAAATCTCTTGTTTGGTTATCAATGCTGGGTAGCCAAGTCCCATCCAACAACTCACCTCGCTTTGGATTTGAAAGCATAAGACAAAAAATATAGACGTATGCCCCCTCAGACAACGCTGCTTTGAGAGAAAAACGCACGCCAGATGCATCAAACTCAAAAGGGTAACTATCTGCTAGCGCTTGCATTCGATCCGACAACTCATCAGTTATCGAATCAAGAAATGCATCATCATCACCACCGCCGACGCCTTGCTCATCCGTATCGTCCTCACGGCGACGCTGCCCCTCAGAATCAGAATCCTCCGACTCTCTGTGTGTGTCTCTAAAACGTTTGAGGTTTGACAGCCTGAAAAATCCCCTGGGGTTAGCTAAAACTCTTAGCTCAACCCAATCACACAACACTGCTGGCGCAGCCTTGATTGGAGCGACCTTAATCGCCATGCTTAGCACCTCGACGCCTCTTCTTCTCATTCATCGTCTGAAGTGTGTCCGCCTGTTCATATATCTGCGAGATAAGGTCATCAATTTCCTCGCGTCCCCCGCTGTATTTTGGCATTAGCTGGATAGCGCGTGAAATTTTTATATTCGCAGACATTAAGGCATCATGAAAAGCATCTGATGGATCTTTCAGTGCATCCCTAGCTTCATCAAGGGTGCCTCGATTTGAAATAATTAGCCTTGCAGCTGGATTTGCAATTGCAAGCCCAAGGTCTTTCAAGTCTGGGTTTTGTGATTTAACCAAATTCTGGCGGTCATCACTTTGTGAACCGTATATGTAAGAAAGCACCTCTCCTAGATTACCTAGAAATTTTTTCTTTATAGGCTGCAACGGGGGTTTGTCTGACCATCCATCGGTAAGCCCAAGATATTCTTGATACTGCTCACAACCTAGCGCCGTATATAGATGGGAAAAAGCAAATCGGCCTTTTTTAACAAACCGATCCTTCATGAACCAAACTTTACTAGACTCGGCCTGCTCCAAAACTAATATCGCATAGATGTATGCACGAAGAGTGTTATTGTTGTCTCCCATTTTTGCTGCAATTTCATCAATCCCAACTTTTCTAACAGCATTCTTGTACCACTCAGCAACATATTTAGCTTTGGCATATGCATCCCACCGCTGAGGACCATTGATGTGCTTAAACCCTATAAATGCACGTGCATCGTCTGGTTTTTCGACACGATAAACCAAAACTTTTTTTATAGACTTTAATGCAGCGGCTGACACAGTCGGCGGCACTTTAATACCAAGCTCTTCCGCCAAAACCGGATCATTAATTAACCTAATTGCAGCTACCCGCCTATTTCCCTCAAGCACCTTGAACGGTGCTATTCCATCAGCCGAGTAAACAATAAGCGGCTCAAGATTTAAATAAGTATTCGTACAAATTGATGTTACAAGTTCGTCAAGAGCCGCAATATCAGCAAGCGACTCGATTACCTGCTCCTCACTAGTCGCACTAATATCCGTACCTGTCTGAAGACGTGGATTATCTAAATCCAGTTGGAGCAATTCTGTTGGAAACAGCGTTGCCTCACGTAGGGGCAATTCAGCTTGATTTGTATTAGCTGTCATTAAGTTACCCTCCCTCAATCCATAAATATTTATACTGTCACGTTCATTCAATACAATAAGGTGCGCAACTTAAAATGCGCCTCTCATACCACATCTCCTATTCCTAACGTTCATTATACACAGCACGAACAACGTTATTCTCTGCCGCACTCTTTCACTTCACTTCGCACCCACCCTTTGGCAAACGTGATGCGCAACTCCGCGCCAACCGCCACCTTCCCCGCATCCGCTACCACATGCCCGCCGGCGTCCTGCACCAGGCTATAACCCCGCGCCAGCACCTGTTTCGGATCGAGCAAAATCAAATGCTGCGCGAGGTTGCCCACGCGCCCCGTGCGTTGCGCCTGCGCCGTGCGCATCGCCTTGACCAGACGTTGCGCCAGATTATTCTGCTTGTCATGCAAACGGGCAAAATCGCCGCTTGCCGCGCGCAGCCGCTGCGCCAGCGATTGCCATTGCCAGCGTTGCTGCTGTCTGCGGTAAGCCAGGGCGCGCTGCATGCGCTGTTGCAACTGGTTCAATTGTTGCGTCTGGCGCTGCAACTGCTGTGCGGGGTGTACCAGGCGGCGCTGCAAATAGTCCACGGCCTGCATGGCGTTTTGCAGGCGGTTGCGTTGCGCGCGTTGCAGGTGCTGCGCGATGTCGCGCAGCCCTCTCAGCAGGGCATGGCGATCCGGCACGACGCGCTGCGCGGCAGCGGTTGGAGTAGGCGCTCGCTCATCGGCGACGAAATCGGTTATGGTGAAATCGGTCTCGTGCCCGACGCCGCTGACGACGGGAATTTCGCTGGCGGCGATGGCGCGCGCGACGACTTCTTCGTTGAACGCCCACAGGTCTTCGATGCTGCCGCCGCCACGGCACACGATCAATACATCGCATTCCGCGCGCTGGTTGGCGATCCGGATGGCTGCCGCAATTTTCTCCGCGCTGCCGGCGCCCTGCACCGGCGCGGGGTACAGCAGCACCGGCACAGCCGGCATCCGCAGCCTCAAGGTAGTCAGCACGTCGCGCAACGCGGCGGCCTGCGGCGAGGTGACGATGCCGATGCGCCGGGGAAAGGCGGGCAAGGCATGCTTGCGCTCAGCGGCAAACAACCCCTCGCTTTCCAGCAATTGCTTCAACCGGGCAAATTGCTCGTACAGCACGCCTAACCCCGCCGGGCGCATCTGCTCGACGATCAATTGAAAATCGCCGCGCTGCTCGTACAGGGTGATTGCGGCCAGGATTTCGACTTGCTGACCATTGGCGACCTGCTGCTCATTGCCGACAGAATTACTCAACAACTGGTTTTTGTGCCGAAACATCACACAGCGCACCTGCGCCTGATCGTCCTTCAGCGAAAAGTACCAATGGCCGGAAGCCGCCTTCACCAGATTGGAAATTTCTCCGCATACCCACAGCAACGGGACGTTGCTTTCCAGCAACTGCTTGATTGCAAAGTTGAGTTCAGCAACACGCAAAACGCGATTTTTTTCTTCTAAAAATAGGCCTGAAGACATATTGACATCTCGAAATAATCCACAAAACCAGCAAATCCGCCATTTCTTGCCACACCGTCTTGCAGTACAACCGTTAACTTACGTTAACTTGTTGTTTTATATATTGTTTATTGTCTCACAAAAAATAGGCAAAGTAATAAAAAGCCTTACCGTACGCCACGTTAATACATTATCTACAAGAATCATCCACAAAGTTATCCACAGATTTTGTGGGTAAATGGAAATACCCTTTACCGAATGACAGGTTAGCAAAATATAGCTGAAGTAAACCTTGAGAAATGTTGCTCAACTCGGTGCGACAAGATACAGTTGCGACCTGAAATTTTAAGGGTACCTCTATAAATCCAAACTCCGTCGCGATACTGCGTTGCTCAAGAAGTTTTAACGCTTACATATTACCAAATATGCGGCGCGCTAAAATTTCTTTCACGCCTTGCCTAGCTTAGGATTTTGAATTTATAGAAGCACCCTTAAGCGCATTTTATTTAAGCACATTGGAGAATCCGCGTGTTTGCAATTGTAGAAGCGGCCGGCTGGCCGATCTGGTTTCTTATCCTGGCATCCATCGTCGCAGTCGGCTTGATCATTGAGCGTTCGATTTTCCTGCATACAAACCGCGTCTCCCCTCCCGCCTTGCTGGATGAAGTCATCAAGGAACTGAAGCAACGCGGCGTCAGTGAAGGCATGCTGGGCAGACTGGCCGAAAGCTCGCCGCTGGGGCGCGTCTTCTCCGCCGGTCTCAAAAACATCAAGAACCCGCCCGATATGATGAAGGAATCCATCGAAGAGGCGGGGCGCAAGGTCGCGCATGAACTGGAGCGCTTTTTGACCACGCTGGGCACGATCGCTTCCATCAGCCCGTTGCTGGGGCTGTTCGGCACGGTGGTCGGGATGATCGAAATCTTCGGCTCGCAGACCGCGCTGGGCAACAATCCGGCAACGCTCGCCCATGGCATATCGGTGGCCCTGTACAACACGGCTTTCGGCCTGATCGTGGCGATTCCCAGCATGATCACCTACCGGCATTTCCGCGCCAAGGTAGACAGCCTGGTCATCGATATGGAACAACAGGCCGTCAAGCTGGTAGAGATCATGCACAGCCAACGCAAGGATTGAACGATGAATTTCCAGCGCGGGCGCACTCGTGAAGAACCGGAAATCAACCTGATTCCGATGATCGACGTGCTGCTGGTGATCCTGATTTTCCTGATGGTGACCACCAGCTATGCCAAATTTTCCGAATTACAGATCAACCTGCCGCAGGCCGGCGGGGAAACGGCCGTCGAATCTGCCAAACCGATCAACGTCGCGATAGACGCCTCGGAACATTACGCCATCAACAACCAGGGATTACCCTACTCCGGCGTGGATGCGTTGGCGGCCTCGCTGAAAAATGCCGCAGGCGGGCAGGCCGATCCCACCATCGTCATCAATGCCGACGCCAAGGCTCCGCACCAGTCCGTGATCAACGTGATGGAAGCGGCGCGGCTGGCCGGGTACGGACGCATCACCTTTACCACGCAGAATGCCCCCAAGTAAGAAACTGTCTCAAAAATTACTGCGCAGCCGTGATCCGGGGGCGGGCGGTGCTCGAAATCCTCATGTACTGCCATGTACACTCCGGTTCCTGCGCTCCGTCCTTCCCCGGCTGACGGCCGCTCGCGACATTTTTCAAGACAGCTTCTAAGGATGTTCGACCTGCAACACCACTGGTACCGCATCACCCCGCTGCACCTGATCCTTCTCCCGATTAGCCTGCTGTTCCGCTTGCTGGCGGCATTGCGCCGCGCGCTGTACCGCAGCCATATTTTGCCCAGCCGTAAATTGCCTGTGCCGGTCGTCGTGGTCGGCAACATCAGCGTCGGCGGAACCGGCAAGACCCCGCTCACGCTTGCGTTGACGCAACAACTGATCCAGCGCGGCTGGCACCCGCTCATCGTCAGCCGCGGTTACGGCGGCACCGCGCAGCAGCCCCAGCGGGTCGATGCAGGCAGCGATGCAAGACAAGCTGGCGACGAGCCGTTGCTGATGGCGCGGCGCAACCTTTGCCCGGTGTGGATAGGGAAAGACCGCGCCGCCGCCGCGCAGACCGCCTTGCAGGCGCATCCGCAATGCGATGTCGTGCTGTGCGACGACGGTTTGCAGCATTACCGTTTGCAGCGCGATGTGGAAATCGCGGTCGTCGACGGTGAGCGCCGCTTCGGTAACGGCTTCGTGCTCCCCGCCGGGCCGCTACGCGAGCCGGTGGCGCGCCTGCAAACCGTGGATGCCGTAGTCATAAACAGCGGCGAGACTTCACCAGGCCAATATGCCATGCACCTGTCGGGAGACACCTTCCATAACCTGCTCGATCCCGGCAAGACGGTCGCGGCCAGCCATTTCCACGCGCTGAACAATCATGCCGTGGCCGGTATCGGGCATCCGCAACGCTTCTTCAACCATTTGCAGGCGCTGGGCATTCCCTTCACGCCGCACGCCTTTCCCGACCATCACCCCTATTCTGCGCCCGATCTCGCCTTTACCGGATGCGATGCGATACTCCTGACCGAAAAAGATGCGGTAAAATGCGCCGCATTCGCCGATGCCCGATATTGGGTGTTGCGTGTAGATGCCGAAATCGACCCAGCCCTGATCAACCACATACTGCGAAAGATCACTCCTAATGGACGCCAAACTGCTTGATATCCTCGTTTGCCCGTTGTGCAAATCCCCGCTGGTCTATCAGAAAGCCGCGCAGGAATTGATCTGCAAAACAGACCGGCTGGCCTTCAGAATCGACGACGGCATCCCGGTGATGCTTGCCGATGAGGCGCGCAAACTGACTGCCGAAGAAGTCGAAGCGCTTCGATGACGGATTTCCATGTGGTCATTCCCGCCCGGCATGCCTCGACCCGGCTGCCCGGCAAACCGCTGCTGCCGATCGCCGGGAAGCCGATGGTGGTGAGAGTCGCGGAGCAGGCGGCGCAAAGCGGCGCACAACAGATCTGGATCGCCACCGATCATCACGCGATTGCCAACGTGGTGCATGAACACGGTTTCAAGGCATGCCTGACCAGGGATACCCACGCCAGCGGCACGGATCGCATTGCCGAAGTTGCCGAACAGCGCGGCTGGAGCGACGACACCATCGTGGTGAATGTGCAGGGCGATGAGCCGCTGATGCCGCCCGCGTTGATCCGCGCCGTCGCCGAGCATCTGCACAACCATCCGGAATGCGCGATTGCCACGGCCTGCCACGCGCTTCACGACGAAGCGTCGCTGCGCAACCCCAACATCGTCAAGGCGGTGCTCGACAAAAACGGCAACGCGCTGTATTTCAGCCGCGCGCCGATTCCCTGGCCGCGCGATGCGTTCGGGGTTACCCCCCCTCCACGGAACGATTGCCCTTCCTCCTTTCGGGGGATAGCTGAAAGTGGGGAGTTGCCCCATGATTTATCCTTCCTTCGCCACATCGGCATCTACGCCTACCGCGTAAGCTTCCTGCGCGCCTATGGAAAGCTTGCCCCGCCGGCGATCGAGCGCGTTGAGGCACTGGAACAACTGCGCGCGTTGTTTCATGGCTACAAGATCGGCGTATATATCGCCGATGAGGCTCCGCCAAGCGGCGTGGATACGGAACAGGATTTACATACGGCACGGCAAATTTTCGCCGCAACCATCAAACCACAGGAGAACGACAAATGAGACTGATACTGCTAGGCGCACCGGGCGCAGGCAAAGGCACCCAGGCCAATTACATCAAGGAAAAATACAACATCCCGCAAATCTCCACCGGCGACATGCTGCGCGCGGCGGTCAAGGCGGGCACGCCGCTTGGCGTCGCCGCCAAGAAGGTGATGGATGCCGGCGGGCTGATTTCCGACGACATCATCATCAACCTGGTGAAGGAGCGCATCAAGGACGCGGACTGCGCCAACGGCTTCCTGTTCGACGGCTTCCCGCGCACCATCCCGCAGGCACAGGCGATGAAGGATGCCGGCATCCCGATCGACTACGTGGTGGAAATCGACGTGGCGGACAGCGAAATCATCAAGCGCATGAGCGGGCGCCGCGTGCATACGGCTTCCGGCCGCACTTACCATATCGTGTTCAACCCGCCCAAGGTGGCAGGCAAGGACGACATCACCGGCGAAGACCTGGTGCAGCGCCCGGACGATGCCGAAGAGACCGTACTCAAACGCCTCACCGTTTACCATGACCAGACCAAACCGCTGGTCGACTACTATGGCACCTGGGCAAAATCCGGCGACGCGAAGGCGCCGAAATGCGTGAAAGTGCCGGGCGTGGGCAGCGTGGAAAACATCCGCGACCAGGTTTTCGCGGCCTTGGGGAAAAAATAACCGGGCAACACTTAATCGTGGCCGGCAAACCCGTTCTCACGCTGGAAGATGCCAAGCGCGTCGCGGCAGCAGCCGAGGCCGAAGCACAACGCAACGGCTGGCGCGTGGTCATCGCGGTAGTGGACGACGGCGGACATCTGCTCTACCTGCAACGCAGCCACGACACCCAGTTCGGCAGCGTCGAGACGGCGCTGCAAAAAGCCCATGCCGCCGTCGCATTCCAGCGCCCCACCAAGGCTTCCGAAGATGCCGTCCTGAGCGGACGCCTGATTCATCTCGCCCTGCCCGGCGTAATCCCCGCCGAAGGCGGTGTTCCGCTGGCAATCGATGGAGTCATCGTGGGCGGCCTGGGCATCAGCGGTGTGCGCTCGTTCCAGGATGGGCAGATCGCGGCGGCGGGCGCAGCCGCGCTGGCAGATACTGATTCGCTTTCCAACCAACATGAAATGTGAAAGAATCCGCCCATTGAAATTAACCGAATAGAGTAGCAAATGATCGACCGAGACGGCTATCGCCCGAACGTCGGCATCATTATCACGAATGACAAGAATCAGGTTTTCTGGGGCAAGCGGGTGCGGCAACACGCATGGCAGTTTCCGCAAGGCGGCATTCAGCATGGCGAAACCCCGGAGCAGGCGATGTACCGCGAGTTGCACGAAGAAGTCGGCTTGATGCCGGAACATGTGAAAATACTCGGGCGCACCCGCGACTGGATGCGTTACGAGGTTCCGCAGAGCTGGAACAAGCGCGAATCGCGCGGTGGGTATCGCGGGCAAAAACAGATCTGGTTTTTGTTGCGCCTGGTTGGCCGTGATTGTGATGTCTGCCTGCGCGCCTGCCCGCATCCAGAATTCGATGCGTGGCGCTGGAATGATTACTGGCTGGATATCAACGCAGTGATCGAATTCAAGCGCGAGGTTTATACGATGGCACTTAACGAACTGGTCCGCTATCTTCCCGCGCACGGGAACTGATATTGCAGCCTGCCGCACGCCAAAAACAAAAGCCCGCTTCGGCGGGCTTTTTTCAGGTTTAACATTCCGGGCGGTCAATGCTTGCCGGTGCTGCCAAATCCGCCGCTGCCGCGCTCGCTCAGCGTAAATTCCTCCACAATATTGAACTTCGCCTGCATGACCGGCACGATCACCAGTTGCGCCATGCGTTCCATCGGCATCAGCGTGAAGGGAATCTGGCTGCGGTTCCACAGCGAAACGAAAATCTGCCCCTGATAATCCGAATCGATCAGCCCGACCAGGTTGCCGAGCACAATGCCGTGTTTATGACCCAGACCGGAGCGCGGCAGGATCATCGCGGCATAGCCCGGATCGCTCAGGTGAACGGCGATGCCGCTGGGGATGAGCTCGCACTGCTTGGGCTGGATCACCATGTTCTGGTCGATGCACGCGCGCAAATCGATTCCCGCCGAACCGGCAGTCGCATAACCCGGCATGTTTTCATGCAGGCGCGGATCGAGAATTTTCACATCAACCGGAATATGCTTCATTTGTCGGCTCCTTCATAGCGTTGTGCAATATGCTGCATCAATAGCCTGGCCAGTGTCAGCTTGTCGGCGCGCGGCAAGACGTGGCTGCCGCTATCGTCGAACAGAACCAGTTCGTTTTCGTCGCTGCCGATGGCCTGTTGCGCGAGATTGCCCACCAGCAGAGGCAGATTTTTCACGCAACGTTTTTGCTCGGCATTCTTCGCGAGGTTCTCGCTCTCGGCGGCAAAGCCCACGCAGAACGGCGGCTCCGGCAGGCCGGCGACATAGGCCAGGATATCCGGATTGGGCACCAGCTCCAGCGTAAGCGGGGCAGCGCTTTTCTTGATCTTCTGCCCGCTCGGTTGCGCGACGCGGTAATCGGCCACCGCCGCCACGCCGATGAAAATATCGCAATCGCCGGCGCGTTGTTTTACCGCCTCGAACATCTGCGCGGCACTCGTTACGTCCACGCCTTGCGCGCCCTGCGGTTTGGCGAGCGCAACCGGGCCGGATACCAGCACCACTTCCGCACCCATCTCCAGCGCGGCCTGCGCGATAGCGTAGCCCATCTTGCCGGAGCTGCGGTTGGTAATGCCGCGCACCGCATCGATCGCTTCATAGGTCGGCCCGGCGGTAATCAGGATTTTCCTGCCGGAAAAAAGTTTCGGCTGGAAGAATGCCGCAATATCCCGCGCCAGCCGTTCCGCCTCCAGCATCCGTCCCATGCCCTCCTCGCCGCAGGCCTGCATGCCGCAATCCGGGCCGAGCACCTGCACGCCATCGGCAAGCAGTTGCGCGATGTTGCGCTGCGTCGCGGCGTTCTGCCACATCTCGCGGTTCATCGCCGGAGCGATAAACAGCGGGCAATTGCGCGCCAGGCACAGCGTGGAAAGCAGGTCGTTCGCCAGGCCATGCGCCAGCTTGGCGATGAAATCGGCGCTTGCGGGCGCGATCACGATCGCATCGGCGGCGCGGCTCAGGCCGATATGCGCCATGCCGTTCTGCACACTCGCATCCCACTGGCCGGTGAACACCGGCTTGCCGGACAGCCCCTGCATGGTGGTCGGCGTGATGAAATGGCAGGCCGCTTCGGTCATCGCGACCTGCACCTCCACGCCCTGCTTCATCAGCAGGCGCAGCAACTCTGCCGCCTTGTAGGCCGCGATGCCTCCAGTGAGTCCGAGCACAATGCGTTTTGTCTGTGTTTGCTCCATAATGCCGCGCATCTTACAAGAAAGTTTGGCAAGAAAGCGAGGTGGTTATGGCAATCACTGATTGGCCTGCGGGTGAACGCCCCAGAGAGAAGCTGCTGCAACGTGGCGCATCCTCGCTTTCCGACGCCGAACTGCTCGCTATTTTTCTGCGCACCGGCGTGGCCGGCAAGAGCGCGGTGGATCTGGCGCGCGAACTGCTCGTCCGCTTCGGCAGCCTCACGAAACTGTTCGCAGCCGGTAAAAAAGACTTTTGCGAAACACGCGGCATGGGGCAGGCGAAATATGCGCAACTGCAAGCCGTGCTGGAAATGTCGCGGCGCGCCTTGCAGGAAGAGCTACAGCACGGCGATGCGCTCGACTCGCCGCGCGCGGTGCGCGACTATTTGCGGCTGTTGCTCGGCGGGCGGCAGCAGGAAGTTTTTCTGGCGCTGTTTCTCGATACCCGGCATCGCGTGATCGCCGCAGAAGAGTTGTTTCACGGCACGCTCAGCCAGACCAGCGTGTACCCGCGCGAAGTGGTCAAGCGCGCCCTGGCGCACAACGCCGCCGCCATGATCCTTGCGCACAATCACCCTTCCGGCGTCGCCGAGCCGAGCCAAGCCGACCAACTCCTGACCGCCGCGCTGAAACAGGCTCTCGGGCTGGTGGAGGTGCGCGTGCTGGATCACTTCGTGGTGGCGGGCGGACAGACCCTGTCGTTTGCGGAAAAGGGCTTCATGTAAGCGCGCATCGGCCACCGGGAAAGATGCCTCAATGTGTCTTGCGGCAGTAGCAATAGACAAACTGCTGGATTGCGTCGGACGGAGTGTGGTGCGCTTCCTTTTCATGCTTGACCAACAGGAACGCATCTCCAAATTCTGCGTGCAGGGTTTCCGGCTTGTATCGCATGACAGTCAAGCCGCTGCATTTTTCCGGCCCATCTTCGGCAAAGGTGGCAACAATCACATGCCCACCGGGGCGCACCGAACGCAGAACCTGCTCTACATAAGCATGGCGGTCAGCCGGATCAGTCAAAAAATGGAATACCGCGCGATCATGCCAGATGTCGAACCGGTGCAGGGGAAACTCCGCACTGGTTATATCGCCTTCCATCCAGTGCACCGTATTCGCTTGCTTCCCCAAGCGCTGCTTCGCAACGGCAAGCGCCGCCGCTGACAGGTCAAGCACTGTCAAGTCGGTATAACCTTCCGCTACAAGGTCATCAACCAGTCTGGAAGCGCCGCCACCCACATCGATAATGGCCGCATCTTTGCCGAGCCCCGTATTGTGGATCAACCGCATGGACTGGTTCGCATGTTCCTGGAACCAGCTCACCGAATCGGATGGTTTGGTGGCATATACTTGCTCCCAATGTTGCTTGCGATCCATGGCTTAATCTCCTACCTCTACTGAGCTATCGGGTACATTCAGCTCTCGCTGCCCCGTTCCAGTTGTTCTTGTTTGTATAGTCTCCGCCATTGGGCGAGGCCTCAAGATTTGTCGGTATCGCCCGTTCGGAAACGGGAGTGGCGGCCTGCACGGTTGGCGCCCAATTCAGCAGAAACAGCATCGGCCATAAGCTTGGCCGCAATAGGGATGTTGACGCGATAGCGAACCTACGCACCCTGCCCAACAGCCATATGGGAAATGCCGCCTTGCTAAGTTGCTTTTCCATTTTACTCTCCATCGATAAGTCTCGATAAGTGTTGATCAGCTATACCCTGCCATTCAGACCCTGCGTTGCCTCAAGATAAAAGGTTACCGGAAGGATGATTCGTTTCCTCCATTTTTTCGGTCACCGGAAAATGCTTGAAGATAATTTTGCAGTTTACACTGAACTTGATTCGGGAACAGGAAGGAATCGAATTGAATCGGCTTTGAGCGCGGAAAAGACGATGTCGCTATAATAACAAATTCAATAATTCAGCCATTAGCCCGTAATATCATGCAACCCACCTACCATCCGGCGTCCATCGAGCAACAGGCGCAGCAGCACTGGGAAAAATGCCAGGCATTCCGTGCCGCCGAACCATCAGACAAGCCACAATCTGACAAACCCAAGTATTACTGCCTGTCGATGTTTCCCTATCCATCCGGCAAGCTGCACATGGGCCATGTGCGTAACTACACGATCGGCGACGTGCTGAGCCGCTACCACCGCATGAAGGGCTGCAACGTGATGCAGCCGATGGGCTGGGATGCGTTCGGCCTGCCCGCCGAAAACGCCGCGCTGGCCAACAACGTGCCGCCCGCCGCGTGGACCTACAGCAACATCGAATACATGCGCAAGCAGTTGAAGTCGCTCGGGCTGGGCATCGACTGGTCGCGCGAGGTGACGACCTGCAAGCCGGACTATTATCGCTGGGAGCAGTGGCTGTTCACGCGGCTGTTCAAGAAGGGCATCATCTACAAGAAGACCTCTTCGGTGAACTGGGATCCGGTGGACCAGACCGTGCTGGCCAACGAGCAGGTCATCGACGGCTGCGGCTGGCGCTCCGGCGCGCCGGTGGAAAAGCGCGACATCCCGATGTATTTTTTCCGCATCACCCAGTATGCCGATGAATTGCTGCAAGGCCTGGATCAGCTTCCCGGCTGGCCGGAACAGGTCAAGACCATGCAAGCCAACTGGATCGGCAAGAGCCACGGCTGCGAAATACATTTCCCCTACGACATGGAGAGCGTGGGCTCGGGCGGCATGCTCAGGGTTTACACCACCCGCCCGGATACGCTGATGGGCGTGACCTACGTGGCGGTGGCGGCGGAACATCCGCTGGCCATGCGCGCGGCGGCGATTTCCGAGAAATCCGAGCTGACCGATTTCATCGAAACGTGTCAGCGCGGCGGCACGGCCGAGGCCGACATGGCAACCATGGAAAAAAAGGGCATGGATACCGGCTTGCTTGTCGGACATCCGGTCACCGGCGAAAAGCTGCCGGTATGGATCGCCAATTACGTGCTGATGAGCTACGGCGAGGGCGCGGTGATGGCGGTGCCGGCGCACGACGAGCGCGATTTCGAGTTTGCCGAGAAATATGGCCTGCCCGTCAAGCATGTCGTCGCCAGCACGGCGTTACTGGAAAAATGGAACAAACTGGAGGCGCAGCTCGAGGCGGACGGGCATGAACTGAACCGCGAAGACCTCGACCTGATGGGGATGTTCGCCTATCTGGGCAATGTGCTGATGGACCTGCCTTCCCCGTCTGAAGGGCTCATCGGCGCCGTCCACGAATTTGCCGCACAACTGCAACTCGAATCGCCTTACACGGAATACGGGACGCTGGTCTGTTCCGG
This sequence comes from uncultured beta proteobacterium, assembly GCA_963828205.1. GTDB lineage: Bacteria > Pseudomonadota > Gammaproteobacteria > Burkholderiales > Gallionellaceae > Gallionella. The sequence goes on from CAWHDU010000003.1 coordinate 162,993, forward strand.
GCCATACAGCGGCATGGGATTCCAGGAAGCGTTCGACGCGATTTCCGCTTATCTGCTGGCGAAGGGCCTCGGGCAGAAGCGCAGCCAGTTCCGTCTGCGCGACTGGGGTATTTCGCGGCAGCGCTACTGGGGCTGCCCGATCCCGATCGTCCACTGCTTCACCTGCGGCGACGTGCCGGTGCCGGACGAGCAACTGCCGGTGGTGCTGCCCGAGCAGGTCACCATCACCGGCGCGGGCTCGCCGCTGGCCAAGATGCAGGAATTCTATATGACCACCTGCCCGCAGTGCGGCAAGGCGGCGAAGCGCGAGACCGACACGATGGACACCTTCGTCGAATCAAGCTGGTATTACGCGCGCTATGCCAGCCCGGATTGCGCGACCGGCATGGTGGACGAGCGCGTGAAGCACTGGCTGCCGGTAGACCAATATATCGGCGGCATCGAACACGCGATCCTGCATCTGCTGTATGCGCGCTTCTTCCACAAGCTGATGCGCGACGAGGGCTTGGTGCAAGGCGACGAACCCTTCAAGAACCTGCTGACCCAGGGCATGGTGATCGCGCCGACTTTCTACCGCGAAGATGCCCACGGCAGGAAGCAGTGGCTCAACCCTTCCGAGGTGGAGGTCAAGACCGACGAGCGCGGCCGCCCGACCGGCGCAACACTCAAGGCCGACGGCCAGCCGGTGCATATCGGCGGCACCGAGAAGATGGCCAAGTCGAAGAACAACGGCGTCGACCCGCAGGCGATCATCGACCAATACGGCGCCGATACCGCGCGCCTGTTCATGATGTTCGCGTCGCCGCCTGAGCAGTCGCTGGAATGGTCGGATGCCGGCGTGGAGGGCGCGTTCCGCTTCCTCAAGCGGGTATGGAAAGCCGCGCACGACCATGTCGAGCAAGGCGTCGTAGCAGCCTATCAGGGCGGCGAATTGAGCGCGGCAGCGAAAGCACTGCGCCTGCAACTGCACCAGACCATCGCCAAGGTGGACGACGACATGGGGCGGCGCAAGACCTTCAACACCGCCATCGCGGCAAACATGGAACTGCTCAACGCGCTGGCGAAATTCGACGAACAGTCGCCCGTCGCACGCAGCGTGGCACAGGAAGCGCTGGAAGGTATCGCGCTGATGCTGAACCCGATTGTGCCGCATCTCTGCCAAGCTCTGTGGTCAGAACTGCGCCCCGGCAGCGATATGCTGGATCAGCCGTTCCCCAAGGCCGACCCGGTCGCGCTGGTGCAGGACGAAATCGAAATCGTGATCCAGGTGAACGGCAAGCTGCGCGGCAACCTGATGGTTGCGAAATCCGCCGACAAGGCGGCGCTGGAACAGTTGGCGCTTGCCCATCCTGCGGTCGAAAAACAACTGGCGGGCGCAGCGCCGAAGAAAATCGTGGTCGTGCCGGGACGCTTAATTAATATTGTCATGTAGGGCGGATGAGCCGAAGGCGTTAACCAATGACCTGGTTGGCGTAGTTTGCCAACCTAGTCAGATGGCTATGCAAAGCAATCCGCCGCATGGATTCTAGAAATGGCGGATAACGCTACGCTCATCCGCCCTACGCTTGATACAAATCACCGGTTTATCCGGTTTAGGAGTATGGCTATGCGTACATTATTGCTGTTGACCGCCCTGCTGCTGACCGCCTGCGGCTTCCATCTGCGCGGGCAGGCGGGGATGCCGTTCAATACGTTATATCTGGAGGCGGCCAATCCCGGTACGCATTTCATCGCAGAGCTGCGCCGCAATCTGGAAACCAACAATGTCAAACTGGTGAACACGGTCGAACAGGCCGATGTGGTGCTCAACATCCCTGTTGAAACCCCGGACAAGCAGATTCTGTCACTGGACGGCAGCGGGCGCGTAAACGAATTCCAGTTGAGCTATCGCGTTTCCATCCATGCTTACGATACCAAGCAGCGCGAATGGATACCCACCGATGAAATGATACTGCGCCGCACTTACCTCTACGACGACGCCAAGATTCTTGCCAAGGAAGCCGAAGAGACCATGCTCTACCAGAGCATGCGTTCCGACATGGTGCAGCAGATCGTGCGGCGCCTGAGCCACGCCAAACCGTTGCCGCAGCCGCAATAACCCCCATGCCGATAACCAGCGACGAACTCCCGCGCCACCTCGCCTCCGGCCTGAAGCCGCTGTATGTGGTGTACGGCGACGCGCTGCTGCTGGCCGTCGAGGCGGCGGACAGCATCCGTGCGGCGGCGCGCGCAGCCGGCTACAGCGAGCGCGAGACCTTCATCGCCGAACAGCATTTCAAATGGGACGAACTGCGCAACAGCGCGCAAAGCCTGTCGCTGTTTGCCGAGCGCAAGATCATCGACCTGCGCATTCCGTCCGGCAAGCCCGGCACGGAAGGCGGGCAGGCGTTGCAGGACTATGTCGCCAACATGAGCCCGGACATCCTGACGCTGATTTCGCTGCCAAAAATGGACTGGGCCGCGCAGAAAAGCCAGTGGTTCGGCGCACTGGAACGGCACGGCGTGATGGTTTCCGCCGACGATATTCCGCGCAATGCGCTGCCGCGCTGGATTGCCGCGCGCCTGAAGCGGCAGGAGCAGACCGCCGACGAGCCCACGCTGGAATTTCTCGCCGACCGTTGCGAAGGCAACCTGCTCGCGGCTTTCCAGGAAATACAGAAGCTCGCGCTGTTGTTTCCCGCCGGACAACTGTCGTTCGAACAGGTCAAGGACGCGGTGATGGACGTGGCGCGCTACGATATTTTCAAGCTCTCGGAAGCCATGCTGAACGGCAACGCGGCGCGCTTCGCGCGCATCCTCGACGGGCTGCGCGCCGAAGGAACCGCCACCGTGCTGGTGCTGTGGGCGGTCAGCGAGGATATCCGTACGCTCGGCAAGGTGTTGCAGGCGGTGCAGCGCGGCGGCAACCTCGGCAACGTCCTGCGCGACATGCGGGTGCGCAAGGACCGGCAGCCCCTGATCGAAAATGCGGCGCGCCGCCTCAAGTTTCCGCATATCGAACGCGCCCTGTTTCAGGCCGCGCGGCTGGACAAAACCATCAAGGGCCTGCGCCAGGGCGATGTGTGGGATGAGTTGTTGCAACTCGGGCTGCGTTTCGCCAAATCATGAAAATGCTATTAGCCACAGAGATCACAGAGCGCACAGAGAATGCTCAGGTTTCTCTCTGTGATCTCTGTGGCAAAAGGCCTGGGTTTTAGAAATGAGCGATATTTTACTAGTCATCACCAACCTGCCCGATGAACAAGCCGCGGCAAAACTTGCACGGCGGCTCATCGAGGAACGCGCCGCCGCCTGCGTGAACCAGCTCGCGCCCTGCACTTCGACCTACCGCTGGCAGGGCAGCATCGAAACCGCGACCGAAGTGCCGCTGCTGATCAAGACCACGCGCGCCGCCTACCAGCGCCTCGAACAACTGATTCGCGAAGCGCACCCGTACGAACTTCCCGAAATTATCGCTGTCCCTGTAATGGCCGGTTTGCCCGGTTATCTGGACTGGGTAAACAACGAAACTCAAATTAGCAAGGAATAACCATGCGCTTTGCCTTACTGCTGTTGCTGTGTTTTATCGCCCCCGTATCAAATGCAGAAGGATTCATGGATCGCTTTGGCGGCGCCAGGCAGCCCGTCTTTCTGCCGCCTGACCAGGCTTTCGCCCTGAATGTGAGCGTGCGCGATGCGTACACCCTGCAGGCGGATTTCAGGATCACGCCGGGATACTACTTGTATCGCGACAAAATCAGCTTCAAGACCAATGACAAGGCGATCAAAATCACGGCAGTGGAATTGCCCAAGGGGAAAGTGAAACAAGACCCCAACTTCGGTGCTATCGAGGTGTTTCAACAGTCGTTTCAGGCCGTGATCGCGCTGGAGCGCAGCGGCGCTTCCGCCGAAACCGTCACGCTGAACGCGAGCTATATGGGTTGCAGCGAGCAGGGCTTGTGCTACCCGCCCATCACCCCGGTCCTGCGCGTCAGCCTGCCGGACGCCAAAACTGGCCAGCGCGCGCCGCCCGCCATGACCGAAGCGCCGCCGCCTTCGGCCATCACGCCGCTGCCGGTCGCGCCTGCTTCGGCAGGCTTGCCGGGCAATGAAAACACCCCGAATGAAAATGCAAAGATCGCGCAACTCTTCAAGGGCGGCAGTTTCTGGCTGATCGTCTCCTTCTTCTTCGGCGCCGGGCTGCTGCTCGCCCTGACTCCCTGTGTGTTCCCGATGATCCCGATCCTGTCCGGCATCATCGTCGGACGCGGCCACAAGATCACCCATATGCACGCCTTCATCCTGTCGCTGGCCTATGTGCTGGGCATGGCGATCACCTATGCCGCCGCCGGAGTGGCGGCGGGATTTTCCGGCAACCTGATTTCCAACGCGCTGCAAACCCCTTGGGTACTGGGCAGTTTCTCCGCGCTGTTCGTGCTGCTGTCGCTGTCCATGTTCGGTTTATATGAGCTGCAACTGCCCAGCTCCTGGCAAAGCAAGCTGACCGGCGCCAGCAACCACCTGCACGGCGGGCACCTGTCCGGCGTGTTCGCGATGGGCGCGCTGTCCGCCATCATCGTCGGGCCGTGCGTGGCCGCGCCGCTGGCTGGCGCGCTGCTGTATATCGGCAAGACGCACGACGCCGTGCTGGGCGGGGCCGCCCTGTTCGCGCTGGCGCTGGGCATGGGCGCGCCGCTGCTGCTGATCGGCACCTCGGCGGGGGTGTTGCTGCCCAAGGCCGGTGCCTGGATGGAATCGGTCAAGAAATTCTTCGGCGCGATGCTGCTGGCGCTGGCGATCTGGATCGTCCAGCCGCTGCTGCCGATCGGCGTGCAGATGCTGCTGTGGGGGGCACTGCTGATCTTTTCCGGAGTTTACCTGCGCGCGCTCGATGCCCTGCCGCACAATGCCGGCGGCTGGCACAGGCTGTTCAAGGGCGTCGGCCTGATCGCCCTGCTGCTCGGCGCGGCTTATCTGGTCGGCGCGCTGTCCGGCGCGCACGACCTGCTGCGCCCGCTCGGCAACATCGGCCGCAGTACAGCGCAAGCCCCCGCCACGGCGCAATTCCCCCGCGTCAGGGACGTCGCGGAACTCGACCGGCGCATCGCCCAGGCGCGCGGGCAAATGGTCATGCTGGATTTCTACGCCGACTGGTGCGTCTCCTGCAAGGAAATGGAGCGCTTCACCTTTGCCGATGCCGCCGTTCAGGCAAAACTCAAACCGGTGCTGCTGTTGCAGGCTGACGTGACCTCCAACAGCGAAGCCGATCAGGCGCTGCTCAAGCGTTTTGGCCTGTACGGCCCCCCAGGAATAATATTTTTTGATAAACAAGGCAAAGAACTGGGCGATTTTCGCGTGACGGGCTATCAGGATGCCGCGCACTTCCTGCAATCGCTGCAAGCCGCTGGAATTTAAAGTATTTTACTTATCTTCGTCAAACTACTAGACAATTCACCCTAATTTACGGCAAACTGTGCTCATGGAAAAGAGCACCTCCGTAAAAACAAGCCAGAGAAACTGCGCCAAAAACATCTTGGTATTGCACTGAATCTGAACCTGCTCGGCAGCCGCGAGCCGGATGTGTATGGCCGCGTCACGTTAGACGAAATTAATGCACGTTTAACGACATTAGCCGGCGAGAATGGCGCAAACCTGTCTTGTTTCCAGAGCAATGCCGAAGCGGCGCTGGTGGAACGGGTGCAACAGGCGCGCACCGACGGCACGCAGTTCATCGTCATCAATCCGGCGGCGTTCACCCATACCAGCGTAGCCCTGCGCGATGCGCTGGCGGCGGTGGGCATCCCGTTCATCGAGGTACATCTTTCCAACGTGTTCGCACGGGAAGCGTTCCGCAAGGAGTCGTTTTTCTCGGATATTGCCGTTGGCGTCATCAGCGGCCTGGGTGCGGCGGGATATGAATATGCAGTGCAATACGCATTAAATAATAAAAATTAGAGTCTTAAGGAGGCATCATGGATTTACGCAAGCTCAAGACACTGATTGAGCTGGTTGAAGGTTCCGGCATTGCCGAACTGGAAATCAGCGAGGGCGAAGAACGCGTACGCATCACCCGCACCGTCGCCGCCGCGCAGCAGCAAGCCTATGCGACGGCCCCGCAACCCGTTGCAGCCGTCGCGGTACCCGCCGCACCAGCGGCGGAACCCGCCAAACCCGCCGCACCCGAAGGCCATGTGGTGAAATCGCCGATGGTCGGCACCTTCTACCGCTCCGCCTCCCCCGGTTCCAAGCCCTTCGTGGATGTCGGCCAAAGCGTGAACAGCGGCGACACCCTGTGCATCATCGAGGCGATGAAACTGCTCAACGAAATCGAGGCTGACCAGGCCGGGGTCATCAAGGCAATCCTAGTAGAGAATGGCCAACCCGTGGAGTTCGGCCAACCGTTGTTCGTCATCGGCTAATCGCATTCAGGCAATTCGTAGGGCGGATGAGCATAGCGTTATCCGCCGCATGGTGGGCACCGAAAATTGCCCGGCATCGTTTACATCCGGCGGATAACGCCTGCGGCTCATCCGCCCTACTAGCTAAACTCAAGTTCGGAGCATTCAAATGTTTGAAAAGATACTGATCGCTAACCGCGGTGACCAGCTGCCGACAGGCAGCGCAGCGGCGCAGCCAAATTGCGCGGCGGCTGAAAGCCGCAAACGCTATTTAACCGCGGAGATAGCGCATGTTTGAGAAAATCCTGATCGCTAACCGTGGCGAGATCGCTCTCCGCATCCAGCGCGCCTGCCGCGAAATGGGCATCAAGACCGTCGTGGTGCATTCCGAGGCGGACGCCGAGGCCAAGTATGTAAGGCTGGCCGACGAATCGGTTTGCATCGGCCCCGCCCCATCCAACCTGAGTTACCTGAACATCCCGGCAATCATCAGCGCTGCGGAAGTCACCGACGCGCAAGCTATCCATCCCGGTTACGGTTTCCTGTCGGAGAACGCCGATTTTTCCGAGCGCGTCGAAAAATGCGGCTTCGTGTTTATCGGCCCGCGCGCCGAAACCATCCGCCTGATGGGCGATAAGGTTTCCGCCAAGGCGGCGATGAAAAAAGCCGGGGTGCCGTGCGTGCCGGGCGTGGACGGCGCATTACCGGACAGCCCCGCCGAGATCGTCAAGATTGCGCGCAGCATCGGCTATCCGGTCATCATCAAGGCGGCGGGCGGCGGCGGCGGACGCGGCATGCGCGTGGTGCATACCGAGGCGGCGCTGCTCAACGCGGTCACGATGACCAAAACCGAGGCACAGGCCGCCTTCAACAACCCGATGGTGTACATGGAAAAATTCCTGGAGAATCCGCGCCACATCGAATTCCAGATACTGGCCGACCAGCACGGCAACGCGGTCTATCTGGGCGAGCGCGACTGCTCGATGCAGCGCCGCCATCAGAAGATCATCGAGGAGGCGCCCGCCCCGTCGCTCAACCTGCGCCTGCGCAACAAGATCGGCGAGCGCTGCGCAGAAGCATGCCGCAAGATCGGCTACCGCGGCGCGGGAACCTTCGAATTCCTGTACGAGAACGATGAATTTTTCTTCATCGAAATGAACACCCGCGTACAGGTGGAGCATCCCGTCACCGAGATGATTACCGGCATCGACATCGTGCAGCAGCAGATCCGCATCGCAGCGGGCGAGAAATTACCGTTCAAACAGCGCGACATCCAGTTCAGGGGACATGCCATCGAATGCCGCATCAACGCGGAGCACCCCTACAAATTCACCCCTTCGCCGGGGCGCATCACCTCTTGGCACGCCCCGGGCGGCCCCGGCATCCGCGTCGATTCGCATGCCTACAACAACTATTTCGTGCCGCCGCATTACGACTCGATGATCGGCAAGATCATCGCCTATGGCGACACGCGCGACCAGGCCATGGCACGGATGCGCACCGCGTTATCCGAGATGTGGGTGGAAGGCATCGAAACCAACATCGCACTGCATCGCGAACTGCTGCAGGATGCCGCCTTCCTGCGCGGCGCCACCAGCATTCATTACCTGGAAGAGCGGATCGCCGAACGTACCAAAAGTAAATAATGCCCTGGCTGACTCTCGCCGTTGACACCGACGCGGAACATGCCGAGGCACTGAGCGAAGCGCTACTGGAGCTCGGCGCGCTGTCGGTGGATTTGCTGGATGCCGATGCGGACACGCCGGACGAACAGGCGATCTTCGGCGAACCCGGCGAGCAGCCGCCCCGACACGGTGCGGCAGAGCCATCTGGTGCGGGAGGGGCGGCTAGGCGGTTGCTCCCGCAAACGGCTGGCTTTGCCAGTAACGTGTCTCAACCGCCCCTCCCAGTGTGGCAGCACAACCGCATCAGCGCCCTGTTCGACGACGACCGCGACGTGCCGGCCATCCTGCGCGCAGCAGCCGGCAGCATCGGCCTGGAATACCTCCCCGAACACCGCATCGAAACGCTGGCCGACAACGACTGGGTGCGCCTCACCCAAGCGCAGTTCGAGCCGATCCGCATTTCGCAGCGCCTGTGGATCGTGCCGACCTGGCATACCCCGAGCGACCCGGATGCGATCAACATCGTACTCGACCCCGGCTTGGCGTTCGGCACCGGCAGCCACCCCACCACGCGGCTGTGCCTGCGCTGGCTGGACGGCAACATCAAGGGCGGCGAATCGGTGCTGGATTACGGCTGCGGTTCCGGCATCCTCGCCATCGCCGCGCTCAAGCTGGGGGCTGCACGCGCCACCGGGGTTGATGTAGACTCGCAGGCGGTGACCGCCAGCCGCGACAATGCCGCCGCGAACCGGGTGGAAAATGCGCGCTTCTATTTACCGGACGAAGCGCCGCCAGGCGGCTACGATGTGGTGGCGGCGAACATTCTGACCAACCCGCTGCGCATGCTCGCGCCGCTGCTGGCGAATGCAACGCGGCAAGGCGGAAAGATCGTGCTGTCCGGCATACTCGAGGAACAGGCGCAAGACGTGATGAATATCTACCGGCAATGGTTCGACCTGGACACCCCGGTTTTCGAGGAGGGCTGGGCATGCCTGTCCGGAACCAAACGATAAAACAAATGGCAGCGCTAAAATGAACGGAACGACCCTCTGCACATACTGCAACACGCGCTTCAAGATCGCCGCGGAGCAGCTGGAAGCGCATCAGGGCATGGTGCGCTGCGGGCATTGCCTGCAGGCCTTCAACGCCCGCCCCAGCTTCATCCCAGACCAGCCCAATCCGCAGCTTGAATTGCCGATGCTGAATGATCAAGGCGCGGCAGCCAAAGAATTGCCCGCCGGCCAGCCAGCCGCGGAAGCTTCGCAGGCCGTCGAGAAAACCGTATCGATTGGAAAAACCCCTGAAAAAAACCCGGACGAAGCGGCTCCGGCCGCAGAAACCAGACCGCCGCAAACCCCATCAGACGGTCCGCTGGACTATACCCAGCCTGCCGCCGCTGCCGTCGAACCGCAAGTGCCGGTTGAACCCAAAACCAAGGAACCATCCGTTGCCGACAAACCTGTCGCGCTGACGCTGGCCGAGCAGGTCGCCATCGTGCAGGAAGAGGATGAAGCCGACCTCCCGCCCGAATATCGCAAATGGCCCTGGGCGGCCGCCGCATCCCTGTTGTCGCTGCTGGTGCTCGCGCAAGCCGCCTACTTCTTCCGCGTCGACCTGGCCGCGCACCTGCCCGGCCTGAAGCCCTCATTGAACGGCTATTGCCGACTACTGGGATGCAGCGTACCGCTGCCGCAAAAAACCGGCCTGATGAGCATCGAATCCTCGGACCTCGAAGCCGACGCCGCGCACGAGAACCAGATCACCCTGAACGCCCTGCTGCGCAACCGCGCGCCTTATGCGCAAGCCTTTCCCAATCTGGAACTCACGCTCAACGACACCCAGGACAAGCCGCTGGCACGCCGCATCTTCAAGCCAAAGGATTATTTGCCGCCGCAGGAAAGCGAACCGGCCGGCCTGCTACCCAACCGCGAACTCAGCATCAAGCTTTACCTCGGCATCACCGACCTCAGGCCGACCGGTTATCGCCTGGTGCTGTTTTATCCGAAGCCGTAGATTCGCCGATGCGCGCCTCGGTCCCCGCCAGCAGATTGCGGATGTTTTTCTTGTGGCGCCAGAACAACAGCAATGACATGACGCCGGATGCAAGCACCCACTCATCCGGCAAGCCCAGCATCAGCGCATAGATCGGCGCGCCAGCGGCGGCGGTCAGCGCGGCCAGCGACGAGAAGCGGAACAACAGCGCCACCGCCAGCCAGGTCACCAGCGCCCCCGCTCCCAGCCAGGCATTCAGCGCCAGCAGCACGCCCAGCGCCGTCGCCACCCCCTTGCCGCCCTTGAAGCGCAGGAACACCGGAAACAGGTGCCCGAGAAAAACCGCCAGCGCCACCGCCGCAATCAGCAGCGCCCCCTGCTTGTCGAGCGAAGCGAAGCGCATCGCCACAAACACCGCCACCCAGCCCTTCGCCGCATCGCCGAACAGCGTCAGCACCGCCGCCGCCTTCCTGCCGCTGCGCAGCACATTGGTCGCGCCGGGGTTGCCGGAACCGTAACTGCGCGGATCGGGCAGGCCGAACGCCCTGCTCATCAGCATCGCGAACGAAACGGAGCCCAACAGATAGGCGGCAACTACAAAAATCATGGGGGGCATCTGAAATACCTTAAAATACGAACGGCGGATTCTACTTGAGAGGACTTCCGAAAACCACGGATTCGTCATTCCCGCGAAGGCGGGAATCCAGTTGATTAAATTGCTGGATTCCCGCCTTCGCGGGAATGACGGTTTTTTTAACTCTCGGATACGCACAATAACCAACCCGACACCACATGGACATCATCTTTCTGCGCGAACTCAAGGTCGAAACCCTGATCGGCATCTACGAATGGGAAAAGCGCGCGCCCCAAACCCTGCAAATCGACCTCGACATCGCCCTGCCCAGCAGCCGCGCCTGCCAGACCGACGACATCAAGGACGCGCTGGACTACGCGGAAGTCGCGCAACACCTCCAGACGGTGCTGAGCGATGGGCATTTTTCGCTGCTGGAAACGCTGGCCGAGCATATCGCGCAAATTATCCTCAAGGACTTCAACGCACCGTGGGTCAAGGTCAGCGTCGCCAAGTTGCAGGCGATACGGAATTGCAGGATGGTGGGGGTTTGTATTGAGAGGGGGCAGGTGAAGTAGCTGGGAGTAGCACGTAGGTTGGGTTAGCGGCTTTTTCGCGTAACCCGACATCAAAAACAAAACCGCCGGGGGTAGCCCGGCAGCTAGTCACTTTTTCTTGCTTCGCCAAAGAAAAAGTAACCAAAAAGAAGGCGACCCCGGTTTGCCGCCGCTGCGCGGTTCCCTGCGTTGCTCGACTGGTCAGGCGGCTGCGGAACTCGCGCTACGCGCTCAGACAGTCCTCGCCGAAATCCCCTGACCAGCCTGCGCTACTCGGCGGCGCACAGGGGATGAAATTCAAAATCCCAAAACTCGCAAAGCATGGTGGGCTACGCCCACTATGCCTTGAAATCAAATGCGATGCTGACCCGTTTTATTTAGACCCGTTTTATTTAAGGACGCGCTGGATTACGCGGAAGTCGCGCAACACCTCCAGACCATGCTGAGCGACGGGCATTTCTCGTTGCTGGAATCCCTGGCCGAACACATCGCGCAAATTATCCTCAAGGATTTCAACGCCCCGTGGGTCAAGGTTAGCGTCGCCAAGCTGCAGGCGATCCGGAATTGCAAGATGGTGGGGGTTTGTATTGAGAGGGGGCAGGTGAAGTAGCACGTAGGTTGGGTTAGCGGCTTTTTCGCGTAACCCAACATCAAATGCAAAACCAAGATCAACACCGCCGGGGGTAGCCCGGCAGCTAGTTACCTTTCTTGTCTTGCCAAGAAAGGTAACCCAAAGAAGGCGCCCCCGGTTTGCCGCCGCTGCGCGGTTCCCTGCGTTGCTCAGGGGTTGAGAATCCAAAACCTAAAACCAATCAAAAAGACCGATGAGTTTCGCGTTGCCCAACCCATCTATGTGGGCTTTGATTCAGTTCCTTCTTGATTGGGTGCATTCTCCGATACTGTTTCCTTTGAAGCTGTACGCGCAGATGCCGTGCGAAGTGCTTTTGATACGGCTCGTGCAATCTTTTTTCGAGCCTCGTCAGCCTTCTCACCTTCAATCACTTCGCGCTTTATAACTTCATTCAAAAGGACATCTTTGATTTGGTCAATATCGATTCGTACATCAGGGGAAATGCGACGGAGTTCGCGGCGGATTACTTCAAGAACAGGTTCGGTCTGGAGCATTGCTCCAACAAAGAATCTTGATAATGCTTGTTTCTGAGTGTGGTACTCGCCGAGAACTGATCGTTGCCACCCCCCCTTGCACCATAAGTACAGAAGCTCCAAATCGCTCTCTAGGCGTGGATTAAGAGTAGAGAAGTCAATGTTGACCACAAGCTCTTGATCGATGGGTTTTGAGAATGTTATGTGATAGACACGCCAGCACATGCCATTGGAAAGAATGACCCAATCAACACCTTGGTTTGCAGCGTAATCAATGGCCTGTTTTACATGCTGCTCCTTCAAGTCCAATCCAATGGCTTTGACTTCGATCAGGGTCTGCAATACTCCATCTATTTTGGTTGCAAGATCGCAATATGTTCCTCGAATAGCAAACTCAGATGTTAGTTCCGAGTATTTGTCGTATCCGAACACATCGGACAGCATATCCTTGATGATTGTTACCGTATCTGCTTCACCTACATCACGTGCTTTAGCCGCTGCGAGAATAGGTTGAAACCTCTTGATGCCGGTTGCAAGGCGCTCTGCTACTTTTTTTGGTATTGATGCCATCTTTGTACCCCCAAGTGGTGTGATTAGTAAACAGGTATGCAATTTGTGTGAGTCCGTTGCCTTTAACCCATTCAAGCAGGCGTAGGGTGCATTCCATGCACCCTACGCCTGCTCATGCCGCCAGCAGATGGTTTTTGGTTCTGTCGCCAATACCCAGCAACAAATTTTCGACGTTGATGTCTTCGTCCAACTCTTCCCAGTGCAGACCGCTGCCGCCGCCGCTGATTTCATAGCGCAGGCGCTGTTCCGGCTGTGCCTTCAGCAGGCGCGGAAAATAGGCCATCGGGACGCCCAGCCTGCGCCCATCGGTAAAATCCACCCACATCGTGCTGGCATCAAAACTTACCGCTTTAGCTAAAGAACTCATGCCATGTCCTTTCTATCAATTGCTGGTTGTCGCTAATCAGTTCCGCAAGCTCGCTTAATTCCTGACTGTTAAGCCCATAACTTTCCGCTACGCCGACTTGCGGCAAAACCCAGAACTTTGCGCTTGCGTCAGTTTTTCTGACATGCACATGCAGCGGCTCTCTCGGATCGCCTTCGTTGGAAAAGAAGAAAATCTTGTAGCCTTTGTAGCGCAAAATAACCGGCATCGTCAATTCTCCGCCGCAAGTGGTCTACTGCCAAGCCGCAATCATACTCTCAACCCATGCCGGAATCAGGTCTGGCGCAGCATTTTACGATTGGCTATGCATAGCTAATCGGTTAATCCAGCAAACGACGTTAACCAAGCCGCTGGTTACAAAAACATCGCCGCCGAAACCCCAAATCTTGCTGCCAACGCCTTGGCTTGGCGAGCATTGAAATCGCGTCGCCCGGACAGCAATTCTGACACGACGCCCTGGCTGCCCAGCTCGGGCAAATCAATCTGGCGCAAGTTATCGCGCTGCATCAGGTAACGCAACACTTCGGCACCTGTCGCCCTTGGCGGCATCTTGTCTTTGGCTTCATATTCGGCAATCAGCTCGCCCAGATACTCTGCCAGCCGGGCGAGCGGGTGGTTTTCGTTTGCACCGCCCGCATCGAGCGCCGCATCGAGTGCTTCGACCAGAGCGGCATATTCCTTTGCATTGCGCGCCGGTTGCAACAGTGGCGCGACATAGCTCCAGTGCTGTATTGCTGTTTTAAGCCGTGCGTTCATTTCCAGCCTCCTCGGTCATATTCCTTGTGCGCCAATACCGCCCGGATAAACACTCGCCCCGTGTTGAAGTGAATCGCGGCAATCAGGCGGAGTTTGTTTCCTCCGATGTCGAACACAAATACGTTACCCACCTTATCGGTACCGGGAAAGAGCATTCGCAATTCTGCAAAATTGTGCCACTCGGCTTTTTTGCAAAGGCGATACCACTGATCCAATGCACTGGCACATTGAGGATACGTTTTTTGTGCCGCCACAACCCGGCGATGGGTGATGATGTGCATATAGGGCACCTCTAAAAATCCAGATTTCATCCCAACTGCTGCGTTGCGGAAAAAATTTCTTGCTTACATATCATACATATGCGGCGCGGCGAAATTTTTTCCGCGCCTTGCATTTGGGCGAACTCTGAATTTCTAGAGGCACCTTATAGATAATTATATCTCAAAAAGAGATACTGCGACACTACCCCCTCGGATGATGCTTCGCATGCAACTGCTTCAACCGCTCCCGCGCCACATGCGTATAAATCTGCGTCGTGGAAATATCCGCATGGCCCAATAACATCTGTACCACGCGCAAGTCTGCGCCGTGGTTGAGCAGGTGGGTGGCGAAGGCGTGGCGCAGAGTGTGCGGCGACATCGGTTTGCTCAAGCCGCAGGTTCTGGCGTGTTTCTTGATCAGATACCAAAACATCTGGCGCGTCATGCCCTCGCCTCTGGCGGTGACGAATAGCGCATCGCTGACCTGCTTGCCCAGCAGCACGCCGCGCCCGTCCGCGAGGTAGCGGCGCAGCCAGTCCAGCGCCTCCTCACCCAAAGGCACCAGGCGTTCCTTGCTGCCCTTGCCCATCACGCGCGCCACGCCCATGTCCATGCTCACCTGCGCGACGCGCAGCGTCACCAGTTCCGAGACGCGCAGGCCGGTGGCGTACAGCACTTCGAACATGGTGCGGTCGCGCAGGCCAAGCGGCGTCTGCGTGTCCGGCGCGTCGAGCAGTTGCTCGACATCGGATTCCGTCAAACTCTTGGGCAGGCTGCGCGGCAGCTTGGGCGTGTCGATCTGCAACGTCGGGTCGGTGGAAATCTTGCCTTGCCGCAACAGGTAGCGGAACAGCCGCTTGAGGCTGGAGATGTTGCGCCCGGTGCTGCTCGGCTTGGCCTTCTGCGCGGTGACCAGATGGGCTAGATAGCCCTGTATGTCGGCGTGCGTGGTTTGCAGGATGGGCAGGCCGCGCTGCTTCTCCAGCCACGCGGCGAACTTGGCGAGGTCGCGCCGGTAGCTGTCCAGCGTGTTGCGCGACAGGCCGTCCTCCAGCCACAGGTTGTCGCAGAACTCGTCGAGCAGGTCGGTGTTAGTCATTCCGGGAAAAGCAGTTAGCCACATAACCAGCGACTTGGCTGGCGTTTTTTGCCAGCTTAGTCGAATGGCTAGTAGTTATATCAGAGCTCACAGAGATCACAGAGAAAACAAATGGGGCGTCGAGTGCAGATGCCTTTATCGGCAAGCACTGCGCAATAAAGCAATGAATACCGCGATTTCTCTGTGCACTCTGTGAGCTCTGTGGCTTGAATTGTGGTTTTTTGCTCACAGCACCCCCTCATGCGCCAGCAGCCAGCGTTTGATGTCCAGATGGGCGCCGCTCGTGTGATGCGCAAAGCCGCCGAGGCCGGCCTTGCCGACCACGCGATGGCAGGGAATGATGATGGGGATGGGATTCGCGCCGCATGCCTGGCCGACGGCCTGCGCGCAGGATTTCAGTTCGGCGGCAATCTCGCCATAGCTGCGCGTCTTTCCGCGCGGGATGTCCAGCATGGCCTGCCAGACTTTTTTCCGGTGCGCGGTGCCGTTCAATTCGAGCGGCACGGAAAATTGCGCGTCCGGGTTTTCCAGATAATGCAGCAATTGTTCGCACACGACTTTCGCGAACGCACTGGCCGCGCACTGCGGTTTTTCATCCGCTGGCAGGAAGTCGATGCCGGTCAACACATTCTCGGTGCAGCGGATGCCGAGCACGCCGAACGGCACTTTTAATTTTGCCTGATAGTCCATGCAATATTCCCAACATGAGCCGCAATAATACACGCGCCATAAGCAATAATCCCGCATTGCATATGGATGCGCGCAGAACTGCAACAGCTTTGCATCCGGTTTTGAACATAAGACGGGTAAAATATGCAGCCATATATTCGGGCTTTGATTACGGGGAATCACCGCCGTCTCTGATAAAATCCGTTTGCACAGCATCTATTGTTCCGGCACTCTTCAGGCGAGGTGGAGATTACGGGTTCACTCGGCCGTGGCCGGGTTTTGGTTCCGTTGGCTTCGCCGGCTCGTTCCGAACCTCAAGATTTCTGGCAACGATTCTTTGCCTGCGCTAATATCTCTTCCAGCCGTTGCCTCTTCTCTTTATGGCTTAAAACGTCTCCGATAACATTGACCTGCCAAGCCGGGGCGACGGCTGACCACCCATTATTTGCAGCAGGTTGCGGGTTTGACCTCCCGCTCAATTATCCGTAAAGAACGAGTCAAGGACAATGAAAACCAGGTTCAACTCGCTTAATACCCGCCTCACCATTGCGCTGTTTCTGATGGTCATTTTGCCGATCATTGCAATTGGCTTGCTGGCTCATAATCTGATGTCCGATTACATCGTCTCGGAACACATTACGGATATAGGCCACGTTGCTGAAGCCAAGCGGGATCAGTTAAGCATCATGCTGGCCCAATCCAACGCCAAAGCGAAACATTTTCTTTCCGACTTGAGCAAGCAATGCGGCGACAGCCCTGCCGGGCAAAACCGCCTTTGCTCTTCCGGGTTAATCAGCGCATACTTGGCCGCTGAAGGGGCCGTAGGCGCGCACATCCGCCGGGAAGCGGGCGGCGACGGCCTGACTGTCGGCGATTCCGCAGTCAAGGGCGGGGAAAGCATCATCTTTCAAACAGGGCAACTGGCAAAATTTTCCGGCGCCGGGCACGATGGCAACCGCTCGTTTTTTGTTTCGGTGGCGGAAAAATCGACCGGGCTCCGGCTGTCGGTTACCTACCCGTCATCGGTGCTTGCCCCCCTTTTTAACCCGCCCCCGATTTCCCTCGGGCGCACGGGCGAGATATTTCTTACGGACGGGGAAGGCTATTTCGTCACCGCCCCCAAATACGCTTCCGTGCAAGGGCGCACACTCCCCATTTCCGCGCATCCCTTGCAGGTTTGCCTGAGCGGGCAACCGCATGAAGGGCTCGACCTGGATTACCGGGGCGTGGAGGTCATTCACGGCGTCCGCTTTGCTCCGGAATTCGGTTCGGCTTGCATCATGGCCCACATCACCCAGGGTGAAATCTTCGCCCCGCTGCACTCCCTGGAGCAGCGTTTGATTGTTGCCATACTCCTGCTTTGTCTGACCCTCGTCTTCGCGATCGTCTATCTGTCCAGGGCTCTCGTGAAGCCGATAGCCAAGCTCACGAATGTGACAAAAGCCATCGCGGGCGGCGACTACAAGGCCCAGGCAGAGGTGGCGGGAAGCGATGAAATCAGGGAATTGGCCGCCTCGTTCAACTTCATGACCAACCGGCTTTTGCAATCGGAAAAGACGCTCAACGAGGCCCAGCAATTGGCGCATGTAGGCAGTTGGGAGCGCAATTTGATGACGGGCGCTTTCACCTGTTCGGAGGAAGTTTTCCGCATACTGGAAATCGATCCCGCACACATGGAGATTTCTTACGAGGCATTCATTCTGACCGTTCATCCGGATGACAGGGAGATGGTCGACGGCGCATACCTGGCATGCATCCGGGCGCGCGAACCTTTCGGCATCAAGCATCGCCTGCTGCTTTCCAATGGCCGGGTGAAATGGGTCAACGAGCACGGCAATTTCTTTTACGATTCCGATGGCGTACCGCAGCGCTCGATGGGTACGGTGCAGGATATTACCGAACAATATTTTGCGGAAGAGCAGTTGCGTATCGCGGCAGCAACTTTCGAGACACATGAAGGCATTGTGATTACCGATGCGCTTGCCAATATCATCCGCGTCAACCAGGCATTCCACGACATCACCGGATATACCCAGGAAGAGGTGCTGGGCAAAAATCCGCGCATCCGGAGTTCTGGCCGCCAGGATAAAGCCTTTTACGAGAAGATGTGGCAGCAGTTGCTGGACCACGGTTCGTGGACGGGCGAGATATGGAACAAGCGCAAGAATGGACAGATTTACCCGGAGTGGCTGACCATCACCGCCGTCAAAAACGAAAAGGGAGTAACGACCGGGTATGTCGCCATATTCAGCGACATCACGGAGCGCAAACAGTCCGAAAAATCACTCATGGAATACCGCGACCGCCTCGAGGAGATGGTCAAGGAACGCACCGCCGCGCTGGAAATTGAAATCAACGAGCGCGTCCAGATGGACTGGGAGCTCCAGAAATCCATGGAGGCTGCGGAGGCCGCCAACCGCGCCAAGAGCGACTTTCTTTCCAACATGAGCCATGAAATCCGCACCCCGATAAACGGCATCATCGGCATGACCCACCTGGCGCTCAAGACCAGCCTCAACCCGAAGCAAAAGGATTATCTGGACAAGATATACCAATCCAGCAAACACCTGATAGGGGTCGTCAACGATATTCTGGATTTCTCCAAAATCGAGGCGGGCAAACTTGAAATCGAGTCGGTCGATTTCGAGCTCAAGCAAATGCTGCACAATGTCTCCAACCTGCTCGCCGAAAAAGCCGCAGAAAAAGGGATCGAGTTCATCTTCGACATTTCCCTCACCCTGCCGCCCTTTCTGCGCGGCGACCCCTTGCGATTAAGCCAGATTCTGATCAACTATGTCGGCAACGCCGTCAAGTTTACCCGGCAGGGCGAGATTATCATCCGCGCCAGGGAGGTGGAAAAAACCGGGGGCGGTATGCTGGTGCGCTTCGAAGTGCAGGACACCGGCATCGGCATGAATGAAGAAGTGAAGGCCAAGCTGTTTCAAACCTTCCAGCAGGCCGATACTTCCATCACCCGCAAGTATGGCGGCACCGGCCTGGGGCTTTCCATCAGCAAGCAGTTGGCGGAGCTGATGGGCGGATCGGTCGGAGTGGAAAGCGAACCCGGCAAGGGCAGCACCTTCTGGTGCACCGCCAGGCTTGGCAAGTGCGTGGCCGGCGCCGCTGAACCGGCGTTATCCTTGCCGGACCTCCGCAAACTCCGGATACTGGTAATAGACGACCATCCCTATGCCCGCCAGATCATTACCGAAATGCTGGGCAACATGGGGTTGCGCGCCGACGATGCCGAATCCGGCGAACAGGGGCTGTCCATGGCGGCTGCAGCCGGCAGGGAAGGAGACCCGTACGATCTCGTTATCATTGACTGGCGCATGCCGGGCATGAATGGAATCGAGACTTCGCACCATTTGGACGGCCTTGAGCTGGCACGCCCCCCCGCCAAGATAATGATGACTGCTTACGGTACCGAATGGACGCAAAAAGATGCGGATAACGCCGGCGTGATGGGTGTATTTTCCAAGCCGCTTATGCCATCCATATTGCTCGACGCCATCAAACAGGCGCTGCCCGATACCTTCCCGGAAGCAAAAACGGCGCTGGGGCAACAACTGACGCCGCCTGCCGGCACGGGATCAATCGACGGCGCCCGCATTCTTCTGGCCGAAGACAATACGTTCAACCAGCAGGTGGCGGTGGAAATACTGGAAGGGGCCGGAGCCACGGTATGCGTCGCCCACAACGGCTATGAAGCGCTGGAACTATTGGGCCAAGAATATTTCGATTGTATCCTGATGGACATGCAGATGCCCGAGATGGACGGGATCGAAACCACGCGGCGGATTCGCGCCAACCCCGCGCTGCCGGGGAAAAAAATAATCGCCATGACCGCCAACGCCAGCAAGGAAGACCGCGAAAAGTGTCTTGCCGCCGGAATGGACGATTTTATTTCAAAGCCGTTCGAGCCGAAGCATCTTTATGCCATACTGGCGAAATGGATGCCGGTGCGCCCCCATAAGAGGGGTGCCATAAATGAAGCCGCATCGCCCCCGCCGCCGCACGATGCGCCAATTACAGGGGTGCCAACTGCCGGAGTACCGTCAGGCGACCCGCAGATTATCGACCTGGCTGTACTCGCCAGGAGCGTCGGGAATGACCCGGCAAAACTGCGCAAGTTTTCCCTGAAGTTCCTGGAATCAGCCCAAAAGGGTCTGGCTGAAATCGGGGCGGCGCTGGAACGAAAAGACATGGCGGCGCTGGCGGCATCGGGGCACCGCCTCAAGTCTTCGTCGAGGACAGTCGGCGCGCTGGGGTTTGCCGACCTGTGCCACGCGCTGGAGCAGTGCAAGGATGACAAAAACATGGCGCAGGCGCAGGACATTGCAGGCCGACTGCGCCCGTTGCTGGAACGGATCAGGGAGCAAATAGAAACCGGGCATACCTGAACCGGCAAGTTTTGCCGGTTCCAATACGCAAAGATCGACCGAAAGGAAAATAAATGAGTGATAAGAAGCCAGATATTCTCGTAGTGGATGACGACGACTTCATGCATGAAATGTATGCGGAAGCATTGAATAAAAACTACCGCATCATCCCGGCCGAAAATGGAGCGGACGCTTTGATGCTGGTGCAAGGCGAGCGTCCGGACGCAATCATCCTCGATGTGGAAATGCCCGGCATGGATGGTTATGAAACCTGCCGTCGCCTGAAGAAAACGGATGCGGTGGCGGATGTTCCGGTCATATTCGTGTCCGCCCACGACAAGATCGAGGATCGCCTCAAGGGCTACGAAGCCGGCGGCGAAGACTACATCGTCAAGCCATTTGATCCGCAGGAACTAGAAGCCAAAGTGGCGCAGTTGCTCAAGGCGGTATCGGAACGCGGCGCCCTCAAGCAGATGGCTGACTACGCCGCCAGTACCGCCATGACCGCCATGACCAGCATAAGCGAAATGGGGGCGCTGCTCGAAACCCTGAAGAAATTCAATGTCTGCAACGATAGCAAGGCTCTGATCGACGCGGTGCTGCAAGGCATTGCCCTTTACGGCCTGAAAGGCGCCGTCCAGATCAGAACCCCCGAGGAAACGCTGACCCGCAATAATCAGGACAGCGCGAGCCCCCTCGAGATATCTATCATCAACCACATGGCGAAAATGGAGCGCATTACCCAGTTCCAGTCCAGGCTGTGCATCACCTATCCCGGCGTTTCGTTGCTGGTGCATGACATGCCGCTGGAAGACGCCGACCGTTGCGGCCGTCTGCGCGACCATCTGGCGATGCTGGTAGATGGCGCGGAAGCACGGATTCTCGGAATCAAGGCGGTAAACGAATCCAGGCAGCGCGGCAAGGCCATCGAACGCGCAGTCGAGAGCATCACCGAAACACTGAAGGCAATCGACTCCGCCCAACGCCAAAGCCAGGTAGCGACAAAATTAGCGTTCTCCGCCTTGATCGACCAAATAGAGAAAGCCATCATAAAAGTCGCGCCGACCGAAGCACACGAAAAATTCCTGATCGACATCGTCAGGAATGGCATAGAGAAAATCATGTATGCCGAGACCAGCGAGTTTGATATCCAGGACAAGCTCACCACCATCATCTGTGAATTGAAGGGGATGATGGAGGTGAAATAAATATACATAGCGACAGAAATCGTAGCGAGCGGTTGGGGGGTGGGGGAGGCCAGCGCGCAGCGACCGGAGCATACACAGCAGTATGTGAGGATCGCGAGCACTGCCCGACCCCGCCCCCGAATCGCGCAGTAGATTTATGTCGCTATGTATAGATTTGGCACCAATCTGCTCCACCATCGCTTCATGGTTGCCTGTGCAGTCGGCGGAAACGCTCCTTCCTTAACGGCGGCTAACCGACGTTTACCCTGGAAACGGCGGTTGAATCCGCAGATTACACGGTGGCAGCCTCATCACCCAACAGGTTTTCAATCTCAACTTCATGCAACAAAAACGGGAGCCATACTCCCGTTTTTGTGATGCCGAAAAGCCTGCCTGCAACTAAGCGCGCGCGGTCAGTTTTTAGTTCCAGCATAACGCCTGCTAGCGCAGGCATTAGCCTTCACTGAAAGCTCACCTTGCGGTGAGCTTTTCCTTGATGCGCGCCGACTTGCCGGAGCGGTCGCGCAGGAAGTAGAGCTTGGCGCGGCGCACCGAGCCGCGGCGCTTCACTTCGATGCCGGCAATGATCGGCGAGTAAGTCTGGAAGGTGCGTTCCACGCCTTCGCCGGCGGAAATCTTGCGCACGATGAAGGAGGAATTCAGGCCGCGATTGCGCTTGGCGATCACGACGCCTTCGAAAGCCTGCACGCGCTTGCGTTCGCCTTCGACCACGTTCACGTTGACGATCACGGTGTCGCCGGGTGCGAAAGCCGGGACGGTTTTGCCCAGACGGGCGATTTCTTCTTTTTCCAATGTTTCGATCAAGTTCACTTTACTGCTCCTTTTTTTGTAAGCCTTGTTCCTTCTGAAACGATGCCAGAAGCCGAGACTCCTCTTTTGTCAAATCGCGCTTCGCCAATAAATCCGGCCTGCGCAACCACGTCCTGCCCAACGACTGCTGAAGCCGCCAGCGCTGTATATCCGCGTGATTGCCGGACAGCAGCACCGGGGGCACGGCTTCACCATTAAAAAATTTCGAGTTGGTAAACATTTCCGGGCGGGTGTAGTGCGGACAATCCAGCAAGCCCTGCACGAACGAATCCTGTTCCGCCGACTCGGCATCGCCCAGCACACCGGGCAGTTGCCGCACCAGACTGTCGATCAGCACCATCGCCGCCAACTCGCCACCGGACAACACATAATCGCCGATGGAAATCTCATCATCCACATACTGGCGCAGCAGGCGTTCATCAATGCCTTCATAACGCCCCGCCAGCAGGATCAGCCCTTCCTCCGGCTGCGCCAGCAGTTCCTTGACCACCGCATGGGTCAGTAACCGGCCTTGCGGCGACATATACACCACGCGGCTCTTGTTCGCGCCGCTTGCCGCCTGCCGCTGTCTGGCTGCGTCGATCGCGCCTGCCAGCGGTTCTCCCAGCATCACCATTCCGGGGCCGCCGCCGTAGGGGCGGTCGTCGATGGTGCGGTAGTTGTCCGTCGTGAAATCCCGCGGATTCCACGTCTTTAATTCATAATTTCCCTGTTCTGCCGCGCGCCGCGTGATGCCGTATTGCGTCAGCGCATCGAACATCTGCGGAAATAACGTGATGACATCGAATATCATCTCAGGTAATCCGCCGACCAATCCACATGGATCGTCCTGTTTTTCAAGTCCACCTGCTTGATGGCCGAAGCCACAAACGGAATCAGGATTTCGCCGCCGTCGCCCTGCACGCTCAACACTTCGTTCGCACCGGTTTCCAGCAGGTTTGTTACCGTTCCCAACGGTGCGCCGGCTTCGTTTATCACCGCCAGCCCGATCAGATCAGACCAGTAGTATTCGCCTTCGCCCTGTTCCGGCAAACTGCTGCGCGGCACCGCAACCAGCAAGCCTTTGAGTTTCTCGGCGGCGGTGCGGTCGGGGCAATCCGGCAATTGCGCGGCCAATGTCTTGCTATGCGCCTCGCACCGCTCGACTTTCACCTCGCGCCACGGGCCTTGCTCATGGCCTATCCACCATGTCCGATAATCCAGCAGGCTATCGAGATGTTCGGTGAACGGCTGGATTTTTACCCAACCGCAAATGCCGTGCGCGGCTGCGATACGCCCCATGATGACCATGGAGCCTGCTTCGTCAGGCTTGGACAGTTGCAGTGGCGCCAGCGCGCTTGACCAGCTTGGCGACGGCGTCGCTCAATTGCGCGCCCTTGCTTTGCCAGTGGCTCACACGCTCGAGTTGCAAACGTAACGCTTCCTGACCTTCCGCCACCAGCGGATTGTAGAAGCCGATGCGCTCGATGAAGCGACCATCGCGGCGGTTGCGCGAATCGGCCACCACTACATTGAAAAACGGACGGTTCTTGGAACCGCCACGGGAAAGACGAATAATGACCATATAAAACCTGTTAAGTTGTTAGAGACTGTTTAAATTGTTAGCTCGGCAAAAGGGCGCGAATTCTACGACATTGGGGTACTTCTTGCAACCCGGATAAAATCAACGGATTCGATAACTTATAAAATTCAGGGTTCGCCCAATAGGCAAGGCGCGGAAGAAATTTTGGCGGATGCCCGCAAATCCGGATTTTATCTGTGCAGCAGTAGTTGTAGCCCGGATGGAGTGCAACGGAATCCGGGAAGGAACGGAGCACTGTATTCCCGGATTGCACTGCGTTTCATCCGGGCTACCTGTTCCACACATCAGTTTGAATCGCACCCAAAATCAACGGGTCAGCGGTGCAGTATGACTTCCAGGACAAATTTGCTGCCTAGGTAAGCCAGCAGCAAGAACACGAAACCGCTCACCGTCCAGCGCACCGCAGTACGCCCGCGCCAGCCGTAAAAATGATGCCCCCACAACAGCACGGCAAATACCCCCCAGGAAATAAAGCCGAACAGCGCCTTGTGGTTGAACTGCCACGCCTTGCCGAATATCTCCTCGGAAAACACCATGCCGGACGCCAGCGTCAGCGTCAGCAGCACGAAGCCGATACCGATCATGCGGAACAGCAGGGTTTCCATGGTCAACAGCGGCGGCAAGCTTTGCAGTACGCGCGGCAAGTTCGCGTGATGCAGGCGATTTTCCACCTGCGAGATCAGCACCGCATGCAGCATGGCGATGGTGAACAGGCTGTAGGCCAGCATCGCGGCGGCGATATGCGCCTTGAAGGCAAACAGGCTGGTATTTGCCAGTTGGTGAGCTGATGGGAAAAGTTCCGGCAGCAACACGGCCACTGCCGCCAGGGGCAGCACCAGCGCCTGCAGCCCGCCGATGGGATAGAAAAAACGCGCCACTGAATACACCAGCAGCGTCAGCCAGACGATCAGCGACAGCGCATTGGTCATGCTCAGGTTGAACCCGCCATTGGCAAACACGCCCTGCGCGAGCAGATAGCCGTGCAGAACCAGCGGAACCAGCACCAGATGCCCTATCGCGCCACGGCTCACCACATCCCCTTCGCCGCGCCCCTGCGCCCGCCAAAAGTAGGCAGCCAGCACGCCATAGGCGGCAAAAGCGATCAATGCGGGGAGAACGTTGGACATTTTTTGTCAGGATGTTTTAGACTTGGCGAATTCTACACCATCTGTACGAATACCTACCAACAGCCCAACAGGAACGTTTCATTCCCATGCTAGACAACCTTACCAACCGCCTTTCCGGCGTCATCAAAACGCTGCGCGGGCAGGCGCGCCTCACCGAAAGCAACATCCAGGACACGCTGCGCGAAGTGCGCATGGCGCTACTCGAGGCCGACGTCGCGCTGCCGGTCGTCAAGGATTTCATCGCCCAGGTCAAGCAGGCCGCGCTCGGGCACGAAGTCATCGGCAACCTGAATCCGGGGCAGGCGCTGATCGGCGTGGTGCACCGCGAACTCACGAAGCTGATGGGCGAGCACAACGATGCGCTCAACCTCGCCGCCACCCCGCCCGCCGTGATCCTGATGGCCGGCCTGCAGGGTGCCGGTAAAACCACTACCAGCGGCAAGCTCGCCAAACTGTTGCGCGACCAGCACAAGAAAAAGGTGCTGCTGGTCAGTTGCGACATATATCGCCCGGCGGCGATCGAGCAATTGCGCACGCTGGCGCAGCAACTGGAGATCGATTTCTTCGCCTCCGACATCGGCCAGAAGCCGCAGGACATCGCGCTGGCCGCGCTGGACTTTGCGAAGAAGCACTACCACGACGTGCTGATCGTCGACACCGCCGGGCGCCTCGCAATCGATGAAGCGATGATGGAAGAAATCCGGCAACTGCACGCCGCGCTCAAGCCGATCGAGACGCTGTTCGTCGTCGATGCGATGACCGGCCAGGACGCGGTCAACACCGCCAAAGCGTTCGGCGAGGCGCTGCCGCTGACCGGCGTGATCCTCACCAAGCTCGACGGCGATGCGCGCGGCGGCGCGGCCTTGTCGGTGCGCCAGATCACCGGCAAGCCGATCAAGTTTGTCGGCGTCAGCGAGAAGCCTGCCGGCCTCGAGGCGTTCCACCCGGAACGCATGGCCTCGCGCGTGCTCGGCATGGGCGACGTGCTGTCGCTGATCGAGGAAGCGCATCGCGAAGTCGATCACGCCGAAGCCGAGAAGCTCGCCAAAAAAGTCAAAAGCGGACAAGGTTTCGACCTTAACGATTTCAAGATGCAGATCGTGCAGATGCGCAAGATGGGCGGCATGTCCGCGCTGATGGACAAGCTGCCCGCGCAACTCAGCCAGGCCGCTGCCGGCTCCAAAGTGGATGACAAGCATATCAGCCGCATCGAAGGCATCATCAACTCGATGACGCCGCAGGAACGCAGCAAACCGGAGCTCATCAAGGCCTCGCGCAAGCGGCGCATCGCCGCCGGAGCAGGCGTGCAGGTGATGCACGTCAACCAGTTGCTCAACCAGTTCGAACAGATGCAGAAAATGATGAAGATGTTCAAGGGCGGCGGCATGGCTAAGATGATGCGCGGCATGGCGGGGAAGCTTCCGGGGATGGGTCGCTAAGCCCGACATGGCGGGTAGAATCCGCCCTACGGTTACTCACAAAAAATATCGATTATGCCCATCAGTGCCATCATCTTCGACGTAGACGGCACGCTTGCCGACACCGAGGACGGGCACCGCCAGTCGTTCAACAAGGCCTTTGCGGAATGCGGCCTCGACTGGAACTGGGATGTGGCGATGTACGACAAATTGCTCAGCGTGACCGGCGGCAAGGAGCGCATCAAGTATTTCGTGGAAAGTTTTTTGCCCGGCTACACCCAGCCCGGGAATTTCGAGGAGTTCGTCAGGCAACTGCACAAGATAAAGACCGCGCACTACACCGCGATGCTGCGCGAAGGCCGTATCCCGCTGCGCCCCGGCATCGTGCAGCTTCTGGCCGATGCACGCGACGGCGGCATCCGTCTCGCCATCGCCACCACCACTTCGCCGGAAAATGTCGCGACCTTATTGCAGCAGGGGCTGGGTGCGGACGGTGAGAGCTGGTTCGAGGTGATCGGCTGCGGCGACATCGTGCCGCACAAGAAACCCGCGCCTGACATCTATTTATGGGTGCTGGAAAAACTCGGCTTGTCCGCTACCGAGTGCATCGCGCTGGAAGATTCAGAAAACGGCCTGCATTCCAGCCTTTCAGCAGGTATCAGGACTTTCGTGGTCACCAACCGCTACACGCGCAACCAGGATTTCTCGGGCGCTGCAGCGGTGTTAGATGGCTTGGATAATCTGGAAGATTTTTACCGGATAGCCGGGTTGCCGCTTCCCAAACCGCAGATTTCTGTTTAGCATTCGGCCACCGTGGGGGTGTAGCTCAGTTGGGAGAGCGTCTGGTTCGCAATCAGAAGGTCGTCAGTTCGATCCTGATCACCTCCACCAATCGCCGCTTCGTAAGGTATTCGGCCATACGGAGTATCGGATAGAATGCGCGTTTTGCATTTCGCAATTTAACTGAAGGGCACGTTATGTACCAAATCGCACCGAGCATTCTTTCCGCCAACTTCGCCAGGCTGGGCGAAGAGGTCGATAATGTTCTCGCCTCGGGCGCGGATATCGTGCACTTCGACGTGATGGACAATCACTATGTGCCGAACCTGACCATCGGCCCGCTGGTGTGCGAGGCTTTGCGCAAGCATGGCGTGACCGCACCGATCGACGTGCACCTGATGGTCAAGCCGGTGGATCGCATCATTCCCGATTTCGCCAAGGCCGGCGCGACTTACATCACCTTTCATCCCGAGGCATCCGAGCACATCGACCGCACCATCGGCCTGATCAAGGAAAATGGCTGCAAGGCCGGGCTGGTGTTCAACCCGGCTACGCCGCTGGAAGTGCTGGAATACACGCTGCCCAAGCTGGATATGGTGCTGCTGATGTCGGTGAACCCCGGTTTCGGCGGCCAGAAGTTCATCCCGCATGCGCTGGACAAGGCGCGCAAGGTTCGCAAGATGATTGACTCGGGCGGTTACACCTGCCGCCTGGAGATCGACGGCGGCGTGGGTCCGGCGAACATCCGCGAAGTGGCCGCGGCGGGCGTGGACACCTTCGTGGCCGGCTCCGCCATTTTCGGCGCCCGCAAGGAGAGCGATCCGCACCGCTATGACAGCGTGATCGCCGCGCTGCGCGCCGAGCTTGCCAAGGTATAACCATCATGCGCACTCTCCAATCCGCCAGCCGATCCATACTCCTGATAGCCATTTTTGCGCTGGTTGGCTGCGACCGGATTACCGGCGCCGGCCAGCAGAAGACTCTCGATGCCGAAGCGATCGGTTATGCCTGCCGCATCTCGCTGAAGACGCCTGAAGACTGCATGAAGGAAAACGAGACGCAAAGCCCGACCTCCATATTGTTCGGCTGGAAGGAAGCCGACAAGGACATCAAGGAGAAAGCCGTCGACCCCACCATGGGCAAATATCAGCCCGCACCGCAGGCTCCGCAAAGCGCGCCTGCTGCCGCTGAAACCGGCGGCAAGGCTGCGGCTGAAAAACCTGCCGGCGCGCAAAGCGAGAAATCGACCGCTGCTGCCAAGAGCGAAAAACCCGCTCCCGCCGCGGCTCCGGGCAAACCCGACAAGGGTGCTGCCGAAAAGAAGGCCGACCACTAACGACACAACCATGCAACAAATCGCGGTCATCAGAAGGTTTTCCACGCCGGTCGGCGTGCGCGCCATCGTCCTCGATCTCGACGGCACGCTGCTGGATTCGGCGCCGCAACTGGCGCAAGCGGCCAATCTCATGTTGCGCGACATTGGCTACGCGCCCGTGTCGCAGGAATTGCTGGCCAGCTACATCGGCAATGGCATGGCCTGGCTGGTGAAGCGCGCCCTGACCGGCGAGATGCACGCCACGCCGGATGCCGCGCTGTACGAACATGCCATGCCGATCTTCGAGAAGCATTACAGCGAATTGTTGCTCGGCAGCAAGCCATATGACGGCGTGATCGACGGACTGGAAGCCATGCGCGCGGCAGGCTTTCCACTGGGCTGCATCACCAACAAGGCGGCGCGCTTCACCGGGCCGCTGCTGGAAGGCTCCGGCCTGGCAAAATATTTCGAGATCGTCATATCCGGCGACACGCTGCCGGAGAAGAAGCCGCATCCGCTGCCGCTGCTGCATGTGGCGGAATTCTTCGGTGTGCCGATCGGACAACTGCTGATGATCGGCGATTCGCTGAACGACACGGTCGCGGCGCGCGCCGCCGGTTGCCCGGTATTCTGCGTGCCTTACGGTTACAATCATGGCGAACCGGCAGAAACCCTGGATACGGACGCTGTAATCGCCAATTTGTCTGCAGCCTTGCCGCTCATCAAACACGCTTGAACATGATATATCAATCCCTCCATTTTTCGAAGACCACCTGCTGGCGATGGTGAGCGCTGCCTTACCGGGCGCTTCGCGTCCACGCATCGTCTTCGAAACAACCTAGGAGGTCTTTATGCTGCACCCCATCACCGAACAGGAATTCAACGCGCTCGCCGAGCAAGGCTACAACCGCATCCCGCTGGTATGCGAAACCTTTGCCGACCTGGACACGCCGCTGTCGCTGTACCTCAAGCTTGCCAACAAACCTTATTCATACCTGCTGGAGTCGGTGCAGGGCGGCGAACGCTTCGGGCGCTATTCCTTCATCGGCCTGCCCGCCGGTACGCGCCTCACGGTGCGCGGCAGGCAAGTCGCACTGACGCACCAAGATACCAAAAACGGGCATAGCGAGACCACACACGATGTCGAAAATCCGCTGGATTTCATTCGTGAATACCAGACGCGTTTCAAGGTTGCCGAACTGCCGGGCTTGCCGCGCTTCTGCGGGGGGCTGGCGGGGTACTTCGGCTACGACACGATCCGCTACATCGAGCCGCGCCTCGCCAAAGCAAATAAACCGGATACGCCGGAAAAACCTGACACAATAGGCACCCCCGACATCCTGCTGATGCTCACCGAGCAGCTTGCTGTCGTGGACAACCTCAGCGGTACGCTCACCTTCATCGTCTACGCCAATCCTGAACAGGCTGACGCCTACGCGCTGGCGAAGCAGCGTCTGCATGAACTGACCACACGGCTGCGCCAGCCGGTGGACATCCCGCATGCACCGCCGATGCATGGCGGCGAAGCAAAATCGGAATTCGGCGAAACGGCTTTCAAGAATGCCGTGGTTAAAGCCAAACAATACATCTTCGATGGCGACATCATGCAGGTGGTGCTCGCGCAGCGCATGGCGCAACCGTTCCCTGCCGCGCCGCTGTCGCTGTACCGCGCACTGCGCAGCGTCAACCCTTCGCCATACATGTTCTATTACGACATGGGCGACCATCATGTGGTCGGCGCATCGCCGGAAATCCTGGTGCGATTGGAAAATGATACCGTCACGGTGCGCCCGATTGCCGGAACCCGGCCGCGCGGCAAGACGCAGCGGCAGGACGCCGAACTTGCGGAGGAACTGCTCGCCGACCCGAAGGAGCTGGCCGAGCACCTGATGCTGATCGACCTCGGGCGCAACGACATCGGGCGCGTCGCGCAGAACGGCACGGTAAAGCTCACCGAGAAGATGATCATCGAGCGCTACTCGCACGTGATGCACATCGTCTCCAACGTCGAGGCCGCGCTCAAGCCCGGCCTGAATGCGATGGACGTGCTCAAGGCCACCTTCCCCGCCGGCACGGTCAGCGGCGCAGCGAAGGTGCGCGCGATGGAAATCATCGACGAGCTGGAACCAACCAAGCGCGGCATCTACGCGGGCGCGGTCGGCTACCTCGGCTTCAACGGCGACATGGATCTCGCCATCGCGCTACGCACCGCCGTGGTGAAAGACGGCATGCTTTACGTGCAGGCGGGCGCCGGCATCGTCGCCGATTCGGTGCCGGACAGCGAATGGACCGAGACGCAGAACAAGGCGCGCGCCGTGCTGCGCGCTGCGGAGATGGTGCTGGCGGGTCTCGATAACGGCCTAGAGTAGCGATGCTCCGGCTCACCGAAGTCAAGCTGCCGCTCGACCACCCCGAGGGCGACATCAAAGCCGCTATCCTCAAGCGGCTCGGCATTTCCACGGACGACCTGCTCGACTACCGCATCTTCCGGCGCGGCATGGATGCGCGCAGGAAGAGCAATATACTGTTCACCTACACGCTGGACGTGGAAGTCCGCAACGAGGCGGAGGTTTTGGTACGCTTCAAAAATGATCCGCATGTTTCGATTGCACCGGACACCAGTTATCACTTCGTCGCGCAAGCTCCGCAGAGCCTAACCTCGCGCCCGATGGTGATCGGCATGGTGCCGGGCCTGTTTGCCGGCCTGCTCCTCGCGCAGATGGGCTTCCGCCCGCTGATCCTGGAGCGCGGCAAGGCGGTGCGCGAACGAACCAAAGATACCTTCGGCCTGTGGCGGCAAGGCGTGCTCAACCCGGAATCGAACGTGCAGTTCGGCGAGGGTGGCGCGGGCACATTCTCCGACGGCAAGCTGTACAGCCAGATCAAGGATCCCAGGCATCTGGGCAGAAAAGTGCTGGAAGAATTCGTCACGGCAGGTGCACCGGAAGAAATCCTGTACGAGAGCCATCCACATATCGGCACGTTCCGCCTGGTGGGGATGGTGGAAAAAATGCGCGAGGCCATCCAGTCGCTGGGTGGCGAAATCCGCTTCGAGAGCCGCGTGGATAACATCGAGATTGAGAATGGAAAAATGTGCGGCGTGATACTTGCCGATGGCGAACATATCGCCACGAATCATCTGGTGCTGGCGGTCGGGCACAGCGCGCGCGACACCTTCGAGATGCTGCACAGGCGCGGCGTATTTATCGAGGCCAAGCCGTTCTCCATCGGCTTGCGCATCGAGCATCCACAGTCGCTGATCGACCGCGCCCGCTACGGCAGCAACGCGGGAAACCCACAGCTCGGCGCAGCGGATTACAAGCTGGTGCACCACGCCAGCAACGGGCGCTCGGTGTACAGCTTCTGCATGTGTCCCGGCGGCACGGTGGTCGCCGCCACTTCGGAAGCGGGGCGAGTGGTCACCAACGGCATGAGCCAGTATTCGCGCAACGAGCGCAACGCCAACAGCGGCATCGTGGTCGGCGTATCGCCGGAAGATTTTCCCCATGACCCAAACGATCCGTCCAACCCGCTCGCCGGGGTGGAATTTCAGCGCCGCTGGGAATCGCGCGCCTTCGAGCTGGGCGGCAGGAATTACTGCGCTCCCGCGCAACTGGTTGGCGATTTTCTCGCGCGCCGGCCTTCGCACAACTTTGGGGCGGTGCAGCCGTCCTATACGCCAGGCGTGCATCTGACCGATCTGTCCAGCGCGCTGCCGGATTACGCGATTGCCGCGATCCGCGAGGCGTTGCCCGCTTTCGCGAAACAGATCAAGGGGTTCGACCTGCCCGATGCGGTGCTGACCGGCGTGGAAACGCGCACCTCGTCGCCGATCCGTATCAAGCGCAATGACGGCGATCTGCAAAGCGTCAACACCCGTGGTTTGTACCCAGCCGGCGAAGGCGCGGGCTACGCGGGCGGCATCCTTTCGGCGGCAGTGGACGGCATCCGGGTTGCCGAAGCGGTGGCTTTGAGTATGATGCGCACAAACGATGAATAGATTGGAGCAGACATGCTGTTAATGATCGACAATTACGATTCCTTCACCTACAACCTGGTGCAGTATTTCGCCGAGCTCGGCGCGGAGGTGGTGGTGCGCCGCAACGACGAGGTCTCGGTTGCGCAAATCGAAACCATGAACCCGCAGCACATCGTGGTATCGCCCGGCCCGTGCACACCGAACGAGGCAGGCGTGTCGGTTGAAGCAATCAAGCATTTCGCCGGCAGGATACCGATCCTCGGCGTGTGCCTCGGCCACCAGAGCATCGGCCAGGCGTTCGGCGGAAAAATAATCCACGCCAAACAGTTGATGCACGGCAAGACATCGGCGATCCACCACAAAAACACCAGCGTATTCACCGGCCTGCCGAACCCGTTTACCGCGACGCGCTACCACTCGCTGGTGATCGAGCGCGAGACGCTGCCGGAGTGCCTGGAGATCACCGCCTGGACCGACGACGGCGAGATCATGGGTGTGCGCCACCGGACGCTGGCGGTGCATGGCGTGCAATTCCATCCGGAATCCATCCTGACCGAACACGGGCATGACATGCTGGACAATTTCCTGAAAGGAAAAAAATAACCATGATGACCCCGCAACAAGCCCTCGTGCGGCTGATCGAGCAGCGCGAAATTTTTTATGACGAAATGCTGTCGCTGATGCGCCAGATCATGAGCGGCGAAGTTACGCCAGCGCAGATTGCCGGCATCCTCGTCGGCCTGCGGGTCAAAAAGGAAACCGTGGGAGAAATCTCCGCCGCCGCATATGTGATGCGCGAGTTCGCCGCGAAGGTGCCGGTCGCCCAGCGTACCCACCTGGTGGATACCTGCGGTACCGGCGGCGATGCGGCGCACACCTTCAACATCTCCACTGCCAGCGCGCTGGTCGCCGCGGCAGCGGGCGCACATGTGGCCAAGCACGGCGGACGTTCGGTCTCCTCGACCTGCGGCTCGGCGGACATACTGGAAAAACTCGGTGTCAACCTCAACCTGACGCCGGAACAGGTCGGACGGTGCATCGACGAAATCGGCATCGGCTTCATGTTTGCGCCCAACTTTCACGGCGCGATGAAGTACGCCGCGCCGGTGCGCCGCGAACTAGGGGTGCGCACCATCTTCAACGTGCTGGGCCGCTGACCAACCCCGCCGGGGCGGAGAACCAAGTGCTCGGCGTGTTCCACCCCGACCTGGTCGGCATCCAGGCGCGCGTGCTGCAACGCCTCGGCAGCCGCCATGTGCTGGTGGTGCATGGCGCCGACGGCATGGACGAAATTTCGATCAGCGGAAGCACCTACGTCTCCGAACTGAAAGGCGGCGAAGTCAGCGAATACAACGTGCAGCCGGGCGATTTCGGCCTGTCAGTCTCACCGATCAACACCCTGCGCGTCGCGAATGCCGACGAGGCATGCAAAAAATTACTGGGGGTGCTGAACAACGAAACCGGCGCGCCGCGTGACATCGTGCAACTGAACGCCGGTGCGGCAATCTATGTGGCGGGGCTAGCCGCCACGCTCAAGGAAGGCATCGCAAAGGCCGGCCGGGTGATCGCCAGCGGCGCAGCAAAAACCAAGCTGGATCAGCTCGTCGCGCTGAGCAACAGTTTCAAGACCTGACTTCGATTATCGCTATCTGTAAAGGGAACGGCAATCGGCAAATAAAAAGCCCGGCATTTTCATGCCGGGCTTTTTTTACCAACTCAGGAACGGATTAACCGGCCTGGATGTTGGAAGCTTGCTTGCCCTTCGGGCCTTGTGTCACTTCAAAGCTGACTTTTTGGCCTTCCTGGAGCGACTTGAAGCCGTTCATGTTGATTGCGGAAAAGTGTGCGAACAAATCTTCGCTGCCGTCATCGGGAGTGACAAAACCAAAACCCTTTGCGTCGTTAAACCATTTAACTGTACCAGTTGCCATGTAATTACTTCCTTATTAAAAAAACGGGAAAAGCTCCCGCAAAACTATTTGAATCGAAGATTGCACATGGAAAACCAGTACTGCAGCGACTTTGAATCAAATACCTGGGAGCCTTGTACGCCCAATTGGTTGATCCAGTCAAGTGAATTTATAAGAAATTACCGAATCTGCCGTTAAACCGGTCAAATTGGCGGCAGATTATTGAGTGCGCCCTTCCAGAAACCTGATCAACTGTTGACGGCGACCATAAGGGTAAACGCCAGGAGGCATTAAGAGCCTATTTCAGTAGGTTTCATGCCCCGCGTTGGGACTGGGCGTGGATGGATGCAAGGCGCAGCGCGCAGCCAATGGTCGTTCCATTGGCAAGCGGCGCGGGGCATGAAACCTACTGAAATAGGCTCTTAATATGGTCTTCTGGATGACTGGCCCTTCACTCAATAAAGTTGAAAGCTGGTAGCATAAAACCTGACCGTTTAAAGACGAAAAACCGAGAGAACCCCACTCTATCTGCCCGCTGATGAAAAAAATTTCTTTCCTGCTGCCCATCTGGCCGGCGCTGTTTTTGGCGGTGGCACTTGCAAATCAGCAGCAGGATGATGATATAAAAATTAAGGTGCAAATCGCGGGAGAAAACGTGATTGTTGACCTGAGCCTTGTTGTTCCAGCCACCCGGGAGGAGGTCTGGGCCGTGCTGACCGACTTTGAACACATGGCCGGTTTTATCTCCAACCTGAAGGAGAGCAAGGTGGTCAGCGCTTCTGGAGACACACTAAAGATATTCCAGCGCGGCTCCGCAACGTATGGCCCGATCCGTTTTCCGTTTGAGTCAACACGGGAAATACGGTTGACCCGCTTCGATAAAATCCAGTCACACATGATCAGCGGCAACATGCGCAAAATGGAAGGCGCGACGCAGTTGTCCGATGAAGGCGAAAAAACACGGATCGTTTATCATACCGACACCATCCCGGGGGTTTGGATTCCTCCAATAGTGGGAAAAATTTTCATCGAGCATGAAACCCGGGAACAATTCCAGGAAATGCGGAATGAAATAATCAGGAGAAAACAGCCACAGCAGTCGCTGCCCATGG
This sequence comes from uncultured beta proteobacterium, assembly GCA_963828205.1. Taxonomy (GTDB): domain Bacteria; phylum Pseudomonadota; class Gammaproteobacteria; order Burkholderiales; family Gallionellaceae; genus Gallionella. Next base: position 198,581 of record CAWHDU010000003.1, read on the forward strand.
CATCGCAGCACTGATTGATATCAACACTTCCATACTGAAAAACGATGATTGTTTCAATACGCAACCGCAAAAACACCGGTTATAAGGCAGGAATATGCCATACCCGATCATTCTCAAGCCGCCCGCGCTGTTGCGTGAGCAACGAAGCTCCATTCAAAAATGGATCGCTTTGCGCCATACAGCCCAAATCGAGTGGCGTCGCGGTTTAATCTCGAGCTGCCCTTCTTGCGACTCGAAGCGCAGCAGGGGCGAAAGCAAAACACGATCGCTGTCGGTAGCAATTTGCCAGCGTGCATTTGTTGCCCAGACGGTTTCTTTTTTCGGCTCTGCGACAATGCCTAATCGTAATGTGTGACTGAACTTCGATCCGACGTGTGTGGTATTCTCTGCATGTGCTAAAACCATATCCGTATTGATCTGGTAAGGAAAAAGCCAGTCAGCGCCTGAGTATGCCTGCCGGATCGTTAATACTTTCAGATCGCGAGCAACGGATACTTCCTCAGACTGCGCCGTATGTGCCGCAATGGCCATTCCAACGAATATCAACCCGAAGCACATGCGAAACATGGCCGGTTGAATAAATCGGGAATCAGAAATGAAGTTATGCATGATGTCCTCCTTTCCCTATTTCCAAACACCAAGGGAATGAGCGGTTTTATGCACGGGCAATCATCCGTGCTGCAGTCACGCTGCCATGACACCCCTTAGACCGGTGACTTTGCGCCCTTGCCTTCCGGTAAGTTTGCCAAGCGAATCCAGATTATTGAAAGGTAACGGAAGAGTCAATTCATACAAGATGTAAGGCCCGGTTTTTGGATGACCGGGAAGCTGGCTGGATGAACGGTCGAATTTCCTGATGAGCGGCAATCGGATAATCTTCGGCTTTATACCTCAACAAACTGCTAGGCCAAAAACAACCCGCTACTGCCGGCAGCAAACGCCTAATAGCACCCCCTCGAAGCATGACGGCAAGGAAAATATGCTGAAATTATCCGTTCGTATTATTATGCACATGCAACAACACAAGGAGAACGATCATGGCTAAAGGGCAGCAACGGAAAACCAAGGAACCGAAGAAACCTAAAAAGCAGCCGCAGCCTGCCAAAGTGGCTGGCACATCCTGAACATAAGCCGGCTTTGAGCAAGCTCAGGAGAATTGGAGTGTAGCCAGCATATCCGCCACCGTCGGATAACGCAGCCGCACTTTCAACTCCTGCTTCATGCGCAGGTTGGTCAGCCGTCGCGATTCGTTGATGAACGACAACTGGGGGCTTGGCAGTATGCGTTGCGATTCGGCGCCTCTGACGCGCGGCGGGCGCGTCATGCCTGATGCATCCGCCACGGCATCTAAGTATTCGCCCATCTTCAAACGGCTGTCATCGCAGGCGTGATATACGCGGCACGCTTTTCCATGGCGCAATGCCGCCACAATGATGCGCGCCAGATCGTCGGCGTGGATGTGGTTGGTATAGCTGTCCTCGCTGTCAAGGATGACCGGTGTGCCGTCGCGCAGGCGCTCCAATGGCAATCGGTCTGCCGCATAGATACCCGGTACGCGCAGGATGCTGGCCTTCACGCGGTTGCATTTCGCCCAGTTACGGATTTGTCTTTCGGCGTCGGCGCGGCGTTGCGCGCGCGCCGTTTGCGGGTTGAGCGGCCGCGTCTCGTTCACGATCGCACCGCCGCAATCGCCATAGACGCCACTGGTGCTGATGTATACCAGCCGTTCCGGCAGCTTGCCGCGTGACAGGGCGCTGAGCAGGCTGTGCATGCGCATATCGCATGTGCCACCATTTGCAGGGGGTGCGAAGTGCAACACAGCATCCGCTATTCCGGCAATACGCACAAGGCTGGCACGATCATCCAGGTTGCCGAGGATCGGAAGCACGCCGAGCGCGCGCAATTTTTCACGGTATGCCGGGTTGCGCACCAGCGCAATTAGCCGGTAGCGGCGCGTCAGCAAAGGAACGACGCGCATCGCCACGTCTCCGCAGCCGATGATCAGCAAACGTCTCATGGCATAATTGTCCACTGGAATTTATACATAGCGACATAAATCTACTGCGCGATTCGGGGGCGGGGTCGGGCAGTGCTCGCGATCCTCACATACTGCTGTGTATGCTCCGGTCGCTGCGCGCTGGCCTCCCACACTCCCAAACCGCTCGCTACGATTTCTGTCGCTATGTATATATTTTCTAACACCCTAACAGTTTCGCCATGACCTTTCAAATCACCATCCAGCCGGGCGGCTACCGTTTTCCCGCCGAAGAGCACGAAACCATCCTTGACGCGGCACTCAGGCACGGTTACACCCTGCCGTATAGCTGCCGCGAAGGTTCATGCGGCGTATGCAAGGGCAAAGTCAAGGAGGGGCAAGTCGATCACGGCAACTATCTGGGCACTGCGCTGACGAATGCGGAAAAGGCGGCGGGCGTAACTTTATTCTGTTGCGCCACGCCGGAATCCAACCTGGTGATCGAATGTCATGCAGTTGCCAGAATCAGCAATATTCCGGTGAGGATCATGCCCAGCCGCGTACACAAGATGATCAGGCTGGCGGATAACATCATGATTTTGCAACTCGAACTGCCCATGGGCGAACGGCTGCATTTCCTGGCCGGGCAATACATCTCCATCCTGCCGGGAGACCAGAAGCCGCGCAATTTTTCGCTGGCCAATGCGCCGCACAACAACGAATTTCTCGAACTGCATATCCGCAAGATCGACGGCGGCGCTTTCACGCAGTATGTATTTGACGAATTGAAAGAGCGCGACATCCTGCGTTTCAAGGGACCGCTCGGACAGTTTCACCTGCATGAAAACTCGGATAAGCCGGTTATCTTTGTCGCCGGGGGTACCGGTTTTGCGCCGGTCAAGGCCATGATCGAACACGCGTTGCACCTCGGCTTGCAACGCTCCATGCATCTCTACTGGGGAGGGCGCAGGCCGGCCGATCTATACATGCTGGATCAGGCAAGGCAATGGGAAAACAGCGGCATCAGGTTTACGCCGGTGCTTTCCGAAGCCTTGCCGGAAGATGGCTGGCAGGGCAGAACCGGGCTGGTCCATCAGGCGGTGCTGGATGATTTTAACGATCTGTCCGGCCATGAAATCTACGCCTGCGGCGCACAGGCGATGGTGGATGCGGCTCGCCGCGACTTTACCGTCCAGCGCGGTTTGCCAGAAGAATCTTTCTTCGCCGATGCGTTTTTCACGATGCCGGGATTCGACAGTCCGTTCCAGCAATACAAAAGCCCCTTCCCATAGCCCTATTCGCCGCCCGCCTTCAGCGCTGCCGCCTGCTGGTAATACTTGAGCGCCTCGCCGGCCTTGCCGGACTGTTCTGCGAGCTGCCCAAGCGCCTGGTAGGCGGCATAGCTGGGAGACACGCTGACGCTGGCATCCAGGTAATTCTGCGCCTTGCCCCACAGTTTCTGGTGCGTACACAGCTTGCCGAGTGCGAGTAACAACCCGGCATCGTCCAGGTGTTCGTTGAGCCACTTCTCGGCCTGCTTGATCTGCCCGATCTCGTCGCCGGACTGGCAATCGCCGTACAGCGCGACCAGCTCGCTGTCCCATTGCGCATTCAGGCTGTCGGAGAGCAGTTGCTCTGCCAGCGGGCACCCGCCGAGCCGGATCAGTGCGCGCGCGGCCGTCGCGGCAACCCTGCCGCGCCGCTTGAGATCGGCGGGAATGTTTATCAGGCAGTCGGTCAGCTCCGTCAAATTTTCCTGCTGGCGGATTTTTTCGAGCCAGGCCTGCTGGCGCAGTTGCACCGCCGCTGTCGCGTCGATGGCTCCGGATTTTTCCAGTTGGCCGAGCACGTTCAGCACCTCATCCCAGTTGCCTGTCTGTTGCTGCGCCCTGAGCTCCAGCGACAACGCGCCGGGGTGCGCCTTGACGCCGCTGTCGCGCAGCTCCTGAAGCGCATGCAGCGCGCCGCGCGGGTCGCGCTGGTCGAGCATGAATTTGGCGGTTGCCATCAGGCGCATGGAAGAGTCGCCGGCAGCCTTGCCTTCGGCGGCGGATAAATAAGCGTCGCGTTTTTCATATTCGCGCAATTCATGCGCGGAGCGCGCCGCGATGATGGGATGCAGGGCGGAGGTGTCGCCCAGCTCCATCGCGCGTGCGGAAGCCTTTTCCGCCGCGGCATAGTGCCCTTCGAAGAACGCGCCGAGCGCATCGTCCAGCAATTCGCGCGCCTTGCCTTGCGCGCGCTCCAGGCGAAATTTACGCACATACGCCGGCAGTTGCAGCGCTGCGATCGTCAGGCGCACCAGCCCGTAGCCGAACACGAACGCGAACACGAGCAGAACAACGGACAGCGTAAGCGACAGCTCGATGCGGTACGGCGGATACACCAGCAACACGTAGCCCGGATTATGCGATGCCGTCACCAGCGCGGCAGCGGCGGCGAACAGCAGCAGTATCCAGAGCAAATATTTCATCGCGCGGTCTTTTTGGCGGGCATCCGCTCTGCCGCATGTTCGTGCGTCAGGCGATAATTGCGCACCGCCTGCAGGCTCGGGCTGACGTCCGGCAGTTCGATGCTGACGGGGGACGCGGCAATCTTCTTCAACGCGGACAGCACCCGCATGACTTCGCCGGATTTTCCGTCGAAATAGCGTGCCGCCCAGAGCTGTGCGGTTTTCATCTCCTGCCTGAAGCCGTCATCGTCGCGCGACAGCAAGGCGAGGCGCGCCGACAGCAGGCGCAGCTTGAGGTTTTCGCGCAGGAAAAATTCCTGGTTGGGCGGCAACAGCGGAATCTCGGCCTTGCCGGTATCCTCGATGCGCACCAGTTGTTTTGCGTCCTGCCAGATTTCGCGCAGCAGCCTTTGCCAGAGCGTTTCATCCTTCGGCGCTGCCGCCTGCGCGGCCTCCCCCTTCTTTGCAACGCGCTGCTGATAGACCAGCGGCAACTCGTCCACGGCGGCGATCAGGTTGTCGAGCTGCAAGTTGATGCCGGTAATGTCCACGCTGGGCAAGGCGCGCAGCTTGTCCATGTCCTGGCCGATGGCCTTGCGCAGCCCGTTGAACGCAGGTCTGTCCATGCGCAACAAACGCGCGTCGGCGCTTTGCATGGCGATCAGCGCAGCCTTGACGTTGGCCGACAGTTGCAGTTGTTGTCCGGCGATCAGCAGCATCTGCTCGACCTCCGCCAGCGCGGTTTCGTCGCGGCTGACCGACAGGTCGTTATACAGGGCCTCCAGCGCGGCGCGCTGGTTTTGCGCCTCGGCATAGCGCGTCTCCAGCGCTACCACCTTGGCGGACAGCTCGCGCATTTCGCCCTGGCTTTGCGTCAGCAGCATCTGGCCGGCCTTGCTGGCGCCATCCATCTCGGCGATTTTTTTCGACAGTTGCTGCTGCATGTCGCCGATCATGCGATGCGCGTCGAACCATTGCCACAGGAAAATCATCACCAGCAGCGCCAGCGTCATCTGCGTGATGCTGATGCGCGCGAGCGCCGCGGCCAGCGGATTTTTATGCGCCGGGCGCGACGGCTCCGGCAATGCAAAATCGTCTTTCCTGTCGTTATCCGGTTGCGGAGTTTGTTCGTTCATTCTATTTTCTGCCTTCCGAGCCCCATGCCATCAGTGCCAATAGTAAACCATCGTCACCCGCTTCCGTTAGCCGCACCTGCTGCCAGCCTTGCCGCTGCGCCAGTCCGGCGATGCGTTCATGCGGCACGAATAACGGCAGGCCGCATACGCTGTCGCGCCGCGCATCGCCCAGCATCTGCCACAGGTGTTCCAGCGCCTCGCTGCTCGTCACCGTGATGGCATCCGGCGCTTCATCCAGCAATGCGGCGATGTCCTGCTGCGGCTTGCTGCGCCGGTAGCAGGCGGCATATTCCACCGTAGCACCGCGCGCCCTGAGCGTATCGCCGAGCAGCTCGCGCCCGCCATCACCGCGAAAAATCAGCACACGCCACCCGGCGACATTCTGCAGCTCCGGCAAGGCCAGCAGGCCTTCGCTGTCGAAACGCTCGGTGGGGGCGATGACGTTGGCGATGCCCAGCCCGCGCAACGCTTTCGCGCTGCCCTGTCCGACGGTGGCGATCTTTAAATTTTTCGGTAGTTCACCCGCTGCACGGATCGCCGCCATGCCGTACTGCACGGCATTCGGGCTGATGAAGATGGCGAGATCAAACTGCGTGAGGCGTGAAATCTGTTCGCGTAGCGTTTGGCTATCCTGCGCCGCCTCGATGTCCAGCAGCGGGAACAACAACGGAATGCCGCCCGCCTGCTCGATGCGTCGCGCCAGTTGCACAGCCTGCTCGCGCGGCCGCGTGACGGCGATTTTCAGCCCGGCAAGCGGAAAGTCAGCCATTCAGCGCAGCAAGAATCTCACCCGCGCCTTGTGCCAGCAAGGCATCGGCAACCCGTTTACCCAGCGCTTCGGGGTCGGCGATCTCGCCGGTCATCTCGGCGCGCACCATGCGTTCGCCGTCCGGGCTGGCGACGAAGCCGCGCATGCGCAGCTTGCCGCTCTGCACTTCGGCAAAACCGCCCAGCGGCACCTGGCAACTGCCCGCCAGCACGCGGCTCATGGCGCGTTCCGCCAGCACGCAGGCGGCGGTGTCGGCATGGTGCAGCGGTTGCAGCAAGGCGATCACGTCGGCGCGGTCGGCGCGGCATTCGATGCCGAGCGCGCCCTGCCCGACGGCGGGCAGGCTGTCTTCGCTGGAGATGATGCCGCGGATGCGCGCGCCCAACCCGAGACGTTTTAGCCCGGCGGCGGCGAGGATGATCGCGGCATACTGGCCTTCATCGAGCTTGCGCAGACGGGTCTGCACGTTGCCGCGCAATGGCTCGATTTTCAGATGCGGAAAGCGCGCGCGCAACTGGCTCTCGCGGCGCAGGCTGGAGGTGCCCACCACGCTGCCCGCCGGCAACTCAGCCAGATTTTCATATTGGTTCGAGACAAACGCGTCGTGCGGGTCTTCGCGCTCGCCGATAGCGGCCAGCACGAAACCTTCCGGCATGTGCATCGGCACATCCTTCAGCGAATGCACGGCGAGGTCGGCGCGCCCGTCTTCCAGCGCGGTTTCCAGCTCTTTCACGAACAACCCCTTGCCGCCGATTTTCGACAGCGTCACGTCGAGAATCTGGTCGCCCTGCGTGGTCATGCCGAGGATGCTGACTTCGGTTTGTGGATATAATCCGCGCAGTCTGTCGCGGATATGCTCGGCCTGCCACATGGCCAGCGCACTTTCACGCGAGGCGATCACTAAACGGGAAGGAAAAGCCGGCGAGGGCGGCGGTGAAATTGAGGATGCTGTGCTCATCGGACTTCCTGATTTTATTGATCATAAACGATATATTCTAACATGAGGAACGCCGCATTTTTCGTATATAGAGCCTATTTCAGCAGGTTTCATACCCCGCCGATATTTCCAGCAAACCAGCCACCACGCAAAAATGTGCGCCTGCTCCGCCGCTTTCCCGGCGAGACGCTGCGCTAACGTGAGGATGATGAATCCATTCGGCCGATCGAAAATGAGCACTGTGTCATGGAAATATCAGGCTCCTATCACGGGGTGGTTGAATATGCTGCATTGCACGAACGGGTTTTCGGCGCGATCAATCGTGAATGGGGATACACCGTGGCAACGCTGTTCGCCATACCCGGCAACACCACGGTGCTGCAGAACAACCCGGCACTTGTACGCAGCCCGCAAATTATTGAGCATTACATAATTCGTGACAATCGCTCCGTTCGGGCTGAGGTATCGAAGCCCGAGGCTGCACGTGGATTCATCCTTCGATCCCGGGGTGAACGGCGTAACGAATCATGTAGTGCTCAGCAATCCGCTCAATCACCTGCAAGTGGCGCTGTCGCATCGCCACCGCACCGAAAGCGAAGCTCGATTAAGCGCCTGCTTCGCGCCAGAAACAATGGCACGGACTCCATCTATCCTATACATAGCGACAGAAATCGTAGCGAGCGGTTTGGGGGTGGGGAAGGCCGGCGCGCAGCGACCGGAGCATACACAGCAGTATGTGAGGATCGCGAGCACTGCCCGACCCCGCCCACGAATCGCGCAGTAGATTTATGTCGCTATGTATAAAAGGCATCCATGTGCCAAAACGGAGTGTCATGAGCCAAGTGAAATATCGAGTCATGTGCCTCAATATTGAATGCATGGAACACAACAGCGACGTGATTCTGGTTAACACCAGCCGAAAAAATGGCGTGCATGCTCGCCCATCCTGTCAGGAGTCCACGGGGGTTCCCACACCAGATTGAGTTCGATCCCGGAGCCTGCCGGCATCAACGCTACCAGCACTTGCCGCGCATTATCGAGAATCATCTCCGACATCGGGCAAGCCGGAGTGGTCATGGTCAGATCGATATGCAGCTTGTTGTCCGAAATTATCACGCTGTATATCAGCCCCAGATCGACGATATTCAAACCGACTTCCGGATCAATGACATTACGCAGGGCATTTCTGACATCTTCCTCGGCAGGCATTTCTGATTGCATAGACATCGCTTGACCCATTGAAGCGCATTAAAAATAGGTTTTGAAATTTACCACCGATGATTCAACCTTAGAAACGCAATTTTTTCAGGTTGTTGCAGAATAACAGCAAGTGGCAATTACAATGGCGGCGCATTTTACAATGCTTATTTCCCCGCATCCAGCCGCGCGATAAAGCACTCCAGTTCTGCCGGCAACGGGGCTGTCAATTGCAGCGGCTCGCCGCTCAATGGATGATTGAACGCAATCGAATACGCATGCAGGAACATGCGCTTCAGCCCCTGTTTCATCAATGCCTTGTTTTTCGCGAAGTCGCCATATTTGTCGTCCCCGGCTATCGGAAAACCGAGATGCGCGAGGTGTACGCGGATCTGGTGGGTGCGCCCGGTCTTGAGCTGCGCCTCCAGCAAGGCATAACCCGGCCAGCTTTTTTGCAACGCAAAGATCGTATGCGAGGCCTGCCCGTCCTCCCTGACCATCACGCGCTTCTCGCCCTGCGGGGTGTCGAACTTGTGCAGCGGCAGTTTGACGTGCTGCTTGGTGTTCTTCCATTGCCCCAGCACCAGCGCGAAGTAGCGCTTGTCGCTGTTGCCCTCGCGCATGATCTCGTGCATCGCGGTCAGGGCGGAGCGCTTTTTCGCCAGCAGCAGCACACCGGAGGTTTCGCGGTCGAGCCGATGCACCAGTTCCAGAAATTTGGCCTGCGGGCGGGCGCGGCGCATTTGTTCGATGACGCCGAAGCTCACTCCGCTGCCGCCATGCACCGCCACGCCTGCTGGCTTGTTCACCGCCAGCAGCGCATCGTCCTCGTAGATGACCGGGAACTCCACCGCCGGGATATGCGCCTGTTCCGGCTCGTGTTTTTCCGCCACGCGGATCGGCGGGATGCGCAGCAGGTCGCCCAGTTGCAGGCGATAGGTCTGCTTGACGCGCTTTTTGTTCACCCGCACCTCGCCGCCGCGCAAAATCTGATAAACATGGCTTTTGGGCACACCTTTCAGGAGCCGGAACAGGAAATTATCGATGCGCTGAGCCTCCCCGCTTTCGTCGACCGTAAGAAAAGCGACGGAATCTTTGCTTAAGCCATTCATTTTGTTTATACTTCGCTACTCGCGCGTTTTGGGATTGGGTAAGTTTGGGATGTAATTTCATTCCCTCGCCATAAAATGGCCACCAGGAAGAATTCTGGCGCAAGCGACGGCGCAATGCGCCGCCACCCTCCCAGCCGCAGCCCGGTTAATATCGCTCACCGGAACCAGCAGCGATAGTAATTGATTTATGCGCTCAAAGCACCTGTGGATTTTAGTGAGGCAGCCCCGGCAATTTGTTGAGGGCTGACTCACACCTTAAGGAACTTTTGCAACAGCCGGCGAAACGGATGCAGTGCGATACGGCAATACCTCCGCAACCGCTGATGCAGATGCTCCAGAGAATATTTTTAGACAAGCTACTGATTGAGAACTGATTTGACCAACCGTTTGCACAAACTATTTCTGTTTGCACGATTGCTCCCCAGTATGTTCGTCTGGCACGCCTGATCGCGTGTAGCTTGGTCTCGCCCGTGTCAGAGCGCGGGAGGCAACAAATGAAACGCATGCTATTCAATGCGACGCAGCCGGAAGAACTCCGCGTCGCCATTGTCGACGGTCAGAAACTCATCGACCTCGACATTGAAACCGCCGGTAAGGAACAACGCAAGAGCAACATCTACAAGGCGGTCATCACCCGCCTCGAACCCAGCCTCGAAGCCTGCTTCGTCGAATACGGCGGCAGCCGTCACGGTTTTCTCCCCTTCAAGGAAGTCGCCCCGCAGTATTACCGTCCCGGCAGCGGCAGCCGCCCGTCGATCAAGGAAGCCTTGCGCGAAGGCCAAGAATTGCTGGTGCAGGTGGAAAAGGACGAGCGCGGCAACAAGGGCGCGGCGCTGACCACCTATATCAGCCTGGCCGGACGCTACATCGTGCTGATGCCGAACAACCCGAGCGGCGGCGGCGTATCGCGCCGCATCGAGGGCGAAGAACGCGACGAATTGCGCGAAGTGCTGGCGCATGTCGAAGTGCCGAAAGGCATGAGCATCATCGCGCGCACCGCCGGCATCGGGCGCAACGAGGAAGAGTTGCAATGGGATCTGGATTACCTCAAGCAATTGTGGGATGCGATTGAGGGCGCGGCAAACGCCGAAAAAGCCCCGTCGCTGATCTACCTGGAAAGCAGCCTGGTGGTGCGCGCCATCCGCGACTACTTCAACCCGGAAATCGGCGAGATTTTGATCGACACCGAAGACGTCTACCAGCAGGCGCTGGCGTTCATGAGCACGGTGATGCCGAACAACGTAAACCGCATCAAGCGCTACGTTGACGACGTGCCGCTGTTCTCGCGCTTCCAGATCGAGCACCAGATCGAATCGGCACATGCACGCGAAGTACGGTTGCCGTCCGGCGGCGCCATCGTGATCGACCATACCGAGGCGCTGACCGCCATCGACATCAACTCGGCACGCGCCACCAAAGGCTCGGACATCGAGGCCACCGCGCTCAACACCAACCTCGAGGCGGCGGAAGAAATCGCCCGGCAGTTGCGCCTGCGCGACTTGGGCGGGCTGATCGTGATCGACTTCATCGACATGGAAAACAGCCGCAACCAGCGCGACGTCGAGAACCGCCTGCGCGACTCGCTGCGCTACGACCGCGCCCGCGTGCAGACCGCCAAGATCTCGCGCTTCGGTCTGCTAGAGCTGTCGCGCCAGCGTCTGGCACCCAGCCTGGGCGAAAGCAACTACATCGCCTGCCCGCGTTGCAGCGGCATCGGTCACATCCGCGGCATCGAATCTTCCGCGCTGCACATCCTGCGCATCATCCAGGAAGAGGCGATGAAGGAAAGCAGCGCGGCGATTCACGTACAGGTACCGGTGGATGTCGCCACCTTCCTGCTCAACGAGAAGCGTTCCGACATCCATCGCATCGAGTCGCGCCTGAAAGTGGCGATCACGCTGATCCCGAACCCGCATCTGGAAACGCCCAACTACAGCATCAGCCGCCTGCGCCAGGACGACATGACCGGTGAGGTAATGCAGGCCAGTTACAAGCTGGTGGAAAAGCCGGTTGAAGAAAAGCCGCTGACCGCCGCGCAGGAACAGCAAAAAGCCACGCGCGCGCAAGCCGTGGTGCAAGGCATCACCCCGATGCAGCCAGCACCGATGAAGATTGTCGAGGAGGAAGCCAAGCCTTCGATTCTCGGCAAGCTCTTTGGCTGGTTCAAAACACTCGGAGCGGAAGAGCCTCCCAAGGCCAAACCGCCTGCAAGCGCGCCGCGCAGCCAGCCGCGTCGCGAACGTGGCGAGCGCGGTGAACGTAGTGAGCGCGGCGAAGGCGGCAAGCGCCGTGAACGCGGAGAACGCGGCGAGCGTGCCGAGCGCAGCGAAAGCAGCCGCGAGCGCGGCGAGAAGCCGGTGCTCGGCCGAAGCCGCAACAAAATCCCAGGAACCGCGCCAGCAAGGCGAGCCGCGCCAGCCTCGCCCGCCGCGTCAGCCTCGCCCGCCGCGTACGGCGCCCGCGCCGCAACCGGAAGAAAAATCCGTGCTGGAAAACCAGGTTGCCGCATCTGCCGCCACACCTGCTTCCGGACCAGCCGAAGAAGACGGCGCGCGCGAAGGTGCACGCCGACGCGGTCGCCGTGGTGGCCGCCGCGAGCGCGAGCGCCGCGAAATTGCCGTACAGGGCGGTGAAATTCCGGCGGGCAACGGTGAAGCTGCTGTCGCTGAACAAACAGCCGCCGTTGCGCCGGTCGGGATTGCGCCTGCCGCCGCTGCCCCGGCAAAGCCTAAGCCTTCCGAATACGTCGCCTACCCAGACGGCTGGACGCCGCCCGTAACGCCGAGCGAATACATCGCCATGCCGGCAATCGAAGCGCCGCAAAATGTGGCGGCAGCGGCAGCAAGTGACATCATCGCACCGATGGTAGCAAGTGAAATTGCCGCTCCCGGAGCGACCGGCGAAGGCTTGGTGCAAATCGAGACCGACCCCGGCAAGCTGCAAGCCATAGCGAACATTCCCGCCGGTTACACGGATGAACCCGTAACGCGCCGCCGTACGCGCCAGCGTGAGGTGTATGTGGAAAATGAGCCGCTGGTACAGGTCGAGACGCAACGCCCGCAAGCGTAAGCTCCACCCAGCCAAAAAGAAAGCCGCACGATTCTCATCGTGCGGCTTTTTTGTTGCCGGCCTCTACCGGTTCACCGGACGCGCTGCCAGCGTGTAGCCGGCGCTGCCCGGCGCGACAATCATGTTCGTCATTACGCCCTCCGCAATCGTCGCTTACCCGGTGTCGAAGTGTCTTTGCCGGATTTGCTGCAACAGCCCCTCCGATGCATCCTCCGCCATATCCAGTACGCGCTCGAAACCTTCCGCGCCGCCGTAGTAGGGATCGGGGACTTCGCGTCCGGCATGATGCCGCGCGTATTCCAGGAACAGTTGCACCCGCGCCTCGCTGGCGGGCGGGGCAAGACGTTGCAGGCTAGCGAGATTGCTCCTGTCCATCGCCAGCACATAATCGAAACGGCGGAAGTCGCCCTCATCCACCTGCCGCCCGCGCAGACCGCCCATGCCGTAACCGCGCTGCTGCGCCGCCCGTTGCGCGCGCGAATCCGGCGGTTCGCCGACATGGTAATCGTGCGTGCCCGCCGAATCGATCAGGATGCGCCCGGACAAGCCGGCATTTTCGACATAGTGGCGGAACACCGCTTCCGCCGTGGGCGAGCGGCAAATGTTGCCCATGCAGACAAAAACAACAGAAACCTTATCCCTCATTAGCGGCGACCCCCATACTGCCTTTGATTAACGGCATTGTATGACGGGAACATCCATGCCCGCACGCTGATATAGAATAGGGTATATAAAGCGGATTCTTGTTTTTGGAAACCTATTTCAGGGATATTGAAAATCATGTCTGCAATCGGATTGTGGTACCCGGTTTATGACCGTAGCCTCGCGTGGGTCGGCGTAAGCCTGGAAACGGATACGTCGGTGTTCGTGCCCCAGGGGTTTTTTGACCGGATGAGCAGCGAAGCGCTGACGGTCGACGGGGTCGAAGGAAAATTATTTTTTGTGGGCGCGGATGTTCTGGGCGCATGCAAACAACCGCTGAAACTGCCTTTTTCGCCATCCCGGCTGGTGGCCGTGCTCGGCGAACATTTTCTGACGGCCGATGCGAGCAAGGCTGTTTTTAGCGCATGGCACAGTAAAAAAGTGCGCCTGGCCGTGACCGGCCTGGCTGTTCCGTCCGGGCTTACCCGCGACATGGTCGCCATGCATGTTTTCGATGCCGCCACGGCGCTCAACTCGTTCGGCGAAAAGGCCTTGCTGGATGCCAGCCGCACCGGCGCAAAACTGTTTGCCCAAGGCGTCGGCTCGATGAAATTATTCCAGTGGTGTGCCAAGGCGGGATTCAGCTATTTCACCTTTGGCGGATTGGGCGCCCCGGAATATGGGGACCAGTCGAAAAACCCTTCCTATCTGCCAATGATGCGCCTGCTTTCACTCATCGCTTCGGATGCGGATACGGCGGCCATGGAAGAGATTTTCAAACTCGACCCGAAGCTGGCTTTCGAATTGTTGCGGCTGGTCAATTCCGCCTCGTTCGGCTCCCGCAAGGAGATCACCAGCTTTGCCCAGGCAATCATGGTGCTGGGGAGGCGCCAGCTGCAACGCTGGCTGCAACTGCTGATGTTCTCCATGCGCAACAAGGATGGCGACGTCCCCAACATCCTGATGCAGCGCGCCGCCGAACGGGGCAAAATGATGGAATCCCTGTCCCAGGAGGGCAACGAGAAAACCGACCGGGAACATGCCTTCATGGTGGGCGTGTTTTCCATGCTGGACGTCCTGATGGAGACCCCGCTGGAAAAACTGCTCGAATCGGTTTCATTGCCGCAACCTGTGGAACAGGCATTGCTCGAACGCGAAGGGCGGCTGGGGAAGTTGCTCGACCTGATATGCGCGACCGAACAACGCGACTTTGCCGAGGTGCAACGGCTCCTGTCCAATTCGGGGATAGCGCCGGATATGTTGAGCCGGATTCAGCTTGAAGCCATTTTCTGGGCATTGAAAGTCATCCAGGCCAAATGAAACCGCAACCCGAATTCCATTCGGACACCGATAGCCGCCAAGTTTTCACCTTGGCGGGCAGCATCGTGCGCAACGTGCTGCATGCCGGCGAAAAGGATTTCGCGCAAACGCTCGGTAAAATAATCCGGGACGCCTTTAACTGGCCGGATGTCTACTGCCATCTCACCGGGCGGGCGGCGCACCTGGCCGCGGCGCAAGCTGCCGGAAAGCTGGCGCAACTTTGCGGAACAGATCGGACGCGACCGCCAGGCGGCATGGGTGCCTGCCGAAGGCAACGGGAACGAGCAGATGCAACTGGGCTGCCCTTTATTCATCCAGGACGAACTGGCCGGCGCGCTGTACGTGCAGGCCCCCTTGACAGCCATGCCTGTCGTGCAATCGCTGGCCGGGCTGATTGCGGAGATTTTGCTCGACCGTTTGCAACTCGATGAACGCAAGCACGAACTCCTGGACAGCGAAGATAAGCTGATACGCCAACAGCAGATACTCGACCAGATCCACGATTCCGTCATCGCCATGGATCTGAACGGCTATATCACCGGATGGAACAAGGGGGCGGAACAGCAGTTCGGCTACACCGCCGATGAGGCGATAGGGAAAAACATCCTGTTCCTGTATGCGGATGAAGATGAAGAAGACGCGCTGTTTCACGAAGATTTCCTCGATCGTGGCGGGCGTGAGATGGTGGTCAAGCGCCGCAAGAAATCCGGCGAGGTGTTCTGGGCCAGCCTGACCCTTTCCCTGTCCTGCGACGCGCGGGGCAACCCCACCGCGATCCTCGGCTACCTGGTCGATATCACCGGGCGCCTCAAGGCTGAAGAGGAGCTGCGCCTGCAAGCGGCAATCTTCGAACACAGCGACGAGGGCATCATCGTCACCGACGTGTCAAGGCGCATCCTTTCGGTGAACCGCTCCTTCACCAAAATCACCGGCTACGAGGCACACGAAGCCATCGGGCAGCTTCCGTCGATATTGAAATCCGGGCTGCATGACCGGGCTTTTTTCGACGAGATGAATGCCTCGATCGCCGACAACGGGCTCTGGATCGGCGAACTGTGGAACCGTCGCAAAAACGGCGAGAATTTTCCGGTGTGGATGTCGATCAGCGGCGTACATAACAAGGACCGGGTGATTACCCACTACTTCGCCGTTTTCACCGATCTTACCGAACGCAAGGATGCGGAACGGCAGATATATCGCCTCGCCTATCACGACGCCCTCACCGGCCTGCCGAACCGCGCCAGGCTGTATACCCTGCTGCGCCAGGCCTTGCTCGAAGCGCAGCGCAACAGGACGCATGGCGCAATATTGTTCATCGACCTCGACCGCTTCAAGCAGATCAACGATTCCCTCGGACACGCATACGGCGATATCCTGCTCAAGGAAGTCGCCGGACGGCTGGCTGCAAGCCTGCGCAGCGAGGATATTGTCGCCCGCATCGGCGGCGACGAATTCGTGGTGGCCCTGGTGGATATCGCCAAGCATGAAGACGCTTCCGTCGTCGCGCAAAAAATTCTCGCCAACCTTGTCCCGCCCATCATGGCAGACGGGCACGAATTGCAGGCTTCCGCGAGCATCGGCATCAGCATCTATCCCGATGACGGCGATGACGCGGAAACCCTGATCAAGAATGCCGATATTGCGATGTACCGCGCCAAGCAAGGCGAAACGCATGAAGGCTACATGTTTTTTTCGCCCGACATGAACAGGCGCGCCCTGGAGCGCCTCAAGCTGGAAAACAACCTGCGCCGCGCCCTGGAGCGCGACGAACTGGTGCTTCACTATCAGCCGCAACTGAACCTGCAAAACGGCAAGATCGTCGGCGCGGAAGTGCTGTTGCGCTGGAACCACAGCGGCCATGGCATGATTCCCCCAGCCACGTTCATCCCGCTGGCGGAAGAAACCGGATTGATCGTCCCCATCGGCGAGTGGATACTGGAAACCGTTTGCGCGCGCAACAAGGAATGGCAAAACGCCGGGTTGCCCATCGTCAAGCTGGCGGTGAATATATCGGCCAAGCAGTTCCGCCCGGCGCTGCCGCGCATGGTGGCGGAGATACTGGCGCGCCACGGGCTGGATGCGCGTTTCCTCGAACTGGAAATCACCGAAAGCATGATCATGCAGAATGTCGAAGGCGTGATCGCGATGATGGACAATTTCCAGTTGCTGGGCATCAGCCTGTCGCTGGACGATTTCGGCACCGGCTATTCATCCCTGAACTACCTCAAGCGCTTCCCCATCGACAAGCTCAAGATCGACCAGTCGTTTGTGCGGGGCGTCACCAAGGATGCCGACGACGAAGCCATCACAAAGGCGATCATCAACCTGTCCAGAAATCTCGGCCTGCGCGTCATCGCTGAAGGAGTCGAAACGGAAGAACAACTGGCTTTTCTCAAGTCGTTCGGCTGCGAGGAGATACAGGGCTATTATTACAGCCGCCCCTTACCCGAAGATGATTTTGTCAAATTCATGCAGAGCGCAAAATCTTGAAATAAGCAGAGACCGGCGGCGAATGGGTTGAAGCCCGTTTCCCGCCTTTCCGGCAAGTGCGGTATAATGCACACCGCTTTGCACCAAACCAATCTGTGCAGAGTTTCCAAATTCACTCCCGATCTCTCTGATCACTTATTTCGTCTGCCTCGATTGGTGCCGCTCAAACTGGGCGGCAGGCCGTCGCAGGAGCCATACTTTGTCAAATACTACTATCCCGTTGTCCAATGAAATTACTTTCGCCGATCTGAAGCTGGCGCAACCTCTGATGCGCGCCATCGCCGATGCGGGCTACACGCGCCCCACGCCGGTGCAGGCGCAGGCGATACCGCTGGTGCTGGCCGGTGGCGATCTGCTCGCCGGGGCGCAGACCGGCACCGGCAAGACCGCCGGCTTCACGCTGCCGATCCTGCATCTTCTCACCGCAAAACCGGTTGCGAATCCGCGCCCCGGACGTCCGCGCTGTCTGATCCTCGTGCCGACGCGCGAACTCGCGGCACAAGTCGAGGAATCGGTGCAGACCTACGGCAAATACCTGCCGCTGAAATCGATGGTGATGTTCGGTGGCGTGAACATCAACCCTCAAATAAAAGCATTGCGCGGTCTGATGGACATCCTCGTCGCCACGCCGGGACGGCTGCTCGACCATGTCGGGCAGAAAACGCTCGACCTGTCCGGCATCGAAATCCTGGTGCTGGACGAAGCCGACCGGATGCTCGACATGGGCTTCATCCGCGACATCAAAAAAATCCTCGCGTTGCTGCCGAAGCAGCGCCAGAACCTGCTGTTCTCGGCGACCTTCTCCGACGAGATCAAGACCCTTGCCGACGGCCTGCTGAACAACCCCGGCTATGTCGAAGTGGCGCGGCGCAATTCCACGGTGGAACTGATCGAACAGAGTGTCCATCTGGTGCCGCAAAAGCTGAAGAGCCACCTGCTCGCCCACCTGATCAAGCACAACGACTGGAAGCAGGTATTGGTATTCACCCGCACCAAACACGGCGCGAACCGGCTCGCGGAAAAACTGAATGCGGACGGAATTTCCGCCGCCGCGATCCACGGCAACAAAAGCCAGCCGGCGCGCACCAAGGCGCTGGCGCAGTTCAAGGACGGCACCATGCCGGTGCTGGTCGCCACCGACATCGCCGCGCGCGGGCTGGACATCGACCAGTTGCCGCATGTGGTGAATTTCGAATTGCCGAACATACCGGAAGATTACGTGCACCGCATCGGCCGCACCGGACGCGCGGGCAGCAGCGGCGCGGCGGTCTCGCTGGTGGACAGCGAAGAGTTGCCGTTCCTGAAGAACATCGAGCGGCTGATCAAACGCGAGATTCCGAAAGTGGCGGTAGACAGCTTCGTGCCGCCAAAAAATCTTCCCGCCGAAGCTCCGCGCCCGCCGCGCCCCCAGCATGGTCAAAGACGCCATAGCCACACAACCGCAAGCGCGCCGCGTCCGGCGGGCGCCGGAAACCGCAACCAACCGCCGCGCGACGGCCAAAAACCGCGCAATCCGCAGCAGCGCGCCCCTCAAGCACGCCTTGGCCCGCAACCGGCCAAACCGCGCCCGCCGCAAAAACCTGCCGATCAACAGCATCTCTCCGAAGCGGCGCGCCACCAATCCATGCCGCAGCCGGCCTTGTTCTCGCCCAAATCGGGACGGCGCGGCAAGTAACCGGGAGTGCTAACCCTGCCGGCGCGGAGCCTCGTCAAATAGCGGAAGTTATGCTACGGTTGCCGCCCGTTTTATCCGAGTAATACTTGATGACCGATGCCGATTACATGCACCATGCCCTGGAGCTTGCCGGCCAATCGCAGGCTGCCGGCGAAGTGCCGGTAGGGGCGGTGGTGGTCAAGGACGGCGAGATCGTCGGACGCGGCTTCAATGCGCCGATTTCGCGCCGCGATCCTTCCGCCCATGCCGAAATGATGGCGCTGCGCGATGCGGCGCAGCGGCTGGGCAATTACCGGCTGGTAGGCTGCGAGCTGTTCGTCACGCTGGAGCCGTGCCTTATGTGCGCCGGTGCGATCATGCACGCGCGCATCGCGCGGGTGGTGTACGGGGCCAGCGACCCCAAGACCGGCGCATGCGGCAGCGTGCTGGATGCATTTGCCGAGCGGCGCCTGAATCATCATACCGAAGTGACGGGCGGCGTACTGGCTGAGGAATGCGGCGCGATGCTCAGCAATTTCTTCGCGATGCGCCGCACGCAGCAGAAGGCACAATGAAAATCAACGTCCACATTGCCGCGCAACGGCTCGAATTGCTCGATGACGCGGGAAACGCCCTGCGCCGCTACAGCATTTCCACCGCCGCGAACGGCGCCGGCGAAACATGCGGCAGTTATTGCACGCCGCGCGGCAGGCACATCGTCCGCGCCATAATCGGCGCGGGGCAACCGGAAAATACCGTGTTCGTGCGCCGCCGCCCGACCGGCGAAATCTACACGCCGGAACTGGGCGCGCAATTTCCAGAACGCGACTGGATACTGACGCGCATCCTGTGGCTATCCGGTTGCGAACCCGGCTTCAACCGGCTGGGCGAATGCGATACCATGCGCCGCTATATCTACATCCACGGCACACCGGATTCGGTGCAACTCGGCATCCCCGCCTCGCATGGCTGCATCCGGATGCGCAATGCCGACATGATAGAATTATCCGATATGGTACCCGCAGGAACGGCAGTCGAAATCATCGCATAAGAGTCTATTTCGGCAGACTCCAAGGAGGCGCAGATGGGCAATCCCTTTACCGTCAGCCTGATCGGCTGGCACGATGGCGAACCGTTGCTTAAATCGATCCGCGAGACGGTATTCATCCGCGAGCTGGGCGTTCCCGAAACAACGGAATGGGACGGGCTGGATGAAAGCTGCCGCCAAGCCCTGGCCCTCAGCCTTCAGGGCGAAGCCATCGGCTGCGGGCGGATGCTGCCCGACGGCCACATCGGGCATATCGCGGTGCTGCCGCAGTGGCGCAGGCAGAAAGCCGGCACGGCGATCATGGAAGCATTGCTCGATTATGCCCGCGCGCATGATTACCCGCAGGTAAGCGTCGATGTGCCGTCCCGCTATGCCCCGTTCTACCGGAGCATCGGCTTTGCCGAGCAGGGCGAGGCGTTCATGGCTGCAGGCCTGCCGCATATCAGGATGTTATTGAAATTTTAGCAGCCCTGCATACCCCCCCGCTGTTTCTCGAATACTGCCGGCTGGAAATATAGCACCCCGCCCCAAGGGGCGGGGTATTCCATGTCATTCCGAGCATGGCGAGGAATCTTAAAATCCCTCACTTCGTTCGGGATGACAACAAGCGCCGCAAGCGGCGGGGAATTTGACCCAGAAAGATTAAAAATGAAAAAGGATTTTTGGCTGGAGCGCTGGGAGCGGAAAGAAACCGGTTTTCACCAGGACGAGATCAATCCCTATTTGCGCCAATACTGGCCGGAATTGCATCTCCCTCACGGCAGCGAGATATTCGTGCCACTGTGCGGCAAAAGCCGCGACCTGCTGTGGCTGCGCGAACAGGGGCACCAGGTGCTGGGCGTGGAATTGAGCGCCATCGCGGTGCAGGCGTTTTTCAACGAAAACGGCTATGCCCCGCATCACACCGCCAGTGAAAAATTCAATCGCTATGAAGCGGATGGCATCCGCATCCTGTGCGGCGATTTCTTCGACTTGAACAAAGGCGACCTGGCGAAAGTGAACGCAGTGTACGACCGCGCTTCGCTGGTCGCGCTGCCTCCGGAAACGCGCGAATGCTATGCGCGCCACCTGCTGAGTATCCTGCCACCCGCGACGCAAACCCTGCTCATCACCTTCGACTATCCCCAGACAGAAATGTCCGGCCCGCCGTTTGCGGTTTCTGCGGGCGAAGTGGAAGCACTTTATTACGAGTATGCAGAAATACGACTGCTGGCACTACATTAGAATGGAATACATTTTGCGCCAGTGTAGTGTTGCACGCTACCTGGAACCTATATGAACAGCCAGGGCGACGTTGCAGGTCGGGCTTTAGCCCGACCAAGGGTTTGCGCATAAATATCATCAAGGGTGCAACACGCGACCGTAACCGCTGGAGCTTTGCTATCAGGTCGGTTACTCAGATCACCAGGAAGCGGACAAACCTACAAGTTCTCGGGCCATGACTTGTGTATTGCCGCAATGATGGCATGGAGCCGGCTGTGCTGCTCCGGGCCGAGGCGCGCATGGCCGATTGCTGTCGCAGTCATTGTTTCGATATCCCGCAAGGCAGGAGTTGCCGATCGCCGCCCTTCCATCGCATTCTTAAATGCCAGCAGTTTGAGCGTTTGCCTGGCATTCTGGAATGCCGCCGGCGACGGAATTCCAAGTGAAAATTCCAGTTGCAGCAGCAGTTGGTCGATCTGTTCACCGCTATTTGCCGGATTTTCGCTGCGGGGGATTTCGCAGCCGGACTTGTAACGCGCTTGCAGTGCCTGTTCCAAGCGGGCTGGCAAGACTGGCAGGTTATTCCAGCGCGCTTCGATGTCGGCGGAAGGTACTGCTGTTTCCAGCTCTTCGCATAGCGCCAGTTTGGCGAGCAGGGCATCGCAAGCAAGTTGCCGGGATCGCTGGGCGCTGCCTGCGATATGTTGCTGTGCTTGTTCGCGTGCCGCCCGGTATCTGGCCTCCAGCTTGTCCGCCTGGTTTCTGGGGGCTTCGCCGGCCTTGCGCCATTCCGCGTCTACGCTTGCGAGAACGCGCTTGATGTCTGCCGGCGGGGTATCCTGGTGGAGTTCTGCAAGCTGCGCGATCAAGGCTTCGCGCGCCTCCTGGCTGGCTTTGAGTCCGGCATCGCGGGCGCTGAATGCCTCTGCGCGCTGGCTCATCAGCGCATCGGTTGCCGCCTTGAATTCCGCCCACAATTTATTCTCGATCTTGCGCGGGAGCGGCTGCGATTTGGCATGGTTTTGCCATTGAGACTGCAATTCGCGCAGTTTCGCCATCATGTCACGACCTTGCGCGTTTCCGGCTTGTACGCCCTGTCCGAGAGCCCTGGCGCGAACGATCAATTGCTCGCGCTGTGCTTGCGCACCGGCCTGCACTTCCTTCAACGGGTCTTCGATCCGGGAAACGCTGGCCTTCATGCGCTCCAGCAATGCGGGCTGCGCCTTGCGCGATACGGTATGTTCGACCGGGCCGAGCTTGCGCCATTCGGTTTGAAAATTGGCCAGCGCCCGATTGATTTCCTTCCAGTCCGGTGCATTCTGTTCATCGGCATTGATGTTCAGCGCATCCAGGGCGGCAAGCAGGTTCTTTCGCGCGGCCAGGTTTTCCTGCCGCGCCTCTTTCAATTTGACCAGATGCGCCGCCACCGGAAGGTAAGCGGTTTTCAATGCCGCGTCGAAACGCTGCCATAAGGGCTTGCTGGTGGCGCCGCCCAAACGATCCAGTTCTTTCCAGCGCGCCCGCAGTTGCTCGATGCTGTCATCAAGTTGCTTGATCGGCAATTTCGCCGGGGACGAGCCTTCCGGCACAACCGTCGAAGCGGCGAGCGCCTCGGCTTCCACTACGAGGTCGTCGCGCACCCGTCCGCCGCCCCAGTGCTGCCAGCCCTTGAGGCGCGAAAATTCGGATTGCAGCGCGCCGATACGCGTCTGCAACTCGGCACTGCCTTTACCAGTGGCCGTTTGCAGAATCGCCAACTGCTTTCCGGCCTCGGCCAGTTGACCGGCGGTGAGCGCGGCTTCGACAGCATCTGCCGCAGCAGCCAATGTTTGCATGGTTGCCTGCCGCGCCGCCTTGTTCTTTTCGCTGGCGATCAGGCTGTTTTGCTTTTTCAATTTCTTGCGCGCTTCATCCTGGAGGTGAAAGCACTCGTCGAACCGTGCCTTCAGCGCGTTTTCGATACGGGGGTCGGCCATCGGCGGCAGCGCTTTCCAGCGCTCGATAGCCGCTGCTTTAATGGCTGCCGGAGAGGTGCCGGAATTCTCATCGCTCGAAGCTTCATGCTGCGGCGCCTGGCTTGCCTGCAACTCGCCGAGAATCGCCAGCCTGGCTTCGATCAGCGCCGATTCCTGCAACGCCGCCCGGATCGTTGCGCCAAGCGCGACAATGGCTTCATCTTCCGGCATCAGTGAGGGAGCATTTGCCGGCATCGCCGCCAGTGTGGATCGGGCTTTTTTGCTGGCTGCGGCAAGCATCGCGGCAAACTCATGCAAGCCGAAGCTGTTTACAGCCGCGCCGGCGAAAGCCAAATTCATTTCCTCCAGCGCCTGCTTTGCGGCGGTCGACCAGCGGCTGGCGGCGCGTTTGCGTTCGCCGCGCTCGCGCATGAGTTCCGACAGGCCGGTCTGCAATTTGGCGAACCTGGATTTGTCCCCCCCTTCAATGAAAGAGTGTGGCAGAAGTTCCCATGCCCGGTTGAGTTCGGTCAAGCGGTTAGCCGGTATCATCGGCGCCTCAAGCAGCGCGGCGGCGGCCTGGATCAGTCCGGCGGCGCCGGCTCGTGTCTCGCGCTGTTTGACCAGTGTTTCATAGCGCTGCTTGGCAAGGCTATGGACGCGCCGGTCGCGCTTGCGAAACTCGCGCTCGGCGGCCTTCAAACCCTCTTCGCCGGTCAGCGCCTGCACGCATGTGAGTTTTTTATCGATGGATGGTGCGTCGATGGCCAGCGCCAGCAGCTCCATATCATTGCCTGTGGCCGCTTTTAGCCTGTTTTCCCATGCGGCACCGGCAGTTATTTCGCGCAGCGGCTCCGTGGTCGCTTCTGCTGGAGGCTGGCTGTTTTTTTTGATTTTGCTGAACATGTTTTTAAGATACCCTAATTTCACGGATTACGAATTTTAAAGTTACAAGATACTCTACCTGATCACATCACCGTTGCCGGAATCATATTCGTTACTCGCGCAACAGCACAGAAAGAGCTGTTATTGGCTGCGCGCCGCGCCTTGCACCCATCACCGCCAAAACCCGACGCAGCCCCCGTATTTCATTATGTTAGGCACTCTATGTCACTGAAGGCAGGCAGGTGATGTCAGCCATGCGGCGAAAAACTCCACGCTTCGGCCGCCATTCAAAGCTTCGCAGCATGTGGTTCCGCCTGCAATTCATAAGCCCAGATCGCTCCACATCTCATCCACTCTGCGCTTCACCGCCGCATCCATCACGATCGGCGCGCCCCACTCGCGTTGTGTCTCGCCCGGCCATTTGTTGGTCGCATCCAGCCCCATCTTGCCGCCCAACCCCGACACCGGGCTGGCGAAATCCAGATAATCGATCGGCGTCTTGTCCACCAGCAGCGTGTCGCGCACCGGGTCGACGCGGGTGGTGATCGCCCAGATCACTTCCTGCCAGTTGCGGATGTCGATGTCGTCGTCCACGACGATGATGAACTTGGTGTACATGAACTGGCGCAGGAAGCTCCAGATACCGAACATCACGCGTTTGGCGTGCCCGGCGTACTGTTTTTTGATCGACACCACCGCCATGCGGTAGCTGCATCCTTCCGGCGGCAAATAAAAATCGACAATCTCTGGAAATTGCTTCTGCAGCAGCGGCACGAACACTTCGTTCAGCGCCACGCCCAGCATCGCCGGTTCGTCCGGCGGCTTGCCGGTGTAGGTGGAATGGTAGATCGGGTTGGCGCGCATCGTGATGCGCTCGATGGTGAACACCGGAAATTTGTCCTGCTCGTTGTAGTAACCGGTATGGTCGCCATATGGGCCTTCGAGCGCGGTCTCGCCCGGATAGATCGCGCCTTCCAGCACGATCTCGGCGGAAGCGGGCACTTGCAGATCAGAACTCAAACATTTCACCAGCTCGGTCTTGCTGCCGCGCAACAGGCCGGCGAACTGGTATTCGGACAACGAATCGGGAACCGGGGTCACCGCGCCGAGAATCGTGGCGGGATCGGCGCCGATCACCACCGCGACCGGGAAAGGCTGGATTGAACTTCCTCTGGGATTTTTCTCGCAGTGGTCGCGAAAATCCAGCGCGCCGCCGCGATGCGCCAGCCAGCGCATGATGGTCTTGTTGGGGCCGATCACCTGCTGGCGGTAGATGCCAAGATTCTGGCGCGGCTTGTTCGGGCCTCTGGTGACCACCAGCCCCCAGGTGATCAGCGGCGCGATGTCGCCCGGCCAGCAATGCTGGATCGGCAGCTTGCCCAGATCCACATCGGCGCCTTCCCAAACGATCTCCTGGCAGGGCGCGGAAGAAACCACTTTGGGCGACATCGTGAGCACCTGCTTCAGCAGCGGCCATTTCTCCCAGGCATCTTTCAGGCCTTTCGGCGGTTCCGGCTCCTTCAGATAAGCGAGCAGTTTGCCGACCTCGCGCAACGCGGCAGTGGATTCCTCGCCCATGCCCAGCGCCACGCGGCGCGGCGTGCCGAACAAATTCGCCAGGACCGGCATGTCATGGCCGACAGGCTTCTCGAACAACACCGCCGGGCCTTGCGCGCGCAGCACCCGGTCGCAAATCTCGGTCATTTCCAAATGCGTAGAAACCGGCGCGGAAACGCGCTTGAGTTCGCCGATCTTTTCCAGTTGTGCGATGAAATCGCGCAGATCGTGATATTTCATAAATCCCCCTAAAAATTTTATTGAAGCGTCGCGAGCGAAGGCAGAACGCGGCGCGAAAACAACGTTTCAGTGCAGGCTCATATTTGCCGAAGGCCAATGTGATGCCGAAGCTAAAGGGCGAAAAAGTAGCCGCACTGACACGGTGGGGTGCAACCCGCTGGTGCGGGAAGTGCGGCTTGCATCTGCTCCCGCAAACGGCTGGCTTTGCCAGTAACGTGTCGCAGATGCGGTTACAGATAGTAAATGAGCATTTTGAGCTCTTGAGCAACAAAGTTATGTCGAGCGCAGCAGCTTCAATAGAGTTTTTCTTCGCCTTCCGGTCGCGTCTTGAACCGCTTATGCAGCCAGAAATACTGCTCCGGCATTTCGCGCACGCGCTGCTCGATGAATTCATTCATGCGGCGCGTGTCGGCGTTCAAATCGCCGGCCGGGTAATCTTTCCATGCTGGATAGAACTTTACCTCATAGCCAGCACCGCCCGGCAACATCTTTATGACAAGCGGCACAACTTGGGCACCGGTCATTTCTGCCAAGCGCGGCACACTGGTCAGCGTGGCGGCTGGCACGCCGAAGAACGGTGCAAAGATTCCATCCCTGGTCGACAGATCCTGATCGGGCAGATAATAAAACGGCAGGCCTGCGCGCATCGCCTTGACGATGGGGCGCAAGCCCTGCTGCCGCGAATAAAGCTGCGAAGCGCCGAAGCGCGAACGCCCCACCAGCAGTTTTTTGTTAAAGCGGGGATTCTTCTGATTGGAATACACGCTGACCAGGTTGCCCCGTTGCGTCAGCCACGACCAGCCGACATCCAGCGCGACAAAATGCGGCACCAGCAGAATTACCGGCCCCTGCGCCTGTGCCGCCGTGAAGTGCTCCAACCCTTCCACGCGGATGCAACCCCGAATACGGGACACCGTACTCCACCACAAGATGCCGCGCTCCAGAAAACTGCGCGCAAAAGCCTGGAAGGTTTTCTTTACCAACGCCCTGCGTTCAGACTCCGGCAACTCGGGAAAGCACAGGCGCAAGTTGGTCGTCGCAACAAAACGCCGCTCGCCCGCAAACCAGTACAGCAACATGCCCAATACATTGCCAACTTTAGCCAGCAGCGGCAACGGCAGGAAATGCAACAGCCACATCAGAAAAATAACCAGTCGTGTCACTTATTAATCATCCTTAAGTCAGGAGCGAGGATCGTGGAAAACCCGCCGCACCGCTTTATCACTCACCCCTCAATCCTCGCCCCCGGTGGTTGCGCGCCGCGCGGAGTCTTATAGCGGTTGTAGCTCCACAGGTATTGCGCCGGGCAGGCGCGGATTGCGATCTCCAATGCCGCATTGATCTGCTGCGGCACGGGTGCTGAAAAATCCAGCGGCAGCGGTTCGACGTGGATCACATAGCCTTGCCCGTGCGGCAGGCGCTCGGAGTAGGCGATCAATACCGTCGCACCGCTGTTTTCCGCGAGACGTCCGGCCAGCGTCATGGTGTAAGCGGGAAGGCCGAAAAAATCCGTCCATTCGCCTTCTCCCCGGCTGGGCACCTGATCGGGCAACAGCCCGACCGCTTCGCCGCGTTTGAGCGCCTTGTATAGCAGGCGCACACCGCCGACATCGGCCTTCGCCAGCCTGACTTGGCCGCGCTCGCGGCCGCTGTGCATCACTCCTTCCAGAAAGCCGAGTTTGGGCGGGCGATACAGGACGGTGATCGGTACCTGCTGCGAGACACATAGCGAAGAAATTTCAAAGCAACCCAGATGCGGCGTCAAAAAGATGATGCCCTTGCCGCGCGCCTGCGCCGCGATGACATGCTCCATCCCGACGCATTCGCGCACCTTGCCGACCACCTCTTCATAAGGCCTTCCCCAGACCCACGGCAATTCCATAATACCCTTTCCCGCTTCGGCAATGGTTGCGGACAGCACCTTCCAGTATTCGGCCTCGCTGCCCGCTATTCCGGCCTGGCGCAGGTTCTCCCGGGTGCGCGCGGCATACGTCGCGGAGGCCGCATAAG
Organism: uncultured beta proteobacterium; assembly: GCA_963828205.1. GTDB lineage: Bacteria > Pseudomonadota > Gammaproteobacteria > Burkholderiales > Gallionellaceae > Gallionella. The sequence continues at coordinate 226,232 of CAWHDU010000003.1, forward strand.
TCAGCCGCCCGAGCAGGGAGCCAAGGGCATGCAACATGCGCAGCGGCAACCGCGCAAGCATGCGGAAAACGATTTTGAAGAGAAGGGCGTTCATGGGGTGGCAATGCTACCAAGTTTGACGGGAATTGGTACAATGCGCGTCTTTTATTTATTGAGAGATTGAGCAGGGAGTCATGAGCGAATATCTGTTTACATCCGAATCCGTATCCGAAGGCCATCCCGACAAGGTGGCGGACCAAATTTCCGATGCCATCGTCGACGCCATTCTGGCGCAGGACAAGCACTCGCGCGTCGCCGCCGAAACGCTGTGCAACACCGGCCTTGTCGTACTGGCCGGCGAGATCACCACCAGCGCCAACGTCGATTACATCCAGGTCGCGCGCGACACCATCAAGCGCATCGGCTACGACAACACCGAATACGGCATAGACTACAAGGGCTGCGCGGTGCTGGTGGCTTACGACAAGCAGAGCCCGGACATCGCACAGGGCGTAAACAAGGCCTATGACGACGACATGGATCAGGGCGCGGGCGACCAGGGCCTGATGTTCGGCTATGCCTGCGACGAAACCGACACGCTAATGCCACTGCCGATCTACCTCGCGCACCGCGCGGTGGAACGCCAGGCGCAACTGCGCCGCGACGGGCGTCTCCCCTGGCTGCGTCCGGACGCCAAATCGCAGGTCACCGTCCGCTATGTGGACGGCAAGCCGCACTCCATCGACACCGTGGTGCTGTCCACCCAGCATTCGCCCGAAATGTCCGACGGCCCGAAGATGAAACAGTCCGCGATCGATGCCGTGATCGAGGAAATCATCAAGCCGGTCCTGCCGAAGGAACTGATGAAGGGCAACATCAAATACCTGGTGAACCCGACCGGACGCTTTGTCGTCGGCGGCCCGCAGGGCGACTGCGGCCTGACCGGGCGCAAGATCATCGTCGACACCTACGGCGGCGCGGCCCCGCACGGCGGCGGCGCGTTCTCCGGCAAGGACCCCTCCAAGGTCGACCGCTCGGCCGCCTATGCCGGTCGCTATGTCGCCAAGAACATCGTTGCCGCCGGTCTCGCCAGCAAGTGCCTGATCCAGATTTCCTACGCGATCGGCGTGTCGCAACCCACCAGCGTCTGGGTCACCACCTACGGCACCGGCAAGGTTTCCGACGAGAAGATCGCGGAACTGGTCAAGAAACATTTCGACCTGCGCCCGAAAGGCATCGTGCAAATGCTCGACCTGCTGCGCCCGATCTACCAGAAGACGGCAGCTTACGGCCACTTTGGCCGTGAAGAACCAGAGTTCAAATGGGAGAATACAGATAAGGCATCGGTACTTCGTGCCGATGCTGGCTTGTAAGCGCTGCTTACAAGCTACACGCCGTAGGCGTGCTTATCTTTATTCGGGCGGAGGCTAACTTGCGTAGCAAGTTAAACCGCGAAGCGGTGGCCGTAGCCAAAATACAGACAAGGCAGCGGCACTGAAAGCGGACGCGGGCTTGTAATTCTGCGCAACATCCGCTGCAAAACAAAACGGCGCTTCAAGCGCCGTTTTGTTTTTTCTGGGGCAAAGATGCCCATCTGGAATTGTTATCGATTGTTCAGTTCATTGTCAGTCAATGTAGCGTACGCTGTGCGCGCGATTTTTAAATTCGTCGTGCGCATAGCGCACGCTACGCCGGCTCCACGAATTCACCGTGCCAATCAGAGGTAATTGTAAAACCGTGAATTTAATTCGACCGCGGCCCCTTTAATTTCCATCTTGAGTTAAATGGAATAATGATTTACATGCCTATCAATCGCGCAGGATGTGTGCCAAATAGAATTGTGGTCTGATTTCAATGTATTGTGATAAATCCGCATTTGCCGGAACGAAGTATGGCGCATGCTTTTGGTGCGAATCAATACACCATCGCACCCATTAGGTGCGGCAGGAAAGAACGCAACATATTGATTGTGGTCAGACACTTTTTTACTGCTCTGTTAAGCGCCGACTTGAATGGCCGCTTGGCACATACCCGCTATTCACCAGTGTCTGCTCTTGGGTCGCGAACCAGCTTTTGACCGTACCGCATTACCCCCGTTCAAGTAACGCACATAACCACTACAAACACATAGCAAAGCGCCCTACCAACAACCCCCGCATAGACCCAAAAAACAATCGGCACCTCCGAAAAGGTGCCGATCTACAACCAGACCGGCTCGCAAGCCCGGTTTCAATCCGTGCTTTTCTAAGGTTTTATCTGTTTCAGCTTCAACGGCGCCGCCGGTTTCGTTTCTGCTACTCCAGACTCGGCCTTTGGTTTCTCCGCCCCGGCTTTTGCCTCCGCTTCAGCCGCCCGCTGCATATCTTCTACCGCGACAGCCCGCACTTCCATTTTGGCCTGATCTTTTGGCACTGCTTTTGTCCGGGCGGGCTTGGCCGCTGCTCCCGTATCCGCCTGTGCCTGATCTTTCTTCACGGTCATGGCGCTCGCAGCTTTAGCTTTGGTTTCTGATTTAGCCTTGGCTTTTGCATCCTTGGCTTCCGCCTCAACCTGTACAGTTTGTTCCGCCGGAACGGAGCCCGTTTCCGTTTTCGCTTCCTGCTTCAGCTTCGCGGCCCCGGTTTTGGCGGCAGGCTGCACGTCCGCTTTGGCTTTTTTCTCGGCCTTGATGCGCTCCGCTTCTGCCCTGGTTTCCTGCCTGGCTTTCAGTTTAGCCGCCTGCGCCCTGGCTCTGATTTGTGCTTCCTGCGCAGCACTGCCCCGGACAGTTCTGGCATTCAATTTAGACGCTTTGGCCTCGGCCGCGGCTTGTTTTTTGGCCTCCGCCTGCGCCTTTTTCTCCGCCTTGATCCTGTCCGCTTCATCTTTGGCGGCTTGTTTCGCCTTCGCTCGCGCAGCTTCCGCCTGGGCGGCTTGTTCCGCTTTCACCCGCTCCGCCTCTTCTTTGGCTTCCTGCTGCGCCTTGGCAATTTGCTGGGCGGCTATTCGCTTCGCCACCAGATTGCGTTGTTCGTCCGGATCGATCCTCGCGATGTTGCCCGCTTTAACTCCAAGTTTTTCCGCATCTTCCGACAATTCGCCAACGGAAAATTGCGCCTGAACCTGGGTCAATACAACCGTATCCACTGCGCGGTCCGTGACGCCGGGCATTGAGCCCTTTAATCCGGCAATCGTGCCTGTATCCCTGGCGTAGGCGACGAGTATATCGCCGGGCCTCAACAGCGAGTCACGTCCCGCGTTGATAAGAATCCTTTTTCCTTCGGCCTGGATGATATGCGCGGAAAACGGTACATTTTTCAATGCCGCCCGGATGTCCTTGACGGCAGAATCAATCAGCCGGTCCGTTGCCTTGCCGAGCTCCGTTTCAAAGAAGATGCTGCTGCCAAAAGGTTTGTTGTTTCCCACCATCACATCGCCCTCGGCCTGTTCGTCCAGGCGGCGCAACAGCAGGCGGGCTCCCGTAAGCCCATCGTAAACGGCAAGCTCGACCTCGATATGCCTTTTGACCGTTGTCCCCCAGAATCCTTTTATCCGGGTTATTCCGGCATTCATCACCGTGCCGGAAACCAGGAATTGCGCCCCCGCTTCTTCGGCCAACCGGATAACGGCCTCGCGTTGCGGCGTACCTTCCTCTGCCGGGATCGAACGCCCGGTATAACCGGACAATAATTCCCCGCCTGCTGCCAGGCGGCTGGAAAGCGCTGCAGGAAGTCCGTCATAAATATTGCTGATATCGTCGACGTGCTGTGTATTGGCGACATTGAACTGGGTGAACGCCACCTTCTTTTTCAGCACGCGGGTCGCACTGCGCCCGCCTTCCGTTCCTTCCGCATGGGCGGCTGTGATCGGCGCTGCAAACAGGAAAATCATCATGCAGAACACCGCCGCAAGCGGATCGGCGAGGCGAAAACCTTTGCGAATGATGATTGACATAAGGTTCCTTACATCCTATTAGAAGCGGTCTTAGAGCAATATCCGCCAACCGGTCAGCACGTAGCGTTCCAGCACGAACAGCACACCGAAGAGCAACAGCAGTATCGCGGCGAAGCGCAGTGTTTGCCATGCAAATTTCAGGTAACGGCGATTGCGCGTAAAGACGTACATTCCGCCGCTCAGGACCAGCAGCAGCGTGACCAGCACCAGGAACAAGCGCAGGATCAGCACATACCCGCCGTTTTCATGCGGCGATCAGGCAGCCTGTAACTGCAGCCGCAGGAACGCCGGGGCATCTTCCACGCTGTCGAACGTGACGAATTCCCAAGCCTGCTCGTCGGCAAGCAGCGCGCGCAGCAGCGCGTTGTTCAGCGCATGCCCGGATTTGTAACCGGAGAACGCGCCGATCAGCGGATGCCCCAGCAGGTAGAGATCACCGATCGCGTCGAGCACCTTGTGCTTGACGAACTCGTCCTCGAAACGCAGCCCGTCGGCATTCAGCACGCGGTAGTCGTCCATCACGATGGCGTTGTCCAGGCTGCCGCCCAGCGCGAGACCCTGCGCGCGCATGTTTTCGACATCCTGCATGAATCCGAAGGTGCGCGCGCGGCTGATGTCGCGCACGTAGGATTCCTCGCCCAGATCGACCACCACATGCTGCCGGGTATTGGCAAACACCGGGTGGGCGAAGTTGATGGTAAAGGTCAACCGGTAGCCGTGATACGGTTCGAAGCGCACCCATTTGTCGCCCTGCTTCGCCTCGACGGTTTTTTTCACGCGGATGAATTTTTTGGCGGCGGATTGCTCGGCGATGCCCGCCGATTGCAGCAGGAAGATGAAGGTGCCGGCGCTGCCGTCCATGATCGGCACTTCCGCGCTGTCCAGATCGACATAGGCGTTGTCCACCCCCAATCCGGCCAGCGCCGACATCAGGTGCTCGATGGTGGCGACGCGCACGCCATTCTGCTCCATGCAGGTGGACAGGCGCGTGTCATGCACCAGTTCGGCGCGCGCGCAAATCTCCTCGACCGGTTTGGTATCCACGCGGCGAAATACGATGCCGGTGTTGACCGGAGCGGGGCGCAGGCCAAGCGTAACTTTTTCGCCGCTGTGCAAGCCGACTCCCGTCACGCTGACGGAGCTTTTCAAGGTGCGTTGCTTGACCATCGGTGTCTTAAGCGCAAGAATCATCGGGCGATTTTATCACAGCCCCCTGTCCAGCACGACAACGCGGGAAAGCAATGCCCGCAAGGTTATCTGCATTCCACACTAGGCATTTCATCCCAAGTTTTTCCGGCAAAGAGCCTTCCATTATTTTTCTTTGGTCGTTTTTTACCATCCGCACCCCATCCCCCCCATTGTTTGAAGAAGAACGCAACACCATCCTGTTCGCACTGTTCTTTTATTATCTCCACCCATTCCGCTTTCATTGGCCTAGCCTTGGGGCCGGATTCGCCACCGACGATCACCCAGTGGATGCCCCTCAAGTCAATTTCACCAACATCCTCAAGCAGCGGTTCAACTGATAAAAACCTAATGCTGGCTTTTGTTTTCCGCAGGTCATCAACCCGCTGAACGCCATATTTTCTATTCTCAACAGAAACGCCCAGCCAAACATTGTCAGGCACAGTACGCGATATGAAATACTTGCGCATCCGTGCTGATCGTTTGGTCAATATCTGATAAGTGTGTTGAGGTGTGCGCTTTATCACATCAAACACCTTATCAAGAAATTTGAATGAGATGTCGTTATGGAACAAATCACTCATCGAGTTCACAAAATACGTCGTGGGTTTGCGCCGCAATAGCGGCTGCTCCAGCCGCTCGGGCAGGATGCTGAGATTGAATCCGTTCTCATAGCCCCTCGCGCCCATAGCCTTGAGCCGTTTCGCCATGACTTCGGCGTAGCAATGCTTGCAGCCGGGCGAAATCTTTGTGCAGCCTGTGGTCGGGTTCCACGTTTGCTCTGTCCATTCGATTGTTGTTGTGCTGGTCATGTGAGCCTCCTGAGTTGCTCGCCTTTTTTAAAATGTATTGGATGCTTGGTTCGGCGCGTGCTGCCGTCAAGGTTTTCTGCCTTCTTTTCCGCGAGCAACTCCCGGAATGCATCTTGAAAATCACGCGTCAACCAGCCAGTTTCTTCAAGCATATCAGCTAAACGCACTTCATCATATCTGACCGGATTATCCCGTAACCGGGCAAGCCAGTACTCTTTTACGTCATCAAGATTTGCACGGGCTAAATCGTGATGTGCTACTTGTTCCTCGGCGGAAAACAGGCTCGCTTGGCTGCTTGCATCGAGCTTCTTTTGTATACGCATTACCTTCTGGAGGAAATCGACTCTCTCCGACGCTTCTGCAAATTTCACAATCCCCTTGTGGTGCCGGGTCAGATAAACCAAATGGTAAAGAACGCGATTCTTGTCCTTGTGTAAAACGTCCGCATGATATGTTCGGGGCGTCAATCTTCCTTCCGACGCCATCGCAGCTTTTAGTTGTTCACGATATTTACGAACCACCCAATCCGCTCTTTCTTGTGCCGATAGCCTGTCCATCTCCTGATAATCCTGCTCACTCAAATCACCAAGCATCTGCGATACCTGAGCGCTGAAATCCGACATACCTATGGCGCGATTCAAGAAGTCATACATGAAGGTAATGAGAAACTCCGATTTTGGCCGCTGCAGAAGCTTGGTGAGCTTTGGAATTCCTACATCAAGCCAGCCCTTCGGGTCTATGAAAAAGAAAGCAAAGCTCTTTTCTCCACATAGCTGCAGAATTTCGTCTTGCTTTCCAGTGTAATCGCCACACAGGGCGTTGCATTCAATTCCATCCGGGCAATTATTCTGCAAATATTCCGATAACCACTTATGCCTTTTTTTGTTTTCCTCGACATAAATTGCGCGAAAATTTGCCACATGAATGTTGTGTACTTCAGCCAGCGTCTTTCGAACCTTGGCGAGAATTTCCAGAGAGATAGCAATAGATGTTCCAGAAAGCGATTCACTCTCATCGCCCCAAGGGCCAGCAAAACAATCCACATAAGTAAATTCTTTGGTTCCGCTGATACCGACAATGCACAGCAATACTTCCAGATACCCCTTCAACAGCTCATGCTTTATCAGGGAGTGCTCTCGTCCTTCATACGCTGGGTCGATTTCCATATTACCCCTCGCTGCTGATTGCAAAACAAGCAGATACAGCTTTTGCAGAACACGCTAATTAATCACGACCACATTTTAATCACATGCGGAAATTGAGCCTCCATCGGAGTGAACTAAGCTGGGTCAGCGACTTCACCGCGTCTCGTCCTTGGTGAGGGAATCCGACAGCCCATTAAATAATGTTGGGTTACGCAAAAAACCGCTAACCCAACCTACGAACCCAATCCTCATTCCATGATCCTATTCCTAGTCCGCCTGCCTGCGCAAAAAGGACGGAATGTCCAGCGTATCCATGCCGGATTTTTCCATCGCATCGATGGTTTCCCTGCGGCCGCGGCGCATCACGGCGGGCGTGTCCAGCTCGGTGTAATTCACGCCGGAATTGGCAATCGGCTCGTCGTGCGTGCCGGTGCGCAGGCAGGTCTCTTCGCCCCGGTAAACCACTTCCGGCTTCTGCTTGACGGCGCGCGGCGCACCCAGGCCGGTCGCCACCACGGTCACGCGCAAATCCTCACCCATGTTTTCGTCGAACACCGAGCCGACGATTACCGTCGCTTCTTCCGCGGCAAATTGCACACATTCCATCACCTCTTCCAGTTCCTTCAGCTTCAGGCTGCTGGAGGAAGTGATGTTCACCAGTACGCCGCGCGCGCCGGACATGTCCATGTCTTCCAGCAGCGGGCTGGCGATCGCGCTCTCGGCGGCGATCCGTGCGCGATCCGGGCCGGAAGCGACCGCCGAGCCCATCATCGCCATGCCGTTTTCCGACATCACGGTGCGCACATCGGCAAAGTCGACGTTGATCAGGCCGGGCACGTTGATCACTTCGGCGATGCCCGCCACCGCGCCCTGCAACACCCCGTTGGCGGCCTTGAAGGCTTCCGGCACGGTGACATCATTGCCCAGCACCTCCATCAATTTGGAATTCGGCACGATGATCAGCGAATCGACGAACTCGTGCAAAGCCTCGATGCCGGCTTTGGCGAAGCGCATCCGGTTGCCTTCGTAAGCGAACGGCTTGGTGACCACCGCCACGGTCAGGATGTTCAGCTCGCGGGCGATTTGCGCGATGATCGGCGCGGCGCCCGTTCCGGTGCCGCCGCCCATGCCGGCGGTGATGAACACCATGTTTGCGCCGCTGACCATCTCCTTGATGCGCTCGCGGTCTTCCTCCGCCGCCGCCTGCCCGACTGACGGCTTGGCGCCTGCCCCCAAGCCTTTGGTGATGTTTGCGCCGATCTGCAACTGGGTGCGCGCCCTGCTGCGCTTGAGCGCCTGCGCATCGGTGTTGATGGCGATGAACTCGACCCCTAGCACGCCTTGCTCGATCATGTGATCCACGGCATTGCTGCCGCAACCACCCACCCCGATCACCTTGATGACCGCATCCTGTGATTCTGCTTCCATTAGTTCGAACGTCATCGTCTTCTCCTTTTTTAATTACACAAATCAACCCTGAAACCCAACCCCTGCAACCTTGCAAATTTATTACCTGAATCCATTTCCCGTGATGCACCGCGCAACACCGCGATGCGCCCGGGAAATGGATTTAAAAATTGCCCTGGAACCATGCCTTCATCCTTGCCAGCACATCGCCGAACGAATTCGATTTCATGCGCGTTTCCTCGCTGCCCTGGAAGTGTTCCAGGCCATACAACAGCAGCCCGACGCCGGTCGCCATGCGCGGCGTTTTCACCACATCGGACAAGCCGCCGACATATTTCGGAATGCCCACTCGCACCGGCAGATGGAAGACCTCTTCGCCCAGCTCGACCATGCCCTGCATGGCGCTGCTGCCGCCGGTAATCACGATGCCCGACGACAGCAAATCCTCGAAGCCGCTGCGGCGCAGCTCCTGCTGCACCAGCGAATACAATTCCTCGACGCGCGGCTCGATCACCTCCGCCAGCGTTTGCCGCGACAGCATGCGCGGCCCGCGCTCGCCCACGCCCGGCACTTCGATCGCGCCGTCGTCGGCCAGCTGGCGCAAAGCGCAGCCATGCTTGATCTTGATATCCTCGGCGTCATGGGTCGGCGTGCGCAACGCCATCGCGATGTCGTTGGTGATCTGGTCGCCGGCAATCGGGATCACTGCGGTGTGGCGGATCGCGCCTCCGGTGAACACCGCGATGTCGGTGGTGCCGCCGCCGATGTCCACGAGGCATACACCCAGTTCCTTTTCATCCTCTTCGAGCACCGCCTTGCTCGACGCCAGCGGCTGCAGGATCAGCTCGTTGACCTCCAGCCCGCAGCGATGGATGCACTTCATGATGTTCTGCACCGCCGCCACCGCGCCGCTGACGATATGCACCTCGACATCGAGGCGCATCCCGCTCATGCCGAGCGGCTTCTTGATGCCGTCCTGCCCGTCGATGCTGAACTCCTGTTCGAGGATATGCAGGATCTGCTGGTCGCCCGGCAGGCTGATCGAGCTGGCGGTTTCGACCACCCTGTCGATGTCGGCGGGCGCGACTTCCTTCTCCTTGATCTTCACCATGCCGCGCGAATTGATGCTGCGGATGTGGCTGCCGGCAATGCCGGTATGCACATCGTGTATTTTGCAGTCGGCCATCAGCTCCGCCTCCTCGAGCGCGCGCTGGATCGCGCCCACTGCTGCTTCGATGTTGACCACCATGCCCTTCTTCATGCCGTCGGATTCGTGCATGCCCATGCCGATCACTTCCAGCACGCCGTCCGGCTTGATCTCGCCGACAATGGCCACGACCTTGGACGTGCCGATGTCCAGCCCGACCACCAGGTTTTTAGTTTCCTTGTTTCTGCCCATCGCTTGCACCTCGCTGCCGATCTCTCAACTTTTGACCACCCCACCCACCGCAAACCCATTGCGGTAGCGCATATCCACATAACGCACCGAACCCGCCTGCGCCGCCAGGCTGTACGGATACACCGCCACGAACCGCGCCAGGCGCTGCTGCATCTCTTCGCGCCCCAGCTCCAGCACCATGCCGTTGCTCAAACGCAGTTGCCAGGCATGGCGCGGCGACAGGGCAAGCTGGGCCACCTGCAAATTCAGCGCGGCGAGCTGCTGGCTGAATTGCGCATAGCGCTGCGCGACTTCATTCGAATCGCCCGCCTGCCCGATGAAATCCGGCAACACTTGCTCGCTCATCGCGCTGAACACCTCGCCGTGGGTATTCACCAATGCCGCGCCGTTCCAGCGCGCCAGCGCCTGATGTTCTTCCAGTTGCACCGCCAGCCGGTCGGGGGATTCACGGCGGATATTGACGCTGCGCACCCACGGCAGTTTTTCCAGCGCCTGCCTCAACCGCCCGATGTCCACGGTGAAAAAATTGCCGCGCACTTCGTTGCGCGCCACCGCCAGCACTTCTGTCGCAACCACCCGCTGCGGCGCCGCGCTCAGATGCATGCCGCGCAGCGGGAACATTCCCGGCAGATGCACCGTGTAATAAACCGCTCCATACAGCATTCCCAGCACGCTGAAAGCAATCAGCGCATTGGCGATATTTCTCAGCAGGACGGCGTTACCCCACATACTTCCCTCTCTCTAACTCTCCCCCGATAGAAGCCCCTCTCCCCAACCCTCTCCCTGTACCCGCAGGGGGCATCCCCGCCGCGAGCGGCAGCAAAGCTGCTCGCACTGGCGAGACGGGAGAGGGAGCAAACGAGAAAAGCAATTCTTTAATTCCAGCGGGGGAAAGGACAAACGTAAAAATCATTTGTTGACTCCTGCCAGCTCCAGCACCTTCACCACCAGTTGTTCGAAGCTGATGCCGGCCTGGCGAGCCGCCATCGGCACCAGGCTGTGATCGGTCATCCCCGGCGCGGTGTTCACTTCCAGCAGATAGGGTTTGCCCGCCTCGTCCATCAGGAAATCCACCCGCCCCCAGCCCTGTCCGCCGATCAGCGCGAAAGCCTGCCTGGCCAAATGCTGCATCTCGGCCTCCTTTTCCGCACCGAGCCCGCACGGGCACAGGTAACGGGTGTCGTCGCGCAGGTATTTCGCCTCGTAGTCGTAGAACTCGTTGGCCGGCTCAATCTTGATCACCGGCAATACCTGTTCGCCCCCTTTCGACGCATCGCCCCCTTGCGCCGCATTGCCCAAGATCGCCACGGTATATTCGCCGCCGCCGATAAAACTTTCCGCGATCACCAGCCTGTCGTGTTTCGCGGCAGCCTGATAAGCGCCGCGCAATTCGCCGACGGCCTTTACCTTGCTGATGCCGACGCTGGAGCCTTCATTGGCCGGCTTGACGAACAGCGGCAGCCCCAGTTGCCGTGCGACTCCCGCCCAGTCACTGCTTGCATCGAGCAGTACGTATTTCGGCACGGGCAGGTTTGCCGCCTGCCACACCAGTTTGGTGCGCCATTTGTCCATGCCCAGCGCGGAGGCCAGCACGCCGCTGCCGGTATAGGGGATGCCCAGCAATTCCAGCGCGCCCTGCACCGTCCCGTCTTCGCCGAAGCGCCCGTGCAGCGCAATGAAGGCGCGGTCATAGCCTTCGTCGCGCAATGCCTGCAGGTTCTGCACCGCCGGATCGAACGCATGCGCATCCACGCCGCTGCGCTTGAGCGCGGCCAGCACTGCCGCACCGCTCTTCAGCGACACCTCGCGCTCGGCGGACTTGCCGCCGAACAACACCGCCACTTTTCCGAATCTTTTCACTTCGCCACCTCTTCCGCCGCTGCGCGCACCGTGCTCATGCCGCTTCTCCAATAATGCGCACTTCACATTGCAACCGTACGCCGGTTTGCTGTTCCACCACCGCCTGCACCTCGTTGATCAAGTTTTCGATGTCCGCCGCCGTCGCATTGCCGGTGTTCACAATAAAATTGGCATGTTTCTCCGACACCTGCGCGCCGCCGATGCGCCTGCCTTTCAGGCCGCACTGCTGGATCAGGCGCGCGGCATGGTCATCCGGCGGGTTGCGGAATACCGACCCGGCATTCGGCAGGTTCAGCGGCTGGCTGGCAATACGTTTATCCAGCAACGCCTTGATCTCCTGCCGCGCAATCGCGCAATCGCCTTGCTCGAACTTCAGCCATGCGGCGACGAAAAACTCTTCTGCCTTCTCACGCAACGCGACATGCCGGTAGCCGATCTCATAATCTCCCGCCGTGCGTATGCGCGTTTCGCCGTGCCGGTTCACGGTCTGCACGCGCAGCACCTTCCCCCAGGTCTCGCTGCCGTAGCAGCCGGCGTTCATCGCCAGCATGCCGCCGACCGTACCGGGGATGCCGGCGAAAAATTCCGCGCCGCGCTTGTCGTGCAAGGCGGCAAAGCGCGCCAGCTTCGCGCCCGGCACGCCGGCTTCGGCATACACGCTGCCGTCGGCCTCGAGATGCAAACCGTTCAGCGCGCCGTGCAACAGCAGCACCGTGCCGCGCAACCCGCCGTCGCGCACCAGCAGGTTGCTGCCCAGCCCCACCACATGCAGCGGCTCATCCGATGGCAGGCCGCGCAGAAACGCCAGCAGATCGCCCAGGTCGGCGGGCTGGTACATGCGCTCCGCCGCGCCGCCCGCGCGCCAGCTCGTATGGCGGCTCATCGGCACATCGTGGAGCATCTCTCCGCGCAGGCCTTCCGTCTTGAACTGTGCCGGTTCGGTCATATTCATTTCTTGCCCTGAGCCATCTTCGCCATCGTGCCGGGCACGTTGCCGATCGATCCGGCGCCCATCGTGATCACCACATCGCCGTCGCGCGCCATCTGCATAATGGCCTGCGGCATATCCTGGATGTTCTCGACGAACACCGCCTTGTCCTGCCCGGCGACACGCAACGCATGCATCAGCGCGCGCCCGTCCGCCGCGACGATCGGCGGCTCGCCCGCCGCATACACTTCCGCCAGCAGCAGCGCATCCACGCCGCGCAGCACCCTGACGAAATCCTCGAACAGGTCGCGGGTGCGCGTGAAACGGTGCGGCTGGAAAGCCAGCACCAGCCGCCTGCCTGGAAATGCCCCGCGCGCCGCCGCCAGCGTGGCGGCCATCTCCGCCGGGTGGTGGCCGTAGTCGTCAATAAGAGTAAAGCTGCCGCCCGAGGCAGCGACGTTTGCTCCCTCGCCCGTCTCGCCAGTGCGAGCAGCTTTGCTGCCGCTCGCGGCGGGGATGCCCCCTGCGGGTACAGGGAGAGGGTTGGGGAGAGGGATTTCTCCATACCGCTGAAACCTCCGCCCCACGCCCTGAAACTCCGCCAGCGCGGCCACGATGGCGCCATCCGCCACGCACACTTCCAGCCCGATCGCGATCGCGGCCAACGCGTTCAGCACGTTGTGCGTCCCGGCCAGATTCAGCGTGATGTCCAGGTCTTTCGGGATGCCGTTCTGGCGGCATTCGGCGGTAAAGCGCATCTGCCCGCCCTGATGGCGAATATTCACGGCGCGGATCATCGCGTCCTCGCTGAGGCCGTAGGTGCATACCGGCTTGCTGATGCGCGGCAGGATTTCGCGCACGTTGGGGTCGTCGATGCACAGCATCGCCATGCCGTAGAACGGCAGATGCCCGACGAAATCCACGAACGCCTGCTTGAGCCTGCCGAAGTCGTGGCCGTAGGTTTCCATGTGGTCGGCGTCGATGTTGGTAATCACCGCGAGGATCGGCTGCAGGTACAGGAACGACGCATCCGATTCGTCCGCTTCGGCGACGATGAATTCGCCCGTACCCAACTTTGCATTGGTGCCGCTGCTGTTGAGCCTGCCGCCGATCACGAAAGTGGGGTCGAAGCCGCCCTTGGCCAGCACGCTGGCGGCCAGCGAGGTGGTGGTGGTCTTGCCGTGCGTACCCGCCACCGCGATGCCCTGGCGCAAACGCATCAGCTCGGCGAGCATCATCGCGCGCGGCACCACCGGAATGCGGCGCGCGCGCGCCGCGACCACCTCCGGGTTGTCTGCCTTGACGGCAGTGGAAACCACCACCGCATCGGCTTTTGCAAGATGCTCTCCGGCATGGCCGAGATGCACGGTCGCGCCGAGTTGCCTGAGACGCTGCGTAGCGGCGCTCTCCGCAAGGTCGGAGCCGCTCACCTGGAAACCCAGGTTGAGCAACACCTCGGCGATTCCGTTCATGCCGGAGCCACCGATGCCGACGAAATGCAGATGTTTGACTTTATGTTTCATCTGCAAATCCTAAATTCAAGCCACAGAGAACACAGAGACCACAGAGAAAACCACTGCATCCCCTCTGTGATCTCTGCGCTCTCTGTAGCAAATTGTTTTTTATCGTTCATGCCGCAAGCTCCGCACATATCTTTGCCACCTGTTCTGCCGCATCTGGCTTTGCCATGCCGCGCGCCTGTTGCGCCATCGCCGATAATTTTTCGCGTGTCAATTCGCGCAATAATTGCGCCAGTTTTTCCGCGTTCAGTTCGCCTTGCGGCAGCAAGATCGCCGCGCCGCGCTCGCTCAGGAAGCGCGCGTTGTGCGTCTGGTGATCGTCCACCGCAAACGGGAACGGGATCAGGATGCTCGCCACGCCTGCCGCCGCGAGCTCCGCGACGGTCAATGCGCCGGCGCGGCAGATCACCACATCGGCATCGGCATAGCAGACCGCCATGTCGTCCAGAAATGGCCTGATATCGGCTTGTACGCCAGCCTGCCGGTACAGTTGCCGCACTACCTCAAAATGCTGCTTTCCGGCTTGATGAATTACGTTTGGACGATTTTCTTCCGGCAGCAACGCAAGCGCCTGCGGCAGGGCCTCGTTGAGCGCCTTCGCCCCGAGGCTGCCGCCCACCACCAGCACGTTGAGCTTGCCGCTGAGTGCCGCATAGCGTATTTGCGGATCGGGTAACCCGGCGATGCTGCCGCGCACCGGATTGCCGCACCAGGTTGCCTGCGGCAATACATCCGGGAATCCGCTCAGCACTTTTTGTGCGATATGCGCCAGCACCCTGTTGCTCAATCCGGCGATGGAATTCTGTTCATGGATCACCAGCGGACGGCGCAGCAAGGCCGCCATCAGCCCTCCGGGGAAAGTGATGTAACCGCCCATGCCCAGCACCACATCGGGCCGGTGCCTGAATATCGCCGCTGCGCTCTGCCACAGCGCGACCAGCAGATTGAACGGCAACAGCAGCTTGCGCAGCAAGCCCTTGCCGCGCACACCGGAAAAACGTACCCAAGCCATACCGTAACCATGCTTCGGCACCAGTTCCGCCTCCATGCTGCCCGGCGCACCCAGCCAGGTCACCAGCCAGCCCTGCGAACGCAGGATGTCGGCGACCGCCAGCCCCGGCATGATGTGCCCGCCGGTGCCGCCTGCCATGATCAGGATGGAGCGGCTCATACCGGAAGCCCTCGCGCGACTCTTCTGTTCTCGTAGTCAACCCTCAGTAATATGGCTGCCGCGACGCAGTTCACCACCAGGCCGCTGCCGCCGAAGCTGAGGAACGGCAGGGTCAATCCCTTGGTCGGCAGCACACCCATGTTCACGCCGATGTTGATCATCGCCTGCACGCCGAGCCATACGCCGATACCCTGCGCGGCCAGCGCGGAAAAATTTCGCTCGAGAAATGCGGCATGGCGACCGATCTGGAAAGCGCGCACCACCAGCAGCGCGAACAGCGCGATGACCGCCGTTATGCCCGCCAGCCCCAGTTCTTCGGCAATCACCGCCATCAGGAAATCGGTATGCGCTTCCGGCAGATAGAACAGTTTTTCCACGCTGCCGCCCAACCCGACGCCTAACCATTCGCCGCGCCCGAAGGCGATCAGCGCATGGCTCAGTTGATAGCCCTTGCCGTACGGGTCGGACCACGGATCCATGAAGCCGGCGATACGCTGCATGCGGTACGGCGAGGAAAGTATCAGCGCGGCAAACGCCATCGGCAGCGCCAGCAGCAGGGCGGCAAACACCTTGCCGTTGAAGCCGCCCAGCCACAGCGTGCCCAGTGCAATGGCGCAAATCACCACGAACGCCCCCATGTCCGGCTCCAGCAACAGCAGGCTGCCGACCAGCGCCATCACGGCGAACATCGGCACGAACGCCTTGACGAAAATATCTTTCACCTTCACCTTGCGCACCGTGTAACTGGCGGCATATAACACGGCAAACAATTTCATCAATTCGGAAGGCTGCAAATTGACGATGAGCAACGACAGCCAGCGGCGGCTGCCGTTGACTTCGCGCCCGATACCCGGAACCAGCACCAGCACCAGCAGCAGCGCGCCGAACACGAACAGGTAGGGCGCATAGTTTTGCCATAACTGCACCGGCACCTGGAAGGCGAGCACCCCGGCAAACAATCCAGCAGCGATGAACACGCCATGCCGCAGCAGATAATAGGCCGGCTGGTAGGCGGTAAATTTGCCGGCTTCCGCCGTGGCGATCGAGGCGGAATACACCATCACCAGCCCGAGCGCGAGCAGCGCCATCAATACCCAGATCAGCAACTCGTCGAACTGCGCCTGCGGCGGGCGGGTGCGCGTCTTGATGGCAAAAGGGCGGCGAGGCGCCCGTGCGCCGCCCCGCGCACCCCTTGCAGACGTCAGCGCGACCATGCGGCCTCCTTGATCAGCCCATGCACCGCTTCCACAAACATCTCGGCGCGATGCGCATAGTTGCGGAACATATCGAAGCTGGCGCAAGCCGGCGACAGCAGCACCGCGTCGCCCGATTGCGCGAGTTGCACTGCCTCCTGCACCGCATCGCCCATGTTTCCGGCGTGCAGCACCGGCACGCCACAGCCATCCAGCGCCGACGCGATCAGCGGCGCATCCCGGCCGATCAGCACCACCGCGCGCGCATACCGCATCACTGCCGGCTTGAGCGGCGCAAAATCCTGCCCTTTGCCTTCGCCGCCGGCGATCAACACCACCTTGCTGCCCGCCTCCGGCACGGTGGTGCGAAGCGCTCCGGCGCGGGAGGAGGCGGGGGTCGGCATTCCCGCACCGTAACCAGCGACCTGGACATCGTCTTTTGATGTCCAGGTCGGATGGCTAGTAGCTCCTCCAGGCGCTTGCGCGCACCGCGTCATGCCGCCCAGCCCTTTCAGCGCGGCGACAGTTGCGCCGACATTTGTTCCCTTGGAATCGTCGTAATAGATCACACCATCGATCTCTGCCACACGCTCCACACGGTGCTGCAGCCCCTTGAAGCTACGCAATGCATCCGCCAATACCGGCATCGGCAAATCGATCGCATGGCACAGCGCCAGTGCGGCCAATGCGTTGGCGACGTTATGCAGCCCGGCGATTTGCAGCTCGCTGACCTTGAGCAAACGCCGGTCGCCATGCATCAGCCAGATTTCATTTTCCGTGCGTTCGATGCCAAAGTCCTTTGCGCTGCCCGGCAAATTCAGGCCAAAGGTAATAATCTTCTTCCTGGCGCGCGCCATGCCCATGCTGCGCGGGTCATTGCGGTTCAATACCTGCACGCCGCATCCCTGGAAGATGCGCGCCTTGGCCGCCGTGTATTCCTTTATGCCGGCATAGCGGTCAAGGTGGTCTTCGCTGACGTTGAGCACCGTTGCCGCATCGGCATTCAGCGACGCAGTAGTCTCGAGCTGGAAACTGGACAATTCCAGCACCCATATCTCCGGCTGGTTTGCACCGCGTGCCAATACAACGTCCAGTGCCGCCGGGGAGATGTTGCCCGCCGCGACCGCATCCTTGCCGGCCGCCTTGCACAGATGCTCCACCAAGCTGGCGACGGTGGTCTTGCCGTTCGAGCCGGTGATCGCGATAACCTTAGTCGTAAGCCGCAAGTCGTAATCCATGAGTTGTTGGGCGAACAGCTCGATGTCGCCCGCCACCGGAATGCCGCGCGCCACGCCTGCGGCGACCACCGGATCATGCAATGGCACACCGGGACTGATCGCGATCAGATCGATGCCATCGAACATCCTTACATCGAACGGCCCGCACAAAATCTGCCCGGCATCGACAAAACATTCCGCTTCGGCCAAACCCGGCGGCTCGCTGCGGCTGTCCGCAACGCGCAGGCGCGCGCCCTGCGCGCTCAGCCAGCGCAGCATCGACAGGCCGGTTTCTCCGAGGCCGAGCACCAGCACGAATTTGTCAGTCCATTGGTTCAATGTTTCTCCTTAAAAGCAGTCGCTAGACGTTAGTCGCTAGTCGTTAGTTAAAAAACCCGCGAAGCGGCCAACTCCAACTAACGACTACCTACTAGCGACTACCAACTGCCTATCTCAACTTGAGTGTTGCCAGTCCCACCAACACCAGCAACATCGTGATAATCCAGAAGCGCACGGTAGCGTTTGGTGTCGCCATAACGTTCGCTCTGCTCACATTAGTCTCCACCAACGCTATCGTGGCGCGCTTCTTCATCTGTTCCTTTTCTCTCATCTCAACTTGAGCGTTGCCAGCCCCACCAAGACCAGCAACATCGTGATAATCCAGAAGCGCACTACCACTTGCGTTTCCTTCCAGCCTTTCAATTCGTAGTGGTGATGCAGCGGCGCCATCCTGAACACGCGCTTGCCGGTGAGCTTGAATGAGGCCACCTGAATCATCACCGACACCGCCTCGACCACGAACACGCCCCCCATGATGAACAGCACCAGCTCCTGGCGCACGATCACCGCCACGACGCCGAGCGCCGCGCCGAGCGCCAGCGCGCCAACATCGCCCATGAACACTTCGGCGGGATAGGCGTTGAACCACAAAAATGCCAGCCCTGCGCCGGCGATCGCGCTGCAGAATATCGCCAGTTCGCCCGCGCCCGGGATGTAGGGAATGCCGAGATATTTCGAGAACACCGCATTGCCCGCCGCATAGGCAAAAATTGCGAGTGCGCCGCTTACCAGCACGGTGGGCATGATGGCCAGCCCGTCCAGCCCGTCGGTCAGATTCACCGCGTTGCTGGTGCCGACAATGACAAAATAGGCCAGCGCGATAAACAAGAACGCCGGGAGCGGAAACACCAGCAATTTCAGGAACGGCACGATAAGCTCGGTATGCGCGGGCAGGGTGGCGGTATTCCACAAGTATGCACCGGCAACCAGCGCGATGACGGATTGCCAGAATATCTTGGCCCTGGCCGACAGCCCCTTGGGGTTGCGATGCACCACCTTGCGGTAATCGTCCACCCATCCGATCACGCCGAAGCCCAGCATGGTGAACAGCGCCACCCACACGTAGTGATTGTCCAAATCTCCCCACAGCAAGGTGGTAATCGCAATCGAGGTCAGGATCAGCGCGCCGCCCATCGTCGGGGTGCCGGCCTTGACCAGATGCGTCTGCGGCCCGTCGTCGCGCACCGATTGCCCGATTTTGTAGGCGGTCAACTTGCGGATCATCGGCGGCCCGACCATGAACGAAATGATCAGCGCGGTCATCGCCGCCAGCACGGCGCGCAGCGTGATGTAATTGAACACGCTGAAAAACCTCACGTCATGGGCCAGCCACTGGGCTAATGCGAGCAGCATTTTTTCTCCTCTGGTAAATGGGAAGCGGTTTTCCCACTCCCCACTTCCCGCTTCCCACTCACCAGATATTCCACCACGCGTTCCATTTTCATGAAGCGCGAGCCTTTCACCAGCACGGTGGTATCCGCGTCCAATTCATCTTCCAATGCCTTCTGCAAATCCTCGATGCGCTCGAAATGCCGTGCGCCGCAACCGAAAGCGCGCACCGCATTGACGCTCAACGCACCCAGCGCATAGAGCTTCTCGATCCCGGCACTGCGCGCTTCGGCGCCAATCTCGGCATGGAGCATGGCGGCGTTATTGCCCAGTTCGCCCATATCGCCCAGCACCAGCACGCGCTTGCCGCCGGGTTTTTCCACATCGCTTTGGGCCAATACGCTGATCGCGGCGCGCACCGACGCTGGATTGGCGTTGTAGGTGTCGTCGATCAATGACGCGCCATGGCGCGCAGCCTTGCGCTGCAAGCGCCCGGCTACGCCGCCGAATTTTTCCAGGCCTGCCGCTATGGTCTCCAGCGGCACGTTTAACGCGGCGGCGGCGGCGGTTGCCGCCAATGCGTTGCGCGCGTTGTGCGCGCCGGGCACCTGCAAATCCGCACTGAAATTGCCCGATGGGGTTTGGGCATTTAGGCGCAGCCCTGTACCCTGCGGCCGCCATTGCCCGCTCACAGCGGCCTGCCGTTCGACGCCAAATTCGAGCATGAAGTGCGCGCCGGCAAGCGCCCGCCACAGCGGCGCATGTTCGTCGTCGGCGTTGATGACCGCCGCGCCGCGCGGGTGCGCCTCCGACACGTTACTGATAGAACTACTAGCCATTCGACTAGGCGAGTCAACAACACTCGCCAAGTCGCTGGTTATGGCGTAGCCAGCCGATTGCGGGAGGAGGCGTGGGGACGGCACTCCCGCCCCGGATGCTTCGCAACGCCGTGTCGTGCCGTCCAGCCCGGCGAAGATTTCCCCTTTGGCACGCGCCACCGCTTCCACCGTGCCCAGCCCTGCCAGATGCGCGCCGCTGGCATTGGTGATCAGCGCCACGTCGGGGCAGGCGATATGCGTCAGGTAGCCGATTTCGCCGGGATGGTTCATACCCATCTCGATCACGGCATAACGATGCTGCGCGTTCAATTGCAGCAGAGTCAGCGGCATGCCGATGTCGTTATTCAGATTCCCCTCGGTGGCAAGAACCTCTTCATCGCTTCCCGCTGCCGCGCGCAGGATGGCGGCAAGCATTTCCTTCACCGTGGTCTTGCCGTTGCTGCCGGTGATCGCCACCAGCGGGATATCGAACTGCCTGCGCCAGTGCGCCGCCAATTGCCCCAGCGCGAGACGCGTGTCCTCTACGATCAGGATCGGGAACCGGGGATCGAGGATCGAACTGCGCGCCTCATAGCTGTCCGCGTTGGCCAGCGCCGCCACAGCACCGGATTGCAGGGCGGTTGCAGCGAACTCGTAGCCGTCGAAATGATCTCCGCGCAACGCGATGAACAAGTCGCCCGCCTTGATCTTCCGGCTGTCGGTCGAGACCGCAGCGAAGCGCACATCTTCACCGATCATGCGCGCGCCTAATACCCGCGCGGCCTGCGAGAGCAGCATCATGCCAGCTTCACTCATGCCGGCGCCCTCCATTCTTGCAACGCTTGCGCGGCAACCGCCGCATCGCTGAACGGATGTTTCACGCCGTTGATTTCCTGATAATCCTCATGCCCCTTGCCCGCCACCAGCACGGTGTCGCGCTGCCGCGCAAGGCAGATGGCGCGCCCGATGGCTGCGGCACGTTCGGCGATGACCTCATGATTGTTCGCGGTCATGCCGCCGAGTATTTCTGCAATGATGTGTTGCGGGTTTTCGCTGCGCGGGTTGTCGCTGGTAACGATGCAATGGTCGGAAAATTTCTCGGCGACCAGCCCCATCATGGCGCGCTTGCCGCGGTCGCGGTCGCCGCCGCAGCCGAACACGCAGATCAGGCTGCCGCTGGCCGAATCACTGACTTCGCGCAACGCCAGCAGCACTTTTTCCAGCGCGTCCGGCGTGTGCGCATAGTCCACGATGACCGTCGGCTGACCTGCTCCGCCCAGCCGCTGCATCCGCCCGGCCACCGCCTGCACCTTGCCCAGCGACTGCACCGCCTCGCCCAGTTCGACGCCGCTCACCAGCAACACCGCCAATGCGCCCAGCAGATTTGCCGCGTTGAAGCGCCCGACCAGCGCGCTGTTTATTTGCGCGCCGCCCCAGCTCGAATGAACATTGAGCCGCAATCCCTGTCCGCTCATTTGCGCCAGGTTGCCATACACCATGCGCAAACCGAGGCGTTCGGCCAGTTGCAACGCGGCATCGCTCAACCCATAGCCGATTACCTCCGGAATTGAATATTGCTTTTGCGAGTTTTTGTCTTGCGACAAAATACCTGCTTGACCCGCTTCACGTTTGCATCCTCTCCCTCCGGGAGAGGATTGAGGTGAGGGAAACGCCGCATCGCACAGTTGCTCGGCCAACTCCGCGCCGAACGCATCATCGAGATTGACCACGGCATATTTCAGTTGCTCCCAATCGAACAGCTTGCGCTTGCTCGCCGCATAGCTTTCCATGTCGCCGTGATAGTCGAGGTGGTCGCGGCTCAGGTTGGTCAGCAGCGCCACATCGAAACGCACGCCGTTCACCCGCCCCTGCGCCAGCGCGTGCGAGGACACTTCCATCGCCACGGCTTGCGCATCGGCGGCCAGATAATCCGCGAGCAGGCCATGCACGCGGAT
Organism: uncultured beta proteobacterium; assembly: GCA_963828205.1. Classification (GTDB taxonomy): domain Bacteria; phylum Pseudomonadota; class Gammaproteobacteria; order Burkholderiales; family Gallionellaceae; genus Gallionella. The sequence continues at coordinate 248,422 of CAWHDU010000003.1, forward strand.
CGCATCCGGCGTGGTATTCGCGCTGGCTTTAAGCGCGCCGGCAAAGCCATTGCCAAGCGTGCCGATCAGCGCGCACTTTTTTCCCGCCTCGCTCAGCGCATGGGCGATCCAGTGGCTGGCCGAAGTCTTGCCGTTGGTGCCGGTGATCCCGATCATCCACAGCTTTTCGGAAGGTGCGCCATATACCGCGTCAGCCAGCCATCCCGCCTTGTGGCGCAGGTCGCTCACCGCAAGATTGGGTATTTGCCATGCGGCGTTCCAGGCGAAATGCCGCGCCTCCCGCGGGTGCCCGGACAAAAGTTTTTCGTAGATCACCGCATTCGCACCCCGCGCGATCGCCTGCGCGATGAATTGCCTGCCGTCCGTTTTCTCGCCCGGATAGGCGACGAAGGTGTCGCCCTGCTGCACCGCGCGGCTGTCGGTCACCAGGCGCGTGACGGGCACTTTCAGTTTTTCCAATTGCTCAATGTCAAACACTTCGGAAACCTCCAAGAACCGTCGCGATGTTGCCCCGACACGGTGTTGCGAAGCATCCGGTGCGGGAGGGGCAACTGGCGGCGGCTCCCGCAATCGGCTGGCTTCGCCAGTAACGTGTCACCGCCGCCGTTTCGAGAGCAAGGCGCACGGAGCGCAGCGAGCGAGACATATCAAATCGGATAGGCGACGAGTGAGCACCGCGCAACGCAGCTATCGAATCGCGCAGTAGGTTGTTGGAGGTTTCCGTCATACTTCCTCCTTGACGATGTCGGTTGGCGGCGCGATGACATTATCCAGCGGCGCATCGTGCGGCACGTTGAGCGCGTGCAACACCGCGCCCGTCACTTTGCTGAACACCGGCGCGGCAACCAAACCGCCGTAATACTGGCTGTTTCCCGGTTCGTCGATCATCACCGCCACGATCAGGCGCGGACTCGACGCCGGCGCAAACCCGACGAAAGAGGCGACATAGCGATCGACGTAACGGCCGCTTTCCAGTTTATGCGCGGTACCGGTCTTGCCCGCCACGCGATAACCAGCCACTTGCGCCAACGGAGCCGTGCCGCCGGGCTGCACTACCGATTCCAGCATGGCGCGTAGCGCACGCGCGGTGCCGTCGGAAAATATTTTTTTCCCGGCTGCAGGCGCATCCAGTTTCAGCAGCGATATGGGCTTTAGTTCGCCGTTATTGGCGAAGGCGGTATAGGCGCGCGCCAATTGCAGCAGATTCACTGAAATTCCATGCCCGTATGAGATGGTTGCCTGTTCAATGGGTTGCCAGGTTTTCGGAGCGCGTAATTTGCCCGGCGCCTCGCCCGGAAAATTACTGCCGGTCTGTGCGCCAAAGCCGCTATCCGCCAGGCTTTGCCACAACGTCCCGGGCTCCATCGACAAGGCGATTTTGGCTGCGCCGACATTGCTGGATTTCTGAATGATCTGCGTCACGGTCAGCATCGATTCCGGATGCGAGTCGTGAATTTTTTTGTTGCCCACCGTGAACACGCCGTGCTCGGTGTTGATGACGGTCTCCGGGCGCACTTTGCCCTGATCGAGTGCGGTCGCCACGGTGAACGGTTTCATCGTCGAGCCCGGCTCGAACAGGTCGGCAATGGCGCGGTTGCGCATCGCCTGGCTGCTGACCTTGCTGCGATTGTTGGGGTTGTAGGCGGGATAATTGGCGAGCGCCAGCACTTCGCCGCTACGCGCATCGAGAACCACCACCGCTCCGGCCTTGGCCCGATACTGCCTGACGGCGCTCTCCAGTTCGCGATAGGCGAGATGCTGCACATTGCGATCCAAGCTCAACACAACATCGCTGCCCGGTTTGGGTTCATGCAGGCTGCCTGCATCTTCGACGATGCGCCCGCGCCGATCCTTGATGACGCGCTGGCTGCCGGATTTGCCGGCAAGCCGTTCCTGCAAGGCCAGCTCCAGCCCTTCTTGCCCGTTGTCGTCCTGCCCGGTGAAGCCGAGCGTCTGCGCGGCCTCTTCGCCTGCCGGGTAGTAGCGGCGATATTCGCGTTGCAGGGAAATGCCGGGAAGATTCATGCTCACCACTTTTCTTGCTTCGTCGGGAGGCAGATGCCGCTTGAGGTAGACGAAATCGCGCGAGGTGTCGGACAGGCGGTTTTTTAGCTCTTCGGCATTCATGCCGAGCACCTGCGCCAGCCGTTTTATCTGGCGGCTATCTGCTTCGACATCCGCCGGGCTGGCCCACACCGATTCCACCGGCGTGCTGACGGCAAGCGGCTCGCCGTTGCGGTCGGTGATCATGCCGCGGTGCGCGCTGACTTCGATTACGCGGCTATAGCGCGCATTGCCTTTTTCCTGCAAAAAGTCGTTGTGTATCCCTTGCAGATAAACGCCGCGCCCGAACAGGCCGGCCAGCCCGGCCAGCAGTGCCGCAAATAACGCGGTGGCGCGCCATCCGGGCAATTCTGCCGCGATGTCCGGATGTGCGCTGGCTGCGTAATTCATGGCTGCTTATCTATGTGCCTGTCAGGTTCTACCCGTATAAATCGAACTTGCCCGCTCACGGGCAACTGCATCTGCAACTGGCGCACCGCTATCTTTTCCACCCGTGCCGGTGTCGCCCAGGTGCTTTGCTCCAGTTGCAACTGCCCCCATTCCACGTCCATCTGCTGCGCGAGCTCCTTCTGCTTCTGCAACTCGATGTACAGCTTGCGCGCCTTGTGCTGCGAAGTGACCACGCTCAGCGCGCAGATCACCACCGCCGCCAGCAGCAACGCATTCAATGCTTTGCCGCTACGCCACATCGCTGCGCTCCGCCACGCGCATCACCGCGCTGCGCGCGCGCGGATTGGTCTGTACTTCCGCCTCAGCCGCGCGCATAGCCTTGCCGATCAAATGCAATTTGCCATGCGGCACTTCGCTGGCGCGGATCGGCACGGCGCGCGGCAGCTTGTCGCCCTCCGCCATGTCGCGCATGAAATGCTTCACGATGCGGTCTTCCAGCGAATGAAAACTGATTACCACCAGGCGCCCTCCCGTCTCGAGATGCATCACGCATTCTGGCAACACCCGCGCAAGCTCTTCGAGCTCCCCGTTGAGATAAATCCGTATAGCCTGAAAGGTGCGCGTCGCCGGATTCTGCCCGGCTTCGCGGGTACGTACCGCCTTGCCAACCAGCTCGACGAGTTGCCGCGTAGTGTCGATGGGCCGGATTGCGCGCGCCGCAACAACCGCCCTTGCAATCTGCTTAGCAAACCGTTCTTCGCCGTAATCACGTATCACCTCCGCAAGCAAACCTTCATCCGCCGTCGCCAGCCACTCGGCCGCAGTCATCCCGCCGCTGGTATCCATGCGCATATCCAGCGGCGCATCGAAGCGAAAACTGAAACCGCGCGCCGCATCGTCCAGTTGCGGCGACGACACCCCCAGGTCGAGCAGGATGCCGTCCACCTTCGCCACGCCCTGCTCGCGCAGCACTTCCGCCAACTGCGCGAAACCGCGATGCGTGATATGAAAGCGCGCATCGCGCCATACCTTGCCTGCCGCCACCGCCGCCGGATCCTTGTCCAGCGCGATCAGCCTGCCGTTGCCGCCGAGCCGCTCCAGTATCAGGCGGCTGTGCCCGCCGCGCCCGAACGTGCCATCTACATAAACACCGTCCGGCTTGATCGCCAGCGCTTCAACAGCTTCATTCAATAAAACCGTTGTGTGGAGAAGGGACTCACTCACACTCACAAAAACCTCTGCATAACTACTGCGCTTGCCGATGCTGCGTTAAAAAATGGCTCAAAATCCTCATTTAGCATTTTGTAAATTCAGGTTCCTCGCCATTTTTTGCCTTGCCTCAGCTTCGTTCGCTACGTTCTGCAGAGGTTTTTATAAAGAAAAACCTTCTAGCTCAGGCGGCAGCTCGCCTTCCATGAACGACAAGCCGGCTTCCTGCTGCACCTGCCATTTCGCCTCGTCCCACAATTCGAATTTATTGCCCTGACCGACCAGCATCACGCGCTTGTCCAGCACGGCGTAGCTGCGCAACGCCGGGGAAATCAGCACGCGTCCGGCGCCGTCCATCACCACATCCTCGGCATAGCCGATCAGGCGGCGTTGCAACGCGCGGATTTTTGGATTGAGCGCGGAAAGCTTGAGCAGCTTGTCGCGGATCGGCTGCCACTCGGGCTGCGGATACATCAGCAGGCAGCCGTCAGCATCGGCGGTCAGCACCAGGTTGCCCGCGCAATGCGCAAGCAGCATGTCGCGATGCCGCGCCGGTATCGCAAGCCTGCCCTTGCTGTCCAGATTAAGTTGTGCCGCTCCCTGAAACATCTTCTTAACCCCACTTTTACCCACTTTTTACCACTTAAGCCCACTATATTGAAAAAAAACCACCCCGTCAAGCGAAAAAACAGCTTTTTTCTTTACGGGACAATGAGTTAGCGCTGGAAGTTAATGAAAAACAAATACGCTTAAAAAGCAATGAATTGCGCAAATAAGCTAATGTTATTTGTGATGATATGGCGGTGTGTTTGGAATAAAAGCAGAGAAACGAGGATTAGCGGGGGGAAACCGACTCATTATTAACTTAGAACCTATTTCAGAGGTTTCATGCGGAAATATTAGGGGAAGGGAAATATTAGGGGACGCACCACATTATCTGCTCAAAATAAACTTAACCCTTCAGTTCGTTATTCACATTTGGCGCGCTATGGACGGATGAAACCCGGCCAGATGCGGTTCTCGGAATCCAGAAAAAGCAGTTCCATTTCGCGCAGGCGGCGCAAGTCGCGCTGGCGGGTTTTGTCATTGAGCTTAATATAAAGGCTGCTATACCACGGAACACACCGGATTTCTTCGAGCCCGCGTAGGATGGGTTGAACAACGTGATACCCGTCGTTTTTTCGATGGGTTTCCTTCATCAAACCCATCCTACATACCTGTCGTTACGATGCTGCGGAAAACACCTCGTCAAACGCCTGCATGAATCGCGGCAGTTCGTTTTCCGGCAGCCGGTTGATTCCTGCCGCCCCCTTCCTGCCGCCTCCGGTAGCAAAGCGCGAACATAGTATGTCGGCACCACTGCGAGCGGACTGCGGAGCGCGCACGCTGACCACGAAAGTGCCGTCGCCGCGTTGCGTCAGGACGGCATGCGCACGATCCGGGGAAGCGCTGGCGAGGGTGTTGCCGAAGGCGCCGCTCACGCGGCGGCTCCACGGTTTGGCGGGGAGGATGTAAACCGCGCCGTGCGTGGTTTCGTACTCCGGTTTGACGGCGCGGGCGAGCGCCATGTCCTCGGCGTAGCCCTGCTTCAATACTTCAAAAATACCGTCCTCGCGCACGAAGACGAACGGGTTCTTCTGCTGGTGCAGGATGCGGTACAGTTCCGCCGGGTGAAAATGCAAATCTTCCACGGACTCGCCATAGCTGTTGTAGTTGAGGCACTCGCCCAGTTCGCGCAGCGTTTCCAGCCGTTTCGGGTCGAGGTTGAGCGGTTTGGCAGTCTCGTATGCGGCTTCGTGGAGATTGTCGCCGAACGCGCCGACGACCGCCCAAATCAGATATTTGCCGCCCAGATGCTTGCCTTCCAGATAGCGGTTCACCAGCAGGCTGGTGCAAACATCCGGGCTGGTGTCGATCGTCGCGGTCAGGTTGGGATGCTCGGGAATGCTCTCCGCAACATGGTGGTCGAAATAGCTGACTTTCACTCCTTTGCCGAGCAGCACCAGCAGCGCAGCGCGGTTTCTGTCCAGCGCCACATCGAGCACCGTCACTTCGTCGCCGGCGCCGGCTTCCACGCGCTGGAGCAGGTCGATTTCGCGCTTGGTGCCGGTGATGAGGTTGTTTGCAGCCGGAAAAGCCAGCCGCAACTGGTGCAACGCGCAGATACCATCGGCATCGCCGTTAAAAACATCGTGGTTCATCTAGTTAATCCTTGCAAAGAGGTGAAGCTGGCCGGTAAGCCGGGTTCTGTCGTGGACAGTCATTCCTCTAGGCGTTTCGTTACCTGACGCTCAAGCAACCTACCCGCAGGCGACGCGAGCAACGTCATGGCCTGCCTATTTGGTCTTGCTCCGGATGGGGTTTACCCTGCCGCTGATGTTGCCACCAGCGCGGTGAGCTCTTACCTCGCCATTTCAACCTTACCGTTTCCCGAAAGAACTTAGGCGGTATATTTTCTGTGGCACTTTCCATCGCCTCACGACGTCCGGCCATTAACCGGCATCCTGCTCTGCGGAGCCCGGACTTTCCTCCCCGCACTTGCGTGCGCGGCGACTGTCTGGCCAGCTTCGATGTGGAGTTTAACACCGCGCAACGGAAAAACGCAGCGCGCCGGCCTTTGAATTACAATCCTGCCTGTCTATATGCCGGAACTTCATCATGCAACAGCTTACCCTCACCCGCCCCGACGATTGGCACCTGCATTTGCGCGACGGCGCGCTGATGAGGGCGGTGCTGCCGGATACCATACGGCAATTTTCCCGCGCCATCGTGATGCCGAATCTCAAGCCGCCGGTTGCCACGACCTCGCAGGCGCAGGCTTACCGCGCGCGCATCCTCGCCGCGCTGCCAGCGAGTTCGAGGTTCCAGCCGCTGATGACGCTGTATCTCACCGACAACACCACGGCCAAGGAAATCGAGCGCGCCAGGTCGAGCGGCGCAGTGTATGCAGCCAAGCTGTACCCGGCGGGAGCGACCACCAACTCCGATGCGGGCGTGACTGACATCCGCAAGGCGTATCCGGCGCTGGAAGAAATGCAGCGCTGCGGCATGCCGCTGCTGGTGCATGGCGAAGTCACCGATCCGGCGGTGGATATATTCGACCGCGAAGCGGTGTTCATCGAGCGCGTGCTGCAACCCTTATTGAAAGATCTGCCGGAGTTGCGCGTGGTGTTCGAACACATCACCACTAAAGATGCCGTGCTGTTCGTAACGGATGCGCCGGACAACATCACGGCGACCATCACCGCGCACCACCTGCTATACAACCGCAATGCCCTGCTGGCCGGCGGCATCCATCCGCACTACTACTGCCTGCCGGTGCTGAAGCGCGAAGCGCACCGCGAAGCCCTGGGCAAGGCAGCCGTCAGCGGCAACCCGAAATTCTTCCTCGGCACCGACAGCGCGCCGCACGCGCAGCACACCAAGGAAACGGCCTGCGGCTGCGCCGGATGCTACACCGCGCACACCGCCATCGAACTGTATGCCGAGGCATTCGAGCAGTGGAACGCCCTGGACAAACTGGAAGGCTTTGCCAGCTTTCACGGCGCGGACTTCTACCGGCTGCCGCGCAACACCGGCAAGGTCACGCTGCGCAAGGAAAGCTGGCAGGCGCCGGATAGCCTCGCGTTCGGCGAGCACCGCCTGGTGCCGCTGCGCGCCGGTGAATCGATTGCATGGAAGATATGCGGCTGACATGAGCGCGAATCGCGGCGAGATATTCCGCGCAAAAATCAATCTGGAAACCTCGAAAATCGCCTGGAAAGAGTTGCAGCGTTTCTTTGCCGGCGGCAAGGCATTGATGGTCGCCGCCGACATCGACCTGGTCGATGTCGCCTTCCAGATGTCCGAGGACAATGCCGAACAAATCCGGCAGTGGGCAGTGGCGGAAAAATTGGCGCACGTGCCGGACGAGCAGGCACGCGAGTGGGTCGAAACCGACGCGCTGGTATGGGCGGTGGTGGTCAGCCCGTGGGTGTTGGTGCAGCCGGTGGACAGGCTGCACTAACCCCAAGCCGGACAAATTTTAACCAAACAAGTAGCCCGGATGAAACGCAGTACAATCCGGGAAGAAGATGCCCCCGGATTCCGTGAAGCCTGCCCCGAACACGTCGAAGGGCTGCATCCGGGCTACGGATCTAACCCCCTTTTTTCTTCTTCATCGCCGCTTCAATGCGCTGTGACAAGGTCTTCAGTATCTTGATGCGCGCGAAATTTTTGTCGTTGGCCTCCACCAGCGTCCACGGCGCGATCTCGGTGCTGGTGCGGTCAACCATGTCGCAAACGGCATGTTCGTACTCGTCCCATTTCTTGCGGTTGCGCCAGTCCTCTTCGGTGATCTTGAAACGCTTGAAGCCGATCTTCTCGCGCTCCTTGAAGCGCCTGAGCTGCTCCTCCTTGCTGATCGAGAGCCAGAACTTGACCACCACGATATTGTGGCGCACCAGTTGCGCCTCGAAATCGTTGATTTCGCTGTAAGCGCGCATCCAGTCGGTCTTCGAGCAGTAGCCTTCGACGCGCTCGACCAGTACGCGGCCATACCACGAGCGGTCGAAAATGGTCACCCGACCGCGCCTCGGGATATGCCGCCAGAAGCGCCACAGATAGGGCTGGGCGCGTTCTTCTTCGGTCGGGGCGGCAATCGGGACGATGTTGTATTGGCGCGCATCCAGCGCGCTGGTGATGCGGCGGATGGCGCCACCCTTGCCGGCGGCATCGTTGCCTTCGAACATGGCGATGACGGTGATGCCCTTGAACTTCGGGCTGCGCGTCAGTAACGCGAGCTTGCCCTGGTATTTCTCCAGTTCGATTTCGTATTTCTTCTTGTCGATTTTCTGGCCGAGGTCCAGCGTCTTCAGGATGTCCAGCCGGTCGATCGAAGGAAGCGGCGGCGGCGCCGAGACCTCCGTGACCTTTTTACCGGCCTCATCCAGCCGCTTGCGGATGGCGTCGAGAATGACCTTGCCCACGGTCAGGCTGCGGTAGCGCGCATCGAACCCCTCGACGATGGTCCACGGCGCCTCGGCGGTGCTGGTGTGGCGGATCACGCTTTCGCTCACGACGCGATACTTGTCGTACAGCTTGTAATGCTCCCAGTCGCGCTCCGTGACGCGCCAGCGGGTCTTCGGGTCTTTCTCGAGGATTTTGAGGCGTTTCTCCTGCTTCTCCCTGGATAGATGCATCCAGAATTTGAGGATCAGCGCACCCTCTTCAACCAGCATCGTTTCCAGACGCCTCGCCCGCTCCAGGCTCTGATCGAGATCGGCAGTCTTGGTGATGCCGGCCACCCGGTTGATGATCGGCCATGTGTACCACGAGCCGAGAAATACGCCGATCCGCCCTTTCGGCGGCAGGGCGCGCCAGAACCGCCACATCATCGGACGATCCAGTTCCTCGTCCGAAGGGTCGCCCATGCCATGGGTCTGGACGAAACGCGGGTCCATCCATTCGTTGAGCAGGTTGACAGTTTCTCCCCGCCCCGCCCCGTCCACGCCGCCAACCAGGATGATGACCGGGAATTTCGCCAGCTTTGCCAGATCCAGTTGCGCTTCCAGCAATGCTTCGCGCAACGGCGGCACTTCCTTGTCGTAAGTTTCCTTGTCTATCTTGTGACCGAGTTCCGCTGATTCAAACATGATGTCCTCCCGGGTTTACAAACGATCCTCATAAAAAATCCGGCGCGATAACCAGACGCAACGTGACCTGTGTCGAATCCTCGCGTTCGCGGCGGCTGAACCACCACAGTGCGCCTTTCTTGATGTTTAACGCATAGTCATCGCAACCCAGCAACTGCGCCGCGACCTCGCCCAGCGCCGGCTGATGCCCGACCACCAATACCGTGCCGCCCGCATCCGGCCATTGCGCCGCCCGCAACACGGCTTGCGCGGTAGCCCCGGGTGCGATGGTCGGCGCAAGGGTGAAGTGTTTGGTCAGCGCCGCAGCAGTCTGTTGCGCGCGTATCGCCGGGCTGACCAGAATGCGCGGGTTTTCGGGCAAATACCGGTGCAGGAAAGCGGCGGCCTTCTCTGCCTGCTTGACGCCTTTCGCGGTGAGTTCGCGGTCGTGATCCGGCGTCCCATCCGCCGCTTCCGCATGCCGCCACAAAATCAGATCCGCCATGACCCCTCTAATTGCATTCACTTGACAGCATATACCGTATACACTATCGCCACTACTTTAATCCGAAGGAAACGACATGACAACCAAAAAAGCTGCGGGTACCACGGTAAAAACCGTTGCAAAAAAGGCTCCGGCAGAGAATGCTCCGGCCCCGGCAAAAGCGGCGGCAAAGAAACCGAAAAAAGAACATAAAGAGAAAGTGGTGCGCGACAGCTTCACCATGCCGCAAAGCGAGTACCGGAAAATTGCCGAAATCAAAGGTGCAAGCCTGAAGGCCGGGCTGCCCGTGAAGAAAAGCGAAGTGCTGCGCGCCGGCCTGAAAGCATTGTGCGAAATGAATGCGGCGCAGTTGAAGCACGCTTTGACGGGGCTGGAGAAGATTAAGACCGGTCGTACCAAAAAGCACTAGGAACCGGCCTTGTCCGGCGAGCTGGCGAGCAGCCTGAGCAGGTCGTCCTGCGCGCATTTCGGCGCGGCGCGGCGGGCATTTTTGCGCCGGTAATGCCCCTCGTCATCCATGTCCCACGCCTGGGAATTGTCCTGCAGATAAACCTTTAGCCCCTCGCCGATCACGCGCTTCTTGAGTTTCTTGTCGAGTATCGGGAAACACACCTCGATGCGCCGGAAAAAATTCCTGTCCATCCAGTCCGCGCTGGCGAGATACACGTCATGTTTCTGGCCGTTGCTGAAATAAAAAATGCGCGTGTGCTCCAGAAAGCGCCCGATCACCGAACGCACCCGGATGTTTTCAGACAAGCCTTTCACGCCGGGGCGCAAGGCGCATACGCCGCGCACGATCAGGTCGATCTTCACGCCCGCGCCGGAGGCCTCGTAAAGCGCGTTGATGGTCTCCGGCTCCAGCAACGCGTTCATCTTGGCGATAATGTGCGCGGGCTTGCCCGCTTTGGCGAGCCCGGTTTCGTTCTGGATGGCGCGCAATATTTCAATGTGCAGCGAAAACGGCGACTGCCACAGATGATGCAGTTTGCGCGCCTTGCCGAGGCTGGTGAGCTGGCCGAACACTTCGTTCACGTCCGCGCACACTTCCTCATTGCAGGTGAACAGGCCGAAGTCGGTATAGAGCCGCGCGGTGCGCGGGTGGTAATTGCCGGTGCCGAGATGCGCGTAGCGGCGCAGTTTGCCGTCCTCGCGGCGCACCACCATCAGCATCTTGGCGTGTGTCTTGTGGCCGACCACGCCGTACACCACATGCGCGCCCACTTCCTCCAGGCGGTTCGCCCAGTTGATGTTGGCCTCCTCGTCGAAGCGCGCCATCAGCTCCACCACCACCGTCACCTCCTTGCCGCGCTTCGCCGCACCGATCAGCGCCTCCATCAGCGCGGAGTCCGCGCCGGTGCGGTACACGGTCTGCTTGATCGCCACCACGCCCGGATCGCTGGCGGCCTGCTGGATGAAATCGATCACCGGTTTGAAGGACTGAAAAGGATGGTGCAGCAGGATGTCGCCCTTGCGGATCGCCTTGAACATATCCGCGCCCTTTTTCTGGATCACCGGCGGCACACCGGGCGCGAAAACGGGAAACTTCAGGTCGTCGCGCGCCACCATGCTGGGAATTTCCATCAGGCGCACCAGATTCACCGGGCCGTGTACACGATACAAATCCTCGGGGGCGAGTTCGAATTCCTTGAGCAATAATTCGGCGATCTGCGGCGAACAGGTGTCGGCAATTTCGAGGCGCACCGCATCGCCGAAATGGCGTTGCGGCAGCTCGCCCTGCAGGCTGAGGCGCAGGTTTTTCATTTCTTCCTCGTCCACGAACAGGTTGCTGTTGCGCGTCACGCGGAACTGGTAGCAGCCGAGCACTTCCATGCCCGAGAACAGCTCGCCGACATGCGCGTGCAGGATCGATGAAAGAAACACGAAGCCGTGCGCGCAACCGCCGATTTCCGGCGGCATCAGGATGGTGCGCGGCAGCACGCGCGGCGCCTGCACGACGGCGCGCGCCGAATTGCGCCCGAAGGCGTCCTTGCCTTGCAGTTCCACGGCAAAGTTCAGGCTCTTGTTGAGCACACGCGGAAAGGGATGCGCCGGATCGAGCACGATCGGAGTCAGCACCGGCATCACTTCGCGCAGAAAAAAATCCTTGACCCAAGCCTGCTGCGCCTCGTTCCACTGGGTGCGACGCAAAAACCGGATGCCCTGCCCGGCGAGCGCGGGAACGATGTCCGCATCGAACAGCCGGTACTGTCGTTCGATCAACTGGCGCGCCTCCTCGCGCACCAGCTTGAGCGTCTGTTTGGCGGTCATGCCGTCGGCGCCGGTGGCAATGCCGCCCAGCTTGATCTGCTCCTTCAGCCCCGCCACGCGTATCTCGAAAAACTCATCGAGATTGCTGCTGACGATGCACAGGTATTTCAACCGCTCCAGCAACGGAATTGCCACGTCCTCGGCCTGCGCCAGCACGCGCCGGTTGAATTCGAGCTGCCCGATCTCGCGGTTCAGGAATTGCTGCGGGGCGAATTTTTTGGCCAAGGCAGTAGGCGGTCAGCTTCGGGGCGGCACGTATCCTTGCGGCATTTGCGCGCCCTCGCCGAAGAAATAATTTTCCATTTGCGCTGCAAGAAACTTGCGCGCCTGCGCATCGGAGAGATTGAGGCGGTTTTCATTCACCAGCATGGTCTGGAACCTGATCCAGCCCTGCCATGCCTCCTTGGAAACATTCTCGAAAATCCGCTGGCCCAGCGGGCCGGGATAAGTTGGGCGATCCAGCCCTTCCGCTTCGCGCCCCAGTTTTACGCATTGCACCATTCTTGCCATGTCGTTAATCTCCGTATGAATGACCGTATATTGTGATTATGACACTGGAACAAAATTTTTGCGCGGGACGCCCGCAAACCCGTAACCGCGAAGGTGCGGCAATTTGTGGCTGCGGCGTAACTTGAAGGTTAGCCTTCACCGCGAATGGCCGCACCGGCGGTAGTGCGGCAATTTGTCACATTCCCGGGGTAACGGGTTTCATCGATAATAGCGGTGCATTCTTGCGCGACTCACCTCAACCCACTTCTGGAGAAATCAGGACATGAAAAGAACCTTGCTCGCCGCTTCGGCCATCATCGGAATAGCCTGCTCAGGCACGGCATCCGCAAAAGACGAAATGATGCACAAGGGAGGCCACCACGAAATGCATATCGCGGACACGCGCATTTCTCTTGGTCTGCCGTCGCAAATGAAGCAGCATCAGTTGTCGAATATGCGTGAACACATGGAAGCCATCAAATCGATTGTCGGCTTAATATCGGAAAACAAATTCGAGGAAGCTTCCAGAATTGCCCATGCCAAGCTCGGTTTGACCGCGGACATGCAGGCCATGTGCAACATGTTCGACAACAAGAATTTCAAGGCGCTGGGGCTCGCTTTCCACAAGAGCGGGGACGACCTCGGCGACGCATTAAAAACCAAAGATGTAAACGCATCGCTACGTGCGCTGAATAAAACCATGCAGTATTGCGTGGAGTGCCATGCGACCTATCGCCAGTAAATTGGCTGCTGCCTAACTGTTATGGGCGACCTGCTCTAAAAGCCAGTTTTGGCAAGTTTCGAACCGCCTAAACTGGCCAGAATTGCAGTATGCATCTATCTTTAATACAGCCAGATATTTTCAGTGTTAGGAAAATTCTTAAGCCATTTTGAATGATTTTCCTACTGAAATTTAAGAATCGGCTGATGTTCTTATTTTGAATAAACCTTCATCATGCAAACACACGGCTTCCCTCCCGAGCGTGTGTCTTAACCCAGTTAAGGCATTAACCAGCCACCCCCCTTTTTGGCTGGTTTTTTTTGCCCGGGAAGAGCCTTCTATACCGCTGTCCAGCTCACCACGCCGCTATATGCCGTCGCCAGCACCACCAGCCCGAACACGATGCGATACCAGGCAAACACCGTAAAATCGTGGTGGCTGATGTAGCGCAGCAGCCAGCGCACGCAGAGAAACGCGCTGATGAACGATGTGACCGAGCCGGCGATAAAAATCTCCCAGTCATCCGCACGGAACTGGTCGCGGTACTTCACCATCTCATAAATCGAGGCAGCGGTCAGCGTCGGCACCGCGAGGAAAAACGAAAACTCGGCGGCAGCCTTGCGCGACAGCCCGAAAAACAGGCCGCCGATGATCGTCGCCCCGGAGCGCGACGTGCCGGGAATCAGCGCCAGCGCCTGCGCCAGCCCCATCTTCAGCGCATCCCGCCAGTACATATCGTCCACTGATTCGATGGTGATTTTATGATTGCGCTTCTCCGCCCACAGGATGAAGATACCGCCGACAATAAAAGCCAGCGCCACCGGCACCGGCGAAAACAGGTTCGCCTTGATCGCCTTGCCGAACAGCAGCCCGAGAATCGCCAGCGGTAGAAACGCGATGAACAGATTGGCGGTGAAGCGCTGCGCGGTCTCCTGCTTCTGCAACAAGCCGCCGATTACCGATCCCAGCCTAGCGCGATACTCCCAGCACACCGCCAGAATCGCGGCGAACTGGATTACGATCTCGAACACCTTGCCGCGCTCGTTGTTGAAGTCGAGCAGATCGCCCGCCAGAATCAGGTGACCGGTGCTGGAGATCGGCAGGAATTCGGTGAGACCTTCGACGACGCCGAGAATAGCGGCTTTGAGCAGCAGAATGGTATCCATAAATTCAAGAAGCCCGTCATGCCGGGCTTGACCCGGCATCCAGTGTTTTTATCGACTGGATTCCCACCTGCGCGGGAATGACAGCATGGTTGTGATCCGTTAATTGACAGATGCGCGATTATACCCGCGCCCGGCAAAGAGGCAGCTTGAATTACCCCTCTCCCGCCTGCGGGAGGGGGGGTTGGGGAGAGGGCCGTTCAGCACGTACCTGTGCTTTAGCTTACGCCAATATCATTTTGGATGAGTATAAACAATGTTGACATATACCGAGCATGCTCCCAAACTGCCCCAGATCGAATTGCACAAGAAGCACATCATGAAAGTTATCGTCAAGAAATGGGGCAACAGCGCGGCTGTGCGCATCCCTGCCTCTGCCATGGTAGCGGCGCATATCGCTTTGGATCAGACAGTTGAGGTGCGCGAAGAGCAGGGGCGTATCGTCATCGAGCCGGTGCGCCGCAAGGTGTACAAGCTAGAAGAGTTGCTTGGTTGCATTACGGCCAAGAACCTGCGCAAACCCATCGACACAGGCGCGTCGGTCGGCGAGGAAGCATGGTAATGGTGAAGGCACAGGATACAGGCGATATCCCAGTACACACTAGGTAGCATCGCACTACGGCTCATGTTGTAAATTGAAGCAACCGAAACTGAAAACTGTTATCCTGGATACCCGCGTTACCCCCTTTGTTATACAGATGACTTAAGGAGACTGCCATGAACCAGATTTCCCGCATCCCTAAGTGGGCTGACCATAATTTTGACGGAATACTTATGTGGTTTTCAGAAATGTCCGCTCGCGGTTTGTTATACCACCCGGATGATGATCTGTCTGAAATCGCCTCCATCGCTAACGGCGCAAGACTCTTTTCAGACGCAGAAGCTGCTGAGTTGCGTTCGACTGTCGCTGAAATGTTTGAGTTGAAGGGTGATGAAGCATACGAAGCGGGCGCACCTATATTTCGCGCCACTATCGGGCAATTCGATGCCTGATCGCTATTGGTAACCCCGGCTGCTTTTCGCATCCTACGCTCGACAAAAGTCATGCCGCTATCTACGCCCATTCCCATAGTAGACCTATTCGCGGGGCCGGGCGGACTTGGTGAGGGCTTCTCATCTATTGATGACGGCAAGGCGTTCAAGATCATCGTCTCGGCAGAAACGGAAGCCTCCGCCCATCAAACTCTGCGGCTGCGCTCGTTCTACAGAATTCTGCGGAGAAAAGGTAAAACCCACCTGACGAGCTACTACCGTTTTTGCAATGGCGAAACTTCCGTTCCGTATGATGAAGATACGTTATCAGATTGGAAAGCAGCCGGGCAGGAAGCCAAGCAAATTACGCTAGGTACTGAAACAGGCAATGATGAACTCAACGCTATCTTGGACAAAACAGAAACAGACCTGTCAAAGCCATGGGTCTTGATCGGTGGCCCGCCATGCCAGGCCTACTCGCTTGTTGGCCGCGCGCGGAATAGCGGCAAAAAAAACTACGTGGCAGAGAAAGATCACCGCCACTACCTGTATAAAGAATATCTGCGCATCATTCACCGCTACAAACCGGCTGTCTTTGTCATGGAAAATGTTAAAGGCATCCTTTCAGCCAAGATTGACGGCCAACCTATTTTCCATACCATACTCAAAGACCTCGAAAACCCTGATCGGGTCTTTGGAGCCGACACTGGGCGCAGATATAAAATTTATTCTCTTGTCAGCAAAACAGTATTTGATAGCAAATCGAAAATTGAAAAGATTGACCCCAGAGATTTCATAATTCGTTCCGAGGACTACGGCATCCCACAGGCACGACATCGGGTAATCCTGCTTGGCATTAGAGATGATATTGAAGCCATCCCAAGGCAACTCAAGAAACAGGCAATTCAATTCTTTGATGATGCTACACACGACCTCCCCCATTTGCGTAGCAAGTTAAGCAAAGAAGAAGACAGCAGCGAGCGATGGGTGAAGATTGTAAAACAGCATCTGGCGGAGCTGGCACGGGAATCTTCGAAGCAAGAGGATTTGAAGGAATTGAGCGCTGCGCTTAGAAAGCATGAGGAGAAAATCTCATCGAAATTGCGCACCGGCAACGTTAGACTAATAAAGGATATCAAATCTAAAGAAAATAAGTCTGACCTCGCCAAATGGTATGAGGATAGCAAGCTGAAAGTATGGTTAAACCATGAAACGCGCGGCCATATGACCAGCGATTTACGCCGCTATGCTTATGCAGCCACATTTGCAGAAACTTATAAACATTCACCAAAGGGGCATGAAGAGTTCAGCCTTGAGGGTTTACGCCCGGAACACGCCAACTGGGAAACAGGAAAGTTCTCGGATCGTTTCAGGGTGCAGCTAAAGCATTTACCTGCTACGACTGTAACCAGCCACATCTCGAAAGATGGGCACTATTTTATCCATCCAGACACATCACAGTGCCGTAGCCTGACAGTCCGTGAAGCGGCGCGGCTCCAGACCTTTCCTGACAACTATTTTTTCCAAGGAAACCGCACTCAGCAATTTCACCAAGTCGGCAACGCGGTGCCACCATTGCTGGCTAAACAGATAGCTCATATTGTAAAAGCGCTTATCAGTTAAATCGGGGCGTTTAATACGCCAGCCAGCCATTCACTTCACCACGTCAAATCGCATCATTCCACTTTGCAAATTCCTTAGGCAACACACCAATCATTTCGCCATATCTCATAATTTCCGTGTCAAAAGTAAGATTCAACCTTTGCAGGGCAATAGCAAGTCGGCGAATACTTCCGAACCCCGTCCTGTCACCGGGCTTTCTATCCTTTGGTTTTTTTGGCTTAGATGCCGCACCTCGCCTCAACTTTCCATTATTCATGTATAAATTGAATGCCGCTTGGAAGAAGCCTTTGTTGCGGGCAATTGTTTGGCGCGAAGTTAGCTGTTCAGTCAACTCGCCATGTGTACTCATAGAGCGATTCAGGCATATTTCGGCACCCTCGCCATGCACATGCACCAGCTCATAGGGTGTGCGTACTGAATGGCGGTAGGCTAATGAGCCTGCCGTTCCCTGCCGAGTCACGATGTAATGTTCGGAGCGTCGTATCCCCTTCGTAGTTAATTGCTGAAAATATACCACTGCAAGCCACGCCCACAGACCGTCGCAACTTGAAGACATCATCTCCGCAAAATTCGCTTCGGCGAATTGTTCATTCAGATATAAACCAAACTCTTGGCGCGCATTAAATGTACGTGAGGGATCAATCTCAAATTCCCCAAACAATTCCGACATGTCGTCATCTTCAAGCAAACCTACTGGCGGTTGCGATCCATTTGGATTATCAATCCACTGTTTGAGCAGGCGTATACCGTCCTCTGTAAGGCATCTTGTTCTGATCATTCTCTTTCCCCCGACGTCACAAATGTTCGTAATTCGTATGCAAATCGATGTTTGTCACAAAATATTTTCAAGGTGTCTCGGCACCATATCTTTCTGTCATCTTCATCTCCCTCTGTTGGTGGCCTGTCAGCACCGATTGCATCAAGCCAGCCACCCCATGCACCCCACGCATCAATTTCATCATCAAGTACGGCAGGCTCCTCAGAAATTCTTTCAATAATCTGATGTAGCGCTTCCGGCAATACGAACGCATTAAAGGGGGGATAATTTTTCATCCCAGCGGCGCTCGAGAATACAGAATCATTAAATAGCAGGACTGGCCCATCATCTCGTAACTCAAGTCGCCACAACCTCTCACCCAAGTCGGCAGGCTCCATTGGCAGCAGGCTTTCGCTTTGCATATCGTCCATAGGGCGAAGGTTCTCTGCTGATGCCACTAGGCGTGGACTTCCTTCCTCGTGCATCAAGATTCTGAAACGTAAAGATGCTGATCGATCCAGCCCATCCAATGATTGGTTCTCTCGCGACCATGAAGAAGTCGTTCCCAGCTCAAACCTCAGACTGGTTGAGCCTGACCTTGCTATACAGATAAGTTTCAGGTTTCCAGGCAACACAAGTCCCTTGAGATCGCACTTGTCGAGCGTGAAACTGCGCTGCCCATTTATCTCAGAAACAGAAATGTTGACCCTGCTACGGTCTATCTCTTTAAGGTCGGTCGGATTACTCCGCGCTGACAGTCGTCCCATTAGCTTCCTCCTTAAAGTTCAGTCGGGCACGCATACGGATGTTGGAATCAAAGCCGCCTACCTGCAAATTAAAATCTGGCTCCAGCACATCAAACTCAATTTTGTTTCCATTTCGTCTCGTAATGTTTATCCCGCTTGACTGGATTTCATGAGCTATGGTGTCAGACAAATCAAAATCAAATGGGTCATATTCCTTGAATGGGTCTTGATCTAACCCTTCATAAGCAAGCTCCAGATTGCAGGTAATTGGCAGATCATTTCTTTGCGGTCCCTTGCTGCCATTGGGATGGATTCGCACACTATTCCCGCTGGCATCTATACGAAATGGCCTTGTCCTTGGTGTTAACTCTGGCGGTACGCCGCTATTTGCTGTGTCTTTACTTCCTGCTTTTTGGCCTCCCGCACTATGCTTCGCCCCTTGCACTGAGGGTTTCATGAAATATTTTGCTAGAGCTTTCACGTCTTGCTTTATCGAGCCATTCGAAAGCACGGTTAGCAGCTTGGGAAGAGCTTGCCTGACAGCCGTTACAGTCTCCTTTGGGCTTTTATAATCCTCTGCAAGACGCGGACGACTGGCATTCCATTTTAGATGTGTAGGCTCCTCGGCATCTGCCATGAATGCCGACAGCATCTCGTCCTCAATAAGTGTCAGCCCTCGGGCTTTTTGCAAATAGGCACTATTGGTCAGGTGCTTTTCAGAGCCTATCAGAAGGTCGCGCCTGATGTATGCCTCTTCGACACGTTCAAGTTCTTCCGGCACTTCCAAGTGAACATCAAACCAGGTTGGTATGGCGCCTTTATGTTTTGGCTTGACCGATACAGGACATCTGATCGAAACACGCTCCCCCTTTGCCACGTTTTCACGAAGCAATTCAAGCGCACCCTCCGGAAAATGAGCCTCGTCTAGAGTGGATGCTTTTTCCCATCCCGACTTGAGCTCGACTGGCTTCAATCCTAGCGCCTCCGCGTCGATAACACGTTTTACAAACCGCCTGAATCCCTTTGTGAAGCTGGATTTCTTTTTTTGCGCAATCTCGTCAGAAAGAACCTGATCCGCGACAGCGTCTAAGTTAGCTTGCCCAATAGTCCACTCTCCGATAATCACCTCCAAGCGCCCGCGTGCAATTGGAACGTAAAATTCTGCAACAATTGTTCGCATTGCATCTGTTGCATCAATCTCAGAGGAAAATGGGATCACCAAGCTTAAACCCAACTCCCCACTTTTCCGGCTTAATCGGAATGCAGAACGAAAGAGGTTTATTTCATCTGTATCTTCAACAGGCAAAGGGAGTTCGGACTGTACACACCAGAACGCATCTCGCTCGTACCTTGAATCTCCAAATGAGTACACTCTACGGAAGGAGCTGCGCCCCATAAGGAGCTGCCGACCATCCGACTGCCGCACCGTTAGTCCAAACACAGATCGAGCAGCGCCAACTCGGTAATAGGTAATTTTTCCTTGGCCTGCACGACCATTACTGCCAACAGTTGATTTTGCCCCCTCTCCCTCTCTGAACCAGAAGGCATTCCAGTTTTCCTGATTGCTCTCTTGGTTGCCGTCCACGTTTGGGTTTATATAGCTGCCTTCCAAACCAGTTGTGCCAAAGTCTTCTAGCACCAACACAGAGGCGGTTGAAACATCCGGCAAAGGCCCGCCTCCTGAGGCCTCCAAGCGTTTCCCATATTCCTCAGTAATAAGCGTTGCAAGATAAGCAGCATCAAACTGGCCGGATTTAAATACACCCAGCCTCACTCGTACTGGCCCACTATTGCCCTTGGCGCGCGCATCAAGCGGATTTTGGAATGCCTCCCGTATCAATATTTCGAGCCAAGTTTTTTCCTCTTGCGCAAAATTATCTTCAGAAACCCCGCGCCCTTGCACTCGATAAGGCCCAGCGGGTGGGAATGTCCAAGAAGCACTCATGTTGCTCTCCTACAAGGAAAATATGGAACCATCTTTACCGTCATCACCACGAAATCGAGCCTTCATTACATCAAGCTCCTTTTGCAAAGCCCGAATGATTTTTTTGGCGTCGTCGTCGCTGTAATCATAGGAACGCTTGTTTGCTAAATTACCCACAAGCTGCAAATCTTTAATTGCCCTTGTTACACGCTTGTTTGCTAAGTCAACAAATCTGTCACGCGCATCCCGCGCTTTTACCTTACTAACTTTTGCTGTAACCATCATTTTCTCCGAAATATATTTGCAACATATCTATTATATATTTCATATATAACCTACATATTTACAAATGCGCAACAAATATTGCTCCAATGAACATAATGGCACTCAATTCAACAAATGGTTAAAAGGGTGGCTTCGCATTTCCCCACCCACCTGCGAATCGCGCGAAGCGCCCACAGGACGACCATCCTGACGGCATCCTTCCCACATTCCGAAGAGCGTCGTGGCGATTGACAGAAGAACGTTCGTTCTCTACGATGCGGTTGCCATTTTGCCAGCCGTCTTTCAGGAGTGAGGTGTATGACCAAGAAAATCGCAGCTCCTGACACTGTGTCAATTAGCGGACATTCTGAAACGCCGTTCTTGCTTTATTCGGGTGATGACGAGAAGGTGCATGTCAAAGTGCTGGTTCACGCAGAAACGCTTGGGTTGCCGCTGGCGCAGATTGCCGAACTGTTCGGCGTACAGACACCAGGCATCTCCAAGCACTTGAAAAACATCTTTGAAAGCAGCGAGCTAAGCCGCGAGGCAACTATTTCCAAAATGGAAACAGTTCAAATGGAGGGCGGGCGTGAAGTAAAAAGAAATATCGAGTTTTATAATCTTGATGCCGTTATCGCCGTCGGCTATCGGGTCAATTCCAAGCGCGCCACCCAGTTCCGCATCTGGGCCACACAAACCCTCAAGGAGTACATCAAAAAAGGCTTCGTGCTGGACGACGAACGCCTCAAGCAGGGCAAGCAAGTATTCGGCGAAGATTACTTTCAGGAGCTGTTGGAGCGGGTACGCTCCATCCGCGCCAGCGAGCGCCGCATTTACCAACAGATTACCGACATCTTCGCCGAGTGCAGCGTGGACTACGATCCCAAGTCCGATCTCACGCAGAATTTCTATGCGATGGTGCAAAACAAATTTCACTACGCCATCACCGGGCAGACTGCCGCCGAAATCATTCACAACAAGGCCGACCGCAGCGCCCCGCATGCTGGCTTGCTCACTTGGAAGAACGCCCCGCAAGGCCGGGTTCTGGCCTCCGATGTCACCGTTGCAAAGAACTATCTCAACGAAGCCGAGATCAAGCGGCTGGAGCGCACCATCTCCGGGTTTTTTGACTACATCGAAAACGTCATCGAAAACCGCGTGCAGATGAACATGGCGGACATGGCGGCCAGCGTGGACAAGTTTCTGAGTTTCAATGAGTACAATGTGCTGGCGGACAAAGGCCGCATCAGCAAGAGCCGGGCCGACCAAAAAGCACTGGCCGAGTATGCCGAGTTCAACAAAACCCAGGAAATCGAATCGGATTTTGATCGGGTAGTGAAGGGACTGGAAGCGAGCAAGCCGAAGCTGGAATGCAAGGAGCGTGGGATAAAGAAATGACATCGGCTGACCCGCCCCATCAATTCTGTAAACTGCCGACATGGCTTCGCGAAAATATCCTTTGTCTATTTTTGATGTCGCAGCAGCGCTGAAAAATCGCTACCGCGACTTCAACCACTACAACCTCAAAAACCCGCTGGACGAATTGCTGTTCATCATTTGCAGCACCAAGACTGGCGAAGCGAGCTACCGCAGCACCTTCCGCTCGCTGAAAGAAACCTTCCCCACCCACCTGCATATCGCCGAAGCGGCCGCAGAATATATCGCGCGGCCTATCATCAGCGGTGGCTTGTCTAACCAGAAAGCGAAAGCGATCCGTGATCTTTTCGACATCATCGTAGAAAATTTCGGCGAGCCAACTCTGAAGCCGTTGCGCAAGATGAGCGATGAGGAGGCTGAAGCTTTTCTGTTGTCGCTGCCGGGAGTCGGCAAGAAAGTCGCGCGCTGTGTTTTGATGTATTCGCTGGGCAGGCAGGTATTTCCCGTGGATACGCATTGCTGGCGCATCGCCAGACGTCTCGGCTGGGTCAGGCCGACCCAAAAAGACAAACACTGCGCGCCGCGAGATATGGATCGCCTGCAATCCAAAATCCCGCCCGAGCTTCGCTACTCGTTACACGTGAACATGGTTTCGCTGGGTCGAGAGATTTGCACTGCGACATCACCACGATGTGAAGAATGTCCGATAGCGAACTGGTATCCGAGGATAGGTGGGCCTGCTAAATAGCGATGCTGGCGAACCCACCTAAGCCTTGCTATACAACTGGCCGCCCTGCTTCACAAACTCTTCCGCCTTTTGCTCCAGGCCTTTATTAAGCGCGGTTTGTTCGTCCACGCCCTCCTGTGCGGCAAAGTCGCGCACGTCCTGCGAGATCTTCATCGAGCAGAAGCTCGGGCCGCACATCGAGCAGAAGTGCGCGACCTTGCCGGATTCCTTGGGCAGGGTTTCGTCGTGGAACTCGCGCGCCTTGTCCGGGTCGAGGCCAAGATTGAACTGGTCTTCCCAGCGAAATTCGAAGCGCGCCTTGCTTAGCGCGTTATCGCGGATCTGCGCGCCGGGATGCCCCTTGGCGAGGTCGGCGGCGTGCGCGGCGATCTTGTAGGTGATGATGCCTTCCTTGACGTCGTCCTTGTCGGGCAGGCCCAAGTGTTCCTTCGGCGTGACGTAGCACAGCATCGCGGTGCCGAACCAGCCGATCATCGCCGCGCCGATCGCGGAGGTGATGTGGTCGTAGCCGGGCGCAATGTCCATCGTCAGGGGGCCGAGCGTGTAGAACGGCGCCTCGTGGCACCACTTCTGCTGCAGGTCCATGTTCTCCTTAATGAGGTGCATCGGCACGTGGCCGGGGCCTTCGATCATCACCTGCACGTCGTGCTTCCATGCGACCAGCGTCTGTTCGCCGAGCGTCTTCAGCTCGCCGAGTTGCGCCTCGTCGTTGGCGTCGTAGATCGAACCGGGGCGCAGGCCGTCGCCGAGGCTGAAGCCGACGTCGTAGGCCTTCATGATTTCGCAGATTTCCTCGAAGTGCGTCGCGAGGAAATTCTCCTTATGGTGCGCGAGGCACCACTTCGCCATGATCGAGCCGCCGCGAGAAACAATCCCGGTCATGCGCTTCGCGGTCAGCGGCACGTAACGCAGCAGCACGCCGGAATGGATGGTGAAATAGTCCACGCCCTGTTCGGCCTGCTCGATCAGCGTATCGCGGAAAATTTCCCAAGTCAGGTCTTCGGCGCGGCCGTTCACCTTTTCCAGCGCCTGATAGATCGGCACCGTGCCGATCGGCACGGGCGAGTTGCGGATGATCCATTCGCGCGTCTCGTGGATATGCTTGCCGGTGGACAGGTTCATCACCGTGTCGCCGCCCCAGCGGATCGACCAAGTCATCTTCTCGACTTCTTCCTGGATGCTCGAACCGAGCGCCGAGTTGCCGATGTTGGCGTTGATCTTCACCAGGAAGTTGCGGCCGATGATCATCGGCTCGGCTTCGGGGTGGTTGATGTTGGCGGGGATGATCGCGCGGCCCGCGGCCACTTCGGCGCGGACGAATTCCGGCGTAATCAATTTAGGCATCGGCGCGCCGAAGTTTTCGCCGGGGTGCTGTTTCAGCAGCATCTCGGATAGCCCCTCGCGCTTCTGGTTCTCCCTGATCGCGATGTATTCCATCTCCGGCGTGATGATGCCCTGGCGGGCGTAATGCATCTGCGTGACGTTCTTGCCGGATTTGGCGCGGCGCGGCGCACGCCGGAGATTGAAGCGCAGCGCGGCCAGCTCGGGGTCATCGAGGCGCTGCTGGCCGTATGCGGAAGACAGCTTGTCCAGCGTTTCGGTGTCGCCGCGTTCGGCGATCCACGCCTCGCGCAATGCGGGCAGGCCGGAGCGGATGTCAATCTTGACCGCCGGGTCGGTATAGGGGCCTGAGCAGTCATACACGTAGATCGGTGGATTCTTTTCCACGCCCATGCCGCTCGGGGTGTCGGCCTGCGAGATTTCGCGCATCGGCACGCGGATATCGGGCCTGCTGCCCTCGACATATACCTTGCGCGAGTTCGGCAACGGCTTGATCGCCGCCGCATCGACGTGCGCGACATCGGAAAGGAATTTGGGATTGGCGTTCATGTGATGCTCCAGATATATCGGGGAGCATCGGCGGATGCTTCCCTACGACGGCATTACCCGTACAGGTTCAAAGGGTGTATCTCACTGCCTTCCGGCAGACCCCCAGCGAGGTAGGCAAGTTACTGGAAAGACGCGTGGAATGCAAGTTTTGCCGGACATCTCGCGCGGCAAAAAACCCAAGCAAAAAATCCGATGCTGACAGCCATCCGGAATTTCGCTACCCTACGCGCTTACCCTGTTCCGGATCGAACCGACGGAGAATGATATGGAAAGGCTGATTTGCGTGATCGGCAACAAAGGCGGCACCGGCAAGACCAGCATCACACACATGCTGTGCCACGGTCTCGGGCTGCTTGGCAAACGATCGATCGCCGTGCTCACCGATACCGCCCGTGAGCCGCTATCGCGCGGTATCCGCCGCTACACTCCGCTCGACGGGAGATCGCCGGAAAAACTGAAGGAGATCGTCGCCAGACTGGAGTCCAAGCCGAATTGGCTGGGAGTGATCGACGGCGGCGGCAACCGTCCGGCAATGGATCAGAAATTCTACGAGATGTCGAATCTTGTCCTGCTGCCTTTCCGCGAGTCGCACGAAGATATCCGCACGGTGCGCGACGACCTCGACACTTTTCCCGATGCGTACGGCCTCCCGTCGCAGTGGCCGACCA
Source organism: uncultured beta proteobacterium (assembly GCA_963828205.1). Lineage (GTDB taxonomy): Bacteria > Pseudomonadota > Gammaproteobacteria > Burkholderiales > Gallionellaceae > Gallionella. Next base: position 273,812 of record CAWHDU010000003.1, read on the forward strand.
ACCCGTGGCAGCAGATGGCGGCGGAACGCACGCTGGACGAGATGATGCAGGATTACCGCCCGCGCCTGCTCGACCCGGTGTATTCGATAAGCGCCAGCAAGCTGCTGCTGGAAGACCAGGTGCCGCCCGACCTGCCGACGATGCTGAACAACATCTGCCGCGGGCTGGCCTGGCAGGTGCTGGGGCGCCTGAACCTGCCCGAAGAGGAATAGCATTACCGTGCGCACAGCGCACGCTACGCGCTAATTGCACCAGCCGGGCTGCCCCGGTTGGTATTGCCCCGCCGTTGCGACTATAATCCGCAACCTTAATTTAGCCTTGCTGTCCATTACATACCATGCAGTTGTTCGCCTTCGGCATTAACCATCAGACCGCGCCGCTCGCCGTGCGCGAACAGGTCGCGTTCAACGCCGACGGGATGGAGGGCGCGCTGCGCGACCTGGTGGAAAACGGCGCGGCGAAGGAGGCGGCGATCCTGTCCACCTGCAACCGCACCGAGCTGTATTGCAACGCCGCGCAGCCCGAACAGGCCATCGACTGGCTGGCGCAATACCACCATCTGCCGCGCAAGGACATCGACCCCTACCTCTACACGCTGCCGCGCGAGCAGGCGGTGAAGCATTCGTTCCGCGTCGCCAGCGGGCTGGATTCGATGGTGCTCGGCGAACCGCAGATACTCGGGCAGATGAAGCAGGCGGTGCGCCAGGCCGAAGAGGCCGGCACGCTGGGCTTCCTGCTGCACAAGCTGTTCCAGCGCACCTTCTCGGTAGCCAAGGATGTGCGCACCCAGACCGAGATCGGCGCAAACCTGGTTTCGATGGCCGCGGCCGCGGTAAAACTTGCCGAGCGCATCTTCCCGAGCATCGCCGAGCAGCATGTACTGTTCATCGGCGCGGGCGAGATGATCGAACTCAACGCGGTGCATTTCGCGGCGCGTTCCCCCAAGCACATCACCGTCGCCAACCGCACGCTGGAGCGCGCCCACGTGCTGGCGCGGCGCATCAACGGCCACGCGATCACGCTGAACGAGTTGCCCGAACAACTCGCGCATCACGACATCATCATCAGTTGCACCGCCAGCCCGCTGCCGATCCTCGGCAAGGGCATGGTGGAGCGCGCGCTGAAACAGCGCAAGCATCGCCCGCTGTTCATCGTCGACCTGGCCGTGCCGCGCGACGTGGAAGCGGAAGTCGCGGAGTTGAGCGATGTGTTCCTGTACACCGTGGACGACCTCGCCGAAGTGGTGAAGGAGGGGCTCGGCGCGCGGCAGAATGCGGTCAAGGAAGCGGAAGTCATCATCGATTCCGGCGTAAACGATTTCATCCACTGGATGGAGTCGCGCGAAGTGGTGCCGACCATCCGCGCGCTGCGCGACCATGCCGAGCGCAATCGCCGCCATGAAATGGAAAAAGCCCTGCGCCTGCTGGCCAAGGGCGAGAGCCCGGAAAAGGTGCTGGAAGCGATGAGCAGCGGCCTGACCAACAAATTCCTGCACGCGCCGACCCACGCGCTGAATCAGGTACACGGCAATGACCGCGAGGCGTTCCTCGATGTGATCCATCGCCTGTATCACCTGCACTCGGAAGAATGAAGCCCAACATCGCCGCCAGGCTCGCTCGGTTGAGCGAGCGCCTGCTTGAAGTCGACCAGTTGCTGAGCACCGAAGAAGCCACCAAGGACATGGACGGATTCCGCAAGCTCAGCCGCGAACGTGCCGAGCTGGAACCGGTGGTGTCGCTGTACCACGCCTACAAGGCCTGCGAGGCCGACATCGCGGCCGCGAAAGAAATGGCGTCCGACCCCGAAATGAAGGAGTTTGCCGAAGCCGAGATCAAGCAAGGGCAGGAGCAGCTCGCGCAACTCGACGGCGAATTGCAGAAGCAGTTGCTGCCCAAAGACCCCAACGACGAGCGCGGCGTATTCCTGGAAGTGCGCGCCGGCACCGGCGGCGACGAAGCGGCGCTGTTCGCCGGCGATCTGTTCCGCATGTATTCGCGCTTCGCCGAACGCAAGCGCTGGCAGGTCGAGGTGATCTCCGAAAGCCCCGGCGAAATGGGCGGCTACAAGGAAATCATCGCCCGAATTTCTCACGGCATCGCCGGACAGGGCGCGTATTCGGTGCTGAAATTCGAATCCGGCGCACATCGCGTGCAGCGCGTGCCCGCCACCGAGACGCAGGGCCGCGTACACACCTCGGCCTGCACCGTCGCGGTGATGCCGGAAGTGGACGAGGTGAGCGACGTGGTGCTGAACCCCGCCGACCTGCGCATCGACACCTTCCGCGCCTCCGGCGCGGGCGGGCAGCACATCAACAAGACCGATTCCGCGGTGCGCATCACCCACCTGCCGACCGGCGTCGTGGTCGAGTGCCAGGACGGCCGCTCGCAGCACCAGAACAAGGCGCAGGCGATGCGCGTGCTGGCGGCGCGCATCAAGGACGCACAGGTGCGCGAACAGAACGCCAAGACCGCTGCGGAGCGCAAATCGCTGGTCGGCAGCGGCGACCGCTCCGAGCGCATCCGCACCTACAACTTCCCGCAAGGCCGCGTCACCGACCACCGCATCAACCTGACGCTGTACAAGATGGACGCGATCATGGACGGCGACATCGGGGAACTTACCGGCGCGCTGATGGCCGAACACCAGGCCGAACAACTCGCCGCGATGGCGGAAGAAAACATCTAGATGAACAAATCTGTTTTAATGCAATTTTCATAAAAAGGAGCTAGTGATGCGTTTCCCGATATTTGTTATGGCTTTAATGCTGTCTTTTGGCGCTTATGCCGAGACTACCAAGGCAGAGAGCATGCAACCCATGCGAAAAATGATGGTCGGCGATGATTGCCCTACCAAGCACAAGAAAGACGATTGCCCCACCAAACACAAGGACAAGGAGAAATGCCGCCATGAGGGCATGCATGCGTCTCCTGCGGCATGCCTGTATGAAGGCAAGCCCTATTCTGAAGGCGCCGTGCTGAAGATGCAGGACGGGGATTACCGCTGCACGATCCAGTCCGACGAAGGCAAAACCCCTTCCCGGTTGATTTGGACACCGGTAAAAGGATCGCCGAACCCTGCGAAATAAATTCGCAACTCCGGACAACTCATGCAGGGCAACCTGCATGAGTTAGAGCCTATTTCAGTAGGTTTCATACCCCGCGTTGGGTCTGGGCGTGGATGGATGCAAGGCGCGACGCGCTGCCAATGGTGGCGACCATGACACGGTGCGCGAAGCGTTTGGTGCGGGAATGGTCGCCTGCGGTCGCTCCCGCAATCGGCTGCTTCGCAGTAACGTGTCGCGACCGCGCATTGGCAAGCGGCGCGGGGTATGAAACCTACTGAAATAGGCTCTTAATCCATGCCGCACACCCTCCGATCCCTCCTGACGCACGACAAAACCGTACTGGAAGTTTCCCTCGGACTGGATTCCGGCAGCGCGCGCACCGAAGTACAGATGCTGTTGCAGCAGGCGCTGGGGGTTTCGCGCGCATATCTGCTGACGTATCCCGAACAGATTCTGGACGAGGCACAGGCGGCCGCCTATCGCGCGCTGTTGCAGCGCCGCCTTGCGGGCGAGCCACTCGCCTACATCCTCGGCGAGCGCGAGTTTTTCGGGCTGCCGTTCAGGGTCACCCCCGCGACGCTGATTCCGCGCCCCGACACCGAACTGCTGGTGGAACTGGCGTTGCAGCGCATCCCGCCGCGCTGTGCGTTTCGCGTACTCGATCTCGGCACCGGCAGCGGCGCGATCGCGCTTTCCATCGCCCATGCGCGGCCGGATATCGAAGCAACGGCGGTGGATGCATCGCCGGAGGCGCTGGACGTGGCGCGTGAGAATGCGCGGCACTTGAACACCGGCAACGTGCGCCTGCTGCGCAGCGACTGGTTCGCGGCGCTGGCTGATGAACGCTTCGACCTGATCGTGTCGAACCCGCCGTATATCGCCGAAGGCGACGCGCATCTGGAACAGGGCGACCTGCGCTTCGAGCCGCGCGCCGCGCTGGCTTCCGGCGCAGATGGGCTGGACGATATCCGCCGTATCGTCGCGGGCGCGAAGGAGCATCTCAATCCCGGCGGCTGGCTGCTGTTCGAGCACGGCTACGACCAGGCCGGGCGGGCGCGTGAACTGTTGCTTCAGGATGGGTATGCCGAGGTGTTTTCGGCGCGCGACCTGGCGGGCACCGAGCGGGTGAGCGGCGGGGCAATTGCCTGACGATCAGTTTGTCAGCCCCCCGCCTTTCCGGCATAATTCTTCCCACAGATCAGGCACAAGGAAAAGATTTGGCGCAGCACGGTTTTGTGCCGCGCCTTTTTCATTTGCAGAAAGCACGTATGACGCTAAAACAAACTTCGCTGAACGAAACCCACCGCGCGATGGGCGCAAAAATGGTCGATTTCGGCGGCTGGGACATGCCGGTGAACTACGGCTCGCAAATCGACGAACACCATCAGGTGCGCAACGATTGCGGCCTGTTCGACGTGTCGCACATGCGCGTGGTGGACATCAAGGGCAAGGGCGCGCGCGATTTCCTGCGCTACCTGCTGGCGAACAACGTGGACAAGCTCGCCGCGCCGGGCAAGGCGCTGTATTCCTGCATGCTGCTGGAAAACGGCGGGGTGATCGACGACCTGATCGTGTATTTCATGGAAGAGCAGTGGTTCCGCATCGTGGTGAATGCGGGCACCGCCGACAAGGACATCGCGTGGATGAGGAAGCGGGCCGCCGAACACGCGCAAGCGCACCCCGAATGCTACGCGGCAAGCGAAAATAGCCCGGCAAACGAAGGCTGCGCAGAAATCACGGCTCCCGAAGAAACCGTCAAGAGAGTGCCGAATGCCGTCCTGTTTGGCAACTTGAGCGCGGAAGAGGCGGCTGCCCTGATGTCGGAAAAGCCGAACGAGGAACCGGCGGAAAAACCGTTGCTGGATATCGCCGACCATCCCGAGCTGTCGATTATCGCGGTGCAGGGGCCGAATGCCAAAGAGAAGCTGTGGGCAGCAATGCCCGGCAGCCAGCAACTGACCGAGAAGCTCGCGCCGTTCAGCGCCGTCGTCGTGGGCACGATGTTCATCGCGCGCACCGGCTATACCGGCGAAGACGGCTTCGAGGTGATGCTTCCCGCCGTCGCCGCGCCGTATTTCTGGAAGTCGCTGACAGATAAGGGCGCAGAACCTTGCGGGCTGGGCGCGCGCGACACGCTGCGCCTCGAAGCCGGCATGAACCTGTACGGGCAGGACATGGACGAAAGCGTCAACCCGCTGGAATCCGGCCTCGCATGGACGGTGGATTTGAAGAGCGAACGCGATTTTATCGGCAAGGCCGCGTTGCTCGCCAATCCCCCAACCCGTAAACTGGTCGGGCTGGTGTTGCAGGATCGCGGTGTATTGCGCGGCCACCAGAAGGTACACACCGCATACGGCGAGGGCGAAATCACCAGCGGCAGTTTTTCTCCCACCCTGAACCAGTCGATCGCGCTGGCGCGCGTGCCGAAAGATGTGCAGATTGGCGACGAAGTGCAGGTGGCGATTCGCGATAAAATGCTGGCGGCAAAAGTGGTGAAGTGCCCGTTTGCGCGCAATGGAAAAAGCAGTTTGTAGTCGTTAGTCGCTAGCCGGTAGTTAAAACCGCGCAGCGACAAATCCAACTAACGACTAGCGACTAACGTCTAACGACTAATAGGAGATTCAAATGAGCAACCCGGCAAACCTTAAATACACCGCTTCCCACGAATGGGTCAAGACCGAAGCAGACGGCACCGTCAGCATCGGCATCACCCAGCACGCGCAGGAGCTGCTGGGCGACATGGTGTTTGTCGAAACCCCGGCGGTCGGGCGCAAACTCAAGGCCAGGGAAGAATGCGCGGTCGTGGAATCGGTCAAGGCCGCCGCCGACGTGTACGCGCCGGTCTCCGGCGAAGTGGTCGCGGTGAACAATGAGCTGGACAGCGCGCCCGAGAAAATAAATGCCGATCCATATGCCGCCTGGATGTTCAGGATGAAGCCGGACAACGCGGCGGACGTGGCCGCGCTGATGGATGCGGCTGCGTATCAGGCCGCCGTGGATAGCGAAGCACATTAGAAGCAGTCGTTAGACGTTAGTCATTAGTCGCTAGTTAACCCCGCGAAGCGGACAACCTTAACTAACGACTAACGCCTAGCGACTAACGGCTTTTAACTACCAACTAACGACTAGCGACCGCCTTATGCCCTTCATCCCGCACACCGAGCAAGACATCGCGGCGATGCTCGCCAGCATCGGCGCGAAAAATATCGACGCGCTGTTCGACGAAATTCCCGCCGCGCTGCGCAGCGGCAAGCTGCCCGCCATCGGTGACGGGCTGAACGAGATGCAGGTGTCGCGCCTGATGCACGAGCGCGCCGCACAGGATGTTCAGCCGCTCAACTTCATCGGCGCGGGCGCCTACGAGCACCACATCCCTGCCGCAGTATGGGAGATCGCCACGCGCGGCGAGTATTACACCGCCTATACGCCGTACCAGGCCGAGGCCAGCCAGGGTACGCTGCAAACGCTGTACGAATACCAGACGATGATCGCGTCGCTGACCGGCATGGATGCGTCCAATGCCAGCCTGTACGACGGCGCGTCCGGCCTGGCCGAGGCGATCCTGATGGCGGTGCGTGCGCACAAGTCCTCGCGCCGCGTGCTGATGCCCGCCAGCGTCAGCCCGCTGTACCGCAGCGTGGCGCACAGCATCGTCAGATTACAGAACATCGAACTGGTGGAAATCCCGTTCGACATCGCGACCGGCACTACCGATCTCGACGCATTGCAGCAGCACGCGGGCGGCGACATCGCCGCGCTGGTGATACCGCAGCCGAATTTTTTCGGCGCGCTGGAAGATGTCGATGCTCTGACCGCCTGGGCGCACGCGCAAGGCGCGCTGGCCATCGCGCTGGCGAACCCGCTGTCGCTGGCGTTGCTGAAAGCGCCGGGAAATTGGGGCGCGCTCCCTCACCCCAACCCTCTCCCGGAGGGAGAGGGGGCAAACGAATCGCTGCGCGAATCCAGGATTTCTGGGGCAGACATCGCGGTCGGCGACGGTCAGCCGCTCGGCGCGCCGCTGTCCAGCGGCGGGCCGTATTTCGGTTTCATGTGCTGCAAGCAGGCGCTGGTGCGCCAGATGCCGGGGCGCATCATCGGCCGCACCGTCGATCTCGACGGCAAGCCGGGCTTCACGCTGACGTTGCAGGCGCGCGAACAGCACATCCGCCGCGCCAAGGCCACATCCAATATTTGCAGCAACCAGGGCTTGATGGTGACGGCGGCGACGATCCACATGGCGCTGTTAGGCAGCGACGGGCTACGCCGCGCCGCTGCGGCATCGTACGCCAACACGCGAGCGCTGGCGGAACTGGCCAGCGGCGTGCAAGGCGTGAAGCGGTTATTCGGCGCGCCGCACTTTCATGAGATCGTGTTGCACCTGCCCAAATCCTCTGCTGCAGTATTGGCGGGCATGGCGGAACAAGGCGTATCGGGAGGTTATGATTTGCAACCGCACTACCCGCAACTGGGCAACACGATCCTGGTGTGCGCCACCGAAACCAAGACCGGCGAAGACTTGCAACGCTATGTGGCGGCGTTACGCCACGCACTTCACTAAAGGAGAAAAACATGGCTGCTGTTACCCTTAAAGGCAATCCGGTGACCCTGAACGGCACTTTCCCGAGCGTCGGCCAGACCGCACCCGATTTTTCGCTGGTAGCCAAAGACCTGAAAGATGCCGGGCTGAAAGATTTCGCCGGCAAGCGCAAGGTGCTGAATATCGTTCCCAGCCTGGATACCGCCGTATGCGCCACTTCGGCGCGCAAATTCAACGAAGCAGCAAGCAAGCTGAACAACACGGTGGTGCTGGTAATCTCCGCCGACCTGCCTTTCGCGATGAGCCGTTTCTGCGTCGCCGAAGGCCTGGAAAATGTCACCACGCTGTCGCTGATGCGCGGCCGCGAATTCATGCGCAACTATGGCGTCGAGATCGCCAACACCGGACTCGCCGGCGTAGCCGCGCGCGCCGTGGTGGTGCTGGATGAGGGCAACAAGGTGATCTATACCGAGCTGGTGCCGGAAATCACCACCGAGCCTGACTACGATGCGGCGCTGGCTGCGCTGAAATAAAGAACCGGTAGCCCGGATGGAATGCAATGGAATCCGGGGACGCGTGCGCATACGGATATTTCCCGGATTTCGCTGCGCTGCATCCGGGCTACGGTGTTTTAAGGAATAGACCATGCTGATTTTTGAACGCTCCCACCCCGGTCGCCGCAATGCGGCCCAATCCCCGCATCATTCGTCCCCGCATCAACTCACCTCCGTTAGCGGCATCCCCGCCGCATTGTTGCGCGAAGATCGACCGCTGCTGCCCGAAGCCTCGGAAATGGACGTGGTGCGCCACTACACTCGCCTCTCGCAAAAGAACTTTTCCATCGACACGCATTTCTATCCGCTCGGCTCCTGCACGATGAAATACAACCCGCGCGCCTGCAACACGCTGGCGATGCTGCCTAACTTCCTGGCGCGCCACCCGCTCGCGCCAGAAGCCGTCGGACAAGGCATGCTGGCCTGCCTGTACGACTTGCAGGAAATATTGAAAGACGTGACCGGCATGGCCGGCGTCTCGCTGATGCCGATGGCCGGCGCGCAGGGAGAGTTCGCCGGCATCGCGATGATCCGCGCCTATCACGACGCGCGCGGCGACACCGCGCGCACCGAGATCATCGTGCCGGATGCGGCGCACGGCACCAATCCCGCGACCGCGGTGATGTGCGGCTACACGGTGAAGGAGATTCCGACCGATGCGAACGGCGATGTCGACCTCGATGCGCTGCGCGCCGCTGTCGGCCTGCAGACCGCCGGGCTGATGCTGACCAATCCATCCACGCTGGGCGTGTTCGAGAAACAGATCCAGGCGATCCAGAAAATCATCCACGACGCTGGCGGCCTGCTGTATTACGACGGCGCAAACCTCAACGCGATCCTCGGCAAGGTGAAGCCCGGCGACATGGGTTTCGACGTGATCCACATGAACCTGCACAAGACCTTCTCCACGCCGCACGGCGGCGGCGGGCCGGGTGCGGGCGCGGTCGGCGTGGCACAGCGCCTGCTGCCGTTCCTGCCCCTGCCGGTAGTCGACAAGCTCCCCTCCACTCCCTCACCCCAACCCTCTCCCACAGGGAGAGGGAGTTATCACGGGGTTGGGGGTGAGGGCGCACAGTATCGCTACCTCACCGAAAAAGACCTGCCGCAATCCATCGGCCACCTGTCCGCGTTCACCGGCAACATCGGCATCCTGCTGCGCGCCTATGTATATGCGCGCATGCTGGGCGCGGAAGGCATGCACCGCGTCGCGGAATTCGCCACGCTGAACGCCAACTACCTGATGGCGGAACTGCAAAAAGCCGGTTTTACCGTCGCCTTCCCGCAGCGCCGCGCCAGTCACGAGTTCATCATCTCGATGAAACCGCTCAAGGACGCCACCGGCATCTCCGCGATGGATGTCGCGAAACGCCTGCTGGACAAGGGCTTCCATCCGCCCACCACGTATTTCCCGATGCTGGTGCCGGAATGCCTGCTGATCGAGCCGACCGAAACGGAATCGAAGGAAACGCTGGACGGCTTCGTCGCCGCGCTGAAGGAAATCCGCGACGAAGCCTACGCCACGCCGGAACTGTTGAAGGGCGCGCCGTACACCATGCCGGTGCGCCGCCTCGACGACGTGAAGGCCGCACGCGAACTCGACCTGGCGTGGAAGCCGGTCTCCTGACCCGCATTTGATCGAGCATCGCCGGGCTGATACTGCCTGTTGCATCATGCATCGCAAGACAGCATAGCCCGGCTGGCGTGATACGGCGCACCGCCAACCATCCAGCGAAAGGCTGAAATGGACAATATTCCCGATCCGGCAGCGCAACTCCCCTGGCACAACCTGCCGGTGCAGGAGGTGATGGCCGCGCTCGATTCGACATCGGCCGGGCTCGATTCCGCCGAGGCACAACGGCGCTTGGGGCAATACGGCCCGAACCGCCTGCCCACCGCCAAGAGCGACGGCCTGCCGGTGCGTTTTGCGCGCCAGTTCCACAACGTGCTGATCTATGTGCTGCTGGTCTCCGCAGCCATTACCGCGCTGCTCGCCCACTGGGTGGACTGCGGCGTGATCGCCGGCGTGGTGCTGATCAACGCCATCATCGGGGTAATCCAGGAGGGCAAGGCGGAGCGTGCGCTGGATGCCATCCGCAACCTGCTGTCGCCGAATGCGACGGTGCTGCGCGACGGGCAGCGGCGCGAGATTCCGGCGGAGCAGGTGGTGGTGGGCGACATCGTGCTGCTGGCGTCCGGCGACAAGATACCCGCCGACCTGCGCCTGATCGAGGCGCGCCAGTTGCGCGTCGAGGAAGCCGCGCTGACCGGCGAATCCGATCCGGTGGAAAAGAATGCCGCGCCAGCAGCGGCACATGCCGTGGCCGGCGACCGCAGTTGCATGGCTTACTCCGGCACGCTGGTGGTCTATGGGCAGGCACGCGGAGTGGCGGTCGCCACCGGCGCTGCGACGGAAATCGGCCGCATCAGCGGCATGATTTCCGCGGTGACCAGACTGGAAACGCCGCTGCTGCGCCAGATGGCGCGTTTCGGCCAGCAACTGACGGCCATTATCCTGCTGCTGACCGGCCTGACTTTTATCTTTGGCGTGTGGGTGCGCGGCTACGACTGGCCGGAAATGTTCCTTGCTGCCGTCGGCATAGCTGTTGCGGCAATCCCGGAAGGCCTGCCAGCGATCATGACCATCGTGCTGGCGATCGGGGTGCAGCGTATGGCCAGACGCAACGCGATCATCCGGCAACTCCCTGCGGTGGAGACGCTCGGTTCGGTGTCCGTGATCTGCTCGGACAAGACCGGCACGCTGACCCAAAACGAGATGACCGTGCAGCACATCCTCACCGCCGATCGGGTGTTCGAAGTCAGCGGCAGCGGATATTCGCCGCACGGCGGTTTCTCCGTCGCGGAACGCGAGGTGTTCGTCGAAGACCATCCCGAGCTGATCGAGCTGGGGCGCGCTGCGCTGCTGTGCAACGATGCGGTGCTGCATTCGCATCCATCTCCCGATGCCGATTGGCACATCGAGGGCGACCCGACCGAAGGCGCATTGCTCACGCTGGCCGCCAAGACCGGGCTGGACATCGCTTTCGAGCGCGAGGCGCTGCGCCGCACCGACCTGATCCCGTTCGAGTCGCAGCACCGTTTCATGGCCACGCTGCACCACGACCTCGAAGGGCACGCCTTCATCCTTCTTAAAGGCGCTCCGGAACAAGTGCTGGAGGTGTGTCAATTCGAGCGCGCCAGCGGCGATGACCGCCCATTGCACAATAACGAATGGCGGCAGGCGATGCGGGATGCGGCACGAAAAGGGTTGCGCCTGCTTGCCGTGGCGATGCGTCCGACCGCCGACAAGCATCACGCGCTCAGCCTGGCCGATGTGCGGGGAGGATTTTCCCTGCTCGGCATATTCGGCATCGGCGACCCGCCGCGCGATGAAGCGATCCATGCCGTGGCGCGCTGCCGCGCGGCAGGCATCGATGTGAAGATGATCACCGGCGACCATCTCGACACCGCGTGCGCCATCGGCGCGCGCTTCGGCCTGTCTGCGGACGGCGCGCTGACCGGCGCGGAAATCGAGCAAATGGATATGGCCGCATTGCGCGTCGCGGTAGCCCGTGCCGACATCTTTGCCCGCGCCAGCCCGGAACATAAACTCAGTCTGGTGCAGGCGCTGCAGGCCAACGGCGCGGTGGTGGCGATGACCGGCGACGGCGTCAACGACGCGCCCGCGCTGAAACGCGCCGACATCGGCATAGCGATGGGGCGCAAGGGCACCGAAGCTGCCAAGGAGGCCGCCGGGATGGTGCTGGCAGACGACAACTTTGCCTCGATCGCCGCAGCGGTGGAAGAAGGGCGCGCCGTCTACGACAACCTGAAAAAATCCCTGGTGTTCGTGCTGCCGACCAACGGCGGCGAGGCTATGGTCATCGTTGCGGCGATCTTCCTCGGCCTGGCGTTGCCGATCACGCCGGTGCAGATACTGTGGGTGAACATGGTCACCGCCATCACCTTGTCGATGGCGCTGGCCTTTGAACCTTCCGAAGCGGGTGTGATGCGCCGCCCGCCGCGCGACCCGGCTGAGCCGCTGCTCAACGCCTTCCTGTTATGGCGCGTATTTTTCGTGTCCTGCCTGATGGTGACCGGTGCGCTGGGATTCTTCCTCTGGGAACAGGCGCGCGGCGAGAGCGTCGAGGCGGCGCGCACCGTGGCGGTGAACGCGCTGGTGATGGGAGAAATCTTCTACCTGTTCAACTGCCGCTTCCTGCTCGCGCCGTCCCACAGCCTGCGCGGCCTCACCGCATCGCGCCCGGCGCTGATCTCGGTAGCGGCCGTAGTGGCGCTGCAAGCGCTGTTCACCTACACCCCTCTTTTCCAGCAACTGTTCGGCACCGCCGCCATCGATGCCGGGGCATGGTGGCGCATCCTGCTGTTTGGCGTGCTGCTGTTCGTAACAGTGGAAACGGAAAAGGCCGGGCTGCGCCGATGGGGCGGGAAATAAAGCGCTACCGGAAGTGCGGCATGGATTGGAGGGTGTGCGTTTCGCCTCCGCGAGGCAACGACGCGCCCATCTCGCAAGGCTTCCCCTATATAATTCGCATCTTCGGATCAATGCTCCTGGCATGATTATTGAAGTTTCCATAATTCGTGACAACACGCAAAACCGGTCACGCCTGTTTGGATGATGGTGAACCCGGTCAGACCCGTAGCACGGATGCGGCGGGAGCGGAATCCGGGGGCATTTTCTCCATTCCCGGATAGCTTTGCATAGCCATCTGACTAGGCCGTCAAAAAACAACGGCCAAGTCATTGGTTAACACTGCGTTTCACCCGGGCTACTTGTTTGGTTCCTGCCCGGCCGGCTTAGGTGTCATGAATTACGGAAAGATCAATGAATGCGCGGCACGATACGGCTGCATGGCAGGCCAGGCGCTTCCGATCCGGCAATGTAACGCCAAAGTAGAACAGGATATATCGACGATATGAATGAACAGCAGCCCGGTGATGGCGGAGGCGAGAAACTCAAGCAACGGATATTGCTGCCGCTGGCGGTGATGTTCTGGCTGTCGCTCGCAGCTTTCGCGGCCTTCATCTACCACAATGAGCGCGCGCATCTGGATGAAAGCTTCGGGCGCGAACTGACCGCGATGCAGGCCAGCTATCGCGAAATGCTCACCCTGCATGGCAATAACCTGCGGACGGCGCTCGCTTTTCTGGAGCACGACCATGCGTTGCGCGCGGCGCTTGTCGCAGGCGACCGCGCGCAGATGCAAGCGCGGTTTGCGCCGCTGTTCGAGCAGCTGAAGCTCGAACTCAACATTACCCATTTCTACCTGCTCGACGCCGGCCGCGTGGCCCTGCTGCGCCTGCACCAGCCGGAGCGTTTCGGCGATCGCATCGAACGCTTTACGGCGCGCGAGGCCGAACGCACCGGGCGTCTCGCAATCGGCGCGGAACTGGGGCCGCTCGGAACGCTCACGCTGCGCGCGGTGACGCCGCTGCGCGAAGGCGGACGCATCATCGGTTACGTCGAGCTGGGGATTGAAGTGCTGGATATCATGGAGAACCTCAGCCGCGAATTCGGCGACGATATATTTGTTCACCTGCACAAGAAACATCTGTCGCGCCAGGAATGGGAACAAGGCATGATCATGCTGGGGCGCAAGCCGGAGTGGGATCGCTACCCGGATTTTATCGTGGCGTCGCAGACTGGCCCGGATATCCCGCCGGAGCTCGACCGCCTGTTCGCGCAAGGCGAGCGTTCGCACAAATTGTCCGAGATCGAGCTGAAGCAAAGCAAGCTGACTTACCGTATCGGTTTTATCCCGTTGCATGATGTTTCGGGGCGCCATATCGGCGATTTCTCCGTGCTGCACAACACCACGGCCATGACAGCACAAACGCACCGGTTGCTGCTTATGTTCATCGGCGCTACCATCGGCTGCGGCATATTGTTGTTCATCATGACCTACCTGATTCTCGGCCGCGCACAGCGGGCGCTGGCAGCCTACCTGGCCGAGCGCAAGGAGGCCGAAGCGGAGCTTCGTGTCTCGGCGAAAGCGTTCGAGTCGCAGGAAGGCATGTTCATCACCGATGCCGGCGGCTTGATCCAGCGCATCAACAAAGCCTTCACCGAGACAACCGGCTACAGCGCCGAGGAAGTGGTGGGTCAGATGCCATCAATTCTCAAGTCCGGCAAGCACGATGCAGATTTCTACCGGGCCATGCGCGCAACGCTCGACCGCAGCGACCACTGGCAGGGCGAGATATGGAACCGGCGCAAAAACGGTGAAATTTTCCCGGTGTGGCAAACCATCTCGGCCGTAAGGGGAGCGGACGGACAGATCACCCATTACGTTTCCGCCTTTACGGACATCAGCCTGCGCAAAAAAGCGGAAGAGCAGGTTCATGACCTGGCTTTCTTTGACCCGTTGACCGGCCTGCCCAACCGGCGGCTCCTGCTCGACCGGCTGCATCAGGCGCTTACCCTGAGCATCCGCAACAACCGGCAGGGCGCGCTGATGTTCATCGACCTCGACAACTTCAAGAGCATCAACGACACCGAGGGCCACGCCGCCGGCGACCTGCTGCTGGTCGAAGCGGCAAAGCGGCTGCAAAATTGCACCCGGGAAGGCGACACCATCGCCCGGCTGGGCGGGGACGAATTTGTCGTCCTGCTTGAAGGCTTGGATCAGAACGAACAGGCCGCCGCCAGCCAGACCGAAACGGCGGGAGAGAAGATACTCGCATCCCTCGGGCAGCCCTATCTCATCGACGGCCATACGCTCCACAGCACCGCCAGCATCGGCGTCACGCTGTTCCGCGGGGCGATAAAAACGGTGGGCGAAATGCTCAAGCGGGCGGACGTCGCGCTGCACCAGGCCAAGGCGGGCGGGCGCAACACCGTGCGTTTCTTCGATCCCGCCATGCAGGCTGCGGTCACGTCCCGCGTCTCCCTGGAATCCGACCTGCGCCGCGCCGTCTCCGAGCAGGAGCAATTCATGCTCTACTATCAGCCGCAAGTCGATTCATCCGGACGCATGGTTGGCGCCGAGGCGTTGCTGCGCTGGCAGCACCCCGGGCGCGGCATGGTGTCCCCCGCCGAATTCATCCCGCTCGCAGAGGAAACCGGGCTGATCCTGCCGCTCGGGCACTGGGTGCTGGCAACCGCCTGCCAGCAACTGGCAACCTGGGCAACGCAGCCGGAAATGAACCACCTCACCGTGGCGGTGAATGTCAGCGCCAAGCAGTTCCGCCTGCCGACTTTCGTCGACGAGGTGCTGACGCTGGTCGATTATTTCAAGGTAAATCCCGCAAGGCTCAAGCTGGAGATCACCGAAAGCATGCTGCTGGACAATGTGGACGATATCATCGCTAAAATGACCGCGCTGAAAGCGCGCGGCATCAATTTCTCGATGGACGACTTCGGCACCGGCTATTCCTCGCTCTCTTACCTGAAACGCCTGCCGCTGTACCAGCTGAAGATCGACCAATCGTTCGTGCGCGATGTGCTCACCGATCCCAACGATGCGGCCATCGCAAAAATCATCGTCGCCCTTGCCCGGAGCATGAATCTGGCGGTTATCGCCGAAGGTGTGGAAACCGAAGAGCAACGCGAATTTCTCGAGCTGAACGGCTGCCATGCCTATCAGGGTTATCTGTTCAGCAAACCGGTGCCGGCCGAGCAGTTTGAGGTGTTACTGAAGCGGGGCTGATCGCTTTTGATGTCGGAACGGGTACCACATCAATCAGTCTGGTGCACTTGGCGGCAGCGGCTCGCCCGAGGAGGGCACGAGCGGTTCTTCGGTTCCCTGCGCACTCGGTGCCCGTTCATTCTGCGACAAAGGCGAGCCTGCTCCGGCGGGCTCGCGTAACGACAACTTCGGCAGCATATCTTTCAATTGCAAGCTCGCCCGATTGAGATGCCCATCCCGCGAAATGTCTTCACGCGCTTCCGCGAACCGCTTCTCCTCGATCTTCTGGATGATCCCGGCAGCGATCTGGGAAACTCTTTATGCACGGCGCGAATCTCATCGTGAAGCTCGGGGGGCATCATCCGGTAGCCCTCATTGTCGAGCCATTCCCCAAAAATGCATTGATCGGTGGCACCGGCCGTCGCAAGGTCAAAAGATGCCCGTCCGTTCAGGAAATCCTTGAATTGCTTTCGCCATAGGGCGCGGGCATGCAGCGCTTCTTCGATTTCATTCTTCATTGCCATTTCGGCTCCTTCGCTTCATTACCAAGCGTTTCTCATACGACATCTTTAGTCGTGCGCCGCCAGTTTGCTGTGCCGGACTGAATAGGTGAAATAGATAATCACGCCGAGGGTCAGCCAGACCATGAAACGCAGCCATGTCTGGGCGGGCAGGAAAGCCATCAACCCGGCGCAGGAGAACATGCCGAGCACCGGGAACAGATGGCCAAACGGGTTTTTGAACGGGCGAGGCAGATCCGGATGGCGGAGGCGTAACACGATGACGCCAAGGCAAACCAGCACGAATGCGGCCAGCGTGCCGATGTTGACCAGCTCTGCCAATGCGCCGAGCGGGAACAACCCGGCGGCCAGCGACATGATGATGCCGGTGATGACGATGACGCGCACCGGAGTCTTTCTTTCGGGGTCGATCCTGGACAGAAACGGCGACATCAACCCGTCGCGCGACATCGCCAGAATGATGCGGGTGAGCGCGTAGTAAAGCACCAGCATCACGGTGGTCAAACCGGCGATGACGCCGGTGGCGACCAGCGCCGAGGCCCAGTTGTAGCCGAGCAGTTGCAGCGCATGGGCGACCGGCGAGGAAACGCCGAGTTTGCTGTAGGGCACGATGCCGGTCAGCAGGCCGGATACGATGATGTAGATCACGGTGCAAAACGCCAGCGAGGCGATAATGCCGGCCGGCACGTCGCGCTGCGGGTCTTTTGCCTCTTCCACCGCCGTCGATACCGCATCGAAACCGACATAGGCGAAGAACACCAGCGAGGCGCCTGCCAGCACGCCGGTGGTCTTGCCGTCCGGCAGCGTGTTGAACCAGCCGTAGGGCATGAACGGATGCCAGTTGGCCGGATCGACGTTGAACGAGGCAATGCTGACGAAGATGGCAATGGCCGACACCTTGACAAACACCATCGCGGTATTGAGCTGCGCGCTTTGCTTGACGCCGGCGATCAGCAGCCCCATCAGGATCAGGATGATGGCAGCGGCGGGCAGGTTGACCAGGCCGCCGAGTGCCGGTGACTTGGTAAGCATCTCCGGCAGCCCCATGCCCATCGCGGAAAGCGCGTTGTTGAAATAGCCCGACCAACCGTTGGCGACCGCCGCCACCGACACGCTGTATTCGAGCAGCAATATCCAGCCGATCACCCACGCGACGATCTCGCCGAACGCGACATAGCTGTAGCCGTAAGCGCTTCCGCAGCCGCCCACGGCGGCGGCCAGTTCCGCATAGGCCAGCGCGGCGAAGGCGCAGGCGAAACCGGAGATGACGAACGACAGCACCACCGCCGGCCCGGCCTGGTTGGCGGCGGCGATGCCGGTCAGCACAAAGATGCCGGTACCGATGATCGCGCCGACGCCGAGCAGCGTGAGGTCGAACGCGGACAGGCATTTCTTCAGCCCGGTATCCCCGGTCAGTTCATCTGCCGCAATCGGCTTGGTGCGGAATATCGGCAATGCCATGACGCTCTCCCTGTATTTTTCGTGGCGGGATTATGCACCATCGCGGCTTTCGCCGCAGCAAACAGCCGCCCTCCCGGATGATACAATTTGCGCCGTTCAATTCCTTCAAGGTTCGGTGATGCACACACTGATTTGCGGTTCAATGGCCTACGACACCATCATGGTGTTTCCGGATCAATTCAAGAAGCACATCCTGCCCGAGCAGATCCACATCCTGAACGTGGCATTCCTGGTACCGGAGATGCGCCGCGAATTCGGCGGTTGCGCGGGCAACATCGCGTACAACCTGCAACTGCTCGGCGGCAACCCGCTGATCATGGCGACGGTCGGCGACGATTTCGACCCCTATGTGGCGCGCCTGAAAAAACTCGGCCTGTCACAGCAGCATATCCGCCATGTGCCGGACACATTTACCGGGCAGGCGTTCATCACCACCGACCTTGACGACAACCAGATCACCGCGTTCCATCCCGGCGCGATGAGCTTCTCCGAACAGAATCACGTCGCCGACGCGCAGGGCGTCACTCTCGGCATCGTCTCGCCGGACGGCCGCGCAGGAATGCTGCAGCACGCGCGCGAATTCCGCGAAGCGGGCATCCCGTGGGTGTTCGATCCGGGCCAGGGTATGCCGATGTTCGGCGGCGACGATCTGCTGCGCTTCGTCGAACAGGCCGACTATGTGACGGTGAACGACTACGAGGCGCAACTGCTGCAAGACAAGACCGGCAAGAAAATCGACGAAATCGCCAGGGGCAGGCGCGCCGTCATCATCACGCGTGGCGGCGAAGGTTCGACCATCTACGCAGGCGGCAAGGAAATCGTCATCCCCTGCGCCAAACCGACTGCACTGCTCGACCCGACCGGCTGCGGCGACGCGTACCGCGCCGGCCTGCTGCACGGCATCCAGCAGGGCTGGGACTGGGAGACCACCGGGCGGCTGGCCTCGTTGCTCGGCACGCTCAAGATCGCCAGCCGCGGCGGACAGAACCACGCGCCGGCGCGCGACGAACTGATGGCGCAGTTCCAGAAGCATTTCGGGTATTCGATCAAGCTGTAACAATTGCTGTCATTCCCGCGCAGGCGGAAATCCAGGCAATTAAATGAATTCCGCACAGCGGCACAACATAATTTCGGTTTTTGCCTGCTGCGCAGAATTTTTGACCGGCTGGATTCCCGCCTGCGCGGGAATGACGCAGCTTTCCAAATACAACTCATGGAAGCCAAACTTCTCGCCCACATCTCCGCTGCCATCAGCGATGCGACGCATCACCCCTTCACGTTGCGCGCCGCAATACCCATCGGCGGCGGCAGCATCAATGAAGCTTATCGCATCGATGGGGTAGACGGTTCGCACTATTTCCTCAAGCTCAACGACGCCCAGCATTACCCGATGTTTATTGCCGAAGCGCAAGGGCTGGATGCGATTGCCGCAACGAACACCATCCGCGTACCGCAGCCCATCGTCCACAGCACCGCAAATTCACACAGCTTTCTGGTGCTGGAATATCTGGAGTTGAGTTCGCGCGGCGATGCAAAACTGCTCGGCGAACAGCTCGCCGCGCTGCACTGTTGCACTTCAACTCGCTTTGGCTTCGCGCAAGACAACTTCATCGGCACAACTCCGCAGCCAAACGGCTGGAGCGATAGCTGGATAGAATTCTGGCGCGAGCAGCGCCTCGGTTTCCAGTTGCGCCTCGCGGCGCAGAACGGCCACGGCGGCAGGCTGCAATCGCTCGGTGAAAAGCTGCTGGACGCGCTGCCCGCGTTCTTCGCCGGCTACTCGCCGCAACCCGCGCTGCTGCACGGCGACCTGTGGAGCGGCAACCATGCCTTTCTCGTGGATGGTACGCCGGTAATCTTCGACCCCGCGCCGTATTACGGCGACCGCGAATGCGACCTCGCGATGACCGAACTGTTCGGCGGCTATCCTGCGGATTTCTATGCCGCCTATCGCGCTGCGTATCCGCTGGATGCAGGCTATGAAGTGCGCAAGGAGTTATACAACCTGCACCACATCCTCAACCACGCGAATCTTTTCGGTGGTAGTTATGCGACGCAGGCGGAGCAGATGATGCAGAAATTGCTGGCCGCATGTAGGATGGGTTGAGCGCAGCGATACCCATCCACGCTTGCTCTGTAGCCTGGATGGAGCGAAGCGGAATCCGGGTTCAGGTACAACACGGCCCCGGATTTCATTGCATTTCATCCGGGCTACCTTGCTGCCCGACCCCGCCCCCGAATCGCGCAGTAGATTTATGTCGCTATGTATAGAAACCAGCAATGAAACATACGCTATGGCGTTTGTAAACTCTGCCGATCCTAATTGCATTTCTCTTCTCCCGGCACAATTTTTATGCTTGCATAACGTAAATCAAACCGGTATCACCAATGCTTCGCCACCGGGTTGTTGCAGGCCGCCTGGTACAGGTGGCGGTCGTCGAGCCGGATGGCGCTCATCGGGCCGCCCCACAGGCAGCCGGTGTCGAGGGCGACGACGTCTTTCCGGAGCAGCAGGCCGAGCGCCGACCAGTGGCCGAAGATCACCGTTGCATCGGCACTCTTGCGCCCCGGCACGTCGTACCATGGCAGGTAGCCTTTCGGGATGTCACGCACCTCACCCTTGAACT
Source organism: uncultured beta proteobacterium (assembly GCA_963828205.1). Classification (GTDB taxonomy): domain Bacteria; phylum Pseudomonadota; class Gammaproteobacteria; order Burkholderiales; family Gallionellaceae; genus Gallionella. The sequence continues at coordinate 294,222 of CAWHDU010000003.1, forward strand.
TGAATTCCATCTCGCCCGCCTTCGTGCAGATGCGCATGCGGGTGAAGGTGTTGACGATGACGCGCAGGCGCTTGTAGCCGGTGAGGTCGTCGCTCCAGCCGCTCGGGGTATTGCCGTACATGCGTTCAAGGAAAGTGGCGTAGTCGTCGCCGCGCAGCGCGGTTTCGACTTCGCGCGCCAGGCTCGCGGCCTGCTTGACGCTCCATTGCGGCAGCAGCCCGGCATGGACCAACACGTAACCGTCCTGCGCATGCAGCAGGCGCTGGTTGCGCAGCCAGTGCAACAGTTCATCGCGATCCGGCGCGTTGAGAATCTCGTCCAGGGTGTCGGTGCGGTGCAATTCCCCGACGCCTTCCGCGACGGCGAGCAGATGCAGGTCGTGGTTGCCGAGCACGGTGATCGCGCTGTCGCCCAGCGACTTGATGAGGCGCAATACTTCCAGCGAGCCCGGCCCGCGATTCACCAGATCGCCGACCAGCCAGAGCCTGTCTGCCGCCGGATCGAAACGGATATCGTCCAGCAATTTCGCCAGCTCGGCATAACAGCCCTGCACATCGCCCACCGCATAAATCGCCATCGCGTTTTCCCGCCATACACTCAGTCAGGTATTTTCAAGCCAAGCGTTGCACCTCGAACTTGATCCACATTTTACGATTCAGGGCGTTAACGCTAATTCGCCAATACCCTGAACAAGGTCTCGGCACTATTTTCTTCTTGCAGAATTTTACCAGCCGCGTGCGCATGCCTGTTGTAGCGCGCATATTCGGCAATCACGCGCTGTACCGCAGATAGCACCTGCGGCGGAGATACATTATTTACTATTACCCCCGCATCAAAACGTTGCGCCATCCCGGCAATCCATGTTCCAGCCGTCGCCACTACCGGGCAACCGGCTGAAAAAGCATCAAGCGTCACCCCGCTTACCCGATCCGAAAAATCATACGGGTCATATAGCTGAAGACAAATTGCTCCCGCAAAAAAATCCGCATACCCGCTTGCGCTGAGGGTTTCATGGCAGAGTTGAAGATGGGGGTACGCTATGGTCTGCAAGCGCCGAATGTCCGCCCGGGTTGTTGCGTCATATTTGCCGTAATGCTCCGGTGAAGTTTGCAGCATGACCGGTATCTGCGACCCGCATTCCTGCAAATACGCTATCAAGTCGACGACATGCGAAAAACCCTTGTCCTGCCGCGCAGCGCCTGCATACAGCAAGTGTCGGAACTTATCCTGTTCAGCATGAAGATTCAAGTCCCGCCTTGAAATCGGGTATGGCACGACATTAGCGCGGCTAAAACCGGCGTCCCGGAATATCTTGACCACCGAAGGCGCGGGGCCAAGAATTTCCAAATCAGGCTGCTTGCGGGCAATTCTCCTCAAGCCGGCAAGCTTCTTGTCATTGGCGTTGAACCAATGAAAATAGAAATAAGCTTTTCCTGGCGGCACCGCGCCTCTTGATGCCCAATCAACCAGAAGCAAATCCGCGTGGCCAGCCGTTGAAATAAACAGCTTTTCCGGCATCGCCAACAGTTTCCTGTATAAAAAAAAGCTTTGCAGCCGGCGCATCTTGCGAAAGAAATACTTTTTGATCTGGATATTTTCCCCGGTAAATGCAAGTTCGGCGTGGCGGCTGGCCCACAAACGGAGCGCCCGGGATTCATCGCCCGCCTCGCATAACGCGCTGATGAAGCTGTAACAGTGCCCCGCTTCATTCATCAGTGTCGGCTCAACTATATTGATAATTCCCGGCATGCGCTTAATTCTTGTCCGCCATCAGCATCAGCTTCACATATCGATAATAAGTTCCTTCAGCCGTCGACACCGCCAGCATAAAGCCTTCTCGTCCATCAAGGAAACCCGCGCGCAGGATATAGGTGCGAAAGAACGCCCACAAGGCATGAGCAACGGCCTTCTTCAGGGAAGCCGTGCAGTTTTGTTTGCGCAGCATGAGCGCACTGGCAGTCGAATAATGGTTGATCTTGGCCAGCAACTCTTCCGTATCACGGTATGACTCATGCAATATCGACTGCCTCAGCTTACCCGTTGAGCCGGCGGCAATTACCCGCTCATGCACCAGGTCATCTGAAAAACGTCCAGCTCCACGCTTGAACAATCGCGTCACGTAATCCGGGCGCCAGCCGGAGTGAAGGATGTTGCGTCCGCAGAAACTCGACAAACGCGGTATCTCATAAGCGTCTTCGCGCCCCTCGCGCATAGCGGATTGAATCTCTGCGCGCAACTCCGGGGGTACCCTCTCATCCGCGTCGATGGAAAACACCCATTCGTTTGCCGCATAGCCCAGAGCGCGGTTTTTCTGCACACCGAATCCCGGCCAGTCATGCACATGAACCCGCGCACCGAACTCCTTGCAAATCTCCACCGTCGCATCCGTGCTGCCGGAATCCACCACGATAATCTCGTCTGCCCAAGCCACCGATTCGAGGCAGGCGCGGATATTCTCCTCCTCGTTTTTGGTGATGATGATGACGGAAAGTTTATTACCAATAACTTGCCCAGCGTCTTTTGCTGGGCTAGTCAGATGGTTATAACCAGCCGCCTGGCAACTGTTCTCTGGTTGCCCAGTGGAATGGCTGGCAGTCACATCGGTAGCTCCATCAGCCACGCTCATGCTTTGCTTATCCATTATTGGCATTCCGGGCGTCTTCGGGTGCCATAACATTTGCATCCGACAAATTCAGCGCAATGGCCGCGAAAATTGCGATTAATAACGGATATACGGCGCAATAAATCTGAACTCTGAAAGTTGCGTTGGTCAAGCCGAACATAAAAAACGCGATGATCGTTGCCTGCCCCATCCGGGCAAATGTTTTAACTTCAGTTATCGCCGTTTCCGAAAGGGTTCGAAAGACTCGAAATGGAAGTATCAGCAAGGCCAAATATGCAACAAACCCGACCAACCCCTTTGTAGCCAACGCGTCCAGCATCTCGGAGTGAGCCTGATTGAAAGCGCCGTTACTCTGAAAGACCGATGCGTCGACCACGCCGGACACACCCAGACTTACCAGCTCTGCGTGATAATGCCCGGATCCTATTCCTGTGACCGGTGCGCTCCAGAACATGTAGGCTGCGGCTTTCCACAATTGCAGCCTGTCGCCAATTGATGATCTGTAATCACCATTCAGGATTCTCTGAACATCCTGAACGGCCTCTGTAATCCGCAGGCTTGAAGCCAACTCGGGAATAAGCGTAAAAATAACCGCCATACTTGACACAATTACCAATCCACCGCCGATCAGGCGGGTGCGGTTCGCGCGATGCCAATCGATAAAAACCAGCAGCCCGGCAAGCCCCAACCAGGACGATCGCGAAGCGGATAAAAATACGGCGAAAATCAACAGAGGAATTGCCAAAACAAGTGAAAAGCGTATCTGCGCCGTTACTTTGCCCCGCATGGTTGCCAGAACAATCACTGCATAAACGCACAGCAACATGCCCAAGTTTCCAAAATATATCGAAAAAGTCACCCACCCCGATGGGCGCTCCATTCCCAGCATGAAATACTGATAGGCGCTAATAGCTGCCGCCGCAAAAGCGCTGGCTGCAATACTGTAAAAAAATATCTCTATCCGCCGTATCATCGTGTATCGAATGACCCAGAATGCGCCGATACTCAGCATAAACCTCGCCGGGTTATCCAGATTGGGCAACTGTGGGTTATTAATACCCGTTGAAAGCAGCTCGGCAAAGAACCACGCCAAAAAAGCAATCAACAGAACATTCCGTGCATGCACGGTTCGTTGCCCGAGCTTTTGCAGTGCCCCCCAGCCTTTTGCCAGCATCAGAATAGTGGCAACAAGCGCTAACAATACGGATGGGCGGGCGGCCAAAGGCGTCGCAAGAATGCCGCCAGCAGCAGCCAATAGCCCCATCGCAATATAAACAAGCGCAGGCGAGGCAGGTTCCGTGGTTTTAGTCATTGCGTACTTGTTAATATGATCCGTTCAGGTTTGCTGTCTGCTCGGCTGGTATTCCGGCACCCAACGCTGCAACGCGGCGCGTACCTGCTCATCGGGCATAACCCGGACAGAAGCCCACTCCAGCAGTTTTTCCAGCCACGCCGCATCGGCCTGGCGCGCCTGGGCGATGCGCAGCTTGGGGTGCGGCGTGGGCAGGGTATGCTCGCTATCCGCCAGCAGCTCTTCGTAGATTTTTTCACCGGGGCGCAGGCCGGTGAATTCGATCCTGATTTCTTCTCCGGTAAAGCCGGACAGGCGGATCAGGTCTTTCGCCAGATCGGCGATTTTCACCGGCTCGCCCATGTCCAGCACGAATATCTCCCCTCCCTTGCCCATCAGGCCGGCCTGCAACACCAGTTGCGCCGCTTCCGGAATGGACATGAAGTAGCGCGTGATCTCCGGGTGGGTGACGGTGACCGGGCCGCCCCGTGCAATCTGCTCGCGGAACTTGGGAATCACGCTGCCGGTGCTGCCCAGCACATTTCCGAAACGCACCATCACGAAGCGGGTTTCGCCGGAAGGCTGCAACGCCTGGCACACCATTTCCGCAAGCCGCTTGGAAGCGCCCATTACGCTGGTCGGATTGACCGCCTTGTCGGTGGAAATCATCACGAATTTGCCGACCCCATGCTGTTGCGCCGCGCGCGCCACCGTCCAAGTACCCAGCACGTTGTTGCGGATCGCCTGCCAGGCATTGTGCTGCTCCATCAGCGGTACATGCTTGTAGGCTGCAGCATGAAACAGCACGCTCGGGCAATGTTGTCGCATGGCTTCATCGATGCGCGCCGCATCGCGCACATCGCCCACCAGGCAGGCAAAATCCAGAGCCGGAAAAGCCAGCCTCAGATCCTGCTCGATGGTATACAGCGCAAATTCGCTCTGCTCGAACAGCACCAGCCTGGCGGGAGCGAAACGTGCAATCTGGTGGCACAATTCGGAGCCGATCGAGCCGCCCGCGCCGGTCACCATGACCACCTTGCCCGTCAGCAAGCCGTGCAGCCCGGCATCGTCCAGCACTACCGGGTCGCGCCCGAGCAGATCGTCCAGCTCGACGGCGCGCAATTGCGACACGGCCACCTTGCCGCTCATCAGGTCGTCGAACGACGGCACGGTGAGCGCCTTCACTCTCGCGGTATTGCACAACTGGATCGCGCGCTTGCGCTGCTGGTGGGAACTGGACGGCATGGCGATGATGGCTTGCGCCACACCGAGCCGCCCCGCCCATTCCGGCAGGCTGTCCAGCCCGCCCAGCACCCGGATGCCGTTCAGCGTGCGCCCGTGGCGTCCGGTGTCGTCGTCGAGAAACCCCACCAGCCGCCAGTCGCCGCTCCTGGACAACTCCTTGGCCAGGCTCGCCGCCGCATCGCCCGCGCCGAGCACCAGCACCGGCTCGCCGCGCAGCTTGATGTCGCCGTACAGCCCCTGCTCCTTCCACATGCGATAGACAAAACGGCTACCGCCCATCATCAGGATCAGCAGCAACGGGTTGATGACCAGCACCGAACGCGGGATCACCAGGCCGAGACGCAGCATCCAGAATAGCAGCGGAATGGCCGCCGCTGACAGCATGATCGCCAGAACGATGCGGCGCAGGTCGGCGGTGCTGGCATAGCGCCAGATGCCGCGATACAAACCGAACTTCCAGAAAACCGCCATTTGCAGCGGCACCACCCAGAGCAGGGTTTGCCGCAACTCGGCGGCATAATCGGAGGGCAGGTCGAAGTTGAAGCGCAGCAGGTAGGCAAGGCTCCACGCCAGGATCGCCGCTACGGCATCGTGCAGGATCGCGAGGGTAGTGCGCATGTTATGTCTAAGCATCGGCTGCCTTTTTCTGCGCGGACTGGCGTTCCCGCCAATGTCTATCTATCCATGCCATCAGCACGAGGTAGGCGGCGCACCAGCCGAACAGCAGATAGCCCTGCCCCGCCTGTGCCAGGCCGATCCCCCACAGCGCCGACACTCCCGCCAGCAACATCAACGCATATTCGGCGAGCGCGGTGCCGCGATGCCCCCAGCCCAGTTGCACCAGGCGCTGATAATAATGGCCGCGGTGCGCCTGGGAGAGTCTTTCGCCGCGCCGCATGCGCTTGAGCAGCGTCACCGTCGCATCGGCCACAAACGGCGAAAATACCAGCAGCGGAAACCAGAGCGGCCAATACCCGGCCTGCCAGCCCGACACGCCGAATACAGCGGCGAGAAAACCCAGTGGTATCGAACCGGCGTCGCCCATGAACACCCTCGCGGGATGGAAATTGAAAAGCAGGAATCCGAACGCCGCCGCCGCAACCGAAAAATTCAGCAGCGCGAACATCTCGTTGCCGCCGAGCCATGCGCCAACCCCGTAGCCGCCGAAACCGAACAGCGCCATGCCGCCCGCCAGACCATCCGAACCATCCATGAAATTGTACAAATTGGTCATCCACACGATAAACAACCACACCGGAATGAGCCACAGCAACGATACTCCTGCGCCCGACACCCAAGCGCCAGACATTGCCGCCAGCGCGGCAAGCAAATGGCCGATCAGGCGTGTTCCGGCCGACAGGCCGCGCAGATCGTCCAGCAGCGACAGCGCGAACAAACCCAATGCGGGCAACACGATCCACCACGCCAGGAACGGCATCAGCAACGCCCAGCCGGACAGGACGCCCGCCATCAGCGCGATGCCGCCGACCCGCGGAACGGGCGCGCTGTGCAGCGAACGCTCGTTGGGAATATCGCGGACGATAATGCCGGTTTTGCCCGTCATCAAAATGAACGTCAAGACCAGCGTCACCAGCGCGCTAACCAGCGGAGCGTAATACATCATGCCATGTACCGGAAATCAGGGTGGCGCATTTTAGCACTACCTCCCGGGAATCATGCCCTTCCTAAGGTATAGCGGTCGAGCTATACCCGACATGGTGTGCTTTTATTGAGCTTTACATAAATGAAGACAGCAGTTGTAGCCCGGATGGAGTGCAACGGAATCCGGGAAGAACGGAGCACTGCATTTCCGGATTGCACTGCGTTTCATCCGGGCTACCTGTTCCACGCATCAGTTTGAATCGCACCCGGCATAGCGTAGGGCTACGCGGCCAATCTTTCCAGTGGCTTGATTTTGCAGGCTGCTGCCCGGCTTGCCACAAATCCCATTGTGTTTGCATCCCGAGCCGGACGTCGGGGGACGTACCCAGCCACGCCGCAAGACGCAAAGCCATGCCCGCCGTTACGCCGGCCTTGCCGTTCAACACTTTGGAAAGCGTCACGCGGGAAACTTTCAATTCCTGCGCGGCATTAGAGCCTGTTTCAGCAGGTTTCATACCCCGCGTTGGGGCTGGGCGTGGATGGATGCAAGGCGCAGCGCGCAGCCAATGGTCGTTCCCTTGGCAAGCGGTGCAACGCCGCAGACGCCGCGCCCAGACCCAACCCGAAGGGCCGCTTGCCTGCGGGCACATCGCGGCGTTGCGGCCTGCTTGTGGAGAATGACTACACGGCGCAGCCCGCGCCTTGCACTGCATCCCGCAGGCAAACGGCGCGGGGTATGAAACCTGCTGAAATAGGCTCTTAGTTACGGTCATATCCTCCGGCAGCCATTCCCGCAATACTTCGCCGGGATGCGCCGGGTTGTGCATTCTGCCCATGCTCGATGTCTCCTGGTGATAGTCCAGGTAATCCACCAGTTCGGCATGTTCACCGGCAAAGGCGCATCACCATCTGGGAGTCATGCTCTTCCAAAAGTGCCCTACAATCCAAGTTCGCTATGCGAACCGATGCGCACCAACTGCAGAATCCTGTCGTCCGGTTTTTGGTAAATCAGCACGAGGTCTGGTTTGATGTGACAGTCGCGGAAAGTCTGCCACTCGCCAGTCAACGCATGGTCACGATATTGCTTCGGCAAGTGCAGATCGTTTATCAGCAACTTCACAACTTCACTAAAATCTTTGTTCAGTGTCGCGCGGTGCTGGCCCTTCAATTCGCGCTTGTAATCGCGCTTGAACTGATTTGTCCGGTCAATCGTCCGCATTCAAGTCAGCCATCAGATCGTCCACGTTCTTAAACGATTTCATCTTGGCACCGCGACGCGCATCCTTCATCGCTTGAATGGTCACGTCGTTGGGGATCAGCGGCTCAAACGGCAACGCCTTTTCGTGAGCCACACGGGTCAGCATGATGCGGAAAGCATCGGAAACTGTCAGCCCCATCGCCGCCAGCACAATGGAAGCCTCCTCTTTAATGTGCTCGTCAATACGAGCACGGACAACAGCGTTATTAGCCATCTCAATCCTCCTTATACCGGGCTACAATGTAGCTCAGTACACCTACCTCGTCAATGCTGTTCCGTCATGCTGCTCCGGCAGGCATTCATTGCATGTTATTGCGGCAACGTTGATGTTCTATAAACCCAAATAGTCCATTAGACCGTCATTCCCGCGCAGGCGGGAATCCAGTTGATAATAAATCTCCCGCGAAGCGGGGCAACATTACAGTCCTGTCCGCTTCGCGGGCTATTTGTCCGAGCTGGATTCCCGCCTGCGCGGGAATGACACAGTTTTGTGCTATGGATAATCTGGGATAAACCCAAGCAGGACGAGCCGGAACGAAATGTATGCTGCCCCCGATTGCGGGGAATGCTCAATAACCAGGCGCAAGCGGGGCTGGTTACCGGGTTTCGCCGCGCCGTGAGGGATGCTGCTTTTTTGCGGCGCCCCGGGCCGCGATGAGCATGATCTCCCGCACCTCCGGCGAAGCGGCGCGGTAGCCCTGCAAAAGCTCGCATTCGTCGGCTGTCGGTTCCTGCGCCAGATAGTGGTTGACCGGCGGCGCGGAATGCTCGCCGGGCGCGGTCAGCAAGTCGACTGCTTTCCGCCTGAAAGCATGCGCGATGGATTCGAGGATGCTCACGGTGGGGTTCGCTTCGCCCCTGAGAATCCGGCTGATATGGGACTGGCCGACCTTTGATGCCCGCGCCACCGCCTCTTGGGTCTTGAGGTTCCTTGATGCTTCCATCCAAAGCTTCAAATTTTCCGTGACGATTTCGTTGGCGCGCATCATGCCGCCATTTATCCATAAAGCGCTACCCATATATGGTGAAAGGCTTCTTCTTGTCGCGTTGTGACATATAGATTACAATAATCGCATGGTAACGGTACTGCGATATGTAAGCGAATCCGGTCATGAAGTCGTGACGGAGTGGCTGCTGTCCCTCAACGACAAACAGGCGCGCGCACGAATCGAGGCTCGCTTCTTCCGCCTTGCAACAGGCAACTTTGGCGACTGCAAACCGCTACGCGACGGAGTATGGGAACTGCGTATAGACTGGGGAGCGGGTTTTCGCGTGTACTACGCTCAAGTGGGCAACACTATCGTCATGCTGTTATGCGGCGGCGACAAACGCAAGCAGGATGCAGACATTGACCGTGCCGTCCAGTATCTGGCCGATTTCAAACGGAGGACAAAATGAGCAAGCTCAAGAAAGCCAGCATTACCAACAGCGAAGCGATGTTGCGTGAATTGCGCGCCGATCCCGAATATGCCGCCGAATTCGTCAAGGTTGCGCTGGAAGAAATGGAAGACCCGGAAACCCGCGCATCCGCGCTGCTCGCGTTGCGCGCTGTCGCAGAGGCTTACGGCATGGCCAAAGTGGCGGAAGAAGCGGGCATCCAGCGCGAAAGCCTGTACCGCTCCCTCTCCCCGAGTGGCAACCCGACACTAAAAACCCTGATGGCCGTCATGAAAGCGGTCGGGCTGCGCATCTCCGCTGTGCCGGATAAGGCGCATCTGAAACCTGCACACGCGTAGTCATACAGGTTGGGTTGGCGGCTTTAGCGCGTAACCAAAAAACCAAACCCCGGCCTTTCGGCCACCCTCTCCCGCACCTCCGGCGAAGCGGACGGGAAAATCGTAGGGCGGATGAGGCCGCAGGCCGTTATCCGCCGAATGGAAGTTGTGCGAGAGATCAGCATTCGGCGGATAGCTTTGCATAGCCATCTGACTAAGCGATCAAACAACGCTCGCTAAGTCATTGGTTAACGCTCAGCTCATCCGCCCTTACATAGCTATCGGATTTCGCCGCGCCGCGAGGGATACTGCTTTTTTGCCGCGCTCCTGGCCGCGACGAGCATGATCTCCCGCACCTCTGGAGTGGCGGCGCGGTAGCCCTGCAACAGCTCGCATTCGTCGGCTGCCGGTTCCTGCGCCAGATAGCGGTTGACCGGCGGCGCGGGATGCTCGCCGGGCGCGATCAGCAAATCGATGGGCTTGCGCTTGAAGGCATGTGCGATGGACTCGAGGATGCTGACCGTGGGATTGCCTTCGCCCCTGAGAATGCGGCTGACATAAGATTGCCCGACTCTTGCCGCCCGAGCCAACGCCGCCTGTGCCGTGGCGCAGGCCAACGAGGCAGCAACTGCGGATGTGCCTGCGCTACACGGGCTTACACGGGGGAATGCGACTTGAGCCAGTCGCGCAATGCGCTATCGATGCGCGTCTGCCAACCCTCACCGGATGCGCGAAAAGCGGCCACCACGTCTGGCGACAAACGGATGTTGATCGCTTCCTTCGCCGGGCGTTTGCCCGGGCAGCGGACATTGCGGGCAACGCCGATGGTTTGGCCCTTGAGCGTGATCCTGGCCCCTTCCCAGAAAGCGGCGACCGCCTCGGGATTGTTGGGGTCGTATGGCGTGTCATCAAATTTCGATGTTGGCAAAGTAGAATTTTTGTTCATATTTTTCCGCCTTTCGGCACGGAATAACGTGCGCGCCGGATTCGCGCGGAACATCTGGTATTAACACTGTTGCCATGCTACGAAGCCAGACACCGATGACGGGCTATGAATTCAATATCACCAGATGGCTGGTGCGTTCACGTTCATTCGCCAGCAGATGCGCTATGCCCGAATCGAACGTGACCAGCTTCATGCCGCTACGGATGGCGGCTGCCAGCAGCCATGCATCGGTGATTTGCCGGTGCCCAAGTATTCCGCCCGTGCAAACACTCAGCACATCGGCGAAGCCGAAATCCAGAGCCACCAAGCGATGTTTGGAATGGGCCGTATTGCGCAACAGCAATTCCGCCACCACGCCGATAGCGATGGGTCGGCCTGAAAATACAGGCTGGGAAACAATACGGACAAAGGCGGATTGTGTGAGCGCGGTGCTTGCCCACCCCGAGCGAGCGTGCTGGCGGAACCAGCCAGCCATGTGCGGATGATGTTCGTGGGTGGGCCAGCACAACGCGATCAAGGCGTTGGCATCAAGCAAATAGCTCATGGCGACTCGTCAAGCAACTGTTGAACTTGCTGCGCCGTCACGCGCGGGGTATCGGGCGGCAGGTCAAACACCCAGATTCCATCCTGTTGTTTGAGTGCCAGCTTCTCCGAGCTGCCGAGGCGGATCAACTCCGATACGGCCTGGCCGAGTTTGAGCGCCCTCGCCTTGGCAAAGGCGCTGGCCGTGGCAAATGCGTCGTCTTCAATTGTGATAGTTGTGCGCATAATTGATACCAATTGATATGTCTGATGCATTATCAGCGAATACGCATCATTCGTCAAGCTTGTGGCGGCAGGCATTCATTGCATGTTATTGCGGCAACGTTGATGTTCTATAAACCCAGATAATCCATTAAGCAAAATATCCCCTCCCCCTTGCAGGGGGAGGGCTAGGGAGGGGGTAGAAACGTATACATTTCACCACTTTTACCCCCATCCTAACCTTCCCCCTGCAAGGGGGAAGGGACATTCGGCTTTGTGCTATGGATAATCTGGGATAAATCCAAGCAGGGCGAGCCGGAACAAAACGTATGCTCCCCCCGATTGCGGGGAATGCTCAATAACCAAGTGCAGGCGGGGCGAGTTTACCGGATTTCGCCGCGCCGCGAGGAATGCTGCTTTTTTGCCGCGCCCCTGGCCGCGATGAGCATGATTTCCCGCACCTCCGGCGAAGCAGCGCGGGAAAATCAACAGGCAACCAGGGTGCGGAAGGCGCCACGCTTTCGAGAAGGCAGGTCACTCAAACGACAGCACCAGTTTCTTGCCCAGCGCGGCGGCGGCTTTTTCGAGCTGCTTCAACGTGGGGTAGTGGCGCGGGTCTTCCAGCCTTTTGGCGGATGGCCATGAAGTTTCCAGTGCGCGCGCCACCTCGGCCAATGATCGCTCGCCGCGCGCAAGCCGCACCAATAACGCCGCCTGCACCTTGGCATCCGGCGCAAGATAATGCGCCCCCTTGACGCGCTGCGTGGGCGGGGGCGTTTCCCGCCCGGACTCGATGTATTCTTCGAGGATGAGGGAAAGCACTTCCGCGCCGTTGAATTCGCACTCGTCCCTGGTTTCCCCTTGGGTGATGGCCTCGGGGATGTCAACAAAACGCACAAAAAATCCAGATGGTTTTTGCGGTTCGAAAATTGCGGGGTAGCGGATGTCCATAATTTTTCCTTACTTCAGTTTGATGCCGGTTTGCCGCTCGATGTCGGCCAACAGCCCTTTGCCGATGCTGGCAGTGCCGTGAACGGGAACTGGGATAACCCGGCCATCTTTTTCCATCATGTGATGGCTGCCGCGAATTCGCTTGACGCGCCATCCGTCGGCTTTTAGCCGCCTGATAATTTCGTTGCCATTCATGTAGTCAAACTAAATCAATTTTGATATATCGTCAAGGCTAAATATTCGTATGCGCGACATGCGCAGGAGAAAATAACCCGGCGCTCAATAACAGGTACGCTGGGTAGTGCTACAGGATTTCGCCGCGCCGCGAGGGATGCTGCTTTTTTGCAACGCCCCTGGCCGCAACGAGCATGATTTCCCGCACCTCCGGCGAAGCGGCGCGAAAGCCTTGCAAAAGCTCGCATTCGTCGGGCGGCGGCTCTTGCGCGGTGAAGGATGCGCCGGGCGGCGCGGCAGAATGCTCCGCGCCGGGTGCGGCCAGCAGGTCGGCGGTTTTGCGCCTGAAGGCATGAGCGATGGAATCGAGGATGCTGACGGTGGGGTTCGCTTCGCCCCTGAGTATCCGGCTGATATGGGATTGCCCGACCTTGGATGCCCGCGCCACAGCCTCCTGGGTCTTGAGGTTTCTGGAGGCATCCATCCAGAGTTTCAGATTTTCCGTGACTATTTCGTTGGCGCGCTTCATGCGGGCATTTATCCATAAAGCGCTACCCTTTTGTGGCTTGACTAAACAACCATATATGGGTATGTTGCCCGTCCATGAATGCAACAGTCAATCTATACGGCTTCGCGATAGCGCAATTGCGCGCACGGCGACCCCACTTCATTTGCCGATCCATAGGAAAGCAACCATGAAACCTGTTTCCCGTTACGCAGCAATTTTTCTGCTGCTCGTCTTCGCCTCAAGCGCGCATGCCACCGGCCTGCCCGACACCGGCCAGGACACCTGTTACAACGACACCGTCGCCGACGGCGTGACTGCGGGCAACGCCGCCAGCATCGCCCGCGACGCGGGCAGCCATCCGCGCCAGGACTGCCGCTACGGGCGCGACGCCGCCGCGGCGGCGGGCGCGTTGACCAAGACCGGCGCGGGCGCCAAGGGTTTCGACTACAGTAAGATCGCCAACAACGGCACGGTGCTCGCCGCCGGCGCAGCGCTCGGAACCGCCGCGACCGACTGGGCCTGCACCAAGGACAACATCACCGGCCTGACCTGGGAGGTCAAGGTCAACGACAACGCTCACCTGCGCCATCAGGGCCATACCTACACCTGGTACAGCAGCAATGCAGCCACCAACGGCGGCAATGCCGGCAGCACCGGTGCCAACACCTGCAACGCCACCCTGCCCGGCAACCTGTGCAACACCGAGGCGTTCGTCACGGCGGTCAACGCCGCCGCGCTGTGCGGCTACACCGACTGGCGTATGCCGACGCTGCGCGAACTCCTTACCTTGGTACATGCCGGCGTATCGAACCCGAGCATCGACACGACCTATTTCCTCAACACGCAAGCGTCGGGCTTCCGGTCTGGTTCGCCGGATGCCCAGGATATTACCTCCGCGCGGGACGTCAATTTCGCTGACGGCGACACCTCCTCCATGGGCGGTAAGGTGAATAACGAATACGTACGCTTGGTTCGTGGCGCACAGTTTTAGCCGGGTCGGGTACCCAATGAACAACAAAATGGGGAAACAAACTCGATTCGTTGCCCTTTATCGAGATGGGCTGTAGTGCGTGAGAAAAGGAGAAAGCTATGGATTGCCCAAAATGTAATGGTGAAAGCATCGTTCCATGCGAAAAGTGCGGAGGTGATGGATTTATATCTCATGGGAACGACCCCAACGACAAAGAAATATGCAGCCTTTGCGAGGGTACCGGAAAGATGGATTGCCCACGGTGTGAAGGCACGGGGCAAGCCGGGTAGATTGGGGGCATGCGGTGCCCAGCAAAATGGAAAATAAAACTGGGGCGTTAAAGCACGCAATGAGTTGTATAGCATTTCTATTTGTTGTCGTAGCGTTGCTACTTTCAAGTGGCTGCGGATGCCAACCCGCGGTTCCCGTGATGGTAGAGATCGTTGGCAAGACGGTCAGAGATGGTGTTATTGGGAAGACCGTTTTCGATCCAGTCTGGGAATCTTTCTTAGGTAACCCGAATTCACGGGAGCTGGAGGCAGTGAAAAATGACTTTGTGAAAGTGGCGACGGAGAGGGTGCTGGAAGCGATGACCCCATCGGCCCAAGCTGGCGAAATCGAGTTTCGATGTGAACCCAAAGAGCCACAAGAGGAGTGCAGAAATCGGGCGGCCTCAATTGCCGAATACAAATTCAATATCTATGCCGCCGGCTTTGTTGCCGCATTCAAGCGGTGCCGCGACGAAATCGCATTAACCCCTGCTACCGGAGCACTGGATTACACCAAGCAAGTCAACCTTATTACTCAGTGCATTTCCGATTCCGGCTATCAGAAGGAGGTCGCACTGATATTGGCGCACATTCAAAGAGGTAGCACATGAAAAATACGTTGCTAATCGGCTGTTTGCTAGTGTTGGGAGGATGTTGCTCCACCGCGCGATTGGAGAGCAGAGTTGCATCGTTGCAGGCAGAGAACCACAGGCTTCAAGGTGAAACGCAAGCCCAACAACGAGAGCAGTTGGCTCAACAGCGCAAGAACGAGTGCCTGATCAGACACAATGACGCTAAACAGACATGCGACATGCTATTTCGGGGTGAACCCAACAGCGTAGCGCTCCAGAATAAAATTGTGAAGTGCATGTCAAATAAGGGGTTTGCAAATGGGGTTGATAGCTGTGAGCCCTAACATTGCGCACAACAAAACGCAAACCAGATCGTCGGGCGCTATGTGCCCGAACCACATCATGGGTTATCCGGGTCCCGCATCGCTCGGTGTGCCGCACCCATTCCCCGCTGCCACGCGGGCGGTACCGATTTGCGCCTCTGTTCTCAAGCTGCACCCCTCTCAGGAGTTCTCTATGCACCGTAAGCTACTCGCCCTGGCCGCCATTCTCGCCATGCTGGCCACGGGGTTTGAAGCCCACGCCGCCTGCACCGCCGCAAACCCCAACGCCAGCGTGGCCGAAGCCACGCCGACCAGCGCGTTCACCGATCACGGCAACGGCACGGTCACGCATAACCTGACCGGCCTGACGTGGAAGCAGTGCGTTGAGGGCAGGAGCGGCGCGGGCTGCGCTACCGGCGCCGCCACGGCCATGACCTGGAGCGCCGCCCTGAGTGCTGCAGCCACGTCGATTTTCGACGGCGGCGGCTGGCGCCTGCCGAACAAAAAGGAGCTCGAATCCCTCGTCGAGGCCTGCGGTTACAACCCGTCCATCAACCAGACCCTGTTTCCGGCCACGCCTGCGTTGTTCTTCTGGTCTGGTTCGTCGTATGTCTCGAATCCTACGAAAGCGTGGTTCGTCTATTTCGGCAATGGCAGTGCCGGATCCGACGTTAAGCCGGGTAACTTCTACGTGCGCTTGGTTCGTGGCGGACAGTCTTTCGACTCTTTTGATGCACAGAATGATTTCGTTCCCGACGCCTTCACCTTCACCGCGCAGACCGGCGTGGCGCTCGCCACCGTAGCGACCTCCAACACCATCACCGTCGCGGGCATCAACACCGTCTCGCCGATCAGCATCGCCAGCGGCACCTACTCGATCAACGGCGGCGCCTATACCGCAGCGGCAGGCACGGTAAACAACGGCGACACTGTGACGCTGCAGCAGACTTCATCGGGCAGCTTCAGCACGCTCACCACCGCGACCCTGACCATCGGCGGCGTTGCCGGGGCGTTCGACGTGACCACGCTCGCGCAGGACACCACCCCGAACGCCTTCACCTTCACCGCGCAGACCGGCGCGGCGCTCTCGACGGTGGCGACCTCCAACACCATCACCGTCGCGGGCATCAACAGCGCGGCGAACATCGGCATCGCCGGTGGCACCTACTCGAAGAACGGCGGCGCCTATACCGCCGTGGCGGGCACGGTGAACAACGGCGACACGGTGACGCTGAAGCAAACCTCGTCGGGCAGCTACAGCACGATGACCACCGCCACTCTCACCATCGGCGGCGTGAGCGGCGCGTTCAATGTCACGACCGCCTCCGCCCCGGTGGTCGAAGGCGCCTGCGGCAGCGCCAACGGAGTCGCCACCGCCTTTGTGCCCGCCGCCAACCTGTGCGCTGCCGGTTCGGCAAGCGCAGTAACCGCCGGTTCGCCCTGGACATGGTCATGCAACGGTTCCAACGGCGGCACGAACGCGAGCTGCTCCGCGCCGAACCAGTCCACCGGTGGCGGCAGCGGTCGCGCCGTTATTTCGGGCGGTACGTGGGTTGTTGACACGGCGCAATCTGCCGGTTTCATCCCCACCACCGGTCACGCCAAATCGCCGCCCAGCCTGCCGCCGGGCGTGACGTTCCCATACGGCCTGCTCGACTTCACCCTGAACGCGGGCGCGGTCGGTTCTGCGGCCACTATCGTCATCACTTATCCGGCGGCGTTGCCCGCCGGGGCGGTGTACTGGAAATACGGGCCGAGCCCAGCGGGTTACAACTGCACGGGCGGCGCTTGCGCCGCCGCGCACTGGTACCAGATGCCGCCCGCGCAGGCCGTGATCGCGGGCAACACCGTCACGTTGACCATCACCGATGGCGGCGTGGGCGACGACGACCTTGCGGCTAACGGCGTGATCGTCGATCAGGGCGGGTCGGGTGTGCCGGGCGGCGGCGTAGCGGGCATTCCCACCCTCTCGGAATGGGGCATGATCCTGCTCTCGGGGCTGGTGGCGCTGTTCGGCGTGGCGCAGGCGCGCAGGCGCGCAGGCGCGGCAACGTAGCATCAACATGAGGGAACCTCTAAAAATTCATATTTCGTCGCTCCCGCGCAGGCGGGAGCCCAGTCAAATCAACAAGCTGGATTCCCGCCTGCGCGGGAATGACGAGTTTTTTGTTCCCATAATCAAGTCAGATCATCTGAATGCAAAGGGC
Organism: uncultured beta proteobacterium; assembly: GCA_963828205.1. GTDB lineage: Bacteria > Pseudomonadota > Gammaproteobacteria > Burkholderiales > Gallionellaceae > Gallionella. The sequence goes on from CAWHDU010000003.1 coordinate 311,620, forward strand.
ATTCGTGGAGACCCTTTGCGTTGCAGGGTGACATAACCTCCCGCCCCCATGCGCCGCTTCCTGCTGATGTTTCTCGGCCTGCAGTTCACCCTGTTCGGCATCGAGCTGCTGCAACCCGTGCAACAGCATCTGGTGTTGCCGTGGACGGCACTGCTGGCCAAAGGCTGTGTCGCGCTAGTGACGATTTTCGATGCCAATGCCGCCGCGCTCGGCAAGGTGCTGTGGAATCCGGCCACCGGTTTCGGCGTGTCGATCGAGCCGGGCTGCAACGGCGTCGAAGCCTGCATCATCCTGTTTGCCGCCATCGCCGCTTTTCCGGCAAGCTGGCGGCACCGCGCCTGGGGGATGCTGCTGGGGTTTCTCGCCGTGCAGGGCTTGAACGTGGCCAGGGTCATCAGCCTGTTCTATCTGGGGCAGTGGAACGACACCGCGTTCCGCGTCGCCCACGAGTATCTGTGGCAGGGCATGATCATGCTCGATGTGCTGGTGGTGTGGCTGATCTGGGTGCGCGCCGATCCCGGCAAGCTGCTGGGCCAGCGACCTGCCGGCTGACCATTACGGCCATCCATCCATGAACCGCCCGGCATCGCTGGCAAGTTTCTTCGGCTGGGCGGTGGCCTGGTTCCTGGCGCTCACCCTCCTCTGGACGCAGGTGTCGGCATGGACTTCCTATCCGGCGGCGGTCATGGCGCAGATCGCGCTGGACAAGGGCGCCGGACACTGGGTGCGCGAGGTGCATATGGCGCCCGGCCGCTTTGAGGTGGACACCCTGGTCATGGTGGACATTCCCGGAAAGGGCCAGGCCGAGCTGGTGGCCGAGACCGATGCGGCGCGTTACGCTTATGGCTTTCCGCTGTTTCTCGCGTTGCTGCTGGCAGCGGGCAGCAGGCATCTGTTGCGGCGCGCGCTGGCCGGCTATCTCATCCTGCTGATCCCGCAAGCCTTCAGCATGGCCTTCGATATTCTCAAGCAGATCGTTACGGCAGGCGGCAGCGCCGAGGGGCTGGGGATAGCCCAGTGGCAAATGGAGGGAATTGCGCTGGGGTATCAGTTCGGGTCGTTGCTGTTGCCGGTTCTCGCGCCAGTGGCTTTGTGGCTGTGGTTCGACAGGGCGTTCTTCGCGGCGGTGATCGTGGATGGTTGGTTGCGGAAGGCGGTTGTGGAGTGACGGCAACATCAGCCCCTCTTTCGGAGGAAAAAGGATGAGGATAAAGAAAAGGGCATGATTTAAGATGGCGCCAACAAACAAACACGCCAGCTATTTTTGTGCGCCGCGCTCGCGGTACGGCAGGGTGCGATTCAAACTGATGTGGTGGAATATGTAGCCCGGATGAAACGTAGTGAAATCCGGGAATGCGGTGCTTGGTTCTTCCCGGATTCCGTTGCACTCCATCCGGGCTACAACTACAACACTGCAACGCCGTGCAGGTGCGCGAAATATTTTCAACATCAATTTGAATCGCACCCGGTACGGCATGTACACTTCCTAAAGCCGTGCCGCATCCTATAAGATGCGAACCACCGGAAACCATGGCACCCATATGGCGCACTTATTCGCCGATACACAAAACCCGCATATCCTGCTGGTCAAGACCTCGTCGCTGGGCGACGTACTGCACAACCTGCCGGTTGCCAGCGACATCGCGCGCCATTATCCGGGCGCGCAGATCGATTGGCTGGTAGAAGAAAGCCTTGCCGCGCTGCCGGGGCTGCATCCGGCGGTGCGCAACGTCATTCCGGTCGCCGTGCGGCGCTGGCGCGGCAAGCTGCTGTGCGTCGCCACATGGCGCGAGATCGCGGCATTCCGCAGCGCGCTGGCGGCGCAACATTACGACGTGGCACTCGACACGCAAGGCCTGCTCAAGAGCGCGCTACTGATGCGCGGCGCACAGGGGCTGCGCTGCGGCTTCGACCGGGACAGCGCGCGCGAACCGCTCGCGGCCAGTCTGTACCAGCGCACTTTCGCGGTCGCAAAGGGGCAGCACGCTGTCGAACGCAATCGCCAGCTCGCCGCGCAGGCGCTCGGTTATACGCTGGAAGGGCGGGCCGATTACGGCATCCGCCCGCCCGCCATTCCCCGCCCCGCCTGGCTTGCGGAGTAGCCTTATGCAGTGCTGCTGCACGCCACCAGCCGTGCCGATAAATTGTGGGACGAGGCCAACTGGATCGCGCTGGGGCATCATCTGCGCGAGAAAACTATTTACTGCGTGCTGCCGTGGGGCAGCAAAGCGGAACAGGCGCGCAGCCTGCGCCTCGCGGCGGCCATTCCCGATGCCGTCGCGCCGCCGCGCCTGAATCTGAACGAGGTGGCCGCGCTGCTCGGCGGCGCGCGGGCGGTGATCGGCGTGGACACCGGCCTCGCCCACCTCGCAGCGGCGCTGGGCGTGCCGACCGTCGGCATCTACACTGCGACCGATCCGGCGCTGACCGGTTTGTATGCGGGCCGATGCGCCGCCAATCTCGGCGGCATCGGCCACGCACCGGAGGTCACCGCCGTCATCGAGGCGCTGCCCGCTTTCACGGATATTTCGCAAGGAATGGCTGCATGCTGAATCCGCGATTTTTTTACACCCTCGCGCTGTGGCTGCTGCTACCGTTTATCTTCCTGCGCCTGCTGTGGCGCGCGCGCAAGCAGCCGGAATACCTGCGCCATACCGGCGAGCGTTTCGGCTTTTATTCCGTGCACAGCAACCGGCCGATCATCTGGCTGCATGCCGTGTCGGTGGGCGAAACGCGCGCCGCGCAAAGCCTTGTCGCCCGGCTTCGCGCCACCTATCCCGATCACCGGATCCTGCTCACCCACACCACGCCGACCGGGCGCGCCACCGGCGAACAACTGTACGGCGACGGCGTGCTGCGCGTGTACCTGCCCTACGACTACCCGTTTGCGGTGAACCGGTTCCTGCGCCATTTCAGGCCGCAACTCGGCATCCTGATGGAGACGGAAATCTGGTTCAACCTGATCCATGCCTGCCGCGCAACCGGCACGCCGCTGCTGCTACTGAACGCGCGCCTGTCGGAAAAATCGGCGCGCGGCTATGCGCGCTTCGCGCGGCTGACCCGCAACGCGCTGGGCGAACTCGCCGCCGTCGCCGCGCAGACCGCCGACGATGCGGCGCGCCTGACCGAGCTCGGCGCAAAGAATGTTGCCGTGACCGGCAATCTCAAATTCGACATCGAGCCGCCGCGCGCGATGCTGGAACTGGGCAGGCAATTGCGCGAACGGTTCGGCGCGACGCGCAAGGTATTTCTCGCCGCCAGCACCCGCGATGGCGAGGAAGCGCTGCTGCTCGACGCGCTGCAACAGGTGAACATTCCCGGCCTGCTGCTGGTGATCGTGCCGCGCCATCCGCAGCGCTTTGCGGAGGTCGCGGCACTGCTGGAGCAGCGCGGCATCCCGTTCCGGCGCAGGAGCGAAATGGGCCAGCCGCCAGAGCATGCAATTCCGGCGGAAATCCGCGCGGTGCTGGGCGACAGCATGGGCGAGATGTTCGCCTATTACGCCGCCGCCGACCTCGCCTTCGTCGGCGGCAGCCTGCTGCCTTACGGCGGACAGAACCTGATCGAAGCCTGCGCCGCCGGCGCGCCGGCAGTGGTCGGCCCGCATACCCGCAATTTTGCCGAGGCTACGCGGCTGGCAGTTGCATCCGGGGCAGCGGCGCAGGTGCAGAATATCCACGAATTGGTTATGGAATTGCAGCGCCTGCTGGATCACCCGGATGCCCTGCTTGAAATGCAGCAGCGCTGCGCAGGGTTTGTGGAGTCCAATCGCGGCGCGACTGCCAAATCTCTGCGGATCATTACCACGATCTCGGCAACACACTGAATAACACCTCATTTTATTAAATTTCAGTAAGAGCCTATTTCAGCAGGTTTCATGCCCCAATACCCAGGTGTTTCGCCATTCATCGACCAATGTCAGGAATTGTCAGCATTTGCAAACGTTCTTCGGCGATAATTTTTACCTGTCCGTAGACTTCACCAACAAGCTGACCACTGACGGATATGAGAACTTGTTCGGTGTTTCCTTAGAAATAAAGCACCCCGCCCCAAAGGGCGGGGTATCCCATGTCATTCCGGGCATGGCGAGGAATCTTAAGATCCCTCACTTCGTTCGGGATGACAACAAGCGCCGCAAGCGGCGGGGAATTTGACCCAGAAATCTGTCTTTAAATTAAGATTAAAATATTGAAACGCCCATGCTGATACGCATTAACGTCAAGCGACTGCGCTTAGGTATGTTTATTCATGAGCTGTGCGGCTCGTGGATGGATCACCCGTTCTGGCGCGGCGCCTTCCTGCTGGACAACCCGGACGACCTGAAAACCCTCCTGTCGACCGGCGTCAAGGAGGTGTGGATAGACGACTCGAAAGGCCTCGGCGTCGAAGGCGGCGAAGACGAGCAAACGATTGCGGCGGAAATCGAAAACACGCTGGCGCAGGCCGATACCGCAGGACCGATCATTCAGCGTGTCGATGTCGCCAAGGAGGCAGCGCGCGCCATCAAGATATGCGCCAAATCCAAACAGGCCGTCACGTCGATGTTCAAGGAAGCGCGCATGGGCAAGGCATTGAGCTCCGACGATGCGCTACCCATCGTCGAGGAAATCTCCGCCTCGGTGATGCGCAACCCCGGCGCGCTGATCGGGCTGGCCCGCCTGAAAGACAAGGACGATTACACCTACATGCACTCGGTTGCGGTATGCGCGCTGATGGTTTCCCTGGCGCGGCAACTGGGGCTGAACGATGATCAGGTTCGCCAGGCCGGAATGGCCGGGCTGCTGCACGATGTCGGCAAGATGATGGTCCCGCTGAGCATCCTCAACAAACCCGGCAAGCTGACCGATAGCGAATTCGAAAAAATCAGGAGCCACCCGGTCGAGGGACACAAAATGCTGCTGGAAGGCAGCGGCATCGGCGACGTGGCGCTGGACGTCTGCCTGCATCACCACGAAAAAATTGACGGCAGCGGCTATCCGGAACGGCTGACGGCCGATCAGATCAGCCTGTACGCCAAAATGGGCGCGGTGTGCGACGTGTATGACGCGATCACTTCGAACCGGCCCTACAAGAGCGGATGGGAGCCAGCCGAATCCCTGCGCAAGATGGCGGAATGGAGCAAGGGGCATTTCGACACCACCATTTTTCACGCTTTCGTCAAAAGCGTCGGCATCTACCCGATCGGCTCGCTGGTCAGGCTGGAGTCCGGCCATCTGGGCGTAATCATCGATCAAACCGAAACGTCGCTGCTCAAGCCGATCCTGATGATATTCTTTTCCATCAAGTCCAATTGCAGAATCCCGCCGGAACTGGTGAACCTGTCGAAACACGCCTGCAAGGACAAGATCGTATCGCACGAAGACCCGGCAAAATGGAATATCCACAACGTCCAGGAATTGTGGAGCGGGGTGGCCACCGCACCCTGGTAAACACGCCTTCCCGGGAACGCCGCCCGGTACGGCTATTTTGGGCTAGAATTCCAAGTTGGAATCCGCCCTCCCACAAGCTGGTGCTGCCATGTTAGTACGCATCCCGATCAAGCAGTTACGCACAGGCATGTACATACACGAATTTTGCGGCTCGTGGTACGACCACCCTTTCTGGCGCAACACTTTCCTGCTGGATAAAGCCGAAGACCTGCAAGAAATCCTGTCAACCGGCATCAAGGAAGTCTGGATAGACACCGGCAAAGGCCTCGGCGTCGAGGGCGGCAAGGCCGAAACATCTGTTGCGTCGGAAGTCGACGACACGCTTGCGCGGGCCGGGCCAACAGGAATGTCGCGCGCCATGTCGACATTACCCGGGAAGCCGTGCGTGCCGTCAAGATTTGCGCCCAATCCAGAAAAGCCGTCTCCTCGATGTTCCAGGAAGCGCGCATGGGCAAAGCCCTGAACGCCACCGATGCGCTGCCCATCGTCGAAGAAATCTCGACATCGGTCATGCGCAATCCCGGCGCGCTGATCAGCCTGGCCCGCCTGAAAGACAAGGATAATTACACCTACATGCACTCGGTCGCGGTCTGTGCGCTGATGATATCCCTGGCACGGCAACTGGGGCTGAATAACGACCAGACCCGCCATGCCGGCCTGGCCGGCATGCTGCACGACATCGGCAAGACGATGATCCCGATGGAAATCATCAACAAACCCGGCAAATTGACCGCATCAGAATTCCAGTCGATAAAAAACCACCCTGCCGAAGGGCACAAGATCTTGCTGGAAAGCAGCGGAATAGACGATATCGCGCTGCATGTCTGCCTGCATCATCACGAAAAAGTGGACGGCAGCGGCTATCCCGACAAGCTCACGAACGAGCGAATCAACCTGTACGCCAAAATGAGCGCGGTATGCGATGTGTATGATGCGATCACTTCCATCCGCGCCTACAAGAATGGCTGGGAGCCGGCGCAAGCCATCAGAAAAATGGCCGAGTGGAGCCACAGCCACTTTGACCAGCGCATTTTCGAGGCCTTCGTGCGCAGCATCGGCATCTACCCGACCGGCTCGATGGTCAGGCTGGCATCCGACCGCCTGGGCGTGGTCATCGGGCAAACCGATCAATCGCTGCTCACTCCCATGGTCAAGGTGTTTTTTTCCATCAAGTCCGATATGCGAATCCCGCCCGAGGTATTGGACTTGTCGAAGCCTTCCTGCAAGGACAAAATTGTCTCGCACGAGGACCCGGAAAAATGGAAAATCAGCGATCTCCAGGCGCTGTGGAGCGACATTTCTGCCGCGCCCTGGTAGGGATGCATCGTTCCCAAGGTACGATTCAAACTGATGTGATGGGATACGTAGCCCGGATGAAACGCAGTGTAATCCGGGAACGCGGCGCTCCGATCTTCCCGGATTCCGTTGCACTCCATCCGGGCTACCATACTGCCGCGCCCTGGTGAGCATGCCGCAGCAAAAAATCCTTATTGCGTTTATAATTTGCGGTCTCCGAGGGGTGCTGCAGCGGGGCTGTATATCAGTCTCCCGTCAGGCTCGGATGTCTCAACTGCACCTGTTCATTAACTTTTATGAATGGAGTGTCTTATGAACGCCGCTTTCACCGATTACAAAGTTGCCGACATGTCCCTCGCCGCATGGGGGCGCAAGGAAATCGCCATCGCCGAGACCGAAATGCCCGGCCTGATGGCGATCCGCAAGGAATTCGCCAGGAGCCAGCCGCTCAAGGGCGCGCGCATCACCGGCTCGCTGCACATGACCATCCAGACCGCCGTGCTGATCGAGACGCTGACTGCGCTCGGCGCCGAGGTGCGCTGGGCATCCTGCAACATTTTCTCCACTCAGGATCACGCCGCCGCCGCCATCGCCGCCGACGGCATCGCGGTATTCGCCGTCAAGGGCGAAACGCTCGAAGACTATTGGGACTACACCCACCGCATCTTCGAGTGGCCGGACAATGGCTACTCCAACATGATCCTCGACGACGGCGGCGACGCCACGCTGCTGCTGCATCTCGGCGCCAGGGCCGAGAAAGACATCAAAGTGCTGTCCGCCCCCGGCTCCGAGGAAGAGCGCATCCTGTTCGCCGCGATCAAGGCCAAGCTCGCCACCGATAAGGCCTGGTATTCGACGCGGCTGGCGCAGATCAAGGGCGTCACCGAGGAGACCACCACTGGCGTACATCGCCTGTACCAGATGCACGAGCGCGGCGAACTGAAATTCCCGGCGATCAACGTCAACGACTCGGTCACCAAGTCCAAGTTCGACAACCTGTACGGCTGCCGCGAATCGCTGGTGGACGGCGTCAAGCGCGCCACCGACGTGATGATCGCCGGCAAGGTCGCGCTGATCGCCGGCTACGGCGATGTCGGCAAGGGTTCTGCTCAGGCGATGCGCGCGCTGTCCGCGCAAGTGTGGGTGACCGAGATCGACCCGATCTGCGCGCTGCAGGCCGCGATGGAAGGCTATCGCGTGGTGACCATGGAATACGCCGCCGACAAGGCAGACATCTTCGTGACCTGCACCGGCAATTTCCACGTGATCACCCACGACCACATGGCGAAGATGAAGGATCAGGCCATCGTCTGCAACATCGGCCACTTCGACAACGAAATCGACGTCGCTTCCGTCGAGAAATACCAGTGGGAAGAGATCAAGCCGCAGGTCGATCACGTGATCTTCCCGGATGGAAAAAGAATCATTCTGCTCGCGAAAGGCCGCCTGGTGAACCTCGGCTGCGGCACCGGCCATCCGTCCTATGTGATGTCCTCGTCGTTCGCCAACCAGACCATCGCGCAGATCGAGCTGTTCACCCGCACCGAGGACTATCCGGTCGGCGTATACACGCTGCCCAAGCATCTCGACGAGAAAGTGGCGCGCCTGCAACTGACCAAGCTGAACGCGCAGTTGAGCGAACTGACCGACCAGCAGGCCGCCTACATCGGCGTGTCGAAGAATGGCCCGTACAAGTCGGAGCATTACCGCTACTAGACCGCCGAACACCGTTTTGCGCAAGAGAGGAGGCAGATGAAACTGTTATTGATCTGGGTACTGAACGCACTGGCCTTGCTGGCCGTGGCGAACTTCGTGCCCGGGATTCATCTGGACAGCTTCGTCGACGCGATGATCGCCGCATTCTTTCTCGGCCTGGTCAACACGCTGATCCGCCCGCTCTTGCTGCTGCTCACCCTGCCGGTCACGCTGCTAACGCTGGGGCTGTTTATTTTCGTCATCAACGGGCTGCTGTTCTGGTTCGTCGGCTCGGTGCTCAAGGGGTTCATCGTGGAAGGCTTCTGGCACGGCGTGTTCGGCGCGGTCTTGTACAGTATTTTTTCGTGGGCGCTGTCCGCAGCCGCCGCACAGGTCATGAGGCCACGCAATGGATAAGAACGGCATGAACAAACCGCTTTTCAGCTTTGAATTTTTCCCGCCGCAAACCCCGGAAGGCACAGAAAAACTTGCCGCTGCGCGCAGGCAACTGGCGGCGCTCCGCCCGGATTTCTTCTCCGTCACGTTCGGCGCGGGCGGCTCCACGCGGGAGCGCACCCTGGAAGTCGTGCAGCAGATCAAGGCGGAGGGGCTTGAGGTTGCGCCGCACCTGTCCTGCATCGGCTCGACGCGCGAAAACGTCCGCAGCATCCTGCAAACCTACCAGCAACTCGGCATCAAGCGCATCGTCGCGCTGCGCGGCGACCTGCCATCCGGCATGGCCACGACCGGCGAGTTCCAGTATGCCAACGAACTGGTGTCGTTCATCCGCGTGCAGACCGGCGAGCACTTCCACATCGAAGTGGCGGCCTACCCGGAAGTCCACCCGCAAGCCCGCTCGGCACGCGACGACCTCGTCAACTTCAAGCGCAAGGCCGCGGCAGGCGCGAACTCGGCAATCACCCAGTACTTCTACAATGCCGACGCCTATTTCCATTTTGTCGGCGAATGCCGCAAGCTCGGCGTCACCATCCCGATCGTGCCGGGCATCATGCCGATCGTGAAATTCGCGCAACTGGCGCGTTTCTCCGACATGTGCGGCGCGGAAATTCCGCGCTGGATACGCCGCACGCTGGAAGGCTACGGCGACGACAGCGAGTCGGTGCAGGCATTCGGCCTCGACGTGGTCACGGAGCTTTGCGAGAAACTGCTCGCCGGCGGGGCGCCTGGGCTGCACTTTTACACGCTGAACCAGGCCAGGCGCTGGAAATCTGGAAGCGGCTGGGATTGCCAAAGTGAAAGCTTCCCTCCCTATAAAGGGAAGATGGATCACATGATGAAACCTAAAAACCTCAAATCAAGCCACAGAGGACACAGAGACCACAGAGAAAACCCGCGTTGCGCCTCGTTCTCTGTGTGCTCTGTGATCCCTGATATAACTACCAGCCATTCGACTAGGCGGGCAAAAAACGCCAGCCAAGTCGCTGGTTGTGTGGCTAATAGTTTTTTCCAGAATGAATTCGCCTGAGCTTCTCCTGCCCGCCGGCACCCTCGAAAAAATGCGCACCGCCTACGCCTTCGGCGCCGACGCGGTGTACGCCGGGCAACCGCGCTACTCGTTGCGCGCACGCAACAACGAATTTCAGCTCGATGAACTGCGCACCGGCATCCGGGAAGCACACGCGCTTGGCAAGAAATTGTTCGTCGCCAGCAACCTGATGCCGCACAACGCCAAAGTGAAGACCTACATGGCGGACATGGAACCGGTCATCGCGATGCAGCCGGATGCGCTGATCATGGCCGACCCCGGCCTGATCGCGATGGTGCGCGAGCGCTGGCCGGAGATGCAGGTGCACCTCTCGGTGCAGGCCAACACCGTCAACTACGCGGCGGTAAAGTTCTGGCAATCGCTGGGATTGACGCGCGTGATCCTGTCGCGCGAGCTGTCGCTGGATGAGATCGAGGAAATCCGCCAGCAGTGTCCGGACATCGAGCTGGAAGTGTTCATCCACGGCGCGCTGTGCATCGCCTATTCCGGCCGCTGCCTGCTGTCCGGCTATTTCAACCACCGCGATGCCAACCAGGGCACCTGCACCAACTCCTGCCGCTGGGATTACAAAATGGACAACGCGGAAGAGGATGGCACCGGCGATATCCAGCAGGTTTCGTCACTCCCGCGAAAGCGGGAGTCCAGTCAATTTAATAAACTGGATTCCCGCCTGCGCGGGAATGACGACAGCGATGCGGCTGAAAGAATTGACTTTGATTTTGACAAGGCGCTTGCCGCATCCGCGCTGTCCGATTGCGGCAGCCAGCCTCGCCACCCGCTGGCCGACCGCGCGTACCTGATCTCGCGCCACGACCACCCGGATGAACTGATGCCGGTGCTGGAAGACGAACACGGCACCTATATCATGAACTCGAAAGACCTGCGCGCCGTTGAGCATGTCGAGCGGCTGGTAAAGATCGGCGTGGATTCGCTGAAAGTCGAAGGCCGCACCAAGTCCATCTACTATGTGGCGCGCACCGCGCAGGTGTACCGCCAGGCGATCGATGACGCCGTCGCAGGCCGCCCGTTCAATTTGAGCCTATTAGGCGCGCTCGATGCGCTGGCGAACCGTGGCTATACCGACGGTTTCTACGAACGCCACCATACCCACGAACAGCAGAACTATATGCGCGGCCATTCCGAAAACACCCGTCAGCAATACGTCGGCGACATCGTCAGTTGCGCTGACGGTATCGCCGAAATCGACGTGAAAAACAAATTCCAGGTCGGCGACAGGCTCGAAATCATCCACCCCTCCGGCAACCGATTCGTCGAACTGAACGAAATGCGCAGCCTCGAAGGCGAAGCGCTAAAAGTTGCGCCGGGCAGCGGGCATCGCGTGCGGATACCGTTACAAGGCGGACTGGCAAAGGGAATGGTGGCAAGATTTTTGTAAGTCGGCAATAATGACCGGCAGACTGGAGAGAATATGCGGACGTTCAAACAGTTTCTGGATTCAATGACATCGCAATTACCCGCTGATATTCTCAGTGAAGGGTTCTCGTGCCTGATAAGTTCATCCGCGCACCCTCCGTTGCTGGCCAGACGCCGCGCAGAAATAATCATCTCCCGCGTGCGGCTGACTTCGGTGATGTTCGCGGTGCTGACCCCGCTGTGGATTGTGGTGGACGTCCTGGTATTTTCTTTTCCGCTATCCGCGATGCTGCCGATCGGGCGTCTGGCCACCACGCTGGCCTTTATCGGGCTGGCATTGGCTTATAACATTTCCCCGCACATGAAGGATGCCTACCGCGCGCTCTTTATCATGTTTCTCATTCCGACGGCGTTCTTCATCTACTCCCACCTGCTGCTTTCCGGTATCGATAACCGGGGAGGGGCAGCAGTTATTGCCGCCGGCTATGCTTTCCTGCCGTTTGTCCTGGTGGCAGGCTTGAGCATATTTCCGCTGACGGCACTGGAAGGTATCGTGTTTTCCATGCCGGTATTATTGTCTTCGGCACTGGTGGCGATAATGCAGAGCAATCAAATGAACTGGAACACTCACCTCGCGGCTTTCTGGCTGCTGCTACTGATTGCCGCCACTGCCACGCTGGCCGGCATGAGCCAATTATCCTTCATGGCGGCACTGGTGCGCCAGGCCAATCACGACCCGCTGACACACTGCTTCAACCGCGCCAGCGGGGAAGAGCTGCTCAACCTTCAATTCAGCATCGCCAAACGAAATGCAACCCCGCTGACGGTGGTATTCGCCGATCTCGACAATTTCAAATCGATCAACGACAACCATGGTCATGATGCCGGCGACCGGGTATTGGTAATTGCCGTCGATGCAATACGCAGCACATTGCGCGGCGGCGATGCGCTGGTGCGCTGGGGTGGCGAGGAATTCCTCATGGTTCTGCCCAACACCGACTGCGCCTCCGCCATTACCCTGCTGGAACGGCTGCGCGCCAATGGCCTGGGGCAACGTCTGGACGGCAACCCTTTGACGGCCAGCTTCGGAGTCGCTGAAAGGCTGGCCGATGGCGTCAATGACAGCCAAAGCCTGGTCGAAATCGCCGACCTGCGCATGTACCAGGCCAAGGAAGGCGGGAGAAACTGCTGGGTGTGTTGCGAGGATTTTTCCCGCGCTCCCGTTTCCAACTGCAAAATCGTGCCTGGCATGACGCAACAGGCAGCATGATCCTCTCCACCTTCTCCCAATCCTCCCGCTACGCCGCGCTGCATCCGCTGTTTCCGAAGCCCTGATCAAACCGATTGGATACCCGCGCCAATACGACGATTTCTGCATGTCGCCCATTAATTATACAAAATTATGTATAATCGCCGCATGCACACTCACGCCAAGCCAGTTGAATTTCTCGGCAGCGCATTAGACGACCTGCGCAGCTTTCCGCTTTCTGCCCGCCGGGAAGCGGGTTATCAGATCGACAAAGTGCAGCACGGCGAAGAGCCGGACGACTGGAAGCCGATGAAAACCATCGGCGCAGGCGTGCAGGAAATCAGGTTCAGGATGAAGCGGGCGCATTCCGGGTGCTCTATATCGCCAAACTCAAGAATGCCGTCTACGTGCTGCACTGCTTCCAGAAGAAAACGCAACGGACTTCCGCGCAAGACATTGCGTTTGCCGGCAAACGCTACAACGAACTCACGCGAGGTATGAAATGAGCAAACAACGATTCAAGAGCGTATGGGACGCCATCGAAGATACACCCGGAGACGCCGCCAACATGAAAGCGCGCGCCGAACTGATGCGCGCCATCGCCGAGCACATCCGCAGCAGCGGCATGACCCAGGCCGAAGCCGCCAAGACGCTCGGCGTCACCCAGCCCCGCATCTCCGATCTGATGCGCGGCAAAATCGACGTGTTCTCGCTCGACACCCTGGTCAACATGCTGGCTGCGGCGGAGATTCGGCTGGAGATGCGGTTGAAGAAGGCGGCGTAGCAGCCCAAGACCATATGGAAATTAAATCTCGTAAATCATGATCCTCTCCACCTTCTCCCAATCCTCCCGCTACGCCGCGCTGCATCCGCTGTTTCCGCGCGCGTTCGAATTTATCCGCGACACCGACCTGCTGGCGGTCGCGCCGGGGCGCTATCCCATCGTCGACAAGCAGCTCCTCGTCATCGTGGAGGATGTGCCGGGGCGCACGCGCGAAGCGGCGAAGCTGGAATGCCACCGCAAGTACATCGACATTCAACTGGTGCTGGAAGGCGTGGACGAGATGGGCTGGAAACCACTGGCCGATTGCGTTGATCCGGTGAGCGATTACAACTCAGAGAAGGACATCCAGTTTTTCCGCGATGCGCCGGCGGCGTGGATCGCCACACCGCCCGGCGCATTCTGCATTTTCTTTCCGGAAGATGCGCACGCGCCGCTGGTCTCCAGCGGGCAGGTGCGCAAGGCGATTTTCAAGATCGCGTTGGAATGACGCAACACAACTTGCCAATCAACATGCTATTTCGTCGTCGAAGGCGATGTCGCCTTCCGCGACCTTGTCGCCCATCTGAAGATTCTTGAAATCGAACAGGCTGCCGTCCAGCAGGTGTGACGGCTTGACGTTCTGCATCGCGGTGAAAATGGTCTGGCTGCGCCCCGGATATTCGAGCTCCCATGCGGCGAGCATTTTCTTGATGGTCTTGCGCTGCATGTTTTCCTGCGAGCCGCACAGGTTGCACGGGATGATCGGAAATTCCATGCCGCGCGCATAGCGGGCGATGTCCTTTTCCGCGCAATAGGCCAGCGGGCGGATCACGATGTGGTCGCCCTTGTCGGTTACCAGTTTCGGCGGCATTGCCTTGAGCTTGCCGCCGAAAAACATGTTCAGGAACAGCGTCTCGATCATGTCGTCGCGGTGATGCCCCAGCGCGATCTTGTTGGCGCCTAGCTCGTGCGCGACGCGATAGATGATGCCGCGCCGCAGCCGCGAACACAGCGAGCAGGTGGTCTTGCCCTCGGGGATTTTTTCCTTGACGATGGAGTAAGTGTCCTGGTTTTCGATGTGGTATTCCACGCCGATGGACTTGAGATACTCCGGCAGCACTTCTTCGGGAAAACCCGGCTGTTTCTGGTCGAGATTCATCGCGACGATGCGAAAATCGATCGGCGCGCGCTTGCGCAAGGTGAGCAGGATGTCGAGCAGGGCATGCGAATCCTTGCCGCCGGACAGGCATACCATCACGCTGTCGCCGTTCTCGATCATGTTGAAGTCGGCAATCGCCTTGCCGACCTGATGTTCGAGCCGCCCCTTGAGGCGGTTGAAGTTGGTCGAATGGCGCTCGAAATGAATGGGCTGAGTAATATCGTTCATGAAAATTCCAGGTTAAATGTTGACGCTCCGCCCGCCGTCGACGGCGATAACTTGCCCGGTCACATAGGGTGCGTCCTGGATCAGGAAGGCAACCGCCCTGGCGATATCGTCCGGCTCGCCTTCGCGCTTGAGCAGGGTGTGCGCGACGATCTTGCGGCGCCGCTCCAAATCTTCCCATTCCGGCCCATCCGGCCATACGATGACGCCCGGAGCGACGGCGTTGACGCGCACCTGCGGCGCCATCTCCTGCGCCAGCGCGCGGGTCAATGCAGTCAGGCCGGACTTGGCGACGCTATACAGCAGATGCCCGTGCATCGGACGTTCGGCATGGATGTCCACGATGTTCACGATACAGCCGTGACTGCGGCGCAATTCGTCCGCTGCCGCCTGCGCGAGAAACAGCGGCGCGCGCAGGTTGGTGCCGAGCAGGTCGTGCCACTGCTGCTCGTCCACCGCCGCCAGCGGCGTGGCGTAAAAACTCGATGCGTTGTTGACCAGCGCGTCCAGCCGCCCGAACTTCTTGACGATTTTGTGAACCAGCTTCGGCAGCGTGTTCAGGTCGAGCAAATCGGCCTGGAACGCGGCAGCGCTTTTTGGGCGCAGTTTATTCAATTCGTCCTGCAAAACCAGCGCTTCCTGCGCGGAGCTGCGGTAATGCACGGCGAGTTCCGCGCCTGCCGTATGCAGGCGGCGGCAGATCGCCGCGCCTACGCGCTTTGCGCCTCCCGTCACCAGTACCACTTTGCCTTGCATCCCTTGCTCCATTAGACTCGCACTCCGCTACACTTCATGACCTTGCGAATTATACCCGACCATGCCAGCCCAACTTCCCCATCCCAGCCCGGAAGCCGCGCAGCATAGCGCCCGATTGCGCGAATTCATCCGTCGCGACATTGCCGGCCATTACGATACCGAAGCAAAATGCGGATGGATACCCTTTGCGCGCTACATGGAACTGGCGCTGTACGCGCCTGGACTGGGTTATTACACGGCCGGAGCGCACAAGTTCGGCGCGGCGGGCGACTTCGTCACCGCGCCGGAGCTGTCGCCGCTGTTCGGTCGCACCCTGGCGCGGCAAACGGCGGAGATCATGGCGTCCAGCGCGCCGCACATCCTGGAGCTGGGCGCGGGCAGCGGCAAGCTGGCGGCTGACATGCTCGGCGAACTGGAACGGCTCGGCAGCCTGCCGGACAGCTACTCCATTCTCGAGGTCAGCGCCGACCTGCGCGCCCGCCAGCAGGCCTTGCTGCGCACGCGCCTGCCGCACCTGGTGGAGCGTGTACGCTGGCTGGACGCGCTGCCGGAAAAATTCTCCGGCGCGATCGTCGCCAACGAGGTGCTCGACGCATTGCCCGTGCATCTGGTGCATTGGCGGAGTGGTGCGCCGACCGAACGCGGCGTGGCCAGCGGCGACAACGGTTTCGGCGCTAACAATTTTATCTGGCAGGAGCGCGCCATCGATGATGCTGTCCTGCTGCAAGCCGCGCAACAGATCAACGCGCCGGACGATTATCTCGGCGAAATCTGCCTCTCCGCGCGCGGCCTGGTCAACAGCCTGGCAGGCTGCCTGGAGCAGGGCGCTCTGCTGTTCATCGACTACGGCTTCGGCGCGCGCGAGTTCTACCATCCGCAGCGCAGCAGCGGTACGCTGATGTGCCACTACCGCCACCACGCCCACGACGACCCGTTCTTCCTGCCCGGCCTGCAGGACATCACCGCGCATGTGAATTTCACCGGCATCGCGGAATGCGGCATCGATGCCGGGCTGGAACTGCTGGGCTATACCTCGCAGGCATTCTTCCTGCTGAACTGCGGCATCACCGAACTGGTAAAAGACACCCCGCCGGAAAACCTGCGCGACTACCTGCCGCTCTCGGCGCAATTGCAGAAACTCACCAGCCCGGCGGAGATGGGCGAGCTGTTCAAGGCGATGGCACTGGGCAAGGGAATGGTCGAGCCACTACGCGGCTTCGCGCGCGGCAACCTGACGCGGATGCTTTAGAGCCTGAAGCAGATCATGCTGCGTTGCGGCGTAATGGCGATTGAGGTGATGTTTGCAGAAGAAGTATTTGCCCGCCGGAAACAAATATCCCCTCGTGGCGCGAGGGGATATTTGTTTCCGGCTGCAAAATGTTATTAAAACGCAAAGTGTCCCTGTGAAAACAGATAGAACAGGAAGTAAATAATCGGGAAAATAACAAGCGGCATCGCAGCGATACTAAGCAAATCTTTCATTGTTCAAACCCCTTAATCGACCAAGCCAACACGGCAGAACGATAATAGCACACGATTTTTTCATCTTCAATATATCGGCTTGCGCCCCTGCCATATTGCAGCGCGCCGCCCCGATGCAATACCTTCGGCTACATCATGCCGAGCATGCGCGGGAGCCACAATGACAGCCCCGGCCAGTAGGTAACCAGCAGAAGAAAGCCCAGCATGGAAAGCAGCCACGGCCAGACCGCGACGGTCAGTTCGGTAATCCCCATCTTGGTAATGCCTGAAGCCACATAGAGGTTGAGGCCGACCGGCGGATGGCACATGCCGACTTCCATATTCACCACCATCATGATGCCGAAGTGGACCGGATCGATCCCGAGCTTGACCGCCACCGGAAACAGGATCGGCGCGAAGATCAACACGATGGAGGAAGGCTCCATGAAATTGCCGGCAAGGAGCAGGATGAGGTTGCAGGCAAGCAGGAAGGTGATCACGCCCAGGCCGTGCCCCAGCATCCAGGCGGCCAGCGCCTGCGGAATGTTCTCGTTGGTCATGATGAACGAGAACAGCATCGCGTTGGTGATGATGTAGAGCAGCATCGCCGACATGTTGGCCGAATTGAGCAGCACTCGCGGCACATCCTTGAACGCCAGATCCTTATAGACAAAAACGGCAATGATGAAGGCATAGACCGCGGCCATCGCCGCCGCTTCGGTCGGTGTGAACATCCCGGAATAGATGCCGCCCATGACGATCACGATCAGCAGCAAGCCCCATGCCGACTCGCGGAAAGTCTTCAGCCGCTCGGCGAAACTGGCCTTGGGCAGGCGCGGATAGTCGAACTTCTTCGCCCGATACCAGGTTACCGCGCCCAGCACTCCGGCCAGCGCGATGCCGGGCACAACGCCCGCCATGAACAATGCGCCGACCGATGTATTGGTCGCCACCGCGTACATGACCATGACGATCGACGGCGGGATCAGGATGCCGAGCGCCCCCGAAGTAGTGATGATGCCCGCCCCGAACTTGTTGGGAAAACCTGCCTTGACCATGGCCGGCAGCAGGATCGAGCCGATCGCCACCACCGTCGCCGGCGATGAACCGGAAATCGCCGCGAACAGGGCGCAGGCAAACACGCCGGCCATGCCGAGACCGCCATGCCAATGGCCAACCATCGACGAGGCAAATCGGATCATGCGCCGCGCCACCCCGCCGTGGGTGAGGAAATTGCCCGCGAGAATGAAGAACGGGATCGCCATGATCTCGAATTTTTCGATGCCGGTGAACAGCTTCATCGCGACGGATTCGATCGGCACCTGCGTAAACAGGAACAGGAAACTGAGCACGGTGAGGCCAAGGGAAATCGAGATCGGCATCCCGGTCAGCATGAGCACCAACAGCAGCGTGATGATGATCGCAGCGTTCATTTCGGCTTGCCATCCTTGTTTTGATGATGGCGTTCACTGCCGATTACCTGGTGATCGAGATCGCTCGGATGCAGGTTGTCATCCAGCGAATACTCATTGATGTCAACCTGCGGCTTCTCCTCGTCGAGGCCCTGAACGTGGCCGTGATCGTGCTGCGGCAAGTCGCCGGTCTTGAGGAAGCCGGCCAGCACTTGCAGGAAGCGAAAGCACATCAGGCTGCTGCCGAGCGGAATCGCCGAATAAACCATCCAAGTCGGCCATTCGAGATCCGGCGTCGTCGGCCCTTCCGGCACATCGCCGAACGGCCTGCCGGTCAGGCTGAGAAAGGCATGGTGCGCACCGTTCTCCCAGACAAAGTAAGCGCCGAGCGTCCCCACGATCCCGGTGAAAGCCGCTCCGGCGAGCAGCCCGAAAACGATGAATTTCGCGCGCATCTTCTCGTTGAGCCGGTTGATCAACACATCGACCCCGACGTGGATGCCGGTGCGCACCCCGTAGGCTGCGCCGAACTTGGCCATCCAGACGAACATGATGATGGTGAGTTCCTGAGCCCAGGTGAAATTAAGTGTCAACAGCCAGTCCTGCAGGCCGGGAATTTTCATGCCGGCAGCGTAGCGATGGACGACGGCGGCGAAGATGATCAGCGTCGCTACGGCCATGAGGAAGGAAATTATCCATTCCTCGAGATGATCGAGATATTTCATCAACAAAACTACCTTGGTTAGCCTACATGCTGCTTTTTATAGTAAAGCGCTTACAGCTTGTTTGGATCGAAGCCGGTCTCCTTGTAGATGGCCTGCAGCAACTCATTGCCGACGCGATCGGCCATCTTGGTATGCACCGGCGCCATCGCCTTCTTGAATGCCAGCTTCTCTTCCTTGGTAGGCGCATAAACGGTTGTCTTGCCGCTCTTTTTCACGCCTTCGAGCGCGTTATCGTTTTCATCCTGGGCAATCTTGTTGGCGTGGGCGGTGGCTTCCTTCATGGCCTGTTCGAGCTGGCCGCGAACGTCAGCCGGCAACCCCTCCCAGAATTTCTTGTTGACGATGACGGCATAGCCGAGATAACCGTGATTGGTCAAGGCCAGATGTTTCTGCACCTCGTGCATTTTCTGGGTGTAGAGGTTGGAAATCGGGTTCTCCGTGCCATCCACGACGCCCGTCTGCAAGGCCTGATAGACCTCGGAGAAAGCCATCACTTGCGGCAAGCCGCCGAGCGACCGGATCTCCTCTTCGAGC
Organism: uncultured beta proteobacterium; assembly: GCA_963828205.1. Taxonomy (GTDB): domain Bacteria; phylum Pseudomonadota; class Gammaproteobacteria; order Burkholderiales; family Gallionellaceae; genus Gallionella. Next base: position 331,205 of record CAWHDU010000003.1, read on the forward strand.
ACCTTGGACGACTGGATGCGCATCTTCTTTCCCTTCAGGTCAGCCGGCACCTTGATGGGCGTATTGGCCGAAAAAGACTTGAAGCCATTGTCCCAGTAGGCCAGCCCCTTGATGCCCTTGGGTTCGAGCTTGGCCAGCAGGCTCGCACCGATCGGCCCCTGCGTGATCTTATGGAGATCGGCAGTGTCGTCGAAGATATACGGAAAATCGAAGACCTCGAATTCCTTGACGCCGAGCGGGCCGAATTTCGCCAGCGACGGCGCCAGCATCTGCACCGCGCCGATTTGCAGCGCCTCCATCTCCTCCTTGTCCTTGTACAAGGCGCTGTTGGGATAAACCTCAACCTTGACTTTACCCTTGGTCAGCTCCGCCGCCTTTTTGGCAAAAAACTCCGACGCCTTGCCCTTCGGCGTATCGGCCGCGACAACGTGGCTGAACTTGATGACAATCTCATCCGCCGCACTGGCGAAACCGCTGATTCCAAGTGCCACAACAAACAACATCACACTACGCAATTTCATGATCGCCTCTCTGAATTAACTATCGGTTACTGACGGCACAAAACAATTTCATTTCATACAAGCAAATTTCAAGGCTGCCTGAAGAAGCAATATACAACTTTAATGCGCTGTTTTCCATCTAACGCGTTTTGACGCCGGCAACCGCCAGCGCGCTCATATTCACGATGCGGCGCGGCGTCGCTGTGGAAGTCAGGATATGCGCCGATTTGTTGGCGCCCAGCAAAATCGAGCCGATGGTGACATTGTCGCCCGCCGTCACCTTGAGCAGGTTGTAGGTAATGTTGGCCGCATCCAGGTTCGGCATGATCAGCAGATTCGCCCCGCCCTTCAAATGGGAATCGGGGAACATCTCTGCGCGCAAACTTTCCGACAGCGCGGCATCGCCGTGCATTTCGCCGTCCACTTCCAGTTCCGGCGCCATCTGCTCCAGCAGCTCCCGCGCGCGGCTCATCTTGCGCGCCGAGGCATCGTCATGGCTGCCGAAATTGGAATGCGACAGCAGCGCGACTTTCGGAACCATCCTGAAGCGGCGGACTTCCTCGGCGGCCAGCATGGTCATTTCCGCGACCTGTTCCGCGCTGGGGTCGAGGTTGACATGCGTGTCGCAGATAAACAGCGTGTGCCTGGGCAGCATCAGGAGGTTCATCGCGGCATAGATATTCACGCCGGGGCGGTGGCCGATGACCTCGTCGATATAATGGAGATGCTTGAGCGGCTGCGAAATCGTCCCGCACAGCATCGCATCGGCAGCGCCCATGCGCACCAGCATGGCCGCGATCAACGTGGCGCGGCGGCGCATCTCGTGCTTGGCGGTTTCCGGCGTCATGCCGCGCCGCTGCGTCAGGCGATGGTATTCGCTCCAGTATTCGCGATAGCGCGGGTCGCTTTCCGGATTCACCAGCTCGAAATGCTCGCCCGCGCGGATGCGCAGACCCAGCCTGGCAATGCGCTGCTCGACCACCGCCGGGTGACCGACCAGTATCGGGTAGGCGATACCCTCGTCCACCACCGTCTGCACCGCATGCAGCACGCGCGGGTCTTCCCCTTCCGCATAGACCAGGCGTTTCGGCGCTTTCTTGGCGGCCGCGAACACCGGCTTCATCAGCATGCTGGAGTGGTACACGAAACTCGAAAGCTGCTCGCGATAGGCGCCCATGTCGGCAATCGGCCGCTCGGCCACGCCGCTGTCCATCGCCGCTTGCGCCACGGCCGGCGCGATGCGCGTAATCAGGCGCGGATCGAACGGCTTGGGAATCAGGTGATCCGCGCCGAAAGTCAGGCTTTCATCGCCATACACGGTAGCCTCCGCATCCGGCTGCTCGGCCTGGGCCAATTCGGCGATCGCATGCACTGCGGCGTGCTTCATCGCCTCGTTGATTGCGGAAGCCCCCACATCCAGCGCGCCGCGAAAAATATACGGAAAACACAGCGCGTTATTGACCTGGTTCGGGTAATCGGAGCGCCCGGTCGCAAGGATCGCGTCGGGCCGCGCGGCCTTTGCATCCTCCGGCAGGATTTCCGGTTCGGGATTGGCCAACGCGAAGATCAGCGGCCGGCCCGCCATCTGCGTCACCATCTCCGGCTTCAACACACCGCCAGCGGAAAGCCCGAGAAATACATCCGCGCCGCCGATCACATCGCCCAGTGTGCGCGCGGAAGTCTCCACCGCATAGCGCGCCTTGTTGTCGTCCATCTCTTCGATGCGGCCCCGATAGACCACCCCTGCGATATCAGTGACGATAATATTTTTCTGGCTCACGCCGAGGCTCACCAGCATGTCGAGGCAGGCCAATGCCGCCGCGCCTGCACCGGACGCCACCAGCCTGATGTCCGCGATATTCTTGCCGACCACCTTGAGCCCGTTCAACAGCGCCGCGCCGACGATGATCGCCGTGCCATGCTGGTCGTCGTGAAACACCGGTATCTTCATCCGCTCGCGCAGCTTGCGCTCGATGTAGAAACATTCCGGCGCCTTGATATCCTCGAGGTTGATGCCGCCAAAAGTCGGCTCCAGCGCGGCAATCATGTCCACCAGCTTGTCCGGATCGCGCTCGTCGATTTCCAGGTCGAATACGTCGATACCGGCAAACTTCTTGAACAACACGCCCTTGCCTTCCATCACCGGCTTTGCCGCCAGCGGGCCGATCGCGCCCAGACCGAGCACCGCCGTGCCATTGCTGATCACCGCCACCAGATTGCCACGCGCGGTCAGGTTGCGGGCTTCGGCGGGGTTTTCCGCAATGGCTTCGCAAACCGCCGCCACTCCCGGCGAATAAGCCAGCGCAAGATCGTGCTGGGTAAACATCGGCTTGCTGGAAGTAACGGTGATCTTGCCCGCCGGAGCCTGGCGGTGATATTGCAGCGCGGCTTCGCGCAGTCGCTTGTCCATTTATTTCCCCCGGGGTTAAAGAATGGTGTTCAAGAACGAAGCTCCATTTTTGCAGCCGGTTATCGCGCCTGCACCCACTCGACCAGCATATCCTGGGCGGCCTGCCCGTATTTTGCGCTCGGGTGGTTGATAAAGAACACCACCACCCATTCCTTGCCGCCTTGCGAGCGCACATATCCCGCGATGGTCTTCACGCCTTCCAGGGTGCCGGTCTTGAGATGTGCATGGCTGGCTGCGGCGCTTTCCCTGAGGCGTTTTTTGACCGAACCGTCCACGCCGAGGATCGGCAGCGAGGCCGCAAATTCGGCGCTGAGCGGATGGGCGGCGGCGTGCTGCAACAATTGCGCGAGATGCGCCGCGCTGATGCGTTCGTTACGCGACAGCCCCGCGCCGTTTTCCAGCACCAGCTCGGGAAAATCCAGCCGCTGTATTTTTAGCCAGCCCTGCACGGCCTGCGCGCTGCGATCGAGGTTGGTGGAGGCAACCGCTCCCTCCTGCGCGGCAACTCCCAGCGTCAGGAACAGTTGCCGCGCCATGACGTTGTTGCTGAACTTGTTGATGTCGCGGATCACCGCGCTCAACGGCTCGGAGTAATGCGTCGAGAAGAGCCGCGCATTGCCGCCCGCAACGCCTTCGCGCTGCTTTCCTTTCAGCGTGCCGCCGAGCTCCTGCCAAAGCGCGCGGAATACCGCCTCCACGTAGCGCGTATGCGGCATCACGCTGAGATGCTGTTCGCGCTCGCCGCACTCGCCGGGATACCCGCCCTGCAGGATGACGCTGTCTCCGTCCGGCTGCACGAGGATACCGTCGTCCCAATTATCGCAATTGTGCCTGTGCGTCTTGGGAGCGGATTGCGGCGCGAGCCGGTTATCCAGTTTCACGCCGTCGAGCGGCGGCTCGCTGATGATCTTCATGGCATTCCCGTCGGGCAGGTAGCGCAGGCGCAGCGTGTTGAAATTCAGCAGCAGCGCGTCCGGCCCGACGTTGTAGGCGCGCAGCGGGTCTTTGTCGAAGGCGGCGGGATCGTGTTGCGGCAGCTCGAAAAAACTGCGATCCAGCACCAGATCGCCGCGAATCTCGCGCAGGCCGCGCGCGCGCAGTTCGCGCAGCCACAGCCAGAATTGTTCGAGGGTGAATTTCGGGTCGCCATAGCCTTTCAGAACCAGGTTGCCGTACAGCACGCCATCCTTCAGCTCGCCGTCCAGGTACGCCTCGGTCTTCCAGTGGTAGGCCGGGCCGAGCATGTCCAGCGCGGCATAGGTGGTGAGCAGCTTCATCGTGGATGCGGGGTTCATCAGCCGGTTCGCGTTCAGGCTGACGAGCGGCTTGCGTGCGCCCAGCCCCGCTTCGCGCACCTCGATGGCTACATTTTCAAGCGGAATACCGGCCGCCTTCAGCGACTGCGCGACCGCGCCCGGCAGCGCGGCGGCTTGGGCATTGGCTGCGAGAAGCCATGCCGCAACAATGGCAATCAGGTGCTTCACGACAGCCTCTCCACAACGTCCAGGGTTCGCGTCACCAGCAATTGCATCTCCTCTTCGCCGATCACATACGGCGGCATGAAATAAACGGTGTTGCCGATCGGGCGCAGCAGCAGTTCTTTTTGCAGCGCGAGCGCGAAGCAGCGCTGCGCAAAATCGCGATGCGGGCTGTCCACCTCGAACGCCCAGATCATGCCGGTGTTGCGCCAGTTGCGTACCGCACGATGCTCGGACAATGGCCGCGCAATGTCGTTCAAATAAGCCGCTTTATTGCGGTTCGCGGCAAGCACCTCGTCCTGCGCAAAAATATCCAGCGTGGCCAGCGCGGCGCGGCAGGCCAGCGGATTGCCGGTATAGGAATGCGAATGCAGGAAGCCGCGCGCCGTTTCGTCGGCGTAGAACGCTTGATAGATTTCGTCGGTGGTCATCACCACGGACAGCGGCAGATAGCCGCCGGTGATGCCTTTGGAGAGCAGCAGGAAATCCGGCGTTATCCCCTCTCCCCCGGCCCCTCTCCCGTAAACGGTAGAGGGGAGCGCGCCACTGTTTTCGTTCCCTCTCCCCTCAAGGGAGAAGGTTAGGGAGAGGGGTGGAGCCTGCTCACAGGCAAACAGCGTACCGGTGCGCCCCATGCCGACGGCGATCTCATCGGCGATCAGGTGCACGTTGTATTGATTGCACAATTCGCGCGCCTTGCTCAGATAAACCGGGTGATACATCGCCATGCCCGCCGCGCCCTGCACCAGCGGCTCGACGATGAAGGCGGCAAGCTGGGCGTGGTGTTGCTGCAGGTGTTGTTCGAGCGCGGCGGCGCAGCGCAGCGCGTAAGCCTCGGCGCTTTCTCCGGCGGCGGCGTTGCGCCAGTCCGGGCTCGGCACGGTGGCCTGCTGCCGGATCAATGCGCCGTAGGCATCGCGGAACAGCGCGACATCGGTCACCGACAGCGCGCCCAGCGTTTCGCCGTGGTAGCTGTTCTCCAGGCTGATGAATTGCGTCTTGCCCGGCTGGCCGGCTATTGCGCCAATAGTGGGCGCTCATCTTCAGCGCGATTTCCGTTGCCGATGCGCCGTCCGAACCGTAGAAGCAATGCCCCAGCCCGATTGGTGCCAGCTCGCGCAAGCCGCTCGGAAAGCCGCACCACCGGCTCATGGGTGAAACCCGCCAGCATCGCATGCTCCAGCGTCTCGAGCTGCTCGCGCAACGCGGCATCGATGCGCGGGTTGCAATGTCCGAACAGATTCACCCACCACGAGCTGACCGCATCCAGGTAGCGTTTCCCGTCGCAATCGTACAGCCACACGCCCTGGCCGCGCGCGACCGGCACCAGCGGAAAGCTCTCGTAATGCTTCATTTGCGAGCAGGGGTGCCAGACGGCGGACAGGCTGCGCGCAACTAAATCGGCGTTAGTTGGAGTATGATTTTGCATACGCGGAATCATAGCGGGTTTTGCGACTTACCGGCAGATTGAGGAACATATGACAGCAAGTCCATGGTGCCCTTAGAAATTTGTTTTGCGGGATGGCAGGCCGGACACGGCGATGCGTAGCATTTGGGGCGGGTAGGCCTGCTGCTCCGCGCTCCCGCACCAGAGGGCTTCGCCCCACCGTGTCGCGCGGGCACCGCAAGGAACCGCACAGCGAACGACGAGACAACACGCCGCATAGCGGCTTGTTGCGGCGTGAACTAACCTTCAGGTTATGTTGAAGCCACATATCGGACAGATAGGCGAGGAGTGAGCGAGCATGTGACGCTGCGATTCGCCCGCAAAACAGATTTATAGGGGCACCATATGCGCATTCTCATCACTGGCGGTACCGGCCTGATCGGTCGGCGGCTTTGCAAGGCGTTGCTGGCGGAGGGACATGAGCTGACGGTGTTCAGCCGCAACCCGGCTTCCGTGCCGGTCAAATGCGGCACCGGGGTGCGGGCGCTGGCATCGCTTGACGACTGGCATCCGGCGCTCGCTTTCGATGCAATCATCAACCTGGCGGGCGAACCGATCATCGACAGGCGCTGGACTGCGCAGCGCAAGCAGGTGTTGTGGGACAGCCGCGTCACCCTCACCGAGAACCTGGTGCGGCGCATCGCCGCCGCCGAACGCAAGCCGTCGGTGCTGTTGAGCGGTTCGGCGGTGGGCTATTACGGCAACCGCGGCGATTTCGTGCTGGACGAAACGGTCGCCCCCGGCGAGGGCTTCGCCGCGGAGTTGTGCAAGGCCTGGGAGGATGCGGCGCGAATTGCGGAAGATTTCGGTGTGCGCGTCTGCCTGCTGCGCACCGCCCCGGTGTTGAGCAGCGATGGCGGCATGCTGGCGCGCCTGCTGCCGCCATTCAAACTGGGGCTGGGCGCGCAGCTCGGCGACGGAAAACAGTGGTTGAGCTGGGTGCATATCGAGGACTACGCGGCGATGGTGCTCAAGCTGCTGCGCGACGATCAGATGCACGGGCCGTACAACATGTCCGCGCCGAATCCGGTCACCAACGCGGAATTCACCGCCACGCTGGCGGCGGCGCTGCAACGTCCGGTTTTTCTGGTTGCTCCCGCGGCAATATTGAAGCTGGCCATGGGCGAATCCGCCAGCATGCTATTGGAAGGACAGAGGGCGTTGCCCAGAAAAATGGAGGTCGCACATTATCGCTTCGCCTTCCCGACGCTCGCGGAGGCGCTGCGCGACTTGGTCTGACGCGGCCTGCCGGATAACTAGCTTCCGCTTTCGACTTTCGACACAATGCTGAAGTTCGGTTTGGGAGGAAATTCAGCCTAGCCCCTTATCGCCGTATTTTCATCTTACATCAATTCATCAAAAACAAATCGACTGGTACCTATGTTTGCCTAAAATTTTTCACAAATAGGATTGCCCCAATTATCAACCCATTTATGACTTCCAATCGGGCATCCTTTAGAGGTGTCGTAATATTGCTGCTGTGAATCGAAACTCTGGCAAACCGGATTACCCCAATCGTCCACCCACCGATGAGTGCCAGTAGGGCAGTTATTTATGTTGCCTTGTATTGTTTTTACATTGCCAGAAAAGAATTCCTTGCAAATTTGATTACCCCAACTATCAACCCATTTATGACTGCCGGTGGGGCAATTTATGGTCAAATTATTCAGTAGACTACCAACAACCGCTCTCCCTTCATACCTTGGCGCAATCAAACTACCCATTGACCCGTCAACAGCCCTTTCACTTTGATCAATTGGCAGAGTTGAAATATTCGGCGACCGACTAACAATAACTTTTTCTTTAGGGAAAGGTAAAACTGAAACTCTGTCATTACTGACTTCTGAGAAATTTTGTAACTGTAGTTTTGTTCGCCTATCGTCAAAAGCTTGCTTTATTCGCCTTTTCTCAATGGCTACGTTATTTTCCTTTGTCAGAGAACAAGACTTGGCTTCGCTCTGAATCAAATAGCCTCCTGGATATTTTGATTTTATGCCTTCGCTGATTGGAATCGATAAGTCAAAAGGTGGTTCTGATGATTTGTAGACCACTTTATCAAATTTATCATACACGGCGTAACATGCTGCAAATGTCGTGGTACCGAAACCCAGTGTCAGCACAAAAATAAAAAATATTTGCATAACGCCCCCGCCATTGATTGGCAATGCCTCTCGAATATTAAATCTATCCAAGTTGATTGACTCTGAAGCCTAATTCCAAATAACAACAACATCCTTTTCCCACTTCAACCCTGCCGATGTAACCACAGTAGGTAATATTTTATGGATACGTTCCGGAGTAACATTAGTATCTATATACCATCCATCAAACAGCTCCTTACTGTGTTGCCTGATCCACCGATCCGTCTTTCCCACAAACAAATTTTTTTTATCGTTTGAAATATAACTTCTGTTATAACCAAATCTCCTTACTGATACTGCCATATCATTTCTTCTTTCTGGGTGTTTCTCCCATAATTCCTTCAGTAGCTTGCGCCAGATATTTAGGCAGCAAGTGCATGGGTTGAATTTATTGTCATATTTATAACCAATTCTAATTGGCTCACTATGGGAATTTTGCAACTGAAAATTATGCCGAGCTATTTTCTCGGCAATTAAGTCTCTAATACTCTTTCTAGGTGGGCGGGTTAACTCATCCAAAGTCGCAATCCTGTCATCGCGCAACCCTGTTAATGTTTGAAGAAGAGGAGGAGTTAGCCATAGTAATGAACCTGCCTTTTCAATCAATTGGTCATACAGGTCAATCTCTTCCAATAGGTCATTTGGATAAATTGTGTAATTCATTATTTCCTCCATATCCGTGTGCTGCGAAGACCAATAGTAATCGTAGTTCCATTATGACTACACCTAACCTTGTAAGCGTTGTGCCATGAAGACAATCTACGAACAGGCTCACGGCCCATATCTCTCTCCATACGACGAATACTACCCCTGTCTAGATACAAAACTACGCCACCGTGGCCGTCATACTGCTCCCTCCCATATAGATCGAGTAGTTGATCTATAAACGGTGGGATGCCTCGTTGCTGTGCTCGAATTTGTGCGTGTCGACTAGTGATGTAACTCATCTCCATCTCCTTAAAAAATTAACCCGAAATTTGCAATTCGAATTATTCGCCAAAAACAGAGATGTGTCAAATTTAGTAATGTTATCAATATGTTACATAATGTCTTATGTAACATAGAAGGTTACTTAAACTTATAGAGGATTGCTTTGATAAGCTATTAATGAATACTAAATATAAGCAACTCTTATATATCTACTGCACTAGAAATGAACAATCACGCAGCGAGTGTCCGGATGAAATGTAATGAAATCCGGGGGAAACCATCATTTCCCGGATTCTGCTGCGCGCCATCCGGGCTACATAACTGTGTCAGATCACCTTGCCGGGATTCATCAGCCCGTGCGGGTCGAGCACCTGCTTGATGCTGCGCATCAGTTCCAGCTCCAGCGGGTCTTTGTATGCGCGGATGGTTTCGCGCTTGAGTTGCCCCAGGCCGTGCTCGGCGCTGATGCTGCCGTCAAATTCGCGCACCACTTCATACACCAGTTTATTAACCGCACTTTCCTGTTGCGCGATGAATATCTCGTTCTGCGCGGCATCCGCCAGCGAGACGTTATAGTGGATGTTGCCGTCGCCCAGGTGGCCGAACGCCACGATGCGCACGCCGGGATAGGCGGTATTCAATAATGCATCGGCGCGCGCGATGAATTCCGCCACGCAGCTGACCGGCACGGAGATGTCGTGCTTGATGCTGATGCCGTCGCGCTTTTGCGCATCGCTGATATTCTTGCGCAGTTTCCACCAGTTTTCCGCGGCGTCGGCGTCGGCGGTGACGGCAAATTCCGGAATGTCCGCGCCAAATCCCTGTATTGCACCGCGCAGCGCATCGTCCAGCGGGCGCGGCTGCATGTCGTCCGACTGGATCAGCAGATAATATTCGTAGCGCCTGGCGAACGGCTCCACGGTTCCGGGAACATGGCGGAACACAATATCCAGGCTGCTGCGCGAGACGAGCTCGAAGGCGCTCAGGGTGTCGCCGCAGGTGGCGCGGATATGCGCCAGCAGGCGCACGGCGATCGCGGGATCGGCGATGGCCGCGATGGCGGTGGCGGAAGATTGCGGGCGCGGGAACAGCTTCAGCACGGCGGCGGTGATGATGCCGAGCGTGCCTTCCGCGCCGATGAACAGGTGCTTCAGGTCGTAGCCGGAGTTGTCCTTGCGCAGGCTGCGCAGGCCGTTCCAGATGCGCCCGTCCGGCAGCACCACTTCCAGCCCCAACACCAGGTCGCGCGCGTTGCCGTAGCGCAGCACGCCGTTGCCGCCGGCATTGGTGGACAGGTTGCCGCCGATCTCGCAATGGTTCAGGGTTGCCGTGAGTTCGAGCGGGAACAGGCGGTCATGCCGCTCCGCAGCGTTGCGTACATCGGCCAGGATGCAGCCCGCCTCGACGGTCATAGTGTAATTCACGGCATCAACCACGCGAATGTGATTCATGCGCGACAGGTTCAGCACGATCTGCCGGCCTTCCGCCAGCGGCACACTTCCCCCGCACAGGCTGGTGTTGCCGCCTTGCGGCACGATGGCGATTTTACTTGCGGCGCACAGCCTGACAATTTCCGCGACCTGCTGCGTGTCAGCCGGAAACACCGCCGCCAGCGCGCTGCCCGAATAACGCCCGCGCTTGTCGGCGCAATACGGCGCGGTAGCCTCGCCGGTCAGCAGGTTTTCCGCGCCGACGATGCCGGAAATCTCCTTGAGGAAATTGGTGGTCATCCGCGATACCTTAACTCAACTCCCGAAAAAATGAAAAGGCTACAGTGTTTAACTGTAGCCTTTTCACGAACCGCCTTACCTGGTTCTATCCGGCCAAACTCTGGCGCATCAGTCTATTCACAGGATCGTCACGACCCCGGAAACAGCCTAGTGGTGCGCTTCATGCGGCTTGACCTCGTCCCATACCGTCGGCAGCAGCTTTTGCGCCAGGTACAGCGTAACAAACGGTGCGGTGAACAGCATTGAAACCACGAACAGGCTTTCGCGCCCGAACACTTCCGGATGGAAGGTCATCAGGCCCCTCATGGTCTTGGACAATTCCTGCCCGCCAATCACCACGTTCCAGCGCATCGCCAGCACCCCGATCATCATGGACAATCCGCTGATGAACAGCCAGGTAACCAGCCGTTTCCCCTTGGTGCCGCTCACCATCATCACCGAGGTGACCACCAGCGCCAGAAGCGACCCGCCCCACTGCAATGCCATGCCGACATGGATCGGCCCCTCGATCAAGGCAAACACTCCTTCGACACCCTCGCGCGCCTTGTAGATCATTTGCACCATTTCCAGCGCTTCGATCACCATCACGATAACGACGCCCGACCACAACACATACAGCAAGCCTTCCATGGCCCCGTTGTCTGTCGGCTTCTTGCGCCACCAGGATGTAATCACATAGATCACGATCAGCAGCCCGACGCCTGAGCCTATGGCAGACAGCAGGAAGATGATCGGCATCAGGTCGGACGACCACCATTCGCGTGTTTTCAGCGATCCGAACAGGAACCCGACGTACCCGTGCAAGCCGCATGCGCCGGGTATGCCGATCATGGCCAGCCTGCGCGCAATCTTGTGGTCGACTGCCAGAGCGCTCGGCGATACGTCATCCGATCCCAGGGTGAGCGCTTTGTAGACTTTCTGCATGATGCCCGTTCTGGATTTCGATAACCCGACAATATCGGCGCGAAACGAAAACCACACTTCCAGCAGCAGCAGGCACACGTAAAACCCGGCGACATAACCGAATGCCGCCATCGCCGAGGTCCAGTGAGGCGTGATAACCGCATTCAGGGCGCGGGTCGGCTGCCCCAGGTGGAACAGCAACGGCGACGGTGCGAAGAACATGAAACACAGCGATGTCAGCAAGGCGAACTTCGAGATGGGCGCAAAGCGCTCCATGCCGAACACGTGATGCAGGCTGGATATCACAAATGCACCGGCAACCAGCCCGGTGATGTAGGGGTAGATTACAATGAGTTCGCTCCACGGTACCTCGGTTTCATTCGGAAACGTGAATCCGGAAAACGGGGCTACGTGATAAAAGACATCTTTTTCCATTTTAAAATACCTCCTTGTCTATCCCTTTGTAAAACACATTGGGGTAATTGCCCATGGCCGGCTGCAGCACGTTCACCTTGTTATTGCGGATAAACTGGCTGACCGGGCTTTGCGGATCCATGCGATCGCCGAATATCCGCGTGCCGGTCGGGCACACTTCGACACAAGCAGGCTGTAAACCCTTGGTGATGCGGTGGTAGCACCAGTTGCACTTCTCGGCAGTACCTCTTCCATGATTCAGGCTACGCGCGCCGTAAGGGCACGCCTGAACGCAATACTGGCAACCGATGCAATATTTCGTATCGATCAGCACCGGGCCGTCCACCGCTTTATAGGTGGCGCCGGTCGGGCATACCTGGACGCACGACGGCTTCTCGCACTGGTTGCACAGCTTGGCCACGAAGAACACCTTCTCGACCTTGGTAACCTTCTTGCCGTCGTTGTACTGGTTGTCCTTGTAGCGGTTATCGAACTTGAATCTCGTCTCCTTGGTGCCGGGCACCACGTTTTTAAGATCATGGATGCTATCGACGAGCGTATGGTTCGAGCCCTCAAGGTATGCGTAGCGCTCGACCCAGGTGCGGGTATGGTTTCTGTCCATCTGCACGCTGTTTTCCATCTTGCATGCTTCCACGCAACGCAGGCAGCCGATACAACGGTCGGCATCCACACCGAACGCCCACTTGTGCTGAGTCCAGTTGTAATTGGGTATCTTGGGCGGATTCTTGACTGCCTCTGCGTATTGCGCATCATCCTGCTGGAATGTCGGCCCAACACCGCCAAGTGGATTGGCGGCGCCTCCGCCAGATGCCAGCGCGCTGCCCGTGCCGACCAGCGCACCGGCGCAGGCTGCGCCTTTGCCCAATAACCCCAGGAAGTCGCGGCGCGACAGGTCGCCCGCTTCCTTTTCTATTTTTGTATTCTGAGTAGTCATTTTTTCCTCGCTAGGTATCTTAATCATTTGCAGCTCGCAGTGGCGTAGTAAGCCGCCAGGTTATCGATATCGGAAGCGCTCAGTGTCTTCGCGACACTTGTCATGACCGCGTGGCTACGGCTGCCGTCCTGGAACGATTTGAGCGAACCTGCCAGATAATCGGCATTCTGGCCGGCCAGATTCGGCCATGCCTGGGCGGCGCTGATCCCGTCCTTGCCGGGGCTGCGAAGACCGCCGGAGCCATGGCACGCCGCGCAACCCGCCGCCGCTGCCCTGGCTTTGCCCAGTTCGGCCTTGGCCTTATCGCCGCCAGGCACGCTGCAACTTGCCCTGGAAAAATAAGCCGCCACATTCTGCACATCGGCATCGGCCAAGGCGGCCGCCATGGGGCTCATCAATTCGTTTTTGCGCGCCCCCGTCTTGAATGCCTTAAGCGAAGCGACCAGGTATTCGGCATTTTGGCCGGCCAGGTTCGGCCATGCCGGATTGGGGCTTGGTCCCGAAGCAACATGGCATGCCGCGCACATTGCCGCCGCCGTCTTGCCTGCACCCGCATCTCCCGGCTTTTCCGCGCTCACAGGAAGAGCCTTGCCGGTTTTCGGATCGACCGGAGGCCTCGGCACGGCGGCAAAATTGATTCTGGGCGAATGCGGATTATGGCAGGTGGTGCATTGCGCAGCGCCTCCATGGCCCTCGATCACAACCTGGGGCACACCGGCCTCATCCTTGCCCCTCAATGGGCGCCCGAGCATCTTCTCGTGGCAGTTGGTGCACAGGATGCGCATGTCTTCCGGATCGCGCATCAGGTTTCTGCCCGCGGCATTAGCCGGATGCTTTTCATGTTTGTAGGTAATCGTGGTGACCTGGTCTTCAAATGAAAGCTTCATTTGCTCCTTGGATGGATGGTTGCCTGCGGCCGTTGTGGCAGACCTCGCAATTGACGCCCGACTTGATGACGGTGCCCACGACCTTGTTGTCCTTGTGCGCTTTCTGATGCATGCCGGACGACCATTCGGCGTAAATCTCCTTATGGCACGACTGGCAGGCCGCAGAGCCCTGGTGCATCGGGAGTTTTTCGGCAATCTGTGCTACCGAGGCGCCACGGTAGTGGCCGTATTGATAAAATGTGTCTTGCCTGGCCAGAAATTTCGCGGTCAAGGCAACCGTCGCAATGACCGCAACCAGCGTCAATAAACGAGCTATGTGCTTATGCATAATCTTCCCTTTTTTGTTTTCGACTTAGAGCCTGTTTCAGCAGGTTTCATATCCCGCTGGGGTATAAAACCTGCTGAAGCAGGCTCTTACCCAACTGTCCTAGTTTTGACGAACCTAGTTTTGACAAGACGCGACTTTATTAGATGGTCACCGGATACTTTTTGATATAGGTCAAATTTTTATTGTCATACTGAACGGCGTGCGCGCAACCTGATTCCACCCGGAACAACCATACCTCCGCCTGCATCAGTCAACCCTTATACTGCCATGCTGCCATGCCTCTCAAAACAGCAGTCAAGAACCTCTAAAACTCCAGCGGGTCGATATCCAGCGACCAGCGCAACTTCCGGGCCGGCAATGCGTCCAGCAAAGGCTGCCAGGCGCGCAGGAATGGCTGCAAATCCTTGCGCTTTGCGCTCTGTATCAGCAGTTGCGCGCGAATGTGATTGGCGCGGCGCGGCAATGCGGCGGGCACCACGCCGAAAACTTCCACGCCATGCCGCAAGGCGGTTGCGGCGTCCCGCGCCTGATTCAGGAATGCGTAAACTTCGGTTTCCTGCTTCCCTTCGGCACGCAGCATCGCCTGATAGACGAAAGGCGGGAAACCCGCCATCTGCCGTTCGGCGAGCTGCGCCGCCGCCCACCCCTCGAAGTCGTGAGCCTGCAACGCAATAAATAACGGATGGTCGGGGAAGGCCGTCTGGATCAGCACCTCGCCGGGTTTGTCGGCGCGCCCGGCGCGCCCCGCCACCTGCACCAGTTGCGCGAACAGCTTCTCGGGCGCGCGGAAATCGCTGCTGTACAGCGCGCTGTCGGGATTGAGCACGCCGACCAGCGTCAGCGCGGGGAAATCGTGCCCCTTCGCGAGCATCTGCGTGCCGACCAGGATGTCCACCTCGTTGGCGTGGATCTGCTCGCGCATGGTTTGCCAGGCGCGCTTGTTGCGCGTGCTGTCGCGGTCTACCCGCAAAATACGCGCCTCCGGAAAACGTTCCCGCAACACGCTTTCCACGCGCTGCGTGCCGCTGCCGACCGGATGCAACTCCGCATTGCCGCAACTCGGGCAGGCGTGCGGCACATGCAACTGATAGCCGCAATGGTGGCAGCGCAGCCGTTTATCGTTGAGGTGCAGCACCATCTTGCCCGCACAGTGCTTGCAGTCGGACAGCCAGCCGCAGCCGGTGCACATCAGCACCGGCGCATAGCCGCGCCGGTTGATGAACAGCAGGCTCTGCTCGCGGCGCGCGATGCGCTGCCCGATCTCGCGCAGCAGGTTTTCGCTGATGCCGTGATGCATCACGGTCTGGTTGGTGTTGATGCAGCGCATCGCGGGCAGCCGCGCGTCGGCTTGCGCGCGCCCGGTCAGCCTGAGCATCCGGTAACGCCCGCTCTGCGCGTTGTGGTAGCTCTCCAGCGACGGCGTCGCCGACCCCAGCACGATTGCCACACCGCGCTGATTGGCGCGGAAGATCGCCACGTCGCGCGCCGAATAGCGCAAGCCGTCCTGCTGCTTGAACGAACTGTCGTGCTCCTCGTCGACGATGATCAGCGCGAGCCCCGGCAACTCGGCGAACACCGCCAGCCGCGTGCCGAGCACGATCTGCGCCGCACCGGCTTGCGCCTGCTGCCAGTTGTGCAAGCGCTCGCCCTCGCTCAGGCCGCTGTGCAGGCTGATCAGATTCACATCCGGGAAGCGGCTGCGGAAATAGTTCTCGAGTTGCGGCGTGAGGTTGATTTCCGGCACCAGCAGCAACACCTGCCCGCCGCGCTGCAACACATCGTGCATCAGGTGCACATACACCTCGGTCTTGCCGCTGCCGGTGATGCCGTGCAGCAGGAAACAGGCATAGCCCTGTGTCTCGTTGACCGCATCCACCGCCTGCTGCTGTTCTCCGGTCAACGTGTGCGCATTGTCGAAGATGTGTTCGATGATCGACCCCCTCTCCCCTGCGTGGGAGAGGGGTAGGGAGAGGGGGTGGGTGTAAGATTCAACCCATCCCTCCGCCACCAACACTTTCAACTGCGCTCCCGCCGTTGCCGACAAGCTCTTGATCTGCGCCAGATTGCACGGCTGCTCCGCCAGCTTCGCCAGAATGCGCCGTTGCACTACTTTGCGCTTGGGGAATGCATCGAGATCAAGCGCCGCGCCGCTCGCGCTCAGGCGATACGACAGAATCTGTCGGCTGATCACCGGTTTATCGGATCGCAGTTGCGACGGCAGCGCGGACACCGCCGTCTGGCCGATCGGATAACGGTAGTAATCGCTGCAAAAGCGCAGCAAATCGAGCAGCTCCGCCGACAGCGGCGCGCTGTCGCGCAACACCTGCTTCACCGGCTTGATGCGCTCCGGCGCCATCTCCGTCGCGGCGACACACTCCATCACCACCCCGACCATCTGCCTGCGGCCGAACGGCACGATGACGCGCTGGCCGACCGCAACCGCGATACCATCCGCCACCGTGTAATCGAACAGGGTGGGCAGCGGGACATCGAGGGCGACGCGGACGATAGGCATATTTACTCGGGCAACAAACGCAGCAATTGTCGCAGAAATACAAAAGCCGCAGGGGATGCCTGCGGCTTTTTGTTCAAGCTACGCGCTTAATGGTATTTTCTACTCAGCTCATGCACCGCCGCAACCAGCGCCGCAGCGTGTTCCGGGTTGGAATGCTGCGAAATGCCATGACCGAGGTTGAACACGTGGCCGCTGCCGTAGCCGTAGCTGGCGAGGATGCGTTCGACTTCCGCGCGGATCGCGTCCGGCGAGGCAAACAGCACGGCGGGATCCATGTTGCCCTGCAGCGCGACCTTGTTGCCGACCTTCTGCCGGGCAATGCCGATATCCATAGCCCAGTCCAGCCCCACCGCATCGCAGCCGGTGTCGGCGATGCTCTCGATCCACAGGCCGCCGCCCTTGGTGAAGACGATGGACGGGATGCGTACGCCGTCTTTTTCCTTGATCAGGCCGTCGATGATGCGCTGGGTATAGGCCAGCGAGAATTCGTGGAACGCCGCATGCGACAGCACGCCGCCCCATGAATCGAAGATCATCACCGCCTGTGCGCCGGCTTCAATCTGCGCATTCAGGTAGGCGATTACCGCCTGCGTGGTCACTTCGAGGATGTGGTGCATCAGCTTCGGCTCGTTGTACATCAGGGTCTTCACCTTGGCGTAGTCGTCGCTGCTGCCGCCCTCGACCATGTAGCAGGATAGCGTGAACGGGCTGCCGGAAAAACCGATCAGCGGCACGCGCCCATCCAGCGCCTTGCGGATCTGCGTCACGGCATCGGTGACGTATTTCAAATCCTTGCCGATATCCGGCACGCGCAACGCCATGATCGCCGCCTCGTCGTTCAACGGACGCTTGAACTTCGGGCCTTCGCCATCGGAGAAGTAGAGCCCCAGTCCCATCGCGTCCGGCACGGTAAGGATGTCGGAGAACAGGATCGCGGCATCCAGCGGAAAGCGGTCCAGCGGCTGCAACGTCACTTCCGTGGCGAAATCCGGGCTCTTGCACAGGCCGAGAAAGCTGCCGGCGCGCTGCCGCGTGGCGCGGTATTCCGGCAGGTAACGTCCGGCCTGGCGCATCATCCACAGCGGCGTGTAGTCGGTCGGCTGACGCAGCAGGGCGCGCAGGAAGGTGTCGTTTTTCAGCTTGAAGTTCATTGGTTTTTCTCTATCTGTTGTTATAACAAAATCCTGGGAGCCGGTAGCGCGTAGCCTGCAGCTGGTAGCAAAAGCGGGTTTGGCTACAAGCTACCTGCCACAAGCTACCGGCTATCTTATTCAGCGGGGCAATACCGAGCTACCCATCAAATACTCATCCACTGCGCGAGCGGCCTGACGGCCCTCGCGGATCGCCCATACCACCAGCGACTGGCCGCGGCGCATATCGCCTGCGGCGAACACCTTGTCCACATTGGTCTTGTAACAGCCTGCGCCATCGGTCGCGGCCTTGGCATTGCCGCGTGCATCTTTCTCCACGCCGAACGCATCCAGCACCTGCTGCAGCGGGTTGGTGAAGCCCATCGCCAGAAATACCAGGTCGGCCTTCATTTCAAACTCGCTGCCCGGCACTTCCTGCATCCTGCCGTCCTTCCATTCGACGCGCACCGCCTGGAGCCCGGTGACCTTGCCGTTTTTGCCGATGAATTTTTTGGTCGCCACCGACCAGTCGCGTTGGCAGCCTTCCTCATGCGAACTGGAGGTGCGCAGCTTCATCGGCCAGTTCGGCCACACCAGCGGCCTGTTTTCCGTTTCCGGCGGGCGCGGCATCACTTCGAACTGCATGATCGATGCAGCACCGTGACGGTTGGAAGTGCCGACACAATCGGAACCGGTATCGCCGCCACCGATCACCACCACATGCTTGCCTTTCGCGTTGATCGGGTTCTTGCCGTCGCCCGCCACTTCCCTGTTCTGCGGGATGAGGAACTCCAGCGCATAGTGCACCCCCGCCAGCTCGCGCCCCGGCACCGGCAAATCGCGCGGCTGCTCCGACCCGCCGGCCAGGATCACCGCATCGAATTTTTGCAGCAATTCTTTTGGCGTGACCGTCTTTTTCGCGTCATTGGCCACGCCCTTGGGCAGCTTATCTTTACTTGGCGCATCCTTGCCGACGAAAACGCCGGTGCGGAATTCCACGCCCTCGGCCTGCAACTGCGCCATGCGCCAGTCGATCAAACGCTTGTCGAGCTTGAAATCGGGGATACCGTAACGCAGCAGGCCGCCGATGCGGCTGTTCTTCTCGAACACCGTCACGCTGTGGCCGGCGCGCGCCAGTTGCTGCGCCGCCGCCAGCCCGGAAGGCCCTGAGCCAACCACCGCAACTTTTTTCCCGGTTTTGTGTTGCGCGGGCTGCGGCAGCACCCAACCGCTTTCCCCGCCCTTGTCGATGAGGGCATGCTCGATGGACTTGATGCCCACCGCATCTTCGTTGATGTTCAGCGTACACGCCGCCTCGCACGGCGCGGGACAGATGCGGCCGGTGACTTCCGGGAAATTGTTGGTGGAATGCAATACCTCCAGCGCCTGCTTCCAGTTGCCGCGGTACACCAGGTCGTTCCAGTCCGGGATGATGTTGTTGACCGGACAGCCCGAAGTGCAAAAAGGAATGCCGCAGTCCATGCAGCGCGCGCCTTGCGTCTGCGCCTGCTCGTCGTCCAGGTGCAACACGAACTCCCGATAATTTTTCACACGTTCCGCAACCGGCAAATATTCTTCGCTCAGGCGGCTGAATTCCATGAATCCGGTAAGCTTGCCCATTTACACGGCCTCCCTTTGCCTAGCTTGCAGCTCGGCAATTTCCTGCAAGGCGCGGCGATATTCGGTCGGCATCACCTTGACGAATTTCGGCAGGTAGCGCGCCCAGTTGTCGAGAATCAGCCTGGCGCGAACGCTGCCGGTGTAGCGCAGGTGCTTTTCGATCTTGCCGCGCAACGCCGCTGCATCTGCCTTGCCGAGATGGTTGAAATGCACCCGCCCATGCAACTCCACCTCCCCGGTCTCGCTGGCATCCACCTCATCGGGAATCGACTCGAGTTGCACCATGGCCTGGTTGCATCGCTTGGCAAATGTGCCGTCCTCATCGAGCACGTAAGCCACGCCGCCGGACATGCCCGCCGCAAAATTGCGCCCGGTCTGGCCCAGCACCACTACCAGTCCGCCGGTCATGTACTCGCAGCCGTGATCGCCCAGGCCTTCCACCACCGCGACTGCGCCGGAATTGCGCACCGCAAAACGCTCGCCCGCCACGCCGCAGAAAAAACCCTCGCCGCTGGTCGCGCCGTACAGCGCGGTGTTGCCGACGATGATATTTTCGGCCGCCACGAATTTGCACTCCCTGGGCGGCAGCACCACGATACGCCCGCCGCACAACCCCTTGCCGACATAGTCGTTGCTCTCCCCGGACAGCTCCAGCGTGACGCCGTTCACGAGGAACGCGCCGAAGCTCTGTCCAGCCGTGCCTTTCAACTTCACCGTGATGGTGCCGTCCGGCAGCCCGGCCTGGCCATAGCGCTTGACCACTTCGTGCGACAGCATGGCGCCGACCGTGCGGTTGATGTTTCTGATGGCGCTCTCGATGACCACCGGTTTTTTATGCTCCAGCGCAATCCTGGCCTGCGCGATCAGCTTGTTATCCAGCGCATTTTCCAGCCCGTGATCCTGCTTCTCGGCATGGCGGCGCGCCACGCTGGCGGGCATATCGGACTGGTGGAAAATCCTGGAAAAATCCAGGCCTTGCGCCTTCCAGTGCGTAATGCCGTGTTTCATATCGAGCAGATCGCTGCGGCCGATCAGTTCGTCGACCTTGCGGATGCCGATCTGCGCCATATATTCGCGCAGCTCTTCGGCGACGAAGAAAAAGTAGTTCACCACGTGTTCCGGCTGGCCGGTAAATTTCTTGCGCAGTTCCGGGTCTTGCGTGGCCACGCCCACCGGACAGGTGTTGAGATGGCATTTGCGCATCATGATGCAGCCTTCCACCACCAGGGGTGCCGTGGCAAAACCGAATTCGTCGGCGCCGAGCAGCGCGCCGATCAGCACGTCGCGCCCGGTCTTGAGCTGGCCGTCCACCTGCAACGCAACGCGCCCGCGCAACCGGTTCAGCACCAGCGTCTGTTGCGCTTCCGCCAGCCCGAGTTCCCATGGCGTGCCGGTATGCTTGATCGACGACAAAGGCGATGCGCCGGTACCGCCGTCGAATCCGGAAATCACGATATGGTCGGCCTTGGTCTTGGATACGCCGGCCGCCACGGTGCCCACACCGATTTCGGACACCAGCTTCACCGAAATCGAAGCGGACGGATTGGCGTTCTTCATGTCGTGGATCAGTTGCGCCAGATCTTCGATGGAATAAATATCGTGGTGCGGCGGCGGGGAAATCAGCCCGACGCCCGGCACCGAGTAGCGCAGCTTGGCGATGTACTCGGTCACCTTGTGGCCGGGCAACTGCCCGCCTTCGCCGGGTTTCGCGCCCTGCGCCATCTTGATCTGGATCTGGTCGGCGCTGGAGAGGTACTCGGCGGTGACGCCGAAACGTCCCGCGGCCACTTGCTTGATGCGCGAACGCAGCGAATCGCCGGCTTTGAGCTCGCGGTCGCAAGCGACTCGATTCTTGCCGATAACCTCGGAGAGCATTTCTCCGCCCTTGATGATCTTGTAGCGCGCCGGGTCTTCGCCGCCTTCGCCGGTATTGGATTTGCTGCCGATGCGGTTCATCGCGATCGCCAGCGTGGTATGCGCCTCGGTGGAAATCGAGCCGAGCGACATCGCGCCGGTGGCAAAACGCTTGACGATCTCCTTTGCCGGTTCGACCTCATCCAGCGGCACCGCCGCGCCCGCAGGCTTGATCTCGAACAGCCCGCGCAGGGTTTTCATGCGCTGGCCCTGCTCGTTGATCAGCTTGGCGTATTCCTTGTAGGTCGCAAAATTGTTGGTGCGCGTGGCGTTCTGCAATTTTGCGATGGAATCGGGCGTCCACATGTGCTCTTCGCCGCGTACGCGCCAGGCATATTCGCCGCCAGCTTCGAGCGCGTTGGCCAGCAACGGATCGTTGCCGAATGCGGACTGGTGGACACGCACCGCTTCCTCGGCCACCTCTTGCAGGCCGATGCCGTTGATCTGGGTTGCCGTGCCGGTAAAATATTTTTCGACAAATTCCGCGTTCAGGCCGATGGCTTCGAATATCTGCGCACCGCAATAGGACTGGTAAGTGGAAATGCCCATCTTGGACATCACCTTGAGCAACCCCTTGTTGATTGCCTTGATGAAGCGCTTGTTCGCTTCCTTGCCGGTCAGCCCCTTGGGCAAATTGCCGGCCATTGAGTCAACGGTTTCGAACGCCAGCCACGGGCACACCGCTTCGGCGCCGTAACCGGCAAGCAGCGCAAAATGATGCACTTCGCGCGCGGAGCCGGTGTCCACCACCAGGCCGGCGCTGGTGCGCTTGCCTTCGCGGATCAGATGATGATGCACGCCGGCGCAGGCCAGCAGCGCGGGAATGGCCACACGTTTTTTCGACACTGCGCGGTCGGACAGGATCAGCACGTTGCAGCCATCCGCCACCGCCTTGTCGGTTGCGGCGCACAGTGCGTTGATCGCGGCCTCGCAGCCGCTTGCGCCCTGAGCGGCAGGATAGGTGATATCGAGCACCAGCGACTTGTAGCGCCCTTGCGTCAGATCGGCAATATCGCGCAACTTGGCAAAATCATCGATGGACAACACCGGCTGGCGCACCTCCAGGCGCAGCGGCGGATCCGTCTCGTCGACGCCGAGCAGATTCGGCCGCGGGCCGATGAACGAAGTAAGCGACATCACGATCTCTTCGCGGATCGGGTCTATCGGCGGGTTGGTCACCTGAGCGAACAACTGGTGGAAGTAATCGTAGAGCGAGCGGCTCCTGTTCGACAACACCGGCAGCGCGGCATCGTTGCCCATCGAACCGGTCGCCTCTTCGCCCGCGGAAGCCATCGGGGCGAGGATGAACTTGAAGTCTTCCTGCGAATAGCCGAAAGCCTGCTGCGTGTCGAGCAGGCTTTCCTTGAGCCTGGTTTTGGCGGGTACCACCGGCAGGTCATCCAGGAAGTAGCGCGATTTTTCTATCCATTGACGGTATGGTTTGGCGGTGGCGAGCTGCTGCTTCATCTTGATGACATCGACAACCTGGCCGGCCTGCAGATCGACCAGAAACATCTTGCCGGGCTGTATCCGCCATTTCTTCACGATCTTGTGTTGCGGAATATCCAGCACACCCATTTCGGACGCCATCAACACCAGGTCGTCGTCGGTGATCAGATAACGCGCCGGACGCAGGCCGTTGCGATCCAGGGTCACGCCGATCTGGCGACCATCGGTAAAAGCCACGGCGGCAGGGCCGTCCCAAGGCTCCATCAGGATAGCGTGGTATTCGTAGAAAGCCTGGCGCTCTTCGTTCAGCAGGGGGCTGCCCACCCAGGCTTCCGGGATCAGCAACATCATCGCGTGCGCCAGCGAATAGCCGCCCGCCACGAGCAGCTCCAGCGCATTGTCCAGGCAGGCGGAATCGGATTGGCCTTCCACGATCAGCGGCCACAGCTTTTCCAGGTCCTCGCCGAGCAGCGCAGACGACATCGTGGCATGGCGCGCGGCCATCCAGTTCACGTTGCCGCGCAGGGTGTTGATCTCGCCGTTGTGCGCGATCATGCGGTACGGATGCGCCCGATCCCAGGTAGGGAAAGTATTGGTGGAAAAGCGCTGATGCACCAGCGCCAATGCGCTGACCAGGCTTTCGTCCTGCAAGTCGAGGTAATATTTGCCGACCTGATCGGCCAGCAGCATGCCCTTATAGACGACGGTGCGCGAAGACAACGAAGGAATATAGAAGCCGCGTTTCTGCCCGTCCGGCAAGGCGCGCACGGCGTGCTCGACAGTCTTGCGGATGACAAACAGCTTGCGCTCGAAATGGCCGGTATCCGCGCACTTCTCGCCGCGCCCGATGAACACCTGGCGCACCACCGGCTCTATCGCCTTGACGCCTTCGCCCAGGCTGCGGTTATCCACCGGCACGTCGCGCCAGCCCAATAACTGCTGGCCTTCGGCGGCTATCTTGCCGGCAACGATTTGCTCGCACGCCGCACGCGCCGCCGCATCGCGCGGCAGAAACACCATGCCGACGCCGTATTCTCCCTCCGCCGGCAGCGCCACGCCCAGCGCCGCGCAGGACTTGCGCAGAAACGCATCCGGAACCTGGATCAGGATGCCCGCGCCATCGCCCGCCAGCGGATCGGCGCCCACCGCGCCGCGATGGGTGAGATTCTCCAGTATCTGCAGGCCCTGGCGCACCATGTCATGGTTTTTCTTCCCTTTGATATGCGCGACAAAACCTACCCCGCATGCATCGCGCTCCTGGCGCGGATCATACAAACCCTGTTGGACCGGGAGCCCTGACTGTACGGGCGGCATAGGATGGTTCACGCGTAATTCCTCATCAAAATCATTCAAGCTGGCAGCATAAAAGTGGCGGCACGAGCCGCCGGAAAGTAGCAACGCAAAAGGGCGCGAATTTTACCTTGTCTGGACGGGCAGGGCAATTAGAGTCTGTTTCAGCAGGTTATGAAACCTGCTGAAACAGACTCTAAAAGCAGTCCGGCATTTCTTCCACCGCGAAAATGCGGCGGTGCTCGCGGATGGCGTAGCGGTCGGTCATGCCGGCAATGTAGTCGGCCACCGCGCGGGCGCGCTCCGGCTCCGCCTGCCCGGCCGGCGGCTGGCATTGCGGCGGCAGCAGGCGGCTGTCCGCCATGAAGACACCGAACAGGTCGCTGATGATGCGCTGTGCCTTGGCGCCCATGCGCATCACGCGGTAATGGCGATACAGATGGGTATGCAAAAAACTTTTCAGCGCGCGCTGCCGCTCGTTGACTTCGGGGCTGAAAGCGATCATTGCCTCCGCACCGCGCACATCCTCCAGCGTCGCCGGCTGCTGCACGGCGATATTGCGCCCGCTCTGCCGTATCAGGTCGGATACCAGCATGTTGATCATGCGCCGCACGGTTTCATGCACCACGCGCCGCTCGGGCAATGCAGGATAGGCGCGGCGCACCTCGTGCAGATGCGTTGCCACCAGCGGCACGGCGGTCAGTTGCTCCAGCGTGATCAGGCCGGAACGCAGGCCGTCGTCCACGTCGTGATTGTTGTAGGCGATCTCGTCGGCAAGGTTGGCGATCTGCGCCTCCAGCGAGGGGCGGCGCTTTTGCAGAAAGCGCTCGCCCAATTCGCCGAGTTGCGCGGCGTTGCCCGCAGAGCAATGCTTGAGAATGCCTTCGCGCGTCTCGAAGCACAGGTTCAGCCCGTCGAATTCCGCGTAGCGCTCTTCCAGCAAATCCACGACGCGCAACGATTGCAAATTGTGCTCGAAGCCGCCGTAATCCTTCATGCAGGCATTCAGCGCATCCTGCCCGGCATGGCCGAACGGCGTATGGCCGAGATCGTGCGCCAGGGAAATCGCTTCGGCGAGGTCTTCGTTGAGATGCAGGCAGCGCGCGATGGAGCGCGCGATCTGCGCGACTTCGATGCTATGCGTCAGGCGGGTGCGGAACAGGTCGCCTTCGTGATTCACGAATACCTGGGTCTTGTATTCGAGGCGGCGGAATGCGTTGGAATGGATGATGCGGTCGCGGTCGCGCTGGAATTCTCCGCGGGTATTCGGCGCGGCTTCCGCGATTCTCCGCCCGCGCGAATTGGCTTCGCTGACGGCGTAAGATGCCAGTTCAGTCACGGACACTCGCTTCCAGCGTCTGCCGCAGCAGCTCATCCGGCACATCGCCGAAGACTACGGCGTTGCCGATCGCCTTGAGCAGCACGAAGCGAATCTTGCCGCCTTCCACTTTCTTGTCCAGCCCCATCAATTCGAGATATTTTTCCGCGCCCAGATCGGGAGCAACCGTGGGCAGTCCGGCGCGTTCGAACAGGCTGCGGATGCGCGCCATCTCCTGCGCGCCGATCCAACCGAGGCGCTGCGACAAGTCCGCCGCCATAACGGTGCCTGCCGCCACACCATCGCCGTGCAGCCAGTTGCCGTAACCCATGCCCGATTCGATCGCATGGCCGAAGGTGTGCCCCAGATTCAGCAGCGCGCGCCCGCCGCTTTCGCGTTCGTCCGCAGCGACGACCTCGGCCTTGTTCTTGCAACTGCGCGCGATGGCGTATTGCAATGCTTCCGTGTTGCGCGCCAGCAGCTTTTCGATGTTCTGCTCCAGCCATTCGAAAAACGCCGGGTCGCGGATCAGGCCGTACTTGATGACCTCGGCGATTCCCGCCGCAAGCTCGTTGTCCGGCAGGGTGTTCAGCGTATCGGTATCGGCCAGCACCAGTTGCGGCTGGTAGAACGCGCCGATCATGTTCTTGCCGAGCGGGTGGTTGATGCCGGTTTTTCCGCCCACCGAGGAATCGACCTGCGCGAGCAGCGTGGTGGGTATCTGGATGAACGGCACGCCGCGCAGATAGGTCGCGGCGGCGTAGCCGGTCATGTCGCCGATCACGCCGCCGCCGAGCGCAATCAGCGGCGTAGTCCGTTCGCAGCGGCCGGTCAACAGCGCGTCGTAGATCAGGTTGAGCGTGGCGGAATTTTTGTATTCCTCGCCATCCGGCAGGATGATGGAAGCGCTGCTGACGCCGATGGAGCGCAGCGTGTTCTGGAGTTTTTCCAGATACAGCGGCGCAACCGTCGTATTGGACACGATGGCCGCCCGCTTGCGCGGCAAGGCGCGTTGCAACAACTCCGCGCGACTCAGCAAGCCGCTGCCGATATGTATCGGATAGCTGCGCTCTCCCAATCCTACTGTCAGTGTTTGCATTATCTTTCGGTCAACTTTATCCGTTATTCTTCCTGAACTTCTCGATTTCATCCACCAGATGCAGCATCAGAGCATGTGCGCTTTGCTTGCCGCTCTGCACGACGATATCCGCAACCTGCCGGTACAGAGGATCGCGCTGCCGGAACAATTCCGTCAATTTGGCGTGCGGATCGGGAGTTTGCAGCAGCGGGCGGTTGCGGTCATGGCGGGTGCGTTGCCATAAATCGTGCACGTTCGCCTTCAGGTAGACGACGATGCCGTTCTGCTGCAGCATCGCCCGGTTCTGCTCCGCCAGAACAGCGCCCCCGCCGGTCGCCAGAACCATGTTATCGCGCCCCGCCAGATCGCGGATGACCCCACTTTCGCGCTGGCGGAAACCGGCTTCGCCCTCGATATCGAATATATGCGGAATCATCACCCCGGTGCGCTTCTGGATCTCCTCGTCGCTATCCACAAACGTCTTGCCCAGATGCTTGGACAGCGTCCGCCCCATGGTGGTTTTGCCCGACCCCATCATGCCCACCAGAATCAGGTTACCGGACTGGAGCTTGCGAATATTTTCCGGGCGGTTGTTTGTGCTGTCATTTTGCTGGTTGTTTTGCATGCCACGATCCCGGAGCACTTTTCAAGCTCATTCTTCTTCCGGATTGGGAGCCGCCGCAGGAGCAGGAACAGCGGTTCTCGCTTGCCTGCCTGCTCCCACCTGGGCTTTCGCAATCTCCGGCAATTCAACCCGCTTTACCACGCCTCCTTCCGATAACAGCACATAACGCGGCTGCACCTCCTGCACCTTTATGCCCGGCGCCACTTCGGAATTGACTCTGACTGCCTTTGCCGGCTTCCCGCCGGCCACCAGAATCGCAACGCTCTCGGACGCCTTGTCGGCGACGACCACGCCTTTCAACTGAAAATTGACGGCGATGGCGCCGGTCGTGCGACCGCCGAACAAGAGCGCCGCCGCATCCAGGCGCGGGGGGGGTTGCACCGCCTGCGGCGGGGCCGCGACCGGTCGCAGCGGCGGCTTGAACAATTGCATTGCCCAATACGCGGCGGATGCGCACACTGCGATGAACAGCACGAAAGTTGCAACAAGCGGCCAGCGTTTCATTCCATTCCTTTTAACCTGAAAGATCACTAGAATTGCAGTTTTTAAATTTAATCTGGATAAACTACGCGCATCCTACCGCACTAACTGGTTGATTTCGATGATCGGCATCAGCACCGCCAGCACGATCAGCAGCACCACCACGCCCATCGCCAGGATCAGCGCCGGTTCCAGCAGTCCGGCCATCGTCATCGCGCGCCGTTCCAGATCCTGCTCCTGCGCGTTGGCGGCGCGCTCCAGCATCGCCGGCAATTCACCGGTGAGTTCGCCGGCGCGGATCATGTGGATCAGCATCGGCGGAAAATGCTTGTGCGCCGACAGCGCCCGCGCGATACCGACGCCTTCGCGCACGCTGGCCGTGGCCGCCTCGACCTGCGCGCGCATGGCGACGTTGGTCAGGGTATCGCGGCTGGTTTGCAGCGCACGCAAAATCGGCACACCGGAGCCGGTCGTGATCGCCAGCGTACTGGCAAAACGCGATGTGTTTAGGCTGCGCTCGAATTTTCCGTACAGCGGCGCGGTCAACAGCCAGGTATGCCAGCGCAGCTTGATCGCGGGGTTCTTCAGTGCGCGACGCCAGGCGAAAGCCAGCCCGGTGACCGCCAGCAACACCACCCAGCCGTATTGCCGCACGAAGCCGGAAATACCCAGCATCACCACCGTCAGGAACGGCAGCTTCTGTTTGGTATTGGCGAATACCGACACGATTTGCGGCACCACGTAGGTCAGCAGAAAAATCACGATCGCAAACGCCACCACGGTGACAATCGCCGGATAGGTAAACGCGAGTTTTATCTTCTGCACCAGCGCATTGCGCCGCTCGATATAACCCGCAAGGCGCGACAGCACCTGCGACAACTGGCCGATCTGTTCGCCGGACGAAACCAGCGCGCGATAGATGTCGGTAAAATCGCGCGGATGGCGCGACAGCGCATCGGACAGCGATGCGCCGCCCATCACTTCCGAACGGATCGAACCGATCAGATCGCGCACATAAGCGCGTTCGGCCTGTTCCAGCAACGCGGAAAACGCCTGTTCCAGCGGCAGGCTCGCTTCAAGCAGGCTGGCCAATTGCCGGGTGAACAGCGCCAGCTCCACCGTCGACAGATGGTCGCCAAACGCGCGCCTTCTGGTTTTTCCGGATTCATCAAGTTGAGCCGCAATCGTCTCGACGACGATCGGCACCAGCCCCTGGGCGCGCAAATCGGCGCGCGCGGCACGGGCGCTGTCGGCGTTGACTACGCCCTTCTGGGCGGCGCCAATCGCATTGACGGCTTCATAGCGGAATGCCGACACGTCGCGTCCTTAACAACAGGGTGTTGAAAAACGTAGCGAGCGCAGCCAAGGCAAGGCGAAAATGGGCGAAAAACCGGAGTGTACGTGGTAGTACATGAGGATTTTGAGCCCATTTTTAACGCAGCATTGGCAAGCGCAGTAGTTTTTCAACATCCTGTTATTCCTTGGTGACACGCAACAACTCCACCTGCGTCGTCGTGCCATCCATCAGCCAGCGTTCGCCGTCTTCGCGCATGGTGCGCATCCCGTCTTTCATTGCGGTAGCGCGGATGTCGGCTTCCGATGCGCGGTTATGGATTTGCGCACGGATCTGGTCGGTGGTCAGCAACAGCTCATACACGCCGACCCGGCCCTGATATCCGGTAAGGCCGCATTTGTCGCAACCGACTGCGTGCCACAACTGGCCGTCATGCTGACGGCAGTGAACGCACAATTTGCGCACCAGGCGCTGCGCGACCACGCCGAGCAGCGACGACGACAACAGGAACGGTTCGATGCCCATGTCGAGCAGGCGCGTGACCGCCGCGGCCGAATCGTTGGTGTGCAAGGTAGCCAATACCAGATGGCCGGTCAGCGATGCCTGCACCGCAATTTGCGCGGTTTCCAGATCGCGGATCTCGCCGATCATGATGATGTCCGGATCCTGCCGCAGGATCGCGCGCAGAGCCTTGGCAAATGTCATGTCGATGCGCGGATTGACCTGGGTCTGGCCGACGCCATTCAGTTCATATTCGATCGGATCTTCGACCGTCAGGATATTGGTGTCGGCAGCGTTCAGCCGTGTCAGCGCGGCATACAGCGTGGTGGTTTTTCCGGAGCCGGTCGGGCCGGTCACCAGCACGATGCCGTAGGGCTGCGCGATCAACTTGTCGAATTGCCCCAGCATCTCCGCGCTCATGCCCAAGTGCTGCAAGTCGAGCCGTCCGCCTTCCTTGTCGAGCAGGCGCAGCACCGCGCGTTCACCGTGTCCGGTCGGCAGGGTGGAAACCCGCACATCGACCGGCTTGCCGCCCACGCGCAGCGTGATGCGCCCATCCTGCGGCAGGCGCTTTTCGGCGATGTCGAGCTGCGCCATGATCTTGATGCGCGAGATCAGCGATGCGTGGATCGCCTTCTTCGGCCGCACCACGTCGCGCAAGGCGCCGTCGATGCGGAAACGCACCACCGAAACCTGCTCGAACGGTTCGATATGGATATCCGACGCGCCTTCGCGCAATGCCTGCGTCAATAGCGCGTTGATCATGCGGATCACCGGCGCGTCGTCGGTCGATGCCAGCAGGTCTTCGACCACCGGGATATCGAGCATCAATTTCGCCAGGTCGAGATCGGACTCGTATTCATCGACGACTTGCGCCGCGTCGCCGCCCGAGCTGGAATAGGCCTTGGCAATTTCCGCGTCGAGCGTTTCGCGCGACATGGATTTCAGCCTGACGCGTCCGAAGCAGCGGCTCACTTCCGCAATCGCCCCCGGCGCGGTCGCATCCGACATCCAGACTTCGACCGGGCTATCCGAGGCACCGTTGCGCTGCGCCAGCAACGCAAAGTTGCGGGCAAACGCGTAGGGCAAAAGGCGGGCGTCCGTCATAAGGGGTCTCTAATTTAGAATCAATAGCGAAATATCGTAAGGCGGATGAGCGTAGCGTTATCCGCCAAATGTTGGAATGTGCTACGCTTTTCCGACCTACGCATACTGGAACATTTCCGGCAACCCCTACTTCGATGGCGTTGCCGCCGGTTCTTGCGGAGCAGGGTTTTGCGGAAGCGTCTGCGGCATATTTGCCGGTCGTCCCGGCGCGGTCTTGCCGAACGGGAGACCGCTGTCCATCCGGTTGAACAAAAGGCCGCCCGGTATCTGCCCATCCTGCAACTGCGGCAAAACCGGTGCGTCCATGTTCGGCAATACAATCGTCCGCTCCGGCTGCCCGTTGACTTCCGCTCTGCGGATGTAGTCGTAGCGATCTCCGGCAAGGCTCACGCTCTGCTCGTTGTTGCGCACGATGGTCGGCCGCAGGAACACCATCAGGTTGGTTTTGGCGTGGCTGCGTTTCTTGTACTGGAACAAATTGCCGATGAGCGGAATATCCCCCAGGCCGGGCACCTTCTCGATGCCGTCCTGCATGTTGTCTTCGATCAGGCCGCCCAGCACGATGACCTGCCCGTCGTCCACCAGCACGTTGGTGTCGAGCGAGCGCTTGCTGGTGATGAGGCCGGCCGTATTGGTCGAATCAAAAATGTCGGAGGTTTCCTGGTAGATCGCCATCCTGACCGTGCCGCCCTGCGAAATCTGCGGTTTCACGCGCAACGTCAAACCGATATCCTTGCGCTCGACCGTCTGGAACGGGTTGACGTTCGCGCTCCCGCCCGAGGCCGCCGTCGTGTACTGGCCGGTAATGAACGGCACGTTCTTGCCGACGATGATTTTCGCTTCTTCATTGTCGAGCGTAATCAGGTTGGGCATCGACAGGATATTTCCGCCGCCGTCGGTTTCGAGTGCATGGGCCAATGCGCCCAGACCGGACTGATCAGAGAATACGCCGATGGTCAGCCCGTTGCTCGGCGCCAGGGGCATGCCGCCGGAGGCCTTTGAGGCAACCTGGTTGACCAGGTTGTTGCCTCCCGAATTAAATCCGGTCAGCGCCCCGATCCGGTAGTTGCTGGCGCTGTTGCCCGATACGCCCATCCATTGCACGCCCAATTCGGCCGCTTTGTTTGCGGATACCTCGACAATCAGCGATTCGATATAAACCTGGGCGCGGCGCGCATCAAGCTGGTCGATGACCGTGCGCAAGTCGCGGTAGACCGACTCGCTGGCGGTAATGATCAGCGTATTGGTCGTCGGGTCGGCCTGGATGAACCCGGCCGCGCCGCCGCCCTGCTGGCCCGGCTGTCCCGGCTGGGCCGATGCTGGCGATGCCGTGGAAACATCTCCCGACATCACGGCGCGCAAGGTTTGCGCGAGCTTGGTCGCATCGGCATTCCTCAGGTAGACCACATGCACATTGCCCGGCTGCGCGGTCGGCTGGTCGAGTTTCGCGATCAGCGCTCTCGCCAGATTGGCGCGCGCTTCGGACGGCGCGCGCACTACGACCGAATTGGTGCGCGGATAGGCCAGCACGCTGATGCGCCCGCTATCGCCTCCGACTGTTCCGCCCTGCTGCTCCAGCAACCGTGTGACCATCGCCGCGATATCGCTGGCGACCGCATGGCGGATAGGTACCACATCCACATCCTTGCTTGCGGGATCGTCCAGCGCCGCGATTATTTTGCCCAGCCGCAGCAGGTTGTCGGCGTAATCGGTGACGATCAGCGTGTTGTTGCCCGGATTGGCGTTGATGGTGTTGTTGGGCGAAATCAGCGGGCGCAATACCGACGCCAGGTTGGCCGAAGATTCATAATTCAGGTGGAAAATCTGCGTCGCGATCTGGTCGCCGCGCACTGCACCGGTCTGGATCGGCCCCGCCTGCAATTTGCCGTCCGCCTCCGGCACTACCTTGGTATAACCGTTGCCGGTCACCACAGAGTAGCCATGCAAACGCAATATCGAAGTCAGCAACTGGAATGCCTGGGCTTTGGTGAGCGGTTTTTCCGACACCAGATTGATCTTCCCTTTGACACGCGGATCGATGATGAATGCCGTATTGGTGTAATCGCCGATCGCCGCAATCACCGATTCGATATCGGCATCGACGAAATTGAGTGTACCCTTTGTTGCGGTCGCAGCTTCGTTCGCCCTTGTTGCGGCCGCAGCTTCGTTTGCTCTGACACCCCGCGCCTGTGCCGCCTGCATTCCCGCCATTGCACACAGCAAGATAAACATAGCACTCCGGCATCGCCATGCCGCCAATCTGTTTTTTATCATTTGAACTCTAGCTCGAAAATATCCTTACCGCCTTCTCTGCGGCGCTTTCCCAGCAAACTCAGTAAATTCGCCAGCCTCTCTTCATACCCCGCTTCGCTTTCTGCCTTGCCGGAAAACTGCAAATATCCGTTGGCAAACCTCCCTGAACCGCTCAACAACATCGGCCCCTTGATCGTCCTGAGCATCACCGATGCTTCCTGCCCCCGCCAATCGAGCGCCAGATTGTAAGTTCCCAACGGCTTGACCGGCGACAGCCGCGATGCGATGTCATTCATCTCCAGGTTCATTGCGCCGCTCATATCGATTTTCCCGCCCTGCCGCGCCAACTGCAACAGCTCCCATGATAACCGCATCTGCCCGGACGGTTGTATTGAATTCAGCGGCGCCCCCAGGGATGCCAGCCGTTCCGCCGGCAATGAAACCGCCGCCGGACTTATTTGCCATTGGCTCCAGCTGCCGGTCACGGTGGCCGGCTGCGACAATGCCGCAGGATTTTCCAGTTCGGCATCGACCCGTCCCAGCAGAACCGCCGGGGACAGCCGCCAGGAAAACCGTCCGGGCAACAACGGCGTTACGGGATCGTTGCCGCCCGGTGCGCCGCCGATAAACGCCGAGCCGCGCCACAACGTGCCTTGCGCATCTCCGAGCGTCAAACGGCCTGCGGTCTGCATCTCTACTACCTGCACCATCCAGGTCGCCGGAAGGAACGCCAGCGCAGTGAGCGCAATACCGGCAACCCCCGCCAGCAACCATGTTACGGGATGACGCAACGAATATCCTTTTTATTCATTCTTTGTAACCCATATTATCCATTCGTCTCTTATATCTCAACTCTTCACATTTATTAAGCAAATTCGTAGCCCGGATGCAGCGATAGCGGAATCCGGGGGCATCGGTAACCATTCCCGGATTACACTGCGTCTCATCCGGGCTACCTGCAATCCTCCATCCCTTAAAATTTCCGCAACGTCAATGTCGCGTTAATCATATCCGGTTGAGCCAGCGCGACGATATTGGCATCGGCTACCGAAAGCCTCGCGGTTTTCTGCATCTCGTCCAGCCACTCCAACGTCCCGGCAAAAGAGACCGAAGCGAGCTGCACCTTCGCCTGGTCTCCGGCAAACATCACGCTTTGCGGCTTCAAGCCTTTGCCCGCAAGCGCGGTTTTGATGCTTTCCTCGGATATCGCCATCGCCGGCGGCGCGGCTTGCACGGAATAAGCCGCAGCTTCTTTCGATAATGCCTGCATCTGCGCGACTTGCAGGCGCAGCTCCGGCAGATTCTTGTTCAACTGGTTGCGCCCGCTCAAGGCGGGGGCGATCAGCAACGCATAGAACAGGCCGAGCGCCACCGCCGCTGCGGCAACGGCAAGCATCATGCGCTCGCGGGCATCGCGCGCCGCCCAGAACTCCGCAAGCGATTGTTTTGATTGGTTCAACAGGCTGGTCAGATTCATTTCATGCTCCGGATTTGCCACACCGCCGCCCCCTGCTGCGCGGGCGCCATGTCAAGAGACAGGCCGCGTTCGGCCAGCGCGGTTTTCATCTGCTGCGCCGGCGCTTCCATATTGGGTTTGAACCGCACGAACAAGCTGCGCTCGCGGTATTCGATCGCTGCAATAACGAGTCCCGGTTTATCCGGTACGGTTCTGAACCAGGTTTCGCCAAAAACTGCCGAGATCGCCGTAAAGTCATCCGGCGCCGGCAACCCGGAACCGCGCTTGGCGGCAGCGATCTTCTGCTGCATTTGCGCGATCGGATCGATAATCACGGACTCTTTCGGATAAGCCGACTTGTATATCTGGATCGTGGCCGAGCGTAGCGAATTGGCTTCGCTCTTCATGCGCCACCAGTCGACATTCAGGGCGGCGGCATTGATGGCCATGACTGCGGCCGCCAGCGCCATCGGCCAGCGCCACGCGCGCCAGTCAAGCCCCGGGCTGGCTCCCGCACCCAGCCCCGCCATCAGATCGGGCGCCGCGCCATGTGTGCCGGCGATCCAGACCGGCCAGTTGCCGGCAAACACGCTGATGCGTTCAGCCTGCGCGGCGGCATGGCTGATTGCTTCCTGGAAAGTGCGCTCCGCCGATTGCGCCACATACAGCGTGATCGGCGCTTCGGGCACCATCGCGCACAATGTCCGGATCGCCTCTTGCGCCGAAGCTTCATCCTGCCCACGCGCGATCTCCAAACCGATGCCGTCCTGCTCCGAGAGGCGCAGCGTCACGTCGATGCCGGCATCGTGCGCGTTGACGGCGGCAGCTACGCTGCCCGGTTGATGTGGCAAACACAGTTGCGCCGGCAAAGCCGCAATGCGGCGGGCGCCGAAACCGATCAACGTCCTGGCCAGAAGTTCGAGCCATGCGCGCTGCACTACCGCAATGGTGCGCAATCCTTCGGACAAGCCGCCCGCAACCACCATGCACTCGACCGGATCGGTAATCAGCTGATCCTCCACCATACCGGGCAAAGCGGCTTTCAGTTTGGCGGCCGATAGCGGCGGCACTTGCAAACGCAGCAGGGTTACATCGCAGGCAGCCAGCAGCAGCAGCACTCGCTGCGCCTTTGACGCCGCATCGGCCAAATCCGGCAACGGCGCAACGCCTTCGCGCTCGATTGAACCGCCATGCGATACCAGGGCGAACGGGCAAACCAGTTCAAGCAAATGCGCTGCACTACCAGCGGCGGATTTGGGAGGAAGGCGGATATAAAGTGTGCTCAAGGTATTTCATTCTCTTTCTAATATTCTCGAATCCAAATAATTTTTGTACTGGGGCCATTGCGTTCAATCAACGCCTGCACTTCCAGCCCTGCACGGCTCAGGCGCACTTTACCATCTACCAGAAAGTAATTGGTCGTGACCGACGCATCGCCGGCCGATGCGGAAAATCCCTTGCCCTGCAACCGCTGCGCAAAATCCGCAAGATCGCGGAAACTGGCGGTATTGCGGCTTGCCACCAGCGATGATGCGCCGGAAAGCGTGAGTGAATCAATTCTGGCAGCCAGCACCTCAGCGGGGGCGGTATTCACGTTGACCGGCGTGGCGCGCGGCAGGAAAATCACGAAATTCTTCAGCTTATCGAGCATCTCCGGGGAAAAACCCGGCACCGCAAGCAAGTCTTCAATCTGCACCAGATTCATCGGCTGCGCAACGGGCTGACCGTTTGCAGGGCCGGTTTCGGGTTTTCTCCATGCCGCCGCCATCAGGTTGGCAGTTGCCTTGGCGAGCGCCGGGTTTATTTGCATATTATTGAGCAGCCGCTCGAAAACGGCAACCTCGGCGGGATTGATGACTCCGTTCGTGCATAGATTGGTCAGGTTATAACGCGCCTGCGCATCGCTGATGCCGCCCGACAAGGCCGCGTCGGCGACGCTATCGTCGGCGCGGCCATTTTCGACATACTGATCGAGCCGCGTTTCCGCGAGCGGCACCGCCCACGGCTCATCCAGGCTGTCGGCGCTCGAATGCTTGGCATCCTCGCGCAAAATCAGGCTGGCCCAATCGAGCGCGCCGCGCAGTATCCACTGTTTTTGCAATTGCAGGCGCTGGTTTTCGATGGAGCGCACCTGCACCTGCTGCTGCCAGAAAAGGCTGGCGACGATCGTGATCGCCAGCGTCGTCAGCAACAGCGCCGTAATCACCGCAATGCCGCGTTGCCGGTATCGCGGAGCAGGGCGCGGGATCATACCGCCCCCAGCAGGAATATTTTAAGCAGGCTGCCCTCGCGTCCCTGCAACAGCGAGGTGACCTCCAGTCCGGACGGCACAATAAGGCTCGCATTCCCACCGGCGGTCATGACGGGCGGCAGCGCATCGGCACCCGCTTGCCAGCCGCCATTGATCCATAGCCGCACCGTCAGCGCGGCGATACCCGATTGCAGCACCACCGTCTGCTCCTGATCGCTGTCGTTCGCGGCATCCAGCCACAGTGCATCCAGCTCCATCAAATCGCGCGTCCCAACCGATTCGCGGCGCGTCAGCCTGCCGTCCTTTACCCGATAAGTGACAACTTGCAACCGTGACGGCTGGTTGTCGGCAAACACCACGCGCACCAGCGAGAGCCGCCCTTGGTCGACAAAGAGCGGCATCCGGTTCGGCAGGGCTGCGGTGCCTGCCAGATGCGCGCAATCGCTCTGCAACTGGGCGAAGGCAAGCTGTATTCCGCGTGTCTGTTCGAGGTCGCCGGTGAGCGCGATGCGCGAGCGCACGATGCTGTCCAGCCCGCGCCAGCCGAGCACCGCGATGATTGCGAGCACGCTGATGGCGACCAGCAGTTCGATCAAGGTCAAACCCTTGTGCCTGGCCGGCGGCGAAGCGGTGCTGTTCCCCGCCGGACTATTTCGCATTGGGCACCACCTGGACCAGCTTGATGATGCGCCGCCCGGTATTCTGCATGTCCGCCGCATTTTGCGCATCCATGGTATTGCGCTCATCGAAGACGCTCACTTCGACACGGCGGAAAAAAGGGTTCGGCGTGGCGAATACATTTTCTTCGCATACCAGCGGCAACTCGCCCTGCGGGCAATCGAACCTGCGCTGACCGAGCGGTGGCCATTCGCGCGCCAGGCGGATTTGCGCCAGCCGGTTTTCGGCCGACCAGGTCGCCATCATCGAAGCGCGCAAATCGCCGCTGTTTTGCGTCAAGCTGCCGATTGCGCGCAGGCTGGCCCCCAATGCGGTGCCGACAATGACCAGCGCCACCAGCACCTCGAGCAAAGTGAAGCCTTTGCACGCAGTGTTTCTATTCATCCCAAATATTCCATTGGGACGTAGGCCGGGCTACGGAAAAAGAGAAAGATTGGGAAGTTGCGCATATTACTCCACCACAAAATGCCCGATCCCGTCGGCGCGGATAGCGACATGCGCATCGCCTGCCGCAAGCGTCAGCACAAAAGGCTTGTTGACCGGTTCGCGGCCGAAGACGATGCGCAATGCGCCGGTCTGCTCCGGCGAAGGCGGGCTGATGGACAAAATGACCGGAGATTGTTTGAATTCGCGCTCGCGCAACAAGTCATCCTGCGTGAGTACCTGCCAGGTATTCCCTTCGCGCAATAGGAAGCGATAGCCTTTTGTCCCGGCCTCGAATGCGATCGGGCGGTTGCGCACAATCGCTTCATCGCGCGCCAGTTGCAACAACAGCGCGATCCTTTGCGCGTCGTTCTGCAAGACTTTCTGCTCGTCCGGCATCGCATTGAACGACACCGTACCGAGCGTGATGCCAACAATCACCATCACCACCAGCAACTCGAGCAACGTGAAGCCGCGCGGCAATCTCCGATATGAAATACGCCCGCGCATCCCGCCCGGTGCAACGTCACAGCGTCCGGTTACAAATCCCACGATCCGATATCGGCGTCGTTGCCGGTGCCGCCCGCCTGACCGTCTGCGCCAAGCGAGAACACGTCGACTTCGCCTTTTATCCCGGGCGACAGGTACTGGTAAGGGCCGCCCCAAGGATCCTTGGGAAGTTTATCGAGGTAGCCGCCGGTTTTCCAGCCATTCGCGGCCGGCCCGGTGGCCGGCTTGGCGATCAGCGCCTGCAACCCCTGCTCCGTAGTCGGGTAACGCTGGTTGTCAAGCTTGTACAGCTTGAGCGCCTGCATGACGGTGGCGATGTCCTGCTTGGCGGCGATAATGCGCGCATCATCGGTGCGCCCCATCAATTTTGGCACCACCAGCGCCGCCAGGATGCCCATGATGACGACGACCACCATGATTTCGATCAGGGTGAACCCGCGCTGCGCCAAATGCGCGGCAGAACGCCCGCTTGGGGAAAGGCGAGCGTTGAACGGTCTTATTAACAAGTGCTGTTTCATTCCATTTTCCAATCGATAGTGTGGTCGGGTTAGCGGCCTCATGGTTCGGAATAAGTACTGTTCATTTAACATCCCAACCATTCGCCATGAGCCAAACATGTCCCGCATACGCGTGGCGAGGTGCGGGCGGGAAACAGAATATATCCCGAGGCCAAAACCCCCTCCAACGCCCCCTTGTCAGGGGGATGTCCATAGCCGCCCCTCACCTGACAAGGGGAGGCTGGGAGGGGTTTGCTCCTTGCCGGGTAAAAAAGGAGAGCCATTGCGCTGGCTCTCCCTGCATCATGCGGTGCTATTGAAGATTACATAATTGAAGACATGATCTCCGTATCTCGTAGGACGGGCTACGCCCGACGCGGCGGGCAAAGCCCGCCCTACGGTAAATCACGTAATCGTCATGAATTATGTAAAGCCCGATAATATTTATTACAGGCCGTGTTTGACATCCACCGGAGCCAGGCTCCCGGAAGCGTGACAGCCATCGCATGTCTCGTAAACCTTGCCGCCGGCAATCTCTCCCTGGGTCACTGCGCCGAACGCCGCGCCGCCGATATTGATCATGTGATCCTTCGCCGTATTGTCGGCATGGCAGGATGAACAGACAGCCGCCTTGGGCGAAATCGCCGGGTTGTTCGACGGATCGGTGTCGGTAATTGCCGCGTTGCCGCTGTTCGCGGCGAGATTGACGTCCAGCGCCGTGCTGCTGCCCGTCACGCTCTGGTTTTTCCGGTATGAGCCGTTAACGTGGCAGGCATTGCAATTCCTTATCCCCGTATATCCCGTATAGCTTCCCTTCGCGGATTCGGCAGCCCTGAGCGTCGACGGCATCATGGGGAAATTGGCGCCCTGCGCCTTATGCTTCATATGGATCAGCCGCTTGAAGTCGGCCGATTCGGACTGTACCGTCACCTTGCCGCCCGCCACCGCCGTGCCATTGAGAATGCTGTTGCCGTTGTGGCAGATCGCGCAGACTTCGGTCTCGGTCTGGTTGCCGCCATGACTGGGAACATGGCCGTTCGCGTTGATGTTCCTGCCGTGGCAGGCATTGCACTTGTCGGCGCTGACCACGGCACGGCGGGGCACGGCATCGCCGCCGCCGATGGCGAAGTAGCTGACCGCATTCTTCACCGGCACGGCATAGCTGGAATTGGCATTTTTCAGCAGGCTGACACTGCCCTGAAGAGCCACGACACCCGTGCCCGAAGCCGCTGCCGGCAGCGGGGTGGAGGTCAGCCTGAAGCGGTTGTTGGCGCCCGCAACCGGCACTGCGTCAAACGCGCTGACCGTGACGGGCTGGCCGCGGGTGACAAGCGCTCCACCTGCACTCGACCCGGGCAGGCCCGTTGCTGCATTACAGGTAGGTGAACCCGCAGGAACAATAGTGGTGCAACTGCTTCCCCAGGCAGCGGCGGCGACGGCTCCGGCGTTGGTGTAATCGCCGCTCCCCCAGCCGAACAGCATGGCCACATTCCCGAACACAAAATTCCTTGTCGTGGTCGTCCCGGCGGCATCAACGGTGGTGTACTGATACGGCGGCGCCTTGATGTTATACACGCTGCCGTCGGCCGGATTGCTCACCGAAAACT
The DNA here is from genome assembly GCA_963828205.1 of uncultured beta proteobacterium. Classification (GTDB taxonomy): domain Bacteria; phylum Pseudomonadota; class Gammaproteobacteria; order Burkholderiales; family Gallionellaceae; genus Gallionella. The sequence goes on from CAWHDU010000003.1 coordinate 371,324, forward strand.
CCACGCTCACCGTGCGGTCGGCATTCCACGTGACGGCGTGGATGTTGTACTGGTAGTTCGCGCCATTGCGTCCATTCCGGGACGGCATGCTTGACGGCGGGAGCAACGGACGTGCCCGCGACGTGGCAGCCGGCGCAGGCGCTGTCGCTGGCGGCGTCTGGATTGTCACGGTCCACGCCGACAAGGTAGGCGCCCTGATGCGCCACATACCACTTGGAGGTCTTGTCCTTGTAGTCGTCATGGCATGCCCAGCAGGCATTCTTGCTCGCCTTGATATTCCAGTTGTTGCCGTCCCTGGTCGGATGGGCCGCAGTCGCCGAACCGTCGTGGCACTTGACGCAGTTTCTCTGATCCTGCGGATAGTCGGCTCCGGTGAGCACGCCATTCAGGTTCTTGCGGGCGACGAAAGTCCTGAGCTGGAAATCCTGCTTCAGCTTCTTGCCCATATGGAACTTGTGAACCATCACCTTGAGGTCGAGGGGGTTCTTGGTAGCATGGTCGGTGCTGCCCGGATTGTGGCAGACCACGCAGAAATTCGGGTCTACCATCCCGTCGTCGTGGCGCGACGCCAGCGTTTGATGGCATTCGTTGCAAGAAGCCTTGTCCACGACCTGTCTGGCGGCGGTGAGCTTGCCCTGGCCGTCCTTGACCGGATGCGCGATTCCGCTGCCATCCAGGGTAAAGTCGAGGTAGGGATTGACCTTCACGGTCGCCAAGGTCTGTGGGTCGACAAAACACAACTGCATCCCGACGCGATGGACAGTGGCGTTATCCTTGACGGCCAGCTTCTCGTTGTTGGCCAATTTGCCCGGCGAAACATTTCTCTGGTCGACCGCATCGGACAGTTTCAGGGGCTTCGTTACGTCCGTCGCGAAGTTATAGGTGTAATATCCCGCTTCCGCGTTTTCCTGCAATATCCCCACCACGCGGGTCGCCGGATCGGCAAGCGCCGTGGCGGGATTGACAATCGTCGCCGTGGGAACCGGGTCGGTCGCGGCTTCGACCACTGCATACTGTCCCGCACTGTCCACAGCAAACCGCTGCCGGGAAATCAGGCTCTGCCAGTTGGCGCCGTCGAACCTGGCGATGGCCAGTTTCACATTATTGCCGCCACACGCCGAATCGCCATTGACCAGTTTCAGGCCGGAAACATGCTTGCCGCCCGAATCGATCACGGCAAAATTCACCACGGGCGCACCGTTCCCGGTTACCGGCGTCAAGCCGGCATCGACGATGAGGCTGAACGCAGCGCCGGGATTGTTCGCCGCATTGCTTGCAGCGGGGTTCTGCGCCGCGAGCGATGCAACGGCGCCGCCGGCTGTACCGCCAGGAGGCGTAGCGCTTTCATCACCGCCGCCACCGCCGCTGCAACCCGCCAGGGAAGCGGCCAGTGCGGTCATCAGGCACAATCGAACCAATGTTGATTTCATTTCTTCTCTCCCCCTTCTTATCAACTCAAATTCTCAATAATTATTTTTTCATTATAACATTGTCTTTTGCAAAAGCAGCTTTAGCCATGATTGCGGGTGCGATTCAAGCTGATGTGTGAAACAGTAGCCCGGATGAAACGCAGTGCAATCCTGGAATGCAGTGCTCCGTTCTTCCCGGATTCCGTTGCACTCCATCCGGGCTACAACCACTTTAGCCATGATTGCGGGTGCGATTCAAGTTGATGTGTGAAACAGTAGCCCGGATGAAACGCAGTGCAATCCGGGAATACAGTGCTCCGTTCTTCCCGGATTCCGTTGCACTCCATCCGGGCTACAACCACTTTAGCCATGATTGCGGGTGCGATTCAAACTGATGCGTGAAACAGTAGCCCGGATGAAACGCAGTGCAATCCGGGAATGCAGTGCTCCGTTCTTCCCGGATTCCGTTGCACTCCATCCGGGCTACAACCACTTTAGCCATGATTGCGGGTGCGATTCAAGTTGATGCGTGAAACAGTAGCCCGGATGAAACGCAGTGCAATCCGGGAATACAGTGCTCCGTTCTTCCCGGATTCCGTTGCACTCCATCCGGGCTACAACCACTTTAGCCATGATTGCGGGTGCGATTCAAGTTGATGCGTGAAACAGTAGCCCGGATGAAACGCAGTGCAATCCGGGAATACAGTGCTCCGTTCTTCCCGGATTCCGCTGCACCCCATCCGGGCTACAACTACAAGCGACAACGCCGTGCAGGTGCGCGAAATAATTCCCGCATCGGTTTGAATCGCACCCCGCAATTACCGCGGCTGCACCAATTCCGTATCCGGCTCTCCGGCAGGCATCGGGGGCTTGCCACTGCCGCTACTTCTTGTCGCCTGCTTTCTGTTCGGCCGCTTCCTTTTCGGCCAGCTTCCTGTATATCTCCGCGTTCTTAGCGCCATCCTTGAAAGGCTGCCTGGCGACGATCATGTCTTGAATGCTTATGTAAGCCCCCTCCGGGAGGATATGCTTGGTCACAAGCCAGGCGCTGCTGCCATAGGGGCGGCCCGCGATGATTTTGAGGGCTTCCGCGTCGCCGATGCCGGGAAGTTTCTTGAGTTCCGCCGCCGTCGCGCCGTTGATATCGACCGGCTTGGCCTCCTGGGCGGCCTTGCCCTTCGCGGCGGTTTTGTCCTTGCTGCCAGAGGCGCTCTTCGCGCCCGCCTTGCCTCCCGCCTCCCCGGTTGCAGCAGCCTTGGCTTCATTGGCCGAAGCCAAACCGGCACTCAGCAACAGCGCCGATGCGGCCAGCGCGGCGGAAATAAAATTGCGTTTCATAAAATTCCTTCCGGGTTTACCTGCGATGTGCATTTCTGACATTTGTTTTTTCAATACGGCAAAAAATACGCGGGGTGCATTCCATGCACCATTTCCATCGGTGCCCCGATTGGTGCATGGAATGCACCCCGCGTCATTTCACTGCCTTATCAAAGGATAACCCGGCTGCGTTGCCGCAGCCGGGTTAGCTTTGTTGCTGCTCCCGGCGACCGGGGCACGATGTTCCGTGCCCGGCCCGCCGGTGCAATTGTGGATCAAACGCTCACTTCAGGGTCTGCGTATGCATTACCTCTGCATCCGCCACCCTGCCCGCACCGTGGCACACGATGCACTGCTCGGTGTAGGGAAGCTTGGTTCCCGGAACGAAGGCAGCCGCGCTCGCCGCGCCGGCTACTTCCCAGCGCGCCTTGTAAAGGACGCCGCCATTGGCCTTCATGTGGTTCGTCGCCACATCGGCGGTATGGCAAGCGAAACAGGCGTTCGTGATCGGCGAGTTCACCAGCGTCGTGCCCGCAGCTTCGCGAGTCTGACCCGGTGCCAGCATCGGCAACACGACACCGCTCTGCGTACAGCTTACCCTGCCTTCCGGGCCAGATGAATTGTTCGCGGCTGCTGTCGCCGCCCAGCCTGACGGTACGGTGGCGAAGTTATAGGCGTAGCCCGCGCCGTAATCGGTGGTCGTCGCAAACGGCCCCTTCGAGACGTAGGGCGAATACGTCGCCTCCGTCATGGGTAGCACGGTCGTGGCCGACGCGGCCGGCGCGCAAGTACCCGTGGCTCCGACGCCGCTGACTGCCCAGCCCGTGTAGGTTCCCGCAGTGAAATACTTGTTCTGGCCGACGGTGTAATACGGCACGTTGCCATTCTCGTACGCCCACTTGGCGTTGCTGTTGTTCGTGGCCGTACCGGTGCCGAAGTTGACCGTATTGGGCAGGTGGCACTGCAGGCAGTTTCTCAGGATGCCGGGGTAGGCGACCTCCTGCCAAGCATCCGCATTACCGATCTCGTCGGCGATGCCGGTGGCGGTATGCCAGGTGAGGGGCACGGTCCGCTTCGCCGCGCCATGTATCCCGTGGACATGGGCGACGGAACCCGCCGACCATCCGCCGGAAGACTGGTCCGGTTTGTGGCACATCGCGCAGACTTGAGGATTGTTCATCTGGCCGCTATGGAACGTCTTCATGCCGAACACGCCCAGCCTGTTGTGGCAGTTGTTGCAGCGGTCCTTCTCGACGATCGTGCGGCGCGCGAAGTTGGTGGCAGGCGCAGTCACGGTCACAACCACCGACACGGCATCCGCCGTCACGTTGAGCGCGGTTATGCCAGGCACATCGGTCTGGGCAAGAGGCCGCCAGGTCCGATCCAGCCGGTCATGTTGGTGGCGTTCGCGGGAATTACCGCGCCGGTCAACGTGAGCGTGTAGTAGCCGCTCGAATCCGGCGTGGCCGAGAGTGTGCCCGCCCCGCCGCCGACCGCCGTCCCCCTGAAGACAGTGAGAAGGTCGGCGCTCACGTTGGCAACCCAGTCGGCCAGGGCCGCGATGCCATCACGCGGCACGGAGAAAGTCACGTAAAGGGGCTTCGTCCCGGTGAAGCCGTTCATCAGATTCGCCGTGGCGCCCGGTGTATTGAAGACGACATCTGCGCCATCGGCCTGGAACTTGAACTTGAAGACCGGGTTGCGGGTCGCGTTCAGCGTCACGCTGTTCAGGACATAGGTGATCTGCTTGGCGCCGGCCGGCAGGTTGGTCGCGGTCGGGGCATAATAGGCGGCTGCGTCCGCACTCGCCGTCGGCCTGGTGACCGGAGTATGCTGGGTCGCGACGACTGCGGCGGTGTGGCACAGCGTACAAGCGGCATCGGAAGCATGCGCGCCGCCCATGTGGCCGGTCGGCGTCATTGCAAGCAGCTTGGCTTTCACTTTGGCGGCTGTAAACGGATAATCGTTCATAGCCGTCGCCGTGTTTGCAACCAGCGACGCTCTTGCCGCCCTCCACTGCTTCACGGAATAGCCCGTGCCCGTCGCGAAGTCGATGCCGTCATGGCACGAACCGCAGGCGAGCCGGCTCGGCACGTTCTTCCAGTTGTCTGCCTGGGGCACGGTGTTGCCGCCGGTCGCGCCGTCATTGTCGGAGTGGCACTTGGTGCAGTTCCTCACGTCCTGCGGGAACCCGATCTCGTTGAGCAGAATGCTGTTGGGAGCGTAGTCCTGCAGCACCAGGCGATTGCCCATGTGGATCTTGTGGATCCAGACGGGGAGATTCTTGATCGAGTTGCCGTTCAGCCTGTCCGTAGTCGAGATCGCACCCGACGACGATACGGCCTGAGTGAAAGTGACGCTATCCGACTTGGCCATTTCCACAACGCTATACTTGCGCTGATCGGTATGGCAAAGCACACACATTCTCGTGTCCTGACGCGCGCCGCCGACACCGGTCAGGGCGACGCCGCCGTGGAAGGTGAACTTGGCGTGGCAGGTGAAGCAGTTCCTGACATCGACGATATTGCGCTGTTTGGCGCCATCGGTTTCGGTCATGGCGACTGCCGCCCCGGTCGCGGGAACGAAGTCATAGAAAACGTTTGCCGGGGTCTTGATCGCCACGGCGGGGATTACCTGGACGGCATCGGCCGTGTTGGTGCCGGTGCCGCGCGCATTTCCGGAAATATGGATCCCCACGCGGTGGGTCGCGGTCGCAACGTAGGTCAGGTCGCCCAGATCCGCGACCTTGTTGTTGGCGCTGGCCGTTAAAGCATTGGCCGCCAAGCCGTCAACCGTGCTCTTGGCCGCGGTGATGCTGCGGTAGAACGTGTATTTGTAGGTGCCGTCGCCGTTGTCCACCAGCGTGCCGGTGTTGTCGGTGGTAGGTTTGCCGGGAGTAACGGGCAGCGTGCCGTTCAAGGGAGTGTTGGGATACCCCGCCACCACGCAGCCTGTCGCCGCGGTGTAGCCGGTGGTGGTCGCCAAGCATTTTGCCGGCATCGAGGTCACGATGTAGCTGACCCATGTGCTCGGGCTGTTGTCGGTGCGGGGCACCAGCTTGGCGATCGCGAAGGACAGATTGGTTAAACTCGGGGCGACCGCATTCGCGGCCTGGGAAGTGTTGCCGAGACCCGTGACCGGGTTACCGGCGGCATCGGTCACCTTGAAGCTGACGACCGGTTTGCCGTCGGCGCCGACGGTGACGCCGGTGACCGTGCCGGTGAACTGGCTGCTTGCCCACTGCGCGGGCGTCATGGCAGCGGCGTTGTTTCCGGCTGCCGGACCTGCCGGGCCTTGCGCGCCCGTTGCGCCCGTTGCGCCCGTTGCGCCCGTAGCGCCCGTAGCGCCCGGAGCGCCGTCATCGCCTCCGCTACACCCTGCCAGTGCAGCGATAAACAGGGCAAAAATACCCAGTCGAATGAACATCGATTTCATTTTTTACTCCCTCTAAAGATTGCAATTGTGAAATTAAGCAAGAAAGTCCGGATATTTGGAATATCTCTGTTTACTTATAACCTTGCCTGAGAATTTAGCACCGCACCTGCTTTTACCTACCATCTTCTTAGCATTATGCTCAGACTACTACGACAGCTATTGACTTGGCAATAGCTTTTTCAGCTTTTTTCCACTTTTTTAGCAAAATGCAAAAAGGTTTATTTGCGACAACCGCATGCCGCCATGGAAGGCGCCCTGCGCGGGCTAATGCTGTATCGCCGGAATGGCGGAACTTGATTTTTTGTGTGCGCCGCATACTCCACCTCGTCCGATTGAGGTTTCCGGGATTATTGATCCGGCAAACAAACGCTATGGGCTTCGTCATTCCTGACTCGATCCGGAACCCGGCAAAAACAAATACCTGTGTGCCTTGCGCGCTACTGGATACCGGCCTTCGCCGGCATGACGGCAATACGGTTTGCCGGCCGGATCAATAGCGGGCGAAAAAAGGGCGTATCCCTTTCGGGATACGCCCTTAACTGCTTGCAATCAGTTCAGCTAACTTCTGCCGCTATTTGGAAGCATGGCATACCGGACATGACTCGACTTCGTCGCTGCTGAAAGGACCCGATGTAGGCGCGGTGGCAGCGGTCGTTCCGGTGACCAGAGCGGTGGTTCCGATGGCCGGCGTGGAGTCCAGCGTCATTATCGCCGCATGCGCATAAGCGGCATCCGAGTCATGGCAGCCAAGACATGCCAGGCGGCCGGGCTTGGTTTTCCATGTGCCGCTCGTGGCGCTGGTATGGCACTTCTCGCAATTCTTGACGTCCTGCGGGAAAGTGATGGAGACATTTTCCCCAGGATATATCTCATAGGGGTAATTGATCATGGGGCTGCCATCCTTGGTACGCACGATGCCCGACGCATGTACGCCGTGGACGCGCCTCGAGATCGGCGTCGTGCCGTAGCCGAACTTGTTCCCGCCGCCCACCCAAGCCTGGCCGCTTCCGGCAGGGAAGGTTCCGGTTCCGTTGACCAGCGCATAGACCTCGTTGCCGGCGCTGTCATGGGTAACCTTCCATGATTGGCCGCCCAAGCTGTTAGCTGCCGCACCGTTGGCTACCGGCGCAACCGGAGCATCGTAGTCGTGGCAGCTTGCGCAATAGTCCGGGTCGAACCTTGCGGGGTGGTTGCCGTTGGCGCCGTTGACGGCGTTGTCATGCCACACGTTGGTCGAGTGGCAATCCGGGCAACCGAAGGCAATCCTCTTCTCTTCGTTGGGCTGACCAACATTGAAGGTCTTGAGCGCCATGCTCATCGCCTTGGGTACAACGCCGGCAACGCTCTTCTTCGTCGCCTGGATAAAGACGACGTAGGTTCCCGCCGCCATGTTCGCAGGTATCGTAGCCAACTGGTACTGCAACTTCGCCGCATCGGTTCTGGAGACGACGCCCGTGACCTTGGTCGTGGTCGCAGCGGTCGCTACCGGCACAGCCGACGCTGCCAAGGCATTGGCGGGCAGGTAAAGAACCCCGAGATCGTCCTGGGCCGACTTGTTCCAGTAAACCCCAATGAGCGGGGAGCTGGAGGGCGTGATGCTTGCGGAGGTGGCGAGCTGGGCGGCACTGGACGCGCTGACTGAAGTCGTATTGTCCCTGGCCCTCAGGTCGACGGCGTAATTGCTGCCATTTATGTTCCCTGTGCCCACCGAGAAGAAAGTCCTGTTATTCGAAGCGGTTGTCAGGACAGGCACCTTTTTCGCGCGCGGGCCGCTCACGTAGAGGTTGAGCGTTCCGCCCACCGATGTGTTGGTCTTCTGCGCCATCGTGGCGGCAGCGGGGTCGAGGCTGCCGGCGGGGAGGGTGGCGGTGCCCAAACCATACAGGGCCAAATTCGCCCCCGCCGAAGTCGGAAGTGGCCGCATCGCTGATCTTGGTGTGATCGATCGCGGTGCCGGTAACGGCATCCTTCAGCACCAAGGTCACGACCGGTTTTTCCCCAGCAATGTAATAGCCACGCGACGGGGTGTCCAAGGTCAGGTCAATGATGAAATCAGTCGCCATCTTCGACCATCCGCTGGTGAAGTCGCCGTGGGCGGCCGGCACCGGAGCCGGTGATGCATCGGCCGATGCCTGGGTGCCAGACGATGTATGGCAGAAGCTGCAGGCCTGGTTGCTGGATTGCGCCCCGCCCTTGTGTCCTGCCGCTATTTCGGCGGCGAATCCTGTCAGGTCTGTCCTGTTGACCGCCATCAATATCTTGCTGTTCGGGAACCACATGCGGGTGCCCAGCCCGGTCGCGAAGTTGATGCCGTCATGGCATGAACCGCATGCCTCTTTGGTGGGCTTGGTCTTCCAGTTGTCGGCGTCCACCGCATTCTTGTGGCACATCACGCAGTTGGCGGGGTTGGACGGGATCAACACCTCGGAGAAGTCAAACTTGGTGTTGTTGTAACCCCATATCACATAAGGCTTCCCTTTTACGGCGCCCCCGGGATCGGTCTTGTACAGGCTGTTCAATTCGCCGGCCATATCGAACTTGACGCTCGGCAGGTTTCTTGCGTTGTGTATCTTGTGCGCCATCACCTTGAGGTCGAGGTTATTGCCGCTCTCGGGGTCGCCGTTGGTCGGGTTGTGGCAGGTCACGCACAGCTTGACATCAAGGCGTGGTCCACCATGCGTTCCGAGCGTCTTGTGGCAACCGTCGTTGCAGTTGGCGATATTCACCACTTCGCGGGTAACGAGCGCCCCGCCATTCGGCACAAAATCCAGGATTCCATTGTTGGCGCCCATCGTGGCGGCACTCGTGCCAATTGTCGTCGCCGGAGCAGGGGGGCGTACCTCTATCCCGACGCGGTGCGTCAGGGCGGCGTTGTACGGATACTTGCCGCCGTTCGGCAGCATCGCAACATCGGTATTGTTGGCGGAGATGTCTATGCCGGTGGTCAGCACCTGCGCGCTCACGTAGCTGTAGGTGCCGTTGCCCTTGTCCGTCAGCGTGCCGGCTGTTGCAAGCTCCTGCTGCGGCTGGTTCATCTTGTAAGTGGCAGGGTTCTGCCCGGGGTCGCCCTTGCTGGTCTTGGACAGGTTGACGTAGTTCACCCAGTAGGCCGAATCGCCGGCGCTATCGCCCGGGCGGAGCGCGGCTATCGAAAACCTTAAAGCCGCCGCGGGTATCGCCGTCGTGAAGGGCGTTTTGCCGGCGGAATCCGCCGTCACCTTGAAATCCACCGCCAGCTTGCCGCTGGCATTGACGGAGGCTGCCGTAATGGTTATCCACGGGTTAGCCGGATTGTTCGGCCCCATTGTGGCTTCGGTGGACTTTGCGGCGCCGTGAACGTCGGTGACCGCAAACCCGGAGGCGGTGCCTGCCGGGCCGGTTGCGCCCGTAGCGCCCGTAGCGCCCGTCGCGCCCGTCGCGCCCGTCGCGCCCGTAGCGCCCGTCGCGCCCGTAGCGCCCGGAGCGCCGTCATCGCCTCCGCTACACCCTGCCAGCGCAGCGATAAACAGGGCCAAAAGACCCAGTCGAATAAACATGGATTTCATTATTTTCCTCCCTTTCAAAATTGCAACTGCGAAATTAAACCAAAGAAACGCGAATAAAAACGCCCAAATTGCTTCGACCCGGCCATCAGGAAACGGACATCCAAACAACCCGTCACACCGGCGAAAGCCGGTGTCCAGCGTACTGAAAACCGGATTCCGGCCTTCGCCGGAATGACGAAATCTGAATTTATTAGAGTCCCCCCAAATTGACCTTGCTGCTACCTGCTGTTGTGTTGCCTGATAATTTTGAGTTGCCTGCTTAAAAGTTTTTTCTTCTATTTTTTTGATTCTATTTCAAATAGCCCATTTTGACAATATACCATTTTTTCCCCGCCCTTCGGCGAGGCGGGAATGCCGGCTACCGGATTACAAGAAACGGTTTGCAACATAACTTGATTACCTGAATTTGTAAATATACCTTGCCCCAAGATAAGTCACGTTCTGGTTTTGCTGCATCGATACGGTCGTGTTGTCGGAATAGGCAAAGGGTATGCCGTTGTACCCCCAGCTCCATTCGTCGAGCTTCGCGCTCTGATGCACAAGGTCGACGCGGATATCGGCGTTTTTTTGCAGCGCATATTTGCCGAAAAGTTTCAGGCTGGTCATGCGGTACGTGGCATCCGGCAACCCCCCTCCAACCGGCGCTGCGCCCGAGCTCATGCTCTGGTTGTAGCGATTGCTGTCGTTCAGGTGTGACAGGTCTCCGCCTACCTCCAGCTTGCCGGATGGCTTGCCGGTCACGCCGATGCCCAAGCTTGTATTGACGTTTTCCAGCTCGGCCATATAACCAACGGAGTGGTTTATATGCAGGGTCTGATTGTTGCGGTTCACGTAGCCGGTCAGCTTCCATTTTTCGGACAGTGCCAGTGCCGCATCCACGCCATAGGACCTCACGCCGGTATCGCGCAAACCTTTTTCGGCCGGTGCCGTGTATTTATCCTTGCCGTCTTCGACCATGAATTGCAGCGACAGGTCTTCGGTCGGCAGCCAGCCCAGCGACAACTTCAGCTTGTCGCGCTCGCGATCCATCAGCGTCATCGGGAACGTGCCGGTAGCCTTGTAGATGGCGGCATCCGGGACGGACGGAGTGCCCGGAACAAGTTGCAGCCAGTTCCCTCCGTCGCGACGGCTTTGCCCGTAACTGACGGTGCCATTGAGCGTTTCGGACATGGTGCGCCGCAGCTCGGCCCGGTAACCCAGTTCCCGCGTTTCCTCGCGCAAGGCGGAAAGAGCAAGGCCAAGATCCGGGATATTGGAGGTATCGACGGGACGGTCGCGATTCACCGACGCGTAATCGACCCCGAAGGTCGCCCGATAGTTGTCCGGCAACTGATAGCTCGCTTCCAGTTTGCCGTTGACTTTCTTCGACGAATTCAAATTATTCGTGTACGTTATGCCTGTAGCGCCCGCGCTGTATAAGGCAAGCGGGGTTTTATCCTGCCTGTCTTCATAACGCAGGCTGGCGAGCACGGACAGCTTCTCCACCGGTTTCGCCGTCACGCCCAACTGGGCAAGGTCGCTATCCACGACCCCGCCGAGGCTGACGATACCGGCCGGGGCGCCCGTCAGCCCCATGCCGGCAAAACTGTCATTCTGCGTGGCGTGGGTATGTGCGTACTTGAAGGTTGCGCGGGCCGCCGGCGTGAAGGCGTAGTTGCCGGAGACAAAAAACTGGTGCGCCTCGTTGTCGGGCGGCAGTGCCACGGGTTGCGCCAGATAATTTCCCAAGGTGTTGACGCCCGCTCCGGGAACGAGAGGTGTGCCATTCGGATTCCACAAGTTGCCGGACACCGACGGATTCAACGATCCGTTGGCATTGGTGTAATACGAACCGTAATAGCCGCCGGTCAGCAGGAAGTTTTTACCCGAAAAATTCAGCTTGGCGTCGAGCTGTCTGGTATTGGAGTCGATCGGTTCGGGCAACATCAGCATCGCCCCGGTGTTGCCGCAAACGAAGCGGCTTGCCGCCGAGAAGTTACCGCCCGTACTGCACATGATGCCTATGCCGGACAGGCGCGCCCCGTCCTTGTCTTCGTTCCTGAAATTTATATCGAACAGGAGATTCGGGGCAAGCCATTTCTCGGCGTAGAAGTTGAACATCTTGCGTTTGATATCCAGGTTCAGGTCAGTCCCGGTTCCGGGGGTAGCCAGGCTCACCACGGTCGGCGCGACCGTCCCGGCATTCAGCAGGCCGGTGTTGATGGTGCGGATATCCCGGCGGACCAGTTCGCTGTATGTGGCGTCAACTTCAAAATCGCCCTGTTTCTCATACTCGGCCTTGAATTCACGGTTGTCGAGGCCAAGATTTCTGCCGTAAGCCTCCATCCATGTCCCCGTGTCTTTATCGAGCTTGACGACATCGAAATCGAGCAGAAGATTGGCATCGTTTCTGCGCAAGCCGTTGTACTGGGTGATGATCGCCCTGTCCTTGCTGTCGCCGCCGGTGGCAGCCAGCCCGACGCTGACTGAACTTTCCGGAATGGTGAGCCGTTCGACGGGATCATCCTCCTCATCGTCGGCGGCTTGTGCCGATCCGATGGCCGCGAGCAGGGAGAGAACCAGGAGTTTCTTGCTGAAACCGGTTTGCCGTTTGGGTGTTTTCATGATCATTTCGTCCCGTTATCTCAGCGGAAGAAGAACTGCGAATTCCTCGGGTCGGTCAAACCCGGGTTGTTGCTGCCATGCACCATGGTATGGCAGTTCAGGCAAGCCCTGCCCTGCGTGACGGCGGCGCCGTTTCCGTAGCCAACCGCATTGGGCGCCCCAGCTTGGCCGGCCAGCACAGGCTGCACCGCGCCGTGCGGCGTGTGGCAAGTCTGGCACAGGAACGGCGGCCGTATCTTCAGCATGCTTTCTGCGGTGGTGCCATGCGGATTGTGGCAGTTCGCGCAGTCGTCGGTTACCGGCTCGTGGTTGTGCACGAACGGCCCGCGCTTCTCCATGTGGCAGGTGTAACAGGTTTCGTTTACGCTGTTGCGCTTCATGAGTTTCGGCCCGGCCGAACCATGCGGATTATGGCAATCGGAACATCCCATCTTGGCTTCGGGGATCGGGTGATGGGAAGGGCGGTTGATTTGCCCGCGCTGCTCTTTATGGCAGTTAAAGCAAACTTCGGCCTGAGTGCGTTTGTCGCGCACCCTATCGCTGTTCATGGTGTGGATTTCGTGGCACGAGACGCATGCCAGGCCGCGGCTCTGGTGCGTGCTTCCCTCCCAGTATGTGCGGTTCGCATCTTTCCCGTGACAGGCAAGGCACGACGCACTCTGCTTATCCAATTCGCTCTTCGGGAAACCGTCGGGGTTCACACGGGTTCCGAATACGACTTCAGGCGATTGCTTGCCCTTGACCTTGGGGTCAGGATCGCCATACAGGTGCCTTTTGCTCCCGCCGTGGCACGATTGGCAGTTGGGGGCATGGGGATCCGCCCTGTCGCCATGCCTTTTCTGATAGATGGACCAGATCGGTTTCATTTCACCGTCGTCGTGGCACCGGGTACATGTCTTGTCATTGAACGGGGGCAGGTCTGCGTTCGGGGGCAGAGGAGCCGCGCCCAGCGAAGCCGGAGCCCAGCCGGCGCTAGCGATGAACGCGCACAGGGTTAAAATTTTTCTTAAGGTTTTCATTGTTTTTCTACTATTCCGTCTTTGATGCTGCAAAGGCGCTAACGGCCCGTTCGGGCATATCCATTACTGGGCAAGAATATACAAAATCAGATTTCTGATCTGCTCGGGGGGGCGTTTCTGGTCGAATTTGTGCAATTCCTCATGGCCGTCGGAAAGCTTGATCACGTCTTTGCCGAGGGTGATGTGCTTGGTCAGCTTGTCTACGGCTTCTTTTTTGCCCCGGTATTTTTCGGCAACGGCTTGATACGAAGGCCCCTCTTTTTTCTTGCTCAGATGATGGCACTTCCAGCAGTTATCCTTGTTCGCGAGCGACACGGCCGCTTCTGCATCGAACTTCTCCTCTACCCTCCCCTTGCTGCCCTTGCCGTCGTCATCGTCTTTATCGCCGGCAAACGTCGTCGTCGGGCAGGAAAGGATCATTGCGGCGGCCATAACGCCGGCCAGGATATTGGCGCGTGCCTGATGTTTCATTTGCATCTTGAATCTCCCCAATTAGGCGATTTCTTGTCAAACCCTGAATTCCTGCTGCGCAAAAATCCGGCTCACCATGCTTCCGGTCACATCAGAATCATGGATATTGTCGAACTCGTGTATTTCGTATTCTTAGTGGCCATCTGTAAGCACGGCCGGAAAGCTCGGCCCGGTCTTCGCCGGCTGTGGTGCGCTCGCCCCGGTATCGGCCTTGCCGCGATATTCTTCGGCAGCATTATGCGGGCAGGTCTTTATTCTTATCGGCGCCGTGATGCTTGCCGCCGCCGTTCTGCCGAGCCAGCGCTTTCGCGCAAGCACCCCTCCACGGCACTGAAATTTAACGATAACCTTTCATAAATCGCTTGTCAACTTACTTGCTCTGCCGCCTGATTTTTCATCGGCGTTCCGCCAGCGGGCGGGAGAGTTCCCGGCAAGCCTGTCCGCCATGCGGCTGATACTTGCCGATGTCCATCCTCCAGTGCCCCTTCCAACTCTCGGCAAAGAACCAAATACACCATTCAAACTCAGTGCCTATTTCGGCAGGTTTCATACCCCGCCACGCCTGCGGCCCACCAAGCAAACAAGGGCAGCCGTGAGGGTGCCCTTGTTATTCACACCTGAACCAGGCCTGCAAGCCTCTGGTTATCCGCTAATCGGAAACACTCTGTGAAAGAGTGGTAATAACCTTGTTCGGCGTAGTCACTTTTACTGTAAACGTACCGTTGGCGTTCGTGTTTTTACATGTGTCCGCTGTCGCCGCCACCGCAGGGGTTGGCGGAGAAAAACCAGCCGGTACGCCAGGGGTTCCGGAAGTCCAGGTAGCATCGCTCTTCATGGTGACCGAAATGTTGCCGAATGTCGACGATGCCGCCGATGCAGGGCAACCGGCAGAACCGCCGGCATAGGCAGAAGCGGGACGGCAGCCGCTGGTGCTCGGTACAATGTAGCTGGCAGCGGAGGTAATGGTGCCATTATCTGAAGAGAAATCTATTACCGTGCCCGCCGGCATGGCATTGCCGTGCAGGTCAACCACCGTGACGGTAAATGTCAATGGCGCTCCCGGTGCTCCTGACCCACCCGATCCCGCATAGCAGGCGGGCAAATAAATCGGGTTGCTATTGGGATTGAATTGCGTGGGGTTGATGGTGATGACGGCATCGGAGCCGGAGAACACAATCGGCATCTGTATGCGAACATGGGTGTGCTTCTGCGCGTTGCACGCCGTGGCGGAGCTTCCCGGCGCCACATTTGCATCGCATAACACGCCGTTGTATTTGGCATCCGGACTGTTATAAACGCCATCCTGATTGAAATCGATGAACGGCTCGTTAGCATCGCGTATGCCATTTTCGTTGTAATCGACAAAGGCCTCCGGCATATCGGTCGAGCTGCCGTTGGCATCGATCATCTCCGTTGGGTTATCGGCCTTGCCGTTTCCATTCAGGTCGGTAAAGCCTTCTTCGCCCACGGCATACGCCAGCACTGTCAGCCGCCCGTTGTTCGGTCTCAACGCCTGGCTCACCAGTAAAACGCTGCATTTGCCTGCTTCGGTAACATTGTCTCCCGGCACCCCGGGAGGCGGCGATGAAAAACCTGTAGTGCTGCAAGTTGAATTTATTTTGCCGCCCTCGGCGACAAAATTGACCACTGTGCCATCCGGCACCGGATTGTTGAAATGGTCGGCCACCCGGACGGTTAGCGTAGTTGAGGTGCCGTCATAATTCCAGCCTTCAATGTTTAGTGTTGTCGCGCTCAGCGAAAAGTTTTGCTGATCGGGAATGCCGGTAGAAATGGTCAATAAATCCGACTGGGTGCTCAGCAAGGTGCCGCTACAGGGGCTGGTATTGCTGGAGCAGGTGCTGGCTATCACCCTCACCGGCGTACTCACCGTGCCCGCATTGATGCCTACCACAACCTGTCCCGTGGTGGGATCGGAAATCGCGGTTGCCGTAGCAAGCGCAATCCCCCCCACTGCGGTGCTCAACGAAAAATTAACCGTCTTCCCGCCTATCGGGTTGCCGGCGGTATCCACCACCTTGAAAACGACTTGGGAAGATTCCTGCATACCGGCGCCTCCCATCCCCTTCAGGGTAATCAGGGTGGGTGTGGCTGAAACAAACTGGATGGAGCCTGTCGCTGGCGCCGTGACGTTCAGTGTTGCCGAGGAAGAAGCTATCCCGGTTATCGAAGCGGTGACCGTGTCGGAACCCGCGCAACCGTTGTCGCGGTAGGAAGCGGTTGCGATGCCATTCACCGTCGCCACGCTGGGTGTCAGCACCGCCTTGCCGCTGCTGGCGCAGGGAGAGGTAAAACTGACGGTTTGGGGCGTGGTTACGGGCGCCCCGTTGCTGGATACGGTAACCGAGACACTGGTGGTGCCAAAAGCCGAGAGCGAAGCCAGGCCGAAGGCGGGTGGCGTAATTGCGACGGATGCGGCACCGACGGAATAGCCTTTTGAGCCGGTTATCGCCGCAGTGCCGACCTGGGTGGTCGCAGTGATAGTGGTTGCACCTGCGGCGGTCAGGCTGGCGGCGCTCAGGGTGATGGTGGCAATGCCATTGGCATCAGTCAGCGCCGTCTTGGAGGCCGGAGCAATTGTCGCCAAAGTTGCGTCCGTGCTGAATGTCACGATTGCATTAGCGACACCGGCACCGGCAGTATCTTTCACGGTTGCCTTCACTATCGCCGGCGCACCGCTGGAAATGGAGGTTACCGCCGCGCCGGCACTATTGGTCATCGCGACGGTTATGCTTGATACGCTTGACACGAACGTGGATTTTACGGAGTAATTTGTTGATCCGGTTATTGCCGTAGCCGATGTGCCAACCTTGCTGGTAGCAGTGATAGTGGCGGCTCCGGCAGCATTCAGGCTTGCGGCGCTCAGGGCGACGGTGGCAACGCCATTGGCATCGGTCAGCGCAGAGGCCGGAGCAGCCGTCGCCAAGGTTGCATCGGTGCTGAACGTCACGACCAGGCCGGCAATCCCGGCGCCTGCGCTGTCTTTCACGGTTGCCTTCACAATCCCCGGGGCGTCACTGGAAATGGTTGTTATCGTCGCACCGGCACTGTTGGTAAGCACGACGGTAATGCTTGGCGCGGCGGTGGCCGCCCCTGCTGCAGCGCCTCCGCCGCCGCAACCCGCAAGCAGCGCAACCGACGCCGCCAGCAAGAGCGATAACGAGAATCCGGTAATTTTTTTACTGAAGAAAAGATTCAACACTTAAGCCTCCCAATTCGCGCTATCCGCACAATTAATGACGATCCTGCAATAAGCAATTCTCAATAAATCTTTTTTGAACATACTTTAATTCTTGCGGGTTGAATAAGCGCCTGCCGCATAACCCGGTCCACAAGCGCCTTTCAGTGAGTCGATCTGTTATCTCAGCGCAAGTTTATCTCGTCTTTCATGATTTTGGGAGTAATAAAAATCAGTAACTCCGACTTTGAATCGCTCCTGACGTTATTCTTGAACAGCCAGCCGACAACGGGCACATCCCCCAGCAACGGAACCTTCTGGGTGGAATCGGAAAGATCCTGGGTGAAGACGCCGCCGATCACGACGGTGCCGCCATTTTCAACCAGTACTTCCGTGTTTACTTTTTTGGTATTGATGCTCGGCACACCGCCGTAAATTGTCCCCACGGTGTCTTGATTGGCCGTCACCTGCATGTTGATATGGTCGTCTGGCGTAATTTGCGGGGTCACGGTGAGGCTCAGTGCCGCATCTTTGAATGCGACATTGGTAGCGCCGCTGCTTGTGGCCTGCTGGTAAGGGATTTGCGTACCGGCAGAGATGGTGGCCGCAATCTTATCCTTGGTCACCACACGCGGGCTGGCAATATTTTTGGTTTTGCCATCCAGTTCCGATGCATTCAATTCCAATGTCAATATCTTGGTTGCCTGCGGGTTGAACAACGACAGCGTCAACCCGCCCATTCCGCTGGTTGCGCCAGGCAGGTTCACATTGGGCTGGAGGAGTGCCCGCGACGCATTGGGTGAACCGGAGCCAATGGCGTCGCCTGCACCCGGACCGACGGCGGGCCGCTATAGCTCAATTTTCCGCCCAGGGTGCGGTTAAACGAATCGCCCGCCGAAACAAAACGCGCTTCGATCAGCACCTGCCGCACCGGCACATCGACTTGCTTGATTATTTTGCGCACTTCCTCAAGGCTTGTGGGGGTATCATGAACAAATATTGTGCCGGTGCGGGGATCGGGTACAGCGCTTCCCCGTTTCGACAGGATGGGCTGATCCTTGTCTTTCAGCAATTTGATCACCTCGGCTACTGTTTGGTAGCTGAGCTGGAAGCTCTCGGTGCGCAATGCTTCCATTTCGGAAATCTCCTGGCGCGCGGCAAGATTTATTTTTTCCTTGGCGGCGATCTCTTCACGGGGCGCAACCTGAATGACATTGCCGTTCTTGCGCATATCCAATCCACGGCTCTGCAAGATGATGTCCAGCGCCTGGTCCCACGGCACATCTTTCAGGCGCAGGGTGAGATTGCCGCTCACCGTATCGCTGATCACCATGTTCAGCTCGGTAAAATCGGCGATCACATTCAATGCCTCGCGAACATCGATTTTCTGGAAGTTGAGGGTCAGTTTTTCACCCGCATAGCCAATTTGAGTGCCCTTGACCAGTTTGTTGGGATCTTCTGCCAACGGCTTCACTTCGACGATGAATTTATTGTCGGTCTGATAAGCGGCATGTTCCCATAAACCCCTGGGTTCGATCACCATATGAACGTTGTCGCCCTGCGTAAAGGTATCCACGCCCTGCACCGGGGTTGCAAAATCGGTCACATCCAGTTTGCGCTGCAAATTGCGCGGCAGGCTGGTTTTAAGGAAATCGACGATCAGCGCCGTGCCCTGCTGGCGGATGTCGATGCCGATGCCGGGATCGGAAAGGTCGACCTGGATGCGCCCTTCGCCGTTCTTGCCGCGCCGGAAATCGATATCGCGCAAGGTGTGCTTTTGCGCACCCTGCCCGGCTTCGGCGAACCGTGACGTGCTGCCGGACGCAGCCCGATCCGCCGCTTTGCCCTGCAAAGTGATCAACAGGTTGTTACCGTCGATTCTGGTTTCATAGGTGAGCATCTGATTGAGGTTGATCACCACGCGGGTGCGGTTGCCGGCCTGCACGATATTGGCGCTGCGCAAATCGCCTTCGCTGAAATCCTGGGCAGATTTTCCCAGTCCGTTCGCGGTATTGGGAAAATCCAGCGCGATACGCGGCGGGGTATTGATCGTAAAACCGACCGGCACGGCGGCCAGCGGCTGCGCCATCTCGACCCTGATGACTGTCGTTCCGTCACCGGTGCTGCTGGCTTTCAGCGCGGTAATACTGTTCTGCGCATCGGCCTGCGCCTGTGCGGCGCACAGGCCGAATGCGATGAACAGGCCCAGCATTTGCATTACGCTATGAAAAATGGAATTAAGTCGTTTCATTATCTTGCTCCTAAACCGGCATAGCCGGGATCAAACATTAATAACTTGCAGATACTGCGCTGCCAGCCTGCCACAAAGCGATTGCCGCACCCCGTCATTATTCCACCAATTGCAAGCTGCTCATGCGCTCGGTCCAGTCGCCGGTGCTGTCTTGCACCATTTCCTTGATTTTCGTCTCCGTGTCGGTCACTTCCTGTATCAAACCGAAGTTCAAGCCGACATAATTACCGGCTTTAACCCGGTGCAGTTTGCCATCCGGAGCGCGAATCACCGCATAGCCAATCTTATTCCGGTGCAGATATCCGACCATCCGCAGGCCTTCGAGCGGGAACTCTTCCAAAGCCTCCTTGGGGCGATCCGGATCCGGCTGATTTATTCCGGAGCGGCTGCCGGGGCTCGGTTTCGGCTTGCGCAGCTTGAAAGGATCGGGCAAGTTGGCCTCGTTATTATAGGCAAAAGGCTCGTACGGCATTACCTCCGGCGGCGGCGGGATCTTGCCGCGCATATCCTTCCCCGCGTTCTTGACGAAATCGCGCAGATCCTGAAATTCTTCTCCGCCACAACCCGCCAGCAATAACGAAACAAGTACGAGGTGAATGAATTTCATTAATGCCCTCCCGGTTTAGCCGGAGCCGGTGCTGCTGCCGGTTTTGCCGCCGGCTTGGCGGAGGCCTTCTTTTGTGCAGCCGCCTCATCTTCATCCAGATAGCGGAATGTCTTCGCGATGGCATCCATGGACAACCCGCCGGCGACCGGATTTATCGCTATGTCGTTGAGCGTGACGATGCGTGACAGCATCGCAATATCGCTGGAGAATTTACCGATATCATCATAATTTCCGGTTACCTTGATAGTGATCGGCTGTTCGGCAAACGCGCCATCCCTCACCACTTCGGCGCCCGGTTTAAATAACTCGAACTGCAGCCCTCGCCCCAGGCCCGCCTGATTGATGTCCGTCAGCAATGCGTCCATTTCCGACTTGCTCGGCAGTTGCTTGAGCAGCGCGCCAAAGGATTCCTGGGTTTCGGTAAGCTGTTTCTTGATCAGGTCCAGATTGATCGCCTGCTTTTTCTTGTTCAGGAAGGTTTCCTTGAGGCTTTCTTCCTCTTTTTTGATGGCTTGCAGTTTCTCCCACTGATCCTGCCAGTCAAGCAGCGCCCCGGCGGCAACCACGCCAACGAACAAGGCGCCAAAGGTAATAATCTTTACCGGCCAAGGCCACGCCCCGGGGTTCTTCGGGTTCAGGTTTTTCAGGTCGTCTAACTTCATCATGGCACTTGGCCCTTTGCGCCGGCAGGTTTAACGGCAGCTTTTTCCGTTTTATTCTGCTTGGTCAGATTGAACGTCAGCGCAAACTCGCTCACGCGCGCGCCGCCTGCGGTGGATGCATGGATTTCCACCAGGGATGGGGAATTCAGCCAGCGTGAGTCCTCGATCGCCCGCATCAATGTGGAGATACGCGCATTGGACTGCGCGTAACCGTTCACATTGATTTTGCTGCCCGTCTGCTTGAGCGTCTTGAGATACACGCCATCCGGCAGGATACGCAACATCTGATCCAGCAGGTGCACCACATCGGAACGGTCGCTTTGCAGCTTTTCAACCGCATCCTTGCGCGCCAGCAAGGATTGCGTTTGTTCGCGAAGTTTCTTGATTTCCTCGATTTGCTTGTCCAGGATCGCCGTCTCCTGTTTCAGGTACTCGTTGCGCCGTTCCTGATAGGATACTTGGCTGCTGATCGCGGCATGCACAAACCCGACCAGCAATGCCCCCAGCGCCACGGAAATCACGCTCAGCGCGACGAACTGGATCTGGCGGGCGCGGCGCTTTTCGGCGCGATGCGGCAGTAAGTTTATGCGTATCATGATGGGTCGAACCTCCGCATGGCCAGCCCGCAAGCAACAATCAGGGATGGCGCGTCAGTCTGCAACTGGCGCGGCTTGATGCGGCTCGACAGCGTCATCAGAGCGAACGGATTGGCCACCATGGTGCTCACCTGGGTCCGCGTCGCCACCGCATCATCCATGCCGGGCAATACCGCGCATCCTCCCGACAGCACGATGTAATCCACCTCGTTGTATTGCGTCGATGTGAAAAAGAACTGCAGCGCACGGGCAATTTCCATCACGACGCTCTCGCGGAAAGGCGACAGGACGTCGCTCTCGTAGTTATCCGGCAATCCGCCGCTGCGCTTGGCCGACTCGGCCTCTTCGGCGGACAAACCGAACATCGCCTGAATCTGCTGGGTCAACTGGTTGCCGCCGATCTGCTGATCCCTCGAATAAACCGATTGCCCGTTACGCAGCACATTGACATTCATCACGCTCGCGCCTATGTCAACCAGCGCGACGCATTTATCTACCGCGCCGTCGGGCAATTGGGCGCGTATCTGCTCGAAGGCCGTCTCGGCCGCATAGGGCTCGACATCAACAACCAGCACCCGTAAACCTGCCGCCTGAGCGGCCGCAACACGGTCTTCGACATTGCCTTTGCGCGAAGCGGCCAGCAACACTTCGATTTCCTCCGGATTACCTGGAGCAGGGCCAACCACCTGAAAGTCCAGATTGACCTCTTCCAGCGCAAACGGGATGTACTGGTTGGCCTCGGACTCGACCTGATATTCCAGTTCTTCCTCGCGCATGCCGGCCGACAACAGGATTTTCTTTGTAATCACCGCCGCGGCGGGAAGCGCCAGGCTGACATTCCTGATGCGGCTGCCCAGGCGCTTCCATGCGCGCTGAAGACAATCCGCGACGGCGTCGAGATTATTGATATTGCCATCGGTGATGGCATCTTTGGGGAGCGGCTCGATCGCGTAGCGCTCTACGACGTATCCGCCTTTTTTGGGCAGTTCGCTCAGCTCGACCATCTTGACCGAGGATGCGCTGATATCCACGCCTATCAGGGGTGGAGTCTTGGTCTGCAGAAAGTCCAGCGGGATGTCAAAATTTACTTTGGGCATAGGCCGTTTAGAGCTTTTCCGTATAAAGTGGTTTAAATCCTAGCAATAACTATAAACCATGTAAAGTTATTTTTAATGGGTCATTTTATTCGCGGAGCCGATATAATTTCGCGCACCATACCATCATTATCTCATTTCGGACAACTGCACATGCTTTCCCGCCGCTGGCTTCTCCCGGTTTTTGCCGCGCTAACACTGCTTTTGCTTCCGGCGATATTGCTTGGCCTGGCGGTTATGCTGGCCTATCCGGCATTGCCCTCGCTGGAAGCGCTTACCGATTATCGCCCCAAGATTCCGCTGCGCGTCTACAGCGCCGAAGGTGTGCTGCTCGGCGAATTCGGCGAGGAGCGGCGCGCCCTGATCAAAATTTCCGAGGTGCCCGACGTGATGAAAAAAGCCATTCTTGCCGCCGAAGATGACCGGTTCTACGAGCATGGCGGCGTGGATTACGTGGGTGTCCTGCGCGCGGCAATTTCCAACTTTGCCTCCGGCGGCGCAAAACAAGGCGCCAGCACCATCACCATGCAGGTGGCACGCAATTTTTTCCTTTCCAAGGAAAAAACCATGACGCGCAAATTCAACGAAATGCTGCTCGCTTTCAAAATCGAGCATAACCTGAGCAAGGATGAAATACTGCAGCTCTACTTCAACCAGATTTATCTCGGCCAGCGCACCTACGGCTTTGCGGCGGCAGCCCTGGTTTACCTGGGCAAACCTCTCAGCCAAGTCACTATTGCCGAGGCAGCCATGCTTGCCGGACTGCCCAAGGCCCCTTCCTCGTACAATCCGGTGGTCAACCCGAAGCGCGCCAAGCTGCGGCAACTCTACGTGCTGCGCCGCATGCATGAACTGCATTTCATCGATGACAAGCAACTTCAACTCGCGCAACAGCAACCCATCGTGGCCAGGCACGGCAATCAGGAATTCGGCGTCAAATCGGACTACATCTCGGAAATGGTTCGCCTGGCCGTTTATGAGAAATACCAGGAAGATACCTACACGCAAGGCCTTAAGGTTTACACCACCATTCGCCAAAAAGACCAGCTTGCCGCACATCAAGCCGTCCGCAATGGCGTGCTGGAATATGACCGCCGCCACGGCTACCGCGGCCCGGAAGGTTTTGTCGATTTAAAAAAAGGCAGCGGCGAAGAATATCTGGAAGAAGGGCTGCAGGAGACCGCCGACAACGACGACTTGATTCCCGCAGTGGTGCTGGAAGCATCACCCAAGCTGATTCGCGCCTATTGCAAGGGCGGGGAAATTGCCGTGGTCAGCGGCGAAGCCTTGCGCTTTGCCCAACGCGCGTTAAGCGACAAGGTTGCCTTGAACCAGCGCATCAATCCCGGCTCGATCATCCGCTTGCAGAAGGATGAGAAGGGTATCTGGCAAATAAGCCAGCTGCCGCAAGTGGAGGCTGCCTTTGTTTCCGCGGATCCGCGCGATGGCGCCATCTACGCGTTGATCGGCGGTTTCAACTTCAGCCGCAACCAGTTCAACCGCATCACGCAAGCCTGGCGGCAGCCGGGTTCGAGCCTGAAGCCTTTTATTTATTCCGCCGCGCTGGAAAAAGGGCTCACGCCCGCCACGGTGATCAATGACGCGCCCTTGATGTTTGATGCCCAGCAAACCGGCAGCGAGCCCTGGCAACCGAAAAATTTCGATAATGAATTTGCCGGTCCGATGCGCATGCGCCGAGGCCTGACCAAGTCTAAAAACATGGTTTCCATCCGCATTTTGCAAGCCATCACGCCGCAATATGCACAGGACTACCTGACCAAGTTCGGCTTCGATGCCGACAAGAACCCGCCTTACCTGACCATGGCGCTGGGAGCAGGTTCAGTCACGCCAATGCAAATGCTGGCCGGCTATTCTGTCTTCGCCAACGGCGGTTTTCGCGTCACCCCTTATTTCATCCAGCGCATCGAGGACGCCCATGGCAATGTGCTAAGCCAGGCCAAGCCAGCCGTAGCGGGCGAGGGTGCGGATCAGACCATCGACGTGCGCAATGCCTTCACCATGGTCAGCATGATGCAGGACGTGGTAAGGTACGGCACCGCCACCCGCGCCATGCAGCTCGGCCGCCAGGATCTGGCCGGCAAAACCGGTACCACCAGCGACTCGGTCGATGCATGGTTCTGCGGTTTTCAACCTACCCTGGTCGGCATCGCCTGGATGGGTTTCGACCAGCCGCACAGCCTGGGCGACAAGGAAACCGGCGGCGGCGCAGCCTTGCCGATATGGATGAGTTACATGGAAAAAGCGCTCAAGGATGTGCCGCAAGCTATTTACTCCATGCCGGAGAACATGGTTGCCATGCGCATCAACGAGGAAGGGTATCACGATGCAAACGGCCCGCTGATCGAGTATTTTTATCAGGAGAATATCCCTTCCGAGCAGGCCATGCCTCACGCGCCAAACGAAGAAGCCAGGCCGGCAGACGCCCTCAAGGATCAACTGCTCTGAAAATCATCCGGCAGACCCCGACATGTCCAAAGAACACACTTCCAGGCATCACGCATACAAACGCGACCTGATGCGCGAGCAACTGGCGCACCAGGCCGCAAAGCTGATGGCCGAAGACGGCATCACCGACCATGCTTTCGCCAAACGCAAGGCCGCCCGGCAATTGGGCGCATCGGATACCCAGCACCTGCCCAGCAACGAGGAAATCGACGTCGCGCTACACAGCTTCCGCAGCCTGTTCCAGAACGAAAGCCATCCGGGCATATTGCGCCAACTGCGCGAAGAAGCGCTCGCCACCATGCGCCTGCTGGCCGAATTTCATCCCTACTTGACCGGTTCGGTGCTGAACGGCACGGCAGGCGCGCAGTCGGACATCAACCTGATGCTGTTTTCCGACGATGCAAAAGCCGTATTGCTATTTCTTCTCAAGCGCAACATCGCCTTCGAAGACGGCGAATGGAGGGTTCATTTCTCCGGGCGCGACGAAAACGTGCCAAGCTACACGCTGACCGGCGAATCCGGTGTGCAGACCCATCTCGTCGTACTACCCAAGAACGCGCAATTCAGCGGCAGCCGCCGCCCGGATACCCATGCGGGCATCGCGGCGGTGGAGGCGCTGCTGGCCGGTTGATTGGGGATGTGCATTTCATGCATCAACAGCAGCGGCAAGCAAGTGGGATACGCTATAAAATCATTAATATTTTTAACACGAATCAGAATTGCGGGAGCATAAGAATGGCTGAAACCCACTTTGGTTTTGAAACCGTCGCCGAGGAAGAAAAGGCCAGGCGCGTCGCGGGTGTGTTCAACTCGGTCGCCGGAAAATACGACGTGATGAACGACCTGATGTCGGCCGGGCTGCACCGTTTGTGGAAACGCTTTGCGGTCGGCGTCAGCGGCGTGCGCGAGGGGCAGCGCGTGCTGGACGTGGCGGGCGGTTCGGCGGATTTGACGCGGCTGTTCCTGAAGAAGGTCGGCAGCAGCGGGCAGGTGGTGCTCACCGACATCAACAATGCGATGCTGCGCGTCGGTCGCGACCGCGTGCTCGACGACGGCATCGCCACGCCGGTCGCGCAATGCGACGCCGAACACCTGCCGTTCCCCGACAATTATTTCGACTGCGTCAGCAACGCCTTCGGCCTGCGCAACGTCACGCACAAGAATGCGGCGCTGCGCGAGATGTACCGCGTGATCAAACCGGGCGGACGCGCCATCGTGCTGGAATTCTCCAAAATCGCCAAGCCGCTCGAGCCGCTCTACGACGCCTACTCGTTCAAGCTGCTGCCGAAGATCGGCGAACTCGTCGCCAACGACGCCGACAGCTACCGCTACCTCGCCGAATCGATCCGCATGCACCCGGGGCAGGAAGATCTGAAGAAAATGATGGAAGAGGAAGGGCTGGAGCACGTCGAGTATTTCAACCTGACCGGTGGCGTGGTGGCGGTGCACCGGGGGTATAAGCTGTAAAAATTGCTGCGGAGGGCGTATGCGGCGTTGCGCGGTACTCGAAATCCTCATGTACCTTTGGTACATTCCGGTTTCTGCGTTCCGTGCGCCTTGCATCCATCCCCCCTCGCGAATTTTTAATCGGCTTCTAAGCCAAGTTCTGCGAGGAAAGCGGTAGGGCTAGTCTGGAATATTCGGCGTTTTTTTCATCTACTATATGTCGGCCGTAATGTAACCTCTATGAATTCATTACTGATTCAATAAGCCTAGCTTGTATAGCAAGGGAGGGGAAATATGAGTGATTTGATTTGCCCTCACTGCCGTGAAACCGTCACACACGGCGCAACAGTTTGCCGTGGTTGCCAAGCAGAAATTGTATATGGTGAATGGCCAACGTACTGGAAAGGTATTATTCTTATTGCTTGCATAGTCGTTGGAGGCATGTCTTGGAAGTTGACGTTACTGATTGTCCCCGATAGTTTGGCTTATATGGTTGGGGTTGTATGGTTTGTTGCCTTTTTTGGCACCTATTTCGCAGCAGTTATAAAGCTTCGTTCTCGCTATCGCGATAGAGTTATATTTAAACGCATCTATCGCACAAATTAACATTACCACCCAATCTATTAGTCCGCGTGGGATGGGTTGAGCAGCCCGGTAGGGCGGATGAGCCGTAGGCGTTATCCGCCGAATGCAGTTTTCATTTTCACTCACATACGGCGGAAGACGCTACGCTTTTCCGCCCTACATTCAAACATTATCCAATCACCGGAGACGCCATGAGCAATTTACCCAAATGTCCGAAATGCGATTCGGTATTCACTTATGAAGACGGCGATATGTATGTTTGCCCAGAGTGCGGATATGAGTGGCCGAAGGAGGCGCCCGCCGAAGCGGGCGAGCAGCATCGCGTGTACAAGGATGCGTTCGGCAACGTGCTGGCCGACGGTGACTCGGTCACGGTGATCAAGGATCTGAAGGTCAAGGGTTCGCCCTCGGTCGTCAAGGTGGGAACCAAGGTGAAGAACATCCGTCTGATCGAGGGTGACCATGACATCGACTGCAAGATCGATGGCATCGGCGCGATGCAACTGAAAACCGAGTTTGTGAAAAAAGCCTGAAGAGGTTCCGACATGGGTGGCTGGGGTTGTCCGCACGAGGCGGAAGGAAAATGCCAGAAGGTGAATAATTTGCCCTGCGATCCGGCGATGAAGGGGTGCGTGCTGTTTGGCCGCTTTGTCTGGGGGGATCAGAGCAAGAACCGTCCCGCCGGAGGATGGGGCGGCAATGAGCCGCCACCGGAAAAAAACGATACCCCCAAGTAGGGCGGATGAGCCGCAGGCGTTAACCAATGACTTGGCGAGCGTTGTTTGGTTGCTTAGTCAGATGGCCATGCAAAGCTATCCGCCGAATGCGATCCTTCAATTTTCTTATTCATCATGCGGCGGAATGCGCTACGCTTGCCCGCCCTACATTTTCCCCTGTCCAGCGCCCAAGTGCCATTCATTACACCCTGCAACGACGGTCTCGACCTGATCTACCGGGACGATTCCCTCATTGTGGCGAACAAGCCGGCGGGGCTGCTTGCGGTTCCGGGGCGCGGGGCGGACAAGCAGGACTGCCTGGCGAGCCGCGTGCAGGCCGAGTTTCCCGATGCGCTGGTGGTGCACCGCCTCGACATGGCGACTTCCGGCCTGCTGCTGTTTGCGCGCGGTATAGAGATGCAGCGCCGCCTGTCGCATCTGTTCCACGAGCGTCTGGTAACGAAACGGTATGTGGCGGTGGCGGCTGGCAAGTTGGAGCCGCCATCCGGCGAGATCGACCTGCCGCTGATTGGCGACTGGCCGAACCGCCCGTTGCAGAAGGTGGATTTTGAGATTGGTAAGCCCTCGCTTACGCGTTATCATCTGCTGGCGCATGATGCGGGTGCTAATACCACTCGCTTGGAATTGGAGCCGGTCACCGGGCGAACCCACCAGTTGCGGGTGCATATGGCGGCCACCGGGCATCCGATCCTGGGCGACTCGTTGTACGGCGGCGAGGCGGGCGGCATGGCGGAGCGATTGCTGCTGCATGCCAGCGCGCTGAGCTTTGTCCATCCGCTCAACGCGGAACTGCTAAGCCTGGCAAGCGAACCGCCATTTTAGCGGGGCGCCTAGCGCAGCGCATCACTCTTGGCGGCTCCTGCGGTTGGCGCAAGTTCCAGGCAGCGTGCAACACTACGCCGGCCAAGCCGCCGGTTATCGCCGCGAATGGTTTGCCGGCTTGTCGAGGGTTAAACTGCAATCAACGAATTCCATGAGAATCGCCATGCGCCACTTGTTCGCCATCGCCCTGCTCGCTGTCATTCTTATACCCATCACTCATGCCGGGCAGTTGCCGCGCCCGGATCATACAGTTGTGGTCATAGAGGAAAACAGCAGCTACTCGCAGATCATGGATATGCGCAACAGCAATTCGTACATTCATGCGCTGGCCAGGCGCGGGGTGTTGTTCGCGCAGTCCCACGGCATCACCCATCCGAGCCAGCCGAATTATCTGGCGCTGTTTTCCGGCTCCGCGCAGGGCATCACCCGCAACTCATGCCCGCACACTTTCGACAACGACAATCTCGCTTCGTCTTTGCTGGGCGCGGGCTTGAGCTTCGCCAGTTATTCCGAATCGCTTCCTGCGGCAGGCGATTTAAGCTGCGCTTCCGGCGCGTATCGGCGCAAGCATAATCCGGTGGCAAACTGGCAGGGGGCGCGCTTGCCATCTGAATTAAACAAGCGATTCGCCGATTTTCCAAAGGATTTTTCCAAGCTCCCGGCGGTGTCATTTGTGATTCCCGACCAGAATAACGATATGCATGACGGCAGCTTCGAGGCGGCGGACGAATGGCTTAAAAATCACATCGCCCCCTATGTCGATTGGGCGGTGAAGCACAACAGCTTATTGGTACTTACCTGGGACGAGGACGACGGGCGGGAGGACAATCACATCGCGACGATACTGGTGGGGCCGATGGTAAAGGCGGGGATCAGCAATCAGCGCATCGACCACTACAGCGTGTTGCGCACCCTGCTCGACTTTTACAGTTTGCCCGCGCTCGGCGCAAGCCGCGACGCGGAGGCGATCAAGGGGGTCTGGAAGAAACGCTAAACCCGAAGCGGAAGCGGGCATGGCCCGCTCCCGCATTCCGTATGTAAATATTTAACCCTTTGCCGCTGTCAGCTTCTCGTATTTGGCCAGCAACTGCTCTTTGCTTTCCACGTGGCTGGGATCCTTGGGAATGCAATCAACCGGGCATACTTCCACGCATTGCGGGGTGTCATAGTGTCCCACGCACTCGGTGCATTTATTGGGGTCGATGACGTAAATTTCATCTCCCTGCGAAATGGCTTCGTTCGGGCATTCCGGCTCGCACACGTCGCAGTTGATACATTCATCGGTAATCATCAGTGCCATTTTTTTCTCCTAAATTAAAAATGATAGTTCTAACTTCTCTGCTGCAATTTTACCGCAACCGAAGGCGATACGAATTTCCCTACGTCTCCGCCGAAACGCGCTACCTCGCGCACCATGGTGGCCGAGATAAAAGTATATTGTTCCGCCGGAGTCAGGAAGAGCGTTTCCATTTCGGGATACAGATTGCGGTTCATCCCCGCCAATTGAAACTCATATTCAAAATCCGATACCGCGCGCAGCCCGCGCAACACTACCCGCGCGCCTTGCGCCTGCACGAAGCTCATCAGCAGGCCGCCGAATCCTTCCACGCGCACGTTGGCAAAATCCGCAAAGACCTCGCGCGCCATGTCCACGCGCTCATCCAGCGTGAACATTGTCTTTGCGCGGCTTTCCGCCACCGCCACGACGACCTCGCCGAACAATCCGGCGGCGCGCCGCACCACGTCCTCATGCCCGCGAGTGATGGGGTCGAAAGTCCCCGGATAAACCACTTTAATCATTTACAGCCACTCTAATCGTTTACGGGAATGCAGCAATTGATAATGCACCTGCCCTGCCCTACCTGATTTTATTGCCTGCCAAGGCGGCGGGACATCGATCGCGGCGCCTGATTCGACATACACCATGCCGTTTTCATTCAGGCGTTGCGGCAGAATTTCCAGCAGCCTGGGCAGGTAATCGCTATCAAACGGCGGATCCAGAAAAATCACGTCATACCGATGCGTTTCGCGGGCGGCGAATTCTAACCCATCTTGGCGATATGCGAAAACGTTAGCGCAAGCCAATTTTGCAATATTGTCCCTGAGGGCGCCAAAAACCGCGGGATTATTCTCCACCATCACCACCCGTTCCGCGCCGCGCGAAGCGGCCTCGAAACCCAGCGCGCCGCTGCCGGCGAACAGGTCCAGGCAGGTTCGCCCGTACAGCGTCTGTCCCAGCCAGTTGAACAGGGTCTCGCGCACGCGATCCGGGGAGGGGCGCAGGCCTTCAGCATCGGGGAAGCTGATGACGCGGCTGCGCAGGTCACCGCCGATGATCCTGACCTTGTTTATCTTGCCGGCGGTTTTTTTTATTTCGCTGCCCCGGTTTTGTCTGCGGACACTTCCGGAGCGCCGACGATCACCGTCGCCATCGCTTGCGGGTTGATGCGGCGCGTGAACGCTTCGCGGATTTGCGCGACCGTCACCTGCTCAACCTTGCGCGTGAAATCGTCCAGGTAGGTCAGCGGCAAATTGTAGAAGCCGATGATGCCCAGATATTCGAGTGATCTTGCGGTTGCTGTCGATGCGCAGCGGGAAGCCGCCGACGATGTTCTGCTTGGCGGCCGTGAGTTCCTTTTCCGTCGGGCCCTTGGCGATGAATTCCGCCAGCGTGTTGCGCACCAGCTGCAGCGCCTCGTCGGCCTGTTCTTTTTTGGTTTGCAGGCCGACCTGGAATGCGCCCGGCTGTTTCAACGGGATGAAGTAGCTATAGACGCTGTAAGCCAGGCCGCGCTTTTCGCGCACCTCGTGCATCAGGCGCGACACGAAGCCGCCGCCGCCGAGGATATAGTTGCCGACATACAGCGGGAAATAATCCGGGTCGTTGCGCGCCATGCCCGGCGCGCCGAGCAGGATGTGGCTCTGGCTGGCGGGGTGGGCGATGCGCTGCTCGTTCGCGGTGATTTGCATCGCGACATTGGGCAGTGCGGCAGGCGCGCCACCTGAAGGCAATTTTTCGGTGAGCTGTTGCGCGATCGCCTCGGCTTGCGTCCGCGTGATGTCGCCCATGATGGACACTACCGCACCGCTGGCACGGTAATGCGCGCGATAAAAGCCCGCGAGATCCTGCGCGGTGATCTTCTCCACGCTGGCGATTTCACCGGAAGACCGCAGCGCATAAGGGTGTGTGCCATACACCGCCTTCTGGAACGCCCTGTCGGCAATGCTTTCCGGTTTGGTCTCCGCTTCTTTCAGGGC
The DNA here is from genome assembly GCA_963828205.1 of uncultured beta proteobacterium. Classification (GTDB taxonomy): domain Bacteria; phylum Pseudomonadota; class Gammaproteobacteria; order Burkholderiales; family Gallionellaceae; genus Gallionella. The sequence continues at coordinate 402,844 of CAWHDU010000003.1, forward strand.
GGCGATCACCCGCGCCTTTTCGCGCGCCAGGATCGCTTCGGGGAACAGCGGATATTGCAGCACGCGCGCCATGATGGACAACGCCTTGTCGAGCTGCGCCGCGCTGCTCAGGGTGCGCAATGACACGCTGGCCCGATCCTGGTCGAAGCTGCCGCCGAATTGCGCGCCGATGTCCGCCATGCCGCGCGCGATGTCGTCTTCGCTCAGCCCTTCCGCGCCCAGGTTCAGCAAGTGATGGGTCAGCCCCGCCACGCCGGACTTGTCTGCGGCATCGGAGCTGCTGCCCGCCGGAACGCCCACCGACACATCCAGCATCGGAATGTCGTGATTCTCCACAAACAGCACTTTCGCGCCGCTGGCGCTCTGCCAGTGCTGGATGCTGGGGGTGGCAAAAGCGGCTGTCGCCATGCAGCACAGCGCTGCAAAAAGGATGGATTTAGTGGACATGTGACGCTCCCTGTGGCGGATGTTTCGGCTTCCCTGAAAGCGGCTGCGGGTCGAGCACCGCGACGGTCAGGCTGTCGTCCTGCAGGATTTCCTCAGCAACCTGCCGCACCTGCTCCGCCGTTACCGCCTGGAGTTTTTCCAGCATCACCGGAATCGCGCGGTGGCCCAGCCCGAGGCTTTCCATCTGTCCGATCTGCATCGCCTGGTAGAACAGCGAGTCGCGCTTGAACACTTCGCTAGCCACTACCTGCGCCTTGACGCGCTGCAGCTCTTCTTCGCTTATGCCGTCCTTGACCAGCTGCGCGACTTCCCGGCGCAGCGCGGTTTCGACATCGCTCACCGTCTTGCCTTCGCTGGGCGTGGCTTCGAGGGTGAACAGGCTCGGGCCGCGCGAAGTGGCGTCGTAGCCCGCGCCGGCGCCGCTGGCGACCTGCTGCTCGCGCACCAGATGCTTGTTGAGGCGCGCCGATTCGTTGCCGTCCAGCACACCTGCCAGAATCTGCAATGCGTAGGGCTTCCAGTCTTGGCCGGGGTTCTGCAGCGTGGGCGCGTGGTAACTCATCACCAGGTGCGGCAGTTCGGCGGGGGCTTTCACCACCATGCGCTTGATGCCGGCCTGCTTGGGTTCGGCAAAGTTGCGCCGCGGCGGCATGGCGCGCCTGGGGATTGCGCCGTAATGGCGCTGCGCCAGCGCGAAGACTTCCTCGGCCTTGACGTCGCCGGCGATGACCAGCGTGGCGTTATTCGGCGCGTACCAGCGACCGTACCATGCCTGGGCGTCGCCCACCGTAAGCGACTCCAGGTCGCTCATCCAGCCGATCACCGGATGCTGGTAGGGATGCTGCTGGTAGATTGTCGCCATCATTTTTTCCTGCAGCAGCGCGTGAGCCTCGTCGTCGGTGCGCAGGCGGCGCTCTTCCATGACTACCTTGATCTCCTTGGCGAAATCGGCGGCGGTGAGGTTCAGGTTGCGCATCCGGTCGGCTTCCAGCTCCATCGCCAGCGGCAGCTTCGATTTGTGCAATTGCTGGAAATAGGCGGTGTAGTCATAGCTGGTGAAGGCGTTTTCGCGCCCGCCCGCCGCCGCGATGCGCTTGGAAAATTCGCCCGCCGGAACGGTTTTGGTGCCCTTGAACATCAAGTGCTCCAGCACATGCGCGATGCCGGTCACGCCGGTGCGCTCGTCCATGCTGCCCGCCTTGTACCAGATTTGCTGCACCACCACCGGCGCGCGGTGGTCTTCCTTGACGATGACTTTCAGTCCGTTCGCCAGCGTACGTTCGAATACCTCCGCGTTGGCGGCGGTCTGCGCGCCTCCCAGCAGCAGCGCGATGCAAAACAAATAAGCTCTCATGTCTCTAGCCCTAAATCAAGTAATCAGCATAAAATGCGAGCGCATTATGCCCTATTTTTCTGCGCCCCGAATGCATCCCATATGTTCAGCTTCCTGAAAAAAAGTTCCCCTGAATCGCCGGGTGCAAAGCCCGGCAACGGCTGGATCGCGCGCCTGAAATCCGGCCTGGCGCGCACCAGCAGCCAACTGACCGGACTGTTCGACGGCGGCGGAAAAATCGACGACGACCTCTACGAGGAACTGGAAACCATCCTGATCACCGCAGATGTCGGCATGGATGCTACCAACGCGCTGCTCGCCGACTTGCGCCGTTACGTCAAAGAGCATCATCTGTGCGAAGCGGCGCAGCTCAAGGAAGCGCTCGCGCACTGTCTGCTCAAACTGCTCAAGCCGCTGGCGCAACCGCTTCAAGCCGATGCCCATAAGCCGTTCGTCATTATGCTGTGCGGGGTCAACGGCGCTGGCAAGACCACCTCGATCGGCAAGCTGGCAAAATACCTGCAAGATCAGGGATTGTCGGTAATGCTCGCGGCAGGTGACACCTTCCGCGCCGCTGCGCGCGAGCAACTGATGGCATGGGGGGTGCGCAACAGTGTGACGGTGATCACGCAGCAAAGCGGCGATGCCGCCGCCGTAATTTACGATGCCGTGCAAGCGGCGCAGGCGCGCAAAATCGATGTGGTGCTGGCCGATACTGCCGGGCGGCTGACCACGCAGACGCACCTGATGGAAGAAATAAAAAAAGTGAAGCGCGTCATCGCCAAGGTGTTGCCCGAAACCCACGCATCGCCAGCAGCGCCGCATGAAGTGCTGCTGGTGCTGGACGCCAACACCGGGCAGAACGCGTTGAGCCAGGTCAAGGCCTTCGATGAAGCACTCGGCGTAACCGGGCTGATCCTGACCAAGCTGGACGGCACCGCCAAGGGCGGCGTAATCGCCGCGATCGCCCGGGCGCACCCGATCCCGGTGCGCTTCATCGGCGTCGGCGAAGGCATGGACGACCTGCGCCCGTTCGTCGCGGAGGACTTTGTCGCGGCGCTGCTGGGGCTGGACGAGCAGTAATTCCATTTCTCCTTTCAAACGGAGAATAATCCGTAGGTCGGGCTACGCCCGACAACAATATCTGGCGGGCAGAGCCCGCACTACGATATGCATTATTGATCGAGAAATGGAATAACGAGCCGTTCAGCCCGGCTTAAACCACCAGCCGCCCGACTAGCTCGAACGGGCTTTCCACCGATACAGTACCTCGATCCGCCAACAACTCGACCTGCTTGCTGGTCGCACTGATGATCGTATCTCTATGCCAATCCTTGACCTCCAGCACCACGATGCCCTGCTGCGGATGCAGCGCCACAAAATCCGGATGCCTGCCGAACGGCCCCACCGGGATGTTGTGCCATACCCAGGCGTTGTCTTCGAGGCAAGCCTTCAGCCGCTCGGCCAGCCGCAACTCGCCGCGCGCATCGAAGCACGCCGCGCCGAGGGAAGGGATCAGGGTGACCATGGGGCGGGCTAATTGTGCAGCGCACTCAGAAAATCATCTGCGGGCACACCAGCCTGACGCAATAGCCGGCCAGCGTACCGACCTTTATTTCCTTGTGATTGTGTACGACGCAACCCGATGAACCTTTGCGCAATACAATGTGACTGCCATTCTGACGCATTATCACAAATCCAAGCCGCTCGAATATCTTGAATCCGCCCAGCTAAAATGCAAAAAATCACTTGAAAATCCCAGAGGAATATTCAGGCTCACCACTGTTCACGTTAAAGAATCTTATTTTCTTTTGTTTTCGATCATTTCGTGAAGGATTGGTGTCAGGATGATTTCCATCGCGAAGCTCATCTTGCCGCCGGGCACTACCAAGGTGTTGGCACGCGACATGAAGGAGTCGTGGATCATGGTGAGCAGATAAGGGAAGTTCACGCCCTTGGGTTTGCTGAAACGGATCACCACGAAGCTTTCGTCCAGCGTGGGGATGTCGCGCGCGATGAACGGGTTAGAGGTGTCCACTGTCGATACGCGCTGGAAGTTGATGTGGGTGCGCGAGAATTGCGGGGTGATGAATTTGACGTAATCGGGCATGCGGCGCAGGATGGTGTCCACCGTCGCTTCCGCCGAATAGCCGCGCTCGGCCTTGTCGCGGTGGATTTTCTGGATCCATTCCAGATTGACTATCGGCACCACGCCGATGCCCAGATCCACATGCTTGGCTATGTCGATGTCGCCATCGGTTACCAAGCCGTGCAAGCCTTCGTAAAATAGCAGGTCGGTATCCGCCTCAATGTCTTCCCACGGGGTGAATGTGCCCGGCTTCAGGCCGGGTATGCCGAAGTGCTTATTGTGCAAGGCAGCTTCTTCGTCGCTATGCACATAGTAGCGGCGTCTGCACATGCCGGTTTCGCCGTATTGTCTGAATGTTTCCTCGATCTTGTCGAAGTGGTTCGCTTTCGGGCCGAAGTGGCTGAATGAATAGTTGCCCGCCTTCGCGGCTTCGGCTACGGCGGCGCGGAATTCCATGCGATTCAGGCTGTGCATGCTGTCACCCTCGATAATTGCCGCATGCATATTTTCACGGCGGAAGATGTTTTCAAAGGCGTGTTTTACCGTGGTAGTACCTGCGCCGGAAGAGCCGGTGACAGCAATAACGGGGTGCTTGCGCGACATGAAGGTTTCTCCTGAAACGATATGATTGGGAATTCCTGATTGCTGGCGATTTTATAGCAAAGGCCTCCGCTCAACTACTGATATTGCGCACACGATTACCAGAGGTTGCCGGAGCAATTTGGCGTGACGGCGCCCATGAACCGCAAGGAAGATTATTGGGGCAACGGCATCAGCCAAGGCTGACGCGCATAGCACGTTATGCCGAAACTACTGAACACCGATGTAAAGCTTCCGGGGTGTGCTCAAAAAAAGAGCTGTTTCATTATCGGCGCTACTGCACTCGAGTACAGGCAGTATGGGAGGTCATCTGGTACATTGACTTCAACTGCTGGCAACGGAAGCAGGCGCGCCACGGCTATCTGCCCGACGCTATCATGCAGGGATATTATGAAAATCCGCGCGCCGCTTGATTTGTCCGGCACCACTAATGCAAGCCGGCCTGAGGTCAAGCGATGTTCTATGGTAAACGGTCAATCGCGGACGGATGATGCGGCAGCGGGAACGCTGCTTGCAGGTTGCTGTGCATTGGTTTCCTGGCGTTGCCCGGCCATCTTTTTTACCTGCGAACGCTGCTCTGCGGGTAGTTTGCTGAAAGCGCGATATTTTTCGCGGGCGGCTTCACGCTGTTTCGGGGTGAGCTTGCTCCATGCCTCCAGGCGGCTGCGGTAACGCTGTTTTTGCTCGGGAGTAAGATTCGGATAGCGCTTGGCCGTCTTGAGCAGGCGGTTTTGCTGTAATTCCGGCAGGTTATCCCACTGCTGCGATAAGGGAGCAAGGGCTTCCTGCTGCGCGGGGGGGAGTGAATGCCAGGGCTTGGTTGCGGCGGCGGCGGGCGTACCGCTTAAACCCAGCAATAAAAATGCAATGATTACTGAATTTCGCATTGACCTGAAAGAAATTGTAAGAATTAATCTACAAAAGCTTCCAATGGCAAATCATCGGTCAGGATGGCGATGTCCAGACGGGCCAGCTCGCTTTCTTGAGCGTGCTGCCAGTAGTTTACCCCACCGAAAAGTATCGCCGTGAACAGGATGACTGTTGCCGCCCACTGATGGGTGGAATGAGGTATCAGCCAATGTGTGCCATGCCCGGTGCTTAGTGCGAAAACCGGCTTGCTCAGTGACTGTCTCTTCAGCGCAACGTTGTGCGCCCGACGCAACGCGGCGACTGTATGGCCATCAAGCTGCCGTGCGGCGTGCGTAAGCAAACGGGCGATACGCTCCGGAGCGAGGCCTCGAGGTTTGTTGTTTGGCGAATCGGTATCCGTGTTCATGATAGATCTATTCCTTTCTCCTTGAGAGACACGGCAAGCGCATTGGTCGCACGCGAGCAGTGAGTCTTCACGCTCCCTTCGGTGCATCCCATTGCTATCGCAGTTTCTGCCGTGTCCAGACCTTCCCAGTAACGCAGCAGGAAGGCTTCCCGTTGACGTGCCGGCAGTTTGCCAAGCGCCTGTTCAATCAGCGCGATAATCTGGCTTTGTTGCAGGGAGTCATCGGGCGTGGCGGGGGCGCTCGGGTTTTCGCTATCTTGCAGGCTATCGAGCGGATCATATTCAGCCTCTTCATTCTTGGGAGCCAGTGAGGAAAATAAGGATGTCCAGGCATTTTTGACCTTTTGCCTGCGGTAATAATCGCGGATGGTGTTTTGCAGGATACGCTGGAACAGCAGCGGCAATTCTGCGGCAGGCTTGCCGCCGTATTTTTCGGCGAGCTTGATCATCGCGTCCTGCACAATATCCAGCGCGGCGTGCTCATCACGCACGGCATACAACGCCTGCTTGTATGCGCGGCGTTCTACCGTGGTGAGAAATTGGGATAACTCGGTGCGGCTGGCCAGTTTGGTCGCTCCTTGCACGAAAGCCAATAGTAGCAAATTTTCACCTGTGCAGCGCACAGCGGTTTTCCCAATGGGGTGCTAATATTGGCGATACTTTAAGGAGTCACGAAACATGAGTCATCCGGATTTTTTCGATGCGGTGCCGAAGATCAGTTTGTACGACCCGTTGGCCGAATTTCTCGGCGCGGCGGAAGGCGGAATTCTGCAATACGGCTATTTCGATGCGGTTAAACTGGCGGGGCATTCCTGCCCGACGGTTGCCTCGGCCTATTGGCTGACCTGCAAGGCATTGGCCGCCCTCTATCCCGGCGCAATGCCGGTGCGCGGCGATATCCGGGTGGAGTTCAGCCAGGGCGGCGCGAGCGGCGTCACGGGCGTCATCGCGAATGTCGTGAGCATGCTGACCGGCGCCATGGCCGACAATGGCTTCAAGGGGCTTGCCGGACGCTTTAACCGGTGCGACAAGCTGTTTTTCGCCAAGGAAATGCCGGGAGAAATGCGCTTCACCCGGCTCGACACGAAGCGGGCCGTGAATACGGCGGCAAACCTGCAGCGCGTCCCGGCTTCGCCGCGCATGTCCCCGCTGATAGCAAGCTGCCTGGCGAACAGCGCAACTCCGGCCGAGGCCGCCGAATTCCGGCAATTGTGGCAGGAACGGGTGCGCAGCGTCCTGCTGGATCACGGCGACGATCCGGAAGTCTTTGCCGTAACGCCCGCTTGAGCATCCCATGAAACGAGCTCCGGCCCTGCAATCCCTGTCGCGGGAGCATCACACCGCGCTTACTCTGGCGAAGGCATGCGAGCGCGCCGTGCAATCGGGCGATGAGGAGCGGGTGGCCCAAACCTGCCAGCGCATCGTCCGGGCATTTGCCGACGAACTGGAACCGCACTTTCAAGTCGAGGAGCAATCGTGGCTGCCGCTTCTGCGCAGCGCGGAGACCCAGCCGCTTTTGCAGCACACCCTGGCGGACCACCGGCAGTTGCGCGCGTTGCTCGACGGATTGCAGCAAAACAATATCGGGGCATTGGACAGCTTCGGCAAATGCCTGGCGGCGCATGTCCGGTTCGAGGAACGGGAGCTCTTCCCGGCGCTTGAAAGCCTGTTTGAATAGACGCCCAACAGCCGCTTAATGCTTGGCTTGCATGGCGCGCGCAACCATGAAGTCCACCGCCGCCTTGACCTCGCTGTCGGATAACTTGGTATTGGAGCCGCGTGGCGGCATGAAGCCCTTGCTGCCCCTGTATCCCTTTATGGAGCGCTCATAAAGGACTTCGTTGCCTTGGGCGAGGCGCGCTTCCCAGTCCTGCCTGCTATCCACGCGCGGTGCCCCGTTCAACCCGGTTTTATGGCAGATGCTGCAAGTGCCCTTGTACGCCTTCTCGCCGGTTTCCAAGCCGGGAGCAGTCGCCGCCGTGGAGGTCGCGCCGGGATCTTCCCTGCCGCCGCATCCGGCAAGAAGCGCAAGCGATGCGGCAATGATCAGTATTTGTTTTTGCATGTTGGCTGCAATCCTTTGCTTAAGAGCCTATAGATACTTGAAACCATGTGCCACAAAAAGCCGTCTGAATGCGGCCAGGCATAAAATTGGACTTGCATTTTTGCTATATCCTATTAAAATAGTCGGGCATTATTTTTTCAATCAACCTACTCTCTCGAAGGAACATAAAATGGTTCACAATTGCGCCAATTCCACTTCACCCGACATGCGTTACCCGTTCGATGCACGCGGTGTCGCCAAACGCTTCCGCCACGCGGCCATTTTCGGCGCGTTCGACTCGCTGCATCCGGGCGAAACCATGCATTTCTGCAACGACCACGACCCGCTGCCGCTGCTGGCACAACTGAAAGACCGTTACGGCGATGGCATCGATATCAATTACGTCGCCCGTGAACCAGGCCAGATCATCATCGATTTTACCCGCAAGTAATCGCTTCAGATGTCCCGATGACGGCGGCACTGCCGCCGTCATCGCTTATCCTCGCAACCGCTCTGCTACCCAATCCGCTGCTTGCCCTGCACCTTCCGGAATGACCTGCCTGGGGCGCGGTGCGTTGAAGATTTCTTCCAGCATTCCGGCAAAATTTCCCCGATCCAGCACTTCCCTCGCAAACTCGCGGCACAGGCCGTGTTGTTGCAGCCATTCGATCAGGGCGGGCGATTCCGGCCAATCGGCGCGATTCACGTACAAGACAGGCGTCCCGCTGCATGCAGCTTCGACGAAGCTGCCGTAACCCGGTTTGCAGACCAGCGCGTCGCTACTGGCGAGCAGGTCGCCGAAACCCATCGGCAGCGATTCGATGACAATCGCATCGGGATGCTCGATCCGCCAGCTTTGCTGCACCAGCCAGCGCACGCCGTCGATACGCGGCCAGCGCTCCATCGGCAAGCGGCCGGCGATGCCGCCCATGCTCACCAGCACCAGCTTTTCTTCTTTCGATAACCGCAAATGGCGGTCGAGCTCGTCGCGCCGGTCGTTGCCGGCGGAGGCAATGGGCGCGACCGGAACGAGGTTGGGCAGATGCGCCATCGCCATGCCGGGCGTGGCGCGCAGGAAGGCATCCGCCGCGGCATAGCAGGCATGAATCTGAGCGGCGATCTCATCATCGCCGCAGTAATGGCGATAGATGTCAAACCAGTTCAGCGAACACAGCGCAACATTCGGAATGCCCGCCCGCTGCGCGCCCGCCAGCGGCAGATAACCGACGTTCGACAGCACCATGTCCGCGCCGAGTTCGCGCAACAGGCTGGCTTCCTCGGCAATGCGCACATCCCAACCGGCATGAAAAGCGCGATAAGCCGCGCGGCTGTCCTCGACGCAAACATCCACCGCCGAAGACATTGCCATGCCGATGTCGCCCTCGCTGGGCAGATGAGTGAACGGCGCTCCGATGCGCGAGCGCAGATGGGCAGGCGGCACGGCAGAGCGCACAGTCAGGCGCAATTGCGGCATCCTTTCATGCAGCAGGTTCAGTGCCGGAGCGATTTGCGCGACATGACCGAAACCGTGGCCGGAAATGGAAATGACGAGATGGGGCATTTTGCGAGTTATCTGTAAATCATGAAGGATCGGGCTGGCGGCTTGCCGTCCGGAAAATTGCGCAACATCATTGGATACGCCCGGAGTTTGTCAAAGGCGCAATAACCGGCTGGCATTGCATTGGATTTGTTGTATTCTATACGCATTACAAACCTGTAATTCACAGGAGTGGGTATCATGGACGAAGATAAAACAGTAAAGTTGCCCTCATATTCCGGAGATGCAAAGAGCGATGTCCCGCAAAGCAATCTTACGCAAGATCAAAGTAAGGCCCTCGAGCTTGCAAAGAAAAATACGCAGCTTGAAGAAGAGAGAAAAAAGTCGCTCGAACAGTTGAAAATAATCGAGCAGCTCAGGGAAAGCCTCAAGCAGGAGCAGGCCAAAACGTCCGAGATGACGAAGAAGACGGCTGTGCCGGGTGCCAATGAACTCGCGATAAAGGATGCGCAACTGGAAGAAGAGAAGAGCCGCGGGCTTGAAAATCTGAAAACGATCGTGCAGCTACGGGAAAGCCTCAAGCAGGAGCAGGCCAATGCAGCCGAAACGGCAAAGAAAAATGCTCAGTTGGAAGAAGAGAACAAGAAATCACCCGAGCAAATGAAAACGATCCAGCAGTTGCAGGAAAACCTCAAGCAGGAGCAGGCGAAAACGGCCGAAATGGCAAAAAAAGCGACCTCGCTGGAAGCCAAAGTTAAAGAACTGACCGACGTGCTCGGCAAGATTTCTGGCATCGCCGCTGCGGGGAAGATGGGCTAGATTCCCGAAACCGTTTGTTTTAACCAGAGTATCTGATATCGTCGTACGCAGTAAGCAGTTTATATATTCCTTCAATTGGCAACTTTTACCTGGTTGTTTAAGCGGATCCGAAATTTACGCAGTTTGCCACCAGAATTCACCTACAATAATTGCACTTCAGAGTTGATACGTCGATGAATAATTTAATGTTTCTGTTATGTGCTATGTTCCTGCTCGCCGGCTGTACGAAACATGCCGTTAGCGTAAATATTCCGCCAGCACCAGCTATAACTGCCGAAAGGCAAAGTGCCGAACCGGCCACGGCGCCATCTCCAAATGCACACCGCTATAACAGAGGCGCGGCAATCGATACGGTAATCAGCTTAAAAAACCCTTCGTTCAATCCTGATAACCAAGGCAGGATAAGCGCGTGGCACCAGACTGAACACGCCGCAGGTAATTCCTATACCTTTGTGGCAGATCCAGAAACCGCATATTCTAAGCCAAGCAGCGCGCGGATCAGGCGTCATGGCTCAGAACCTTTTGGCGCGCTCCAGCAAGCGATCAATGTTCACCCCTTATGGCACAACAAGACGGTAAGACTTGCTGGTTGGCTTAAGAGCGATGATGTCAGCGGAGCTGGCGGCACACTTTTTCTCCGTGCAGATGGTGGAAGCGGCCAGATATTGGACTGGATTTCCATGAAAGATGCCTCCGTGAAAGGCACACTAGATTGGAAACGTTATACAGTTGAACTCAAGATTCCGCCTGCCACCTTTTTGCTGCTAGTCAGCGTAACGCTGGAAGGTGGCGGGACGTTGTGGGCGGATGACCTATCGATCGAACTGATCGATTAGGAGCTTATTTAAGGAACGCTGAATAAGAGCCTATTTCAGTAGGTTTCATGCCCCGCGCCGTTTGCCTGCGGGATGCAGTGCAAGGCGCGGGCTGCGCAGTGTAGTCATTCTCCACAAGCAGGCCGCAACGCCGCAATGCGCCCGCAGGCAAGCGGCCCTTCGGGTTGGGTCTGGGCGCGGCGTCTGATGGAACTACTAGCCATTCCACTAGGCTGCCAAAATACAGCAGCCAAGTGGCTGGTTATGCGGCGTTGCACCGCTTGCCAATGGAACGACCATTGGCTGCGCGCTGCGCCTTGCATCCATCCACGCCCAGTCCCAACGCGGGGCATGAAACCTACTGAAATAGGCTCTAAGCCAGAATTTGTCACTCCCGCGAAGGGATGCAGCCAGGTTAAATCAATGATCCGGGTGCCCGCCTCCGAGGGCATGGCGGCTTTACTCTAAGCTTAGATAAAGCAAATTATCGATATAAAACCATGCCATGGGTAATGCTGAGTCACCACAACATCCCGTGCCGTTGACGGTCGAGCAAGCCTTAGGGCAGGCTATCGCTCATCATCAGGCGGGCCGTTTGCAAGACGCTGAACGCTTGTACCGCATTATCCTGAAAGCACGGCCTGATCAACCGGACGCCAATCACAATCTGGGGGTTTTGGCCGGACAGATGGGGCAATATGAAGCCGGGTTGCCCTATCTGATGACCGCGCTGGCAATCAATCCATTCCACGAGCGATACTCGCTGTCTTATACACATGCGCTGTTGGCGACCGGTCAGGCCAAGGAAGCGCTGAACACCATCCGAACAGCCATGCAGCGTGGGTTCAATACCCCAGTTGCTCAAGCGCTACGTCAACGAGCCGAGGCTGCCGCGCTGAACAATGCCGCGATGGACTTGGCACATGCCCACGTCGAAATGAGCCGGCTTGCTGCCTTGTTTAATGCCGGCCGTCATATCGAAGTGGAAAATATGGCGCGCGTGCTGCTCGAACAATATCCTGATTCCGGGTTTGTCTGGAAGGTGTTGGGGGCTTCCCTTGATGAGCAGGGGAAAGCTGCTCTGCCAGCCTTGCAAAAGGCTGCGAATCTTTTGCCCGATGATGCCGAGGCGCACAGCAATCTGGGCGATGCCCTAAAAAACATCGGTCGGCTCGACGACGCAGTGGCGAGTTGCCGCCGGGCGTTGGAGATAAAACCGGATTTGGCCGAAGCGCACAGCAATCTGGGCAATGCCTTGCAGGAACTTGGGCGGCTCGACGATGCAATGGCCAGCTACCGCAAGGCACTGGAGATCAAACCGGGCTTCAACAAGGCGCATAGCAACCTGTTGATCAATTACAATTTCATTCCCGATCAAACTCCTGCATCGATGTTGGCCGAAGCGCGGCAGTATGGCGAAATGGTGGCGCGGCAGGCCCGTCCATATAAGATGTGGGGCAATGTTCCCGACCCTGCTCGATGTTTGCGTGTGGGGCTGGTTTCAGGGGATATGCGCCAACACCCGGTGGGCAATTTCCTGGAAGGAGTATTGGCAGCGCTGTCTGAACACGCCGCTGGCCGGCTGGAATTCCATGCCTATTCCAATTATTCTTGCACTGACGCGGTAGCCGGACGGATCAAGGCATGCTGTCGTGGCTGGCAATCGGCGGTGGGACTTTCCGATGAAACCCTTGCACGGCGGATACGCGAAGATGGCATTGATATCCTGCTCGACCTTTCCGGCCATACCGCCTTTAACCGGCTACCGATGTTTGCCTAGAAGCCTGCTCCTATTCGGGCTACCTGGTTAGGTTATTTGGCTACTACCGGTGTGGCGGCCATGGACTATCTCATCGCCGACTTATGGACGCTGCCGGAAACCGAGGAATCACAATTCACCGAAAAAATCTGGCGCTTACCTGAAACCTACTTGTGCTTTACGCCGCCGGACGTGGATGTGGCAGTCGCACCTCTTCCAGCACTGACTAACGGTTACATCACTTTTGGCTGTTTCAACAATCTGGCCAAGATGAACAATGACGTGGTGATGCTGTGGTCGCAGGTATTGCAGGCGGTGCCGGACAGCCGCCTCTTCCTGAAAGCCAAGCAACTCACTGAGCCCGCGGCACAACAAGGCGTGGTTGATCGTTTTTCTGCACACGGCATCGGTGCCGATCGGCTGATTCTAAACGGCCTCTCCCCCCGTGCTGAATATCTGGCCCCCTACCAGCAGGTGGACATAGCCTTCGACCCGTTTCCCTATCCGGGCATCACCACCAGCGTCGAAAGCTTGTGGATGGGTGTGCCGGTGCTGACTTTATCGGGGAAGAGTTTCCTGTCCCGACAGGGTGTCGGCCTGTTGATGAACGCAGGCTTGCCCGAATGGATCGCAGCCGATTCCGGCGACTATGTGGCACGGGCGGTGTTGCATGCCAGCGATTTACAGCGCTTGGCGATGCTGCGCAGGGGATTGCGACAACAGGTACTGGCTTCGCCGATTTTCGATGCGCCACGTTTTGCCAGAAATTTTGAAGCTGCCCTGCGCGGCATGTGGATGCAATGGTGCAATCAACAACAAGGGCAGCCTTCATGAACCACTACTACATTTTCATCAAATCGCACAACTTTCCGTCTCACGCAGCAGCTTCAGATATTCCTCCACCCGTTCATTTAGCGTCTCTGGTGCGATGACGATGTCGTACACCAGCGAGAATAGCGGATAGGCGCGCCACTCGAACAGGCGGTATTTCTCCACCATCTGCAAGGTATGCACCCCCTCACCGGAGATATCCGACCATTCGCCGCGCACCAGTTGCTGGCCGAGCGCATGATGGTGCGAACCCGCGCTGGTCGCCGTCGTCAGCAGATCGCCCAGCCCGGCATAGCTGAACGGCGTGTGCATCTGCCCGCCGAACGATTGCACGATGCCGGACAGCTCAGCGATCGCGGCGACCATCAGATGCCCGCGCATGTTGTCGCCCAGCTTCAGCTCGTCCGCCACGCCGAACATGATCGCATACACGTTCTTCAGGATCACCGACCAGCTCCTGCCGTGCATGTCCGATGCCTGTTGGCACACCAGCGTGCTGCCCCGGAACAGGTTATGCATCACCTCGAAATCCGCCGCGTCGGACAACACCGCATCGGCAAATCCGTACCGCCCCATCGAGAGTTCCTTCGAGATCATCGGGCCGTAGATCACGCCGTAGTGTTGCTTGCCCGCAAATATGGATTCAAACACCTGGGCAGCCGTCCGCCCCGATTCATCCAGCCCCTTCGCGATGGTCAGGCACAGGCTGTCCTTTGCGAGATGCGGCGCGATGCGGCTGGCGATCTCCTGGTGCGGGTTCACCGGCAGGCAGAACAGGATCACCTGCGCCTCGGCGGCTTCCTCCTCCAGCGTCGCTTTGCTGCCCTTCACCACCTCGCCCAGGTTCCAGATGCGCACATCGTGCCGCGCGGCCAGCAGGTACTCCATCGCATGACCCATCTTGCCATGGCCCAGAATCAATACGCGGAGTTTCATGATAGAGCCTTGTGAATGATTAAATTTAGCAGGGCGCATCAGGCGCAATTGTAAGCTGAAGTTATTGCGAGGCTGTTCCTGATTCCATGCGAAGTTGCTGGATTTGTTGCGCAAGGACGGGAATGGATTGTTGTATTGTGTCCCAAACGATGTCCAGATTGATGTCGAAGTAGCCGTGCGCCATACGGTTGCGCATTCCGCGCATGCTATTCCATTGTACTTGTGGATAGCGGGCGACGAATTCGGGGTATTCATCAGCCAGCTTGGTAGCGGCTTCGCCGATGACCACGAGGTTCAGAATGACTGCCTGTTGGGTTCGTCTGTCAGCCAGAAAATCTTCCTTTGAAAAGCCTTCCACATAGCTGCGGATAAGCCCGATGGCTTCAAGCATGTGGTCGAGGTAGTCGTTGTGGCGCAACGGCAGACCGGTACTCATACCAGCGCAGCCTCTTTGAGTATCTGGTCGCGAAACTTGGCCGGCAAATCGCCGGGTGTGAGCACATCGACCGACACGCCGAGCAATTGCTCCAGTTCGAACTGAACAGCGCCCAGATCAAATAGCGTTGCGCCGGGAAGCGGATCGACCAGAAGGTCGAGGTCGCTGTTGCTGTTGTCCTCTCCGTGCAGCACAGAACCGAACACGCGGGGGTTGCGCATCCTGCTTTGCTCAATCACGCGGCGAATAGCGGCGCGGTGTGCGTGGAGTGCTTCGGAAGGTTTCATGGTCGGTACCGAATCAGTGACCGGAATTATGTGTGCTTATTATGCCGTCTTTTTTATGTGGCGGCACAGGCAATGTGACGCTGACCCCATTGGCTATCAGATATTTAATTGAAATCCATTCGACTCCGGTACCTTTTGTTTAATTCGGAGAGTGGTTCCTTTGGCTTCTTTGATTTTTAGCGAAAAAATTATAGATTCTGCTCTTTGAATCGCTTTGGTAGTAACCACCACGCCAGTGGAACCTCAAAGAGGTGAAGTTCGGCAACCAATTGAAACCGCTGAAAGGCCTTTTTTATCTGAACTGCCTGTTCAGCAGCTTGATCTAGATGTTGCGCATAGTCTCGAGGAATTCCATCGCTGTCTTTGAACGCACTCTTGTTGAAATTCCAAGATCGGTGTTCTATTCCATCGATAGCCCCGTCTCTAGGCAACCACTCGTTTACTTGGACAAAGTCGCGAAGTCTCGAATATGAGGTGAGCATTGCATCGAGTTCACGCGATAACGCTTTTGATAACGGGCCACTGAAGCGAACAACTTCTTGATTGGTTCGTCGCTCATGGGCGAGTTGATCGAATGGTTCGAAGTCTTCACATGGAACTTCTCTGTGCTGGTAGATTCGGTGTTCCAAATCAACAAGCCGTTGCTCGCTTATAAGGGATTTGATTCGCTCCACACGTACAGAATCTCGTTGAAATTTGGATTCGACAAGTGGTCGAAGAAGAGCAAGCACGCCAGCAATCGAGCCGATGGCGAAAAAATTTCCTTAACAGATGGCCAAGTTATATCCAAGACAGTAAATGGTTAGAGTGAATTTTTTGAATGTTGGCGATGCTACACCAGCTTCTTCAACTGATACAGCTTTTCCAGCGCTTCCTTTGGACTCAACTCATCTGGCTGCGAATCACGCAGTGACCGCAATGCCGGGTGCTCTTCCGGCTCCGGCACCTCCGGTTTGCTGTCGAACAAGTCGCCTTGCGGATTCTGTGCGGCGCTGTTCTGTTCCAGCTTGCGCAGCTGTTTCTTTGCGGCCTTGATGACATCGTTGGGTACACCTGCAAGCGCCGCTACCTGCAGGCCGTAGCTCTGGCTGGCTGCGCCTTCGTTTACAGAGTGCAGGAACACGATGCTGTGCTGGTGTTCGATCGCGGCGAGGTGGACGTTGGCGAGTTGCGCGAATTCTTCGGCGAGGCGCGTGAGTTCGAAGTAGTGCGTGGCGAACAGGGTGTAGCTGCGGTTTTTTTCCAGCAGGTGGCGCGCGATGGCGTAGGCCAGCGCAAGGCCGTCGAAGGTGGAGGTGCCGCGTCCGATCTCGTCCACCAGCACCAGGCTTTTCTCGGTGGCGTTGTGCAAGATGTTGGCGGCCTCGGTCATCTCGACCATGAAGGTGGAGCGCCCGCTGGCGAGATCGTCGGATGCGCCGATGCGCGTGAAAATCTGGTCGATCTCGCCGAGCACCGCCTGTTGCGCGGGCACGAAGCAGCCGACATGCGCGAGCAGCGCGATGATGGCGACCTGGCGCATGTAGGTGGACTTGCCGCCCATGTTCGGGCCAGTGATCAACAGCATGCGGCGTGTTTCTCTGAGTGTGGCATCGTTCGCTGTGAAGCACTCTACCTGCGCTTCCACCACTGGGTGGCGGCCTTTTTCGATGCTGATCTGCGCGTCGTCGCTGAACTGCGGCGCACTGAAATTCAGTGTCGCGGCTCTTTCTGAAAATGTGGCGAGCACGTCCAGTTCGGCAATCGCGGCGGCGATGCGTTGCAGTTGCGGGATAAAAGGGGCTAACTGGTCGAGCAGTTGTTCGTAGAGGAATTTCTCTCGCGCCAGCGCGCGCTCGTTCGCGGACAGCGCCTTGTCCTCAAAGGTCTTCAGTTCCGGCGTGATGTAGCGCTCGGCGTTTTTCAGCGTCTGGCGGCGGCGGTAATCGTCCGGCACGTTGACGCTTTGCGCGTGCGTCACCTCGATGTAGAAGCCGTGTACGCGGTTGTATTCCACTTTCAGCGTGGCGATGCCGGTGCGCGCCCGCTCGCGCGCTTCCAACGCCAGCAGGAAGTCGCCGCAGTTGGCCTGGATGCCGCGCAGTTCGTCCAACTCGGCATCGAAACCGTCGGCGATCACGCCGCCTTCGCGCAGGACGGAGGAGGGTTCTGGTTTTATTGTGCGTTGCAGGATGGAGACTAGCTGTGCATCGGATTGAAGTGCGCCGGAGAGGCTGGCAATCAGCGAATGATTTTGTAGGTCGGACTTTAACCCGACATCGCTATTATCATGTCGGGTTGAAACCTGACCTGCAAGTGCGGTTTGCAGTTGCGGCAGGATAAGCAACGTGTCGCGCAGACCGGAGAGGTCGCGCGGGCGCGCACTGCGCAGGGCGATGCGTGCGGCGATGCGCTCGACATCCACGCTGGGTTTGAGGTGGTCGTGGACTCTCCGATGCATGTTGCCCAGTTGTTCAACAGCAAGCAGTCTTGCGCCCAGCGCCGTGCGGTCGCGCAGCGGATGGTGCAGCCAGTGGTGCAGCAGGCGACTGCCCATGTTGGTCGCGCAGGCGTCGAGCAGCGACAGCAGGGTGGGGGCGGGTTCGCCGCGCAGGGTCTGGGTGATTTCCAGGTTGCGCCTGGTCGCGGCATCCATGCGCACGTACTGGTCGGCGCTGTATACCTGCACGCTGCGGATATGGCTGATGGCCTGCCCTTGCGTGAGTTTCGCGTAGCCGAGCAGCGCGCCCGCCGCTTCCAGCCCCACGGTGAAATCGTCGCAGCCGAACCCGGCCAGATCGAGCGTGGCGAACTGCTGGCACAACGCGCGGCGCGCGGTTTCCAGATCGAAGTGCCAGTCGGGCAATGTTTTCAGTGCGGCACTGCTTGCCTGCACCGATACGTTTTCGGCGTACAGTATTTCCGAGGGTTGCAGGCGTTCCAGCTCGGCGGGCAGATTTTCCGAAGGATTCTCGCAGACGAAGAATTGCCCGGAGGCGAGATTCAGCCATGCCAGCCCGACCTTGCCGCGGCGTTCGTGCATTGCCAGCAGCAGGTTGTCGCGCTTTTCTTCCAGCAGCGCGGAATCGGTGACCGTGCCCGGCGTGACGATGCGCACCACCTTGCGTTCGACCGGGCCCTTGCTGGTGGCGGGGTCGCCGATCTGTTCGCAGATCGCCACCGATTCGCCCATCTTGACCAGGCGCGCCAAATATTGCTCGGCGGCGTGATAGGGCACACCGGCCATCTTGATCGGCTGGCCGTTGGAAGTGCCGCGCTGGGTCAGCGTGATGTCGAGCAGCTTCGCGGCGCGCGCGGCATCCTCATGGAACAGCTCGTAGAAATCCCCCATGCGGTAGAACAGCAGCATGTCGGGATGCTCTGCCTTGATGCGCAGGTATTGCTGCATCATCGGCGTATGGGCCGGCTCTTTGGTTTCTTTATTCACGTTGTTTTATTGCCTGATATTTCTGCCAATTCCGGCATATCCGTCTGCGGAGTTTCGCGCGGGCGGATGCGTTGGTCATAAACCGGGAGTTTACTTCCGCATGATAATTGTGCATGATGAACAAGCGACTAGTGCGCTCGTTTCAATGCGAGTTCCTCCCGGTTGGGACTGGTCGTTCCAAATAATCATGGCCAGCGCTGAATGATTGCATTCCCGCTGGCCTTTACCTTTTCCCATGAAGCTTTCACCGCCTGTTCGTGCCATTTGTCGGGCACATCTTGCCAATTTTCATAGCGCCCTGCCATGTAAATCAGCAGGTCTGCCACCTGCAGAAAGCGGCTGTGATGGAGGTGTGTGAAATAGACCGTGTCCAGCAAGCGCCCTAATGGGCGGCCAAAATACATCGGCGCCTTGCCTAGTGATTTGTATTCGGAAAAATCGACAGTGCCTTTGTATACTTCGTCGGCCTTGTGGTAGCCGAACACAATCCCGGTGTCGTCTTGCGTGTCGAGATATTCGCAAAAACACTCGAGAATCAGCATCAAGCCGAGCTTGTACGGGGATGCCGGATAAAGATATTTGGTGCGGTATTGTTCTGCGTTGATGCACACCAGCCGCACGGTGATACGGTTGTTTGTGATGAATGTCGCTATGTCCTGAAACAGTTGTACCCTGTCTTCCAGCTCGAATCCCCTGACGTTTCCCTTGCCGTGGAATAAATCCTTGCCGTGAAATTCGCTGCTCGCAGTGAGCGTGCGGGCGCCAAAGAAGTTGAATGCAATCTGCGATAGCGTCCTCTCGAGTTCCAGCGCTTTTGAATCCGGAATCATCAGGCCGCCGATAAAGAAGTGCGGGTCTTCTGCGGTGTGTTTGTTCTCGTCGAAGTAGCAAAGGTGCATGGCTGGTCTGACAGAGGAATACAGGAGTGCATTCTATCAATGCCGCGCCGTGAATGGCGCGTTGTATACATTAAGAGCCTATTTCAGCAGATTTCATGCCACGCGTTGGTCTTGGGCGCGGATGGATGCCCTGCAAGCAAGGCAATCATTTTCCTTTTGCCTGTTTGGAGGAGGCGGCGAGAAATTCCGCATCGGCCTCTTTTCTCGCCTTATCGATGCGAAGATAGGTCCACGCGACATAGAGTGCCAACCCGCCGACAGCGAGGCAGGCGCCCAGCCATGATCCGAAACCGTTGCGCACCGCGTCTTGTCCGGAAGGCAGGGAGAGTATGCCGATAGCGATAGACGCAAGCACGATCACGCCGCCATGCATGATCTGGACTGGCCGGTCCGGAACGTATTTGCGCATTTTTTCCTTGATTAAAAGTTCGAGCTTGGGGTCATTCATGTTGTTTCCGCAAGAGATTTGATGTGCCCGCGATTTTACGTCAAAGCGCGGGTAAAAATCAGTGCCCCGGAGGGCTTCAGCTTATCTTGACCACGATATCGTGCAGCGTGTTGGCGCATTGCGCCATGTGTTCCGCGGCATTGGTCAGGTGGCGATAGATCTCGCGGCGCTTGAACATGTTGATGTAATCGGCCCCTTCGAACAGGGTGGGCAAGGCAACCCGGTACAGTTTTTCGGCCTGGCGTTCGGCCTTGCGCGCCGCGTCGGCATCCAGCGCGGCGGTGGCGGGAGTGGTGCCCAGTTTGGCGAAGCCGTTTGCCAGCGCGTCCACGCCCTCCTTGATATGGCGCGAAATGTCGCGCATGAAGCTGTCCGGCGCGACGCCCAGCACATCCATCTCGTGCACCGTGGTCTTGCAGTACATCACGATGTCGTCGAGGCTCATGATGGCGCGGTAGATGTCTTCGCGGTCGATCGGCGTGGAGAACGCCTCGTTGAGTTCGTGAAGGTTGCGCACCTTGATGACGTCGGCCTCATGCACGTCAAGCTTGAGCGCTACGGCGATGGCCGGGTCGCCGCACTCCATGTACTCGACCAGCAGGTTGACGGTGTGCGCGACCTTGATGTTCTGTTCGGTCAGCATGTGGAAGAAATCCGGCATCTTGGGGAAGACGCGATCCAGAATGGTGGCGAGCAGGGTTTGGGAAGCTTCAGTCATGAATTTTCCTCAGAGGGCCGTTCGGGCGACAAGATAGCAGATAACGGACACCAATGCTGCGCCGGGGATCGTGATCAGCCAGGTGGCGGCAATCTCGCGCGCCTTGACCCAGCGCACGGCCTTGGGGCGTTCGGATGCGCCGATGCCCATGATCGATGAGGCGACCACGTGCGTCGTGGAGACCGGTGCGCCTGCCAGGGATGAGGCGAAGATCACGCCGGCGGCGGTCATCTGCGAATCCAGCGCGTGCAGCGGACGAATTTTATAAATGGAAAATCCCAGCGTGCGCACGATCTGCCAACCGCCGGACAGGATGCCGAGCGTGATGGTCATCGAGCAGCCGAGCATTACCCAGAACGGCACCTCGAAGGTGGGGATGAAACCGCCGAGCAGCAGCACCAGCGTCAGGATGCCCATGCTCTTTTGCGCGTCGTTGGCGCCGTGCGAAAACGCCAGTCCCGCCGTGGTGGCGAATTGCAGGCGGCGCAGGTCGCGGTTGATCGAAGGGTGCGCGCCGCGCAACAACGCCATCATGATCTTGTGCAGCGTATAGCCGACCCAGAAGCCGATCAGCGGGGACAGGATCAGCGCGATGAGCATTTTGGTCACGCCGGTCAGGTGTCCGTGCAGCAACTCGCCGAAACCCCACAAGACATGGTCGGCGCCGGCTGCAACCATTACGACGCCTGCCAGCCCGCCGACCAGTGCGTGGGATGACGAAGAGGGAATGCCGCGCCACCAGGTCAGCAGGTTCCACGCGATTGCGCCGAGCAGGCCGCACAGCAGGACGCTCAACGCTTTTACGCTGCCGAGGTCGTCCAGCGCGACGAATTTTCCGATGGTGTTGGCTACCGCCGTACCGCCAAGCAGCGGCCCGAGAAATTCGAAGAAGGCGACTGTCAGCACCGCCTGTACCGGAGTCATTGCCCGCGAGGCGATGACCGTGGCGATGATGTTTGCGGCATCGTGAAAGCCATTGGTGTATTCGAACACCAGCACGATGACGATGGTTGAGAAAGCCAGGATGAGCGGGATGTCCATCTGGGTATCACCCCCGATTCATTGGTCAGCTTTTCAGTCCCGGCGTCAGGTGCGGCGCCATCGTTTGCAGCAGCAGCGGGTGGATGTTGGGGTTGCCCGCGCAGATGTGGCCGGTCTTGAGGTAGGTGTCGGAGCCGTGCAGATCGCTGACCATGCCGCCCGCTTCGGTGATCAGCAGGCAGCCTGCGGCCATGTCCCACGGTTTCAGCCCGGTTTCAAAAAAACCGTCGTAGCGCCCTGCGGCCATCCATGCCAGATCCAGCGATGCGGAGCCGGGGCGGCGCAGGCCGGCGGTTTTTTGTATCAGTTCCTTGAAGATCGCCAGGTAGGCATCCATGTGCTCGAAGCGGGTGTAAGGAAAACCGGTGCCGATCAGGCTGTCGGCGAGATGCAGGCGTTTGGTGACGCGCAGGCGTTTGTCGTTGAGGAATGCGCCGCGCCCGCGCGTGGCGGTGAACAATTCGTTCTTGACCGGGTCGTACACCACCGCCTGGGTGATGATGCCTTTGTGCTGCAAGGCGATGGACACGGAATATTGCGGGAGCCCGTGCAGGAAATTGGTCGTGCCGTCCAGCGGATCGATGATCCACAGGAACTCCGATTCGCCTTGGCTGCCGCTCTCTTCTGCTAGAATCGCATGGGTCGGATAGGCCTCCAGCAAGGTCTGGATGATGGTTTGCTCGGCGGCGCGATCCACTTCGCTGACGAAATCCGCATGGGATTTTTTGGAGATGGTGAGCTGGTCGATCTTGTCGGCGGAGCGGTGAATCAGGTTGCCGGCGCGACGCGCGGCCTTCACCGCGATGTTGAGCATGGGGTGCATAAGAGTACGACCTTTTTAATGAGCTGGGGAAATCCGGCGCACATTTTAACACTTATGAAAACAGCCGCTAGACGTTAGTCGCTAGTCGTTAGTTAATGTTGTCCGCTACGCGGGGTTTGGTTTAACTAACGACTAACGCCTAACGACTGTTCTTAACTATGCTAAATAACATCAGAGTCGTTCTCAGCCACACCACCCATCCGGGCAACATCGGCGCGGCGGCGCGCGCCATGAAAACGATGGGGCTGCGCCATCTGTATCTGGTCAATCCCAGGTATTTTCCCGATCCGCAGGCCGATGCGATGGCTGCCGGAGCCGACGATCTGCTGCGCGACGCGGTGGTGTGTACTTCCATCGATGAAGCCCTGCGGGGCGTGGCGTTCACGGTGGCGATGACCGCGCGGCTGCGCGACATTTCCATCGAGGTGAAGAGTCCGCGCGAGGCGATGCCGCTGTTGCTGCAACAGGCCGCGCTACAGCCGGCGGCGTTGCTGTTCGGCACCGAGATGTCCGGCCTGACCAACGAGGAAATGGGCAAGGCGCAGGTGCTGGTGAATATTCCCGCCAACCCGGATTTTTCTTCGCTCAATCTGGCGGCTGCGGTGCAGGTGATAGGCTACGAGTTGAACCTGGCGGCGCAAGGCACAATTCCGGGCGCGCCGGAGATCAAGTCCGCCACGCATGAACAGGTGGAAGGGTTTTTTGCGCATCTGGAAAAAACCCTGTTCGAGATCGGCTTTTTCACCACGCAAAATCCGGCGCGCCTGATGCAGCGCATGCGCCGGCTGTACGCGCGCGCGCGGCTGGAGCAGGAAGAAATCAATATCCTGCGCGGCATATTGAGCGTGACAACGGAGTACAATGCGCGGCTTAAAAAACGCTATCTGGAAGAGCATCAGGATGTTCAAGAACATTAAGGAAGACATCGCCAGCGTATTCGACCGCGACCCAGCGGCGCGCACCACTTTCGAGGTGCTGACCTGCTATCCGGGGCTGCACGCGCGCATCATGCACCGCATGGCGAATATGTTGTGGTACGCCAATCTGAAATGGCTGGCGCGCTTTCTGTCGCATATTGCGCGCTGGTTTACCGGTATCGAGATTCATCCGGGCGCTTCCATCGGGCGGCGCTTCTTTATCGATCACGGCATGGGGGTGGTGATCGGTGAAACCGCCGAGATCGGCGACGATGTCACGCTCTACCACGGGGTCACGCTGGGCGGCACCTCGTGGCAACACGGCAAGCGGCATCCCACGCTGGGCAACGGCGTGGTGGTCGGGGCGGGCGCCAAGATACTCGGCCCGATCACGATTGGCGACGGCGCGAAGATCGGCTCGAATGCGGTGGTGGTAAAGGATGTCCCGGCGGGAGCGACGGCGGCAGGCATCCCGGCGCGCATTCTGGACGACGAGAAGAAGGCTTCGAGCGGCTTTAACGCCTATGGTGTCGGCAACGACCAGAATGACCCGGTAAACAAAGCCTTGCACGGCCTGATCGGCCATAGCGTGACGGTGGATCAACGCATCGATTTTATCCTGCAACAACTCGAGAAGATGGGCATACGCGTGGATGAAGAACGCGCCACCGCCGACAAATTTGACCCTAATCACCTGAATAAGATAGTTGACTAAATAATTCGGGTATTATATGATGCGCGCAGCGAAGGTTGAAAGGGTTCCGCCTGTTGAACCGTTCAAACGCAATCAATAATTGGAGGATGAAATGCGACTTACCACCAAAGGGCGTTTTGCCGTGACGGCGATGGCCGATTTGACGATGTGCTGCGGACAGCGGCCTGTAACCATGGCCGCAATCAGCGAACGGCAGAAAATTTCGCTTTCCTATCTGGAGCAATTGTTCGGCAAGCTGCGCCGCAGCAAAATCGTGGAAAGCGTGCGCGGCCCAGGCGGCGGCTATTATCTTGCCAGGCCTGCGGAAAGAATCACGATAGCCGAAATCATCATGGCCGTGGATGAGCCGCTGGATGCGACCAGTTGCGGCGGGAAAGGCAATTGCCACGACGACCGGCAGTGCCTCACTCATGAATTATGGATGGGGCTCAACGAAAAAATTTACGACTATTTGAATTCCGTCACGCTGCGGCAACTGGTGGATAGCCAATCCAGAACAGACTCCGGCGCCGCAACCATTGCAATGAAGAAAAAAGATGCCAAACCCACGGTGATTTCAGTTTAAGGAAAAGGCGCGACAATAAAATGAAGCTTCCTGTTTACATGGATTATTCCGCAACCACGCCGGTCGACCCGCGCGTAGCTGAAAAGATGATCCCTTACCTCACCGAAAAGTTCGGCAATCCGGCCAGCCGTTCCCATGCGTTCGGCTGGGAAGCCGATGCGGCGGTGGAGCTGGCGCGCGAGCAGGTTGCCGCGCTGGTACACGCCGACCCGAAGGAAATCGTGTGGACTTCCGGCGCGACCGAATCGAACAACCTCGCCATCAAGGGCGCGGCGCATTTCTACCAGGGCAAGGGCAAGCACATCATCACCATGACCATCGAGCACAAGGCGGTGCTGGATACCGTGCGCGAACTGGAGCGCGAAGGCTTTAGCGCAACTTTCCTGAACCCCGAGCCGGACGGTCTGCTCGACCTGGAAAAATTCAAGGCGGCATTGCGCCCCGATACCGTGCTGGTTTCCGTGATGCTGGTGAACAACGAGATCGGCGTAATCCAGGACATCGCCGCGATCGGCGAAATCTGCCGCGACAAGGGCATCCTGTTCCATGTGGATGCGGCGCAGGCGACCGGCAAGGTGGCGATCGATCTGCAGCAGTTGAAAGTCGACATGATGTCGTTTTCCGCGCACAAGACCTACGGGCCGAAAGGCATCGGCGCGCTGTACGTGCGGCGCAAACCGCGCGTGCGCCTGGAAGCGCAGATGCACGGCGGCGGGCACGAGCGCGGCATGCGCTCCGGCACATTGCCGACGCACCAGATCGCCGGCATGGGCGAGGCGTTCCGCATCGCCCAGGAAGAGATGGCGCAGGAGAACGAGCGTATCCGCATGTTGCGCGACCGTTTGCTGAAAGGCCTGATGGCCATGGAAGAGGTGCATATCAACGGCGACATGGAGCAGCGCGTGCCGCACAACCTCAACCTCAGCTTCAGTTTCGTCGAAGGCGAATCTCTGATGATGGCGATCAAGGATGTCGCGGTGTCGAGCGGCTCTGCCTGCACGTCGGCGAGCCTCGAGCCATCCTACGTGCTGCGCGCCCTCGGGCGCAGCGACGAGCTGGCGCACAGCTCGATCCGCTTCAGCATCGGACGTTTCACTACCGTCGAAGAAGTCGATTACGTCATCGATCTGCTGAAAAACAAGATCGGCAAGCTGCGCGAATTGTCGCCGCTGTGGGAAATGTACCAGGACGGCGTGGACTTGAATTCGGTGCAGTGGGCAGCACACTAGGAACAGTCGTTAGACGTTAGTCTCTAGTCATTAGTTAAAACAGTCCAACTAGCGACTAGCGCCTAACAACTAACAGCGACGAAGGAGCGAACTAAATTATGGCTTATAGCGAAAAATTACTGGATCACTACGAACATCCGCGCAACGTCGGTTCCATGGACAAGGATGCGGCGGAGGTGGGCACCGGCATGGTCGGCGCGCCCGCTTGCGGCGACGTGATGAAGTTGCAGATCAAGGTCGGCAAGGACGGCGTGATCGAGGATGCCAAGTTCAAGACTTATGGCTGCGGCTCGGCGATCGCGTCCAGCTCGCTGGTCACCGAATGGGTGAAGGGCAAGACGGTCGATCAGGCCTTGCAGATCAAGAACACGCAAATCGCCGAAGAGCTGGCGTTGCCGCCGGTGAAAATCCATTGCTCGATCCTGGCGGAAGATGCGATCAAGGCGGCGGTGGCGGATTACAGGAACAAACACAACGCGGTGGTCGAAACGCCGGCCTGCGGCGAAAAGTGCAAGGAGTAGGACATGGCAATCACGCTGACTGAAAACGCCGCCAGGCATGTGCAGAACTTCATTACCAAGCGCGGCAAAGGCGTCGGTTTGCGCATCGGCGTGCGCACCAGCGGCTGCTCCGGCATGGCCTACAAACTGGAGTTTGCCGACGAGGTGGCCGGCGATGATGTTCAATTCGCCAGCCATGGCGTCACGTTGCTGGTCGACCCGAAAAGCCTGCCGTACATCGACGGCATGGAACTGGATTACACGCGCGAGGGATTGAACGAGGGGTTCAAGTTCAACAACCCGAATGTGAAAAACCAGTGCGGCTGCGGCGAGAGCTTCGGTGTCTGAAAACGGCTGCGTTCCGCATAACTCCGTTGCCTGATGGCGACGTAATGTTTTTCAAAATTGTATGCAGCCCTCCGGTTTCGATTCCCAGAAAAACCACTTCCAGTTGTTCGGCCTCGCGCAGTCCTGCCAGATAGACACGGCGCAGCTTGAGCGGCAGTACCGCGCCCTGCAGGCGCTGGTGCATCCCGACAAATCCGCTCATTTACCCGATGCCGAACAACGCGTGGCCATGCAGCGCGCCACGCTGGTGAACGAAGCCTACCAGACGCTGCGCAACCCGTTGCGGCGCGCACGCTACCTGCTATCGCTTTACGGAGTGGGTATCCAGGAAGAAAACAATACCGTGATGCCGCTGGATTTCCTGACGGCGCAGATGGAATGGCGCGAAGCGGTCAGCGAAGCGCAGCAGGCGCGCGATGCCGCGGCATTGGCGCAGCTTGAAGCGCGGTTGCATCGCGAAACGCGCGAACTCGAAGCACAGCTTGCGGTTAAAATCGACGCCGAGAAAGATTATGCAGCGGCAGCCGGAACGGTGCGCAAGCTGCGCTTCATGGAACGGCTCGCGGAAGAAATTCATGCCGCTTACGATGAGATAGATACTTGAAAGGCGGTCGCCAGACGTTAGTCGCCAGTTAACACCGGCAACTAACGACTAACGACTAACGACTAGATGGCTTTACTACAAATTTCCGAACCGGGTCAAAGCACCCTGCCGCACCAGCACCGGCTGGCGGTGGGCATCGACCTCGGCACGACCAACTCGCTGGTGGCCACGGTGCGCAACGGCATCAGTATGGTGCTCAACGACGAAAACGGGCGCGCCATGCTGCCTTCGGTGGTGCGCTATCTGGCGGACGGCGGTATCGCGGTGGGCGATGCGGCGCAGGCCATGCAGAGCGAGGATGCCGCCAATACCATCGTCTCGGTGAAACGCTTCATGGGGCGCAGCCTCAAGGATGTCGGCGAGATCAGCCGCCTGCCTTATCGTTTCGTGGATTCTCCCTCGCCCTTCGCTACCTCAGGAGGCTCAGGGCAGGGCGGCATGCTGCAACTGCGCACCGTGGCGGGAGTGAAAAGCCCGGTCGAGGTGTCCGCAGAAATTCTCAAGGTGTTGCGCAGCCGCGCCGAGGCCGCCTTGGGCGGCGAACTGGTCGGCGCGGTCATCACCGTGCCCGCCTATTTTGACGACGCGCAACGCCAGGCCACCAAGGACGCGGCAAGATTGGCGGGGCTTAACGTCCTGCGGCTCCTCAACGAGCCGACCGCCGCAGCGATTGCCTACGGGCTGGATAACGCCGCCGAGGGCGTGTATGCGGTGTATGACCTCGGCGGAGGCACCTTCGACATTTCCATCCTGCGCCTGTCGCGCGGCGTGTTCGAAGTTCTCGCGGCCAACGGAGATTCCGCATTGGGCGGCGACGATTTCGACCAGCGCATTCATTGCTGGCTGCTGGAAAAAAACCGCCTCTCCGCGCTCGGCCCGCGGGACACGCGCCTGCTGCTGACCCATGCGCGCGCCGCCAAGGAACAGTTGACCGACCATGCCGAGACGCGCATCACAGCGGTGCTGTCCACCGGCGAGGTCATCGACAATGTGCTGAGCCAGATCGAGTTCCAGGAATTGTCGCAAAATCTGATACAGCGCACCTTGCAGCCATTGCGCCGCGCGTTGCGCGACGCGAAGCTGGGCGTCACGGACATCAAGGGCGTGGTGATGGTCGGCGGCGCGACGCGCATGCCGCAGGTGCAGCACGCGGTGGAGGAATTTTTCGGGCAGACGCCGCTGACCAATCTCGACCCCGACAAAGTCGTGGCGCTGGGCGCGGCAATCCAGGCCAATCTGCTGGCGGGCAATCGCGGCGGCGGCGACTGGCTGCTGCTCGACGTGATCCCGCTCAGCTTGGGCATCGAAACCATGGGCGGCCTCACGGAAAAAATCATCCCGCGCAACAGCACCATTCCCACCGCGCGCGCGCAGGAATTCACCACCTACAAGGACGGGCAGACCGCGATGAGCATCCATGTGGTGCAGGGCGAACGCGAGCTGGTGAGCGATTGCCGCTCGCTGGCGAAATTCGAGCTGCGCGGCATCCCGCCGATGGTGGCGGGCGCGGCGCGCATCCGCGTGACCTTCCAGGTGGATGCCGACGGCTTGCTGAATGTATCGGCGCGCGAGATGAGCAGCGGCATCGAGGCGGCGATCACGGTCAAACCTTCCTATGGATTGAGCGACGCCGAGATCACGCGCATGCTGCAGGATTCCGCGCAGCACGCGCAGGGCGACATGCTGGCGCGCGCGCTGCGCGAGCAGCAGACCGAGGCGGAACAATTGCTCGAAGCGGTGCGGCACGCGCTGGAGCAGGACGGCGACTTGCTCGACCAGACCGAGCGCGCGCAGATCGAGGCCCGGATGGGCGGGTTGCGCGATACACTGTTGATTGCCGATCACTTGGCCGATCATCTTGCCATCAGGCGCGCCGTCACCGCGTTGAACGACGCCACCGTCGGTTTCGCGCAAAAACGCATGGACAAGGGCGTGGCGAGCGTCCTGGCGGGCAAGAACATTTCCGATCTGGAGATAACCCCGGATGTTCCATAAATTGCACACGCCCTCACTTGTCTTTTGTCCCGTATGGAAACTTTGTTCAGTCGGGCGTATGAGTCACTACGCCGCTCCTTCACAAAATTCCCCTACGGAACAAAACCCTGCGCGATCATCGTGCGAATTCATGAAACATACGGGGTAAATAATGCCGCAAATCATTGTGCTTCCGCACGAGGAGTTATGCCCGCAGGGCACACTGTTCAACGTTGAACCGGGAGTCTCGATTTGCGACGCGCTGTTGCAACATGGCGTGGAAATCGAACATGCCTGCGAAAAATCCTGTGCCTGCACCACTTGCCATGTCATCTTGCGCGAGGGCTACAATTCCCTGAAACCGGCGGAAGAGCTGGAGGAGGACATGCTCGACAAGGCATGGGGACTGGAACCCAATTCACGCTTGTCCTGCCAGGCAGTGGTGGCGGACAAAGACCTGGTGGTGGAAATTCCGAAATACACCATCAACATGGCGAAGGAGACCCACAAATGAAATGGACCGATGTCAGGCTGATCGCCATCGAGCTGGCGGAAGCGCATCCCGAGGCCGACCCGAAGGCCATACGCTTTACCGACCTGCATAACTGGGTGCTGGCGCTGGAAGATTTTCACGACGACCCGAAACACGGCGGCGAGAAAGTTCTCGAGGCGATTCAGGCGGCGTGGATAGACGAAGCCGAATGACCATGCGCAAACTCTGGCAGAGCTTTTCCAATCGCTGGCTGTATCTGGCTGGCGCACTGTTCGCCAGCGGGTTGATGGGCTTCGGCCTGTTCCTGCAATACGTCAAACACCAGGAGCCTTGCCCGCTGTGCATGGTGCAGCGCGTGATTTTCATCGCGATATTGGCGGTGTTCGCACTGGCCGCGCTGCATGGCCCGAAGCGCCCCGGCGAACGCATCTACGCCGCACTGATTGCACTGCTGTCGCTGACCGGTGTCGGCGTTGCGGCGCGCCACATCTGGCTGCAAAACCTCCCCAAAGACCAGGTGCCAGCCTGCGGCCCCGGTCTGGACTACATGCTCGAAGTCATGCCGATGGCCGACGTGCTGAAACAACTCATGCACGGTTCCGGCGAATGCGCGGAAAAAGGCTGGATCTTCCTCGCTCTCGGCATCCCGGAATGGTCGCTGCTGTGCTATCTCGCGCTTGGCGTTTGGGCGGTGCTGATCGCGCTCAGAAATTAGCAGTGATCGATTGCGGTGCCATGTTTGTTGTATGATGAACGCGTATTTGGAGCGCCTGACATAATGAAATACGAGCTGCGTTGGGCTTTGTCGGCGTGTCTGCGGCGTTGCGCCTCCTTGCTCGGGAATAACCCAAGCCGCGCCGGCGCGCCTTGTGCCGCAGCCGAATACCTTAGCCGCACACGCATTTCATTCATTATGTTAAGCGCTCTTAGCGAGACGCGAATTGGGCGGTGTGCCAAATGGATTTATCTGCCCTGAACGGGCTATCACGGCGGAGCGGTATTATTATTGGGCTTTACATAGTTCATGGCGATTACGTGATTTACCGTAGGGCGGGCTTTGCCCGCCGCGTCGGGCGTAGCCCGTCCTACGAGATACGGAGATCATATCTTCAATTATGTAATCCTCAATAGGACGGAGCCACCTGCAAAATGAGCAACTCATCACTGCGTAGTTACGCGTTTGCCTATCAGCCTATCTTAAACAAAAACCAGAATCAGGTTGCCGTCGAGTTGATGTATCAATCCGCGGATATGCTGGCTCCCGACCATGTTGAGCCAGATGAAGCCACGGCCAATGCGATTCTCAACGCTATTCTTCACGCCGGTTCGGAGCGCAGCCGTTTTTTTGTCGATGTCGGCAAAGATCTTCTGATGAGCGATATGCTGACCTTGCTGCCTCGCGGGCAAGCGACGCTGGAAATACGAATGGCCGCGTTGGCCGGCAGTGCAATAGTTGAACGTTGCCTGGACTTGAAGGCGAACGGCTATCAAATCGCCCTTGATGATTTTGCGGTATTTTCGGAAGAATATGTGCCGCTGCTCAATATTGCGGATGTCGTGAAAATTGACTTGTCGCGCATAGAGCGGGACAGCCTCCCGCTTCTGATCGCGCAGTTGAGCAAATGGGACGTCAAGTTGCTCGCAAAAAAAGTGGAAAGCGCGGAAGACTTTAATTTCTGCCGGTATTCTGGCTTTGACTTGTTCCAGGGATATTTTTTTGCCAAGCCGACCATCGTCATCGGGCGGCGTCCGGATCCGGTGAAAATGGATATCCTCAACTTGCTTGGCCAGATCAACAATGATGCCGATAACAAGGCTCTGGAGCTCACTTTCAAGCGCAACCCAGCCCTGAGCTACCATTTGTTGCGGCTCATCAATACCGTGGCCTTCGGCCAGAGAGCCAAGGTGGATTCCATACGCAATGCGCTGATGCTGCTTGGGCGGCGGCAACTGAACCGCTGGCTGCAGATGCTGATGTTTACCAACAGCAGTACCGCCGGCCTTGCATCGCCATTGCTGGAACTTGCGGTGCGTCGCGGGAAATTGCTGGAACTCATCGCAATACACAAATCGCAATCCGCCGTGTTTCAGGATCAAAGCTACATGACTGGCATGTTCTCCTTGATGGATGCGCTGCTTGGTATGCCGATGACCGAAATAGTGGATTCGCTCAATCTCGGCAAGGAAATCCGTACTGCGCTGCTGTCCGGTGAGGGCTTGCTGGGCGAAATGCTCGACCTGTGCAAAAGGCTGGAGGCCGCCGATTTTGACGGAGCAAACAGATTCGCCTCGCAAGCAAGCATCCCCATTGAAGCGATCATGGCGGCGCAGAATGAAGCTATCGCGTGGGCAAGTAAAATCGGTGAGGTTGTCTAGCGCCGCCTGAGGCTCATGGCACTCGGTTAAAGGATAACGGCCCACATTTACGATCAACGATTGCTTAACCGGGTGCCATGACCGCCTGAGGAGGCTATCCTGCCAGTGTCCACCAACGCCTTCCCCACACCAGCCAAACACCCGCACAACTCAAGGATGGGCACCGCAAAACTGCAACGCACGTTTGATATGCACCCACCGGAATGGAAGATAGGTGTGATGCGTTCGCCTTGTCTCATTACCGGAAATCAGCAACAGCAGATGCCCCCGCAGCTTGTCGTATATCGCCCCTTTGGTTTCAGCTGCCGGACGACGCGCTCCGGCGGGAGCGCAGTATGCATTTGGCTCACCCTTGGCCGCCGGTCCGATGCCGATAAAATCTTCGCCGCAGGCGCGCCGCCAGTGAGCAGCGCGCTGGTTCGCTCGCATACCGCCATGCGCACGCCGCGGGGGGAATACGTGACCTTCATTATCGCGCGCTTCCGCATAAGGCCCGCGATAAATAACTGCATGGCCGTAATCCAGGCAGGGACCGCCCTCACCCTTCACCGCTGTCAACGTAACTGAGGGTTTTAAGCCTGCGCACTTGCGGGGCGGTGTCGCGGAATGGGAAGTGACAAAAATTCGATAGGTGTGTTTTTATCGCCAGACGTTGTTTTTCTCCCAACCTCGACTGGTTCTGGTACACACTTGCCCTTCGGTCCTCGATATTAGCCACCACAAAGCAATCATTCGAGTTTTTCATTCAGGTAATTTGTCCGGGTAACCCGATAGCGGTCACTCGTGAAGGGCAGATCATCGCAGTTGAGATGGGCGCTACTACGGCGATGTTTGGAAGATTTCCTCAGCCACCGTCTGCGCGTTGCGGCTGCGAAAACCAAGGTCATCATAATTCACCAAGTACCTGAAGCGCGACTGGTCGAGACCCTGGCTGGCCTCGACCGGGTCGAAGGCGCCGTCGGCGAAGCGCTTGCGTGCAGCCTCGCGCAGGAACACCAGGTAGTCGTAGCTGTCGCATAGCGCCTCGTTGAGATCGGTCACATGCCCGTGACCGGGCACGACGATCTTCGGCTTGAGTTCATCGCGCAGATATTCGAGGCTCTTGATCCAGCGCTGCGCGCTGCCGGGAATCACACCCAGCAGGCGCTGCGCGAACACAACATCGCCGGCGAACACGATCGAGCGCTGCGGCAGCCACACCAAGATATCGCCCGGCGTGTGGGCGCCGCCGGTGTATATCAATTCGATACGCTCGCCCGCGACCGGCAGGGTGTAGCGGTTTTGGAACGTGATGTCCGGATAGACGAGTTGCGTACCGGCGAATTTTTCTTTCAGAAGAAGTTGCGCTGTAACTTCCTGTGCGCCACCGCGTTCGCGCATGTCGCGTGCGGCGGCCCCGGATGCGATGAGCTTTGCGCCCTGCCGCTTGAAGTAGCCGTTGCCGAACCAGCGATGATCCTGACCGCCGCTGTTGACGGCGTAGATCACCGGCTTGTCGGTCACCTTGCGAATCGCGGCGTGGATCGCCTGCGCGTTCGCGAGGCTGCCGCCGGTGTCGATCACGACCACGCCCTGCGCGGTCACGATGAATCCCGAAGTGATGTTGTGCCCGAGGTTTTCGGGTGAACGTTGGCCGAGATCGCCAACCAGTGCGTAGATGCTGTCAGCCACCTTCACGGTATCGACAGCGTGCGCCGAGAGGCTAACGACAAACAGCAGGCTAGTTAGAAAGATGCGCGTCATTGTGGTTTTTCAGGCCGGGATAGTGGGCATATTTAAACACATTATGGAAACGGTGTTGAATTGCTTCTCCGATTGCCCCGTTCTTTGCATTATTGGACGATCCGCCAATGAAGGCGTCTCTACATAGCGACATAAATCTACTGCCCGGCCCCGCCCCTGAATCGCGCAGTAGATTTCTGTCGCTATGTATAGTTGGATAACTCAATGAGTTATTTTCACTTAGAGCGCCTAACATAATGAAATGTGTGTGCTCGTATTTCATTATGTTAGGCGCTCTTAAGATGGAGCGCCATTAAATGCAACATTTGAACCAAGCCGGTCAATCGGAGGCGCTATTCAACAGCGGGCGCTCAGAAATGAAATACACAGATAGCTTCCACCGACCGGTTGAATCCGCGCCGATAACCGGCCGCGATTGTCAGCGGCCTTCGCGCAGTTTTTGCAGCTTGGCCTTGATATCCTGCATGACGGCGGCAGCGGCTTTTTCGCCTTCCAGTATGGCGGTATGGCGATCATCCAGGCTGGCCTGGTCGATCGCGCTCGTAATCGGGCGGATCGCCACGTCCGCTTTCGGCAATTCATACCGGTTGATGCTCTGGCTCATGATGTCGATGGCCTGCATGAGCACATCGAGCGTGGTTTCCGTCGTGTTGTTTTCGGGTCTGTTGGATATGTCCACCGCAATGACAAAATCGGCGCCCAGCGCGCGCGCAACGCTGACCGGCACCGGTTTGACCAGAGCTCCGTCCACATAGCTGCGCCCGTTGATCACGGCAGGCTGGAACATGCCCGGCACGGCGCAGGACGCGCGCACGGCCATGCCCGTGTTGCCGGTGCGGAAGATGATTTCCTCGCCGGTTTTCAGGTCTGTTGCCACTACCGCAAACGTGCGCAGGAGTTTTTCGAGAGGCTGTTGCTTGAGCGAGCGGTTGATAAAGTCCTCGAGCGGCTTGCCGGTAAAAAGGCCGCGATTGGGCCAGGCCCAGTCGATGACCGAATCTCCTTTCATCGGAATCGACATTTCCTGCAACTGGAAGCCGTTAAAGCCGCCGCGTACAGCGCGCCTACCGCAGAGCCGACGCTGGTGCCGACAACGATGTCCGGGATGATGCCCTGCGCTTCCAGCGCCTTGATCACGCCGACATGGGCGAAGCCGCGGGTTCCGCCGCCGCCCAGTACCAGCGCGGTTTTTGGCGGAGGGCGCGCAACCGGGGTTGCGGCGGGCGTAGTAGCCTGCGCGGGGATTTCGGGCTGGCTGGGCGCCGTGCTGCACGCGGCAAGCAGCAGTGCCGATAGCGCAACGGGAAGCCACCGGTAGTGGCGCGGCAAACGGGTGAAGGGTACAGGCATGGTCACATCGAAGGATTGCATGGGCGGCTATGGGATTTTTGCGGCTTCTGTGTTGCAACGGATGCGTTCATGCTACCAGTTTTCCATCTTGTTGCGTGATGGGCAGACCGCCCGGAAAAAAATGCCGGTATCCGCTTGCGGCGCCCTTTCCGCATTATCCCGAATAGTTCATTAGAACCGACAGTCCCTTCCTCATTGCAGGGGGGGTTCAGCCTAATGGATTTTTCGGGATTATTCCATTTCCAGGTCTTCCTGTACTGCGGCGAGCCCGGCTTGCGCGCACGCCTCGTCAGTCAAGCCGGATGGTGCGCCGCTGACGCCTATCCCGCCCATGATATTGCCGCCAATATTGATGGGAATGCCGCCCGCGGATATCAGCAGCTCGTCGATTTTCGGCACACTGTAAGCGCCCGGAAACCGGTCCTGGAGCGCCGAGGTCGGGGAGTTGAATTCCATCGCTGTATAGGCTTTCTTTTTGCTGATGGGTATCGAAACATCCATCGCCAGGGTATCGCGCAATACGACTTGCACATCCCCGCCACGATCCATGACGGTAACGGTGATCTGTACGCCTTCCTTGCGGCATTTCTCAATCGCCGCCTTGCCGATCCGCAATGCGGTATCCAATGACAGGCGCTTGATATTTACCGTCAGCGGCTGTTTTGCATTGCTGGCCGCAAACGCCGGACGGCCGAAAGAAACGGAAAGGGTGCTCAATACAGCGATTGCAATCACTCCGGTTTTCATCAGCAAGCCCCCTTTATAAGATTCAGCCAACCATCCGCACTTTTAGCCGCACGCCCCGATCGTTCCGCAACTGGTACAGAATTCGCAGCCGTCTTTCTTGATCAGCGTGGCATTGCCGCATTCCTTGCAGACCTTGCCGGTCATCGTCTTGATCCCCGAGGCCTTGCTTTGCGCTTCGGGAACTTCCAGCACGCCCATCTGCTGAACCGGGTAGCCGTGCTCGTCGAGGATGCCGAGCATCGCGTAGCGGTGGATGATGAGCTTGGCGACGTAGGAGACCGTCGACGGGTAGCTTTCCATCTTCTCTCCGCCCGGCACGCGCGCCATGAAATCCCCCAGCGGCTCGCCGAAGTTGAGAAGCTTGCGCAGTTTCATGCCGATCCAGGCCGGATCGATGACGCGCATGTCGAGGCTCAGCACCTTGCACAGGCCATCGAGGGCGCGCGGATAGACGCCGGCCAGCCACATTGAGTAGGGGCGGCGTTGCCCGTCCGGCAGCTTCAGTTCCTTCAGCCCCAGCACGAAATCGTCGCCGGTGCCGGCATTGGAAATGTCCACCGTCCAGCTCATCGTGCCGTCGGTGCCGGTCTTCGGTTCCTTCTTGGCAAACAGCGCGTCCATCATCGGTGTGGTGGTGACGCCTTCGTTGACTTCCAGCGCGCCCAATTCCTCCATACGGTATTTCAGCAAGTATGCAAATGCCGCCACCAGGCTGGGCATGCGCCTCACTTCGCCGTCGGGCGGCATCGGCATGTCGAATGCGTCGTCGCCCGCGGTCTTCATCAGCATTTCCAGCTTCATGCGCACCCATACCGGATCGCGCGCGCGCATGTCCATCGACAGCGACTTGGCCAGCGCACCGAGGCCGCGCGGCTGCTCCCCGCCGTTCACCCAGACTTCGAACGGATGGTTTTTGCCGTTCCGGGTATGGGAGACGAAGATCACGAAGCTGCCGAGCGGATGTTCCACCACCTGGGAAACCCAGCCTTCGCTGCCACCGGGCAGCTCCGGGCGGCCCGGCCAGCGCAACGAGGCAAGCGACGGTTTGGGCGCGGCTTCCAGCACGATGCGCCGGTCCTGGTCGAACAGCAGGTCTTGCGGCTGTTCTTCCTTCTTGGCCGGCGTGACCGACAGCACCGAGCCCAGCACGCTGTTCGGGCGATAGGTCGCCAGACCTTTCAATCCGGCTTTCCATGCTTCCGTGTAGAGTTCCTTGAAGTTCTCATAGGGATAGTCGGCCGGCACGTTGACGGTCTTGCTGATCGCCGTGTCGATGAACGGTGCGACGGCCGCGACCATCTTCATATGGTCGATCGCCGAGATTTCCAGCGCGGTCACGAAGGCGGGCGGCAAGTTGTCCATATCGCCGCCCTGTTCCTTGTACAGGCGCCAGGCATGGTCTTCCACCTGATAATCCTTGGTGCTGCCGTCCATCATGCGTTTCTTGCGGGTATAGAACCAGGAGAACGGCGGCTCGATGCCGTTGGAGGCATTGTCGGCAAACGCCAGCGAGATGGTGCCGGTCGGCGCGATCGACAGCAGGTGGCTGTTGCGGATGCCATGTTTGCGTATCTTGTTCTTGATTTCATCCGGCAGGCGCGAAGCGAAGCGCGGTGCGGCGAGATATTGTTCGGTATCCAGCAGCGGAAAAGCGCCGCGCTCGATGGCCAGGTCCACCGAGGCGAGATACGCCTCGTCGCGCATGAAGCGCGTCAGCTTGGTGGCAAACGCCCGTGCCTGATCGGTGTTGTAGGGCAGGTTCAGCATCACCAGCGCATCTCCCAGCCCGGTATAGCCCAGCCCGATGCGCCGCTTGTTCTGCGCTTCCTGATGCTGTTCGGGCAGCGGCCAGGAGGTGACGTCCAGCACGTTGTCCAGCATGCGTACGCCGACATGAATCAGTTGCATGAATTTCGCGTAATTGAAAGCAGCCTGACCAGTGAAGGCATCTTCCACCATCAGGGTCAGGTTGATCGAACCCAGGCAGCAGCAGCCGTAAGAAGGCAGCGGCTGTTCGGCGCAAGGGTTGGTAGCCTCGATCACCTCGATGTAACTGAGGTTGTTATCGCGGTTCATCAGGTCGATGAACAATACGCCCGGCTCGGCGTGGTCGTAGGTGCTTTCCATGATCTGTTTCCACAGATCGGCAGCCGGCACCTTGCGATATACCCACTTGCCGTCGGCGCGTTTGGTTGCGCCCTGTTCCTTGAGCGCAGAGGCAGGCTCTGCCGTATGCACCAGCTCGAAGTCTTCATTGTTTGCCACGGCGTGCATCAGTGCATCCGTGACCCCCACGGAAATGTTGAAGTTGCGCAGGTCGCCCTTGTCCTTGGCGTGGATGAATTTTTCGACATCGGGGTGGTCGCAGCGCAGCACGCCCATCTGCGCGCCGCGCCGCGCGCCGGCCGATTCGACGGTCTCGCAGGAGCGGTCGAACACGCGCATGTAGGAAATCGGCCCGCTGGCGCGGGAATTCGTGCCTTTGACCATCGCGCCCTCGGGGCGGATCGCCGAAAAATCGTAGCCGACACCGCCGCCGCGCCGCATAGTTTCCGCGGCCTGCTGTAACGCATCGTAAATACCCGGTTTGCCGTTGCTGATGCCGGAGATCGCATCGCCGACCGGCTGCACAAAGCAGTTGATCAGGGTTGCCTGTATCTTCAGGCCGGCCGCCGAATTGATGCGCCCGGCGGGCACCAGGCCGTTTTCTTGGCCGAGGAAGAATTCCTCTTCCCATTTGGCGCGCTGTTCCGGTTTTTCCGCCTGCGCCAGGCCGCGCGCCACGCGGCGGCGCACATCCTGGACAGAGGTTTCGCCGGGTTCTGCATATTTTTCCAATAAGACTTCGGTGCTGATTTCCTGCGGTGGATCACCCTGGTGTTGGCCGGGCGTCATGCCGGAGAAGGCGGGGGCGGAAACATTGCTGACAAATGCTGAAGACAAGATATTTTCTATAACAAGCACAATATAACCCCTCCCGGTCACATGGGCCTTTTTAGCCCGAAAAAACCAAAAACCACTATATCTAGTGGTTAGCGGTCAAATTTTCACTAATTCTAGTGTGCCAGCATTTTTTTGCAAGCGTTATTTTGAGCCGGATAATTTGACTTATTCGGAGGATTGAACTGGAGCCCATTTCAGCAGGTTTTTATCTCTGGCCGCTTGCATTAAGGTCGTCATATACGCTTTAATGCGCGACGTTTTTTATTGCAGGGAGGACAGCATGGGGTTGCTTGAGAAATTATTCGAGGGGTCATTGTGGAATAGCCGTTTTGTCATTCTGTTTGCCGTCATAGGCAGCCTGCTGGCGGGATTCACAATTTTTTACATGGCCACGGTGGATGTGGTGTACTTGATCGGCCACGCGTTGCACTACGCCGATCTGAGCATGGCCGAAGATGCGCGCAAGGTGCTGCACGACAGCACGGTGTCGCATATCGTCGAGGTGGTGGACGGCTATTTGCTGGCGACGGTGATGCTGATTTTTTCGCTGGGCCTGTACGAGCTGTTCATCAGCGACATCGATCAGGCGCATGGCAGCAAGGCTTCCAGCAAGATATTGGTGATCAACAATCTGGACGACCTCAAGTCGCGACTGGCCAAAGTGATCTTAATGATCCTGATTGTCACTTTGTTCGAAGAGGCGCTCAATATGAAGCTGACCACGCCGCTCGACCTGGTTTATCTCGGAGCGAGCATTGCGCTGGTTGCGCTGGCGCTGTATCTGTCCCATGCCGCCGAACACGGCGACGATAAAGGCGGCGATACCGCCGAGGATGTTCCCGAACATCACGGGCACTAAGGCATGAAAGCCCTCGGGAACTTGCTGAGCGGCCTGTTGCTATTGTTGATCTTGCCGTTTCCCGGTTATGCGGCAGATTTCTCGCTTATTGACATTCAGGGCAAGGAGCACCGCCTGGCGGATTATCGCGGCAAATGGGTGCTGGTGAATTTCTGGGCAACTTGGTGCCCGCCATGCCTGAGCGAAATCCCCGAGTTAAGCAGTTTGCACGACGCGCACAAGGATCGAGACCTGGTGGTGATCGGTATCGCCATGGATTCAGGTTCGAGAAAAAAAGTGGCTGATTTTTCCCAAGCGCACGGCATCAGCTATCCGGTTGTGAATTGGCAGCATGAGAAGAGCCGAAAGCTGGATCAGGAAATTACCGGAAGTTTTGGTGATATCGAAGCCTTGCCCAGCAGTTTTCTGTATAGCCCAAATGGTGAGATGACCAGTCATCAGCTCGGCGGGGAAGTGACGCGCGCGAGTGTCGAAGCCTACATCAAGAGCAAAAAATTCAATTAACTGCTGCGGGCAAGTGGCCGCTGTCGGCCGTCCGCGGCGGCGATGCCCAGTTTTTGCGCCAGGCGGAGTGCACCAGGTTCGGGTATTCGGAGCGGCCCAGGCTGCCGTTGTAGCGCCCCAGCGCACGGTACAGGTCGCCCTTTTCGATGTCCAGATAATGGCGCAGGATGGTGCAGCCGTAGCGCAGGTTGGTGCGCAGATGGAACAGGTTGTGTCCATTGGCGCCGATGTCCTTCACCCAGAACGGCATCACCTGCATGTAACCCTGTGCGCCCGCGCCGGAAACGGCGTATTTCTTGAAACTGCTTTCCACTTCGATCAGGCCCAATACCAGTTCCGGCTCAAGCCCGGCGCGCTTGGCCTCGTAATGTACCGTGTTCAGGAAGTCGAGGCGCGATTCGGCATCCGGGATGCGCTTCTGCAAGCGATACGACATTCCCTTCAGCCATGCGCCCGCCTCGGATAGCGTGCCAAACACCAGCCTGGGTGCGGCCTGATCCGATACGCTGCGCTGCAATACCGTACGGACGCTGGCGGAAAGCGCTTCCTGCCGTTGCGCGCCGGCGAATGCGCCGGAAGTGAACAGCAGGCCGGCCAGACAGAGGGTGAGGATCGAGGATCGAGGATCGATAACCAGCGACTTGGCGAACGTTGTTTGTTCGCCTGGTCGAATGGCTAGGTGTTTCATCAGGATCGAGTCAAAGGCGGAGCTGCGGGTTTTCCCCGCTCCTCGCTCCTCAATCCTCAATCCTGTTTTTCCGGTCATAGTTTCAATTTTACGAACTCCACTGCGCCTTGCAAGGGGATGGGTTGCGCCTGCGCGCCGCGCCGCCCCTGATATTCCACGTTGCCTTCCTTCAGGCCGCGATCGCCGATGACGATGCGGTGCGGGATGCCGATCAGTTCCATGTCGGCGAACATCACGCCGGGGCGCTCATCGCGGTCGTCCAGCAATACTTCGACATTCGCTTCGACAAGTTCGGCATAGAGTTGTTCCGCCGCATCGCGCACGGCTGCGCTTTTGCCCATGCCGATCGGCACGATGGCGACCTGGAACGGTGCCATCGCCGCCGGCAGGATGATGCCGCGCTCGTCGTAATTCTGCTCGATGGCGGCGGCCACGATGCGCGACACGCCGATGCCGTAGCAGCCCATTTCCATGATCTGCGCCTTGCCCTGCGCATCCAGGAAGGTGGCATTGAGCGCTTCGGCATATTTCTTGCGCAACTGGAAGATGTGCCCGACCTCGATGCCGCGGCAGATTTCCAGCGTGCCCTTGCCGTCCGGCGAAGGATCGCCCGCAACCACGTTGCGCAGGTCGTGTACGCTGGCTTCGTCGAACGGCACGTCGCGCCCGAAGTCGACGCCGGTGTAATGGAAACCGTCGTCATTCGCGCCGCAGACGAAGTTGCTCATCGCGGCGGCGGCGCGGTCGATCAGCATACGCACAGCGGTATTCACCGGGCCGATGTAGCCGGCGCGGCAGTTCATGTTGCGATGAATTTCGTCGTCGCTGGCGAAGCGGAAACCGCCCAGCAGCTTGCCGGCCTTGATTTCGTTGAGTTGATGGTCGCCGCGCAACAGCAGCAGCACGAACTCGTCTTCATGGGTCACCACCGCGATCGCCTTCAATACCTTCAGCGCGGAGGTGTCGAAGAACGCGGCGACCTCCTCGATGGTTTTCTGTCCGGGGGTGATCGACCTTTTGCATTTCCTGCGTCGCGGCGGCGCGCGGCATGCCTGGCGCGACGGCCTCGGCCATTTCCACGTTCGCCGCGTAATCCGAATCCGGGCAGAACGCCAGCGCGTCTTCGCCGGAATCTGCCAGCACATGGAATTCGTGCGAGCCGCTGCCGCCGATCGCGCCGGTATCCGCCGCAACGGCGCGGAACTGCAAGCCGAGGCGGGTGAAGATGCGGCTGTAGGTGTCGTGCATGACCTGATAGGTGTGCTCCAGGCTCGCATAGTCGGCGTGGAACGAATAGGCGTCCTTCATCACGAATTCGCGCGCGCGCATCACGCCGAAACGCGGACGCACCTCGTCGCGGAACTTGGTCTGGATCTGGTAGAAGTTAACCGGCAACTGGCGGTAGCTGCGGATTTCGCGGCGCGCGATGTCGGTGATCACTTCCTCGTGGGTCGGGCCGAAACAGAAATCGTTGTCGTGCCGATCCTTGATCTTCAGCATCTGCGGGCCGAACACCGCCCAGCGCCCGGTTTCCTGCCACAGTTCGGCGGGCTGCACGGCGGGCATCAGCAGTTCGATTCCGCCGCTCCTGTCCATTTCCTCGCGCACGATGTTTTCCACCTTGCGCAGTACGCGCAGGCCGAGCGGCATCCAGGTGTACAGGCCGCTGGCCAGTTTCTTGATGTAGCCGGCGCGCAGCATCAGCTTGTGGCTGGGCAGCTCCGCTTCGGCGGGGGCTTCTTTCAGGGTGGAGATGAAAAATTGTGAGACGCGCATGGTGAATAACTGCGAAGTTAAGAATGGGGATGCGATTTTACAGGGAATACGCGCAGCCCGCATTTCCTCGTATCGGCGCGCAACAACTTGCAGCATGATGTGCCGCAGGGCGTTTTATTTCTGTTGCTATGTAAAATTAGTTAAGCGCCCCGGTTTTTCTGGGGGTTAAATTTTCTGGGGGTTAAACCAGGCCAGTTTTTCTCTGAGCGTGACGACGCCGCCGACGATGATCAGGGTCGGCGCCTGCAGATTCTCAGTCTGCGCGATCCCGGGCAGCGTTGACAGCGTGCCGGTGACGACGCGCTGATTTTGCGTGGTTCCCTGCTGCACGATGGCGATCGGGGTGGTGGCCGGCAGGCCGTGCTCGATGAGCTTGGCGCATAGCGTATCGAGCCCGTGCAGGCCCATGTACACCACCACGGTCTGGCGCGGACGGGCCAGCGCGTCCCAGTCGAGGTTCATCGTGCCGTCCTTCAGGTGCCCGGTGACGAACATGCAGGACTGCGCATGGTCGCGATGCGTCAGCGGGATGCCCGCGTAGGACGCGACGCCGGAAGCCGCCGTGATGCCTGGCACTACCTGGAACGGGATATTCTCCGCCGCCAGCGTCTCGATCTCCTCGCCGCCACGCCCGAAGATGAACGGATCGCCGCCCTTGAGGCGCAACACGCGCTTGCCTTCCTTGGCGAGGCGCACCAGCAGCTCGTTGATCTCTTCCTGGCGCATGGTGTGATCGGCGCGCTTCTTGCCGACGAAGATGCGCTGCGCATCGCGCCGCGTCATCTCGACGATGGGTTTTGAAACCAGATTGTCGTACACCACCACATCGGCCTTCTGCATCAGCCGCAGCGCACGGAAAGTCAGCAGATCGGGGTCGCCGGGGCCGGCGCCGACCAGATATACCTCGCCGCGCCGGATGTTGTCCTCGTCGGCCAGCATCTGCTGCAGCATCGCCTCGGCGCTGCTCTCGTCGCCGGTCAGCACCTTCTCGGCGACCACGCCCTCGAACACGTTTTCCCAGAAGATGCGGCGCTTGGCCGGGTTGGTGACGCGCTGCTTGACCGCTTCGCGGAGCCGTTCCGCAAACGCGCCGAGGCGGCTGTAGCCCTGCGGGATCATGGTCTCCAGCTTGCCGCGCAGCATGCGCGTCAGCACCGGCGAGGCGCCGCCGCTGGAGAAGGCCACCATCAATGGCGAGCGGTCGAGGATCGCGGGCATGATGAAGCTGCACAGTTCGGGGTCGTCCACCACGTTCACCGGGATGTTGCGCGCCTGCGCCAGTTCGGAGACTTGCCGGTTGACGCTGCGGTCGTCGGTGGCGGCGATGACCAGCGTTATGCCCTCGAGGTGCTGTGCCTCGAAACGCGCGGCAACGCACTCGACGCCTCGCTGTTCTGTCAGGGCAGGGTTGATCTCCGGCGCGACCACGCGCACCTGCGCACCCGCTTCCAGCAGCACACCCGCCTTGCGTTTGGCGACTTCGCCGCCGCCCACCACCAGGCAATGCTTGCCTTTGACGTTCAGGAAAATAGGCAAAAAATCCATGTTACTCGATCGCTTTCAGAATCAGTGGTTGCAGCGCTTCCGGCAGCTCGATCTTGCCCGCGAGCGCGAACTCATGCGCACGGGAAGACATCTTCTGCCAGGTCTTGCGGATGATTTCCAGCCACTTCGCTTCGTCATATTCCGGATGCTGGCCGGCGAAGCCGGCCAGGTAATGTTCGATAAATACCAGGTCGGCCACGTCTTCCATCAATTGCGTCTCCGCATTAACTTTCAAACCTTTCTTGCTGACGATGGACTTGACGCGCTCGATCATTTCTTCGTCATAACCCGCCTCCCGCATGATGCGCCCGGCGGTTTCGGCGTGGAATTTGTAAAGCCCGGTGCGCCATTGCAGATAACCCTGCCTGTCCATGGGATAGCCGCCGCGCGGGATTTTCCAGCGCCGGACGTGCTGGGCACGCACCGCGAGCTTAACCGCTTCGGATGCCTCCGGTGCGTAGCGTTCCTGCATCTCGCTCATGCGCTGCGCATAGAGCAACTCCTTGGGATACTCCTTGCCACCGGCTATTTCCTTGTTCGGGTCTTCCGCATTGGCTTTGTCGAAGGCGGCGACAGTGGCC
Organism: uncultured beta proteobacterium; assembly: GCA_963828205.1. Taxonomy (GTDB): domain Bacteria; phylum Pseudomonadota; class Gammaproteobacteria; order Burkholderiales; family Gallionellaceae; genus Gallionella. The sequence continues at coordinate 447,827 of CAWHDU010000003.1, forward strand.
TGGAAGCGTTCCTGAGTCATGTTGCTTGTCCGTTAAACCATGGTCGATTTGCGGTTGATATCGTTTCGGCGGGCGGTATCGCGGAAAAATTGGTAACGCCAGCCCGCCCAAAGCATCGCCTGAAATCCGGTTACTTAAGGCGAGTGATGCCGAATTTCTTGAGGACGAATTTCTCGTAGATCGGCTCAGAGTTTCCATTCTTCATTTTCTTGATGAAGTATTTCTCGAAAGCGATCTTCGCCCAATGCACCCATTTCCCTTTCTTGAACCAGCTGACGTTGCGCGGCCCGATCTGAGGAAGGGCAACGAAGGCAGCACCCGTGGTACCCATGTCGGCAAGACAGATGGCCCCCCAGGTTCCTACGGCCTGTGTTGGCTTGCCCAATAGTTCATCATGGATATTATGCGCGATCGCAGACACCATAGTTTCGATCATAAAACCGGTTTTCGGAGCGCCTGAAGGCACTGGAGTCGCCTCGACCGGTGGAATCGCGATACACACGCCTGCCGAATAGATATTCTTGTATTTCTTGCTGCGCTGATGATCGTCCACAATGACAAAGCCGCGGGGATTGCACAGCCCTTCCACGGCCGCGACCGCATCCACTCCCTTGAAAGCCGGAAGCATCATCGAATACTTGAACGGCAACTCGTGCTCCTTGATGACCTCGCCTTTGTCGTTGCACTCGGACACGAACATCTTGCCGGCCTCAACGCGCGTGGTCTTGGCATTGGTTACCCATTTGATATCGTGGCTGCGCAATTCGGATTCAAGCAGCCCTTTGGAGTCCCCCACTCCCGCCAGCCCAAGATGACCGATATACGGCTCCGATGTCACATAAATCATCGGCACCTTGTCGCGCAACTTGCGCTTGCGCAGGTCGGCATCCATGATGAACGAAAATTCGTAGGCAGGGCCAAAACAGCTGGCAAACGGCATCGCGCCGATAATCACGGGACCCGGGTCGGCGAGCAACTCCTGATAGGCCTTGTAGGCTTTTTCGGCGTGATCCAGCGTACAGATGGACTGCGTGTAGCCGTTTGGACCTGAGCCCGCCACCTCCTCGAAAGCAAGCCGGGGACCGGTAGTAATTACCAGATAGTCATATTTGACGGTTTCGCCATTTTCTAGGGTCAGCGTGCTCCCTTCTGCATCGATCCTGGATACGGCCTGTGCGATGAAATTGATGCCTTTTTTTTCGACATACGGACGTATCTCGAAACTGACTTCTTCCCGGGTGCGCCAGCCTACGGCAATCCACGGATTTGAGGGAACAAACTGGAAAGTGCTGGACGAGTTGATTAACGTGACCTGATGCTCCTTGCCGATCTCAGCCTTGATTTGGTAGGCTGCGGGCATGCCGCCGGTTCCTGCTCCCAAAACGACAATGTGTGACATGGTGCTCTCCTTTTCTACTGGGGTTAACAACAAAAATGCCAGATCAAACCACCCTTGTCGCCCATTATTTCGGGAGCCTTCGACTGCTGTTGCTCACATTCGAATTGCAGAGGCGCTGTCCTCGGTTACTTCAGTTACAACATGCTCCACGGCCAATCCTTTCTGCCGTCTGACCCGTCTCACAAATGCTGCAAACCGGGTGGCCCAGTAGCAACTGCCGATGGTGCGCAGGTGGGTATAGGAGGCCAGCAGGTTGTTCAGGATGAGGCCGTCGTGTTTGCCGTCTATCCCGTACCCGCGCTCGACATGGTAAGCGAAGCGCGTGTCCGGTGGAAGGTTTTCCAGGGTGGAATAATGGAACTCGTGCGCCTTGATCTGCCTGGCCGGCGCCGGCGTATCTGGGCGCGGCCAGGGATGCGCCTCCGCTTCTTTCAGGTGGACATAGCCGCGCCCGATGGGTTTGGCGTGCATCTTCACGTCGCCGGGGATCGCGCCGACCATCCGGTAAGTGCGCCCCTGATATTCGATGCTGCGCGACAGATACATCAATCCGCCGCATTCGGCATAGGCCGGCATGCCGTTCTCGATGGCCTGCTTGATCTGTGCGCGTAATGCGCTGTTGGCCTCAAGCTCGGCGGCGCAGGTCTCGGGGAAGCCGCCGCCGATATACAGCGCATCCACTTCCGGCAGGCAGGCATCGCGCAACGCATCGAACGGCACCAGCTCCGCTCCCGCCGCTTCCAGAGCGTCGAGATCGTCCGCATAGTAGAAGCCGAAAGCGCGGTCGCGCGCGATGCCGATGCGCACTTTTTCGCCGGCAGGCAGCGGGAGATAACCAACGACTAGGCTGGCGTCGTTTGCCAGCCTAGTCGAATGGCTAGTAGTTCCATCAGGGTTGGGGAGAGGGGTTTGCGGCACATCCAGCGGAGCCTTTTGCGACAGCGCGAGCAGCTTGTCCAGATCGACCTGTTCCGCGATGGCTTCGCCGATCTGTTTGATCTTGGCCGTGGCGACATGCGACTCGTTGCTGGGCATCAGGCCGAGGTGGCGTTCGACGATGCTGAGCCGCTCGTCGTGATGGATCGCGCCGATCACCGGCACATCGGTGTAATGCTCGATGACTTCGCGCAGCTTGGCTTCATGGCGGCTGCCGCCGAGGTTGTTGAGGATCACGCCGGCGATGTCGATGTCGCGGTCGAACGCCTGGTAGCCGAGGATCAGCGGCGCGATCCCTCGCGTCATGCCGCGCGCATCGATCACGAGGAAGACCGGCAGGTCGAGCAGCTTGGCCAGGGCGGCGTTGCTGTTGCTGCCGTCCAGCGCGAGCCCGTCGTACAGTCCCTTGTTGCCTTCGACCAGACTCACTTCAGCGCTGTGCCGGGCGAAAGTGGCGACGATATCGTCGCGTTCCATCAGGTACAGGTCGAGGTTGCGGCAGGCATGGCCTGATGCCAGGCTGAGCCACATCGGGTCGATGTAATCCGGGCCTTTTTTGAACGGCTGCACGATGTGGCCGCGTGCTGTCAGCGCGGCGCACAGGCCGATGCTGACCATCGTTTTGCCAGATGACTTGTGTGCCGCCGAAATCAGCATGCGGTTCATTGCAGCCTCGAGGTGAGGTTAGTCGGCAATGTGCGGTTTGTTTTTCGGCATGAAATTCAGCACGCGCATACCGATGGAAGTGATGAGGAAAGCGATTGACAGGCCACCGAAGCCCAGCAGGAATTCATACAGCGAAGGATGGTAGCTCGCGATCTGCCCGTCGCCGAAGCTGCTGCTGGCCTGATAGCCGGGGAAGATGTTGAGCGGATAGGCTTGCCCGCCGATGATGAACACGTACAGGAATGCGAAGCCGCCGAGGATGACCAGCAGCGAAGCCGCGACGACGCTTTTTGTCTTGTCTTGACCAGACAGGTAAATCAGCAGCAACGGCAGGATATTGCCGAACAGGACGTAACCCCACCAGAACAGTTGCGGGTAGATGCCGCCATCGACGAGGATGAAACGCTCTACGCCTGATTGATGCGCGAAATACAGGTTGGTCAAGTGATAGGCCGCGACCAGGTACAGTGCGCCGATGATGAAGACGCCCAGCAGATTTTTCATGCGCCGCATGATCGCGGGGTCGAGCGTCTTGTCGTTCCATGCGAAAAGAGCCGCCTGTGCGATATGGAAAACGGCCAATCCCCACGCAAAGGAAATGACGATGAACAACGGCGGCAGCAGGGCAGAGCCATAGGCCTGCCTTGCCACCAGGAAGGCGAAGATCAGGCCGGTGCCGGTGGTGAGGACGAAGCGCCAGACGAATACCGCAAAGCCTGCCGGTTTAGACCACGGATTCATGCGCCGCTCCATCATCGTCCACAGATACACGGCCACCGTGCCGAACATGCCTGAATACAGCACGATGTTCCAGGCGAACACCGAGGTGACGTTGTAATTCGTCGCGGCGACAATGAAACGATCCGGCCTGCCCAGGTCGAGCATCAGCACGGCCAAGCCGCCCGACAGCATCGCGATGGACAGCAGGCCGGCCAACGGCGCCCTGGCCTTGTAGTCGGCCTTGCCGAATACCGAACCGATGGAAGCGACATTCAGCACCCCGGAGGCGGCGACGATCAGGAAGATTGCAAACACATGCGGCATGCCCCACACGATCTGGTTGTTCATGCCGGTGATGATATGGCCGTGATGCTCCATCATGTATACGGCATACAGGCCGGCTAAAACGATCAATCCGCCCGCGGCAATCAGCGCATAGAAGAGCCGGCTCTTGAACCGTGCCTGGGAAAAACTGAAGAATTGAGTGGCATTCTGATCAGACATTTATAGCCCCTGATAACGGATGCCGGTGTTGAGCCCCAGATCGGCGCGCACCTGGACGCTGGCAACCGAGCGTATCTTCTTGGCGATCTCGCTCTCCGGATCATTCAGGTTGCCGAACAGAATGGCCTTGTTCGGGCAGGCTTCGGCGCAGGCCGGTTGCAGACCCTGATCCACGCGATGCACGCACAGCGTACACGCCTCTACCGTACCCTTGCCGCGCGGCACGTCGGGGTTCTGGTCGTGCAAAGCTTCATGCACGAAGGAGCGCGCCTTGTACGGGCAGGCCATCATGCAGTAACGGCAGCCGATGCAGCGATGCTTGTCGACCAGCACGATGCCGTCGGCACGCTTGAACGAGGCCGTGGTCGGACACACGTCCACGCAGGGCGGGTGCTCGCAATGCTGGCACATCATCGGTAGCGACAGCTCGCGTCCGTTGCCGGCGTCCTTGAGTTCGACCTTGCGTATCCATTGCGAGTCGGTTGTTTTGGTGCCTCCGGACAGGCCGTTCTCCCGGTTGCAGGCTGTCACGCAATCATTGCATCCGGTTTTACATTGTGCGGTGTCGATCAGCATGCCCCAGCGCACCTTGCCATTAGCTCCATTAGAACCAGCCGCGCCTTCCGTTTTGCCATGCGCCGCCTCGAACAGCAGCATTCCGGGCGCGATGGCAACTGCGGCAGCGCCGAGCGAGGTCTTCAGAAAACTCCTGCGCTGTGTGTCGATGCCGCTCATTTCGCTTTCCTCTGCAACCAGGCGCTCTTGCGCATGCCGGAATGGCATTCGAAGCAATCGATGCTCACCGCTTCATAACGATGGCATGCGACGCAGAAGCTGTCGTCGCGCGCAACCACGCTATCGTCCCTGGTGCTGGCATGGCATTCGATGCAGTTCTTCAGGCTGAGCTTTTCGTCGCGTATGCCCTTGCGCATGGTCTCGTCGCGCTGGTGCTTGAGCAGGTGCATGTGGTTCTTGCGCATCCATTGCGGGTCTTCCACGCACTGCCCGCCCTTGCCGATGTCCGGCGCGGGCGTATTCGCTCCAGCAGCCCAAACCGCAGGGATGCACAGGCAAAGCAGCAGGGATGCGAACAATAGCCTCATTACTCACCCAGACCCATTTGAATATACCCGGTCGGGCACACATCCGAGCAGATATGGCAACCGATGCATTTGCTGTAATCGGTATCCACATAGCGCCCGGTCGTTGCCTGGTTTTTCTTGACGCGGTACACGGCGGTCTGCGGGCAGTACACCACGCAGTTGTCGCATTCGAAGCACATGCCGCAGCTCATGCAGCGCTTGGCTTCGGCAATGGCCTGCTTCTCGTCGAGCACCCCGAGGCGTTCCTCGAAGTTGCCCAGCGCTTGTTCCTTGTCCAGCGTGATGATGTTGCGCTGGTTGCGCGGCACGTAGGAAAAATGCCCGAGGAACAGTTTGTCGTGCGGAATGATGTAGCGGTCGGAGCGGTTGTCGAAGTTGTGCACCGCGACGTTGGAACTATAAGTACCACGCATCGGTTCATGCGTTTCCTTGATTTCCAGGCCTTTTTCGGCCATCTTGCGCATCAGGTCGAACTGGTGCGCGTCGATTTTGGGGCGCTTCTCCAAGTCTTTGCCCAGCAAATAATTGTGGATGCCGTCTGCCGCGATCGAGCCGTGGCCGATGGCGGTAGTCAGCAGATGCGGGCGGATCACGTCGCCGCCGGCGAACACCCCTTGCTGTCCGGCAACCAGGTAATTGCGATCGGTCGATACCGCGCCCTTGCCGTTGTTGAATTGCTCCAGCCCGGTGAAATCAACCGCCTGGCCGATTGCCGAAACGATCAGGTCGCCTTCGATATCCTGCTCGGTGCCTTCGATGTTCTTGATCTCCAGCTTGCCACCGGCCATCTTGGCCTCGCACTGGATGACGCGCAATGCCGTGGCGCGCCCGTTCGCGTCGCGCACGATGCCGGTCGGCGCCAAGCCGCCGCGAATGTGGATGCCTTCCGCCAAAGCCTGCTCGATCTCGTGCTTGTTGGCCTGCATCTTGTCGATGTTGAAGATCGAAGTCAGCGTTACTTCCGCGCCTTGCTTGGCGGATATATCGGCGACATCCTGCGCCATGCGCCCGGCGATGGCATGTTCGGTATCGGTCGGCTTGGCGTGGGAAATATGGCCGAGGCGGCGCGCCACGGTAGCCACGTCGATCGAGGTATCGCCGCCGCCGACCACCACCACGCGCTTGCCGACATACTGCAAGCGCCCGTCGTTGAACGCCTTCAGGAATGCGGTCGCCGTCACCACGTTGGGCGCTTCGCTGTCGGCGATCGGCAGCGCGCGGCCTGCCTGAGCGCCCATGCCGAGGAACACCGCATCGAATTCCTTGCGGATCTGCTCCATCGTGATGTCGGTGCCGACGCGCGTCTTCAAGCGGGCCTTCACGCCCAGGTCGAGGATGCGCTGGATTTCCGCATCGAGCACATCGCGCGGGGTGCGGAAACCGGGGATGCCGTAGCGCATCATGCCGCCGAGGAATTCATGCTCGTCGAAAATGGTGACTTCATGACCCTTCAGCGTCAGTTGGTAGGCGCAGGACAGCCCGGCCGGGCCGCCGCCGAGGATCGCCACTTTTTTCCCTGATGGGGCGACGCCAGGTTTCTTGAATTTCAGCTTGTTGGCGATGGCGTACTCGCCGAGGAAGTGCTCCACCGAATTGATGCCGACGTGATCCTCCACCTCGTTGCGGTTGCAGCCGGATTCGCACGGCGCCGGGCACACGCGCCCCATCACCGACGGGAACGGGTTGGCCTCGGTCAAACGCCGCCAAGCGTATTCCGGCGCGGGCATTGCCGGCTTGCCATCGGCTCCGAGCGGCACCTTTTCGGTGCCGCGCATGATGGACAGATAGCCGCGGATATCCTCACCCGCAGGGCAACTTCCCTGGCAGGGCGGAGTGGACTGGATATAGGTCGGGCATTTATGCGTATAGCTCGCCTGGAAAATCTTCTGGTTTAATCTGCGAATCCTGTTGTCGCCGTCCTTGAAGCGACGGAACGAATTCTTTTTCGGGGTTTCGGTTATTGCTGACATATCGTCCTGCCTCCAGTAAATTATTGCTTATCGCCCAGCTCTATCGCGTTGCTGACCAGTTGGTGTACACCGCCAACCATTCTTCTGTCGAATCCGTAAATAGGCATGACCTTGGTGAACTGCGCCTTGCAGATCGCGCAGATGGTCGCCATGAAATTGACGCCGTGTTCGTCCACAACCTGCTGCAACACCTCCATGCGCGGCAACGATCCCTTGACGCGCAGGTCGATCAGGTCGTCGGTCAATACCCCGCCGCCGCCGCCGCAACAGAAGGTCTTTTCGCGCGTCGTGGACGGGTCCATCTCGACGTAGTTGTTCGCGACCGCCTTGATGATGTTGCGCGGAATTTCGAACTGTCCGCCGGCGAAATCGCCCATGCGCGAGCCGCGCGCCACGTTGCAGGAATCGTGAAAGGTGATGATGTGCTTGTCGTTTTTCGACTTGTCGAACGTCAACGCATTGCGCTCGATCATGTCCCAGGTGAATTCGCAGATATGCATCGGCTGCTTGTAGCGATGGTCGAGCTGTTTCTGCAGCATCATCGCGAAGCGGTCGGTCTCGTCGGCGCCGTCGCCCACGCCGGTCAGCGTGTTCCAGAAGCTGTACGCGACGCGCCAGGCATGGCCGCACTCGCCGACCACGATGCGCTTCACGCCGAGTTCCAGCGCGGCCTCGCGGATGCGCAGCGCGATCTTGCGCAGGTGCGCATAGTTGCCGATAAACATGCCGAAGTTGCCCGCCTCGGAAGCCATCGACGACAGCGTCCAGCTCGTGCCGGTGGCGTGGAACACCTTGGCGTAGCCGATCAGGCTGTCGATGTGCGGTTCGGCGAAGAAGTCGGCGGATGGCGTAATCAGCAGCACTTCCGCGCCCTTCACGTCGATCGGGAAGCGCACATCGATGCCGGTCGCGTCCTTGACGTCTTCTTCCAGCCCTTCCAGCGTATCGATCAACGCCGGGCCGGGCAGGCCGAGATTATTGCCGATCTTGTGTACCTTGCCGATGATCTCGTTGGAATATTTCTGGCCGTAACCGATGGAGTCCAGAATTTCGCGCGCCGCCATCGTCACTTCGGCGGTATCGATGCCGTACGGGCAGAACACCGAACAGCGGCGGCATTCTGAGCATTGGTGAAAATAGTTGTACCACTCGTCCAGCACCTCGCGCGTCAGGTCGCGCGCGCCGACGAGCTTCGGGAACAGCTTGCCGGGCAGGGTGAAATAGCGGCGATACACGCTGCGCATCAGGTCCTGGCGCGCCACCGGCATGTTCTTCGGGTCTTGTGTGCCGATAAAGTAGTGGCATTTATCCGAACAGGCGCCGCAGTGCACGCAGGCGTCCATATAGACTTTGAGCGAACGGTATTTGGACAGCAGTTCGCCCATTTTGGCGATGGCGCGATCATGCCAGTCATCCACCAGTTGTCCGGGGAAGCCGACCGCTTCGTTGATCTTGTCGCTCGCAACAAACGGCCCTTGCCCTCCATCGCGCCCGGTTTCAACACCGGGATGATGGGGATGATGCGATAGGCTGGCGCGGTGATATCAGCCATGATAGGGCGTGCCAATGCTAATTTCGCGTCTGCGACGGGGGCGATTTGGGATGCCATCCGCGAAGCAAGACGCGACGTAGTGCAGGCCACTACAAGCGGCTTGCGACAAAGGAGGGCGCCCAAATCGCCCCCGTCCCGAAGGGTTGCTGCGAGAAGGCCGCGTCTGCGGTGTTGCAAACCTTGCGAATGGAACAACCATTCGCTGCGGCTTGCGCCTTGCATCCACAGCCTTCTCGCAACAACGCAGATGTGAAATTAGCATTGGCACGCCCTAGTTCTCCGATTCCATTTGTTTCGCCCACGCAGCGATGTGGCGTTTCTCGCGCGGATTGTCAGCCTGGTTGCGGCTGGGGGAGAAAAACACGCCGGGTACATGCAGCAGTTTGCTGACCGGGAAAATCATCAGCAACAGCGCAACCATGAACAGGTGGGCATAAAGCGCCAGGTCCGACGGTAGCGGTTGCCCGTCGAGTTTCATCAGTCCGATGAAAAACCCCTTCACCGCGACCACATCGGTATGCACGGCAAAGGTCATCGTCAGACCCGACAGGGCGATGGCCATGAGCAGTATCAGCATCAGGTGGTCGGAAGGTGTGGAAATGTAGCGGATGCGTTCGACAAACAAACGCCGTGCCCATAGTCCTGCTGCACCGAGCAGCATGGTGATGCCCGCATACATGCCGAACGGTTGAATGAGCGCTACCCATGACCAGACGGGTTCGGTGAAATAACGCAGATGGCGCAACAGCACCAGCGCCAGGCTGGCGTGAAACAGCCAGCCCAGACCCCAAGTCCATAAATTCGATTTGAACAGGCTTTCGAATAGCACGACTTCGCGTGCCATGCGCAAAACCACCCCGCCGGAATTAACGGGAGCGGGCGTGGTCGGTATCTTGAGCGGGGCGGGAGTACGCGCGTAGTCGTAAATCCTGTAGCCAAGCCCCAGCGCGAACAGCACGAACGCGAGGTAGAACAGCATTAAAAAAAACGTGCTCATTGTCAGGGGGCGGGAGTCAGTTGCCGGTTGTCAGGAAGCAGAATCAAGAGCAGTAACCTGCATTTCTGTCATCTGCTTTCTGTCCGCTGTTTTCGAATCAAATACAGCCAGTCGGTTTCGGCAGTCCGGCAATCTTGCATGCCTGCTTACCGGGGCCGTATGGGAACAGTCCGTACAGGTATTCGCTGTTGCCCTTTTCCGCGCCAAACTTCTTGCCGATGGCCTTGGTCAGCACGCGAACTGCCGGTGCAATCTGGTATTCTTCAAAATACTCGCGCAGGAAGTTGACCACTTCCCAATGCTGATCGGTCATATCGATATTTTCTGTTTTCGCGATGTAGTTTGCGACTTCGACATTCCAGTCGGCCAGATTGGTCAGGTAACCCTCTTCATCCGTTTCGTAGGATTTGCCGTCGACTTCGATGTTTGCCATAGTATTTCTCCTTAATCAGAACAGTTTAGAGCCAGGATTGGCAGGTTTTATTTGTGGTCGTGAGATCGACGAATCCACTGTAATCCACAGGTGTAACTCCTTCGATGATGCGTCCGGTGAAGCCGCGCGCATCGATGTCGGGCTGCAATACATAAATTTTGAAACGCCCCATCGCCTCGCGCACCCTGCCTTCGAACGCATTACCGGTTGTGGCGGCATAAACTGCGTCTTCGATAAGCAGAATATCTCCCGGTTGGGCAACGCGCAAACAGCTATCCAGCGAGGAATTCGTCAGCGGAGATTTGTTGATGATGTGCAACATTTAACGGTTCTCCATTATTAGAAGCTCAAGACCACGTCTTGCTGATCCATCAATTCGCCCATTTCCGAGCGCCCGAGAACGGTCACGTCCACCAGCAAATCCTCTTCGCTGAGGCCGCGCGCTTCCAGCGATTCCTTTTCGACATACAGCTTCTCGATGTCGTAGCCTTCCAGCGCGCGGTAAGCGGGAGAGAAGTTCTTGGTTTCGATGCCCTTGGTCTGCTGGCCCTTTTTCAGCTGATATACGCCATCGTCCAGGAATACCAGGGAAACATCCTGGTCGAACGCTGCGGTAATCAGTACCACTTCGAGCGACTCCAGCGCATAGATCGTGCCGTGCGGAGCCTTGCGGTTAACGAACATGAATTTTTTGACGTCACTCATATCCTGTTCTCCCTAATCGCCGAACACAACCAAACGGTCGGTTTTTATGCCGGATTCCACCAGCTGGCCCAGCCCGGAAATGCGGAAACCCTGCGCCAGGTTTTCTTCCTTGATGCCGCGGCGCAACGCCGCAGCGACGCAAACCACCAAGTCCACGCCATGTTCCTCGTTGAGTTTGCTCCAGCGATTCACAATATGGCGGTCATCCTGCGGCGGCTCGGTCAGCTTGGAGGCGTTGTTCACCCCGTCGTGATAGAAAAACACGCGCCATACCTCGTGGCCTTTTTCGATGGCCGCCTTGCAGAACAGATAAGCCGTATCGCTGGCTTGATGCTGATAAGGCCCCTCGTTAACGACTATGCCGAATTTCATGCGATCACCCCGGATTAAAAGCGAATATGGGTTGAAGCATTGAGAGTGGTTCTGGAGCCGCGCCAATCATCGATCAGATACTTGGTGAACGGCAACCCGGTCTTTTCAAAGAAGCTCGGCCAGCCGATACGCTCGATCCAGTCCGCCATCCGCTCCCATGGGCGTGCGTCATCCTTGTAAACGTGCAATATGTTTTTCACTGCTTCGGAAACCTCGGGCCATCTCGGCGGATTGTTCGGCAGCCCGGACAGGACCATCTTCATGAAAGTCGGTTTGCCGCGCGCATTGGAATTCTTTCCGCCTACCCAGATCGCCAGCTTGGAATTCTCCGGGTCGTTGATTTGCATCGGCGGGCAGGGCGGGTAGCAAGCGCCGCAGCACATGCATTTCGATTCATCGATTTCCAGGGAAGGCTTGCCGTTCACCATGGCCGGGCGAATCGCGGCGACCGGGCAGCGCGCCACCACAGTCGGGCGTTCGCAAATGTTGGCTACCAGGTCGTGGTTGATTACCGGCGGCTTGGTATGCTGGATAACGATCGCGATATCGGCTTGCCCGCCGCAGTTGATTTCGCAGCATGATGTGGAAAGATGCACGCGGTTCGGCATTTCCTCGCGCCTGAATTCAACGATCAGCTCATCCATCAAGGCCTTGACCGCGCCGGAAGCATCCGTGCCGGGGATATCGCAGTGCAGCCAGCCTTGCGTGTGCGCGATCATCGAAACCGAATTGCCTGTGCCGCCTACCGGGAAGCCGCTTTTCTCCAGCTCTGCAATCAGCGGGTCAACCTTTGCCGCGCTGGATACCATGAACTCGATATTGGAGCGGATGGTAAACCGCACATGGCCTTCCGCATACTTGTCGGCAATATCGCATAGCCTGCGGATGGTATGAACGTCCATTTGCCGCTGGGTGCCGGCGCGAACCGACCATATCTCGTCACCGCTGTGCGCGACGTGATGCAGCACACCAGGGCGCGGGCGATCATGATACTTCCAGTTGCCGTGGTTCTTCAGCATCAACGGATGCAGATACTGCTTGTTGTCGGGTACGCCGGTCTCTTTCGGCTTGCGCATTTGTACGGGTGCATTCATGTCTTATCTCCTCAGGCAGCCTGCTGCTTTTTGGTTTGCTTTGCGTCTTTTTGGGCATTGATCTTGGCGACTTCTTCGTCCCAGCCGTCGGTGCGGATGTAGGGGTTGGTGCGCGGTGTGGAAACCATATTGACATCCACATCGATTTCCATCGCTTCGAGGAACGCGGCCAGACCGATACGCTCGATCATTTCGCCGGTGCGTTCGTGTTCGAGCGCATTTTCCGCGAAGAAGTCGATGGTGCGCTGGCCGAGATCGATCAGTTTTTCCATGTCTTCATCCGTGTCCAGTTTCATGAACGGAACAATCACGGTGCCCATCAGGTCGCCGATTTTGAGAGTGCGCTTGCCGCCCATCAGGATCGTGGCGCCTTTATCCTTGCCCGGAGCCAGCGCTCCGGTCATCACGTTGATGCAATGCATGCAACGCACGCAATCGTGGTTTTCGATCTCTATCGCTTGCGTGTCATTGACGGCGACGCTGGAAATGCTGGGGCCGCTTTTGACGTTTTTGATTTGCTTGAGTTGAATGGCCTTGGTCGGGCAGCGCGCGATAACATCATTCACCAGCTCGTCCACGCCGTGCTTGGCAAACCATTTCTTCGCCAACGCTTCATCGGTGCGGATGTTGTCGCGCCAGGTTCCGATTACCGCCATATCCGAACGCTGAATGGAATTCATGCAATCGTTCGGGCAGCCGGAGAATTTGAATTTGAATTTGTACGGCAATGACGGGCGGTGCATATCATCCAGGAAAGTGTTTACCACGGCGCGGTGCGCCTTGCCTTCGTCGTAGCAGGATTGCTCGCAGCGGGCAGCGCCCACACAAGACATGGAAGTACGTACCGCAGGGCCGGCGCCGCCCATGTCGAAGCCCAGTTCATTGAATTCGTCAAAGGCTGCCTGTACATTTTCCGTGGTCGCACCCTGGAACATGATGTCGCCGGACTGGCCGTGGAGTGCAATCAGGCCGGAACCATGCTTCTCCCAGATATCGCACATCGTGCGCAGGATCTTGGTATCGTAGTGCATGCCGGGCGGCGGCATGATGCGCAGCGTGTGGAATTCGGCGCAATCCTTGTAAACGGGTTCGCCCTTCTCATCCTTGAGTTCGGTAAAGCGCGGAATAACGCCGCCACCATAGCCGAACACGCCGACCGTACCGCCCTTCCAGTAGCCTTTTTTGGTCCGGTACGATGTTTCAAGTTGCCCAAGCAGGTCAACCACGTAATCCTTGTCTTTTGCCAACGCTTTCAAACCGGTCACAAAACTCGGCCATGGACCTTTTTCAAGTTCGTCAAGGTTCGGGGTATCATGCATTTTCTTAGCCATAATTTTCCTTTCAGTCGCATTGCCCAAGGCTTACTGCTGGCAATCGATTTAATGACCCGGCAGAGGCGGGGCTTGCTTTTAATTTGGGCGTTCCGTCGAACCATGCTGCCTTCAATCCGGCGGCACACCCGGTGTATTAATAGATGACGATATACTAAAGCGCAACACAAGCGCATTCCATCACCCTTAGCGGCTATTTTCAATAACCCTAAAGAGTAGTACTTTACCTTCCTCAAGTAGTATTTCAATAACGGGCATATTGGGGATAGACTTAAGCATTGGAAGCGCCTCGTGCAGAAAATCCCTAGGCCTCGTGCAGAAAATCCCCAGGGGCAATGCATTGCAACCGACCGGGAGAAACAAATTGGCAAAGACCCATGAATTATTAAAAATCAAGGTTCCTTTGGGCAGCCAGGAAATTGAATTGCACCAGATCGATCACGTCGAAGGCGGGATGAGTCTGTTGCGCGTGCGCATTCGCGAGGGGAGACGCTTTACGATTTTCGATATCGACCCTGCCACTGCGCAGCAGTGGGCGGTTGCCATGCAGCATTGGGCGGATTCTCAGGCGCAGAACGCCAATGGCTGATGTAATACATGAGATGACCGACATGGTGTTCGATCTTGGGGGTGGGATGCTTCCTGCCGCTTACCCGTTTGCGCTGTGGGCGGAAATAGCGCGCCTTGCACCGCCGCTTGCAGAGGATAAATCCGTCGGCGTATTGCCGTTACAGGCAGCGGAAAGCAGCGCAGGATTGTTGCTTCCGAAGCGCGCCAAGCTGGTGCTGCGCCTGCCGGCAGCCCTGCTCGATGCGGCTTCGCGCCTGACCGGAAGCGTCATGCAGATTGGCGCAAGCCAGTTGCGACCGGGAAAGAACAGGACTCGCCCGATTCAGCCCTTTCCCACCGTGCATGCGCAACTGGTAACCGGTGCAAACGACGAAGCGGTGTTCATGGACGGCATCAGGGAACTGTTGAGCGAAATGAATATTACGGCAAATCTGGTCTGCGGCATGCGCCGCACTCTTGCAGGCGGCCAGCGAACAATCCATGGCTATAGCCTGGTTGTGCATGACCTGAAACCGGAAGCATCCCTGCAATTGCAATATACAGGGCTGGGGGAAGAGCGCCATTTCGGCTGCGGCATTTTTGTGCCGCACAAAGTCATTTCCGGGTTGTAATGACGGGTGGGAATGTTTTTATTTCATTGAACGGAGGTTAATCATGGGATACACAGTAGCGGGCAACGAACTTGAAACCGATGCGGAAGGCTACCTGCTTGAGCCGGACTACAGCGAGGAAGTAGTGAGCGTCATTGCGGCGGCGGAGAACATCGAGTTGACGCCAAAGCATTGGGAAGTAATCAATTACATGCGCGACCAGTACCGCGAACATGGCCATACGCCCAACTTTCGCAATATGCTGAAAGATGTCCAGGAATTCTGGCCGGAAGCAGACAGCAAGTCTTTGTATGACCTGTTTCCGACCGGCCCGGCCAAACAGGGCGCAAAAGTTGCCGGGTTGCCTCAACCTTATGGCAAGGGCGGATATTGATCAACGGCAGTTCGGCAACCAACAGGACATAACAAATGAACACTCAAAATTTGCACGCCAACATCAAACTGGATATGCGCGGACTGACCTGTCCCGCTCCGCTGCTCGGCGCCAAGCGCGTGGTCGACGATCTGAAAAACGGGCAAATACTGCTGCTGGTTTCGGATTGCCCGGGCACCCGCGACGACCTCTTCGCATGGGCGGAGCAGACCCATAACAACGTACTGAAAACCGAAGCGATGCCGGACGGCGGCACGGGCTATTACATCAAGAAGGGCCAGGGAGTAGCGCATAAGGCGAATGTCGTTCTGGATATTCGCGGTGTGGTCTGCCCCGGCCCTATCGTGGAGGCGAAAAAACTGCTGAACGGCATGAACTCGGGCGAGATTCTCAAACTTGTCAGCAACTGCCCGGGAATACGCTCCGATATCGTCGGCTGGGCCAGCATGACCGGCGTGAAAATTCTCGACACAATAGAAGTGTCCTCCGGCGAGTATGAGTTTTTCCTGGAAAAAGGATGATTGGGCTCGTGCCGGATGCCCGGCTTGAGCATCAAAAGCGGCTTGATCGGCAAAAATCATGAGGATCAAGAGCCACTGGTTCAAAAGTCACCAGAGAACGCCCCAGGAAATCGCGGGCGCCGTGGCTTTCGTCATATGGCGTATCGGAGACAACGCGCTCAGAAACACCCGCAGTGCCAAGTTTGAGATAGCAATCGGCACGCAATACTTCTCTTTCCTCATCGAATTTCTGGTGTTCCTTGTTCAGGTTGCCGACCGCATCGCCTATCGCCGATTGTCCGCCGAAGACCGCCAGGTGTTTACCAGCGCCTTGGCGAATCATGTGGCGGGAACCTTGGCTGAAAACCAGAGCAGGCTGATGGGCGGCAGCATCGAAAAACACAAGCAGCATTTTATCGACAAACTCAACCGGCGCGCGGGAGAATACGCCGAGTTTGATTACGGCAGCGATGGCCCTGCGTTCGCGTTCACCAGGTACCTCGGCTTCAGTATGCGCGAAGTCATGGATGAGAAAGACAGCAACTGGATCATCGACCAGATGATGAGCGTGGCTGCGCCCGAGGCGGTTGAAATGGTGGAGAAAACCATGCGCGACTTATTCGAGGCAGAACCGGGGCCGCCGCGCAGCCGTAAAACTGTTAGCGGGGATTAGGCGCCACTGCTGATATCCAGGTAGCGCGGCACTGATTTTTGAGGCGCAAAAAACCCCGCCCATTTTTCAAGAGGCGGGTTTTTTGCTGCTGTGATGCCTAGAATTTCAAGCCGTAGGCGATACCTAGCGAGTTCTGGTACATCTTGATGGTATCTGTTCCGCCAGCCGGGAAATAAACGGCGTTGGGCGCGCCGGAAACGGACTTTGTGAAGGCATGCATGTAGGATGCGGTGACTTCGGAATTATTGCCCAGCGCATAGGTCATTCCCATGGTGAGATGATCCTCGATCACACCCGGTGCAATCATGTTGAACGTCACGTCGCGGGACTGGATCGGGTTGTCGCCATGGTTATAGCCGGCACGCAGGGTCAGCGCCTGGCTATATTTGTACTCGGCGCCGATCTTGTAGACGTTGATGCTGGACCAGCCAAAACCGATGCCGTCGCTTCCGCCCAGGCAGCCAGCACCGGGGCAGCCCAATTGCGTGCTGGGATTTCCGACCGATTTGACTTTGCCGTAGTTGATGCGCTGATAATCCGCGGCGATGGTCCAGGCATCCGCCGCCTTGACGGCTATGCCGAAACTATAGTTCTCGGGGATGTCGAAATCGCCCTGCTCTGCGAACAGTCCGCGATAACTGTCGAAGCTGCTCATCTTGATCTTCGTCGAATAAGCAGCCCCCAAGGTCACGTTGCCCGTTATTTTGCCCATCCAGCCCACGCGCAAGCCCCAGCCGGTGGCACTCTCATGCCCGAGGTTGGTCAGGTTGGCGGGAGCCGATGAAATCTGGCCAAAGGCCTGAAGGCCGTTCGCGCGAAAATGCTGATAGCCAAACAGCGGCGATACGCCGACGGAATTTGTTTCGTTGAGCTTGTAAGCGATAGTTGGAGCAATAATCAGTTGCTCCATATTGATGCCCAATTCCCCGTTGCCGCACAACAAATTGTTCGGTGTCGCGCTGGCCCGTCGGAGTAGGGCAATTCCCTGCCGGAATTGCCGTGCCGCTGCCGTAGTCGGTGTTCATGCCGCCATTGCCGTAAACCGTAAGGCCTACCGACATGTTATTGCCCAGCATTCTGTTGTAACCGAACTCCGGCACCAGGAAGTTTTCACTGCCGCTGTCCTCCGAGCCGTTCAGGCTGGAAGAAGCAAAATACGGCGCAAAGGAGGGCGGTACCAAGGGGATGGAGCTGCTGGCCCCGCTGCGGGATGCGCTACGAACCGGGCTGAACCAGTCCACCCCGACATCCATCCGGCTGCCTGCCCACACCATGCTCGCGGGGTTGTTCGCACCGCCCATGGCGTCACTGGCTGTTGCCGTGGACGCGCCGCCCATTCCCTTGGCCTTCATGCCGTAGCCATGGGAAAAATAGCCATTGGTTGCATACGCCAGCGGCGATGCCATCATGCCGACGGCGAACATGGAAACAACTAATTTCTTTACCTTCATGCCATTCTCCCTGACTGTTTAATTTAATTGCGGAACAACGTGTTGTTGCATTTCTGCTGCACGATCAAGGCAATCTGGTACTACTGTACCCTAAACAAACAGGCAGATGTCGGTATCTCCCGCGAATCCCATGAAAGTGGCCGCACCGCCGTATTCGATGTTATCGATGAACTCGCTCTTGTCGAACTCGAACAGGTCGATCGTCATCTGGCAGGCAACGAATTTCACTTCCGCTTCCAGGCACAGATCGCGCAACTCCTGCAGCGAGGCGACGCCATGCTTTTTCAGCTTTTGCTTCATCATCATGGTAGCCATGGATTCCATGCCGGGCAGCATCTGCACCATCACCGGCATCGGCACCGGCATCGGCATGGCGGGGTTGGCCAGCGGGCTGATCATCACGTTGGATAAATCCTTGCGCAGCAACTGCAACCCATAGAAGGTGAAGAACACCTGCACCTCGTAGCCCAAGGCGGCTGCGGTCGAGGCGAGGATGAATGGCGGATAGGCCATGTCCAGCGTACCTTTGGTGGCGATAATGGCCATTTTCTTCATGAGGTTTCCTTTGCGGCGTGTGGATTATTTTTTCTGCATGAAGAAAATGTATTCGCCTTTTTCTTCGGATTGAGAGACCAGCGTGTTTCCGGTCTGTTCCGCAAAGGCCTGCATATCTTTCACCGAACCGCAGTCGGTGGAGACCACCTTCAACACTTGTCCGGAGGCCATGTCGGCCAGTGATTTCTTGGTTTTCAGGATAGGCAACGGGCAGTTCAAGCCACGCGCATCCAGTTCCTTGTTAAAATCCATCGTTGTCATCTCCTGCAAGTTGTTCAAAATTACCGCACAACAATTATGTCATCGGGCGGCACCATCTGAGGCGCATTATAAGAATAATCGGCCTGTTAGCGTCCATACCCTCTAAGAGTAACCGAAATAACCCATTAGAGTTATATTTCCGGTTTTTTACGGTTTGAATAACGAAATCAACCAGTTAATAAAGAAAAATCTATTTGTCTTTCAGATGAAGCCGCAAAAGATGGATCAAGCCTGAAGCGGCAAGGGCCGCAATTATTGCTACCCAAACAACAAACCCCGCCGAAGCGGGGTTTGTTTTTCTGCAAAAACAGCCTGACTCAGGATGACATCTCGGTGAGGATGTTCTTGACCCAGCTTTCTGCATATACCGCTTCCAGCTCGGACAGGTCGGGAGAAACACCAACCGAACCCGGTGCAGCTTCGATGGCGTTTTTCTCTTTGTTGACCTGGTAGACGCCGGTTACGCTGACGGCTTCCTTGGCTGATATGAAGCTGTAGCAGGTGTTGATGGCCGACATTTCCGAGACATCCCTGCCGTTCATCATTGCCACGATGTTGGCGGCGCATACCTTGGCTTCCGAGTTGGCCGAGTAGCCGGACTTGGGCATGGCTCCGGCGATGGACGAATCGCCGATGACATGGATGTCCTTTTGCAGGGTAGATTCGAAGGTCGTGGGGTTGACCGGGCACCACTTCTTGTCCGGTCCCACCAGACCGGCGGTGTGCGCGATCTGGCCGGCCTTCTGCGGAGGAATGACGTTGATGACGTCGCCTTTGATCTCTTCGACGCCCTCGACCAGCACAGTCATTTTCCTGGTGTCCACTTCGGTGACTTTCTTGGCCGGACGGTAGTCGACGATGCCCTCGTAGTGTTTCTTCCAGCCCTTCAGGAACAAACCCTTCTTGGAGACGATGTCCGGGTTGCCGTCCAGCACGATGATCTTGGAGCCGGGCTTGTGCTGCTTGAGGTACATGGCGATCATGTTGGTGCGCTCGTAGGGGCCGGGCGGGCAACGGAAAGGCGCTACGGGGATAGAGAGCACGACGGTGCCGCCGGGCTTCATGGCCTCGAGCTGTTTTCTCAGCAGCATGGTCTGCGGGCCGGCCTTCCAGGCGTGGGGCATGATTTCCGGATCATAGCCCTTGATCTCGTCGGTGCGGAACTCGATGCCGGGCGAAACCACGAGGCGGTCGTACTTGAATACGCCCTTGCTGGTCGTCACGCTGTGGCCGACGGCGTCGATACCGCTGACCTCGGCCTGAACCACATTGATGCCGTAGTTGGCCGCCAATTTGTCGTATTTGATGGTCAGCGAGGACAAATCCGGCAGGAGGCCGCCGAGATAGAGGTTGCTGAACGGGCAGGAAACAAAATGGTCGTTGCGTTCGATCAGCGTCACCTCGATGGATTTATCCATCATGCGGATATATTTGGCGGCGATGGTGCCGCCGTAACCGCCGCCGATCACGACCACCTTGCGTCCGCCGCCGGCGGATACCGATTGTGTGGCACAGCCCGCCAGGCCGACGGTTGCGGTTGCGGCGCCGGCACCGAGGAGTTTCAGGAAATTTCTGCGTTCCATTGTCATGTTGTCTTTCTCCTTAGTTATTTCTGGCTGGCGTAGAAGTGGGCCACGGCTTCCCAGTCGGCGCGCGAGAGTGACTTTACCTTCTCCACTTTTTTCTCCGACA
This sequence comes from uncultured beta proteobacterium, assembly GCA_963828205.1. Taxonomy (GTDB): domain Bacteria; phylum Pseudomonadota; class Gammaproteobacteria; order Burkholderiales; family Gallionellaceae; genus Gallionella. Next base: position 468,295 of record CAWHDU010000003.1, read on the forward strand.
TCTTGCGCTTGCCGCTGGTGAAATCGTCCATCTGAATCTGCAAGTACTTGAGCCACTGACCGGCGACAACCGGCGTGTCTTCCTCGAACTCCTTGCCGTTTTCCAGATGGCAGCGTTTGCAGGCGCTGTCGTAAATGGCCTTGCCCTTGGCGACCAGCGCAGGGTCTACCGCCGTGTTCTGGCTTTGCGGTTTCTGTTTGGCGAAGTACTCGGCCATCGCAACGATCTGCTCGTCAGAGTAGCCTTTTGCCAGGCGGCCCATGACGGTGGCGTTGCGTTCGCCGCTCTTGAATTTTTTCATGGCGTCGATAAAAAAGACCTTCGATTGGCCAGCCAGACTGGGCATGCTCGGCCCTGCACTGGTGCCTTTGGTGCCATGGCAGCCGGCGCAGGCGTTGGCCAGCATTTCCGTGCTAGGCGCAGCTTGCGCTGTAGCCGAAACGGCCAAGGCGCAAGCTGCCCAAGCCAATTCACTCCATTTAATTTTTCTCATGCTTTACTCCTCTCTCTGTGAAAAACACTCCCCGAAGCGGGCATAGCTGTTGCATTCCCTGTACTTCCTTGCTGCATTACTGCTTTACTGCATTGAAATTAGCCTCGGCGTTGTCAAGGCCAAGGGTGTAACCCAATGATACATGGTGAAAGCGGCCGGCGGCGTTGTCGTCATGGATGGCAAAGCCGATGTTGTAGAGTTTGCCTGCCGCGATGGTGTGGTCGCCCGGGCCGCCTGCGGCCAGCGTGCGTTCGAACACGACGGTCCAGTGGTTGCCGCTTTTCTTGCCTTCGGCCTTGATGAGGCTCTTGCCTCCGCCCATGTGGCGGGAATCGAGGACATGGCCATCGACAGCTTTTTCGCCCTTGCCGCTGTTGAACTGGATCAGATCCATGAATTTGCCTTCCTTGAGAGCAGCCTCGATGTCGGCGTCGGATTTGAGCTTATCCCAGCCGCCACGGGGCTTGCCAGCCATCTCCAAACCGGTGCGCGATTCCTTGATGTACTTGGTGACACCGTCGCCCCAACCCAGCGCCTTTGCCTTGGCATGGCCTTTGGCGGCGTCGCTGGCATCCGGCATGCCGCGCAGATCCTCGTGGCATGTGGCCCAGCAGCCTCCCAGATTGGCCAGCTCGACCTTGTTGCCTTCGAACATGACCGTCAGCTTCATATCGTTCTTCGGATCCATCTTCTGGTCGCCGCCGCTCTTGGGGGCATCCCACTCGAATCTCAGATATATCTTGTTGCCATCGTGAGCCGCCTGAACGGAAACCGGTATGGAACCGGCCTTGCCCTTGGGCACGGCGCCGTCCAGGGGCTGGCGCAGGTTGCCCACCGGCTTGCCCGCCGCGATCTTGTCGCCTATCTCTCCGGCATCGGTGTCATGGCACTTGATGCAGGCGCGCTTCTTTTCCAGGATCTGGTTGGCGGCGGAATGATCCTTTTTGGTCAGAACCCATTCGAGGCCCGACTGGCCCGGATAGAAAACGGGAACTTTCGCGACCGGAACTTTGCTCCAGTCGGGAGCCGCGAACACCGGTCCGGCAAGCACAACGCTCATTACCGCAATTGCAATTTTCTTCATCGATCAACTCCAAAAAATGTTTGTCATAAAATCGGCAACATGAGCCGAATCGCCAATTTCACCATCCAGCCTTAACCAGTTCCGGCATAGCGCCCGCTCATGCAGGCAACGGCTTTCACTGAGGTTTCGTTTTCTCGGCCTGGGCGTCTTTTTCTTCTTCCAGGAGATGCTGGATCGGCTTGTGGGCGATGCCCTTGTGGCAATCGATGCACGTCAGCTTGTCTTCCTGCGCTTCCTCATGCTTCATTTTGGAACGGGACTTTTGTTTTTCGGGATCCATGGTAGCGAAGCTGTGGCAATTGCGGCATTCCTTGGAATCCCTGCTTTTCATCCGCTCCCATACGCGCTTCGCCATCACCAGCCTGTGCGCCTCGAATTTTTCCGGCGTATCCACCACGCCGCTGATGTGGCCGACGATGTCACGGGCGGCGAAAAGTTTCTGCAGCGACTTGTACATGTAATCGGCGGGCGTCTTGCTGCTGGCCACGTGACAATCGGAGCAATTCACGGTGGTGCCGCTGCGGTTCTTGTAGTGAACCGTTTTCTTGAGCTCTTCGTAAGGGGTGGTCATTTCGTGACAGGAGATGCAGAACTCGGAGCGGTTGGTCCACTCCATGGCAGTGTTAACTCCTCCCCATAGAACGATGCCCAGTGTCACACCGACGGTGAGAAGGGTGAGAAAAGAACATTTTGCAGGCTTGATTAGTCTCGCCCACATTCCCTCTTTGGGCGATGCCTGCTTTTCCTTCTGCGCTTCGTCAACCATCTCTTGCAGCCCTTTACAGATATTTTCCGGCAAAGTTGAAAAGGCAGAGGGTTGTCCACGAGCAACCCGGATAGCTGCCAGGTTGAGGTCAAGCGCCGGGTTCGATACCTTCTGCATCATTCACTCTTAAGTTTTGTCACTTCCCAAATGCAGAACTCATATCTGTTCCGCGTCTTGATGGCCTTGTGGCGTTCCGGATTTATATCCGGATTCACCAAACTATCCCTGAAATATGGGAAAGCCCCCCGGTTCGGATTATAGGGATAGTCAGCATACCAGCGTCCATACCCATAAAGAGTGACGGAATAGCCCGTTAGGGTTATTTTTTAATTATTGTGCCGCACATTCCCGTTGCACTTTATTGAAGAGCTGGAATTATTCCCATTCCAGCGCCGGGAAAACGAGACTTATATTACGTCTATTGACAATATCGAACAATACCCATTTGCCCTGCTCCGACAGGGCGGCTCCATCTATGGTTTTCTCCATAGACCTGCCTTGTTTGATGGCGGTGCGCACGTCTTCAAGCAGCACCGAAAGGTAACGGCTCTCGTTGTCGAGTGCGCCCTGCCAATTGGCAGTTACCGGGCCATGACCGGGGATGGCGCGTACAGCGGGGGTGCCGCGTAATTGTTCGATGACTTGCAGCCAGCTTTTCAGGTCGCCATCGATGGATGGGGTGCGCTCGACGAACAGCAGGTCGCCCGTCCATAGCGTCGCCGTGGCGTTGTCAAAAACGGTAAGATCGTTATTCGAATGGGCGGCAGGATGCGCGGTCAGCAGCAGGCTGCGCCCGCCAAGGTCGATGGTTTGGGTTCCCGTGATTGGCAGCGTAGGCGGAATCAGCTCGCTGCCGATGGCATCTGCGCCTACCCAGCTTGCCTGGTTGCGCAAATAGACATCCTTGCGTTGCGCCATGACGGCAGCAAGTTTTTCGTGGCCGACGAAGACGGGGTGATCGGCTTTGAAAGCCGCATTGCCGAAGAGGTGGTCGGGGTGAACATGAGTGTTGATGACATAGAGAATGGGCAGTTCTGTCACTTTGCGTATCGCTTCACGCAATTGCGCCCCGATTTTCGGGGAGCCGCCACTGTCAATCACGGCCACGCCTTTATTGCCGACGATGAACCCGATATTGCAGATATCCCCGCCATAGCCGACATTGATATCCAGATGCACGCCGTGATGGACGTAGATGCCGGGCGCAGCCTGTTTTATCGACAGCGGTTCGGCATGGGCAAAAACCGATGCACACAGCATGAAAAACATCAGGGGCTTTTTCAGCATTGAAAACCTCTAACCCGACGGTTGTGAGATGTTATTTGCAATGAGGGTGCGCTACGCCAGGGCAGCCATAAGCTTTTGCACACGGAGCTTAATCCGGCACGGTGCAGCAATCCGGCATAGCCGTAACTTAGCATTTCTCCGGAGGAAACGCCAAGTGAAATACTTCGTTCGTTTAAGATTCTTGCTCTGCTACACTCCGCACGCGGATAGCGATCAAACAAAAAACTTGCGAGAGCACGCGTCAACTTGTGAAATATCGGGTCAAGTGACCCGCCGACTCAGCCCACGGAGTCTGCACTGCGAACGTGTAACAGGAAATAAAGATGAAGATGAAACTATTTGGTTACTTAGTGATGCTTGCTCTATTCTTGGCCAATTCGGCTTTTGCAGACGAAGCCGCCATCCGTGCCGAGATGAGCAAAAAGTTTCTTTATTCGAAGATCATCAGCGTCAGCAAAACCCCTTATTTCGGCTTGTATGAAGTAGTTTTTGATAACCAGCTGGTCTATACCGACGAAAAAATGAATTATCTTTTTTCGGGCAACATTATCGATATGCATACGATGAAGAATCTGACGAAAGCCAGAGAGAGCCAAGTTTATGCAATGATATTCGATAACTTGCCATTCGACCTTGCAATCAAAAATGTAAAGGGAAACGGCAAGAGAAAGCTGGCTGTCTTCACCGATCCGAATTGCCAGTATTGCAAGAAACTGGAAAAAGAGATGGTCAATCTGACCAATGCAACGGTTTATGTTTTCGTGTTGCCGATCCTGCCAGGTTCCGAAGAGAAAGCAAAAGCCATCTGGTGTTCACCCGGCAGGCTAAAGGCGTGGGAGGATCACATGTTGCGCGGGGTGAGGCCGCAATCGGATACGGCATGCGATACCTCAGCATTGGCGAAAATTTCCATGCATGCAAAAGAACTCGGGATCAACGTAACGCCTGCTTTTATTTTCGAGAATGGCACCATCAAGCCCGGCACGCTGACGCTTGATCTGATCGAGGAATATCTCGCCGAATCCGGCCAGGCGAATTAAGCGCCTATTTCAGTTGAAACGACGGCTTCCGATCCGGGCAAGCAAAGAATTACTTCAGGGCATCCTTGACAATGCCTGAGAGAAGTTCATCTACCGCCTTGAGCGCCTTTTGCGAGGCAGGGGAGCCCGCTATCTGAAGTTTGCGGTAGGCTATCCGCACCTCGCCAGGCTTTTCCGGCACCATGTAAACGGAGATCGCGTAGGGGCAAAACACGATGTTGTTCGGGTCGGACTCCATCATCTTGCGCGACACCGCCGCGCTGCAAAACTCCAGTATCTCGGCCTTGAGAAAGATATGTCTGGTTTCCCCTAAATCCTTGCCAGTGCGCTCCAGCATCTCGCCGACACGGGAAACATTATTGACCACCATCCCGCGGTCGATGATCGCCATTTCAACCGCGTCCCTGATGTCTTCAAAGCTGCCCTTTTTGGTGAAAACGGCCATGTACCCGTCCGCCGCCAAGGCGCCATTGGCTAAACCGGCAAACAACAGGATTACCGCCAATACAGTTCGAAACATGGCACACTCCTTACGCATCCGGAGGTTCATTGTACCGTACATTTTTGCGGTACTCATACCGGCAGGCGGCGCGGGGTATGAAACCTGCTGAAATGGGCGCTCTTAAATGAGTTATCAGCTTATAACACCAATGGGGTATCGCGACCCGGCATTAAAAGGCTTAGTATTATTTCAAACCGGAATGGTCAGGGCGCGGTTAAAGCGTTATTGCGATACGATGGTTTCGGATTTTGCCATAAGCTCTTTGAATGGAATTATGTTGTTGGGGCATCGCTTGCATTGCATGCAAGACAACGCATAAGGTGCGGAACGAGCCTGCAGTTGCAGAATAAATGAGGCTGCGATTATTGGAAATATGATCCAGGTTTTTCAATGGTGAGCGTCTGACCGGCAGGAGGTTTGAATGCGCGTTAAAGCGACTATTTTGTTTTTTCTTATAGCTTCTCTCGGCATAGCGGGGGTGAGTTTTGCCGGGGATGAGGCGAATGGCATGAGCCTGGCTTTCAACGGAAAGATGGGTAACTGCCTCGCATGCCATGCGATACCCAACGAACCCAAGGCCGAGTCACCGGGTAATATCGGCCCGCCTTTTTTTGGTATGAAGGAGCGCTATCCTGATCGCGCCAAATTGCGCGCCAAGATTTGGGATGCCACCGTGGACAATCCCGATTCCGTGATGCCGCCTTTTGGCAGGAATAAGATACTGACGGAGCAGGAAGTCGATCGGGTTACCGATTACATACAAGGTCTTTAAGTTAAATTTAATTGAAAGGTGTGAAATGAATCAATTGCGTAGAGCGTTTCTGAAAAACGCCGGTGCTGTAGGGGCGGTCGCGATCACGATTGCCGCGGGCCTGCTCAAACCCGGTGTTGTATTTGCCGCAGCCTGGAACAGCCTCGCCTTCAATGCCAAGGATACGGCAGAGGCCATCAAGAATGCCGGTTACGGCGGAGCCGCCGAGAGTGGCGACATCGTTCTCAAGGTACCGGATATCGCTGAAAACGGCGCCGTAGTGCCGGTGTCGGCCACCAGCAATATTCCGGGAACCACTTCGATGGCTTTTTTCGTGGAAAAAAATCCGTCTCCGATGATTGCCAATTTCGAATTTTCAAACGGTGCCGAGCCGTACCTTTCCACGCGCGTCAAGATGGCCAAGACTTCCGTGGTGCGGGTGACGGTGAAGGCTGGCGGCAAGAATTACACTACCAGCCGTGAAGTCAAGGTTACGATCGGCGGTTGCGGCGGTTGATCCGGCTCGACCGACCCAGGATTTACCTTATCTGTTAATTGACAATTTTGAAGAGGATACGAACATGTCTGATGCAATGAAGATGCGCGCGACGATGGAAGGCAACGTTGCGGACGTGAAAGTGCTGATCCAGCACCCAATGGATACCGGATTGGTAAAGGATAGCAAAACCGATAAATTGATACCGGCGCACTTTATCAATCAGCTTGTTGCCACATTGAATGGCAAGACAGTGCTGGATTCACAGTGGGGCGCCGGGATTTCGAAAAACCCCTTTATCGGTTTCAGGATCAAGGGTGCCAAGCCCGGAGACAAAATCGCCGTCAACGCTGTCGACAACCTTGGCAACAAATTTGATAGCGAAGCAATTATTGCCTGATTCAGGCCAAAGGCGTTGAAAACGTTCGATTCTTCCAACCAAGAGGGAAGCACGACATGAAACGGATACTCGTATTCTTAATGACCGGACTGTTGTTCGGCTGTGCTCAAACAGGCCCCGCTAAAGACCGTAGCGATTTGCTCGAACACTACAAACAGACCCTTCCCGGCATCAAATTCGAGAATTATCGATATGGCGCGCTGGCGATGAACCCGGACGCCAAGAATCAGTACGATGACATCATGTCTTTTCCGCCTTACGCCATCGATTTGGACAAAGGCAAGAAAATGTGGGAAACACCGTTCAAGAACGGCAAGCAGTTTTCCTCATGCTTCCCCAATGGCGGGAAGAATGTAGCCGGGAACTACCCCTATTTCGACAATGCCGCCAACCGTGTAGTGACTTTCGAAAATGCCATCAACGCCTGCCTGAAAGCGAACGGCGAAGCAGAGCTTCAATACGCCGAAACGGGAATGGGCTTGCTTACCGCTTACGCCAGAAGCCTGTCGGACGGAATGGAAGTCAATGTCAAGGTGGAGGGCGCCGGCGCGCTGGCGGCCTATGAGAAAGGCAAATTGTATTATGCCACCCGAAACGGGCAACTGAACTTTTCATGCAGGAGCTGCCACGTGCAGAATGGCGGCCGTTTTATCCGCAGCGAACAACTCTCCATGATGATCGGCCAAGCTTCCCACTGGCCGGAGTTTCGCAGCGGCACGGAGATCGTCACACTGCAAGGGCGTTTCAAGCAATGCGAAAAAAACGTACGCGCGAAACCGAAGGCGGCGAACAGCGAGGAATACAACAATCTGGAATATTACCTGACCTACATGAGCAACGGCCTGCCTATGCAAACCCCGGTGTTCCGCAAGTAAGTTCAGTGCAGCAGCGGATTAACGCGGACTTTTCGCCCGGTTAATCCGCGCATATCTGTTTCTCCTAAACACAATATCCCATTCAGGAGTGCCATCATGTCAATGAACCGTCGCGAATTTATGCAGATGCTGGCGGTGGCGGCAGCCTCGGGTTTTGCATTGAACAGCCGCGCTGCGCTATCCGCAGACAGCACAGGCGGTTTTTACGATTTACCTTCCTTTGGCAATGTTTCCCTGCTGCATATCACCGATTGTCATGCCCAGTTGCTGCCGGTCTACTTCAGGGAGCCCAATGTCAACATCGGATTGGGTCAAAGTCTTAACCGGGCGCCGCATCTTGTCGGTGAAAAGCTGCTCAAGGCTTTCGGCATAAGGCCGGGAACGCGCGAGGCCCATGCATTCGCCTATCTCGATTTTGAAAATGCCGCCCGCACCTACGGCAAAGTGGGCGGTTTCGCGCATTTAGCGACGCTGATCAAGAAAATCCGTGCCGGACGCCCCGGCGCTTTGCTGCTTGATGGCGGAGATACATGGCAGGGCTCCGCCACGGCACTATGGACCAAGGGGCAGGATATGGTGGATGCCTGCAAGCTGCTGGGAGTCGATGTGATGACAGGCCACTGGGAATTTTCGCTGGGCGCGGAGCGGGTCAGGCAGGTCGTTGACAACGACTTCAAGGGTAAGGTGGATTTCGTTGCGCAGAACATCAAGACCAACGATTTCGGCGACCCGGTTTTCGAGCCCTTTGTGATCAGGCACATCAATGGCATTCCGGTCGCAATCATCGGCCAGGCGTTCCCCTACACGCCGATCGCCAACCCGAGATACATGACGCCGGACTGGAGTTTCGGCATCCAGGATGACAATATGCAAGCGGCCGTCAACAAGGCGCGGGCCAAGGGTGCGCAGGTGGTCGTGGTGCTGTCCCACAACGGCATGGATGTCGACTTGAAGATGGCGGGGCGCGTCAGCGGCATCGACGCCATCCTGGGCGGTCATACCCATGACGGCATACCCGCGCCGATCGCCGTCAAGAATGGCGGCGGACAAACCCTGGTTACCAATGCCGGTTCCAACGGCAAGTTCCTCGGCGTGATGGATTTCGATGTCAAGGGAGGCAAGGTCGCCGGCATTAAATACAAGCTGCTGCCGGTGTTTGCCAATTTGATCAAGCCCGATGCAGAAATGGCTGCATTGATCGGGAATATACGCGCACCTTATGAAGCGAAGCTGGCCGAAAAGCTTGCCGTCACGGAGGGCACGCTTTACCGCCGCGGTAATTTTAACGGCACCTTCGATCAGCTGATCCTGGATGCGATGATGGAGGTCAAGGGTGCAGACGCCGCGTTTTCCCCGGGCTTTCGCTGGGGCACTTCGCTGTTGCCCGGAGAAGCCATCACCCTGGAACATGTGATGTCCCAGACTGCGATCACCTATCCCCAGTCAACGCTGACCGAAATGACCGGCGAAACCATCAAGGCCATCATGGAAGATGTCTGCGACAACCTGTTCAATCCTGATCCATACAAGCAGCAGGGCGGGGACATGGTGCGCGTTGGCGGCATCAGCTATACCTGCGATTTGCGGCAGAGTATCGGCAAGCGCATCAACAACCTGATGCTTAACGGCAAGGCGCTTGATCCCAACAAGAAATACAAGGTGGCGGGCTGGGCGCCGGTGGCCGAAGGCGCAACCGGCGAGCCGATTTGGGATGTCGTGTCAAGCTACCTGCGCGACAAGAAAGTGATCGCACCGCGCAAACTCAACCTGCCAAAACTGATCGGTGTGAAACACAACGCCGGTATTGCCTTGGCAGGGATTTGATGCGCTCTCTGCCGAGATGAAGCGGCGAACATGAGGATTTCTTCACTCGGATATTTTTCGATAATTTTATGAGGTAACATTGAAATGGATGTATCGATTCTGATCAAAACTATTGTCTGGTGGGGGTTTGGTTTGGGCGTTGTATTCGGCTTCATCGCCAACAAGACCAACTTCTGCACCATGGGTGCCGTTTCGGATGTCGTCAATATGGGGCACTGGGGGCGCATGCGCGCATGGCTGCTCGCCATTGCAGTGGCGATGATCGGCACCGGCCTGCTCTCCTATTTGGGCTATCTGGATTTGTCCAAGACCATCTATACCGGTAGCAATTTCCCTTGGCTTGCCTATACCTTCGGCGGGCTTTGTTTCGGCGTCGGCATGACGCTCGCATCGGGTTGCGGCAACAAAACGCTGGTGCGCATCGGAGGCGGCAATCTGAAATCCGTCGTCGTCTTCATTTTCATGGGGTTTGCCGCACTGACGACGCTGAAAGGCATATTTGGCGCATTCCGCGTCAATGTGCTGCAAGCGCCCGCCGTTACCGTCCGGTTCGACCATGGTCAAACAGTTCCCGCATTCCTGTCCGGTATCGGCGGCCTTTCATCCAACGCTCTTCAGCTGGCGATAGCCTGCGCGATCGGGTTAGCCATCCTGATTTTTGTTTTCAAGGACAAAGGCTTCCGCAAAAGCCTCGACAACAACCTGTCCGGCCTGATCGTCGGCCTGATTGTGACAGGTGGATGGTATCTTACCGGGCATCTCGGTTTTGCCGAAAACCCCGATACGCTTGAAATGACCTATCTGGGCACCAATTCCCACTTGGCGGAATCGATGTCCTTTGTCGCACCGGCTGCCTACACCCTGGAATATTGGGCATACTGGACCGATGCTTCGAACATCGTCACCTTTGGCGTTGCCACGGTATTCGGCGTCACCCTCGGTTCTTTCCTCTACGCCATGGTCAGCAAGTCTTTCCGCTGGGAAGCTTTCTCATCTACGCAGGACATGCTCTATCACATCATCGGCGGCACACTCATGGGGTTCGGCGGCGTTACAGCCATGGGTTGCACCGTCGGCCAGGGTATCACCGGCGTGTCTACCCTTGCTTTGGGTTCTTTCCTGACGCTTGCATCGATTGTCGCGGGCTCCGCCATCACCATGAAAATACAGTACAACATCATGATGCGGGATGCCTGATCAACCCGTTTTAATGGTCTGATGGAATCGACCGGCAGCCCGGATTGGACACAGTAAATGATATTTACCGGCGACCGGTATCCGTCCGGTCGCTGCGGCTCGTCCCTCCAGACGCGGGCGACATCAAGCCGGCCAATTTGGTTTTACGCACGCACGCGCTACAATCGCCTAACCGAATTTAACAGGAGAAGGCCATGAGAATAGTTGCCGCCGGTTTGTTGTTCATGCTCAGCCTGGGGACAGGCTTTGCCGAAACCCGCGACGCGCAGGAACACTTCTTTGACATGAAACTGGGCGACTTCAAGAGCGAGCTGGCCACCGCAAAAAAAGAAGGCAAGACAGGCATTGTGATCATGTACGAGCAGGAGGATTGCCCCTTCTGCTTACGCGTGAAAAACACCATCCTCAGCCAGAGCGAAGTGCAGGATTACTACCGTCAGCACTTCCTGGTTTTCCTGCTCAATATCCGCGGCAGCCTTCCGATGGAAGACTTCACCGGCAAGAAAACCACTGAAAAAGCCTTCAGCATAGAGCGCCGTGTATACGGCACACCCGTATTCGATTTTTTTGATCTGGACGGCAAGCTGATCACACGCTTTCCCGGAACGGCAAAAGACGTGAACGAGTTCCTGCTGTTAGGTAAATGTGTCGTGGAGGGCGCCTGCAAAACAACATCGTTCAGCGCTTACAAGAGACAACTGGCAAGATGAGTTTTTTTCATGGCAAGCCGTGGATGGGCTGCTTCGCTTGCCTGCTGCTTCTTTTTGTCGCCTCCTCCCCTGCGATGGCCAAGGGCGCACTTACGCTGGAGGCCGCACTGGCCGCGGCCGAATCGGCCCATCCCGACCTGTTGCTGGCACAGGCGGAACGCGACAGCGCGCTGGCGGATCGGCATATCGCCAATTCGCGCCAGGACACCAGCGTCAATTTCGAAGGCATCTTGCGCAGCGGTCGCCCCACCATCGGGGAGCAGGATATTGCCGGCGACAACAGTGTTCGTCTTACGGCACGCAGGACACTCTATGATTTCGGCCGCAGCAGCAATGCCGAGCTGGCTGCCCAATATGAGCTGAACGCGCGCGAAGCCGACCTCACCTCCATGCTGGACAAGCGCCGCCTGGAAATCATGGCGCGCTATTTCGACGTGCTGCTGGCCGATTTGCAGTACACCGTAGATAACGAGCTGATGGCGGTATATTACGTCGGCTTCGATCAGGGAAAAGACCGGTTGGCGCGGGGTCAAATTTCCAGCGTCGAATTGACCGAGCTCGAATCGCGCTACCGCGATATATTGGAGAAACGCAACGCCAGCGCACAACGGCAGCGCCTGACACGCGCCATGCTGGCCAACGCGATGAATCGCCCGGGCGATTTGCCCGGCGATCTGGAAGATCCCAGCCTCCCCGGCAACCAGCGCCCCTTGCCCGATTATGAAGCCCTCCTTTCCGTGCTGCTGGACAACAATTCGCGTCTGCGTGCGCAGCAGGACATGCTGGCTGCTTCACAAAAACGTCTGGAATCGCTGCGTGCAGAAAAAAACCCGACTCTGGATGTCGAAGTGCAGGCCGCCGATTACAGCCGTTCTTCAACCACACGGGATAAGGCGAGCGCCGGGTTGATCCTGTCCTGGCCTTTATATCAGGGCAATCGCGCCGATTCGCGCATTGCGCGCGAAATGGCGCAGTTCAATAAACTGCAGGCAGGCGCCGAAAAACTGAAAATGGATCTGACGCAGGCATTGCTGGAGGCCTGCCTTGATATTGCCCAGTTGCAAAGCGCGGCGCGCAGCGCTGCCCAGAAAAATATCGAGTACCGCAATCTGCTACTGGAGCGCAGCCGTGGCTTGTATGAGCTGGAGCTGAAAAGCAATCTCGGCACCTCCATGGCGGAAACATCGGATGCCATGCTGCGTGCCCGCCGCAATGAATACCAACTGGCATTGAGCTTCGCGCGGCTGGAGGCATTGATGGGAAGGCCATTGAGCCAAGCCGGAAATTATCCAGCCCGGAAATAATAAATTAAAGGGAATCGAACATGAAAAAATGGATGCTTTTTGCCACAGCAGCGCTCTTCCCGCAGGCACTATGGGCAGCCGATATTCCTGCAACCTTGCAGTGGTCACAGCGGGTTGAGCTATCCACGCCGGTGTCTGGCGTCGTGCAGGCAGTCAATGTCGAAGCGGGCGATCCGGTTAAAAAAGGCCAGATATTGCTGGCACTTGATAGCACGGCTTACCTGGCCAGAGTAGCCGAGAATCAATCGGAAATAGCCCGCTTGAATGCCGAGGCGGAAGAAGCGAAACGCAATCTGGATCGCGTGCAAGGACTGTATGAGCGCACCGTCGTTTCCACTACCGACCTGGATCAGGCCAAGCTGCAAGTGGTGAGAAGCCAATCCATGCTGGCCGAGGCGCGGGCGCGCTTGCGGCAGAACCAGAAAGCGCTGGAGGATACTTCCCTGCGCGCACCCTTCGATGCTGTCGTGGTTCTCCGCCAGGCAGAACCCGGGCTAAGCGTGGCAACCGGGCTACAGCCGCAAATGCTCCTGACGCTGGCCAGAGCAGGAGAGATGATTGCGCGCATGTACCTCGCCTCGCCGCAAATAGACAATTTAAAAGTCGGCCAGACGGTAACCGTGAGCGTTGCCGCAACAAACTACACCGGGAAAATTAAAACGCTGGGGGTGGAGCCAATCAGGATAAAAGAAGAATCGGTTTACCCAGTCGATGTGGTATTCCCGAGCAAGCAACCGCTACGCGCCGGGGCGCCGGCACTGGTGAAGCTGCCCTGATCGCGGATTTCGGTTTATTCGCGCCAGCAAGCGTTAAACCTAAAAAACTTAGTTAGCCACAGAGAACACAGAGATCACAGAGGAGAAGCAAACGGTCATCTCGAAATTGCGCCCCACCCTTTGGGTGAGCCAGCAAATCATGGAAAAACCTTTTCTTTCTCTGTGTCCTCTGTGAGCTCTGTGGCTTGAATTAAGGTTTTACAGTTGAATGATGTGTCAGAATTCAATTGCGTCGGAGATGGCCTTGAGCCCCGCTTGAGCGCAACTTTCGTCTGCGTCGCCGCCGGGCGCACCGGATACGCCAATACCGCCAAAGAAAGCCCCGCCTCCCTCTATGACTACACCGCCGCCTACGGCAAGCAATCGGGGAAGGTTTCGCAGCCCGCCCAAGGGTTTATCCGGTTGAGTTTCCTTGGCCAGCGCCGATGTGGGCGTATGGAAGCTGGCCGCAGTCCAGGCCTTGTCGGTCGCAACTTCTATCGTATGTGCGCCGGCAAACCGGTCCCTGAGCAATATTGAGTAAGCCCCGCACGATCGACTACGCACGCGACCTGAAAACCTTGCTTCCGGCACGATTCCATTGCTGCCTTGGCAGCCACAAGAGCGGTTTCCGGCGTCAAGGACTTGGTTTGGGAAAGGCTTCTTCCTGTGCGGCAAAGGCAAAACCGCTCATTCCGAACAGGGTAAGAACTGTAATTGTTAATTGGCGCATTTGTGTCTCCGGTTGCATGTTGAGTATTATAGGGTTCTCTCGGTTTTTCATCCTCCAAGAGGCGAGTTTCATGCTACCAGCTATTCCTTCCGCTGAGCAATGAGCAGTGATCCATGAGCCAGTGGTGACGTCAGAAAGACGATGGAGTTTTTATGCCGCCTTGACCAGCAGTACCGGGCACGTCGCTTGGCCAATTACGCGCTCCGACACGCTGCCGAGCAATACGCGATCTGCCCCGGTGCGGCCATGGGTGCCCATGACGATCAGGTCGGCTCCGGTTTCCCTGGCCTTGTCGATAATCACTTGCTCGGGGCGGCCTTCTTCAACCATGCCGCTGACTTCGATGCCGCTTGCGGACAAGCTGTCCTTTACCCGCTGCACCGCAGCCTCTGCCTCGCGGCGCCTTTCCGCGCTGTGGCTGGCAAGCACGGCGGACACAGCAGTCAACGGGTAACCCTTTTCCTTTGCCACGGCGGCTGCCGCCAGGGTGGCGGCGTCGCCATAACGGGAGCCGTCGGTTGCCACCAGAATCCTCTTGTTCCAGATATTGGCGGACTTTGGCACCACCAGCACGGCGCACGGGGCGCTGCCGACCACCTTTGCGGTGGCGTCCCCCACCATCAGGCGTGCCAGGCCACGGCGTCCGCGTCGCCCCATCACGATGACGTCGGCACGCTTCTCCTCCGCCGCTTCGACAATGCCCAGGTAGGGGTCACTGGCCAGTTTTACCACGATCTCATAATCGGCGCCCTGCGCCTGTTCCATCGTTTTTCGTACAATGGCTTGCGCCTTTTCGGTGGCTATCTCCTCCAGATCAGGCACCAGAGTCGCGTACTCGGGGCTATGAACGGCGATACTCAGGATCAGGAGCTTGGCGTTGTGGCGGCGGGACATTTCGATGGCGACGCGCACGGCTCCTTCGCTGTACTCGGAGCCATCGGTAGCGAGCATGATGCGTTCGAAATTTCCCGGCTGCAAAAGATTGATGGCTGTCATGGATATCCTCCTCAGTCTTGAATGGTCTGGCGCCCGGACATGGATTCGGCCTTGCGGTGCTCCGCCATTCCCTTGTGCAACGCGGACAACACCGATGCGGCGCCAAGGATAAGCGCCAGCACCAGCACGGCATCGCCCAGCATGGTCAGCGTTTTCATCGTCTGATCGCTCAACGGCGCGATTATCTTCAATCTGGATAGATAGTTTGGCACATAAAAGACGCGGGAAAAAAGCACCGTCAGCATGATGACCGCCATGACGAATTTCACCTGGTAGTCCTTGACGTAGGTGGTGCCGATCGCGCCGAGCTGGATGCCGAACAGGGAACCGAACAGGATCAGTGCGGCCATGCGCACGTCCACGACACCTTCCAGGCCGTAGAAAATAGTGCCTCCCAGCCCCATGACGAAGGCGATCACCAGTTCGGTGGCGGAAGCCATGATCGCCGGAACGCCCAGCAGGTAGATCATTGCCGGTACGCCGATAAAACCGCCCACGGCGATGGTTGCCGCCAGCATACCGGTGGCGAAGCCCATCGGCGCGATGAACAGGAATGAAACCCTTATATTTGCGGTGGGGAAGGTCATCATCGTGCCCGGAATGTTGATGGATTGAACCCAGCGCGCCGCTGCGGTCAGCTTGAATTCCGCCGCCTTTCCGCCGCCTTGCTCATCCTGCGCCTTCAGCTTGAAATAATCGCGCAGCACAAACCCGCCGACAATGCCCAGCACCACGATGAATACCACGGAAACGTACAGGTCGGTGCCGATCACGCCGAAATCGCGTTTGATGCCCGTCATGACATGCTTGCCGTAGAGCATCCCCAATTCGGCGAAAGCGCCCATCACGATACCCAGCTTGATGTCGACCTGTCCGTATTTGTGGCGCTTTGCAGCGCCCACCAATGCCTTGGGAAATTTGTGGCAGATATTGGAAGCCACCGCCACCATGGCGGGCGCCCCCATCGACATCATCGCCGGGGTCATCACGAAAGCGCCGCCCGAGCCGATAAACCCGGACACCATGCCGCCGACAAAGCCGACCAGAATCAGCAGAATCGCGTTTGTCAGATCGATGTGGACAAATTGAATCAATTCCATCAGTAATTCTCCTGTTATTTCTTCTGTGCGGCCTTGAGGCCGATGACTTCCCAGAACATGCCGGTGAACGCGCCATGCACAAAGGAGAGGAGAAACGCGATGGCGATCGGCACCAGCACATTGAGTTTGTTCGAATCCTGCATGGTACCGCCTTTTTCGGCGCACAACTCCGGCGTCGGTTTGTGGTAATACGTCGCCTCGGCGCCGCTGCCCACCATGCACGAGCTGGTCGTGGCATGCGCCAGGTTGACGAGGTCATCGGCGTATATAAACAACCCGGCATAACAGCCTGCTGTAGCTGCACCCCATGCCAGCGCCTTGATCAGGTTTGCTCTTTTTTGACTCACGAATACCTCCTTATATAAAAATTCTGTATTTTCCGGGTAACGCCCGGCTTTCTGTGCAGCAACATATTCAATTATTTGATTCTCGGTTCACCATCTGGCAAGTAATCATGGCATTCGGAGAAAATGCGCGCCTTGCAAGAGCGGCAAATCTCCGGGTCGAGCGTGGCATAGACCGGCTTGATCCAGTTCGACATGACGGGGAAAAAACCGCCCTCGCCGATGATCATCCAGCTTGTCGGCCTTGCGCAGGAATTTGTAAATGTCATCCTTGCAGCGGTAGAAGTACAGGCCGCCGCCCATCCTGCGTCGGCGGCGCGCCTCCTGGGCCAGCATTTCCGCGCCCGCGACATCCACAAAATCGATGCCGCTGGCAACAATCAGCACGGATTTTTTTTGCGGTTCTTTTTCGTCGATCTGCATCAGGCTGCTCTGCACATGATCGACGGCTCCGAAAAAGATCGCGCCGTTGAAGCGCACCATGCTTAATTGCGGGCATTCTGGATGGTTATAGGCGCTCACAAAATGGTAAGCGCCCTCCTCTTTTGCCGGAACCACCGGAACGATATGCGGGCGTGAAACTCGATACAGGTAAATGGAAAGAGAAAGCAGGATGCCGAAGAAAATTCCTTCCTCCAGATCGACCAGCGTACCCAGCAGCGTCACCCACAACACCACCGTCTCGGCACGGCTGGTCTTGCTGATGGAGGCGATATGGTGAAAATCGATCAGCCCCCAGGCCACCAGAAACAGGATGCCCGCCATCGCGGCATTAGGCAGATAGGCGGCAAGCGGCGCCACCATCAACAGGATCAACAGCAGAAAAATCGAAGCGTACACCGTGGCCAGCGGTGTTTTCGCCCCGGCCGCATAGTTGACGCCGCTGCGGTTGAACGAGCCGCACGAGGCGTAGCTGGAAAAGAAACTGCCGATCAGATTCGATAGCCCCTGGCCGATGAATTCCTGGTTGCCGTCGATGCGCTGCTCGGATTTCACGGCGATAGCGCGGGAGATCGACACGGCTTCGGTCAGCGCCAGCATCGTGACTACCAGTGCCGGAAACAATACCTTGTGAATCGTCGCGTAGGAAAAATCCGGCAGGGAAAAAGGCGGAAGATTCGCTGGCAACGCGCCGACGGTCTTGATTTGGGTCGCAGCCGCGCCGAATTCCGCGTTGATGAGATAAGCAACAATGCTGCCGGCCACCATCGCGACGATCATGTAGGGCAGTTTGGGGATAAATTTTCTTGCCATGATGCCTGCGGCAAGGGTAATCGCGCCCACCGCCGTGACATACAGGTTGATATTGCCGAACTGCAATACCAGTTGCTCGATGACCACATGAAACGGCGCGCCGCGCGCGATGTCCAGTCCGAAGAAATTCTTGACCTGGCTGGCCGCGATGAGCAGCGCGGCCCCGGCGGTAAAGCCGATCACCACGGTATGCGAGATGAAATTCACCAGCACCCCCATGCGCGCCAGCCCCAGAATCAACTGGAACAGCCCGGTCAGGAAAGTGAGGGTAAGCACCATGCTGATGAACTGCGGCGAACCCGGATCAGCAAGGGGGCTCATCGCGGCGAACACGGCGATGGAAATAGCCGTGGTGGGGCCGGAAACCAGATGCCAGCTGGACCCGAACAGCGCGGCGATGATGGCCGGCACCATCGCCGCATAAAGGCCGTATTCGGGCGGCATTCCCGCGATGGTGGCGAACGCCACCCCCTGCGGCAGCACGATCATCGCGCCGGTGATCCCGGCGATCAGGTCATCTTTGGCGGTGGCGCGGTTGACCATCGGCCACCAGCGCAGGAAAGGGAAAATCCTGTTGAGCAGCGTGGCGGTATGGGGAGAAGTGAACATGTATTTTTTGCCTATAGTTTTTTCCGGTTTGAAAAATTAACCATCCACAAGAGCCGTCAATACACCCGTCCTGAGCCTGTCGGAGCGGCCTGCCTTACCCAACGGTCATGGCAATGATGCCGCCTCCGATGATGAAACCCGCCATGCCCGTTTCCCCCACCCCTCCCCCGGAGGGAGAGGGGGCGAACGAATCGCTGCGCGAGTTTCACGTTAATCCAGCTATTCGGGCGCCGCGCCCCAGAATATCACGATATACCTTGATAATAGAGATTCTGCGGGTGTCTTGCTTCTGCGAAAAAGTACCAGCGCTCCGCCAGCAAGCCGGCAAATTGCGCGATGAACGCGACCGCCAGAGATGTAGCGGAAGGATAGGACAAATCGAAAACCAGCAACAGCGCCGGCAAGGCAAACGCCAGCAGCAGAAAGCTCGCTTTCACCCGGCTTAGTAGTGAACCGCTCTTGCCGTGAAAAAACTCCCGCGTATTGAATGAACCGCCCATCGCGCCCTGCGCGGCCTGAACGATGCGCGGATGTTTGATGCCGATCGCCGTTTGCAGCGTCGATTTCGGCCTGAGCCGAGCATTGCGCCACAACGAAAAACCGCGACCGAGCAACCCGAGCAGCGTGATGATGAGCGCCCAACCGGCAAAAAAACCGGCCTGCGATGGCGCGGCCAGCGCCGCATAAAACGCGGCCAGCGTAAATCCGGAAGCGCCGCCGAGCAGAATGAAATTGATTACCGTCAGCGGCGAATGCCACTCCTGCAAAAATCTCATGCAGGCGTAAACCATGCCGGTGCTGATGAACAGCGCGAAAGCCAGTATTGTCGCAATACCCCCGAGCATCACCGTGGCATTGATGTCCAGCCCGCTGGGCAGTTTTATCAGCACCGGGTCGAACCCGGCCAGATGTGCCGCTCCGTAGAGAAATAATATTCCGATGAACGCGGGCAGAACGATGACTTCGCGGGAAAGCCACGAAGTGCGCCACTGTGCCGCCGAGCGCCAGGCGCGTTCCGGGCGCCCCAGGTGAAAAAACGAGGCGATCAATCCGGCCACTGTGAACAGCAGTGCCAGCAGCGCGCCCCACCCGTAAAAACGCGCATCCTGATGCGGCAGCAAATCAAACAGCGCGTAAGACTGCTGGGTGAACAGCGCCAACAACAGCCCCTGGCCAGCGCCGATCAAGGTGGTGAGAAAAATTACCGAGAATGCCGGGTTCATGAATGCGTATCCTATGAAAAATCGTCGAGCGTCGGCTCGCTCTTGCCCGGTTTGGGAAGTTGCCCGTCAACCTTGAGCGGGTTGTCGGAACGTTCGAGTTCGTCCTCGTGTATCTTTATATTCGTTTTACGGCGCGGCAGATAATGGTTGGACGGATTGGTGCCCCATTCCGGCATCAGCACATATCCGGCATTCTCGCGGATCGCCCGCGACACTATCGACTCGGGGTCGTGAATGTCGCCGAACAGGCGCGCGCTGGCCGGGCACGCCTTGACGCAGGACGGCTTGCGGTCGATCTCCGCCAGCGAAGTGTCGTAAATGCGATCTGCACACAGCGTGCATTTCTTCATCACCCGCTGCTTTTCGTCGAACTCGCGCGCGCCGTAGGGGCAAGCCCAGGAGCAATACTTGCAGCCGATGCATTTGTCGTAATCCACCAGCACGATGCCGTCCTGTTTGCGCTTGTATGATGCGCCGGTCGGGCACACCGGCACACACGGAGGGTCTTCGCAATGCAGGCAGGATTTGGGGAAATGCACCGTCTCGGTATTTGGATACTGTCCGATCTCAAAAGTCTGCACCCGGTTGAAAAAAGTTCCGGTGGGATCAGCACCATAAGGATTCTCGTCGCACAAAGGCCCCGCCGCGCCGGAAGTGTTCCATTCCTTGCAGCTGGTCACGCAGGCATGGCAGCCGACGCAGACGTTGAGGTCGATTACGAGCGCGAGCTGGGTCATTTACGCATCCTTGCGCCGCTGGCCTTCTCCTTCCCCCTGGCAGGGGGAAGGTTGGGATGGGGGTTGAAATTTCGATAAATAATTCCAGACAGCAAGCTTCACCTCTTCAATATTTTTGAGCACGTCGTTATTCCAAAATCGCATCACACGAAAACCTTTTCCTTCCAGCCATTGTGTCCTGATGTCATCGCTAGCTGAATTATCTGCGTGTTGCCCGCCATCAACTTCCAATATCAACGCAGCTTCCAGGCATACAAAATCGACGATGTAATTCCCGAGCGGATATTGCCTGCGAAATTTATGCCCTTCAAATTGCTTCATGCGCAGATGGCGCCAGAGCAACTTTTCAGCATCGGTCATTTCGCGCCGCAGATTGCGGGAGTTCTGTTTCGTTGTAGCACTCAACCGGGTCATTTTGTTCATAGCTTCTACCCCCACCCTAGCCCTCCCCCTGCAAGGGGGAGGGAATGTAGCTCCTTCCCCCTTGCAGGGGGGGAAGGCCGGGATGGGGGTGGAAACTTGGTGTCATCTCTGCCCCAATTCCACCACAACTATTGCTCACCTCGCTCACTTCTTCTTCCCGCCAAAGTACGCCAGCCAACGCGGAGCTTCTTTCATGCCGGGATATTTCCGCATGGTTTCAAACTGCGGCGCTGTCTGTTGCGGCTCATCCGCTCCGGCCGGATAGATGCGCACTCGCACGTCATACCAGGCTGCCTGTCCGGTGACCGGATCGGAATTGGAATAGCGCATGCCATCGGGATTAGCCGGCAATTCTTCGGAGATCAGATGATTGAGCAAAAATCCTTTCTGCGATTCGTTCGCGTCCGGCGCCAGATTCCACGCGCCCGCCGCCTTGCCGATGGCATTCCAGGTCCACACGGTACCCGGCTCGACCGCCTCGGAATATCTCGCCATGCAGCGCACCTTGCCCCATTGCGACTCGACCCACATCCAGCCGCCGTCCGCGATGCCTGCCGCCTGCGCGGTGCGCGAATTGATATGCAGATAATTGTGCGCATGGATCTGCCGCAACCAGGCGTTCTGCGAATCCCAGGAGTGGTACATCGCCATCGGGCGTTGGGTCACCGCCGCCAGCGGATACTTGTTCTTGTCGCTGGTTTGCGTTTCCAGCGGTTCATAGAAAAACGGCAGCGGGTCGAAATAGGTTTCGATGCGCTTTGCCAGATGGGGCGGCGGTTTGCGCGTGATGCCCCGGCCTTGTGCGGCGAGGCGGAATTTTTGCAACACTTCGGAATACAGGTGGATCAGGATCGGCTCGGCATAGCGCGTGATGCGGTTACGCTGCGACCATTCGAGATAGCCCTTATTCCAGTTGCGCATGTACTGGTAGGAACGCGGCAGCTTGTGGTGATACACGCAGTTGTTCTGCGCGTACATCTCCCACTGTTTCGGGTTGGGATCGCCGCGAAGGAATTTCTCGCCGCCCTTGCCGCGCCACCCGGATAAAAAACCGATTCCCGAGCCCGGCTCGGTTTCCCAGTTCACGATGAAATCGGGATAGTCGCGGAATTTGCGGTTGCCTTCTCTGGTGACGAACGCGGGCAGCTTCAGGCGTGTGCCGAGCTCGATCAGCACCTCCTGGAACGGCTTGCACTCGCCGGTCGGCGGCAACACCGGAATGCGCACCGCATCCACCGGGCCGTCGAATTCCGAGATCGGGCGGTCGAGCATCGACATCACATCGTGGCGCTCGAGATAGGTGGTGTCCGGCAAAATCAGATCGGCGAACGCGGTCATCTCGGAATGAAACGCATCGCATACGGCGACGAACGGAATCTTGTGTTCGCCGTTCTCGTCGCGGTCAACCAGCATCTTCCTGACCTCGACCGTGTTCATTGTCGAGTTCCACGCCATGTTGGCCATGAAGATCAGCAGCGTATCGATTTTGTAGGGATCGCCGCGCCAAGCGTTGGTGATGACGTTGTGCATCAACCCGTGCACCGACAGCGGGTACTCCCACGAAAATCCCTTATCGATGCGCACCGGACTGCCGTCTTCATTGACGAACAGATCGTCCGGGTCGGACGGCCAGCCCAGCGGCATCCCGTCCAGCGGGGTATTTGGTTTGACTCCCAGCGGCGTGTTCGGCGTACGCGCGCACGGCGGAATCGGGCGCGGGAACGGCGCCTTGTGCCGGAAGCCGCCGGGCCGGTCGATCGTACCGAGCAACGTCATCAGGATGGACAGCGCGCGGATCGTCTGGAAGCCGTTGGAGTGCGCCGCCAGGCCGCGCATCGCGTGGAATGCCACCGGATTGCCGGTGACGGTGTCATATTCCTTGCCCCACGAGTCCGTCCAGGCAATCGGCAATTCGATCTTCTGGTCGCGCGCGGTGATACCCATTTCGTGCGCCAAACGCTTGATGGTGCCGGCGGGGATGCCGGTGATCCGGCTCGCCCATTCCGGCGTGTAGTCCCTGACCCGCTCCTGCAACAACTGGAACGCGGGCTTGACCGGCGTACCATCCGATAATTTGAATTCGCCGAACAGGAATGGATCGGCGCCCTCGGCGTGCGTGACCACCGGCTTGTTGCTGTTGCGATCCCACCACAGCTTGTTTTGCGGGTCGTAACAACCCTCTTCTTTAGGCACCTCGGTGCGCACGAACATGCCGAATTCGTCATGCTTGTCGTCGAGATTCACCAACTGCCCCGAGTTGGTATAGCGCACCAGAAAGTCACGATCATAAAAGCCGAGCGCGATGATCTCGTGGATCAGCGCGAGCAGCAGCGCGCCGTCGGTGCCGGGGCGGATACCCACCCACTCGTCGGCAATCGCCGAGTAGCCGGTGCGCACCGGATTGATGGAAATAAAGCGTCCGCCATCGCGTTTGAATTTCGAAATTGCGATCTTCAGCGGATTGGAATGATGATCTTCCGCCGTGCCGATCATCACGAACAGCCTGGCGCGCTCCAGGTCCGGCCCGCCGAATTCCCAGAACGAGCCGCCGATGGTGTAGATCATCCCGGCGGCCATATTCACCGAACAGAAGCCGCCGTGCGCGGCATAATTCGGTGTGCCGAACTGGCGCGCAAACAGGCCGGTCAGCGCCTGCATCTGGTCGCGCCCGGTAAACAGCGCGAATTTCTTTGGGTCGGTCGCGCGTATTTTCCCGAGCCGTTCGGCGAGGATGCTGAAGGTCTCTTCCCAGCTGATTTCCTCGAACTCGCCCGCGCCGCGCTCCGTCCCCGGCTTGCGGCGCAACGGCTTGGTCAGCCGCGCCGGGGAGTATTGTTTCATGATACCGGAGCTGCCCTTGGCGCAGATCACGCCGCCGTTGAGCGGATGTTCCGGATTGCCGTCGATGTAACGCACCTCGCCGTTGCGCAGGTGGACGCGGATGCCGCAGCGGCACGCGCACATATAGCAGGTCGTGTTGCGCACCTCGATTTTCGCATCCGGTATAGGCGCCGCCAGCGGATCGTGCAGCGGGGATATCGTGCTCTGCGAGTCGCCGAAATTACGAGTTTTCATCAAGGCCTTTGTGGAAATTTGGTGCCCGATCGTGACGGTTCCGCGCGGAGCAAGGGTCATTCTCGAAGGTATGAGAGTATGCGCAATTGATGGTACCACTATCCATAGCCGTGATGAGCTATCAAGGCATAACCCGTAAGTGGTATGTGTTCGGGTTAAACCTCCTATTGGAAGGTGCGCTCTCTTGCTGCAATTGCCGGCTGCCTGGATTGAGCCCGCTAACTGCCGTAGGCGCCGGATTCAAGCGAAAAAAAACCCGAATACGTTATTGCATTCGGGTGAGGGAGCTTGTTGTCAAGCAAATCAAAGAAGGTGTGGCACCTTCAATATTGTTTTTGTGAAGGCCGGGGCACGATGTTTCGTGCCCCGCCTGCTAGTGCGATAAATCGCGAATCAAATGCTTACTGCATGGTCTGCAGGTGTATCGCTTCGGCATCCGCCACCCTGCCGGCGCCGTGGCACACGATGCACTGCTCGGTGTAGGGAAGCTTGGTTCCCGGAACGAAGGCAGCCGCGCTCGCCGCGCCGGCTACTTCCCAGCGCGCCTTGTAAAGGACGCCGCCATTGGCCTTCATGTGGTTCGTCGCCACATCGGCGGTATGGCAAGCGAAACAGGCGTTCGTGATCGGCGAATTCACCAGCGTCGTGCCCGCAGCTTCGCGAGTCTGACCCGGGGCCAGTATCGGCAACACAACGCCGCTGTTCGTGCAGGTGACCGCCCCGTTCGGGCCATTCATGTTGCCCGAAGTGGCTTGTGTCGCCGCCCAGCCTGACGGTACGGTGGCGAAGTTATAGGCGTAGCCCGCGCCGTAATCGGTCGTCGTCGCGAACGGTCCCTTGGTGACCCACGGCGAAGGCACGGCTTCAGCCATAGGCAACACGGTGGTGGCCGTCGCGGACGGTACGCAGGTTCCCGCAGCTCCGACACCGCTCACCGCATAGGCATTGTAGGTCCCCGCAGTCGGGTACTTGTTCTGGCCGACGGTGTAATACGGCACGTTGCCATTCTCGTACGCCCACTTGCTTGACATGTTGGAGGTTAGCTGCGCGGCAGTAAGCGCGGGAATACCACCAGCCTGCGCGCCAAAGTTGACCGTGTTGGGCAGGTGGCACTGCAGGCAGTTGCGCAGGATGCCGGGGTAGCCCAGTTCCTGGAAGGCGTTCGCGTTGCCGGTCTCGTCGCCCAGGTTGCTGGTATGCCAGGTAAACGGCACGGTGCGCTTGTCCTTACCATGGATGCCGTGGATGTAGGCGATCGAAGCCGACGACCACCCGCCCGAAGACTGGTCGGGGCGGTGGCAGATCGCGCAGGCCTGAGGATCATTGCGCTGGCCGGCATGGAACGTCTTCATGCCGAACACGCCCAGCCTGTTGTGGCAACTGTTGCAGCGATCCTTGTGGACGATCGCGCGGCGCGCCACGTTGCCCGTCACACCAGATACGACCACCGACTTGGCTTCCGCCGGTACGTTGAGCGCGGTGTAGCCCGCCACGTCGGTCTGGGCAAAGCCGGTTGCAAGGCCCATCCAGCCGGTCATGTTGGTGGCGTTCGCCGGAATCACCGAGCCGGTATGCGTAATCGTGTAGTAGCCGCTGCTATCCGGGGTCGCCGAGAGTGTGCCCGCGGCGCCGCCGGTATTCGTGCCCCTGAAGACGCCGCGAATGTCGGTGCTCACGTTGGCAGTCCAGTCGGCC
This sequence comes from uncultured beta proteobacterium, assembly GCA_963828205.1. Taxonomy (GTDB): domain Bacteria; phylum Pseudomonadota; class Gammaproteobacteria; order Burkholderiales; family Gallionellaceae; genus Gallionella. Next base: position 493,968 of record CAWHDU010000003.1, read on the forward strand.
GGAGCCGTCAACCCGTCGCGCGGCGTCGAGAACGTCACGTACAGGTTCGTCGATCCGGTGAAGCCGGTCATCAGCTCTGCCGTGGCGCTTGGCGTACCGAACACGGCATTGGCGCCATTGACCAGCACCCTGAACTTGTAGACCGGGTTGCGGCTCGCGTTCAGCGTCACGCTGTTCAGGTCATAGGTGACTTCCTTGGCGCCTGCCGGCAGGTTGGTCACGGTCGACGCATACTTGTTCGCGTCCGCCACTGTCGGCGTGGTGACCGGGATATGCTGGGCCGCGACGACCGCAGCGGTATGGCACAGCGTACAGGCGGCATCGGAGGCATGCGCGCCGCCCATGTGGCCGGTCGGCGTCATTGCAAGCAGCTTGGCTTTCACTTTGGCGGCTGTAAACGGATAATCGTTCATAGCCGTCGCCGTGTTTGCAACCAGCGCCGCCCTAGCCGCTCTCCACTGTTTCACGGTATAGCCCGTGCCTGTCGCGAAGTCGATGCCGTCATGGCACGAACCGCAGGCCAGCCGGCTCGGCACGTTCTTCCAGTTGTCGGCCTGCGGCGCGTCGTTGCCGCCGGTCGCACCGTCATTGTCGGAGTGGCACTTCGCGCAGTTCCTGATGTCCTGCGGATATCCTACATCATTGAATGTAATGCTGTTGGGGGCGTAGCCCTGCAGAACCAGACGATTGCCCATGTGAATCTTGTGTATCCATACGGGGATGTTCTTGATCGAGACGCCATTCAGCCTGTCCGTCGTCGAGACAGCACCCGTCGAAGACACGGTCTGGGTAAAGGTGACGGTATCAGACTTAGCCATTTCCACAACACCATACTTGCGCTGATCGGTGTGACAGAGTACGCAGAAATTCGGATCCTGACGGCTTGCGCCCGCACCGGTCAACTCATTGCCGCCGTGGAAATTATTCGTTGCCATCTTGCCGCCGTGGCAGGACCAGCAGTTTCTGGTATCGATGATCCTGCGCTGCTTCGCGTTATCGGTTTCGGATTTAGCGATTACTGTTCCTGTCGCCGGAACGATTTCGGCGGTGATGTTCACCGGGGTCTTCAACGGCACGGCGGCTGTCGCGGCCGCGCTGCCATCGGCAGTGTTGGTACCGGTGCCACGGGCATTTCCGGAAAGCTGGATGCCTATGCGGTGGGTCAGGCTCGCATTGTAGGTCAGGTCGTCCAGATCCGCGACCTTGTTGTTGGCGCTGGCCGTTAAAGCATTGGCCGCCAGGCCGTCGATCGTACTCTTGGCCGCGGTGATGCTGCGGTAGAACGTGTATTTGTAGGTGCCGTCGCCGTTGTCCACCAGCGTGCCGGTGTTGTCGGTGGTAGGTTTGCCGGGAGTAACGGGCAGTGTGCCGTTCAAGGGAGTGTTGGGATACCCCGCCACCACGCAGCCTGTCGCCGCGGTGTAGCCGGTGGTGGTCGCCAGGCATTTTGCCGGCATCGAGGTCACGATGTAACTGACCCATCTGCTCGGGCTGCCGCTGGTGCCGGGTACCAGCTTGGCAATCGTGAATGCCAGGTTGGTCAACCCCGGGGCGATCGCGTTCGCGGCCTGCGAGGTGCTGCCCAGACCCGAGACCCCGTTGCCGGCGGCATCGGTCACCTTGAAGCTGACGACCGGTTTGCCGTCGGCGCCGACGGTGAGACCGGTGATCTGACCGCTGAACTTGCTGCTTGCCCACTGGGCAGGCGTCATGGCGGAGGCGTTGTTTCCGGCTGCCGGGCCTGCCGGGCCTGCCGGGCCTGCCTGGCCTGTTGCGCCCGTCGGACCTGCCGGGCCTTGCGCGCCCGGAGCGCCGTCGTCGCCTCCGCTACACCCTGTCAGTGCAGCGATGAACAGGGCCAAAAGACCCAGTCGAATAAACATCGATTTCATTTTTTACTCCCCTGTAATAATTGCAACTATAAGAATTTATAGACAATGAAACTCGAATACAGCAATGCTACGCTTGCGTGTTTCCTGATATATCAAACCCAATTCAAAGCCAAGCCACGCAACGACTGGCTTAAAATCCAATTGGAACTAATTGAAAAGTAATAATATTGATTAGAAATCTATTAATTAGTAAATTGATAGAAATCTAATTTCTACGAATATAAATGATAGAAAAAAGCATTGCAAGCAATATTTTTAAGGGGGGATATTATTTTCGAATTAAATAAATTATTATGAACACTTATTAATATATACCCCTATTGGAGGATATGTTGATTGAGCGCGACAGCAAAAACGAACTTGCCATAGAGGTTCTTAAAAAACTTCGCATGATTAACGGTTCGGTTCGTCAGCATTTTCGCGAAGTCGAACAAACCTGCGGTATTACGGAATCGCAGTTGTGGATATTGCAAGAGATAAACAAAAGTCCAGGCATAGGCGTTTCCGAGCTGGCAAATCGCTTGGCCATACACCAATCCACATGCAGTCAACTTGTCGAGAAACTAGTGGCGCTTGACCTGATGCAAAAAGTGCGCAGTAAGGAAGATCAGCGGCGAGTCGGGTTGCAAGTGACTGAAGCGGCATCGAAGTTGCTGGTTAAAGCACCCAAGCCGTCCGGAGGCATTCTGCCGAAAGCTCTACAATCATTGCCCGTAACAGCATTGCTCGAATTGGACAATTCGCTGATTGAAATTATTGAGCTATTACAGAAGGTGATCTGAATTTTGTGTAAACTGAATTTGCGGCTGCCAGTTTTGCAATTCTGCCGAGCAATGGCCAGGCATCCTGAAACTGCCTGGTGGCTTGCAGCGCATGTCGAGTACTACCTTTGAGGTTGTAGGGCACCTATCGAACTTTACAATAATTGGCTACAGCATGCGAAACCGACCATTCCGTCATTCCGGGAAAGGCCGGAATCCGGCTTGTCATACAGTTCTGCGCGGCGGACAAAACCGCGTTTGTGGTGTTGCCACACTTCGTACGGGTGTTTTCCGATTGCCTGGATTCCTGCCTTCGCCGGAATGACGATTGTTGTATAGGTGTTCGTCATGAATTATGCAAAGATCGATAAGAGCCTATTCAGCGGGTTCTAAATGTAATCCGTAGCAGTTCCGCTTGATCTGACAATAGCCCCTGCACCTGCATTGTTCACGAAGCTACCAAACCGGCTTTCGGTTGGTGCGGTGAAATTCCGGCGCAATGCGCTTCGCGCATCGACTTTTTCCTTCCAGAAGCCACCCTGACTCCACGTCACCCATCGAAGGCTATTTTCCGGGTGAAACCCGCGCATGGCTGCAATGAAATTTCGTTACCACACATATCGCATCATCAAACCGTTCACTTTCCAACGACTGGCAATCTATCCATAACCGTGAAGAGCTATTAGGGCATAACCCGTAAGGGGTATCGTGGTTTGGCGCCGAAAGTCTTAGCATAGCCAATGTGTACAACTCGAGTATATCGACGAAAGTGAAAAGAATATGGCACTCGTAAAACCGCACGGAGGCGGTGATCTCAATCCGCTGTTGCTGACAGGGGAGGATTTGATCGCGGAACTCAAGCGCGCTCGCACGCTTCCGAAAGTGCGCGTCAGTTCGCGCGAAAAGGGCGACCTCATCATGCTGGGGATCGGCGGCTTCACGCCGCTCGACGGATTCATGACCCATGCCGACTGGCAGGGCGTGTGCGATGGCATGACCATGACCAATGGTCTGTTCTGGCCCATCCCCATCACCCTTTCCACTGACAGCAGCACCGCAAATACCATCCCCACAGGCACACATATCGCGCTGACCGATCCGGACGACGACAGCATCGTCGCCACGATGATGGTCACCGAGAAATACACCATCGACAAGGCGCATGAATGCGCCACGGTGTTCGGCACTACCGACATCGAGCACCCCGGCGTGAAGATGGTGATGGAGCAGGGCGAAGTGAATCTCGCCGGCCCGGTCAAGGTGCTGTCGCAGGGCGGTTTTCCGCAAAAATACGGTTCGATGTTCATGACGCCGCACGAAACGCGCGCCTTGTTCGAGAATATGGGCTGGAGCAAAGTCGCCGCGTTCCAGACGCGCAACCCGATGCACCGCTCGCACGAGTATCTCGCCAAGGTGGCCATCGAGACCTGCGACGGGGTGTTGGTTCACTCGCTGCTGGGGCACCTAAAGCCCGGCGATATTCCGGCGGAGGTGCGTTCCGAGGCTATTTCGGTTTTGATAGACAAGTATTTCGTGAAGAAAACCGTGGTGCAGGCCGGCTACCCGCTCGACATGCGCTATGCCGGTCCGCGCGAAGCCTTGCTGCACGCGCTGTTCCGGCAAAATTACGGCTGCTCGCACCTGATCGTCGGCCGCGACCATGCCGGCGTCGGCAGCTATTACGGGCCGTTCGACGCGCATCACATCTTCGACAAGATACCCAAGGGCGCGCTGGAAACGCAGCCGCTCAAGATCGACTGGACATTCTGGTGCTACAAGTGCGGCGGCATGGCTTCCGCGCGCACCTGCCCGCACGGCGACGAACATCGCCTGCTGCTGTCCGGCACCAAGCTGCGCAAGATGCTTTCGGAAAATACCGAAGTGCCTGCCGAATTCAGCCGGCCTGAAGTACTCGAGGTGCTGCGCGCCTATTACGCCGGCCTGGCCGAAAACGAAAAGGTAGAAGTAAAGCTTAGCGGCCATTCGGGGCGCTGAAGTTCGTTAACGTAGGGCTGGTTCTACCCGCCATGTCGGGCAAAGCCCGACCTACATAAGATGTAAATGTGATAGTGAATTAATTTAACTAGAGGAGTATTGAGAATGCCAACTTTTGTACGTACCGAAAAATGCGATGGCTGCAAGGGACAGGATAAAACCGCCTGCATGTATATTTGCCCGCACGACCTGATGAAACTGGACAAGGATGGCTCGGAAACCGGCCATGCGATGAAGAGCGTTCAACCAGGAGCCCGAGCAATGCTGGGAATGTTATTCCTGCGTCAAGATCTGCCCGCAGGGCGCCATCGAAGTTCGCCACTACGCCGACATCGTGCCGTTGGGCGGCTCGGTACAGCCGATGCGCGGCTCCGATTCGATCATGTGGACGATCAAGTTCCGCAACGGCACGCTGAAGCGCTTCAAATTTCCGATTCGCACGACAGCGGAAGGCTCCATCAATCCGTATGGCGGCAAGCCGATGCCGAAGATGGCCGACCTCACGCTTCCCGGTGTGTACACCAAGGAAGTCATGGGTGGCTATCGCGCCGGCAAGCCGGAAGAACTTATCCGCCGCAAATAGGCGATCAATCAACCAAACTTGGAGCAAACAAAATGTCTGAAGGAACTTTCGGTAATCCAAAAATCGTCCAGGAAGAACTGGATATTCTGCTGATCGGCGGCGGCATGGCCTGCTGCGGTGCCGCTTATGAAATGATGCGCTGGGCGGAGGCAGTCAAGGCCGAGACCGGCACGGAACTCAAAATCAAGCTGGTGGACAAGGCCGCGATGGATCGCTCCGGCGCCGTGGCGCAGGGTCTCTCCGCGATCAACACTTATCATCGGCCCGGATCTTGACCCCGCCGACTACGCGCGCATGGTCTCCAACGACCTGATGGGTATCACCCGCGACGACCTGGCCTACGACCTGGGACGCAACGTCGACGACTCGGTACACCTGTTCGAAGAATGGGGTCTGCCGATCTGGAAGACCGACGCGGAAGGCGTACGCCACGACGGCGCCGACTCGATCAAGGAAGGCTTGCCGCTGCTGAAAGACGGCGGCAAGCCGGTGCGTTCCGGCAAGTGGCAGATCATGATCAACGGCGAATCCTACAAATGGATCGTTGCCGAAGCCGCGAAGAAGGCGCTCGGCCTGAGCCGCATCGAAGAACGTATCTTCATCGTGCACCTGATCAACGACAAGAACGACCCGACGCGCATCGCCGGCGCTGCAGGCTTCTCGGTACGCGACAACACCATCCACATCTACAAGGCCAAGGCTATTTTGCTCGCCGCTGGCGGCTGCGTAAACCTGTTCCGCCCGCGTTCGGTCGGCGAAGGTCAGGGCCGCGCCTGGTATCCGGTGTGGAACGCCGGTTCGACTTACGCGATGGCTGCCGAAGCCGGTGCCGAAATGACGATGATGGAAAACCGTTTCGTGCCCGCCCGCTTCAAGGACGGCTACGGCCCGGTCGGCGCATGGTTCCTGCTGTTCAAGGCCAAGGCCACTAACGCCTACGGCGAAGACTACATGACCAAGAACAAGGAAATGTTGAACGACTATCCTCCTTATGGTCAGGCAGCCGTTCCGGCATCCTGCTTGCGCAATCACCTGATGCTCAAGGAAATGAAAGAAGGCCGCGGCCCGATCTATATGGACACGGTAACCGCTCTGGCGAAATGCCGCGAAACGCTGTCTCCCAAGGAAGTCAAACACCTCGAAGCGGAAGCATGGGAAGACTTCCTCGACATGTGTATCGGCCAATGCGGCATCTGGGTCGGCGAAAATATCGAACCCGAGAAGAAGATGTCCGAACTGATGCCGACCGAGCCCTACCTGCTCGGCTCGCATTCCGGCTGCTGCGGCATCTGGGTATCCGGCCCGACGGACGTCGGCGCACCAATGGCGAGCGACCCCGAAGAAGAAGGTGTGCCGGCGCATCTGCCGCGCGGCTGGAACTGGGGCTACCGCTCGATGACCACGGTCAAGGGCCTGTTCACCGCCGGCGACGGCGTCGGCGCATCCGGCCACAAGTTCTCCTCCGGTTCGCATACCGAAGGCCGCCTGGCTTCGAAGGCGATGGTCAAGTACGCGCTCGACAACAAGGACTGGAAACCCGAGTTCGACGAAACGCCCGAGCAGATCGCCGAAACGATCTACAAACCGGTGCGCAATTTCCTCGAGCACAAGGACTACACCACCGCCATCGACGTGAACCCGCACTACATCACGCCCAAGATGCTGCAAATGCGCCTGCAGAAGATCATGGACGAGTACGTCGCCGGCGTCGCAACTTACTACAACACCAACGACAAGATGCTGGCAGTCGCCGAAGAGAAGCTGGAAATGCTCAAGGAAGACTCTCTGAAGATGCGCGCCAAGGATCTGCACGAGCTGCTGCGCGCATGGGAAAACTACCATCGCATCCTGACGGCGGAAGCGCACATGAAGCATATCCAGTTCCGCGAGGAATCCCGTTATCCGGGCTTCTACTACCGCACCGACAAGAACTTTGTCGACGAAAAGAACTGGCACTGTTTCGTGAACTCGGTCTACGACAAAAAGACCAAGAAGTGGAAATGCTTCAAGCGCAAGCATGTCGATCTGGTGGACAAGTCCAAGCTGTTCAAACCCGCGGCACATTAAAGAGTTTGCGGAAATCGTGTAACATGCTGTGTGAAATTTCTGGGCATCGCAAGATGCCCAGTTTTTTTCATCCCAAACATATTTAAGAGAACAAGATGACCGATACCTACATGGCAGCCGACCTGCCGTTTTCCGGCAGCCCGGTTGTGCCTGAAATGTGCGACGGCAGCAAGACGATACAATTCCAGTGCCGCAAGGGCATCGCCTGCTGGAACGCCTGTTGCAGCAACATCGACATCTCGCTGACACCTTACGACATCCTGCGCCTGAAACGGCGCCTGGGGATCACTTCAAACGATTTTCTGCTGCACTACACCCTGCCTTACGAAATGGAACAGAACGGCATCGCCGGCGTGAAGCTGCGCCCGGTGGAGAACGGCACGGCCTGCCGGTTCATGACTCCCGAAGGTTGCGGCGTATATGGCGACAGGCCGACCGCCTGCCGCTACTATCCGGTGGCGCTGCTGTCGATGCGCAAGCAGGACGAATATACCGACACCCAATCCTATGCGCTGGTCAAGGAAGAACACTGTCTGGGCCACGATGAGCCGAGGGAAATCACCATCGACGCTTACCGCAAGGAACAGGGGTTGGAGGAATACGACGAGCTGGCGCGCGGCTGGCGGCAACTGATCCTCAAGAAGAAATCCTCCGGCCCCAGCGTGGGCAAGCCTTCCAAACGCAGCCTGCAACTGTACTTCATGGTCTGCTACGATCTCGACACCTTTCGCAGCTTCGTGACCAGCGAGGGGTTTAACGAACTCTACGACCTGCCCGCGGAAGAAACCGGTAAAATTCTCGCCGGTGAAACCGAGCTGATGCTGTTCGGCTTCCGCTTTCTCCGGCAGGTGCTGTTCGGCGAAAACAGCATTGCCTTGAAACAGGAAGCTGCCGAAAAACGCCAGGCACGTGTTCAGGCGATGGCGCAGCAGGCCGAACGCGAGGCCCGGGAAAAGCGCGCGGCGGAACAGGACGACATGTACGAAAATCCGGACGACTGAGCAAAAGCGTTTCGCGAAAGCCGCAATAGACAGGAACTCGCGCCATGATGCCGTAGCAGCAAATTGATCTGAGGCTCCCTGTCAGATCATCGGTATTTCTATTTCAAGGCGGCTATTTGCCGGGTAGCATAGAGCCTATTTCAGTAGGTTTCATGCCCCGCGTTGGGTCTGGGCGCGGATGGATGCAAGGCGCGGCGCGCAGCCAATGGTGGCGACCATGACACGGTGCGCGAAGCGTTTGGTGCGGGAATGGTCGCCTGCGGTCGCTCCCGCAAACGGCTGCTGCGCAGTAACGTGTCGCGACCGCGCATTGGCAAGCGGTGCAACGCCGCAGACGCCGCGCCCAGACCCAACCCGGAGGGCCGCTTGCCTGCGGGCGCATTGCGGCGTTGCGGCCTGCTTGTGGAGAATGACTACACTGCGCAGCCCGCGCCTTGCACTGCATCCCGCAGGCAAGCGGCGCGGGGTATGAAACCTACTGAAATAGGCTCTTAATCTGGAAAAGATTCAATGCACGCAGCTTCTACAGTACTTGGCGCTCATTCCCGGAATTCATTTCAGGCTGAAATAATCGGGTGGACGAAGGCCATTGCTGTTGCGACCGTAGCATTGGGGTTGATAGTTCTGTCCGGCTGGGCCTTGAACATAGAGGCGTTCAAGCGCCTGCTGCCGGGGCTGGTCAGTATGAAGGCAAACCTCGCAGCCGCTTTTGTCCTGTCCGGAATTTCCCTGCACCTGCATACCCTGCGCCAATCCACGCCGGCTATCCTGCTGGCCAGACGGGTAACCGTAATCCCGGTTTTGCTTCTCGGCCTGGTGACGCTTGCGGAATACTCGCTCGGCTGGGATGCCGGTATCGACCAGCTGCTGTTCAGCGAGCCCGCCGAGGCATTATCGACCTCTCACCCCGGGCGGATGTCCACCATATCGGCCATAAACCTGATATTGATAGGCAGCGCGCTGTTGCTCATGGAGTCCATGTTGTGGGCGACCGCCCAGGCGGTGGCGTCCGCCTTGTTGTTACTCACGCTGTTGCCGCTGGGCGGCTATATGTTCGGCAACCTGTCGCTCACCCATATCGGCAACACCACGTTGATTTCTGCGCCCGCTGTAATGGGTTTCATGATGCTGGCGGCAGGCATACTCGTGGCAACACAAAACCACGGTTTCATAGCGCAGTTGCGGAAAAGATTACTGGCGGTCGGTCTGGTGACCCTGCTGGCCGTGTTTATTCTCATATTGGGCACTGCATCTTATAACCTCCTGCAAAAGGACAAGGCAAGCCAGCGGGTGGAGCACACCTACGAAGTGATCCTGGGCATGGAATCATTCTCCGGTTCGATGCACGATTTCCTGTATCACAACCGCGGATTCCTGATTACCGGCGACGAGCGCCAGTCAGCGGAAAGCGATAAACACCGCAATGCCATGCTGGCCAAGCTTGCCAGCGTACAACAGTTGGCGTCCGACGACCCGGCGCAGCATGAACGGCTGGGGGCGCTGGATAGCCTTGTCAAACAGCGCATCGGACAAGCTGACTTTGCGGCGCAGTTGCAGCGCGAAAAAGGCCATCAGGCGGTCGCTGCAATAATAGCCACCGGTGAAAGCGACGCATTGACCGACGAAATTGATGCGAAACTGGGTGAGCTGCAATACACGGAAAGAAACCTGCTGAAAGAGCGGCAAAAAATTGCCGGGGCCATCAATTCCAGCAGCTTGTTCACCCTGGTTATTCTACTGATAGCCTGCCCGCTGCTGCTCCTGTGGGTATTCAGAACCTTGCAATATGAGATCGCGGAGCGCAAACAGAAGGCGCTGGAATTGAGCAAATTCAAGGCCACTATCGATTCCACGGATGAAGCGATTATTATCAGCACGCCGAATGGCATCATCGAAAGCTGGAACCGCGGCGCCGGGGATTTGTTCGGCTACACGGCCGGGGAAGCCATCGGCCAGCCCATGCAGATATTGATTTCCCCCGACCGGCTGGATGAGTGTCATGAAACCTTGGCGCGCATTTCCTGCGGGGAGCGGGCGGATCGCTTCGAGACGGTACGCCGCCACAAGGAAGGCCATTTGATCGATGTATCCACCACGATTTCCCCGGTTCTGAACGATGAAGGCAAGGTGGTCGGTATTTCCAAGATCGCCAGAAATATTACCGAACGCAAGCAGGCCGAGCTGATCCTGCGCACGAGCGAGGAGTTCACGCGCCTGGTTCTGGGCGCCGTGGGCGATGGCATTGTCGGCATGGACACGGAAGGCAAAATAACCTTTGCCAATCCTGCGGTTTTTACCTTGCTTGGCTATTCGGAAGAACAATTAATCGGACAACCGATGCACCCGCTGGTGCATTACGCCTATCCGGATGGGCGCGACTTCCCCCGCGAGGAATGTTCGATGTACCGGACCTCGCACGATGGGCAGCCGCGCAGGGTGGACAACGAAGTGTTATGGCGAAAAGACGGGGTGGCATTGCCTGTCGAATACAACACCACGCCAGTCATTAAAGATGGGCAGATTGTCGGATCAGTGATCGTGTTCCGCGACATCACCGAGCGCAAGGAATCCGAGGAAACGATCTGGAAACAGGCCAACTTCGATGTATTGACCGGCTTGCCAAACCGCCATATGTTCCATGACCGCCTGGAGCAGGAACTCAAAAAAGCCAAGCGCACCAACCTGCCGCTGGCCCTGATGCTGATCGACCTCGACCATTTCAAGGAAATCAACGACACCCTGGGGCACGCGATGGGCGACTTGCTGCTGAAGGAAGCGGCGCGCCGCATCGGCGGCTGTGTGCGCCTGACCGATACCGTGGTGCGCCTGGGCGGGGACGAATTCGTCGTTATCCTGCCGGACCTGGACGACATCAATAATATCGAGCGTATTGCGCAGTCCATCATCCAGAAAGTCTCCGAGCCTTACTATCTGAACGAGAAAGTGGCTTACGTGTCGGCCAGCATCGGCATTACGCTGTACCCGGACGATGCCGGCACCATAGAGGAACTGTTCAAGAACGCAGACCAGGCGATGTATGTGGCCAAAAACCAGGGCCGCAACCGCCACGGCTATTTCACCGCTGCGATGCAAGAGGCCGTCCAGACCCGGCTGCAGTTGATCCACGACTTGCGCGGCGCGCTGGCTGCCGGCCAGTTCATGGTTTATTTCCAGCCCATCGTGGAGCTGGCTACCGGCAATATCAACAAGGCGGAAGCATTGATCCGCTGGCAGCATCCAGGGCGCGGCTTGGTCAGTCCTGTCCAATTCATTCCGCTGGCCGAGGAAACCGGGCTCATCCTTGAAATCGGCGACTGGGTATTCCATGAATCGATGCGCTGGACCAAACGCTGGAGAGATATGTACAAACCCATGTTCCAGGTCAGCGTAAACAAATCGCCGATACAATTCTACAAGGACGGCGACGACCATGCGGCGTGGCTGGCGCACTTGCGGGAAATCGACTTGCCGGGGCAAGGCCTGGTTATCGAGATTACCGAGGGATTGTTGCTGGATTCGAACATATCTATCAACAGTGCGCTGATCACGCTGCGTAACTCAAACATCCAGGTTTCCATCGATGACTTCGGCACCGGCTATTCGTCGCTGTCCTATCTCAAGAAGTTTGACATCGACTACCTGAAGATCGACCGGTCATTTGTCCGCGACCTGGCAATCGATCCCAACGACCTGGCTTTATGCGAGGCGATCATTGTGATGGCGCACAAGCTCGGCATAAAAGTAATCGCCGAGGGAGTGGAAACGCAGGAACAAAGCGATATGCTGGCCGCTGCCGGTTGCGACTATGCGCAGGGGTATTTGTATTCCAGGCCGGTTCCGGCCGAGGAATTCGAGGAGTTGCTGAAATAAAGCTATCTGACAGGTGTGTGATCGATGTCACAGACAAACACCCTTGAACTGCCTATCCTGCCGTCGATAGCCTGACTGGCAGACAGTGAAAAGCGCTATTCAACGAACGAAACATCGGCATTCCGAATTCGCCACGCCAACCGCCATTTTTAAGGAGTATTCCATGAAGACACTACTGATTGCCGCAGCACTCGTTTCTCCGTTTATTGCCACGCTCGCCCATGCTGGCGACGATGCCCTGCTGGGCGAGGCGCGCAAGGTTGCCGCATCGTTGCCGCCCAAACTGCTGGCCGCCTTGCAGGAAGAAATCAGCAAATCCTGGCCCCGAAGGCGCGATCCCCGTCTGCAAGGATATGGCACCGAAGATGGCCGGCGAGATATCCCAGCAGGCCGGCTGGAAGATCAAACGGGTCAGCCTCAAGACGCGCAACGAAGCGCGCGCGACTCCCGACGCGTGGGAAAAAGCGGCTCTCGAAGATTTCGACAAGCGAGCCGCAGCCGGCGAGCCGCCTGCCCAACTGGAAAAAGGCGAGAAGATTGACAATGAATACCGTTACGTCAAGGCGCTGCCGGTGCAACCGCTCTGCCTCGGTTGCCATGGCCCCGCAGATCAGTTGAGCCCCGCCGTGAAGGCTGCTCTCGGCAAAATTTACCCAAATGATCGCGCTACCGGTTACTCTGCAGGGCAGATTCGCGGCGCTATCAGTGTGCGCAAACCGCTTTGAGCGCAAAGCAACACAAGCATCGCATGGCTGAACCAAAATAGTTTACAAGTGCCAACGAACGACCCCGCAGCAAGCTGCGGGGTATCGAATCCGAAACAGAGCGAACCATTCGCCGCAAGCGGCGGGGAATTCGACCCGAAGGGATTAAAAAATGGGGCTAACGGCGTAATGAAATGCATTTTATCATCGCTTGCGCAACTCTTAGCGCAGATTGCGGTGCGCAAATTTTCTCTACTGCTTTCTCTTATGACAACACAAACAAGAAACCCGAAATGAAACCCAATCAAATTATCTCGATTGCCCTGCTGCTCTGGGCCGTTACCATCGCCGTATTCGCATGGTTCTTTATTCGCGGGAGCACCGCCCCGGGAACCGACGGCAGGACTGCGGTAGTGCTACAGCCTGCCGAACGCGATCTGGTTCTGACCGAAATGCGCGGCATGCTATTCTCGGTACAAGGAATTCTGGAAGGGGCGAATCAAGGCGATGTGAAGCGCATCATCGGGGCTTCCCGCGCGGCGGGCATGGCCGCCGCCGCGGATGTCAATCCGGCGCTGATGGCAAAATTGCCGCTGGAATTCAAGATGCTGGGCATGAGCGTTCACCGCGAGATGGACGAAATCGCCAAGGCGGCGGAAGGCGGGACGCCGGCTTCGGAAATTCTGAAGATGGCCTCAGCTACATTGACGAAATGCGTTGCCTGTCATTCGGCGTGGCAGATCAAGGCAGGAAATTAGGTTTGTTTAGAGGAGTTGAATAATGCTGAAAACCCACCAGGCGCCGGACGTCGACGACGAGGGCTACTTGATTGATCCCATGGACTGGAGCGAAGGTCTGGCGGAGGAATTTGCCCGCCATGAAAACATTCAGCTCACGGAGGATCACTGGGATGCGATACGCTATATGCGCGAGTATTACGCGGATCATCAAATCGCACCCGATGTCCGCCATGTGATGAAGCATCTCGCGAAACGCTTGGGATCCGAATCGCGCAACAGGATATTCGAGCTGTTTCCCTACGGGTACGTAAAGCAGGCATGCAAGATCGCCGGCATGAAGCGCCCCCGGGGGTGGAGTACCGGCTGATTCATGTTTGTGCCCAGGGCAGCCCGTCGAGCATCGCCAGCCACAGGCGCAGCCGCAAGCCGATAGCGGTTGTGTAGCCGATCTCCACGAAACGTATCTGCCCGCCGGTATCGATGATGAAACTTGCCGGTACGGCACGAACGCCCCAGGCCGCAGAAATCCGGCCATCCTGGTCGTTCAGCACCGGGAAGCTCAACCCCTGTTCGCCAAGATGTTTCACCACTTCATCGCGGTTGCCGCTTTGCATCGCCACGGTGATGACATTCGGGTTGCCGTGTGCGATGGATTCAATAGTTCCCTGTTCCGCGCGGCAAACCGTGCACCATGTCGCCCAGAAATGCACCAGCACCGGCTGTGCCGGCCTGGCGGGCAAGATAAATGATTTTCCGTCGAGCAGCGTGCCATGCAGGGATGGAGCCGCACCGCCGGCGATGTCGCGCTGCTGCCAGGCGCGAATGCCCGCAATGAGCGCGATGACCAGCAAGGCCTCGATGGCGCGCCGCAGCCATACCTTCGCCACCGCCGGTTTGTCAGCCGCCATCACTCGCCCTTCCTGAACCGTTCAATTTCCCGCCGGTCGCGCTTGGTCGGCCTGCCCTTGAAATGAAAAGGCTGCGGCAACGCCTTGTTTTGCGCTGCGATGGTCTCACGCCGCTGACGGCTCTCGCCGGTTTCGCGATACAGTTTCTGTGCATCGGGTGCAGAACCGCGTTTATTCGACAGCGCCAGCACCTCGACCACGAACTGAACCTGCCCGATACGGATATCCAGCCTGTCCCCCACCGCTACTGCCTTGGCCGGCTTGGCGCGCACCTCGTTGACCAGCACCTTGCCGCACTCGACCGCGTCGGATGCCAGCGAACGCGTCTTGAAAAAACGCGCCGCCCAGAGCCACTTGTCGATACGGTGTTTTTCGGAATCGTTGCCGGGATTCATGATTAATGCACGGAATGGATATGCGGAAAACCTTAATGACGTGTTCGAAGAAATAGGTTTTGGCAATGGCGGGCTGTCATTGTGTTAACTTGCGCTTTCGCTTTCGACACGGGCGAATTTGGACTCGCTAAAAGCCGGCGTTCAACGCGCATAAAGCCGGTTGTGAGAAAATCCGCGAGCGGCTGCGCACCCGGCTCAACAACCTTTCCACGTTTCTCTCATTTCATTTTATGCCACAAACATTGCAGAGGGAAAAAGGGTAAAGAGTACAGGCCAAGCTCCCTTCGCGTTGTTACGGGAGGGTTCTGGCGACCCGGAAACCGATGCTGAGGTTCCGGTTGCCGGGATCAATGTCGTAGCGGATGGCGGAGCGCAAGTTGTTCGCGAGATTGATCCACGAGCCGCCGCGAAGCACGCCCTCCGCGTCTTTCCCTTGCCACGCACCGCCGTCCGCCGGCGCGTCATTGTAGTTGCCGTGATAGGTATCTTCCACCCATTCCCACACGTTACCGCTCATGTCGTAAAGCCCGAATGCATTCGCCTTGAAGCTGCCCGCGGGCGCCGGCTGTTTGCTGTCCCATTGGCTGCCGCAGCCATCGCAGTTTGCGTTGTTGCTGCCGATGTCGTTACCCCAGTAATAAGCGGTCGTCGTGCCTGCCCGCGCCGAATATTCCCATTCCGCTTCGCTCGGCAACCGGTATTGTTTGCCGGTCTTGGCGTTCAGTTTCCGGATGAATTCCTTGGCATCATTCCGGTTTACCTCTTCCACCGGGCAGTCGTCGCCGCAGTTTTTGAAATACAATTCAGGCGGGTTACTGCCCATCACCGCGCGCCATTGCTTCTGCGTCACCTCGGTCTTGCCCATGGCAAAGCTCCGGACGATATTGACGGGGTGGACGGGTTTTTCGTCATTGCTTCCATCGCTGGATCCCATGTTGAAACTGCCTGCCGGAATTACCACCATCTCCGGGCAGTCGGGACAGTCCCGGAAGGTTTGGCCGTCCGCAGTGCCGATGCCGACGTTTTCTTTCGTAATCTGATCGCCTCCATCTTTGGCATAGGCACGAAGCGAGATGAGAGCCAGCGCCACCAAAATAATTCTCAACATCTTCATTTTGAGGTTCCCTCCGTTTCTTCACCTTTCAACGGCCAAGTTTCATCCTACCAGCTATTGGCCCTGCTGAACAATGAGCCAGCCATTCGGAGGGCGTTGCCGAATGGCAGCTAACGGCGTTCTGCGGAGATTCATGTTTCCCCGAAGCGGATGGTTTTTATATAACCAATGATTATTTAATTGTAACAAACAAGTATTTCACAGATATAAACGACATCATTAGACTGCGCTCCAACAAGTTGTGATGAATCGTTTTATCCACCTATTGTCCGGAATACAGAAAGGAAGGCAGTCAATGTTCAAGCTAATCAAGAATGGCCATATCGTGACCGATGAATGGAAAACTCTGACCCTCGCGGAGGGCGATACGCCGCAAAGCGTGAAACTGCCGGTGGGGCCGGTGCTGGTGCCGCTGTCGGTTTGGCAGGTGCGCCGTGCCGAGCTGATCCACCGCGAATATGAGCACGGCTGGCCGCTCGGCGTCTGGCTGGCTGCCGAGGAAGTGCCGGAAGCGATCGGGCGCGACATCGACGACTTCACCGTGATCGCCGTCGAGTTCGACAAATATTCAGACGGCAACAGTTTCTCGACTGCCCGTTTGCTGCGCGAGCGCTACGGTTACAAGGGTGAGTTGCGCGCAATCGGCGATGTGCCGCGCGAAAAGCTGACCTACCAGCATCAGGTTGGCTTTGATGCCTTTGCCGTGCGTGCCAGCCAGAAAGCCGGGGCTGTTCTGTCAGGGTTGTTCGACATTAAAGCGGCTAATCAGCCAGATGCAGGGCTGCATCTGGGGGCGGTTGCCGGTTAATTTCAGATTACCATTGGCCCCTGGTAGTCGCCGCCGGTGTCGGCCCTGGTTGCATTGGCAGAAATGTTGGCCAGCTGCCGCTCGTGGTCAGACTGAACCTGCAGCAAGGTCACGACGCAATCCTCAAGGTTGTCGTATTCCTCGTGCCCCGTGCCGAAATGCTCTGCATCGGAGTAGAAGAACTGGCAGCGATAGCGGCCTTCCGCCACTTTGCATACGACGAAATGCGCGCCGCGTTCGCTCCAGTAGATCGTAGGGCATAAAGTCAGTTTCTTTTTTGGAAAATCAAGCTGTAGCTCGCTGTCCGCCAATTGCAGCGGAACCAGTTTGGCATAGCGTTTAAGCAGCAAGCCCGAAACGAGTTTCTGTTCGGTATCGGTGAAGTCGGGGATAGACATTTGCGGTCTTTCGTCAGTGAGCGGGAGTCGTTCCGGATGAGCCGGCGGCGAAATGAAACCCGGATCAGGTTTGCGCCCAGGGCAGGCCATCATGGCGCCAGCCGTTATGGGAGTTGCGGTGGTGTTGCTCATCCAGGTCGCCTTCAAAACCGTGCAGCACGTTGTACACATCAGTGAGCCCGGCCTTTTCCAGCGCCAGACCGGCATCCACCGAGCGGCGGCCGGAACGGCAGATCAGCACAACGGGGCGATTCAGGCTGGCTGCCTTTTTGACATGGGCAATGAAGTGCGGATTGATGTCCCATTCAGGCCCATCGACCCAGGGGATCAGGATGGAACCTTTGGGGTGGCCGACAAACATGTGCTCCATCTCGCTGCGCACATCGACGAATATCGCTTCCGGGTTCGCTTTCAGGAAATCGAATGCTTCCTTTGGTGTCAGGTGTTGCATAGTGCGCTCCTAGAAATTTATTGATTCAATGGATGCGATGATAATGCCGACACTGAGGCAAGTCCAGCGAAGCGCCGGTGCCCGGCGCAACGCGTGCCGGGGCACCAGTGCGGAAAAAAGCACGGCAAGTGTTATGGCGACCGCAGGAGATGTTGGCTATTATTACCGTGAAGCGATTTGCTTGAGTTTTTCCGGCTGGATGATGTGCCCGTCCAGACCGGCCTGCTTCAGGCTGCCGCCGTAGGCCACCGTCAACAGTTGCGAGTAGTACACCACCGGCATGGCCAGTTTGGTGCCCTGCTTTTTGTTGATTTCGGACTGGTAAATCTCGACATTGGCCTGGCACAACTGGCAGGGCGTAACGATCATTTCGGCGCCGTTGTCGTAGGCGGATTCGACGATGTCGCGAATTTGTTTCTGCGATTTATCCGGCTCGGAAAACGCCAGCGCACCGCCGCAGCAGGTCACCTTCTGGTCGAAACCGCTGGCCGGTTCCGCGCCCACGGCTTCGATCATCCTGTCGAGATATTGCGGGTTCTCGAAAGATTCTCCGGCGATGCCGAACGGGCGGTTGGTCTGGCAGCCGACGTAGCCCGCGATCTTCATGCCTTCCAGCGATTTAACGACCGGTTGTTTCATCTCGGCGAAACCCACGTCCTCGACCAGCACTTCGACGATGTGGCGCGCCTTGGCCGTACCCTTGAGGTTCAGCCCCGCTTCCTTGAGCGCTTCGTTGGTCTCGGCCAGCAGGCTGCCGGACTCGTGCAGTTTTTCCGCCGTCTCGCGGGTGGACAGCCAGCAGGCCGGACAGCCGGAAACCAGATCCTGTCCCGGCAGGTACTGTTCGGTCAGCGCCAGGTTGCGCGCGCTGATCGCCAGGCGCGGCAACAGGCCGCCTTCCCCGTAACCGATGGATGCGCCGCAACAGTTCCAGTCGGGAATCTCGTTGAGCTGGATGCCCAGCTTCTCGCACATCACCTCGATGGAGGTGGCGAAATTCGATGCCGAAGCGCCCTTCTGTGAAGAGCATCCGGGGTAAAACGCGTAATTTCTTTTGGCCATGTCAGTGTCTCTCTTTCGCCCAATCAGGAAGCATTACCCAGTTTGCGCTCTTCGATTTCGCGTGCCTTGGCAATCATCTTGCGGAAGCCATCCTTGTCCTTGCATTTGTGCCCGCCCAGAATCTCCATCGGGTTGAGGCGTTTGGCCTTGACCAGCCCGATACCGACCCCCTGCATCGCCAGCGCGTTCTTGATGCCCTGCACGAAACCGTCCTTGAAATACATCGCCAGGGAAAACTTGAGCTCGTTGACCCGACCGGTCTTCGCCAGATTGTTCCAGAACAGCCTGGCAACCTCGCGTGTCGGCTGGCCTTTCGGCGCCATGCCAAGCCGGTGGGCGTAATGCGCCAGGCCGTGCATGATGTGGGTGATCGGCAATTTTCTCGGGCAGCGCACGATGCAGTTGTAGCAGGATGTGCACATCCACATCGAATCGGAACTCAGCACCTCTTCGCGTTTGCCGGCGCGGATCATCATGAACAATTTTTGCGGGGTGTGCTGCCACGCATTGCCCAGCGGGCAGGAGCCGGCGCACACGCCGCATTGCATGCACATCTTGACCCATTCGCCATCCTCGACGCGTTCCTCGACTTCCCTGAGGAAGTTGTTGTGATAGGGCGCGACCGCCTGCTTGTTGAAATCATTCATAAGTAGTTCCCTCTCCCCACCCCTCTCCCGCAAGCGGGCGAGGGAGCAATCGAATCGCTACGCGAGTTTTTCTTCAATTGAAGCCCTTCATCGGCGACGGCCCCATCTCCACCAGCTGCGCAACATAGTCGTTGATGAACTTTGCCACGCGCTCGTTATCGGTGATCGCCACCTCGAAACTGGACACGCGCTCTGGCTCCAGCCCCATCCCGGTCAGCGTGTCGCCGATCTTGCTCATGCGGTAGCCCGCGAGTTCCGAGCCCTTGACGAAGTGGCACTGGTAGTCGTCGCCCTTCTTGCAGCCCATCATCATCACGCCGTCATAGCCGGAGTTGAGCGCATCGGTGATCCAGATGGTGTTGACCGAGCCGAGGCAACGTACCGGGATGATGCGCACGAAAGCCGAATAAACGGTGCGCGACAGGCCCGCCATGTCGAGCGCCGGGTAGGCGTCGTTTTCGCAGGCCAGGATCAGGACGCGCGGCTTCTCGGAAAATTCATCGGGAATTTCCACTGCCTTGAGCTGGCTGCCGACGGTGTCCACCGAATAATTCTCGAACGAGATCACGCGCACCGGGCAGGCGCCCATGCAGGTGCCGCAACGGCGGCAGCGCTGTTCGTTGAATACCGGGAAGCGCCGTTCGTCCTCGTCGATCGCGCCGAACGGGCATTCCACCGTGCAGCGTTTGCACTGGGTGCAGCCTTCCAGCCGCACGATCGGGTAGGAAAGGTCGCCGGAGCGCGGATGCGCGGCGCGCCCGAGGCTGGCGTTCTCGACGGCCTGAATGGCCTTGAGCGCGGCGCCGGTGGCATCTTCGGTCGCCTGCAACATGTCCATCGGGCGGCGCACCGGCCCGGCGGCGTAAATGCCGGTGCGGCGCGTCTCGTAGGGGAAGCAGATGAAATGCGAATCGGCGAAGCCGTGCTTGAACTGCGGCATGTCCGGCCCCTGCCGGTAGGCCAGGTTCAGGATCGAAGTTTTCTGCATGTCGGACTTGTTCTGCTTGGCCGCGTCCGAGCCGCCGTCGGCTTCAGCGACGACTTTGTTCCAGGCATCGAGATCGACGCCGGCGCTCGGCACCTGGCCGGTCGCCAGCACGACGAGATCGGCGTCGAGGGCAGTGTCTTCGTCGAGAATCAGGTCCTTGAAGCTCACCTTGCAGCCGCTGCCGGCAGCCTCAACCCCAGTGGCCTTGCCCTTGGTGAAGATCACACCCTTCTTCTGGGCGCTGCGATAAAAATCCTCGCCCATGCCCGGCACGCGCAGGTCGGTGTACATCACCACGGTGTCGGTTTCCGGATTGGCGTCCTTGAAATACATCGCCTGCTTGATGCTGGTGGCGCAACAGTGGCCGGAACAGTAGGCGAGATGCTGGCCGGTTTCGTCGCGTTGCCCGGCGCATTGCAGGAACACCACGGATTTTATTTCCTTGCCGTCGGCGCGTTTGAGAGCGCCGCCGTTGGCGGTTTGCGCCAGCGCTTCGAGACCCGCCTGGTCCACGACGTTGGCCTGGCCGCCGCCCAGTTCGGGCAACTTGGCGATGTCGTAAGTGGTGAAACCGGTCGCCTGAACGATCGCGCCGACCGCTTCTTCGGTCACCGCGCCAGACTCCTGCGCGACTTTCACCATGAAACGCCCCGGCGCCCCGGCAGTTTCGGCGACAGTCGAATTAAAGTGTACCTTGATGCGCGGATGCGCATTCACCCTGGCGGCCAGTTCGGCAGCGCCGGTATCCTGCGGTTCGGCGTAGGGCGCCTTGAACGGCACGCGCTTCCATAATTTATTGGCCCATCCGCCGAGCTGCGCCTGCTTTTCGACGATGATCACTTCGTAGCCTGCCTCGGCGGCCTCGATTGCGGCGGTCAGGCCGGACATGCCGCCGCCGACGACGAGAATGCGCTTCTGCATGGCCTTGTTCGGGTTGCCCTGCGGCAGCTTCATCTTTTTCAGCTCGGCGCAGCCCATGCGCACGTAGTCGTCGGCCATTTCCTGGCGCACTTCGTCGTGTTCGCTGCCCTCGGCGACCACCCAGATGACGCCTTCGCGCAGATTGGCGCGGCTCATCGCCACGGCCGGAAAATGGAAAGCCTCGGTCTTGGCGCGGCGCGAACAGGCGGCGATGCAGACATGCGTCACGCCTTCCTTCTCGATGTCGTCGCGGATCATCTGCACGCCCTCGCTGTTGCACAGGAAGGCGTGGTCGCGCACCAGCGCCATCTTGCCTTCCTTCTGCGCAATCTTGCCCAGTTGTGCCATGTCCAGCTTGTCGCCCAGGCCGCAGCCGGAGCAGATGTACGCAGCAGTCTTTACTTGAATTTCATCAGCCATCATTTTGCTCCCTCAATCGTGGAGGTCTTATGCACCACCTGGATCGCGCGCAATGCCGCAGCCGTGGCGCTTTGCACCGACCGGTTCACATCGAGCGGGCTGGTTGCTGCGCCTGCGCCGAACATGCCTTCATGTTGCGAGCCCTCGATGAAGCCCGACGAATCGAGCAGCATGTCTTCCGGCAGCTTGATGCCGTTGGTTTCCGGCTCCATGCCGACCGCCAGCACGACCAGGTCATGCGTCGTGGCGTAGCGGTGATAGCCCTCGGTATCCACGCCATGCAGCACCGGGTTGCCATCCTTGTCTTCGGCTATCTTGGCGACCTTGGATTTGACGAAACTGACCGTCGGATCCTGTTGCACTTTCTGGTAAAAATCCTCGAGGCGGTCGATGACGCGGATGTCGATGTAGTAGATGGTCGATTTCCCTGCGTCGCCGTAAGCCTCTCGCACGTAATGCGTATGCTTGAGCGAGGCCATGCAGCAGATGCGCGAACAGTGGCGCAGATGGTTTTCGTCGCGCGATCCGGCGCACTGGATGAAAGCGATGTTCTTCGCCTCCTTGCCGTCGGAAGGGCGCAGCAGTTTGCCGCCGGTCGGGCCGTGCGGGTCGGCGAGGCGCTCGAACTCCAGGCTGGTGATCACGTTGGCGAAACGGTCATAGCCGTAAGGCTGGATTTTCGCCGCATCGTAAGGCTTCCAGCCGGTCGCCCAGACGATTGCGCCGACTTTCAATTCGACCGTCTCGGTTTGCATGTCGAGCTCTATGGCGTCGTATTTGCAGGCTGCCCTGGCTTTCTCCGCATCCGGCGTGCCGATGATCGAGGGGTCGAGCACATAGTGCATCGGGTACGCCATCGTGTGCGGCAGGTAGGCCGCGCGCGTCTTGTTCAGGCCGTATTCGTAAGGGTTCGTAATTTCCGTTTCGACCGCGGCGGCGCAGTCGCCGCAGGCGGTGCATTTTGCGTTGACATAGCGCGGCGCCAGTTGCAGCGTCACCGTGTAGTCGCCGCGCTGCCCGGTTACGCCACCCACTTCGGCCATTGTCATCACGCGCACGTTGCGGTTGCCTTTCAGGCGGCGCAAATTGATCTCCAGCCCGCAGGTCGGATGGCACATCTTGGGGAAATAGCGGTTCATCAGCGCCGTGCGCCCGCCCAGGGTTGCATTGCGCTCGACGAGTATCACCTGTTTGCCGCATTCGGCGGCTTCCAGCGCCGCCGTCATGCCGCTGATGCCGCCGCCGACGACCAGTATGGTCTGGTTGGTTGCGATTGAATTCGTCACACGAACCTCCGTTGAAAATGTTTGCTGTTGTGCTGAGCGATGCAAGCCAGGCGCATGATCAGTGTTCCATTGTGCGTATTTCGAAAAACATGCTGGACAGATCGCCCAATATCCAGGTGAACGCCTCTTTCGCTTTCGGCGCGCCGATGCCGGAAACGGAGCCCGGATTGACCAAAAATGTCTGCCCGCCCTTGATGTTGGGCTGCTGGCTGATTTCCGCAATATGGCTATGCCCGCAGCAAACCAGATCGTAATCTCCGGTGCAGGCCATCGCGCGGCCATAGTGGGGATAGTGGGTCGCGAAGATGCGCCTGCCACCGAGTTCCAGTTCGGCATCCTGCCCATGGTAAGTGAGCAATCCGGCCGATTTTGCCATCAATTTGTGCATCGCCATCTGATCACCGATATTGTTGCCATGCACCACATGAAGCGGCACCCCGAGTTTGATGGAGCTGCGCAGGGTGTTCGCGCCGATCAGGTCGCCGCAATGGATGACGGCTTGTGCTCCGGCCGCAACCGCTTCGGTTACAGCCGCCGCGAGAGGTTCGGCGCGATCATGGCTGTCGGAAACGATGCAGATTTTCATTGTGTCTCAAGCGTGTTCTGGGGATATCCGGCGTCAGTCATCATGACCGGGCAGCGTTCCTCACATTAGGCCTAATTGGCGGTTTTAGTGTCTATACCCACTACGGGGGAGTTATAATAACCCGAATGAGGGGTAATTTCGCCGATGTATTGGCTTAGAGGGCAGATTATCAAGGCATTATTCAAGAGTTAACCGGTATTCTATTTTATTATTTCATGATATTCCGATAATCCGTTTTATGCCTTCGCGCATACTTGGAGAATCATTCGGGCTTTGCGGGAACTAACGAAGCATCCGGTCGAAACTTATGAGAAAAAAAACAAATTCCGTAAGGAATTCAACTCCTGCTGACCTTTCGTGGGAGGAGGATTCCGGTTTTATTCTCCCTGAAAAGGAAGAAGGCGCGGCAATGCGCGGAATACTTGCGTCTGCCGCTTCACGGGAAGGCGATCTCAAACCGTTGCTGGAAGAGTTTCTTGAGACCCTTATCGGGACTGTAAAAGCCGCAGCGGGAGTAGTCCGGATATTGCCCCCCCACGGCCAAACTCTTCACATAATCAGCTCCGTCGGATTGCCCGCAGAACTGCTTGAATCCGGAAATATCGTCGATCTGGATTGTGAAATACGCGGCAAAGCGGCTATCGGGCGCGGCGTTTATTTATCCGACCTCGGTGAATGTAAAACACGGAAGGGTTGCCGTAATATCAACTGTCAGTTTGAATCGACGATCGCCGTCCCCATCGAGAGCCATGGCTCGCCCGAAAATCCGACCGGGATTCTTACCCTGTTTTTCAATGTCCCGCAAGAAGCATCCAGCCAGGTTTTGAAAACCGTTCTGGCGTTCGCCAACCTGCTTGGTTCCATTATCGAACATAACAAGTTGGGCAGTGAAGCCAAGCGTGTCGAGCTGATTGCAGAACGGCAATCGATCGCCAACGAAATTCACGATTCGCTGGCGCAGACCCTTTCCTATACGCGGATGCGCACGAGTTTGCTGCTCGAATCCATCCGCACAGACAATGAACTCATGATTGCCAAATACGCGCACGATATCGATGAGGCGCTGGAGATCAGCCAGAAAACCGTCCGGGAATTGATCACCGAATTCCGTTGCGCGATGGATCCGTCCGGGCTGCTGCATGCCCTGCAAACCCTGGCCGAGCAGTTCTGCCAGCGGAGCGGCATCGCGCTCGAATACATCAATCGTGTGGCCCATCTCGAATTGCCGCTCGAATACGAAATTCAGGTGTACCACATCGTGCAGGAAGCGCTGGCGAACATCTCCGCCCATTCGGACGCTGCGCGCGCGCGCCTGATTGTGGACTTTGCCTCCAGTTACTACATCTTTACCATCAAGGATAACGGCAGTGGCGGATGCACGTTCACGCCGGTCGAGGGGCATTATGGCATGATGATCATGCGCGAACGCGCGCAACGCATCGGCGGTGCAATAAAAGTGGAAAGCTCGAAAGGGTCCGGCACATGCGTGCAGTTGTTCTTCCCCGAGCCGGGGGCAGATTGGAGAGAAGCTAATGAATAAGAAGGTGAAAATTGTCCTCGTTGACGATCAGAGTTTGTGCCGGAGCGGATTGAGCGAACTGCTCGCCAATTGCTATGGATTCTCTGTCCTCGGCGCAACCGGCAGTATCGAGGAACTGCGCGTGCTGTTGCGTGAACAGCCCGACCTGCTGATCATGGATTTGCGCATGAAACCGATGGACGGTTTGACCATGCTGAAGCAGATCCGCAGTGAAGGCTGCATGACTCCCGCTGTCGTGTTAACCATGAGCGACTCCGAAGTCGATTTGGCCAACGCGATTCGCGCGGGGGTGCGCGGCTATCTGCTCAAGGACATGGCGCCGGAAGATGTCGTCGACGCCATCCGGCGGGTCGCGGCGGGCGAACTGGTCGCCGCTCCCACCATGACCATCAAAATGATCGAGATGTTGCGCGGCGACCAGCGGGAACAGGAGCCGAAAAGCTCGCTCAAATTGCTTACGGAGCGCGAGCGCGAGATACTGCAATTGCTGTCGCGCGGCGAAAGCAACAAAGCCATCGCCCAGACGTTGTCGATCAGCTATGACACCGTAAAACAGCATGTCCGCCATATTTTGAACAAGCTGAATCTGTCTTCGCGGGTCAAGGCGGCGGTTTTGTTTACAGTCGAACAAAACACTTCCAGCAACGATGATGTGCCACCGCGCTATTGATAACAGCGGATGTTATAACCGATATGGAATAGGGGTATTGCGCGCAGCAAGTTAGAAGCAATTGTGCAGATCAACCGAATGAAGAGATGCGGCATGGCGCATATTGTGATCATGAATGCAGAGATTGGCGGTAAGCCGGCAATCTACGAAACGCGGGAGAAAACCCGTAGCGGCAACGAGGCCACAGTTATTTCGACTATGGAATGAGGCCGAGCGGCTGAAATTATATCGATCATTATCCGAGGGAGCGCAATCAATTTATCTGGCGCGTACTCAAGCGATTCGGCTTTGCCGCATTACAGGGTGAAATACGGCTTGGTCTTGATGCGCCTGCGTGAGTTGCGTATAGTACTGCGGTTATGTTGTTGCTTGTCTGCTCGGGCGGTCGCAACGCCATCGCAAACTACCACTACCCCCCTGCAAAAATTGCGCTATTTAAGTTGAATTACCGGCCTGTTGCCAAAATGCGACAGGCTTTAATTATGAGCGGCGAAATATGCTGCACACAATAAGGAGCAAATCTGGAATCATGTCAGGACATCCAGCGGAAATTAAATTGCATCAACAATCCCGCCTTCTTGAAATCACGTTCGACGACGACGCGTGTTTTCAATTGCCCTACGAATTCTTGCGG
Organism: uncultured beta proteobacterium; assembly: GCA_963828205.1. Taxonomy (GTDB): domain Bacteria; phylum Pseudomonadota; class Gammaproteobacteria; order Burkholderiales; family Gallionellaceae; genus Gallionella. The sequence continues at coordinate 520,409 of CAWHDU010000003.1, forward strand.
GTGTACTCGCCGTCGGCCGAGGTGAGGGGGCATGGCAGGCCAGGAGACATTGCAGGTAGGCAAAAAGAACGTGGGGGTAAGCGAAGTTCTTCCGTCCGGCAGTTATGCCTTGAAGATCGTGTTCGACGATGGGCACGACTCCGGCCTTTATACCTGGGATTATCTCTACGGCCTGGGCAAGCATCAGGCCGAGTTGTGGCAGGAATATCTGAAGAAGCTGGAAGCTGCGGGAGGAAGCCGCGAGCCCGGCAGCGAGCCGGAGCCAAGGGGCGGCTGCGGAGGCGGCGGTTGCGGGCACCACTGAGCGGCAATATTCCGCGTCGTTTTGGCCTGCAATGCTGCCGGCCAGACACGACGCGCTCAATTCTTCAAACCCGGCAGGCCAGCAGCCATTGAGTTAAAATGCCCGGGTGAACTGGCTAACCAGGTTTGAATCCAATTTTGTTTTTAATGATTCCAGGAGTAGATAATGAGTTTTAGCGAAGCCGACGTGCAAGGCGCATTAAAGAATTTGATCGACCCGAACACCAGGAAAGATTTCGTCAGCGGCAAATCCGTAAAGAACATCAAGATCAGCGGCAGTGACGTGTCGCTGGATATTGTGCTCGGCTACCCTGCACAGAGCGTGTGGGGCGAGATTCGCGCAATGGTCGAAGCGCACCTCAAGGCCGCATTGCCCGGCGTCGGCGGCGTCAGCGCCAGCGTAAGCAGCAAAGTGGTGCCGCACGCGGTGCAGCATGGCGCAAAGCTGGTGGACGGTGTGAAGAATATCATCGCGGTGGCTAGCGGCAAGGGCGGGGTGGGCAAGTCCACCACAGCGGTCAATCTCGCATTGGCGCTGGCTGCCGAAGGCGCGCGCGTCGGCATGCTGGATGCCGATATCTACGGGCCTTCGCAGCCGACCATGCTGGGCATTTCCGGCCAGCCCGAGACGCACGGCGGCAATTACATGTTGCCGATGACCAACCATGGCTTGCAGGCGATGTCCATCGGCTTCCTCATCGGCGGCGACGACACGCCGATGATCTGGCGCGGCCCGATGGTCACGCAGGCGCTGGATCAATTGCTGCGCCAGACAAAATGGGACGATCTGGATTACCTGGTGGTGGACTTGCCGCCCGGTACCGGCGATATCCAGCTTTCGCTGGCCCAGCAAGTGCCGGTCACCGGCGCGGTGATCGTGACCACCCCGCAGGACATCGCGCTGATGGATGCGCGCAAGGGGCTCAAGATGTTCGAGAAGGTCGGCATCAAGATCGTCGGCATCGTGGAGAACATGAGCACGCATATCTGCTCCAAATGCGGACATGAAGAGCATATTTTCGGTTCGGGCGGCGGCGAGAAGATGTGCGCCGATTACAACACCGAATTTCTCGGCAGCCTGCCGCTGGACATCCGCATCCGCGAACAGACCGATTCCGGCAAGCCGACGGTAGTGGCCGATCCGGACAGCCAGGTCGCGAAGGTGTACAAGCAGATCGCGCGGCGCATCGCGGTCAAGGTCGCGGAAATGGCGCAGAACCGCAGCGCCGTATTCCCGAAAGTGGTGGTGCAAAATACCTGATGTGGGCGGTGAACCGTAGACAGCTCATGTTTTACGGTTCATAGTTCAAAAATATGGCACTGAACCCTGAAAAAACTTCCCTGGCGGGGCTTGAGCTGCTGGAGCCTGGCCAGCAATTTCCGGAACGCCGCCATCAATCCATGGGCGTGGCCCAGGATCAGCGCCAGCGCCCCCAGTCCAGCGCAGCTTCTTCGGCCAGGATAGCGGCCATGCTCGAGAATGCGCAGATGTTCAAGGATCTCGAGTGGTCGCAAATCGAGGCTTTGTCCGGCTATATGCAGATTTATCGCGCCGCACCCGGGGCAGTCCTGTTTCGCGAAGGCGACAAAGGGGATTTCATGTGCGTCGTGCTGGAAGGCAAGCTCGAAGTTCGCAAGGAAGACAACCAGCATGTCGACAAGGTCGTCTCTACGGTATTAGCCGGCCGCAGCTTGGGTGAAATGACGATCGTGGACGGCGAGCCGCGCTCCGCTACCGCAGTGGCGGTTGCGCCGTCGACCCTGGCGGTGCTGACGCAGGAAAATTTCTTGCTGATCATGCGCGACAAACCCGCGCTTTCGGCAAAACTGCTGCTCAAGATAGCGCAACTGCTCAGCCAGCGCCTTCGTCTGACCAGCGGCATCCTGGTGGACTATCTGGAAAACTGAATCCGGGTTTTTCAGGGAGTTGAGAAAAAAGGGCACGATCTTTCGTGCCCTTTTTTTCTGATAACCGAATAATTGAATTACGCCAGCAGGCGTTCGCGGAGCTTGCCGAGCAAACGCACCGGCAGCAGGGCGCGCAAATCCAGCGGCGGCAATTCCATCGCATCCAGCGTATTTTTTACCAGCAGCCCCAGTTCGGTATCGCCTTCCATCAACAGGCGGCGACTGAAGAACAGGGTGTCAGGGTCTTCCTTGCGCAATGCCAGCAGGATGAAATCCTGGGCGCTGGCGCTGATGGTCAGGTCGGGTTGGTGAACCGCCTGGCAGGCAACCAGGCCATTCGCATCGAGGGTAAAGTGAAAAGTGAGGCCGGCGTCCTTGACGCGGATGCAGATCTGTTTGCCATGCAGCGGCTGCCAGACTTCATCGTGCAGTTTTTTGTCCAGCGCCAGATTGATGGCCCGCGCAAAAATAAACGAATGAGGATAGCGCGGCAACAGTGAAACAAGGTTACCGATGGGATGCGGAATTAAAAAAGGTTTCATGGCGTTCATTTTGCCCGGTGGTGGCTGACGTAAAGTTATATTGTTACCCATGCGGAATCTTTTTTATCTTTAGAGGTTCTGTGTCTTCTATGAGGTAGGTCGGATAACAATCAAGGCATTTTTGTTTACTTGGTGTCAGCTCTATATGCCATTCCTTTTTCAAGTAATCATATTTTAGCAAAACAACCTTCACATCTTTGCGATCAAATTTTTCGCTCCCAAGAATGGCTTTTATGGCGTCTTCAGGAGTGTGCAACGGCCCGACATACTCATCGCCCCAAGCAATGGCCGATAGAGTGAACAGGTATGCCATGAGGAGAATTCTCATGTTATTTGTTTAAACATAAATTATCGTCGCGGATAAAATCGAGGCCCGGTTTGCCGTGCCAGTAGCCGTTGCAGGATGCCGCCGGCATCAGGCCTTCAATCCGGGTCAAGGCCTGTGCAGGCGCCAAGCGCCGTTCCATGCAATCCCGGAACAGGCGCAATATCTCGCCGCTATGGTGCGCTTGCGGGCTGACACGCACAACATCGACGCCCGCATCCTGTAAGGTATCCAGTTCCCCGATCAAATTATATACCAGCGCCGATTGGGTCTGGATGCCGTTCAGGTTCAGGAAGGGCTGCCCCTCGCGGGTTTTCAGCGTGAGGCCGTCCTCGTAATCGAGGCATTTGAACTGGCAGTCGTCTTTTTGCAGGTTATGGTGGCGCGCGGTGAAGCAGCGTGCAGAAAAAGCCAGCGGCAGGCGCCCGTAAGCAAACACTTCGGTTTCCGGCTTCGATTGGCGATTGTGTAGTACCGCCACAAGCGCCTCGCGCGACATTTCCACCGGTATCACCCAACGGGACGCACCCATCCCGGCGAGCATGTCGAGAGTTTGCGGGTTGTAAATGTTCAGCGTCGAACCCGCCACGAACGGCGCCTTGTTCGCCAGCAGACGCACTGCCCCCATGTCGTTGGCTTCTACGCGGAAATTGCCGTTGTCGGCGATCTTGCGCAGGGTTTTGAGGTCGTTTTCCGATTCGATCAGCGTCTGCGTCGAGAGCACTACTTCCTTGCCGGCGGCAGAGAGACGCGCCGCCATGTCCAGATAGTCTTGCAAGCGCAGCAGATGGCGGCGCGAACAGACGGTCTCGCCGAGATAGATGATATCAACAGGTGCATCGGCCATCTCTTCGTAAAACCCGAGCAGGGTGTCGCGATCCCAGTAATAGAGGACAGGGCCAAGAGCTAGTTTCATACGGGAATTTCCGTGCCTTATTTCCAGGGGCGATAGTAAGCGCCGAGGGTCTGTTGCTGGCCTTCGGATACCTTGCCGAGTTCCGCCGTCCATGCCGGTTTGACGGAAAATGCCCCGGTGTCGCGCAGGCAATTGTCGATGGCCTGGCGCCACACCTTGGTGACTTGCTCGACGTATGCGGGACTGCGCTGGCGCCCCTCGATCTTGATCGCGGCGATGCCCATGCGTATCAATTCCGGCAGCAGCTCCAGCGTGTTCAGGCTGGTGGGCTCTTCGATGGCGTAATAGGTTTCGCCATCCACGTCGAAGCGGCCCTTGCACAGCGTGGGGTAACCGGCGTTCTCCCCTGATTCGTAGCGGTCGATTAGGATGCCGTTAAGGCGCGACTCCAGCCCCTTGGGCGTTTCCTGCCAGCGCACCGCCTTGGGCGGCGAGCACACGCCGCGCGTGTTGGGGGAATCGCCGGTGGCGTAGGAGGACAGCGCGCAGCGCCCTTCCACCATGACGCACAGCCCGCCGAAGCCGAACAGCTCGATCTCCACCCTGGTGCCGGCCATCAACTGCTCGACCTGAGCCAGCGCCAATACGCGCGGCACCACGGCGCGCTGGATGCCGAACATCTCGTGGTAGAAATTGATCGCCTCGTAGTTGGTGGCGGAGCCTTGCACCGATAGGTGCAGGCGCAGGCCGGGGTGGCTTTTCACGGCATACTGCATCAGCCCGGGGTCGGCCAGAATCACCGCATCCATGCCCAGTTCGGCGGCGTTGTCGATGGCCTTCGTCCAGCGCTGCCAACTGTCGGCCTGCGGGTAGGTGTTCAGCGCCAGCAGTACCTTCTTGCTCTTCGCATGGGCGTAGCGCACGCCTTCCTTCGCGTTGTCGAAGCTGAAGTTGAGGCCGGTGAAATTGCGCGCGTTGGTATCGTCGCGGAACCCCATGTAGACGCAATCCGCACCATTATCTATCGCCGTTTTCAGTGCCGGCAGACTGCCCGCCGGGCACACCAGTTCGATTTTATGCTGCATCCAGTATTTCCTCGTGAATGTGAAGCTCGCGAAGCGATTCGTTTGCTCCCTCGCCCGTTTGCGGGATAACCAGCGACTTGGCTGCGGTTTCTGGCAGCCTAGTCGAATGGCTAGTTGTTTCATCCAGAGGGTTGGGGTGGCTGGCCATGACACGGTGTTGCGGAGCATCCGGTGCGGGAATGGCCGCCTCACACCCGCTCCCGCAATCGGCTGGCTTCGCCAGTAACGTGTCGCGGGTGTGAGGGAAACGGGCATGGCAGGCTTCATCATCAGAGACTGCATCCATGCCATGCCCGTTAATCCAAGGCGTTCCGGCCAGACATCCCTGACGATGGCCACGCCGCTTCAGTTCCAGTTCGATGCCGTTGAGCACGTTCCATTTCTGCGAGCACCACTCCGGAGCCAGCAATATGTCTTTCGAGGCGGTGCCGGTCACGCGGTGGAACACGATATGCTCCGGTGTGCGCTCGATCAGGTCGCAGGCGTGCCGGATATATTCCTCGCGCTGCAACGGTCGGTATTCGCCGCGCCGCCACTGGTTGGCCAGCACCGTGTGCTTCACCACATGCAGCGGATGCAGCTTGAGGCCATCCACGCCGATGTCGAGCACGGCGTCGAGGCTGGCATGGTAATGCGAGTCGTCCTCGCCGGGCAGGCCGAGAATCAGGTGGGTGCATAGGGGAATGCCGCGCCGTTGCGCCTCGACGGCCACCTCGCGGTATTCCTTCAGGCCGTGGCCGCGGTTGACGCGGCGCAGGGTCTCGTCGAAGGCCGATTGCAGGCCGAGTTCCAGCCACACGATGCGCCCTTCGTCGCGGTATTTAGAGAGCAGGTCGAGCACTTCGCCGGACACGCAGTCCGGGCGTGTGCCAACGGAAAGCCCGACGATGTCATGCTGGGTCATGGCCTGGCGATACAACGCATCCAGTTCGGCCACCTCCGCATAGGTGTTGGTATAGGCCTGGAAATAGGCGAGGTATTTTTTTGCCCGCGTCCGTTTCGTGATGGCGCGCCGCCCGCTGCCTAGCTGCGCTTCCAGTGTCCTGGGTTCGCGCCCGTTGGGATTGAACGAGCTGTTGTTGCAGAACGTGCAGCCGCCGATGCCCTTTGCGCCGTCCCGGTTGGGGCAGGTGAAACCGGCATCGAGGGCGATCTTGTGGATCCGTTCGCCATGCCGTTCAAGCAGGTATTGGCCGAAGGTGAGGATATGATCGGAGAGTGCCATGATGTATGGCAGGAAGACTAGCATGTCCCACTGGCTTGTTCAACCGGGTCGGCATATATACTTTTTCTAAATTTTATGGCTGAATAACTTTAGAGTGCCTAACATAATGAAATACGAGCTGCGTTGGGTTTTGGCGGTGATGGATGCAAGGCGCTGCGCGCTGCCCGCAGCCATTCTGCGTGCTGCGGTCGAATGCCTTAGCCGCACACGCATTTTATTATGTTTAGGCGCTCTTAATGTATGAATCAACTTTTGCCGATACCGCAGCGAGCCCGCCATAGATGTCCGCGAACTGAAATATGATGCTAAAGTCGCACCGGGAATCGGAATCAAGCGCTGAAACGTCGAAGGCTGGCCTGCGAATCTGTTCAAACGCTATAGCAGGGGATTTGATTGATTTTAAATTCCTCAGCTAAACTACGGAGAGCTGATAGAACTACTAGCCATTCTACTAAACGAGCGGAATACACTAGTTAAGCCGCTGGGTATGCTCTTCGCGGCTTCTGCGAGGGCAGGTACACAGTTAAATCAACGAGGGTGGGGAAAATGAAATTGATTGAAAATATGTGGCAGACGATCCGGGCGATCTATTCAGGAATTCGTGGGTATCTCCCTCTTCCCCATTCCCCTTTTCCCGTCACATACTCTGCCGGAAAGTTGGGCATGAACCATTTAAAATTAATTATGCTTGCTGTTTTACTGGGTCATATGGCGGAGAGCGTTGCTATAGACACTGCGGGTTGGACATGTACAGGTACCTGCGGCACGTCCGGTGCGAATGGTGTTGTTACACTCTCGCCTGCCGCAAATTCCACCTACGGTTGGGTGTCTACGGCAAATGGGGTGAATGGCTTGGGTCTTGCGGGCATTGGCGGCACGAACGGTTCTCTGATCCGCTCTTCTTCTTTTTTGGCAACCGCCGGCCAACAACTCTCTTTTTATTTTAACTATGTTACGACCGATGGTTCCGACTACACCGACTATGCATGGGTGAGGCTGCTGGATGCGGGCGGAAAAGAAGTAGCGCTATTATTCACGGCGCGTACAACGTCTGGCGGCAACACCGTGCCTGGCAAGAGTATGCCAACTCCAGCGTCAACGCTGAAGCCTTCTTCTACGCCCATCATTGCTGGAGTACCAAGTTGGTCACCTCTTGGTGCGGACTCGGGAGAATGTTTTGACACGGGCTGTGGCTACACTGGTTGGGTGCAGGCAAATTACACCGTTCCGGCCTTGGGAAGCTATGTACTCGAATTCGGCGTCGTGAATTGGAATGACGAAAATTACCAGTCTGGCATAGCTTTCGACGGAGCAACAATTGGGGGTAAGCCGATTACCCCCACCCTCCTGACCGTCACCAGATCCGGCTCCGGCTCCGGCGCCGTCACCAGCAGCCCGGCCGGCATCGACTGCGGCGCCACATGCAGTGCCAGTTTATCCGGCAGCGCCACCCTCACCGCCACCCCGGCCTCCGGCAGCACCTTCGCCGGCTGGAGCGGCGACTGCACCGGAACCGGCTCTTGTGTCGTGGCGATGAGCGCGGCAAAGAGCGTCACCGCCACCTTCAAGCAGGCGCCTTTCGCCGCCGCCACCACCACCAGCATCACGGCGACCAGCGCGACGATCGCCACCCATATCACTTTTAACGCCCCCGATGTCGGCAAGACGGGCGCGGTATTCATTACCGCCTGGGTTCCGGTCAACGGTTTGGGCACATTTGGCATATTGACCGCCCACTTGAACCAGACCATGAGCGTGACCGCGACCAACGACAACCCCTACCCCGGCGGCGAGGTCAATAGCCGGCAAGAGACCCTCGGCGCCCTGCTGGCGGCAACCGACCCCACCACCTCAGTGCTGGTTCAACTGACACCCTCCGGCTGGCAACTGGTGCAGAACGGCCAACTGGCCCCGTATACCACCGGCGTGCTGGGAGATTCGCTGGCCTCCATGAACATTCTCAACAACACCAACCCGGCAAACCTCCTCGGCTCCCAGTTCTGCGTCGGCTACGGCACCAGCGCCGCGGAAATGATCGCGGCGGGAAGAATGCAGCCGGTGGCGATCATCCCCGATGCGACCGGCAACGCCGCGGCCAACGGCAGCTGCAACGTCGCCAATGTCGTCGTCGAGTTCTACAACACCAACCTCGACAACTACTTCATCACCGCCGATGCGGGCGAGGCGGCGCAGGTCGACAACGGCATGGCCGGGCTGGAGCCGCACCGGCAACACCTTCAAGTCGGGCGGCACCACCTCTGTCTGCCGTTTCTACGGCAGCTACTCGCCCGGCCCGAACTCGCATTTTTATACGGTCAATCCGGCGGAATGCCAGGGGCTGAAGGACCAGCAAATCCCCGCAGGCGATCCGCGCAAGCTCACCGTGAAGAGCTGGACTTTCGAGAGCCTGGATTTCGTGTCGACGCCGCCGACCGCTGGAGGGGTCAACGGCACCTGTCCCGCCGGCACCGCGCCGGTGTACCGCGCCTACAACAACGGCTATGCGCGGGGCGTCGATTCCAACCACCGCATCACCGGCAGCCTGACGGCGATCCAGCAGGTGGTAAACAGGGGCTGGAGCAACGAGGGCGTGGTGATGTGCGCGCCTCAATAAGTAGGCAGATTTGTTTAATGGATGGTCGCTTTCCGTGCCGGCCAATTTCCGCTTTGTATTGCGAAAGCAGATATTCGCCAGTATCTGCATTCGACGAATGCAGAAATTGAGTCAGCCACTAATTGTCGGATCTAGTTGAGCACTTCTCCGTTTGAGAGCAAGGGCTGCAACACCTTACCGAAGTCCCTGGGCGGAACATATTGCAGCACCGGTTTCTCCTTGCCGCCGAGGATGATGTCCAGGCCATCCTGCGGATACAGCCAGTGGATCGCGCCGCCGGCCTTTTCCCGGATGCGCTGCGTCGGCTGGCCGAAGCGCTTGCTGAAAATCTCATCTTCAAGGCGCAACGCCGGCAGGTAAGTCAGACCGGCAATCGGCAGCGTGCGCAGCCGCGCCGCGTCTTCCGGCGCCGGGGTAATTTTCTTGCCGTCGCCCGCCCCGCTGATGCGCAGGCCGCGTTCATGCATGGCCTGCAGTTCCGCGGCAGGGACGGCGATCACGATGACGACCCGCGCCTTCAATCCCGCCAGCGTGACCTGCTCGAAGAATATCTCCGCGACCAGCTGCCCCTCCGGGGACCTGAACAGGCTGGTCTTGGCTTCCTCATGAAAACGCTGCTCCGCCTCGCCCGCAGCGCTCGAACCCAGCGTCAGGCCGAAGACGCGCGTCGTCTCCGGCGCGGGGTGCTCGACCTGCCAGGGCAGGCCGTTCCTTTCAGCGGATTTCCCGGGCAGGAACAGCGAGCCCGCCAGGATCAGGAGCGAGAGGAGGCCGATGCCCCAGTAGATTTTGCGCTCTGCCATCATCGCGGACGGGAGGCTCAGGCCCGCATATCCGGGTTGCGCTCGACGAAGCGTTTCGGCAGTTTGCCGTCGCGCGCCATGAACACCGATTCGTTGCCGAGCACGATCAGCACCAGCAACGCCACCATGAAAGGCAATAGCCCGGCGCCCGCGATCAGGGCGATTGTCTGGATCCTGCCCCAGCCAAGGATTCCCGACAACCAGAAACCGCCGCCCGAGGCCAGGCAGGTGATCGCCAGCAGTTGCATGAAAATGCGGTTGCGCCTGGCGGCGATTTGCCAGTGCGCCTTGACGAACCAGGATTCATTGCTGGCCGCCACCTTCCTCGCCTTGACGAGGATGTAGCCGATGATGCCGAATGAAACGACCGGCACCAGCGCCGTGAGCAACGGAAAAGCGCCGAACACCGCGACCGTCGCGCAAAACAGGAAGATATGGTTGAAGATCAGGTTGATCAGAAAAATTTCATGCGGCCATTTGGCGCGTCTGCCCTCTTCGGGCGTAATATCAAACTGTTGCATGGCCCTTACTGCTGTTTGCCGATCAGTGTGTGCAGGCCGGGCAAATCCAGCAATTCCACCGAACGCGCCTTGACGCTGATCAGGCCGCTCTCCTGAAAATTCGAGAACGCGCGGCTGACGGTTTCCAGCTTTAGTCCCAGGTAGCTGCCGATTTCCTGGCGCGACATGCGCAACTGGAATTGGGTGGGCGAGTAGCCGCGCGCCGCAAAACGCTGTGACAGGTTAAGCAAAAAGGCGGCCAGGCGTTCTTCGGCGCGCATCGAGCCGAGCAGCAGCATGATGCCCTGGTCGCGCACGATTTCGCGGCTCATGATCCTGTGCAGATGGCGTTGCAGGCTGGGCAGTTTGCGGCTCAACGCTTCCAGCTTGTTGAACGGCAACTCGCACACCTCGCTGCTTTCCATGGCTACCGCGTCGCAGGTATGGTGATCGGTGCAGATCGCATCCAGGCCGATGATCTCACCGGCCATCTGGAAACCAGTCACCTGTTCGCGCCCGTCTTCGTGCAGCACCTGGGTTTTGAACGAGCCGCTGCGAATGGCGTACAACGACTGGAATTTGCCGCCGCTGCGATAAAGGTAATCGCCGCGCGCATAACCGCGCTTGAGGTGGCTGAGATCGTCCATCTGCTGCATTTCGCCGATACTCATGCCGACAGGCAGGCAAAGCTCGCGCAGGTTGCAATTGGAGCAGGCCGCCTTGAGGCGAAAGGATGAAACGGGTCGTTGCATGTTGCTTACCTTTGAAAAGCGGAAACGGGGAAACGAGCGCAGGCTCACACTGACCGCCTCCCGTTTGCCGAATATGGCATGGATTTTGACATATATCAAACCTGTTGGGGGCGGCTGGCTGGCATAATGTAAGGCATTTTGTGGGGGTATTTATGGATGAGGCAGTCAATCAACTGGTAGTTGACCTGGAGCTGATACGCAGGCTGGACAAGAACGGCCCGCGCTACACCTCCTATCCGACCGCCGACCGCTTCATCGAGGCGTTCAATGCCGAAAGCTACAAGGAATGGGTGGCAAAGCGCGAAATCGGCGGCATCGCCCGCCCGCTGTCGCTGTATATCCACATCCCGTTCTGCAACACGCTGTGCTTTTACTGCGCCTGCAACAAGATCATCACCAAGGATCGCAGCCAGTCCGCCGAATATGTGCGCTACCTGATCAAGGAGATGGCGATGCAGGCGGAATTGCTCGGGCCGGGGCAGGTTGTCGAGCAGTTGCACTTCGGCGGCGGCACGCCGACTTTCATGAGCGACGACGAGTTCCGCCAGATCATGGCGGCAATACGCCAGCATTTCAAGCTGGTGAAGGACGGCGAATATTCCATCGAAATCGATCCGCGCAAGGTGAGCGACGAAACCATCGCGTTGCTCGGCAGTGAAGGCCTCAACCGCATCAGCGTCGGCGTGCAGGATTTCGATGCCGAAGTGCAGCGCGCGGTAAACCGCATCCAGAGCGAGGAAGAAACCCTGCGCATCATCCATGCGGCGCGCGCCAACGGCTTCAAGTCGGTGAGCATCGACCTGATCTACGGCCTGCCCAAGCAGACGCTGGAAGGCTTCGGCACGACGCTGGACAAAATCATCGCCGCCAATCCGGACCGCCTGTCGATCTACAACTATGCGCACATGCCGACCATATTCAAGCCGCAGCGGCGCATCCTTGAAGATGACCTGCCCGTGCCGCAAACCAAGCTGGACATTCTCAGCATGGCGGTGAATAAACTGACCAAGGCAGGCTATGTGTATATCGGCATGGATCACTTCGCCAAGCCGGAAGACGAACTCGCCGTGGCGCAGCGCCAGGGCCGTCTGCACCGCAATTTCCAGGGCTACTCGACCCATTCCGATTGCGACCTGGTTGCCCTTGGAGTGAGCGCCATCGGCAAGATCGGCCCGACCTACAGCCAGAATTACCGCGAAATCGAGGACTACTACGACGCGCTGGACAGGAACGAGTTGCCCATCATGCGCGGCCTGGAATTGAACGCCGACGACCTGGTGCGCCGTGCCATCATCCAGGCGCTGATGTGCCACTTCGAGCTTTCCAAGGAATCGTTCAATATCGCTTACCTGATCGATTTCGACCAGTATTTCGCCACCGAAATGGAAGAGCTGCGCGAATACGAGCGCGAAGGCCTGCTGGAAATTTCCCCGCAATGGATCGAAGTGACCCCCAAGGGGCGCATGCTGATCCGCAACATCTGCATGGTGTTCGACAAGTACCTGCGCACACGCACCGAGCACGCGCGCTACTCCAAAGTCATCTGAAAACCTACTGCGCGACTCGATTCACCCGCAGGGAGTAGGCCGGTGGGTGCCCGGCTGCCTTGCAGCCACCCTTCCGCTCGCGGCGTTGCGCGGTCTTGGCTACGGCCACTGTGTTTAACCTCCGCCATGCGGAGGTTAGCCTGCGCCGCAACTGCGTTGTCGAAATCCTCACGTACTTTAAGTATGTTCCGGTTTCTGTGTTGACCAGCGACTTGGCTGGCGTATTTTGCCAGCTTAGTCGAATGGCCATGCAAAGCTCCGTGCGCCTTGCACTCGAGCCGCTCGCTACGGTTTTTCTAGGTGGTCCAATGCTGCTGGCGAGCATCAACCCACCTTCCCTCCGCTATAATCCCTCCTGCTTTTCATCCCAATCTTCATCGGAAGGGCGATCATGAACAAAATCCTTAAATACGGTTTGTTGGGCGCAGGCACGGTGGTTGGCATCGCCGTGGCGGGCGCAGTGTACGTGGCGGCAACCTTCGACCCGAACGATTACAAGGACCGGATCATCCGGGCAGTGAAGGATAGCAAGCAGCGCGACCTGCGCCTCGACGGCAAGATCACGCTGTCGTTCTTCCCCAGCATCGGCGCGAATGTCGGCAAGGCATCGCTGTCCGAATTCAACAGCGACAAGCAATTTGCCGCGATCGATTCGGCGCGCATCTCGCTGGCGCTGCTGCCGCTGCTCTCCGGGCAGGCTGTAGTGAATGAAGTGGCAGTGAGCGGCCTGCAGGCCACGCTGATCAAGCGCAAGGACGGCACGACCAACATCGATGATTTGCTCGGCACCAAGGAAGAAAAAACGGCAGAGAAAAAAACCGGTGAAGAGAAACAGGGCGGCAAGCAGCCGGTCAAGTTCGACATCGCCGCGGTATCCATCGAAAAAACAGCGCTCACTTACCGCGACGAAGGCAGCGGTGCGCAATATGCCATCAAGGACCTGAGCCTCCATACCGGGCGCATCGCCAATGGCGTACCGTGCAAAATCAGCCTGTCGAACAACATACAGGCGAACCAGCCGAAACTGGACATCAACACGCAACTGAAAACCACGCTGACCTTCGATCTGGACAAGCAGCAATACCGTTTGGCGGGACTGGATCTGCAAGCCAGCGGCGCGGCGCTGGATATCGGCAACCTCAAAATCAAAGCGAGCGGCGATGCAAGCGTGGATTCGGCGACGCAGGAATTCGGCGCACAGAAATTTTCTCTGAGCGCGACCGGAACAAAAGCAAAGGATGCTTTTGAGGCAACACTCGACATTCCCGCATTGAGCATCGCCAAAGACAAACTCTCCGGCGACAGGCTGTCGCTCGGCCTTGACATAAAACAGCCCGAACAGGCGTTCAAGGTTAAACTTTCCTCGCCGTTGTCGGGCAGCTTCGGGGCACGGCAATTCAACTTGGACAACCTGATCGTGGCAGCGACGGCCAGCGGTGACAAGCTGCCGAACAAATCCATCAGCAGCGAAATGAGGGGCGGCGTACAAATCGATGCCGCGAAAGAAACCGTGCAGGCGAACCTCGCCGGCGGCCTGCTGCAAAGCCAGGTCAAGGCCAAGGTTGGCGTGGCCAGTTTTGCCGAACCGGCGATTCGTTTCGATGTGGATATCGACCAGCTCGATGCCGATTTATATCTGCCGAAGAAGGCTCCCGGTGAGCCTAAATCGGGCGAACCGGAGCAACCACTGGATTTGTCCGCGCTGCGCAAACTCAATCTGGACGGCAGCCTGCGCATCGGCTCGCTGAAGGTGGCGAACGTCAAATCGACCAACCTGCGCCTCGACGTGAAGGCGCGCGATGGCCAGGTGCATGTCGCGCCGCTGTCGGCCAATCTGTATCAGGGCAGCATGAAGGGCAGCCTGAGCGTGAACGCGCAGGCCACACCGAACATTGCCATCAACCACAGCCTGAGCGGCGTGAATATCGCCGCACTGACCAAGGATGCGGCAAATTTCGACACGCTGGAAGGCAAGGGCAACGTAGCCATGGACCTTGCCATGCAGGGCAACACCGTCAGCGCGATGAAGAAAGCGCTTAACGGCACGATGTCGCTGAGCCTCGCCGACGGCGCGGTCAAGGGCATCAACATCGCCAAGAGCCTGCGCGAACTCGGTAAAAGCGGGACGTCGAAAACGCAGGGCGCGAACAAGGAAGAAAAAACCGACTTCAGCGAGCTCAAGGCGACCTTCAAGGTGAACAACGGCGTGGCGCACAACGATGACCTGTCGCTGAAATCGCCGCTGCTGCGCCTGACCGGCAACGGCGACATCGACGTCGGCCAGAGCAGCCTGAATTACACCGCCAAGGCCACGCTGGCGAAAACGCTGGAGGGCCAGGGCGGCAAGGAAGCGGTCGGGGGCATCACCGTGCCGGTGCGCGTCAGTGGCCCGTTCGCCGACCTGAAATACACGCTGGATTTCGGCGCGATGGTCGGCGAAGCCGCCAAACAGAAGGTCGATGCAAAGAAAGAAGAAGTGAAGTCCAGGTTGAAAGGTCTGTTCCGGTAACTCTATCCTGCATAGCCGCCTGTTGATGCATAAATTCGCCTCTTGCCTGATCCGCTGGCAGCTCCGGCATGGCCGCCACGATCTGCCGTGGCAGGGCGCGGGCGGCATGACACGGCGCGCGCAAGCGTCTGGTGCGGGAGTGCCGTCCCTCGCGGATACCTATCGCGTGTGGCTGTCCGAGATCATGCTGCAGCAGACGCAGGTCGCCACCGTGATCCCCTACTACCAGCGCTTCATTGCCTCTTTCCCAAACCTGTGCATCCTCGCCGCCGCCAGCGAGGATGAGGTGCTGGCACACTGGAGCGGCCTCGGCTACTACGCGCGCGGACGCAACCTGCACCGCGCCGCGCAGATCGTCGTGGAAAAACATCGCGGCGAATTTCCGCGCCAGCATGAGCAGATAGCCGAACTACCCGGCATCGGCCGCTCCACCGCCGCCGCGATCTGCGCGCTGGCATACCATGAACGCCACGCCATACTGGACGGCAACGTCAGGCGGGTATTGGCGCGCTATTGCGGTATCGAGGGATGGACGGGAGATAAAAAAATCGAGATGCAATTATGGCGGCAAGCCGAAGCACTGCTGCCGCAACGCGATATCGCCACTTACATTCAGGCACAAATGGATCTGGGCGCGACCGTCTGCACACGCAGCAAACCAAAGTGCGGCGCGTGCCCGGTACATTCCGGCTGCATCGCCTATCAGACCAATCGTGTGCATGAACTGCCCACGCCGCGTCCGCGCAAGGCTGTTCCGGAAAAATATGCCACGTTTTTATTGCTGATGCACGGCAACGACATCCTGCTGGAGAAACGCCCCGGCAGCGGTATCTGGGGCGGTTTGTGGTGCCCGCCGCAATTCGACGATGAGGCAGCGGCCAGGGTTTGGTTCGTGCGAAACGGAATGGCTGCGAATCATGGGGAAAGGCTGGATACATTCACCCACACTTTCACTCACTTCAAATTGCACATCACGCCGCTGAAGATTCAACTATCGCGCAAACCATTGTGTGCTGCGCAACCCGGCAGTTTGTGGCTAAATGTGGAAGAAGCGTTACGGGCGGCGATACCGGCGCCGGTACGGAAACTGTTGCGCGAATAGCGTAGCCCGGATGCAGGCCAGAGGCCGTAATCCGGGGTGATGAATACTCAAGATTGCCCCGGATTGCATTACATTTCATCCGTGCTACGCTCGCTATCCTCGGCGGTTTTGGTTTTGATGTTGGGTATCGCTACGCTCAACCCAACCTACATGCTCGCTACTCTTCGCCCCATTTTTTCATCAACTGCTGCTCGACGCCAAGATGATCGAGTATCCGCGCCACCACAAAATCCACGATGTCCTGCACGCTCTGCGGGTGGTGATAGAAACCGGGGTTGGGCGGCATAATGACGGCGCCGGCGTGCGACAGCTTGAGCATGTTCTCCAGATGGATCGCGGAGAACGGCATTTCGCGCGGCACTATAACCAGTGTGCGTCTTTCTTTGAGCATCACATCGGCGGCGCGGGCGATCAGGTCGTCGCCGATGCCGTTGGCGATCTTGCCGAGCGTGCCCATGGTACATGGGCAAACCACCATCGCGTCGCCGGGGTTGGAGCCGGAGGCCATCGGCGCGTACCAATCCTGGATACCGAACACCTTCAGCTCGCCGCTGAATTTTCCGAAGCGCTCCGCAAACATCTGCTCCGTATCCTGCGGGCGGTTCGGCAGCGTGAAATCCAGTTCCTGTTTAGCGACGATCTGCGCGGCCTGCGAATACACCAGATGTACGCGCTGCCCGCTGGCGAGCAGGCATTCAAGCAGGCGTATGCCGTAGGGCAGGCCGGAGGCTCCAGTAAAAGCGAGAGTGATAATTTTCATAAGGTCAGTTTGCCACAGAGCGCATAGAGGTCACAGCGAAAAGCGGAAAATGCGGATAATGGCATCTGAGCTTTACTCGGTTTCCCGTCTTCCAGCAAGCGGGTTTTATGCTAACAGACTTAGAGCGCCTAACATAATGAAATGCGTGTGCGGCTAAGGCATTCGGCCGCAGCACGGCGTTGCGCCGCTTGCACGCAGAATGGCCGCAGCTCAAGGGATTGAAGCGCCGCCGCAAGCAACTGGTGGCCGAACGCACGAAGATCAGCCAGCGCATGCAGGCCGAACTGCAAGGCGCGGCGCCCGGGCCGCTTGCCATCACCGGCCAGGCCGGCAACCTGTGGTACCTCAACTTCCTGACTTGCCGCACCGATTTGCGCAAGCTCAAGAGCGTCGGCAGGCCACCTTGCTCAAGCTGGGTGGCGTGGGGGCCGGTTATGCCGCCAGGATCGCCGCATGGCAGAAGACGGCGGTATTTGCCGATTCGGCAGACTGGGCAGGCCCGATGATTCATGCCGATGCGATGCGGATACTCAGCCTGCGCGAAGCGATAGCTGGACTGGAAGTTCGGATTGCCGAGCTGACGGCTCAGTCCGAAATCGCACAGCGATTGCTGAGCATGCCCGGCATGGGAAGTGTCTGCGCCAGCGAATTGGCGGGCGAGATCGGCAATATCGAGCGGTTCAAGGATGAAGCGTCGCTTGCGGTCTATCTCTGCGTGGCCCCGCTCGACCGCAGTTCGGGCAAGCGTGTCGGCGCAAAACTGCCCCGGCAGATCAACCCGCGAGCCAGGGATGCGCTGATCGTCGCCATGGTGCATCACATGCATGCCGTGCCGGCGCCGAGAGCCTTTTATGATCGCAAACGCGTTGAAGGGAAAACCCACATGCAGGCATTGCGCGCGTTGGCTCGGCACATCGTGCGCATCCTGTTCAGGATGCTGTCCAACAATCGCGACTACCGGTTACCAAACAGCTAAAATGCAAAAAATCACTTGAAAATTCCAGAAGGATGTTCCACTCCGGGGGGAGGATTGGTTTCAAGGGTTTGCGTGATTGGGCCAACTCCCAATCTTCTGCCAGTTCTTCACGGTGAACCGCCAGCCATTCCCTGACCACCGACAGCGCCCGGCGCGGGAGGTCGCCAGAGTAAACGCACTGCCATGTATTTTGGAAAGCTTAAGGATGCGCTGAACAAGTCTCCATCCGTCATTCCGGCCTTCGCCAGTGTGACGATTTATTCAGCGTTTCCCAAGAATGACAACCGGTGAGAGGTGTTGCCCCGCCACTTTTACTTAATC
Source organism: uncultured beta proteobacterium (assembly GCA_963828205.1). Taxonomy (GTDB): domain Bacteria; phylum Pseudomonadota; class Gammaproteobacteria; order Burkholderiales; family Gallionellaceae; genus Gallionella. Next base: position 538,537 of record CAWHDU010000003.1, read on the forward strand.
CGGTGCGCAGTGTTCCAGTTGCGGGCATGCCCGCCAATAGGCCGAAATGCATAGATAATCCGGCCTATGTATTTTTTTGACGGGACAAAGGCTCCGTCGCCGGGATGCAAAATTGCTTTCTCCGCAGCAAGCGGCTAGCATCCGTAAAGCAACACAATTATGAAAACCGCTCCGATTCCTGCATCCACATGATTGCCTTCAACCAGGTCCACAAACGCTATCCCGGCGGCTACGAGGCGCTGAAGGGTGTCTCGTTTGACATCGCCGAGGGCGAGATGGTGTTTGTCACCGGGCATTCCGGCGCGGGCAAGAGCACGCTGCTCAAGCTGATTGCCGCGATCGAGCGCCCCAATTCCGGCAGCGTGCTGGTGAACAACCAGAACGTCGGCGCGCTGAAAGGCGGTGCGTTGCCCTACCTGCGCCGCAACCTCGGCATCGTTTTCCAGGACCACAAGCTGTTGTTCGACCGTAGCGTGTTCGACAACGTGCTGCTGCCGCTGCAGATATGCGGCTTCGACCACCGCGAAAGCGGCAAGCGGGTGCGCGCCGCGCTCGACAAGGTTGGTCTGCTCAAGCGCGAAAAGGCCAATCCCATCGCGCTGTCCGGCGGCGAGCAGCAGCGCCTGTGCATCGCGCGCGCCATCGTCAACCGCCCGTCCATCCTGCTGGCCGACGAGCCGACCGGCAACCTCGACGCGGCCTACGCGCGGGAGATCATGGCGATCTTTGAGTCCTTTCACCAGGTCGGCGCGACCTTGCTGATTTCCACGCATGACGAGAGCGTGTTGCAGGACAGCGGCGTGCGCCGGCTGACATTGAAAGAGGGTGCGCTGCAATGACGCGCGCCTTCGCCCAGCACCTCGGTGTATTGCGCGCCGTGTTGCGCCGCATGTTCGCCTCGAAGCTGGCCGGTTTTCTCAATATCCTGGTCATCGGCATCGCGCTCAGCCTGCCCACCAGCCTGTACCTGTTGCTAAACAATGCGCAGGGGCTGATCGCGCAATTCTCCGGCATGCCGCAGATCAGCCTGTTCATGGAGATGAATGCGAAGGCGGATGACATCGACCGGCTGCGCAAGCAGCTTGCGCAGCACCCGGCCATCGCCGGCGTCGAATTCGTCCCGCGCGCGCAGGCGCTGGAACAGCTCAAGCAAAGCACCGGGCTGTCCGACCTGATCGGTGGGCTGCAGCAGAATCCGTTGCCGGACGCCTTCATTGTCCATCCCAAAACGGGCGATGCGCAGTCGCTCGATGCGTTGCGCGGCGAACTGGCGAAACTACCCAAGGCTGGCGAGGCGCAGCTCGACTCTGCCTGGGCCTACAAGCTCGAAGCGCTGCTCAAGTTCGGGCGCATGGGGGTGCTGATCCTCGCCAGCCTGCTCAGCCTCGCGCTGGTCGCCGTCACTTTCAACACCATCCGCCTGCAAATCCTCACGCAGCGCGACGAAATCGAGGTCGCCAAGCTGATCGGCGCGACCGACGGTTTCATCCGCCGCCCGTTCCTGTATTTCGGCACGGCGCAAGGATTGCTGGGCGGCCTCATGGCGTGGATCATCGTCACCGCCAGCCTGCTGCTGCTCAACGTGCAACTCGGTGCGCTATCAAAGCTCTATGCCAGCCGGTTTGTGTTGCATCCGCTGTCGCTTGGCGACAGCATGTCGCTGCTGCTGTTCTCTGCCTACCTCGGCTGGATCGGGGCGTGGCTGTCGGTAACGCGTCATTTGTCGCGGGCCGGCCGCACTAATAGCCGCAGGACGCGGTGACACATAATCGCCCTGACAGATCATCAATGCCTAAGAGCGCCTAACATAATGAAATGCGAGCATTTCATTATGTTAGGCGCTCTAAGAGATGGCCTCTATACATAGCGACATAAATCTACTGCGCGATTCGGGGGCGGGGTCGGGCAGTGCTCGCGATCCTCACATACTGCTGTGTATGCTCCGGTCGCTGCGCGCCGGCCTCCCCCACCCCCGAACCGCTCGCTACGATTTCTGTCGCTATGTATATAAATCCATTTTCTGAGCTAATCGCATGGATATCCCGAAAGCGGGTACTGGCGGATGGCGGGAATGTGCCCGAACCGGCAGTTTTAGCGGCGTAAGAAGATGTTGCCGCTTGCGGCGAGACCGAGCCCACCAAGACCAGGCAGGCTTCACCCGCTTTTTCGAAAAGGTGTACGCGCGAAGCGAGAACCGCTTGGCGCCAGCTTCCAGATCGAATGACCTGGATTCACCGCCTGGCCAATCCAGCATTTCTCCGTGTTCTGGATGGGAGCGATCGGACGATACGGTGTGCAATTCCGCGCAGCCACACAACCCGCCGCAATCCCCCTGCAACTTTTATTGAGGCAACGCGATGCTTTGCAAAGTGTTATCGATGATTACCGCTCATCTTTTCGCAATGAGACGTCCGGCAATATCAGATATTTTTCGCTGCCCGCCTTGTTGCCCTTGATGAAATAATTGACCGTGATTCCCTTGCCGTCCTGATCGAACTCGATTTCGTAATACTGATAATTCTTGAATACCTCCTCGATATTCAAAGGCTGCCCGGGTTTCCAGGGACGCTGTCCGGGGTCGAAATATTCATAGTAATACGGCATGCCCGGCGTGAACCTTTCCGCGAGCGAAGCCGCGCCTGCGGAAAGCGGCATCGCGAACATGCAAAGAGCCACCATGATGCGAACCATATCAACACTCCAACTCAAAACCGGCAACGGCTGACCCCGCGAATACATCAACTCTGCGCATTTTAACCGATAGCGCCCGTGTTTATTGAGCTTGACATAATTCATGACAGACACCTTAAAGCAACCGCCATTCCCGGGAAAGCGGGAATCCAGACAAATGAATTGCCCCACGCAGCGGGACAACAGTTCAAGCGCGGTTTTGTCCGCTTCGCGGAAGTTGTTTAACAAACTGGATTCCCGCTTTCCCGGGAATGGCAGTGCGGCGGTTCCACGCCTTGTCGCATCCATTTCCAGTCACGAATTATGTAATGCTCAATAAGTTCAGTATGTGGTGCATGCGATGTTAGAATCTCGCTCCAAATTTTTCCGCGATTGAGTTCCAGATGCTTTCCACCGCCAACATCACCATGCAGTTCGGGGCGAAGCCCCTGTTTGAAAACGTCTCCGTGAAATTCGGCGACGGCAACCGCTACGGCCTGATCGGCGCGAACGGTTGCGGCAAGACCACCTTCATGAAAATCCTCGGCGGCGATCTGGAGCAGTCCTCCGGCAACGTGATGCTGGACAAGGGCGAGCGGCTCGGCAAGTTGCGCCAGGATCAATATGCTTTCGAAGACATGCGCGTGCTGGACGTGGTGATGATGGGGCACGCCGAGATGTGGGCGGCGATGTCGGAACGCGATGCGATTTACGCCGATCCGGATGCCGGCGAAGAAGACTACATGCGCGCCGCCGACCTGGAGGCGGAGTTCGCCGAATTCGACGGCTACACCGCCGAACCGCGCGCCGGGGAATTATTGCTCGGCGTGGGCATTCCGATAGGACAGCACAACGGGCCGATGCGCGAGGTCGCGCCCGGCTTCAAACTGCGCGTGCTGCTGGCGCAGGCGCTGTTCTCCAACCCGGACATCCTGCTGCTGGACGAGCCGACCAACAACCTCGACATCAATACCATCCGCTGGCTGGAAGACATCCTCAACGCGCGCAACAGCACGATGGTAATCATCTCGCATGACCGCCACTTCCTGAACAGCGTATGCACCCACATGGCCGACCTGGACTACGGCAAGATCACCGTGTATCCGGGCAACTACGACGACTACATGCTGGCTTCGACGCAGGCGCGCGAGCAGCAATCGTCGGATAACGCCAAGGCCAAAGAAAAAGTGGCGGAACTGAAAGCCTTTGTGGCGCGTTTCTCGGCGAATGCTTCCAAGGCCAGGCAGGCCACCTCGCGCGCGCGGCAAATAGAAAAAATCAAGATCGAAGACATCAAGCCGTCCAGCCGCCAGTACCCGTTCATCCGCTTCGAATACGACGAGCGCGACAAACTGCACCGCGTCGCGGTGGAAGTGCAGAAACTATCCAAGGGCTTCGACCGGATGCTGTTTTCCAATGTCAATTTCCGCATCGATGCGGGCGAGAAAATCGCCATCATCGGCCCGAACGGAATCGGCAAAACCACGCTGCTGCGCTGCCTGGCGGGCGATCTCGCACCGGACACCGGCACCGTCAAGTGGACGGACAAGGCCAGGATCGGCTATTACGCGCAGGACAGCACCGCCGAATTCGCCGAGGACAAGATCATGACCGACTGGATGGCCTACTGGCGCGGCCCGCATGACGACGACCAGACGGTGCGCGCCACGCTGGGCCGGTTGCTGTTCTCGGGCGACGAAGCCAAAAAAAGTGTGCGGGTGCTGTCAGGCGGCGAGAAGGGGCGCATGCTGTTCGGCAAACTGATGCTGCAACGCCCCAACGTGCTGTTGATGGACGAGCCGACCAACCACATGGACATGGAATCCATCGAGTCGCTCAACACCGCGCTCGAACTGTACAAAGGCACACTGATATTCGTCAGCCACGACCGCGAATTCGTTTCTTCGCTGGCGACGCGCATCTTCGAGATTTCCGCCAAGGGTGTAACCGACTACCACGGCAACTACGAAGAATACCTGCGCGACCAAGGGATGGCGCTGTAACAGCGTTCTGCCCCCGTTTTCATACCTTGACCACCCACTTCACGGCACGATTCTTTTATTTACGAAGGGCAGTTCACGACACACGGCCGCTAGTCAAGAGAATTGCCATGGCCGTCCGGTTGTCGGCCTGAGCAGCCATTCGTAGACGATCCGATTCCGTCGTCTGCGAGTGCCAGCTTAAGCTACCATTCCTTGCTTATTGTTCATCGTCTTACCGGAATTTGACATTTTGTGTGCATCCAGTAATACTGAATGCATTATGAAACGCACAGCAAGGAGCGCCGTTATGTCATCGTCATCATCCACTCCCTACCAACGCTTTGCGGTCACCATGCCAGAACGCATGTCTGCGCAGATTGAGAAGATTTGCAAAGATGAGGGGCGCAGCCGTTCAGAGTTCGTCCGTGAGGCGGTGCGCACCTATCTTGCAGTAAGATCACGCGAGCCGCAGTTCCTCATGCCGACCGGCGAAGAGGAGAGGGTAGATAACCCGTTCCAAACATTTACGGAATGGGATTCATCTGCCGACAGCATCTATGACACGCTCCGCTAAACCCCGGTTCCAGCCGTGGGACGTGGTGCTTGTCCCCTTCCCTTACACGGATAGCGCCGCTACCAAGGTGCGTCCCGCGCTGGTTGTTTCGACTGATACGCTTAGCGCAAAGACTGGAAAGTATTTTCTTGCAATGATCACGAGCGCCACACACACGAAGATCTATGGCGATGTCCTGATCAGTGACCTCAAACTTGCGGGGCTGCCCGCTCCGTCTATCGTGCGCCCGGGCAAGATAGCAACCTTCGAAGAGGCGGCGTTCGTGCGGCGGATTGGCACGCTGCCCACCAAAGACAGGGAACTGGTTGCGGCGCAGTTGAGCGAGATTCTGTCTATCAAACATCGCTAACCGAATCAAAAATCTCCAGAGGATGGAAAATCGCGTTAGTTTCTGGCGCGGTAATAGGAGTCCTCGGAATCATCGCTGCAAGCGTCCTGTACAGAATCCAATTTGGTGGTTCACCAATATCGGCTTTATGCACACCAGAGCCATTGTACGTTTTTGCCAAGTTTGTCCAAACCTCCAATTTTTACAAACCCGCCGGCGTTATCCGTTAAAATCCCCCTGCCATATTCGCGGAATATCAGCATGACCAGCACTCGCCGCTATACCTTGATTATTTCCTGCCCGGATCGCTCCGGAATTATCGCCGCCGTGAGCGGCTTTATCGCCCGGCACAACGGCTGGATCGTCGAGGCGAGCTACCACACCGATCTGGAGACGCAGCGGTTTTTCATGCGCCAGGAAATCCTCGCCGATTCGCTGCCTTTCCAACTGGCCGAATTCCATGCCCAGTTTGCCGGGCTGGCCAGCGAATTCGGCATGGATTGGCGTATCAGCGATTCGGCGCAGAAAAAGCGTATCGTGATCCTGGTCAGCAAGCAGGATCATTGCCTCAACGATCTGCTGCACCGCTGGCGCAGCGGCGAACTGGAGGTGGAGATTCCCTGCGTGATCTCCAACCATGAAGATTTGCGCGGCTTTGTCGAATGGCACGGCATCCCGTTTCAACACATTGCCATGCAAGAGAAGGCGGGGCAGGACAAGGCCGCCGCCTTTGCCGAAATCGCGCGGCGGTTCGATGCGGCGCACGGCGACATCATGGTGCTGGCGCGCTTCATGCAGATCATGCCGCCGGATCTATGCGCACGCTATGCCGGGCGCATCATCAACATCCATCACAGCTTCCTGCCTTCCTTCGCCGGTGCCAAGCCCTATCATCAGGCCTATCATCGCGGCGTGAAGCTGATCGGCGCGACCTGCCATTACGCGACCGCCGAACTGGATGCCGGCCCGATCATCGAGCAGGACACCACGCGCATCGACCACGGCGATACCGTGGAAGACATGGTGCGCTACGGCAAGGACATCGAAAAAGCGGTGCTGGCGCGCGGCTTGCGCTATCACGTCGAAGACCGCGTGCTAATTTGCGGCAACAAGACGATCGTGTTCCGCTAGGTCTTCCCGAGCCGGCAGGGCATCAAGACACTTTTCAACCTTGCCGAGGCGAGCCAACATGAATCCAGCAGACCGCACCCTGACCGAACAGAACTTCCTGTTCCGGGGCATGGATTTCACCAGTGTCGAATACATGCTGGAGCGTAGCTTCATACGCAGCCTGGACGAAGGCGAAAAACTATTGCAGCCGGATACGCCGAACCACCATCTCTACCTGATACTCGAGGGCAAATTGAGCGTCCACCTGGTTGCACAGGAGCCGCTGGAACACACCTCGTTGCTTGCCGGAGAGTGCGCCGGGGAAATATCCCTCGTGGACGGCAAACACCCGTCGGCATTGGTCATCGCCGCCGAGCCTACCCGCATATTGTCCATCCCTCACGATACGGTGTGGTCGCTGGCTGACCATTCCCACGAGATTGCCCGCAACTTGCTGGAAATCATTGCCGGCCGGATGCGCAACGACAACATCGCGCTCATCGCTTCGCAAAACAGGAAAACGCAGTTCGAACACCAGGCTTATGTCGACGCGCTGACTGGAATTTATAACCGCCGCTGGATGGGTAACGCCTTCCCGCGCGCCCTGAACCGTTGCGCGCTCGACAAGCTGCCTTTTGCCATCATGGTTGTGGATATCGACCACTTCAAGCGGGTGAATGACACATACGGTCATCTTGTCGGCGACCTCGCCCTGAAAATCGTCGCCAGATGCATGGCGGAAAACCTGAGGCCGCATGATCTGCTGGTCCGCTATGGCGGCGAAGAATTTGCGGTGCTCCTGCCCGATGCCGATCTGGAAGAGGCAACGGCAATTGCCGAGCGGCTGCGCACCATAATCGCGGATACCGAAATCTGCTGCAATGACATTTCTTTCAGGGTCACCATCTCCATCGGCATTACGCCGACCCGGCATGAAGAGACATTTGAAAATCTTATCCGCAAAGCGGATCACGCGCTCTACCGCGCCAAGGAACTGGGGCGCAACCGCGTAGAGATATCCTGCTAAGAGCCTGTTTCAGCAGGTTTCGAAGGCCGATAAAAAAAGGGCACCGCATGGTGCCCTTGAAAAGGAGCCAGGAGGCTCCGGGAGGAAAAATTCAGAGACTGTAAGCGCGCTCGCCGTGAGAGGTGGTATCCAGACCTTCGCGTTCCGCCTCTTCCGTCACACGCAGACCCATCACCCTGTCGATCAGCCTGAACAGCGCGAAGCTGACGATGCCCGACCACAGGATCGTCACACCCACGCCCCAGGCCTGACTGGCCACCTGGCCGGCAATGGAGTATTCCGCCACTTTGCCGGCGGCATAGTCATACACGCCGGTACCGCCAAGGCTGGGAGCCGCCAATACGCCGGTGCCCAGCGCGCCAAGGATGCCGCCCACACCGTGGATGCCGAAGACGTCCAGCGAGTCGTCGATGCCGAGCAACTTCTTAAGCCCGGTGACTCCCCAGAAGCACACCACGCCGCCCAGCAAGCCCAGCACGATCGCGCCCATCGGGCCGATGAAGCCGCATGCCGGTGTGACGGCTACCAGGCCGGCAACCGCGCCGGAAGCCAGCCCCAGCATGCTCGGTTTGCCTTTCAGCAGCCATTCCGCAAGCATCCATGAAAACGCGGCGGCGGCCGTTGCGACCACGGTATTCACCATCGCCAGCACGGCGGTGCCGGTGGCTTCGAGATTGGAACCGGCGTTGAAACCGAACCAGCCCACCCACAGCAGCGATGCGCCGATCATGGTCATGGTCAGGCTGTGCGGCGCCATATGCTCCTTGCCATAGCCGATGCGCTTGCCCAGCACGATGGCGCCCATCAACGCTCCCATCGCGGCGTTGATATGCACCACTGTGCCGCCCGCAAAGTCCAGCGCTCCCTTGCCGAAGATGAAACCGGGCGGATCGGCATATGCCGACGGGCCGCCCCAGAACCACACCATGTGCGCCATCGGCAAGTAGGAGAAGGTGAACCACAGCGCGGCGAACACCAGCAACGCGGAGAATTTGATGCGTTCGGCGAAACCGCCCACGGTCAGCGCCACGGTGATCGCCGCGAAGGTCAGTTGAAACACCATGAACAGCATCTCGGGAATTACCACGCCCTTGCTGAAAGTCTCCACCACCGCTTCGGTGCTCACCCCGGCGAGAAACGCCTTGGAAAATCCGCCGATGAAATCATTCATGCCACCGCCTGCCGTAAACGCCAGACTGTAGCCATACACCACCCACAGGATCGAGATCAGGCAGAAAATGGCAAACACTTGCGCCAGCACCGACAGCATGTTCTTGACGCGCACCAGGCCTCCGTAGAACAACGCCAGACCGGGCAGCGACATGAGGATGACGAGAATGGTTGCGACCAGCATCCATGCGGTGTCGCCCTTGTTGGGAACAGGCGCGGCTGCGCCGGCGATCTGCTCGGCAAATGCAGATGCAGGCATGAGCGCCGAGGTAAAGAGTGCGCATAGTTTCTTCATGGCATTACTCCTTATGAAAGATTCCGGTTTACAAAGCTTCCGAACCCGACTCGCCGGTGCGGATGCGGATCACCTGATCGAGGTCATGGACAAATATTTTTCCATCGCCGATCTTGCCGGTTCGCGCGGATTTCTCGATGGCCTCCAGCACCTGATCCAGCAGGTCGCTTTTGATAGCAGCTTCCAGCTTGATCTTCGGCAGGAAATCCACCACATATTCCGCGCCGCGATACAACTCGGTGTGCCCCTTTTGCCGGCCAAAGCCCTTGACTTCGGTGACGGTGATGCCCTGTACGCCGATGGCGGAAAGCGCCTCGCGCACCTCGTCGAGTTTGAACGGCTTGATGATAGCGGTGACCATTTTCATGACATTCTCCTTGCAAAAGGGCGGCATCCGCACCGCCGGGTTTTAATTAAAACGAATGCGCCACGGACAACACCACGGCGTCGCGCCCCCAGTCCTTCGTCACGCCCGACGTGCTGGTGTAGGTGTAATAACCGCCCTTGCGCGCATCGGTATTGCTGTATGCCAGGCCAAGCACATACCCGCTGAAGTCCTTGGTGACGCTCAATTTGTAGTCGCTGTAAGTCGGGGTCAGGTTGGCGGCATCGAGCGCATCGGCAAAGACGCCCCGGTAGGTCTGCTTGCCATAGTGCGCGCCGATGGTGATGCCGCTGTCGCCCACCGGGTAATTGGCGTTGACTTCGAGGTAGCTGGTGCCACTGGCTCCCGGAACGGTCAGGAACTTGCCCAGTGAGTAGGAATACTTGGCGAAAATCCACTTATAGCCGATTGCGCCGTAGATCTCTTCGGTGTCCGCCTTCGCGTAAGTGGCGGGCGGGGTGTAGCTGCCGGGGTAGTTGTAGCGGATGAAACCCACGTCATAACTGAAGTCCCCTGCGAAGCTGTTCTTGAAACCGAAATAGGTGTCCAGCTCCAGTCCGGCATCACCGGTCGCGCCGCTGCCGATAATCCAGCTGACATTGGAACCCCATACGCCCGCATAAAAGCCGCTCGCGTGGGCGTAATCGAGGCCGCCCTGCAATGCCGGTTTTTCCACCGTCTGGGTGATGCCGCGGAAAACATAATTGCTCGTCAGGCCGACATTCGCGGTAAAGGTGTGGGCGGATGCGGGAATGACGTGGATGCCTTCTTTGTGTTCGGTAGTTTCCACATCCGCCGCCATCGCCATGCCGGGTACTGCCAGGGCGGCCAACATCACAGTGTTAAACAGTTTAGCTTTCATCGTGGTTCCTTTATCGAAGTTAAGAACGGAGAAGCAATATCCGCATACTTGACACAGCAGGATGCGTGCCATCTTGAATTTTTCTTTTATTACAATACGTTGCAATGCGCCACCGTTTCTTCGGCACAGGGCGGCGCATGTTCATGGTGCGCATCCGGTCACCCTCGCACCCATTAGGTGCGACAAACAAGCAGTTAAATTGCTACACTTCGATGCATGTAAACTACAGGAGAACAAACCATGCCTGATACGAAAATTTTCGACGATCTGTCCGCCAAACTCAGCGAACTGCTGAAAAACAGCCCGGCCAAGGATATTGAGAAAAATGTCCGTGCGCTGCTCATGCAAAGCTTCGCCAAACTCGATCTGGTAACGCGCGAAGAATTCGACATTCAGGCAGAAGTGCTGGCGCGCACCCGCGAAAAACTCACCGCGCTGGAAGCGCGCGTCGCGGAACTGGAAGCGCAGCGCAACGCAACAGCGAAATAATCATGAGTTTGGCTGTTCTATACAGCCGCGCTTTATCCGGCATGGAGGCGGCACTGGTCACCGTCGAAGTACACCTGGCCAACGGCCTGCCCAGCTTCACCATCGTCGGATTGCCGGAAACCGAAGTCAAGGAAAGCAAGGATCGTGTGCGCGCCGCATTGCAGAACTGCCGGTTCGATTTTCCCGCAAGACGCATCACCGTCAACCTCGCCCCCGCCGATCTGCCCAAGGAGAGCGGGCGCTTCGATCTGCCCATCGCGCTCGGCATCCTCGCCGCGACCGGGCAGATTCCCTCCGATAAGCTCGCCGAATACGAATACGCAGGAGAGCTTGCGCTGACCGGCGAACTGCGCCCGATCCGCGGCGCGCTGGCGATGACTTATCGCGCCGCCAGCAGCGGACGCGCCTTCATCCTGCCGCATGCCAATGCCGCCGAAGCCGCGCTGGTGGACGAGGCGACCGTGTACCCGGCGCAATCGCTGCTGCAGGTTGCCGCACATCTCGCCGGGCGCGAAGCACTCGCGCCATATATCGGCCAGCCGCAAACCATCGCGCCGCACTACCCGGATATGCGCGAGGTAAAAGGGCAGGCGCAGGTCAAACGCGCGCTGGAGATCGCCGCCGCCGGCGGGCACAGCGTGCTGATGGTCGGCCCGCCGGGCACCGGCAAGTCCATGCTCGCGGCGCGTTTCCCCGGCATCCTGCCGCAGATGTCCGAGGCCGAGGCGTTGCAGAGCGCGGCGCTGCAATCGCTGGATGGCAGCTTCGATGTGGCGAGGTGGAAAACGCGGCCATACCGGTCGCCGCACCACACTGCGTCCGGCGTGGCGCTGGTCGGCGGCGGCAGCAATCCGCGTCCCGGCGAAATCTCGATGGCGTTGCACGGCGTGCTGTTTCTCGACGAACTGCCGGAGTTCGAGCGCAATGTGCTGGAAGTGCTGCGCGAACCGCTGGAATCCGGGCGCATCACCATCTCGCGCGCCGCGCGGCGCGCCGACTTCCCCGCGCAGTTCCAGCTCATCGCCGCGATGAACCCGTGCCCGTGCGGCTACCTCGGCCACTACAACGGCAAATGCCGCTGCACGCCCGACCAGGTCTCGCGCTACCGCAGCAAGATTTCCGGCCCGCTGCTGGATCGCATCGACATCCAGATCGAGGTGCCCGCCGTGCCACAGGATGATCTGCTCAACAAGGCGGACGGCGAAGCCAGCGCCGACTTGCAGGCGCGCGTCGAGATAGCGCGGCAGCGCCAGCTCGCACGCCAGGACAAACCCAACGCACAACTATCGGTAACCGAGATCGACGCGCTGTGCGCGCCGGATGAACAAGGCGCCGCGTTGCTGCAACAGGCAATCAGCCGCCTCAACCTCTCCGCGCGCGCCTACCACCGCGTGCTCAAGGTCGCGCGCAGCATCGCCGATCTGGAAGGTGCAGACGGCATCGCGACCCGGCATATTGCCGAGGCAGTGCAGTACCGGCGGCTCAATCTTTAACCATAAAACCGCGAGCCACAGAGTTCACAGAGAACACAGAGATAATGCATGCCAAATAGTGAACGCGAAATTTACGGCAGCCAGTGTTTTTTGCGACGCACTTCCTCTGTGAACTCTGTGTTCTCTGTGGCTAATTGTTTTTCCCTGCACTAACTCCCTCTGCTTCAAATGCGCACCGCTAAAACGGCGGCTCGCTTGCCAGGCTCAGCGGCTCGCCGCTGAGCGGATGAACAAAACTCAGCGCGCTAGCGTGCAGCAGCAATCTCTCCGCCCCGCCCTCTCCCCCGTACAGCGCATCGCCCAAGATCGGATGCCCGATGGCCGCGAGGTGTACGCGCAACTGGTGGGTGCGGCCGGTGACCGGCTCCAGCTCCACGCGCGTAGTGCCAGTGTTTGTGCCATGCGTCAGCAGGCGATAGCAAGGTAGCAAGGTAGCCCGGATGGAATGAAATGGAATCCGGGATCGCGAGTTTCGTGTGTGCTCCCGGATTGCGCTACGCTGCATCCGGGCTACGACTACTACACCCCCAACCGCGCCCGCAACTCATCATAAACATCTTCCCGTGTCGCCGCTGACAGGATGGTCAGCAGCCGTTTGGCGTCGTTGACGTGGTAGATCAGTCGGTATTGCGGCGTGGTGATTTTTATCTTGTAGCAGTCGTGCAATTCGCGTAGCGCATCTTTTGCCACGCGCGGGTGCTTGGGGCGTTCGTTGGCGAGCTTTTCCTTGAAGCGGCGCTTGTGAGGCTGCCATCCAGTTTCGCCCATTCCTTTTCGGCGTCCGGATGGATGGCGAGTTCATGGCTCATCCAGCTTGACCTTGCGCGCCCTGTCTAGTGTCGCAATACGGCTTTTCGCGCGGTTTTCGGCAATGCGGTCGGCGATGGAGTCCAGCATGGCTTCCATCATCTTGGGAGAGATGATGTAACCGGCGGGCTTGTTGTGGTTGAGGATGGCGACGGCCTGATCCTCGTTTTCTGCCCGCTTGAGGATGCGCGTGGGCGACCCGCGAAGCTCGGTGACGCCAATGGTGATTCCTGCATGAACAGCGTTCATAGTTCTGCCCTGAAAAGTGTACATACGAAGTGTGCGGGTTTGTGTGCTGCGAGCCAACAAGTTGTTTGGGCATGGCATAGCAAAAGTGCGCCTGCGCACCTATCATTCTGCAGAAACAAGGTATCATTCATCTCGAAAATTTTAAGGAGGATGCGATGCGCCGAGCTATTACGCTAGCCATGTTGACGATAGTCTCTCCCTTGTCTTTTGCCGCAGACATCCGGCCTGGGTTATGGGAGCTGGTTATGGAAACGCGGGTTGCCGCCTCGCCGGATTTCTCTCCTGCGCCGGTCACCATGAATCAGTGCCTGACTGCGCAGGATGCGCAAGACCCTTCCCGTATTCTCGGCAGCACGGTGAATCCGGGAGCGTCGGATTGCATCTATACCGAGAAAAGCTTTGCCGGCAGTACGTTTCATTTCAAGATGCAGTGTGCCGGTTCTTTCGGCATCCAGGCCCGAGGCGAGATCACTTACTCGGCCACTTCCATGGAAGGCGGCATTGTCTCAACGGCAAACATGATGGGGCAATCGACCGAAATGCAGAGCAGGATCACAGCTCGCCGGCTGGGAGATTGTCATCCATAGAGACATAAATCTACTACCCGGCTTCAGGATGCTATCAGCCTCACCATTTCACCGTCGCGGTCGAATGCGAGGTAGTTGCCGATGCTGCCGACCTGGATGGACTTGACCATCTCTTTCATGGGCTGTTCCGCTTCTTCGCTTTCCGTCACATCCCCGGATTTTGCGGACATGCAGGCCACGAATACGATATCCCAGTCTTTTCCCGTCTGGCGGGATTCCTCGGTCAAATTGGCAAAGCTCACCCGCGCGCTTGCCAGCTTGTCGACGCACATGGCCGGCATCAATGCGCCGCCTTTGCGCGCCTTGAATTGTTCTTGCTGATCCTTGGTGTGGCCGCCCGGCAACTCGGCCTTGGTAAATACAAACAGCATGCGCTGCGGCTGGGGCTGCGCATTGGCGGCATTCAATAAATCTTCGTAACTCGATATGTTCACAGCGTGCAGGCCTTTCAATAACGGTAAATTTTGCGTCAACAGGCAATGGATCCGGTGTCCGCCTGCGGATGCGATTATTGCAGTCCGGCATTACACCACAATCGGGCACTCCCATTGCTTGCCCATGCAGGTAAACGCCGGCTCCATTTTCGATGCAATTCACTTGCAGGCAATAGGGGCATTTGCCGGTCATCGAGTGTATAATGCTCTGCAATCATTAAAGTCATACTCATCGCATAGAAGGGCGATGCGCAGCTTGAATTAATGCCCGAAGCCTTGACATAACAAGCATTATGATTCGGGAGAGGAGATCATTTTGAATCAACCGCATTCCGGGTTTCTGCCCGCGACGGCTTGGCTTGGCCGTCTTCCGTTGGCCGGAAAAATCGCTCTGACCACCGCACTGGCTTCATCTCCGCTTGCCGTCCTCGTCTACAGCATCGCTACCGGCAAACCGGTGCCGCTGGCCGCGCTGATTGCGTTCGGCGGCATGGCGCTTTTTTCCTGGTATCTGCTGGCCTCGTTATGCATTGCCTTTGCCCGCTTGTTCCGCGAGTTGCATGAAGCGCATGCCCGGCTGGAAAACGGCGATTTCAATGCCCGCATGGTGCCGCTGGGCGCCGACGAGGGAACGCGACTGGCAGGGCAATTCAACGATACGACAAGAGAGGTGGGGCGCATCGTTGCGAACATCCGCGATGCCGCCGCCGAAGTGGCGCATGCCACGGTGGAATTGAAGGGCAACGCCACGCTGGTGGCCGATGCCGCGTTGAAGCAGGAAGAGTCGACCACGCAAATGGCGGCTGCGGTGGAAGAATTGACTGCCAGCATTGCCGAAGTGGCCTCGCAGAGCCGCGATGCCGAGCAGACTTCGCATGCGGTCAGCGATCTGTCGGCGGCGGGAAGCCAGGCGATCTCGCATTCTTCCAGCGAAGTCATATTGCTGGCTCAGGCGATCGGCGAAGTTTCGCAACTGATGAATCACCTGGCGCAACGTTCCGCCGAGGTCGGCCAGTCCACCGGCTTGATCAGGGAGATTTCCGACCAGACCAACCTGCTCGCGCTGAACGCCGCCATCGAAGCAGCACGGGCGGGGGAGCAGGGACGCGGGTTTGCCGTGGTGGCCGATGAAGTGCGCAAGCTGGCGCAGCGGGCGCGCACCTCGGCCGACGAGATCACACATACGGTTGACACTATCCAGAAAGAGATACAGCAAGCGGTTGCCCATATGAGTTCGGCCAGCGGCCAGGCGCAGGAGAGCGCGGCGCAGGCCAACGGGGTCACGGAGGCGTTGGCTAAAATCGACGCGCAAGCCGCCGCCGCGCTGGACAGCGTACACCAGATTGCGGCAGGCACGCAGCAGCAAAGCGTGAGCAGTTCTGAAATCGCGCAGCACGTCGAGCAAATTGCCGCAAGCACGCACCAGAACAGCCATGCAGCCAACGAAACCGCAGCGATGGCAGCCCATCTCGCTTCTTTGGCAAACGGCATGCGCGCCGCGCTGGCTGGCTCCAGGGGATAACTTCTAAAGATCAGGGAGATTTCTGTGGGCAGTTACGAATGGATGTTTTTCCCGCTGCTGGTTGCCGCCATCGCCGGCATTGCCTTTTTTGCTGCCCGGCGCAGCCGGCAAGAGAGCCTTTCGCTCCGGCTGGAAGGTATCCGCATCAACCGCATGGTCAAGCAGTTGCTGCTCGACTTGCAGCAGCACCGGGGAATGGTGAACGCTTTCCTGAGCGGCGACAATTCGTTCAAGCCGAAGATCGAGCAGAAGCAATCGGCGATCGGGCAGGATATCGCCGCGTTGGACGCCTCGCACGGCCAGGGATTGATGACGGAAAAGCGCTGGGAAGACATCCGCAGTTCGTGGCAAGCATTGCGCGCGGGTGCAACGGCGCTGCCCGCCGAAGAGAGCTTTCTCCGCCATAGCGAACTGATCCGCGCCGTACTGTACTCGATAGGCGATGTCGCGGAGCGCAGCCAGGTCGCCGGTGATTGCGCTGCCGATTTCGCCTTGGTGGATGCGCTGTGGAACAAGCTCCCCGCCGTTGCGGAGGGATTGGGCCAGGCGCGCGGGATAGGATCGAGCGTTGCGGCGAAAGGCCATTGCTCCAGCGTTGCACGCATCAAGCTGCGTTTTCTGGAAGAGCATATCAGCGAGACCATAGGATTGGTGAACAACGATCTGGAGCATGCCGACATCGCCCAGGCCGTGGCATTCAAACAGGCGTGGGAGGAAACTCATGCGGCCGTCCATGAATTCCTCGCGTTGCTGGACGAAAAACTGATCAATGTGGAACGCCCCGCGATTGATGCAGGACATTACTTCAGCGCCGGCACCAAGGCCATGGATGCTGTGTTTCACGCCTTCGACCAAGCCTGCGCCGCCATGGAAAGCGCGTTGGCCAAGAACGCGCGCGCTGCCTGAAACTCGCCGGAATGGGTTTCTGACGCATTTCCAAAAGCCGTTCGTGCAAAGCGTAGCTGGCGCGGCCAGCGAAGTCGAAACTTTTCAATTGGCGGATTGGTTAAACCCGATAACCCATTATGATCAGATACCTATGTGGGAGCGGCTTTAGCCGCGATTGCCCCGCCATTACCTGCACGGTCTGTCGCGGTTAAAGCCGCTCCCACAAAGGCAAGGCTGCAACCGGATCACCGGCAAATTTCCAACGAACTATTGGGTTAAAGCAAGCCGCTTATTGCGTTATCAATTCGGCGCGCACATCACCACGCCCTCGTTGACCCAGCCCCTGTTTACCACCTGCTGGATCGCCGTCAGGCTGCCGGTGATGCGGTGGTTGGAATCGACGCCCCGCGCATATCCGTTGTTGTAGGCGCGGTACACCGGCGCGGTGCCGGCGGGACAGGTGCCGTTGACCCCTCCAGCGGTCGGCGGCGTCGACACGAAATCCAGGCTCTCGAAAGTCCAGCTCTTCACGGTGAGCTTGCGCGGATCGCCTGCGGGGATTTGCTGGTCACTTCAGCCCCTGGCATTCCGCCGGATTGACCGTATAAAAATGCGAGTTCGGGCCGGGCGAGTAGCTGCCGTAGAAACGGCAGACAGAGGTGGTGCCGCCCGACTTGAAGGTGTTGCCGGGCGGCTCCAGCCCGGCCATGCCGTTGTCGACCTGCGCCGCCTCGCCCGCATCGGCGGTGATGAAGTAGTTGTCGAGGTTGGTGTTGTAGAACTCGACGACGACATTGGCGACGTTGCAGCTGCCGTTGGCCGCGGCGTTGCCGGTCGCATCGGGGATGATCGCCACCGGCTGCATTCTTCCCGCCGCGATCATTTCCGCGGCGCTGGTGCCGTAGCCGACGCAGAACTGGGAGCCGAGGAGGTTTGCCGGGTTGGTGTTGTTGAGAATGTTCATGGAGGCCAGCGAATCTCCCAGCACGCCGGTGGTATACGGGGCCAGTTGGCCGTTCTGCACCAGTTGCCAGCCGGAGGGTGTCAGTTGAACCAGCACTGAGGTGGTGGGGTCGGTTGCCGCCAGCAGGGCGCCGAGGGTCTCTTGCCGGCTATTGACCTCGCCGCCGGGGTAGGGGTTGTCGTTGGTCGCGGTCACGCTCATGGTCTGGTTCAAGTGGGCGGTCAATATGCCAAATGTGCCCAAACCGTTGACCGGAACCCAGGCGGTAATGAATACCGCGCCCGTCTTGCCGACATCGGGGGCGTTAAAAGTGATATGGGTGGCGATCGTCGCGCTGGTCGCCGTGATGCTGGTGGTGGTGGCGGCGGCGAAAGGCGCCTGCTTGAAGGTGGCGGTGACGCTCTTTGCCGCGCTCATCGCCACGACACAAGAGCCGGTTCCGGTGCAGTCGCCGCTCCAGCCGGCGAAGGTGCTGCCGGAGGCCGGGGTGGCGGTGAGGGTGGCGCTGCCGGATAAACTGGCACTGCATGTGGCGCCGCAGTCGATGCCGGCCGGGCTGCTGGTGACGGCGCCGGAGCCGGAGCCGGATCTGGTGACGGTCAGCGCGTAAAGGGTCGGGGCGGGAAAGGACTGCAGTTGAAATGTAGTCGTAGTAGTGAAGTTATATACCGGGGCGCCATAGGAAGGGACGGGAACGCTTGGAGCTGAAGATATAAACGTCGTAGTGGCCGTACTTTCAACCAAATCTCCCGCAGTCGGGGAATAATAAAACGTGCTCTGTGAAGTCTGCGAACAACACTCATCCAGAGTGTAAAGGTTGTACATCTTATAGGTTCCATTTATCTGGATACAATCGGTAAATGTTCCGGCAGGTACGGTTCTCGTGACATTAACGGCCGCAACGGTTCTGTATCTTGGAGGTATCATCTTGATGTTTCCAGCATTGCCCGCTGAATACGCCCAGGTCGTTCCCACCGAGAAAGTGGCTGGCAATACCGTATCGGTCACGCTTTGGCTGCCACTAGAGAAGACTGTTATCCATGCGCCTGTCGCATCAATCTGATCCGATCTGGAAAGAGGGTTCGGTTGATAAGTTACCACGCCACCTGCGGAAGCGGTAATGGCCGACACGGATGTCGTAGTCGTGTCCGTAGATGGGCAACCTGATCCTGTGCATGTCGTCGCAACTCTATATGACCAAGCGTTGCCAACCGCCTTGTTAGTGTAAGCGAAGTATTGGGCAGCCGTGCCGGAATTGTCTGCCTGTGCTACCGATCCCAGACATAAGGCCAGCCCGGCGGCCAGCAAACGAAAACAGCGAGACAGGCTCATAAATTCCCTCCCAAAGTTATGAATGCAATATGGCGAAGCCAGCCTCGCCAGCTTGCTGATTAACGCGCTTGATAATTTTGATGCGGGAACATACCCGGAATATCACAAAAAAACCATATGCCGAAAGGCCTATATATTCTGGCCTATTGATCCGGCACCAATAAAGTAGTACGTCATACCGGCGAAGGCCGGTATCCAGTGGCGCGCAAAGCGCGCCGATGTTGGCATTGCTGGATTCCTGGTCAAGCCCGGAATGACGGAAGTAATACGATAAATCGCATGTTGTCGCGAATTACGGGAAGTTCAATAATATGCTGACGGCTTGGCAGGTAGGGCCAGATCAAATCGCGACTACTTCTGCTCAGATTTTCCTTTGTCTGCATTGCTGCTCTTGCCGCCATCAGGGCGGCTCATCATGCCTTCGTCATCATCCAGCAGGATCCGGTTGGCATTGCCTTCCATGTCCTCGTACTGGCCCTTTTTCACCGCCCAGATCAGCACCACGAGGAATACGAGGCCGAGGAGCATCATGCCGGGGATCAGGCTGTAGATCACGTCCATGGTTAGGGTTTCCTGAACAAGGTTCGGATGCGCGCTGCATTGCCGATCACCACCAGCGAGCTGATCGGCATGGTGATCGCCGCGACCAGCGGGCTGACCATCGCCATCATTGCCAGCGGCACCATGATGGCGTTGTACACGAACGACAGCCCGATGTTCTGCTTGATGGTGCGCAACGTGCGCCGTGACAGCAGGGTGGCGAGGCGCACCTTGTCCAGCTCGTTGTGCATCAGCACGATGTCGGCACTTTCCACCGACACGTCAGTGCCCGAGCCGAGCGCGATGCCGACATCGGCGCGGATCAGCGCGGGCGCGTCGTTGACGCCATCGCCGACCATCGCGACCACCGCGCCATGCTGCCGCAACTGTCGGATCACCTGATCCTTATCCTGAGGGAGCACTTCGGCGATGACTTCCATGCCACCCAGTTGCCGCGCGACCGCCTCGGCAACCGGCCTGCGGTCGCCGGACAACAGCGTCATTTTGATGCCCGCCGCGCGCAGCTCGTTTATCAGTTGTTGCGCGTCGCCGCGCAGCTTGTCCGCCAGCGCGATTACCGCCTGATGCGCGCCGCCGATTGCGACATGCACGCAGCTCATCGCCTGCGCTTCCAGCTCATGCGCCTTTGCCTGCAATTCAGCGTCGAGCGCGATGCCGCAACGGGTCAACCACTCGGCGCTGCCGAGCAATACCGCCTGTCCGCCCACTTCTGCTTCTACGCCCAAGCCGGCGGTCGCCTTGAATCCGGTCACGGCGATGTCGCGGTAATTCAATTGCTGCGCTTCCGATATGATGGCTTTCGCCACGCTGTGTTCGCTGTAACGCTCCACCGCCGCCGCGCTGTGCAATACCTCCTGCGCCACAGCGCCGGGCGCGACGTGCATCTGCGCGACGCTCATCCTGCCTTCGGTCAGCGTGCCGGTCTTGTCGAACACGAAGTGGTTCACTTTGGATAGCGTTTCCAGCACCAGCCCGTTCTTGACCAGGATGCCGTACTTCGCGCCGAGGCCGGAGGCGACCGCAATCGACATCGGCGTCGCCATGCCCAGCGCGCACGGGCAGGTGATGATCAGCACCGAGGTAGCGGCCATCAGCGCGATCTCGAAATCCTTGGAGCTCCAGATGAAAAAGGTAATCGTCGCGCATACCAGCGTGACCAGCACGAACCACGGCACGATGGTATCGGCCAAGCGCTGGATCGGCGCCTTGGAAGACTGCGCCTCTTCAACCAGACGGATGATTTTCGCCAGCGTGGTGTTCTGCATCGTCGAGCGCACTTCGACCAGCAATGCGCCATCGGTGTTGACTGTCCCTGCGGAGACTTGCGCGCCGATTGATTTGCTCACCGGCGCGGATTCCCCGCTCAGCATGGACTCGTCCACCGCGCTGTGTCCCTCGATCACGATGCCGTCCACCGGCACCTTGTAGCCGGGTTTGATCAGCACCCGGTCGCCGGGTTTTACGCCGCGTATCGGCGTCATCTGCTCCTGCCCGCCGTGCATCACGATGGCCACGCGTGGTTGCAGTTCCATCAGCCGCTTGGTCGCGGAAATCGCCTGGTGGCGGAACATGCCTTCCAGATAGCGGCCAATCAGGATCACGAAAATCAAATTGGTGACCGTATCGAAATACACCTCGCCGATCCTGCTTGCGCCAACCGTAACGTAGAACGAATAGGCGTAGGTGACGGAGAGGCCAATGGCGATCGGCATATCCATCGTCAGGCGGCCGCCGCGCAAGCCGCCGAATGCGCCGCGATAGAACGGGTAGCCCGCATATAGCAAGGTCGGCGTGGCAAGCGCCAGCCCGATCCAGTGAAAGAAATCGCGGAACTCGTCCCGGTTCGCGCCGCTATACAACGCGATGGAAATCCACAGCATGTTCATCATCGCGAACCCGGCGAAGAACAGCCGGAAGAGCATCGCACGGTTGGCTTTCTTGATGATCCCCTCGGCGCTTTCCGGGTCGTAGGGCACGGCGGCGTAGCCGATCTTCGCGAGCGCGCGGATCACGTCGGACAGCTTGCTGCGGCTATTGTCCCAGCGCAGATGCAGCCGCTTCGCGGCCAGATTGACCTCAGCCGACCGCACGCCGTGTACGCGCTGCAAACCGCGCTCGATCAGCCACACGCAGGCGGCACAGTGGATGCCCCCGACCAGCAGGTGAATGTCACGGGTGTCGCCGGAGCAGGTGGTGAATTCCTGCTGCACTTCGTCGAAGTCGTAGATTTCGATGTCCTTGGGCGGCTCGGGCGGAGGGCCGAGCAACGCGCCTTCAGGGGTGCGCTGGTAATAGCCTTGCAGCCCGGCATCGAAGATGGCGCCGCACACCGACTGGCAACCGAAGCAGCAGAAGCGCCGCTCCGCGCCGTCAAGCTGTGCACGGTAGTCCGCCCCGGCGACGATGGGCAGGCCGCAATGAAAACAGTCGCCGGTGCCGCGAGCATTACTCATATTCATTCTGGAAGCATGGATGGGTTGAGCAACGCGATACCCATCATTTCCCGGTAATAATTGATGGGTATCGCGTTGCTCAACCCATCCTACGGCTTCTGCTCTGTGCGAGACGCCAACAAAGCCTGCCTGGTTATTCTGCCACGATCACGCGGTTTTTACCTGTTTGTTTTGCCTGATACATGGCCTTATCGGCGCGCCCGATAACATCTTCCTTGGGTTCTTGCGGCGCGCGCAGCGCCACACCTGCGCTGAAGGTGATCAGGATGCGCTCGTTTTCGTGCATGAAGAATTTTTTGGTCAGTTCGCGTTGCAGGCGCTCGACGGTTGCGGCGGCCTCCTCGATGCCGATACCGGGCAGCACGATGATGAATTCCTCGCCGCCATAGCGCGCCACCGAATCGCTGGGGCGCAACGCTTCCTTGATGACGTGGCTCAGGTGCATGAGCGCCTGGTCGCCGGCCTGGTGCCCCTTGGTGTCATTGAGGCGCTTGAAATTGTCGATATCGAGCAGCGCGACGCAAACAGGCGTGTGGCTGCGGTCGGCGCGCGTGGCTTCCCGGTCGAACGCTTCGTCCAGGCCTCGGCGGTTGAGCGCGCCGGTGAGCTGGTCCTGATGTACCAGTTCGCTGACCTCGGCAAGCTCCTGCTCCAACTTCCTGATTTTGGCTTCGGCTTCCTCGACCTGCTTGCGGGCGCCAACCAGTTCTTCATGCGAACGCAACGCGCTGGCCTGGATGATGCGCGTGTCCTGCATGATGTCTTCCAGCAGGTGGCTCAACGCGGTGATGTTGTTGGTTTTGCTGATCTGTTTGCCGTAGTTCTCGATTTTCTGATGGTATTCGCCGGTGCTTTCGGTGATTTCGCCGAGCCGGTCAATAAATGTGGTCATCAGGTTTTTGAGCGTGTGCTTGGCTTCGGAGATGCTTTGCTTGAGCAGGCTTTGTTTAATGATGGCATCGCGCAACCCGCGCTCGGCATCGGCAATGGCGCGCCTGTCGATCGGCTTGGCGATGATTTCCTGCAGCACGGCGACTTGCCCGTGCAGCCATTCTTCGTCCTCGATCATTTCGCCGACGTTTTCCACCAGCAGGCGCAGCAGGCGCACCAGGCCTTCATGGATTTTGGCGTTATCCCCGGCCCGGAATTCGACTTTTATCAGGAACTGGCGCAACTGCTTGGCGAACGCGGTGAGTTGTTCGGGCGTTTTGATGCTGCGCGCCTGCCGGGCGAGAGCCTGTATTTCCTGCGTCAATTCCGGCAATGTGCCCAGTATGCTTTCAAGTGTTTGCGCCAGCAATTCCGCGAGCCTGGCGGGCATCCCCGCTTCTTCGCCGGGTAGATGCGAGGCAGTCGCAGGGTTGGCCGGCACAGTCGCCGCAGTACTGCTCGCAGCGGGCATATCGGACAGTGCGGAATCGATCTCGGCACTGGCCGCAACCGGAGATACCGCCCACGAACGTATCAGCCCATTCAGCTTGTCATGCAAGGCTTCCGGATTTGCCGCAAACCGCTTCAGCACGGTTTCCAGGCCTTCCTTCTTGCGGGTGATGGTCAAGCCTTTATGGGGAGTCTCCAATTGGCGCAGCAAATCGCGTATCAGGTCGGACCACGATTGCGTGGATTCTCCGCCCTGCGTGGGCAGGAACTTTTCGATTTCCTTGAGGCACTGATCCCAGTCCTCCACGCCGATGACTTTCTTCAACGCCAGGCCGGCAGGCGCAGATTTAGGCGTTTGCGCAAGGCGATCGGCGATGCCGCGCAGGACTTTTTCCGCACCACGCTCCCCATCGGCGGCGGTGCCGCTGATTTCGGCGTAAATCCTGCTGTAGTTGTCCGGCGTTGGCGGCATCTTGCGCGCCGCCAGCGTTTTCAGCGTTTCGCGGGCAAGCTCGGACGGATTGGAGGATGGTCTATTCATGGCGCATCATTTCTTGGCTTCCACCAGATTGTGCGCAATGGCGTAGTGAACCGCCTCGGCGTTATTCTTGAAGCCCATTTTCTCCAGCATGCGGGCGCGGTAGACGCTCACCGTCTTGGGGCTGAGCACCATGATTTCGGAAATTTCGGTGAGGGACTTTCCGGAGGCCATCAGGCAGAGCGTCTGGTATTCGCGGTTGGACAGGTTCTGGTGCATCAGCTCCTGCGACTCGCCGATGAGGTTGCTCAGCAACTGTTCGGCCAGCGGCGCGCTGATATATTTTTTGCCGCCGATGACCTGCTGGATCGCGCCGACCAGTTTTTCCGGCGCGCTCTGCTTGTTGATGTAGCCCATCGCGCCCGCTTTGAGCGCGCGTACGCCGTATTGCTCTTCCGGATACATGCTCAGCACGATGATCTTGACCTCGGGCTGCTCCGACTTGAGCTGCTTGAGCACGTCGATGCCGTGTTTGTCCGACAGGGAAATGTCCAGCAGGATCAGATCGAAATGCTGCTTGCGCGCCATGTTGATGGCTTGCAGGCCGGTTTCCGCCTCGCCGGCGATGTGGAAATCGGGATCCTCCTCGAGCAGCATCTTCAGCCCCTTGCGGATCAGCGCGTGATCGTCCACGACGAGGATGTCGATCATATCGATGCATCCCCGAAAAGCGCCTGCTGCGGGGTTTCCTCCATGAGCGGGACGAAAATGGCGATCTGCGTTCCCACGCCCAGCGTGCTGGCAATCTTGACCGTGCCGCCGAGGTGCGCGACGCGCTCCTGGACGCCGCGCAAGCCGAACGAGCGCGGCTTGTTGCGCGCCGCCTCGCTGAATCCCACACCGTCATCGGAAATGATCAGCTCGAGATGGTCGGTTCCCTTGACGATCTCGATCTGGACGTGCTTGGCGTGGGCGTGTTTCAGGATGTTGTTCAGCGCCTCCTGGCATATCCGGAACAGGGTGATCGAATAGACCTCGGGCAAGTCGATGTTTTCCTGCGATTTGATGACGGTACAGGGAATACCGCTGCGCTTGCTGAATTCCTGCGCCTCGATTTCGATCGCGGCAATGATGCCGAAGCAGTCGAGAAAGCCGGGGCGCAGCCGGTGGGCCAGATGGCTGGCCGAGGTGATGGCCCGGTTGACCAGTTCCTCTATGGTTCTCGCCTTCTCGGCAAGTTTTGGATTTTCCTTGGGCAGGCGCTGGATCAGCCACAGCAGGTCCATTCTCATCGCGGTGAGCAGGCTGCCGATTTCGTCGTGGACTTCGCGGGCGATGCGCAGGCGTTCCTGCTCCTTGGCGTCCTGGATGTGCGAGGAGAGTTCCAGCAACTGTTGCTGCACCCTCTTGACCTCGAGTTCGCCCAGCTTGCTTTGCGTGGTATTGAGTACGATGCCTTCCCAGCGCGGCAGGCCGCCGGGCGTGCTCTGCGGCGTGGCGCCGAGGCTGATCCATTTGGTTTCGCCGTCCGCCAGGGTGATGCGCCCTTCCCAGTTCCAGAAACACAGGGTTTGCGCCGATTTTTTCAGGGTATCCAGCAGCGCGGGGATGTCTTCCGGATGGATAAGTTTCAGGAAACAGGACGCATCTTTCTGCAGGTCGTCCGAGGGAACGCCGAGCAACGCCAAGCAGCCTTCGCTGACATAAGGGAAGGTGAAGGAGCCGTCTTTCTGCAATTCGATCTGGCAGGCCATGCCGGGCAAATTGGCGATGAACCCCTGCAGTTTGTCCGGGGACGGGCTGGTCGATGGATTGGGAAGATTTTTGGGCATCTGTTTCGTTTGGTCTTGCAGGTTCTCTGGACAGGCTCTCTTGCCGGTAGCAGCAGCTTACTACATCAGGATTGGCAGCGGCAATATTTGGAAAAACCTGGGGTGAATTTCCGGGCAGGAAGGGTCGCCTGAAGTTAAGGCCTGAAGTTAAGGCATGACCCCGCCCGCCACTTTCCGGCGCGTATCGGCGCCAAAGTTTGTGATAAGCTGCGCGCCATTATGATCCCACTCGTTTGCTGAGCGATCCATTTCATGCCTTCCGCTTCTTCTCTCGCAAGCGCGCTGCTGCGCCGCGAAATCCTCGACTTGCATGCCTACCACGTGCCGGACAGCGCGGGCTATATCAAGCTGGACGCGATGGAGAACCCTTATCTTTTGCCGCCTGCGTTGCGCGGCGAAATCGCCGGGGCGGTCGCCTCTGCCGCCATCAACCGTTATCCCGACCCCGGCGCCGCCGCGCTCAAGGAGAAAATCCGTGACGTGCTGGGTTTGTCAGACAGCATGGATGTACTGCTCGGCAACGGCTCGGACGAGCTGATCCAGTTGCTGGCGATGGCGCTCAACAAGCCCGGCGCAACCATGCTGGGCGTGGAGCCGTCGTTCGTGATGTACAAGATGATCGCGACTTTTACCGGGATGCGTTATGCGAGCTTACCCCTGAAAGAGGATTTTTCGCTGGATTTGCCGACAACCCTCGCCGCGATCCGGCGCGAGCAGCCCGCGCTGGTTTTTCTGGCCTATCCGAATAACCCTACGGGCAATTTGTTTTCTGCACAGGATGTGATACAAATCATCGAGGCTTCGCCGGGGCTGGTGGTGGTGGATGAGGCCTATTACGCCTTTGCCGGCGACAGTTTCATCCCGCACCTGGCGCGCTACCCGAATCTGCTGGTGATGCGCACCTTTTCCAAGCTCGGCATGGCGGGCTTGCGCCTCGGTTTTCTGGCGGGCAGCACGGCGTGGCTGGAGCAGTTGGAAAAACTGCGCTTGCCGTATAATGTCGGCGTTTTGCCGCAACTGGTCGCCGGAATAATGCTTGAACACCACGATGTGCTGTTGCGGCAGGCGGAACAGATCAAACAGGATCGCGCCGCGCTGTACCGGCAACTGGGCGAAATTCCCGCCGTGCAGGTTTACCCCAGCGAGGCGAATTTCCTGCTGTTCCGCGTGGCGAACGCCACGGAAGTGTTTGACGGCCTGAAGCGGCGCGGCGTGCTGATCAAGAACCTGGACGGCGGACATCCGATCGTTGAAGCGGTTGCTTGCGCGTGACGGTCGGTACGCCGGAAGAGAACGCGAAATTCATGGCAGCATTGAAAGAAACCATTATTCAACCCGCATAAGGCAAAATCATGCGCAGCGCGAAAGTTTCACGCAACACACTGGAAACGCAGATCAGCGTCGAATTGAATCTGGACGGCAGCGGCAAGGCCAGATTCGACACCGGTCTGCCGTTTCTCGATCATATGCTCGACCAGATCGCCCGCCATGGCCTGCTGGACATCAGCATCATCGCCAAGGGCGATTTGCACATCGACGCGCACCACACCGTGGAAGACATCGGCATCACGCTGGGGCAGGCGTTCAACCAGGCGGTTGGCGACAAAAAAGGCTTGCGCCGCTATGGCCACGCTTACGTGCCGCTGGACGAATCCCTGTCGCGCGCGGTGCTGGATATTTCCGGACGACCCGGCCTGGTGTTCAATTGCGAATTCGTGCGCGACAGCGTCGGCGAATTCGATGTTGACCTGATCAACGAATTTTTCCAGGGCTTCGTCAATCACGCCCTGGTCACACTGCACATCGACAATCTGGCGGGCAACAACGCCCACCATCAGGCCGAGACCATTTTCAAGGCATTTGGCCGCGCGTTGCGCATGGCGCTGGAGCTCGATCCGCGCATGGCCGGCGTGATGCCTTCCACCAAGGGTACGCTATAAATTGAAATGGTCGATGTTGCCGTTGTAGATTACGGGATGGGCAACTTGCGCTCGGTCGAACAGGCTTTGCGCAAGGTGGCTCCCGATAACGAAATTATCGTAAGCGACGATGCCGGGGTGATCGCGGATGCCCGGCGCGTGGTGTTTCCGGGGCAGGGCGCGATGCCGGACTGCATGCGCGAACTGGAAGCGCGCGGCTTGCGCGATGCCGTGCTGGAAGCCGCGCGCAACAAACCTTTCCTCGGCATCTGCATCGGCCTGCAAATGCTGTTCGAGCACAGCACCGAAGGCGATGTCGCCGGGTTGGGCATCCTGCGCGGCAAAGTGGTGCGCTTTGCTTCCAGCCTGAAAGATGCGCAGGGCGGCAAACTCAAGGTGCCGCATATGGGATGGAACCGGGTACATAGGATCGAACAATCCGCATCACCGCAAGGGGATGCGACATTCGCTCCCTCTCCCCCCGGGGGAGGGTTGGGGTGGGGGATCGCCCATGAACATCCGCTGTGGGCAGGTATCCCGCAGGACGAACGCTTTTACTTTGTGCATAGCTATTATGTGCGCCCGCAGGATGAGTCGCTGGTGCAGGGAACCAGCGACTATCCGCAGCCTTTCGTCTGCGCGGTGGCGCGGGACAATCTGTTTGCGGTGCAATTTCATCCGGAAAAAAGCCAAACAGCAGGGCTGAAGCTGCTGCAAAACTTCGTGCAATGGAACCCTTAAACGTACTGCCATGCTTATTATTCCCGCGATTGATTTGAAAGACGGTCATTGTGTGCGCCTCAAACAGGGCGTGATGGAAGATGCCACGGTATTTTCCGAAGACCCCGCCGCCATGGCGCGGCATTGGCTGGAACAAGGCGCGCGCCGCCTGCATCTGGTGGACTTGAACGGTGCGTTCGCCGGCAAACCGAAGAACGAGGCTGCGGTGCGCAGCATCATCAAGGCGATGGACAGCAGCGATGTGCCGGTGCAACTGGGCGGCGGCATCCGCGACCTGGAGACCATCGAACGCTATCTCGACATCGGCGTGACTTACATCATCATCGGCACGGCGGCGGTAAAAGTGCCGGGGTTCCTGCATGAGGCTTGCGACGCTTTTCCCGGACACATCATGGTGGGGCTGGATGCCAAGGGCGGCAAGGTGGCGGTGGATGGCTGGTCGAAACTGACCGGACACGACGTGGCGGATCTGGCGCAGCGTTTTGAAGGCTATGGTGTGGAAGCCATCATCTACACCGACATCGGCCGTGACGGCATGTTGTCCGGCGTGAATATTCCCGCCACCGTCGAGCTGTCCAGACCGCTGCATGTGCCGGTGATCGCCAGCGGCGGCATTACCAACTTGGACGACGTGCGCGCGCTGTGCGCGGTGTATCAGGAAGGCATCACCGGTGCGATAACCGGCCGTGCGATCTATGAAGGTTCGCTGGATTTGCGCGCCGCGCAAGCGTTGGCCGACGAGCTGACCCCGATCAAACTATCCTTTAACAGTTAGGCCTGGATGCTCGCCAAAAGAATTATTCCCTGTCTCGACGTCACGGCGGGGCGCGTGGTTAAAGGCGTCAGTTTTGTCGAGCTGCGCGATGCCGGCGACCCGGTGGAAATTGCACGCCGTTATGACGAGCAAGGCGCCGATGAGCTGACTTTTCTCGACATCACCGCCAGCTCGGACGACAGGGGTATCATCTTTCGCATCATCGAACAGGTCGCGTCGCAGGTGTTCATTCCGCTGACGGTCGGCGGCGGTGTGCGCGAAGTCGGCGACGTGCGCAATCTGCTGAATGCCGGCGCCGACAAGGTCAGCATCAACACCTCCGCCGTGCTGAACCCGCAACTGGTTGCGGATGCCGCGGGGCGTTACGGTTCGCAGTGCATCGTGGTGGCGATCGATGCCAAGCAAGCCGCACCAGATCGATGGGAAGTATTCACTCACGGCGGACGCAAGGCAACAGGCCTGGATGCGGTAGAGTGGGCAAAAAAAATGCAGGGCTTGGGCGCGGGCGAAATCTTGCTGACCAGCATGGACAGGGACGGGCAAAAAAGTGGCTTCGATCTGCCGCTGACGCGCGCGGTGACCGATGCGCTGGATATTCCGGTGATTGCCAGCGGCGGCGCGGGCAATCTGCAACACCTGGCCGATGGTGTGAAACTCGGCGGGGCGGATGCGGTGCTGGCGGCGAGCATTTTCCATTTCGGCGAATACACCGTGCGGCAAGCCAAGCAGTTTATGGCAGAGCAAGGAATAGAAGTCAGGCTGTAAACTTGAAACTGTAAATTGGGGTTTTAATGAGCGAGACTTGGCTGAATAAAGTGAACTGGTCGGAAGACGGCCTGGTGGCGGCCATCGCGCAGGATGCCGCAAGCGGGCGGGTGCTGATGGTGGCGTGGATGGACCGCGAGGCATTGAAGCTGACCTGGCAAAAAGGCGAGGCGGTGTATTGGTCGCGCTCGCGCAAGAAGCTGTGGCACAAGGGCGAAGAATCCGGGCATATCCAGAAAGTGAAGGAAATCCGGCTGGACTGCGACGGCGATGCGATCCTGCTGCAGATTGAACAACAGGGCGGCATTGCCTGTCATACCGGGCGCGCAAGCTGTTTCTTCAGCCGCCTGGAAAAAGGGCAGTGGGTGGAAACGGATGCGGTACTGAAATCTCCCGACGAGATTTACAAGAAATGAACGCGGAAAAAATGAACCCGGAAACAATGAAACAGGATATTTTGCGGAGACTGACGGAAACGCTGGAGGCGCGCAAGCTGGCATCCCCGGAAAGCTCTTATGTCGCCAAGCTGTTCAGCAAGGGCGAGGACGCCATCCTGAAAAAAATTGGCGAGGAGGCGACGGAGATGATCCTGGCTAGCAAAGGGGGCGACCGAACCCATCTGGTGTATGAAACCGCCGATTTATGGTTTCATTGCATGGTGCTGCTCGCCAAACATGGCTTGAGCGCGGACGACGTGCTGAACGAACTGGCGCGCCGCGAGGGCTTGTCGGGCCTTGCCGAAAAAGAAAGCCGCAAAAAGGACTGAACATGGGCGACTGTATCTTCTGCAAAATAGCGCGCGGCGAAATCCCCTGCCGCAAGGTGTATGAAGACGACGAGGTGCTGGCGTTTCACGACATCAACCCGGTTGCGCCGGTGCATTTCATGCTGGTTCCGAAGCTGCATCTGGCTTCGCTGGCAGAGGCCGGAGATGTCCATGCCGCATTGCTGGGCAGGATACTGGTACTGGCGGCGAAGTTGGCGCGCGAGCAGGGGCTGGAAAACGGTTTCCGCACCGTGATCAACACCGGCAAGGGCGGCGGACAGGAAGTGTTTCATTTGCATATCCATATCATCGGCGGCGGCAGCATCCCGCCCATGGTGCGGCGCGGTTAACAATCAACTATTTGAAGGAGAACGTGATGGGCGGATTAAGTATTTGGCATTGGCTGATTGTGTTGCTGGTCGTCATCCTGATATTCGGCACCAAGAAGCTGCGCAACATCGGCAGCGATCTGGGCGGCGCGGTGAAAAACTTCAAGGAAGGCGTGCGCGAGGATGAGCCCAAACAAGCGCGGCAGGACGAAAAAGTCATCGAAGGCGAAGTAACGTCGAAAACCCAGACGAGAGACAAGTCAAACACGCATGTTTGACTTTGCATTCTCCGAGCTGGTCGTCATCATGGTGGTGGCGCTTATCGTCATCGGCCCGGAACGGCTGCCGAAAGTGGCGCGCACGGCGGGGCATCTGTGGGGGCGGATGCAGCGCTACGTGCATAGCGTCAAGACCGAAATCGCCAACGACATGGCGATCGAGGAGGCGAAGCAATTAGGCGGCAGCCTCAAAAAGGAAATCACCTCGGTCGAGCAGTCGATGAATGCGGCCAGGATGGAACTGGAGCAGAAGATATTGCAGGCGCAGATGGGCGAATCGCCCGCCGCACCCGGCGAGCCGGCCCAACATAATGCACTCTCCCCTGCACCGGGCAAACCGGATGGATCCCCCTGAGCAAAGCCTCCATGAGCGACACCAGTGAAAGCTTTATCGCACATCTGATCGAACTGCGCGCGCGCTTGCTAAACGTTGCCGTAGTCCTGCTGCTGGTGTTCATCTGCCTGTTCCCTTGGGCATCCGACCTCTACACCCTGCTGGCGCAGCCGCTGCTGGCGAAGCTCCCCAAGGGCGGGCAGATGATCGCCACCGACGTCACCACGCCGTTTTTCGTGCCGCTCAAGGTCGCGATGATGGCCGCCTTGCTGATTGCGTTGCCTTACATCCTGTACCAGTTATGGCGGTTCGTCGCGCCCGGCCTGTATGCGCACGAGAAGCGCCTGGTTGTGCCGCTGATTGTCGCCAGCACGCTGCTGTTTTTTTGCGGCATGGCGTTCGCCTACTTCGCGGTATTCCCGGTGGTGTTCGGCTTCATAACCGCCTCCGCGCCGCAGGGCGTGGCGGTGATGACCGACATCGACAAATACCTCAGCTTCGTGCTTGGCATGTTCCTGGCGTTCGGGGTTACTTTTCAGGTGCCGGTGGCGGTCGTGCTGCTGGTGCGCATGGGCATCGTCAGCGTCGAGAAACTGCGGGAGATACGCTCCTACGTGATCGTCGGCGCATTTATTGTCGGCGCAATCTTCACCCCGCCGGATGTGGTATCGCAGTTCATGCTGGCGATTCCGCTGTGGCTGCTCTATGAGGCCGGAATCGTGGTCGCCGCGTGGATAGGTAAGGGCAAAACCCGGGCGGAAGCCGACGCCGGATAAGCTGCTGTTACTGTTGCGCCTTCGGTTTCGGGCGCTTGCCGATTTTCACTTGCAGATTTTTCGCCGCCCCGTTGCGCATCAGTTTGGCCGTGACAATTTTGCCGGGCGGCAGATTGGCTATCGTCTCCAGCATAGTATTCCAGTCGTCGATGGCTTTATCGTCTATCGCAATCAGGATATCGCCTGTCTTGACACCCGCCTGCTCCGCCGGGCTATTGCGGATAACTTCGGTGAGCAATACGCCTTTGGTGTTGCCCAGCCTGAAGGACTCGGCCAACTCGGGAGTCAGCTCCTGTGCCCCCACTCCGATCCAGCCGCGCGTCACGGAACCGCTCTGGATGATTTGCTCCATGGTTTTTTTTGCGATGCTGACGGGGATGGCAAAACCGATGCCGAGCGAGCCGCCATTCGGCGAATAAATCGCGCTGTTGATGCCGATCAGGTTGCCGCTCGCATCCACCAGCGCGCCGCCGGAATTGCCGGGATTGATCGCGGCATCGGTCTGGATGAAATTCTCGAAGGTATTCAACCCCAGATGGCTGCGCTTGAGCGCGCTGATGATGCCCATGGTCACGGTTTGCCCCACGCCGAACGGATTGCCGATGGCAACCGCAATATCGCCCACCTGCGCCTTCTCCGGATGGCCGAAGGTGATGGCGGGAAGTTTTCCGGGCAAGTCGATCTTGATGACGGCAAGGTCGGTTTCCGGGTCGGAGCCGATGACATGCGCCTTGGTCTTGCGCCCGTCCGCCAGCGCTACTTCGATCTGGTCGGCGGCCTCCACAACATGGTGGTTGGTGAGAATATAGCCGTCCGGGCTGACGATCACGCCGGAGCCGAGACTGGAGCTGCTTTGCGGCTCCATATCGCGCGGATCGCCGAAGAAAAAGCGGAAACGCGGATCGTCCATGAAGGGGTGGATCGGCGTCTTGATGACCGTGCTGGTAAAGACGTTCACCACGCTGGGCATGGCCTTGTGCGCGGCGGCGCTTACCCCCATGACGGAGGTTTTGCCGTCCGCCCCCTGCGGCGCGCTTTCCTGCAGCGTGACGATCCCGCCGCACGCGGCATTCGGCAGCAGTTCCGGCTTGAGGGTCTGGACGATGAACAGCAGCGCCAGCGCGATGGTGACGGCCTGAGTGAATAATAACCAGTATTTACGCATGGTATGATTAAATCGCGTTTTGGACTTGTCCTGTAAAGGGCTTGCTTCGGATTGACCCGAAAGAATATTTTGCCACAGAGAACACAGAGATCACAGAGAGAAACAAGTGGTTGTAACGAGGTACTGCTTCAACTTTTGGATAAGCCATTGAAACACGCTAACTCGCCAAATTCTCTGTGTGCTCTGTGATCTCTGTGGCTTGAACCGCTGTTTTCAAGATTAAAGGAAACTCATGCTGCTCGACGAATTGCGCGATTATAACGCAAGCCTGCTGCAAACCGGCCTGTTCAAGGACTATTGCCCGAATGGCTTGCAGGTGGAAGGGCGCGCGGAAGTGCGACGCATCGCCACCGGCGTGACGGCCTCGCAACAAGTGCTGGACGCGGCGATTGCATGGGGTGCGGATGCGATCCTGGTGCATCACGGCTATTTCTGGCGCAACGAAGATGCCGCGATCACCGGCATCAAGAAGCGGCGCATCGCCCAGTTGCTGTGCAACGATGTAAGCCTGCTGGCCTATCACCTGCCGCTCGATGCGCACCCCGAATTGGGCAACAACGCCTGCCTCGGCAAACTGCTCGGAATCGTGGAACAGGGCAGGTTTGGCGAGCATAACATCGCTTGCCTCGGCGAACTGGAATCTCCGCAGACGCTCGCGCAATTCGCCGCGTGGATCGGTGGCAGGTTGCAGCGCGTCCCGCAAGCCATCGGGGACAACGCCAAAAACATCCGCAAGGTGGCGTGGTGCAGCGGCGGCGCGCAAGGCTATTTCGAGGCGGCCATCGTGCAAGGCGCAGACGCCTATATCAGCGGAGAAATTTCCGAACCAAGTTTCCATCTCGCGCAGGAGAGCGGCGTGGCCTTCATCGCCGCCGGTCACCATGCCACCGAGCGGCTGGGCATCCAGGCGCTGGGCGAACATTTAGCAGCGCGCTTCGGCCTGGAGCACCGCTTCTTCGATCAGAACAACCCTGTTTAGTCGCAGGCGGCATGGGTAATCTTTTCGCCCACATGAGTCAGTTGCCCAGCGACAAACAGGCAGACGAAAATCAGTACCCTTGCTGCAAACCGACTAATTAAGCACATCTGGGATATCCAAAGCGTAATCATTATCAGTTGACACCCTGAAACTACCCTTCACGCTCAAGTCATTTTTGGGTTATGAATTTAAGGATGGACTCAATTTCCAGGATTGTGGTGTCAAACCATTCAACCCCCGGCACATTTTCGCGCCACTTTCCCCAAGCCTTGAGTGTGTTGTGGATCGCAAGTTCTGTTGGGCACACGTTTTACCTGCCAACGGCGAAGAATAATTGGGTTGTCAAAAATTGCCGAGCCTTTGCATTGACTAGCGACTCGTTCATCAGGATTACCTATCGTCTTTCCAATCTTGATCGGAAATGGACCTGTTGGTTTCACCAACACAGGAAAACTAAAGGCATATATCCAGCCTTCGAATTCCGCTGATGTTTCATCACCATCCTCAAGTGCGGATTCTTCGAGATCCTCATCAGGCACATCTTCAGAGGTTTTGGCACGAAATACCCCGTCACCAAGATTGATAAAGATTTCCTGTTCTTTAGCGATAAGCGAAACAAAGAACTTAATGATGGAATGGATTGGATCGAGGCGATCCGATTGCGCCTTCTTGATTTTTGTTTGCTGCTGTTCAGAGGAAAGATATTTATCGATAACTGATTGCGCCATCTCAGTCAAACGAAATGGCTCTCCGCTAACTACATCAGGCAATTGCTGGACTTCCTGCAGGACGACGTATCGTCCAAACTTGTAGCAAAATTGCCGCGTTGGCTCAAAATCAATTTTCATATCATTTACTCCAAAAGTAGTGCATTTACCTTGGCTTTGACTCCAATGTACCGGAGTTGAATTGTCAGGCCGCCACAAACCCAGGCAACCTAGACGCCTTGGCATCGAAAGTCGCTGTCGTCCGGCATCCCATGCGCCGGTTTTTCGCGCCGATCAGGCAATCGGCGAAATCGGCGATGGAGTCTTTCCAGGTGAAAAGCGCTTCCTCGATGGACGGCTCATCCTCGAACTGGACATCGATTGCATTCAGCAAACCTGAAATGGCTTCGATGATCTGGCTCTTCGGCACGGAATAGCGGCTGCGCAGCACCCATTCGGTTTCCATGAGCACCAGTTGATTGACGAAGACGCGACGTCCTGCCGCAACTTCGCGCCTGATCAGCTTGCGCGCCTTTTCGTACTGGGTCTCGTCGTCCCGAACCAGATAACGAACCAGAACGTTGGTATCGATGCCGAGCATCAGCGCGATAGTTGCTCGACGGGAACCGGCTTTCTTCCCTTCTTGTGCAACGAGCCGGCCAGTTCGTTAACGCTCCCGCTTTTTACGCGCATGACGACGGTGCCGTCGGGCATCAACGTGAAGGTCATCCGGTCGCCGGATTTCATGCCCAAGCCATCCCGGATTTCCTTGGGAATGGTCGTCTGTCCCTTGCTGGTGAGTGTGGCGTCGGTTGGCATCGCAATCTCCTTTTATCCTTACTGAATGAAGTATAGTAAGGATGTACAAGAAAGGCAATTACCTCGGTTTGGCGTGCGCCGGACGGAACGCCTTGCACTGCTCGGGGTCGGATTCCAGGTACGCGCCTTCGATCAGGTCGATGCAATACGGAATGGCTGGGAACACGGCGTTCAGGCAGTCGTCGATCGCGGAAGGTTTGCCGGGCAGGTTGACGATCAGGCTCCTGCCGCGTATCCCGGCGGTCTGCCGCGACAGGATCGCGGTGGGCACGAACTTCAGCGAGGCGGTGCGCATCAGCTCGCCGAAGCCCGGCATCATCTTTTCGCATACCGCCTCGGTGGCTTCCGGCGTGACGTCGCGCAGCGCCGGGCCGGTGCCGCCGGTGGTGACGATCAGGCAGCAGTTCTCCCTGTCGCTCAGATCGATGAGCGTCGCCTCGATCAGCGGCTGCTCGTCGGGGATCACTTTCGCCACCGCCTCCCACGGCGAGGCCAGCACGCGCGAGAGCCACGAATGGATAGCGGGGCCGCCCTTGTCTTCGTATTCGCCGCGGCTGGCGCGGTCGGAGATGGTCAAGATACCAATTCGAGCTATACCCATTTTCTATTCCCCGAAACCCATGTCATCCTGAAAAACTGTGCCATCGAGCAACTGCACCGCCACCATGCTGCCCGCCGCCAAGCCGCTGCATTCGGCCGGCAACACCGCCAGGCCGTCCGCCCGCGCCATCGACAGCAGCATGCCGCTGCCCTGCGCGCCGGTGGAGGTGGCCGCGTAGCCGCCCTCTTCCTGCGCCAGCATCACGCGGATGAATTCGGTGCGCCCGGGCTGGTGCTTCACGTTATGCGTCAGCCGCGCCGCGATGGTGCGACGGTGGGTGCGCGCATGCCCCATCATGCGGCGCAACGCAGGCACGACGAATTGCTCGAAACACACCATACTCGAAACAGGATTGCCGGGTAGGCCGAAGATAATTTTTTCGCCGACCTTGCCGAATGCGACCGGATGCCCCGGCTTCATCGCGACGCGCCAGAACAGCATCTGCGCGCCCAGCGCCTCGATGGTCGGGCGGACGTAGTCGTGTACGCCGACCGAGGTGCCGCCCGAGACCAGCAGCACGTCGTATTCCAGCCCGCGCTTCAGATAGCGCGCCAGTTCCTCGGGGTCGTCGCGCGCGATGCCGAGCAGCACCGGCTCGATGCCGAGCGCCTGCACCTGCCCCATCAGCGCGTAGCTGTTGGAGTTGGGTATCTTGTTCGGATCGACGGGTTCGTCGAGGCCTTCCAGTTCGTTGCCGGTGGACAGAATCGCCACGCGCGGCCGCCGGTACACCTGCACCTGCGCGCGCTTCACCGTCGCCAGCACGCCGATCACGCCCGGCGTAATTTCGGTTCCTGGGGTCAGCACCATCTCGCCGTTGAACATGTTTTCGCCTCGTCGGCGGATGTCGTTGCCCGGCTTAACTGCCGCGTTGACCTGCACGCTGTTGTCCGCCAGCGCCTCGGTATCCTCTACCCGGATCACCGCGTCCGCGCCCTGCGGCATCGGCGCGCCGGTCATGATGCGCGCGCACTGGCCGGGTGCCAGCGTCTTGGCCGGCATGTCGCCGGCCTTGATGTCTTCGACGATTTCCAGCGTGGCGGGAATAGCGGCCAGATCGGCGCTACGCAGCGCGTAGCCGTCCATCGCCGAGATGTCGTAGGGCGGCTGGTCGCGGTTGGAACATACCTCCTCGGCCAGCACGCGGCCCAGCGATTGTTCGAGCTTTACCTGCTCGACGCCCAGGGTCGCGACCGATTCGAGCACGCATTGTTGCGCCGCTGCCACCGACAAATGCTCCATTTATTACCTCACTCCATTTTTTGCCGCCTCGACATCCTGCGGCGTGTCCAGATC
The DNA here is from genome assembly GCA_963828205.1 of uncultured beta proteobacterium. Lineage (GTDB taxonomy): Bacteria > Pseudomonadota > Gammaproteobacteria > Burkholderiales > Gallionellaceae > Gallionella. Next base: position 576,659 of record CAWHDU010000003.1, read on the forward strand.
GAAAAAACTGCGCAGGTGCGGATCGGCCTTGAGCATTTCGGCCTCGTCCACATAGCGCACGTCGAGTTGCTGCAACACGCTGCGCAAACCCTTCTGCTGCGCCGCGAGGCTCGCGCGTAGCGGTGCGAGGCAACCGGTCGCATAGAAGGCCGCGAGCGGCTGCGGGTACCCGTGCACGACCGGCACGACCGCCTGATGCCGCGCGCGATACCCGGCCAGGAACTCGACCACTTGCGGCACGACGAAGGGCATGTCGCAGGCCACCATGAACGCCCACGGCGTGGTGACCTTTCCCAGGGATGCGACCAACCCGGCCAGCGGACCGCCATCGGGTTGTTCGTCGCATATCTGCGGCAGGTCGATTCCGGCGCGCGGCTGGCGCACACTGACGATCACCTTCGGAAACAGTTGTTGCATGGTCGCTATCACGCTTTGTAGCAGCGTTTGCCCGTCGAGCAGAATACTCGCCTTATCCGTCCCCATGCGGCTCGAATCGCCGCCCGCCATGATGATCGCCGTGCAATCCGTAATCATTTCCGGTCGAGCATGAACCGCGCAATCGCGGCAATATCTTCCAGCCCGAAATGCGGCAGTTGCGGATAGGCCTCGTCCATGTCGGTGACGATGGCGATCAGCCCGTCCTCGACCGTGCAGCGCGGTGGTTTACCGTTTTCGCGGCGCAGCACCTCGATCTTCTTTCCGGGGCTGTGCGAAAAACCCTCCGCCAGCACCAGGTCGGCCTCGCCGAGGAAGCGTTGCGCCAGTTGCTCAGGATCGCGCCGGTCGACCGCGTCGGCGACCAGTTGCAGTTCGTTGGACGTGACCAGCATGCTCATCACCGCCCCCGCCTGTTTGTAGCGGAAGCTGTCCTTGCCGGGCGTGTCCAGCACTACCTTGTGATGCGCATGCTTGATGGTCGCCACGCGCAGCCCCTTGGCCGTCAGTTCGCGCAGCAGTTTTTCGACCAGCGTGGTCTTGCCAGAACCGGAATGCCCGACAACGGTAAATACGTTCGACATGGATCAAAGACCTATATAACAGCACTGCATATAGTGAACCTCTAAAAAACCGTTTTAAAAATTCGCGAGGGGGGATGGATGCAAGACGCACGGAACGCAGAAACCGGAATGTACATAGAGTACATGAGGATTTCGAGTACCGCGCAACGCCGCATAACCAGCCACTTGGCTGCTGTATTTTGGCAACCTAGTGGAATGGCTAGTAGTTCCATCAGACGCACTCCGCAGCAATTTTTAAGACGGTTTTTCATGGATGCGGCGTTACCCATGCATCGCCCTGCGGCGTGATCTCTTTTTTCCAGATCGGCACGCGCTGTTTCAGCTCGTCGATCATCCAGCGGCAGGCTTCCAAAGCGGCGACGCGGTGCTCCGCCCCCGCCGCGATGAATACGATGTTCTCGCCGCCCTTGACCGTACCGACGCGATGCACGATGCGCGCGTCCAGCAGGCCGTATTTCTCGATCGCATCGCTGCGCAATTTCTCCAGCTCCGACAGCGCCATGCTGCCATAGGCATCGAAGCTGATTTCCGATACCTCGTGCCCTTCCGAAAAATCGCGCGCGCAGCCGAGGAAAGTGGCGATGCCGCCCATGCGTTTCGAGCTGGCTTGCAATGCCCGGATTTCCTCGTCCTGGGAAAAATCTTCCTGCTGAATCCTGACTGCCGCTTTCATCCTACCCCCCCGAAAACTTTGCCATGAAGGCCACTTCGCTGTTGTCCGCGAGCGGCAGCGACAGGTCACGCACATGCTCGCCGTTGGCCGCGGCGAAGCAGACGATCTCGAAGGCCTGCGGGTATTGTGCCGCGAGCTCGTCGCGCACGTCCTGCAGGCGGATGCCGTGGCGGAATACAACCGGCACCTGGTTGCTGCCGATGCGCTCGGCAACCGGCCCGAAGAACAACACTCTGATCATCCTGTTTCCTTAAAATTTGAGCCTGAACCCGCACTGATGTAGGGCGGAAAAGCGTAGCGCCTTCCGCCGTATGTTATTTCATTCGGCGGATAACGCCTGCGGCTCATCCGCCCTACGAGGTTGTTCAATATGTTTCGTAATTAACACGCAACGCATCAGGTTACTTCTCACCGTTTCCAAACCCCGCTCTTGCCGCCGCGCTTTTCCTCCAGTTGCACGCACTCGATGCGCATGCCCCGGTCGATCGCCTTGCACATATCGTAGATGGTCAGCAGCGCCACGCTGGCGGCACACAACGCCTCCATCTCGACGCCGGTCTGGCCGGTGCAGCCTGCCGTGGCGACGACCCGGATGCCCACGCAGCCGCTGGCGTCTCGCTCGGCAATCTCGCTGAACTCGGTTTCCACGCCGGTCAACGCGACGGGATGGCACATCGGAATCATGTCGGAGGCGCGCTTCGCCGCCATGACCGCGCCGACATCGGCCACCGTCAGCACGTCGCCCTTGGCGATCTTGCCCGCGCTAATACGCTCCAGCGTCGCGGGTTGCATGCGTAGAATGCCGCTGGCGATCGCGACGCGCCGGGTGTCCGATTTTGCCGAAACATCCACCATGCGCGCGCGGCCTGCATCTGAAAAATGAGTCAATTCATACATTTGAATACCTGCTGGTTTGTGCCGGAAAATTCACGTTGAAATTCTAATTCAAAACAGGGGTGGCCGCTTGGAACGGTGAGTACCTGATTTTTTCTGAATTTCGGCATACACACGGGGAAAGCACAAATTCGAGCATTATTTCCTTGGTGTTTTGTTATACCAGCCCTGCGTAGCATTGGCGATTTTCACCACCAGCAGCATCACCGGCACCTCGATCAGCACGCCGACCACGGTGGCCAGCGCCGCACCGGACTGGAAGCCGAACAGGCTGATGGCAGCGGCCACCGCCAGCTCGAAGAAGTTGCTCGCGCCGATCAGCGCCGACGGAGCGGCGACGCAGTACGCCACGCCGAGGCGCCGGTTCAGCCAGTAGGCCAGCCCGGAATTGAACAATACCTGGATCAGGATCGGCACGGCCAGCATCGCGATCACCAGCGGCTGCGCGACGATGGCCTCGCCCTGCAGCGCGAACAGCAGCACCAGCGTCGCGAGCAGCGCGCCCATCGAATACGGCGCGATGTGTTCCATAACCTGCTTGAATGCGCCTTCGCCCCTTGCCAGCAGGCGGCGGCGCAGCAGTTGCGCGATGACGACCGGGATCACGATGTAAAAAATCACCGAGACGAACAGCGTGTCCCACGGCACGGCGATGCTGGCGATGCCCAGCAGCAACGCCACCAGCGGCGCGAAGGCGAAGATCATGATGATGTCGTTGAGCGCCACCTGCGACAGCGTGAAATAGGGATCGCCTTTCACCAGGTTGCTCCACACGAACACCATCGCGGTGCAGGGCGCGGCGGCCAGCAAGATCAGCCCGGCGATATAGCTGTCGAGCTGTTCCTGCGGCAGGTAACCGGCGAACAACTGGCGGATGAACAACCAGCCGAGGAAGGCCATCGAGAACGGCTTTACCGCCCAGTTGATGAACAGCGTGACGCCGATGCCGCGCCAATGCTGCTTCACCTGATGCAGCGCGCCGAAGTCGATCTTCAGCAGCATCGGGATGATCATCACCCACACCAGCACACCGACCGGGATGTTGACCCTGGCGACTTCCAGGCTGGCGATGGCCTGAAACACGCCCGGCAGGAATTGCCCGAGCAGCACCCCGGCGACGATGCACAGCGCGACCCAGATCGTGAGATAGCGTCCGAACAGGTTCATCTCGTTAATCAGTTACGCAATTAATAATCTAATAATGAAGCATCGAAGGGGTGTGATTCATCGCGCATCGGTGTGCTGGCTTGGGCAGTCTATTTCCTGCACTTAAATAAAAACGGTTTTCTCCACCACGAGCCGACGCAAATCACGGGATATGAATGTCCCACATGTGTAAAATCAGGGCTTGGCGCACCCGAGACCCAAATTTTTCTCATCCAGCATTGGTGCAGGAGTTTGCGCGGCCTTCTTCTTGCGCGGGAACAGGGGTTCATTTATTTTGCGCTGCTGTATGGGTGCAGTTCCATTGTCCGAACTGGTTACCTGTATAACATCCTTTGACACTTCAATCACGCCTATCCTGACGGAGGAAATTGCACCGACATCGCTGACTGCCGGAGTATTTTCACCTGCCATCGCGCTGGCCGCCCAGAAAAAACCAGTCAGAAAAATCTTGCGCACATCACGCCTTCGCATCTGTACTTTCCACACTAATGACTTCCACTTCAAAGCTGAGGCGCCTACCCGCTAGGGGATGGTTACCATCCAGCACAGCACCGCGCTCCGTAAGCGAAACCACCTTTAGTTGGAAGCGTCCATCGGAACCTCCCGGTGTCAGGTTCATGCCAGGTTGAATATCCATACCTTCCGGCAGATTTTCGCGCATGGTCTCGAAAATCAACTCCGGGCGATGAACGCCATAAGCGCCCTCGGGTGCGACATCAAACGTCCCCCGGTGACCGCTTTCCTTTCCTTCCAACATCCTTTCCAGCCCCGCGATAGCCTGCCCTTTGCCGCAGACAAAAGTGAAAGGTTTGTGACCATCGTCCAGCAGCGTACCCGCGTCATCCATCACCCTGCACCGCACCGTCACTTGACTACCCTGAGTGATTCGCATCATCATGCTTCTCGTATAAATTTTTGTCCATTTTGGTTTCCGCTGACTGATGTGGGATAGCGTTAGTGGAATCAGTATCCTGCCTATGCGTCCACATCCGCCATCGCCCCGTGCGAGCACCATGCCAAGCCAGCCAGAGTCCAACGGGTGAAAATATCCCCATAACCTGCATGAGTGTCTCTATGGCTGCATCAATTCCAGCCACCGGATATTCCTGCGCCAGATGTGCCGCAATAACGCTCCGCTCGCCCTCGTCGAGCTTTAAATCGTTCAAGTGCTGCATACGCAACACGACCAGTTCCCATCCGATGCGGTTATGCCGCTGTTTTGTGAAATTATCCTCAATATGGCAGGCTGTACAGCGCGTTGCGGTCACCCTGACAGCGTATGGCAACGCATCCCAAGCCGCCTTTTGTTCGGCAAGACGCTTGGCTTCAGCCGTATCTTCCAGCCGGCGTCGCTCGTCCTCGATTTTTTTCTCGGACTCCAGCAGGGTTTTCATGCGCTGGCGTTCCTTTTCGGAACGAATCGAGCTTTTCAGTTCATACTCTGAAGTGTCGATGTCGGCACAGACCGGGGATACGCCCAACCAGCCCGACAAAAGCAAGGCGGCTATTCGCAGTCGCCCCATCCCTCACTTGCGCCGTGGATCGGGCGGCGTCTTGGCGATCCAGCCCATTTCTTCGTCGCGGCTTCCCACCGGAATTTTCAGGTGTTCCGTGCTCAGACCCTTTTCCTTGAGCTTGCGTTCCATTTCTGCCATGTCTTCCGCTGTAATGCCGCGCGCCGCATAGTTGGCGCGTGCTTTATCCATGGCCTTTTCGGCGCGGCTTTTTTCCTCAACCCATGCCTGATTGGCCACTGCGTCCCGTTCCATCGCGGAAGCCAGCATGGAAACCAGCGGCAAGTAGGGGTTGGCCGGGAGGCCGATTTCTCCCAGTTCCCGGGTGGTTTTTTCAAGGTCGGCGTGGAATCTGGGTAGCCAGCGGCGAACAAACTGGAACAGGTAATGCCCGGCACCCGCTTCAGCCCAGGCATCAGGCGTACCGGACTGAAGAGCCTCATTGGCCCGCGCATAAAGATAGGAAACAAACTCCAGTTGCACAGAAACATGATCCGGCAAATCCTTGAAATGGTCTCCACGGGCCAAGCCATACTTGAGGTAATACGCTGACATTTCATCTACGGTGCCGCCCATGAAGGCGCCATCCAGATATACCCCGGAGTTGATCTTCGCCTCGCGGGGCGGTTGCAGAAAAATCCGGCTGTAAATAATCAGCAGGTCTTCATGGCTGGGTATTTTTGCCATTTCGCCCCGATAGGCTTCCAGGAATGAATCCAGGCCATAGCCCAGCGTTTGATCGATGTCCGCCAGGTCATCTGCCAGGTATTCCTTCATAGCCTGATAACTCTCCCGATTCTGGGGTGTCATGAATACCCTCGCCAAAATCAGGTAAAAATCGGATTTGTCTTGCAGGGAAATTTTCGGCTCGCTCATGTCGTTCATTTTGGCGCTTTCTTTGCGGAAATTGATTCTACAGCATCCCGGATGCCATCCGGCAGCTCCGGCACATGTTTCATATTCCGGGCCATAAAAAAGCCGGATGGGGGGAGGATTAAACCCATCCGGCAACTCTCCGTCCGTATAAGAAGGGGAGGAAATGCGCTTCAGATCAGCTCTTGGCTTCCGGCTCTGCCGAAAGGTTCAGCTTTTTCTCGCCCAGCGCCCAGCCGGCAAAGGCGATGGAAAATGCCAGGAACGTGATCATCCACTCGGTCATCGACGGCGTGTAGTCGATCAGCCCCGGCACCCAGGAACCCTTGAATAATGGCACCAGTTGGCCGGAGATGACGAACTCGTATCGTCCGATGAACAACGAAATGATGACCATGATGGAGGGCAGGAAAGCGCTGCCCTTCATGAGCATGAAGAACGCTGCCACCATAAGCGCCAACTCGATCCAGTACCAGGGCGAAGACACGATGTGATCCCACACCTGCATCCCGTCCGCATTGGTCCACAGGCCGATCACCGTGCGGGAGAGCACTGCCAGGATAACGACGGCCAGAACCGCCGCGAACACCTTGGGCATGGAACCGGTCATCAGGCTCTTCACCTTGGCAGGCATGGAGCTCTCGCTGCCATATGTGAGGTAAGTGATCAGCACCGCGAAGGCGGCTCCCGATACCGCCGCTGTCAGCAGGAAGTAGATGGGGATCATCGGGCCGTACCACATCGGACGCATGACCATGGCGCCAAACACGCCGCCCAGGGTGCCGTGGGCGACGACCACGGCGACAAAGGAGGCAATACCCAAAGTGCGGCTGCCGGAACTATCCCAGTCGTTGGCATTCACTTTCTGGAACTTGAGCAGCAACAGCACCAGATAGGCCGCGTAGAATATGCCCATCCAGTTAAGCGGCGACAGAAACTGGAACCCCGTGGGAATGGCCCACAGCATGCGGAACGGGTGACCCAATTCCAGCGCCAGGGAAGCGAAGCCTGCGATCAACGTCACCACCGCCACCCAGATGCAGCGCTTGGCGATCGGGTAAAACTCCTTGAACCCGAACACCATGGCGAGGGAAGCCACGAACGTCAAACCCGTGGAGGTAAGCACGAAGAACACGTACGTCACCACGGGCAGACCCCAGGTCACGCCTGAACTGCCGGTGTTAAATGCGGCATGCCCCTGAGACATCAGGCTGGAGAGAGCGATGCCCAGGCTGATGACCAGCCCGGCAATGCCCGCCATCATGATCGTATTAACCGATCCTTTTACTTCAACTTGCGTAGTCATCGTATTTTCTCCTTAAACCTTGTTGATGCCATGACGACCGCTGGGCACAGCACCGCCAGCCGCACCGGCACCGCTAACGTAGTACACCTGAGGTTTGTTGCCCGTGTGCTCCAGCAAACGCGTACCCTTCTTGGACGAGATGATGCGGCTGACCTCGGAGTTGGGATTGTCGAGGTCGCCGAAGTAGCGGGCCGTGGTGCACAGGTGCGCACACAAGCTGGCACGAATTCGCGCAGTGCCTCGTTCTCGTTGCTGAGATCGGAGGTGCCCGCAGGGGCTTTGCTGATTTTGTGGTAGCAGAAGGTACACTTGGACACCACGCCATTGGGCTGAATGCCTACCCCATGACTGTTGTCCTGCTGCGGCCCCTTGTAAGGCGGATTCCATGAGAGATCGCCCTCGCCCTTGAACACGTCCTTGATATTGGGTTCGATCAGCGGCTTCTCGTCCGTATAGAAACGTACGCCGTAGGGGCATGCGATCATGCAGTACTTGCAGCCGATGCACCTGTTCCAATCGATCAGCACCACACCGTCCTCGGTCTTGAATGTCGCCTTGGTCGGGCACACATGCATGCAGGAGGGTTCCTCGCAATGCATGCAGGGCCGCGGAAACCACTTCAATGTCGGCGTAGGCTGCTTGCCTTCGGTGTAATACAACACATCCTGGTAGTTCTCACCGGGCAGACGGTTGTTCTCCATCTGGCAGGCGGTGCTGCACGCCTGGCATCCAGTGCATTTTTCCAGGTCAATTACCATTCCCCATTTAGCCATTTGCTTGTCTCCTTAGATCAGTTAGGCGCGTTCAATCGACACCTTACTGGTGTAGAAATTGCACATACCGGAAATGCGATCGGACTGTTGCGGCAGGATTTCGTCCACATGCGAGCCGCGCCCCTTGGCCCAGCGGCCCCACGCCCAATGCCCGTGCTCGAAAGGCAACACGATAGTGTCCGGACGAGTTAGCTCGGTGACGCGCGCTATGGCAAATATCTCGCCCGAAGACGACTTGATTTTGATGCGGTCGCCGTCCTTGATCCCCTTGGCTTTGGCTACGCTCGGATGAACTTCGCACAGCGCCTGTTTCTTGCCGCCATTTGCCGGCTGGAACAATGCGATGGCATGCGGGATGTTGGCCGTGCGGCCTTCCGCGTGCATCGCGGTCTTGGGTGTGATCATGTGCAGGTCGCCGCCGCCGGTATGCTTGGGCTCTTCCCAGTGGGGCATGTTATATTTCTCTGCCGAACGGCCCGTGGCCTTGAGAATCCAGTCCTTCTTGTGCTCCATATAGGAGGACACGAACTCGAACTTACCCGAGTCGGTCTTGAAAAGCTTCTCCTTCACGTCTGCAGCGCTCATGGGCTTGTTCCATCCCTTGCCGTCCCACTCGAAGAAATCGCCGCGCACTTGGCGCCAATGATAGGGCTTCTTGAACCAAGCGCCCTTCTTGACCCAAGTATCGAAGCTGTTGACGCCGTTGTCACCCGGATTGGCTTCAAAGCCCTTGCCCATGTGGCGCACGATATTCTCGGCGCTGACCAGTTTCTTGAAATACTCGCTGGTAGGGCCTTTGATGAGGCTGCCGATGGCGATCAGCGAGTCGGCAAAAGTCCTGGTGTCGTGTACCGGCTTGATGGCGGGCACCCGAATCTGTGCCAGTGGCCAACCTTGGAACGGATAGGTGGGCGCATCCTGCCAGCGTTCGAGATAGGTATTATCGGGCAGAACAATGTCGGCCATCATGGCGGTCTCGCTCGGGAAAGGCGAGGTATCGATGACAAACATGGTCTTCATCGCCTCGGTCCACTCCTTGGTGGCATTGGGGGTCGAGAATGCAGGGTTGGTCATGTAGAACAAAGCCGTATCCAGCTTGTATCCGGCCGCGCCGGAAAGATGGTTCTTACCCACTTCCTGGATCATGTTCTTCGCCATCAGGTAGCCAGACTCATCACCCTTCAGGTCGATGCGCTTGGCCTTCGTGTGAAGGCCGCTCTTGGCATATTCGTCCATGTAGTCATCGGATTTGGCTGGCGCAGCACCGTAAGCCGGCCCCATCTGGTAACCCAGGCCACCTTCGGCGAACATGGCTCCCACCAAGGCGTTCAGCGAGTGAATCGCCATGCCGTTCAACACGCCGTTGCTGTGAGTATGCGCGCCGCGCTCGAACAGGGCGATGGCCGGGCGGGTAGTGCCAAATTCCCTTGCGGTCTTGATGATGAGATCCGCCGGAATGGTGGTAACCCCTTCCGCCCATTTGGGAGTACGGTCTTTGAGCTCCGTGTTCCACCATTGGATGAGGCCGCTGACCCATTTCTCATTAAAACTCTTAGCATCGAGCACTTCCCCCGCCTTGAACTGGTTTGCGCCATCCTTGAAATTACCTACAAAGGCTTTATCCCACAAACCCTCGGTCAGGATCACGTGGGCAATCGCCAGCGCCAAGGCGCCGTCGGTACCAGGTTTGATCAGCAGTGCCCGGTCGGCCGCAGCCGCCGTCTGGTTCATGTGGATATCCACGTAGGTGACGCGGGTCTTGGGTGTTTTTACGCCACGCATGTAACCCCACTGCTGCAGGTTGTTGTTGTAAGGCCGGAAGGCTTCCAAGTAGTTGCACCCGAACATCAGCAGGTAGTTGGCGTTGCGGTAATCGTAGGAACTGTAGGAAGCATTGCCATCGGTACACTGCTTGGCCAGCACCGAGCCGTCTGAACAGATGGAGGAATGGCCGATGGGCGCGTTGGGCGACCCGTACAGCTTGCCGAATTCGACAATATTGACACCCACGTCGGAGGCGCCCCAGCCGCGCCCGAAAAACAGGCCGAAACGGTGAGACTCGCCCTTGTCGCGCAAGGCATTCAAACGGTCTGCAACTACTTTGTAAGCCTCGTCCCAAGAGATCGGCACGAATTTCGGGTCTTCGTTGGGTCCCTTATTGGGGTTGGTGCGCTTCATGGGCACCTTGAAGCGATCCGGGTCGTAAACCATGTAAGTGCCCAGATGCATCTTCGGGCATCCCTTGCCGTTGGCGATGGGATGGTCGTTGTTGCCGTAAATGGCATGAATGCGACCGTTGGTGGTGTAAACGTCGATACCGCAACGGGCCGGGCACTGCCCGCAGATGCCTTTGGTCACAACGGTGCCGCTGGACGCCTCAGGCGCTGCCGCATGCGCCTCGGACAGTGTTAAATACCCACCGAGCTTGCCGCTGCCCAATGACACCGCTCCGGCGGCTCCGGTTGCCCCGGTAATCTGCAAGAAGCTGCGCCGGGTAATCTTGGCCTTCAGAATGTTCATTCCGTAATCCTCCTAGGGGTTGAAATAATGTCCAATAATTCGATCCGTATCAGACCGGGCTATCAAGACGGAAACTACTAGGAAACGTATCATGCAAATTACATGCCACGCATCCGTCATTCGCGACTACCGAACAGATCACGAAACGCCGATGCTGCCAAATGGCGCCGCTTGGCACACTGAGGGCACACATCTTCGCTGTTGTGCGACGGGTAGCCCTGACCGCAATCCGGGCATTCCTGATCATCGAACCGGGTCAGCTTCACAGCTTCTGTCGATACCCAATTGCTTCCATTTGGTAACAATTGAATAGCATCGTTTGGGCATACGGTAACGCAATGCCCGCAGCCGATGCAGGAAATACTGTCAAATATCAACCCCGAACAGTTTTTTTCCTCGTAGATATCCAGCGCCCCGGTTGGACATATCTTGGCGCAAAGAAGGTGATTGCGGCAGGCATCGGACATTTCCAGCCGATAAAATAGCTCCGTCGGCAGAGGCTGCCCTGTATTCTTGGCAACCCGTTGAATGCCAAGCAGCAAGCGGTTTCTTTCCTGCGAAGACACAGGTTCACGCTCGAAACCGCGCCTGCGCCGCAACTCGGATTGTGATGTCAGATGCTTCACCTGGTCGATGGCAACTGCAGACTTACTAAACAATGCGCCGAAGAATGCTCTCCGTGATAACTGCTGCTGCGCGACAATATCCGGTATCTCGGCAGGCATGTATTTCAAAGGCAGAGGCATGTGTTCAAGCCGTGGCAACTCGCTGGCTGCCATACCCGCCTTCTCCAGCAGACCCCGAACCACTTCCAGCGCGCCGGATGCGGGATGGACGAAGCAATCCCCGGCGCGACACAGGATACACCACCCCCGATCCAGCAGCACTACAGGACGATGACCCGCAGACACCGCCAGATCGGCGATGCGCCCGGCACTCATCCCTCCAAGGCAGGGTATGCGTATAACCCCATCGGGCGAATTAATCCGGGGAACTTTCCAGCAATCCACAGCTACTGAATTTGCGACACCTTGCTTTATATCGGATATCATGAAACTAGGGATGTCCAGTGCCTCCATGGGACACACAGCCGCGCAACGGCCGCAATTCAAGCATGACTCCGCCAGCACCAAGGCGGTTTCGCCCACACGGATCGCCTGAATCGGACATATATCCTCACAGGCGCGGCAGGTGGCATAGCGCGGTGAAAGCAGAGCCAAACAGGCATCTTCCCGTAGGCCGAGGGGGTAGCCTTCGCGCAGTTTCTTGTATTGCAATTCCAGTTCTACCATTACATAGTATATCGAGTAAGTATCCCCCGGCAAAATCGGGGCTTTATTTTGTGAACCGCTCAAAGCGACTTAACGGGGGCGCTTACGATCCGATAACAAGCCACAATGCATCACGTTACCGAACACAATATTTTTTCCGCCTGCATCAATCGGAATCCGGTCAAAACTTGGATATTGGATACAGGGATTCTAATCCCTAAAAAAAGCAGCTAGCCCTTATCCAAAGTAGCCAACCAAGCGTCAACAATCAAATCTTCGCTTGAAAATTCTGTTGCAGCATTTGAACATGCTGTAAGACAGTTGCCATTTTCATCTTTATCAAAAAAACAGCCCGGCGCGTCGAAGTACGTGCCGGGCTGCCAACGCTCTTTGCTCTCTACTCTCTTATAATGCTACTACCTAAGCCTGCGCAAGCGGGGTGCGCTACATCCCCACCGCACATGCAAAGATCTCTTGGTGACACTACCATCATGCTTCTTGACGCTTCCCGGGCACCCCAAGAGGCCATTACCAGATGCATCTTGCAATGCAAGCCATCACTGTAAATGTAACGCAATTTTCCTTGGCGGCAGCGAGATGCATCTCCCAATTGCCTTCAACGCCACTATAACTTGTCATTCGGCACGGCCTTGGGGCTTTCACCACGGTGCCAAACCAACCCTGAGAACCTCCGATTGAATCAACCATGGTCTAAATATGGTATTAAGGCATACCCTTAATTCCCTCCCAAGCATTGTTCAAGTCATCGGCTGCACCAAACCCTCACCCCATTTCCTCTTTGAGATTGAGGATGAAAAATCGACCATATCCTCAAATGGCCAAACGCAATTGGGCTTGCCACAACTTTTGAATATCTTTTACGCATTTCTCGTGCCAATAATGCTATCCAATTGGATTTAATTGCAATTCAAGGTTTATGTGAATAATATATTCTTAACAAATATTACCCTTTAACCGCACCATTACAATCCAGTAATTACCACTTGGTAATACATAGCAACTTTGCATGTGTGAGCTTGTCTTTGATACTTACCTATCGCACTGTTTCTATCCAATTTTGTATAGGTGGTATAGTTATTGCGGAGTTGCACGTGCATTCCCCATAAGGCAACTTTCAACCTACACTTCACCTTGCTGCACCTCAAGTTGCCCGCACCCAAGAAAACAGACTCTTAGGAAAATATGCCATATGGAATACTCACATGAATGACGAACAACTTCTGCGCTATAGCCGGCACATTCTGCTGCCGGAAATTGGCATTGAGGGGCAGCAACATCTGCTTGATGCTAGGGCGCTTATCATCGGGCTTGGCGGACTCGGTTCACCTGCCGCACTGTATCTCGCCTCCAGCGGAGTAGGTCAGGTAACCTTGTGCGATCATGACACTGTGGATTTCAGCAATCTGCAGCGCCAGATCATCCATCGAACCTCATCAGTCGGCCAACCCAAAGTCGCATCCGCACAGGCCATGTTGAACGACATCAACCCCGAAATCGAGTGCATTGCCCTGCCGGTGCGCGCCGATGAAGCGCAATTACGCGATCTGGTCGCGCAAGCCAATGTGGTGCTGGATTGCAGCGATAATTTCGCCACGCGCTATGCCATCAACCGCGCTTGCCTGGCTCAACGAAAACCGCTGGTCTCGGGTGCGGCGATTCAATTTGACGGGCAGGTTTCGGTATTCGATTTTCGCCGCACGGATACACCCTGTTACAACTGCCTGTTTCCGGAAGACAGCCAGGCCGCCGAATTGCGCTGTGCAACCACCGGAGTATTCGCGCCGCTGGTAGGACTCATCGGCACACTACAGGCAGCAGAAACCCTCAAGTTACTGATGGGGATAGAGCGTGGCTTGAGCAGCAAGCTGCTGACGGTCAACGCGCTGGACATGCACATCATGCGCAGCGCGTTGAGCAAAGACCCCGCCTGCCGCGCCTGCGGTGAAGCGGCTACCGCCGATTCATGTACGCCCGGCTCCGGCATTGCGCATTGCGCCATCGGCAACTGCCATGGCTAATTTAACTGCGATTCATTGTTCACATGGTACCTGTATGTCTGGATTCGCTTGCAATCAAGCTCTTCTGTTCGCTGCGCTAATCATCACATCCGCATCCACTATTTCCTCTGCACTGGCCGAGGGATTCGACCAAGACATAGCTGGAAAGATGCCTCGCGGTTGGTCATGTGGCGTAACAGGCCACGGCGCACCGGTGTGGTCCGTACAGGCAGATGCTACAGCACCGAGCAAACCCAACGTTCTGACCCAATCCGGCAACGGTGCCTTCCCATGGTGTGTGAAAAGTGATGCCGTACTTGCCGATGGTTTTGTCGAGTCCATGTTCATACCCTTGAATGGTCGGGAGGATCAAGCCGGGGGGCTCGTTTGGCGCTGGAAGGACAGCGAGAATTACTATGTGGCACGCGCCAATGCCCTTGAGAACAATGTCTCCCTGTACTACATGGAGCGAGGAGTGCGTCGCATGCTCAAGTCTGCGAATGCCCAAGTGCCTCACGGACAATGGAGCACCCTACGCGTCGAATTTACCGGCAAACGAATACGTGTCCTGCTGAATGGGGAAAGCCACATTAACATCGAAGACACTCATATCAGTGGCACCGGCAGCGTCGGCGTATGGACAAAGGCCGACAGCGTAACCGCCTTTGACAATTTTTTGTTTGGTGAGCTCAAGGTGGCGCGAGAACGCAAGGATGCACCACAAGCTGACCAAGAATCGCCTGCCATCAAAGCATGGCATGAGTCCGATATCTGAAAATATGAAATACTCACAACAACTGCTTGATGCCATGGCTTACAACAAGCCTGCTGCCGACTCCAACCTTGCGCATTGCGCCAATAGCAACTGCCATGGCTAATTTGAATGCTCTGATCCGCATACTGCTTCTACTGCAGATCTTGCCATTTTCTCAGGCATTACACGCGACGGGACAACCAACCAAGCCGCCGATCCGCATTGGCTTGACTCCGGTATTTCTGGACTATCAGGCGACCTTTATCAATGAATGGCGCGACTATCTGCAACGCCAATTGGCACAACCAGTGACTTTTGTTCAACGCGGAAATTACCGCGAAATAGTCGATTTACTGCGCGAAGGAAAACTGGAATTCGCCTGGCTGTGCGGCTACCCCTATGTGCGCAACAAGAAACTCTTCCGGCTTGTCGCCGTACCGCTCTACCGGGGGCAGCCGCTCTACCAGTCTTATCTGATCGTCCCGGGTTCGGACAAACAGACACAATCACTGTCCGATCTGCGCTGGAAGAATTTTGCCTTTTCCGATCCCGACTCCAATTCGGGCCACCTCTACACCGAATACCTGCTGGCGAAACAGGGCAATAACCCGGCCTCATTCTTTGCCAAGACGTTTTTCACATGGAGCCACCGCAAAGTGGTCGAGGCAGTCGCATCCGGCTTGTCCCACGGCGGCGCGGTTGACGGTTATGTGTGGGACACGCTGGCGCTATCTCATCCCGAGCTGACTTCAAAAACCCGGATCGTGAGCAAGTCCCCGCAATTTGGGCACCCTCCTTTTGTGGCAAGCACCGCCACACCGAAACAGGATATTGCCGCCATGCAGCAAGTGCTTTTTCACATGACGCATGACGAAGAAGGGAAGCGCCTGCTGAACATACTGAATCTGGATGGTTTCGTGTACGGCGACGATCATCTCTTTGACGGTATCCAGGAAATGATCCGGTTTGTCGAGAAAAGCAAAAAAGATGCATCTCAAAAACATTAGCCTCAAATACAAGGTACCTTTGCGCGTTACCGTACTGGTAATCGTGACGGCCTTCGTATTGGCATCGACGCTGGTCTATCGCGGCATCGAGGACCTGCGCAACAACCTGATCGCCAACGCGGACAGGCTGGGCCACGTGATCGCCGACACTGTCGTCGAACCCATGTTGCACGACGACGTATGGCGTTCGTTCGAAATTATCAATACCCCGTTCCTCGTCCCGAAATATCGCGCGGATCAGGGAGCGGAATACATTCTCATCCTCGACGCCGCCAACAAAATCTACGTCGCCACTCAACCCGATCGCTTTCCCATGTTGAGCGATCCGGTGGCCATCGAACCCCGCTTTGCCGAAATACTGAAAGCCTTGCCGGGCTTGCACGATTCGCGCCCCGCCATTGTGGAGCCGCGCACATCCGAAGGCTTGTTCCTGCTTATCCCGATCCAATCGGGCGGATTACGGATCGGCACACTGGTCATGAGCTACCCCAAATCGCCATTCACGTCGCGCTTTTACAGCCTGACTCAGGACGCCATCCTGACTACCTTGCTGGTGCTCATCGTATTGCTGCCGCTGGGCATGTACTGGGGGCGAAAAATGGCGGCTCCGTTATTGCAGCTTTCCGACGCGATGAGCAACGTCACGCCCAACCTGCCGGAATCGGGCGAAATCAGGCTCGATGAATCCAACGATGAAATAGGGCAGCTCGGCAAAGCCTTCAAAGGCATGCTCGCCGAACTCAGGGAAAAGGAACAACTGCAACAACAGGTCATCGCGTCCGACCGGCTTGCCGCAATCGGGCGTCTGGCAGCCGGCATTGCCCACGAAATCAACAACCCGCTGGGCGGCATGCTCAACACCATCAGCACATTCAAGCGGCATGGCGCGCAAGATTCGTTCACGCTGAAAACCCTTTCCATTCTGGAGCGCGGACTCATCCAGATCAAGGAAACGGTCGCAGCATTGCTGGTGGAAGCAAAAGCGAAGTCACGCCCGTTTGACAGGAACGATATAGGGGATATCTGCACGCTGATCCAGCCCAATGTGCAGGCGAAACACGTCAACTTCACACGCGATATCGGCATCGCCGGCATCCTATCGATACCGTCCACCCTGGCGAGGCAGGTCATCATCAACCTGCTGCTGAATGCCGTCAACGCAACGCGGGAACATGGAGACGTCCACCTGCATATTTACTGCGACGGCGGCAATCTCGTCATCGATGTCCGCAACAACGGCTCCTATATTCTGCCGGAAAAGATAGCTTACCTGTTCGAGCCGTTTACTTCCCTGAACGAAACTGGGAACGGTCTCGGATTGTGGGTGATCTACCAGATCGTGCAACAATTGGGCGGGCTGGTCACAGTACAAAGCGAAGAAGATGAAACCCGGTTTACCGTTCAATTACCCTTGCAGGAAGATCGACAATCATGAGCAAACCCAAGCAACCCATTCTTTGCCTGGTCGAGGATGACGAAATCATGGGCGAGTCGCTGTGCGACCGTTTTGCGCTGGAAGGTTTGCGGGTTGACTGGCACCGCACCGGAACCGATGCGCTACGCGCCATAACCAACAAAAACTATGACCTGGTCATCAGCGATATCCACCTGCCCGACCTGAACGGAGAAGAGCTTTTTGAAGAACTGCTCGCCAGGAAGCAAAAACTTCCCGCGTTCATTTTCATAACCGGTTATGCGTCGATCGATCGCGCGGTGCGGCTGCTCAAACAGGGTGCGTCGGACTATATCAGCAAGCCTTTCGACCTCGATCATCTGGTCGACAAAATCTGCCAGCTCTGCCGGCTCCCCCAAACCGTTCCGTCAGCAGATGAGAACCTCAATACACTCGGCATCTCCGCCGCCATGCGCAATATCGAAGAGAGTATTCCGCGGCTGGCGCGCCTGGCCAGCATCATCCTGATCACCGGCGAGTCCGGAGTCGGCAAGGAGCATGCCGCACAGACCATCCACCGTCACAGCCGCGAGGGAACAAAAGACAAACCATTCATACCGGTCAACTGCGGCGCGATAACCGAAAGCCTCCTTGAATCCGAGCTGTTCGGCTATGAAAAAGGCTCCTTTACCGGCGCGGCGCGTACCCATAAAGGCGTTTTTGAGCAGGCGCATGGCGGCACATTGTTTCTTGACGAAATCGGGGAAATGCCGCTCTCCATGCAGGTCAAACTGCTGCGCGCCATCCAGGAACGCCTCATCGTTCGCGTCGGCGGCGAAACCGTGATTCCCGTGGATGTACGCCTGATTTGCGCCACAAACCGCGACCTTAAAAAAATGGTTGAAGAAGGCACTTTCCGCGAAGATCTGTACTACCGCATCCACGTCATACGTTTGCGCATCCCTTCCTTGCGCGAGCGCAAGGAAGATATTCTCTGGTTCACGCAACAATTCCTGCGCCAATGTGCCGCACAACACGGCGGCGAAATCCGCTTGATCACCCCGCTCGCCGAACGCGCCCTGCTCGGCTACCCGTGGCCCGGCAACTTGCGCGAACTCAAACACAGTATCGAAAGAGCCTGCATCATGTCGCCCCAGAGCGCCCTTGAGCCAGCCGCATTTTTCGACAACGTGCCCAGCCAAAAACATGCTGCAGAAATCTCCAGCGATGGCAATTTGGCAGCTTACATGCGCGACAGCGAACGCAAATTCATCCTGCAAACACTGGAACGCAACCAATGGCATCTTGGCAAAACCTCAGTCAGCCTGGGCATTAGCCGCAAAAACCTCTGGGAAAAAATGAAAAAACTGAGCATCCAGACAGGCAAAGATAAGAATATTGAAGGATAGCTGCAGGAACGAGGCAATGTGTCGATGGCGTTTGTATTGCTCATCGCTAACCTGCTGAACTATGAATTTCTCATATGCAAAAAAACGGGCATCCTTGGATGCCCGTTTTCAAAAACATTCACACGCTGCTCAACTACCAGTATAGGCAATTTATGAAACCCATACGCAGGATCAGAAGTTGTAGCTCATACCAATACTGAAACCCTTAGGATCTTCACCGGCAACGGCATAACCACCGGCTTTCCCGCCATGGCCATAGTCGTCCACGCTGAATGCAGCTTTAGCGTCGTTATCTGTTCTTGCATAAACAACATACACATCAACATCTTTGAAGAGGTTGTGGTCATACCCAATCGCAATCTGGTTGGCGCCCGAATTAGCAGTGCCAGTCAAACCACCCGCATGCGAATACTGCGCCTTGACCGCACCGTTGCCGCTCACATTAAATTTGCCGCCGATATTGTAGACGTTTCGTGTAGTAGAGGCAGCGCCAATTTCAACCTTGCTATTGACATACTGTGCAGTCACCATGCCACTGCCAAAATCATAGCTTCCTGCAACAGAGGTGTTCATGTTTTTGGTAGTGACGGTCGCAGTGTTTGTGCGGACATCAAAATAAGCTAAATGAGCGCCAGCCCCTTTGTTGGCATAATCCAGCTTGATGCCGTAACTGCTCTTGCCGGTCGCAGCACCATCATCCAACGACGCAGCCGGAATATAGGTCAAGCCAGCTTTAAGGCCGCTCATATTAGGTGTTTCATAAATCATAATGCTACTTAAACGGCCACCAACGCCACGCCCGGAGTTAAAGTTGCCAGCATCGCCCATTTGGTCGGCAAACAGATTGGAGTCGTATACCCATTGGTTAGCGCCACCCATGCGTCCGGCCTTGACGGTACCAAAATTACCTGCCAGACCGATGTACATATCGCGTGCATTGCTAAAAACCTGACCGGTAGCGTTACCGCCATTACCGTCAGGCACCTTCCCGCCGACCGCATTTACGCCGGATTCAAGCTGGAACATTCCTTTCAGACCACTATTGCCCAATTCCTTGCTGCCTTTCACCCCAAAACGGGATGAGTCAGAGTTAAGGGCTGTTTTGTTATCATTTGCAGCTATGCCGGTTACTGAATCTGCGGACACGTGGACTCGGCCATAAACGGCAACGTCGTTGAAAACGGTTATATCGGCCATAGCAACGGCAGGGCTCAAAATAGCAACCACTGCGATTGCAATTAGTTTTTTCTTCATGCTTAAAATCTCCCTAGGGTTAATAAAGAACAACGGAAAAATTTGCTGCAATCTAGGGTTTCGCAAGTTTTATGCCATCTCGTTCGTTTCTCAATCGAAATCACGATTTTGCGCCATTTGCGCTGCCTATAAAAACAAGGAAAGGAAAATCCATCTGAAGAATGCGTTCTACCCCGCAACCTAAAGTAACAGCGTCCGCTGGAGGTATTACCGCATGGTGGCAAACTATAAAAAATGATTACTGTTTGGTAATCATCCAGATGACACTCTAGCAATTGTTTATTCACTTGTGCCCATGGTGCCATTTCGTCACAGGTATTGAGCAAGAAAGAGACCAAGCCTGACTGGGAAATATCAGTAAATCTCCAAATAAGGATATAGAAAAATTAAACTACTTGCCGCGCATCCAGCGCTTTTTTGTTCTCTGAAAATCATCCGCCGATATAGGACATTTCTATTTTTTCCCCGGGTTTTTCTCCGGGAGATATCTTCGTCGCGGCATGGCGCAACTGCGAGTAACGGTCGAAGCGCAGCTTCCACGCCCCCGCAATCAGGTTGCTCAACATCTGGTCGGTTGCACCGGAACGCAGCGGGCCGCGCAAGTCCGCACCGCTGCCGGCAAACAGGCAGGTATAGAGCTTGCCGTCGGTGGACAGCCTGGCGCGGGTGCATTCGTGGCAGAACGCTTGCGTAACCGAGGCAATGACCCCAACCTCGCCGCTGCCGTCCGCGTAGCGCCAACGTTCCGCAACTTCACCGGTATAGTTGGGATCGACTTGCAGGATCGGGTAGCGGCTGTTGACCTGCTCCAGAATTTCCCGCGCCGACACCACGTCGTCCATGCGCCAGCCGTTGGTGCTGCCCACATCCATGAATTCGATGAAGCGCAGCACGACGCCGCTGTTGCGGAAATGCCCCGCCATCGGGATGATTTCATGGTCGTTCACGCCGCGCTTGACCACCATGTTGACCTTGACCGGCGCAAGGCCGGCGCGCTGTGCTGCGGCGATGCCGTCGAGCACAGTTCCAACGGACACGTCCGAATCGCTCATGTGCCGGAAGGTTTCATCGGTCAATCCGTCGAGGCTGGCGGTAACGCGCGCCAGGCCCGCGTCCTTCAGCGACTGGGCTTTCTGCGCCAGCAGCACGGCATTGGTGGTCAAGGCGATTTCAACGGGCTTACCTTCGCTGGTATTCAGTCTGGCGAGCGATTCGATCAGCCGCTCGATGCCGCGGCGCAACAACGGCTCACCGCCGGTCAGACGGATTTTCTGTACGCCCAACTGGATGAACGATCTGGCCAGACGCTCGATCTCTTCAAAACTGAGCAGCTCGGCGCGCGGCAGGAATGGATGGTTTTCATCGAATACTTCGCGCGGCATGCAATAGGTGCAGCGCAGATTGCAGCGGTCGGTGACCGAAATGCGCAAGTCGCGCATCGGGCGTTGCATGATGTCGGCGAGGGCTTGCCCATGGCCCGGCACGCTGCAACCCTGCGCGACAGCAGGTTTTTGTGCGGCGGCGGATGCGATCGGGATAATTTTGAATGTCTCAGCCATGGTGCATGTTAATGCGCTGGAGCCAGTCTGTCATCTGCGCCTGCCATCTGTGCGTGTCATCTGTTCGTGGGGGTGAGCAATATCGCCCGCTCCAGTATGTGTGTGGCGATGTTCTCGATATCGTCGTGCGCAAAGCTGAACAGCACACCCGGCGGGGCGGCGCCGTCGGTAACGACGGTCTGGATATGCTTGTCGCGTTTGCACAACGGCTCGCCAAGATTGGCGGCGCGCATCACTTCGAGTCCGGGTAATGGCACGTTATCGAAACCGATCGCCAGCACCAGGTCGCATTCCGCGAGGTGTCCGGCCAGCAAGATGGGATCGGGCTCCGGCAACTCGGGCGTTTCGCACAGCAGCCCCCAGCGGTCGCGGTTGGCGATCAGCGTCTGCCGACAGCCGCTCTGGCGCAGGCTCCAGGTCTCCGATCCCGGCTTGTCCATGTCGAACGGCTTGTGGGCATACTTCACCGCCGCGACCCCGACTTTCCGGAAGCTCAATTCTTCGGCGAGCTTGGATACCAGCGCGCTGCGTCCGCCGCCGTAACCGCAAATGCGGAACATCTTCATGCAACTCTCCAAAGAATCTGTTTCAGCAGGTTTCATATCCTGTTTTCAAGGCATCGAAGCCGGCTCATCCCAACTCGCGCTCATTGGACGAGCGCCAGTTTTCTCCAGGCGGCCAGGAAACAATTGAGGCGAGGAAAAGACAAGCCGCACCAGCGACAAGTGCGTCAATGCATTGATTTATCAGGTTTGCCTGGTCGGGGTGAGAGGATTCGAACCTCCGACTCCTGCGTCCCGAACGCAGTACTCTACCAGGCTGAGCTACACCCCGTTCTAACCCCTCCCCAGCCCACCCTTTATCAGGGGAGGTCGGGAGGGGTTTAAAATTGCCGCGTCGCGGCAAAGTGCGACAATTCTAGCAAACATTGCTTGTATTTTGAATCGGCAAGCGCAACGATGGCCGCGCAGGCCGACTCCGCTTCGCGCAAAGCCTGCTGGCGCGTGAAATCCAGCGCGCCGGTGGCATGAATGATTTGCAGCACTTCGGCAAACTTTCCCACATCGCCCTGTTCGATCGCGCCGCGCACCACGGCGGCCTGTTCCGGCGTGCCGTGCTGCATGGCGTATATCAAAGGCAGGGTAGGCTTGCCTTCGGCGAGGTCATCGCCGAGATGTTTGCCGGTCTGCGCTTCGTCGGCGGAGTAGTCCAGCACATCATCGATCAACTGGAACGCGGTGCCGAGATGCATGCCGTATCTTGCCACAGCCTCTTCATTGGCCGCAGAGGCCTTGCCCAGAATCGCTCCAAGGCGCATCGCCGCCTCGAACAGTTTGGCGGTTTTGCAATGGATCACGCGCATGTAATTGGCGGCATCGACATCCGCATCGTGGCAATTCAATAACTGCAACACTTCGCCCTCGGCTATGGTGTTGGTGGCGTCGGCCATGGTTTGCATCACGCGCATCTCGCCCACTTCAACCATCATCTGGAAGGCGCGCGAATACAGGAAATCGCCGACCAGCACGCTGGCGGAATTGCCGAACAGCGCATTGGCGGTCTCGCGCCCGCGGCGCATGGCGGACTCGTCCACCACATCGTCATGCAACAAGGTGGCTGTATGGATGAATTCCACCACTGCCGCCAGGCTATGATGGTTCTCTCCACGGTAGCCGAAGGCATCGGCAGACAGCACCACCAATGCCGGGCGCAGGCGCTTGCCGCCGCTGTTGATGATGTATTCGCCGACCTGGTTGATCAGCATCACTTCCGAGTGCAACCGGGCGCGTATCACCCGGTCCACGGCCGCCATATCCGCCGCGATCAGTCGCTTGAAATTTTCCAAAGAATATCCCCTATGCCAGCTTGTTGTGCCGCAACGTTTCACCGTTGGGAATTTCAACCTGCATTTGTCACTTTATCAACACAAAGGCTCTTTCTCCGCTTTCGCCTTTTTTTACCTTGCAGATGCTGGGATGTTTTATCGGCATATTTTCCGGGGTAAAGCTTGTTTTTCCGGTGACGCCCACGCAATCTTTCCGATTGATTAACGCTTCTCTTACCAGGGACGTATCGGTCGAGCCCGCATTCTTGATCGCATCGGCAACCAGCATGAAAGTATCGTAGGACAAGGCAGCAAACCGGTCGGGATTGGTTTTCCCAATATCTTTTATAAATTCGTCCGTTTTGGCCGATTTGTTATTGGCAATAAAGGTCGAATAGGCAAGCGTTTCGTTTATGGCTTCTCCACCCTTCAGATATTCTTCCGAAAAAAGGTCTTCGCCGCCGAGAATGGGAAGATTCAATCCCGCTTTTTTCAGCTCCTGGGCAAGCAGAACGGCTTCACTGGCGCCTCCCGTGAAAATCACTCCATGCAAGGGATCGCGGCTTTTCTTTATCTCGCCGACCACTGCCTTCATGTTATGGCCTCCGGTAAAGGAATCGTAGGTGTCGGCCACGACTTTTACCGCCCCGTGATGTTTATCGAGCGCCCTCTTGAACAGCGAGCTCAATTCCAGGGAAAACTCGTTGTCGGCAGCCGTAACCAATACATAATTGACATACCCCAACTCCGTAACAGCGTATTTTATTAAATCGTCCGTTGCCGTTTCATCCGGAACGGCTGTGCGAAATACGTACGGGCCGCTTGCCTTGAGTTGCCTCCTTGATCCCACGGAGATAAACAGGGTCTTGGACTCGTTCATCAGATGGATGGGCGCGAAGGTGGACGTGCCCGTAGGTGCCGCCAATATCGCGATGGCCTTTTGGCCGATAAGCTCCTTCACGACCCGGGTAGTCTCGGCAATATCGCCTTTATCGTCATAGTGGAGCACCTTGATCTCTTTGCCTCCTATTCCACCCTGGGCGTTGAAGCGCTTGGCCGCCGCCAGAGCGCCTTCCACTACACTCAACCCGTAGCTCGCTTCCTCGCCGGTTTCGGGTCCGACAATGCCGATGATCAGGGGTCTTTCGTCTTTTGCTGCCGTTTCCGGCGCCTTTGCCCCTTTTTTATCCGAACAGCCGGAAAGCAGCGACATCGCCGTTACCATCATGGCCGCAATGCAGATTTTGCTATAGAGTGTATTCATGGGAGTGTTGATCGGGTCTCGTTTTATTGCCGCCACGCTGGACGCATTCGGGCGGATGTTGCGCAAGCTCATTGCTGCCGGAATAAGGCCATAACTTACGCGCCTGCATCCGTCTCCAGCAATTTGTCCATATTCAGTATGAGAGTTTCGACCAAGCTCTCTTCGACATCAAATACTTTTTTCGCCTGGTCAACCTTGGCAAAATACCCTCTTTTTGCCCGATCTTTGTCGCCGATGGCGAGTATATACGGCTTCTCTTTTTGCTCTAAATATATCGTCAACTGCAACATCGGCGAAGCGAGGCCGTAAGGGGCAATATCCGCCGGATTTTCGTCCGCGAAGGCTTTTATTTCCCCATTTTTTATCGCATACAGGTATTCCAGCACTTTCGCCATGGAGGCTATCCCTGTTTTGGGTTCAAGCATATTCCATTTTGACTGATTCTGCTCTATGACCACCCTGCTCATGCCCTTTTTGACTATTTCGAGCCGCCTCAACTTGGTCGGATCGAAATCCAGAATGGTCTTGTCCCGCAAGGCATAGGTATCTTTGCTTACTTCTTTTTTGAGGTCAGAATGTACGCGGTACACCTCCGGTCTTCCCTTGAACATGGCATATGCCACATTGTTGGTAGGCCCTCTTTCTCCGAAAACGATAACGGTCTCGCCATTCTTGGATTTTATCCCCATCTCGACTTCGGGATCGCCCAAACCAAGTTCGACCAGCTTGGCATGTTCGACTTTCTCAAACAGCACCGCATCTTTTCTGGACGTGACGACGTTCTTCAATAACTTCTCTATCGCCTTTGCGTCCCCTTTTGCGCTCAGCGGCTGCACCAACTTCCATTCTTCTTTCTCCCGGACCACCTTGATCTGACGGTTTTCCTTGATGTAATTTATCCAGAATTCCGAAATGTCGTTCTCGGCAGTGGGCAAGAGTTTTAGTTGTTCTTCTTTTTGCTGCTTGATCGCCTCTTCTTTCTTGTCGAAAAAAAAGAACGCGCCGCCCAGTGCGATCAGCACGATGAACCAGAAAAGCGTCTTCTTGGTAAAATTCACGCGCTCCGCCTTCTTCTGGCGGTTATGCCAAGGCCCGCCACCAACAGCAGCGAGGGCACAATCACCACGGAAAGCCAGAAAACAATTTTTCCCTGAACGGGCGTCATCAGAAGGGGTGTAAGGCCCGGCTCCTTTTTCCTTACCGATATCAAAACATGCTCTTCTGCCAGCCAGTTAAGCATATTCAGGAGAAAATCCTTGTTCCCCGCCTTCATGAATTTATTGCTCGCGAAGTCCGAATCGCCTACCACCAGAACTTTACCCCAGGTTTTAAGGCTGTCCTGCTCTGCCCCGGCTTTATTGTCTCCGGCTTTAATGTCCTTGGCTTTATTGTCCCCAAGGTTTACCTCCACCGCGGTGACCGCCACCACACTGATCGGTCCGCGTTTATGTCTGTCGGCATTGAATTCTTCATCTTCCCTGGTAATCTTCTTCATATCGCTTGTCACCGCCCAACTCTTGTCGCTGGTTCTGGCGAGGTCGAAACTGCCCTTGGCAGGCTCTTCTTTTATATGGACGGAGCGGGCAAAAGGGAAAAAAGTAAACTGCCCGAATTCACGGGTAACGGGGTGATTCTTGTCATATTGCACCACCACGGGTATGGCGATACTGCTGCCGGAAACCTGGCTCGTCTTGTCGAAAATAAGATCGTTCGTCAGCTCGAATCCGAATCCGCCCAGATAATTTGTGAGCTTTGACAACCCGCCGCTGGGATCAATCATGAAGAGCGCCCGTCCGCCTTTTTTGACGAATGCCGTTATCTTGTCCAGCTCGGCTTGCAAATAGTCCGTTTCCGGACCGCTCACCACCAGCACGGCAGCATCATCCGGCACCTTTTCCACGTTGACCAACGACAGGTCGCGCACCCGGTGGTTTTCCCTCTCGATCGCCTCCTTGACGTACGAGTAGCCATTTTCTTCCTTGCTGTCGATACGCTTCTCGCCGTGCCCGGAAACGAAGTAGAAAACCTTGATATCCTTGCTGAGCAACTTCAGCAGGGAATTGGTGAGCCTGTTTTCAGATTCGGTACCCTCGACAATTTCTTTCTTGTCGCCATGCCTTAATATCGTAGTCCTGTAAGACGTAATTTCATACTTTGCCGTCTCTATCGGATCCCTGTCCGGGTCTACAAAGCGGAAGCTGAATTTGGGCGAGTGGTAGGCATATTCGCTCAACAGGTCGGACATCGCCTGTCTCGTCCTTTGGTCGCCGCGATAGAAGGCGATGGCCTCGACATCCTCTTCCAGCGACTTCAATATCTTGACGGTATGCGAGGAAAGGGTATATCTGTTGTCCTTTGTCAAATCGACCCTCACCTTGTATTTGACCGACATGCCGGCGATAAGCCCGATTATCACCAGGAACACCGCGCTCATGATCGCCGTATTAAAGGCGTACTTGGTGGAACGCTTGGTGATGAATTCCCTGATTTCCGGGAAATAGATATAGAAAAACAGCAGCAGTACCAGAAGTCCTACCCAGATCAGCGCCAATGGCAGATTGCCCATCTCGCCGGTTATCGCATAGACGATTCCCCCTGCCACCAGAAAAAAAACGGCCAGAAAGCCCATTGGCGCAAACAATCCTTTAGCCTTCATTATCTCCACCTCTTCGTTTCCAGACTCCTGAGAGTAAGGAACAGGAATAGCACGATGAAACAAAGGTAGTAAATGATGTCCGCCGAATCCACAACCCCCTTCGACATGCTTTCTATGTGCTCGTTGATCGAAACATAACTGAGGAACCGGCCCAGCCCGGCGGAGACCAGAGGGGCGGAATAGCTTATCAGCCAGAAAAAGAACAGCATGGCAAAGGATATTGAAGCGGAGACAATCTGGTTTTCCGTCAACGATGAAGTAAAAAGCCCCAGGGAAATGGCTGACGCCCCCAGCAGAACAAGGCCCAGATAGCCCGTCCAGATCGGCACCACTTCCGGCTCGCCGAATACGATAAGTAAAATGGGGTAAGTAACCGTCAGCAATATCATGGTCAGCACGACCACGAGGCAGGCCAGATACTTGCCCAGTACGACGTCAATATCATTGATCGGGAAGGTCAGGAGCAGTTCGATCGTGCCGGTCTTCTTCTCTTCGGCCAGAAGCCTCATGGTCAACAGCGGCGTCATCAGCAGCAAAATAATGGCAATAGTCCCGAACAGCGGCCTTATTACCGTCTCGTTGATATTCAACAACTGGTATTGCTTTGCCAGCATTGGGTCGGTCTGAGCCTGATAACTGACGATCGAAAAGGTGGCGGTAAGGTTGTAGAAGAAATAACCCGTCATCAGCAAAAACATGATGATCACGATGTAAACCGTAAGCGAGCCGAAATAGGATTTCAGTTCCCTGTTGAGGATGAGGCTGACATTCCTGATGTTCATGCCTCCTCCTTCGTGACCAGCTTGATAAAAATATCTTCCAGGCTGACCTCCATGAGGCGCATTTCCACAAGCTCGAATCTGTTTCTTTCAATCATGGCCTGAATGCCTTGCCTTCCCTGTTTTTCATCATCAAGCACGACAACAAACCCATTGCCATCGCCTGAGGCCTGTTCTCTTTCGACTCCTTTAATGCCGCCCACACGGGAAAGCTCCTGCTCGATCGTCTGCGCATTACCGTTGATGCGCAACAACATTCGCTGCGCGCTTTCAGCCGCAAGGTTTTCCGGCCTGTCTTCCGCCACCACTTTCCCCTTGTTGATAATGATCACCCTGCCGCAAAGGATGCTGACTTCCGGGAGAATATGGGTGCTGAGAATAACGGTGTGCTTGCCTGCCAATTCCTTGATCAGATTCCTGATCTCCTTGATCTGCTTCGGATCGAGCCCTACCGTAGGCTCGTCAAGAATCAAAACATCGGGGTCATTGACCAATGCCTGGGCAATGCCGACCCTCTGCCTGTACCCCCCGGAGATCGTGCTGATCAACTTGCCGGAAACGTCGCTGAGGCCACAGTCATCCATGACCTTGGCTGCCTTCCGATTAACCTCCTTGGCAGGCGTCCCCTTGATGGCCGCCACAAAACGAAGATAGTCATTTACCTTCATGTCTTCATAAAGAGGAACTCTCTGCGGGAGGTAGCCTATCCTCTTGCGTACGTTCAAGGAGTCTTCAAAACAGTTATAGCCGGCCACGATGGCCTTGCCTTTTGTGGGAGGGAAAAAGCAGGTCAAAATGCGCATTACCGTGGTTTTTCCCGCTCCATTAGGCCCGAGGAAACCCAGGATTTCACCTTTTTCAACAGTGAAACTGATATTGTCAACGGCGCGAAACTCACCATATTCCTTGGTTAGATTTTCGACTTCGATCATTAGATTTACTTTATCAATTAATAATTTCCCGATGATAGCAGCAATTGATTTTTTGGCGCAACACTGTCTATGAAACCCGGGACGCGACGCCAGTTGCTTTCCGCAACAGATCATTACGGCTTTTTTGCGGGATATAAAATAGCGAAAGAAGTACAAAATTATCCAAATATTTTTGGAGTCAATATTAGTGTGTGCTATCATGCAAAGCGTATTAAATATGCATAAAAATTTCTTGGGAATGCCCACTTAAAGAAGGAATAAATTATGAAAAATCGGTTTATGGAGAGTAAGGTTGCCCTTGGGCTCTTGACTATTCTGATAGCAGTAATGTCGAGCATTGGCGCGAGCGAAGCATCAGATCAGCCTTCCGCAAAGAAGGAAAAAGCCATAAATTATGACGAAATGGTGACCATACCTGCCGGCAAATTCATCTTTGGCAAGCCCGGCGCCACCAAGGAAATCACCCTGCCCGCCTATATGATCGATAGGTACGAAGTCACCAACAAGCAGTTCGCCAGGTTCAATCTGGATCACAAATACGGCAAAGGGGGGGACAATTACCCCGTAACGATGGTTTCTCTTAATGATGCCATCGCCCATTGTGAAGCGCTCGACAAGAGGCTCCCCACGGAACAGGAATGGGAAAAGGCCGCGCGGGGTACCGATGGAAGGATCTACCCTTGGGGAAACAAGTTCAATAAGGTGCTGTGTATAACCAAGGAAAGCGCCGCCGTCGAAGGGCAAACTGCGCTGATTGCGCCAGTTGGTTCTTGCGAAAAAGGAAACAGCCCCTACGGGGTCGCAGACATGGCCGGCAACGTGTGGGAATGGACTTCCAGCTACGATCAACGCTATAGCATTATCAAGGGCGGGTCATTTTTTGACGACAGCAGTTATGCGACGGTTTTCAGTTCCCTTCTCAGCATTCCAGATGACGCCAAAGACTATGTCGGATTCCGTTGCGTCAAAGACGTTAAGTAGCCGGGAAATATTCGTCAGCCAAACATGTGCGGCAAAATGAACGGGTGCGCTACTGACCGTGGCATTTCATAAGCGCTTGTGCAATAAGGACACAATATCCGCAAAGCGCCTTGTGGAGAGTTGGGGTAGTAATTCATGCAACCAATTGTCAATTGCTCACGGCCATCATGCCGGGGTAAGGCGCATGCCCTTGGCACGGAAAAACCCGGATGACAACCAATAGGCTGGCTGTGGATCGCGTCGATTTACCTTGAAGAGATTAGCCTTTTCATTAACGTGTCCAAAAGCTGTAAAACAACGCCAGCAAGTCATGTAAAACCGGATCCGGCATATGCGGCAATAGCAGCTTATGAAGCCACGATAGCTCTCTCAAATCAATTGGCTTTGTTGCCTGACAGATCAAATATGTACCGCCTCACACAATCGGGTAATTTATGAAAATCAAACAATCGCATTGGCACCATTTTTTCGGTGGAATTGCTCTTTTCCTCCTTATTATTCAGCTTCTTTCAGGGTCGGTTTTGACACTGTTTTATGTGCCCAACCTGAACGAAGCCTACGCCAGCGTACAATACCTCTACAACCAGCTTGGGGCGATAGCCTGGGTCAGGGACACCCACCGCTGGGCTGCGCTGTTCCTGTTTATTGCCATCATAATTCATTTCATACGGAGCTTTTTAAGAAAAGATTACCTTAACCGGGACAGCAAGACATTGTGGCTGACCGGTGTTCTCCTCTACCTGCCCTTGCTGGGCTTCCTGTTCACCGGAGTCATATTGCCATGGGAATGGAGAGGTTATTGGTTCATGGAAATGGTACCCAATTACGTGAATGAAATTCCCTTGATCGGCCCTTCTATAAGCGACTTCCTCATCAGTGCCTTTACCCTGACCCGGACGCTGGTGATACATATTATTATTCTTCCCGCCATCACGTTGGTGTTGATGGATATTCATGCTCTTACCAAGATTAAAAAAAGAACCGGCGGGCTTTCCCTGTATCTCATCGAGCATACCCCGCTCACCATCCCGTTCCTGCTGGCTATTGCCGTGCTGGCATATGCCCTGCCGATGCCCTCCCAAGACCCCGAGATCATCCCGATGCCGCTGGATGGCGAAAACATTCCGACGGCGGAATGGTTCATTCTTATTTTTTATGTACCCTATTTATATTTCAAAGGGTTCATGGCGACATTATTCGGCTTCTATATCCCTCTAATCATTTTTCTGGTTTTGGCGATATTCCCTTATTATCTCAGGGGAAGGAAGAGCAGGAGCGACGAGCCCGCCGCGCATGAACCCCCCCATGCCGCCGAGAATGGCAGCGCATTTGCAAAAATCATGGCGCCTTTCCGGAGAGCGCTGGGGGCAAGGATTTATGCGAAAACCTTGGCCTTTCTGACTGTGTTCCTCGCTGCAATGACCGTGTTTGGCCCGCTTTATGCCGTTTCCCATGTATCGCCAACCCTGGGATGCAATTCATGCCATAACGTCACCATGGGAGAACGGCTAGGCCTGCCTCCAGCCTCATTCAAGGACCGGGTAAAGAACCCCAACCTTAAAGATAATACGTTTATGGTAGAACACTGGTTTTATCCGCAAGTTGTCTGGTAGGAAAAAGCGGTCTGTCCATGGCGGTCAATCATTGTGGTTGACACGAATTTTCAAACAGTTGGAAGGGGAATGTTTTGATCCTGCAACGTAACAAGGAATTTTATAGCCGCATATTATTCATCTGCGCCATGGCGATAGCGGGCTGCGGCCGTTCGGGCGGCAACACACTGCCCGAAGATGGGCCTGAAACCGTCGCAAAACGGTTCTATGAATTAATCTCGGCGGCAAAAATGGAAGGGGGCACGACGACCGCCAGCGAAGCGTTCAAGCTGGTCGATATCAGGACTTCCAACATGAACGTGAACCAGTTCTTGGAAATCATCAAGCGTTATCCGGAAAAATTCTCGGTAAATGTTGGCAAAACCGAGATCAAAGGAACGCAAGCCCTGGTCGCCATAAGCTATAAGCTGCCCTCCAGCTTCGGCGGCGAGTTCGAGGTGCAAGAGGTGCTGCCCCTTAATGTCGATCCCGCCACCCATACCTGGAAGATCGATTTTACCGGCGATACCTACGGCATGCAGAAAGATGAAGCAATCGCGGCGAGCAAGCCGGAAACCGCCCCGCCGGGCAAACCTGAAACCTCTCCACGGAGCAAGTAACGATGAGTGCCGCCAAGGCTGCAGAATGGATCAAGGAACGTATCCGGTTAAAAAAAGGGAAACCGATCCCGGCACACGTAAATTTCTTTTATTGCTTTGGCGGCATTTCGCTGTTCCTCATCATCCTCCAGTTGGTCTCCGGCGTGTTCATGCTCTTTTTCTATACGCCCGAACCCGACAAGGCATTGCTGAGTATCGCGCATTTAAGCAACGAAGTGCCCCTGGGATGGCTGTTCAGGAACATGCACCGTTGGACATCCACGCTACTTCTGGCGACCGTATTTTCCCACATGGTCATCGTGTTTTATTTGAAAGCCTACCAGAGCCCCAGGAAATTCACCTGGTGGTCCGGGGTATCCCAGTTGCTGATGGTGTTCTTGCTGGTCGTAACCGGGCTTATTCTCCCGTGGGACTGGAGATCCTATTGGTCTTTTGCGATATGGATGGATTACATCGGGACATGGACGATTGGGGGCGAGTCCCTCAAGGCCGTGTTGCTCGATACCTTTACCCTCAATGCGGCATATTTTATCCACATACTGGCAATCCCTTTGATTCTTGCTGTTTTCCTGTCTTTTCATTTCAAAATGGTGAGGCGCTATGGGATATCAAAGCCGCTATAAACCGTCAGCCTCAACCGGGATAACCGAATCATGACAAATAAAGAGCCGGAAATCATCCCGGAAATCATCCCGAAAATCATCATGGAGCCGAAGTACGCCCCCCCGTACCCGCAGTCGTTTTACGCTTTCTGGCCGAAACACGCGATAAGGGCCGGCGCGCTGGTATCGATCATATTTCTGGGATTGCTGTTGCTGGCCTTTTTCATCAGGGTGCCCATGGATCCCGCCATGCCGCCGATGCCTGACGAGGGCGCCTACGTCCCCGCGCCGGAGTGGTATCTTTTTTTCCTGTTCCAGCCCTTCTGGTACCTGACAGGTGACAACGCCAAATGGCTGCCGGTCGCCACGTTCTGGCTTCCGCTCCTCGCCGTGGTTTTTCTGTTTCTGGTGCCGGTCATTTTCCGGAAACCCAGGGACTCCCGCGCCGGAATCAAGGCCGCCGCAAAGGTTTCAATTGCCGTTTTTATCGTGCTTGCCTGGGCCATCCCGATGGGGGCAGTTGTTGCCAGCGGGTCTCCCGCCAAGACCCTAGGCTGTCCGTCTTGCCATAATCCCATGATGGGCGAGAGGCAAGCCTTGCCCCCTGCCAACATGGGAGAATACTACCTGACCGAACGGCAGCGGCAGGTCAACCTCGGTGGCTATAACGTGGGCGGTGAAAAGAGTGAGGGTCAAGCGGGCGGGTCTTACAAGGACGCCAACTGGCAACTGCGTCATTTTTATGAGCCCACGATGACATGGTGATCCGGATGAATGGAAATGCAAAAGGTATTTTAAGGAAAGCAAGTTGCGGTCTGATGCTGTGCGCAGCCCTCATAGGCGGGACAGCCAGCGCGCAGGATAAGCACGACCATGGCAATGCCCCGGTCAATGCCCCGGCCAATACCAAGGATCCGGTCAGCGCCAAAGACCTGGCTCATGTCCACAACCACGGCCATGCCGAAGGCCATGTCATAGCGGCGACCCCGGTCAAGGAGGTGGCGCTTCCCGAAGGGCTCAGCTCGGCGCAATCGATGGCCATAGACCCGTCCGGGCGCCTCTGGTTTACGGAAAAGGTCGGTAAAAAGCTGGTCATGTACGACCCGGAGAAAAAAGAGTTCGCGACCCATTCCCTTCCCGCGTCCTGGGGCAAGATGGGATTCTCGAATATTGCGCTGGCGGAAGGGGACGTCTGGTTTACCGTCACCCGATGGGTCGAGGGTGCGGAAGAGCCTAATATCATCGGGCGGTTCTCGCCTGCGGACGGATATTTTACGAAGTACGCCATTCCGCACCATTCGGTTCCCGAGGAATTGCTCGTGGATGCCGGCGGCACGATATGGTTTTTCGCCGCGAATAAAAACAACCTCTACCGCGTCGACCCCAAAACTTTTGCGCTGAAGGGGTACCCCCTTCCCACCGCCAGCGGAAACCCGAAGGGTCTGGCTGCCGACCAGAAAGGCCACATCTGGTTCGTCGAATCCAACGCCAACAAAATTGGGAGGTTTATCCCGGAACAGGAAACGTTCAATGAATACGATATCCTCACCCAGTTTGCGAATCCCGGAAAAATCTCCGTCGATAAGCATGGAAAGATATGGTTCGTGGAAGTGACGGCAAACAGGATCGGAATGTTTTCTCCCGATCTGAAACGGTTCGACGAAGTCATCATTCC
This sequence comes from uncultured beta proteobacterium, assembly GCA_963828205.1. GTDB lineage: Bacteria > Pseudomonadota > Gammaproteobacteria > Burkholderiales > Gallionellaceae > Gallionella. The sequence continues at coordinate 610,989 of CAWHDU010000003.1, forward strand.
CACCCCCGGCAGTTCGCCTGTTGCGCTGGCGAATGACGATAACGGGAATGTCTGGTTCCTGGAATACAAAGGAAACAAGGTGGGTGTCTTTAATCCGCAAACGGCGATGCTTCACGAATACGACATCCCCAGTTTCGGCAGCTTGCCGGCAGCCCTGGCGATAGACCGCAAGCGATCCCTGCTCTGGTTCACTCAAAGCGCCACGGAAGCAAAACGGCTGGGAATGATTTCCATCAACGAAGCGTTGGCGGAAAGCAATAAACGGAATAATGCACCACAAACCCCCTCCGGAAAGGCACCCGATGGGAGCGGTTCCAAATGGCTCGGTTTGCTGGCGGCGATTATTGCCATCGCGGCCCTGGGGGTGTGGCTGTTCAGAAAATCGCGCAAAGGCGCGCATTCATAAGCCCGGCGGTGGCTACTTTTTTTGCGGCGCAGGTTTTGTTCCGCAGCGGTACACCCCGTGCGCTTCATGAAACTTTTCATGCCGCGACGCACCGATAAAACTTGCTGGCTGTTTGACTTGCCCCGCTTCCTGCAAGCCGCGCAGCCGCGCCTTCACCCTGTTTTTTTGCAAGGATAATGCAGTGAAAATAGCGTCTGTCATTCTGGTAATTCTCGGCAGCCTCCTGTGTTCCCCGTCATGGGGAGCCGATGCCTTCAAGCCATTCAAAATGCCCACGGCATACACCCTGCCGACAAGGGTTGCCATCGACGAAAAAACCGGCACCGTCTGGTTCATCGAGTCGAATCTGAATAAAATCGGCGGATTCCAGCCTGCCAAGGGTGTTTTCTCCGAACACGCCATCCCCACTCCCTCCAGCGCCCCTTCGGATATAACGGTCGACCATTCCGGCAGGCTGTGGCTTACCGAATCGGATTCGAACCAGATCGGCGTTCTCGATCCGGTCTCGCTGACATTCAAGGAATACGATGTCCCCACGATAGCAAGCAACCCCTCCAGGATTGCGTCGGATATTCAGGGGAACATCTGGTTTACCGAATTTTATGGCAATAAAATCGGCATGTTCGACCCCCGGAAAGAAAAATTCCGGGAATATCCGATCCCTACCCCGGATAGCCGCCCGGCGGGCATTGTCGCGGATAAAAATGGCACGGTATGGTTCCTGGAAACCGAGGGCAACAAGCTGGCCCGGCTGGATCCGCAGAGTGGCGCGATTCAGGAATTCGCGTTGCCGAAACCCCACGAGACCCCGAGAGATCTCGCCATAGACGGTTCGGGAACGCTCTGGTTTGGCGGCCACATCGGGCGCAACTTGATGGCATTTAACCCCGCAACAAAAAAATTCAAGACCTTTCCGATGCCGAACAACGGCGCCGTTGAAGGCCTGACCGCAGGGATCGACGGAAAAATATTCTGCACCCTCCTGACAAGCAGCAGGATAGCCGTTTTCAACCCCGCAACCGGCGCGTTTCTGGAATTGGAAACCGGCGTTGGCAAGAGCAAGCCAAATGGCATCGCAGCCGACTCAAGAGGGGATATCTCGGTTTGCAGACATGAACAAGGATACCCTGACCAGGCTGGATGCGAATATGGTGAAGAAACTGTGGGTAAAATAAAACCGGCGGGACAATCGATCGGCATCCTGCCGTCAAAGATGGGCAGAATATGAAAACATATATATGGGCAGCGGGTTTGTTGCTTCTGGCAATCGTTGCGGCGGTTGGCGCTGTGCTTATTCCCAACCCGTTAGGCAAGCTGATACTTTCCGAAACCAAGTACCGTGGCTACCTCCCCTATACCACCGACGAGGCCGTCACCCTGGCCTACGAACGGTGCACCACCTGCCACCCTGCCGAAAAGATGCTCAAATACTGCTCCCGGTGCGGGCCGCCTTTCATCGTCGTTTCCCATTCCATGAAGAAATATACGGAATTGATGAACCTGAAAGGCGGAAACTTCAAGCCGTTCTCCGATGCCGAGGCAATTGCGATTACACAAGTCTGGAACGGGCTGGTCGGCAACTGGGAGCCCGACTGGGGATCGAAGGACATCAAGAAGCTATTGCAAGGCGATCAGGCACTGATCCGTTTTGCCGAGACCCCGCTGGCGGAAAGACCGATAGAGCTGGCGCTGAAAAACAAGCAGGCGCCGGGTTCACACAAAGAAGATAGAAAAATCGTTCCCTGATTTCTAGTAATTCAAATTTTATCTGGCGCAACCTATCAGTTTGACACCCCACCTCTTGCTCACCAGCCTCTGATAATTTGGATTTACACTGTCCGAAAGCGGCACTTGGTAACGTTTTGGTTTCGCCACTGAGCGATCGATCAGGTTAATAACGGCAAGCTTCCGCTTCTCGGCCTTTGCAGACGTGGCGGGTGATCTAATTCGGTTTGCGGCGAACGTCTGCTTCTTTAGGATATTGAACGGTGGTTCTCGACACATACTCAATGGTGAGAATTCTCCAAAGCTGATAAATTAAGTCGACCACGGCCCCTTTAATTACAGCCACACAACAGTATCAACACGTGGAATAATGACTCATGGAATTTGAAGCCGACCCTGCCAAAGCTGCGCATAACCTCAAGAAGCATAAAGTCAGCTTCGAAGAGGCGGCATCGGTTTTTGGAGATTCAATGGCATATACATTTACCGACCCCGACCATTCTGCCGGCGAGGCGCGCTGGCTGACGTTCGGAATGTCCGGCAAAGGCAGAGTTCTTGCAGTGATCCACACCGAGCGCCGAGGCAAGATTCGACTGATCAGCACGCGGTTGGCCACGAAACATGAAAGGAAAATCTATGAAGAAGACTGAAGAAATGCGCGCTGAATATCGTCGTGAAGACCTTGGGAAAGGGGTTCGTGGAAAACACTATGCTGCTTTTCAGAAAGGCAGCAACCTGGTTTTGCTCACTCCTGAATTGGCAAAAATATTTCCGACCAACGAGGCTGTTAATTCAGCGCTCGAATCACTGGTAGGCGTGGCGCGTTCGGCAGTGACAAAAAAGCGGCACACAAGCGGGACGACGACTAAGTGAGCGTGGTAATCGTGGTCTGAGGTTTCTGGAAGGCGAAAAAGCCGCTGCCGCCGTCATGCAGGATATCAAGGCCAAGCTGCAAAAACTGCGCGAAGGCCGCTGACAATCGCGACCGGTTATCGGCCTAACATGGCAGTGGCGACCCTCCGGACAGGCTGTCAGTTCAGCCTTCCAGAATGACTGCTTTCAACTTTTACGAACAGCCACTTTCGACCCGAAGCAGAAGAAGCTCAGGCTGTGCGCCTCGACTGTCTTCTCCTCGGCCATAGCCGTCACTCCTGGTCTGCTGAACTACTTCCGGTTTGCGTCTCATAGCGGAAATTCAGGAAAGTGGCAGGCTATTACCGAACACGCGCTTACATTCACTCCAATGGCTGCCAATGCGGAAGAACCTCACCAATCGGATTGTTGCCCTCCCGCCACCACTAAACCGTATAATTCACCCATAGCAGGATTGGAGTAAATAATGGCGAGCGCAGAGCAACTCAAAGCACTTCTCAGGTCACACATTGAGGGTGACGGGGGGCGCTTTTTGTCCGTTGCCATGCAGGTTGCCGCGCATGAGGCCAAGCTGGGCCATGGCAAGTTGGCCGAGGAACTTCGCGACATGATTGATGCCGCGAAGTCCCGCAGCCAAACCATGGCAGTAGCGGGCAAGCCGGTTGCGCTCAATAAACCTCGCGGCGAACTGGTCGGCCTGCTCAGTGTTTCTTATCCCCAAACCCGCCTGTCCGAGATGATTCTCGACGACAGCGTGTCCATGAAACTCAAGCGCACGATCAAGGAGCAACGCTTTTTCGCCAAGCTTAAAGAGCACGGCTTGTCGCCACGGCGCAAGCTCCTCTTTGTGGGGCCGCCTGGAACCGGCAAAACCATGACAGCGGCGGCGCTTGCGGGGGAACTGGGCATCCCGCTATTCCTGGTTCGCCTCGACGCACTGATCACCAAATACATGGGCGAAACCGCAGCCAAATTGCGGCAGGTTTTCGACGCCATTACCGAGGTGCGCGGCATCTATTTTTTCGACGAGTTCGATGCCATCGGTTCGCAGCGTGGGATAGCCAACGATGTCGGCGAAATCCGGCGCGTGCTCAACAGTTTCCTGCAAATGATCGAACAGGATCAATCGCACAGCGTGATTATCGCCGCGACCAACCACCCGGATGTCCTCGACTATGCGCTGTTCCGCCGTTTTGACGACATGATCCAGTACGGCCTGCCCAATCAGGAGCAAATCGTTTCAATACTCAAGGCGCGCTTGGCCGGATTTCAAGCTAGGCGTTTTGCCTGGCTGAAAATCGCCGCACATGCATCGGGCTTGAGCCATGCGGAAATTTCGAGATCTGCCGACGAGGCGATCAAGGACAGCATCATCCATGACCGCGATACTGTCGCGGAGGCCGATTTGGTGCGCATGTTGGAAGAACGGAAATTGATCAGCGGCAAGCTCGCCGACAACGACAATAACGAACTGTCAGGCCATGACGAATCAAGCGCAAGATAAACGCCCGCATTTCGTCCTTTCCAATACCTCCGAAGCCAAACCGTTCACTGCCCATGGCGGCGGCGGTGATCAGCCAGCCATTCCGGACTTGCCCCGCGCCCAACACGGCGCATCCCTGCAAGCGCAACTCCAGACACTCAAGCCCATCGCCGAGAAAGCTGCGGCCATACAGCACGATATGGCGCTTGAGGGCGGCATAGGCTTGCAGATTCTGTTCCAAAGCCAACCCGACATAGAGCTAGCATTTGAGAGCCTCGCCAACGAACCGCAACACATAGAGCTGCTGAGCATCCGCGAGGAAGATGGATACACCTACGCCAATGTATTCGTGCCCGATGGCAAGCTCGCGCATTTTGAAAAATACGTGACCGAATACCTGGAAGAAAAGAAAAACAAGAACGGCGACCCCATAGATCACAAGGCGCTGCTGAACACCATCGAATCAATACGCGCAGCCGAACTGCGCGCGCTGTGGACGGACGATCCCGATCAGTTGCCCCGGAACACTGATGAGGCATTCTGGTGGGAAGTGTGGTTGCCAGAACGCGGTAACCGTGAACGGGTCGTAGAGGATTTCCGCAAACTGTCCTCCGCAGTCGGCTGCACAGTCAGCTCGAGCCGCGTGGATTTTCCCGAGCGGACAGTCGTGATGATGCACGGCTCCGAACGCCAATTCTCCCAGACGGTAATGACGCTGAACTGTGTGGCCGAGCTACGCCGCGCCAAGGTAACAGCAGAGTTGTTTGACGGAATGAATGCCGGGGAACAGCGGGCTTGGAAAGACGAATTGCTGGCACGGACAACTTTCCCAGCTCACGCTGACGATGTGCCACGAATCTGCCTGCTTGATAGCGGTGTGAACCGTGGACATCCTTTGCTTGCGCCTGCATTAACGACTGATGACCTGTACACGGTCGAACCGGAATGGGGCAAGGATGACGAGTGCAATCACGGCACGGGCTTGGCCGGAATAGCTATCTACGGCGACTTGGCTCATGCGCTCGAAACGGAACTGCCGATACAACTCGATCACCTGCTGGAATCGGTCAAACTCACGCGGGGAGAAGGAACGAATACGGGTAACAACGAATTCCACGCCAATCTGTTCGCGGAAGCGGTAAGCCGCCCCGAGATCGCTGCGCCGCAGCGTCTGCGCGTGTTCAGTTCGGCGGTGACGGCTACAGATTTTCGGGATCGCGGTCGCCCCTCTTCCTGGTCTTCCATGGTGGACTTATTGGCGGCAGACGCAAATGGCGGCGGCCTGTTTCCTCGCTTGATCGTACTGGCTGCGGGGAACACCAAAGAGCACAACGCATGGATTACCTACCCCGCAAGCCTCTCGACCAATTCGATTCACGATCCCGGTCAAGCCTGGAATGCTCTGACGGTGGGCGCATACACGGAAAAAACTGAAACCGAAGATACCAACCTCGAGCCGGTTGCACCTTTGGGTGGCCCCAGCCCTTTCACTACAACCTCGGCAGAATGGAACAGGGCGGCATGGCCGCTGAAGCCAGACGTAGTATTCGAGGGCGGCAATGTCGGGAAAGATGCCCTCGGCGCAGCGGGGATGCCCAGCCTCAACCTGCTGACCACTCACTACAAACCCACCGAAAAACTTTTCACCACCACCAATGCCACCAGCGCCGCATCCGCCTTATGTGCCCGCATGTCTGCGCAACTGATGTCGGCCTATCCGCAACTGCGGCCCGAAACCACCCGCGCGCTCATCGTCCACTCCGCCGAATGGACAGATGCCATGCGGGAAATGTATTTACCGGCGGACAAGTTCCATACCAAAAACGATTACGCCAACCTTGTCCGCCATTGCGGCTGGGGGGTGCCCGATCTGGAGCGCGCATTATGGAGCGCGGCAAATTCACTGACGCTGATCGTCGAAGACAACGTCCATCCCTACAAAAAAGAGGGAAGCGCAATCAAGACTCGCGACATGAATTTTCACGCGCTACCCTGGCCGAAAGATGAGTTGGAAGCGCTCGGCGAAACCAAAGTACAAATGCGCGCCACGCTCTCCTACTTCATTGAACCCAACCCGTCTGCTCGCGGCTCCGCATCAAAATATCATTACCCATCCCACCGCTTGCGTTTCGATGTGCGCCATCATCTCGAATCGGAAGATGACTTCCTCGCCCGCATCAATGCCGCCGCCGCACTGGAAGAAGACAACCAGCACACCAATCCAAAAGACCCAGACTGGCGTCTGGGCGAACGGCAGCGGCATAGAGGTTCGCTGCATCAGGATATATGGGAAGGCACCGCAGCCGGCCTAGCCAGCAGAGGCTATCTTGCGGTCTATCCTTCCATGGGCTGGTGGCGCACTCGCCAGAAACTGGAGCGTTACGACCTTCCTGCCCACTACAGCCTGATCGTATCCATCCGTGCGCCGGAAACGGAGATTGATCTTTATAGCGCGGTTGCAGCGAAAATACAGACGCCGGTTGTTGTTACAACTTGAACGGGGTTCTACTCAACATCTCTGACCCTATTCAGGTTCTTTGCTGCGCTGGGAAAACAAAAGAAGTGTAGTCACAGGCGGAATGCGGATATGCGAGTGTCCGACGCGATTAAGGCCACGAGCGCTGCGGTGAAATCCTGACGGGTGGTAGACCGACACTACCAACGTCAGCAACAGGCAGCATTGCTGACGTTGCGGCAGACTTGCCCCAATGACAGCAATGGCCGAGGAGGAGACGGTCTGTAGCGATCCATCTGTTGGCCCGTTCATGGCGCAAATCCGAACTCCGCAATACGATTTTGCCAGCCAGAAAGCGGTCGCTCATGACCTTTCTCAACTATCAGAAATGGGAAGAGGATAAGATGCCGCCTATTTATCGGCGCAAAAAATGCGCCAAACTTTTCCGTCAGCTTTATTTGTTGCCATTGTATTTGCACTTGCAGAGGCTGTTTCTGACATATTGAATAATTTGCCTGATCTCCGCATCGGTAAAGGTCTCTTTCCAGCTCGGCATCGCCTCGGAAAGCCCCACCGCAACGCCGCCGGATTTGATCGCCTTGAAGAGAAACTCGTCTGTTCGAGCCGATAGCAGTTTGGCATCGCTCAGGTTGCGAGCCTTGATTCCTGCCCCGAGAGTCTCAGCCAGAGGGCCATCCCCTTTCCCGGTTTCTCCGTGGCAGGGAGAGCAGTTGCCGATGTAGTTGTCCTTGCCCGCCTCCCCGGTGTATGTTCCTGTGTTGTTGGGGTCGAGCTCTATATGGGAGCGGCTCCTTTCCTTCTTCAGCGGCTCTTTGGCGAATCCCGCGCTGGAAAAAGCCATCATGCTCAAACATAGAACGACAGAGATTGCTCTCACCCGGCACTTGTTCATCTTGCATTCCTTAGTTCTGGTTGAAAAATTTTTATTCGGTTGCAGCATCCATCGAGCCCATCGGATATACGGCTTTCTCTCCCGGCTTTTCTGTTTCTTCGCGCCTCTTCCGCTCGACGGATGCCCACCGTTGCGCACCCAGGATTTGATTCGCCACGGCATGCCCGCAGGCAAGGCGGTCGCGTACCGACACCCCTCCCCTGTAGTTGGCCTCAAGGTGGAGTCCGGGGATTTGCTGCAAGCGGGCCGCGATTGCCTGCATCCGCGCCTGGTAGGCGCCGTGATACAACGGCAACGCTTCCCGATGCCTGTCGATGCGCACCATCTCGGGATCTGTCTTTAAGCCGATCAGCGGGCGCAATGTTTCGAGCGCCTCGCCCACCAGTCGCTCGTCGTCCCACTCCGCCACCTGGGGTGCGCGCGCGCCGCCAAGATAGGAAGTCAGCAGGACTTTTCCCGGCGGCGCCCGATCCGGGAACAGGGTGCTCATCCACAAGTTGCCCGTCAGGTTTGCGCTTTCCCCTTTAGGCGCCAGGAATCCGGCGCCATCCAGCGGATGCCCTACAGCGTCGCGGGCAATTCCTGCATGCACGATAGCCACGCTGGCATAGCCGATTCCGCGCAGCAATTCCGCCAGTTCGCCATCCACCGGATTGACCAGTGCAGCAGCCGCAGGGGCGGGTGTTGCCACGATCACGCGGCTCGCGGACACGGAGCGCTGCCCGTGGGGTGTTGTCGCGGTAGCCCGCCAACCGTCCCGCTGGCGAACCAGCTCTTCCGCAGCATGGCCGGTGCGCAGGTTGATTCCGGGCGTTTTGGCCAGTGTCTCCACCAGCGTACCCATGCCGCCACGAAAGGAGAAAGCTTCGGTGGTGCTGGCCGTGCGGCGATGCAATATGCGGTTAACCAGAACTCCGGCAGTGATGCTGCCGTAGCGCCGTTCCAATGCGGCGAGGCGCGGCAGGGCGGCAGCGGCGCTGGCCTGATCCGCATCCGCCGCCAGCATCCCGGCGATGAACGGCTCCATGGCCTTTTCCAGTATTTCACGCCCAAGCCGGCGTTCGATGAATTCGCTGACCGGCTCGTCGTCCCGCCCGGTGGAGAAAATAAAGGGTTCGGCCAGCAGGCGCAATTTGCCGCGCAGGCTCCATAACGGCGAAGCTACCATCGCGCCAAGCCGCATGGGCATGGCCTTCAGCCGTCCCTGATGCAACAGGTAACGACGCGCCTCGGCGGCGGGCAGGCGGGCTGTCTTCGCCGGTTCCAGCCCGGCCTCGCGCACCAGTTCTGCAATTTCCGGACGGAAATTCAATACCATGGATGCGGCGCTTTCGGTCAGGTAGCCGTCCTGCCGGGTGCTCGCGATCTTGCCGCCCGGCTGCCTGTTTGCTTCCCATACCTCGACGGACAGACCGCTGCGCGCCAGCCACCATGCGGAAGCAAGTCCCGAGATGCCGCCGCCGATAATGAGTACGTCAGGTTTATCCATCGCTACGCTGTTTGCTTGTTTTTCAATCGTTCCAATTTTACTTGTTTGCCTTGAGTTGCGCCTTCATTTTCCCGAGCAAATCCTGGCCCAGCAGATCGCCTGGATTCTCGCGCGCCGCAACGAAGTTGCGGATGGTATCGAAACGCTTGTCTGCTTCGGGATTATCCTTGAGGCGCGGCACACGATCGCGCGCGATCTCGTAAGCGTCGAAGCTCAATTCCTGCATCCCGAACCCCTTCATACGCTGCACCGCGCGCATCATGGCGTTGTTGCGATAGCGCGTCAGGTCGCTGGAAGTGATGCGCTTGATGCCCTCTTTGCGCGCGTTGAATTCGGCGGCCTTCTTGATGCCCGCCCGGTTGAAGTCGGGTGCGGACAGCACGCGCGCCAGCGCATCTTCGTCCCATTCAACGCCACCGGTCAGTTGGGCGATGGCTTCCTCCGCATCGGCGCGCTCCACGATGGCGACACGCCGTTTCCTGGTAAAGCTTTCTGCGGCACCTTCCAGCGCGGGCGCTACAAACATGCGCACTTGAGGTGCTTTTCCGGCGAGGAACTCTTTGAGTAATTGCTCCGCCTCATCAGTCCATGAAAAGCTGCGACCGGGCTGCTGTTCCGACTCCAGCCTGTCCAGCAGCTTGATGTTGACTTCCAGACGACCTTCGGAGCGTGCGACATCCTCGGCTATCGCACGCACCCCCTCCCGAAGAAAGGCTGGCATGGATGCGAGACGTTCGCGAGCCTGTTCGCTCCACGGCAGCGCATCGTTTATATGAAAGTCGCGCAGCGATTCGTTTCCGTCAGGCTGTTTCTCGGGACGGGGCGGCCCGTTGCTGCCGAAACGCTTGGCGGACAGGGCAGCCAGATGTTCTTCCGTCACCATATGCAGACCCAGTTCATGCACGTAGCTTTCGGCACGGTTCCTGACCATCTTGCGCAGGAAGGATGGAACACGCGACAAGCGCTTCTCCGCCTCTTCGCTCCAGACGAGTTTCTTCGGCTGTTCGATCAGCGGTTCGATGACGGCAGACCCATCGGGCACATGGACGCACCAAGGATCCGTGTCCATCAGGCTGTCGCCCAACGCGAGAGGCCGCGCCCGGCAGCCGCCGCACAATATGCGGAATTCGCAACTGCCGCATTTGCCTTGCAGTTTCGGATTGCGCAAGGATTGAAAGGTGGGCGACTGAGTCCAGATGTCCCAGAATTTTCTGTCGCGGATGTTGCCTTCTTCATTTGGAATATAGGGGCAGGCCGTCACGCCGCCTTCCGGCGTAATGCGGCAATAATGGATGCCCGCCAGACAACCGCCGCCTTCGTAGCCCGCGGCGCGGGTGAGCGTCGATGCAGGATTGCGCTGGTAGGCGATGCGCTTGTAATGCGGCGCGCAGCGGGCGCGGATCAGCATGTCCCGGCTTTGCTCCTGCGCCGCCACCAGTTGGTTGAGCACCCGCTCGTAGGTGATGGGGCTGATATCCGACATGGATTCGCCGCGACCGGTACACACCAGGAAGAACACGTTCAACACCCGCGCGCCCGCAGCGCGCGCAAAATCGATCATGGCCGGGACTTCATCGGCATTGGATTCGGTGACGGAGAAATGTATCTGGAATGACAAATCATGGCGCTTGCAGGATTCAATTCCAGCCATGGTTTTTTCCCATGCGCCGGGTAGCCCGCGGAAGGCGTCGTGCTTTTCCGGGTCGAGAGAATCGACGCTGATGCCAGCGCCCATTGCGCCGGCAGCCTTCAGCGCCTGCACGCGCCTGTCGGTGAGCGCGACGCCGTTCGTTCCCACCACCATTGCAAGGCCGCGTCCGGTGCCATGCGCCACCAGTTCTTCCAGATCGCCGCGCATCATCGGCTCGCCGCCGGTGAGCACGACCATGGTTTCGGTGCTGCGTGCCGCAATATCATCCAGCAACCCACGCACCTCGTCGATGGCGAGCTCATTCTTGTCGCCATGCCTCATGGTTTCCGCGTCCATGTAGCAATGGGCGCAGGCGAGATTGCAGCGTTTGGTCAGGTTGATGGCGAGCAAAAACAAATCGCCTGCGTCAGCTGTGCAGGGCGCATCCATTATCGGCCTGAATCCTGGGAGTTTTTTGCCTTCTTTCCGAAGCCGAAGGGGCAACCGCCTTGCGCAGGCTTGGAGTCCTGCCCGCTTTGCCCCTTCATGGTTTTTTCCATTTCGTTGCGCGCAAGCTTCAGGCCGTTTTCCGCCACGTCCAGGGTAATTTCGGCATGGTCATTTTGCCGGGCGTAGTTCTCGATGCTCTGCTTGCACCGGTCGCGCATGAAACCTTCCGGCACCCGCATCAGGCGGGCCAACGCGGCGGCCTGCCAATGTAATTCGGGAGGTTCGGATGCCGAGGGCTGCTCATCCGGCATTTCAATACCGAGGAACGGTTGGATGTGCCTTGCTTCCACCTCCGCGCATTTTTCCTGGCGGGCCTTTTTCTCGGCGCGCATGCTGAGGTTGCCGCGCACCGAAAGGTCTTCGACGGTAAGCAACAGCGAGACCGCCTCTTGGGACCAGCGCATTGCATCTTCCGCTTCAGGCTTGCGCTTCAGTTCCCCGGCATCGTAGGCCGCGACGATTTCTTCCATGGCCTGTTCCGCGTGGTTCGGCATGAGCTGCGCGGTCGCTTCATCGACAATCTTCTGGGTGATGACGGTGTGGCCGTGCTCCTGCGCATAACGCATGATGGCCATGCGCGCCATGTTGCGCACGAACGACGGCACCCGCTCCATCCTGGCTTCGGCCTCATGGGTCCATGAGGTGGTGACACCGGACACGACGTCGATTTGCGGCTGGTATTCGCGCATGCTGAGCAGGATGGCGCAGTCCACGTTCTCCAACAGATGTTCGCTGTTGCCGCCGATATCGAGTTCATCGTCGGCATGGATACCCAGCTTGCCGACGATCAACAACGACGGTTTGGCTTTCTTCACATACTTTTCGATTGCATCGTGGGCTTTGCCGGCCAGCAGTTCCGTCTCTATCGCTACCCCAAATTCCCCGGCGATGGATCGCGCGACCGCCAGGTGGCCGTCGTATATTTTTGCCAACCCAGAGTCGATGATCTCTTCGTGCAGTTTTTCCTGTTCCTTGAATTTGAATACCTTGCCTGCCTCCTCGGACAGCACTCCGGCGATACGGTTAAACGCGACATAGTGGTAATAGGGGTCAAAGGCGGCTATCACCTTCACTGGCACCTGCCAGTGCTTAGCTAACGCCATTGCCGTAAGCAACCCGCCATAAGCTTTTTCTGAACCATCCACCGCGACGACGATGGGGCCATCCTTGATCGAACGGCCAGGTTCCTTGATGACCAGCGTGTCGATGACCGAGCGGCGCGCCACCCGTTTGCAGACGCTGCCCAATCGGCTTCCCTGTATGGCGCCGAGACCCAAGGCTCCCATGACGAGCAGGTCATACGCGCCGGAATTCGTTTCCCGCGCAAGCGCCCGGTAATTTTTTCCTTCCAGCGAGCAGCGCTTGAAGTCGATGCCGAGCCGACCGCATTCGTTGGCCGCCTGATCGAGATAGGAGTCGGTGATGATCGACAGGCCGCGGGTAATCAGGCTGTCATGCACATCCCGCTGGCGCTCCAGTTCCTGCTCCTGCCTGAACTGTTCAGGCAAACCGCCTTCCATCTGGCGGAAACGCATGTCATGCAGCCTGGCGGCATACACATGGGAACCGGTAATGAGCGGGGCGTCAATCAATCCCGCTAATTCCGCTGCGCTCCGCATGGCGGCATTGGCATGGTCTGATGAATCCAGTGCCACCAGGATACGTTGATACAAACGGGCGTCAAGCGATGGTTGAAGCTCTTCGGCGACTGCCAAAGAAACCTGGGGTGTCATGTAGTACGCCTCTTTTGCTTAAATTTTGAGAACGATGCACATTTGCGAATCATGCAGCAAGTTCAAGTGCCGGAAGTATTAAAAAGGTATTTTTTGCTGCCCACAAAATGAGAGAGGTATATCTCTGGACTTTCATCCGCAAGATATACCTCGCCCAAACCATCTATTACTACAGATTCAAAATAACAAGCTTACTTATGCACCTCAACATACAGGTGAACTTTCGTCATGACAACCCTTTACTTGACCTTCACTGCGACTTCAGTCGGAGCCGCCCTATTGCCGCCCTTGACAAATCCGCCGCCTACCAGTTCAGAACCAGGAGCACGTCCGGTCATATCCGACTCAATCAATTCCTGTGCATCTTTGAAGTCTTTGCTCTTCGACGCATTCAGTGCATCTACATCACCCTTGATCGGCTTGAAGGTCGATTTAGGGTTAAGATATTCCGCCACGCTCTTCGGCGGGGGGACATCCTGCATTGCCCGGATGAAAGCGATGATGTTCCAGATGTCCTGATCCTGAAGCACGTTGCCCCAATTTGGCATCGACGAAGAAAGCGCCACAGCCTCACCACCGCCCTTGATTACCGTGAATAATTCAAGGTTGGTCTTCTTTTGCATGTAGTCGCCACGGGTCAACGTCCTTGGCCGCGGGTTCAGTTCCGAGGCGCTGGGTCCATCACCGTGCATCAGCCAGCCATGACAGGCAATGCAATAGGAATAATAATAGGTTTTCCCATGAGTGGGATCGGCACCCGCAACCAGCGTTTCACCGAACTTTGGAGACCAGTTGTTCGTCCATTGGTCATAAACGCTTTTATCATTCACGCCGTCCGATGCAGGCTTTTTCACCCGGTCCCACAACTCCGTCTTGTTTGCTGCATGAGTTTGCTTCTCATTAAGCGCATAACCGCTGGAGGTTTTGAAAGTTTTGGTATCGGAGTCGGCCCGCTTGCCCACGCCCGTCAGATAGTCAAACGGGGCGATGCCGTAGGTGCTGCCACCCTGGCCTTTCTCCATATCGCCCGCTTCTTTCAAGAAATCAGCCGACGCTTTCTTCGCTTCCGCTTCACTTATGGTCGGGCACTCCACCTTCACCCCGCCGGCTGTGCAGCGTTTCTCTCCGGCAGCAAATGCCGACGAACTCCCCCACATCACGCCTAAACTTGTCACTGCGATCAGGCCTATTCTCAACTTGGCATTCTTCATTTTCGATCTCCCTTAATTCATCTGTGCATTAAAGAGTAAATTACAGACCCTTAGCGCGTTCCGCAACCGTAAGTTGACCCTCTTCCAGCAAGCCAGGCAGTTTTTGCGCTTCCGCATAGTCGCCCACAGCAAGGTTGGAAGGCCCCTTCTTGGGATCGTCAACAAAGAACGCTGCTCTCATTTCCAGATGCAACGGCCCGCAGAAGTGCGTACAGAAGATTTCATATTCGCCGGCAATATCCGCAGTAAACTCATGCACTGCGGTCACTCCGCGCGGCAGATCCATATTGGATCTCTGACCATAAGGGCCATAGATGGTCAAACCCATCGTGACATCGGGGTTCTTGGTGATACCTGCCGCCTTGTCGATATTGGTAGCAAACAAACGCACCTTATCGCCTTTGTTCACCCTCACCTGACGGGGAATGTAGCCGTAGCTGAAGGCTTTCATGTGTACTTCCTTGACGCCATCAACAACTTTGACGCCCGGTGGGGTATTTTCCTTGGGAATAAAGTACCTTTTTGACAATGCCCTGTGAGGAGGATCAAGTACTTCAGTTCTTTTATCAATCAACCCACCCTTCTCCGCCTCGCCCTTGGTCCAATCCTTGATCAGATAAGCCATCAGGCCCTTGGCATTATGCGGCTCGCCGTCCACCGGCATAATCTTCAAGGTCTTGCCGTAGGTCGGACTCTTCTCCCGCGCATCCCACATCTCGAAGTTAACCGGAAACACAACGCCCGTTGGGCTGAACAGGCCTGTCGAGAACTTGTTCAAAGACATCACGTAGGAATTGTCAGGAGCGATGGAGATGTGACCCGTTCTGTAGTGAGTCGGGATTTCGTCTACCACCTCGAGCTTCGCATAGGACACCTTCACGTTGGCATCCGCCACGAAGCAGCTCTCATAGACATACTTGGAGGTCAGCCCATCGGGGCTATCTATGCCGGCACGGTAGGAGCCACCATCCTTGTTATACACGTCCATGACCGAATGCAGAGGGCCTGCGCAGGTCGGAATTACTTTCTTTACCGCCAGTTTATCGACATCGATGATCGTCATGGTTGCCGAGAGCTTATCGCTCACCGCCACCATCGTGCTCTCCGGATTGATGTCCACACCATGCGGGTTTTTGCCAACCGGGATTTCCTTGATCAGCTTGAACGGGCTGGTGGAAAACACACCCACGGTGGAATGATAATAGTTACCCGCAAAAACGTACTTGCCATTCCTGGTAGCATCAAGGTAATCCGGGGCGCTCGGGGAAGGCCCCAATCGATCACTTCGGTCTTGCCGGATTTGATGTCGATCTTGGCCATCTTGCCGCTATATTCGCCCGTCGCAAAAAGGTTCTTGCCATCGGTGCTCATTGCAATATGGTGAACCCCGAACGGGAAAGGCAGCGCGATGATTCTCGCCAGATAGCCCGTTTGAAGATCGAACTCGCAAACCGTGTTGGCGCCCTTGTCGTTCAGATACACGAATTTGCCGTCCGGCGTTCCGTTCTTGTTGCCTTTATTGCTGCCGCCGAACGAAATTTCGTGCGTGTCGACACCGCAATCAATGTGGCGATAGGTCCTGAAACTGGGAATGCCGATGATTGCCATCTTGCCATCCACACCACCGGACGAATACAGGATCATCGGGTCATGGAGCGGCGAATCCTTGCCGTCCGGAACCGCATTCTGCCATCCTGGAATAACCTCGGGCTTGTCTGCAGCGTTGGCTGCTCCCAACATCAAGCAACTCGCCGAAAGAGCGCTAACCATGAATAACTTATAATTTCCTTGCATTATTACCTCCCTTAGTACGCAACTGCTTAATAATTAGGAAAGCGCAATGTTGACGCCGACCTCCAACCCAGCCATTCACTCATGTACTACAAACCTGCCCATTAAACCTGCTTATTGCGTAATACCTGTTATGCACAGCCATCTTACGCAAAATTCCCGCGCACATTGCCGAGCATCACTCAGGCCGCGACAATTTGTCGCATGTGGGGATTCTGTACCAACTGGCAAAACGTGTCAAGCGCCAGCCCCCTGAATGAGCACCAAGCGTCTGAATCTCGGCCCCGCCGTCTCCGAAACTCGCTATATGCGGTTGCCTATCCTTCGGCTACTTCGGCAGGCGACCGCCGTCCGCCGCGAACCGCACCGATGGCGAACACGCATGCCCCGGCTAAAATAAGCATGAGGTACTCATACGCGGGCACCCCGCCACGCAAGGTCAACAGGCTATCCAGCAACCCTAGGGTCATGATGATAAAGCCAAATATCTTGGTCTTCACGCCTCGCCTGCCGTACTCGGTTTCCTCCATCATGAATACCCTCAATGACTATCAGGCAGCGGGTTTCTTGGCGCTACGCGCCCACCAGAGCAAGCCGCCCAGGAACAGTCCCATGACAACCAGCGCCGTAATGAAAGGCTTGAGCCCGGTTGCCGGCTTCAGCAACAGCCAGTACCAGGTAGTCATGGTGTGTTTAGAGCCTTTCTCGCCGTTATTGCTGCCATCCCAGGCTGCAAACGCAACCGGGATAAACTGGCCTTCAGCGAACTGAATATCCTTATCCGTAGCGGAAGTAGTAAGCGACCGTGTTATCAGCACCTTCCATGTTCCGTCGCTATAAATCCCTTTCGCCTTGAGTCCGGACGCGGAAGCATCGCGCTTCTCGATCTCCTTGAACCCTTTGCTGTTGAGAATATTGACCGTCTCCGCCGCATCCTTTGTGCCGCTCTTCCAGTGCCAGATATTCACCGGATGTGTCGCATCGCCCATGCCGAAATAGGGCTTTTGCATTTCCTTCGGGATCGTAACGGGAAGTTGAACCGCAACGCCGTCTTCCGCAATGGGGGCGTCGGCGATTTTCTCCGCTGCATCGTCCCCGGGAACGCTCTTGGTGCGATCATCCCACTCCAGCAACATCGCAATTGTCTTGTCGTTGTATAGCGCCCTCACGGTAATGGAGTCATTGGAAGGCGTGAAGAAACGCTCCCCCCGATGATCTGCGGAACCAGGTAAAAAGTGGTCGGTGTGGATTTTTCCCAGCGCGCGTCATCCGGGGTGCCGGGCAATTCGCCCTCCACCTTGTCAGCCTTGATAACGGTATTCTCCGCATTGACTTTCTTGGCAGACTTGGCAAGCGACGCCACATAGTTGGCTACGTGCCAGCGTTCCTCGATAGAAAGTTTCTTATTGCTCTTGGGGTCGGCGAAGGAGGGCATCTCCGTGCCGGCAATGCCGGTGGAAATGCGCGTAAAAATATCCTTCGGATCGTTGCTGCCGCGGAATGTCCAGGGCTTGGTCAGGTTGCGCGGCCAGGTGCGATCGCCCGCTTCCCCTTTAAGCCGCTTGCTGGCGCTGCCCTTGCCCGATTTGCCATGGCATTCCACGCAGCGATCACCGTCCTCGAACAGCTTCCTGCCCTTTTCAATACTCTCTGCCGAGCTTGATACCTGGGTGCCATAGTCAACCAGCTTGCCGGGCGGCTTATCGAAGCCGGCAAAGGTCTTGACGTAAGCCACCAGGTCCCACATGTCCTGCTCGGTAAGTATATCGCTCCAGCCTGGCATGGCGGTACCCGGCATGCCGTCGCGTATCATGCGGAAAACGTCGTCGTCTCCGGGCGTCATGTCATCAAAACCGGAAGTTTTGATCTTGTAGTTGCCGGAGGTAAAATCGCGCGGCGGCGGATTGAGCCGATCCTTGGCCGCACCCGCGCCATCGCCACTCGCGCCGTGACACCAGGTGCAACGCTTGTCGTAGATGTCTTTTCCCTTGGCGGCAGTTCCTGGCTTCGCTGTTGCCGGTCCCGCCACAAACATGGCGGTACAAAAAGTGAGGAGAGCTAGTTTATTTACAGGACTCATTATTATTCCTAAGCGCCGATTATTCATGTGCCCACGACCTTGGTTGCCTGCCGGTATAGTCATACAAGAACAGTATTACTTTCCATATTTCATCCTCGGTCAGGAAATCCTGCCAGACAGGCATGGATGAAATCCACGGAGCGGCCTCGCCGGGAAGGCCAGGCCCACCTGTGGCAATGCGCCAGAACAAAAAGGATTCCTGCAATTGCGCGATGGTGCCCACATCCTGGAAGTTGAGGGGAGTGGGATTCAAGCCTGATGCGTAAGGTCCCTTGCCGTCCAGTTTATCGCCGTGACAGTACTGGCAGTTCCTGATGTAAACCTCTCCGCCTGCCTTGACCAACTCCTTGAACTTTACCGGGTCTTCCTTCTGGAATTTGCGATAGGGATTTTCCAGCGTCGTGAGGTTAAAGCTCTTGCCGTATGCCTTGAATTTTCCCGGCGGCGCAGGGTGGATGGTGCGCAACTCCACCGGCGCCTCATAACTGGGCAACATGCTCGCATATGTGTAGTAACCAGCCAGTAGCGGAACAATGGCAAACACCACATTGCGCAACATTTTCTTGGACGGGTCCTCGACCAGCGCCTTGATGGGGTCTACCAGCTCCTGCGTCCCCTCCTCGGTGAAGGTGAACACCATGACCACCCCGGACACCACGAAGACCATATACATGGTGAGCAGGCTCTTGGGAATCAACTGGCCCAGCAGCACGTCGAAGAGCAGAATGAAGCCGAAATACACCCCAAGCACTACAAGGGCGAGCTGCAGCAAACGGGGAATGCGTCTTTTCTGTGTCATGGTCATTTCAATCCTGCCAAATAATTCACCAGCATCTCGAGCTCCTTCGCTTTCAGTTGCTCTCCGTATGTCTTGGGCATCATGCCCGCCGCAAATCCCTTGGGGACAACCGCATCGGGATCGAGAATCGACTGGCGCAAATATTCCTTGTTCCGCGTTGCTCCGATCTTGGCAAGGCTCGGCCCCACGGCACCGGCCTGGCCCGCAACCACATGGCAGGCGCCGCACGTGTACTTGGCGATGACTTCTTCAGCCGTTTTCAGTGGCGCTTCCTCTGCCTTGGCAGCCTCTGCGCCCGCAGCGGGCATCGCAGGAATTTCGACCGTCACTTCGGCGCCGCCGGAATCCTGGAGATAGGCGATAACCGCCTTGAGTTCAGCTTCATTCAAGCCGATGCCGCCACCCGTGACATCGGGCATCGGGCTCTCGGTATCGTTGGTTCCTGCCTTGCCGAACCCTGAAACCACAAAGGCCGAAGGTTTCACCAATGACTCGTGCAGGTATTCCTCGACCGTTTTTGCCGTTCCCTTGTAGCGCGGATCTTTCAAGCGTTCGGCCGATACGGTACCAATCTTGTCCAGCATCGGCGCCCGACCCATTGCGTTGTGGCACAGCGTACAAGTTCCCTTGCTGTTATAAATCTTGCCGCCCAACGCAATGAATTGATCCATGGTCATCGCGCCAAGATCCAGCTTTGCCTCCACGGGTGGCGGTTCGGGTTTTATCTGCGGAATGCCGAAATTGGAAAAACCCCAAAACGCGCCGACCATCAACAGACTGAAGACGGAAACCTTAAGAAAGTTGATCATGCCTGCTCCTTCCAATAACCCTTGGCAACCACATGCCGGCCGCTAATCGTGCTCAGCCAGAAGACAAAGATCACCATAGCCATGAACATGATCGTCCCGATCGATACGATGTTGGCCGCATAACCCAAGCCCGGCGTATAGGCATCTGGAGAGCTATCGCGGAAAATGTTGGATATATGCCAATGCTGGCGGATGCCGGAGCGCACGTAACCCATCAGGCCCATCAACCACGTAAAGGACACGGCCAGCAGGAACAGCGCGTATTGCGACCGGGCTGGCATGCGCCCCCAGCGCATCGGCGCCACTTCTTTGGCTCCCTTGTACATGAACGCGTCTATGACTACGCTGACAATGATGATGACCAAAGTGGTCAAGACCTGCGGTATGGAGGCCGCCACTTTATATACCGTGTTGGTGAAATAGCCGTAATAGACGCCCAGTATCACGATATTGATAAGGCCTGCGGTAAACAGGGCGATCTGTATCGCGTTGCCGGTTGTCGCCCAGGACACGGTGGGTATCTTGTTGGCGCGCCGGTAGAACATGAAGCTCAGGAAAGTAAACGTCAGCAGGAAGTTCACCGCAGTGTTCTTCGCCGGCATGATGCCCAGCACACCCAGATACTGGTGGTAGGGTCCGCCGAGGCTCTTGAGCTCGGAATTGGTGAGCACCAGAGTATGCGGCGTAAACCACACCAGGAAGGCAGCCACCAGGACAATGGCAATGTATTTGATCCTCGGGTTGTAGCGATAAGCGCCTTCGCTGCGCCCCATGCCGCACCACAGGTAGTAGTTGGCCGACAGGAACAGGGCACCGATCAGCACCGCCTGGATGATGAACAACCAGGCGAACACGCCACCCATCAAGGTAATGCCCATCTGCTGGCTATAAGCATACATTTCGGCAGTCAGGTAATAGCCGGCGAAAGGCAGGGGCAGCAGCGCCGCGATGGCAATGAAATTGGCGTTAAAGCCCATCCAGTCATAATGGGCACGCTCTTCCTTGTTTTTGGCACTGAGGAACTTGAAGGCCGCATAAGCGCCGACAATCGAGCCGCCATACGCCACATTGGCGACCACGCGGTGTATGTTGATCGGATTCCACAGGAAATTGTGGATCGCAGCCCAGGTATTCCCGTTGAACACGCCCGCCGCATCCAGCCCGGCCGGACTCATCATGAAAGTCGTCCAGGCATTCGCCAGGAACATGAGCAGGCAGCCGACCGCATTGAGCAACAGCCCGAGCGTCAGGTGCACCCATTTCTTGTTCCCGCCCTGAAGCCAGTGCCAGCCATAGTAGTAAATATACAAGACCGCGCTCTCGGCGAAGAACAACAGCGCATAGGCCCACATGCTTTCCTTGAAGATCAGGGACATATACTGGAATAGATGCGGATAGAACAGGATCAGCGCAAAAGCCAGAAGCCCGCCCAGCAACGCCGTGAGCGAGTAGGCGGTAATGCTGACCTTGATGAATTCATAAGCCATGTTGTCATAGCGCTCATCCCGCGTCGCCATGCCGATGGCCTCGATGATGAACACGAACATCGGCACCGCCACAACAAACGCCCCGAACCAGAGATGCAACTGGGCAATAAGCCACACCGCCACACGGGAATTCACGCCCTTGATGGTAGGGTAGTCCTTCTCGGTCAACTTTGGCGCAGGTGGATAAACCACTGCATTTACATCCGGTGCGGCGGCTGTTTTAGCCGCTGCCGGAGCTGCCGCCGTTGCCGGAGCCGATGCCGCTGCGGGCGCCGCCGCTTCGGATGCGTTCGCGGCAGGCACGAAAACGGGCAGGACGAACATGGCAAAAACAGCCAGTAAAAACGCCCCGCCGATTATTCTTATATTCCGTATTAGCAAGATCTACTCCCGTTTATTAACGCATGTTCGTGCCTTAAGGGTGATATACCCTTTGGCGATGGTAAAAATCCTTAATGGTGATATATCAGCGTCAACCCCTGAAGTTTCATCATGGAAAAATCCAGGGCAAGAAATACGAGACCAAAGAAAATAAACGCACCAACGAAGGGTACAAGATAAGCTTTCATGTCGTTACGCCCTCAAGAACCACACAAAAAAAACGATCACGGCAATCAGAACCGCCGTAAAAAAAGCCGGGCCTGCCCAAGTTGCTTCGCATCCACCTGCATTGCATTCATCAGAGCTCATGTCAGTCCTTCTTCAACGGTTTACCTATTTGTTGCGGATGCGCAATTGCCCCGCGAAGGGAAATCTCATTTCCCCTCCGCAGGGCTGCCTTGCCAACTAAAAGACAAAGTAATACAGAATCAGGCAACTAAAGATGACATTCACCAGCATTCCGGAAAAAATGACACCGTCAGCGAGATATTCTTTGCTTAGATACTTCATCCAGGCCACGCGTCCTATTTACCTTTGCAATTACACATCTTCCGGATATAACCCAGCAGATCATCCACCTGAGCCGCGGACAACGTTGCCCCCCAAGGCGGCATCAATGGCGACTTGCTGATGGATGGGCCACCGTCCTTGATGACACCCTTGATATCCGCATCGGAGCGTTTTGCCATCTCCGCGCTGTCGGTAAAGTTGCGCGGGTCGGTGGCAAAATCCTTCGTGACGTTGATGCCTTTGCCGTCACCCTTGACCCCGTGACATTGGGCACAATAAAAATCGAACACCTGCTTTACGTCTTCTGCACGCGCCGAACCCACCGCACTCAGGGTCAGGCCAAGCGCCATGGTGGTTGCTATTAAAAATTTCGACATGAATTCATCCCTCCGTTTGTTCGCATTACTCGAGAGCAGCCACATACGCCGCCACTTCCTCAAGATCTTTCGGGTTAAGCACACTGGCAAAGTCAGGCATATCCCGAACCGGTTTGAATGCCTTGATGTGCGCCAGATAAGCGTATACCCAGTCAGGATTCAGCCTCTTGCCGGCTCCAACCAGGCTCGGGCCGCTCTTGCCGCCATGAACCTCACCCTTCGCTGCATATTCGTGGCAACCGCCGCAGGGCATATCCTTGCTGAAGATTTTCCGTCCCTTGACAGACGCATTGGGCTTAATGACGCCGGCCTTGACTTCCGGCGAGGTCAATCCCATCAGGAAATCCGTAACCGCAGCCGCATCTCCTGCCGACAGCTTGGGGTGGTCTCCCTTGTTGGTCTCGGTGAGCGAGTTATATTTCATCGGGCGAATCGGTTTGGGGTTCTGCATCCATGCCGCAAGCCATTCCTTCTGGAACTTGCTGCCGGCATACCACAGCTCCGGCCCCTTCTTCGCCAGTTGGTCTGCTATCGTCTTCTCTTTCGCAGGGCCATCGGTGTAATGGCAACTTGCACAGCTCTTCTTGAAAATCGCATCCCCACCAGCCGCATAGCTGGGTGCTGTCATCGCGACCAGCAAAGCTGCGCCAAGGGAAACGCTGACTGCTAGCAGTCTCATATCGTGCTCCTTATCTAGATTTAATTTCCGTGGATTCAAAAAGACAATGATGCTTATTATTTTTATTTTTTTAATACCGGTGATGCTTTTGATACTTATTATTTTCTGACGCCCTGACGTCAATGATGCTTTTGCTGCTTTATTATTATCCTTATTCCTGATAGGTCGAATATAGCATAACAATTTTTCATGTCAAAGAAAAATATTCAAATGGAATGCGCTAGCCGAAACCATATGCATCCCGAGTGCAGCGGGCAGTTTTGTTAATTAATAATCATCTATTTATTTGAATACTTCAAATACCTCAAACACCATGGACATTTCATGGATTTGCGTATCGCAACAAATCCGGTTTGATTGGCACAACGCTATGCAACACCCCGCAGCCTCAATTTGGCGGGCAAATATTCCAAATCCTCGGGTTCATCCACATCATGCAGCGTCTGCCCGACTCGGATCGACCAATCGAGTTGCCTGATGCGGTCAATGGTCGCACTGGCAACCGCATCGGTGCTCCAGGGCATGTCGCTGAACAGCAATGGATCGAATCGCCTGAGACCCAATAGCGCATAACCGCCATCGACAGTGCAATGAATGATGGCATCGTGTTCATGCAGTGCTTGCGCGGCTTCGCGCAACAAGGCACCGGACAAATCCACGCAATCCGTGCCGATCAGCAGAATCTGCCCGGCATCGGTCAGCGCACGTTCCGATGCGCGCGCAAGCCGCGCACCGAGATCGCCCTCGCCTTGCGCGGCAATCTCGATGCCTGGCGGCAGATGTATTCCCTGCCATGCCGCATGACTGAGCTCCGGGGTAGCACACAGCTCAACAGGGCCGATGCCTGCGGCAAGCGCTTCATTCAGGGTGTTAAACAGCATCTGGCGCGCCAGTTCGGCAGCCCCTGTCGCCCCCAGCGCCGAAATCAGGCGCGTCTTGGCAAAACCGGGCAGGGGTGCCTTGGCAAAAATAATTATCCGGGTCGGCTTCATTATCGTGAAACTCGCGCAGCGATTCGTTTACCCCCTCTCCCGCCGGGAGAGGGTTGGGGTGGGGGAAACGGGTATGGCAGATTCATCATCAAGGGAGTTATTTCTGTCATTCCCGTCGGTATAACTTAACCAGCTCGCCGGCAGACACGCCACGCCAGTATAGCCAGCGCAATCGCCACATCAGCCATATTGTTCTCCACACGCCATGCTTCTCCCAACGGCGCCCGGAGGTGATTACCCGATCCGTCAGGCATATCGGCCTTGACAGCAGCAGCAGTCGTCCGGACAACTCGATATCCTCCATCAATGGCTGATCCGGAAAACCGCCCGCTGACTCGAAGGCGCGGCGCGTCATGAACATGGCTTGATCGCCGGTGGCGATTCCGCTCAGGCGCGAACGCCAATTCATCAAGCCGGCAATTACCCGCAACATGAGCGGACGGCCTGCAATGCATACGTCAAAACGCCCCCATGCATATTCATGCGCTCCTCCGCTACGCTTGACGGCAATTTCGATTGCCTGCCCCGCAGCGAACGGCAGCAGGGTGTCGGCATGCAGAAACAACAGAATATCGCCCCGGGCGGCTGCCGCACCGGCATTCATTTGCCGCGCCCGGCCGCGTTTGCTGCAAATCACCCGTACGCCGGCACGCAATGCTGCCTGTTGAGAGCCATCCTCACTCCCCCCGTCGACCACAATCACTTCGCTGTTGCGCCCGCCCGACGACGCGAGATGCCCAAGAAAATCCGGAAAGCCTTCCGCTTCATTGAGCACCGGGATAACGATTGAAAGTCGCACGGGCATTAATCTGGCAGCAGAAAAGGGCGCATCACTTTTGAATCGCCTGTGCAACCCGTTTGGCGATCAACGGAAACATGCCAAGCAAGGCGAAGGACAGCAGCACTTCCGGCGAAATAATGCCGGACAGGCTTTCGATATGCGCCAATTGCGTCCCCGCGTTCACATACACCAGCGTTCCGGCCAGCATACCCAACTGGCTGACCCAAAAGAAGGTGCGCGTGCGGATTTGGGTCAGTCCCATCAGCAGGTTGATCAGGAAAAATGGAATAACCGGCACGAGGCGCAACATGAAGAGATAGAGCGCCCCATCCTTCGCCATGCCTTCGCCGATCGCTTTCAGCTTGTCGCCAAAGCGACGCTGGACATAATCGCGCAGCAAGTAACGCGAAATCAGGAACGCCAGCGTCGCACCAATAGTCGATGCAAAAGACACCAGCAGCGTGCCGTACCAAAGCCCGAACAAGGCACCTGCCGCCAGCCCCATGATCGTCGCGCCCGGCAAGGACAACGCCACGACGATAATATATATCGCCAAGGCAATCAACGTGACCCGCCATGGGGACTGTTCAAGCATGGCCGCAAACTTCCCCTGGCTTTCCTTGAGCGCGCCGAGCGTCAGGTATTGATCAAGCCCCAGGCCAAAAAACAGCGCAACCGCCGCGACAACCAGCAGGACGAGAATCGTTCTTTTCACGATACCCGCTCAGCTGTGCAGCGCGCCGCCGCAACTGCTGCCCTGCCCCGCCGTGCAGCCGTAGCAATGATCGGCGACACGGATAGGCCTGTCCGGCAAATCGGTGTGCAGCAGGTCGCGCAAATGCGGATGACCTTCGCCCGGCAGTTCCAGCCCGAGCTGCTGGTTGAAATCGCAGTCATACAGATAGCCCTGCCAATCCACGCTGACCAGATTGCGGCACATCACGTTGCCCAGATTGGCGGCGGAAAAGTTCTCCTTGAGCAGGCACATGTAATCGTTGAACTGCCCCTTGGAAATCAGCGTGCTGCCAAAACGCTGGATGGGCATATTGGCTAGTGTAAACAACCGGTTGAACACGATGCCGTAACGCGCGAGCAGTTCGCGCCGGTAATCCGCCTGCAACAAAATTTGATCCGGCGGCAGCGAAGGGCCTTGCGGGTTGTAGACCAGATTCAGGGCAAGGCCGCTGCCTTCGCGCCCATATCCCAGCGCGTTGAGCTGCAATAGCGCCGCAATGCTCTTGTCGAACACGCCCTCGCCGCGCTGCCTGTCGACATTCTCCGACAAATAACACGGCAACGACGCCACCACCTCCACCTTGTGATTGGCCAGGAATTCGGCGAGGCCGTCCTGTCCTTGCTCAAACAAGACTGTCAGGTTGCAGCGGTCGATCACATGTATTCCCAGGGCAGTTGCCTTGCCTACCAGGTCACGAAACTTGCGATGCAGTTCCGGCGCGCCGCCGGTCAGATCGAGCGTGCCGATCCGGCGTGCCGCCAGTACCCGAATGACCAGCTCCAGCGTTTCGTCGTCCATCGCTTCCTTGCGGTTGGGGCCGGCGTTGACATGGCAATGCAAACAGGACTGGTTGCATTGATAACCCAGGTTGACCTGTAGCGTGTCGAGCTTGCCGCGATGCAGTGCGGGGAATCCGGTGATTTGTAACAGCGGTAAAACGGCGTGCATCATGTACCTCGGTGTAATGGGTCAGAAGCCCTAACGAAACCATTTTCCCTGTAAACAACCGTGCTACGCCCTGAACCGGAACGCAACCCTTGGCAGACTGATGCGCCCAGAATTTAAATCCCGTGTGCGGAAAACGCTCGCGAATTGTAACAGGGAATACTTGCCGTTCGTGCCCGGTAAAGCAGTTCGGCAAGGCAGCCAGCGCCACGTTTACACCCCCTGCAAACTCGTTTCACAACTGATAATTTACCCCGCTATCGCACCACATCAACAAAAACTGCCACAGTCACTTATCATGCCATGGCTCCTATGCGTTTCTTGGTTGAGGTCAGAATTCGTAACGTGCTTGGAGATACACATGGTCATCGCACGCGAGTTGCCCGAACTGCCCCCACGGCTTGCCGCCGAAGAAGTTGGCGCCGACCGCGCCCCATACCTTGTCGGTGAAACTATAGCGTAACTCCGGGTTCGCGAAGTGATCGCCGCTGCCGGTGTTGTACGAGGCATAGACGGAAAGTCGCAGCGCCTGCCCGCCGCACGCTGGCGCTGGAAACTGTGAATGGGAAACTGCACCACGCGCGGACATCAGCCCCCGTGTGCGCAAACCCTGTTTTTCCCCTCCCTCTTGGCCGTGTAAAGGGCATCGTCGGCCATTTTTATAAGCTCATTCATCTTCTTGGTGTCCGCAGGGTATGAAGAGACGCCTATGCTTACGGTTACGTTATGGGTCGCATCCCCCTCTTCGTCACGGAAGCTCTGCGCCTCTATGGCGCGCCTGATATTCTCCGCGACCACCATCGCCCCTTTTTTGTCAGTCTCGGCAAGGATCACGGCAAACTCCTCGCCGCCGTATCTGGCCGAGATGTCCATGGCCCTGACATTCTCGCAGATAGCGGCGGCGCATCTTCTTAAGACCTCATCCCCCTTGGGGTGGCCGTATCTGTCGTTGTATTGTTTGAAGTTGTCCGCATCGAGTATCAGGATGGATAGCGGAGAATTGGCCCTTGTGGCCCGGTTGATCTCGAACTCCAGCCGGCTGTAAAAATGCTTGTGGTTGAAAAGGCCGGTGAGGCCGTCGGTAATGGCTTCCTTCTCCAATCTGTTCGTCCGGTCGAGGAGACTGTCAGCCATCATGTTGAAATCCCCGGCAAGCTCCTGCAGCTCATCGGCGGTGCCTATATGTATCCTGTGATCGAGTTGGCCTTCCGCTATCTGCGTCGCTCCTGCCTGGAGGGTATGTAACGGTCTTATCAGGATTCTATGGAAGGTGTATCCGATAAAGGTAAATCCGGCTACCGACAGGAGGAACAGGACAATCCTGAGCATCTCGAAGTTGTTTATATCCTGCGCTATCGCCCCCCTGTTTTTGTCTATATTCGCCTGGTGCAGTTCCACGAGGCTGTCAAGGAGCGGCTTGATCTCATTCAGGGCGCTGACATTCAAATCACCCTCCCGTCCGGCCTGCCGGTCAAGGATGAGCGCAATCCTGCCGATCTTCTCCATCTCTCCGGCATCGTCCTCGTCGCGGTGCATCGATCTTACTTCGCCGATGGCCGCCCTGAGCTCCCGCAGATATTCATCCGCAACAAGGTGGTAGGCGCGCTTATCGGCAGAAAGCGAAGGGTTCAGCGAAGCGTTATAAAGCCGGTCGAAGGTGCGCAGCAGGTAAGCGTTATCCCTCTGCTCCGAGGAGAATCTTTCGGCCTCTTCATAAGACTTGCCGATGAGGTTTATGGAGATATACCCCGTAAAGGCCAGGATAAAAAACATGACAAAGAATGCGCTCAGGACTCCCATGAGCCTTTGCGCTATCCGTAGCGCCATTGCCCTGATCAGGAAATAGCAGATAAAGAATGCCGCGGCGGTTCTGAACAACTGGACGGGTGCGCCGGTAAAGGCAAAAAATGACTCATTGTTAATATAGGGCGACAACAGGAGCTGGCCCTTCGGGACAACAAGCCCCGCCAGTACGCCATAAGCGATAAGGGTGTATCCGCACCACCTGAAATACCCGGCGTAGCCAACCGGGAGGATGTTTTCGTAATAAAGGTTGCGCGACAGTTTATAAAGCCCCGTGCCGGCAATCACCGTGGCCGGAAAACACAAGAGGTTTCTGAATATAATCTCCAGATATCTTGTCTCCGGCAAACCATTCCAGAAATATGCCAAGAAATATGCGGGGACAGCCAGAAAAAACAGCATGGTGGCGAATCCAAAAAAGAGCCTGCCGGTTTTTGCCGATAGCTGCCCGATGTCCCGGTTCAGCCTGAGACCAAAGGCGAACAGGAAGAGGAAAGAAGACGCGAGCAGCGCGAGCCGTATGTAAGAGAACAGGGTGCCGGCCCCCTGGTCATGCACGAGCCGCGCGTATTGCAGGTACATATCCATCCACTCGACTATCGCGTGGGCGAGAGCGAACAGCATGAGGTAGCCGAAGGCGGCGGAAAGCCCTATCGCTCTCAGCGACCTGAAGCTGAACAGAATGGACAGGAATAAATAGAAGAAGCTGCAGCCATAGATGACAAAAATGGCTACTAGGTTTTTTTCAAGAAATGTGGAGTAATCGAGGCCGAATATCATGGGCAGTGTGTGCATTATTTGTCAGAAATATTGATGCGGTAGCTTTACCCGTAAGCGCGCGCCTGTGCGGCATATTAATCGCTTCAACACGATACGCCATCAATCGCGACGCGGAGTGCGGGAACGATCATAAAAAACCCCCGCCGGTTTAACGGCGGGGATTGAGGGTTTTGATAAGTAGGTGGCGACATCGATCCAGCGCAGAACATAGAAAGGGATTTGCTGGCTCCCGGAGTAGCCTGCAAAAGTGCAACTGCACCTTTGCCCGGTGATCACCCATAAATAATCTACCGGGCTATGGGCGATCTCTCTCGCCGGGCAGATTGAAATCCAACGACATCCAACTACCATAGAAAAACCGAACCGCAGCATCATCTGACCCTTTCGGATCCGACTTTGCTAAAGTTGCTATGGCTCTTACATCATGGCTCCTGCGTACCGTTAGTTTGATGGCGCGCGCATTACAAATCTGTAATTCTCCAAAGTCGGCTTCCTGGTCAGTGAGCGGGATGCCTTGGAAAAAAGGCTGCGACAGCAGCGAAATTGCCATTATCGTTGGCGCAATAAAAAGCGCCCCCGGTCTGCCGGGGGCGCCCTGTACCTAACGGCTAACTGCTTTGCTCCGCCGCGTTACGGTTATAACGTACCGAGGTGCGCGGCTATGTCCGCGGCCTCCTGAGGTGTCAGCGCTATAGCCGGCATGGTTCTCACCTGCCCATCAAGCATGTAATCTATGCCCGCAGCCAGAACATGGCCGGCGCCCTTTTTCGCGATGCTGTGACCGGCAACATTCGCACCGGCAGCACCGTGGCAGCCTGAACAACTCTTGCTTGCATACAAGGTTGCGCCGTTAGCCGCATTCGGCGTGAGAGTGAGAGTAGTGCTCGTAGCGCTCGGAGCGGCGGCGTCCGTGCCGGACACGAACTGATGGTCATTACCGTCACCCGTGTTCCTCAGCCTTCTCATCTCCACAGTCCATTTTGTGCCGTCATGTTTCGCCTCGGCATAGACGTCCGCGAAGCTGCCATTCGGCAGTCGTGTGACATAGCCGGGAACGACATCTCCGGCAGCAGGCGCGCCGCCTGACAATATCCACTCGGCATAAGAAATGGCGTCACTGGCCCAGAGTACGCGGTCTGCGCTTACTACCCTGGTCGTGCTTGTTCCGGTAGCAAGAAATGGTCCGTTAAGTGGGACGTACATGGGAGTTGTGCCAAGCGTAAGGCCGCTGGTACCGTATTCGGAACCTCCGAACTGGTTTGTTATATATGCATTCATGCCCGCATCCGAAATCCTGCCGTTTTCGGGCGCACCTGCAACCCAGCCCTCCTTTTGCCAGTACTTGTCCTGCGCAATTCTGGCCGGCGCGGAGCGCGTCGCCTGCCAGTGCCACATGTCGAGCTTGTCGCCGGCATGGTTCATCGCCATCATCGAGCCTTCTCCTGGTGCCGCTGTGCCGGCCATCAACAGATGACACGATGCCATACAGCCCTTGCCTCCATCCTTGTAGTTGCCCTCGTTATCAGTGATCGGGAAGCCGACAAAGAGGCGATCCTCGTTTTCTCCGGTCATCGTCCACTTGGTGCCGTCATAAGTCCACTGGTTCTTGTAGTTGTTCTTCGTGGCATCATCCCACTGGACGATCATGTAGACATACTGGTCGTCATAGGCGGCGCCGACGGTAACGTCTTTGGCTGACAGCCCTGTTCCTGACTGGTTGATCGTTTTAACCGTGCTGAGGTTAGCCGTGTTCCAGTCGCTTATTTTCCCGTCCATGGTGATCGCGCCCGGAGCAACCTTGGGGGCGATAACGGTGTCGGCCGAAGGCGTGGCGGAAGCCCCTGCATCGAGGAATTTCATGAACAGAAGGTTGTCCCCCCTGTGGCTGCCGCCGCCGTTGTCGGTAAACGCCAGTGTGAAATAGGTGTTGGCAGGCTTGCCGGCGCCAGCGCCTGCCGCGCCTGCCGGGCCCGCCGGCCCGCCGGGCCTGCTGCGCCTGCCGCACCTGCTGGGCCTGCCGGGCCTGCCGGGCCTGCTGCGCCATCATCGCCTCCGCTGCATCCCGTCAGAGCTGTGGCCACCAAAAGGACTGCGGCCGATAAGGCAAGCCTGAATCTTGTTCTCTCAAATTGCATAATTAACTCCCTATATAATTCGTCGAAAATTTCGGTGCGGTAGTTTTACCCCCATCACACCTCCACCATATAGAATCGCAGCAACAGTTGATTTTTCGAATCAAAATTTTGCAGCGTTGCTATAGTTTGCAATGATGGTTACCGCGCCCCATCAGTTCGGTGACGCGCGCATTACAAATCTGTAATCTTGCAAAGCTGGCTTCTCTACCGTGTACACTTCCCACCTGATCTCAAAACGGTGAGACATGACATGAAAATCCTGATCATCGAAGACGAACCCAAAACCGGAAAATTCCTCAAGAAAGGCCTGACCGAGGCCGGCTTCGTAGCCGATGTCGCGACTGATGGGCGGGACGGGTTGCATCTGGCGCTGACGGACAATTACGATCTCGTCGTGCTCGACGTGATGCTGCCCGGAATCGATGGCTGGGAAGTCCTGCGCGAAATGCGGCGCGCCGCCAAGCAGTTCCCGGTGCTGTTCCTGACTGCGCGCGATCAGGTGGATGACCGCGTCAAGGGGCTGGAACTCGGCGCCGATGACTATCTGGTAAAACCCTTCGCCTTCTCCGAGTTGCTGGCACGGGTGCGCACCCTCCTGCGCCGTGGAAAGGCCGGCCAGGCGCCCGAAATTCTCAAAGCCGCCGATCTGGAGCTCGATCTCCCGCGCCGCCGCGTCATGCGGGCCGGCAGGCGGATTGCCCTTACCGCAAAGGAGTTCGCGTTGCTCGAGCTGATGATGCGGCGTCAGGGAGAAGTGCTGCCGCGCTCGTTGATCGCGTCACAGGTCTGGGACATGAACTTCGATAGCGACACGAATGTCATCGATGTCGCCGTGCGCCGCTTGCGCGCCAAGATCGACGACGATTTCGACGTCAAACTCATCCGCACTATGCGCGGCATGGGTTACATACTGGAAGCTCCTGAGCCATGAAAAACCCCATCTCCCTGACGGCGCGCATCAGCCTGCAATTCGCCGGCACGGCAGCCTGCGTCCTGTTCGTCGCCGGGTTGGTGTTCGAGCGCGCGGGTGAAAACCAGCTTCAGGAACACTACAGGATGGAGCTGGACGGCAAGATGGAATTAGTCCATAACGCGCTCGAAAGCATCCCCTCAACCACGCCCATTTCAATGATGCGCGTGCGATTGCGCGAGGCGATCATAATCAGTCATCCGGGAATTACGATCACAGTAGCCGCGAGCGATGGAACTGTATTGTTTTCGGCTGGTAAGGCGGAAGTTGCGAAACATCTGATCCAAGGCACCGAAATCGGCAAGCCCAAGCCGGTGATTTTTGAACTCGATAATCGCACCTACCGCATCCGCGCCAGACAACTTGCGCTCGGCACACCGGCAAGCCAACCGGTCAATGTGGCGATCGCGCTCGACATTTCCGAAGAAATAGAACTTATTGCAAAGTTCATGAGGCTCCTGTGGTTCAGCATGGCCCTGGCTGCACTGGCTTTGGGATGGCTCGGCTGGGTGGCGGTGCGCAAGGGGCTTGCGCCGCTGCATGACATGTCCGCGACCGTGGCAAACGTGTCGGCCCAGCAGCTCGACAAGCCGCTGCCGGCGGCAGGCGTGCCGCGCGAGCTGCAAGAACTGGTTTTCGCCTTCAACAGGATGCTGGCGCAGCTCCACGATTCGTTCCAGCGGCTTTCAGAGTTCTCGTCGGACATTGCCCACGAACTGCGCACGCCGATCAACAACATGATGGTGCATACACAGGTTACCTTGAGCCGTGAGCGCGACACTGCGGATTACCGCGCCAATTTGCAGTCCAACCTGGAAGAACTCGAACGTATGCAGCGAATCGTATCGGACATGCTTTTCCTCGCCAAGGCCGACAACAGCCTGGTCGCCCCGAACCGGGAGATGATCAATCTGCGCGAGGAAGTGGCAAAGTTGTTTGATTTCTACGAAGCGCTCGCGAGCGCGCGCCTTATTCATCTGGCCCAGAGCGGAGCGGCAACGGTTTGCGCCGACCGGCTGATGGTCCAGCGCGCCCTGTCCAATGTGCTGTCGAACGCCATCCGCTTCACGCCTGAAGGAATGACGGTCGAGGTGACCATCGGAGAGAACGCGGATCAAGCCATGATCGCCGTTGATAATCCGGGACCGGAAATTCCTGCCGAACATCTGCCCAGGATTTTCGAACGCTTCTACCGCGTCGATGCCGCCCGCCGGGAAGGGAACGCCGAAAACGTGGGCCTGGGGCTGGCGATCACCAAGTCCATCGTCGAAATGCACGGGGGTGCGATCAGCGCCGAGTCCGCGAATGGGCGAACGTGTTTCACGATCACGCTTCCGCAGCGACAAACGGCTTGACCGTGGCGCATGCGCCGGTCAATTTGTAAAGGTTCACACCTGAAAACGGGAAAAATCGCAGCTTAAATCATAAGTGAGGACACCATGCAAGCAAACGAAGGTCAGGCGGCGGATGTCAACAGCCGCGAGTTATTAACTTTTACGCTGGGCGGCGAGGAATACGGCATCGACATCCTCAAGGTTCAGGAAATCCGCGGCTACGACGCGGTGACCACGATCGCCAACGCACCGGAATTCATCAAGGGTGTAATCAACCTGCGCGGCATCATCGTACCGATCATCGACATGCGCATCAAATTCAACCTCGGCAACGTGACCTATAACGATCTCACCGTGGTCATCATCCTCAACGTCGCCAACCGCGTGGTCGGCATCGTGGTGGACGGCGTCTCCGACGTGATCACGCTGACCGCGGAGCAACTGAAACCGGCGCCGGAATTCAGCTCGACGCTGGGGGCGCAGTACATCACCGGTCTGGGTACTGTGGACGACCGCATGATCATCGTGATCGACATCGAAAAACTGATGACCAGCCGCGACATGGATCTGGTCGAAATGGCTGCGGCTTAAAATCTGAATCAACAATTGAGGAGAACTATCATGGCTAGTATGAAAGTGGGAACACGTTTATTACTCGGATTCGGGATCGCAATTATCTCGACCGCTATTGTTGGTCTCATCGGTTTTACCGCAACGCAACGGCTTTCCGGCAGTATCGAGACCATGGACAAAAACGGCGTGCAGGCGTTGCAAAGCCTGTCGGAAGTGCAAAACGCCTTGTGGGAACTGCGGAATGGCGTTTCTCAGTACATCGCTGTTCCAAAGCCGGAGTCGCGGCAGAAAATCATCGCCGATAGCCCGAAGTGGTTCGACTCGATGGATCGCGGCATGAAACAATTTGGCGCAAGCGATCTGACACCGGAAGCACGGGCGGCTTTCGCTGCACTCAACGACATCTATTCTCAATACAAGGCGAAACGGCCCGGCTGGTTCGAATTGATGGAGGCCGGCAAGCTCGAAGAGGCTGCCGAGTATCGTGCCAAGACCATCCTGACCTCGGGAGCCGGCACAGTGAAGGCTCTGCGCACACTGGCCGACATCCAGACACAAGCGATCACAGATATTGAGAAATCGGCCAATGCACTTGTTGCCAGCACCGCCGTATTGATTGCTGTCGTTACGCTGATCTCACTGGCGTTGGCCATATTGACCGGTTTATGGATCATTCGCAACCTGATGAAACAACTGGGCGGCGAGCCGGACTACGCGGCGGACGCGGTCGGCAAGATCGCGGCAGGCGACCTGACGGCGGAGCTGGCGCTCAAGCCGGGCGACACCAGCAGCCTGCTGTATTCTCTGAAGACCATGCAGGACAGCCTGCGCGCGATCGTCGCCGAGATCCAGGCCATCGTGCAGGCCGCCGTGCAGGGCGACTTCAGCAGGAAGATGGACATGAACGGCAAGGCGGGCTATACCAAGACCCTGTCCGAGTTGCTCAACCAGTTGAGCAATACCGTCGACGATGCCTTCAAGGACACTATCCGCGTGGCCGATGCGCTGGCCGCAGGTGACCTCAGCCAGAAGATCACCAAGGATTATTCGGGCGCCTACAACCAGGTAAAAGTCAGCGTCAACACCACCGCCGACGCCCTGACCAGGATCGTCACCGAAATTCAACAGCTCGTCGAAGCCGCCACCAAGGGTGATTTCAACATCAAGATGGATATGGCCGGCAAACAGGGCTATACCAAGACCCTGTCCGACCTGCTCAACTTGCTGAGCAATACCGTTGACACCGCTTTTAAAGACACCGTCCACGTGGCGCAGGCATTGGCGAAGGGCGATCTCACGCAAACCGTCAGCCGCGACTACCAGGGAGCCTTTAACGACGTCAAGCAAAACCTGAACGGCACCGTGGAAAACCTCAAGGAACTGGTCGGCCAGATCAAGGACGCCACCGACACCATCAACACCGCCTCGAAGGAAATCGCCTCCGGCAACGCCGACCTGTCGCAGCGCACCGAAGAACAGGCCAGCAGCCTCGAGGAGACCGCCTCCAGCATGGAAGAACTGACCTCCACCGTCAAACAGAACGCCGAAAACGCCAAACAGGCCAACCAGCTCGCCATCGGCGCATCGGACATCGCCTCCAAGGGCGGCGCGGTGGTAAGCCAAGTGGTCACCACCATGGACTCGATCAACGGATCGTCGCGCAAGATCGTGGACATCATCTCGGTGATCGACGGCATTGCGTTCCAGACCAACATCCTCGCCCTCAATGCGGCCGTTGAAGCAGCGAGAGCGGGCGAACAGGGCAGAGGTTTTGCCGTGGTCGCCGGAGAAGTGCGCAACCTTGCGCAGAGGAGCGCGGCGGCGGCCAAGGAAATCAAGACGCTGATCGGGGATTCGGTGGAGAAAGTCGAAGGCGGCAGCAAACTGGTCGCGCAGGCCGGGCAGACCATGGAAGAGATCGTCACCAGTATCAAGCGCGTGACCGACATCATGTCCGAGATCACCGCCGCGTCGCAGGAGCAAAGCCAGGGCATCGAGCAGGTCAACACCGCGATCACGCAGATGGACGAAGTCACGCAGCAGAACGCTGCGCTGGTCGAACAAGCGGCAGCGGCAGCCGAATCGCTGGAAGAGCAGGCGCAGAACCTGTCGGTATCGGTGGGCACGTTCAAGGTGGATAGTCACTCAGGCAGCACTGCGATTGCGCGCCGCGAACCGGCTGCCGTCGCCCGCCATGCCGCTCCCGCCCAACATGCAGCCCCGGCACGCAAAGGGCCAGCGGTCGCCAACGCCGATCATCCAACCACGCACAAGCTCACCGCCAAGCATGATGCGGAAAACAAGGGTGGGGCAGGCAAAGGCACTGCGAAAGCCAAACCGCAACTTCAGTCTGGCGATGATGGGGAGTGGGCGGAGTTTTGAGGTGTCAACCGGATGTCAACGCCAAACAGGGAAGTGCGCATAGCGCACGCTACGCTTTGATTGATAGGGTACATGATGCCTTTAATATGGGCGGGGCAGTTGAGTATCGGGAATGCAACGCTAGATTTTGAACATCGAAATTTGTCAGGAATGATCGACAATATGGAGATCGTTTACCCATTCGCTCTTTTTGTGTATCGAATTTAGACTAGCGTCAACCCAGTGGTTAGCGCAGTGAGAAGCACCACCAGCCACGGAGGCCATTTCCAGACTTCGAGCAAGACAAAGGCGACAACCGCGAGGCAAAAGTCGGAAGAGGTTATGATCGCTTTTGTCCACACCGGGTTATAGAACGCCGCAAGCAAGAGCCCGACCACCGAAGCATTGACGCCCAGCATCGCCCGCCGCATGAGGGAATACTTTCGCAGGTATTCCCAAAAAGGTAGCGTGCCAACAATCAGCAGAAACGCCGGCAGGAAGATCGCAACAAGGGCAATGGCCGCGCCCAGCCACCCGGAAGGGCTCTGCGTGGAAACGGCGCCAAGAAAGGCTGCGAAGGTGAATAATGGGCCGGGCACCGCTTGTGCAGCACCGTATCCGGCAAGGAAGACATCGTCGGACACCCACCCCGCTGCCACTACTTCCGACTGGAGGAGTGGCAGGACAACATGGCCTCCCCCGAAGACCAAAGCGCCTGCGCGGAAAAACCCGTCAAATAGCTTAACGGCATAATCGCCGCTCGATGAAGCGTAAATGGGTAGCGCCAGGAGAAGCGCGAAAAATGCGAAGAGGCACATGCTCCCGGTAACAGCGCCTGTATTCGCCTGGATGGAACTGTGCGGTAGCGCTCCCGAAGGTCGCAGGAAAGCGCAACCAAAGATACCGCCGACAAGAATTACGGCGATCTGCCCAATGGTGGAAGGGATGGCAGTGGCAACCACGGCAGCGCAGACAGCGATGCTGATCCGGGGTCTATCCGGGCAAAGGGTTTTCGCCATACCTGAAATCGCTTGCGCGACCACCGCCACGGCAACGACCTTCAGTCCGTGCAGCCATCCGCTTCCTGCCGCATCGCCAAAATAGGAGAACCCGAGCCCGAATAACGCCAAGACAATAGCCGAGGGGAGCGTGAAGCCGAGCCAGGCCGCGATTGCCCCCGGAATCCCGCCCCGAGACAAGCCAAGCGCAATGCCGACCTGACTGCTGGCCGGGCGGGCAAAAACTGGCAAAGCGAGACGAGATCGCCATATGCATGCTCATCAAGCCATTTACGTTTAGCGACGAACTCCTGCCGAAAGTATCCAATGTGCGCAATCGGCCCGCCGAAAGAGGTGAGTCCCAATCGGAGAAAGATCAGAAAGATTTCAATGAGCGATGAATGCATGCAGGGAATCACTGATGGGTATCTCTTGCTCATTATGCCACGCCATCCATGTATTTCATGGTTGAAGTCAGAATTCATAACGAACGTAAGGTCAGCCAACGAAAACATTTTTTATTCGAACGCCTGAACACCAACGCCAGTTGCACCAATTGTATGCAACAACGCACCGTTGTTGCGCGGAATTGTGGCCGAGCTGTGTTTCTGTAGCTGCTGTTAATCGCTGGAAGCACGGACTGAATGGCTGTCTAGATATTTGGCATGACTATTGCTGAATGCAATTACAGCGATGTGTCAGTGAAGATCATGTTAAGCAAAGCATCGCTACGCCTAAAAGGCAGAATGTCACTTCAATTGAGTGAAAGGATGGCATGGCTTCAAATAAAGCAAGATTGGTAGTCATCGGCAATGGCATGGCCGGCATACGCACACTGGAGGAGCTGCTCAGGCTCGCCCCGGATATGTACGACATCACCGTGTTTGGCGCCGAGCCACACGGCAACTACAACCGCATCCTGCTGTCGCCGGTGCTCGCCGGAGAAATGACGATCAACGACATCATGTTGAACGATGTCGATTGGTATGCGCAAAACGGCATCACCTTGCATCTGAACAGGAAGGTGGCGCAGATCGACCGGGTGCGGCGCAAAGTGATCGCCGACGACGGCACCGAAGCCCATTATGACCGCCTGCTGCTTGCCACCGGTTCCAATCCGTTCATGCTGCCGGTACCGGGGAAAGATTTGCCCGGCGTGGTTTCCTACCGCGACATCAAGGATACCGACGAGATGATCGAAGCCGCTTCGCGTTACCGCCACGCGGTGGTGATCGGCGGCGGGCTGCTCGGGCTGGAAGCGGCGAACGGCCTCAAGCTGCGCGGCATGGACGTGACCGTGGTACACCTGATGCCGTGGCTGATGGAACGCCAGCTTGACAAGGCAGCGGCGCAAATGCTGCAAGCATCGCTGGAAGCTAAGGGGCTCAAATTTCTGTTGGAGAAGCAGACTGAGGCATTGCTGTCAGTACAAATCCCCCCCAACCCCCCTTTTGCAAAGGGGGGAACGAGGGGGGATTTGCGTGTAGGCGTCATCCGCTTCAAAGATGGAACAGAAATACCCGCCGATCTGGTAGTGATGGCAGTCGGTATCCGCCCCAACACCGATCTAGCCGAAGCCGCCGGCTTGTATTGCAACCGTGGCGTGGCGGTAAACGACACCATGCAGACTTACGACCCGCGCATCTACGCGGTGGGCGAATGCGTGTCGCATCGCGGCATCGCCTACGGGCTGGTGGCGCCATTGTTCGAGCAAGCCAAGGTGTGCGCCAATCATCTGGCGCAGCTCGGCGTCAGCCGCTACACCGGCTCGGTCACCTCGACCAAGCTCAAGGTCACCGGCATCGATCTATTCTCTGCCGGCGATTTCACCGGCGGCGAGGGCACCGAGGAAATCGTGTTGAGCGATCCGGCTGGTGGCGTGTACAAAAAGCTGGTGATCAAGGGCGACAAGATTATCGGCAGCGTGCTGTACGGCGATACTTCAGACGGGTCATGGTACTTCCAGCTATTGCGCGATGGCCAGAACATCCGCGAATCGCGCGGACACTTGATGTTCGGCCAGAATCAACTCGGCAACGCCGGGCACCAGGGCCAGAACAATGCGGCGTCCATGCCGGACGAAATGGAGGTGTGCGGCTGCAACGGCGTGTGCAAAGGCGACATCGTCAAGGCGATCAAGGAAAATGGCCTGTTCACGCTGGGCGATGTGCGCAAGCACACCAAGGCTTCTTCCTCATGTGGCTCATGCACCGGGCTGGTCGAACAGATACTCGCCTCCACTGTCGGCGGTGCCTACCTGCCTGCGGATGACACCAAAAAACCTCTTTGCGGCTGCACTGACTACACGCACGAAGAGATACGCAAAGCGATCAATGAGCGCAAGCTGAAATCCATTCCTGAGGCAATGAGTTTTTTTGAATGGCGTAATGTCAACGGCTGCGCTTACTGCCGACCGGCGCTCAATTACTATTTGTTGTGCGCCTGGCCGCATGACTACCAAGATGATCCGCAGTCGCGCTTCATCAACGAGCGCGCCCACGCCAACATCCAGAAGGACGGCAGTTACTCGGTCATACCGCGCATCTACGGCGGGGTGACCACGCCCGCGCAATTGAAGCGCATCGCCGAAGTGGCAGAGAAATATGCCGTACCGGCGGTGAAGGTCACCGGCGGACAACGTATCGACTTGCTCGGCGTGAAGAAGGAAGATTTGCCGAAAGTCTGGGCCGACCTCGACATGCCTTCTGGTTTCGCTTACGGCAAGTCAATTCGTACCGTTAAAACTTGTGTCGGCTCGGAGTGGTGCCGTTTCGGTGTGCAGGACTCGACCAGTCTGGGCATCGCCCTGGAGAAGGCGCTCGACCGCATGTGGGCACCGCACAAGGTGAAACTTGCCGTCTCGGGTTGCCCGCGCAACTGCGCCGAGGCCACCATCAAGGATGTCGGTATCGTCGGCGTCGATTCCGGCTGGGAAATCTACGTCGCCGGCAACGGCGGCATCAAGGCGGAAGTGTCGCTGTTTCTCGTCAAGGTGAAGAGCGCGGAGGAAGTGATGGAATATGCCAGCGCCTTTATCCAGCTCTACCGCGAGGAGGCGCGTTACCTCGACCGCACCGTGCATTGGGTGCAGCGCGTCGGCATGGATTACGTGAAGCAGCGCATCGTGGAAGATGCCGCAGGGCGCCAGGCTCTCCATGAACGGCTTAAGGATGCATTGCGCGATGAAAAAGACCCGTGGCAGGAGCGGGTGTGCGGCGTGGCAGCGCAGGAATTCGCGCCGGTCAGGGTTGATCGCAGCAATATTTCAGGAGACAGCCATGAGCGAATGGATGAAGGTATGCCCGCTTGAGGAAATTCCCAGGCTGGGTTCACGGGTGGTGCAAACCGGTGAGGGGGATATCGCGGTGTTCCGCAACGGCTCGGACGAGATTTTTGCATTGAGAGACCAATGCCCGCACAAGGGCGGGCCGCTTTCGCAGGGCATCGTGTTCGACCGCAAGGTGGCCTGCCCGTTGCACGGATGGACGGTGCAGCTCGACAACGGCGAAGCCGTCGCGCCCGATTGCGGCTGCACCCACCGTTACCGGGCGCGCGTGGACAAAGGAGATGTGTATCTCAATCTTTCCTGATGTGCAGCCAAGGTACCAAGAGTTGCATCAGTATAACAACCAGCAGCTCCATAATTTCTACTGATGCGACCTAAAGTCAGAATTCGTATCGAGCCTGCAGATACACGTTGTCGTCGCGCGCGAGTTGCCCGAACTGACCCCACGGCTTTCCGCCGAAGAGGTTTGCGCCGACCGCGCCCCATACCTTATCGGTGAAGCTATAGCGCAGTTCCGGATTGACGAAACTATCGCCGTTGCCGGTGTTGTACGATGCATAGGCGGAAAGCCGCAACGTCTGATGCAGGAAGAACTGCGTCAGACGCGCCGTGACGCTATGGCTCCAGCGCTTGCCCACCGGAAAACCGGCGGGCAGCGTGGCGAGATAGGCGCCGTAGTCCTGCATGATTTCAGCGTAGTACTGGAAACCGAGCGAGACATCCTCCGCAGGCTGAATCTGGTAACCGGCGAGCAGCCGCGTCTGCGAGTTGGGTACGGCAAAATCGTTCCCCGAACGATCCTCGCGCGAATCGTAATAAGCCGCTTCCAGGCTCAATACCCCATCGCCCGCACGCCCGGACAGGCTGGTGCCATAGATAAAGAGCTTGGGATAGAAATAGGTAATCCTGGTTGGAGACCCCATGCTGTCCGGTCGCATCGAGGGTATGCGCTGGAAACCGCGATACCAGTAGAGCGCCGCATCATAGCCTGCGATATCGCGGTAAGCACGCAACGCAATGTCCCCATGCCCCGGTTTGACGGTTTCGCGGTTAGTTACTGCCGGCATCGGATCGTAAAGCCGGAAGCGGTTTGCATCGGGAATGCGGCTCTCGCGAAAACCCGGCGCAACCGCCAGCTCGAACGAGGCAAACTCGGGATAGGCGCCCAGCTTCACCGCATCCACGCCGCGCTTGAGGTATTCCAGCGACCGCCCGGCAAACAGCGCCTCATGATCTTTGGGAAAGAAGTCGTTCACGAACACCAGATCGCCCAAGCCCCAGGTGATGACCTGTCGGCCAAGGCGCAAATCCCAGTTGCCTCCCGCATAGTCGAAGTAGCCCTCGCGCAATTCGCTCTCATCCTGGCGACCGAGATGATCGTAGGCCAGTTCGCCCTTCGCCAACAGGTGCCAAGCATCGCCAGTGGCATCGAGCTTGATCTGGGCGCGCTCTTCCAGCCACTTGTAATGGCGGCCATCGGGATTCTGCCCGGCAGTGTTGAAGGCCGTGTTCTGCTGCATGAAACCGGAGAGCGTGACATCCGCATTCGCCGCCAGCGGCGCCAGCAGCAAAGCCGCCGAGAGCGTGGCCAATAACGCAAAGCTCGCGTAGCGATTCGGTAGCCCCCTCTCCCTTCGGGAGAGGGTTGGGGTGAGGGAGGCGTGCATGACTTTCATTATCGGGGGAGCACTACTGTCACGCCCGATAGCATCAGTCAACCCACTTGCGCGGCGGCTGGCGCAGGAAGCGTTCGGAGAACAGGCTGTCCTCAATGCCGAGGCCATAGTCGGTTTTGAGGTAAGTAGCCTCCGTGCGATGGCCGGTCTGAAAATTCTTCATGGTGCGCCTGACAGCTGTGGGGGTGCTCTTCACATCGGCGATTTCATCGGCGGTGAATTGCTTGTAACGGGCGCCCTTCCTGTCGTATTGCTCCTCCTTGAGCGGCAGGAAATTGGCCTTGTCCACCCAAGTGAACTTATAACCGAAGTCCGAGTCATCGCCTTTCGGCGTACTCCTCACCACGTAGCAGTCGCGCTCGCCCACTTTCTCCTCGCGCTCGACGACATGGCTGTCATCCTCGATGTCGCGGCCCGAAACATCCTCGTAAGTGAAGTCGGAGCCGACGAAGCTGGAGCGCTTGTCCTGCGCGGCGATGCGCTTGACCATGTTGATGGCCGGAATGAACATCCAGCGGTCATCATCTTTGGCCGGATACTTGTTAATCATGAACGTCATATCCTTGACGTCGGACGGCTGAAAGAAATACATGAAGTACTTCTGCTCGCCGCCTGCTTCGCCCATGTTCTTGCGCAGCATGGTGAGTTCGCGCACGCGCTCCTGGCCATCCTTATTGATGAGCTTCATTACCACCCGCGCCTTGAAGTCCTTACCCGGATAAAGGAAGGCGGCCTGCGACTTCCTCATCACCTCCTCGCCCGACAACGCCAAAGCCTGACTCGAAAGTGCCATGGGCAGCAGAGCGGCGATTATCCATATCCACCAGCGTTTCATTTCAATCTCCTTTTGCAAATGCCGGAGCATGGTTCGCCGCCAGCTTGGGTTCA
The DNA here is from genome assembly GCA_963828205.1 of uncultured beta proteobacterium. GTDB lineage: Bacteria > Pseudomonadota > Gammaproteobacteria > Burkholderiales > Gallionellaceae > Gallionella. The sequence goes on from CAWHDU010000003.1 coordinate 654,588, forward strand.
TCGAACAGCCAATGTCGACCGAGCATTACCAGCGCGGGCAGATAGAGAATGGTGAGCAGCGCGGAGAGCAGCATCATCGAGACGATGAAAGCGCCCACCGCGATGTAGGGCGTGAGGGGCGCGAACAGCATCACCGAGAAGGCCGAAGCGAACAGCAGCGCATTGCGCAGAATACCCTTGCCCGGCCGCGCTGCCGTCCATAGCAGCGCCTCTTGCAACGCCCCCTCATTTGTGCCACCGCCCGTCTCGGCTATGCGCTGACGGAAGCGGCTGATGAAGTGTATGGAGAAATCCACCGCCATGCCGAGCGATAAAGTGCTCATCACCGACAGCGGCATGTCGAAATCCTTGCCGACGAAACCGACCACGCCATAGATCAGCAGGATGGTGAACAGCAGCGGCACATAGGCGATCAGCGCCCACTTGGCCGAGCGGAAGTCCAGCGCCAGGATGGCAAACACCACCGCCAGCGCCAGGATGAGGCCGAGCACCAGGTCGCCCAGCACCTCATCGTTCCACACCAGATTGAAGTAGGCGATGCCTGCCGGTTTTACTGTTACCGCCAGCGGGTGGGCCTTCTGATAGGAATCCGCTGCCTGTATCACCTGACGCATGGCTTCCGCATCCCAAGTCTTCAACTGCACCCATAAATTGGCCTTCTGGAAGGTGGGGTTGATCACGTTGTCCAGGTCTGCGGGTTTGGCAGACATGCTGAACAGGAACAGATATTGGCCGACCATATCCTGTGTTTCCGGAACCGTGTCAAATTTCGGGTCGTCATCGTGCAGGACGCGGTTGATGCGTTTCACGTAATCGGCAACCGAGAAAGTCTTGCCTACCACCGGCAGGATTTCCAAATGGCGCTGCAAGCCTTCGATCCAGCGCATGGCCTCGGGCCGCTTCATGAAATCCTGCTCTTTTGACTGCACCACCAGATAGCCGAGCGATGTGCCGCCGAGCGCTTGGTTCATCGCCGTATCGGCCACGCGTATCTCGCTCGACTGCTTAAACCAGGCCACCAGATTGTTGTTGACGTGAATCTTTGTGGTGCCGGCAATGGCCACTGCCACCAGCGTCAAGCCAAACAGCGCGGTGGCCAGCGGGCGCATCGCGCCCAGTTCGGCAATGCGGTGCAGGAAGCGCGCGGTACGGTTCAGTTCCACGCTCTCGCCTTCGGCGGCTTTGGCGAGCTTTTCTTCCTTGACGAAGGTGAGGATGGCCGGGATCAGGCTGAAGGAGAACAAGCGCAGCACTATGGTGCCGAAGGCGATCAGCCCGCCGAACACCTGCACCGGCACGATGTTCATAAACAGCAGCACGGCGAACCCCGCCGTCGTGGCAAGCGCCGTGAAGCGCACCGGGCGGCTCACCGCCTGCATGGTCTCGCGGATCGCCGCGAGCTTGTGCGAGTTGCTTCGCATCCCTGCTAAACCCGATTCGCGCTTCTCGCGGTAGCGGAAATAGAACTCGTTGAAGATATGGATGCTGTCGGTGGCGATCGCCATCAGGAATACCGGCGCCATCGAGCTCATGATGTGTACCGGAAGGCCGACGCCGATCAGCGACCCCATGCTCCAGATGATCGCCGCCATGGACACGCCCATCATGGCGAAGGAGAGCGCAAGGTTGCGGAACATAATCTGGATCGCGGCGAACATGATCATGCCTGCGATGGGGGCGAAGACTGCCATCAGCTTGAACATCTCGGCGCCGAAAGTATCGCGCGCCACCGGGTCGCCCGCGACGTAGTAGCGCTCCGGCCCGTTCTCCCTGGACAGAATCTCGCGGATATTGGCGGCGATGACGGCGCCATTGGAACCCTTCTCCAGCGGCACATAAATGGCCGTGGTCTTGCCGTCCTTCGAAATCACGCGGTCAACCAGCAGCGGGTTGCCGAACAGCGCTGAGCGCAACGCTTCCACTTCCGCATCTGTCTGCGGCGCCCCCGGCATGAGCGGCCCGACTTTCAATGTGCCTGCCTCCGCCGTGACGTTGGTGATGGTGGTGAAGCTGTTTACATCGCGGCTCGCCACGCCTTCCAGCTTGACGATTGCGTCGGTGACGCGGGCGATGCGGGCCAGGGTTTCCCGGTTGAGCACGCCCGCATGGTTTTCCACGCCGACGACAATAGTGTCTTCGTACAGCGCGAAGGTCTTGTCCACCTCGTTGTTCCAGACACGCACGTCAGAGTTTTCCGGCAGCATGTGCTTCGGGTTGGTGTCCGTAGCGATGCGCGGAAACTGGGTGAGAAACAGCAGCGTGAGAGCCACCGTCGTCCAGACAACCAGCTTCGGGCGGCGGATGGAAAATTCGACGAGTGAAAACTTGAACATGGTTTTTCCTTAAATTCGTTGTGGTCGAACGCGATGCGTTATCCCAAGCCGGACGAGCGGAACAAATGTAGGTCGGACTCTGCCCGACATGGTGGGCAGAGCCCACCCTACAAGTTCTATTACACCTGTGAAAAATATCAGTGGGCGTTGCCTCAGAACCGCCGGTAAAGCCAGTGCTTTTCGTACAGCACCTTGCCCATGTGCCATAAACGATTCGGCCCGCGCATTGCTACCTGCGGCATAGGCTCGGCATAGAAGTTTCCTTTGCCGAGACCTGCGCGACCGTTGCCGGTTTCGATGAAACACATGCCTTCGCCGGTAAATTGGCGCGGCGCGCCCTTGCCGGTCCAGGCATGGGCAATGTTGTGCGCCACAACCTCGGCCTGGCCGTGGGCAAAAACGCCGGCTTTTGGTAACGGGCGGCCCATCTTGAGCGGAATGGTGGTGATGTCGCCGAGCGCGAAGACGTTCTCGAATTTTGTTTGCAGCGTGTTGCGGTCAACCGGAACCCAGCCGCTTTCGTTGGCCAAGCCTGCCTCGCGCACCACCGCTGGCGCGCGGTGCGGCGGAACATAAAGTAACAGGTCGTACCCGGTGCTCGCGCCATTTGCGAATGAAATGCGGCGATTGGCCGGGTCAATCTCCTTCACCTGGTGCTCGGGGTGATAGGCGATACCGCGCGCCTCGACCATTCCGCGCACGGCGGCACCCATCTCGGGGCCGGCGACGAACATCGGCCGCGGTTCGGCTGCGAAGAGTTCTAATTCAGCTTTCTCGCGCAGGCCGCGGTTGCGCAGATAGCCATCCACCAGCAACGCAGCTTCGTAGGGCGCAGCCGGACACTTGTATTGCGGCGCGGCAGTCAAGACGACAATACGCCCGCCCACAAACCGGGCCAGCGTATCGCGGATCGCGGTCGCGCCTTCCATCGTATAAATGCAAAGCCCGGCTTCGGCGAGTCCGGGAATGGCTTCGGGTGCATACTCCGCACCCAACGCAATCACCAGCGCATCGGCACGCAGGAGTTGCCCGTCGATTTCCACTTCCCGCAGCGCGGGATCGATCCGCGTGACGCTGCCCCGGCGGAACTCGATGCCGCGACGAAGCAGCCGATCCAGCGGTCGTGAAAACTCTTCCGGGTTCCGTTCGCCCACCATCAGCCATAACAGCGACGGCGGAAAAAAATGCTGTCCGGCGCGATCCACCGCAATCACGCGGTCGGAAGCGGGCAGCAGCTTGCGCAATGTCTCGGCGGCAACGATGCCGCCGATTCCCGCGCCCAGTACCAATGCTGTGCGGCTCATCTCATTCCCCTTAAAAAACGATGACTTTATCGGCCCACTGCGTCCATTCGGTGAGTTGATCCATGGTGCTGCGCGACGCGCCTTCGATCAGCTCCCCGGCGGCGATGCCGCGCGCATCAAGGCAACTACCGCACGCGCCGACTTCGCCGCCGTTGCGTGCCACCATGCCCAGCATGTCGCCAATGTTGTAATAACCCTGCGGCACCTTCTGCCCGTTTTTGGCGCATGCGGCCGCGTCGCCCATAAGGAACATCTTGACCTCCGCATTGCCTGTCTTGAGCAGCCAGCGCGCAAGCCGCAATCCGTTGTAGCTGCGCTCCGTGCCATAAGGTGGATCATTCAGAATCATCAGATATTTCATAATTACCTCCCTTGGTTGTCTAACAATCTAACGATTGTTGGATTGATTAAACCAATAACCGCACGCGATGTCAATAAAATCATCAAAAATTGTTTATTGATATAATCAGCATTCGAGTAATTACAGGATTGTCATGGTGAAAGACGCACGCAAGATCAAAGACCTGCTTTATGAACAGGTGGCCCGGATCGGCAAGGTATTCTCCAGCCCCAAGCGGCTGGAGCTGATCGAGCTGCTGTGTCAGGGGGAAATGACGGTGGAAACGCTTGCAAGCGAGGCTTCCATCAGCATGAAGCTGGCCAGCGCTCATCTGCGCGAGTTGCGGGGCGCGCATCTGGTGGAAACCGAGCGGCGGGGCAAAAATATTTTCTATCGGCTGGTCGACAAGGAAGTTGCCGATTTATGGGTGCATACCCACAATCTAGCCGAAAACAGATTGATTGAACTGCAACTGGAATTGCAGAAAATCGCCGCGCAACCGGGCGCTCTGGTGCCAAATGATCGTGAAACGCTGATGAAAATGGCGCGACGTGGGGAAGTGGTCGTGCTGGATGTACGCCCGGCGGAGGAGTATCTGACGACACATCTTCCATTCGCCCGCTCCATCCCGCTCGACGAGCTGCGCCAGCGGCTTGCGGAACTGCCCAAGGACAGGCCGATCGTGGCCTACTGCCGCGGCCCATATTGCCTGATGGCGGTAGATGCAGTGGCGCTGCTGCGCAAGGAAGGTTTCAAGTCTGCGCATTTGCGGGACGGTGTCGCGGAATGGGCTATGGCAAAAATTCGATAGATGACGTTTCACCTCGCCAGCTATGAGTTACTTTCTAAAGAAACACTGAATAAGTCCGTTCACCCTGACCCTTCGACTACGCTCAGGACTAAAGGCGTTGTCGAAGGGCGAGCTTCGCAACTCGTTGATCGTGCATCGCCCTCCGCTCATGGTTCGGCAGGCTCACCACGAATGGAGGACTTGTTCAGCGTTTCCTAAAGAATGTAACGGGTTATCCGCAGGGAATCCGGCAAAGCATCATGAGCCAATTCGGTTTACAAAATCGCCAGCACATCTCGCCAGCACATCTCGTTAAATATTTGTTACCATTCATGCCGCTGTCGCATTGGTTCCTGGTTGGCTCGCCGTAACGCCGTCTTGATTTTCCTTTTGGAAAGTGACGGGTCTGACGGCCAGCGAGTAGCTGACCCGGTTCGAGTGCGGTGGAATGTACCGTATCAAAGCGCTGCCAGCGGGCAGGTCAGCAGATCCTATGAGGTGCGAAGCTCCAGCCATTCTCGACGAATCCTCACACAGTCGAATTGCAGGAGCTTTCCATATGCGCAAATTCCGTACCGGATTATGCGCATAACTATCATCATATCTGCCTCCCTTCCCGAGTTCCGGTCGTGCCTTCTTAAATTAACGGGAGGTTTAAATGTTTACACGAATATTATGGGCGCTTCTATGTGCGCTGTTTATTTTCCCTTGTTCCGCAATGTCCAAGGAACGAAGCGGCGAGATCGAACTGGCTGTTACCATCGCTGCCCCGGATGACGGCAAGGATGTAAAAGTCTGGATCCCCTACCCTGTCTCGAACAATACACAGGACATATCAAATGTCAGGATAAGCGGTAACTTTTCGCAAAGCGGCATTTACGGCGAAAAAGAAACTGGCAACCTTGCCCTCTACGCCGAGTGGACAAAACCGACAAAAGACCGCGCTATCACTCTGGTTTTTAATGCCACTTCCAGGGAGTTGGTAAAAAAGGATTTTCCGGCAGTGGAGTCCGCTATACCTGCCGAGATAAAGGAATACCTCAAGAGCACCGCATTTATTCCGACTGACGGCAAGGTCAGGGAAATTGCCCGCAGCATAACCAATGACAAGCAGAAAATCAGTGAAAAAGCCCGGGCTGTTTACCAGTGGGTAATCGAAAATACGGTAAGGGATCCCGACGTCAAGGGGTGCGGCACCGGCGAGGTCGAAAAAGTGATCGCCAGGAAGGGCGGAAAGTGTACCGATATAAGTTCGGTCTTTGTTGCGGTTGCAAGGGCAGCCGGGGTGCCGGCGCGTGAGGTATTCGGACTCAGGCTGGGGAAAAAGGATGATGAGGACATGACCGGCGGGCATCACTGCTGGGTCGAGTTTTATGTGCCCGGTTACGGCTGGGTTCCGGCGGACCCGGCCGATGTCAGGAAGGCTATATTGGTGGACAAACTGGATATCAAGGGCGCACAGAAAATCATAGATTATTATTTTGGCGCAGTTGACGAATACAGGGTTGCCCTGGCCAGAGGCGGAAGAGGATATTACCTAAGCCCGCGCCAGAATGACGGCCCCCTGAACTACTTCATGTATCCCTATGCAGAAGTAAACGGAAAACCCCTCGAATGGCTGGCTGCACAGACCGACCTGAAATTCAAGGTCAAATTTAAGTCGCCATGAAAAAGATTAAGTATCAAATTCCCGGATAAATTTATTATATGGAGGTAATCATGAAAAAGTTGTCCCTCGCATTTGTTGCAATATTATTTTCTTCGATCATGTATGTTCAGGGCGCGATGGCTGCAGAGGCCATTACCATTATGGGCGATCCCTGCACCGTGCCTTTAGCCAAAAAACTGGGAGCGGCCTTTACCAAGAAAACCGGGAAAAACGTGGCGGTTGACGGGGCGGCTTGCGCCGCCGGCATTTACAAGGCCAGCCAGGGAGAAGTAGATATCGGCGTGAGCACCCATGAAGTATCGCTTGCCTACCTTCCGGCAGGAACCGTCAATACAGTCATTGCCAAGGCGCCCACTGTTGTGGTGGTTCACAGGAACAATCCGGTAAACGACCTGAAACTGCAACAACTCAAGGGCATTCTCTCCGGCAAGATCAAGAACTGGAAGGAAGTCGGCGGCAGCGACATGGAAATAAAGAATGTCCTCCTGCAGCCCTGCACGACCACCATCTTTGCCAAGAGATCGGCTCCGTTCGGCAAAGACATCAAGCGGCTGGCGCCCGAGAAGCCGGGCGACCCCGTCGATCAGACCAACAAGCTGGTTGAGGAAAACGAAGGAGCTATGGGGCTCCAGATTTACGGCTATGAAAGCGCCAATGTCAAAGTGATATCCGTAAATGGTCACCTGCCCGATGGGAAAACTTTCCCTTCCAAATACGACTTCTATCAGGATTACAACGTCGTCACAAGAGAGAGTTCAAGCAGTGACACAAAAGCCTTTGTCGATTTTGCCTTGAGCCCGGAGGGACAGGAAATAGTGGCGTCTTTAAAACATATCGGGGTGAAGAAGTAGGTTTTTGCGCCCCTTCGGATCACTGCAATGACCGATTGCCGGAGGAATAAGCCGCCGGCAATCACCTCCCGGGATAACCGCATATAATTGTCGTTTGTTGATGAGGCGACTCTGATGAAAGAGAGACAAAACATTATCCGTTCGTTTTCCAGATTGTGCCTGGCGCTGCTTCTCATGACAGGAAGCACATTCTGCCTGGCGCAAGCGGCGGATATATCGCAGGGTGAATTGTTGAAACGCATCAGGTCCAAACACGAGAACCTCATACTGGACGTGCGCACCCCGATGGAATATGCACAAGGCCATATACCGGGCGCAGTCAATATCCCTTATGATCGCCTCGGTTCCCGTCTTGCAGAAATCAGTGCGCACAAGAACAAGGATATTGTGCTGTATTGCGGAAGCGGCGTGCGTGTAGTTACGGCCGCAAGTACCCTCCAGGCAGCCGGTTTTAACAAAGTACTGCATCTGGCTGGGGATATGGACGGATGGCGCAACAGCAACCTGATGGTAAAGAGATAACAAGTTCAGCGTACAGGCCGTTCGGTGGAACGCTGCATCATGCTGCCCGGCAGTTTGTCGTGCAGTGCCGCCGCAGCAAAAAGCCGCAGGATAAAACGGTATCTGGTAGGGGCACCGTACAGGCTTAAGAGCCTATTCAGCGGTTCCATCAAGCTTTCCATCACGCTTCCTTTATATCGGCGATCGCCATGCCTTGCATCATGCCCTGCCCGGAGCCTCATCTACCCGGCCACCTCCCCGCCGAGTGCAAAGCCTGCTTTCAGATCGCTCCATATTCAAAGGAGTTTGCGTTTGACAGTGGCTACGATGTCGAAGATACTTGAATTTGTAAGGTTGAATTCGCGACTTTCAACATCCCACATTCATTCGACACATGAAAGACGATCCAAGCAAAAAAGCGGTACGCTACCTGCAGGTATTGATCGCCCGCGAAACCGGCGCTCCTCTCAAACACGCCGCCGAGGCAGAAATGGAATCCATAATCCGGCAAGCGTGCGGGCTTGAAGGCAAGGACAGCGCTGTCGGCCCGGAACATTCCTTCGTGCAGTGCGAAGCCACCATTTTACTCGCCGACCTGAGGGGCTTTACCTCCATTACCGCCACGCTTCCCGCTGCGACGGTCATTGCAATGCTCAACCGCTGCCTTGGGCGAATGAGCGAAATAGTTTTCCGCCATCATGGTTTCATCGACAAGTTCATGGGCGACTCCATCATGGTGCTGTTCGGCGCGCCGGTCGGACGCCCGGATGATGTTCAACGGGCGCTGGCCTGCGCAATCGAAATGCAGCTCGCAATGGTGGAACTCAACCATCAGGATCGCCCTGATGGCATACCTGAGCTATTCATGGGCATCGGCATCAATACCGGCAGCGTCATGGCCGGCAGATTCGGGTCAAACTTCTATTCCGAATACACGGTGATCGGCGACGAAGTCAATCTTGTCTCGCGCATCGAAGCCTTCAGCCTGCGCGGGCAAATCCTGATCAGCGAAAACACCTTTGACCGCTGCCGCGGCTTCGTCACCGCCAGCGAGGCGATGGAAGTATTCGTCAAAGGCAAGACGCAACCGGTCAAATTGCGCGAGTTGTATGCGATCCCCTCGCTGAACCTCGAAGTGCCGCGCAAAGAAGCCCGCCGGAGCATTCGCGTGGAAGTCAGGCTTCCCTGCGTTTTCAGCCTTATCCAAAACAAGTTTGTGATGCCGGAGATAATCAGCGCCACCATCCTCGATATCGGTTATCACGGCATATTGATAGAAACCGGCCATCCGCTCAAAGTGCTCGACGATGTAAAGCTTGAATTCGACCTCCCTCTGGTCAACATCAAGGCAACCGACATCTATGCGAAAGTCATCAAGTTCTACCCTGACGGGAACCGCCATCTGGCAGGGCTCGAATTCACCTCTGTCAGCTCCGACATCCACATGAAAATCCAGTTGTTCGTGCAACTGCTGGTGACGGTGGCGGGGTAAAAGAGCAGGGGGTGAGCCTGTTTCAGCAGGTCCGGTCGTTTTTTCAAAGCAGCTTGTCGATTTCATGCTTCAACAAATCTTCCGTAACGACCCCTGCGTGGAAATAGCTTATCTTGCCGTTTTTATCTATGAAGAAAGTGGTTGGCATGCCATACAGCCCATAGGAATCCTTGATCTTTCCCGTTTTATCCAGGCCGGCGGGGATGGTCAGGCCGGATTTCTTCATGAAAGCTATCGCCTTTTTTTCCGTATCGTCGACGGCAATGGCCAAAAACACTGCCGTTTGCGGCGAGTATTTTTTGGAAGCCTTTTCAATCACAGGAGTTTCTTCTCCGCATGAAACGCACCATGAGGCGAAAAAATTGATCACTACCACCTTTCCTTTTTGGGCGCTTAACTGAAAATCGCTCCCGTCGAATAGCGTTATACGAAAATCGGGGGCCGCCTCCATTGTGGCTGGTGGAGCCGCCGTATTGCCGCTGCAACCCGCAATAAGCAATGAGCCGCTCATGAGAAGCGCAAACAGGGAGCTGCGGGATTCAGTTTTCAGCATGGTTTCATTTCCGGGGTTCGCGCCTTAGAGCCTATTTCAGATTAACCGGCCTACGGTTTATGGCTGCCATGGCCGGAATGATCCATGTGCCGATGATCATCCTTAACATCCGATTGGTCGGTGCGAATTATTGCATTGACGGCGATTTTCTTTCCGTTCTGAAAGGTTAACGTCATGGGGACTTGATCTCCGGCCTTGAGCGGTTTTTTTGCATCCATCAGCATGAGATGCAATCCTCCCGGCTTTAATTTCACCGATGCCAGGGGAGGAACGGCCAACTCCTTGATGTGTTCCATGTGAACCATGTTTCCATGCATCACACTCCGGTGAATTCCAACCTGATCGAAAGCGGGGCTGGAAACGCTGGTTAGCACCCAGGGGCTCTTACCGCTGTTATGAATTTCCAGATAGGCGGCCAAGGTCTTGACGTTTGGCGGGACGGCTTGCACCCAGGGATCCCGTATCTGGATGTCGCCATCTGCCGATGCAAACGGGGCAGCAACACCAAGAGCCAGCGCTAATATTGCTTTCAGAAAAACTCTCATCACTTTTTTACTCCTTCATTGTAGAACGTACGGATTTTTGCAAACACCTCGGCAATCTCCTGCGGAAGCTGGGGCGGCGGGAACCGCCCATAAAGCCTGCCCCGCGGATCAACGAGGAAGATGGTCGAGCTATGGGTTACCGTATAGGCACCATCGGGCTTATCGGGTTCCTTGGGATGAATGGTATACAACGCGCTCATTTGCCGGGAAATCGCATCCAGTTCGGCGGCATCCCCGGTAACGCCCGCGAATTTGTCGCTAAAATAATAAACATATTCTTTCAGCAGCTCCGGCGTATCGCGCTTGGGGTCGACGGAAATAAAAATGCCCTGAACCTCTTGGTAAGCGGTCGGATTTTTCTCGATGAGCTTGAAAGCCTTCCCCAATATCCCCATGGTAAGGGGGCAGACATCGGGGCATTGCGTATAACCGAAGAAGATGAAGCTCCATTTGCCCTTCAGGTCATTCAAGCCCAGCGTTTTTCCGTTGGCGCCCGTCAACCTGAAATCCGTCAAATCCTTCGCTTGCCAGAAGAGGAAATCCTCGATCGCCTCGGGCGGCTTGACGAAGGTTTCCTTGCCTTTCCGTCCGCCAATGAATACGGCAGCGGCGGCGACAACGGCCACGGCGATTGCCAGCAAGAGTGCAAGGTTCCTTCTGGAAAGGGCTCCGCTCTGGTTATTCATCGATACTCCTTTTTTCCTGGCGCGGCTACTCGCCGCGAACTGAAATCCTTCGCTTCATCGAAGCAGGCTCCGGGGTTTTCCCGCCGGTCAATCCGGCCCGGCTCCTCTGTGTAGAGCCATAAACAAAGAGGCAGATTCCTGCAATGCCGATAATCACATAAAAAATATCCAGCTCAAAACCGATCGCCCTGGACAACAGGGCGGTCACTGCGCCCAGGCAGAAGAGCGCACCGCCGAAAACCTGTATTTTTATCCCCCTGGCCGCCATGATCACAGCACAAAACCGAGAACGAACGCCTTGTAGTGCCTCATCAGGCCGGTCATATTCATCGCGGCAAGGATGAGCAGAATTGTGCCGCAAATATTCGTTATCGATTTGGCGTTTCGCAAGACAATTTCATGCCTTCCCGCAAACAGGATGAGTGCGATGGCGGTCATGCAGAGCGCCAGGCTGATGCCGATCCCATACCAGAACGCCAGATACCATCCTTCGGCCGCCGTGCTCCGCTGGGACGCTATTCCCATGATGTCGGAAAGCATCGGGGTAATGCAGGGAGAATAGATGATGGCAAAAGCGATCCCGATCAGCAGGGATAGCACACTTAACGGCAAAGGGCGATGTATTTTGCCCAGGAACGATATGCGGCTCACCAGCAAAATATACAGGCCGGCAAGCATGATGACGAGGCCTGAAATCACTCTCAGGGTGCCGATGTTATGGATCAGGGGGCGGCTGATGTTCAATCCGGATGCGATGAGCAGGGAATAGAAAACCGTGAAGCCGATTCCGTAGACGATGCACGGGAGGACGAGCCACCGGAAAATCTTTGGATCGGGATTCTTGCCGAGCGTTGCCAGGTGAATGCCCACAATAAACGCGACAAAGAAGGGGCTGATTTGCAGGATGCATATCTGCCAGATCGAAAAAAACGAGGAAAACCCTCCCCACAACGCAGCGCCGCCGCCCATCAAATAATCTCCTCGACCCATTTCTGGAACTCATCCGGTTTCTTCGCGATGTTCCCGTAGAAGGCGCGTTTCACGATCCCGTTCTTGTCGATAAAGAAAGTGGTCGGCGGGGCGCTGACGCCGTAGTCCCTGGCGATCCGGTCGCCCTTGTCGTACCCGGCAGGGAACGGCACCTTCCACTTCTCGACAAATTTCTCGAACTTCGACCGGGAATCCTGGATGCCGATCATCAGAAATGCGATCCGGTCATTCTTGTGTTTTGCGTACGCCTGCTCCATGAACGGCATGGACTCGTTGGAACATGGGCACCATGAAGACATGAAGGTGACGACGAGCCCCTTTCCGGCGTATTGCTCCAGTTGGCCCTGTTTTCCGTCGAGCAGGTCGAGAGTGAAGGGCAGCGCTTTTTCGCCGACCTGAAGCAATGGCTTGCTTTCTTCGCTGCACCCGGAAAGGAATGCCGCGAGGAAAATAATCGCGCAAAAATTCTTATAGCAGCTTATTGAGCTCATGTTGCAGCAATTCCTCCGTAACGGCGCCCGAGTGGAAGTAATTGATCGTTCCGTTCTTGTCGATGAAATACGTGGTGGGGATGCCATACAAGCCGAAGGATTTTTGCACGGTCGCCGTCGTATCGAGCCCCACCGGGAAAGTGACGCCATATCTCGCTATGAAATCCTTCATCTTTTTCTCGGTATCGTCGACGGCGATCCCCAGGAAAATTACGCCTTTGGGCTGGTATTCATGGACAATCTTTTCAAGGACGGGCATTTCTTCCCTGCATGGCAGACACCATGAAGCGAAAAAATTGATCAGCACCGGCTTCCCCTTGTGCTCGCCGAAGCGGAATGTTTTGCCGTCGAGCAGCGCGAGCGTGAAATCGGGCGCCATTTCCTTTTTTGCCTGTTGCGGTTTGGAAAATAACCCGTTGATCGCATCTCCCCGCGTAAGCAACAAGCCGGCCACGGCGAGTGCAAGCACCAAACCGGCGCCGGCGAAAATAACCAGCAGTTTGTAGGGTTTAATGTTCAACAGTTCCTCCTTCGGGCAAGGGCGGGATGGGCAGGCTCCATTGGAATGTTTTCATTCCCAGCCCGGGCAGGCGCATTTTAATTTCCATTTCCGTCGCTTCGCCGATATCGCTGCCGGTAAAAATGAGGTTTCCCTGATTATGATGTTGTTGCCCATCCCGGTAAATAACCTCCCATTTGATCGCACTTCCCGAATTGCCCCTGTTGTCATGAAGCGTCGCCAGTTCCGCGAAATTCCATGGGGGAACCAACCCTTGATGGGTATTGATATACACGATAAAAAAAGCGGCTTGCCTGTCCGGCGGGGCGCCACGCACCCCCAGGTAAGGCAGCAGGCCGTAATGCTCGCGGGGTATATAGATAATATCCAGAAACAGGTCGCTCTCCCCGAAATCGCTTCTCCATAAATGCCGCTTGACGAACTTCATGGTTTTCTCGGGAAGTACCGTGGGCACATTACTCAGGAAATTGTTCTGAAGATACCGGGTAATCGCCTCCGCATGGCGATCCGCAATCCCGGCGCGGTCGGGCGCCTTCATGCGGGTTACCACCGCATCCCATTCCGCGGCGGTTCTGCGTTTTTTTTCGATCACATCCCTGCCGTGACATTTTCTGGTGCAGGATTCCTGATAGAGGCTCTTGATTTCGACAGAAGATAATTTTTCCACCATGCCGTACCTATACAGGGAAAACCTCCCCGCATTGTATATACCATCGATCACATCCCTGGGAGCCTGATCGGTCAGGTACATAAATGCGAGAAAGAGGGTCGTTCCACACAGCAACAAAAAGACGGCGATACTGACAAGGATGGGCTTCACTGGCGCTCTCATGTTCTATCTTTATCATGCCAGCCAAAGAAGACGGCGTTTCCCCGGGACGAGTCCGGGTTTTATCAAGCGTAATTTTACTACACTACCCCCGCTTTTCAGCCCCGATATTCGGCGGCGGCTGGATATTGCAAAACCCCTGCGCCGCGACATCCAGCGCCGAATTGAACTTGGTGGACAGGTTTTGGAACGCGATCAGCGCGGTAAGTTCAATGATGGCGTCGTCGTTGAAATGGCTTTTGAGGCGCGCCATCAGCTTGGCTTCCATTTCATTTTTGGTGACTGCGGCAGCATAGGCCAAGGCCGTCTTGATGCGTTCGTCGAACAGGGGCGAAGCTTCAAAATCGTCCAGGGCCGCCAGGTGCGCTTCCGTCAGTCCGCGCTTGAGGCCGGTGGCGGAGTTGATGTCGATGCAAAACGCGCACCAGTTGATTTTCGATACCAGCACCGTGATGAGCGTACGCAACGCGGGTTCGATCGGCGAAGACTTGCGATCCAGCGCGCCATAAAGCAACGACAGCCCGGCGAACACCCTGGGGGAGCGGCCCCACAGCCGCGCAGGCTCCAGTTCGCGACCGTAGCGCCGCCGCTGGTTGATGAGAAACAGGCGCACATACCAAGGAAAACGGTGTCCCGGCGGAGTTTCGATATAGCTCATGGGATAATTTTTGCCTTTCAGTCACCCTGCGATTTTTTGAAAAAAAGTTTCTTAACGCCGATGTAGACGCCAATAAACATCAGCAATATCCACACGATTATTCCTGCCCACAATAATACCCAATCCGAAGTATCGAAACTTCTCGTGTATTGATAAATCTTCCCGTGAATTCGCTGAAGGGGGGTAATGCGGGCTTCATCCCCATATTTGCCGATGAAATAATCCACGATCTGCTGCTTGGTCATCCCCTTGTTGATCATTTCGCCGACTTCGTTTTTCCATTCGAGGCCGCAGGTCATGTTGCAGTCCTCGAGGACAAGCGGGCATTCGCAGGGGCAAGCGAGGTCCTTGACCACCTCGTTGACCGTCAGCGCAAAGGCGCCGGACGGGATTGCGATCTGGATTATCGCCATGAGCAGGCAATAAAACAGGAATTTTTTGCAGGCGAAAAATTGGGTGTTCATGGCGCTTCACCCCGCTTCTTTTTCCTCGACCGCAGGAACCACACTGCCGCCGCCAATATGCCCAGGGCGCCAGTGCCGAAAGCCACATAGATGACCGCCTTGATATTTCGCTGGGTTTCATAAGGCGCGATCCGGGTCGGCGGATTCTGCATGGAAGTGTACTTGATGTCGACCGACGGCTTCGGGTCGCTCTTGATGTAGCCGATCCTGAAGGCATACTCCCGGTCTTTGGCGACGCCTTCGAGCTTGTAGGTGAAATGGTTGAACCCCTTGATGACGCTTATCGTGCCGCCTTCTTCCGACGCGACAACACCACCCGGCGGGACTATGCTGAATGCGGTGCTGCGCAACGGCTGCTGAATATCGACCTCCAGGGTTTTTATCGGGTGATTGGCCTTGATCGGATAGGCCAATTCCTTCTTTTCCTTTTTGACGTCCAGTTGCGGCGTGTGGAAGCTGAGATAAAAATTCGGGTAAGGCAGCAACAGGCTCACTTCATCATGCTCGCCGCGGTTGACCGTCCGGTAAAGCTGGCAAAAATGCTGCCCCTCGTGCGAAAGGCTGCATGCATCGCTGATGACCGAACCCTTGGGAACGAGAAAGCTTGTTTTGATCGGATAGCTTGAAGCCTCGTCAAATTTGCCGTCGTAGATGGCCAGTACGCTGGGATCGTCATATTCCGGCATGATGGCCACTTTCATGCGGCCGATGGACAGGCCCTGAGCCGGCGCGCCGGCCCCGCCCTGTTTCCGGCATCCCCATCGCATCCGGAGCCGAGTAACGCGAAGAAAGAAATCAAGGCGAAAAATCTGAGGTGTCTTGCCGCGTTCATATTATTGATAATCCTGTAGCTTGTTGGCGGCATTATAGTCCCGATAGAAGACATGATTCCGGCCTTCTCCGTGAAAAATGCATTTCATATCCGTGGCTTAATTCCATATTCATAATGGTTAGGCCGAATTATCTAGATATTTCGGCATATTGTTTTATGTCCGGAATGCTGAAACACTGCGCCCCGTGTCGGAGCAGCAAAACTGCTCGATGTTTTGAAACATCAGCCGGGAGAAGAAGATGGATACGCTGGCGTTTGATGTAAAAAGGTTTCTCCGGCTAGCCCTGCTACCCGCCGTTTTCTATAAAGATATAACGAAGGGGCGCGAGGTAGGCTCAAACGCGGCAATGAAGATTCTGTTGAAAAATCTGTTCTCGTGGTCTGGATTGATTTGTTTTTTCATCCTGATTGCGGTTGGGCGTCCCGCTCTTGCCTCTGGTATTGTTTCCAAGCTTCAGGGCGATTATGAGAAGGTTACCTATCGAATTGCCAACTACACTTCATTTGGCAATCCCCCCGCTTTTACTTATGGCCCGCAGCAAAATCTGGTGTTTCTGCGCACTACGGCAGGCATGGCTATTTTTCAGGAGGCTTGCGTTAATGTGTATCCTGGTTCGTCGATTAATGGTAATTATCAACTTTGCTATGTGGGTAGTTATATTAGGGTAATACTTGATTCTGTGACCAGCGTAGCCAGCCCTTGCCCGGCCAATGCATCAGGTTTTACAACTTGCACCTGCAACACCAATTACACACCTGACCCCACGGCAACAAGCTGTGTTTCCGCCTGCCCTGCCCATGCGCACGGCACCCCCTGCGTATGCGACGATGGCTATAAATTCGATACCGCAGGAACAAGCTGCATACCGGAGCAATACACCATTTCCCTGTCCGGCCTGGGCGGTGTCGTGATGCCAACCAAAACGCGGGCAGCCTACGCGCAGGTGACCAAAAGCGATGGCTCGGCCAAGAGCGGCATCCCGGTTAACCTGGCGCTCACGGTTATCGAAGAACCGGATGGTTATAATCATGCTGTCGGCCAGCATACCGCACCGCATAAGGCGACATTGTTGCTGCTTGCCGGGGCAACCGGGGCGGACGGCAGGCAACCCTTCGAGTTCGTTGCACCCGTGGCGGGCGGGGTCCACACCATTACCGCCACGTGCGCCGCCCCCAACTGTACCAATAGCCCGGTGATGGGTACGATCAAGGTGCCGGGGTGTCCGGTGCCACCCCTAACAGCACCCCCATTTGATGATGCATGCGCCACTGTGCTGGAAAACCTTGGCTCGACCCAAGCCCAGAAAGATGCAGCATGTGGCACGTTGACGCCAGCACTGGTAGCAGGAAGAAACTGCCTGTCAACCAAGCTTTCCCAGCTATCACCCACCATTCCATTGGCGGTGACATCGGATATCCGCAGCGTCGCTTATCAGGCGCACCTCAGGCAGGTGTGGGACAGGATGGAAGATGTCGTGGATTGGATGGCAAAAAATCCGACCATACAAACTGCGTGCGCCGCCCGCCGTGCCGAGATCGCCGCCGAGAAGGGTTGCGACAATGCCGGAGGCTGCACGAGCTGTTATGCCGAGTCCGAATCTCAGCGCAGCCATTGCCTTAAATACAGGCCAGCGAACCCTTCGCCCAGCGATGCGAAGCATACTGAAGGTAAAGCCTTCGATGTTAGCCAAACACGCACGATTGATCCCTTGCAGGCAGTGTTGGAAGCACGAACACCGCCGCAAAAAATTTCGCAATTTTTGAGTGCGCCCACCAACTGCAATCTGAACTGGGGTGGGGCGTTTGACGACAACGTACATTTTTATGTGCCCTGATACGGAGACCGATACCATGAAGCATAAATCCAACAATCCGAAACATTATCTGCGGATATTGTTAGTTTGGCTGTTAGCGGGTTTTAACCATGCCGCACTGGCCGATCTGCCTCCTGTGGTGGTTAAAACCTGGGGCGAGCATGTCGGCGACAAGATTGTGTATCACCATCAGGTGACCAATAACAGCAGTCAAGAAATATGGAGAATCGCTATCGGACTCGATACTGACAATCAGGGGAATGACCAACCCTTCACCCGGGAACAAGGAGAGCTATTTTTTGTTATGCCGATAGGCATGGAGGCATTTAAACGGAAAATCAACCCTCCCTTAATTTCAGGGCCGATAGGGTGAACCGGGGAGATGATTCAAATCGAACATGCCAAGAAATATTTACAATGGTATTCCCCACCCGCCCCGCAAACTCCTCTCTTGTCTGGGCAGACTTTACGCTTCAGCGTCACAGTTCCTGCAAAAATCGATGATGCCTATCTCATCAAACACTTTTCCGTCAGTTTAAGTGATCTCGCCGAACCACCTTCGGGTGCTGCATATCTTACCGGGCATTTTTCGGTTGATTATCCTGTTGGTGCCAAACCTCGACATTACAACGGCGCGATGGAAAAAATCGACAACACCCCACCCGCGCTCTCGGTGACATTGAGCCCCAACACTCTCTGGCCGCAGAACGACAAACTGATGCCCGTCACCGCCACCATCACGGTGAAGGACGATTACGACCCCGAACCCGAAATCAAGCTCGAATCCATCACCGCGAGTGAGGCGCTTGCAGATGGCGACATTCAGGATGCCAAGCTCGGCTCCGACGACCGGAGTTTTTCCTTGGTCGCCAAACGCGCGGGAAACAACTTGGCCGGGCGCATCTACACGGTCACCTATTCCGCCACCGACGCATCGGGCAACAAGGCCACCACCAGCGCCACGGTGGCTGTGCCGCACGATCAGGGAAAATAGTTTTTTAGCTCGTAGGTTGGGTTAGCGTTTCTTGCGTAACCCAACATTGCTTCTGCGACGATGGCTATAAATTCGATGCCGCCGGAACAAGCTGCATACCGGAGCGATACACCCTTACCCTGTCTGGTTTGCAGGACAATAGGGACAATAGGAGGGACAATAGAGGACAATAGGGGACAGACCACGTTTTCCGCTATCATAACGCCACCGCAAACACTCGATTTGCCGCCATGCCTCGTCGCGCACGCCTTTCCATCCCCGGCATCCCCTGGCACATCATCCAGCGCGGCAACAACCGCTCAGTATGTTTTCATGGCGAAGAGGACTTCCAGTTCTACCTGCATTACCTGCAAGAATTCGCCACCCGGTTCGGCTGCGCCATCCACGCCTACGTGCTGATGGCCAACCACGCCCACCTGCTGCTCACCCCGCAACGAGCCGATAGCGCCTCCCTGCTGATGAAGCACCTTGGCCAGCGCTATGTGCAATACATCAACCGCGCCTACAAGCGCAGCGGCACATTGTGGGAAGGAAGATTCCGTTCCTGCCTCACGCAAACCGAAGACTACGTGCTGGCCTGCTACCGCTACATCGAACTCAATCCCGTGCGCGCGGCAATGGTGAACCAGCCGCAGGACTACCGCTGGTCGAGCTATCATACCAATGCGCTGGGCAAGGCCAGCAGCATAATTGCCCCGCATGACCAATACCAACGGCTCGCAATGGACAACAACAACCGCCTCGAAGCCTACCGGGCATTATTCAAGGCGCATCTCGATGAGGAAATCGTCGGACAGATACGCAACGCCACCAATGGGAACTTTGCATTGGGCAGCGAACGCTTCCAGCGGGAGATCGAAAGGGCGCTGGGCCGGCGGGCAACACGCGGGCTGGCGGGCAGGCCGTGCAATGTTCCAGCCAACGATGAAAACCGAGGGAAGTTATTGGGTCTGTCCCCTATTATCGCGGCCGATGGACAAGCTTTGAGCCGGCGCGCCGGCCCCGCCCTGTTTCCGGCATCCCCATCGCATCCGGAGCCGAGTAACGCGAAGAAAGAAATCAAGGCGAAAAATCTGAGGTGTCTTGCCGCGTTCATATTATTGATAATCCTGTAGCTTGTTGGCGGCATTATAGTCCCGATAGAAGACATGATTCCGGCCTTCTCCGTGAAAAATGCATTTCATATCCGTGGCTTAATTCCATATTCATAATGGTTAGGCCGAATTATCTAGATATTTCGGCATATTGTTTTATGTCCGGAATGCTGAAACACTGCGCCCCGTGTCGGAGCAGCAAAACTGCTCGATGTTTTGAAACATCAGCCGGGAGAAGAAGATGGATACGCTGGCGTTTGATGTAAAAAGGTTTCTCCGGCTAGCCCTGCTACCCGCCGTTTTCTATAAAGATATAACGAAGGGGCGCGAGGTAGGCTCAAACGCGGCAATGAAGATTCTGTTGAAAAATCTGTTCTCGTGGTCTGGATTGATTTGTTTTTTCATCCTGATTGCGGTTGGGCGTCCCGCTCTTGCCTCTGGTATTGTTTCCAAGCTTCAGGGCGATTATGAGAAGGTTACCTATCGAATTGCCAACTACACTTCATTTGGCAATCCCCCCGCTTTTACTTATGGCCCGCAGCAAAATCTGGTGTTTCTGCGCACTACGGCAGGCATGGCTATTTTTCAGGAGGCTTGCGTTAATGTGTATCCTGGTTCGTCGATTAATGGTAATTATCAACTTTGCTATGTGGGTAGTTATATTAGGGTAATACTTGATTCTGTGACCAGCGTAGCCAGCCCTTGCCCGGCCAATGCATCAGGTTTTACAACTTGCACCTGCAACACCAATTACACACCTGACCCCACGGCAACAAGCTGTGTTTCCGCCTGCCCTGCCCATGCGCACGGCACCCCCTGCGTATGCGACGATGGCTATAAATTCGATACCGCAGGAACAAGCTGCATACCGGAGCAATACACCATTTCCCTGTCCGGCCTGGGCGGTGTCGTGATGCCCACCCAAACGCGGGCGGCCTACGCGCAGGTGACCAAAAGCGATGGCTCGGCCAAGAGCGGCGCACAGGTTAATCTGAAGCTTGAGGTTACTCCGGAGGAAGACGGCTACAATCATGCCGTCGGACAGCATACAGCACCGCACGTAGGAAGTTTGTTGCCGACTGCCGGGACAACCGACTCAAACGGCAAGCTATCCTTTGTGTTTCAAGCACCGGAGGCAGGCGGCACCCACACCATTACCGCCACGTGCGCCGCCCCCAACTGTACCAATAGCCCGGTGATGGGTACGATCAAGGTGCCGGGGTGTCCGGTGCCACCCTTGACGGAGCTTACCGATCCGGTCGCAATAGATTTTGAAAATGGCAATCGCTGGAGACCGGATCGCCTGACAGCAGACTATCGAACCAAATTGGCCTGTGTTCAAGGTGCAATCACCGCAGCGGGCGGGATTTATACGGGCACTTCCGCGTATCGCCCTATCCAATATCAGCAGCATTTATTCGAGATTGTTGACAGGGATGCTCTTCTCAATACGCGATACATGACCGCGCACCCGGAATGCCAAGCGCTAAGGGATAAGGTCACGGGAGAAATGGGGCCATCGCCGGGACATGGTTTAAGGCACAACCAGCTTGTCGCCACGCCCGGCACGTCCCGCCATGAGTCGGGTACGGCGTTCGACCTCACCCCGCACGGGCTGACCGCAGCCCAACTGGCAAACATTTATGCGGGCTGCGGGGTCACTCATACCGCAGTACCCGGCGAACCCTGGCATGTTCAATAAGGAAAGGCATATCATGACAACTCAATTTTTACGGCAGGTTCTTCTGGGCGGCGCATTCCTGATGGCCGTTTTCGCGGCTCCTCAAGCCAGCGCAGGCATACCGATCAAGATCAACGCCTGGGGCATACATCAGGGCGGGCAAATCGTGTATCGCTACCAGATTGAGAACAACTCCAATAGCATAATTCACCATGTGAATCTTGGCCTTAATGCCGTTGGCAAAGAATTGCCCGGATTGCCGTGGTCGCTGAACCAGGCTTATTCGGATGTGCCCATTCCGCTCAATGCCGCGCACTGCAAACCGTTCTACTACATGGATTGTACGATAGCCGTGTTCCAGTTCGATTACATGCCGGAACCGAAAACCAACATCATGATGGAAGGCATAGAAAACAATATGGTTCCGCCACCCAAGATTTTTTCAGGCGCCGAGGACATAAGGCCGGGCACACGCAGCAGCGTGGCGGAATTAACCATTCCCGCAGCCTATCAATCGTCCGGTTACCTCACCGCGTTCGGCGAGGTCTTCCTGCTCGATAACAATACAAGAAATCCGGACGGCACTATCGTTACAGATGCCGTAATTCAGTTTACCCAAGTTGATGTGATGCCGCCCAATCTCTCGTTTACGTTGAGCCCCACCACGCTCTGGCCACCAAACGGCAAGTTGGTGTCTATCCACGCAGCGATTGTTGTGCAGGACGATTACGACCCCGCGCCGGAAATCAAACTCGAATCCATTACGGCAAATGAACTGGCAGACGGCGACATCCAGAATGCCCAGATCGGCACAGATGACCGAGATTTTTACTTGGCCGCCAAACGCGCGGGCAACAACATGGCCGGGCGCATCTATACCGTCACCTATTCCGCCACCGATGCTTCGGGCAACAAGGCCACCGCCAGCGCCACGGTGACCGTGCCGCACGATCAGGGGAAGTAGAGAATTGAACGCAAGGACAATAGGGGACAGACCACGTTTTCCGCTATCATAACGCCACCGCAAACACTCAATTTGCCACCATGCCTCGTCGCGCACGCCTTTCCATCCCCGGCATCCCCTGGCACATCATCCAGCGCGGCAACAACCGCTCAGTATGTTTTCATGGCGAAGAGGACTTCCAGTTCTACCTGCATTACCTGCAAGAATTCGCCACCCGGTTCGGCTGCGCCATCCACGCCTACGTGCTGATGGCCAACCACGCCCACCTGCTGCTCACCCCGCAACGAGCCGATAGCGCCTCCCTGCTGATGAAGCACCTTGGCCAGCGCTATGTGCAATACATCAACCGCGCCTACAAGCGCAGCGGCACATTGTGGGAAGGAAGATTCCGTTCCTGCCTCACGCAAACCGAAGACTACGTGCTGGCCTGCTACCGCTACATCGAACTCAATCCCGTGCGCGCGGCAATGGTGAACCAGCCGCAGGACTACCGCTGGTCGAGCTATCATACCAATGCGCTGGGCAAGGCCAGCAGCATAATTGTCCCGCATGACCGATACCAGCGGCTCGCAATGGACAACAACAACCGCCTCGAAGCCTACCGGGCATTATTCAAGGCGCATCTCGATGAGGAAATCATCGGACAGATACGCAACGCCACCAATGGGAACTTTGCATTGGGCAGCGAACGCTTCCAGCGGGAGATCGAAAGGGCGCTGGGTCGGCGGGCAACACGCGGGCTGGCGGGCAGGCCGTGCAATGTTCCAGCCAACGATGAAAACCAAGGGAAGTTATTGTGATGTCAGATGCAAACGTGGTCTGTCCCCTATTATTCTTTATTGCATTGGGCAGCGAACGCTTCCAGCGGGAGATCGAAAGGGCGCTGGGTCGGCGGGCAACACGCGGGCTGGCGGGCAGGCCGTGCAATGTTCCAGCCAACGATGAAAACCAAGGGAAGTTATTGTGATGTCAGATGCAAACGTGGTCTGTCCCTTATTATTCATGAAAACTAGTCAAACCAAACCAGCACTCGCGTTATTTTGCAGCCTGATTTGCTGTGCGCTCCTTAACATTGCGAGCGCAGGAACACAACCATCGGTGACAGTCCAATCCTACGCCAAGCACGTAGGCAGCAATACCGTTTACACCTATCGGGTTACCAATCACGGGCCGAACCGCTTGTTCTCGTTCAGCATCGGCTGCAATTGCCTGAATTGGGAGGATACTCAAGTGCCGGGCGCAGGGCCACAACTCATCGTCTACCCGGTGGATTACGATTTCCAGACAGAGGATTGTGGGGAGACTTCATTAGTGTGTGGCAACACTTCACCAAACAGTTTTTCCGCACCGAGCGGTTGGGATGGCAATGTGGCACATTACGAGCGCCGGGACTACATTAGCTTCGACTTTGATACCACAGCGAACACTGGAATTTCGCTCCTGCCCGGTTACACCGAGACTTTCAGCATCGTCACACCTACGAAAGATGCCCGCAAGTATTCTAATCTCTATGAGCGGCGGCCAAAGCCAAAAGATAAAGCGTTCTACGAGCTAAACAGACTCGCCTACCTGAACGGACACTACAGCTATCGTGCTATAGGTGGCGACGGACAAAGCAGAGTATTTTCATACCCAATGCAGCTTCTGGATCAGGCTCCGCCCACCCTCTCGATTAAGTTGAGCCCCGCCACACTCTGGCCACCAAATGACAAACTGGTGCCCGTCACCGCAACCATCACGGTGAAGGACGACTACGACCCTGAGCCGGAAATCAAGCTCGAAACCATCACCGCCACTGAAACGCTGGCAGCGGGTGACATTCTGGATGCCCAACTCGGCACCGACGACCGCAGCTTCTCACTGGCCGCCAAACGCGCGGGAAATAATATGGCCGGGCGCATCTACACCATCACCTATTCGGCCACCGACGCCTCGGGCAACAAGGCCACCGCCAGCGCCACCGTGACCGTGCCGCACGATCAGGGGAAATAGGCTTCGTAGTTCATGGCGTGGGCACGCCTGTGCCAACGTGCCCCTACCCGCGCCGCCACAAATACATCCCGATCATCATCCCCATCGCGCTTAACGCCACCACGTAATGCGCCGGCGCCAGAGGGTCGAGCGGCAGCAGCAAGCTCACCGCCACCGGAGTCAATCCGCCGAACACCGCATAGGCCACGTTGTAGGAAAACGACAGCCCGGAAAAACGCACCACCGGGGGAAAAGCCTTGACTGCGACGCTTGGCACGATGCCGATCACGCCGACAAAAAACCCGCACAGGGCATACCAGCCGTTGATGTCCTGCGGCGCAACTTGCACCTGCCGATAAAAAAGCGCCGAGGTGATGCCCAGCATCGCGCAGCCGGCCACCAGCACCCGGCCTGCGCCATATCGGTCGGCCAGCGCGCCGAACGTCACGCAGCCGAAACTCAGGAACAGCGTCGCGATGCTGTTCGCCTGCAAGGCGCTGGCGGCTGAAATACCATAGAGTTTTTGCACCAGCGTCGGGGTCATCAATATCATCACCACGACCGCCGCGGACAGCAACCAGGTCATCAGCATGGTCAGGATCACGGCGGGGCGATGTCCGCGCAGCACCGTTTTCAGCGGCAATTCGTCGGCCAGCGCCTGCCGTGCCTGCATCTCCTTGAACACCGGCGTTTCATGCAGCCACTGGCGCAGCCACACCGACAGCAGGCCGAACGCCCCGCCGATGATGAACGGCACACGCCAGCCTTGCGCGAACAACTCGGCGGGCGCATACAGCCTGTTGACCGCGGTCGCCACCAGCGAGCCGAGCAGGATCCCGCCGGTCAGCCCGGCGGTCAGCGTGCCGCAGGCGAAGCCGACATGGCGCGGCGGTACATGCTCCGAGACGAACACCCAGGCGCCCGGCACTTCCCCGCCAATCGCCGCGCCTTGCAACACGCGCAGGGCGAGCAGCAGCAGCGGCGCCCAGATGCCGATGACGGCATAGGTCGGCAGCAGGCCAATCGCCAGCGTCGGCACGGCCATCAGGAAAATGCTCAGCATGAACATGCGCTTGCGCCCGAGCAGGTCGCCAAAGTGCGCCATCACGATGCCGCCCAGCGGGCGCGCCAGATAGCCGGCCGCAAAAATGCCGAAGGTCTGCAACTGGCGCAGCCAGTCCGGCATGTCGGGCGGAAAGAACAACTGCCCGATCACCACCGCGAAGAACACGAAGATGATGAAATCGTAAAACTCCAGCGCGCCGCCCAGCGCGGCCAGCGCCAGCGTCCGGTAGTCGCTGCGGCTCAGCTTCTGCATATATGAAACCCTTGTTAATCCATTCAACATGCGAAGTTTAGGTGATGCGTGCCTTCAGGACTAGCACTAGGCCCGGCCATGGGTTCCGCACAATGTGAGCGGGCGCATAAAAATTTGCGCAACTCCCTCTTTTTATGGATAATGCGCGCCCTTATGCAACTCCTGAGTGCGTACACCAGCCGCACAAAATTACCCGCAAGGAAAGAAAATGAAAGCAGATATTCACCCGAATTACCAGGAAATCACCGTGACTTGCAGTTGCGGCAACAGCTTCAAGACCAAATCCGTGATGACCAAGCCAGTGTTGGGCGTTGAAGTTTGCTCCGAATGCCACCCGTTCTACACCGGTACGCAGAAGATTGTGGATACCGCAGGCCGCATCGACAAGTTCCGCCAGAAATATGGCACCAAGGCAGCAGCGTAAGAGCTTTACACAACCGCTTCATCAAAAAGGCAGCATTTGCTGCCTTTTTTATTTGCGGCGACAATCCCGTCTGGCCGGGAAGCTGCCGGCATGACAAATTATCCTGCTCCCGAATGTATTTCATAAAACCTACCGATCCGCACCCGATTACCCCCGGCAAGGCGGCGCTGCTCGGACTGCTGTGCCTGATCTGGCTGGGCACGGGACTGGTCGGCCACGACCCGTGGAAGCCCGACGAGGCGTACAGCTTCGGGATGGTTTACTCGATGCTGCAAAGCGGCGATTGGCTGGTTCCCGCCATCGCTGGCGAACCGTATATGGACAAGCCGCCGCTGTTCTACTGGACCGCCGCACTGTTCGCCAAACTGTTTTTCCCCCTGCTGCCGCCGCACGACGGCGCGCGCCTCGCCAGCGGCTTCTACACCGCGCTGGCCCTCCTGTTCACCGGCCTCGCCGGGCGCAAGCTGTACGGCGAGAACCGCGGCTGGGCGGCGGCGATCATTCTGCTCGGCTGCGTCGGCCTGCTGGCGCGCGCGCACCAGATGATCACCGACCTCCCTCTGCTCGCCGGTTGCGCGATGCTGCTGTACGGCTTCGCATATAGCCAGGAACGCGCGATTCGCGCCGGCGTGCTGATGGGCACCGGCATGGGCATCGGCTTCATGTCCAAAGGGTTCATCGCCCCGGTGCAGTTTGTGCTGATTGCCGCGCTGCTGCCCGCGCTGTTTCAGAATTGGCGTGTGCGCAATTATTTTTCCAGCTTGGGCATCGCCGCTTTGTGCGCGCTGCCGTGGCTCGCCGCCTGGCCGCTGCTGCTCTATCTGCACTCGCCCTCATTATTCGCCGACTGGGCGTGGACGCGCAACATCGGCAACTGGCTGCATTACGCGCAAGGCGGGCCGAACAGCGAATCGTTCTACTACCTGAAAAACCTGCCGTGGCTGGCGTGGCCTGCCTTCCCGCTGGCGGTATGGACGGTATGGCAATCGCGCCGCCGCCTGGCGCAACGCGACGATCTGCATCTGCCGCTGGCCGGCTTCGCGGTGATGTTCGTCACGCTCAGCTTCGTGCCGCATATCAAGGAAGTATTCGTGCTGCCGATGCTGCTGCCCGTCGCCCTGCTCGCCACCGCTTCGCTGTCGTCGCTGAAACGCGGCGCGGCCAACGCATTGGACTGGTTCGGCCTGATGACCTTCGCGCTGATCGCCATCGCGATGTGGTGGGGGTGGGCCGGCCTGCTGCTCGACAATCACGCCAAGATCACGCTCTGGCTGAAGGATTACCAGCCGGGTTTTGAGCCCGCGCTGAACACCGGCCATTTCGTCATCGCCATCCTCGCCACCGTGCTGTGGCTGGCGCTGGTGTGGCGCGTCGGACGCTCGATGCGCCGCGCGGTGGTCAACTGGGCGGCGGGCATCACGCTGGCCTGGATTCTCGCGATGACGCTGTGGCTGCCGTGGCTCGACAGCGGCAAGAGCTACCGCGGCATGGTCGCGTCACTGAAACAGGCCATGCCGCAGCAATACCGGTGCATCGGGCGCGATTACCTCGGCGACGGGCAACGCGCCATGCTGCATTACTTCGGCGGCATCGTCACGCAGGTCGACCGCAGCGGGCGCTGCGACCTGCGCCTGGTCCAGGGCGACAGGCTGTCGATGCCGCTGCTCGACGAAACGCGCTGGGAAAAAATCTGGGAAGGCAGCCGCAAGGGCGACAAGAGCGAGCGTTACCGGCTGTACCGGAAAGTGGAAAGCCGTGAAGGATGAAAAGATTCATGATTCATGCGGCACAACGCGCTATGCTCTTGGGTTGTTCACAGGGCAGGCTTATTCGCGCCCTGCGTTGGACTGCTCAAGCAAAAAACGCTATGCTGCGCACCCACGCAGTGTTTAACGCCGTCCCCTGGCTCATTTGTACAGGATGTGATTTTCCAACGCCCGATGTCATTCGGGCGCGGTGAGGTAAAATAGGCCTGATTCCTCTTCGCAGTCAACGTCATAACGCGTCTGTAGCTCAGTTGGATAGAGTACCAGTTTCCGAAGCTGGGGGTCACAGGTTCGATTCCTGTCAGGCGCGCCAAACGCGTTGTCTTAAAAACAACACGTATTTGCTCATGTAATGGACTTTCAAGACATAAAGCTGAGCCAAATTGCGCGATTATCATAGTGCGTCTGTTTATGAATTGAAGTTGATATTCATTCTGGCGCGCCATCTGCATGCAGCAATCTTGAACAGTTTCTCTTGCAGCCGGTTGATCTCCCGGTTCAATTGCGCCAAATTCAGTGTGGCATATTCACCGCCGCAGGCGCGTAATAATACAGAGTACAACCACGTAACTGCACGATTTAGCTTGCAGTGCGGATTTTGTAATTCAACATGACCAGCAGGAATGTTAGAAAAGCGGCACCGCCATTATGGATTACCGCCAGCGCCAGGGGGAAATCCAGAAAAACCGTCAGAACGCCTGTCGCAAATTGCAGTGCGATCACGGCCAGCAGCCAGCGCGCGGTTTTGCGCAACCCGTCTATTTTGAGCGTTTTGAGCGCCACCCATGCAACCAGCGCAATCACGGCCAAGGCAAAGACGCGGTGCGTCCAGTGGATCGCGGTCAATGCCGGAAAAAGCAGAAGTTCGCCGCTGGCGGTCTTGCCCAGGTCGCGCCATAGCGCGAACCCGTGGGTAAAATCCATTGGCGGCAACAGTGTGCCCTGGCACAGCGGGAAATCCGTGCAGGCCAGAGTCGCATAATTGCTGCTGACCCAGCCGCCGAGCGCGATCTGTGCCGCCAGCAGTATTACTGCCAGCGCTGCCGGCAAGCGCAACTCTCTTGCCGCCCGCGACACCGGCGGGTGGTCGGTCTGGCGCGCGCCGAGCCATGACAGCAGAGCCAGCAAGGCCATGCCCAGCATCAGATGGGTAGTCACGATGGCCGGTTGCAGTTTCATCGTTACCGTCCATGCGCCGAAAGCGCCTTGCAAGCAAACGAACCCGAACAGCGCCGTTACGAACCATGGCGAGAATCGGGCTTCCTTGCCGCCCGATTGCCGCCACTTGCGCCATGCAATCGCCATGATCGAGATAATCAGCACACCGATGGCCATGGCCAGATAGCGGTGGATCATTTCGATCCATGCCTTCATGGCCGTTACCGGGCCGGTCGGCATCACTGCTTCTGCGGCACTGATATCCGCATGTGCCTGAACCGGGTTTGCCTGCCCGTAGCAACCCGGCCAATCCGGGCAACCGAGGCCGGAATCGGTCAGCCGCGTAAAGGCGCCGAACATGATCAGGTCGAATGTCAGGAACAGGGTGACCCAAACCAGCTTGCGGTACTTGTCCGGATCAACGGACACCCAGACGATTGCCAGCGGCAGCATAGCCGCGATCACCCCGATGATAGCAAGCTGGATCAGCATGATGAGCATCCAGAATCATGCAATCGAGCCTGCCCGAAGAATGCAGCCATGCATGCAGCGCGGGTATTCACGCGGCAAGCACACAGAAAAACATCTGTCTTGGCGATCATTGATCTTTCTTTCGACTGGTAAAGCGGTCAACTGCCGGCTGCGCGCCGCAACATCGCTTCCGGCTCAGCGACGGTGATGTTCCCGAATCTTTGCATTGCCTATACCTTTTCTGCCTGATCCCGGTCCGCCAGCAAATGCGAGAGCCGTTTATTCGCCACCGCCAGGCGCTTCACCAGCATGCGCAGGAACGCATCGCCGAACAGGAAGCGGCATCCGGCCGTGGCATGCACCAGTACATCCGGGTTGATTTCAATCAGCACCGTATCGCTCTTGGCGATCACGTCGGTGCTTCGCTTGAACTCGTGCTCGGAAAGATGCGCCATTTCGCCGAAACAGTCGCCGCGATTCAACAGGCTCAGCAGCCTGCCCTGCTTGACCACGCGTACCGAACCCTGTGCCAGGATATAAAAAGTCCGCCCGCTTTCGCCGTCGCGGAGAATATATTCCGCCTCGGGAACCTTGCGCCACTCGCTGATGCGCAACGCCTCCCAAAGCTCCACATCGCTGAAATTCTTGAAGAACTCCAGGCCGCGCAACATGTCGAATTTTTCGGTATCAAAAATTTCTTTACGCGCGGCCGTAACGTGGCTGAAAAATCTGACCAGATCGCGCGCGAATTCGTCCCATGCCTGGTAGCGTTTGGCCGTATCCTTCTCCATCGCGCGCCGCACGATCATATCCATTTCCTGCGGTATTTCGGGGCGAAACGTGCTGGGTAACGGCGGCTCCAGGTTGATAATCTGATAAATCATGCTGAAATTGTTGCTAGCCTCGAACGGCAGTTTGCCGGTGAGCAGCTTGTACATCACCACACCCAATGAATAAATATCGGTCTGGTGCGTCAGCGGCAACTCCTTGACCTGCTCGGGCGACATGTAAGCCGGCGAACCTACCCCGCTGACCTGAGTGGTTTGCTGGTTCTGGATTGCCGCGGAGCCGAAATCGGAAATCTTGATATCGGTTTCGCCCTGCAACAGGATATTGGCCGGCTTGATATCGCGATGGATCACACCCTGATACTGCGCATATTCGAGAGCCTTGCAGCACTTGTAAGTGATTTCCGCGATCTTGCTGATCGGCAACAGGCTGTCCACATCGGCGTACTGTTCGAGCGTGCTGCCCTCGACATATTCCATCACCATGTAATTGATATCGCCCTCCATCACCGCATCGAGAATTTTCACAATATGCGGGTGGGACAATTTGCCTGCCAGCGAAGCTTCCGTCATCAGCAGCTTGCGGTAAATTTTGGCGCTATTGGGGTCGCGCAAGCTCTTCAGGTCGAACAGCTTGATGGCAACCTGCTGCTTGCTGAACGTATCGGTTGCCAGATACACGGTGCTGGTTGCGCCGGTACCCAGTTCGCGCGCGATTTCGTATTTGCCGATTTTATCCATCCGGGCATTCTACAGCGCAAAATTCGGATTGAAACACTTTGCAACGAAATCTGGCCTTTGAAGAGTATGAACCATAAGCAAAAGCAACTATCATAGCAACCATGAAAAGGCTGTTTTTCCTGTTGTTATTATGCCTCCCCCCATGCGCCGTGAGCGATGGCTTGCCCGACCTGGGTGACGTCTCGCAAGCCGTGCTCAATCCCGCACAGGAGCGCCAGATCGGCCAGCAAGGGATGATGGGAATTCGCGCCGGTCACCAGCTTCTTGACGATGCGGAAATCAACGATTACCTGAATCAACTGGGCGGCAAACTGGCCGAAAACAGCTCCGAGCCGGCTCTCGGCTTCGAGTTTTTCGCCATCAATGATTACAACGTCAACGCCTTTGCCTTGCCGGGCGGTTTCATCGGGGTAAATGCGGGGCTACTGCTGACCACGCAAAGCGAATCGGAGCTGGCTGCCGTGCTCAGCCACGAAATCGCCCATGTAACGCAGCACCACACTGCGCAGATGCTGGCGGGGCAACAGGGCGACAGCCTGGCTTCAATGGCGGCTCTCGCCGTTGCCATTCTCGCCGCGCGCAGCAACCCGCAAGCATCTCAAGCGGCCATCGTCGGGATACAGGCAGGCTCCATGCAGCGGCAACTGAATTTCACGCGGACGCACGAGCAGGAAGCGGATCGCATCGGCCTGGAGCTTTTGCAGAAATCCGGTTTCAACGTTCACGCCATGCCGGAATTCCTGGACCGTTTACAAAAGGCCACCCGCCTGCTGGAGGGCAACGCGCCAAGCTATTTGCGCACACATCCTATCACCAGCGACCGTATTGCCGACATCGGGAACCGCGTGAACAAACAGCCCTATCGCCTGGTACCGGATAGCCTGAATTTTCTGCTGGCGCGCACCAAACTCATCGTCATGCAAAAAACTGCCCCGGATGCCATAGCATATTTCAGCGATGCACTGGGCTCGCAAAAGCACGGCAACCCGCTTGCACAACGCTATGGCTTGGTATGCGCATTGTTGCGCAACAACGAAATCGGGCGCGCCGCAGAAGAGCTGTCCATATTGGTCAAGCAGGCCAAAAACGACGCAATGACCAAGAGCAATCCGATGATGGAAACCCTTTCCGGGCGTGTGAAACGCGCCGAAAAAAATGATGCCGGCACTTTAGCGTTCTACCGCACCGCAGTTCAGACTTTCCCGCAGCATCGCGCCCTGGTTTACGATTACATTGACCTGCTGCTGAACAGCAACCAGGCTGAAACCGCCGTCAAACTGCTCGCCGAACAAGTCACCCGCCATCCCAGAGATACCACGCTATATGACCTGCAGGCGCGCAGCTACGCCATACTTGGCAAACGTTTCGAGCAACACCAGGCGCAAGCCTACAGCTATGCCTGGCAAGGCAACCTGCATGCTGCAATCGAGCAGCTTGAACTGGCGAAACAGGCGGGCGGAAGCTTTTACCAGCTTTCAATGATCGAAAGCGATTTGCGGGAATTGCGTGAAGTGCTGGAAGCGCACGGCAAAAAGTAAACAATCCGATAAAACCCGGCTCTTAGCCGCTATGTAAAATCTACCATTTGAACCTTGTATGATGCGGTAGGAATCATCAACATACAACCAGATTGCCAACAAGGCGAAAACTTATCATGCGCAGGCGCTTGCACCATTTCATATCCAGCCGGGTGATTTATGAACGCATGTCCGGGCACGTGCAACGCCAAATGGCTGAACTCCTACTTTTTCTGCTTCGACCAGGCCGCCATCATGCAAGCCATCTCGTTTCCCAGTTCGCAACCGCGCCGCATCTGTTGCAACGCCCGATCCCTTTCGTGCAAACCCATCAGCGCCAGCCCCTTGCCAAAATAGGCGCGCGCTTCGTCCGGTTCGAGGGCAATTGCCGCGTCGAATTGCTCGATCGCCTCCTGATACTGCCGCGCATTGAAATAGGCCATGCCCAGCGCGTAACGCACCGGAGCGAGCTGCGGGATGATGGCCACCACCCGTTGAAAATCAGCAATGGCTTCCTGCCATTTATGCTCTGCGGCCAGCTCCTGCGCGCGGTTATAGAAAATCCGGACGCCAATGGCGTCTTTTCGTTATGCAATAACTGCGCGGCGTCATTCCACAAGCGATAGTCGTCGGCGAACACCCACAGGCGATCCCAGGACAGCGGCACCAGCAGCAAGACCGCCAGCCCATGGCAAGCAGCGTCTTTTTGCCCTGAAATTTTGCCAGCAGCAATGGGATCAACAGCATCATGCCCGGCAGCCACAGATAACTGCGGTAGAGCACGAAAATTTCCTGGATGCGGATGCTGGAGAATTCCAGCCAGAACTGCAGCCATGGGTACAGCAGCGCAAAACCGAACAGGCCTGTTATGCTGCCGCGCAACAGCAAGCGGAAAGCCATCAGGCCATAAGCCAGGAAAGCTGCGGCGCCCAGCCAGCCGCGCCATACCCCGACAGACGCGACGATGGGCTCGCGCATGTCCACCGACATCCATGCCGGGTTGGGCAGCAGCCACAGCCACAGGTATTTGAAGAACAGCCCGGCCTGCGTCAGTACGCTCAGCAAATGCAGCATCGGCGTGCTTTCGACGATACCCTGCTGTTCGAACATGCCTGCCGCCGCAGACTCGTAGGGAGTGCCGAACACCCCCTTGGCGCGCAGCACGACAAAGATGCCGATAACTGTGAATGCGCCCCATGTTGCCCACAGCGCCTTGCGCGATGCCTGATTTTTATCGCGCAGCAAAATGGTCAGCGCGGCCAGCACTGCGGGTGTCAGCACACTGTGCTCCTTGGAAAAGCAGGCCAGAAAATAAGCCATTACAGCCAGCGCCAGCCAGCGTTTTCGACCGGTCAGCAAGCCGCGCAGGTAGGCCAGTTGCGTCAGCAGCGCAAACAGCGTCGCCATCAGGATGCTGCGCTGGATCATGTAACCCGCGGCATAGACCGCCACCGGATGGAGCGCGAAAATCAGCGCGCCGAGCCAGTGCCCCCAAACGGCCTGCGGCGAGTTGCGGTTATCGGGAGTAACTGCGCCAATCAGTTGGCGCAACAAATAAAACAGCGCAATGGCGTTGGCGCCATGCAGCAGCATGTTGCCCAGACGGTAAAAATGCGGCTGCACGTCGCTGAAAACCGCATAAGTCCAGCCCATGCTGGCGTAAGGCAGCCAGCGCAGGTCAAAATGAAACATGGCATGCGCATAGTAATCGGGGTTGTCGCCCAAGAAAAAATTCGCGTCATCGAAGATGAAAGGGTTGCCGAGAAACGGCAGGTAAACCAGGCACACCGCCGCGAACAGCGAGATCATCCAGCCACGGTCGCGCTGGCGGAAATAGTTCAGCAGGCTTGCACGAAAAGACATCTTCATCCCTGAAAAAAAACCCCTCCGGAGAGGGGTTTGCGTTAAGTGCCAGTGCTTATCAGCAACCGAAATACTTGACTGCAATCGGGTCTAATGCGGCAGATGACACCGTTCCCAAGCCGGTGTTACCGCCAAGTGTGGTACCTGCTGACGATACACATTCCCAAGTTACCGCAGTGCCTCTCTGCTGGCCGATTATCACTATATTAAGGTTATCGATCGTGTTAGCCTTGATGGCGCCTGGCTTGATATGCAAGGTCAAGTACACTGAAGTCAAAGGTGTTCCATCAACCGTCAACAAGTCGACTTCATTAGGCAGGGTGGGTTTCGTGCCGGTAGCCAGTCCGATTGAACCCCACAGGTTGTTTGGGGCTGTAGCGGCTGCAGTGGTCGAAAGCTCTGGGCCAACGGGGAAAGAGCCGTTTTCCTGTGCATACATCGCCAAGGCCAGTTTGACCGAGTCCAGCGTGGACTGTACCTTGGATAGCTTGGATTTGACCACGTAGTCCTGATAGGCAGGGATCGCCACTGCGGCCAGAATGCCGATGATCGCGACCACGATCATCAGTTCGATCAGGGTGAAACCTTTTTGAATTTTCTTCATGTTTGAATCTCCTTTAAGAAACACACCATAGCGTGTGCTGCAAGTAATAAAAGCAATGACCGTGCCAGTATTGCAGCTTATTGATTTATTAACGCTATCAATAAATCATCCTGCACTTTTCCGCCAACTTTCATTCTGAACTCGTCAGTGAAGTGACGATTTTGGGCAGTCGCTTGCGCTTCATCTTGCCTTATTTTTTCGACATTTGCTAGAATTAAAGCCTACCTAAAGAATACCTATTGACTATTTATTGAATGTCTTTTAGATTGCCCTCATTATCTGATTGGAGAAAAGCTATCATGACCAAAGAAGTGCAAATGTCGATTAAGATGGAAGCCGAACTGCGTGATGAATTCATGGCGGCGGCGGCCTCTATGCACAGGCCTGCCGCACAGATTGTGCGCGACTTGATGCGCAGCTTTTTGGCGCGCCAGGAAATACCCAATGCCGAAACAATCGCAACAATGCAGGCTGTTGACAAGGGTGAGGACTTGCATCGCGCAAAGGATGCCGACGACCTGTTCAGGCAACTTGGTATATGAAGGAACCTGTTTATTCGGGTTTGTTCAAGCGAGATATAAAGCGAGCTGAAAAACGCGGCAAAGACATGTCAGCACTTCGCGCCGTTTTGCGCCTGCTGTTAGCTGGTGAAACTATTCCCGCCGCTTACAAAGACCATCCTCTAAAAGGCAACTGGAGGCATTATCGGGATTTGCATATCGAGCCGGACTGGCTGCTCATCTACAAGACGGATGATGCAAACGTGTGGCTGGTGCGAACAGGGACACATGCAGATATTTTCGGTGCTTGACGCAACGCGCAGGAGAGGGATTTACTCTGTCTATCTTCTGGTCGGCGTCGCAAGATAAACCGATCCTGCAAAGCCGCCGTTATGCACCCGGATTGACGCCCGGAATCTTGCTCAAATCAACCTCGTCAATCTGCTCAGGTGCGAGAAATTGCCTGGCGTAATCGAGATAGACTTTTTCGCGGATGAACACGTCGAACAGGTCGGGGTCGATATGTCCGCCCAGTTTGAGCTTGCCGAGAATGGTCAGCGATTCGGTCAGGGTCTTGCCCAGCTTGTAGGGGCGATCCTTGGCGGTGAGCGCCTCGAAAATATCGGCGATGCCCATCATCCGCGCCTGCACCGACATCTGTTCGCGCGTCAGCCCGCGCGGATAGCCCTTGCCGTCCATGCGTTCGTGGTGTCCGCCCGCATATTCGGCGACGTTCCTGAGGTGTCTCGGCCACGGCAGGGATTCCAGCATCTTGATGGTGACGACGATATGGTGGTTGATGATTTCGCGCTCCGCCGCCGTCAATGTGCCGGCGCGTATGCTGAGGTTATCGACTTCGTCGTCGCTGAGGAAGCTGGCCGCTTTCCCGTCGGCATCGCACCATTGATAGGCGGCGATCCGGCGCACGCGCTGCTGCGCCTCGTCCGACATGGCTTCGCCGCCGATGTTGCAGTGGCGCAGAAATTCGCGGTCGTCGTCCAGTTGCCGGATGCGCGCTTCGTATTCGGCGCGGATCGCACTCTCATTCCCTCTCTCCTTGGATAGTGCGCGCAGCATGGCGATTTCCGCGTCGCGCTTGAGCACCTCGAAACGCGTGTCGATCAGATGGATGCGGTCAAACAGGGTTTGCAGCTTGGTGGACTTGTCCACCACATGCACCGGGGTGGTGATTTTGCCGCAATCGTGCAGCAGGCCGGCGATCTTCAATTCGTGCCGGTCCTTGTCCGTCATCGCAAAGTCCTTGAGCGGCCCGCGCGTGGTGCGGTTGACTGCCTCGGCCAGCATCATGGTCAGCACCGGCACGCGCGCGCAGTGCCCGCCGGTATAAGGCGACTTGTCGTCGATCGCGGTATTGATGAGCTGGATGAAGGATTCGAACAGCTCTTCCAGTTGCACGATGAGGCGGCGGTTGGTGAGTGCGATGGCGGCCTGCGAGGCGAGCGACTCCAGCAACTGCTGATCGTCGCTCGAGAACGGGACGATTGCTCCGCTTGCCCGGTCCTGCGCGTTGATAAGCTGCAGCACGCCGATGATCTCGTTCTCGTGATTGCGCATCGGCACGGTGAGGAAAGACTGCGAGCGATAGCCGGTCTTGGCGTCGAATTTCTTGGTGCCGGAAAAATCGTAGCCTTCGGCGGTATAGGCGTCGGGGATGTTGACCGTCTCGCCGCTCAGCGCCGAGTGGCTGACCACCATCGAATGGATGGGCTCGCCTTCCTTGTCGTAAAGGTGGATCGGATAAAAGGTGATCGGCACCCCGCTGGTGCCGCCCATCGCAATCTTCAGGGAGTCGGTGCGCATGATTTCGAAGCGCAACACGCGCTGTTCCGGTTCGTGCAGATAGAGCGTGCCGGCGTCTGCATGGGTAATGCGCTTGGCCGCTTCCAGAATGGTTTCCAGCAGGCTGTTGATGTCGCGCTGCTGGGACAGCGCGATGCCGATCTCGTTGAGTTCCTTGAGGCGGTGCAGCAGGTGTTCCGTAGAATGCATAGGTTAGTCGTTAGTCGTTAGTGGCGTAGGGCGGAAAAGCGCAGCGCCTTCCGCCGCATGGGTATATGGCGGATAGCTTTGCATAGCCATCTGACTAAGCGATCAAACAACGCTCGCTAAGTCATTGGTTAACGCTACGCTCATCCGCCCTACGAAGCGTTTTTACTTGATACAAACCGCGCGTATCTGGTGCATATCGGTAATGCCTAGCAACACCTTTTCCATGCCGTCCTGCTTCAGGGTATGCATGCCGTCTTCGAGGCAGATGGCGAGCAGTTCGGCGACGCGCGCATGCTCCTGGATGGCTTTCTTGACCGCATCGGTTCCGATCAGCAGTTCGTGCAAGCCTACCCGCCCGCGATAGCCGGTGCCGGTGCATTTTTCGCAGCCGACCGGCTCGTACAGCGTGAATTGCCCCTTGTCGTTGGCAAACAGCTTGACCCATTCTTCATACAGCGCCTTGGTTGCGGCTGCCTGGTCTTTCTTCCAGGTCGTGGTATTCATCAATTCGCCGCTGTACTCGGTGAGCATCGCTTTTATTTCATCCGCCGTCGCGATATGCGGTTTCTTGCAGTCACCGCACAGGCGCTTGCCCAAGCGCTGCGCCAGGATGCCCAGCAGCGCATCGGCGAAGTTGAACGGGTCCATGCCCATATCCAGCAGGCGGATGATGGATTCCGGCGCGCTGTTGGTGTGCAGGGTGGCAAACACCAGGTGGCCGGTCAGCGAGGCTTCGATGCCGATGGACACGGTTTCCTTGTCGCGCATTTCGCCGACCATGATCACGTCCGGATCGGCGCGCAGGAAGGCGCGCATGATGGTGGCAAAATCCAGCCCCGCCTTCTTGTTGATCTGCACCTGGCGCAGGCCCTTCTGGGTGATTTCCACCGGGTCTTCCGCCGTCCAGATCTTGGTGTCGGGCGTGTTGATGAATTTCAGGATGGAGTGCAGCGTGGTGGTCTTGCCGGAACCGGTCGGGCCGCACACGAAGAACAGACCGTACGGTTTGCTCACGGTCGCCTTGATCAGTTCGTCAGTTGCGCTGTCGAGAATCCCATTTTTTCCAGCGGCAATCGGCTCGCCGGAGGCGAGGATACGCATCACCACATCTTCGACGCCGCCCTGCGACGGGATGGTCGCCACGCGCAGCTCGATATCCAGCGGGCCGAATTTCTTGAACTTGATCTTGCCGTCCTGCGGTTTGCGCTTCTCGGAAATATCCAGGTCGCACATGATCTTGAGGCGCGTCACCAGTGCGTTGCGGTAGGTGGCGGGCACTTCGATGTAATTGATCAGCGAGCCGTCCTTGCGCACGCGGATCTGCGTCTTGGCCTTGCCCGGCGCCGGTTCGATGTGAATATCCGAAGCGCCCATCCGGTAGGCGTCCACGATGATCTTGTTGACCAGCTTGACCAGCTCGTTATCGGCGGCGGCGCTGACGTCCTCCTGGCTGACGCCGGCGCTCTCTTCATCGTCCCCGCCGAGGCTGGACAGCAAATCGTCCATCGACGACTCGTC
Organism: uncultured beta proteobacterium; assembly: GCA_963828205.1. GTDB lineage: Bacteria > Pseudomonadota > Gammaproteobacteria > Burkholderiales > Gallionellaceae > Gallionella. Next base: position 693,632 of record CAWHDU010000003.1, read on the forward strand.
GCCGGCGAGGACGCCGCTCGCGTCGGAAGAGCCGCCTCCGCCATAGAACAATCCGAGGGTCTGCTTGAATTCGCGTTGCGAGCAAACTTTATAGGCCAGCCGGTTCTTTGGGAAAATATTGTTGACCACCCGCGAGGCTCTGTATCCGCTCCGGATCGGTAGTCAGAATCACCAGCCCCTCCTGGGTTTCCTCGATCGGCATCCAGTGGCTGCTTTCCACATAATCGCGCTTCAGGTTTTTCAGCAAATCCGGCGGCTTGATGCGATCCGACTTGTACGGCTCGTAAGGAACGCCGAAGAAGGTGGACAATGCCTTGCCCAGCGCGGCAGGCACTGACCTGGAATTCGTCGATCAGCACTTCCTCGATGTCGACTCCCTTGCGGCGGGCGGTGCGGGTCGCCAATTCGAATTCCGCCGCAGAGAGCACCGCGTCGGCCACCAGATGGTCGTATTTTGTTTTGACTGTGGCAATTTGCTGGCGCTGGCGCAATGCCACCGCCATGCTCTGCGCCAGCTCCTGTATGCCTTCCTCGACCACCGCCGCAAAAGGGGCGCCGGCCTTGTTGTTGATGACCTGGATGACGCCGACCAGGTCGCCGCCGTTATCCAGAATCGGCGCGACCAGCATCTGCTTGGTGCGGTAGCCCGTGCGCTTGTCCACTTCCTGCAAAAAACGCAGTTGCGGGCTGAAGGATGCCAATTCCTGCACATCATAGACATCCTTGATGTTGAGCATTTTTTTATGCATTGCCGCATAACCGGCAATGCTCTGTTCGGCAATCGGCAGTTTGAGATCCTTGAAGGAGTTCAGGCCGGTTTTGACTTTTGAAACAAGCGAGGCATTATCTTCGCCCACCACATAGATGGTCAGCCGGTCGGCATTGAACAGCGTGCAGATGTCCTTGCTGACATCCAGCATGATTTCGTCGATATTGCTGGTGGCATGTATCTTGTTGATAACGTGATTGAGGTTCTTGGTGAACTCGAGCTTGAGGCTGATTTCACCGACATTTCCCGCTGCGGTATTGGCCGCCATGACTGTACTCATTTCCGCTCCCTTGACTGCTCAATCAAGCTACTGCTGTACCGTTTTCGGTACAGACCATAACCCGCCATCCAGAACCTGCACATCATACCCGGCCTGCGCCAGAATGAATGCGGCGGCCGCGCTGCGCCCCCCGCTCTGGCAATAGGCAATATATTTCTTGCTGCGATCCAGTACGCCAATCGCGTTGCGTATGTCATTCAACGGCACATTCATCGCCCCGGACAGCCTGTCATAACGGTATTCCGGCGGATGCCGCACATCCAGCCACACCGCGCCCTGCGCCACGGCCTGCATGGCCTGCTCATAGTTCAGTTTATGCAGCAGCGGCTCTTGCAACAAGTTCAGGAAATCCTGCCGCCCGAGCCGCAATAATACCCCGTTGGATTTCATCGTGACGGTCGCATTCCGTTTGTTGCCGGAAACAAGCGCTTCCTCGCCGAACACGTCGCCCGCCTTCAGGTTGGCGAGCGGCATATCCACGCCGCCAACGTGCCGCACCACCTGGGCGCGGCCGCTGTCGATCAGGTAGTAATAATCGCCCTCGTCGCCCTCGCGGATGATGATATCGCCTTCCCGCACGGCAACCGCTTCGATGCGCTGCAACAGCGCGCTGATATTCGCCATCGGCAAATGTGCCAGCGGCCCGTTCTTGAGGTTGTCCGCGCTGAACATGCTGGAATTCAGCAGATGTTTGATGCTGGTCGAAACGTCGGCGCGGCCTTCGCGGCTACCCGACATGGAAGAATGCTCCGCCGGATCATGCTGGGAAAATTGATCCAGCGTCACCATCCTGTCCAGCAATTTGTCATCGACGCGCAACAGCCTGCTCTCGCGCAATGCCAAAGCGGAAACGATGTACGGCTGGCGCTTGCCCAACGGGTGCTTGGCCCACTCGGACTGCGCGCTGACTACCACCCTGTTGCCATCCTGGTAAACCAGCTCGATCTCGCCGTCCACCAGATAGACCGACTGCCCTTGAAGTCCATGAACCTTGAACGGGTCGCTCCCTTCGGGCACCGTTTCAATATGGCAATAATCGAGCAACTCGCGCAATCGCGCCGGGCCGAAGAGGGAAATCGGTTCCAGTCCGGCCAAAACCTTGATGTCGAGCGCGTAAGTCATCGCCTGTATTCTAGAATTCCAGCATCTGGTTGTTCAGCAACATCTTCGGGCGGCGGCCATGAATGCCGTCTTCAATCTGCTGCATGGTCAACTCCGCCTCGCCGGGTTTCAGATGGGTGATAAATACCTCCGCATCGCGCTGAAGTTTTTTCAGCTCCTCGGCCAATAAACTGGGGCAAAGATGCATCGCAAGAACCGCCAGCTCTTTTTCGTTATCCGAGAACGCGGTTTCAATGATGAGATAGCGCAAATTTTCGATCCTGTTGACCACCTGCCATAATGCGTCGTTGGTGGTGGTATCCCCGCTATATACTAGGCTTGTCTTGCCGCTATCCAGATGAAAGCCGACCGCAGGCACGGCATGATGGGCCGGAATGGCCGTTATCTTGCGATCGCCCAGTATTACAGCCTCGCCGGTTTTTATCACCCGGTAGCGCATGGAAGGTTGCCGTGCATCGGGAATTTCACGGAAATCAGGCCAGATTTTCCAGTTAAAAATATGTTGCCTGAGGGCGTCCAGCGTTTCCTCGATGGCGTAAATGGTCAATGGGCGGTCGCGCATGAACCACGCGCTGTCCACCATGAACGGGAGGCAGGCGATATGATCGAGATGCGAATGGGTGAGAAAAACATGGTCGATCATGCTGACTTCGGTGAGGCTGAGCTCATTGACGCCCGTTCCCGCATCGATCAGCACGTCGTGGTCAAGCAGGAACGAGGTGGTGTGCAGATTGCCACCGATCCCGCCGCTGCATCCCAGAATCCTGAGCTTCATTGTTTTGCCACCTTATAATTTGGGGAGTGGGACGGCGCTTCGCGCCTCAGTGGGGAAAACCATCCCACTCTCCCGCTCCCTAAGCCGAACAAGTAGCCCGGATGAAATGCAGTGTTAACCAATGACTTGGCCGTTGTTTTTTGACGGCCTAGTCAGATGGCTATGCAAAGCTATCCGGGGAGGGAGCCGATGCCCCGGATTCCGCTGCCGCTGCATCCGGGCTACAAATCTGATAGGGCTCACCATCATTCAACCCAATCGCTGCTTGATAATTTCAGGATTCTTGTCATGTTTTGAGATCATTTGACCGGTTAGAGACTACTTACCACTCCCTACTTCGTCTGGAACACAAACACGCCATCCCAATCCGCCGGCGGCGGATTCTTGCGGAAGTAGGCGACACGCTCGGCATAAATGCCATATAACGCAGTATCCGGCGACATGCGCTGCAGGTTCATCAACTGCAATTCGGCCTGATCCCAATCCTGCCGTCGATACAGGCGGCGCACTTCATGAAACAGCTTGATTTCGTCCTGCATATCCTTGCTTACTTCGTTGAGCAAGCCGATCGGCTCATAAATCGCCACGGGCTTATCTTTGCCTTTTACCTGCACAAGGTCAAGCTCACGGTAAGCGAAGTCGGTTACGGCATTCCGGGTATTTTCACCGACAATCACGCCTGCGCCGTATTGCTTGGTGATGCCTTCCAGGCGCGAGGCGAGATTCACCGCGTCGCCCATCACCGTGTAGGCCACGCGCACTTCGGAGCCCATGTTGCCGACGCTGACGCGCCCGCTATTGATGCCCACGCCGATGTGAATCTCCGGCCAGCCGCGCTCCTTGAAATGCGGCTGCAAGGCTTTCAGGGCAGCCTGCATTTCGATGCCCGCCAATATGGCATGGCGCGCATGGTTCGCGTCCGGCAGGGGCGCTCCCCAGAACGCCATGATACAGTCGCCCATGTACTTGTCTATGGTGCCGCGATGCTTGTAAACAACGCGGGACAAGGGCGTCAGGAACTCGTTCATCAGCAGCGTCAGCTCTTTCGGATCCAACCCCTCGGAAATGGAGGTGAAACCGCGCACATCCGAGAACAGGATGGTCATCTCGCGGCTTTCGCCCTCCATGGACAAGCTTTCCGGATGCTCCGCCATTTCCTCGACCAATTCGCCCGGCACATATTGGCCGAACAAGCCGGTAATCTGGCGTTTGGTGCGCGATTCGACAAAGTAGCCGTAAGACATGTTCAGCGCAAACAGCAAGGCGATCATCACCAGGCTGTTCGCTACCAGCAGCAACAAATTCCCGTAATGCCATGCGGCCAAGCTCATGCCCAGCGTTACAACAAATACGAATACCGACGCCAGTATCGCCTTGGCGGGAGACAACCGAGGCAACAGGAAGCACAGCGCAATGCCGGTCAGCAGCAGCCAGACTACCTCGGCGCCCATCATGTAGGCCGGACGCTCTTTCAGGTTCTGGTCGAGGATGCCGGAAATCATGTTGGCGTGGACTTCCACCCCAGGGTAAACCTTCGCCACCGGCGTGGCGCGCAAATCCAGCAGCCCGGGAGCCGTGGCGCCCACCAGCACGATCTTGCCCTTGAGCCAGGCAATCTCGACGCGGTCATGCAGCACGTCAGCAGCCGGAATATAGCGAAAGCTCCCCTGCCTGCCGCGGTAAGGCACAAGGGTGGCCACCTCCTCGTCCACCGGGATTTTCAGCCTGCCGCCGTGCGTATTCAACTCCAGCCACTCAAGGCCGCCATACCCGCTAGCCTTGCCCTCGGCAAAGCCCGGCAGCAATTCGGGCTGGCCGAACAGGGTGCGCACCACCGCGAGCGATAAGGATTCGTAATACGCGCCGCCGTATTCCGCGACCATCGGCACGCGGCGCACCACGCCGTCGGTATCCACCAGCGGGTTGAAATGTCCGGCGCTCGCCGCCGCTTTCTGCAATTCGGGAAGATTTGCCCCGTAACCGTTCCAAGCCGTGAATCCGATCGGCCTTCCCTTGAACATGCCCGCCGGGAAGACCGGCCCGGGCAAGGCTCCCGATATGTTGGCATCCTTCTGACCGGTCAGGTAATAGCCCAGCACCACGTTGCGGTTCCTGATCTTGGCGGCAAACAGGTTGTCGTATTCGAGTTGCGGTTGTATCTGGGCCAGCGTCGCCTGGAATTGCGCATCGTTCTTAAGTTGATTTTGCCCGATTTTCTGCAACACCTTGAGCCCGGAGCTCTCGTCTTTCTCGGCAAACACCACGTCGAAACCGGCTACCGCGACGCCATATTTGTCGAACAGTTTATCCACCAACAGGCTGAGGCGGTCACGGCTCCATGGCCAGCGCCCTTCTTCCCTGAGGCTTTTTTCATCGATATCGAGAATGACGATGCGATTGTCCACCGTGCGCGGCATGGTCAACTGCAAGCGGTAGTCGTACAGGATGGCGGACAGCTTATCGACAAAATTCAGCCGGTAGAAATGCGCGGCATTGCCGACGAAGAACAGGATAATCAGCAGTCCCAGCCCGATCAATGTCGCGTTTTTTTTCACGATGCGCGGCCGGGGACATAACCAGCGACTTGGCTGACGTTTTTTGTCAGCCTAGTCGAATGGCTAGTAGTTCTATCAGAAGACAGAAGACGGGAGGCAGATCGTTGTGTACCGCTATGCGGTACATTCATTAAAGGTGCGGCGCAGCCGCGACAACACCTCTGTCCTCTGTCCTCTGCCATCTGCCCTCTGTCATCCTTTGAAATAGAACTCCATTTTGACCCCGGCCAGTTCGATCATATCGTGATCGTTCAATTGATGCGGCTGGTCGCCCAACGGTTTCCCGTTCACCAGCGGGTGGCTTGCGCCTTCCACATGAGTGATGAAATAGCCGTGCGGGCGGCGGGTCAGGACAGCCACCTGCACACCGGGTTTGCCCAGCGTGGTGAGATTTTTGACCAGATCCAGTTCCTTGCCTGCATTGGGGCCGGTCAGTATTTGCACCGCAGCCGCCTGCGGCGCGGCGGCGGCTACCGCTGGCTGGGTAGCCGGTGGAACAACCGGCGGAGCCGGCTGATGTGCGCCGAATTTGCCGGTTTTCCCTATCGCTTCTTCTGCAGGCTGGGCATTCGGATTTACTTGCGTCTTTGAAAGGCTCGTGGTTGCATCGCCTTTCTCCGCGCTTGATGCGGCCTGCTTGACCGGCGAGCGCAATACCATGGTTCTCTCGAAATCAGCCGCATTGACCTGGCCGGCCTGCTCGTTAATGTACTTCAGCTTGTATTTGCCGATTTCTATCAGGTCGTTGTTTTGCAGGAAGTGCTTTTTGGTTGGAGCCCCGTTCACTTCCAGCCCGTTGGTGCTATCCAGGTCTTCGAGGAAGGAGTCGTGCAGGATGGTGACGATTGCGGCATGTTCTCCGCTCACCGCCAGATTGTCGATGACAATATCGTTATGCGCCTTTCGCCCGATGGTCATGCGCTCCTTGTTCAGGGGGTATTCCTTAATTATCACCCCATCCATGCTAAGTATTAATTTTGCAGCCATAGCCGTGATCCTTCCTCAAACCGATATTTTGAGCCGATTATTTTTAAACCACCCATTATTTTTTAAACCATTGGAGCAACTTTGCCAGCCATCCCCGCGGCACGGCAAATTCGCCTTTCACTTTCACCAGTATCACCGAGACATTGTCGCGGCCGCCATTGTCATTTGCCATCTGGATCAGTTGCTCTGCCGCCAGCGGCAGATTGCCCTGTATCGCATACAGCGTAGACTGGATATCCTCGTCTTCCACCATGTCGTTCAGTCCGTCCGAGCACAACAGGTATATATCTCCAACCAGCACATCATGCACATGAATTTCCGGCACCACTTCCGCATCGATCCCGACTGCGCGCGTCACCAGATTCTTGTTTCTGGACACGCGCGCATCCTCGACACTGATCATCCCCCCGTCGATCTGCTCCTGCAGCAGGGAATGGTCGCGGGTAATCGTCTCCAGTGTCCCGCCGCGCAACCGGTACATGCGCGAATCGCCGACGTGGCCGACGACCACGCGGTTGTCATAAAACAACCCGGAAACGATGGTCGTGCCCATTCCCGCATATTGCGGCTGGCTCTGCGCGGCATGGAAAATCGAAGCGTTCGCCTGTTGGATATTGTCGCGCAACAGCGCCACACCCAATTCCTCGCCGCTTGACGCATCGCGATCCGCCGGGCTCGCATTCTGCAACTGCTGGCAGACTTCTGTCGCGACCACCGAAACGGCGATGCCGCTCGCCACTTCACCCGCATTATACCCACCCATACCGTCCGCCAGCACAACCAGGCCGCACGACGGTTCCTGCGCAACGCTGTCCTCGTTGTGCGAGCGCACCATACCCGGGTTGGTTTGGCTGGCTATTTCAAGCGCGTCTTCTATTTTCATGGTTCACCCCTGCAAGCTGGCGGTGCATTGGCGTAATGCTTCTGCCATCTCGGCACCGTTGGCGTAACGGCCTTCATTCTGTTTGGCCAGCGATTTGTTGATGATCGCCACCAGGCATGGCGGCAAATCCGGCCGGATGCTCAAAATATCGGTGTGCGGTTCATTGGCGATACGGTACATCAGCTGCGCCATCGAGTCTCCCTCGAATGGAAGCTTACCACAAGCCAGTTGGTACAGACTCACCCCCAGCGAGAACAGATCGGAGCCGCCCTCGATTTTCTTGCCCGCCAATTGCTCCGGGGACATAAACGATGGCGTGCCCAACACCATGCCGGTTTTGGTTTTGCTCGAGTCGGTGATGCGCGCGATGCCGAAATCGGTCACCTTGGGCGTATCCGTTTCCGGGTCGTACATGATGTTGGCCGGCTTGATGTCGCGATGCACCACATTCTGCTTGTGCGCATAATCCAGCGCATCGGCGACGCGGGCGATGATGCTCATCACCTTGTGCAACGGCAGCAGATTGTCCGGTTTGGTAAATGGCACCAGATCCTTGCCCTTGAGGAATTCCATGGCGATATAGGCCAGGTCGTGCTCCTCGCCGGCATCGTAAATCGACACGATGTTCGGATGGTTCAGACGTCCCGGCCGTTTCGGCCTCGCGGAAGAACCGCTCCTTCACGTCCTGCAGTTCGTCGGCTTCGAACTCCTGCGCCAGCGCCATGGTCTTGATCGCCACCACGCGGCCGATCTTGGGATCCTTGCCGTAATACACCACGCCCATCGCGCCCTTGCCGAGCTCCTTTTCGATCTCATAGCGTCCCAGCATCGGTTTGGACACGCCCGCCTTGTCCAGCACCATGGTGCTGGCGTTGGTGCGCCCGCCACCGCCGCCCAGCATGACCGTTTCCGACATGGCGCGCGCCTGGTTCAGGCGTTGCTCCAGATCGCGGAATTTCGGGTTGTATTCCGCCATGTACTTGAACACCGATTCGGCCTTGTTGAACTGGCGCTTGCGCTCGAAATCGAGCCCGAGGTTGTACAGCACCTCCATCAGGCTGTCGTCCACCGGCACCTTGCGGAACTTGTCGAAGGCGATGTCCAGTTGCCCCTGCCCCTGGAAAGCCAGGCCCAGCATGCGATTGCTTTCCGCCGATTCGGCATCGGATTTCTGCTTGCCTTTTTCGGTCAGCAGGTGGCGTTTGGTCGTCAGCAACAAGTGCCCCACCAGCAGCAGCGTGGCAGGCAGCATCAACTGCAACCACAGCGCCTGCGCCGTCATCAGCACGAAATGCGCCGCCAGCAACGCAGCGAGCAGCGAGCCGGTAACCGCTGCGCCGATGGCCGCGTTCAGGCGCGGCAGCAGCAGGATCAGATACAGCGCGACCAGAAGGAATGCGCCTATTTGCGCCATCATTCCCCAGGCTGGCGCAACGAAGTAATCACCCTTGAGGATGCTGGACACCGAATGCGCCAGGGTCAGCACGGGCGCCATGCCGGGAGAAACCGGCGTCACCTGCAAAGTGCCGACACCGGCAGCCGTCGCGCCGATCAGCACAATCTTGTCGCGGTATTTTTCCGCCGGTATCTTGCCGGTGAACACGTCGTAGAAGGAATCCACCGGGAAGGCGGGCCGCCCATCCTTGTCCTTGTAGAAATAGGTATGCATCTGCAAGGCAGTGTCGGTGGCGATTTTCTGATTGCCCAACTGTACGCCCTCGCCCAAGTTGACGTGTATGTCTTTGGGCTCGAGATTGAGGCTCCTGGCTGCCAGCATCAATGACAGCGACGGGTAGTACTGGTCGTAGTAGCCCACCACCAGCGGTTCGGTGCGCACCGCGCCGTCCACGTCCGGAAAGCTGTTCAGGTGCCCGATGGCCAATGCCTTGCTGCCCAGTGCCGGGATCGGCGACAGCACGCTGCGCGAAGGCAGCGGTTGGACGCCGGAGCCGCCGGCGTCTTTCACGTTGACAAGATTGTTGCGCAGCACGTAATCCGGCAAGGCCTGGTTGGGTTTGCCTTGCGGCTCGCCCAGATCGAAGAACATCGCCAGCAGCACATCGTTGGCCTTGGCCATGCTCTCGCTGAGTCTTTTGTCGTTATCAAGATTCTTCGCCGCTTCCAGCAGCAATGCATCGAGCGGGGGCAATTCCGCCGGATTGGCGGGAGCGGCCGCGCTTGCCGGGGCTGTCATGCCGACCGGGCTTTCCGGGTTGGTATTTTCCGGGGGGACGCTTTCCAGCAGGGAAGATTTGCCGAGCAGCCCGGCGATCTTGTGGATGTAGGTGAGTCCCGCGTCGACCTGCGGCTCGAAGAAAAAGGCGGTATGTCCGATCACCTTGGCGTGCCCTGCACCCAGAATATCCACCATTTTGGCGTGAATCTCGCGCGGCCACGGCCACCGCCCCAGGTTGGCGATGCTCTGCTCGTCGATCGCGATCACCGCAATTTTGCCGCTCGGCATGCGCGACGAGGCCAGCACCCCCAAGTCATAAGCCTTGCGCTCCAGGCTTTGCATCAGGTCGCTGCCCGCGCCGAACATAAACACCAGCGCAACCAGCAAACCGACGAACCAGTCTTTTTTCCAAAACGACCACTTGTTCATTGTTACTCCCCGATGCACATCATCAAGCAGATTACATCGCGAATATTAAGGTATTTCTTAAAAACGCACCATAATCCTTTTGATTTATAGCGGGTTTAAGGAAGGGGCTTTTATTTGATCAGCAACACCGGACAGCCCGCAAGATGCAAAACCTTGTTGACCACCGACCCCAGCAGCAATGCCTGCAAGCCTCCCTGCCCCTGCCTGCCCATCACGATCTGGTCGGCGCCCTGCTCGTTGGCATATTGCACGATCGCTTCCGCCGGTGTGCCGACGCTGATGTGGTATTGGTAGGGCAGCGCGGCAGCATCCAGCGCGGCGCGCGCCGCCTGCAAGGCCGCCATGCCCTGCTCGCGGTAATAATCGTCGATGGTTTGCTGGTTGATGAACAGCTTGACGTTGCCGGTCGCCACATTCCATTGTACGTTCAGCAACAGCAACTGCGGGCGTTCCTTCAGTGCGGCGATATTCCTGATCGCGTAATCAACCGCACGCAGCGCATTGGCCGAGCCATCCACCGGAATCAGTATCTTCATCATCTTCCCCTTTACGATTTATGATCCACTTTCTGCGAGTTGGGCGGCTTGCCGCCCATCCCTGCCGGAACCGTTTCGTCCACCAGATCGACCGCTGCCATGGAAACAGCCTTGCGCAGCGCCAGCCATTTGCCGAGCGCCACCACCAGCAATGCGCACACTGCCGGAATCAGCCAGTGCAGATAGTGGTGCGCTTCGACAATCGTTGCGAACAACGCCTCGCTGACCAGCATTTCGCCCGCCACATAGCCGAGCAGCGCGCCGCCCACGTAAATGATGAGCGGGAAACGATCGATCAGTTTCAGCACCAGTTGGCTGCTCCACGCGATCAGCGGAATGCTGACCAGCAGCCCGAACACCAGCAACGTCACGTTGCCCTTGGCCGCCGCAGCCACGCCCAGCACGTTATCCAAGCTCATGACGAAGTCGGCGACGATGATGGTCTTGACCGCGCCGAGCAGCCTTGTGTCTGCCTTGATGTTGTCCGCACTGTGCTCTTCTTCGGGCAGGATCAGCTTGACGCCGATCCACAGCAGCAGCAACGCGCCGGCCAATTTCAGATAGGGCAGCGACAGCAGGCCGACCGCAAAGAAGGTCAGCACGATGCGCAAGCCGATCGCGCCGCCCACGCCGAACAAAATACCTTTCCTGCGTTGCGCCTCCGGCAGGTTGCGGCACGCCAGCGCGATCACCACCGCGTTGTCGCCGCTCAACAGCAGGTCGATCATGATGATCTTGAACACATCCACCCAGAATTGGGGGGCAGAAAACATCTCCAGCATTGCATGGCCTTTCAGTATCGGAATCTTTTGCGGCGCGCGCCGCAATTGGCGTACAGCCGCAATCTTACCGAATTATCCGCAGCGCTGCGGAAAGATTTGCGCGGAAGGCAGCCGCACTGCAAACCGTTGCCACGACGATGCGAAAACGGGATATGCCCGAGGCTGGCACTGCCCATGGAATGCCCGGTAGAATTGCATTACGGCAAGGCAAGTGTTAATTTGCACGAAAATCATTGTTAACTGTGGAAGCATTGCATGTCCATCGAATTACCCTACAGGCTGGGAAAATACGATCTGATCCGGCAGATCGGCGAAGGGGCAACGGGAAAAGTCTATTACGCCATGGACACGTTCTCCGGCCGTGAAGTCGCGGTGAAGCTGATCGACCAGGAGATTCTTGACGATGCGGAATTCGATGATGGAAGCCGCAAGCAATTCCTGAGCGAGGCTTCGCTCGCGGGCCGGCTGGTGCATCCGCACATCGTCGCGATCCTGGAAGCCTCGATCACGGAGGACGCGGGATATGTCGTGATGGAATACGTGCCGGAAGGCAATCTCTCGCGCTACACCTACCCGGATTCGCTGCTGCCGATCGGAAGCGTACTCCAGATCATCTTCAAGTGCTGCGGCGCCCTCGATTATGCGTTCCGTTACGGCATCATCCACCGTGACATCAAACCCGCCAACATCATGGTCGTATCCGGCACCAACGTGAAAATCGCGGATTTCGGTTCGGCCGTGTTTTACCAGGCGCAGATCACGCAAAAAGTGACTGTCGGCACCCCTTCCTATATGTCCCCGGAGCATCTCAGCGGCCGCCGCCTGACCCATCTTAGCGACATGTACTCGCTCGGGATTGTGGCATACGAGCTGCTTACCGGCGTGCTGCCGTTCCAGGGCAAGGACATGATTGAATTATTCACCGCCATTACCAGGAAGGATGCGGTGCCGCCGAGCACGCACCGCCCGGGACTCCCCGCAAAACTCGACAGGATGGTCATGCGCATGATCGCCAAGGACCCGGACGACCGCTATCCGAGCTGGGCAAATCTTGCGCTCGAGATTGCCGAAACAGGCCGTTTCAGCAAATACAAGCAGGAGATTCCCGACAGCGAAAAATTCAACATGCTGCGCGCAAGCAACTCGCTGCGCGAATTTTCCGACCCGGAAATCTGGGAACTCGTCCATGCAAGCGTATGGAACAATTTCCCGGCCGGAACCATCATCCTGCGGGAAGACGAGCCGGGCCAGAGCATGTACTTCCTGGCCTCGGGGCGTATGAAGGTCACCAAGCACGGCCGCCTGCTCAACGTCATCAATGCCGGCGAATACTTCGGGGAAATAGCCTACATCCGGCGCGGAACAAGGCGGCAGGCCACGATGGATGCGCTCTCGGATGTGGTCGTTGCCGAATTCCCGTTTGCTGCGCTGGAAAAACTCAGCATCGGCTGCGAACTGCGTTTTACCAGAACCCTGCTGCTCTCCATGACAGAACGGCTCATGCTGTCTGGAGAGCGCATCGTGCGCATGCATGGTTGAGCCGCATCCAGTTGGAATAAAATTCCGGGGCCATGGATGCCAGCTCGGGCGCATAACGTAAAAAACCCCTGAACCAATAAGGCCAGGGGCTAATAGTTAACTGCCGGGGTGATAGCTGCCAGAAACGGCGGCTTGCCTGACAGACAAGTCGAGCACATCCCGCAATGCGGCATAGAATTCGATCGTCAGCGCATCTGCTTCTCCCGCGACCATTATTGCGGAATCGATCGGTTCGCGGTGCATGTCGCGTTCAAAGCTGGCCAGCACCGGATCGGTCGTTCCGTACAGCGCCGCATTGAACTCGACGGTGAACGAGTCAGGCTCTCCGGACATCGCAGCAGAGCTGGCTGTCACACGGTGCAAATCGCGGTCGAAGCTGTCACGGATTGCATCCGTGCTGCCGCCGGCATAAGCGAAAGCTGGCAAAAGGGAGGCTGCGAGCAAAGTCAAAGTAATGTTATGCAGTTTCATGTTGATACTCCTTTTAGTGATTGAAGGCCATACGGGTTTGGTCACCTGTGCAATGAGCATGAGCAGTAACCATATTCCCCGAGGAGCATTGCACCAATCAAACCGTTCAACCGCTCCTGTTTGTCATTTAATCACTCGATACTTAAGAGCACCTTAACGGTTTGCGGGAAATGTTTTTTGATTTTCGCAGCAGAGCAAAAACTTTATCGCAGGCAGTGCGATTCTGAACAGCGATGCGCAATCGGTCGTGCTGGAATCAAGGGTTCGAATTTTTATTTTCTGCTAGCGAGATGGAGCGTGTTGCGAATGCCGCATTGCCAAGCGGCGAATCCGGTTGCATTCACGGCCATCATTAGCTCCGGCGGTAATGATGGCGCGCGGTATGAAGCCTGGTGAAACAGGTTCGAATATGAAAACGGTCAATCGTCGTCGTGCTCTTTGCGGCCATGTTTTCCTTCGCGCTTGCCGCCCCCTTCGCCGCGGCCGCCTTTGATATCGTGCTTGTTGCCGCTCCGGTGGCACTCAACGCACTTGTCGAAATCGCGGATGCCTTCCTCGATATGCTCGCGGCGAATCTTGTCCACCGAATGTTCATGGCATCTGTAGCAGTTATAGCGGCTGTAGTCGTTGCCGACATGGCAGGTCACGCAACTGGCATTGTGGTTGCGATCAAGCTCGAAATATTTGCCGTGTTCGAAAGTCGCGGGTGTCCACTTATTCTGGCTGTGGCACTGGCCGCAATTGCCGGTAATCTTCTGATGCATCCAGTCTGCAGGCGGCTTGTGGCATGACTGGCACTGATCGAGCGTTTCTTTTTGCAGCAACGCATGATTGAAGCGGCCCTGTTGCCGGAAGCGCTTCACGCCGGCGTGGTCGCTATGGCAGGCCACGCAGTCCTCAGTGGCCAACTTCTGGTGAAAAGGAGTCGAGGTGAGCGGCTTCAGGACGGGCTGGCCTGCCGTCGTCACGCGGCCGATCTCGGCGGGTTTATGACAGGAGATGCAGCGCTCCGACGCCGCACCAAGCAACGGGGCGTGACAGGCGAAGCAATCTGTTTCCAGTTGCTTGTGGCCGGGGATCAGCTTGCCGCCGACCATCAGGTTCGGATAGACGAAAGCAAGAATCGCAATCACGATCAGATTGGCGGCCAGAATGATCTTCAGGGTTCGGCTCATGCCCACCCCCAGAACAAGAAGATGCTGATGATGTGGCCCAGCGCAAGCGCCGCAAAAACGATGAAGATCGGGATATGCACTTTCCGCCACCTGGCCATCGCATCGAGCGTCACCGCATCCCAGAACATCGCCTGCTCCATATCCGGTCGCGACAGGCCGCGCAACTGGAAATGTTCGCGCTGTTCCTGAACATGGCGGCGCGAGCGGTCCAGCAGCAGTTTGCCGACCATGCCGCTGACCGCGTTCACTCCCATGGCTACCGTGACGAGCCAGGGAAGGATGGCGTTAAAATGTATGCCTGCATGGATCAGCACGAGCGATGCGCCGATCCAGGTGCCGAATTCATGCAGGGTCAGCAGGGTCCTGGGGTTACCCGCCTTGATATATTTGCGTTTGCGCAGCGAATAGATCAGGGAGGCGATGATCAGGAGCGTGCCGGGTATGCCCAGGTAGCGGCCGACCCATACCAGATTCAGCCGGTGCAGCAGATAGTCGCCGGCCAGGGTGACCGCTGCGAGCAGGCCGACCAGAAAGGTGAACGGCAGGATATGTTGGCGCCAGAGCGAAGTCGTCATTTATGCATCCAGGGTCAAACTGGTTTTCGGCGTGCAAGAGCAAAGCAAGCATGTGCCGGGGTCGGGATCATAATCCGGCGGTTCGCGGTAGGCCACCTCGCCCGCCCGGATCGTTGTCTGGCAACTGCCGCAGCTACCGGCGCGGCAGCCTGAATTGGCGACAATGCCATTGGATTCCGCAAAGTCGAGCAGGTTGCTGGCGGTGGGCTGCCACGGCAACTGCTTGCCGGATTTTGCGAAGGTCACGACGATGCCGGTTTCCATTGTTCCGGTATCCGGCGCCCCGGCAGCCTTCGCACCGGCCTGAGGCGCGGCAGCGGGCTGTTTGCGCTTGATTGACGACGGGCCGAAAGCCTCGAAGTGGATATGCGCATCCGGCACGCCCCAGCCTTCCAGCGCGGGCACAAGGCTTTCCAGCATCGGGGTGGGGCCGCAAATATAATAATGGTAAGGCTTGAGCGGCAGTTGCATGCGCAACAGGCTTAAATTGACGCGCCCCCGGTGCAGATAATCATCCTTGGCAACATCTTCCGGCAGCGGATCGCTGCAACACAGCCTTAAATGAAAATTCGGATGCGCCGCCGCCAGGTTTTCGAGATGCGATCTCATCACCAGTTCGCGGCCGTTGCGCACACCGTAGAACAGCCAGATTTCGCGCCCGGGCTGATCGTTTAGCGACCAGCTCAGCATGCTCAGCATCGGCGTGATGCCGATGCCGCCGGCGATCAACACGACCGGAGCATCGCTGCGGTCGATATGAAAATGCCCGCCGGGGGCGCGCACTTGCAACAAGTCGCCTTCGGCTACCCGGTCGTGAAAATAAGTGGATGAGCGCCCCGGCGGGAAGCCGCTGCCCGTGGGAGGAGGCACCCGCTTGATCGAAACACGGTAGCAATCGGGACGAGGCGCATCCGACAAGGAATAGCAGCGGACAATCTGTTCGGTGTTTCCAGACGCAGCCGGTATGTCGAGGCGAAAGGTCAGGAATTGGCCGGGCAGAAAGGAGGGCAGCGGTTGCCCGTCTTCCGGAATGAGGTAAAACGAGCAGACCGACTGTGCTGCATCCTCGATGACCTTGCGCTCGACCCTGAATGTCCGCAATCCCTGCCAGGCAGAAACGGCAGGGCTTTCCGTCTCTTCCGGCACATCGCGCCGCAGCGGGATATTCAATTCCGCCGTACTGCTGCGCAAGGCATGATAGTCCAGCCAATGGCGCCAGAAGCTGATGCCGAGAAAGACCGCCAGTTGCAGCGCGATCCCCGACGCAATCCAGAGCAGTAATGAAAGTGAAGTCATATGACCATGCTAGCATGAAACGATAATGATCCCCGCAAGGGGGTTAAACCCGGAAGGGCAACTTTTGGCTCCAAGCGGGTAAGGCAAAGTTTAATTAATTTTCCGATGAGAATCGTACCGGTCAAACCAGTCAATCGCTCCCGTTTAGTATTTAATCGATCAATTCTTAAGAAACCCTTAGGGTTGCCTTTGCTGGGTTCATGGATTTGCTGTGGAGCCTTAAGCTTCCTTTAAGCTTGCCTCGATATTTTGCTTTCCACGTTGTTCAACCAAGGAGAGTAAACATGTTGCGGAAATTTTATACATCGGGTTTGACGCATAAGGGTAAGGATATGAATAAGGCTGCCTTGCTGGCTGTTGCCATCATGATGGCGGGTTGTGCTTCGACAAATTCCACTGAGCCAAATAGGCATAATTGGGTCAAAAGCGGCGCCTATCATGATGAAATCATGCGAGACCTGAATTCATGCAGGGAGCAGGAACGTCAAAGGAGTGTGCGGGAAGGATACAACACTTCGAAAACCAGAGACGTTGCTCTGGTAGTGGAGCGCATACACATATGCATGGAAGAAAAAGGCTACCGCGAAAAATAAGTAAGGAATAAATTACGCCCTTCCCTCGGGAAGCCTCAATGGCCGATATTTGTGAAGGCGATCCTGATATTCAATCCCTTGCCTTCGTGGGACGGGGCGAGGCTTAATGTCGCGCCGTGAATCTCGGCGATACGCTTGACGATGGAGAGCCCCAAACCGCTGCCGCTGGCCTGTGTGCCTGCCGGGCGATAAAAACGTTCCAGCACCTTTTCCCGCTCTTGCTCCGGAATGCCGGGGCCGTTGTCGCTCACCGACAGGCAAACGGCTCCCGGCTCAGGGGTGATGTTTACCCGGACCGTCGTTCCGGGCGGGGAATGCCGTATCGAATTGTCGAGCAGGTTGCGCAATAGCACACGCAGCAATTCCGGGTTGCCGCGCACCTCCGGCATTGTCGCGGCATCGTCGTCCGCCAGCAGTTCGAGCCGCACCCCCTTTGCGAGAGCGTCCGGCGCAAGCGCAGCAATC
This sequence comes from uncultured beta proteobacterium, assembly GCA_963828205.1. GTDB lineage: Bacteria > Pseudomonadota > Gammaproteobacteria > Burkholderiales > Gallionellaceae > Gallionella. The sequence continues at coordinate 711,040 of CAWHDU010000003.1, forward strand.
GTTTCGGCGGCGATGTCCTTGAGCTGGCACGGCTCCGCCACGCCGCCATCCAGCGTATCCACCCGTGCCAGCATCAGCAATTGTTCGATCAGGCGAGTGGCGCGGTCGCAGCCGAGAATCGCGTTGTCGAGCGCGCGGATGCGCTCGGCGTCTCCTGATGCGGCCCGCGCAACTTGCGCCTGCGCCTTGATCGCGGCCACCGGGGTGCGCAATTCATGCGCGGCGTCTGCGGTAAAGCGCCGCTCTTTTTGCATGGACGCCTCGATACGCACGAACAGGCGATTGAGCCGCTCGATCAGCGGCAACACTTCGCGCGGGGCGGACGACGCATCCAGCGCGGCGAGATTATCCGGTTCGCGCCGCCCAACTTCGCTGGCAAGCTTGTCGAGCGGGCGCAATCCGCGCTGCACCGCAAGCCACAGCAACAGCGCCAGCAATGGCAAGGAAACAAGCAGCGGACGCAGCAGGTTCTCGATAATGTCTTTTTCAATTTCTTCGCGCGCATCGGTGCTTTCTGCCACTTGAACCATGAATTCCCCGGATTCATCCCATGCGCTGAACACGCGCCAGCGGTGCCCGCCAAAGGTGACGTTGCTGAAGCCACGTTCTTTCTTGGTCATGTGTTCTTGCGGGGCGTTGGTGGAATGCAGGCGCAGCTCGCGCCCTTTATCCCATACTTGAAAGGCAACGCGGCCAGAATATTTATGCATCAAGGGCGCATGCTCAGTGTCGATCTCCTCGAGTTCGTGCGCTGCCTGGGCGGTCAACAGCGAAGCTGCCTGTGCCAGATGCGCATCCAGTATCTCGTCGAATTCCTTCCTGGCTTCCTGGTAGGTAAAAACAGCAGCGCCGATCCAGACCAGCGTGGTCGCGGCCAATGCCAAGGCCAGCAGCCGTTGTTTGAGCGATGTGTGTTGCGGCATTTCAGTTGCCCTTGTCGCGCGGCATCAGATAGCCGACGCCGCGGATGGTTTCGATCAATCCGGGGGAAAGCTTGCGGCGCAGATGATGGATGTGCACTTCTACCGCATTGCTCTCGACCTCTTCGCCCCACGCATATAGCTGCTCTTCAAGCTGTGCCCGCGAAATAACTTTTCCCGCATTGAGGATAAACGCGTGCAGCACCGCGAATTCCTTGGGCGAGAGATCAACCGGTTTGTCACGGTACATTACACGATGGGCGGCGGGATCGAGCGTGACTCCGGCGGCCTGCAGCAAAGCATCGGATTTTCCGCTGGCGCGGCGGATCAGCGCGCGCAAGCGCGCCGCCAGCTCGCCCATGTCGAACGGCTTGGTCAGATAGTCGTCGGCGCCGGCATCCAGGCCCTTGATGCGGTCATCCACGGTATCCTTCGCGGTCAGGATCAGCGCCGGCATGTGGGTATTTTTTTTGGTATCGCGGCTGCGCAGGCGGCGCAGCACTTCCAGCCCGGACAGGCGCGGCAAACCCAAGTCCAGCACCACCGCCGCATAAGGTTCGGTGGCAAGCGCCTGTTCCGCCGATGCGCCGTCTTTCATCCAGTCCACGGCATAGCCGGACTGTTTCAAGCCGGCCTGAATCGCATCGCCCAGCAGGGCATCGTCTTCGACTACCAATACGCGCATATCTCGCCCATCAAAATTACGGCCTGCCTGTTGCCGTGCTCAGGCTAACACCGAATCCGGCCGGCAAGTGGTTACTTTAACGCGGAAGTTGCATGGCTGCATCTTCGAATGTTCCGGCCTCGGCGTCCAGATGGCAGGCCGCGCAATTCGCCTTGCTCTTCACCTTGGCTGAACTCCATACGGAATCGGTAACTTCGCGATGTTTATTGATCCAGTAAGGCGTTTCGGTAATGCGCAGCGGCGTATCCCCGGCCTTGACGGAACGGTTGATCTTGTAGGCCGCTTCCCGGTTGCTCTTCTCGGCAGCATTGTTTACCAGGAATTCCAATACTGCTGCACGGGTAGCTTCCTCCAGCGCCAGATCGGTGCCGAAATGCTTGTCCTGTTCAGCCATCATCTTTTGCCAGGAGCGCACCGGCAACAGGTTGGGGTGGAAAGCCAGATGGCAACTGCCGCATTCTTCGCGCCATTGCGCATTATCTGGAAGCTTGGGACCGACAAAGGCAACACGCGGCTTTTCCTGCAGGGCATAGGAAAACCACCAGACGCCAAATGAGATCGCAGTCGCCAGCAATAGCACCCCAATTCCGCGATAGGGTTTGGAAGCAGCAGCATCTTGCGGCGCTTCCTTGATGCCCGTCACCATGGAACGCGCGAGATTCTCCTTGTGCAGCCGGCTTTCCAGCACCACGCCGGCCAGATGTCCGATCACCACCAGCAACATCAGGATGGCGAGGTAGCCATGCGCTTCCTTGAACATCATCCCCACCGTGACTCCGAACCAGCCGGCAGCAGCTCCATGCTGCTCTTCCCCGCCCTGGGTGAATATCCCGGTCAGGCACACCGCGAGACCCAGAACCAGCAACAGATAGATCGCCAGGCTGCCCGCAGGGTTATGCCCGATATATCGGGCGCCGCTGCCCGACAATGCCTGGCGCAAATAGCGCAATCCCGCCATCGGACTATATAAAAAGGCGGAAAAACGGGCGTAATGCCCGCCAACTATTCCCCAGACCAAACGGAAGCCGATCAGTCCCAGCATCAGGTAACCGAAGAAGGTATGGAAAGACAACCATTGGTCGGACTCGCTGATATACCACGCAGCCGCGAAGCTGATGGCGAGCAGCCAGTGAAACATTCTTGTCGGAAAGTCCCAAACCAGGATGCGTTGACTCATGATATCCCCCTTCGATGTCCTGCTTGTCAGGTTATTTGGGCATCCTGATGCTGCGCTCGTTGAAATCGCCACGCTCAGCCTGTGGGTGGCAAGCCTGGCAGTTGGCCGGACTCTTTACCTTGGGGTTCTTCCACGCGGCGGGCGGTACTTCGCGGCTGCTGTGCTTGGTCTTGAACCACACGGCTTCAGAGATGCGCAACGGCGACGTCGGGGCGCTCCAGCGATTCGAGGCGTTGTTCACCAGAAATGCGGTGATTTCCTTGTTGTCCTGGTCGCCCAGCGAGGCATCCGAGCCGAAATGCTTGTCCAGTCCAGCCATCACCTTGCGCCAGGATTCGGCGGGCAGCAGCCCCGGCGCAAAGGCGATATGACAGGTGGAGCATTCCTGCTGAAACTTGGCGTTGGTTTGCGCTGGTTGAACCGGCTTGCCGCGATTTTCACCGCCGTATTTTCCGCCGCGGTCATCGCCGGCCTGTGCGGTAGCCTGCGCGGCGAACATCGCAACTCCCATCGCCAGCATGGCAACAGAAGCAACCTGGGAAATTCTTTTGTGCGTCTTCAACATGGCGGTCTCCTTATTTCTTGACAGTGAGCAAATAACTCAGCACATCGCCCTTTTCCAGCGGCGTGCAGACGCGGCCGAGCGCATCATTGCAATTGCGTTTGAACCATTTTTCCACCTTGGCCATGTCGGTGAAGCGTTCCGCATTGGCAGATGGCGCGAGCGGCTTGACATCCTTGCCTGTGTTGGCATGCTTGCCGGGCGCAGCGGGGTTATCGGTGTGGCAGGAAGCGCAGCTCCATTCCTTGCCGTGCTTTTCCTTGAAGAATTGCTCGCCGCGCGCCGCCGAGAAGCCCTTAAAATCGGGCGTGCCCGCCGCTTCCTTTTGAATGGACGCCAGCGTCTCGTTGGGTGTTTGGGCAAAAGCCGGTTGCGCGGACAATCCGGCAACCACCACGAGCGCCAAGCCTGATGTATGAAATATACGAAACATTTTTATCTCCTGAATTGAACTACGAGGAGTGCAGGATATAAGGTCAAACTTAAGGGAGGCTTAAGCGCAAAAATATTTCTGGAGCAGGTTTCCACAATGAGCTGTGGAAACGAAGAGGGGTGGTGCCGCTTATCGGATTCGAACTGATGACCTACCGCTTACAAGGCGGTAGAATACAGCATTTCACAATGTTGATTGCCATGCCGCAACCATGACAAACATAATAAAAACAGTCATTTGCTAAAAATACCCATATTATTCGTGTTGATAAGTATTCCGCAATAGTGATAGAATTTCCTTACACAGGCCTTACACGGAAAGGTGGGCAACATGAAACGGGAAAACTTCACAGCGGAACGGGTTGCTGGATACAAGTGCCAGCCTGGCAAACAGCAAAGCATCTATTGGGACGGAAAAACGCCGGGGCTGGGGTTGCGCGTTACCGCTGCCGGTTCCAAATCCTACATTTTTCAAACTGACCTGCACGGCAAAACCATCCGCATCACGATAGGCGACCCGCGCAATTGGATGATTGGGGATGCGCAAGCCGAAGCATCACGCCTTAAAGTGATGACCGATCAAGGCACAGACCCGCGCGAAGTGATAGCCGATGCAATCGCCGCAAAGGAAGCCGCTGCCGCTGCGCGGAGTGCCAAGGAAGCCAACGAAACTGTGACAGTAGGGGACGCATGGCAAACCTATGTTGCCGAGCGTAGCGCCGCCATGAAGAACGGCAAGCCGGAATGGGGCGAAAAGCACAAAGCCCACCATGCCTATTTTGTGCAGGCCGGTGGAGTGAAGCGCAAGCGTGGTACACGCCCCGGCGAATCTAATACAACGCGCCCCGGTGTGCTGGTGCACTTGATGGCCATGCGCCTTGCAGACCTTGACGCAAAGGCCATTGCTGCCTGGCTTGAAAAAGAGGCCGCCCAAGCGCCCACCACCACCGCCCAAGCCTTCCGCGCCCTTCGTGCCTTCCTTGCGTGGTGTGCCAAGCATGACACATACAGCGCCGCCGTCCATGCTGGCGCGCACCAGTCCGATGAGGTAAAGCGCAAGGTTCCAACGGTGCAAACCAAAAAGAACGACAGCTTGCGCCGGGCGCAAATCAAGCCGTGGTTTGAAGGCGTGCAAAGGATTGGCAATCCAGTAATCAGTGCCTATTTGCAAGGCCTGTTATTGACCGGGGCACGCCGCAACGAACTGGCCGCGCTGCGCTGGACTGACGTGGATTTTCAATGGAAGAGTTTGGCCATCCACGACAAAGTGGAAGGCGAGCGCACCATTCCGCTGACACCCTATGTGGAGTATTTAATATCCTCACTGCCGCGCCGCAATGATTATGTTTTCAGCAGCCCCACAGCCGCTTCAGGAAGGCTCGAGGAGCCGCGCATTCAACACGTCAAGGCATTGACCTCCGCCGCACTTCCCGCGCTTTCCTTGCACGGTTTGCGCCGTTCCTTTGGTACGTTGTCGGAATGGGTGGAAGTCCCTGCCGGAATCGTTGCGCAAATTATGGGACACAAGCCGAGCGCGATAGCCGAGAAACACTACATCCAGCGAGAGCTAGACCTGCTGCACCTGTGGCACGTCAAAATTGAAGCGTGGATATTGGAGCAAGCCGGAATTGCGTTTGTGCCAGTGCAAGCCGGTTTGCGCGTGGTGACACACACCGCTTGAACTTTCTTCAATGTAACGTATAATTCACACTATGTATAAAGTCTCCGATTACCTGACCGACGACGGGCACGACCCTTTCAAGGAATGGTTGGCAAATCTGGCAGACCGGCAAGCGCGGGCACGTGTCGTGGTGCGTGTGCAACGGATGGCCGCCGGAAACTTTGGCGACTGCAAACCGATTGCCGATGGCGTGTGGGAATTGCGCATTGACTACGGGCCGGGCTATCGCGTGTATTACGCCAGAACAGGGGAAAAGTTGCTCTTGATTCTGGTGGGCGGTGACAAGCGGAAACAACAGGCAGAGATTGAAACGGCATTGGAGTATTGGAAGAACTGGAACAGGAGAAACAAAACATGAGCAAAGCATCCCGCCCCCATGATGATGCAGTGGTGGAACTGCTGCACGAAGACCCGGCCTTTGCCGACGAATACCTTTCCGCCGCACTGGATGAAGTCAACCAGCCCGGAGGCCGTGAAGCCCTGCTGGCCGCGCTGCGCCACATTGCGGAAGCGCAAGGCATGACCGCCGTGGCCGAACGTGCAGGCATCCCGAGGGAAAGCCTTTACCGGGCATTATCCACGAAGGGCAATCCGACCATAAAGACCTTGCTGGCCGTGGTGGGCGCAGCGGGGTTGAAATTGTCGGTACACCGATAAGCGGGTTACCCCTCGACCTGGGTTTAGCGGGTGAAAAGCCGGACACCTTTACCGGCCTGTCGGTTTTCTTGGTTGAAGGAAGAACACAACGAGGCACACCATGACTACCAGGAAGAAGCCGCAATGGAAGCAATTGCATCCCGCGTGGATACAACTCCCCCCCTTACGTGATGAACTCATATTTTGGCGCGACAATCCAACCTGGTCAGCAGCCCAAGCAGCAAACCTTGTTACCGATGTAAGCCCGCGCAAACAACCGCCCGGCATACTTAAAATGCTGGACAGTACGGAATATTCTCGCACGACCACAATACAGGGTGAGCGGAATTATGTAGACAGTGTTCTACACGACCAGGAAACCTTTTTGATTGCCGCCCGAAACCACCACATGGAAGAAGCAAGCCCGAAGGAATGGCTGTCATTTGCAGATGGTTTAGGCATAACACCCGAATGGCTACAGCTTGCAATTGAAAACGGTTTATGGGCTAACGACCAAATAGAACCCACAACGAAGATGAAAGCCGATGAGCTTGGCTTAACGAAGGGTGCAGTTATCAGAGCATTTGAAGGGTTGCATTTCGACCGCGACAAGTGGAGTAAATATCTAGGTGACCCTCCAAAATGGCTGGCGGAATGCCGTGTAGCAAAGGGCAACAAATCCACTTCCGCAACATGGAACCCGGTGCTAATCGCCGCCGCACTTATCGACAAGGGCATCACAGCGAAGCAACTTGATCGCGTGTTTGTTCTCCTGAAAAATTGGGCTGATGAGTGGAGCGAAGTTTCAGCATCATTCCGCGATTAGCATACCGCTCCACCATGCCGGGCGCATACCGGCCACCTACCCACAAAGCCGCATAGAACATAGATTTATCATACCGCCGCATGTTGAATAAAAGAGCAGTATGAAACAACGAACCATCTTCAACGCGCCGTAAGGCAGAAAGGTGGTTCAAAATGGAAACAATCGTAAATCAACCCGCAACACCCGCCGCACATAACCCGCAATCCTACCCCCCGCTTGAACTGGAAACACGAAGCCACGTAGAAACCGCGTGCATGTGCTTTCACCTCAACCGAAAACCGCAAACAGCTAGAGCTTGGGCCTGCTTAGAGAATCGGCCATCCGTCCGGTGCGAATCAATGGCCGCCTGGCGTGGAAAATTTCAGACATTAAGTCGCTGCTGGAAGGGGGTGCCAAATGAATGCCTACACCCCCGCCCCTCGCCGCTTGGGCTGGTCGCAGTTTTCCAAGCTTCTCGGCCTACCCAATCAGGGTGAACTCCAAAAACTTCGTGTCAAATGTCAGCGCGGCGATCTCCCCGGCCTTACATTTCCAATTCCTGGCCTCGGTGGCTTCCTGGAAGGCGATGCGCTTGCGTTTAGGGATGCCCTCAATGCGCGCACTAACACTACTCAAGTTAGCAACGCCCAATCCACCAGCCCTCCGCCACTGGAACGCCGCTCGAATATGGATCGGAGGAAACTATGAGTTTCCTATTGTATTCCGTTCATGGAATGCCCGGCCTTATCAATTCTGACGACGTGCCAAGCATCGACGACAGTCGTTGCGCAGCGCGGTTGATAGAGATTGCATCCGCCTTGGAGCGTGAAGGTATCGAAGGCATCCATGTCCAGTGCATCCCTGTCGATGGTGGGCGTTTCGTTCACGCGCTATATCTTTTGGCAGGTTCGTTTGGTGAAAGACTCGTTGAGTTTTTTGCTGACTATGCACGCAAACATAAAAAAATATTCTCCGTTAATGCCGCGCTTCAAATCGCTAGAGCAGTCCAAGAAAGCGAGGCAAGCAATGGATAATCTGAAATTGCCCGCGCACGATTTATCAGTGACATTTTTCAAAGATGAGCGCTCTACAACGCCCTTCACGGCTAGCACAATCACACCTGAAAAACTCTCCGAGATACTTTCCCGGCGAAAAATCCGGCCCGATAAATCCGGGCCTGCATTTTCATTGCTCAAACTCAAGGAAAACGGCACACGCAGGAATGCTGATGTAGTTTTTCGTTCCGGGATCGAGGGCGATATTGATTCAGGCGCTACGCTGGACGGTCTGCGCACAGTCCTTGAACCTTATTGGTGGTTCGCATACAGCACCCACAACCACAACCCGGAAAATGGCAAGTTCAAATTCAGGCTTGCAATACCCTTCTGCAGCGACGTTACCCCAGATGAGTGGCCGCATGTATGGGCTGGCTGCAACGAGCTGCTGGGCGGTGTCCTGGACCCCGCCACCAAGGACATCAGCCGTTTGGTTTATCTGCCAAGCTGCCCGGCGGAAAAAGAGAGCCTTGCGTTCCATGAGCTACACGCGGGCGACCTGATCGATCCGGACAAACTGATTGCGCTGGCACGGAAGGCGCAGCCGGTTGCTGATTCGCTCGCGCTAAACCATGCCTTGGCGGCTGCCTTCAAATCCTTGCCACCCCCAGACACACCCGAAGAAATTGCGCGGGTGCAATCCATGTTGGCGGCAATTCCAGCAAATTGTGACCGGGCAACGTGGCGAAATATCATATGGGCTGTTGCAGCAACCGGGTGGAACTGCGCCGAATCACTGGCGCGTGAATGGAGCATGACTGCCCCCGACAAATACAATGCGGTCACATTTTCCCGCGACTGGAATTCATTCTCCAATGCGGGCATCGGTTTCGCCACACTCGTCCACCACGCCAAGCTGCACGGCTGGGTTGATGGCGTAAGTGTTGAGGAGCGATTCACCGGCAACGGTGGCGACGTGACCAATGGGAGAATCTTCGCAAGCGTATGGCGCGGCAAGCTGCTCTTCGTTCACGAAACCGGCGACATTTTGTCATTCGCCACGCAAGGCTGGATTAGCGCACCGCCGGGCGAAGCCGACCGCGCCGCCAAGGACGTATTGGCCAAGCTGCGAGATAAGGCCGCAGAGCAATACAAGCTCGCGGCAGACGACCCAAAGACGAAGCGAATAATGGCGCATGTAGAGCGCACCAGTAAAGCCACAAACCTCCGCGCAATGGTCGAGATGGCAAAATCTGAAACGGGCATGACATGCAGCCTGAACGAATTCGACGCCAACCCAATGCATATGGGCGTCGCCAATGGTGTGCTTGACCTGCGCACTGGCAACCTGCTGCCGGTGTCGGCAGACTTGCTGGTATCAAAACGCTGTCCCGTCGCGCATGAGTCCACCGCCGAGTGTCCGCTGTTTCTGCAATTTCTCGAAGTGGTGCAGCCCGAAAAAGAAATGCGCGATTTCCTTCAACGGCTGGCCGGGTACTTTCTGACCGGCAGCGTACAGGAACAGAAGTTTGCCTTTCTCTACGGCGGCGGCGCGAATGGAAAATCTGTTTTCGTTGAATTGCTGGCGTGGCTGCTGGGCGACTACGCGCGCAAAATCGCCACGGAAATGTTGATGCACCACCAGCGCAGCCCGCAGGGGCCTAGCCCAGACATCGTTGCCCTGAAGGGCAGCCGCTTCGTTTACGCCAACGAAACCGAGGAAGGTAGACGGCTTGCAGAGTCGCGTGTAAAGGAATTAAGTGGCGGAGATTCTTTAACCGGACGCGTGCCTTATGGAAAAGCCGATATTACATTCCAGCCAACTCACAAACTTATCGTAGTGGGAAATCACCGCCCGGAAATAACCGATAACAGCCTGGGCATGTGGCGGCGCGTGTTGCTGGTTCCGTTTGACGTGACCATCCCCGAAAATCAGCGCGATCCGCGTTTGCTCGAAAAACTGAAGACCGAGGGGCCGGGCATTCTCAATTGGGCGTTGGATGGTTTGTGCCAGTGGCAGCGGCACGGGTTGCGGGTGCCGAAAAAAATTGACGCGGCGACTGCCGCATATCGGGATGAGATGGATATTATCGGCGAGTGGATCGCGGATCATTGCGACACCGGCGCCGGGTGTACTGTCCCTAAAGCAAAGGCGTATATGGCGTATCACACTTGGGCGCTGGGCAACGGGCATCACCCGCTGGCTCAAGCCCGGCTGTCTCGGCGCTTGAACGACCGGGGTTTCAAGCCCCACTCCGATAAGCGCACCATCGGCGGCCTGTCACTTAACAAAGCAGGGGAACTCGCAGCGGTGGGGTTTTGACGGTGTGCGTCGTTTGCGTCGAATTGGGGCTAAATACTAAAACCTTCCTATATGGCTCTCTATAGGAGAATTTCAGTAAATAGGGTCGAAACGACGCAAACGACGCAATTCACTTCATCAATCACCACCAGCATCAAAAACGACACCAGGGAAATTGACAGTGGAAGCTTATATCAAGCAGTGGGCAGACGATCTCAAGGCTCAACGTAAAGTGACTATACAGCCGCAGCCGGTGGCCGTTCCCGAAACACCGCTCACGCCGCTGTTGCAGCGGTTGAAAAAATTTATCGACAACCTGCCAGCAGAGCTGCGCACCCAGCCCCAGCCGCTGGAGTTTTTCCGTCAGGGGTTGCGCGGTCGGCAACCTGGCAATAACGCGCACGCCGGTGAGCTGGGCGCTTGCCTCCGCAAGCTGAATTACACCCGGCGCAGAGGGTGGAGCGAGTCAGATGGTGGGTTCAGGGCGTTATGGCGCCCATCGAAATGAACCATCTCCGATCATTTTCTCACACCGCAGGATGGTTATTAGCCAAGTTTAGCGACACGCTCCATACGGCATGTTGCAAATAATATCCGCTGATTTTTTTTGGCGTTCTACATCTACTACTGGGTATGTCACTTGTCTTTCAGCATCACGCTTTGTTTCAATCGCTTTGATGCCTTTCTGCGCGTAATGGTTATATGGGTCAAGTGCAAGTGCCGCACGGTATTTTATAAGTGCATTGGTGCTGTCGCCCAATGCGTAATAGGCAACTCCCATATTGCTTTTTACTACTGAATCATTGGGTGATAGATTTTCAGCTTCTAAATATTTTGTGAGCGCATTAGAATAATCACCCAAAGAAGTATAAGAATTCCCCAGATCATTTTTTATTAAAGAGTCATTTGGGTAATACTTCTCGGCTTGCAAAAGAATGTCTACCGCTTGTGCGTGTCTGCCTGTTAAGTGAAATGCCGCCCCAATTTTCCCGAAGTCACTAAAAAAGAATTTTTTGCCAGATGTAAACTCTTGCACTATGCCTTCATAATTTTTTGCTTCAAACAACCATTTGATTTGCTCTGATTCTTCACGTGCAGCGATTTGTTCTTTCTCGGTAGAGGTGGTTACTCTAGGCGCTTGCTCCACCGCGTCTTGGTTTAATGGCTGGTTCGTTTGCCTTTGTAAATCGGATGCAAATTGTGGTACGTCGCCGCCTATCTGTGCCTTGGCTTTCTTGGTGTAATCGCTGTATGCAGGTATCGCAATAGCGGCAATGATTCCAATGACTGCCATCGACAACCATACCCACAAAATCCACCACACCCATGAGTGAACGCCGCCTTTTTTTATCAATAGTTCAATCAGATCGTCATCACTGGCAACTCTCTGGGCGGCAGCAATTTTCCCTTTCACTCTGCGGTAATAGATCACATTGGCAAACATTCCGAATGCTGTTGCGGACGCGACTGAAAAAACAAAAGCAAAAGCTGCTATGGCATCAATCCTTGAATTGATCATTGCCAGAAGGATTGCACCATAAACAAGCAGTGCGAAGAACCAGGCGTACAACTTTCGATATAGCGCCCACCAAGTGGCACCAAATAAAAATGTTATGAATGCTGGCCAATTCCAACTCATGTGCATCCCATCGCCCAGCCGGTCGAACTGCTCAAATTTATTCAGATAATAATCCTGATTTTTCCCGCCCAGATACGCCGCATATAGTTCACGCTTGCTAAGCGGTACGCTGGCGCTAGTCTTGCTGTTGCCAGACGATATTTCGCGCACCCCTTTTTCTGGTTGCGCTGATTCAACAATAATCCTCGCGTCATAAGCAGCCCGTTTTACCGGGTCTAGTAAAACCTCTTTGGCATCTTGTTGCGCTGTTTGGCGCAGCTGTTCAACTCTCGAACGAATATAAGCCGCCTTGGTGGCATTCTCATCGCCGCCACCCTCGGCAAAGGCTTTGTACCAAAGCGCATCGTCGCGGTTGCCAGTTTCGATTTCCTCGGCGGCTTGCTTGTATCGGGCGAGGTCTATGGCTTCATCCCTTTTTTCAATCGTGCTCAATGAGTGATCCCCCGGCAGTTATTCCCGGTTTGTTGTTGCTACGTTGGCATCGGCGATCTATTGGTACGCCTACATATTTTGCGGTTGAATATTATTTCCCAAGATACTTTTTCACAGTTGCCGCAGATGTGCTGCCAGTTGCCTTTACAGCATCCTTGAGTTGTTGTGCTGTGCAGCCGAAGGTCTTGCACCGGCTGCGTACTTCGGATGGGTCATTTATGTCAATGCGTTTCGCATCGTGCGGGTGAGTTATTTTCTTGTTGTCAGGCATACGATCCTCCATGGTTGAACTACGGTAGACGCCCCCGCTGAATGCTGTGCTTTTATCGTCTCCAGGTCAATAGACCGAAATATATAGATAATTCGGCCTAACCATTTCCGCTTGCTTTATATCCTATTTTGGGATTATCCGATAAGGGGTTTATTTACTCAAGGCAATTTCCACTCGTGGTGAGCCTTGATGAAATCCATTTATTCGCAGTCCTACCGCGCTCTGCTGACGCGCATCACACAAGCCAGAAAAGAGGCAGGCATCACGCAGGCCGATCTCGCCGAGCAACTTGGCAGGCCGCAGTCGTTTGTTTCCAAGATTGAAAGCGGGGAGCGGCGGATTGATGTGGTCGAATTTCTCCAGGTGGCGCACCTGATTGGCTTTGATCCCTGCGCGCTGCTTCAAGACTTGCGGCTGATGCCGAATCAGAAAACCAGAAAATCTGCCAAAAAACCGAAAGCGTAAACCCACTTTACACAGACTTGCAGACAGCCCGTGATTTACGAGGCGAGGATCGAGGGTGTTACCCCCTCTGTCTCTTTGGGGTCCATGGGTGGGGGGGGCAGGTGGATGCTTCCTGGCGCAACTCCTTTTGCAATGGAGTCGGGCGGATGTTTGCCCTCGATTGTTTTACCCGCCGCGACCATCTCCATAGAATGAATGCGACAATACCGAATAACAGTATATCGAAGACGGCGTACAGCAGGACAAAGATTTTTGCGGCGGTTTGCATATCCACCCTTTGCGTTTCTGACCAGACCCGCAGGCGCTGATACGCGGATGATACTGCTACCGGCGACAACCGAAGTCAAGCGGCGGCGGAAAAGTATGGCTCACTCTCTCCCCACTCAGTCACGGGGCTTGCAAGATAAGGCGCAAGCCCCGCGCCATCGCTATCGCAGTGGCATCGGACAGCGCGCAGAAGGCGATGAACCCGCCCTCTGCTTCAGCTCCGCTCCAAGTGTGTCCGCTCCGTTCCCGCCGCCACCTCACCACTGCGCCCTTCGCGAAAAAGACCTCGCCAAGGGCTTGCGGTTCGCTGTCGGCTCTTGCAAGGGTAATTCGGAGAGCGCCGAAGGCATAAAGCCGCCCTCGGCTTCTACGCTGTCACACGCTGGTTTCCCTCCGTTGCCGCAGCCGCTTCACAACTTCGCGCTTCATGGCTCCGCATGAGGCCGCTACGCCATCAAGCGCTCGCCGTTCGCAGGCTGCTGGTGCAGTGGTAGCCTGAACGTGCCGCGCCCTCGCATCGTTCTGGTAGGGCGTTGTCGGCTGCGCCGGTTGTTTGTGTGTGGCGGTATCCAACATAACGGCGTCTTATGCAAGTGCTGCGCACCGCTGCGCGCCTCCCGGTCGCATAAGAGGCCGTTATGTCTCGCGCCCTGATCGGGTAAATGCCGCCACACAAATCAAGGTCAACGTCCATCACCTGCGGTGAGGGGCAGCAAAACGGGGCTGGTGTTGCGTCGCCCCTTCGCCTTTTGCTGCGTGGTCGGCTGCGCCTGTTGTTGAGCAACAGAAGTGCCTTTTGTTTATCGCGGCAACGTCACGGCGCAGGCATGAAACAAAAGCGCCTTCACCGTCACGCTACCGCTGCCGATTGCGGGTCGTGCGCATCAACAAAAAATCCATGCCGGACAAACCACCCGGCACCGGCTTTTTCATTGCCACACACCACCCTGGAGTCAAAGTCAGGCTTGGTCGCTGCGCGTCCTGTTTATTATCCCTGCCCACCCCCAGCCTGTCAGGCTACGCGGGGTCGCGCTGCGCTGCTCCTTTCCCGCTCGCCTGCCACGCTTCCCGTCCGCCCCTTGGGGCTCCCTAAAGCGATTCTTCTTTTCGTGATGCGAGATATTGAGCGGATTTTCTTACACCAGCCTTACATGGAGTAAAAAACCATTAGACGTAAAAAAGGCCTGCATCGCTGCAAGCCTTATGGATACTGGTGCCGCTTGTCGGATTCGAACTGACGACCTACCGCTTACAAGGCGGTTGCTCTACCAACTGAGCTAAAGCGGCATTACAAAAAACAGGGACTGCCAGAGGTTCTTTTGCAAACTGGTAGGTCGTGGCAGATTCGAACTGCCGACCAACGGATTAAAAGTCCGCTGCTCTACCGGCTGAGCTAACGACCCTCCGCAAAAGAGCGCGAATTATACGGGTTTAGCTCACCCTGTCAACGCAAAATACCGCTTGCAACAAGGCCTGCGGCTATGCTGCACGATATGCCGTCGGATCAGCCATGCCGGCGGCAATAAACCCGGCGCTACGCAAGCGGCACGAATCGCATTTGCCGCAGGCGCGCCCCGTTTCATCGGCCTGATAGCAGGAAACGGTCTGTGCATAATCGACGCCGAGCGCATCTCCCTGCCGGATGATCTCCGCCTTGGATAAATGAAGCAACGGTGCATGAATGGTCGTCCGGCGGCCTTCGACGGCAGCCCGGGTGGCGAGATTGGCCATGCGCTCAAAGGCCTCGATATAGGCGGGGCGGCAATCGGGGTAGCCGGAATAATCCACCGCGTTCACGCCGATGAAAATGTCCTGCGCCTGCAATACCTCGGCCCAAGCCAATGCCAGCGACAGCATGATGGTGTTGCGTGCGGGAACGTAAGTCAGCGGGATGCCTTCGGCAGGCTGTTGCGGCACGGCGATGCGGTTGTCGGTAAGAGCGGAGCCGCCGAAACCGGTGAGATCAATGCCGATCACCCGATGTTCCTGGGCGCCGAGCGCTTGCGCGACGCGCTGCGCGGCAGCCAGTTCGGCGCGATGGCGCTGCCCGTAATCCACGCTCAGCGCGTAGCAGGCAAATCCCTGCGCGCGCGCCATCGCCAGCACGGTTGCCGAATCTAGGCCACCCGACAGAAGCACAACGGCATTTTTCATCATTGAAATATCCTGAAGCGGTTAATGACCGGGAGCGTTGTTCCACAGCAGCTTGTGCAATTGCAGCAGCATCCTGACCGGCAGACGGTCGCGCAATATCCATGCAGCCAGATGCGTGGCATTCAATGCGCCGTGTGCCGGCGAAAACAGTACCGCGCATTTTTCGGGCAGTCGATGTTGCAGCAGGATTTGCCTGGCCCACTGGTAATCGTTCTCGTCGCACAGCACGAATTTGATTTCATCATGCCGGCCCAGCAAGGCCATATTTTCCCAGCGGTTCTTGTCTGCTTCGCCGGATGCAGGGGTCTTGATGTCAAGTACGCGCATCACGCGCGCATCCACCTCGCTGATATCCAGTGCGCCGCTCGTTTCCAGCGACACCTCGTAGCCCGCATCGCATAACGCGCGCAGCAACGGCAAGCAGTTTTTTTGCGCCAGCGGTTCGCCGCCGGTGACGGTCACATAGCGCGGCGCATATCCGGCAACCTGCCGGAGAATTTCCGCCACGCTCATGTTTTGCCCGCCCGTGAAGGCATAGGTTGTGTCGCAGTAGGTGCAGCGCAACGGGCATCCGGTCAAGCGGATAAACACCGTGGGCAGGCCGATGCGGCTGGTCTCGCCTTGCAGGGAAAAGAATATTTCACTGATGCGCAAATGCACAGCGGGATTCTGGGGGGGCATAGCGGACTACTTGCCGGCAGTGATGAGTTTCTTGGCTTTTACGGCGGCCTCGCTGTCAGGGTATTTGGCGACAAGCTGCCTGAGGGTTTTTTGCGCGACCGCACTTTGCTTCAACGCTTGCTGGCATCCGGCGATGTTGAACAGCACGTCGGACGCCTTGGGCATGCCGGGAAAATCCTTGAGCAGGCTTTGGTAGGTGCCAAGCGCATTCTTGTAATTCTTCAGCGCAAACTGCGCGTTGCCCAGCCAGTAATAGGCATTGGGCACATGCACCGATCCGGGGTATTTCTTGAGAAATTCCTGAAATGACTTGGCCGCCTCTTCATGGTTCCCGCCCTTGAACAAGCCGTAGGCGGCTTCAAAGGCGCGGTTTTCGGGAGCAGGGTCGGAGGGGTCGGCAGGGGCTGCCGCAACCGCCGAAACAGCCGCTACGGCGCTTGCTGCTGCCGCCTCTTCTCTGGATTCGAGATGGCGCAAACGCGTATCCAGATCCACATAGAAATCTTTCTCGCGCTTTTCGGCATCCTGCAAGCCGTGCGCCAGCTCTTCATTGTGCCCGCGCAGCTTGCGGATTTCGCCGTTCAGCGCTTCGATCTGCCCCAGCAAGTCCAGCAGCGACTTGGTTTGCTGTTCGGTGTCGGCGCCCAGCTTAAGCATGCGTGTCTCGAGCTGCTGGACACGCGCCTCGAGTTGCTGGATCTGATTGCGCGCCTCGTCATCCGAAAACAACCCCGCTTGCGCGGGTGCGGCAAAACACAAAGCCAGCAACAAGAGGGCTCGCTGCTTCAGCATTGTGTTACTTTGCGTAATTCAGGTCGGTGCGGCGGTTCTGTGACCAGGATGCCTCGTCATGGCCGGTAGCCTTGGGCTTTTCTTCGCCATAGCTCACGCTTTCCAGTTGGCTGCTTTTCGCGCCGCCCAATTCAAGCATTTTTTTCACGCCATCTGCGCGGCGTTGTCCGAGGCCGAGGTTGTATTCATTGCTGCCGCGTTCGTCGCAATTGCCTTCCAGGCGCACTTTGCGGTTGGCATGTTCGCCCAGATACTTGGCGTGCGCTTGCACGGTCGGCTTGTCGGCATCCTGCACCACGGCGACATCAAACGGGTAATACACGCTGCGCTTGGCCAAGATGCTGGCCGGGTCATTCAGCGGATCAACGGCAGCCTTTGAGGAATCGGCAGAAGATGACTGAGACGCGTCGGCCTTGGTTGCGGAGGCCGTGGTCGATGGTGCTGCAGTTTCTTTCGGTTTTTCGCTGGCGCAGGCAACGAGCAAATTGACCAATACAATACTGATAACGATTTTTTTCATAGTGTTCCCCTTTGCTAGGTAAAGTTAAGGATAGGGTCCCCACACTGGTTCGCGTGCATCGCCGCTTTGCGTGAACATGTGCTGTTTGACACGACCATCGCTGGAAACAGTCGCCAATATACCACGTCCGCGCCCCTCGCTGGCAAACAGGATGATTTTGCCGTTGGGGGCGAAGCTGGGTTTTTTCTCCCATCCGCCTTCGGTGAGGGAGGTCATTTGCTTCGTCTGAAAGTCCTGTACGGTCACATAAAACCTGCCGTTAATCAGATGCGCAAACAAGAAGCTCTTGCCATCCGGGCTATGCCGCGGCGAAAAATTAGTGCCCTCGTCGAATGTCATGCGCTGCGCCGGACCTCCATTCACCGGCATGCGGTAAATCTGCGCGCTGCCGCCGCGATCCGAGGTGAACAGCAGATATTGTCCGTCCGGAGAAAAATTCGGCTCGGTATCGATCGCGCCGCTGAAGGTGATGCGGCGCAGATCGCCGCCATCCGGGCGGATCAGGTAAATCTGCGAACTGCCGTCGCGCGTCAGCACCACCGCCAGTTGCTTGCCGTCTGGCGACCAGGCCGGCGCGCTGTTGCTGCCGCGAAAATCGGCCACCGCCATGCGCTGATTGGTGTACAGCGATTGCACATACACTGCGGCATGTCCGTTCTCGAAACTCACGTAGGCGAGATGGCTGCCGTCCGGCGACCATGCGGGGGACATGATCGGCTCGTTCTGCGTCAGCACGGCCTGTTCGTTATGGCCGTCGCTATCCGCCACGATCAGGCTGAATTTTTTGCCCTGCCTGTTCACATAAGCGATGCGCGTGCTGAACACCCCCCTGTCGCCGGTCAGTTTTTCATAAATCAAGTCGGCGATGCGATGCCCGATGGCGCGCATCTGGTTTTCGCTTGCCGAGACTGCCTGACCGGCCAGTTCCGCCTGCTTGACCACATCCAGCAGGCGAAAGCGCGCCTCGATGCGGCCATTGGGCTGCGCGGCAACCGTGCCGATCGCCAGCGCCTCCGCACCGCGCACCTGCCAATCGGCATAGTTGACTTCGGCGGGTTCGTGCGGCGACTTTCCCGTCGGGTCAACCAGGCGAAACAATCCGCTGCGCCGCAAATCGCCCGTTACCACTTCGTTGATGGATTGCGCCAGCTTGTCATCCCCGCCGAACGGCACAATGGCAATGGGAATCTGGTGTTCGCCCGCGCCGATGATTTCGATATTCAGCGTCGCCATGGACAGGGTTGCATGCGCCAGCAGCCACAATCCGAACAATCCCCGCAATAACCCCGTCATTACTCTCTCCCTACTCGACCGGCTTGAACACCAGTTTTAATTCGCGAAACCTGTTGAACAGCGTTGCATCCGCAGGCAACGGCAACGGCTGCGATTTCAGAATCGCGCGCTCCACCGCATTATCATACGCCGCATTGCCGCTGGAGCGGGTCAGCCTTGCGCCAAGCACTGTGCCGCCCGGCAGCAGCGTCACCGAAAACTCGGCGCGCGCATTGTCCGCCACGTCCGGCGGCATCACGATATTGCGGCGTATCTTGCCGACGATCTTGCCGGTGTACTCATCCACCACGCGGCCAGCCGCGGCGGCCTGTTCGGCGCGCGCCCGCGCGGCTTGCTCGGCCTGCTCGCGCGCAGCCTGTTCCGCAATCCGTGCTTCCACCTCCTGCCTAGAAGGCTTGGCTTCGGCCTTTTTTTCAGGGATTGGGGGAGGCTTCTTTTTTTCAGGCTTTGCTTTTTTGTCCGGTATGGCAATCTCTGGCTTGGCGATTTTCTCCGGCGGGGCAACTTTCGGCTCGGCAACTTTTTCCGGTTGCGGAGGCGGCTCGACTTTCTCGATTTTAGGCTGGGCGGGCGGCGCGTCCGGCAGGTTCTGCCACAGCTCCACGCTCATCGTCCCGGCAGGTTGCGCCTGCCAGGCAAAGCCGAAATACAGCAGCGAAAAAAACACGCCATGCACCGCCACGGCCAGGACGCCCGCGGGCAATTGGTAAGGTTCGCGATAAACGATTGCGCTCATTTGCCCTTTGCCTGGGTGAGCAGCCCGATCTTCTTGATCTGCTGGCGCTGCAGCGCGTCCATCACGTTGATGACCTCTTCGTAGCGCACATTCTTGTCTGCGGAAATCACCACCGCCTGCTCCGCCTGCGCGCCTTGCCGGGTTTTAAGGATCAAAACCAGTTCGTCGCGCGACACCTTGCTTTCCTTGCCGCCGCGGCTGTGGTCGCGCAATGCCAGCGAATTATCCTTCCTGATGATGACTTCCAGCGGCGCAACTGGCGGCGCCAGCGATTTGCCCACGCTGGGCAGATCGACCTGCCCGGGGTTCATCAGCGGCGCGGTCACCATGAAAATCACCAGCAGCACCAGCATCACGTCGATATAAGGCACGACGTTGATCTCGTTCATCAGGCGGTTGCCGGAGCGGCGGCTCGATCTCATGGCGGCTGGTGCTCAGGGCTGGCGCTGCAACACATTGGAAAACTCTTCGGTGAAGCTCTCGAAGCGCGTGGCCAGGCGATTGATGTCGTGCGCGTAGCGGTTGTAGGCGACCACCGCCGGAATCGCCGCGAACAGGCCCATCGCGGTCGCCACCAGCGCCTCGGCGATGCCCGGCGCGACATGCGCCAGCGTCGCCTGCCCGACATTCGCCAGGCCGCGAAACGCATTCATGATGCCCCACACCGTGCCGAACAGTCCGACATACGGGCTGACCGAGCCGACCGAAGCGAGGAATGCCAGATGCGATTCGAGCCTGTCCATCTCGCGCTGATAGGTCGCGCGCATCGCGCGGCGCGTGCCGTCCATCACCGCCTTGGCATCCACCCCATGCTGCTTTTTCAGTTTGACGAACTCGACAAATCCGGCGGCAAAAATGCGCTCCAGGGCGCCCTGTTCGCGTCGCGTACCGCTGCTTGCATACTTGTAAAGCTCATTCAGGTTCTGGTTATGCCAGAACGCCTCTTCGAATTCTTCGGTCAACCGCGCCTCGCTGCGGATGGCGAACAGCTTGAGAAAAATGTACCACCACGACAGCAGCGACACCAGCAGCAACAATCCCATCACCAGTTGCACCAGCACGCTGGCGCTGCCGATGAGATGGATGAACGACAAATCCTGCGTCACTTCCATTGCGATCCTTTCCTGACTAGGTTTTCCACTGCTTGCGCAAAACTTCCGGCACGCTGACAGGTTTGAAGCCTTCAAGCGAAACGCACACCAAGTGTATCTCTCCCTCGGTCAGCACCTCGCCGTCGCGACGCCCCTCAGATTCATGCGCGTAAAACCCGCCGCAACAGGAGTCGGTGCGCAGCGACGGCTCACGCACCGATTGCTCCGCAACGCCGTGTCGCCGCCGTACGCTCTGCAATAAGGTAATGCGGCTGCGCCCGATCTCCTTGATCTGCGCCGTGACCTCGAGCAGATCGTCGAGCAGCGCGGGTTTGAAATAGTCCAGCTTGAGCGAGCGCACCACGAACACCACGCCGAATTCCTTCATCAATCCGGCATTGCTGTAGCCATGCGTACGCAGCCACTCGGTGCGCGCCCGCTCCATGAAGTTCACGTAGCTCGCGTGATACACCACGCCACCCGCGTCGGTGTCCTGGAAATACACACGGACAGGTAGCGCAAAAACCTTGCCCCTATTCATCTAACATGCCCTCATCCAGCAAATCCCTGTTGATCGGGTTATTGGCAACCACCAGCCCGAAGTGGCGGTAGGCATTCGCGGTGGCCATGCGTCCGCGCGGCGTGCGCTGCAGGTAGCCTTGCTGGATCAGGTACGGTTCCAGCACGTCTTCGATGGTGTCGCGCTCCTCGCCGATCGCCGCTGCAAGGTTATCCAAACCGACCGGGCCGCCGAGGAATTTTTCGATCACGGTCAGCAGCAGCTTGCGATCCATCACGTCCAGTCCCTGCGTATCCACATCCAGCATGGTCAGCGCGGCATCCGCCACTTCGCGCGTGGCGTGGCCTTCTGCCCTCACGTCGGCGAAGTCGCGCACGCGGCGCAGCAGGCGGTTGGCGATGCGCGGCGTGCCGCGCGAACGCCGGGCGATTTCCAGCGCGCCTTCCGGCGAGATCGGCATCTCCAGCAAGCCGGAAGAGCGCGTCACGATGCGCTGCAATTCCTGCGGCGTATAGAACTCCAGCCGCGCCACGATGCCGAAGCGGTCGCGCAGCGGGTTGGTCAGCATGCCTGCACGGGTGGTTGCGCCCACCAGCGTGAACGGCGGCAGGTCGAGCTTCACCGAACGCGCCGCCGGGCCTTCGCCGATCATGATGTCGATCTGGTAGTCCTCCAGCGCGGGATAGAGGATTTCCTCGACCACCGGAGAGAGGCGATGGATTTCGTCGATGAACAGCACGTCGTTCGGTTCGAGGTTGGTCAGCAGCGCCGCGAGATCGCCGGCGCGCTCCAGCACCGGGCCGGAGGTGTGGCGCAGGTTCACGCCCATCTCGCGCGCGATGATCTGCGCCAGCGTGGTCTTGCCCAGCCCCGGCGGGCCGAACAGCAGCACGTGGTCGAGCGGCTCGCTGCGCCGCTTCGCCGCTTCGATGAAGATTTCCAGTTGACCGCGAATTTTTTCCTGCCCGACATATTCATCGAGATGCTTGGGACGCAACGCGCGCTCCAGCGCTTCCTCCTGTTTCGACACGGAGGTGGGCGCGATCAGGCGCGGTTCGGCGGAGAGGTTGTCGCTGTGGATCATGCCTTGGATAATAGCTTAAGCGCTTGGCGGATGCCGTCCGAAACATCGGCATCCTTGGGTAACTGTTTGACCGCCCAGTCCGCCTCTTTTGCGTTATAACCCAGCGCCAGCAGCGCGTTGACGATGTCGTCGCCGGAAGGTGCGGCTGCAACTTCCCGCGTGGCGCCTGCGGCAACGGGCGCAAACTTGCCCTGCAATTCCAGCAGCAGACGCTCGGCGGTTTTTTTGCCGACGCCTGGAATTTTGGTGAGGCGACCCGCCTCCTTGTTCGCCACCGCCATCGCCAGGTCGTTCAGGCTCAGCCCGGATAGCACCGACAATGCCAGCTTGGGGCCGACGCCGCTGATCTTGAGCAACAGGCGAAACGCGACGCGTTCTTCGTTGCTCAGAAATCCGTACAGCAGATGCGCGTCTTCGCGCACGATGAGCTGCGTGTGCAGCACCACTCTTTCATGCAGCACCGGCAGGTTGTAGAACGTGCTCATCGGCACGTCCAGCTCGTAGGCCACGCCCTGCACATCCAGCAGGATTTGCGGCGGGTTCTTTTCCAGCAGGATTCCGGTTAAACGACCAATCATTTGATGTCCAGTATTTCACGAATTTTGTTATCGAGTTCATTACCAGCAGGCAGATTGGGGGCCAAGATAAACCTAGCTGAAAACTCATCCAGTTTGAACCGAACGGTTCTGTTTCTGACTAGTTTTCTTGCTTTCCCATGCGGCACAGGATCACCGAGATCATAGGTAAACACCGTAATGACACCCTTGCCCGAAAAATCCACAGTAGGTATGTCCGACCCAATAATTTCCTCAAAACGCTGGTAGACAGGCTCAGGCACAATGAAAAATAAACCGTTTTTCACAAGTGAGGACTTCGAGTAAACGAGGCTTTTGCGGATGATTTGTGGCATCAGTCGCTTATGGACATTGGCCCAGTTCAAACCATGGGCGGACGGAGGGATAACCGGCCTTTTATCTCTCGCGGCATACCATGCATCGCGGTAGTTTCCGGTAATGTCTATGCTCTGCACCTCTATACCGACATACTCTATTAACTTGCCATTTTTAATATGTGCGAGCACCCAATCCATGCTCATTTTGCTCAGTTTCACTTCCCTGCCGGAGTTCTGGCCCAATGCAACAATACAATTCGGTGAGTTATTTTCCTCCTTGAGATATTCATCGAACAGCATGAATGGGAGTTTGCCAAACACGTCTTCCGACACATGCCTGATCGTTTCATAATTATCTGCATACAAACGGTTGGGGCAGATGATTACATCTTGCCCCGCATTGGAAACCGAACAGGTTCCATAACAAATCGTATTCGTGTGATCGAATTTGGTGCAAGAGCGGCCAATAAATGGGCAGGCATTCAAGCCCCAGAATTTCCTGGCTTTTGATGTGATGTCATTGGGCGCATGGCCAAATACTTCAATCAAGCTACGGGAATTATTTTTGCTCATTTTTTATGAAATAAGTTGTTTGATTTTGTCGCCAATAGCTTTCGCCATCAGCGGTGGAACAGCGTTGCCTACTTGTTCAAACTGCTGGGTAAGATTTCCGGTAAATATATATCTGTCCGGAAAAGACTGGATTCTCGCGGCCTCACGAACTGAAATTGCCCTATCCTGTGTCGGATGAAAAAAACTACCCCAATGGGGATCGCATTTTGTCAGGATAGTTGAGCAAAGCGCGTCAGGATGTAACCTGCCATAACGTTTTGTATGATCGCTTCTACGGGCGCGTTGCAAGCCTTTTGGCAACATTTCATGCGGAATATCTCTCCAACTGCCGCCTTGGGGAATGTACTTCAATCTGTCAAGGTTTGCCTTGCCCAATTTAGCGCAAGCGTGGTTATAAATTCTTTCCGAGCCTTCCCGCAGTATCCCTTGCAATACAGATTGCGGCTCAACTGAATATTCGGCGCTATGCATCGCCTGCCCCGGAGCAAGTTCGGGCAAGTCTGAAATGGCATCCCATACGGTTGTTTGATGCTGCAAATGTTGCGAAAAAAGGGGATGAGTTTTCAGGCATAGCTCTTTTGCCCCGGCAAAATTAGCCACCGCTTGCGCATCATGGGTCGGCTCGGGAAACTCGATTTTCCCTCCGTCGCGGAGTGCGATAAAAATAGTCCTGAAACGCATTTGGGGGATTCCATAATGGCCCGCAAACAGAATCTTGTGGGCAACTTTGTACCCCATGCCTTCCAGATGCTTGTAAATAGCGTCAACTACCGTCCCCTTACCCAAAGAAACAAGGCCTGGAACATTTTCGATCAAGATCGCTTTAGGGTGAAGAATATCGGCGATTCGCAGATACTCCTTGAACAAATGGTTTCGCTGATCGTCCAGCGTCCTTATAGGTGCATTGATCGAGAATCCTTGGCAAGGTGGCCCCCCTGAAATCAAATCCAACTCACCCGGTTTCAACCCCGTTAATTCAAGAATATCGTGTTCGGATAATTCGCGAATATCGTCGGTGATTACATGCGTTTTGGGGTTGTTTTCAGCGAATGTCTTCGCGTAAACGGGATGAATGTCAGAACCCAGAATGGATTCAAACCCGGCCATTTGCAGACCACAGGTCAAACCACCAGCCCCGGAAAAGAAATCTACAGACTTCATCTCTGCGCCTTTTTAGCGGTATCAGCAAATTGTGTATATTTCAATTGGCGAAACCTCATACCAATCTCCCATTTTTCATGCGGTACCCCGCCGTCGCCAACGCGCCCATCCCTTGCCCGCCATGGGCATGGCAGATCGCGCAGGCCAGCGCGTCGGCCGCATCCGGGCTGGGGGCGCCGGTCAGTTTCAACAGGCGCTGCACCATCTCCTGCACCTGCTCCTTTTTGGCATGGCCGTTGCCGACCACCGCCTGCTTCACCTGCAACGCGGTGTATTCCGCCACCGGCAGGTTTGCCAGCACCGCCGCGCAGATCGCCGCGCCGCGCGCCTGCCCGAGCAGCAGGGTGGATTGCGGGTTGACGTTGACGAATACTTTTTCCACCGCCACCTGTTGCGGCTGGTGCTGCGCGATCACCTCACCCAGCGAATTCAGGATGGCTTTCAACCGTTCCGGCAACTCGCCGTCCGGCGTCTTGATGCAACCGCTGGCGACGTAGTGCAACTGTTGCCCGGCTTTGTCCAACACGCCAAAGCCGGTGATGCGCAGGCCGGGGTCGATACCTAAAATGCGCATAAATCAGGATTGAGGATTGAGGAGCGTGTAAAAACCGCTGCTCCGTTGTTAGTCTCGATCCTCACTCCACGATCCTCAATCCTCGATGACTGCCGTCGTATACACTTCCTGCACGTCATCCAGGTCTTCCAGCGCATCGAGCAGCTTCTGCATTTTCGCCGCATCGTCGCCGCTAAAAATCACTTCGTTGGCTGGCTTCATGATGACTTCGCCGAATTCCGGTTTGTAGCCCGCCGCTTCCAATGCCTGCTTCACGTTCACGAAATCATGCGGCGCGGTGATCACTTCGATGCTGCCGTCGTCGTTGGTCGAAATATCCTCCGCACCGGCATCCAGCGCGACTTCCATCAGGCCGTTCTCGTCGGTGCCGGGAGCGAAGATCATTTGCCCGCAATGCTTGAACATGAACGAGACCGAGCCATCCGTTCCCATATTGCCGCCGTTCTTGGAGAAGGCATGGCGCACTTCCGCGACGGTGCGTGTCTTGTTGTCGGTCATGCAATCCACCATGACCGCCGCACCGTTGATGCCGTAGCCTTCGTAGCGCAGTTCCTCGTAGTTCACTCCCTCGAGCTGGCCGCTGCCGCGCTTGATGGCGTTCTCCACGGTATCTTTCGGCATGTTGTTTTCGCGCGCCTTTTCGATTGCCAGGCGCAGGCGCGGATTGCCGGTCTGGTCGCCGCCGCCCATGCGCGCCGCGACGGTGATTTCCTTGATCAGGCGCGTGAAGATTTTTCCGCGCTTGGCATCCTGCTTGCCCTTGCGATGCTGGATGTTTGCCCACTTGCTGTGCCCTGCCATATTGCTCCCCTAAAAACAGCCCCGCTGTTTCCCCAAAAAAAATGTTGCGCGATGGTATCATTTCCGCCCCAATATCCCAACACAGGCCAATTCAGGCAGAGCCGCCATGACTGAACCGCTATTAATCGCCAGGAACGACAAACAAGAACTCTGCCTGCTGCCGCAAATGGCCAACCGTCACGGGCTGATAACCGGCGCGACCGGCACCGGCAAGACCGTCACATTGCAAACGCTGGCGGAAGCGTTCAGCCGCATCGGCGTGCCGGTGTTTCTCTCCGACATCAAGGGTGACCTGTCCGGCATGAGCAAGGCGGGCGGCGGCAATGCCAAGGTTGCCGCGCGGGTGAAGCAGCTCAAGCTGGAGAATTTCACGCATCGCGCTTACCCGGTGACGTTCTGGGATGTGTTCGGAAAAATGGGTCATCCGCTACGCGCCACCGTCTCCGACATGGGGCCGCTGCTGATCGGGCGCATGCTCAACCTCAACGAGGTGCAGCAAGGCGTGATGGCGCTGGTGTTCAAGATCGCCGACGACAACGGCCTGCTGCTGCTCGACCTGAAAGACCTGCGCGCGATGGTGCAGAACGTGGGCGACAACGCCGCTGATTACACCACCGAATACGGCAACATTTCCACCGCGAGCATCGGCGCGATCCAGCGCGGGTTGCTGCAAATCGAAACGCAGGGCGGCGAGAGCCTGTTCGGCGAACCGATGCTCAATATCGCCGACCTGATGCAGACCGGCGCAGACGGCTGCGGCATGATCAACATCCTCGCTGCCGACCAGTTGATGACCTCGCCCAAGGTGTACTCGACGATGCTGCTGTGGCTGCTCGCCGAGCTGTTCGAAAACCTGCCGGAAGCGGGCGATCTGGCAAAACCAAAACTGGTGTTCTTCTTCGATGAGGCGCACCTGCTGTTCAACGACGCCCCCGCCGCGCTGCTCGACAAGATCGAGCAGGTGGTGCGCCTGATCCGCTCCAAGGGGGTGGGCGTGTATTTCGTCACGCAGAATCCCGCCGACGTGCCGGACAAGGTGCTCGGGCAACTTGGGAATCGTGTGCAGCATGCGCTGCGCGCCTTCAGCCCGCGCGACCAGAAAGCGGTGAAATCCGCTGCCGAAACCATGCGCGACAACCCGGCGCTGGACGAGGCAAGCATCATCACCGAGCTCGGCGTCGGCGAAGCGCTGGTCTCCTGTCTCGACGAAAACGGTACGCCGGGTATCGTCGAGCGCGCCTTGATCGTGCCGCCGCAGGCGCAGATCGGGCCGATCACGGACGCCGAACGCAAGGCCATCATCGAAGGTTCGTTGCTCGCCGGACATTACGAGAAGGCCATCGACCGCGAATCGGCCTACGAGATTCTCAAGGGGCGCACGGTCGCTAAGCAGCCGGAAAACGCGGCGCAAACGCCGCAATCCGCACCGGCAAGCGGCGGTGGGCTAGGCGACATGCTGGGCGGCATCTTTGGTAATGCCAACGGGAGCAATGCCGGCAGAGGCAGCCGCACCGGCAACAGGCAGGGCATCGGCGAAACCATCGTCAAGAGCGCGGCGCGCTCCATCGGCTCGGCTGTCGGGCGGGAGATTATTCGCGGTGTGCTGGGGTCGCTGTTGGGCGGAAGACGCTGACTACACCGTCATTCCCGCGCAGGCGGGAATCCAATATTTCTTGATATGCCTTGTGGTTTTGCCCCTGCGTTGCAGGGAATTATTTCATAAGCTGGATTCCCGCCTGCGCGGGAATGACACGGCTAATATTTCGGGAAGGGTGAACACAAAATGAAAACCATTCTGGTTGCGAATCCGAAAGGCGGCAGCGGCAAGACCACGTTGTCGACCAACATCGCCGGCTATCTGGCCAGCCGCGGCCAGCAGGTGGCGATGCTTGACCTGGACCGGCAACAATCCTCTGCCTTGTGGCTCGCCACGCGACCCGCCGATTTGCCGCGCATCCGCATGCTCGATTCCAAGAAAGGGCATGACCGGCCAAACGACTGGCTGGTGATCGATTCGCCCGCCGGCCTGCATGGCAAGAACCTCGACCATGCCGTCAAGCTGGCGCATAAAATCGTCGTGCCGGTCGCCCCTTCGCTGTTCGACCTGCAAGCCAGCCGCGACTTTCTGCAAGCGCTGGCCGAGGAAAAAGCGGTGCGCAAGAACAAATGCCACATCGGCGTGGTCGGCATGCGTATGGAGATGCGCACCAAGGCTGCCTGGGCGCTGGAACATTTTCTCTCCACCCTGGATCTGCCGGTACTGGCCTACCTGCGCGAAACACAGGTGTATGTGAATGCCGCATTCGAGGGAAAATCCCTGTTCGACCTGCCGCCCCACCTCGCCGGACGCGAACTGGAACAGTGGGCATTTTTCCAGGGCTGGCTGGAGAAGGATTGACATTGACCGAGCCGTTAAAACTCATGGTTCAGCTCCCGCTATCGGCACGTGCACTGCGGCTTTCAGCAAAGCTCCGCTTGCCAATTCCAATTCAATCCGGCGCGCACATGACCACGCCCTCGTTGCTCCAGCCGCGAGACACGACTTCCTGGATGGCAGTCAGGCTGCTGGTGATGCGGTGGTTGCTGTCAGCGCCGTGCGCAAAGCCGTTGTTATAGGCGCGGTAGACCGGCGTGGTGCCGGTGGGACAGGTGCCGTTTATCCCCCCCGTGATCGGCGGGGTCGACACAAAATCCATGTTCTCGAAATTCCAGCGCTTCTGCGTGGCAGGCGTGCTCGCCTGTAACTCCTTGAGATAGGCGCACTCGCCGGGATCGGCCGTATAGAAATGCGAGTTCGGGCCGGGCGACAGGCTGCCGTAGAAACGGCACACCGAAGTAGTACCGCCCGAATTAAATGTGTTGCCGGTGCGCGTCCAGCCCGGCCCCGCGCTGCCGTTGTCGATTGCCGCTGCCTCATTGGCGTCGGCCGTGATGAAGTAATGGTCGAGATTGGTGTTGTAGAACTCGACGACAGAGCCGGTCACCCCGGCGCCCGCATAGATAAAAGCCTGCACTGGAACACTGGAGTTGGTGTTGCTGCCATTGCCCAACTGTCCATCCGTATTGCTGCCCCACATCCACACTGTACCGTCGCTCTTGATTGCAACGGCGTGGTCAAAACCTGCCGCGATTGAAACGACCCCATTGAGGCCGGCCACGTCCTGCGGTGTTGTGGGCGGGAGAATGACTACCGTACCGGCCACCGGTACAGGAGGGTCGATGCCCCACGCCAAAACCGTGCCATCGCCCTTCAGTGCAAGGCCGTAATAATTACCGGCGGCGACTGATCTGATCCCGGCAAGGCCATCCACCTTAAAAGTTTGAAGCGGCGGCCCCCAATAGGATAATAAAAATCCATTGCACTGCCAAACCGTGCCGTCGCTCTTGACGGCGACGACAGAATCAAACGCCACCGCAATAGCGGTTACTCCGATAATAGAATTGCATGTCTGCCTTTTCGGATCCCACAAGGTGCCGTCACTCTTTAGCGCTATCGTCAAGGACGAGGATGTGGCGATTGATGCTATTGCGCTCATGTTGGGCACCTGCATCGGCGCAAGCGCATCGGTGGCGTAGCCAGAGCGTGGGTTAGGGGTGCCAAGATTCTTTCCCCATGCCCAAACTGTGCCATCGCTCTTCAATGCGAGCGTCTGCGTGGCGGGCGCAGTTACGGAGATGGCCGAATCGAGCCCGACAACCTGCACCGGAACAGTTGAGGAGATTCTGGTGCCGTTGCCAAGCTGGCCGAATGTGTTGTTGCCCCATGCCCACACCGTGCCATCGCTCTTCACTGCCACGCTGTGGTCACTACCTGCTGAGGCGGCGATGGAGGTCACGCCATTCAAGCCGACAACCTGCACCGGCATACTCGATGAAGTGGTGGTGCCGTTGCCAAGCTGGCCGTATGTATTGTTGCCCCACGCCCATACCGTGCCATCGCTTTTGAGCAACAAGGTATGATTGAAACCTGCTGTCGCCTGCGGTATTGCGGACTGTGCGGTTGCGGGGAAAAACCATAACAGCATGGCCAGAATGGCAAACAAATAGCGCATCAGGATAGGCATCGGCAACTCCGAAAAAGATAATACTCAACTTTCAACTTTTGCAGGGCGCTCTAAAAAGCCACTTGCATTTAACTCTGCTTCAGAGCCGGAGATGCTGTCCGAGAATATCTCCCCGAACGGCAACCCGGCGGCAAGCCCCGCGCTACAATGCCGGCATGTAGATCGGGAAGCCCAGGAGATCGTAGTATCCAAGAAAGTTGAAATGCGCCCTGACGGCAGCCTCGATTTGTGCCGGCGTGGTTAGATTTTGCGTCTCCGCCAAATAGGACGCCAGACCCGCGATGTGCGGCGCTGCCATTGATGTCCCGGAAAGATAATCGATAGTCGAATAAGCAACGGTCGAAACTTGGTCCATCGCCGGGAATTGACTGCCGCCCCACGTCGACCAGACATGTTGCGCGGGAGCCCACGTGTCTACACATCGACCGTAATTTGATCCATTTGCATTAGGCGGGTTAGGTTCAAGAAACACACCATTGACTGGCGCACCCGAATCATCAATGCCACCGGCCACCATGATCCCGTCATAAGGGCTGGCGCCTCCCCCCAAATAACCATTAAACGCGTGAAGGCATGCATCATCATGTTGGTTTCCTGCCGACTGCACAATAAATACGCCGGGATAATAGTACGTGTAACCAGCGTAGGGCATTGTAAGAGCGTACATTTTGTTGCCCAGCGTGTTCCCGTAGCCAAACATGTTTGCGGCCTCTGTGGTTGCACCGCCATCATTAAATGACATGTTTACGATTCCGGGCTTGTACCCTCCGTTCTGTATGATGAGCTGCATAATCATATCCAATCCGAGACTTATAGCGCTAATATTGGCTTCCCGGTCGTACAGGGACTTGGAACAGAGTTCTCCTGCGCTATCGCCCAGTGACACCGATATGATAGGTACCCCCGGGTTCACTCCCCTCGTGCCGGAATTGTTGACCTGCGCGCCGATGATGCCAGCCACATGGGTGGAATGCGCATAACAACCTACCGGATTGTAGCCAAAAGGATTGTACCGCTGGACTTGCGCCGAACTGTAGCCGCCCAACTCGGTGTGATAGCCAACGCCAGCATCGAGAACATACACCTTGACATCTCCCGTGTGGTTGATTGGATTTCCTCCGTTGACCGCAGTAGTGCCCCATGAAATTTGTTCGCCGCCCGACCATCCATCTTCCCATGGTGGATTGCTGCTGAATCCTAAATATCTATCTTGCGTAATCAGCGTCACGCGCTCGTCGTTTTCCAGCGCTCTCACCTGGCCATGCGTCAAGTACGCGGTGATGCTGTTGCCGACCCAACTGGTGGTGCTCACCGGGGTTAGCCCATATTTTTTGGCGATGCCTTTTGCGAAGTAACGCATTTCCGGTTTTTGCCACTCCGGCAAGCCGTCGTTCAAGGGCTCGCCCGGTCCGATATGGGTCGGCTGGCCTTGGGTTGCCTCTTTGGTGAAATCGATTATGTACCGGGTCCGCCCCTGGTTGTCGGTAATTGGCATTGCGGCGCTATTTTGCGTTTTCTGCGCAAGCGCGCTGAAGCTAATCACGGCGCAGAATAAACATAGGGCACTTCCTATAAATTTTTCATTTTTTTCTCCTGAAGAATCGGTAAAAATCGAAAATTGAATCGGGCTCCCCGGCTAAATTTGATCAGGCAACTTTGGCAGGCTGCGCCTTTTTCAACAAAATGTATATATGCCGAAATGCCTATATATTTCGGCCTAGCCAAAAATCTGAAAAATGCAGTGAATGGGTTTGCGGGTGAGAAGTTGTCTGCATAAACAACGTGTTATGCGTGAATGAGCGCGCGCCTACGAAAGCCTGCCTGCGCGAAACGCAGGTGTATGTGAACGCCGCCTTCGAAGGGAAATCCCTGTTCGACCTGCCGCCCCGCCTCGCCGGGCGAGAACTGGAGCAATGGGCGTTCCTCCGGGATTGGCTTGAGCAATGAGGGAACTCCTCTAAAACGGGGCTGTCTACTTTTGCGGTTTTATAGTGACGCTATCGCCGCCATCATGTTGGGCGCCGGTTTTTGTTAATATGTGCGCCCGCATCAACAGTTGTATTTTATGAACTCATTCATTTACCTTATCGCCGGCAGCTTGCTGCTCTCTGCCTGCGCGCAAGCTCCCCAACGCACCGAGCCGGTACAGTCTCCCGAGCCGCAAGCGGAAGCCGCGCCGGTGCTGCCCAATGTCGAATTGAGCGGCGAGCTGCTCTATGAATTCCTGCTGACCGAGATAGCCAACCAGCGCGGACATAAGGCATTGGCCATGGAAGGCAGCGCGGATATCGCGAGGAAAACCCGCGATCCGCGCCTGGCAAAGCGAGCCGCGCAACTGGCATTCGAATCCGGCGATACGGACAAGTCGATCGAAGCCTTCCGGCAATGGCGGGAAATTGAACCAGCTTCGCTTTTGGCGGGACGCATGCTGTCTTCGATATTGCTGCGCGGCGGCAGGCTGATAGAGGCGCAAACGGAACTGGCCAAGGTGCTGGAAGCTGAAAAATCGAGCCTTGGTCACGGCTTCATGCAGATTTCCCAACTGGTCGCCACTTGCCCGGGCAAGATCGCCGCATTGAAGTTGATGCGCAATCTTGCGCAGCCCTATCCGCAAGTAGCCGAAGCGCATTGGTCGGTGGCGCACCTGGCTCAACAGGCCGGCGACGGCCAGCTTGCGTTGAGCGAGGCACGGCAGGCGCGCAGCCTGCGCCCGGAATGGGATGCGGCAGCCTCGCTGGAGGCGCAGTTGTTGCAGAAAAACGAGCCGCAACAGGCTTTGGAAGTACTGCGCCGCTATTTGTCCGATTATCCGGATACGCGCGAAATCCGCTTGCAGTATGCCCGCGCGCTGCTCGAGCAAAAACAATATGAGCTATCGCGCGCCGAATTCAAGCGCCTGGCAAAAGACGACCCGGACAACCCCGATCTGGCATTTGCAATTGCGCTGATTTCCTTACAATTAAAGGATTTGCGGGATGCGGAAGCGCAACTCCGGCAGGTGCTTGGCAAAGGCAAGGAGGATCAGGATACGGTGCACTATTACCTCGGGCAACTGGGCGAAGCTAAAGATAACGAAGAAGAGGCGATCGCGCATTACCTCGAAGTCAAGGACGGCGAACATCAGTTTGCGGCGCGATTGCGCGTGGCTTATTTGCTGAACAAGCGCGGCAAGCTGGACGAGGCAAGGGAGTATCTGCGCCAGACGCAGGCCGCCAGCAATCAGCAGCGCGTACAGCAGTTGCTGATTGAGGCGCAATTGTTGCGCGAGGCAAAACGGCTGGATGATGCTTATCAGGTGTTGCAGCAGGGTCTGGCGAAGCTGCCCAACCATCCCGATTTGCTTTACGAAACCGCAATGATGGCTGACAGAACCGGCAAAGCGGATGTATTCGAGCAGTTGATGCGCAAGCTGATCCAGGTCAAGCCGGATTACGCGCACGCCTACAATGCGTTGGGCTACAGTCTGCTGGAACGCAACGAGCGGATTCCCGAGGCGGTCGAACTGGTGGAAAAGGCCTTGCAGCTTGCCCCGGATGATGATGCGATCATGGACAGCGTGGGCTGGGGCTATTATCGCAGCGGCAGGCTGGATGAGGGCTTGAAGATGCTGCGGCGCGCCTTTGCCAGCAGCCCGGAACCGGAGATCGCAGCGCATCTCGGCGAGGTGTTGTGGATGCACGGCGACAAGGATGAGGCCAGAAAGGTCTGGCAGGACAGCCTCAAGGCACATCCCGGCAATGCGCTGCTGCAGGACGTCATCAATAAATTTATTCCCTGATGCGCTGGAAGGATGTATTGCTGGCATGTATGTTAAGCGGTTGCGCATTATTGCCCTCCGCGCCCGCACCGGCTGTGCGTCCCGCACAGCCTGAATCCGCGCCGTTCGCACTGAACGGACGCATCTCGGTCAGCCATCATGGCACCCGCAACTCGGCCGGTTTGCGCTGGATGCATACGGCGCAATCCGACGAGATATTGCTGCTTGCGCCGCTCGGGCAGACTGCCGCGCGCGTCTATCGCGATGCGCGGAACGCGACGCTGGACGACGGCGATAAGCATTATCAGGCGGGCGATGCGGAAACACTGATGCAACAGGTGCTGGGCTGGTATTTGCCGTTGGGCGGCCTGCACCATTGGGTGCTGGGTTTGGCGGAAACGGAAAATCCGGCGCAAGTCGAACGCAACGGCAATGGCCAGATCGGCGTGCTGCGCCAGGATGGCTGGGAAATACACTATTTGCATCACTCCACCGAAAGACGCGACAGTTTGCCGACGCGCCTGCAGTTGAGCCGCGATGGCTTGCAGATACAGTTGCTGATCGATGAGTGGGAACTGCCGTGACGCAAACGATCACCTGCACGGCACCGGCCAAATTAAATCTGTTTCTGCATGTCGTCGGGCGCCGGCCGGGCGGCATGACACGGTGCGCGCAAGCGTCTGGTGCGGGAATGCCGCCCCCCCGCCTCCTCCCGCAATCGGCTGGCTCCGCCAGTAACGTGTCGGAGGCGGACGGGTATCACCTGCTGCAAACCCTGTTCCGCTTCATCGACCTGCATGACACGCTGCATTTCACCCTGCGCGAAGACGGCGCGGTGCGGCGCAGCAACGCCGTCGAGGGCGTGGCAGAGGAGCAGGACTTATGCGTACGCGCCGCGCGTTTGCTGCAAAGCGAGACCGGATGCGCATTGGGCGCGGATATCGCGGTCGAAAAGCGCATTCCGATGGGTGGCGGGCTGGGCGGCGGCAGCTCGGATGCGGCGACCACGCTGATCGCGCTGAATCGCCTGTGGTCGCTGGGGCTGTCGCGCAGGCAATTGATGCAGCTCGGGTTACGGCTGGGGGCGGATGTGCCGGTGTTCATATTCGGCGAGAATGCGTTTGCCGAAGGGGTGGGCGAAGTGCTGCAAGCTTGTCCTTTGCCGGATGCATGGTATGTGGTGCTTTTCCCGCCGGTGCATGTGCCGACCGCCGAGATTTTTGCGCACCCGGAATTGACACGGGATACGGTTTCCATCACAATGCGCGCCCTCCAGAAACGGCAATCCGAACAGCAGCTTCATAACGATCTGCAGCCTGTTGTGTGCGGGCTCTATCCGGAAGTGGGGCGTTACATAACCTGGCTGAATAAATTCGGAAAAGCGATGATGACAGGGTCGGGCGCCTGCGTGTTTGCCGGGTTTGCCGGTCGCGGCGATGCTGAATCGGTGTTGCGGCAACTGCCGCAAGGGATGCGCGGAGTCGTCGCGCAAGGATTAGCAAGGCACCCGTTGCATGATTGGGTGCCGGATTAATGTTGGGGAGTCGCCAAGTGGTAAGGCACCGGATTTTGATTCCGGCATTCGTAGGTTCGATCCCTACCTCCCCAGCCAAAACATAGTTTCGGCGCAGGCTAACGTGAGTGAAACGAACGGTAAGCTCGCGTAAGCGGGCGGCCGGAGCCAATTTTCAGGGCGCATTTATTTATTATTCTTGAGGGGTTTGCACGTGTCCTACGACCGCTTGATGGTGTTCACCGGAAATGCCAATCCCAAGCTCGCAGCGGATGTCGCGCAGCGCCTGCACATCCATCTCGGCCGCGCCAAGGTAGGCCGTTTTTCCGACGGCGAGGTGATGGTGGAACTCATGGAGAATGTGCGCGGCAAGGATGTGTTTGTGCTGCAATCCACTTGCGCGCCGACCAACGACAACCTGATGGAAGTTCTGGTGATGGTGGATGCGCTGAAGCGCGCTTCCGCCGGGCGCATCACCGCCGCGATGCCGTATTTCGGCTACGCGCGCCAGGATCGCCGCCTGCGCTCCGCGCGCGTCGCGATAACCGCCAAGCTGGTGGCCGATATGCTTTCCAGCGCCGGTGTGAACCGGCTGCTGACCATGGATTTGCACTCCGACCAGATACAAGGGTTTTTCGATATTCCGGTGGACAATATATACGCCAGCCCGATCCTGTTGTCCGATGTATGGAAGAACAACTACCCGAACCTGATCGTGGTATCGCCGGATGTGGGCGGCGTGGTGCGCGCACGCGCGCTGGCCAAGGAACTGGATGCGGACCTGGCAATCATCGACAAGCGCCGCCCCAAACCGAATGTGGCAAAGGTGATGAACATCATCGGCGAGGTGGCGGGGCGCACTTGCCTGATCATGGACGACATGGTGGATACCGCCAACACGCTATGCGAAGCCGCCAACGCGCTGAAGGAAAAAGGCGCCACGCGCGTGCTGGCCTACTGCACCCATGCGGTGCTGTCCGGCCCGGCGATCGGGCGCATCGAAAATTCCGCGCTGGATGAACTGGTCGTTACCGACACCATCCCGCTGAACGAAGCGGCGCGCAACTGCAAGCGCATACGCCAGTTGAGCACGGCGGAATTGCTGGCGGAAACGATACGCCGCATCAATAACGAAGAATCGGTGAGCTCCCTGTTCACTGAGTAGGGCGGGTTCACCGAGTAAGAAATTAGCGGCGGTCATGGGGATCGCCGCAAAGTAAGGTCTGGCCTGGTCGCGGGCAAACCTTTTTTTGGAGAAGTGAAATGAAAATCGAAATCAATGCAAATATTCGTAAGGCGCAAGGAACGGGTGCGAGCCGCCGTCTGCGTAACACCGGCCGTGTGCCAGGTGTTGTGTATGGCGCGGGCGACGTGAAACTGATCGACATGGATCACAACGATCTTTACCACAAGCTGCGCGCGGAAGCGTTCCATGCATCAATATTGACGTTGAATCTGGAGGGCAAGAAAGAGCCGGTGCTGTTGCGCGATTTCGTGATGCATCCGTTCCGCCAGCAAGTGCAGCACATCGACTTCCAGCGCGTGGACGAAAAGAAAAAGATGCACATCAAGGTGCCGCTGCACTTCCTGAATGCGGACATCGCGCCGGGCGTGAAAGAAGGCGGCGGCAAAATCAGCCACGTGATGACCGATCTGGACATCACTTGCTTGCCCAAGGATCTGCCAGCCTTTATCGAAGTGGATTTGGCGCATCTGGCGCTGGGGCATTCCATCCACGTGGCCGATTTGAAATTGCCCAAAGGCGTGGATGCCGCACACGGCACACATACCGCCGAGGCAGTGGTGGCTACCGTGCAAGTGCCGCGCGGTATGGTGGAAGCAGAAGTGGCTGCCGAGGCTGAAGCTGCAGCAGCGGCTTCAGCAGCATCGGCTCCTGCACCTGCTGCAGGAGCCGCCAAAACGGGTGCTGCCGCTCCTGCCGCTCCTGCCGCCAAAAAAGCCAAGTAAATCGACTGGCTGCATAAACCCGCCATTGCTGATAACGGCATGGCGGGTTTTTTCATTCAGGCGCCAAGAACAAAAATGGCATGACTGCGATACGTTTAATTGTTGGCTTGGGCAATCCCGGGCGCGAATACGAAACCACCCGGCATAACGCCGGTTTCCGTTGGGTGGATGAGCTTGCACGCCTGCAAAACCTGAGTTTCAAGAGTGAGGCCAAATTTCACGGCCTGGCTGCACGCGGCCAGTTGCACGGCCATGAAATGTTGCTGCTCAAGCCGCAGACGTTCATGAATGTGAGCGGTCGGTCGGTCGGCGCGCTGGTACAGTTCTACAAAGTCGCCCCGGCAGAAATCCTGGTGGTGCATGACGAACTGGATTTGCCGCCGGGTGCCGCTCGCCTGAAACTGGGCGGCGGCCACGGCGGGCACAACGGATTGAAGGACATCATCGCGCATCTCGGCAGCAAGGATTTCTGGCGGCTGCGCGTCGGCATCGGCCATCCCGGCGAGGGCGCCGACGTAGCCAGCTACGTGTTGAATGACCCGCGCCGCGAAGAGCGCGAACTGATCGACGAGGCCATGCAAAAAGCGCAGGATGTCGCGCATCTGGTCATCGAAGGAAAAACCGAAGCGGCGATGTTGAAGCTGCATAGCAGTTAGACGATTCCAGGACTGCAGTTGAGAGCGAGGAAACTCGATGTTCCGCTGAGTTAATCCATGATCCGCAAATCCTGATTTTCAAGAAGGAAACAACCATGAGTTTGAAATGCGGAATCGTCGGGCTGCCCAATGTCGGCAAATCCACCCTGTTCAATGCGCTGACCAAGGCGGGCATTGCGGCGGAAAACTATCCGTTCTGCACCATTGAACCAAACGTCGGCATCGTCGCAGTGCCGGATGCGCGCATGGCGGCGCTGGCGGAAATCGTCAAGCCGCAACGGATGCAGCACGCGATCACCGAATTCGTCGACATCGCGGGGCTCGTCGCCGGAGCGTCAAAGGGCGAGGGGCTGGGCAACCAGTTTCTCGCCAACATCCGCGAGACCGATGGCATCGTCAACGTGGTGCGCTGCTTCGAGGACGACAATGTGATCCATGTCGCAGGCAAGGTCGATCCGATTTCCGACATCGAAACCATCAACACCGAACTGGCGCTGGCCGATATGCAGACGGTGGAAAAAGCGCAACAGCGCAACGGCAAGCAATCGCGCTCCGGCGACAAGGAAGCCGCCAAACTGGGCGCGTTGCTGGAGCAGGTTGCAGCCCATCTCGACCAGGGCAAGCCGGCGCGCACACTGAAGCTGGATGCCGAACAACGCGCGCTGCTCCAGCCGTTGTGCCTGCTGACCATAAAGCCCGCGATGTATGTCGCCAACATCGCGGAAGGCGGGTTCAGCAACAACCCGTTGCTGGCGCGCCTGGAAGAATACGCCACCAAGGAAGGCGCGCCGGTCGTGCCGATCTGCGCCGCGCTGGAAGCTGAAATCGCCGAGCTATCCGATGCGGATAAACAGGAATTTCTCGCCGATGCAGGCATGGCCGAACCGGGGCTGAACCGCCTGATCCGCACTGGTTACAACCTGCTGGGTCTGCAAACTTACTTCACCGCTGGCGTAAAAGAAGTGCGCGCCTGGACGATTCACAAGGGCGACACCGCACCAAAGGCTGCGGGAGTAATCCACAACGACTTTGAACGCGGCTTCATCCGCGCCGAGGTGATCGCTTACGAAGACTTTGTGAAATACAAGGGCGAACAGGGCGCGAAAGATGCCGGCAAGATGAGAGTGGAAGGCAAGGAGTATGTTGTACAGGATGGCGACGTGATGCACTTCCGCTTCAACGTGTAAACTGTTGTGAAGCGAACAGCCACCCGGCTGATTAGCCCGGTCTATCCCGCTTGTCCATCAACGGTTTTGAAATCATTCGGCCAAGCTACCCAAGCATAGGAAGCGCAAGGCCAACCGCACATCAGGCTAGCCGCGTATCATTGGGTTTGCCACGGGAATAATAAAACACGTCAACATTGTGTTGACGAAACAAACAGTTCAATGCTCTCCGGGCCGAATGCCCTGCGGAAGCACCTGCTACCAAGGCGCCAGGGAGCGGAAACGCATAACCTCCCGCGACAATAAACCCTGTTGCCGTGCAAGCAACCCTTCCGCGCTGGCAAAACCATCTGAATTGCGGGAACGGCAATCAAGCCACCCCTCCCGCACCAGAAGTGCGCTCACCATGTCGTGGCGATTGCCACAACAGCACCCCAGATCAGTTCGGCTTACCGATTCCCGGTGTAGGAAAAGGCCATGTTGCAGCCGGACGCACAGGTGCTGGCGCAGAAGGAGCCGGAGCTGCTGGCTTGGCCACCGCCGGAGCTGCCGGTTTAGCTGCCGCCTTTTTAGCCACCGGCTTCTTGGCTGCCGCCTTTTTAGCCGCCGGCTTCTTGGCTGCCGCCTTTTTAGCCGCCGGCTTCTTGGCTGCCGCCTTTTTAGCCGCCGGCTTCTTGGCTGCCGCCTTTTTAGCCGCCGGCTTCTTGGCTGCCGCCTTTTTAGCCGCCGGCTTCTTGGCTGCCGCCTTTTTAGCCGCCGGCTTCTTGGCTGCCGCCTTTTTAGCCGCCGGCTTCTTGGCTGCCGCCTTTTTAGCTGCCGGCTTCTTGGCTGCCGCCTTTTTAGCTGCCGGTTTCTTGGCTGCCGCCTTTTTAGCTGCCGGTTTCTTGGCTGCCGCCTTTTTAGCTGCCGGTTTCTTGGCTGCCGCCTTTTTAGCTGCCGGCTTCTTTGCTGCTGGTTTTGACTTCTTTGCTACTGCCATTTCAACCTCCTTAGTGATAATGAAAGTTAACGAAAACTACACCTGCGACTACTACACCCCCAGCCCACACTTGGATCAAGTGCAGACTAAAGCCTGTTAATTCCCCGCATCATTCAGCCGGACACCTATTAAGCCCCGGACGATCGCATTCACGCCGCGCAAAACGCAACGGCATGATTGACTTGTATTGATCGAGTAGATTGGAAAAGGATAAAACGAAACCGGGGGTGCCGCTGGCTAGCATTGAAAAATCTGAAAAGCTATCGGTAACAGCATGCTGCATGTACACCCCCTGAAAATTTTGTCAACCCTGCCAAATAAACACTACATCTAGCTATTTTTTACATTGACATAACTAATTGTAGTGGTTGACATCAATATCGTAAGCCGGGAAAAGAACTATATATTTCACCCAATTTATCCTTTTACAGACCATGGTAGAGCGTTGGGATTGTGGCGAGTGCAGCAGTATTACGCGGTCAATCCCGCGAGATAGCGCACCCAATCAAAGCATGGGCCGGGATCGGTTTTGCGCTGTGGCGCAATATCGCGATGCCCTGCAATGCCGCGAATCGGGTAGGTTTTGCGCAATACCATCGTCAAACGATTCAATGCGGCATATTGCCCGGCAGTAAACGGCACGGCATCGCTGCCTTCCAGTTCTATACCGATGGAAAAGTCGTTGCAGCGGGATTTGCCTTGCCAGCAGGACTCTCCCGCATGCCATGCGCGTTTCAGGCAGGGGGCAAACTGAACAATCTGCCCATTGCGGCGCACAAAGAAATGCGCTGATACTTTCAGCGCGGAAATGGTTGCGTAATACGGATGTGCGGTTGCATCCAGCGTGTTGGTGAATAACTGCTGTACGCCATCGCCGCCAAATTCGCCCGGCGGCAGGCTGATATTGTGTATCACCAGCAGGTCGATAGCACCTTCCGGCCGGTCGTCGCAGTTGGGCGACGGAATATATTTGCCGCCGACCAGCAATCCCTGTACGTCAATCTTCCCGGGCGCGTCAATCAGCATCGTCCGCGCCGGTTGGGCCTTTGATACCCAGCCGTTCCATCCGGTAGCGCATGGTGCGGAATGTCAGCCCCAGCAATTTTGCGGCTGCCGTGCGATTAAACCCGGTCTGTTCCAGCGCTTCCAGCAATGCCTGTTTCTCGATGCGATCCAGGTATTCCGGCAGCGGATATTTGCTGCTGAGGGATGCGCTTTCCGGCTGGTCATGCTCGACAGGCACCAGCAATAAATCCTGCTCTTCGATCACTCCCTCCAGACACAGCGCCAGCGCTCTTTCAATGGTATTTTCCAGTTCGCGCACGTTGCCTGGAAAGCTATATCCCTGCAGCGCATGCAGCGCATTTTCGGAAAAACGCACATTTTCGGCGCCGCGCAAGCGTTCCAGGATACGCTGGGCGATTTCCGGGATATCCTCGCGCATCTCGCGCAATGCTGGCATCTGGATCGGGATCACATTCAGGCGGTAGTAAAGATCCTGGCGGAATTTACCTTGCCGCACGCATTCGGCCAGATCACGGTGAGTGGCGCTGATGATGCGCACATCCACTGGTTCTTCGCCTGCACCGCCGATCTTGCGTACACATTTCTCCTGAATCGCGCGCAATAACTTGACCTGCATGTCCAGCGGCAGATCGGCCACTTCGTCGAGGAACAGGGTTCCGCCATGCGCCGCCTGGAAAAAACCTCCCCGGTCCTTATCCGCCCCGGTAAATGCGCCTTTTTTATGGCCGAAAAATTCGCTTTCCATCAGGTTGGCGGGAATGGCCCCACAATTCACCGCGATAAACGGTTGATCGTGGCGCGCGCCGCTTTGCACGATCAGCCGCGCCGCCAGTTCTTTGCCGCTACCCGATTCGCCGCTGATATGCACCGGCGCCTGGCTGCGCGCCACGCGCTTGATCAGGTCGCGCGCTTTCTGCATGGCGGGCGAATGACCGAGCAGCGCCTTGCCTTCCGACGCAACCGTTTGCGGCAGCTTCAGCGCGGACTTCACCAGGGCGCGCAACTGGTCCAGCGAAACCGGTTTGGCCAGATAATCGAATGCGCCCGCCTTGAGCGCAACGATGGCATTTTCCATGTTGCCGTGCGCGGTAATCACCGCCACCGGCACATCCAGATTGCTTTGCACGATGTGCTGCACCACTTGCAAACCATCGCCATCCGGCATCCGCATATCGGTCAGGCACAGGTCGTAGCGGCGTGCCGCCAGCTTCGCCAGCGCCTCGCGCACGTTGCCTGCCCTGTCCGCCTCCAGCCCCATCTTGCGCAGCGCGAACTCCAGCAGCTCCAGGATGTCCGGCTCATCGTCCACCAGCAGCACGGCGCCGCTTCCACCCGAATGGTTATTTGACATGCTCTTGCTCCCCGCTATTTTCAGGACTTTCCGCAAACATTATGCGGAAGCGCGCTCCTTTCCGCCTCCCGCCTCCATGATATTCCAGCCGCGCGCCATTTGCCTCGCACAACTCCTTGGCGATATACAAACCCAAACCGGTGCCGTCGGTTGCGGTAGTAAAGAACGGTTCGAACAATTTGCCAAGATGTTCCGAAGGGATGCCCGGCCCGTCATCCTGCACATCGAGCATCGTCCGCCCGTCCGCCACACTTACCCACAACATCATACTGCCGGGCAACTTGCGGCCATAGCGCAACGCGTTGCGGCACAAATTCCACAGCACCTGGCGCAGATGGCCGCGATCGAATGAAGCCTCCGTGCCCCGCACGCCGGCCAACACCATCACATCCGGATCAAGCCGTTCGGCCAGATAAAACTCTTCGGTAAAAGCGCGCAACATTGTATCCAGATCAAACACTTCAGGTTGCGCACGGTCTCGCCGGTTCAACTGCATCACGTCCTGCACGATGCGGTTGATGCGTTGCGTGTTGTCCAGCACGATTTGCAGCAGGCGCTGCTGCTTGGCATCGCCCTGCTCCTCCTGCATCAATTCTGCCGCATAGCTGATCGCCGACAACGGGTTGCGCACCTCGTGCGCGATGCTGGCGGTCAGGCGTCCCAGTGCAGCCAGCTTGATCTGTTGCGCTTCGGCACGGGCACGCTGCATATCCTCCAGAAAAATTACCGCGCCATGCGCCGCATCCCGTTCGACGGCAACAAAGCGCAATCTTGCCTGCACCCCGACATCCAGTTGCAAGGTGTCGCGGCTGACCGCACCGGTTCTTTTCCATAGCGCATACTGCCCGTACAACAATGGAAAATTCTCCGCCAGCGAGCTTCCGGATAAGGCGCTGTGGCGCAGCAGGTGTGCCGCGCTCGGGTTCATCTGTATGATCACGCCCTGCTCGTCCACCACCAGTACACCATCCTGCATATCGCGCATCACCAGGCTGTTCGCTTCGGACAAGCTGGCCAGATCGTGGCCGCGGCGTTGCGCCAATTGCTGGCTGTCCACTGCGTATTTCGCCAGTTTATGCGCCAGCCAGGCCACCGCAAAATAGGACACGCACAGCAAGCCGACCTGCATATACTGCGCCACCACAGCGTCGCCAAACAGCACATCAAATGAATGCTCCAGCAGTGCGGCGATACTCGCCAGCGCGGCAAAGAACAGGGTGATTCTGCCTCGGCTGATCATCCCCGCAGCCGCCAGCGAAACCAGCAGCAGCAGGCCGATGCTGCTCTGGATCCCGCCGCTGGCATAGGAGAGCACCGACAAGGCGGCAATGTCGCTGCCGACCTGGCCGGCCAGTTGCCAGGTAAAACGCGGCCAGTGCAGCCGGAGCGGGATAAAGAAAAACACCGCCGCTGCCGCATAGATCAGGCCGGCAACAAAAAATAATGTCCAGTTGCGCGCTCCCAGCAATAGCGAAGAGCCGAATGTCCCTGCCAGAAATACAAAGAGGCTGGCCAGCACCAGCCGGTAAAGATTGAAGTAGCGCAGAGAGCGCCAGAAATCGACAGTAGGAAACTCTGCAGCAGGTTTGTCAGTCATTGCATCAAAGAAAAACTCACGCAGTGATTCGTTCGCTCCCCCGCCCGCTTGCGGGAGAGGGGTGGGGAGAGGGAAGCCGCTTATTTGCGATGGGCATCGCGGTGTTCCTCACCGCAAAAGAATTGCCCGTCTGCATGGAGGCTCTCGCCCTTGGGCAGATGCACGCCGCAATATACGCAGCGCACCATATCCTCGGCGGTTGTTTTCTCCTGCTTCGGCGCTTGCTTGCGGTAAGACCTGATCAGCAGGTAAACCGCTGCCGCAATGGCGATTATCAGTAACAGACGGCTCATTTCGCATGAACTCCATGTAGCGGGGTTGGAATGGGATTGTACTATGCAATCAACGCTACGCTCTTGACCTGTGCGAACACTTCCATGCCAAGCACCAGACCGAGATGGTCGCACGAGCGGCGGGTGATGCGCGACAGCAGTTTCTGCCCGCTGCCGACAGACATGCGCAAATTCACGCGATCCGGCCCTTCGTCCCGGATGTCGTCGATACGCGCCCGCAGAATGTTGCTGATGCTGGAGCCTTGCGGCGCAACGGTGGCGATACTCACGTCGCGCGCCAGCACGCGGGCGCGCACCGTGCTGCCGATGGCGCGTTCCACCTTGCTCACCCACAGGCTACCGCCGTAAAAATCCAGCCGGGTGAGGTGATATTCCTCGTCATGT
The DNA here is from genome assembly GCA_963828205.1 of uncultured beta proteobacterium. Taxonomy (GTDB): domain Bacteria; phylum Pseudomonadota; class Gammaproteobacteria; order Burkholderiales; family Gallionellaceae; genus Gallionella. Next base: position 755,935 of record CAWHDU010000003.1, read on the forward strand.
GCAGCCACGCCGGCCTCAATCACCGCTCCGGCATCGTCCAGATGCGCGGTGGGCAGGTCCAGCCGCCCCAGCATTTCGTTGAGCGAACCGCTCGCGATGACGCGCCCCTGTTCCATCAGCACCAGTTGGTCGGCCAGCCGCGCCACTTCGTCCAGCGAGTGGCTGACATAGATCACCGGGATATCCAGTTCGCCGTGCAGCCGCTCCAGATACGGCATGATATCCCGCTTGCTGGCCGCATCCAGCGCCGAGAGCGGCTCGTCCATCAACAGCAGGCGCGGGCTGGTGAGCAGCGCGCGCGCGATGGCGACGCGCTGTCGTTCGCCGCCCGACAGGCTTGCTGGGCTGTCGCGTTCGATCAACCTGCTCAGGCCGAGCCACTCCACCACTTGTTCCAGTTGCACCTTGCGCTGGCCGGGCGGAATGCGTTTCAGGCCGTATTCCAGATTCTGCCGCACCGACAGATGCGGGAACAGGCTGGCTTCCTGGAATACATATCCCAGCGGGCGCCGATGCGTCGGCAGCAAATATGCGCCGCTCTGCCACACCTCGTCCTTTATCTGCAACTCCCCGTTGGCAGTGTGTTCCAGTCCCGCGATGCAGCGCAACAGGGTCGTCTTGCCCGAACCGGACGGGCCGAACAGCGCGATGATGCCATGCGCAAATACCTGCAATTCCGCGTGCAGTTCGAAGCCGGGATAGGAGAGGTCGAAGCGCGCCTGGATCATTCAGAAAGACCGTTAGCCACAGAGAACACAGAGGTTACAGAGAAAAACTGCCCAAATCGCCACACTCTCTGTGTGCTCTGTGAACTCTGTGGCAAGATTTTCGATTTCAAAATCATTTGCGTTTCCCGGTCGGATTAAGCGTGTACAGCGCCAGCAGCACGACGAAGGCGAACACCACCATCCCCGCCGACAGCCAGTGCGCCGAGGCATATTCCATCGCTTCGACATGGTCGTAAATCTGCACCGACATCACGCGGGTTTTGTCCGGGATGTTGCCGCCGATCATCAGCACCACGCCGAATTCGCCGACGGTATGCGCGAAACCGAGCACCGACGCGGTGAGGAAACCGGGTTTGGCCAGCGGCAACGCCACGCTGAAAAAAGTATCCCGCGCGGACGCGCGCAGCGTCGCGGCGGTTTCCAATGCACGCTCGGGAATCGCCTCGAAGGCGTTCTGCAGCGGCTGCACCACGAACGGCAATGAATAGAACACCGAGGCGATTACCAGACCGGCAAAGGTGAAAGGCAGCAGGCCTATTCCCAATGCTTGCGTGAAATAGCCGAGCGGGCCGGATGGCCCCATCGCCACCAGCAGGTAAAAGCCGATCACCGTAGGCGGCAGCACGATGGGCAATGCGACCACCGCGCCGACCGGCCCCTTCCACCAGGAACGGGTGCGCGCCAGCCACCACGCGATCGGCGTGCCTATCAGCAGCAGGATGACGGTGACAACCGCAGCCAGCTTGAAGGTAAGCCAGATCGCGGACAGGTCGGCGTGAGAGAAAGCGGATTCCATAGGGCTATTTTACTTTGCCCGGCAACACAAACCCATAGCGCATCATGACCGCGCGCACCTCCTGCTCTGCCATGAAGCGCGCGAATGCTTGCGCCAGCTGGTTGCCGGCGGCGCGCCGGGTGACGATGAAGCCCTGCTCCAGCGGCTGATGCAGCGTGCCGGGGATCAGCGCGTAGCTACCTTGTTTGGATAGCTCCGGGCTGAGCGCCAGCGACAACGCGACGATGCCGACCTGCGCATTGCCGGTCTGCACGAACTGCGCCGTCTGAGCGACGTTTTCGCCATATACCAGTCTGGCTTCCACCTTCTCCCACACGCCCGACGCCTTCAGCGCCTCTTCGGCGCGCTTGCCGTAGGGCGCATGCTTCGGGTTGGCGATGGCGATTTTGCGGATGGCAGGGTCGGCAAGATCGGCGAGGGTCATCCTGCCTGCATCGCGCGACGGGCTCCACAGCACGATGCGCCCCACCGCGTAGGGCCGCACTTCGGAGGCGGCAAATCCCTCCGCCTTGAGAGCGCGCGGATAGGCGATGTCGGCGGAGAAATACAGATCGAAAGGCGCCCCCTGCCGGATTTGCGTGTGGAATTTTCCGGACGAGCCGTAGATGGTTTCTACCCGGTCGGCGGGATGCGCCTTATTGAACAGCACGACAATCTCGTCCAGCGCGAACTTGAGATCGGCTGCTGCGGCGATGGCGATTTTTTCGCCCGCATACGCCGTTTGCGCCGCGACAAACAGGCAAACGAGAATGAGTGTCATTGCGGTAAACCGGCTGACTGCGCGCATCTTTATTTGGGCGTCCGTTGATCGATTTTGTTTTTGTTAAACGTCTGCGTTCGAAGCAGACGGAGGGTTAAATCGCGCTCTTGCATTACCGGTTTATCCGGCTGCCGATTTGAAAATGGAATCGATTCCCGCAAGGGAAAAATCCGCAATATGCCCGGCCATGGCTTCAATTTCCTTGTGACTGTAGCGCAACTTTGGATACAGGCGTTGCAGCACCGGCTGGGAGTGGCGGTAATACAGGCATTGGCCGAGTATGCTGTGCGCGCAACGGCGCAACTCGGTTTCGCCGGCGCGATCCCCCGCGATTTCGCGCAGCAGCTCGCCCAGGTATTCGTGCAGCGGCGCGATAGCTTCGCGCACGATCTTGTCCAGCGCGGGAGTCGGGTCGGCCAGTTCGCGCACCATGATCCGGCATTGCGAAGAAGCATTTTTTTCATCCAGAAGCATCAGCATGAAGTCGTTTATGAACAAACGCAGGCGCATTCTGGGGCATTCGCTTGCCCCGGCATTGGCGAGCTGCAAGGCTTTGAGCGCGCCGAAATTCAACGCCTCCGCGAGCAGCCCGTCCTTGCTGCCGAAATGGTAATTGACCGCCGCGACATTCGCCTCGGCGCGGCGGCATATCTCGCGCACCGTCGCCACCTGGAAGCCCTGTTGCGAAAACACCTCGCGTGCCGCGTCCAGCAAGCGCGCGCGGGTTTGTTCGCTGGCGGTTCTGGCTTCGCGCATCATTTGCCGGTTTCGCCTTGCGCGCCTTTCCCGGCGAGCGCCTTGTAAAGCTGCGCGGCAGCCGACAACAGCGTGCGGCGCACCTGCAGCGCGCCCTGTTGCGCGGCATGGGATTCGCGCTGCGCATCCAGCACCTCCAGGTAGTTTGCGATGTCCGCCCCGTAACGCGCCTCCACCAGGCGCAGCCGCTGGTTTTGCGCGTCGGCATTGGCCTGTTGTGCGGCAAGCTGCTCGGCAAGTTTTTCGCGCGCATTCAGCAAGTCGGCCACTTCGCGGAATGCCTGCTGGAGGGTTTTCTCGTATTCGGCCACCGCAATGATCTTGCGCGCCTCGGCGACATCCACGCCGGCGGAAGTGCGCCCGGCGTCGAACAGCGGCAGCGTGAGCGCGGGCTGGAAACTCCACGCGCCGCTGCCCGCATCGAACAGCCCGCTCAGGGTACGGCTGGCCGTGCCGGCGCTGCCGGTCAGCGTGATGCGCGGCAGGAAGGCGGCGCGCGCCGCGCCGATATTGGCATTTGCGGCGATCAGGCGCTGCTCGGCGGCCAGCACATCGGGGCGTTGCAGCAGGACTTCGGCGGGCAATTCCGCGATCAATCCGGCTGGAATGCTCTGCTCGGCAAGCGGGCGCCCGGCGGGCAGGCCTTTCATTTCCGCCATCGGCTGGCCCAGCAGCACGTTAAGCAGATTCTCCGCGGCGGCCTGCTGCCGTTCCAGGTTCGCGCGCTCGGCCACTGCGGCCTGGTACGCGCCTTCCGCCTGCAAATAATCCAGATCGCTGGAGACGCCCAGCTCGCGGCGGCGCGATGTCAGTTCACGGGTCGCATCGCGCGCCTTGGCCGTCATCGCGGCGAGTTGCGCGCGCTCGCGCAGCTCCAGCAAAGACAGGTAGGCGTTCGCCACATCTGCGATCAGCGACAGGCGAAACGCGCGTTGTGCGGCCTCGGTGGACAGATAATTCGCCTTGGCCGCCTCGCTCAGGCTGGCGACGCGCCCCCAGAAGTCCAGCTCGAACGACACCAGGTTGAGTCCCACGTCATAGCGTTGCACGCGCAGGTCGGCGCCGGTCGTGGATGCGCTCGCCGGCGTCAGCGAGGCATTGCGCCCGGCGGCCAGACTGAAATTCGGCAGCCGGTCGGCTTGCTGGATACCGTATTGCGCGCGCGCTTCGGCGATGCGCGCCGTGGCGATGCGCAGGTCGCGGTTGTCCTCCAGCGCGGCGCCGATCAGCGCCTGCAAGCGCGGATCGGTGAAGTAATCCGGCCAATCGGCAAGCGCGATTTGCGGGGTGATTTTCAGCTTGACGCTGCCGGGCCACGCGGCGGGAACCGGCACGGCGGGACGCTCATAGCTCGGCATCAGGGAGCAGCCGCTTAATGCCATCAGCATGACGGTGAGTGCATAGCGCATATCCAACTGTAGGGCGGATGAGCGTAGCGCCTTCCGCCGAATGGGATTCATACGGCGGAAGGCGCTACGCTCATCCGCCCTACGGTCACTATAGGTTTTCATCGGCATGACCCTCCTTGCGTTTGCGGGCATGTCCCGGGAAAATGTGCCGCACCGCCATGAAGAACACCGGCACCAGGAAGATGGCGAGCAGAGTGGCGGCAACCATGCCGCCGATGACCCCGGTGCCGATGGCATGGCGGCTTTCCGCGCCCGCGCCGGTGGAAACGGCCAGCGGAAACACGCCGGCGACGAAGGCGATCGAGGTCATCAGGATCGGTCGCAGGCGCAGGCGGCAGGCCTCCAGCACCGCAGCAAGCCGCTCCTGCCCCTCATCCTCGAGGCGGCGGGCGAATTCGACGATCAGGATGGCGTTCTTGGCGGCCAACCCGATGATCGCGATCAGCCCGACCTTGAAATAGACATCGTTGGGCAGCCCGCGCAGTTCCACCGCAACCAGCGCACCGAAGGCGCCGAGCGGCACGGCCAGCATTACCGCGAGCGGAATCGACCAGCTTTCGTACAGCGCGGCGAGCACCAGGAACACCACCAGCAGCGACACGCCGAACAGCAGCGGCGCCTGCTGGCCGGAGAGTTTTTCCTCGGACGAAATGCCCGACCATTCGAAGCCGATGCCAGGCGGCAGTTTTTCGGCGATGGCTTCCATCGCCGCGAGCGCCTCGCCGCTGGATACGCCCGGCGCGGTCGCCCCGGAAATTTTCATCGCCGCCAGGCCGTTGTAGCGGTCGAGCTTGGCCGATCCGGCGACCCATTTGGCGCGGGTGAATTCGGACAGGCGCACCATGCGTCCGGCATTGTTGCGCACCGCCGTGCGCAACAGGTCGGCTTCGCTCTTGCGCGTTGTTTCCTCGGCCTGCATCTGCACGCGCAGCACCCGCCCCTGGCGCACGAAGTCGTTGATGTAGGACACGCCAAACAGGGATTGCAGGGTATCGTTGAGATCGGTGCTGTTGATTCCCAGCGTCTCCGCCTTGTCGCGGTCGATGTCGAGGAACAGCTGCGGGGCCGGCTCCTGACCTTCGGGGCGCACGGCGGTCAGGCGTTTGTCGGCCATGGCCATGCCCAGCACCTGGTTGCGCGCATCGAGCAGCTTTTCGCGCCCGACGCCGCCGCGATCCTGCAAGCGGAAATCGAAGCCTCCGGCAGAAGCGAGCTCGGGGATCGGCGGCGGATTGATGGCGAACAGCATCGCCTGCTTCATGCGGAAGAAGTTCATGTTGGCGCGCTTGATCAGGGACTGCGCCGAGTTATCATTGCCCGGCCGGTCATCCCAGTCCTTTAGCCTGACGAAGGCGAGCGCCATGTTCTGGCCGCGCCCAAAGAAAGAGAAGCCCAGCACGCCGACCACCTTGTCCACCTGCGGCTGCTTCAGGTAAAACTGCTCGACGGATTCCAGAACGACTTTCGCCCTCTCGCGCGTGGCTGCGGGCGGCAACTGGATGGCGGTGACGAGGTATCCCTGGTCTTCTTCCGGCAGGAAACTGCCGGGCAGTTTCATATATGTCCATGCGGCAATCGCGACGATCACCGCATAAATTATCATGGAGCGCAGCAGCCTGCGCCCGGCGCGATTGACCCCGCCGACGTAGCGTGCCGTCACGCGGTCGAAGAACCGGTTGAACCAGCCGTGAAAGCCGCGTTCCAAATTTTCAGGGTCGTGCTTGAGCAGGCTCGCGCACAGTGCCGGCGTAAGCGACAGCGCCAGAAAGGCGGAGACCGCCATGGTCACCACCAGCGTGACGGCAAACTGGCGGTAGATCGCGCCGGTGGAGCCGCCGAAGAAGGCCATCGGCACGAACACCGCCATCAGTACCAGCGTGATAGCGATGATCGCGCCGGTGATCTCCTTCATCGCCTGCCGGGTCGCCGCGCGCGGATCGAGATGGTTGGCGCGCATGTTGCGCTCGACGTTTTGGCTCTGGCCGCCCGATGAATCGGGCTTAACGTTCGCTGCGCTCATGTTAGCCGCCACCGAAACGTCCAGCGGGGTTCTCAACTTCCGCTCGACGTTTTCCACCACCACGATGGCGTCGTCCACCACGATGCCGATCGCCAGCACCATCGCAAACAGCGTCAGCACGTTGATCGAGAAGCCGAAAACATACAGTCCCACCATTCCGCCCAGCAGCGATACCGGCACGACGATCGCGGGTATCAGCGTGGTGCGCCAGTTGCCGAGGAACACGAACATCACCAGCACCACCAGCGCCGCCGCTTCGAGCAGCGTGATTATCACTTCGCGGATCGACAGCTCGATGAAGCGCGTGGTGTCGTAGGGTACCACCCAGTCCACGCCCTGCGGGAAATAACGCGACAGCTCCTGCATCTTGGCGCGCACACCTTGCGCGGTCGCCAGCGCGTTAGCTCCCGGCGTGATGCGTATCGCCATGCCGGCGATGGGCTGTCCGTTGAGGCGCGCGGAACGGCTGTAGTCCTGCGCGCCCAGTTCGACGCGGGCGATGTCCTTGAGCCGCACGGACGAACCGTCCGGGTTGGCGCGTACCACGATACCCCCGAACTCTTCCGGGGTAGCGAGGCGCCCGCGGCTGCCGAGGACGGCGTTGATCTCCTGTCCCGGCGCGGCCGGCAATTGCCCCACCTCGCCCAGAGGAAGCAGCGCGTTCTGCGCGCGCACCGCGCGGCCGACATCGGCGGGCGAGATCGAATAGGCTTCCAGACGGTCCGGCTTGAGCCAGATGCGCATCGAATATTCGGTGCCGAACAGCAGCACCTCGCCGACACCGGGCACGCGTAGCAGCGGCTCAAGCACGCTGGCGGTTGCATAGCTGCCCAAGTCGATGTCGTTCAGACGGCCGTCCGGCGAGGCCAGCGCCACCACCATGATGAAGTTGCGCCCGGCGCGCGTCACCGTCACGCCCAGCCGCCGCACGTCATCCGGCAGGCGCGCCTCCACGCGCTTGATGCGGTTCTGCGCCTCGACCGACGCGAACTGGATGTCGGCGCCGGGACGGAAGGTCAACGTCACCTGGCCGGAGCCGACCTGCGAGCTGGAGTCCATGTAGAGCAGGTTTTCGATGCCGTTCATCTCCTGCTCGATCAACTGCACCGCGCTCTGCTCGACCACCTGCGCCGATGCGCCGGGGTAGGTGACGGAAATGTCCAGCGCGGGCGGCGCCACCGACGGGTATTGCGATACCGGCAACGCGCGCAGTGCCAATATCCCGGCAAACGTGACGAGAATCGCGATGACCCAGGCGAAGATCGGGCGGTCGATGAAAAATTTTGCGAGCATGAATCAGTTCCCTTTTTTGCCGTCGGCTGCCGGCATGGCGGTTTCTGTTTTCTGTTTCCTGTCCTCAGTCTTCTGAATCGTCACCGGCGTACCCGGCCGCGCCTTCTGCAAGCCGTTGACGATGACCTGCTCTCCGCCTTTCAGCCCGCTGCTGACGATGAAATCCGTTCCCGCCATGCCGCCTGTCTTGATCGGCTGTGGCGCAGCCTTGCCGTCCGGGGCGACGATCATCACGAACTGCCCCTGCGGCCCGGCCTGCACCGCGCGTTGCGGCACGCGGATCGCATTGTCCGCCAGCGCTTCCGGGAAGCGGATGCGCGCGAACATGCCGGGCAGCAATTCGCGTTGCGGGTTGGGAAACTCGGCGCGCAGCGACACAGCGCCGGTGGAAGGGTCGACCGCCATGTCGGTGAAAAATATTTTGCCTGCCTGCGGATAGACGCTGCCGTCTTCCAGCAGCAACTCCACGCTGGCGGATTCGGCACGCTTGAGCTTGCCGCTCTTGATTGCCTGCTTCAGGCGCAGCACATCCGCGCCGGGCTGGGTGAAGTTGACGTAGATCGGGTCAAGCTGCTCGATGGTCGCCAATAAAGTGGCCTCTCCCTTGCCGACCAGCGCGCCCTCGGTCACCAGCGCGCGGCCGATGCGGCCGGAAATGGCGGCCGGCACACCGGCATTGTCCAGATCCTCCTTGGCGCGGATCATCGCGGCTTCGGCCTGTTTGGCCTTGGCCGCTGCCAGATCGAATTCCTGCCGGCTGACCGCCTTGATGTCGAGCAGCGGTTTGTAGCGTTCGACGGTCTGGCGCGCAATCGCGAAGTCGGCTTCGGCGGCTTCGGCGGCGGCTTTATGGATAAGCGCACTGATCTGGAACAGGGGCGCGCCCGCCTTCACTTCGCTGCCTTCCTGGAACAGGCGCTTTTCTACCACGCCTTCAACCCGCGCGCGCACCTGTGCCGTGCGATAAGCCTGCAATCGTCCGGGCAGATCCTGAGTGAGCGTTGCGCTGCCTGCGGCTACGGTGAGCACCTCCACTTCGGGCGGCGGCATCCCCGCTCCGGGCCGGGCGCGGCGGGCTTGTCATTTGTCTTGCCGCAACCGGCCAGCAGGGCGGTCAAGAAGAGCGTATAGGCTATCTGCCTGGTGGGTGTTGCCATGATGAGTGTCCTTTTATTGTTTCCGGGAACGCATGGAGCGGCTTTGGCAGCTCCCGCAAGAGACCGTGGCGTTGACCGCGACTGCCATGCCGAAGAAGGGAAACCGCGAAACGAGTGTATCAAACGTTTGTTTGAATGCAAAGCAAAGGCCTGTTTTTATCTTGATTATTCGGCTTGCCTGGTTTGCAGTGCCGCCTGATACAGCTCGTTGCGGTTGGCGCCGGTAATTTGCGCGGCGAGCTTCACCGCCTGTTTGAGCGGCAACTCCTTGAGCAGCGTTTCAAGAACGCGCTTTGCTTCGGCGGGCAACCCCTGTTGCGGCGTCGCGCCGGAAACCAGCACGACGAATTCACCGCGCTGCCGGTTGCTGTCGGCCATCAGCCATGCCTCGGCGTCGCGCAACGGGCAGGCATGGATCGTCTCGAACAGTTTGGTGATTTCGCGCGCCAGCACGATTTGCCGCTCTCCGCCCAGCACCGCATTCAAATCGGCGACGCATTTGGCGATGCGGTGCGGGGCTTCGTAAAATACTATCGTGCAGGCCTGGCTGCGCAAGGATTCGAGCGCGGAGCGGCGCGCGGCGGATTTGCTGGGCAAAAAGCCGTAGAACAGGAAATGCGGTTCCGCCATGCCTGCCGCCGACAAGGCCGCTATCGCCGCGTTCGCGCCGGGAACCGGGATAACGCGCAGCCCCGCCGCGCGCACCGCATGCACCAGCAGCGCGCCGGGGTCGCTGACGGCGGGGGTTCCCGCATCGCTGGCGAAGGCCACGCTTTGCCCGGCCAGGAGCAGCGCGACGATTTTTTCAGCGGCGGCACGTTCGTTGTGCTGGTGCACCGCCATCAGCCGGCGCGCACCGATGCCGTGATGCGTCAGCAGATGCGCGGTGTTGCGTGTGTCCTCCGCCGCGACCGTGTCCGCTGCCGCCAGCACATCCAGCGCGCGCAAGGTAATGTCACGCAGATTACCAATCGGGGTGGCAACTACATATAATGCGGGTTCCAATTTTTGCGGATGTTCGCTATGCAACGTGGATTCCTCTGGCTGTCGGCTCTGCTCGCACTATACGTGAGCGGTTTTGCTTGCGCCACCACCGGGCCGCTGGCGCCCGGCGAGGCAAAGCCCGGGCCGCATATCGCGCTGCTGCTGCCGTTGAAATCGGCAGTTTTCGGTTCCGCCGCCGAAGCGGTGCGGCAGGGTTTCCAGGCGGCGACCGAGCTGGAAATGCAACTGCCGGGAGGGCTGCCGGTGCGCGTGTATAGCTGCTTCGATGAGAGCAAGGGCATAGCCGCGCTGTACCGCCAGGCCATCGCCGCCGGCGCGCGCGCCGTAGTGGGGCCGCTGACGCGCAGCGGCGCCGCTGCGCTGGCGGCGGAACAGGACATTCCCGTACCGACCCTGGCCTTGAACGTAGCTGAAGGCAAGCCTGCCAGGCAGTTGTATTTTTTCGGCATGGCGGTGGAAGCGGAAGCGCGGCAAGCCGCACAACTGGCCAAGCAGCAGGGTTTGCGTCTGGCCATCGTCATTGCCACCCGCGCGCAACTGGACAAACGTTTGCAGTTTGTCTTTGAAGAAGAATGGCACCGCTCGGGCGGCGCAATACTGCATGAGATCGAATTCGACAACGATCCGTCGGTATTCGCGAAGATCGCCGATCTGCCCGGCACTGCGGTGTTTCTTGCTGCAGATGCAAAAAATGCGCGGCTGATCCGGCCTTATCTGCCGAATAAATTGCCGATTTACGCTACCTCGCAAATCTTTGCCGGCAACGGCAACACACTGGTCAACTACGATCTGAACGGCATCCGCTTTGTGGATATGCCGTGGCTGCTGCAAGCCGACCACCCGGCGGTGATGGTCTACCCGCGTCCCGCCGCGACGCTTTCCGCCGACCATGAGCGGCTTTATGCGCTGGGCATAGACGCGTTCCGTCTGGTTCAATTGCTGCTTGCCGGCAAAGTTGACGACGCTTTGCCGCTGGACGGGGTGAGCGGGCATATAGAACTTGACGAACATGTTTTCCAGCGCATGGCGGTTCCGGCAATGTTTGTCCAGGGGCAAACGCAACTCCGCAACGCGCAGTCTTCTCCCGCGCTACAGGCGCCCCCGCAAACTGCCGGCAAGCCATGAGCGCCGGCTCACAAGGTGTACAGGCCGAGCAGCGGGCGGCGCAATACTTGCAACAACTGGGGCTGAAGCAGGTTGCGCAAAACTATCGCGGCCGCTTCGGCGAAATCGACCTGATCATGCGCGACGGCGCGACGCTGGTATTCGTCGAGGTGCGTTTGCGGCGCAATGCGGATTTCGGTGGCGCGGCGGCCAGCATCGACGCGCGCAAGCAGCGGCGCATCGTCCGCACCGCGCAACAATATCTCGCCGGCCTCGCGCAAACCCCGCCGTGCCGCTTCGATGCCGTGCTGATGGATGATGGCGGCGTACAGTGGCTCAAGAATGCGTTCGAGGCCTGATTCGGTTAATATTCGCGCTTAGAGCAGTCGTTAGTTGCTAGCCGTTAGCCGCTAGTTAAAAACCCGCGTAGCGGACAACGCCAACTAACGGCTAACGGCTAACGACTGGCAACAAACCATGGATATCAATAAACGCATTGCCAAGCATTTCAAGGACAGCGCGGAACTCAAGCTGAAGGTCAAGGACGCGCTGGCAAAGCCCATTGCCGAGGGCGCGCAGGTTTTTTTCGATTGCGTCACCAACGACGGCAAGATCCTGTGCTGCGGCAACGGCGGCTCGGCGGCCGATGCGCAACACTTCGCGGCGGAATTGCTGAACCGCTTCGAGAAGGAGCGCCCCGGCCTTGCGGCGGTCGCGCTGACCACCGACAGCTCGGTGCTCACTTCCATCGCCAACGATTACGATTTCAACCAGATATTTTCCAAGCAGGTGCGCGCGCTCGGCCTGCCCGGCGACAGCCTGCTGGCGATTTCCACCAGCGGCAATTCGCCGAACGTGGTCGCGGCGATTCATGCGGCGCATGAGCGCAGCATGCGCGTGATTGCGCTGACCGGGCGCGACGGCGGCGAAATGGCCGGTGCGCTACACCCCGAGGACATATTGATTTGCGTGGATGCGAAAAGCACCGCGCGGATCCAGGAAGTCCATTTGCTCGCCTTGCATTGCCTGTGCGATGTGATCGATTATTTATTACTGGGAGAATGACAATGCGTATTTTTTCACTGCTGTTGCTCGTGCTCGCGTCGGGATCGTTGCAAGGCTGTTTCCCGGTGGCCGCAGTCGGCGTGGGGGGCGGCGTCATGATGGCGCAGGATCGCCGCACCAGCGGGGCGTACGTCGAAGACGAGGCGATTGAAATCAAGGCGTCCGACCGCATCGGCAAGCAGTACAAGGAGAAAGTGCATGTGAACGTCACCAGCTTCAACCGCATTGTGCTGGTCAGCGGCGAAGTGCCGAGCGAGGCGGTGAAGGCGGAAATCGGCAAGCTCGTTTCCGGCATCGAGAACGTGCGCAGCGTAAGCAGCGAACTGGTTGTTTCCGGTGCCAGTTCGATGACTGCCCGCAGCAGCGACAGCCTGATTACCACGAACGTAAAGATGCGCTTCGTGGACGACAAGCGTTTCAGCGCCAACCACGTCAAAGTGGTCACGGAAAACGGCACGGTATTCCTGATGGGCATCGTCAAGCGCGCCGAAGCCGATGCCGCCAGCGAGGTTGCCAGCACGACCGGCGGTGTGCGGCGCGTAGTGAAGCTGTTCGAATACCTCGACTAGATGAGCGCCCGGATGTACCCGGTGCCCGCCTTCGAACGCAAGCTGTGCAGGCCCGATGAGTTCGCCGCGCGCGTCGCCGCGCTGCCGCGGCCGCTGGTGTTTACCAACGGCTGCTTCGACGTGCTGCACCGCGGCCATGTGACTTACCTCGCGCAGGCTCGCGTATTGGGCGCATCGCTGGTGGTAGGCGTGAACAGCGACGCCTCGGTGAAGCGCCTCGGCAAGGGCGGCGACAGGCCGGTCAATCCGCTGCCCGACCGCATGGCGGTGCTGGCCGCGCTGGAATCGGTCAGCCTGGCGGCGCCGTTCGACGAAGACACGCCGCTGAACCTGATCCTCGCGTGCCGCCCCGACGTGCTGGTAAAAGGCGGTGACTGGCAGGTTGAAGATATCGCCGGGTCGCGCGAAGTGCAAGGCTGGGGCGGCAAGGTGCATAGCATCCCGTTCCTGCACGAGCGTTCCACCACCGCGCTGCTGAATAAAATCCGCTCGCTATGAATCATGTCCAGCTTGACCGAAATGAAGGGGAAATCCTTGGAAAGAGCACCGCCTGGGAAGAAAAATCGATAAAAATGGATTAATTTTTTAACAAATTCGGCGCATATGAACAGCACCTGTTTTTCCGGATACTTGTTCAGTGTTTCCTTGGATGCCCTTATTTCATCTTGCCGCGTTGAGCTTGCAGTTGCCCCAACGTCGCGCCGAAACCTTCCATGCGTTTGCGCTCCTGCTCCACCACTGCCGCCGGGGCGCGATCCACGAAACTGGCGTTTGACAGCTTGCCTTGCGCCTTGGCAATTTCACCCTGCAGGCGCGCGATCTCCTTGTCCAGCCGTTCGCGTTCTGCAGCGACGTCGATCTCCACTTTCAGCATCAGCTTGAAGTTGCCGACGATGGCGACTGCCGCATCGTCACCCGGCAGTTCGGCAACGACCTGCACTTCGCTGAGCCTGGCGAGGCTGCTTATGTAGGGCGCGAGCATATTCAACGTGGCGGCATCGCCTGCCGCGATGAGCGGTACGCGCTGCGCCGGCGAGAGGTTCATCTCGCCGCGCAGGCTGCGGCAGGCATTGACCATCGATTTCAACGTCACCACCCACGCTTCGGATTTTTCGTCGCAGCGCGCCAGGTCGGCGCGCGGATAGGCCTGCAACATGATGGAAACCCCTCCCTCCGCCCTCCCCTTATCAAGGGAGGGAACGCGCCCGGCGACCGGCGCGACCTTCTGCCACAGTTCCTCGGTGATGAACGGGATCAACGGATGAGCGAGGCGCAGCATGGTTTCCAGCACGCGCACCAGCGTGCGCCGCGTGGCGCGCTGGCGGGCAAGGATTGAAGATTCGTCACGCGCAAGCGTGGCATCGTTTGCTCCCTCTCCCACCGGGAGATAACCAGCGACTTGCCCGCTTGCGGGCTTAGTCGAATGGCTAGTTGTTCCATCAGGGTTGAGGTGAGGGACAGAGAGTTGCACCTTCGCAAGTTCCACGTACCAGTCGCAGTATTCGTCCCAGACGAATTCGTAGATTGCCTTGGCCAGCAGGTCGAAGCGGTAGTCGGCGTAATGCCTCGCCACTTCGTCCTCGACGCGCTGCAGGCGGCTGACGATCCAGCGGTCGGCCGGCGAGAAATCGAGATAGCCGCTGTGGCAGGATTCCTTGCCGTGCTCCGCCAGCCCGCAATCCTTGCCCTCGCAATTCATCAGCACGAAGCGCGTGGCGTTCCACAGCTTGTTGCAGAAGTTGCGGTAACCCTCGCAGCGCTGCATGTCGAACTTGATGTCGCGCCCCGGCGAGGCGAGCGAGGCGAAGGTGAAACGCAACGCGTCGGTGCCGAACGCGGGGATGCCGTTCGGGTATTCCTTGCGCGTGCGCTTCTCGATCTGCTCCGCCTGCTTGGGGTTCATCAGGCCGCTGGTGCGCTTCTTCACCAGTTCGTCGACGCCGATGCCGTCAATGAGATCGATCGGATCGAGCACGTTGCCCTTCGACTTGCTCATCTTCTGCCCTTCCGCGTCGCGGATCAGGCCGTGTACATACACGTCCCGGAACGGGATCTTGCCGGTGATATGTTTGGTCATCATCACCATGCGCGCGACCCAGAAGAAGATGATGTCGAAGCCGGTGACCAGCACCGACGAGGGCAGGTACAGGTCGAGCGCGGGGTTGGATTTCGCGGGATAGTCCGGCGTCCAGTCCAGCGTGGAGAACGGCCATAGTGCCGATGAGAACCAGGTGTCGAGCACGTCGGCGTCGCGGACAAGCTGCCCGGCGTAGCCAGCACTGTCCGCCAGGTGGCGCGCCTCGGCTTCATCGTGCGCGACGAACACCTCGCCGTTCACGCCGTACCATGCGGGAATCTGGTGCCCCCACCACAATTGCCGCGAGATGCACCAGTCCTGGATGTTGTTCAGCCACTGGTTGTAGGTGTTGACCCAGTTCTCAGGAACAAATTTGATCTCGCCGCTGGCGACGCATTCCAGCGCCTGTTCGGTGATGGACTTTCCATGACTGCCGGGCTGGCTCATCGCGACGAACCACTGGTCGGTCAGCATCGGCTCGATCACTACGCCGGTGCGGTCGCCGCGCGGCACTTTGAGCT
The DNA here is from genome assembly GCA_963828205.1 of uncultured beta proteobacterium. Taxonomy (GTDB): domain Bacteria; phylum Pseudomonadota; class Gammaproteobacteria; order Burkholderiales; family Gallionellaceae; genus Gallionella. Next base: position 771,195 of record CAWHDU010000003.1, read on the forward strand.
TGTGCTTATCGATCTTCTCCAGCAGGCCGGCGGCTTCAAGGTCGGCAACGATAGCTTTTCGTGCGTCGAAGCGGTCGAGTCCGCGATATTTTGCGGGTGCATGATCGTTAATTTTTGCGTCCAGCGTGAGAATGCAGATTTGCGGCAACTTGTGGCGCTGCCCCACCGCATAGTCGTTGAAGTCATGCGCGGGCGTGACCTTCACCACGCCGGTGCCGAATTCCCTGTCCACATACTCGTCGGCGATAATCGGGATGTCGCGCTCGCATAATGGCAGTTTCACCTGCTTGCCGATCAGATGGCGATAGCGTTCGTCTTCCGGATGCACCATCACCGCGACGTCGCCGAGCATGGTTTCGGGGCGGGTGGTGGCGACGGTCAGGTGCGTCAGGCCATGCGTGGCATCCGGCCCGGCGAGCGGATAACGGATGTGCCACATGAAGCCGTCTTCTTCCTCTTGCACCACTTCGAGGTCGGATACGGCGGTGTGCAGTTTCGGATCCCAGTTCACCAGCCGTTTGCCGCGGTAGATCAGGCCTTCGTTGTACAGGCGCACGAAGGTTTCGGTGACGGCGCGCGACAGGCCTTCGTCCATCGTGAAGCGCTCGCGCGACCAGTCCGGCGAGGTGCCGAGGCGGCGCATCTGCCGGGTGATCGTGTCGCCGGAATATTTTTTCCACTCCCATACCTTCTCGATGAATTTCTCACGACCGAGGTCGTGGCGGCTGATGCCCTGCGCATCGAGCTGGCGCTCGACGACGATCTGCGTGGCGATGCCCGCATGGTCGGTGCCGGGCTGCCACAGCGTGTTGTCGCCCCTCATGCGGTGGTAGCGGGTCAGCGCGTCCATCAGCGTCTGGTTGAAGCCGTGCCCCATGTGCAGCGTGCCGGTGACGTTGGGCGGCGGCAGCTGGATGCAGAAATTCTCGGTCTTGTTCGGGTCGAGCCCGGCCTTGAAGTAGCCGGATTGTTCCCACTGCGGATACCAGCGGGCTTCGATGTCTTTCGGTTCAAAACTTTTTGCGAGTTCCATTCTAGATTTCCATTGCGGCGCTGGTTCGGGCATTTCAGCCAGCCTGTTCGAAGAGCGCGCGATTATAGCAAAGTGGCCGGGCGGGAATCCGCCATTAATACCGTTACGGGCGCGAATTCGGCGGCTCGTTCGGGGCATCGCGCGATAATTCCGGCAAGGCGTCGCGCAACAATTCCGGCAGCGCAGCGCGGAATTCGTTGACGGCCTGCCTGACAGCCAGGCGCTGAAGTTTTTCGAGACGGAGGCTGAGTTTTTGCGTGAATACGGCTTCGAGGCGTGACTCGAGTTGTTTCAGCAGCCGTTGTATTTCTTCCTCGCTGAGCGAGCGAGCGGAGGACGATGGATCCGCCGGCGGAATGACGACCTCGGTAAGGGTCGGCAAATCGGCCGGCGCGCTTTCATCTGCCACTTGGGTCAGCAAGGGCAGGTTGTCCGGCAAGCCGTCGCCAGGTTGTTTGATGGGAATCATGGCGCTTTGGACAGGTCGATATGGCCCAGTTCATAGCCGCGATCGCGATAGAACTTGAAACGTTCGCGCCCCAGGCGGCTGTCCCCGGCATCGTGGCCGACGATCTCGATAACGCGTTCGAAGCGGCTGAAAAACGGGGTGCATTCGTCGTGCAGGCTGATCAGCAGGTCGTAATGGGGAAATCTGCCGTTGCCGCTGTTCAACACGACAGGCCACTGCGCCGCATCCTCCGCATCGCTGCGGCAATGCGGGATGAACGCCGTGGCAGGATAGTGCCAGAGCAGTTTGTCCAGCGCGTCGGCAGCCGCCGCATCCAGCGTGCTGAGCGCCACGCGCACGCCGTTCTGCATGGCCTTGTGGCTCAACTGGCAGGCGGTGCGCAGCTTGTCTTGCGAGCCGGTGTAGAAGTCGATTTTAGTCATGGTTAAAACTATTTAAGCCACATAACCAGCGACTTGGCTGGTGTCTTTTACCAGCCTAGTCGAATGGCAAGTAGTTATATCAGAGTACACAGAGATCACAGAGAAAAACAACCGCTTCTTTCTCTGTGTGCTCTGTGGCAAATCATTTGCCGTTTGCCAGGTTGATCAAATACTGTGTGAGCAGCGGCACCGGCCGCCCGGTCGCGCCTTTGTCCTTGCCGGACTTGTTTGCCGTGCCGGCGATGTCCAGATGCGCCCAGCGGTAGTCCTTGGTGAAGCGCGACAGGAAGCATGCGGCGGTGATGGTGCCGCCGGCGCGCCCGCCGATGTTCTGCATGTCGGCAAAGTTGCTGTCCAGCAGCGGCTGGTAGTCGTCCCACAGCGGCAGTTGCCAGGCGCGATCGTGCGCGTAATCGCCCGCTTCGAGCAGTTCCCTGGCGAGTTTATCTTCGTTGCTGAACAGGCCGCTGGCGACGTTGCCCAATGCGATGACGCAAGCGCCGGTCAGCGTGGCGATGTCGATCACGGTGTCCGGCTTGAATTTCGCCGAATAGGTCAGCGCGTCGCACAGGATCAGACGGCCTTCGGCGTCGGTGTTGAGGATTTCGATGGTCTGGCCGGACATGCGAGGTGACGATGTCGCCGGGTTTGGTGGCTCTCCCGCTGGGCAGGTTCTCGCAGGCCGGAATCACGCCGACCACGTTCAGCTTGAGATTCATCTCGGCGATGGCCTGCATCGTGCCGAGCACGCTGGCCGCGCCGCTCATGTCGTATTTCATCTCGTCCATCTCGGCGCCCGGTTTGAGCGAGATGCCGCCGCGAGTCGAAGGTGATCCCCTTGCCGACCAGCACGACGGGTTTCTGCTTCTTGTCCGCGCCGCAGTATTCCAGCGTGATCAGCTTCGCGGGCTGTTCGCTGCCGCGCGCGACGGAAAGGAATGAGCCCATGCCCATCTTCTGCATATCCTTTTCTTCCAGCACGGTGGCCTTGATGCTCTTGTGCGCCTTGCCCAATGCCCGCGCCTTGGCGGCGAGGTAAGCCGGCGTACAGATGTTGCCCGGCAGGTTGCCCAGGTCCTTGGTCAGTTTCATGCCGTGCGCGATCGCCACGGCCTGGTCGAGCGCCTGTTGTGCTGCGGTATCCGGCTTGCCGGCACAGCACAGCGCGATCTTGCGCAGGGCCGGCGCATCGGCGGGCTTGCTTTTGAGCCCGTCGCGGCGGTAGGCGGATTCGGCGGCGATCAGCACTGCCTGCCGGATTTTCCAGTTATCGTCGCGCCCCTTGACCTCAAGGTCGGTGAGGTACAGCGCGGCATCCTTGACAGCAGTTTTTTGCAGCGCACCAAAGACGGCCTGCAACACATCGAGGAATTGCCTGGCGGCGAATTCGGCGGCCTTGCCGAGCCCGGCCAGCAATATGCGTTCGGCGGAGATGCCGGCGACATTGTGCAGCATCAGCACACTGCCGGCCTTGCCGTCCATGTCGCCGCGCGCGACGAGGCCGCTCAGGCGATGCGCCGTGACTTTGTCAAGCGCCTGCGCCGCCGGCGAGAGTTTCCCGCCTTCATATACGCCGACTACCACGCAACCGCTACGCTGCTTCTCCGGGCTGCTTTGTTTTATGCTAAATTCCACGCGTTGCTCCTAAATAGAAAAACCTGCATTCCGATGCCCGATTATCCGCAAACTCACCGCATAAAGTCAAAGCCGGCACGCTCCGGGGTTTTTCACCGCGCCTTGATAAGCGAATTGACCGGCAATGGATTGCTGGTGTTCGCGGTGTTGCTGGGCATTGTGGTGGTCAGCCAGTTGATACGCCTGTTAAGCGATGCGGTCAGCGGCATCATAGCAGTGGACGGAGTGTTGGCGTTGCTCGGTTTCAGCGCCATGAATTATTTGCCTGTACTGCTTTCCGTCAGCTTGTTCATCTCGATCCTGCTTACCTTGTCGCGCTGTTATCGCGACAGCGAGATGGTGGTATGGTTTTGCGCCGGCACCGGCCTGACGCGCTGGATACGCCCGGTATTATGGTATGCCTTGCCGGTGGTGGCGCTAATCGCGCTGCTCAGCTTGGCGCTGTCGCCGTGGGCGTTGCAAAAAACCGATGAGTTCAAGAAAAAACTGGAAAACCGCGATGATGTGGCCACCGCTACGCCGGGCACGTTCCGCGAGTCGAAACAGGCCGACCGTGTGTATTTCATCGAGAATATGAATGCATCATCTAACCACGTCGGCAATATTTTTGTGCAGTCGGAGCAAAATGGCAAGCTTGGCACGATGGTCGCCAAGCAGGGTATGCAGGAAACGCTGCCGAACGGAGACCGTTTTCTGGTGCTGCTCAATGGCACGCGCTATGAAGGCATAGCGGGGCAGCGCGACTACAATATCGTGGAGTTCGAGCGTTATTCGATACGCATCGACAGTGTCCCGGCCAAGCTGGCGCAGCCTTGGGCGCGCACCATGTCGACAGCGGAATTATGGCGCAACCGCACAACGTGGAATCTCTCCGAGCTCGAATGGCGGGTGGGGTTGCCGATCAGTGCGTTGATTCTTGCCATGCTGGCCGTTCCCCTGAGCTACGTCAATCCGCGCGCCGGCCGATCGCTTAATCTGGCTGTAGCAATCGTGTTGTATATGCTGTACAGCAACATGATCAGCGTGACCAATACTTGGGTAGGGCAGGGCAAGTTGTCGCCCGGCATCGGGCTATGGGGTATCCACACGGCGATGCTGGCGATAACGGTGCTGATGTTTTATCGCCGCATGACATTGTTTTCATTGCGCAGGGTATTTGCAAGAAAACGCTCCTGCCCCTATCTCCCCGCTGATCGGGGGGGGCGGCTGCATCCGCTGATGGAACTGCCGAACATCCGATTAGGCCGCTCGATAATGACAGCCTAGCCGCCGGTTACCCGCAAAAAGAAAAAACCGGGGTGAAGGCATGAGCTTGCTGACGCGCTATCTCGGCCGCGAAATTTACCTCAGTATCGCGCTGATGTTCGCCGTGCTCATCATGTTGTTCGCCTTTCTGGACTTGATTCATGAGCTGAATGTGATGGGGCAGCAGTATCACCTGGGCTATGTATTGCTGTTCGTGATGCTGATCATCCCCGGCCATATTTACGAACTGTTTCCGGTGGCGGTGCTGGTGGGCACGATTTTCGCGCTGGTGCAGATGGCGGCCAGTTCGGAGCTGACCGTTTATCGCTCGTCCGGTGCATCGCTATGGCAGATGATAGGCGCACTGTTCAAGATTGCGTTGCCGCTGGTAGCGCTGAGTTTTATCTGTAGCGAATTTATCGCCCCGCCAAGCGAGCGGATGGCGCAGCAATTGCGCCTGAAAGCGCAGAATGCGCAGGTTTCACTCAAGGAATTCCGCTCCGGAGTATGGGTCAAGGACGATTACAGCTTCGTGAACGTAAAGAACGTGATGCCGGACACCAGTTTGTTGAATATCGATATTTACCGGTTCGACGAAACCTATCACTTGCAGTCGATCACCCACGCCAAACGGGCAAACTTTATCGAGCAAGGGCGCTGGCAGCTTGGCGATGTGCTGGAAACGCGCTTCGGCAAACAGGGGGTCGATATCAGCGCCGCTCCCGCCCAGGAATGGCGTTCGGCGCTGAACCCGGCCATTCTGAGCGTGTTGCTGGTGGTGCCGGAACAAATGTCCGTCTATGATTTGTATCAATACGTCAGCCACCTGAAAGATAACCGCCAGAAAAGCACACGCTACGAAATTGCCATGTGGAACAAGCTGGTTTATCCGTTTACGTTAATGGTGATGATGCTGCTGGCGCTGCCGTTTGCTTCTTATCATCGGCGCGCCGGGGGAATCGGAGCAATGGTGTTCATGGGTATCGTGCTAGGCTTGGTATTTCACCTTGTCGGACGGCTGTTCGCCAGCTTGGGAGCACTCAATGACTGGCGGCCGTTTGTCAGTGCCACTGCGATGACAGGTTTATTCTTGGCGCTGGGGATGCTGATGTTGTGGTGAACCGAAAGGCGTTAGGGAATCGCCGAACCGGTACCCGCAGAAGCAGAAGCGGCGTCACCTGGTATGCCGGTGCTGGAAGTCTTCCATGAAGCCAGCCAGTTCTTCAACTGCCGGCAGCGCCAGTCCATTGTAGATGGAAGCCCGGATGCCTCCTATGGAGCGATGGCCTGAGAGACCGGAAAAACCCGCAGCCATCGTCTCGGCAAGGAAAAGCTTTTCCATTTCCTGGGTGGCCAGATTGAACGTCACATTCATCAGGGAGCGGTCCTGCGGTTCAACCCTGCCGCGATAAAAGCCGCCGCTTTTATCCAGCATGCCATACAGCCGTTCAGCCTTGCTGCGGTTTATTTCAGCCATGCGCGCCAGGCCGCCGATATCGTTCATCAGCCAGCGCGTGACCAGCAGAACGACGTAGATGGCAAAAACAGGCGGGGTGTTGAAGTTCGAATGCGTCTTGATGTGGTTGCGGTAGTCCAGAAATCCGGGCAAATCGGCAGGCGCGTCCCTGAGCGCCTCGTCGCGTACCAGAACGACGGTCACGCCAGCCGGGCCGATGTTCTTCTGGGCGTGGGCATAGATCAGGGTAAACCGCTCCGCCTCGCAGGGCATGGACAGGAAGTCCGAGGACATGTCGCAGACGCGTGGAACGTCATTCCGGCCCAGAACCCGGTGAAACTGGAGCCCTTCGACCGTTTCATTGGAAACGTAATGGAGGTAGGGCACATCCGGCGAGAAGCAAAGTTCATCGTCGCCGGGCAGCCGCCGGAAGCCGCCGGATTCGCCGCTCCAGACAACACGAACCCTGCCCTCGCGTCTCGCCTCATCAAGAGCCTTGCCGCTCCAATAACCGGTGTGCAGATATTCCGCAGGATGTGCCTTGCCGCGCAGCAGGGTCATCGGCACCATCGAGAATTGTTGGGTTGCACCGCCCTGCAGGAACAATACGTGGCAGTCCTCGGGTAGCCCCAGCAACTTCCGGATGTTGGCTTCCAGTTCGGCGACGACTGAAACGAACCAGTCGGAGCGGTGGCTGATGCCAAGGATCGACAGGCCTGCTCCAGGAGCCTCGATAATGGATTCCTGTGCCTGCAGCAACACACATTCCGGCAATGCGCCGGGACCACCGGAAAAATTCAGGCTGTTGCGCGGATTCATGTGCTGACGAGTTTTCATGTCATGCCGAAGCAAGCGCTTTGGAAGAGCGGCCGGAAGCCAGCCGGAAAAGATAATCCCGGAATGCTTTCTGGACTTTCTGCATGTGGCGCTGCTTGTAGGGAAACAGCTCTTCCTGATCCATGGCATGCACGACCATGGTGTGGTCTACCTCGAATATCAGGAGCTGACCCTCCTGCGTCTCCGCGCAATCGATGCAGAAATAATCAAGCTTCGTGCGTCTGTGAACGGCATCCAGCGCCTGACGGTGGCGCCGGGCAAAGTCGTCGAAATGTTCCATGAAACCGGCTTCTTCGGCTCTTTTCTGCGCATCTTCATACATGCCCGCATTCACGTAATGAACCATCCAGTTCGATGATACCGCCATATGGCACGCGAAGGCCGCCCCATCGATCATGGCAACCCGGAATTTCCGGAACAGGCTGTCCTTGCCGCTGTAATCGATGAACCGGGACAGGAAAAATTCTGCACGATCTACCTTGGCAAGGTAGGCTGCCATTTGCTCGGGGCCGTCAATTCTGTCGAGATCGCGCCCGGCTTGGGAATCGAGGGGGCGCACGATGACCGGGAAATCGCAATCCTCAAACAGGTCGGGAAGGCGGGCATTGCCAACCGCGATGTCCAGCAATACCGAACGAGAGGCGCGCAAGGTCAGGGGAATGAGCAAGCCCGGCGCATCTTGCAGCAGCAGGCTGGCAGTGTTGCGATCTGTTGCCGGAATATTCTGCGGCGCGTTGATGACCGGTTTCGGCCAATGCGCCAGCGTTTGCTCCAGCGAAGCAAGGATGCCGTGGTTTTCGTCGGATTCGCTCATGGCCACGATCAGCGCGTCGTGCTCGGGGATGGGCGAGACCAATGGCGCACCGGCGGAGACGTAATAGAAATCCAGGTCGACATCGCTGTTTTCCAGCAAACATTCGAGAGGCGTATTCGCCGCTATATCGCCCGGAACCATGAGCATCAGCAAGCGCAGTTTTGCCGGTTGTTCGGTTGCGGCGAGGTGATAGACATGCCTCATCTCCAGTGCCTGCGCCTGGATCACCAAGCCAATATCGCGTTGCCCAAGGCATTGCATGGCAATGGATAAATTCATCAACAGGTTTGCATCGTCGACATCGCGTCCGGCCTTGGCCAGCATTTCCTGGCCGATGGGCAACAAATCAATGCCGGCAATACTCATGCGGAGAAAAGGAGCGAGCCCCAGAAAAGGGGTCTCTGGCAGGCTCGTATTATCGGATTGGGTGAGGGTGGCCAATTAATTTTCGTGGTTGATGTTGGATGAGCGTCCAAGGTGCCTTGATGCGGCTTCGGTTTTTTCGAGTATCTCATGAATGAACTTTGCTGCGGCACATTCGTGAAATTTGCGAATTCGACAAAAGCGAAAGATTGCCTTCTCAAATCCGATGCCTTATTGTCTTGGCTGAAGGGTACAATGTGTCGGAATATGCCTTGGGCTGAATTTAGTCTACGCTAAATCGGTTCTTGGCTTCTGCGCATAACTTCGCAAGCTAACCGACACTGCCGGACATCCGCCATGACCAACGCCGAGCCACCGCAGCAAAATGCCGAATCGGCCATCGAGCAGGCTTTCCAGCAGGCCATAGCGCACCATCAGGCCGACCGGCTTCAAGAAGCGGGCGAACTCTACCGAACCATTCTGCAAGCCGAGCCGAATCATCCGGAGGCAAACCACAACATGGGCGTTCTGGCGGTGCAGATGAAGCAGCCTGTCGCCGGCCTGCCCTATTTCATGGCTGCGCTGGATGCCGATCCGACGCGTGGCTCATACTGGCTGAATTACATCGACGCCCTGTTCCAGGCCGGTCAGTTGGAAGACGCGCGGCAGGTGCTGGCGCTCGCCCGGCAGAACGGTCTGGAGGGGGATGAGGTAGAGGCATTGGCGCTACACCTGTCAGGTGTAGCGCAGGTCGCCGGAGGAACGCTGCCTGCCTCGCCGGCGGCCACGCAGAATAACCGGAAAGACTCCAAAACCAAACCCGCCAAACCGGGAAAATCCGCCAAGCACAAGGAGAAAACCCCCAGCTCCCAAGAGATCGATACACTGGTGGCCATGTTCAACGGGGGGCGGCTCTTGGAAGCGGCGGCACTCGCCCGGACGATGACGGAGCGCTTTCCTTTGCACTGGGTTGGCTGGAAAATGCTGGGTGTGGTGTTTCAGCAGATGGGGCGAAACGCAGATGCGCTGGCACCCATGCAGAAAGCGGCGGCGTTGTTGCCGAATGACGCTGAAACGCACAACAACCTGGGCATCGTCCTTCAGGGGCTGGAGCGGCTGGATGAAGCAGAAGCCAGCTATCGGCGGGCGTTGCAGATCAACCCGAATTATGCCCAGGCATACAGCAATCAGGGCTCCGCCTTTCAGAAAATGGGCCGCCTTGACGATGCCGAAGCCAGCTACCGGCGGGCATTGCAGATCAAGCCGGATTACGTCAAGGCGCACAGCAACCTCGGTGCCGTCCTTCAAGACTTGGGGCGGCTGGACGAAGCCGAGGCCAGCTACCGGCAGGCGCTGCAGATCAAACCAGATTTCGCGGAGGCGCATTACAACCTGGCCAACATCCTTTATAAACTGGGCCGTCTGGAAGATGCTCTTGCCCATTTTCAACAACAAGCCAAGCTGGCGCCAGGAAACGCGGTGACTCAGTATATGATTGCGTCGATGACGGGGAAAAACCCTGAGCGCGCGCCCGTCGAATATATCGAGGAAGTGTTTAATAGCTACGCCGACAAGTTCGATGCACATTTGCAGCAGGCGCTCCAATATGACATCCCCGAGAAGCTGGCAGCGCTTATTACCCGGCATGCGCCGCTTGCAGAAAAATGGAATGTCCTCGATTTGGGATGCGGGACAGGCTTGGTGGGCTCGGCAATTGCGCCATTGGCAAGGCAATTGATCGGTGTTGATCTTTCCGCAAAAATGCTGGAAAAAGCGCGTGCACGCAATTTATATCAACGGCTGGAATGCTCGGATGTGCTGACAATGATACGGGGCGAGCAGGCCTCGAGCTACGATTTAATTACATCGGCCGATGTCTTTATCTATATAGGCGAGATCGATGAAATCATCGGCGAAATAAAGAGGCTGCTTCGTCCGGGCGGATTTTTTGCATTTTCCATCGAGGCGCTCGGAGCATTGCCAGGCGTGGAAGCCACTCAGAGCGATGAGCGCAAATACCAACTGCAAGAAACCGGCCGCTATGCACATTCCGTCAAGTATCTGGCGCGGCTTGCTTCCGCCAACGGTTTTCTGGTGCAGGAAATGGCTGCCACGCAAATACGCACGGATCATGGCAAGCCGATTGATGGCTACATCGGGCTGTGGAAAAGTTGAGCGCTTCAAGCCATGTTTGCCTCTCGCACGCAACCGGATAGCCATAAGGCGTGCTCCGCATCATCTGAAAGGCCGAGGAAGTCTTAATCGTGACCAGCGCCGAGTTGCCACAGCAGAATGCCGAATTGGCCATCGAGCAGGCTTTTCAGCAGGCCATTGCGCACCATCAGGCCGGACGGTTTCAAGAAGCGGGCGAACTCTATCGAACCATTCTTGAAATACAGCCCAATCATCCTGAGGCGAACCACAATATGGGGGTTCTGGCGGTACAGATGAAGCAGCCAGCCGCCGGCCTGCCCTATTTCATGGCTGCGCTGGATGCCGACCCGACGCGTGGCGCATACTGGCTGAATTACATCGATGCCCTGTTTCAGGCCGGCCAGATGGAAGAAGCGCGGCAGGTGCTGGCTCTCGCCCGGCAGAACGGCTTGGAGGGGGATGAGGTAGAGGCATTGGCGCTACGCCTGACAGGCGTAGCGCAGGTCGCCGGAGAAACCGACGCAGGGAATCGGCAAGCCCCCGGTACCCAAGAGATCGATGCGCTGGTGGCCATGTTCAACGGGGGGCGGCTCCCGGAAGCGGCAAGCTTTGCCCGGACAATGACGGAACGCTTCCCGTCGCATGTGTTTGGCTGGAAAGCGCTGGGTGTCGTGTTAAGCCAGATGGGGCGCAACGCGGATGCGCTGGCGCCCTTGCAAAAAGCCGCAACGCTGTCGCCCGATGATGTCGAGGTGCATAGCAACCTGGGCGCTACTTTTCATGACTTGGGGCGGCTGGATGAAGCCGAGGCCAGCTACCGGCGGGCATTGATAATAAATGCCGATTTGGCTGAGGCGCATTACAACCTGGGTAACACCCTCAGGGAGCTGGGCCGCCTGGGCGAGGCTGAGAACAGCTACCGGCGCGCGTTAAAGATCAAACCGGCTTATGCCCAGGCGCACTGCAACCTGGGTATTACTCTCAATGATCTTGGGCGGCCAAATGATGCCGAAGCGAGCCTGCGGCGGGCGCTGCAAATCAGATCCGATGATGCACAGGCACACAGCAACCTAGGCAACACCCTCAAGGAACTGGGCCGTCTGGGCGAGGCCGAGGCCAGCTACCGGCGGGCTCTGGAACTCAAGCCGATGCAGGCAGAGACACATAACAATCTGGGCATCCTGCTCCAGGATCTGGGGTGCTTGGCTGAGGCCGAAGCCAGCTACCGGCGGGCGCTGGAGCTCCAACCGGATTACCACAAGGCGCGCAGCAACCTGCTGTTCCTGCTGAACTACAACCCCGATATTGCGCCTGCCATTGCGTTCGCCGAAGCGCGCCGATACGGCCAGCGAGTAGTGGATCAAGCCGCATCCCGCTTTGCAAAATGGTCATGCGCGATGCGGCCCGCACGCCTGCGAGTCGGTTTTGTCTCCGGCGATTTCCGCAGCCACCCGGTCAGCTATTTTCTGGAAAACCTGCTGAGGCATCTTGATCAAGACTCATTCGAGTTGATCGCCTATCCGACCGATCCATGGAGCGACGAACTTACGGCACGGATCAAACCCTGTTTTTCCGCATGGAAGCCGCTGTACGGCATGAACGATGAAGCCGCTGCCAGGCTGATACATGGCGATGGCGTGCATATCCTGATCGACCTCTCCGGCCATTCCAGATACAACCGCCTGCCGGTGTTCGCTTGGAAACCCGCGCCGGTGCAGGTAAGCTGGCTGGGGTATTTCGCCACCACGGGCGTTGCCGAGATCGACTATCTCATCGCCGACCCGTCAACACTGCCGGAGTCGGAAGAAAAGTATTTCACGGAAAAAATATGGCGCCTGCCGGAGACGCGGCTGTGTTTCACCCCGCCCGATGTCGAGGTGGAGGTCTCGCCGCTTCCCGCGCTCGCCAATGGCTACATCACCTTCGGTTGTTTCAATAATCTGTCCAAGATGAACGATGGCGTCGTCGCGCTATGGTCGCGGGTGCTGGCCTCAGTGCCGGGCAGCCGATTGTTCCTCAAATCCAAACAGCTCGGCGAGGCTTCGATACGGCAACAAACCATCGAGCGTTTTGCGGCGCATGGCATTGCAGCTGATCGGCTGGTTATGGAAGGGGCGGAGTCACGCGCGAAATATCTGGCCGCTTATCATCGGGTGGACATCGCGCTCGATCCATTCCCGTTTCCGGGCGGCACGACCACGGTCGAGAGCTTGTGGATGGGCGTGCCGGTGTTGAACCTGGCCGGACAGAGCTTCCTGTTCCGGCAGGGAGCGGGATTCCTGAAGATTGCCGGGCTGCCGGAGTGGATCGCCGCCAGCCATGAAGAGTATGTGGCGCGCGCGGTATCGCATGCTGCTGCGGTGCGGGAGCTGTCAGAACTGCGCAAGGGGTTGCGGCAGCAGGTTGAGTCATCGCCGATCATGGATGGCAAACGTTTTGCGGGGCACTTCAAGTCGGCACTGTATGGCATGTGGCGAATCTGGAGCGGGAACAGAAACGATTAGCGCCGATCAGAAGCGACGCTAGACAGGCTTATTTTTGCCGCGCCTTGCGTTAACTCTATGAAGCGATCGAGCTGAATCCATGCATTGTCGATGAGGCCTTGGTGCACGGCTTGGTAGTTGTGAACATTCGCCTTGGCCAGAGTGAGCGATTCCGGGCTATCGTCAAAATAAGCCACGCCCCAATCGGTAACATATGGGCTTGCATCGTTCCTCCAATAGTCAGTATCGATCACCGACACCGGGCAGCCGCACAGCAAGGCTTCCGCAATTAACGCAGTCTGCTCGTAGACGTAGAGCGCCTTGGAGCGGCGCAATATCGAGGCTATCTCGGCATGAGTGAGTTTCTGATCCTTGCCAAGGCTGATCGCATCCTTGACATGCGGGGTTAATTTGCCTCCGTTGCGCAGATATTTATGGGCGTAATAACAAACCAGATCGCGCGAGCCGTCGTTTTGATTATCATTGTTGTTGAAAATTGAGAGATCGCATGTCGGGATATGCAAGACCTCGGCTTGCCATCCTTCCGGAAGGTAATTCCTGTCATAGGTAAAGATCAAATTGCTTTTTGGAAAGAAGGTATCGCCGCCTATATGCCCCGGCTTATTCAACAGCCATCTCACCACAACTCCGCCTGTGGCCATTGGGTCGCCAGACACGATTTCCGGATAGATCATGATCGGTACTCTACCGGACGCATAATGCTGTTTCAGGACGGCTTCATTTAATACCGGAGTCCTCAGGTGGGGAACGGTTCCCTCGCAAGTTACGTAAGCTTCCTGCCCACTTTCATTGAGAGCATGGCACAGATAATGGAGTACGCGGATGCCGGCAGACTGCTGGATATAATCCAATGCAAATATGTAATAGGGTACGCGATCAGTAAAATAGAAATTGCGGCTCATGTCTGTTTTCCATGAAGGGGTGCATGTAAGGAGCTATTGTCGGTGATGGCGCCATCATCTTGTGGTCAGGCAGCCGGGTTTGTCATTCAGATACGCTCCAGAATAAAGGTTGCCTGATCGTTGCCTGTTCTTTGAATTTCCGGCAGAAAAAGGCTTGCAACACTTGGATGTGCGGCGAGTTGCTGCAGGATCTCGGTTTTTCTGCGTACGACGGTAATGATTACCGTTTTAACCTTATTTTCATCTATATACGCGGGAGAGAATATCGGTTTTCCGCATACTGAATATCCCTGTCTCGATTTGGAGCTATCCACCACGACAAACTTCTCGCCCTTCAATACAGGATAGTTGTCGAGCAATTTGATGCATATCTCTCCAGCGCCCCAAAGCACGACGCGATCGTCATTTGCAAAGTCCTCGTCAGGCAGCGGCTGCTGGCGCAGCAACTTCTTGAACGGGTCGATATAATACCGCTGCTTGCATTTCTGGCATGACAGCCTCTGAATATGCAGGGTGTCGGTGGTGACGGAAAAACTGCTCCCGCACTTGTTGCAAGTCATGGCGGCTATGCAGCTCCCGTCATTCTTGAAGCCGCTCACCTCAAATATGCGGGGCTCATATTTCGCGCGCATGTTTCTTTCGTAGAGGTTCGACGCAAGATCCTTGTATTCCTGATCCGACAGCTTCGATACGTTAATCAGGGGGCACCCGTCCGTCAGGAATTTGACGCCATCTTTTAAGATTCCGCGGGCAAAGGCGTACTTGTATAACCCTGTGCCTGGAAAGATGAGGATCATGTTAAGGTCAAGAGCGTAATGGGCGTGGTCGTTGTACCACTTGAGGGAATTTCTGACGGAATCCATGGTTTCGGCGGCGTCGCCAAAAATCAGCCCTCCCTGAATGTCGATGCCGGTGTCATACATCAACTTCAGTGCATTTTCGATTTGCGCCAGCGTGATTTTTTTCGCCATGCTTGCCAGCACTCTGTCATCCGCGCTTTCAATTCCGTAACTGATCGATTTGCAGCCCGAATCGCGCATTAATTTCAGCAGCTCCTCGTCGACGTCGCTCACTCTCAACTGGACACCCCAACCGATGTTGTATTTGGCGATGCGCTTGCAGAAAGCTACCACCCTGTCCCTTTTAGGCGCGAACAGTTCGTCGTTGACGGAGAGGGCTTTTACTTTATATGTGCTGACGAGGTAGTCAATTTCCAGAAAAAGGTTGTCGAGTGAGCGTTTGCGGTATTTGTCTCCGGAAGGATGAAAACAGAAGGTGCATTTGAAGGGGCACGACCTGCTTGCGGTTACGTAAGCCACGCTATAGTTGATTTGCCTCATGAACTCGGCGTAGGCAAATCCGTCGTAATCGGGGAACGGCAGGTCATCAAGATCCTTGATATCTTGCCGGACGCTGGTGGTGACGTAGCGGTCGCTGGATTTGAAGATCAGGCCTGGAATGTTTTCATACGAGAGGCCATTATCAAGTGCAGAAGCCAATTCATGCATTGTTATTTCGCCTTGGCCAATCACGCCTATATCGGCCTCCAGAGCAGTCATTGCGGGCAATGGATCACCGCTGATGATGCCGCCGCCCACCACGACAAGTAGATCGGGTTTGATCGCCCGTGCGGTATCGATCAAATCCTTCACCCGTTTGTAATCCCTGCTCAGGCCGGAAGTGCCCAGGACATCTATCGAGTGTTCGCTTATCAGTTTTTTCAATGCATCGGGCGTCGTTTCTTCGAAAAACTCGAGATTTGCAGTGTATACATTATGTTCATGAGCCTTCAGATAGGCGGATACATAGGCAATTCCTACGGGGAAGACATTGTGTCCGGATGATTTGGCGGATTCTTTGGGGAGTGCCAGCAGATAGTTTTTCATGGTTTTTATAGCGTTAACATCTTGATGCCTGCGCCCTTCAGGTGTTCGAGTTCCCTGGAGATTTGGGCTTTATGTATATCTGAGGCTACCAGCAATATATCCGGCTTGAGGGCGAGTATATCCTGAGGCGCAATGACGGAATGGCCATGGAAGGGTTTGCCGTGCATTTCGGGGTTTCGGTCGGAGAAAGCCAGAATACTGACCTTGGAAAGCAGCGTGTGTTTCAATAGCCAGGCAGCCTGCTTACCGGCAGGACAAACGATAACCCTCGATTTTTGCTGAATCAAGGACAGGAATTCTTCATTCATTTTCTGCTGCCGTTCAAAAGCCGCCACTTCTTCGGTAATTCCGGAGGTGAGCAACTTCTTCGCCTTGGCTGAATAATCATGCCGCAAATGATGCCGCAGTTGCTTTTCGGAAAGCTCGTCAATCCACTCAAAAAATCCCTCCTTCTCAAAATCGGGTTCCGGGTCGAAATGTCTGGATTCGGGAGGGATATCCATGCCATAAACGGACGACTCATACAGATAGGGTGCGCCCCGATACAAGTGGCGGCAGCGGTCGCACGGCGGCAATGGCTGCCCTTGGGCGATGGCTTGGCGATATTCGATATAGCGCGGGCTGAAGAATATTTCCCTGAAAGATTGCCGGTGCAGGTTGCCGAATACCAGGTTCTGGCAGCACACCGAGACATCGCCATTGGCCGATACCTGCACCGGCCCTTCTTTGTCCAGCTGGTAGCAGGACAGTTTCCTGTTTTTCAGGCTGTCGTGGTAGGCGTCGATTTCCGCGGGATGGATGGCAAACGCCGGAGGCCGCTGGAATTCGACATTGAGAATCCCTGCCAGAGCCTGGCACTTTTCAAGAAAGGCATTCGCAAAGGCGGGGAACCTGAAAAGGGACTCCTGGTGCAAGTCTGCCGGGCCAAACCCCTGCGGATGGTCGACAAAAACAACTGCCTGGATTTCCTTGGCAAAGCGCAATACACCAGGCAACGAAAAGATATTCCGCTTCATGAGGACCATGTTCAGCCGGATATGTATTTCTTCGAGGCCCAATTCATGCAAATGGTGCCGCAAAGAGCTGATAATAGGCTGAACATCGGAGAGATTGCCCGGCCTCCTGATCGATGCATAGGTAAGCGCGTCAACCGAATCGATGGAGATGGTCAGCCCGACTTTTTTGACGCCTTTCAGGAACTGCAGGTTGTCTGCCGTTAAAAGAGAGCCGTTGGTGGTCTGATAGAGCATGATTTCCGGGTGATTGCGAAGGGTTTCCCCCAGTATTTCCAAGCGTTCTTCCAGCAATGGGTCGCTCAGAAATTCACCGCTTCCGGCCAGGCAGAGGGCGCGACCGTGGGGCACGCTCTCGTCCAGCGCGCGGCGGTACAAGTCCATCGGCATGGTCCGGTCGTTCTGGCGCAAGCTGCGGGCGACTTCAGGCTTGCTCCAGAAGCACATACGGCAGCGGAAGTTGCATCGCTGGGTCGTGTTGATAATGATGTATGGCCTGTAGCTCAACGGGTGGATTACTGGTGACACTGTATTTCCTTGGTTATATATATTTCATTCATGCGAGCTACAGAATGGTTAGTCCGGACACCTCATGGTTTCAACGGTTGAGCAGTGCTGCCTAAACCGGCGGCATAAATGCGCACAACTGGTCTGGTTCACCACTTCAGCACCTAATGCTTCCCGGTGGGGCAGGATATGAATCACTTCGTACGGCCAGATTGAATTGATTCCTGAGTGCGCCGAGGGTCTCCGTTCTGGAGGCACCATCGGATTGTTGCCAGTAATTTTGTATTCGCTGGAATGCATCGTCTTCGATGACTTTAGGGACGATTGCTTGTGCCAGATGAAAGTAGCGAAGTGCCGTCGCTTCATCGCCAATGAGCAGGAAGCGAGCGCAATATCTCAGGCAAAGTTTGCCGACCTTCTCCACAGATATCTCCAATCTTCCGGCGGCCTTTGTTAAGCCGGAGTTCGATGCCATTTCCGCAAACTGATGCGCCAATATATATTGTCCGACGCATTGAATGAGATTGGCATCAATGCCGGCGCCTTCGCTGTCGGGATGGACGCGGTTAAGGAGTAAAGGCTCATGGATGTAGATAATGGGATATTCGCAGCATATGGCGAAATCCAGGAAGCGAGCTCCAAACCAGCGGTCATTGAGGATGCCTGAGGGACTCTTGCCAAAGATCTTTTCGCGCTTGTAGAGAATCTGCGAAACACTTGGATTGACAGCAGCCATCATATATACGGCGGCTTGTTCTTCCCCGGGTATCAGGCAGGTTTGGTCATAGAAAGGCGGCTCACTGGTTATCCGCCCGTCCTCATCAAGTATATCCCGATGCACCATCGCGAAAGCCGCGTCAGGGTTACGTTCCAGCAGGGTCACGCAGCGCTCGATGAAATCTGGCCTAAGGGCATCGTCCGAGCAAAGCATGAGCATGTGTTTGCCGCGCGTATGAATCAAGCAATTTATTTGATTTTTCGCAGGGCCGAAATTCATACGGTTCCTGGACAGATTCATTTTTACAGAAGTGTGGCGAGAGAAGTTCAGGGCGATTTGCCAAGAATCATCCGTAGAAGCGTTGTCGGAAAAGCAAATCTCTATGTTTTTGTACGTCTGTTGAGCGACACTTTCAAGACATTGCGCCAAATAACGGCCATAGTTGTAGTTGTAAATGCAAATGCTTACCAATGGATTGTCATGGCGTTTCAGCTCGGGTGAGGGTTTGTGAGTCACCGCATGTGCCTGGTGTTCCCTGGTTATTCCAATATAGGAGTGAATGAGCAACGGATCCGATTCAAGTTGAAGAATGACCTGCTTGATATATCCTGCATCGAATATTCTGTCTCGCGTCAGTTCAACATAGTACTTGCCTGTGGCCATCCGTATTGATTTGTCGAGGTTCCAAATTGCTCCCATGGCGACCTGATTGCGACTGACCGTGATTAGGTTTGGGTGCTTTGCCATGTATTCATGGGCGATTTCCCAAGAGCCATCTTCAGTACAGTTGTCGCATATGATCACCTCAAACTCGCCGAATTGATTCGATCCAAAAATGCTATCTAGGCACTTTTCAAGTGCTGCAAGCTCGTAATCGTGCACTAGGATGGATATGTGTGGACGCCACGTGTGGCAAGGGTTGCTGTTCTTTGTTGTGGTTTGGTTCATCGCCTATTTTTCACTTATAACTAAATTATTAATTTTGTCAATTAATTACCAATCGCTATCGAATTTCACGATCAGTGCTTGTGGAGGGCATGTCTTTCCACGAGTAAATCTGAAATTGCCTGCGTTCCTGAGCAGGCAGCAAAATTTTTCTTAGGCCTTCCTCCTGGTCGCGCTCGCTGCTCAGTATCACAGCATCGAGATGTCCCCCGTGATCGTGCAGATATTCATGGGGCACGATGTCTATACCGAAAATGTTCTTGCCAATTCGAGTGGGGCTGGAGTCAAGGCAACAGACGATTTCGATACCGCATCGTCTGGCGGACAATACCAGAAGATAGGCGGTCAACATGCTACCCAGTATGGCGATGCGTTGTAATTTTGCTGTGGCGGAGAAAAGCGAGCTTCCATTGTGCACCAAACGAGCCCATTGGCGATAGGCAAGCTGGCTGCCGCCTTTTGCGGGATGGCGCATCAACCGGTCAAGTGCACCGGCAGGGATGCTCAGTTCTTTTTCCATCTCCCCGAGCAATATTTCAAACGGCAGCGCGGCATCAACACCTCTTGCATCCGGCGTTACGGAGTTCTCCCAGTGTGTCTTCAGTGTCATTAGAGCGGATTCGAGAGGTTTGCCTTCAAGATTGAATAAGTGATCCTGTGCTTGATAGCGAGCTGAGAAAGCGTGAACTGCTGGCAACAGGTGGTGTATTCGCTCATTCGATCTGTGGATTGCAAGCAGTTTCTCGGCGTATTTAGCCAACTCTACCAAGGGGCTGCTCTGATCGACATTCCGGGACTCTTGTCCGGTATGTTGCCGGTAGCGCAGCAGTGGTTCGGCCAGTATGCCTACCGGTGCGTGCGTATTAATGTTGAACAAGCCGGCGATATCTCCGCTGGGAGCGTAGCTCGGTTTGGTTTCGCGGACGAAAGAGCTATTTCGTGTCTGTCCAAGGTCGCGATTGAAAAGCAAGGTTGGTGCAGGAAACCAGAGTTTCTCCTCAAAGTAGGTCTGGATGTAGTCGCCAGCCCCGAAAAATCGATCAGCATCCATTTCGTACAATTTGTCTTGCAGGGTGTTGCCACGATCATCGATCAAACTAACATTAGTGGCCAGGCAACCAAGCTCCGGATGCTGTTCCATGACGCGCATCTGCCGCTCGACCATGGTGGGTTCCATGATGTCGTCATCATGAGTGGTCAGCAGGTAGCTCCCCCTGCTTGCACCAAAGGCGCGCCGAATACTGTCTGCCGGAGTGCCTCCCGGAGGGAGGCGCATATAAGTCAGGCGGGGGTCTTTGTAAGACAGGACAATCTCGGGTGTCTCATCCGTGCTGTGGTTGTCGATGACCAGCAATTCGAAATCGCCATAGGATTGAGCCAGAATCGCCTCCAGCGCGGCGCGCAGATATCCACTGCGGCCGCGGTTGTAGGTTTGCAAAGATACGGTCAGTTTGATCAAACTCATGTTTGATACGCCATCATATCTTCATTCGAATCAACTTCGCCCCAGGCGAATTCGTAGGGGATAGCCCTGATAGCTATGCGACCGGCTTCAATGACTTTTTGCAAGGTGCCCGTCATGTGCATCCGGTCGCGGACCTCGGGCGGCAAGGTGGCGCGTATCCGCATTATCTCGTTCCAGCCGTCCGGGGTGAAACGCAACAGGCCCATATATTGCCCCTGCACTTCTTCGACTGATTTTGGTTTATTGCCGATCTCCACCAACGTGTTGTCGGAGTTCAGGCGGAAGGTCTCCGCATCCAGTAACGGGTCACCAAAACGTTTTTTCCAGAGTTCAAGCCAGTGCGGGTCATAGGTAACTGCCAAACTGGCAGTACTTGCCATCAGCGATTCAACTGCCGACGCTTCATAGAAAATATCCGAATAGCTTACGATGCACTGGCGATCAGCCACTCTTGCGCGGATGCCAAGGATGAGACCATATTCGTATCGGCCCAGCGCGGGTTGTGAAACTCCACCAGACCGCGATCGGCAAGTAGCTCTCGCTTGTAGCCGGTGACGATAGCGATCTCGCTTATCCCGGCTTTACGCAACGCTTCCAGTTGCCGGTCAAGCAGCGATTTCCCGCGCAGCTCCAGCAAGCACTTGGGCCTCGCATCGGTCAGTTCTTTCATGCGGCTGCCGCGTCCGGCAGCCAATAGAATGGCTTTCATTCAAATAACTTTCTCAGCCGGTCGATGTCGGCTGATTGAAACGGTTTTTCCCGCTCCGGGTGCCACATCCAGCCCTCCCAGCGCAACTCGGCATGACGCATGGCCTCGATTTCGCCATCCTCCGCTCTGGCCATTATCTTGAAATGTTGCGGACAGCCGGCAAGTGCGTAATGGTGAAAGCTGTTCACTTCGCCAGTCAAATCGCCTTGTAGAACATGGCGGGTTCCGTACGTGGTTTGTCACGGGTTTTAAGTCGATACCGGCACCCATCGACATCATCTGCATTCCTCGGCAAATGCCGAGTACAGGTACCGCCCGTTCCTTTGCCCATCCCAGCAAATCAAATTCGGTCTCGTCCCGAATGCGTGATACACCGACATCCTCGCCGCCGGAAAGAATCAAACGGTTGATACACCACTTCTCACAATATGCCCGGATATGGCCGGCACCAAGATTGGGGAGTGGCAGCCATGCCGCATTGGGCAGCGCTGCACTCAAGAAACCGGACCATTCCTGTGATAGTGCGTCACGCGGCTCGCTATAGCCTTCGGCCTGTAACACCCGCATAGTGATGCCGATTCGCAAGTCGTTATTCCGCATACAGTGGCCTCAAAATCTTTTCCGCGCAATTGAGCTCGATGCTGCCCGCTGCAACGAGGCGCTGGTATATCTGGTCGCCGCAACCGATCGCCGCCGGCAGGCCGAACTCGGCACAGCGAACCGCCATATGAGAGTTCGCTCCGCCGAAACGTGTAACCAAAGCGCTGGGGCCTTTGGTAAATATCCAGTCGAATCCGGGATCGGCATTCTCGATGCATACGATCATATTTCTGATATTGACGCTCGTCGGCGTGTTGGCTTCAAGCTTCACCACAGCACCCGATGCCGAGCCGATGCCGACAAAGTTAGGCTCGCTCCGGTTAAGGGTGGCCACATAAATGTCGCGCACGTCAAAAATGATATGAGCAAGTCGGAATGCATGTGTTGAAGCCAGGTTTTTGCGCGCCGTTTCGGCTATGTCCAGATAGCACCTAGCCACGTCATCCATGACAGGATGGCTGAGACACTTGGCAATCAACGGCCAATCCAGATAGGAGAGGTCGTCGCGTGACAAGCCATGGAATTCACCCCAGCGCCCGATCATGGACAGCGCGTCCGAGAGTGTTCGGGTGAACACAAACTTGACGTACTCGCGTCCTGCAATGGCTTTGCGGGCATATTCAAAAAGTTGCTCGACACTCAGCACGTTGAGTCCGGCATCTGCTAATAGTCGGGCGATGGATGTTCGCTCATCGGCAGTCAAGCTGAACTGAAAAGCAGCTATTGATGGCTGGCTTGGCATGTCGCCCAGAAACAGGTCATCGCGCTCATCGTACCTCAGCGACGTAATTTCGTAAGTACCGGGACGCAAATGACCATACTTCCAGAGAAAATCGGAGCGTGCGAGCCGGCCTTGGCAAACTTGAGAATATTCGTCCACCATGCTTCCGGTAACAGTGCGGATACTGCGTTTAAATTCAGTCAGGCGACAGTCGGTGAGTGCCTTGCGCCGAACAGCTGAGCGTAGCAGCGCTTCAGCAATGAAGGCATGACGGGCAACGATTGCGAATGGCAATGTGCCATATTTTTCGCACTGTGCCAGCAGAAATTCGGCTCTGGTCAGAAAGGTATGCGCCTTGCCATCAAGGATATCCGGTAGCTTCAACTTGTCCAGACCGGCTGCTGCTTCCAATGCACAATCCAGTGTGTTGGCAGAGCCCGGAGCCAGATTGGCTCGTGCAAGGTCGGTCAGTGCGGTGGTGAAAGTTTCAAGCTCTTTCGCATTCAGCACATCAGGGTATCGGGTGTTGAAATCATCGGAGAAGCAAAAATCCAGACATGTCGGCACGATCTCAAATTCGATCTTGTCATGTAATTCGGGGCGGGCTTCAAGTCTGGCGAGCCACGCATTGACCAGTTTCTCGCCTATCGTATCGGGCAATCGGGCCGGCACAAAGGAATTGAAACTGTTGCGGACATCGATGTAGGGATGATTGTTAATGAGCAGCATCAGATCCGTATCGGCCAAAGGCCGGTAGCCCATGGAGGCGCGCGCACGACACCAAACCGATCGGGTGATCAATCTTTGGTACAGGGAGGCGGCCAGCGGACGCGGCATGGTTCCAATGATCTCGGCCGGATTCCAGTCGGGCATGATAGCAAGGATGGTTCGTTCGCCCAGGATGCCATCGCGTCTTTTCGACTGGTCGCGTACGAAGTCTTCGGCATAGCTTAGCTGCCTTTGCGAGTGCCGCTCATTGATGGGGAGCCAATTAGTAGCGAGCGTGATTCTGCGTACCTGAAACAGGAATAGCTGCCCCGACTTGTTCATGCCGAACTCAATATCCAGTGCGTCGCATTGGCAAACTTTTTCCAGTTCGCGCGCCAGCCTCAAGAATGAGGCAATTCTGGGTGACCTTATCATGCTGTTATCGGCGTACCGGGATACATACAGGCTTTTGTGGACTCCGTTGCCGCTGGTGACCACATCAGTCCGCCCGGTCTCGTCATCGAAATCGATGCAGTAATAGGGTGCACCATGCACCATGTCGAACGTCATGATGACACCGCTGACCGCCACATCGTTGACCATCGGCTGTACCAGCACCTGGTCATGCGGGTCGCCTGTCAGTGATTGCACAACTTGATCGATAGCATCTTCAAGTTCGCGGAGAATGTGGCATGGAACATTGATCTTGCTTAAAAAAGCCCCCGCCATCGAGCTTTTCGCACCGTCTTCAGCCTGCGCACTGCTTCTGACCGCCAATGGCTGATTGCCGAAGTGACGCCGGAGAGTATTGAGGGTTTCTTTTCGGGATGCCGCCCATTCACTTAATGAGAAATAACAGATCTCTGGTATCTCCGCCGCAGTGACTGCCGACTTGAGCCGCTGCAGAGTCTCGGCTTTAGTGCCAAAGGCAAAAGGAGGCATGACAGCATTTGCATTACTGCCTGCATGACGGACTTCTCCAGCCAGAATTTTAAAGGGGGTGTTGATGGCTAACCTTTGCGGGCAATAACAACGTAGATGTTGCAAAACTGATCCGGGAAAAAACGCATCAGAGTATTTTGCAGGCGCTGGCCAAGCCACAACAGGCGGTATCCCTCCATCCGTGCTTTGTTTTCATCAAACTGTTTGTGCCCTGCAGAGCGGAAAGCCGCAAACTTATAGAGGATGGGCATGTTCTCCACCGGGCCGACAAAGTCGATGGCAAAGCCGGCGCGGGTAAATAACTTCTCGTACTCGCTGCGGGCCAGGTTCATTTTATGAAAAGACTGCTTGTTATTCACGGCGCCCCTGCTTTTTCTGTCAGCCAGCCAATCCGTAAGCTTGGTCTGGATGTTGTCGGCGCGGAACGAGGCGCAGACCAAACCCCCTTGCTCCAATACCCGGTGCGTTTCCTGAATCGCTATATCCAGCCCATGCTCAAGGTTGTGGTACAGGCCGAAAGCAAGAACGTACTTGAACGACTGGTCGGCGAAGCGCAGATTGGTAATGTCGCCCACTTCCGCCTGTAGCGCCGGGTCGATTTCCTTGAGCTTGCTGATTGCGACATCAATAAAATCGATACCGATAATGTTGTAACCGCGATCATGGAAGTAACGCAGAACTCGCCCGGCGCCACACCCTGCCTCAAGAATTCCCCCCCCTTTGTCTTTAACGGTCATCTGGGCATATTTGAGCGGGTACACCCCGGAATTTTCCATCGGCGCATCCGCCGGAATGTCGCTCCAGCGCTTTGTCCAATAGTCTTTGTTGTTGGTATTTCGATAAGTAATTCTCATCTGATCCGATCCATTTTTGATATTACCGGTTCTGCCCGGGCCCTAGCCAACCCGATATTGCTTCAGCAACCAGACGGTTGCCCTCTGCCGACAGATGGCCGCCATACTGGTCGTTGACGTACAATTTCTCAAACCCGGCATTGACGAATTTCTCCGTAAGATCGAGCGTCGGCAGTTGTTGCGCCAACTCGCCAAAGTAGTTCCGATAAGGTGCGGTTTTGTTCTGATTCAACTTCAGATCAAGCAATTGCGGTATCACAACCACCAATGGGATATGTCCGCGGCGCTGTGCTTCATCCTTGAATCGTAGCAATATCGCACTCAAGAGGTTTGCCGATTTGCTGTCGCTGTACAGCCGGTAAGCATCGCGGAGGTTGTTTTTCATTACTAATGTGAAAGGAATACCCTCTATCCAACGGCTTGCAATCCCCAAAGCGCGCAGTACTCCACGTACTGCTACTGCAAAAATCAGCATACTTTGTTTGAGCGGATTCCGTAGCAAGCTGAAGAGGTAGGGAAACCGAAACTGGTGCAAACGGAATTTTTGCTCATAAAAACCGTCTGCCTTGCGTATTTCGGGGAGTTTTTCCTGAAAAACCGCAAAATCTTCTGCGCTACGTACCATATTTTCCAACAAGATCAGATGGCCATCCGGGGAGAGAGTAAAGCGCGGTTTAAACGCAAAAGTATTTCCGAATTCCAGATAATGCTTCCAGTAAGACTGTATCCGGCAAATGGTTTCCGGAACAAAGCCCATCACAACGACACGTATCGTTTCGGGCAAAACCATACTCTCGTAACGCAACAGCGCCTGGTCTAC
The DNA here is from genome assembly GCA_963828205.1 of uncultured beta proteobacterium. Taxonomy (GTDB): domain Bacteria; phylum Pseudomonadota; class Gammaproteobacteria; order Burkholderiales; family Gallionellaceae; genus Gallionella. Next base: position 796,917 of record CAWHDU010000003.1, read on the forward strand.
CCCATAGTTGCCAACCCCGAAATTCAGAACTCCGAAACCTTTCTGCTGCGCCAGTTGCGCCTCCCAGGTTTCGTTATCTTCCACCTGCCTGCAAAAAGCATATGAGTCGCCAAATGCCGCGATGGACGGCAGCATTTGGTTGAACAAGTTGGCGCGCGAGCCTGACGCATCGATATGGAAGGTGATCGGCCCGTTTTGACCATTTTCAATACCGCTTGAATTGGGTTTTCTCACCCAGCCTAGATGCGGATCAAAACTGTAATCCAGAAATTTTTCCAGTGCCTGCTGATCGAGTATCGGCAACTCGTCTCGTTTCGTTATCAACCACGGGAAGCTGCGCCGTTGCAGGCTGACTGTTAAAAACAGCACAACTTCAATAATCGCCAATATGACGATCAACGTCAGCCAATTCATGTGCAACCCAGAGCTTTCTGCACTGCATCAAGGTTCATAATTCGGTCGGTCAATTCGCCGAAATCACGCCGATCAACACTATTCTCAATGATTAACTCGGGATTTCTCGGCTCGGGGAAGGGAATATCCACCCCCACTACGTTGGCTATCTCTCCCCGCATTGCGCGGCTATACAGATCTTTGGTATCACGCCTGAGCAAGGTTGGTATTGAAACCTTTATGTACACCTCAGAGTAGCCTGGAATATTTTCCCGGTTCCAGCGCTGCCACTCGGGGAAAATCGAAAGAACGGCAGCAACGACGTGAATCCCCTGATCGGCAAGAAACTTTGAGAGCGCCGATAGCCGTTCGGCATTGCGCCGCCGCCCTTCGATGGTATGGTCGACATCATTGCCGAAAAGGGCGCGGATCAAGTCGCCGTCCAATAGCACTACCTTGCCATTCAATTGGCGAATCCGCTCAACCACCTGACCTGCCAAAGTGGTCTTGCCGGCGCCGGACAGGCCGATGATCCAGATAACCATAAATAATTCCTATCGGTGCAGTGGGCGGGTCATTACAAATTGTTAAATATATCGGCGACTCTTTGCGCCCCACCGCCTCTGGGGGAGTCAAAATATCTTTTAAAGAGCCCTTCAATATGCTTGCTGTTTTCCTCATAAAACTCCTCGGAATCCAGCATGCTCTCGAGCAGGGGTATGTCTTGAGGGCTCACAACGGGCAAACTTTTTTTTAATTCCGTTACGGATGAATTGGCGAAAATGGGAATTGCATTCGGTTTGCCGCCCAGATTGTCAGGCACGTCCAGGAAAACAATATTTTTTCCCAGAAAGATGGCGGAGAACGGAGTGCCGCCGTTATCGGCCAATACAACATCGGCGACACCGAACAGTTCATTCATGTCGCGCAACGCGTTTCTATCGATATTGAAATTTAATTTCTCAAGCAGGCTGATAAATTCTTTTTCCTGGACAAATGAAAGAGGGTGCGGCCTGACGATGAGGTTGTACTTATCGCTGATTGCAGAAAGCGGCCAGGCAAACAACGGGATGGACGAACAGGCGCCGCCGAGAGTCGGCATCCACAACACTGTTTTTTTTGACGCGGAAATTCCAAACTCGCGTTTTATATTGCCCAGATCGATTTCCTCTGAAAAAAAACGATCATATCTCGGGTACCCCATAACAACGGTTCTACCTTTGAAGCGTTTTTTTATCTCGCGCTCGTCGTTTACCCCGTGGCAGAGGAACAGGTCGTAGATATTGTTCCACTTTTGCAGGCTCCAGCCCTCGCTTATATCTGCGCCATACATGTACCGGATTTGTTTGAGACCTATTTGCAGCGGGAGATACATGCGAGTATCCGCTTCAAATTCCCATGCGGGCTTTTTCCCCATTAACACCAAACCGCGATTAAGCAGCTTCTTAATTCTTTCATTTATAGTCGCGGGCTTAACCTCCTCGGTTGAGCCTGCAATCATGTGATTGGTCACCGCATATTCGAACTTTATTCCGCAGCTTATTATCTCCGCCATGTTCCGCACCTCGTAGCCCTCTGCGCGGATGCGCTTAAAAAAGTCTGATTGCCCCAGCCTTTCATTTCCATTCGCATCAAAAGAAAAATATTTGGTTAGTACAATTATGAAATTCGCCGGGCCTAGCGCCTTCCATACATCTGCATAGTGAACCAGCATTGCGGGGTCGTGTACCAGGAAGGCAAATTTCTTGCGCGAACCCAACTTGCCGTATATCCGGCTCGAAGAATGGGCCACTTCACTTTTGGGTTTCATAATGGATGCCTTGGAGATTGCAGGAAATTTAGCACCGCTGTTGCGACGTGCCCAATCTCTTCTATTTTTAGCTCGGAATGCATCGGCAAACTTAACACCTCTTCAGCCAGAATATCGGCAATCGGCAATCTGCGCTCCCGCAGCGACTGATAACAGGCTTGCCGGTGCGGCGGAATCGGATAGTGGATGACGGTAGACACCCCTTGCCGCTCCAGATGCGCTTTTAGTGCATCGCGTTGTTTGCTGCGAATGACATAAAGATGCCAAACCGGTTCGGCGAACCCGGGCACAACAGGCAAGCGGATGTCAGACCCGGCCAATAGCTTGGCATACTGCTCCGAGATTTCTTTGCGCCGTGAATTCCACTGGTCGAGCGCAGGCAGTTTGGCACGGAGAAAGGCGGCCTGCATTTCATCCAGCCGACTGTTGTAACCGGCAACTTCATGCTGATACTTGACGGTTGAACCATAGTTGCGCAGTTGCCTAACCTTGCCGGCAATCGCGTCGTCGTTGGTGAGTACGGCTCCGCCGTCACCGAGACCCCCCAGGTTCTTGCCGGGATAGAAACTTGTGGCTGCCGCATGGCCCAACGAGCCGGTACGGCGGCCTTTGTAGCGCGCGCCGTGCGCTTGCGCAGCATCTTCGATCACAATCAATCCATGTTTGGCGGCAAGCGCGTTAACCGGATCCATGTCTGCAGGTTGGCCATAAAGATGCACGGGAATAATTGCCCGCGTATGACGGGTGATGGCGCTATCGATCAGCGCGGGATCAATGTTGTGCGTGCCGATATCCGGTTCGACAGGCACCGGGGTTGCGCCGCACTCGGTAACAGCCAGCCAGGTGGCAATGAATGTGTTTGATGGAACGATCACTTCGTCGCCCGGGCCAATGCCATAAGCGCGCAACAGGAGATGGAGCGCTTCGAGCCCGTTGCCGACACCCATGCAGTGCTTAACTTCGCAATATTGAGCGAATTCGGTTTCGAAGGCTTCCAGCTCGAGCCCCATAATGAACCGTCCCGAATCTACGACACGGTGATAGGCGGCATCAAGATGGGAGCGGATGGACTGGTGCAGCCTGCCAAGATCGAGGAATGGGACGGATTTCATTTGGACGATCTTTGCGCATCGCGGGCGAATTGCTCGTAGTCGCGATAATAATCCTGCTCGTCGTAATAGTTGGATGCCAATACCATGCACACCGAACCGGACGAAAAGTTGTCCATTTCCCGCCAGATCATGGGGCACACGTAAAGACCGTAGTAGCTGCGGTTCATGTGTACGGTTTTTTTGGACTGCCCGTCATCCAGATGGATGTCAAATGAACCCGACATGGCGATGATCAATTGATGGAGCCCTTTATGGGCATGACCGCCCCGCTCGGCGCCGCCCGGCACATCGTACAAATAATAAACGCGGCGGATATCGAAAGGGATATGGCGACCCGCCTCGACGAACGTCAAATTTCCTCTCGGCTCATTGATTCGCGGCAAGTTGATAATTGTGCATTCTTCCAGGCTCATTGTTTTTATGGTAGATAACGTTGATATTTGGGGCGCAAATTCAAGTACGTTTCGCGGTCGTATTCAAAATAATAATTCAGGTCATCTTCGCCAACGATAAGAGCCCCAAAACGCTTGTGAAAATCGACGACCTTTACATTTTCCTTTCTCACGTCAAAGTGTGATTTTTTATAATGCAACGAGAAGAATGCAAAGTCATAAATCAATAATGCCGACTCGATTGCTGCGTTATTGGGCGCAACTTTTGAGAGAATCCAACTGCCCCAGCAAAAGCTATTCTCACGGACATCATAAATGCGAATCGTTCCCAAAGAGCGCCGATTCCAATCGCATATTACAAAATAATATTCTGTTTGACTCTTTAGGTAATTGGCGATAAATTCTTTTTGTTTATCAATGTCGCTGGACGTTGCCGAAATATATTTATTCTTTTCCGGATCGGTTCGTAATTCAACAATAAACCCCGCATCGTCAACTGTTACTTCTCTAAAAAAAATGGACTTTCCGAGCACGTATGGCTTCATAACTCCCCCCCCCGACTCTTGCAGCATACCGTCCAATTCAACCGTGTAATTTACATGGATCCCATGCTATCGCTGACGTTGCAAATTCTACTGGCAAGCTAGCCCCATAAAAGCGTTGCAGCAAGTTTTCAGGATGGGTGCGCGGCGATGGCAACATTGGAATTGATCAGACCGGGCGAGCCACAAATGCAATATTGGCCATCCATTCGGAAGGCATATTGTCCGAGATGTCAACCAAAGCCTTTAGCAACGAGTCCGGAAACTCTGTCATCATCCCATTCGGCAAAACCTTGAGAGACAACCCGCGCTCAAAAATAATCTCGAAGCCGGCGCTTGCAATGTCACTGCGCATTCTCGGCATGTCATAGACGCGTTGATGCCCGACTTCATGATCGCGCGGGCTGAAATCATAAATTGTTTTCTGGATACCCATCATCACTGCCAGTTGTCGATGTATCGAGTTGGCATTGGGTACAATAATCAGGACAATGCCTTCAGGAGCCAGCCACTCACGGCAACGCAATAGAACCCGGATCGGATCGTTCACGTGCTCCAGCACATGTGTTGCAATTACAGTATTAAATTTGAGTCCATCCGGCGGCGAAAACTCTTCAAAAAGGCTGTTGAAAGCCGTTACATTGTCCCCATTCTCCGCAATTGCATGGGCGATCAGCTTGGAAGAGGCATCAACGACGTGCGAATGCCCAAACATTTTGATCATGTGAGGTATCCAGTCACCATCGCCGCAGCCAAGTTCAAGAACCTTTGGCCCTATGATGTGGGGGATCATCTTCTCGCGGTCATAAGCCAAAACCTTGTTGTCGACAATGTGTGCCGGGTGCTTGTTAATGTGAACCTCGGCAATTTCCTCAAGTTTTTGTACGTATTCATTTCCATTCATGCGGGTATTTCCTCATGTTGGCGCGTGTTTGATCATTTTAACGGCAAGGCCACTTTCCACGATTGGTCTTAAAAGGCAACCGTCGGACCCATAGCAGAAGGTATAAAAGACCTTTGGCTTCGGGATGAAGGCGGCGTTCAGCATCATGAAAATCACGCCGGGATACATCGCTGCTTATCATGGGATGATGTTCTATTCCCCTGTAACGATACAAATATCCAACTTCTTGGAGATAGACATAGCGGCGAGCGTTCATAATCTTTAGTGCGCTCCAGCGATCTTCGTGAGAATGCTCTTCAATATAACGGCCAAACTCTAAAAATTTCTGCCTGCGCCCAAACAGTCTTGACCAAATCACGCTCCAGTTGAACATCACATTCAGCAATACATATGGTTTAATGGCCAATAACTTTGACTGGAGAGGTGATGCAACACTTTGCTTTAAAACACGGCCTTCCGTATCGATGATAGCGCAATTAACAAAAACGAAATCAATAGAAGGGTGGCTGCGCAGAAAATCCTTCTGATTATCTATCGCTTTTTCAGGAAGCATGTCATCGGATGCAAGAAAAGTAATGAATTCACCGCTTGATTCATCTACCAACTTATTTAAGTTGGCGGTAATTCCAGCATTCTTTTTATTTGCGAGAAGTTTTGTCCTTGCAAACTTTTCTCCATGCTGCTCAAGCCATTTCTCTGTTTTTTCTAATGATTGATCGGTTGATACATCATCGCAGATAATCAACTCTATACTGCGGCAACCCGAAGACAGTAAACTATCGAGAGCCTTTTCTATGAATTGCTCGTGGTTATAAAGCGGGATAAGTACAGATGTTACCCCGGATAATTCCTGATTCATGGGCATACCTTGCCTCGCGCTTGAGAAAATTTCATAGCATGTGTGCTTGTGAACCTGATTGCTTCCGGCAACCCAACCCACACATTCAGTCCCAATTCGCATCGCGCTTTTTCAATACTGGGTACATATCTGCTGCGCACCGCGTTGCCTATGCTATACGTTGATTGCCCAAGTATGTTCACCGTTTTTTGAGGGTTCACAATATCGCGTACCAACTGTGCCAGCTCACGGATGCTGATCGCCTGATCCGAGCCGACGTTGTAAATCTGCCCGTTTCTGCCATTGAGCAGCAGCGTCAGCAGCCAAATCACCAGATCGGCCGTATAGAGGTAGGAGCGCACGGGCGAGCCATCGCCTTTCACGGTGATCTCATCTTCGAATAATGCCTGCCCGATGAAGTTGCCGATCGCGTAGTGGATGTCGAGCGGCAGGAACGGTCCGACGAAGGAGAAGCAGCGCGCAACGGAATATTCGAATCCATTTTTTTGCGCATAGTAGGCGCACAGGAATTCAGCCGTGCGTTTTGCCTGACCTAGCGCCGAATCGACATCCGTGGTGTCCGGTGCGCCGGCATAATCTTCGGGAACGAAATCGATCCCGGTCGGAGGCGTACCATAGACGACGCCCGAACTCAGAAACAGGAACCGTTTTGGCCTGCATCGCACCGCAAAGTCCAGGGTGCGTCTGGTGCCGGAGACGAGCGTGTCGAATTTACGCAGCGGGTCTTCGCCAAGAAATGTCTCGTCGGCGGAAGTGGCAGCGCCATGGATGATGTATGAGTGGCGTTGGTCGGGAAAGTCGAAATCCTTGACGTCGCCGCGATGGAATTTGATGGCCGGGTCGCGTGCGAGATGCGGCGCTTTCTGTGCGAAGGCATGCTCGTCGCGGGTGAGCACGGTCACTTTCAGGTTCAAATTCAATTTCCGGTTCGCGTGCGCCAGGCTTTCAAGGAGCCAGCGCCCGAACAGGCCGGTGCCGCCCGTGATGAAGATAGATTCGTTGCGCATGCTCTCCCACAGGTTGCCCATCCGCAGCATGATGCTGTCCATGTCATGCTCGATTGTGTAGGCGGTGCTATGGTTCATCATGGTTGGAAGCTTTTGCAGAGATCGGCAGGGCGGTCTAACCAATTCCAATTGTCATCCAGTTGGGCGCGTTGCAGGTTGCCATAGCCCCAGGAGGCATAGTGAAATGCCAGCCCGTTGGCTTTTGCAGCCTCGCCGTCTTCGAACTTGTCGCCGACATATACGGTAATGGAGGGATCAATGCGTTGCTCGCCGATCTGCTTCGACAGCAAATGGGTTTTGCTCGGCAGGCGCGGCTCCACCATGTCCAGCGCATAGACCGAGGCAAAATTATTCTGCCACCCCAGCCGGGCAAGAATCGCATGTGTGACTGAAATGCGTTTGTTGGTGCTGATGTGCATGACTGCACCGGCCTTGGAAAATTCATTCAGCATTTCCTCGATGCCGGGATAGGCATTGGTGGCCGCCACACCGGTGTTGTCGTAGTGATGTTTGAAGTGCTCGGATAAGGATTGAATCAATGCGGGGTCGTTGCTGCCGCTCAGACGCATCAGCGTTTCCTTGAGCGGCGGGCCGATCAGGCTCGAATCAAGCGCTACCTTGGGTGTGATGCCTATTTCGTGGAATGCATCGGCGAAGGCGTTCAGTATGCCCGGCGCGGAATCGATGAGCGTCCCGTCGAAATCGAAAACCAGTGTTTTGCGCGCTGCCGTCATCAACGTTGCCTCTTCTAGCCGAGCACGACCAAGCCGCTGGCCCAGTATTCGGCCACCTGCCCGAAGTGAGGCCTCCGATTGAATGTCAGGTTGTAACCATAAGCTTCAAAATGATAGCCCACATTCTCTTTTTCTCCGGACAGTGCAGCCAGCCACAGCAGCGGCGGATAGCCATCAGTCCTGAGCAGGAGATCAGGCGAGCCGATCAATGCGGCACTGGTATCGAATCCGCCAGCGAGCAGGAATTGTTCGGGCAGCTTGCCGATTTGTTCAAGCACCGCGGGGATCGAGTATTCAGTGAGGCAGGGGAAGAAATATCCCACGACCCGATCTTGTTGCATGGCCGCCAGCAGCCGCTGATGGCGCGATTGTGAGGCAACACCAAGCTTGCCGGCGAGCCCGCTCTTGTGGTGGTTCACGAAATTGTATTCGGGAAATTTCTCGGCAAAGGCATTGTTCACTGCTGGCAGGTAAATCTGCTCCAGCGCTTCGCCATAATCCGGGTAGCTGGCTTTGGGCAGGATGATCGGGACGCGCACGCCATTGGCAATTCCGCTGGTCATGGGATCGTCGCGCAATCTCTGCAGGATGGCTTCGGCGCGCCGTTCGAATTCCATTGCCGAAATTCCTGTCGGAATGCCGAGGCGGCTAGTTATCCGCGCATGGATGTTGGCATAGTTGATTTCTGGTTGCGCGAATGCGAAGTAACGTCGCGTCTTCCGGTGAGCAGCGGCGGCCAGCTCGGAGGGGATGCAGCGGCCATGCACATCGAACAGCGACGAAGCAGCGCTGGATGTTTCTGGTCTGTTCAAAGCAACTCCTGTTGGATTCATAACCATCTCATTTCATTAAAATCGAACAACGCTGCGCCATCAGTCGGACAGGGAGTCCGAATCCGAGAATCCCTGTCCCCATGGCACTGGGAGGTGCGTGACTCCCTTGGTTTTTTCCATGTGGAGTTTGATGAATTTCTGGTCTTCACCGATGAGGCAATCCGGCCGGTAGCGCAGCCATGGGTTGCGCATGCCGCGCGCGAGAATTTCCTTCAGCGGCGTTTCGCGCAAATTGCCGAGCGAGAAATCGATGTATGGGCAGGGAGTGACTTCAAAGGCAGAAGTCACGGTGATGATTCCTTTCACGGTAATGCAGCCCTTGAACGAGCCGTAGGCCGGCGTCATGTGCGTGAAAACGTTATAGCTCTTCTCAAGCTCGCGCAGGATATCGGCATCTTCCTTGTCGATCACGAATTCGGGATGATCCGTGCAGGAACCGGTTGGCTTGGCGTAAGAGACATATAAGCCGACACATTTCTCGGTGGCGAATTTGCACAGATTCAAAAACTCTTCGGTTTTCGCGCGCCCCTTGATAAGAACCGTCGAGAGCAGAAGATTGAGTCCGGCATCCAGCGAAGCATCGATCGCGCGCATCACCCGCTTGTACGAACCGGGCTTGTTCCTGAACGCGTCATGCTCCTGTTCGATAAAGCTGTCCAGTGACAGTTGCACCTTCTCGACCCCGATAGACTTGAGGTGGCGAGCCATTGCGCCATCGAGGAACCAGCCGTTGGTGTCGGTGATGACGTAATGTTTGTCCGGGTCGATGGCCTCGACCACCGCATCGAAGTCCTTCATCACCAGCGGCTCACCGCCGGTGATCACGAAGCGCGCCAAGCCCAATTCATCGGCCTGACGGGAAAGCTCGCGAATGTCTGCAAGATCGATCTTTCTTCTGGTATCCGTGATTTTGAACACCTTTTCTTTATGTCGGTCCATGTAGTACTCGGCCGAGCAATGTGTGCACTGGAAATTGCACAGATAGCTTTTCTCGAGCCGGATGATGGGGCTGATCTCGCCGCGTTCTTCCATTTCCGAGATGGCTGCCAGCTTGGAAGCGATATAGGGCTTTCTTGCCTTCAGACCCTCGCGCTTCTCGCGTTCTGCCGGGGTAAGTTTGCTATCCGGCATTTCGGTAATCGTGGTCATGTTTTGTGATTTCTCTTCATTTGCATCGATGAATCGTAACAATCAATAAATTTTTGATATATGCCATGAACCGGAATCAGATTATCCGGGCAACTTGCATGCCATTTCCATTCGCCGCTCCGGGGGTTACCAGATTTGAACTCAAGTGCAGTGTCGAGCGCGCTGGTAAGCTCACAGTCATACAACAAGGAAATGAAGTGTCCGCGAGTATCCCTGCCAGCAGACATGATTTCATTGATCGCCAAAGGGGTATGCCTGAATTCCACCTTCGCTCCCAGTTCTTTTTCCGCCACTGCGTGAATCCGGGTTGCCGTTGTTTCCTTGAATCTCACGATGCCGCCCGGCACATGCCAGCCTGGGCCGTAAAATGCGTCATCCCGCCATGTTAATAACGTCTCGTTTCTTGAATTCTTTAGCAATAGATCCACATTTACTATCGGGGTCAGTCTGCTGACAAAAAGAAACAGCTCTTCCGGCAAGCCTTGTGACGGATCTCCGATTTGCGATTCCAGCGCCTCGATCAGGCCGCGAACTTCCACGTCAGACGATCTCCAGTCCGGAATCCCGCACTATCGCGGTGTGGATAGAATCGCCCCATTCGCGGCGGATGATCCCGGCCACCTCATCCGAATAGCTTGCCGCCATAACGATAATGGCGCCTACCGGGTCGGTATTCAGATGCTCCGGCGCAACGATAGGAATATGGCTGGCAGGGGTGAACTTGTTTTGCTTGAATGGCGCCGAGTCCACCACGTATTTAATTTCTCCCGACAGCTCCAGCAACGCGATGGTGGCAAGCGCCTGATGACCGGCACCCCAGATGGCTATGCCTTTCTTCGCATGACGATGAATGAAATCGTCTATTTCCATCTTCAACTTTTGACGGCTACCGGCAAAAGCCGAGACATCGCAAGATCGCCTCTTCCGCACGACAGCGGAAAGGATGTAACCGTGCCAGACATCGGCGCATTCGATTACCTCGAAGCCATTCAATCGAAGCAGCGTCTCGAGCGTTTCTCGCGTGAAGTAAAAAATATGGTCGCTGATGAATTCGGTGAACAGATTCTTCTGCAAGATCATGTCGAAGTTAGGCACTTCAACCAAACCGATGCCGTCCTTGCTCAGATTCCGGGCGATGCCGCTCAGGCTTGCATTCGGGTCAGGCCAGTGTTCGAGGAAGTTCAGGGCGGCGAAGGCATCAAAGGGGGCATGTTGCAAGGCATAGTCCGGGTTGTCGACAAACCCGCGTGTCACCCGCAGGCCGCGCTCGATGCAGTGCCGCACCGACGGTTCGGCATATTCCAGGCCGTAAGCCTCCACCCCTGCCTCATGCAGCAGGCTCAGGTATTCGCCCCGCCCGCAGCCGATTTCGATCAGTTTTTTGCCTTGCAGCGCATGGTCTTGCACGAATCTCCCGAACTGCCTGCGCCGGAACGCTTTCATTTCTTCGGAGAAGGCGGCGGCGCGCACTACTTCCTTGCAGTAGGGAACAGGTTCGTTGGCAATCTGCACCACGCCGCAACCGGCACACTGATAAACCTCCAGGTCGATGCCCGAGTCATGTTCGAGGGACTGCGCATCGGGCAGGAACTGTGCTGCCTTGGGCATGTTTTTGAAGTGCAGCAGGCGCTCGGACGGAAGCGGTTTGAAGCATATTCTGCATCGTGAGTTGAACATATTCGGCTTCGCTAACGGGCGGTGATACGGTATCGGATGCCTAGTTTTTTCGGGCGGCCAGCGAAAGCCCGGACAATTCCACCATCATCTCGGCTTTCAAAGTGTCGAGCGGCAGCAATGGGGTCATGTCTTCCAGCGGCATCGAGACCATCGACCCATCCGGCTGCGGCAGCGCGGACACCTTGGGCGCGAGCGTTTCGTTGGGAATAAGTTTCACGTCCACCAGCAAGGGGCTTGGCTGCGACAGCGCTTGCTGCAGCTTGCTTTTGAGTTCAGAAGCGTCGGCAATGCGCAGGAACGGCAGGTCGTAGGTGGCGGCGACTTTTTCCAGATCGGGCAACAGCAAGCCGGCCTCCGGTCCGGTGCCGACAAAGCGCCCCTTGAAATAATTGCGTTGCGTATTGCGGATCGAGGCATAGCCTTCGTTGTTCATCACTATCAGGCAGATGGGCAGGTTGAAGGCTTTCAATGTGGCCAGTTCCTGGATGTTGAGCTGCAGGCTGCCGTCGCTCTCTATCGCCACCATGGGCTGGCGTTCGGCGGCGAAACAAGCGCCGATTGCCGCCGGCAGGCCGTATCCCATGGCGCCGAGTCCGGAAGTCAGGAACACGCGTTGCCCCGATTTATTGCGGAAGATGGTATAGAACGCTTCGACCGCCAGGCCGGAGCTTCCGGTGCTGACCACGGTGTTTTCAGGGAGGGCGTCAGACAGCGCATCCATCAACTGATAATGACTGATCGGGCCGCTTGTCGGGAAGGGGGCGCCATCGTTGACCGGATAGCGCCGCTTCCAGCCGGCGCAACGCGCCTTCCATGCCGCCCAGCCGGCATGTGGCAGGGTTGCCGCATGCTGCCACGCATTCAAGAACGCCTTGGCATCGGCTTCCACCGCCAGGGAGATGTCCATATCGAGTTTTTCGATCTCGCTCCGATCGACATCGACGACAACCTTGCGGGCGCTTCGGGCGAAGCCGCGCGGGTTGTATGCCGTGATGATGTTGTCGAGCCGGCTGCCGATGCTGATCAGCAGATCGCAGTTCTGCACCGCGAAATTCGGGGCGCGCAACGCAACAACACCGGGACGTCCCACCAGCAAAGGGTGATCGTAAGGGAGCAGATCGAGCGCATTCCAGGTGGTCACCACGGGAATGCCCAGTTTTTCGGCCAGTTCGCGGAATTCCTTGGCTGCACCGGCCAGGCGCACGCCGTGCCCGGCCAGCAATAACGGGCGCTCCGCCTGCTCGAGCAGCTGCCGCAATTGTTCAATTTCGCCCGAAAAATTCCTTGGTTCCGCCACCTGCGCTTCGCCTTGCCAGCCAGGCAGATTTCCTGGTTCGATGGGGGCGCCCTGCACGTCGAGCGGAACATCGATCCAGACGGGTCCGGCGCGGCCGCTGCGCGCCAGATAGGAGGCGTGCTCCATTTCGATGCGAATGTCTTCGGGGCGCTCGACAGTCACTGCGTATTTCGTGATGCTCTTGACGATCTTGACGATGTCGACTTCCTGCACGCCCTTCTGCCGCAAGGGCGCACCCCGCAGCATGTCCGCGCGCTTGACCTGCCCGGAAATCACCATCATGGGCACGGATTCTATCCAGGCACCGGCGACGGCGGTGATGGCATTCGTCGCTCCGGGGCCGGTGGTGACCATGGCCACACCGAGATTTTCATTGATGCGCGCATACGCCTCGGCGGAAATGGCCGCAGCCTGTTCATGCAGGCAGGCCACTACCTCAAGGCCGGGGCATTTGCCGACAGCATCGACCAGATACATGGCGCCGCCGCCCGGCAGGAGGAAAACTTGCTTGACGCCGAGACTGGCGACAAAATCGGCGATGAAGTCGGCAACACGGTAGGGTTCGTTCGCAGCCATCAATCCATCCAGTAAGTCAGCAGGGTTTTGCGCTGTTTGTTCGCCATGATGGCCGGGTCGGTATAGAACGAATCGTTCTTGTCGTGGGTCGTCGAGATTTCTTCGATGACCGCACCGCTCTCGGTCTTGAACGCATGGCGTACGCCGGGTTCGATGGTTATCACGTCACCGGGACGGCACAGCCTCGGTACGCCATCCAGTTCCAGCATGATTTCGCCGTAGATGATGTGGAAGGTCTCTTCCTTTTTCTTGTGATATTGCTCGGGGTGTGTCTGGCCGGGCAGGCTGACCAGCAGTTTCTTGCAATAGCCGCGATTGACCACCGTGATGATCACGAGGCCGACTTCATCGAAGCGTTCGAGCCCGTAATGGTGCGAAACTTCAAGGTCCGCGCTGCCCGGCACCACGATCTTGGTGCGCGACAACAGCTCCTTGACGCTCTGGGCAATATCCCAAATGCGCGCCCTGCGGTCTTCGTATCCGGCATTGGCCGGCGCGATGGCCCCATCCCGTGCGATGGCCGCCGTGGCCGTGAATTCGACATATTTTGACCAGTCGTTGGCGGTGAACTGGTCGGGCTGCGGCGGAAAAGCAAAATAGACATCTTCGCTGCGTATCGTTTCTCCCTCTGCGATCGGCCGACGCGCAAAGATGCCGCGCCGCAGCGAACGCAAACTGGCCGCTTCTTCCGGATTGGGAGGCAGGCGCGTATCGCCGGTGCCGCATATCGTCCAGGCTTGCTGTGCAGCTTGCAGCCATGCCCGAACCTGTGCCGGGCTGGCCGAATAAGCGTTCAGCGGATAGGCTTCCGTCGGCAGGCCGACATGCTTCTCGAACAGCGTCACGCCCTTGGCAACCGCTATCTTGACGATGTCCGTGTGATCCGGGTGTTCGTGCGTGGAGAAACCGATCCGTACGCCCGGATAGCGTGTACGCAGGAAATCGATCTGCGACAGGTGCATGCGTTCATCCGGTGTCGGGTATTCGCCGACGCAATGCAGGATGGCGAATTCCTTGTGGCGGTGCGCCAGGAAGCTCACTATCCGGTCAATTTCTTCCAAGCCGGCGCCGGCGGCCGAGGCGATGATCGGCTTGTCGTTGAGCACGGCCCGCTCCAGCAGCGGCCAGTCGGTGAAAGAGCAACTGGCGATCTTGATGATGTCGAGGTTCTGCGCTTCGATGATGCCGACCGACGGCTCGTCGAACGGTGTCGCCATGGCAAGAAACCCCTGGGCGCGCATTTCCGCCACCAGCCGATCAAAGTCCTGCCGGCTCAGGCGCGTTTCGGAGAAGCGCTTGACGTATTTGATATCGTCGCGTCCCCTGGCCGCCGGGTGAATGAAAGTGTCCAGGTCGCGGTATTGCAGTTTGAACGCGAAATGGAACGGGAAGTCCCGGCATACCTCGCCAAACGCGCGGATCACGGCCAGGCCGTGTTCGACGTCGCCCATGTGATTATTGGCCATTTCCAGGACGAAGAGCGGTGTCGGGATGGTTGCGGACATTAATAACCTCCTCTATAAACCTGTGCTGGGCAAGCCGAAGCCGAACAAGTAGCCCGGATGCATGTCCTGAGCAAGGTCGAAGGGAAACGCAGTGTAATCCGGGGAGGGAGCCGATGCCCCGGATTCCGCTCTCGCTGCATCCGGGCTACGGGTTCGATAGGGTTCACCATCATTCAACCCAGCCCAACTGCTTAATAATTTCAAAATTCTTGTCATTTTATGAGAGGCGGATTCAAGTTCGAAGTGCAACAGCCAATGGTGGCTTGGTGTAGCGTCTTGCCATGCCGGAAAAACTCGGCTATTTTCTCGCATATGAAAGCCAATTGTTCTTCTGCGAGCCCCGGGAAAACGCCGACCCAGAAGGTATCCCGCATGACCCGGTCGGTATTCGGCAAGGCGCCCACGCACCGGTATTGCTGGTGCGCAAAATAGGGCTGCCGCGTCAGGTTGCCGGCGAACAACAGGCGGGTGCCAATGCGGCGCTGTTCCAGATAACGCAGGATATCCACCCGATTGATGCCGGACTCTTCTTTGAGCGTAACCGGGAAACCGAACCAAGAGGGCTGGGTTCCGGCGGTGGCTTCGGGAAGAATCAGGAATTCCTGCAAGTCCACCAGCTTTTCCCGCAAATAATCAAAATTCCGGCGTCTCGCCTCGACGAATCCCGGTAGCCTGTCCATCTGAGCCAGGCCGCAGGCGGCCTGCATATCGCTGATTTTCAAATTGTAGCCGAGGTGGGAGTAGATGTATTTGTGGTCGTAACCTTCCGGCAAATCGCCCAGCTTCCAGCAGTAACGCTTGCCGCAGGTATTGTCGCGCCCCGGTGCGCACCAGCAATCGCGACCCCAGTCGCGGATCGATTCGATGGCACGGATGAGCGTGCTGTCGCCAGTGAAAACCGCGCCGCCTTCCCCCATGGTGATATGGTGAGCCGGGTAGAAGCTGAGGGTGCCGATGTGGCCGAAGGTGCCGACATGCTTGTTCCGGTAGGTCGAGCCCAGCGCGTCGCAGCAGTCCTCGATCACCCACAGATCGTGCTTGCGCGCCAGCGCCATCACGGCATCCAGGTCGAACGGATTGCCCAGCGTGTGGGCCAGCATGATGGCGCGGGTCTTCGGCGAGATGGCCGCCTCCAGCTGGCTGACGTCGATGTTGTAGGTGCCGAGCCGGACGTCGACAAAAACCGGCATCATCCCATAGAGCAGCATGGGGTTGACGGTGGTCGGGAAACCGGCCGCCACGGTGATCACTTCATCGCCGGGCTTGAGCGCCCGCTCGCCGAGCAGCGGCGAGGTCAGCGCGGCGAACGCCACCAGATTGGCGGATGAGCCGGAATTGACCGTCCTGACATGGCGGCAACCGATAAATTGCGCCAACCGCTTTTCCAGCGCCTCGTTGAAGCGCCCCGTGGTCAGCCAGCCGTCCAGGCAGGCGTCTACCATGCTGACAAACTCTTCCGGCCCGAGCACCTTGCCGGAAACCGGCACCGGATCTTCGCTGGGCCGAAACGGCGAAGCCGCAGTGCGGCCTGCAGCGAACTGGCGCACCCGATCCAGGATAGCCTGACGGTCGGTGGGCTGATTCATCGGGAAATAGCCATGTATTGTTCGATCTGGTTAAGCGTAAAGGCGCGCATGTCCTCGCCCGCCATCCAGTTGCGGTGCCACCGTATTACTTGCTCAAGAGCTTGATCGATATTGAATTTCGTCTTCCAGCCGAGCAAAGTTCTCGCCTTGCTGCTATCCAGCCTGAGCAGCCCGGCCTCATGAGGGTGCTGCTGTCCATCCGCTTGCCATGACGTGCCGCCGCCCCACAATGCCACCAGGTCGTCGAGAAGCGCTCCTACCGGCCGCATGTCGGCATCCGATGGGCCGAAATTCCACGCCTCCGCGCTCTTTCCATGGGATAGGCTTTCGGCCAGCAACAGGTAACCGGCCAAGGGTTCCAGCACATGCTGCCATGGCCGCACCGCTTGCG
This sequence comes from uncultured beta proteobacterium, assembly GCA_963828205.1. Classification (GTDB taxonomy): domain Bacteria; phylum Pseudomonadota; class Gammaproteobacteria; order Burkholderiales; family Gallionellaceae; genus Gallionella. The sequence goes on from CAWHDU010000003.1 coordinate 813,684, forward strand.
GGTAGCGCACTCGAAGCGGCTCCCCGCTTTGCCAGGCGCGCAGGGCGTCCGGAACCAGCCGGTCGGCGGCCCAGTCGCCGCCGCCGATGACATTGCCCGCGCGCGCGGTCGCCACCGCCACCCCTTGTCCGGCCAGAAACGAGGTACGCCAGGAGGCAGTCACGATCTCGGCGCACGCCTTGCTGGCCGAATAGGGATCGCGGCCACCTAGAGTTTCATTTTCCCGGTATGGCCAGTGCCATTCCCGGTTTTCATAACATTTGTCGCTGGTAATCACGACTATAGCCTTGACCGAAGGGGTGCTGCGGGCGGCTTCCAGCACGTTCATGGTGCCGATCACGTTGCTGGTCATGGTCTCTGCCGGATCGAGGTAGCTTTGCCTGACCAGCGCCTGAGCCGCCAGATGAAAGACGATTTCCGGCCGGGCGGAATCCATGCAGCCTTTTAAATGCGGCAAGTCACGGATATCGCCCTCGGTATTCGTCATGCCCTCGCCGACCCGTGCTTCAATGAACAGGGATGGCCGCGTCGCTGCCGGCAGGGAATAACCGTGGGTATGCGCACCAAGCCGTTGCAGCCAGAGGCTGAGCCACCCGCCCTTGAAGCCGGTATGCCCGGTGACCAGCACCGGTTTTTCACGCCAGAATCCGGGAGTCATTCCCAACAGCACCAGGGCGCCCGCTTGGCGCGCCATAATTCTTCAAGCATGGTGCGATCACGGACGGTATCCATCGCATGCCAGAAGCCATAGTGGGTATATGCGCTCAATTGGCCTTCCTGCGCCAGCCTCTTGAGCGGTTCGTTCTCCCAGGTCGTCATGTCGCCAGGGATATAATCAAAAATACCCGGTTCCAGCACAAAAAAGCCGCCGTTGATCCAGCCGCCGTCCCCCAGAGGCTTCTCCTGAAACGAGGCAACGCGGCCTGTTTCGACCTCCAGTGCGCCATAGCGCCCGGGAGGCTGGACGGCCGTGACGGTGGCCAGGCGGCCTTCGCGTTTATGGAAGGCCAGCAGCTCGGCAATATTGATGTCGGCGACGCCGTCCCCATAGGTGAAGCAGAATGGCTCGCCATTAAGATAGTCCCTGGCGCGTTTCAACCGGCCGCCGGTGTTGGTGTATTCCCCGGTGTCGACCAGGGTCACCGTCCACGGCTCCGCATGTTGATGATGCACCTGCATCTGGTTGTTTTTCATGTCAAAGGTCACATCGGACATATGCAGGAAATAATTGGCGAAGTATTCCTTGATGACATAGCCCTTATAACCCAGGCACACCACAAAGTCATTGATGCCCTGGGCTGAAAAAATCTTCATGATGTGCCAGATGATGGGGCGTCCGCCAACCTCGATCATCGGCTTGGGCTTCAGGTGAGATTCCTCGCTGATCCGGGTGCCGAAGCCACCCGCAAGAATAACGCATTTCAAAACGACCCCCTATTGAAGTCTACGTAAACTAATGACAACTTACGAAACCTACCATGTCATTCCCGCGCAGGCGGGAATCCAGTTGATTGAAAAATCCCCGCGCAGCGGGGCAATACCAAGTTTTTGTCCGCTTCGCGGACTACATATTTTTACTGGATTCCCGCCTGCGCGGGAATGACGGGTCTAATGGATCATTTGTTTATATTTGTTTATCGGCAGCTTTCCAATTTCTTTAAACAGCTTCTTGAGTATTGGCGTGAATGATAAGAGTTCGAGGCCGGCACGGTAAGGCTAGTACCCAGCTTCCTTCTGGTGCCGCAATGACAGAACAGTCACGAGACCGCCTTCGTAACGATACAGGGCGACATAGCCGCTGTCGCCAAAATCGATCAGCAACTCACGATATTCGATGTCCATTTCTTCGACTGGCCTGCCGACCTGCGGATGTTGCGCCAGCAACTGTATGGCCCTGGTGATGGCAACAGCAGCCCGCTTTGCCGCTACCGGATTCCTGGGTCGCAAGAACTCGCGTAATCGTTCCAGGTCACCTAGTGCGGCAGGCGCAAATTTTACTTGTGGCATACGGGCGCGGCCTTCTCATTTTCTTCGCCCCATGTATCAAGCCACGCAATGACTTCATTGCCGGTTACATGCAAACCGGTTTCCCGATACTCGTTCCATGCATTGATGGCATCCTTCCGAACCGCTTCACGCTTTTCTTCACGGTCAACGTACTGGCTGATAGCCTCCCGCATCACCCAGTGCGAGGTTCGGTGACGCGCTTCAGCAAGACGCTTTACGCGATCCCGGGTGTCTTGGTCGATCTTGATCGCTATAGGGCGGGTGGCTGCGGCTGTCATGGCGCTCTCCAATTTCGGTATGAACAGGTATTACCTTAGCATAAATTACTTATTTGCGGTTACTTTGGCCTTTGTTTTCGATACAGCCTGCCTTGGTGAGGCAGCCAACTGGCCGCGAAGCCTTGCTGCCACTACGGACAACAAGCAAAGAATTTTCAAAATTCCCCTAAAGTTTTCCCGGCCCGTACCGATAACTGGACTAACGGCGGTTGCTAAGCTTCGCAAAATGGCCAACCAAAGTGAACGGCAATATAGCCGGATAACAATCAAGTTTTATTAAGGAGAACTAAAATGGCACAAGTCATCAACACAAACGTATCGGCGCTGTTCGGCGGAGCAACCCTGAACAAATCGAACATCGCCCTGCAAACCGCGATGGAACGCCTGTCCTCCGGCAAGCGCATCAATAGCGCTAAGGACGATGCTACCGGCATGGCCCTCGCTTCCGGTTACGAGAGCACGATGCGGGGCGCGAATATCGCCGCCCGCAACGCGGCCGACGGTATTTCGAAAGCACAGATCGCCGATGGTATTCACCAGCAAGTCTATGAAAACCTGCAGCGCATGCGTGAAATCGCGGTGCAATTGGGCGGCACGTCGTCCGGCGCTGAACATACCGCGCTGGTTGCGGAAAATACCCGCATCCTGGGTTTGGCTCAAGCCACCGGCAGTGTGGTGGTTAACGCCGACGGCGGTACGGTTACCGGCGTGGGCGCAAAGGCGACCTTGAGCACCACCTATACCGTGACCGGCATCGATGCGGACATCGCCAAGGTTGTCGCAGCGCGTGCTACATACGGCGCCGATATGGCGACATTCCAGTCGGCCGTGAACAACCTGCAGAGCCAGTCGGTGAACACGGCGGCAGCTTATAGCCGGGTGATGGATACCGACTACGCGGTGGAAACTACCGCCATGACCCGCAACCTGATTCTGCAACAGGCAGGTACGGCGATGCTGGCACAGGCGAACCAGGTTCCGAACAACGTCTTGAGCTTGCTGCGTTAACGGTAGAGTGATTTAATAGCAAAGCAACGATCCCCAGCCTGCTAACCGGCTGGGGATCGCCCAACTAAGGAGAGGCAAAATGCTTATCCAGAATACCAGCAGTATGGCTCCAATGCCTGCAGTGCCCGCCGGCAATGGCGGTGCGGTCGGCGTTGCGGTTCAGGCGCCGGCACCGCAAGTTGCAACAGCGGAGCAGCCGGTCGTGCAGCAACCGCAACAACCGTCGCACGCTCAGTTGTTGAACGAGATAGGCAAGATCAACGCGGCGTTGCAACGCAGCAACAAGGCGGTGGAATTGAGCATCAGCACGGATGAAGCCACCAGGAAACAAGTCGTCAAGTTGACCGACAAGGATTCCGGGGAGACGCTGATACAATATCCGTCGGATGCGGTGTTGGCAATTGCACGGGGGATAGACGAGTTTCAGCAAGGTTTGTTGTTGAAACAGCAGGCGTAATTCGGAGGACATCATGGCAGTATCATCAGCAACAGGGGGCATGAGCATAGATGTCGATGCCATCGTCAGCGGGCTGATGACTATCGAGCGCCTGCCGCTTGACAAGCTTAACTCCAAGGAAACCAGCTATAAGGCGAAGATCACCGCGCTTGGCCTCATCAAGAGCAAGATGGCTGCTTTTCAGGCTGCCGCCAAAAATCTGAGCAGTTCGAGTTCGAGCAGCCTGCTCGCGTTCAAGGCGACTTCTTCAGATGCCACGATATTTTCCGCCACTGCCGGCAGTACGGCAGTGGCAGGAACCTATTCTCTCGAGGTGACCAGCCTGGCTAAGGCGCAAAAGCTGGCTGCCGCAGGGCAGGCCAGCGATACCAGCGCTATCGCGACAGGGGCTTCTGCGGTCACTTTTGTTGTCGGCGGCACCAGTACCGACGTCACGATAGCGGCTGGCGCTACGCTGCAAGATATGCGCAACGCGATCAATAACGCCGGTATGGGCGTGACCGCGACCATTGTCAACGACGGCAGCGGCTCGCCTTATCGCCTTGCGCTGTCTGCGGACAGCTCCGGCACAAGCAATGATGTGAGCAGCATCACCGTCAAGACCGGCGGGGATGCCGCCGTCAATAATCTGCTGGCGTATAACCCCACTGAAAACGCTCCCGCCCCTGCGCCCGCCATACCTATGGCGCAGACCATTGCCGCTTCTGATGCCGTTTTCAAGGTCAACGGCATCGAGATTACCAAATCTTCCAACACGGTCACCGATGCCGTCGAGGGGGTCACGCTGAACCTGAGCAAGGAAACAGCCGCGCCCGTAACGTTGACCGTAGATCGCGACAACGCTGCTGTCAGCAAGGCGGTATCCGACTTTGTCACGGCATATAACGATTTGCAAAGCGCGATGAAGAATTCCTATGCACGCAATTCAGGATCGGCTTTGGAAGCGGATCCTACCCTGCGCTCGTTACAGACGCAGATGCGGGATATTGCAGCGACTGCGGCGAGCGGCGGGTCGTTGAGCAACCTCTTCGAGGCCGGTGTAACCTCCACGGCCAATGGCGCCCTGCAACTGGACAGCGCCAAGCTAAGCAGCGCCATGTCCGCGAATTTCGGCGATGTCGCCAGCCTGTTCAATTCCGCGACCGGCTTTGCTACAAGATTTGAATCATGGGCAGGTTCCGCCTTGGCATTTGACGGTACCTTTGCGAATCAGACCAGCAGCCTCAACAATTCCATTCAGTCGCTCGCCTCGCAGCGTGACATCTGGGAGACGAGGCTGAAGAGCATTGAGGGTCAATATCGCAGACAATTCAGCTCGCTCAATATGACGCTGGCCAGCATGAACCAGACCAGCACTTATCTGACCCAGCAGCTTTCCAAACTATAATTTAGGGGTTTGCTCATGAACGCAACTTCCGCAATCAAAAATTACACAAAAATCGGCGTCGAATCCGGTGTGCTCGCGGCCGATCCGCACAAGTTGATTGCCATGCTGTTCCAAGGCGCATTGCTGGCGATTGCCAATGCAAAGAGCAGCATGCTCCGCAAGGATATTCCTGCCAAGGGCGTGGCGATTTCCAAGGCTATGGCCATTATTGATGATGGCCTGAATGCCAGCCTGGATAAAAATGCCGGCGGAGAATTGGCACAGAACCTGTCGGCACTGTACGGCTATATGTGTACGCGCCTGCTTGCCGCCAACCTGAAGAATGACGTTGGCGCTCTGGATGAAGTAGCCCGCCTGCTGAACGATTTGAAAGGCGCATGGGACAGCATCCGGCCGGGCGCCACGGTTGCCGCTGCGCCGCCTGCTGTGCAGCCCGCCGTTAATGCGCAATCGAAAAATGCGAACAAAGTCCAATTGGCATACGGAAGAGGGTAGCGCCAATGGAGAGCAGCCAGGTCATCGCAAATTATGAATCGCTATCTGCCCTGATGGAGCAGATGCACGAGGCGGCGGCTCGCGGCGAATGGGATCAACTGATTGACCTCGAACTACAGTGCCGGCAGTATGTTGCCGCGATGAAGCAGGCGGATGTTTCCGTCACGCTGGATGAGCCGTCACGGCAGCGCAAAATTCAGATCATCAAAAATATCCTTGCGCATGATGCGGATATTCGCAGCCGTACCGTGGCATGGATGGGGCAATTGCAGCATATTATGCAAAGCAACCGCCAAGAGCAGCGGTTGCAGCATGCATATGGCAGGTAGCTATCCCATTCCCCGATCATATAAAATATTTTAAGGGCGTGATTTGTCACGCCCTTATTCTGTGCGTGAATAGATCAGGGCTCGAAGAATCACGCGCCTACCGGCTTATTCAAATTCGCAATAGAAGCAGGGATTATTATTGTTTGTAACGCAAATTAGAATAATACGGTGATTGCTATACGATGTTACCCGCCAATGTAATTAGCGCGCTGCAAGTCCTTTCCAACTCCGGGAAAACATTAGCCTCGGCAATCTCCGGCGCGCCCAAGCCAGTCACCAATCTCGAACCCGGACAGCAATTGCAGGGCTCCGTCCAGGACAAAATAAGCGAAGGCTTGTTCAAGGTGCAGGTCGCCGGCCAGACCATCCAGATGCGCCTGCCCGGCAATATCCAGAGCGGCGATACGATAAAACTCGAAGTGATTACGGTGCGGCCGCGCATTACTTTCGGCATGATTGCGTCGGCCAGCCCGCTCTCGACTCCAGAGCAAATCGGCTCGACCGCACGATTACTTTCCAATCTTGCAGAGCGACCGGTCGAAAGGCCGGCTGTTCAGCAGCTCGGCAGCAAGGCGGTTTGGCCGGCTGAGCCACAGGAGGCGCCGGACACCAAGCTGCTGGCTGGCGCGCTACGTGAAACACTCGGCAAAAGCGGTTTGTTCTATGAATCGCATCAGGCGCAGTGGATACGCGGGGAGCGCAGCACCAACCAATTATTGGAGGAGCCGCAAAATCTGCTAACCGGGAAGGCTTTGCCGTTATCGGTTGCCGAGCAGCGCGTTGTGACCGATAAAATTATTGCAGCGCAAGTGCAGGCAAAAACCTCAGAGTCAGCAGAATCTCCCGCCGATCAACATGCCGCGCCCGGCAAGGCTTCCATAGCGCAAACGCAGGCGCAGACAGGCACCTTGGCTCCGGTTAAATCTCCTACCGATCAATATGCCGCAATCGATAAAATTACCATGGCACCGGCGCGGGCAAACGCCTCGGCATCAGCTCAATCTCCTGCCGATCAACATGCCGCGCCCGACAAAGCTTCCGTAGTGCAGGCGGGCATTCCGGCGCAGGCCAAAGCCGCCGGCGAAACCGCACAGCCGATAGCAAAAGAGCTGGTGTATATGGTGCAGCAGCAGTTGCACACATTGGAGCAGCATCATCTGGTATGGATGGGTCAGGTCTGGCCCGGACAGCAGATGCAGTGGGAAATTCAGGGGCAGCCGGAACACCAGTCACGGCAGCAGGATGAGCGGCAGTGGAGCACCGAAATGGAGCTGGATTTGCCCATGCTGGGCAATGTCCATGCACGCCTGGTGTTCGCCGGAAGCGGGCTGCGGATGGCGTTGCGCGCGGCAGACACGGCAACGGTTGGTCTGTTTAACCGTGCCCTGCCCAAGCTCGAGAATTCGCTTGCCGACGCAGGTATTCATCTGGCCGCAGCATTGGTTGAAAAATCATGAAGCGGAACAATCTGACTCCGCAGCATACGGCTGTTGCGCTGACTTACGGCAAAACCCAAGGAGGCGCGCCGAAAGTGGTCGCCAAAGGGCGCGGCATGATCGCACAGGCGATTATCGAACGCGCAAAGCAAAACAACATTTATGTGCATGAATCCGAAGATTTGGTCGGGCTGCTCATGCAGGTCGAGCTCGACCAGGAAATTCCCCCGCAACTTTATCTGGCCGTAGCCGAGCTGCTGGCTTGGCTATATCGATTGGAACATGCTGAAGTTCCCGCTATTGCGCCTTTGACAAAACCATAGTTTTGTTATTAAGAGCCTATTTCAGTAGGTTTCATGCCCCGCGTTGGGTCTGGGCGCGGATGGATGCAAGGCGCGGCGCGCAGCCAATGGTCGTTCCATTGGCAAGCGGTGCAACGCCGCAGACGCCGCGCCCAGACCCAACCCGAAGGGCCGTTTGCCTGCGGGCGCATTGCGGCGTTGCGGTCTGTTTGTGGAGAATGACTACACTGCGCAGCCCGCGCCTTGCACTGCATCCCGCAGGCAAGCGGCGCGGGGTATGAAACCTACTGAAATAGGCTCTAAGCACTCCGAATTTTGCTATCATGCGTGCCGCCAATCATCTCCATATTGCAAAACCGCAGGAAATTTCCGGTTAGTTGCAGTTTCTGAAGCGCCGTTATGTAAATGCAAGAAAACATGCCGCTAACTATCGAGACGCTCCACGACGAACAGGAGAAGGAATGCCGCATCAGTTCCGCGCGGCAAATTCAATCCTTATTGCGCGACATCGCGGAAAGCGGGGCGCCCGTTGCGCTTTATTTCGATGGCGCAAAGGATTTCATCATGACCTCCTTGCTGGATACCGGCGATACAGGGTTATGGGTGGAACAAGGCACGGATACGCCAAAAAACCGGCGCATCGCCGCATGCAGGAAAATCACCCTGGTCAGCTCGCTTAATCGAGTCAAGATACAATTTTCTGCCAACGAAATCCATGCGGTAACGTACCAAGGCTATCCCGCCTTTTTCCTGCCATTGCCGGAAAGCCTTTATCGCATTCAACGCCGCGAGTATTACCGGCTCCCGATCCCTCTTTCCGAACAGCTACGTTGCGTTATTCCAATAAACTGGCCGCAAGCGGGAGGTAAGCTGGAATTGCCTGTCATAGACATCAGTGTAGGCGGGGTTAGGCTGTTTTATAAAGATAGCAATACTGAGTTTGTGCAAGGGCAAAATTATGGGGGTTGTGAGGTCAACTTGCCGGATATAGGCAAGATCAGTTTTACGGTTACAGTAAAAAGCGTGGTTTCGATATCCCCAAAACATGGGCAAACAGCCCAGCGCGTAGGGTGCGAATTCAAGAATCTCGACAACGCAACCGGCATCTTGCTGCAACGCTATGTGACAAATATGCAGCGTTTAAGGGCTGCCGCGCAAAAAAATGATCTTTGAACCCAGAAAAATTGCTGGCATGTTTGTTTGCATCTACCTATACAATTTTATAAAACTACAGAATTTCCTGGCTTGCTGCCGTTTTTGCGCGCACCGTTAAAAAGTATGCAAGAAAACATTCCGCTAACTATTGAAAAATTTACCGGCGAGCAGGAAAAGGAATACCGCATCACTTCCGCGCGGCAAATCCAATCCTTGTTGCACGGCATCGTGGAAAGCGGGGCGCCCGCTGCGCTTTATTTCGATGGGACGAGGGATTTCATCATAACTTCCCTGCTGGGTGTTGGGGCAGAAGGATTATGGGTGGGGCAAAGTTCAGAGATGCCAAAAAACCAGCGTATCGCCGAAAGCAGGGGAATCACCCTGGTCAGCTTGATTGACCAGGTCAAAATTCAATTTGCTGCCGATGGAGCGAAAGCGGTAACGCACCAGGACTATCCTGCCTTTTACCTGCCATTGCCGGGCAGCCTATACCGCGTGCAGCGCCGCGAATATTACCGGATCGCGATTCCCCTTTCCGAGCAGTTACGTTGCATTATTCCAATAAACCAGTCGCAAGAGGGAGGCCAGCTTGAAGCGGCTGTCTTGGATATCAGCGGCGGTGGATTAAGGTTGTCCTGCGCGAAGGAAGATATTGGGTTTGTGGTGGGTCAAACTTATACCGGTTGCCAGATCGACCTGCCGGACGTGGGCAAAATCAGCGTCGCGATGACAGTGAAAAGCCTAGTTTCAATATCACCGCAACCGGGGCAAACAGCATTGCAAGTCGGTTGCGAATTCAAGAACCTCAATAACGCCTCCAACATCTTGTTGCAACGCTATGTGACCATGATGCAGCGTTTAAAAAATGTGAATAATGACACATAAACCCGAAAAACCCTCGCTGTTATAATGAGCCGCATGAATAAGCACATTTCTGCCGCGCCGCGCGCGCTTGATCTTGCACGCGAAGTCTTAAGCATCGAGGCCTCCGCCGTTCAGGCGCTCGTTGCGCGCCTCGATAATGATTTTCTGCGCGCGCTGGATGTGATTCTGCGCTGCGAGGGGCGCGTCATTGTCAGCGGCATGGGCAAATCCGGGCATATCGCGCGCAAGATCGCCGCGACCATGTCCAGCACCGGCACACCCGCTTATTTCGTGCATCCCGGCGAAGCCAGCCACGGCGACCTGGGTATGATCACCAGCAAGGATGTCATCATCGCGCTATCTTATTCCGGCGAGAGCGAGGAACTGATGACCATCTTGCCGGTTATCAAGCGGCAAGGCGCCAAGCTTATCAGCATGACCGGACAGCCCGCCTCCAGCCTGGCGCAGGCGGCCGACGTGCATCTCAATGCGGCGGTGGACAAAGAGGCTTGCCCGATGGGGCTTGCGCCCACCGCCAGCACCACGGCGGCGCTGGCGTTGGGCGACGCGCTGGCGGTGGCATTGCTGGATGCCAAAGGATTCGGTGCGGAAGATTTTGCCCGCTCGCACCCGGGCGGCTATCTGGGGCGGCGTTTGCTCACCCATGTGCGCGATATCATGCGCAGCGGAGAACGCATACCGGCGGTGCGTGAAAGTGCGATGCTGAGCGATGCGGTTCTGGAAATTTCAAAAAAAGGCGTAGGCATGACCGCCATCGTGGAAGCCAGCCAGCGTGTGCTGGGCATTTATACCGACGGCGATTTGCGGCGCACACTGGAAAAGAGGCTGGATTTCAACGCCACACCGGTACATAGCGTGATGTCCGTTAACCCGCGCTGTATCGGTCCGGACGCGCTGGCCGCCGAAGCGGTGCAGGTGATGGAGCAATACAATATCAGCCAGATACTGGTAGTGGACGGGGATCATAAGCTGATCGGCGCGCTCAACATGCACGACCTGTTGCATGCCAAGATCATTTAGAGGAGGACGATATGCTATTGAGCCGCGCCAAACTGATCCGCCTGATGGCCTTTGACGTAGATGGCGTTATGACCGATGGCGGTCTGTTCCTGTCCGATTCAGGCGAGGAATTCAAACGTTTCAATTCGCTGGACGGGCACGGATTGAAAATGCTGTACGCCAGCGGGGTAAAGGTTGCCATCATCACCGGGCGAACTTCGCGCTGCGTCGCGGCGCGCGCGCAGAATCTTGGCATCGAACTTGTTTTTCAGGGCGCGGAAAACAAGCTCGAAACAATGGTCGCGTTGCTCGACAGGCTCGATCTGCCGCGCGATGCGGCCGCCTATATGGGCGATGACGTGGTCGACCTGACGGTGATGCGCCATGTCGGGCTGTCGATCAGCGTACCTGAATCCCCGCAACTGGTGCGCGAACATTCCGACTATGTGACGCAGTGCAGCGGCGGGCATGGCGCGGTGCGCGAAGCCTGCGAGCTGATCATGTCGGCACAAGGTACGCTGGATGCGCAACTGGCGCAGTATTTGCAATGACCTTTGCCTCACGCGCCCGTCATTGGCTACCGCTGCTGCCATTGCTCGTCTTGCTGGGAGCCGCTTATTGGCTGAACCAGCAGGTACGGTCGGAGCAGGTCAAACCGGATGGCGGCAAACGCCACGATCCCGATGCCATTATGGAAAACTTTTCCGCTATCAAGCTGAACAAACAGGGGGCGCCGCGTTTCATCATGGCAGCAAAAAAAATGCAGCATTACCCGGACGACGACAGCACCGTGCTGGATGTGCCGCGCCTTGCCATACTGTCTGCCGAGCACCCGGTAATACACCTCATCGCCAGGCAAGGAGCCGTTTCCAGCAAGGGTGACGAAGTGTTCCTGCATAACGATGTTGAAGTGCTGCGCGAGGCGAGTGTGCGGCAAGAGGAGCTCTCGCTGCATACGGAATATCTGCACATCGTCCCGGATCGGGACTGGGTGGATACCGACCGTGCCGTTACTATGGTGGATGCGCACAATACCGTGCATGCGACAGGATTGGAAATGGACAACAAGGCGCGTACCCTGAAACTGCTTTCCCAGGTAAGAAGCGAACATGTGCCCGGTAAAAAATAAGCCTCTGCCAGCAATTTTATTGTTGCCGGCCTTTCTGCTGCCGCTCTGGGCCACAACCTGCTTCGCCGAACATGCCGACCGCGACAAGCCGGTGCACCTTGAGGCTGATCAGGTGTTGATAGACGATGCGCAGCAGATCAGCACATTCACCGGCAACGTGAGGCTGACCCAAGGCACGATGCTGATACGCGGCGACAGGATTGTTGTGAAGCAGGACAAGGAAGGTTTCAAGCACGGCACGGCTTATGGTAACACCGCCAGCTTCCGGCAGAAGCGCGAGGGGCTGGATGAATATGTGGAAGGGTATGGCGAACGTATCGAATATGACACGCGGGCCGAGACGGTGGATTTCTACGCGCAGGCGCGCCTCAAGCGCAATATGGATGAAGTCCGCGGCGAGCACATCACTTACAGCGCCAAGACTGAAATTTTTCAGGTGAACAGCGGCGGTTCAAGCGCGGAAAAGGGTCAGCCGAACCGGGTGCGTGCCGTACTTCAACCCAAACCAAAACAAGATGCGGCACCACCTTCCGCACCGGATGTGCTGCTGATCAAACCCAGCAAAACTTTGCCGCCCGCAGATTGAACGTCTTCACAAAATGATGCTGATCATGACGCTGCATATTTTAAGCGCGGCTTCCAAAAAACCGGGCCAACCGCCGCGAGGCGAGTTTTATGGAACATTTATCGAGTTTGCATGATGAGTGAATTGCGTGCGGTTTGCCTCAATAAAAAATACGGTTCACGCACCGTGGTGCATGATGTCTCGCTGTCGCTGAAGAGCGGCGAGGTGGTCGGCCTGCTTGGCCCGAACGGCGCAGGCAAGACGACTTCGTTCTACATGATCGTGGGGCTGATTGCAGCCGATGGCGGGGAGATTTTTATTGACGAGCGGAATATCACCCACCTGCCGATACACCGCCGCGCGCGCCTGGGACTGGGCTATCTGCCACAGGAAGCATCGATCTTCCGGCGCCTGACAGTGGCGCAAAATATCCAGGCAGTGCTGGAACTGCAAGGCCTTTCCGACGATGACCGGCAGAGCCGCCTGGAGGAATTGCTGGAAGACCTGCACATCACGCATATCCGCAATAATCCCGCCATCAGCCTGTCCGGCGGTGAGCGGCGGCGCGTGGAAATCGCGCGCGCGCTGGCGACCGATCCGCGCTTCATCCTGCTCGATGAGCCGTTCGCCGGCGTGGATCCCATCGCCGTGCTGGATATTCAGAAAATCATCCGTTTTCTCAAGGAACGCAATATCGGCGTGTTGATCACCGACCACAATGTACGCGAAACGCTGGGCATCTGTGACCGTGCCTATATTATCAACGCGGGATCGGTAATGGCTGAAGGCAAGCCGGAAGAAATCATTTATAATGAGGGCGTGAGGAAAGTATATCTGGGTGAACACTTCAAGCTATGACGCGAAGGTATTCCGGATCTGACACCAGGCAATGAAACCGGCTCTTCAATTAAAGCTGTCGCAGCAACTAACGCTCACCCCGCAGTTGCAGCAGGCTATCCGTTTGCTGCAACTCTCCACGCAGGACATTCATCAGGAAGTTGCACAAATGCTGGATGAAAACCCCATGCTGGAATTGGCCGATGAATCCGCGCCGGGCGCTTTTTCTCCGGAATTTGCATCGTTGCCGCCGCGCGATGGAAACGATGCGGGCGAACCCGAACCAGACCGCGCGGATGATTTCGGCAACGAACAGGTGGACTGGAATACCGGCGGCGGCACGGCGCACAGCACGGATGATGAGGACGAAACCTATCCCGAGCAAGCCGCCGTGCAAGCCAGCCTGCGCGAGCATCTGCATAACCAGTTGACCACCAGTTCGCTGGATGTCAAAGACCGCAAGGTGGTCGGTTTGCTGATCGATGCGCTGGACGAGAACGGCTATCTGGCACAGGATCTGGACGAGCTGGCGGAACTGCTGCCCGCAGAACTCGATATTACGCTGGATGACCTTGAAACCGCGCTGGTGCAGCTGCAGCACCTCGATCAGCCCGGCATTGGCGCGCGCAATCTGGGCGAGTGCCTGGCCCTGCAACTCAAGGCATTTCCGGAAGACACGCCGCAGCGCGATCTGGCGATCCGCCTGGTGAGCAATCATATGAGCGCGCTCGCCGCGCACGATTTTGCCAGGATCAAGAAACTGCTGCATTGCACAGATGATGAATTGCGCGCCGCGCAGCATCTGATCGTAGGCTTGAACCCCAAGCCTGGTGCGGAATTTGACCGGAGTGTCGCCGATTATGTGGTGCCCGACGTAATAGTGGAGAAGCACAGGAATAAATGGAGTGCGCGGCTCAATGCTGGAGCCATGCCCAAACTGCGCGTGAACCAGATTTACGCCAGCATCCTGCAACAGCGCGGCGACAAAAATTTTTCGCAGCTCGCCACGCAATTGCAGGAAGCAAAATGGCTGATCAAAAATTTGCAGCAGCGCTTCGAAACCATCCTGCGGGTAGCGCAAGCAATAGTGGAACGGCAGGGTGATTTTTTCGAACATGGCGAGATTGGCATGCGCCCGCTGGTGTTGCGCGAAATTGCCGATGCCCTGGAGTTGCATGAATCAACGGTATCGCGCAGCACCACGCAAAAGTTCATGCTGACCCCGCGCGGCATTTACGAATTCAAATATTTCTTTGGCAGCGGCCTGCCCACGGAAAGCGGCGGCACATGTTCTTCTACCGCAATACGCGAATTGATCAAACAACTGGTCATCGCAGAAGATACACGCAAACCGCTTACCGACAGCCACATGTCAGAAATTTTGGCACAACAGGGCATCGTAGTTGCCCGTCGTACCATAGCAAAGTACCGGGAAACTTTGCACATACCCCCGGTTAATCTCCGTAAATCACTCTAAATATAGGGAGCACAACATGAACCTCCACCTGACCGGACGCCACCTGGAAATCACACCCGCCATCCGCGATTACGCAACCGGCAAAATTAGCAAGATCAAACGCCATTTCGACAATGTGATCGACGTGAACATCATTCTTTCCGTTGAGAAACTAAAGCAGAAGGCCGAAGCCACCATACACATCAGCGGCAAGGATGTGTTCGTGGAATGCGAGGACGAGAACCTGTACGCGGCGATTGATGCGCTGGTGGACAAGCTGGATCGCCAAGTGATGAAACACAAGGAAAAGCTGTCGGCGCGGCGCCATGATGACTCCGGCAAGCATGTCGCGGCGGAATGAATAACCACGGGCGGTATTGCTACCGCCCTTTTTGCCCAACATCAAAATGAACCTGATCAGCAAAGTCCTGCTGCCCGACAATATCCTGCTGGATTCCGAATCCACCAGCAAAAAACGTGTCTTTGAACGCGTAGGCCTGCTGTTTGAAAACAATCAGCAGATTGCTCGCAGCCAGGTATTCGACAGCCTCTTCACCCGCGAGAAGTTAGGCTCAACCGGCCTGGGGCAAGGCGTGGCAATCCCGCACGGACGCATCGCCAAGTTGCGCGAAGCGACCGCCGCATTTGTGAAAACCACCCACCCGATCCCGTTCGACGCGCCGGATGGCCAACCGGTAAACCTGATTTTCGTGTTGCTGGTTCCGGAGCGCGCCACCGATTTGCATCTGCAAATCCTCGGCGAGCTGGCGCAGATGTTCAGCGATGCGCAGTTCCGCAATCGCCTGCTCGCCTGCGAAGACGCCGCCAGCATCCATCAGCTATTTTTCGACTGGAACGGCGCGGCATAAGGTTACCATGAGCCAGGTCAACGTCCGGCAGCTATTCGTAGATAAGCAGCAACGGCTGCAACTCAGCCATGTGGCTGGCGCGGATGGCACAGAACGTATCATCGACAGCGACAAGATTCACGTATCCAACAACGGCCTCATCGGACATCTCAACCTGATTCACCCGAATTGGGTGCAGGTGCTCAGCGAGACTGAACTCGATTATCTGCGCAATTTGAACACCGAAGAACGCGACGGCGCGTTCAGGAAAATCGAGCAAAGCGTCGCAACCTGCTTGATTGTTGCCGGCGCAGATAATATACCGGCTGAACTGATTGCCTTTGCCGATCAATCGCATATTCCGCTGTTTTACTCTCCCAAACCCAGCGTGCACCTGATGTGGCTGATCCGACATTACCTCGCCAAGGAACTTGCGGAATCCACCACGCGCCACGGTGTGTTTCTCGATGTGCTGGGGGTTGGAGTATTAATAACCGGCGAGAGCGCGGTTGGCAAAAGCGAACTTGGCCTAGAGCTGATTACGCGCGGCAACGGGCTGGTTGCCGACGACGTCGTTGAACTGCACCGCATTGCGCCAGATACGCTTGAAGGGCGCTGCCCGGATCTGTTGCGCGATTTTCTGGAAGTGCGCGGCCTGGGCGTATTGAATATCCGCACCATGTTCGGCGAAACGGCGGTACGACGCAAAAAGAGCCTGAAGCTCATCGTACATCTGCATCGCCCGCAGGGCGGAGATATCTCGCAAATGGAACGCCTGCCGCTCAACGCCACTTATCAGGAAATTCTCGGCGTGGACATCCGCACCGTGAACATTCCGGTGGTCGCGGGGCGCAATCTCGCGGTGCTGGTGGAAGCCGCAGCGCGCAATTTTGTCATGCAACAACGCGGTATCGACAGCATGCAGGAATTCATCACGCGGCATGATCAGTTGCTGCTCAGCGATTAGCGTGAAAGCCTGAATGCAGCTCTTTCTGATCAGCGGTTTATCCGGGTCCGGCAAGAGCGTCGCGCTTAAAACCCTTGAAGATACCGGTTTCTATTGCGTGGACAACCTACCCGCAGAGTTGCTGGCCGCACTCGTTGAACACTTGCAGCGAGCCGGCTACAGCAGCATTGCGGTCAGCATCGATGTGCGCAGCGCCAACAGCGTGCAGCGTCTGCCGCCCCTGTTACAGCAAATCAAACGTCAAGGTGTGGATGTGCATGTGCTGTTTCTGGATGCGCAGACCGAAACGCTGGTAAAGCGTTTCTCGGAAACGCGCCGCCTGCACCCGCTCAACGATGCCGCTTCCCTGGCGAATGGCAAACAAGGCCGCACCCTGCCCGAATGCGTTCAGCAGGAGCGCGAATTGCTCGCCGAAATCAGCAACATCGGCCATCATATCGACACCACGGAACTCAACGCCAACGCACTGCGCGCCTGGATCAAACAATTCATCAATCTGGATCGCGCCCGCCTGACCTTGCTGTTCCAGTCGTTCGGCTACAAGCACGGCATTCCGCTGGACGCCGACCTGGTATTCGATGCGCGCTGCCTGCCCAACCCGCACTACAATCCGGAGTTGCGCCCACTCACCGGCAACGATGCGGCGGTAATCAGATTTCTGGAAAACACTCCTGCCGCACAGGATATGCTCGGCGATATACGCAATTTCGTGGAGCGCTGGCTACCGTGTTTCGTCGCCGATAACCGCAGTTATCTTACTGTTGCCATCGGTTGCACCGGCGGACAGCATCGTTCTGTATACCTCGCCGAAAAACTCGCCCAGTATTTCGAGCAACGTCAACAAGTGCTGGTGCGCCACCGTGAGCTCGCATGAGTCCAGCATGCATGGTAAATAGCCGCCGCTGATATGGCTCGCCATGCCAGCTTCCCCTCTTCTATACATAGCGACAGAAATCGTAGCGAGCGGTTTGGGGGTGGGGGAGGCCAGCGCGCAGCGACCGGAGCATACACAGCAGTATGTGAGGATCGCGAGCACTGCCCGACCCCGCCCCCAAATCGCACAGTAGATTTATGTCGCTATGTATAACTCTGGTGGAACAGCTGACCATTCGGCTAAACTCGCAGTCGAGCTAGCCGCTGGTTATCTCATGCTTGCGGGAGAAAGGGACACGAACTCGCTACGCGAACTTCATGTTATCCGCACAGCCATTATGCCGCACCTCAAGGACACACTGCCCGCTTTCAGGCTGTGGAGCGATGACGTACCAGCGAAGGCGCTATATACTTAACATGAAATGGTTCTGTGTACCTGCGATTCCAATCGGCCATTGATATGCTGGGCTGTGAATGGGTTTTTTCTGCCCGGTCAGCCAGTCTGGTTTTTCGCCATATTTTGTGGCATGGTACGCCTGAATTATGAGTGAGAATTTCAGAATCGTGATTATTGGCGCCGGGCCTGGAGGCGTGTCTGCCGCCGCTCGAGCAGCAGAGCTCGGCATTTCTCATGTTCTTCTTGAGGCTGCGCCGCATATCGCCAACACAATACACCGCTATCAGAAGAGAAAACTGGTGATGGCTGAGCCAGCGCAACTGCCATTACGCAGCACATTGAGCTTCGGTGCGGGAATTCGTGAAGACGTACTGGAGGCTTGGCGGCAGGAACTCGCAAGGCATCAAGTAAACGTACGGGTAAATGCGGCGGTTTCGGCAATCTCCGGGCAACGTGGAGATTTCCGGATTACTTTATTGTCGGGCGAGAAGTTGACTGCCGAGTCTGTGGTTCTCGCCATCGGGCTGCAGGGGAATATTCGCAAACTGAGTGTGCCTGGTGAAGACTTGCCATGGGTTCAATATCAACTGGATGATCCTGACGAATACCACAACGAAACGATTGTGGTAGTCGGAGGCGGCGATGCAGGCGTGGAAAACGCCCTTGCGCTTTCCAGGCATAACCGTGTGATCCTTATCAATTGTCATGAAGAATTCAGTAATTGCAAGGATAACAACTATCATCTGCTGATGTCGGCCGTCACTGCGGGAAGAATCGAGACGCGTGTCAGCACCTGGGCAAAACGCATTGATGCGCTTGCGGAAGATGATTTTGCAGTCGATTTTGTGGCACAAACGCCGCAAGGTGTGGAGCAGATCAAATGCCATCGCGTCATCGCGCGCCTCGGAGCGAATCCGCCGCGCAAACTGGTGGAAAGCTTCGGTGTGCACTTCCCGAACAACGACCCGGCATCTGTGCCGCAATTGTCCGAGCAATATGAGTCCAATGTGCCGGGGCTATACATCGTGGGAACATTGGCCGGATATCCGCTCATCAAGCAGGCAATGAACCAGGGTTATGAAGTCGTCGAATACATTCGGGGAAATCCGGTCGAGCCTGCTGACGAAGCCTTGTTGTGGAAAAAATTTGCCGGAACGCCAGGCATTCGATCGGTTGGCGAGGGCATTGCGCTGATCAAACGCAACCAGCCGCTATTGGCTTCGCTCACCACGCTGCAACTGCGCGAGCTCATGCTGGACAGCACGATTTGGGTTCCACAGCGCGGCGAGGTGATTTTTAAGCGTAATGATTATAGCAACAGTTTTTTCTCGATACTGGAAGGCAAAGTCAGCGTTCACGTCGAGGGAAAGGATGGCGCAGCCGCTGTTTTTACGTTGGCTGCAGGAGACTTCTTCGGCGAAATGGGCCTGCTTTCCGGACGCCGCCGCTCAGGCACCGTGGTAGCTGGGGACGACTGCGTGCTTGTCGAAACGCCGCGCCGTTCGATGCTCAAGTTACTGCAGACGGCAAGCGGCGTACAGCGCAGGCTGGATGAGGTGTCGCTCAAGCGGATAGTGCGGAATTATCTGGATGCGTCGTTGCCGGAAAGCGAACTTGATTATCTCGTCATGGATGCCAAATTCAAACAATATGCGGTTGGCGGCGTGATCTTTAACGAGGGCGACAAACCGGACGGGTTGTATATGATCCGGCGCGGATCGGTCACGGTGTCTCGCTTGATTGCGGGAAAAGAAGTGGTGTTGGCCTATGTCTCTGCGGGAAACTATGTCGGAGAGATGGCCCTGGAATCCAATATGCCGCGTTCTGCGACAGTTCGCGCTGCGTCCTCCACTGAAGTAGTTTTGCTTGAGACCAAGCGGTTTAATGCGGTGATGGAGCGAAACTCCTCAATGCGCGGCAAAGTTGGCATCCGCTATCTGGAGCGCGTCCGTTCGGTTGAATCTGCGGCATCCGGCGAGTCCAGCGGCCTTGTCAAATTCCTGATGGATCAGGGAGTGGGCGAGGCAACGGATGTGCTTCTGATTGACTATTCGCGGTGCATTCGCTGCGACAATTGCGAAACGGCTTGCGCCGATGTGCATGATGGGACTTCGCGACTAAATCGCGAGGCCGGCCCAACGTATGAACAAATTCACGTGCCTGCCTCCTGCCGGCATTGTGAGCACCCTCATTGCATGAAGGATTGCCCGCCTGACGCGATTCATCGTTCGGTGAATGGAGAGGTGTTTATCGGCGATAGTTGCATCGGTTGCGGCAATTGCCAGAATAATTGCCCCTATGATGTGATCCGAATGTCTATCGTGGGTGAGTACAAGCAGTTCTCTGTCTGGCAGGTAATCTCTGGCAGGTACAAATACCTGGAAGATCCGTATGAAGTCACAGTACAACCCCAAAAAAAAGCCGTAAAGTGCGATATGTGCAAGGATATTATCGCAGGGTCCGCGTGTGTCCGGGCTTGCCCTACCGGCGCAGCTTTGCGCGTCAGCCCGGAGGATTTTCTGGGCTTCGTCGAGCAGGGCAATTAAGAACACACACCATCGGAGCCTCGAATGGACATGACGCAACGCCCTACCCTGATGAAATACAGAAATTACCGGTATCTCAAAACATCATGCATGTTGGTGGCGATAGCGATTGCCGCATATGCCTTTATTGAACCAGCCGGCGGCATATATTACGGTGGAACCTGGCTAGGGTACACGCTGGGTGTTATTTCGGCGCTGCTTATACTCTTGCAGATGTGGTATGGCATCAGCAAGCGTCATGCCACAGGTATGCGGAATAGAAGGCAACAGCCCGCAAGCAGTTGGCACAAACAGGATGGCGGTATTGATCGGACCGACTTCTCAGCACGGCACAAAGTTGAACGCAGAAAGCGCCATGCCAAAGACAGCTGGCGTTACGGCGGGTCGTTGCAGGGCTGGCTTTCCGCGCATGTGTACCTAGGAACCTCGCTCATCGTATTAGCATCGTTGCACACCGGCTTCCAGTTCGGCTGGAATGTTCATACCTTGACCTATGTTTTGATGTTGCTGGTCATTGCAAGCGGTTTTTACGGGGTGTTTGCATATCTGAATTATCCCAGTCTGATTACGCGAAATATGGGTGAAGATACGTTGAACAGAGTGTTGATCAAGATCGCGGAGCTTGACGAATTGGCCCGTATCCGCGCGCTATATTTGCCCGATGAAGTGAATGCACTGGTATTAAAGTCACGACAGGAAACACGACTGGGCGGCAACCTCCTCCAGCAATTAAGTGGCAGCCAACGTGATTGCCCGACGAGGTTGGCTGTACAAAAAATACAATTACTTGGCGAAATACTCATCAAGGATGAGCAGCCGAAATTAATGCGTGACCTGTATTCCGTACTTTTGCGCAAACAAAAGCTGGTTTCACGGGCGCGGAATGAAATCATGCTCCAAGCCCGCATGCAGTTCTGGCTGTATCTTCATGCGCCGTTATCCATCGCCTTATTGGCTGGACTCTTGGCGCATATCGCGGCTATATTTTTTTACTGGTAGCGCAAATGATCTCTTGTCTATTGATCAACGTCACACGCAACCAGCGGGGCTTGCCGGTTCGCAAGGAAAGCGCCATTTCCGGCGAATCAATAGAGATCGGTCGCGGCGCGGCCTGCAGAATCCATCTGCCCGATCATCGGGTCAATCTGCTTCATGCCGCTGTGCGGCGATCCGAAGACGGGACGCTGTACATTGAAGTGGCAAATGAAGCCATCATCAACATTAATGGCTTCTTTGCACAGAGTGCGGCACTCTCCCATGGAACGCGGGTCGAAATCGGCCCCTATCTGATTATTGTTGAACCCAAACCGGACGGCAAGGATATCGCCCTGTCGGTGGAGATGATCCGACCGCTACCCGATCAAGATGCAGCGAAAGCATGCCGGGCCGCGCCAATCACATTTGCAGCCCTGAAGTTGAGCAAACGAAAGCTGGGCTTTGGATTGGCGGCTTGCATCCTTTTCATTTTCCTGTTGCTGCCGTTGCTGCCGAGCGTCTCACCGGTATTGGACAAATGGCAATCTACATTCACCATTACCTTGACTGATTCATGGAACCCCGGACCATTCTCGGAGGGACATGACGCGTTCGGTGCGAAATGCTCTACTTGCCATCGACGGGTTTTCCGTGCCGTTTCCGATGAAACATGCGCGGAATGCCATAAACGGGTCGCCAAGCACTTGGCGGAAGATGATTTACACACAAAAATATTCAAGGATGTGAGCTGCACATACTGCCATCAGGATCACAGAGGAAAAGCTGGGCTGGTACTGCATGACTCGTCAAGATGCGTTGCTTGTCATGGGAATATCGAGAGTAAAAAGGCCAACACAGCGCTTGACAATGTGCTTGATTTTGGCGCGAGCCATCCGCCTTTCCATATCACTTTGCATGACGGAAAAATTAGCACTCGCGTCCGGCAGGACGCAAAGGGAAAACTTGCCGAAAAACCCCGCCTCAAGCTTAATCATCAGGTACACCTGAGCAGGAAGGGTTTATTGACCCCCAAAGGCAATACGGTCATGGCGTGCCGCGACTGCCACAAAATCGAGGAATCCGGAACGCATTTTGCTACCATGACGATGAAAGAGACCTGCCAGCAGTCTCAATGTCACGTGCAGTATTTCACGGATCCTGTCGAGGAAGTTGTGCCGCACGGATCAGAGCGCGAGGTGCTGAACAGGTTGCGAGAATTGTATGCCAAATGGTTGGCTGACTCGCCAGCAGGGAATATGGCGGTATGCAAACCAGCGGGCAATTTAGGAAATGCCACCGTGCGCACGCTGGACTGTGTCAACGGCCTTGCGCGGAGATATGCCTCCACGTTTTTCAAGGAAAACCTTGAGTGCGGCCAATGCCATGAAATCGAACCTGGCGGGAATAACGATGTCCAATGGAAGGTTGCACCGCTGCATATCAATCGCGATTATCAGCCGGGCGCAGTATTCCCGCATTCCAAGCACGACACGGTTGATTGCACTGAATGCCATGATAAAGTGAATTCAAAACTTAGCGCAGAGATTGCCATGCCGCCCATAGAAAAGTGCCGTGAATGCCATACCGGTGACCGCCCCAAAAAAGGTAAAATCAGCAGTTCCTGTACTAGCTGCCACCGGTTTCATAAGGGCGTTAAGAAAGCGAGGGATTGACGCGCGCTGTCGTGTTTATGTTGTTAAAATCGCGCGCGAATCGTCTCGGCATCAAGGCATAATTTCCACATACTCGTAGACTTCGCAATCGCGCAGGGTCTTGCGCACATCCAGAGGCGTTTTAGCGTACCAGGCAAGCGGGCCATGGCGGTCGATTTCTCTCCCCAGGAACCTGACCAGTTCGCAGATCGGCTCGACAACATTTTCACGGTATCTCTGGTCGTCTTTTACATAGGCAAGGTAGAGATTTTTCAGACAATTACCCCTGCACCACTGCTGTGCTTCACATTGGCTGCATGGCATGTTGGAATGCGGTTGCAGCGGGCTGGGCTTGAGCCAGTTCGCGATCACGTCACCCTGTTGCATCTCCGGCGCGTACATCATGTCGGGGCAAGGGAAAACCTTGCCGTCCGGCATCACGTTAAGAATGTGCGTGGACACCCGACATTGGGTTTTACCATGATACAACTCGGTCGCCCGCGACGGCAGCACCTTGTTGCGCACGATCCCCATGATCGGAATGATCGGATATAGCACGTCGCTGGAAAAAAATTTGTCCACCAGTTGCGCGATCACCGTCTTTTTCCTCTCCATTGCGGCGGGCGTATAAGTACCTTCGCCCGCAACGAACTGGAAATATACATAATCGAAAGTACTCGCTAATTCATCCAGTTCCCCGAATGAAGTTTCCTCGCTGCTCCAGGTCACGCGCGCAGTGAATGTGCCCTTCATCCGGTCGCGCACCGCCTGGATATTCTTGACCACCTGCCGGTATACGCCGCGCCCGCGAAAACCATCGGTGATCGCCTCGCCGCCGTCTATGGAAAGCAGGACATTGGAAAGATTGGCCAGAACGCTGTCCGGCAGGCTGTCCAGCAGCGTACCGTTGGTCTGGAGCTGGAAACGGAAGGCGGGGTAACGCTCCATGATTTCTTCTATGAAATCCAGGTTCAGGGTCGGTTCGCCGCCATAGAAGGTGACATAAACCTCATGTCTGGAAAGATGTTTCTTGATGAAGGCATCCAGCACATCGGCAGTATAGGAAACCTTGCCCTGCGAGCCGACCATGTCGCCCACGCCAAGTGAGCAATAGGTACATTTCAGGTTGCATGTCAATGTGGTGAGCAACTGCAATTCCACGCGATTGCCTATAATGGGCGATGTTTCAGGGGCAAGCTCGATTATTTTTTGTGAACGATGAAGAGCAAACGTTGCTAACGTAGACATTTTTAATGTTTTATATCAAATTCAAAGTGTTATCTAATACAAGGCAAACCTTTTGATGTTGCCATCAAACCATGATAATTTTACTTGGGGCTCCCATCGTACCTCTTACACGTCCAGGTTTTTCACACCCAGCGCATTCTTCTCGATAAAAGCACGGCGCGGCTCGACCACATCCCCCATCAGCGTGGTGAATATTTCATCGGCAGTAATTGCGTCTTCAATTTGCACCCTGAGCAGGATGCGGTTGGTCACGTCCATGGTGGTTTCCCAGAGTTGCTCCGGGTTCATTTCGCCCAAGCCTTTGTAGCGCTGGATGTTGACCCCTTTCTTGGCTTCTTCGAGCAGCCATTCGATGGCTTGCTTGAAGCTGGTCACGGCACGTTTTTGTTCGCCCCTGGCGATGTATGCACCCGGTTTGATCAGGCCATTCAGGATGTCCGCAGCCTGGCGAATCTGCACGTAGTCGCTCCCTCTCAGGAAGTCTCGATCCATATAGCTGACCGAATAGTTGCCGTGGTACAGCTTTTCCAGACGCAAGCGATGTTCGCCCGCTTCGTCGGTTTCCACCACGACCTTGATGCTGCCGCCGCAAGCATTTTCCAGCAGTTGCGCGCTGGTTTGCGCCTGCTTGATGTCTTCGAGCGACAGGGGCGGCAGAATCAGCAATGCATGGCTGGCCTCCGGCGCAGTGAAGCGCGACAAGCGGTCGATCACCGCTTCTGCAAGGAAGTATTGCTTGGCGATCTGCTCCAGCGCGTCTGCCTGGATCGGGACAGCATCGGCGGCGGAGTGCAGTACGGCATTATTGAGCGCGGATTTGAGCATATAGATTTTCATCTCCTGATCGTCCTTGAGATAACGCTCGTCCTTGCCCTGCTTGATCTTGTACAGCGGTGGCTGGGCAATGTAGATATGGCCACGCTCGACCAATTCTGGCATCTGCCGGTAGAAGAAGGTAAGCAACAGAGTGCGAATGTGCGAACCATCCACGTCCGCATCGGTCATGATGATGATGCGGTGATAGCGCAACTTGTCGGCATTGTATTCGTCCTTGCCGATGCCGGTACCAAGCACAGTGATCAGCGTTGCAATCTCCTGCGATGCAATGAGTTTCTCGAAGCGCGCCTTCTCGACATTGAGTATCTTGCCTTTAAGCGGCAGAATCGCCTGGAATTTGCGGTCGCGACCCTGCTTGGCCGAGCCGCCAGCGGAATCTCCCTCGACCAGATACAGTTCGGAGAGAGCAGGATCTTTTTCCTGACAGTCGGCCAGCTTCCCTGGCAGGCCCATGCCGTCCAGCACACCCTTGCGGCGCGTCAGGTCGCGGGCTTTGCGCGCCGCTTCACGGGCGCGGGCTGCCTCGATGATCTTGCTGACGATGATCTTCGCATCATTGGGTTTTTCCAGCAGGAATGCGCTCATTTGCTGCGCGATCAAATCTTCGATTACCGGGCGCACCTCAGAAGACACCAGTTTGTCCTTGGTTTGTGAAGAAAATTTTGGGTCAGGCAATTTCACCGACAGCACCGCAGTCAACCCTTCGCGCATATCGTCGCCGGTGGTTTCCACCTTGGCCTTTTTCGCCATCTGCTCGGTTTCGATGTACTGGTTCAAGGTGCGCGTCATCGCGGCACGTAATGCAGTCAGGTGGGTACCGCCATCGCGCTGCGGGATGTTGTTGGTGAAACATTGCACAGTTTCCTGGTAGGAGTCGTTCCACTGCATGGCGATCTCGGCAGTAATGCCGTCCTTTTCGCCGATCGCATAAAAAACTGTGGAATGCAGCGGCGACTTGTTGCGATTCATGAATTCGACAAACCCCTTGATGCCGCCGCTGAACGCGAAGTTTTCTTCCTTGCCGGTGCGGTGGTCGATCAGTGCAATTTTCACGCCGTTGTTGAGGAACGACAGTTCGCGCAGACGTTTCGCTAGAATGTCAAAATGGTATTCGACCAGACCAAAGGTTTCAGTAGCCGCCAGAAAATGAACGATGGTTCCCTTTTTGCTGGAGTTGCCCACCGCTTTCAGCGGGGCAACAGGTTCTCCATGGCGAAATTCCATGAAGTGCTCCTTGCCGTCGCGGAAAATGGTCAGCTTAAGCCATTCAGACAGCGCATTGACGACCGATACACCCACGCCGTGCAGGCCACCGGATACCTTGTAGGAATTACTGTCGAATTTCCCGCCCGCATGCAAAACAGTCATGATGACTTCGGCAGCGGAACGGTTTTCCTCCTTGTGGATATCTGTGGGAATACCGCGCCCGTTGTCGCATACGCTAATCGAGTTATCCGCATGAATAATAACGCTGATTTCGTTGCAGTGTCCTGCCAAAGCCTCATCCACTGCGTTATCCACCGCCTCAAACACCATGTGATGCAGACCAGTGCCGTCATTGGTGTCGCCAATATACATGCCGGGCCGTTTACGCACAGCTTCCAGCCCTTTCAGAACCTGGATGTTATTGGAAGTATATTCACTCATTATTTTTTATCCTGATGTTTGGTTTGTTTCACGTGAAACACCAAAGAATGCCTAAATGCGCATTGGCATGACTACGTAGCGGAATTCTTGTTTCTCTGGGGTAGTCATCAAAATACTACTATTTGGGTCACCAAAAGAAAAAGTGGCGGTAGTGCTGCTGATATTATTCAATCCATCCATCAGGTAATTGACATTAAAACCTATATCCAGAGCATCGCCATGGTAATCGGTTTCTATTTCTTCCTGCGCCTCTTCTTGTTCGCTATTACTGCTGATGATGCTGAGATTTTTTTCAGTCAGCACAAAACGTACGCCCCTGAATTTTTCGTTGGATAATATTGCAGCACGCTGCAAAGCTTGTTGCATTACGGCTCGTTCCATATTGAGATGGTTGTCATATTTTGGTATGACGCGTTCGTAATCCGGAAATTTTCCTTCAATTACCTTTGTTATAAGGGTAATACCCGAAAAGGTAGCCTTGATCTGCTGTTGTGAAAATTCCAGTTCAACGCTTTCATCGCTATCCGCCAGTAGTTTGGATAGCTCCGTAACGGCTTTGCGCGGCAGAATGATTTCCTGCTTTTCATGATGATCCTCAATAGCACCGGCATTGTAGGCAAGCCGGTGTCCATCGGTAGCCACCACTTTAAGTTTGTTGCCGTCGACAATCAGTAATACGCCATTCAGGTAATAACGCACGTCTTGTTGCGCCATGGCGTATTGAACCGAAAACAGTAAATTTTTCAGTTCTTTTTGCGGCAGTACGATTTTTTTAGAATTTTCCAGTTGATTGCTCAATTTTGGGAAATCCTGAGCGGGTAACGTTTGCAGGCTGAAGCGGCTTTTATTCGTTTTGATCAGCGCTTTGTTTTCTTTGGTGTCGATGGTGATTTTACTTTGATCAGGAAGAACCCTCAGTATTTCCTGTAATTTTTTTCCGCCGACGGTGAAAGACGTACTTTGTCCGCTTTTTGTACCGGTATCAATGGTTGTGGTTATTTGTATTTCCAGATCCGTCGTTGTAAAACGCATTTTACCGTCCTGGTTTTCAATCAGGACATTCGACAGGATCGGTAATGTTTGCTTTCTTTCCACAATACCAATAACCACCTGTAACGGTTTAAGTATGATTTCTTTATCTATCTTTTCAATAAACATAATATAAACCTTTTAAATAAAGCTAATAAAGCAACCCAAATTGCGTTAACAACCCAAAAACCTCTTTTAATACATTAGAATATCAAACAATTAATTACAGAGAATTGTTGTTGATAAGTTGCAATGATAATGTGGATAATTTATTTGTTTCTCACTTAAACATGAGTTATCAACATTTCATCTGTACAAAGTTCATTAGTTATCCTCGTAAAGTTTGCAGCAGAATTTTATAATCTGCATCAATCGTGGTATCCGATAACCTGAGGTTTTCCATCATCTTGCATGCATGTATAACGGTCGAGTGGTCTTTCCCGCCAAAAGCGTTGCCAATTTCAGGCAGGCTCATGGTGGTCAGTTCACGAGCAAGCGACATGGCTGTTTGCCTTGGCCGGGTCAGGTTTCGCGTTCTTTTTTTCGAAAGCAGGTCAGCCATTTTAATGCGGTAATAATCGGCAACCGTTTTTTGTATGTTGTCGATGGAAATTTGCCGGCTTTGTGCAATCAAAATGTCTTTCAGCGCTTCTTTTGCCG
Source organism: uncultured beta proteobacterium (assembly GCA_963828205.1). Taxonomy (GTDB): domain Bacteria; phylum Pseudomonadota; class Gammaproteobacteria; order Burkholderiales; family Gallionellaceae; genus Gallionella. The sequence continues at coordinate 842,088 of CAWHDU010000003.1, forward strand.
TTTCAATGTTGATAACGCGATGGTGAAATTTCGCATATGCCTCGACGCGCTTCAAGGCACCCTCAAGTTCACGGACGTTTGAATTGACGTGTTTGGCAATAAAAAAAGCTACTGACTCGTCAAGCACATAACCACTCAAATGGGCTTTTTTCAACAGGATGGCAACGCGCATTTCCAGTTCTGGCGGTTCAATGGCGACAGTAAGCCCCCAACCGAAACGCGAAACCAGGCGGCTATCAAGCCCGGCAATTTCCTTGGGAAAGGTATCGCTGGTCATGATGACTTGTTTGTGCGAATCAATAAGTGTGTTGAAGGCGTAAAAAAATTCTTCTTGGGTTTTGGTTTTGCCGGCGAAAAATTGAATATCGTCAATCAGCAGGATATCGAGAGAGTGGTAGTATTGTTTGAATTCTTCAAATTTATTTGATTGGTAAGCGCGCACTACGTCTGAAACATATCGTTCTGCGTGCATATAGCAAATTTTTGCCTGCGGATTGTTGACTTTGATTTGATTGCCCATTGCTTGGATCAAGTGGGTTTTTCCCAAGCCAACGCCACCATAAATAAATAGAGGGTTGTAAGAGGCACCAGGCAATTCTGCAACTTGTGTGGCGGCAGCGAAAGCAAGCTGGTTGGCTTTGCCGGTTACAAAGTTGTCGAAGGTAAGGTTGGGGTTGAGCTTTCCGTAACTGCGAAATGAAGCCTCAACTTTCGGCTTGTTATCGTGAGCTGCCGCCGCAGTTTTCCGCGGGGGTGCTTCAAGGGGTTTAGGCTGAGGCTCTGCTTCGAGAACACGAAATTCGAAGGGTGGAACTTGGGAATAGGCCAAGCCTGCCTGCCGGCTGATTTCCGGTAAAAATCGTTCCTGGACAAGTTTCAGGGTAAAGCTGTTTGGCGCGGTCAACACCAGTGATCCATTCTCGTTTTTGAGGAGTAATGGTTTTATCCAAGCGTTGTATTGTTGCGGAGGCAGGCTCTTTTCGAACGAGCGGAGGCATGAATCCCAAAAAGAAATGGCCTGCATAATTACGTAAGGTAGGGAATGGTTCAGCAATAGTAAAAGTTGCCGCATTCTACAGTGCAAACGCAAACTTATCCACAGGCAAGAAAGTAAAATATACTTGACACTTATGCTTCAAGGCTTTGTAATAGCGAGCTTTACAGTTTACCTAGGAAAAGAACATGAAACGCACATACCAGCCATCCGTAACCAAAAGAAAACGCACCCATGGTTTTTTGGTGCGCATGAAGACACGCGGGGGGCGCGCCGTTATCAATGCACGCCGCGCCAAGGGCCGTGCCAGACTCGCAGTTTAAATATCGGTCTTGCGGCTTAGTCAATCGGCCAAATTTAGCGCTGTGCACCGGTTGTTGCGCGAAAACGGTTTTAATCATGTTATTCGTGCCGAAAGCATAGCGGATAGGCACTTCAAGATTTTTTTTGTGCGCAACCGCAAGGAAAACGCCAGGCTTGGAATAATTGCGGGCAAAAAAATATTGCCCGGCGCCACAGACCGGAATCGCGCGAAAAGAATCATCAGGGAGGCATTCCGCCAACACAACATCAAGCTGTGCAAGCTGGATCTGGTTGTGATGGTGAGAAGCGCTTGCCTTCAAGAGCGCTGTACGCAAGCTGGCAATTTAAAAATGCTGTTTAGCCGGGTAGAAAATAGATGCGCAGAATTGTGATCAAGCTGATTCACGGCTATCAATACCTGATCAGCCCGCTTCGGCCGCCAACTTGCAGATTTACCCCGACCTGTTCCCACTATACATGCGAAGCACTGGCTAGACACGGTGTAGCAAAAGGGGGATGGTTCGGTATCAAACGATTGCTGCGATGCAATCCCTGGAATCCAGGCGGATACGACCCCGCACCATAAAATATCAGGCCCGATCATGGATTTGCAAAGACTTTTTTTGTTCTTAATTTTTGTGTTTTCGCTGGGATTGGTTTGGGATGGCTGGCAACGTTATCAACACCCCGAACTGTATGTTCAGCAGAGCGCGCCAGCGACCGAAGCGCAGCCAAAGCCGCAGGCAACGCCATCCGCCACATCTATCCCGGCTACCCAGCAAGCTGCCACAACTGCGCAGGCCGCTATTGTTCAGCAACCCACCCAGCAAACTACAGGAAAGACGATACACGTCAAGACAGATATTTTTGAGGCTGAAATCAGCACTATCGGCGGAGATATCAGCCGGCTAGCGTTGTTGAAGCATCCCGATGCGCTGGACAAAAACAGGCCTCTGGTGCTTTTCCATCGCGGCACAGGCACCCACAATTATGCTGCGCAAAGCGGCCTGCTTGGGGCGGGGCTGCCTAACCACACCAGCATGTTTGTTTCTGAGCAGGATCAGTATGTGCTTGCAGGGAATGACGAGCAAGTGCAGGTGCGGCTGAAAGCCGAAGGCAATTCCGCGCTGAAGGTAACCAAGGTGATCACATTCCGCAAAGGGAGTTACCTGGTCGATGTTGCCTATGAACTGGAGAATAGCGGGCAACAGCCGGTAGCGGCAAGCAGCTACTTCCAGTTGATTCGCGATAGTGCCGCGCTGGCAGGCAGTTCCGCATTTTTGCCTACCTATGTCGGCGCTGCGGTCTATACCGACAAAGAGAAATTTCAAAAGGTGGAGTTTGCGGAAATAGAAAAGGGCAAAGTCAAATACCCCAAGCAGGCCGAAGAAGGCTGGATCGGGATATTGCAACACTACTTTGTTGCGGCATGGCTGCCCAAGGAAAAATCCCATCGCGAATATTTCACGCGCAAACTGGACGGCGACTCATATTCGGTGGGGGTGATCTTGCCGTCGCAAACCGTCAACCCTGGCCAGAAAGTGCTGGTGAGCACCGCGCTATATGCCGGACCAGCCGAGACCAACCTGGACAAAATTGCTCCGGGATTGGGATTGACGGTTGACTACGGCTGGCTGACCGTTATTTCTGCTCCGTTGTTCTGGGTCATGGCGCTGCTGCATAGCTGGACGCACAACTGGGGGATTGCCATTATTCTGCTGACCGTCCTGATCAAGCTGCTGTTTTTCCCGCTGTCTGCGGCAAGCTATCGTTCCATGGCAAAAATGCGCGTGGTTGCGCCCAAGCTGGAAAAGATCAAGCAGCAATGCGGCAACGACCGGGAAAAACTGAACAAAGCCATGATGGAGCTGTACAAAACCGAGAAAATCAATCCGCTGGGCGGGTGTTTGCCGGTGGTGGTGCAAATCCCGGTTTTTATTGCCTTGTACTGGGCTATCCTGGCGAGCGTCGAGTTGCGTTACGCGCCATTTTTTGGCTGGATAACCGACTTGTCGGCTGCCGATCCGTATTACATCCTACCGCTGGTCATGGGGGCGAGCATGATTATCCAGATGCGCCTCAATCCGAAGCCGCCGGATCCCATCCAGGCCAAGGTCATGCAAATCATGCCGATCGCCTTCAGCATCATTTTCTTCTTTTTCCCCGCCGGGCTGGTGTTGTATTCCATCGTGAACAACATCCTTTCCATCGGCCAGCAGTGGTATATCACCCGGGCTGCCGAGGATGAGAGCAAAGCTGCCGCAGCCAAACGCTGATACCATCGCCGCCATTGCCACCGCGCAAGGGCGCGGCGGCATCGGGGTGGTAAGGGTGTCCGGGCGGCACCTCGAAACTCTGGTGCGCGGAATACTGGGCAAGCTGCCCGTTGCGCGGCATGCCACCTGCGTAAATTTCCTAGATGAAAACGGCGATACCCTGGATCAGGGTGTCGCCTTGTTTTTTCCCGCACCGCATTCTTACACCGGAGAGGACGTGCTCGAACTGCAAGGGCATGGCGGTCCAGCCGTGCTGCAAATGGTGCTGCGGCGTTGCCTCGATCTGGGTGCGCGGCTGGCGCAGCCCGGTGAATTTACGCGCCGCGCCTTTCTGAACGACAAGCTTGACCTAGCGCAGGCGGAAAGCGTCGCCGACCTGATCGATGCCAGCACCACAGAGGCGGCGCGTAGCGCGATGCGCTCGCTACGCGGTGAGTTTTCCAGCGCAATTCAAGGCATGGTCGACGAATTGATCCACCTGCGCATGCTGGTAGAGGCGATGCTGGACTTTCCGGAAGAGGAGGTTGATGCAGCCGACGCAGAGCGCCGCGATGTTTTGCTGAATAGCGTCAGGATGCACCTGCAACGCACGCTGAGCACGGCAAAACAGGGCAGCCTGCTGCGCGAAGGCGCGCATGTGGTCATAGCAGGGCAGCCGAACGTCGGCAAATCCAGCCTGCTGAATTGCCTGACTGGTGAAGAGGCGGCCTTGGTCAGCGATATTCCCGGCACTACCCGCGACGTGATCCGCCAGGCGATCCAGATCAGCGGGATACCGTTGCACATCATGGATACCGCCGGGCTGCGCGAATCGGCGGATGCGGTGGAAAACCTGGGCATCGCGCGTGCCCACCAGACGATGCACCATGCCGATTTGATTTTGCTGCTGCTGGATGCGAGCAAGGGGCTGACGGCGGGGGATGAAGCGATTCTTGCCGGCTTGCCTGCCGACATCCCGCGGCTGCTGGTGTTCAATAAAATCGACCTGTTGGACGGCAGCGCTGCCTTATCTGCCAATACGCCGATTGCAGGCACTGCAAAAGTTAATGTATCCGCCAAAACGGGCGCCGGGATAGAAGAGTTGCGCGGCAAGCTGCTGGAGGCGGTAGGTTGGCGTGAACAGGAAAGCGGCGCATTCATGGCGCGGGAGCGGCACTTGCGTGCCTTGATGTTGGCGAAAACCCATTTGGAGCAGGCGCAGACGGTGTCGGCGAGCGCGGAGTTGTTCGCCGAAGAGCTGCGCCTGGCGCAGCGTGCATTGAACGAAATTACCGGGGAATTTACCCCGGACGACCTGCTCGGCGAGATTTTCAGCCGGTTTTGCATTGGAAAATAACGCTAATTGTTTCACGTGAAACAATGCGGTTAATGTGTGAAATTTGCGCAGCAAGTCGTTTGTTCTCTCCCACGCAAGCGTAGGAGGGTTGGGGAGAGGCGCAGGCATGACCTTTATCATGCCTGTTGGGATTCCGGAAGCGCTGTTGTATGATGCGCGTCCTTTTCAAGACAGATGAAACATGAACTTTCCCGATAGTTTCGATGTGATCGTGGTGGGCGGCGGCCATGCCGGCACGGAAGCCGCTTTGGCCAGCGCGCGCGCTGGCTGCAAGACCCTGCTGCTCAGCCACAACATCGAGACGCTCGGGCAGATGTCGTGCAATCCCTCGATCGGCGGGATCGGCAAAGGGCATCTGGTCAAGGAAGTCGATGCGCTGGGCGGCGCGATGGCGGCGGCCACCGACGAGAGCGGCATCCAGTTTCGCATTCTGAATTCCAGCAAAGGCCCTGCGGTGCGCGCGACGCGCGCGCAGGCCGACCGCATCCTGTACAAGCAGGCGATCCGTTCGCGGCTGGAGAACCAGCCCAACCTGTGGCTGTTCCAGCAGGCGGTCGACGATTTGTTGCTCGAGCAGGATCGGGTGAGCGGGGTGGTCACGCAACTTGGCTTGTGCTTCGCCGCGAAGTCCGTGGTGCTGACGGCGGGCACCTTCCTGTCCGGCCTGATCCACGTCGGGCAGGCCAATTATCCGGCGGGCCGCGCCGGCGACCCGCCCTCGATCAGCCTGGCGCGCCGCTTGCGCGAACTGAATCTGCCGGCAGGGCGGTTGAAGACCGGTACGCCGCCGCGCATCGACGGGCGCAGCATCGATTATTCGGTGATGCAGGAACAGCCGGGCGACGATCCGGTGCCGGTATTCTCGTTCATGGGGAATGCTGCGCAGCACCCGCAGCAGTTGCCTTGCTGGATCACCGAAACCAACCAGCGCACCCACGACATCATTCGCGGCGGGCTGGATCGCTCGCCGCTGTTCACCGGGGTGATCGAAGGGATCGGGCCGCGTTATTGCCCGTCCATCGAGGACAAGATCACGCGCTTTGCCGACAAGGACTCGCACCAGATTTTCCTCGAGCCGGAAGGTTTGACGACACATGAAATCTATCCCAACGGTATTTCCACCAGCCTGCCGTTCGACGTGCAACTGGCCTTGGTGCGTTCCATCAAGGGGCTGGAAAATGCGCATATCCTGCGCCCCGGCTATGCGATCGAATACGACTATTTCGATCCGCGCGGGCTGAAAAGCTCGCTGGAAACCAAGGCGATTCATGGGCTGTTCTTCGCCGGGCAGATCAACGGCACGACCGGTTACGAAGAAGCGGCCGCGCAAGGGTTGCTGGCCGGGCTGAATGCGGCGCTGCAAGCTGGCGGGCGGGAAGCCTGGTGTCCGCAACGCGACGAGGCTTATCTGGGCGTGCTGGTGGACGACCTGATTACGCGTGGCGTTTCCGAGCCGTATCGCATGTTCACCAGTCGTGCGGAATACCGCTTGCAGTTGCGCGAAGACAACGCAGACCTGAGATTGACGGAGATCGGGCGCAAGCTGGGTATCGTCGACGATACGCGCTGGCAGGCATTTGAAAAAAAACGCGAGGCCATCGCGCGCGAGCAGGAAAGACTGCGCAATACTTGGGTGAATCCGCGCAATTTGTTCGCCGAGGACGCTACGCGCGTGCTGGGCAAACCGATCGAGCGCGAATACTCTTTGCTTGAGCTGCTGCGCCGCCCGGACGTGAATTATGCCAGCCTGCTGACCTTACCCGGTGCGGGCGCCGGGGTGGCCGATGAAAAAGTAGCAGAGCAGGTGGAAACCCAAGCGAAATATCACGGCTATATCGAACGGCAGCGCGATGAGATCGGGCGCAACGAACAATATGAAACGCTGGGCTTGCCGGAGGGCATGGATTATCGCGAGGTGCGCGGGTTGTCCATCGAGGTGCAGCAAAAGCTCAATCAGCACAAACCCGAAACCGTCGGGCAGGCGGCGCGCATTTCCGGGATTACTCCGGCGGCGATATCGTTGTTGCTGGTGCACATCAAGCGCGGTTTTCGCGATGATACGCAACAGGCGCAAAAACGCGCATGAGTCTGGCCGAAGAATTACAGCTCGGCAGCGCACAATTGGGAATTACGCTGGATGCGGGTGCGCAGGGCAAGCTGCTGGATTATCTGGCGCTGCTGCGCAAATGGAACAAGGTTTACAACCTGACGGCGATCCGCGACCCGCAGCAGATGGTGAGCCATCACTTGCTCGACAGCCTCGCGGTAATGCCGCATCTGTGGGCGGGACGATGGCTGGATGTGGGGTGCGGCGCCGGTTTGCCAGGACTGGTGCTGGCGGTCGCGCAGCCGGACTGGCAGTTTGCCCTGCTGGACAGCAACAGCAAGAAAACTGGCTTCGTGCAACAGGCGGTTATCGAATTGGGCCTGCGCAATGTGAGCGTTTACTGCACACGCGTGGAAGAGTGGCAGACTGCGGAACGGTTTGACGGGATCATTTCGCGGGCATTCAGTGAGCTGGGGGAATTTTTGCGCAGCACCTGCCACCTGATGGCACCGCACGGGCGTTGGGCGGCGATGAAGGGTGCGCCACAACAGGAGTTGGTGGGTGTGCCGGACGGATGCCGGGTAGAGCGCATCATACCGTTACAGGTGCCTGGACTGCATGCGGCGCGCAGCCTGGTAATTGCAATATGCCCAGAGAACAAGCACCAAGAAAAAGGGAGCGGAGCAATATGAAAAAAATACTAGCGATAACCAACCAGAAAGGCGGGGTAGGGAAGACCACCACCACCGTAAACCTGGCGGCCAGCCTCGCGGCAGCCCAGCAGCATGTGTTGCTGATCGACCTCGATCCGCAGGGTAACGCCACCATGGGCAGCGGCATCGACAAGCGCGATTTGCAGGCCAGCGTCTACGATGTGTTGCTGGGAGGCAAGACGGTAGCCGAGGCGCGGATACGTTCGGAAGCAGGAAAATACGACCTGCTGCCCGCCAACCGGGAGTTGGCCGGCGCGGAAGTCGAGCTGGTCGGTCTGGCACATCGTGAAACGCGCTTGCGCGACGCCTTGCAAGTTGTCGCGGCGGAATACGACTATGTGCTGATCGATTGCCCGCCGGCGCTGAACTTGCTGACCCTGAACGGCCTGTGTGCGGCAAAGTCGGTGATGATCCCGATGCAATGCGAATACTATGCCCTGGAAGGGTTGAGCGACCTAGTGAACACCATCCGCAAGGTGCGCGCCAACCTGAATCCGGAGCTGGAAATCGAAGGGCTGCTGCGCACCATGTTCGATCCGCGCAACATGCTGGCGCAGCAGGTTTCGGATCAATTGCAGGAACACTTCGGCAGCAAGGTTTACCGCACCGTGATTCCGCGCAACGTACGGTTGGCGGAAGCGCCCAGCTTTGGCATGCCTGCGCTGTATCACGACAAATTATCCAAGGGAACTCAGGCTTATCTGGCATTGGCCGGAGAGTTATTAAACAACGCAGCGCAACCTGCTGCAACGGCATAAGGGAAGCGATCATGGCAACAAAGCTGAACAAGGGATTGGGGCGCGGGCTGGATGCGTTGTTATCCGGCGGCAAAAGCGAAAAAGACGAGGTGATGCGCGATTTGAATGTCGCCTTGCTCAAGCCGGGCAGGTACCAGCCCCGTTCGCATATGGACGAGGCGTCGCTGAATGACCTGGCGGCATCGATCAAAGCGCAGGGGATCATGCAGCCGATCCTGGTGCGCCAAATTGCCGATAGCAGCTATGAAATCATCGCCGGCGAAAGGCGCTGGCGTGCCGCACAATTGGCAGGGCTGACCCATGTCCCGGTGCTGGTGCGCAGCGTTCCTGATAATGCGGCGCTGGCGATGGCGCTGATCGAAAATATCCAGCGCGAAAACCTCAACCCGCTGGAAGAGGCGATTGGCCTGCAGCGCCTGATCGATGAATTCAAGATGACGCACCATGTCGCTGCGGAGGCGGTAGGCCGTTCGCGCAGCGCGGCCAGCAACCTGCTGAGGTTGTTAAAGCTCCCCAAAGCCGTGCAGGACATGCTGATGGAAAACAAGCTGGATATGGGGCACGCGCGCGCGCTCTTGTCGCTGGAGAGCGCCCAGCAGGTATTGCTGGCCAATAAAATCGTGCTGGAAGGGCTTTCCGTGCGCGAGGCGGAAAAGCTGGTGCAGAAGCAGACGCAGGAGCCGGAAAAGCATAAACCAAAAGCGCACCTCAGCCGCGATACACAGAGGCTGCAGGAAGAAGTGAGCGCATGCCTCGGAACGCGTGTGGAAATCAGGCCGGGCAACAAAGGCGGCGGCAAGCTGATTCTCGAATACACAAACCATGACCAGCTTGATGAATTTATCAACAGGCTCAAAAGGGTTAAATGAGTCGCGCAAAAGGGTTATTGACATGGATCAACAATGTTTGACACCCCCGGCAGGCGCCACTATAATCGCCACCCTTTGCGCAGTGGAAGCCAGAGAAAAAAAGATGGCGCGCCAAGTGGTCTGGCTGCAGGCGGCGATGGCGTCGATTACCGCGGGTATTGCTTACATCTCGAATAGCACTCCGTATTTTGCGTTGGCGGTGTTAAGCGGGGGATTGATTTCGGCCCTCAACGGAGCTTTGCTGGCTTGGAGAATGTCACGGACGGCCTTACGTTCTGTCACTGGAGCACATGATTCCAGTGGTGCGCATTATCAGCTACGGCTCATGTATTTTTACGCCGCCGAAAGGTTTCTGGCGGTCGTGGCGCTGCTCGGCATATGCATGGCAGTACTGAAATTATCGCCGCTCGCCTTGCTGGGCGGTTTTGCGATGGGGCAGGCGACACTGCTGGCGGCCCAATTGATTTTGAGCAGGTTTAAAGAAGAAATAGTGACTAAAAATGTCTAGTGAAGCGCATACATCGGCAGGATACATCAAGCATCATTTGCAGAACCTGACATATGGCCAATTGCCCGATGGCAGCTGGGGCATTGCGCATAGCGCCGAGGAAGCCAAGGCGATGGGTTTCTGGGCGCTCAATCTCGACACCTTCATCATGTCCCTGCTGCTGGGCGCAGTGATCATGCTCGTATTCCGCAGCGTTGCCAAGAGCGCGGTCAGCGGCACGCCGGGCGGTTTGCAGAATTTCTGCGAATGGGCGCTCGAGTTCATCGACAACAGTGTGCGCGGCTCGTTTTCCGGCAAGAACAACATGGTTGGACCCTTGGCGCTGACCATCTTCTTCTGGGTATTCTGCATGAACTTGATGGACTTGATTCCCATCGATTGGGTTCCCGGCCTGCTGGGTCTGCTGGGTGTCCCATTCTTCAAGGTCGTTCCCTCCACCGACCCGAATGCCACCTTCGGCATGGCGATCGGCGTGTTTATGCTGGTGCTCTACTACAGCGTCAAGATGAAGGGGGTGGGCGGATTCGTGGGCGAGCTGACACTGCAACCGTTCGGCAAGTGGGGCATGCCGGTCAATCTGCTGCTGGAAGGGGTCAACCTGATCGCCAAACCTATTTCTCTCGCGCTGCGTCTGTTCGGCAACATGTATGCCGGCGAAATGATCTTCATCCTGATCGCGCTGATGGGCGGCGCCTGGGCAGGTTTTTCGATGAGCGGCGTGACCTTGTTTGGCTCGCAAATTCTGCTGTCGCTGGGCTGGGCGATTTTCCACATCCTGATCGTCACGCTGCAGGCGTTCATTTTCATGACGCTGACCGTCGTTTATCTGGACATGGCGCACCAGGAACATCACTAAATCAACATTATTAAAATCGGTTTATAAACTTCACTTTTATCAACAGGAGAAATAAAAATGGAAATGGCAAACGCACTGCTGTACATCGCTGGCGCACTGATGATGGGTCTGGGCGCGCTTGGCGCAGCCGTCGGTATCGGTATTCTGGGCGGTCGCTTTCTGGAAGGCGCTGCCCGCCAACCGGAACTCATCCCGATGCTGCGCACCCAGTTTTTCGTGGTGATGGGCCTGGTCGATGCGGTGCCGATGATCGCTGTCGGTATCGCTATGTACGTCATGTTTGCGGTGGGCAAGTAATCCTCGCCAAGCGTAAACGCATAATTTAAGAAAGGAAGCTTGCATGAATATCAATGCAACTCTTCTCGCCCAGACGATCATGTTCGCACTGTTCGTGTGGTTCTGCATGAAGTTTGTCTGGACGCCCATCATGGCTGCGCTGGAACAACGCAGGAAGCAAATCGCCGATGGCCTGGCGGATGCCGAGCGCGCCAGGCACGACCTGGAACTGGCCGCCAAGCGCTCTGCGGAAATCTTGCGCGAAGCCAAGGAAAAGGCGGGAGAAATCATCGCCGGCGCCGAAAAACGCGGATCCGAAATTGTGGAAGACGAAAAGACCAGGGCCAAGGTCGAAGGCTGACCGCATCATTGCGGGCGCCAAGGCAGAAATCGACCAGGAAGTATTTCGCGCCAAGGAGCAGTTGCGTACCCAGGTGTCGGCAATCGCACTGGCCGGTGCGGGCAAGATTCTTGGCCGCGAAATCGATGCCAGGGCGCACAATGACCTGCTCGACAAGCTGGTTGCGGAAATTTAAACGCCATGTCCGAAGCGATTACCACTGCACGACCCTATGCTCAGGCGGCATTTGAAGAGGCGCAAAAAAAGGCGGATCTGAAAGGCTGGTCGAAAGTACTGCTGTCCCTTGCGGACGCGGTCAGTTATCCGGAAATTCGCGCTATAACCACGAATCCGCGGATTACCAAAGCGCAAGTCGAGCGCCTGATGGAGGGTCTGCTGGACAGCCAGGCAAACATCCAGCAGCGCAATTTTGTCAGGGTGCTGGTGGATAACCAGCGTCTGCTGATCCTGCCGGAAATTGCCGCCATCTTCGAGTCCTTGCGCGCGGAAGCGGAAAAAACCGTGAATGTGGTGGTGGATTCCGCTTTCGAGCTGTCTGCGGCGCAACAGGAAAAGATTGCCGGTTCACTGAAAGCGCGCATGGGGCGCGAAATCAAGCTGACCTGCAAAGTCAACAAGGAATTGCTGGGTGGTGTGGTGATCCGCGCCGGAGACAAGGTGATCGACGGCTCTGCACGCACCCGCCTCGGTGAAATGGCAAACGCCCTGGCCTGACGGCAGACGCGCGACTTGATGTTAAACATTGGCCTGATAAAAGATTTATCAAGATAAGGAAATCCAGATGAAGCTCAACCCTTCTGAAATAAGCAATTTGATTCGCAGCCGCATCGAAAATTTCGATGCGCTGACGCAAGCGCGCACTGAAGGCACGGTGGTCAGCGTGACCGACGGTATTGTCCGCGTGCATGGCCTTTCCGACGTGATGCAAGGCGAAATGCTGGAATTTCCCGGCAACACCTTCGGCCTGGCGCTGAACCTGGAGCGCGATTCCGTCGGCGCAGTGGTACTCGGAGAATATGAGCACATCACCGAAGGAGACACGGTCAAGTGCACCGGGCGCATTCTGGAAGTGCCGGTTGGTCCGGAATTATGCGGTCGCGTGGTGAATGCGCTGGGCCAGCCGATCGACGGCAAGGGCCCGATCAACACCAAAATGACCGACAAGATTGAAAAAGTGGCGCCGGGCGTGATCTCGCGCAAATCGGTCGACCAGCCGGTGCAGACCGGCCTGAAATCGATCGATTCGATGGTGCCGATCGGTCGCGGGCAGCGCGAATTGATCATCGGCGACCGTCAGACCGGCAAGACGGCGGTGGCGGTGGATGCCATCATCAACCAGAAGGGCCAGGACATGTTCTGCGTGTACGTGGCGATCGGCCAGAAAGCATCGACCATCGCAAACGTGGTGCGCAAGCTGGAAGAGCATGGCGCACTGGGTTACACCATCGTGGTGGCAGCGACCGCTTCAGATTCTGCAGCGATGCAATTCCTGGCGCCGTATGCCGGCTGCACCATGGGCGAATATTTCCGCGATCGCGGGCAGGACGCGCTGATCGTTTACGACGACCTGACCAAGCAGGCCTGGGCATACCGACAAATATCCCTGCTGCTGCGCCGCCCACCGGGCCGCGAAGCATATCCCGGCGACGTGTTCTACCTGCACTCCCGTCTGCTGGAGCGTGCGGCGCGCGTGAATGCCGACTATGTGGAAAAATTTACCAAGGGTGAGGTGAAGGGCAAGACCGGTTCGCTGACTGCCTTGCCGGTGATCGAGACGCAGGCTGGCGACGTATCCGCGTTCGTGCCGACCAACGTGATTTCCATTACCGACGGCCAAATCTTCCTGGAAACCGATCTGTTCAATGCCGGCATCCGCCCTGCGATCAACGCCGGCGTTTCGGTATCCCGCGTCGGTGGTGCAGCACAGACCAAAGTTATCAAGAAGCTTGGCGGCGGCGTGCGTCTGGCGCTGGCGCAGTACCGTGAACTGGCCGCATTCGCGCAGTTCGCCTCCGATCTTGACGAAGCGACACGCAAGCAGCTGGAGCGCGGTCGCATGGTGACCGAGCTGATGAAGCAGTTGCAATACTCGCCGTTGTCGGTACCCGAAATGGCAGCCACGCTGTTTTCAGTGAACAAGGGCTATTTCGATGACGTGCCGGTCGCCAAGGCGCTGGCTTTTGAAGCTGCGTTGCATGCAAACCTCAAGTCCAAGCATAAGGCCTTGATGGATACAATCGGATCCACCAAGGACCTGTCTGCAGACAATGAAAAATTGCTGGCCGCAGCCATCGAGGAATTCAAGGCAACGGCTGTTTACTGAGGCGGGGTGAAGAATGGCTGGCAGTAAAGAGATACGCGCAAAAATCAAGAGCGTGGAAAACACGCGCAAGATTACGCGCGCCATGGAAATGGTCGCCGCCGCCAAGATGCGCAAGGCGCAGGAACGTATGCGCGCGGCGCGCCCTTACGCGGAAAAGATCCGCAATGTCGCGGCGCACCTGTCGCGCGCCAACCCGGAATACCGTCATTCATTCCTGGCGAAACGCGAAAATATCGGCAACGTCGGATTGATTGTGGTCACTTCCGACAAAGGCCTGTGCGGCGGATTGAACACCAACATCCTGCGGCTTACCGTGAACCGCATGAAGGAATGGGAAGGCGAAGGCAAAGGCATCGCGGTTTGCCCGATCGGCAACAAGGGGCTGGGATTCATGTCGCGTATCGGCGCCAAGGTCAAATCCAACCTGACCGGCTTGGGCGACACTCCGCATATCGAAAAGTTGATCGGTGCCGTGAAGGTCATGCTGGATGCTTATTCGGCAGGTGAAATCGATGCCATTTACCTGAGCTATAACCATTTCATCAATACCATGAGGCAGGAGCCGCGCATCGAGCAGCTGCTGCCGCTTTCCGGCGGGCAACTGGGTACTGCCGAGGGCAGCTGGGACTACATCTACGAGCCGGATGCCAAGCAGGTGATCGACGAGCTGATGGTACGCTATATCGAGTCCCTGGTTTACCAGGCAGTCGTGGAAAATATGGCCTCCGAGCAAAGCGCGCGGATGGTGGCGATGAAGGCTGCATCGGATAATGCCAAGAACGTGATCGGCGAGCTTAAGCTGGTTTACAACAAGGCGCGGCAAGCGGCCATTACCCGCGAAATTTCGGAAATCGTCGCTGGCGCGGCAGCAGTTGGTTGATGCCGGCGCGCAAGATGGGCGAGGCTAATGTGAGCGCAGCGAACGTTATGACGAGACCAAATCTTCAAGGTGCGGCGGCAATTGGCTAATCGGCCTGGCGGAAAATTACAGAATTAATTTAGACGGGGAATCTTAAAATGAATCAAGGAAAGATTGTTCAGTGTATCGGTGCGGTGGTTGACATCGAATTTCCGCGCGATCAAATGCCCAAGGTATATGAGGCGCTGCAACTGGCAGACGCAGGCACATCGACTGCCGAAGCTGGTTTGACTTTTGAAGTGGAACAGCAGCTCGGTGATGGCGTGGTGCGCACCATCGCGATGGGTTCATCCGACGGTTTGCGCCGTGGCATGGTGGTGAATGCGACAGGCGGCGGGATTAAAGTTCCGGTCGGCAGCGGAACGCTGGGCAGGATCATGGACGTGCTGGGGCGCCCTATCGACGATGTTGGCGAAATTCAGTGCAAAGAACGCCGCGAGATTCACCAGAAGGCCCCGAAATTCGACGAGCTTTCCCCATCCATCGACCTGCTGGAAACCGGCATCAAAGTGATCGACCTGGTTTGCCCGTTTGCCAAAGGAGGCAAGGTTGGCCTGTTCGGCGGCGCTGGTGTGGGCAAGACAGTAAACATGCTGGAGCTCATTAACAATATTGCCAAGCAGCACGCGGGTTTGTCCGTATTCGCTGGCGTGGGCGAGCGTACTCGCGAGGGCAATGACTTCTATCATGAAATGTCGGAAGCGGGAGTTATCAAACTGGATAATCTCACGGACTCCAAAGTGGCTATGGTGTTCGGCCAGATGAACGAGCCGCCCGGCAACCGCTTGCGCGTGGCGCTGTCCGGCCTGACCATGGCAGAGTATTTCCGCGACGAAGGCCGCGACATTCTGTTTTTCGTGGATAACATTTACCGCTTCACGCTGGCCGGTACCGAAGTATCGGCGTTGCTGGGGCGTATGCCTTCCGCGGTGGGCTATCAGCCAACGCTTGCGGAAGAAATGGGCCGCCTGCAGGAGCGCATTACTTCTACCAAGACCGGCTCGATCACCTCGATTCAAGCCGTGTATGTGCCCGCGGACGACCTGACAGACCCATCGCCGGCGACAACCTTCCTGCATCTGGACTCTACCGTGGTGCTGTCGCGCGACATCGCCTCGTTGGGCATCTATCCTGCGGTTGACCCTTTGGATTCAACTTCTCGGCAGCTTGATCCGCTGGTTGTGGGCGAAGAGCATTACAACGTCGCCCGCAAGGTGCAGGCAACCCTGCAGCGCTACAAGGAACTGCGCGACATCATCGCGATTCTGGGCATGGATGAGCTGTCCCAGGAAGACAAGCTGGCGGTGGCGCGCGCGCGCAAGATCCAGCGCTTCCTGTCGCAACCGTTCCATGTGGCCGAAGTCTTTACCGGCAGCCCGGGCAAGTACGTAACCCTGAAGGACACCATCAAGGGCTTCAAGGGTATCGACGGAAGGCGAATACGATCACCTGCCGGAACAGGCGTTCTACATGGTGGGCGGCATCGAGGAAGCGATCGAAAAAGCCAAGACGCTCCAATAAAGAGGAAAACTCATGGCAATGACCGTACATGTTGACGTGGTTAGCGCGGAAGAATCCATCTTCTCCGGCTTGGCTGAAGTAGTGGTGGTTCCCGGCGAAATGGGCGAGCTGGGCATCTATCCGCGTCATACCGCATTGATGACGCGCATCAAACCCGGCTCGGTCAGGATCAAGCGGCCGGAGCACGATCAGGAAGTGCTCATCTATGTTTCAGGCGGCATGCTGGAAGTGCAGCCCAGCGTGGTGACTATCTTGGCCGACACCGCAATACGCGGCGCCGACCTTGATGAAGCGCGCGCATTGGAGGCGAAACAGACAGCGGAAGAAACGATCAAGAATCGAGCTTCCGACATCGACTACGCCCAAGCGCAAGCCGAACTGGCGGAAGCTATTGCGCAACTGCGCGCGATCCAGCAGTTGCGCAAGCAAACGGGACACTAACCTCATCCCCAAAACGGGCGCATAGCAGGCTTCCCGGCGATGTAGGGGAATGCCGCCAAGCTGTTGCCTAGATTGTTTAATTGCCCCGCTATCGCGAGCAATTTACGCATCCCAGCTCACTTAATTCCATTCCTTAAATTCCAGCAACGCCGTTGCTGCGCACCCTCTTGCGCGTGAGGAAACAAAATATGGCAAAGACATCGCCAAGAAAGTAGAATAACCCGCAATAGTCGCCGGCTTGGCCGCGATTCATCGAGGAGAAGGTTTTGGTTTTGTGTCACATCAAAAGAGGTCAGGCAATTTCTGATTGTTTTGCATGTCGCAGCGTGTAGAAAAACTTGCGATCCTGTTTGCGGATATCTGCGGCAGCACCGCGCTCTACGATAACCTCGGAGACAATCTGGCGCGCCGTCTGATAGCGCAGTGCATCGCGACAATGACAGGCGAAATCTCCACATACCATGGCACGCTGGTCAAGACTATCGGCGACGAAGTCATGTGCACCTTTCCTAGCGCAGAAGCTGCCATGCATGCCGCCTGTGCTATGCAGCGTGCGGTGGAAGGCACTCGATACGAAGGCGATCATCCGATGCATATCCGCATCGGTTTCAATTATGGCGATGTAATCCACGAGGCTGGCGATGTGTTCGGCGATACCGTCAACGTCGCCGCGCGCGTTGCCGCGATAACCCGAGCCAGCCAGATCATGACGACGCAGGCAGCGGTTGACGCGCTGCCGCCCGAGCTGCGGGAGAAAACGCGCCAGATCATGCGCGCCGAATTCAAGGGCAAGCAGGAACAGTTCGATATTTCCATTGTTATATGGGAAATGGACGACATGCTGAGCACCCGCATCGGTACTCCCGCCTTCCGCAAGTCGCCGGACAATATCGACGAAATGTCCTTGCGTTACCTCGATCAGTTGCTCAAGGTCAACAAGGAACGCCGGAGTGTGGTTCTGGGGCGCGGAGAGACCTGCGACCTTATCGTGCAGAACGGCTTTGCCTCGCGCCAGCATATCCGCATCGAATTGCGTTTCGGCAAATTTGTCGCTGTGGATCAGAGCACCAACGGTACCTATGTCCGTTTCAGCGACGGGAATATGGTGCGCCTCGCCCGCGAAGAAATGGTCCTGCAGGGATCGGGTTCCATCAGCCTGGGGCAGGCTTATTCCGAAAACCCGGGCGAACTTGTCGAATTCTCGGTAACCTCCAAGCGCGCATAGCACCGGGCAGCGCATAGCAAAGCCTTCTGTCTTGCCGGGCAAATCCGGTCAAGCGGGAAAGGCGTCCAGCGCGGCCTGTAATTGCGCGCACCATTTCTCCTGGGGATCGAGTTTGGCAACCTGCTTCAGGCATTCGTCGGCTATCTGCATCATGTCGCTGCGCTGGCCATCTTTCCGCATGGACATGACGGCCATATTGGCCAGGTTGATCATGATCCGTTTGTTGTTCGGCAGCATGTTGTGCGCGTCGCTGAGCAAACGGATCGCATCTTCCAGCTTGCCTTCCTTGGCCAGGATCACACCCCGGTCATTGATCGCAATAACCTCCTCGCGGGATTTATTGACAAGTTCCTCGCCTTTTTCCGACATGCCGGCCTGGCTGTATAAATCGTTGACCTGTGCCAGCAGCTCGGCATTTTCATGATTATTTTTGACGACGGATTGCGCGATATTTTCGGCAGCCTCCTTGTTCCCGGTTGCCAGAAACAGTTGGGCGGCCTCAAGCATGACATTGGCAGTGCGCTGAGTATCTTCGGATTTCACCAGCCCTGCAACCTCCCTGGAAATCCTGTTTGCGTTGGCAATGTCGCCTGATTTGCTGTAAACCATTCCCTCCACCACCTTGGCGTGCAGGCTGGTTTCGGCGTTTTCAAATTCCTTGTTGACATCCTTCAGAACTTGCAAGGCAGCGGCAGGGTTGCCATTTTCAGAGCATATTTTGGCCAGGCCCAGATAGGCAGTTGGCGACTTGTGTACGGAAAATTGGCCCAGCTTGATTGTTTTGCGGAAAGCGCCTTCCGCCGTTGCCAGATCGCCGCGTTTATGCGCCAGCTCGCCAAGGTTCTTCTGGCGTACGACCGAATTTGGCGACAACTCCGTACTCCGTGCCATCGCAAGCTGCGCTTCTTCAAGTTCTCCCAACTTTTCGTGACTCATGGCAAGCCAGTCGTGCGCCTCCAGGTAGGCGGGATTATCGTTAATGACCTCGCGGAAAATCTGCTGCGCCCTTGCCATGTCGCCTTTGTAAAAAAAGGTCTTGCCCAGGCCGGTTTTGGCCCAGGAAATGTCGCGCTTGGCGAGTATTTGTTCGAATTCCTGCTGGGCGCGGTCATACCTTCCCAGCGCCAGCAGCATGCCGGTCTTGATGCGCTGTAATTCTATGGTGTTGGCTTTGCCGGACGCAAGCGCCTTGTCGCAAAGAGAAATGGCGCGGTCATGACTCTTGTCGAGCACAGCTTTTTCTATATCGCCCAGCGTTTCTTTTTTGGCAAGCACTTTTTCCAGCCGGGCTTTCATCGTGGTTTCGTTGACAGGTTTGATAATGTAATCGTCAGGCATATACTCGGCTGCGCCAAAAACAAGATCGGCGGTTTTTTCGGCGGTGATGATGATCCATGCCGTCGCAAGGCCTATCAAGTCGCGATGTTTCGCCTCCTCGAGAACTTGCTGCCCGTTCATGCCGTCGCCCAGATTATGGTCGCACAGCACGAGGCTGTATTTGTTTTTTTCCAGCAAGGCGATGGCCTCCTTGCCATTGGTGGCTGTGTCGATGTTCTTGGTGCCGAATGTCCTGAGCATTTCGCGCAATAAAGTGCGCATGCCCGGGAAATCGTCGATAATCAAAAATGATTTGCCGGCGAACAGGGCAGCGGTATCGGAATTTATATTCATGATAGGTCTTGCTATGGAAGGCGCATGATAAAACAGCTACCGCCGAATTTGCCGCCGTTCTCCAGATATATGTTGCCGGTTTTGCCGCGGTTTTTGTGGAGCTTGGCCACCATGGACGAAAAATACAGGCCGAGGCCCGTGCTGCCGGTAGCAAAATTGACCCCTTCGTTGATGGCCTTGCCGGTTTCAAGCATGCTCTTGGGATAGCCGCTGCCGTTATCTTCGACCCGTATTACCAGTTCACCGTTTTCCTCTTTCACGGAAAGGCTCAGCTTGTCCTTGGTGTAGTGCGTTGCATTGTTCAATGCATGGGATACCACGCCGACAACCAGCTCATGGTCAAAATACCATGACAGTCCTTCATCGAAATCCATGTCCAGCGTAAGGCCGGAACAATTCAGCATGGCCTTGCTTTGCTCGAAAATTTCCATGACAAAATCGGTAATGGAGTTTTCTGCCAGGTCAAACGGATAGAATTGGTTGCCGATCTTGTAAATCGCCAGCATCTGGATCAGATTATCATTGACCCGTTTGACTTCATAAAGCATCGGCGCCGTTTTTTCCCGGGCGTCCGGGCAAAGTTCAGTGAGGTTGTTTTCCAGAAGACTGATCAGGACGCCGATCGAGTTCTTCATGTCGTGTACCGCCGACGCGAGAAAGGCGGATATGTCCGGTGATGCGTCCTTGTTTGGTTCCATGAAATGCATGTCCCATGTTATTTAATGTTCGACCATGTGCCGGACAACTGAATTGAACGGCTCTATCCATTCCGGCGCGAACTGGTTGTTGCAGGCGTTGACTTCGGCCACCGCTCGCAACACCGAGCGGCTATGGCCGCGCGCGCTGTGCTTGAGTGTGACCGCTTCGAAAGCGTCCGCGATGGCAAGAATTTTAGCTCCGGGGCAAATGTCGTTCGTACGCAGCCCGCCGGGATAACCTGAGCCATCCGGCATTTCATGGTGCTGCCGCACCATTGCCGCCGCCGCCTTCCAGTTTTCCATGCGGTCCAGCAGTTCCGCGCCGAAGCCCGCGTGAGCATGAATGATAACACGCTCCTCATTGCTCATATTGCCCGTTTTGAGCCATACTGCTTCCGGCAGGAACATCATCCCGACATCGTGCATGTAGACTGCTGCTTCCAATTGCAAAGCATCCACCGGCGAGCCACCTGCCCGGTTGGTATCCAGCGCCAGGTGCAGTATGCGTCCGGTACGCCCGCTGAACAGGGGCGAGCGCGTTTCGAATTGTTCGGCAAGCGAACGGAAAAACGACAGATCGGCCGCCATGCCGCCTTTGGGTGCGGCCTGATCGTGCAGCTTGCCGGCGGAAGTTTGCAGATTGGATTGTGGCCGGAATCCTGTCACCGATTCGATCACTTGAGACGCAGCAGGATCAAGGCCGGCCTGGGGTGCCCGGCTCATTTGTTCCAATCCCTCCACCAGGGCCGGCAGTTTCAAGTGGCTTATCTGCCTGCCTGACAGCAGCGCTTCGGTTGCCAGTTCCAGACGGTCTATCGCGAGCAGCATCACCTCGCCCAGCAATGACGAATAAAGTATCTCGCCGGAGCGCAAACGCGTCAGAAGCGATTCGAGCGGGTGAGCGATCAGGCCTGCCGTTTCAACCCTGCACAGCGCGGCATCGCCCTTGATGTTGTGCAGGGAGCGGAAAAGATCGGCGATCAACACCCGGTTGGCAGGATCGCTGCCCAATCTGGCCATGTTCCTTTCAATATCCACCGCGCGATCCGCCAGCGCATCCGCAAATTCGCGCAATGCTTCGTAGTCAAGTATTTCCGGGTGGGTCAATGCCTGAATGTTCGCCATGTCGTCGTGTTCTTTCTTGTTTAATTGGATGCCAGCCAAGCCAGACGATTTTGAGCGAGATTAGCTTTGCGCCGCTTGTTCATTTGGCGGGTTTTTTGTTGAAATCGCCCGAGCCGGCGTTCATGGCCTCGATGGCTTCCTTGAGCGACATCGCGGTGGTCTTGGGATCCTTGCTGCCGACTGTCATTTCACCGCTGGCGGAGGAGGGCAGGCTTCCACCGGCTTGCCGGCCTGAAGGTGAGTAAGGTTGCTGCGCCTTTTTGAGCGCTTCGATTCGTGCCTGTAATTCGGCGTTTTCTTTCTTGAGCGTTTCAATTTCGGTTTCCGGCGCCCTCTCGTTTTTGAGCGCCGCAGTTTCGGTTTTGGATTCTACGGGGGCAGACTCCGGCTGGGCGGAGCGGGAAGAAATGGAAGTCGTATCATGCCGGGTTCCCCAACGGTTTTGAGAGGGGGTGGGGCTGGCCAGATGGCCCAGATCCCGACCGACAGCAAGGCCAGCAGGCCGATCGAGCCGCCGAGGATCAGCCATTTTCTGGAGCGTACCGGTTCAGCATCCAATGCATTCCCGGGTTGTTCGTCCGGCTCCCGATCATCGCCGGCGGCGGATGCGGGCGTTTTTCTGAAGCGGCGAACCATGGCGATGATCAACAATTTGAACCGCATGCTCAGTACCGGCTTGGCCGGCGTTTCCGTGAAGGAAGGCTCCTGATCGGTTTCAGGGCTACCTTGCGTATCCGGGGCATGATCTTCGCCTGCGCGAAATGCAGGGGGTTTTCTGAAATGCTGCGCCAGGCCGCCGAGCCGTAATTTTATGCGCGCACCCAGACCCTGTTTTGCCGGTGCGTCCGAGCCGGTTTCGTCGGTATCGAACGATTCCGCTTCGCCGCCGGATTGCTTCTTCCAGAACATCAGGTTCATAGGGTCTCCAATTAGAGCCGATTTCAGCAGGCTCTTATACGTCTCGCCAGCCGTCCATAGCCGGGCAGTCCTTTTGCGTCCGGCAATAACGGATTGCCAGTATGCGAAAGTGCAGCATATTGCCTCAATTGCCAGCCGTCAAACGGGTATGTGACCGTAAATGACAAGCGGGGTTCTGCAGAGTTCAGCGGCCCGGGAAGCAAAACTTTGCGGTAAACCTTTTGTGTCCCTCTACACGCCTTGCGTCCGGCATAATTCCCGGCCTGCCTCATGTGCCCGGTAATTGGCGGAGCTTTCCGGTTACGAAAAGCGAGCGCAAGAGGCAAGCTAGCGGATGATCCGCTTCACTTCCGGTATTTTGCGCAAGCTGCGCATGATGTTGGCGAGGTGCAGGCGGTTATTGACTTCCAGCGTGAAATGCAGCGCGGTGTATTCGCCCTCGTTGGCGAAGCTGACATTTTCAATGTTGGATTCCGCTTCGGCGATCGCGGCCGCCACTTTCGCCAGCACGCCGCGCTGGTTGGCGACCACCAGTTTGATGGCGACATCGAAGGGGCGCTGGATCTTTTTGCCCCACACCACATCCAGCCATTGTTCGCCACCGCGCCCTTTATGCAACGCCGCGCAGTCGCGGGTATGCACCGTCAAGCCCTGCCCGCTCTTGAGCACGCCGATGATCGGGTCGCCGGGGATCGGATAGCAGCATTTTGCGAACTGCACCGCCATGCCTTCCGTGCCCTGTATCGTGATGGCCGCATTGGTTGCCGCTTCATTCGGCAGGGCTTCGCCGATGCAGGCGAGTTGCCGCGCCACCACCAGATTGAGGCGGCGGCCCAGGCCGATATCGGCCAGGATATCCTTGCGCGATTTCACGCCGGTGTCCTTGAGCAGCTTGTTCCAGTGTGCCTTGTCCATGTCTTGCGGCTTGACGCCGAGCGCGTGCAGCGCCTGGTTGAGCAGGCGTTCGCCGAATTTCGCGGATTCGCCGGATTGCATGGTCTTGAGAAAGTGGCGGATATGGCTGCGCGCCTTGCTGGTGGTCACATAGCCCAGCCAGGCCGGGTTCGGTTTGGCAAACGGCGCGGTGACGATCTCCACGCGGTCGCCGTTCCGGAGTTCGGTGCGCAACGGCACCGCCTCATGATTGACCTTGGCCGCAATGCAATGGTTGCCGATGTCGGTATGCACGCTGTAAGCGAAATCCACCGCCGTCGCGCCGCGCGGCAGTGAGAGTATCTTGCCTTTGGGAGTGAATACATACACTTCGTCGGGAAACAGGTCCACCTTGAGATGCTCGAGGAATTCCGAGGAATCGCTGCTCTGGTTCAGGCTTTCCAGCAGATCCTGCAGCCACTGGTGGGTCTTTTTGTGCAGATCCTTGATCGAAATATGGCCGCTCTTGTACAGCCAGTGCGAGGCCACGCCGGCATCGGCGATCCTGTGCATCTCGTGGGTGCGTATCTGGATCTCGATGGGTGTGCCGAACGGCCCGAACAGCGTGGTGTGCAGCGACTGGTAGCCGTTGACCTTGGGGATGGCGATGTAATCCTTGAACTTGCCGGGAATGGGTTTGTAAAGGCCGTGCAGCGCGCCCAGCGCCACATAGCAGGCGGCAAAATCGTTGACCAGCACACGGAAACCGTAGATATCCAGCACCTCGGCAAAGGCCAGCGATTTGCTCTGCATCTTTTTGTAGATGCTGTAGATGTTTTTTTCCCTGCCGGTCACGTCGGCATGGATGTTGAATTCGGCGAGCCGTTGCCGTATCGAATCGAGTATCTTGTTGACCACTTCGCGGCGGTTGCCGCGCGCTACTTTGAGCGCCTTGGCCAGCACCGCGTAGCGGTTGGGGTGGAGGTACTTGAAGCTTAAGTCCTGCAGTTCGCGGTAAATATCGTTCAGGCCGAGGCGGTTGGCGATCGGCGCGTAGATTTCCATGGTTTCGCGCGCGATACGTTCGCGTTTGCCGTGCGGCATGGATTCCAGCGTACGCATGTTGTGCAGGCGGTCGGCCAGCTTGATGAGGATGACGCGCACGTCGCGCGCCATGGCCAGCAGCATTTTGCGGAAATTTTCCGCCTCCGCATCCTCGCGGGTTTCGAACTGGATCCGGTCCAGTTTGCTCAGGCCATCGACCAGTTCGGCGACCGGGCCGCCGAATTTTTCGGCAACCTGCCCTGCAGTGACCTCGGTATCTTCCACCACATCGTGCAGCAGCGCGGCGATGATTGCCTGGATATCGAGGTGCAGGGTAGTGAGGATGCGTGCGACGGCGATCGGGTGCGAAATGTACGGATCGCCGGACTGGCGGATCTGGCCTTGATGTGCGGTTTTACTGAATGCAATTGCCTCACGGACGTATTCGACGTCCTGCGGCTTAAGATAGGCAGAGGCTTCCTCGATAAGCAGATCTGCGTCGGCCATGCAAATTCACGAGGCTATGCCTGGCCGCGGTTGAGGATTTCCTTGCCCACCTTGCCTTCGCTGATCTCGCGCAGCGCGACGACGGTGGGCTTGTCGTTGCTGTCTTCTACCAGATGGCTTGCGCCATTGGCCAGCTGGCGCGCGCGGTAGGCGGCAGCCAGCGTCAGTTCGAAACGGTTGGGGATTTGCGTGAGACATTCTTCGACAGTGATGCGCGCCATGGTTTACTCCGGGTTTTGTAGCTGGTTGATTAAGGCCTGATGACGCGCCAATTGCCTTGCGCATCTCAGCCGGGCGGAAAGCACCACGGCATTGAGTTCGCGCAACGCTTCATTCAGGTTGTCGTTGATAATAACATAATCGAATTCGGCGACATGCGCGACATCATCGCGCGCCGCCGCCATGCGCCTGGCGATGACCTCGTCGTTGTCCTTGCCGCGCCCTTTCAGGCGCTGCTCCAGCGCTTCCATGGAAGGCGGCAGGATGAAAATGCTGACGCATTCTGGGAACAGCCGGCGCACTTGCGCAGCACCCTGCCAGTCGATTTCCAGCAAAATGTCGCGGCCATCGGCATTTTTCTGGCTGATCCAGGTTTGCGAGGTGCCGTACAGGTTGCCGTAAACTTCCGCGCTTTCCAGAAGGTCGCCGCGCTCCGCCATCGCGGAAAAAGTCTCGCGGCTGACGAAATGGTAATCCTTGCCGTCATGTTCTCCCGGGCGCGGGCCGCGCGTGGTGTAGGAGACCGATAGCTCAATCTGCGGGTTGATGTTGAGGAGGGCATGCACCAGGCTGGTTTTGCCCGCGCCGGACGGTGCGCTGATGACGAATAAATTTCCGGGCATATATTTACTCCAGGTTTTGAATTTGTTCGCGCATCTGCTCGATTAGTATTTTCATCTCCATCGCGCTGCGCGATACTTCCGCATCCACCGATTTTGAGCCGAGCGTATTGGCTTCCCGGTTCAATTCCTGCATCAGGAAATCCAGGCGTTTGCCCACCGCGCCGCCCTGTGCGAGGATGCGGCGCATTTCGGCAAGATGGCTGTCCAGCCGCGACAGTTCCTCGTCCACGTCAATCTTGCTGGCAAACAGCGTGATTTCCTGGCGGATGCGCTCGTCGCCGATGCCCATTGTCCAGGCCTCCTGTGCCGGAGCGTTCTGCATCGCCGCGCGCAGCCGCGCGCCGAGCTTTTGCTCATAAGCGGCGATCGCGGCGGGCACATGTGGCATCACGCCGTTGCGCAGCGCCTCGATCTTGTCCACGCGCTGCAGCAGAAACTCCTTGAGTTTCTCGCCTTCGCGGGCGCGCGACGCGGAGAATTCCTGCAAGACTTCCTGCAACAGGCAGAGCAGCGCTTCGCGCAGCTCTTCCGCCGACGCGCTGGGCGTTTCCAGCACGCCATTCCAGCGCAGCACGTCGGCCACGCTCAAGGGTTGCGCATTCGGAAACGCGTCCTGCACTTCCCTGTTCCAAACGGCAAGCTGTTGCAGCAGTTCGCGATTCAGCGCCGCGCCGCTTTTCGCGTTGCGTGCCGCATAGTTGATGCGGCACTCTACCTTGCCGCGCTGCAATTGCACGGTGATCGCCTCGCGCAACGCGCCTTCGATGCCGCGCAATTCGTCCGGCATGCGCAACTGGACGTCCAGATAGCGATGGTTGACGGCGCGCAGCTCCAGCATCAGAGAACCGCTGTCGAGTTCCGTGCTGGCAGTGGCATAGCCGGTCATACTGAGGATCATGGCAAGGGCTTCCGAAATAAAGGGCTGTGCTGGAGCGGCGCATTATATTACGATTGCGGCTTGTGCAATTCCAAGTTCACCCATGAATTTCTCGATACACCAGGCCAGCCACATCGGCAACCGCAAATACAATCAGGATCGCGCCGCCTATGCCTACAGCAGCGATGCGTTGCTGCTGGTGCTGGCGGACGGCATGGGCGGGCATTTGCACGGCGAGATGGCTGCGGAGCTGATTATCGGGACTTTTGTCGAGTCGTTCGGCCGGGATGCGCAGCCGCGCATCGGCGACCCCGGGGAGTTTGTTTCCGGCACCATGCACCGCGCCAACGAACGCATCCTGAAGCTTGCGCACGATAAGGCAATGGGCGGCTTTCCGGGGTCGACCTGCGTGGCCGCGCTGATCCAGGACGGCGAGATCCATTGGGGGCACGCCGGAGATTCGCGTCTTTACTTGCTGCGCGACGGCGCGGTATTGGCCAGAACACGCGATCATTCGATGGTGCAGCAGTGGTTCGAGTGGGGCATGATCACCGCCGAAGAGGCGCGTGCCCACCCGCAGCGCAACCAGATCACCAATTGCCTCGGCGGCATCGAAAACATGTTTTACATGGAGCCGGGCAAACCGGTTGCGCTGCAATCCGGCGATGTGCTGCTGCTCGTCAGCGATGGCCTGTGGGGGCCGTTCACCGACCAGGAACTGGCCGGGGCGTTTGCCGCAAAATCCGTTGCCGATGTGCTGGACAGCCTGGTCGCGCGCGCGCTGGAGCGCGAAATGGGCCGTGCCGACAACGTCACCGGCATCGCGATGCGCTGGGGAGATGGCGAAGCCGCTCACGGCACCAGCGAACCCGTCTGCCATGTACTGGAAATTTTCTGACCTCTACCGCACTGCTTACATCAACCATCCCTATCGAGTATTCAACATGCGCCCCAGCCAAAGATTGCCCAATCAATTGCGTACCATCCGCATCACCCGCCGCTACACCAGACATGCCGAAGGTTCGGTGCTGGTTGAATGCGGCGACACCAGGGTGATCTGCACCGCCAGCGTGGACGAAAAAGTCCCGCCGCACAAGAAGGGCAGCGGCGAGGGATGGGTGACGGCGGAATACGGCATGCTGCCGCGCTCCACCAACGAGCGCATGGGGCGCGAAGCCGCCAAGGGCAAGCAATCCGGACGCACCCAGGAAATTCAGCGGCTGATCGGCCGCAGCCTGCGCGCCGTAGTCGACCTCGGCAAGCTCGGCGAGCGCACCATCGTGATCGATTGCGACGTGATCCAGGCCGACGGCGGTACGCGCACCGCCAGCATCACCGGCGCGTTCGTTGCGCTGCACGACGCGGTGAGCGGTTTGTTGAGCAAGGGCAAAATCCGGGAAACCCCGCTCAAGGATTTCATCGCCGCGATTTCCGTCGGCATCTACCAAGGCACGCCGGTGCTGGACCTCGATTACCTCGAAGACTCGGCGTGCGACACCGACATGAACGTGGTGATGCTGGGCAGCGGCCACTTCGTCGAAGTGCAGGGAACCGCCGAAGGCCATGCCTTCAGCCGCGCCGAGATGGACGAGCTGCTGGAGCTGGCCAAATCCGGGATCGTGCAGCTGGTCGAAAAACAGCGCAGCGCATTGGCGGAGTAACGCCATGCAGAAGCTGGTCATCGCCTCCAACAACCCCGGCAAGCTGCGTGAATTTCAGTTCATGCTGCAACCGCTTGGCATCGAAGTGCTGACGCAGGAGCAGCTCGGCATTACCGAGGCCGAAGAGCCGCACTTCACCTTCATCGAAAACGCCTTGGCCAAGGCGCGCCATGTCAGCCGCGCAAGCGGGCTGCCCGCGCTGGCGGACGATTCCGGCATCTGCGTCACCGCGCTGGACGGCGCGCCCGGCGTGTTGTCCGCGCGCTATGCCGGGGATGAGCGTGGCTGCGACACGTTACTGGCGGAGCCAGCCGATTGCGGGAGCAGCCGCAATGCCGCCTCTCCCCCATCACCAGAAGTTTCTCGCGAGCTAGCGAGGCGGCAGGCAGATCAGCGCAACAACGACAAACTGCTGCAGGAAATGCAGGGCGTGGCGGATCGCCGCGCCCATTACTACTGCGTGCTGGTGCTGCTGCAGCATGCCGACGACCCGCAGCCGCTGATCGCCGAGGGTGAATGGCACGGCGAGATTGCGCATGAAGAGCGCGGCGAAGGCGGCTTCGGCTATGACCCGCTGTTCTGGCTGCCTGAATTAGCAAAGATGAGCGCGGAGCTGTCGCGCGACGAGAAGCATGCCATCAGCCATCGCGGCAAGGCGCTACGGGTGTTGCTGGAGAAATTGAAGGTTGCATAGGGCGCAATGTCCATTGCACCCCGGTTCCGCGTTTTTACCGCTTGCCAAGCACCATCAGCTCACCTAATGCCTCCCGCGTCGCCCGGTATTTTCCTGACGCGTCGTTGGTGGCATTGTCGCGCGCGCCCTCGAAATCGCCGGCGCTCGCCAGGCTCAAGGTGGAATTTCTGGATTTCCAGTAAATCTGGCATTTCTCCCAGAAATCCTGCGCCTTCCGGTCTTCATCCGGGGTCGTGGATGAAGATGTGTATTGTGCCCACAGGCGCTTTACTTTTTCGTCAAGGATAGCGGTGGCTTCCGCGTATTTTTTGGCCTCGTCCGGGCCATGCGCGCTGATCGAGAGGAGCGCGTTGCCCCTGCCCTGGTTGATGTAATCCAGAATGACATGCAACGCATCGAAATCGCTCGTCTTGTAATTTTCCACTGCGGCTCGGAGGCTGGATACAAACGACAACAACTGCTGCACCGTGACGGAAGTTTTCCTGACCGCAAGATCGTTCGTCCCGGCCATTTCCGCTATTTTTTCCGCATTCCGTGCAATAAGATCGCTGGCATCGCGCTGTTCGCTGGTTTCGGCGGCGATTGAGCTGACGCGCTGCTGGGTCTGCCGGAAGCTTTCGCGGATTTCTGACATGGAATGTTCCGCCTGGCCTGTCAGCACCGCACTTTGCTCCGCCCACGCCGTCCCCTTTCCCACGTTGGCGACGGTGTTGCGCGTTTCAGACTGGATAGCGCCGATCATCGCCGTGATTTTTACCGTCGAGGATGCCGTCGATTCCGAGAGTTTTCTCACCTCGTCCGCCACCACGGAAAATCCGCGGCCGGATTCGCCGGCACGCGCCGCCTCAATCGCCGCATTGAGCGCGAGAAGGTTGGTCTGGCTCGCAATTTCCTTGATGACCTTGGCAATCTCGCCGATTTCGACCGATTGATGCTGCAAATTGTTAATGGATTGGGAAAATTCACTGATAATTTTGGAGATGTCGCCGATTCCGGAGGCAACGTCCTTGAATACCGCCTCGCTGTGTGCGGCGACCTCCTCTGCCTTGACTGTATACTCTTCGGCATCCTTCGCATGCCGCGCAACCTCCTGCACGCTGGAGGTAAGCTGCGTTACCGAACCGGCGGTAGCGTGGGCGGATTCCGCCTGCTTGCGCGATCCGGCAGCGATTTCTGCCGACGCGTTGCCGACCTGAATGGTCGCATCGAACACTTCCGAAACATTGCTCGTCACCTGACTGACCATTTGCCCGATGGTTTCGACCAGGCCGTTGACTGCTCGTGCAATTTCCGCGATTTCGTCGTTTCCGGAAACCTTGGCCCTGAGGGATAAATCGGTGTTTTTATGGATAAGCGAAACGGTGTCGCGCAGATTATCGATGGCAAGGGTGATGGCGCGAACGATGATGACACCCAGCCCCAGCAAGGCAATCAGCGCTATCGCCACGCCAGCGTAAATCAGGCCGCTATTCTCACGAAACGCATATGCTGCGATAACGCCTGCCGCCAAAAGCGCGCCAGCCATCATGCCAAGCAAAACATACAATCGCGTGGATATTTTTATATTCGACAGCATAGATATGATGTTCGACAGCATAAACATGCTCCTATTGGTTATTTGCTCACCCAAAAGCCCCGGTAACCAGGATTGCATATTACAACGTTATCAGTGCAACAAGGCAGCATGTGCTCGCCATGATTATTTCCCGCCACAAGCTCGTATGGCAGAAAGCAGGCCGTTCGAGTATATTTCCCATGCTGTTTCGCAGTTTACCGGAATATTGCCGCGCGGAGACAATCGTTTTTTTGGGTGCTCCCGTATCTTCCACGACCATGACCATCCAGTCTCTCCAGCCTGCCGCACTCAGCTCACAAGCCATCAGCTTCCGTGCCTTGCCGCCGCTGTCGCTTTATATCCACGTTCCGTGGTGCGTGCGCAAATGCCCATATTGCGATTTCAATTCGCACGAGGCGCGCGGCTTGCTGTCGGAAAAGGAATATGTCGCGGCGTTGATCCGCGATCTGGAGCTGGCCTTGCCGCTGATATGGGGGCGCAAGGTCTATACGGTGTTCTTCGGCGGCGGTACGCCCAGCCTGCTTTCGGGCGAAAGCATCGCGGAGATTCTGCGCAGCGTGCGCATGCTGCTGCCGCTTGATCTCGGCGCGGAAATCACGCTGGAGGCAAACCCGGGCACGGTGGAGGCGGAACGCTTCGCCGCTTACCGCGACGCGGGCGTAAGCCGGCTGTCGCTGGGCATCCAGAGTTTCAACGATGCGCATCTGCAGGCACTGGGACGCATCCATACTGCCGATGAAGCGCGTCGTGCTGTCGCCATTGCGCAGCGGCATTTCGACAACCTCAATCTCGACCTGATGTACGCGTTGCCCGGTCAAGCGCTCGATGAAGCGCTGCAGGATGTGCAGACTGCCTTGTCATTCGCTCCGCAGCACCTGTCCTGCTACCACCTGACTCTGGAGCCAAACACGCAGTTTCATCGCAACCCGCCGCCGCTTCCGGACGAAGATGCGAGCAGCGGCATGCAACAACGCATCGAGGAGATGCTGGCGGCGCACGGCTACGAACATTACGAGACCTCGGCCTTTGCGCTGCCGAAAAAACAGTCGCGCCACAACTTGAACTACTGGCAGTTCGGCGATTATCTCGGCATCGGCGCGGGCGCGCACAGCAAGCTGAGTTTCCACGACAGGGTGATGCGCCAGGTGCGCCACAAGCAACCGCAGACTTATCTGGAACAGGCGGCAAAGGGCGTTCCGTTGCAGAGCGAGCATGAGGTGCCGCGCGGCGAGCTGGCGTTCGAGTTCATGATGAACGCGCTGCGTTTGAACGAAGGCTTCGATAAGGTATTGTTCGGCGAACGCACCAGCCTGCCGTTGCTCGGCATCTGGCGCGAGCTGGCCGCAGCGGAGCAGCGCGGATTGCTGCTTCAGGATCACCGGCGAGTCGCGCCAAGCGCGCTGGGGCAGCGCTTCCTGAATGACCTGCTACAGATTTTCCTGGCGGCGAAAGACTAAATCCCACACCCCATGCCCCAGCCTCAATCCACGCTGCTCGAACTTGGTGAGCGGGCGGTATTCCGGGCGCGGTGCATAGCCCGCCGCGGTGTTCTCCAGCAGCGGCTCTGCGCTCAGCACGCGCAAGACCTGCTCGGCGTAATCCTGCCAGTCGGTGGCGACGTGAAGGTAGCCGCCCGGTCTGAGCTTCCGCGCCAGCTGCGCGACGAACGGCGCCTGGATCAGGCGGCGCTTGTTGTGGCGCGCCTTGTGCCACGGGTCGGGAAAGAAGATATGCACGCCGTCCAGCATGGCGTCGCCGATCATGTCGCGCAGCACTTCCACGGCATCGTGGCGGACGATGCGGATGTTGGTTATCTGCTGCGCGTCGATCAGCTTGAGCAGGTTGCCCACGCCCGGCGTATGCACCTCCAGCGCCAAGTAATCGTTTTCGGGATGCGTCTGCGCGATGGTTGCGGTGCTTTCGCCCATGCCGAAGCCGATCTCCAGTATCTTTGGTGCGATACGTCCGAAGGCTCTATCCAGGTCGAGCGGCTGCGCGGCGTAAGGGATGCCGAAGCGCGGCAGCAGCGTTTCCACCGCGCGCTGCTGCGCGGGCGAGACGCGGCCTTGACGCAACACGTAGCTGCGGATATGAAGTTTGCTGAGGTCGGTGGTATCGGCCATGATGTTTAAAGGCATATTTGCCCGCAGAATTCCCGGCGGATAGCTTTGCATAGCCATTCGGCTAAGTCACCAAAATACGGTGACATAAGCCGCTGGTTAACGCTACGCTCATCCGCCCTACGTTTTGCACAGTCTGCAGAAAAGGGTTTTTAGCTGCTTGCCGAACTGATGATCCCCGCCGCTGGCGAACTCGGGCTTGCGCTGTAAAGTTTCTTCGGCATGCGTCCGGCGAGAAAAGCCTCGCGTCCGGCTTCCACTGCCTTCTTCATCGCACCGGCCATCAGCACCGGCTGCTGCGCGGCGGCGATCGCGGTGTTCATCAGCACACCGTCGCAGCCCAGTTCCATCGCGATCGCGGCATCCGACGCGGTACCCACCCCGGCATCCACGATCACCGGCACCTGCACGCGTTCCATGATGAGCTGCAGGTTCCACGGGTTGAGGATGCCCATGCCCGAGCCGATCAGCGAGGCCAGCGGCATGATCGCCACGCAGCCGATGTCTTCCAGTTGCTTGGCGATGATCGGGTCGTCCGAGGTATAGACCATCACCTGAAAGCCTTCCGCCACCAGCGTCTTCGCGGCGGCGACGGTCTCAATCACATTCGGGTACAGCGATTGGGGGTCGCCCAACACTTCCAGCTTGACCAGGGTGTGGCCGTCCAGCAGCTCGCGCGCCAGCCGCAGGGTGCGCACCGCGTCCTCGGCGGTGTAGCAACCGGCGGTATTAGGCAGCAGCGTGTATTGCGATGGCGGCAGGATTTCCAGCAGGCTGGGCTCGTTGGGATTCTGCCCGATGTTGCTGCGGCGTATCGCGATGGTGATGATCTCCGCGCCGCTGGTCTCTACTGCCGCTTGGGTCTCGGCGGAATCCTTGTACTTGCCGGTACCGACCAGCAGCCGGGAAGAATAGCTTTTGCCTGCGATGATCAAATTGTCGTTCATGTGATTATTCCCTGTTCTTGGCAGGATGTTGAAAAACGTAGCCTTCAGCCGCCGCCCACCGCGACAACGATTTCCAACCTGTCGCCGTCCGCCAGTTGTTGAGCCGCGAAACTGCTGCGCGGGACGATTTTGCCGTTGCGTTCCAGCGCAATGCGTTTGCCGGTGAGCGCCATCTTTTCGATCAGGATTGCGATATTGATGGGCTCGGAAAACTGGTGTTCCTTGCCGTTGATGCTGACGGTGATCACTATGTTTGCCTGCCAAAAATGTGCGCCGCATTTTACACCTTGCGGTGGCGGTTCAGCGGACTGGCAGTCGCTGAATGTGGCGCTAAATGCCTGCCAGCTCAGGAGAAATGAAGCGGAACGGATTGATGTTCCACTTTTCCGGTTTTTCATGCCCGACCACTTTGATCATCTTCTGGCGGGGGCGCGACAGGTCGATGTCTTCCGGTGTGCTGAAACAGTTTTGCTTCAGGTCATATACGATACGCACCATCGGCTGTGTCAGGCTCTTGGTCTGGCGGATGACGATGGCCAGCTTGTCGTTATCCAGGCGCACCAGCGTCCCGACCGGAAAAATTCCTATGGTCTTGATAAATTGCTGCACCAGTTCCTTGTGGAACAGTTTTCCGGCCTTTTCGAAGAGCTGGCGGATCACCTGGCAGGGGTCGGCGGCGGCGCCGTAGGCGCGGATAGAGATGCACGCGTCGTAGACGTCGACGATGGACGCCATCTGGCCGAACAGGGAGATTTCGTTGTCCTTGAGCTGCTTGGGGTAGCCGGTTCCATCGATTCGTTCGTGATGCTCAAGGATGACTGCCATCGCCTTCTCGGGAAAATTACTCACGTCTTTGAGTATTTCGCCTCCCCAGGCGGCGTGCTGTTGGGCCACAGTCAGCTCTTCGTCCGTCAGTTTTCCCGGTTTATTGAGAATCGCCTCGGGTATGCGGATCTTGCCGATGTCGTGGAACAGGCCGCTGAGACCCAGTTCGAGTATCGCGTCCTTTTCCATGCGCAGCGTCTGGCCGAAGGCTATCATCAACGCGCAATGGCTGACCAGGTGTTCGAGCGCGTAACCGCCCTTTTTTTTCTTGCGGCATACCGTGACGATGGCGTCCCGGCTTTCGTTGACTGAATTGTAAATTTCATCGAGCAGCGGCCAGAACGATTTGATATCGATTTGCTCGCCGGCACGGAGTTTGACGATTGCATTTTCCAGCTCTGTGCATGATCTCGCCAGGATGCTCCTCGCCTCGTAAAGTTCGTCCGCCAGTGTTTTTGGTGTCTGGGCGGTTTGCGCGTTCCGTATGCGTGCCAGTTCGACCATGGTCATGCTCGCTTCGCGCCGCAGCTCTTTCTCGTCGGTAAGATCGAGGCCTTTTTCCGTGTTGATGTAAAGTTCCGCGACGCCAAGCGCGGCAAGACGGTCAACTTCTTTCTGGCTGACGATCAGGAAGTTGCTGGTTTCCCCGATGCGCTGGCGATCATGCATGCCGCAGTCGATCTTGTCGACATACATGCCCGGCACCAGATGTTTTATTTTGATCAGTTTTCTCGACATCGCACTCTTGCCTTGAAGCGGTTGAATCATCCGCAGATTTTAGCAGCAATGATACCCGCAAGGGAGATGTTCGGGAACGAGCCGATACAGAGGCAGGAACTTGCAGCCGGAAGAATTAAGAGCGGTGCGGAGTGCCGGGTTGGAAGGATGCTGCGGTTGCCCACGCGCGTCCCGGCAAGGCAGTTGTTGTTAGAACCACGCTGGCTGGCATAGAATAGCGTTCCTGTGCGGGTGTAGTTCAATGGTAGAACGGCAGCTTCCCAAGCTGCATACGACGGTTCGATCCCGTTCACCCGCTCCATCGCTGTCTTTACTTCGGCGCGATATCCGGCACTACGGCGTGCCGGTCGTGCATCGTGATGCGCGCGACGAACCAGATCGCCAGCGCGTTCGCCGCCATCGCCACATAACCTACCGTGCCGTAATCGACGATCTGGCCGCTGGCGTCCTGGGTGATGATGAAGCCCGCCAGCGTCGTGGCCGCTCCCATCGCGAACGCCTGCGTGGTGGCGTTGAGCGACATGAAGGTGCCGCGCAGCCTGGGTTGCGCCGCCGAGGTGATGATCGCCATCGCCGGGATCATGCGCCCCGACACCAGCACGAAGAAAGTGGTGGTGCAGACCAGCCACAGCCACAGCGGCGCGGCGCCGATATGCGTCACCGCCAGCAGCGGCAGCAATGCTGCGGTAGCGACCAAGCGGTAGATTCTGGTCTTGCCGCGCAGGTCGGCCCAATGGCCGATGCGCCGCGCGGTAATCAGCGTTGCCGCGCCGCCGAACAGGTAGATGTACGGGATATCCTGCTGCGCGATGCCGACGTTGCCTACCGCATAGATGGTGATGTAGGGGATCACCGTGAAGCCGGAAAAGATGAGCAGCGCGGAGAACAGCAGGGCGCGCAGGTGATTGGCGTCGCGCAGCGCGGCGAACATCGCAGCGAACGGATGTTCCTGCTTCTCCGCGCTGATGTGATGGTGCAGTTCCGGCAGAACGCGCGCGCCGACGAGGATGAACAGCGCGACCAATGTGGCGATGAAGATGAACGGCGCGCGCCAATGGAAATAATTGGCCAGCCACAAAGACAGCGGCACACCGGCCACCGTTGACAGCGAAAACGCCGCCGACACCACGCTGCTGGCGCGGGCGCGCCGGACAAACGGGATTACGTCGCCGACGATGGTCTGCACCAGCGCGCCCAGCATGCCGCCGAATGCGCCGGCCAGGCAGCGCGCAACCAGCAGCGATGCATAGCCGGGCGCCAGGCCGCATGCCAGCGTCGCCAGGCCGAACAGCGCGAATACGGTCAGCAACACACGCTTGCGCTCGAACCTGTCGACAAATGTCGCCGCAAACAGGCCGGACAGCGCGGCGCTGAAGCTGTAGGACGCGACCAGCAAGCCGAACTCATGCGTATTGATGCCGAACGCGCTGATCAGGATCGGGCCGAGCGGCATCATGATCATGAAGTCGAGCACATGGCTGAACTGTATGCTCGCAAGGGTGAACAGCAGGTATCTTTCGCGTTGCGCGGTGAGTGGCGGATGCACGTGAAATGGTTGCAACAAATTCGAAGTGTGGATTCTAACGTTTTGAATCGCCGTTAAGAAATTTTTGTGCTTCCTGCGGTGCTAGAATTACCGTTCGAAATTTTATACTCCCATCATGCCGCAACCATTCTTTGTCCATCTCCGCTTGCACAGCGAATATTCCATTCTGGATGGGATGGTGCGCGTGGATGAGGCGGTTGCTGCCGCGCAGAATGATGGTATGCCAGCCCTTGCGTTGACCGACCTGAACAATGTATTCGGGCTGGTGAAGTTTTATCAGGGCGCGCGCGGCAAAGGCATCAAACCCATCGTCGGCTGCGACGTGTTCATCAGCAACGATACCGACCGCGACCGGCCTTACCGCCTGTTGTTGCTGTGCCAGTCGCGCGAGGGCTATCTGCTGCTGTGCCGCCTGTTGTCGCGCGCCTATCTGGAGAACCAGCACCGCGGCCGCGCCGAGTTGCGCCGCGAATGGTTCCACGAAGGTACGGCCGGGCTGATCGCATTGTCCGGAGCACACCTCGGCGATGTCGGCAGCGCGCTGCAGTCCGGCAATGCAAAACAGGCCAAACAGTTCGCGCAGGAATGGGCGGGACTGTTCAACAACCGCTACTATCTCGAAGTGCAGCGCGCCGGCTTCGCCGACGAAGAGCATTATCTGCACGCCGCTGCACAACTGGCCGCCAAACTCGGCTTGCCGGTAGTCGCCACCCATCCGGTGCAGTTTCTCGCCGCCGCCGATTTCAAGGCGCATGAGGCGCGTGTGTGCATCGCCGAGGGCTATGTGTTGAACGACAAGCGCCGCGCCAGGCAATTTACCGCGCAACAGTATTTCAAGACGCAGGCCGAGATGGCGGAACTGTTCGCCGACCTGCCGGAGGCGTTGCAGAACAGCGTGGAGATCGCGCGCCGCTGCAATCTTTTCCTGGTGCTGGGCAAGCCGTGTTTGCCGGAGTTTCCCACGCCGGGCGGGCAAGGGCTGGACGATTACCTGCGCGATCAAGCCGCGCAGGGCTTGCAGGAGCGCATGGCGTTGCTCTATCCCGACGCGGCAGAGCGCGCCGCGAAGCTGCCGCAATACCGGGAGCGGCTAGCGTTCGAGACCGAGACCATCATCAAGATGGGTTTCCCCGGCTACTTCCTGATCGTGGCGGATTTCATCCGCTGGGCGAAGGAGAACGGTGTGCCGGTCGGGCCGGGGCGCGGCTCCGGTGCGGGCTCGCTGGTGGCCTACAGTCTCGGCATCACCGACCTCGACCCGTTGCGATACGGGTTGCTGTTCGAGCGCTTCCTCAATCCCGAGCGCGTCTCGATGCCCGACTTCGACGTGGACTTCTGCCAGGACGGGCGCGAGCGCGTCATCGACTACGTGAAGAAGAAATACGGCGCACAGTGCGTGTCGCAGATCGCCACCTTCGGCACGATGGCGTCCAAGGCGGTGATCCGCGACGTCGGCCGCGTGATGGATTTCCCGTACGGGCTGTGCGACAGCCTG
This sequence comes from uncultured beta proteobacterium, assembly GCA_963828205.1. Classification (GTDB taxonomy): domain Bacteria; phylum Pseudomonadota; class Gammaproteobacteria; order Burkholderiales; family Gallionellaceae; genus Gallionella. The sequence goes on from CAWHDU010000003.1 coordinate 879,971, forward strand.
TCCAAGGCGATCCCGCTGGAAGGCGTGAAGCCGGTGTCGCTTGCCAAGGCGCGCGCGATGGAGCCGGAGATCAACGCGATCGCCGAGCGCGAAGAAGGTGTGCCGGAACTGCTGGAACTGGCCGAACGGCTCGAGGACCTGACGCGCAACGTCGGCATGCACGCCGGCGGCGTGCTGATCGCGCCGGGACGGCTCACCGATTTCTGCCCGCTGTATTGCGCCGACAGCGAGGCCAGCGTGGTCAGCCAGTTCGACAAGGACGACGTCGAGGCGATCGGGCTGGTGAAATTCGACTTTCTAGGCCTGCGCACCTTGACCATCCTCGACTGGGCGATGCGCCATGTGAAGAGACTTCAGGAGCGGGGAGCGGGGAGCGGGGAGCGGGGCGAGGTTTCCGCTCAATCCCCGATCCCCGATCCTCGACCCTTTACGCTGGAAACCATGCCGCTCGACGACAGGCCGACCTATGACCTGCTCAAGGCCAGCAATACCACCGCGATATTCCAGCTCGAATCGCGCGGCATGAAGGACATGCTGAAGCTTGCCAAGCCGTCCTGCTTCGAGGACATCATTGCGCTGGTGGCGCTCTACCGCCCCGGCCCGATGGACCTGATCCCGGATTTCTGCCGCCGCAAGCACGGGGAAAAATTCGAATACCCGCACCCGGCGGTGGAGCCGATCCTGCGCGAGACCTACGGCATCATGGTCTATCAGGAGCAGGTGATGCAGATGGCGCAGATCGTCGGCGGCTACAGCCTCGGTGGCGCCGACCTGCTGCGCCGCGCGATGGGTAAGAAGAAACCCGAAGAGATGGCGCAACAACGCGAGATTTTCGTCAACGGTGCGCTCAAGGGAGGCACCTCGAAAGAGCAGGCCGGCAACCTGTTCGACCTGATGGAAAAATTCGCCGGCTACGGCTTCAACAAGTCGCATGCCGCCGCCTATGCGCTGGTGGCCTACCAGACCGCCTATCTCAAGGCGCATCATCCGGCGGCCTTCATGGCGGCGACGCTGTCGGCGGACATGGACAACACCGACAAGGTGCGCATCTTCTATCTCGACGCCTTGCAGCAGGGCTTGCGCATCCTGTTGCCGGACGTGAACAGCTCGGGTTATGCGTTTTCTCCTGTGGATGAGCGAACCATCGCCTACGGCCTCGGCGCAGTCAAGGGTAGCGGCGAGGCAGCCATCGGCAATATCGTTGCGGCGCGCGAGGGCGGCGCATTCAAGGACATGTTCGATTTCTGCCGCCGCGTGGACAAGCGCATCGTCAACCGTCGCACCGTCGAGGCGTTGATCCGCGCCGGCGCGTTCGACTGCATCAACGATCACCGCGCCTGCCTGATGGCGACGCTGGATGCCGCCTTGGCAAGCGCCGACCAGCATGCGCGTGCGGCAAACCAGAACAGCCTGTTCGGCGATGAAGAGGCGGATGTCGCGCTGACTGTTAAATATGCCGATGTGCCGCGCTGGCGGCTGCGCGAACAGATGGTCAACGAGAAGACCAGCCTCGGTTTTTACCTCGGCGGGCATCCATACCAGGAATACGAGGAAGAGCTGGCGAACTTTATCAAGGTGAGATTGGGCGACCTCACGCCGCAATTCGCCGGCGCATCAAATGGCGGAGGCTCCACGCCGAATTCGCGGCGCGGCGTACCGGTGGTGCTGGCGGGCATCGTGGCCGGATTGCGCATCCAGCAGACGCGGCGCGGGCGCATGGCGGTGGTGACGCTGGACGACGGCAGCGCGCAAATCGAGATGACCGTGTTCAACGAGGAATATGAGCGCAGCAAACCCTGGATACGCGAGGACGAATTATTGGTGGTGCGCGGCAAAGCCACTCTGGACGAGTATTCCGGCAATGTGCGCGTGAGCGGCGAAGAGCTGTTCGATTTCGCTTCGGCGCGCTCCAGTTTCGCGCAGCAACTGGCGTTGCGCTGCAACGGCAAGGCCAGCGTCGCGCAGCTCAAGAAAATGTTCACCCCGTATCGCGACGGAAAATGCCCGGTGCATATCCACTACCGCAGCGATGGGGCAAGCTGCCAATTGCGCCTCGGCGAGGCATGGCAGGTGACGCTGCACGACGACTTGCTGCGCGATTTGCGCGATTTGCTGCAAGCGGAAAATGTGAAGGTGGTGTACGTCTGAAATTCTTGCGCTCGATCCGCGCGCCCTGTGCCAAGAGCACAAATAATGCAGGTTTAGCGTTTCTCTGGCGGCCTGTGCAGCAAGGCAGCGATTTGTTTTTTTGGTTTGTCCTGAGAGTGCTGGGGTTGCTCCTCAGCTTTTGTGGCGCTCGGGGAGGGCTCGTAAGGCTTCATGAACCAGTCATCTGCCACGGTTTTTTTTGCATGGAATGGTGAGGTTGGTTTGGCATGCCGGTGGCTGTGGGCCGTGCGTGGAGTAGCTGAAACTGCCGCACGTTCGCGCGTAAACTTGCGCTTGAGCAGCTTTTCTATTTCCACGAGGCGCCGCTCTTCTTCGCCATCCACCAGCGAGATGGCTTCGCCGCTGGCGCCTGCGCGGCCGGTGCGCCCGATGCGGTGCACGTAGTCCTCGGCGTTGGTTGGCAGTTCGTAATTGACCACCAGCGGCAACTGGTCGATATCCAGCCCGCGCGCGGCAACGTCGGTTGCCACCAGCGCGGTGATCTTGCCTTCCTTGAAGGCATCCAGCGCCTTGATGCGCTCCAGTTGGGTCTTGTCGCCATGGATGGCATCGGCGGGGATTCCCTCGCGGTCCAGTTTGCGCGCCAACCGTGCCGCAGTCAGTTTGGTGCGGGTGAAGATCAGGGCCTGGGTTAGCCCGCGGGAGCGAAGAAGATCGGCCAGTACGCCGAATTTATTGTCCTGATCCACCATCAGCACGGATTGCTCGACGGTTTCCGCTGCCGTGTTGCGGCGTTCCGCTTCGACAGTGACGGGATTGGCGAGAAAATCGTGCGCGAGCTTCTTGATTTCATCGGAAAAAGTGGCCGAGAACAGCAGCGTCTGACGCTGTCTGGGCAGCAGCGTAAGGATGCGCTTGAGATCGGGCATGAAGCCCATATCCAGCATGCGATCCGCTTCATCCAGGATCAGTATTTGCACCTGGTTGAGCATCAGGTTGCGGCTTTCGACGTGATCCAGCAGGCGCCCGGGTGTCGCCACCAGAATTTCCACGCCTTTCGCCAGCGCGGGTTTTTGCGTTTTGATGTCGACGCCGCCGAATACCACGGTGGAGCGCAGCGGCACATGCCTGGAATAAGTCTCAACGCTTTTTTCGACCTGAATCGCCAATTCCCGCGTCGGCGCCAGAATCAAGGCGCGAATCGGGTGGCGTGCCGGCGAAGCGCTGGTGCTGGCATGCGGCAGCAGGCGCTGCAACAGCGGCAGCGTGAATGCCGCCGTCTTGCCGGTGCCGGTCTGCGCCATGGCCATCAGGTCGCGGCCTGCCAGAATCTGCGGAATGGCCTGCGCCTGGATAGGCGTCGGTTCAGTGTAACCTTCTTCCTCAATGGCACACAAAATCTGCGAGTCGAGGTTGAGAGATGAAAACATGATTTTGGTTACTGTTGCTGGATCTGACATAAGTCTGCCATTATACCTTATTGGCGTGACGGTTGGCCGGTTTACCAGCAACGCGACGGGCGGAATGAAAAAATGGATACTCGAATTCCGGCGACAGCAGCATTCGCGAAAACTGTGCCAGTTACGGGCGCATTATCAACATTGATGCCCGTGAGTCTGGCGGTGAAAGGTTGCCCATCCATAGGTGGTACTGCCTGGAGCGTATTTCAGCAGGCAGTATTTTGCCGGTAATCCACGCTCAAAACATTGAAGAGGGGAGGCTGAGGTAAGATGGGCGGCGAAGACGATGGATGGTGACTGAAAGGCTGGCTGAATATGGCTGTTTCAAGGTAATCGACCATGTTTGCTGATGTATGGTGTGATGATAAAGGCCACGCTTTCGAACTCAAAAATTGGGATGAATTCGACGGATCGGGGCAAGCAGGGCGTCAAGCACAGCCTGCTGGCCGAAGCAGTCGTCATTACGCTTGTTCTTGCCCGCGCAAACCGCCACGATATGAAACTGGTCAATACGGCTGGCAAGGCTATGCACCCTCTGCCTGCGGTTGCGCCTAAAAGGCCGTGTCCCTTATCGGGGCGCAGCATCGATGAAATTCGATAGAGGGTTCGGGACTTTGGTTTTTCAGCGCGCATTCGCGCTCGCGGCAAGGAGGCCAGTGCCATCAAGCAAGGAGCCGGCATCAAGGTGCTCCGTCAGGCAGTGGATTGCACTCATGGCTGGAGGATTTGTATTGCCCGTGCTCTTGGCGCGAGGTCGAAGTATTGGTTCCGAACAGAATTAACATTACCAGAGTATAAAAGCCTCGGAGGTGTCGCCAGTCTATGCAAAGATTATAATAATTCTGATTCCATTCCATTCCATTCAATCGAGGTAGGCCATGGGTTTTTACGACAAGCATGTTTTTTTCTGCACCAATCAACGCACTGACGGCGGCGACTGTTGCGGCAAGCGCGGCGCGCTTAAGGCGCGCGATTATATGAAAAACAAGGTTGCCGAACTCGGCATCTCCACTCTCAAGAATAATATCCGCATCAACACTGCGGGGTGCATGAACCGTTGTGACGATGGGCCGGTCATCGTGATATATCCGGAAAGCACCTGGTACACATACGTAGATGAAAAGGATCTCGATGAGATTATCAGAGAGCATCTAACCCATGGCCGGGCCGTCGGGCGCCTGAAAATATAACTTGCAATTCCGCGCAGCCTTGCTGCGGGGATATCGCGTGAAAATCTTATATATTATCGCCGCGCAGGCAGGCGCAGGGCGAGTGGGGCAATTTATGCGGTTCTCGCAATTTCTTCGTTTCTGGCAGGCGCGCCATATTTTTTGTGCCGGCATCAAGTTTGTCATCCGGGTTCCGAAGAGGAGCCGCACAATGTGGGGATCATCCGCAAACAAGAAATACGTCTTGCCTTTGGCATAGCCACGTTTGTTGATGTGTTGTTGAATACCATTTACCTTGCGAGGGTGCGGCTAACAAGAGGCTTGATTCAGCATGCTCACCAAGCCGCCCATCTCGCCAAACGTCCACCGGCCTTGGGCATCCATGCAGGCGCACTTAAGAAACATCCAGCGCCCGGCCGAGCATCGCATCGCGCGTCACGGGAGTCTCGAGGCTGATGCACCCCAGTTTGCCGGCGCGATATTCCGTCAGCAGGATCATTGCCGCTTTTTCCAGATCCGGTGCGCCGCCCCTGCCTTTCAGCAGGCAGCCGCGCTTTCTGGCGATGGCTTCGATCACGCCGATACCGTCCAGCCCTGCCGCTTCCAGACCGAAGCGTTCGGCGAGTTGCACGGGATAGCGCGCCAGCAGGGTGTTGGCGAGATATTCGGCAATCTCCTCTTCGATGACGGCGTTGCGTCCGATGGCGTGGATCGCGGCAAGCATCAGGCCGTCTTCGGGATGCTCGATCTTCGGCCACATCAGGCCGGGCGAATCGGTGAGGGTCATGCGCTCGTTCAGACTGTGGCATTGCTGCGATTTGGTAACGGCGGGTTCGTCTCCCACATTGGCGACGCGGCGTTTAAGAAGCATGTTCATCAAAGTGGATTTGCCGACGTTGGGGATGCCCATGATCATCATGCGCAACGGCTTGTGGGTGCTGTCGCGATGCGGCGCGAGCGGCTGGCACAGCCTGGGCACTTTGGCGGCGTCGCTGGCGCTCTTGCAGTTCAGCGCCACGGCTTTGATCCCTTCCTGTTTGTTATAGAAATTCAACCAGGCTTGCGTGACGGCTGGATCGGCGAGGTCGGCCTTGTTGAGTATCTTCAGACAGGGACGCTGGCGGTGCTCGCGCAATTCCCTGATCATCGGGTTGCAGCTTGCTTCCGGCGCGCGCGCATCCAGCACTTCGATGACGATGTCGATGAACTCCATGGTCTCGGCCGCTTTTTTACGCGCCGAGGTCATGTGACCGGGAAACCACTGGATAGACATTTATGGGGTGGATGCTTTATTGATCAAGTACGGATTCTACTCCGCACCGCCGCCGCATGAGAAATTCAGGCAGGCGCCAACAAAGCCAGCTGCGCCTTATCAAGATAACGCCATTCGCCCTCGACGAGTCCCAGATCATCGAGTTTCAACATGCCGATCTGCGAACGGCGCAGCGCGACGCAGTGGTTGCCGGCGGCCGCCAGCATGCGTTTAACCTGATGGTATTTGCCCTGCTCCAGCACAATTTCCATCTGGTGGGTACCGACCCCGCGGCAAGTCACCGCGGCCAGCGGCGCGGGTTCGTCGTGCAGCTTCACGCCGGCCAGCAACTGCGCGACCAGTTCCGGCGTGACCGTGTCATGCGTGGTGGCGACATAGGTTTTTGGCACGTGATGCTTGGGCGAAGATTGTTTGTGGATGAACGGCCCGTCATCCGACATCAGCAGCAGGCCGGTGGTATCATGATCGAGGCGGCCAACCGGCTGCACATCACGCCGGGTGAATTGCTCCGGCAGGATGGTCAGCACGCCGGGATGGTGGCTGGCTTTGCGGGAACATTCGAAATTGGCCGGTTTGTTCAACGCGATGTAGACATGCTCGCGAAAGATCCACGCCTCTCCATGGACGGCGAGCTGCAAGCCATCCGTCTCGATGGCGGCGCGATACTCACGGATGACTTTGCCATTGAAGGCTGCTTCACCGGCAGCGATCAGTTCGGCACAGTGTTTGCGGGTGCCAAAACCCTGCGATTGCAGGATGCGATCCAAGGTTTGTTTGCTCATGGCACGACTTTAGCAGAAACATTGAGAAATGCCGTGCGCGCTTAGAAGCTGGGCGCACCGGGTTAATGAACTCTACGCTGGCCGGTCAGTCCGGAAATTCGCCATCCACGTAAAACCATCTTCCGTTTTCGCGCACAAACCGGCTGACCTCGTGCAGCCGATAAGCGCGACCGCCGGTTTTGCGGCGCGCGACGAATTCGACCGCGGCGCGATCTGCCGATTCCGCAGTGTGCCTCTTCACTTCCAAGCCCAGCCACTTGGCGTTGTCTGCCGCGAGATCGAGAGCGGGGGGGCGGGTGCTGCTGTGCCAGGTGGCAAGCAGATAGGCTTCCAGCTTGAGCGCATAAGCGCTGTAGCGCGAACGCATCAGGGATCCGGCCTCCGGTGCGGGCGCGCCGTCATGGTAACGGCCGCAACAGGCGGCGTAGTCCGCTGCGCCGCATGGGCAGGGCGATATTTTTGCGGACATCTATTGGCCTAGTAGGGTGTTGAAAAACGTAGCGAGAGGCGATCAGGCAAGACGGAAGCTGTCCTGCAATACCTTCGGTTCAATTTCTATCATGCCGGCATCGCTGGTCATCATGATATACCCTTCCTGAATGGTGCATTGCAGTTGCATGTTGCGGCTGGTCAGAGCGGCGAGCGCTTGTGTGGCTTCGCCGGGAAGATTGAGCACGGTGAGATTGCTCTGGCGTTGCAGTTTGTCGCGATTTTCATTCCACCAGATATCCGCCGCGCGACCGTAGCTGACGACCACGACTCGAGCGGCGCGTCCGCTGGCTTTGCGGATGACTCGCTCGTCGGGCAAGCCGACCTCTATCCAGCATTCGACCGCGCCGGTGAGGTCCTTCTGCCACAGGTCGGGTTCATCGCCGCCGCTCAGGCCTTTGCCGAAAGCCAGCGCTTCGCTGGCGTAGAGCGCGAAGGCGAGCAGGCGCACCATCATGCGCTCGTCGGTTTCCGACGGATGCCGCGCCAGAGTCAATGCATGGTCGGCGTAATAATGCCTGTCCATGTCGGCGATCTGGAGGGCGGCTTTGAAGACGGTTGCTTTGATGGCCATATAGGCAATGTTCATCCGGTGATTAACAGGCGCGCATTTTAGCAGGGCGACGAAGGCTCCTTGACATCACCGGCCTATGGCTGTTGTAATGATGGCTGTTCATCTACTGAACGCACCTTATGTTCGACGACACTACCAGCTACGGCTTACTCAAAACACTGGAAAATAACCCAGGTCTTTCCCAAAGAGATTTGGCGAAACGGCTGGGGGTCAGCCTCGGCAAGATTAATTTTTGCCTCAACGCGCTGATCGGGAAGGGCTGTCTGAAGGTCAACAATTTCCGCAACAGCGACAACAAGCTGGCGTATGCCTACCTGCTTACGCCGCACGGCGTCGAGCAGAAAGCGCGCATGACGGCGGAATTCCTGCAAATCAAGATGCATGAATACGAGCGGTTACGCGGAGAAATCGAGGAGTTGAAACTCGAAGCAGAACAAAAAGGCTTGTTGGAGAACCAGCATGAGTAAGCATCGGCTTCATGCGGTTTTTTCGCCGGCAAGGGCATGCGGCAGATAGCCGCGCAAAAAGGAGGCATTGAAATGAACCGGGCTAAAAAGATTGCATTGATTACCGGAGTGACCGGACAGGACGGCGCATACCTTGCCGAGCTGCTGCTGGACAAAGGCTATGAGGTACATGGCATCAAGCGCCGCAGTTCCATGTTCAACACCGCGCGCATCGATCACCTGTTCCATGATGTGCATGAAAAAGGCCTGCCGTTCTTCCTGCACCATGGCGACATGACCGACTCCTCCAGCCTGACACATATCATCCAGAAAGTGCAGCCGGACGAGATATACAACCTTGCGGCACAAAGCCATGTGGCCGTCTCGTTTGAGGAGCCGGAATATACAGCCAACTCCGACGCGCTGGGGGCGTTGCGCATACTGGAGGCGATCCGCATCCTCGGCATGGAAAAGAAAACCCGCTTCTATCAGGCCTCCACTTCCGAGCTGTATGGCCTGGTGCAGGAAACCCCGCAAAAGGAAACCACGCCGTTCTATCCGCGCAGCCCCTACGCCGTAGCCAAGCTCTACGCCTACTGGATCACGGTGAATTACCGGGAAGCCTACGGTATCTACGCCTGCAACGGCATCCTGTTCAACCACGAATCGCCGATACGCGGCGAGACCTTCGTCACGCGCAAGATCACCCGCGCGCTGGCGCGCATCAAACTCGGCCTGCAGGAGTGCCTCTATCTCGGGAACCTGAACGCGCTGCGCGACTGGGGGCACGCCAAAGACTATGTCGAGATGCAATGGCTGATGCTGCAACAAGACCATCCGGAAGATTTCGTCATCGCTACCGGCGTGCAATACAGCGTGCGAGATTTCGTGAATGCGGCAGCCAAAGAAATCGGCATGGCCATTACCTGGCGCGGCGGGGGCGTGGAAGAAAAAGGCTTTGACGCAGCCGGCAAATGCATCGTCGCCGTCGATCCGCGCTACTTCCGTCCCACCGAAGTGGAAACGTTGCTGGGCGATGCCAGCAAGGCAAAAAATAAACTCGGCTGGACACCCAGGATCGGCTTCGACGAACTGGTGGCCGAGATGGTCAGAGAAGACCTCAAATCCGCCGAGCGGGACGAATTGGTCAAGAAGCATGGTTACAAGGTCATGGACTATCACGAGTAACCGTCCGCACACCCCCATGAGACAAGACAGCAAAATTTATGTTGCCGGCCATCGCGGCCTGGTTGGCTCCGCGCTGATACGGCGGCTGCAGGCCAAGGGTTACGACAACCTCGTTATCCGCACGCACGCCGAGCTTGATCTGACAAATCAAGCCGCCGTGCGCGATTTTTTTGCGCAAGAACAGCCGGAATATGTCCTGCTCGCTGCCGCCAAGGTGGGAGGCATTCACGCCAACATGGTTTATCCGGCGGAATTCATCCGGCAGAATCTGGCGATCCAGACCAACGCCATTCATGAGGCTTGGCGCGCCGGCGTCAAGCGCTTGTTATTCCTGGGCTCATCCTGCATTTACCCTAAAGAGTGCCCCCAGCCGATCATGGAAGAATACCTGCTCACCGGCCCGCTCGAACCCACCAATCGCCCCTATGCCGTAGCCAAAATCGCGGGTGTCGAGATGTGCTGGTCATACAACCGCCAGTACGGCACGAAATACCTCACCGTCATGCCGACCAATTTATACGGGCCGGGCGACAATTACGACCTTGCCAACTCGCATGTCCTGCCCGCGCTGATCCGCAAAATGCATGAGGCCAAGGAGCGTGGCGACAAGGAAATAGTGGTCTGGGGTACGGGAATACCGCGCCGCGAATTTCTGTACAGCTACGACATGGCGGAAGCTTGCGTCTATTTGCTGGAACAGCCGGAGGAAAAGTTAAAACTACTGTTTAGCGACAAATGTCCGCCCCTGATAAACGTGGGTTGCGGAACCGACCTTAGTATTTGTGAGTTGGCCGGCATCATCAAGGAAATTGTAGGTTTCAAGGGAGAACTCGCCTTCGACACCAGCAAGCCTGATGGCACAATGCGCAAAATCCTGGATGTATCAAAAATTAACGCGTTGGGCTGGAAGCCGCTCATCGGCTTGGAGGAAGGTATCAAGCTGGCCTACATGATGTTTCGAGAAGAACAATTGTAAAAGTTGCCCGGCCTGATCAAGTGTGCAAATACTTAGAGCGTGTTTCAGCAGGTTTTATGTTCCGCGTGTGGTCTGGGCGCGGCAGGGCGTAAAGTGCAGCGCGCAGCCATCGGCGGCGGCCTTGGCACGGTGCGGGGCGACGCGGGCCAAATGGCTGCCGTCGACCGCGCCGCTATCGGATGCAAACGGCAGCAGATCATGAAATCTACCGGAATGAACTCCTAAATACCCAATGAGCTTTAGTCGAAATCTGCTTGCGGGCTTGGCCAATTCAATCTGGGCGGCGCTGATCGGTTTAGCAGTTGTTCCGATGTACCTTAAATACCTCGGTATAGAAGCTTATGGCTTAATCGGCTTCTTCGTGACGGTACAAGCGCTTCTTCAACTGCTTGACATGGGGCTTGCTCCAGCCATTAACCGTGAAGTGGCACGATATTCGGCCGCCGGGAATTTAATAGGCGCAGGAAATCTCCTGCACACGCTCGCCATCGTGTACTGGTGCATGGCTGGAGTAATTGCAATTTTGCTTGCGGCCTTTGCCCCGTTGATTGCAAAGCACTGGCTGCAATCCACGCATCTTTCACCACAAGTAATTTCCGAAGCCGTAATGTTGATGGGGTTGGTGGTGGCTTGCCGCTGGCCTATCGGGCTGTACCAGGGCGCTTTAATCGGGGCACAGCGTTTGGCTGTGTCAAGCAGCGTTAACATCGTAATGGTTACGATCGGAAATTTGGGCGCGGTGGCAATTCTTGCATTTGTATCCCCCACGATTGAAGCATTTTTTATATGGCATGCTGGAGTCAACCTTATCTACGCAATCACAATGCGATGGTCGGCATGGCGAGTCATAGGACGCTTGAAGGCCACCCAATTCGATATTTACCAGTTAAAAAGCATCTGGAACTTTTCGGCAGGCATGAGCGGAATCACTGCTTTGGGTCTTTTACTCAACCAGATGGACAAGGTGATCCTTAGTAAAATGCTCAAATTGGAAGCCTTTGCCCACTATATGCTTGCGACAGCGATTGTAAGCGGGTTATTCGTCATCATTTCCCCTACGTTTAATGCGATATACCCGCGCTTTGCCGCGCTGGTTGCCACAGGTGACACAAAAAAATTGACGGACTTGTATCGAATGGGAACGCGGGCGCTTGCCGCGATTCTCTTTCCAATCGCAATGCTGCTTACTGTATTTCCTGAAGATTTGGTTCGCGTCTGGACAGGCAATCCGGGCATTGCATCAAATGTAGCGCCTATCATTGCACTATTGGCCATAGGCACTGCACTGCATGGCGTTATGTATTTTCCTTATGCCTTGCAATTGGCCTATGGAATGACGCGCTTACCCTTGATTATCTGCTTCGCATTGGTCATTGTGATGGTTCCCCTGATTATCTTTTTTGCTCTAGCATATGGTGCGCTGGGCGGAGCCTTGGCTTGGCTCGTATTAAACATCTTGTACATCTTGTTTGGAACATGGCTAACGCACCGCCATTTGCTCAAAGTGATTGGCGCAAGGTGGCTGATCCATGATGTCGGCTTGCCATTAGGGCTGTCGATTTTAGCTGGTCTAGTTGGATATTATGCATTTCAAGGGGTGGGCTATTCAGTGCAATTGAAACTCATATGCGGATGCATGCTGGCTCTGGCCGCCACCTTGTTTTCGCTCTTGATGTCACCACAAGTGCGTAGCGGCGCGATGAAAGGACTGATTGATCCGACGCGTTGAAGCATCTAACATGTTTCCGCTTGGCATGTCGGCCAGCAGATTGAAAGAAGGCATGAAGCTTGAAAAAGACGGCAGATGCCGGGACGTTGAACACAGGAAAGATGTTGCCGCGCTCGGTTTTACGGGTTTGAATGTATAAATGTAAACGGAGATATGGGATTGAAAACAGCAACCGATTTGTACCTGGAATTGATGATTAAATGTTTGACCAATGAGATCTATGGGGAGGAGGAATATATACCCGCAGTGACCAACCGGCCGATCGGTAAATTTATCAACGCCTGTTTGAGCTCCGTGGGCCTGCGGTTCATTAAGGGGCGGGGATTTGATTCGAAGAAGCGAGAGTACGGCCTTGATTGGCCACCTTATGCGCATACGATGATTGGCCGGAAGAGATTGGAGAATATCCTTTATTGCACAAAACAAATATTGGAAAACAGCGTTCCAGGCGATTTTATCGAGACCGGGGTATGGAGGGGTGGCTCAACGATATTTATGCGCGCAATCCTGAAGGCATACGATGTTCGCGATAAACGCGTTTGGGTGGCTGATTCATTTGAAGGGCTGCCGGTGCCAAACGAGGCGGCATATCCGGCAGATAAAGGCGACATGCATCATACTTTTGATGAATTGAAGGTTACCATGGATTCCGTAAAAGGGAATTTTCACAAGTATGATTTATTGGATGATCAGGTGAAGTTTCTGAAGGGATGGTTCAAGGATACCTTACCGTCCGCACCTATTGAAAAGCTATCATTGGTGAGGCTGGATGGTGACATGTATGAATCAACAATGGATGCGATGGTGAATCTATATCCCAAATTATCGCCCGGTGGTTTTTTGATCGTAGACGACTACTGCATAGAAATGTGCAGGAAAGCAATAACCGATTATCGCGCGAGGAACGGCATTCATGATGAAATAATCAATATCGATGGAACCGGCGTTTTCTGGCAAAAGAGCCGATAATGTTTTCCAGGCAAGAACAAACCTATGTAATTGGCGATGAAGCAATTGACAAGATATTGAGCGACTCCGCACAGCCACTGGGTCAAATCGTCAAGATATTGACCGATTCTGCAACGGTGCTCGACATTGGGGCGGGAAACGGGATGTTGGGGCGTGCGCTTCAACGCGCCGGGAAACAGGTAACCATAGATGGCATTGAACCGAATGAGTTCGCAGCAAAATTAGCCCGGCCGTTTTACCGCACCGTCTATCAGGGGTACGCCCAGGATCATTCTCGGATTATTCAAGCGACACCCTATGATTATGTTGTACTGGCGGATGTTATAGAGCACATTCCAGATCCGGCCGTTTTTCTGGCCGATATACTCCAAAATCTCAGGAAAACGACGAAGCTGATAGTGTCAATACCCAACATCGCTTTCGGCGGAGCAAGGCTGTCACTGCTGAATGGGGCTTTTGATTACGTTGACTCCGGCCTGCTTGAGCGCACGCATTTGCGTTTTTTCACCCTGGCTTCTGCACAAGCGCTTTTTCAACATCTGCATCTTTATCCGGAGCGCCTTTTGTCGCTTGAACGCAGTTTTTACCGGATGGAGTTTTCACGCAAATCCCTAAGCGCCTCGCCGTTTACGATTCTAAGCTTGGCTAATCAACCCGATGCCAGGGCGTATCAATATCTGTTTGTGCTTGCCCAAAAACCGAGCTCCGCCATAATGGAACACTATGGGGCAACGGCTTTGAATATTCTGATCGATGCTGTCGTGGCAAGGCCGCCAATGAAAAAGCTCGTTCGCCGCTGGAGAAATCGTTGAGGGCGCCACGCGTATCCATCTGTATTCCTGCCTATTGCCAGGTTAACTTTTTGCGGGAAACGCTGCGCTCTGTCAAAGAGCAGGACTTCGGGGATTACGAGCTAATCATTTCCGACGACACCCCGGACGCTACCGTGGGACAGCTCGTCGCATCGTTTGATTTTGGCAACAAGCTGGTTTATAACCGCAACCCTGTTCCGCTAGGTTCGCCGGAGAATTGGAATGAGGCGGTTCGTCATGCAAAAGGAGAATACATTAAACTATTGCACCATGACGATAAATTTAGCCATCCCGGTGCGTTAGGCGCGTTCGTGCGCATGTTGGATGATAATCCAAGGGCTGATTTTGCTTTTAGCGCGAGCAGCGCCGAAAGCGCCACATGCGGCAGGAATCGCACCCATTGTCCCGGTAAAAAACAAACAGCAAAACTCGCCGCTGCACCCGAAAGTTTATTTTCAAATAATATGATCGGCGCTCCCAGCGCCACCATTTACCGAAACGGACTTGGCATCGGATATGATCGTAACTTGAAATGGCTGGTTGATGTTGATTTTTATATTCGTATCTTGCTGCACAATTCTCATTTCGTCTATACACCCGAAGTACTTGTTGCCACAACAACCGATGCTGCCCACCAAATAACGGAAATGTGTAAAAATAATGCGGCGATAGACCTGTTTGAGCACTTGTATCTGCATCAGAAAATCGCTCCCAAAATTTCCGGCAATCCGGATGTTCAGCATACATGGTTCAGGTTGTTTGAAAAATACCGGATTTATTCGCAGGCGGACTTAAAACGGCGCGGGATCGAACTGCCGTCATCGGGAGAGGCTCTGCTGCCATATTTCATGGCTTACCGTCAAGTACGGTTAAAACGCACGCTTTATCGAATTTACGCACGCCTGCCCAAATCCTTAAAGCGTGCGATCGGATCCCTTTTCACCAGGTAAACCGCATCTTGAATTGGAAAAATATCGTTCGGGGCAATCCGAAACTATTGCGGCTGGCGCGGCACGTACAACGCTGGCTGCGGCCGCTCTATGCGCAGCCAATAACGGGCTGGTTCGAATATATCCGTTTTTTTAATGATTGGCGGCATTATCGCGCAGCAGGTGGATTGGCTCACGTTAAAAATTTCTATCCATGCTTGGCTGATCGAACCCACGAGACACCCATTGACCCGCAATATTTTTACCAGGCAGTTTGGGCATTTTCAAAAATTCTGTCGCAGATGCCGCATATTCATGTCGATGTCGGCTCGGATGTTAAATTTGTCGGAATGCTGAGCGCCGCCGTAAAAGTGGAATTTGTTGACATCCGCCCACTCGCTGTGCAATTAGAAAACCTGGAATGCAGGCAGGGTACGATTTTAAAATTGCCCTACCCGGATGCCAGCGTTCAATCTATCTCTTCGATGCATGTTATCGAGCATATCGGGCTTGGCCGTTATGGCGATCCAATTGACCCTGAAGGAACGCGCAAAGCCTGCGATGAGCTGGAACGTGTCTTGATTCATGGCGGTTATTTGTATATCTCGGCACCCATCGGAAGGCCGCGCACCCAGTTTAATGGCCAGCGTGTGTTCTCCATTGATGAAATATGCAGTTTTCAGCCACGTCTTCGCCTAGTTGAAATGGCGTTAGTGGATAACCACGGGGTGTTTCACCGCAACATCACTCCAGAGTCTGTAGTCTATGATGAAGAAAACGGATTGGACTATGCCCTCGGGTGTTTTGTATTCACGAAAATAAAGTTGTAAGGGGGTCTATATGGCAGGAATAAATTGGATCTTGTATCGGCTAATGGACAAAATCAAAAATCGGGCGGGGATCGATTATAAAAAATCATATTCTCAGTGCGGAGAAGACTTGATTGTTCGCTACGTGTTTGACTTCCTGAGAATTCCATCTCCGGCCTACCTCGATATTGGCGCGCATCACCCCCGGTTTTTGAACAATACGTTTTTGTTTTATCAGCAGGGAGCAAGCGGGTTAAGTATAGAGCCTGACCCCGCGCTATTTCAGGCGTTTCCCAAGCAGCGTAGCCGTGACACGAATCTCAATGTCGGTATATCCGATCATGAAGGCGAGCTGCCGTTCTATGTGATGAGCACCCCGACCCTGAATACTTTTTCCGAGAAGGATGCGCAGGCGGCTGTAGCGCAAGGCAGAGTCAAGATCGAGAGAATACTACCGGTGAAGGTTAGACCCATCAATGCGGTGCTGCAAGAATATTGGCGAGGCTCGCCGCCGGATTTTTTATCTATTGACGTTGAAGGGCTCGATTTTACGATTCTGGGTAACCTGGATTTTAATCGTTGGCGCCCTAAAGTGATTTGCGCGGAAACTGTCACTTATTCGGAAACCAACCGGGGAGAAAAAATTCCAAAAATAGCCGGGCTTCTGCACGAGCTGGGCTACGAAGCCTACGCCGACACACACATCAACACAATTTTTGTGGATCGTACGATTTGCTGAAGCACTTAACCTGACATATGGTAATCAGCAATATTATCGGTGGCCTCGGCAACCAGATGTTCCAGTATGCGGCTGGCCGTGCTTTGTCATTGGAGCTCGGACAACCGTTGCGGCTGGATATTTCAGGGTTTGCCCATTACGGGTTGCATCATGGGTTTGAGCTTCATCGGGTTTTCAATTGCCAAGCAGAAACCGCCACTGAACCGGATGTGCGCGGCATTCTCGGTTGGCAGTTTTCATCCGGCATCCGCCGAATTTTATCGCGACCGGTGCTGGAGGCGTTCCGTCGAAAAGAGTTTGTCGTTGAGCCGCATTTCCATTACTGGCCGGAAATCAATCGCGCTCCCGGGAATTGTTACCTGGCCGGCTATTGGCAATCAGAGAAATATTTTCAAGCGCATGCTTCTATAATACGCGCCGATTTTACTTTCAGGCCGCCGCTAACAAACAGAAACGCCGATCTCGCCGAGCAAATTACCCGGGTGAATGCGGTGAGCCTGCATGTGCGGCGCGGCGATTATATGAGCAACCCAAAAACCACGGCAACGCACGGGCTTTGCTCGCTCGATTACTACCTTGCAGCAATCCGGCATATTGCCGAACGAGTCCAGCATCCGCAGTTTTTTGTTTTTTCAGATGATATCGCATGGGCAAAAAATAACCTGAAAATAGATTTTCCGCACCGGTTCGTTGATCACAACCATGGTTTAGAGGGCTATAACGATATGCGATTGATGGGTATGTGTAAACATCACATTATTGCCAACAGTTCGTTTAGCTGGTGGGGCGCGTGGCTGAATCCAAGTGAAAGCAAAATTGTTGCTGCGCCGAAAAAATGGTTCGTCAACGAAAATAATGCCGAGGACCTGCTCCCGCAAGGTTGGGTGGCATTGTGAGCAACGAACGAGATACTTTAGTCATTGGCGGTGCCGGGTATATAGGCGCTCATTTGGTGCCCGAACTCCTCGCCGCGGGGCGGCGCGTCACTGTGCTGGGCAGGAGAACGGCTCCTGAATATAAGCTACCGCAGGGTGCCGCTTATGTTACAGGAGATTTTGCCTGGCGCGACTTGATGGGCGGTTTGCTGGATCGGCATCGCGAAGTGATTCATCTGGCATATGCCACCGTACCCAACACCTCTTTTGACAACCCTTTGGCGGACCTGCTGCTGAATCTGCCTCCCACGGTACAGCTATTCGCCGAGGTTGCTGTTAGAAAAGGAAAGCTGATATTGGTTTCTTCCGGCGGCACGGTGTATGGTGAAGCAATCAAATTACCCATACGTGAGGATCATCCCACCAAGCCTATTTCTCCCTACGGTGTCACCAAGCTGACTCTGGAGAACTATGCGCATCTGTTTTCGGTAACGCACGGTTTGCAGTACATCTGCCTTCGCCCGGCGAATGCGTTCGGTGTGGGGCAGCGGCCATTCACCGGACAAGGGTTTATTTCTACCGCGATGGCTTCAGTTATGCGCGGCGAGCCTGTTAAAATTTTTGGGCGAAAAGGAACGATCCGTGATTATATCTATGTCAGCGACCTGGCGGCGGGGATAGTCAGCGCATTGGAAAAGGGACGCCTGTCGGAAACGTATAACCTCGGCTCAGGGGTGGGACTCTCCAATATGGGCGCCGTCGAAAAAATAACACCCTTGATGGAAGAGCTGAAATATAAAGTTCATGTCGAACACCTTCCGGAGCGAGCCTTCGATGTGAAAGCCAATGTGCTGGACACAACAAAGTTGCAGGCGCATACGGGCTGGAAGCCGAAAGTCGAGTTCGATGCCGGGCTGCGCCATACCTGCGAGTGGTTGAGGGGTTACCGTGGCTGAACCATTGCCGGTGCAAGCGCAGGAAAGCGAGCCGCCCCTGGTGACGGTCGCCATGCCGGTGTATAACGCAGGAAAATATTTGAGGTTCGCGGTTCTTTCGATCGTCAGGCAGACTTTCACGAATTGGGAGCTGCTGATCATCGACGATGGATCAACAGACAATGCGTTGCGGGATATTGCGGATATCGATGATGCGCGAATCATGATCTTCCGGGATGGCTGGAACCGTGGATTGGCCGCCAGGCTCAACGAAGCGATTGATAAGGCGCGAGGCCGGTATTTTGCGCGCATGGATCAGGATGACGTGTCATACCCTCAACGCTTTGCACGGCAACTAGCGGTATTGCGAAGCGACCCTGGACTTGATCTGGTTGCTACCCGTGCAATTACGATTGATGGAAACGACGAGGTAACCGGGCTGTTCCCTTGGGCAATTTCACATGAAGAAATCTGTGCTCAGCCATGGCGGGGGTTCTATTTCCCACATCCAGCATGGATGGGCAAAATCGAATGGTTTCGCAAGTATCGCTACACAATTCCCGCCCCCTACCTTTGCGAAGATCAGGAATTGTTGTTGCGAAGCTATCGCGATAGCCGGTTTGGTACGCTGGATGAAATTCAGTTCGCCTACCGCATCAAGAGCAAAGTTGATTGGCAAAAACTGGCAAGGACGCGCCGTGCCGTCCTTGTTGTCCAGTTGCGGCACTTTTTCAAACTTAATATGCGGTTCTTCTTATTGCTGGCAGTATCAGCTTTTGTCGTGAAGATGAGCAGCGATTTTTCGAAAAGGCTGAGAGGAAGCACTTTTCAACCCGGGTGCAGCATCGCGGGCAATGCCGTTGTACTGGGGTGGCATAAGATACTGACCGATTTGGAAACAAAAACAAAAGCATCGTGAATAAACTCTGCTACGTCGCCACCATTCCTGCTGTCGTTCACGCTTTTTTGCGCGCACACATCCAGGCGGCCGCAGAAAAATATCAAGTAACTGTCATCTGCAATTCCGTGGACAAACACTTGCTCGATGGCCTCAATGCGCGAATCATTCTGCTGCCCATCGAGCGCAAGCCTTCGCCCTGCAAGGATGTATTGGCCATGTTCCAGCTATTCAAACTGTTTCGCCGCGAGCAATTTGATATCGTGCATTCCATCATGCCTAAAACCGGGATGTTGGCAATGCTGGCTGCACGGCTGGCATGTATACCGGTTCGCATTCATACTTTTACCGGGCAGGTTTGGGCGGCGAAATATGGCACACAACGTACTTTACTAAAGTGGATCGATAAGCTGATTGGGCATTTTGCAACATGCATCCTGACAGACAGCCATTCGCAGCGAGACTTCCTGGCAGGCGAAGGGGTGTTGCGGCCGGACAAGGCAAAAGTGATTGGCGCTGGTTCAATTTGTGGCGTAAGCCCGTTACGCTTTCACCCCGATACGGGGAGCAGACAAACGGTACGCCAGTGCCTGGGAATTGCGCAGGATGCCAGGACGATTCTGTTTATCGGGCGGCTTAACCGCGACAAGGGAATGCTGGATTTGGCTGCCGCCTTCAATGCGATAGCCAAGCATCACCCGGATGTGGCGCTTTTGCTGGTGGGCGCTGAAGAGGATGTGCCTTTCAGCCGCATTCTGGAAATCTGCCATGCGGAGCGTGACCGCCTGCATTATGTGAGCTTTACATCAACCCCGGAGCATTACATGGCGGCGGCCGATATTTTTTGCCTGCCAAGTTACCGTGAAGGGTTTGGTATGGCTATTATTGAGGCGGCTGCCTGCGGCGTACCTGCCGTGGCGTCGCGCATATATGGCATCACCGACGCAGTGGAAGACGGCAAAACAGGACTATTGTTTCCAGCCGGAAATATCGTCGCGCTTACGCAGGCGCTTCTGAAGCTGCTGGAAGATCGCCATTTGCGCCAGCAGATGGGTGAGGCGGCGCGGGTACGCGCGCTTGAGCTGTTTGCCAGTCAGAAAATTACCGGGGAAATGCTTGCGTTTTACGGTAAGCAAAGTGTCCGGCATCGAGCGCTGCGCGCCAATACTACAGTAGAATAGACACTTGGTTTGCATGTGTTATGCATGCCAACTGCAGTTTTGAGGCGCCCCTTTAGCAAGGCGCTCCACGAATGTGAGCATCAGGACAAATATGAGATTCTTGGTTACCGGAGCCAACGGTTTTATTGGTCAATACCTCTGTGCTGAATTGCTTCGGCAGGGTCAATCTGTCCGCGCGGCGGTGCGTTCTGCGAGTTCGTCAATCGACAATACTGAAATGGCGGTAGTGGGCGCAATTGATGGCGATACGAATTGGGCAGATGCGCTGCGCGATGTGGATGTGGTGATTCACCTCGCCGCACGGGTGCATGTGATGAAAGATGCCGCCGCCGACCCGCTGGCTGAATTCCTCAAAGTCAATATGCAAGGTACAGCCAATCTGGCACGTCAGGCAGCGGCATCCGGAGTAAAGCGGCTCGTTTATGTCAGCTCAATCAAGGTAAACGGGGAACGCACTACCGAAACACAGCCTTTTGCCGAATCCGACATACCCAACCCGCAGGATGCCTATGCCGTTTCAAAATGGCGTGCCGAACAAGCATTGCAGCGAACTGCGCAAGAAACCGGCCTTGAGGTCGCAATCGTCCGCCCGCCGCTGGTTTACGGCGCCAGCGTGAAGGGAAACTTCATCAGGCTGCTGGTTGCAGTGGACAAAGGCTTCCCTCTGCCATTGGCAAGTGTGCGCAACAGACGCAGCCTGATTTATTTGGGCAACCTGGTGGATGCCTTGATCGTCTGCGCGAGCCATCCCGCCGCTGCAGGGAAAATCTATTTGGTGCGAGACGGTGAAGATGTTTCAATTCCGGAACTGGTGCGCCAGACGGCCCAATGCCTGGAAAGGCCTGCCAGGCTGCTCTTTTTTCCTGCAGGCTTATTACGCGGGTTAGGAAGATTATTTGGCAAGCATGAGTCAGTTGAACGCATAGCGGGTTCCTTGCGCGTCAATGGCGATCTCATATGCGAGGAGCTAGGCTGGAAACCGAGGTTTACTTTTCAGCAGGGGCTGCATGCAACGACAGACTGGTATAAAGCACGGCACTACCCATCCGGCACAACCTATCTGAAACAGCGTTCAAATACCGCCGATGCGAATTGCAATATTTCCGTCGTAATTGTGAATTACAACGCCGGGGGAATTTTGCTGGAGTGCGTGGCGCGCGCTCTTCAGCAGGCGGAACAGATTATCGTGGTTGACAATGCCTCTACCGACGACAGCGTAGCGGTATTGAAAAACGCATATCCGGCAATACGGTTAATTTGCAATAAGCGTAATTTTGGTTTTGCAACAGCCTGCAATGTGGGTGCAAAGGTTGCTGATGGCAAGCATGTTCTTTTTCTTAATCCGGATTGCATTATGGAAGAAAACGCGATCCCGATTCTCCTTAAGGCGGTACACAGCAAGGATAATATTGGCATGGCTGGCGGATTGCTCACAGCTCCCGACGGTACTGAGCAATCTGGTGGCAGGCGCGATGTCCCGACACCTTGGCGTTCGTTTGTCAGGGCGTTCGGATTTAGCGCATTGAGCAAACGCTACCCCAAATTATTTTCTGATTTTGCGCTGCACAAGCAACCTTTGCCTGACCATCCTATTGAGGTGGAGGCAATATCCGGCGCGTGCATGCTGGTTCGGCGCGAAGCATTGGAGAATGTTGGGTTGCTGGATGAGAGTTACTTCATGCATTGCGAAGATTTGGATTGGTGCATGAGATTCCGCCAAAGAAACTGGAAAATTCTTTTTGTGCCTGATGCGCGAATGGTTCATTACAAAGGGCATTGCAGCAAGTCCAGGCCAATTTTTGTCGAGTGGAACAAGCACAAGGGAATGATACGCTTCTACCGCAAGTTTTTCCGGCATCAATACCCGGGATTGCTGATGGGTTTAGTGGTGGTAGGCGTATGGCTGCGTTTTGTTGCAATTACCGTTTATCACTTATCGGATCGCCTGCTGTATCGATCAGTCGTCCGCCGTAATTAAACATCGCAAAGCACCGCCGATGCGGCATTGATAGAGGCGAACTTTATACTTGCCTGACACGCCACAGGTGAAACATCAGCAGCAGCGGAAAAACCAGGGCGATGGTCTGCGCCAGCCCGTTGTAATTGAGCAAATGCCCATAATGCCAGTGATAGACCGACATTGCGGCGGCGGGTTTATTATCGCCAAACATGAAATTCACAATGGCGAAATAGGCCAGCGCCACCGCCGCGCCGGAAACAATTGCCGCGCTACGCGGCAGCCACAGCACCGCGAACAGCAGCGCCATCCCGAGCAGCATCCCGAACACCGCTTCGCTGTTGATCCACAGCAGCAATGCCCAGGACTTCAGCAGCACCGCCGCCGTTACAAATTTTACCAGCGCCACCGCGCTCAATATCACCGGCAACGCGGCGACGGCACTGCGCGGTGCGCGCAGCAGGGTCAGCATCAACATGCCCAGCATCAGCAGATTCAGTGTGACGGCACCACTCTTCCACCAATCGAATGGGGCGGGCGGCAGCGCGGCAAACGGCCGGTGCGCCACGTCGCTGATGAATACATTGCCCAGCATCGGCAAGGACGGGTTGATCTGCCCGAACATCCACAGCGCGAGCAGGGCCAAACCAAAATCCATCTCCTTGCCCTGATGGAATAAACCGCTGCGCCAGCGCGTCAGGCGAGTAAACAGCCAAGTCCATGAAACCACGCTCACTGCCAGCAACGCCCCAATCAGCGCGCCTGCGCTGTTGGACAGTAAATCCATATTCGAACTGACACGCGCCGGCAAATACATCTGCAAATACTCCATGCATGCCGACAACGACACGCCCAGACACAGACCGAGAATCACGCTGGCTGCCGCGCTGAAACGCGCATGCAACGCCAGCCCGGCAAGTAGACCGAAAGGCAGATAGGACAGCAGATTGACGGTGGCATCGAATGCGGTATAAGTGAGCAGCAAAGGCGCGCCGAGCACCTCAAGAAAATCCAGACCCTGCTCGCGCCAACCGGAAAAGGGCGACAGGCTGGCATACACGATAAACAGCGCATAGCCGGTTGTCAGCCAAGTGCGCAAGCGCGCGCGGGTTTCGGTGAAGAACAGTTCTTTCATGCCGCCCCAATAAATATCATGAGATGCGCTGCCGCCAGAAAGCCAGGCTGACCTTCCCGCAGTATTTCAGGTTCGCATCAATGCTTCGATTTGCGCCACCGCTTTCGGCGCGGCGGCTGTCAGCACTTCGCTGCCTTGCGCAGTGATCGCCACATCGTCTTCGATGCGGATGCCAATGTTCCACAGCGCCTGCGGCACGTCGTCGGCGGGGCGGATGTAGCATCCCGGCTCGACGGTGAACACCATGCCGGGTTGCAGCACGCGCCATTTGTCGCCGGTCTTGTAATCGCCGGTATCATGCACGTCCATGCCCAGCCAGTGGCCGGTGCGATGCATGTAGAATCTCTTGTAGCTCCCGCTTTCCAGCACGGCATCCACGCTGCCCCGGCAAAGCTTGAAATCTATGAAGCCCTGCGCGAGCACACGCAGCGCGGCGTCATGCGGCGCGTCCCAGGTGTTGCCGGGACAAGCGGCGGCAATCGCGGCGGTTTGCGCGGCGAGCACGATTTCATAGACGTCTTTTTGCGCGGCGGAGAAACACCCGTTGACCGGAAAAGTGCGCGTGATGTCGGAAGCGTAGCCGTCCATTTCACAGCCCGCATCGATCAGCAGCAGGTCGCCGTCCTTGAGCACGGCGTTGTTGCCGACATAATGCAGCACGCAGGCATTCGCCCCGCCCGCGACGATGGAAGGGTAGGCGGGATGGCGCGCGCCGTGGCGGCAGAATTCATGCAGCAGCTCCGCTTCGACCTGGTATTCGAACTGGCCGGGGCGGGTAAACCGCATCGCGCGCCGGTGCGCCTGCGCGGAAATCCCGGCGGCACGGCGCATGATAGCCAGCTCGTGTTCGTCCTTGAACAGCCGCATTTCGTTGAGCAGCGCGCGCACGTCGCGAATTTCGTCCGGCGCGCGAATGCCGCTGCGCACTTTGGTCTGCACCGAACCGCGCAGCTTGAGGATGCGCTGGTCCCATGCGGCGTCGCGACCTATCGGGTAAAACAACTTGGATTGGTTGCCCATCAGTTCGGCCAGTTTCTCGTCCAGTTGCGCGATCGGGTAGGCAGCGTCGAAACCATATTGCTCTTTCGCCGCTTCGGGGCCGGCACGGAAGCCGTCCCAGACTTCGCGTTCCGGGTTTTTTTCGCGGCAAAACAGGATGGCCTTCCCCACATCTCCGGCAACCAGCACCATAACCGCTTCCGGCTCGGCAAAGCCGCTCAGGTAATAGAAGTTGCTGTCGTAGCGGTACCCGTAATGGGTGTCGCCGTTGCGCGCAACTTCCGGTGCGGTGGGTACGATGGCGATGCCGCGCTGCATTTTTTCGAGCAGGCGGGCGCGGCGCTGTGCGCAGATGGTCGAATCGTTATTCATGGCGCATTGTGCTGCGAACGTAGCTGCATGTCGAGTTCGGCGAGGCGTTGCGGTGTGCCAACATCGACCCAAAGTCCATGGTGGTGTTCGCCGCTGACCTTGCCGAGGGCGATCTGTCCGCGCAGCAACGGCGCGACCGCCGCGCGACCGCCGCGCGGGATATCCTTGAACAGCGAGGGTTGGTAGATGCCGATGCCGGAGAAGGTCAGCACTTCAACCCCTCCCGGCCTCCCCTTGTCAGGGGAGGAGCATGATTCCCCTCTGGCAAGGGGGGCTAGAGGGGGGTGTGGAATGAGGCGGCTTCCATTCAAGGCGAAATCGCCGTTCGGGTGGTGCGGCGGATTGCCGGCCAGCACCAGGTGCGCGATGTCGCCGCTGGCTTGCAGTTCGGCCGCATGTCCGGCCAGGTGCGCGAAGTCGTAGTCGCACCAGATGTCGCTGTTGATCACGGCGAAAGGCGCGTCGTCGAGCAGCGGCAGCGCATTGGCGATGCCGCCGGCGGTTTCCAGCGCGCGGGCTTCTGGCGAATACCTGATATGCGCGCCGAAGCGACTGCCATCGCCCAATGCGGCTTCGATCTGCGCGCCGAGGTGGGCGTGGTTGATGACCAGTTCTGTGATGCCTGCGCGCGCAAGGCTTTCGATGTGCCAGACGATCAGTGGTTTGCCGCCAACTTCCAGCAACGGTTTGGGAGTGTGGTCGGTGAGCGGGCGCATGCGTTCGCCGCGGCCGGCCGCAAGCAGCATCGCCATCATGGTTTTACGTCTTTCACGTTTGCGCCTCGCCCGCTTGCGGGATAACCAGCAACTTGGCTGGCATTGTTTGCCAGCCTAGTCGAATGGCTAGGTGTTCCATCAGGGAGAGGCGCAGCATCAAAATGTGTACCCCTGTTGGGCGCCATGCGGTTCCAGTTCGTCCAGCAGATTGAGCAACGGCTTGAGATCGATATATCGCGCGCTGGCGGCGCGCAGATATGACATTACCAGCGGCAGATCCTTCAGGTAACCATCCTTGCCGTCGCGATGGTACAGGCGCGCGAAAATACCCAGCACCTTGAGGTGCCGCTGCACGCCCATCCATTCGTAGTCGCGGTAGAACACGGAAAAATCACCGGCCACCGGCAACCCGGCCTTGCGCGCCTTTTCCCAATAACGGATCAGCCAGCCGATTATTTCCGCTTCTTCCCAGTTGATGTAGGCATCCTTGAACAGCGATGCCAGATCGTAGGTGATCGGGCCAAACACCGCATCCTGAAAATCGAGGATGCCTGGGTTGGGCTCGCTCAACATCAGGTTTCTTGAGTGGTAATCCCGATGCACGTACACGCGCGGCTGCGCGAGGTTGTTGGCGATGATGCGCGCAAAGATTTCTTCCAGTTTGGCATGCTGCTTCCCGGTGAGAGTGATATTGAGGTGTTTTGCGATATACCACTCCGGGAACAGGCGCATCTCGCGCAGCAGCATGGCTTCGTCATATGGCGGCAGCTCATTATCGCGCGAGGCGAGCTGGATTTTGATCAGCGCGTCGGTGGCGGCGCCATATAATTCGCGCGCCGTGCCGGCATTCAACGCTTGCAAATAGGTAGTATTGCCAAGATCGGACAGCAACAGAAAACCCTGCTGCAAATCCTGCGCATACACATGCGGCACATGCGTCCCGGCCTCTTCGAACAACCTGGCGATATGCAGGAACGGGCGGCAATCCTCGTGCTGCGGCGGAGCATCCATGATGATTCTGGTGTGGCCACGGCACGGTGCGGCAGAGCCGGCGGGTTCGGGATAACCAGCGACTTGGCTGGCGTCATTTGCCAGCCAAGTCGAATGGCTAGTAGTTTCATCAGTGGCCGCAGGGCGGTTGTTCCCGCAATCGGCCGTCTTCGCCATAACCGGCGACTTGGCTGGCGTCGTTGGCTCGCCTAGTCGAATGGCTAGTTGTTCCACCAGTAACGTGTCACAACCGCTGCCGTCCGCAAAGGTGGCGCGGAAATAGCGGCGGAAGCTGGCATCGGCGGATGCCGGGGCAAGAGTGAAGGTTTTGTCCGGAAACTGGCTGTGCAACCATGCGGCAAGTTGTAGCTGGCGCTGCATATCGGGCTTTTCAAATAGTGTTAATGGTAAACTTGCAAAAGTTTACCACCTTACTACCTGTCATGCGGTTTCGCCTCAACCCCATCGCATTCGCTTTGCTCTGCATATTTGCGCCCTGCGCCAGCGCGTATGCGGGGCCGCTCGCGCTGCGTATGGACAAGACCTTCAGGGCAATGGCGGCGCCGAAACAGGAAACGCCTGTCTTCATGGAGGCGGATCATCTGACAGGCACGAAGGAAGAACAGATCGAGGCGGTCGGCAATGCGATATTGCGCAAGCGCGGGCAGTCCATCCGTGCGAATCGATTGTTGTATTTTCAGGATGCGCAGGATCTCGATGCACAGGGTTTGGTGGTGCTGGAGCAGGGCGGCAACACGATGAGCGGGCCGCATCTCAAACTGAACCTGGACACCAACATCGGTGTTATGGAGCGACCGGTGTTTTATTTCGCGGAGAATGGCGGGCGCGGTTCGGCGGATGTGATGCATATTCAGGACAAGCAGCATTACGCGCTGGATGCGGCAACCTACACCACTTGTCCCGTTGACAGCCAGGACTGGCTGCTGAAAATGAATATTCTGGAAATTGATCGCGACCGGCAGATCGGCACGGCTCGCCATGCGCGGGTCGAATTTCTGGGCGTGCCGATCCTCTATTCACCGTGGATGAATTTTCCGCTCAACGATCAGCGCAAGTCCGGTTTCCTGTCGCCGGTTATCGGCGGCACGACCAAGGGCGGCAGCGAATTGACCTTGCCATATTACTGGAATATCGCGCCGAACCATGATGCGACTATTACACCGCGCGTGATGAACAAACGCGGCCTGATGCTCAACAATGAATTCCGCTATCTGGAGAAGAATTATGGGGGCGAAATGCATGTGGATGTGTTGCCCGATGATTCGGTTACCAACAGCAACCGGGGCCGCTTCAGTTTGAAGCATAACCAGGTTTTGGCGGCCGGCCTGAACGGCTATGTGAATTTCAGCCGTGTTTCCGACAACGGCTACTACAGGGATTTGGCGGACGCCGTGAACGCCACGTCGCAGGTCAATCTGGCGCAGGAAGGGGGTTTGACCTATAACGCCGGCTGGTGGAATGCTGCCGCGCGCATGCAACGCTACCAAACCTTGCAGGATCGCGATGCGCCGATTGTGCCGCCTTATGCGCGCCTGCCGCAATTGACTATCAATGCCCAGCAGCAATATGCCGGCGCGAATTTCGCGTTTGCCGCCGAGTATGCGGACTTTAGCCATCCCACGTTGCTCAACGGCCAGCGGCTGGTGCTCAGCCCCAGCATCAGCTATCCGCTGGCCAATAACCCGGCGTTTTATATCACCCCGAAAATTGCCTTGCATAGCACGAATTATGTGATGGGCGCGAACAATGCGGCAGCGTTGCCGGATGCCTCGCGCACCCTGCCCATACTGAGCGTGGATAGCGGCATCGCCTTCGAGCGCGACTGGAATTTGTTCGGCGGCAACTATCTGCATACTCTGGAGCCGCGCGCTTTTTATGTGTATGTCCCGTACAAAAACCAGGATCTGCTGCCCAATTTTGATTCGGCGCAAGCCGATTTCGACTTTGCACAGATGTTTGCCGAAAACCGCTTTTTCGGGAATGACAGGGTGGGCGATGCGAACCATATTACGCTGGCTGCGACTTCGCGTTTGCTGGAACAGTCGAATGGTACCGAGTGGTTAAAGCTGATGGCCGGCGAACGTTTCAGCTTGAAAACGCCGCAGGTCAATCTGGTTGCGCCCACCGCGACAACCAACAAATCCGATATTTTGCTTGCCGCTTCCGGCCGTGTTACCAAGGCCTGGTCTTTTGACGGCGAGTTCCAGTTCGATCCAAACAAATCGCATACCCAGCGCTATAACGTCGCGGCACGTTATCGTTCCGAGGCGGGCAAGGTATTTAATCTAGGTTATCGCTTTACCCGTGAGGCACTGGGCACATTGATTCAAGGCGCGGTGCCTGCCGGCGACCCGATTTATACCACCGTAAACGGGGTAGCCTATCCCACCATAGGCGGGATACCATACACCATCATAGGCGGATCACCTTACACGGTTGTAACAGGGGGGTTGCGCCAGATGGATATTTCCGGCCAATGGCCGCTATCCGGCCTTTGGCATGCGGTGGGGCGCTTGAATTATTCCTTGCAGGACGGCAAAACCTTGGAGTCGATCGCCGGGCTTGAGTATAATCAAAAATGCTGGGCGCTTCGTTTGGTGGCACAGCGCTTTACTGTTACAACACAGCAGGCTAATACAGGCATTTTCCTGCAGCTTGAGTTGAACGACTTCGTCAAGGTTGGATCGGATCCTCTGGCGATGCTGAAAAAGAGTGTGTCCGGTTACAACAAGTTGAATGATAAACCCGCTGACAAACCGGACGCCGTTTTGCGTTGAGCAAGCCAGAAAGATGAAAATGATTCCAGGAATACCCGCTCCCGCGCTGATTTGCGCCTTACTTCTTGCGGTGCCTGCCGCGTTCGCGGCAGAAGCCGCAGTGGCGCAGCCCGGACAAAACCTGTCCGCCACTCTCAAACCGCAAAAAACCGATCCGCAGAAACAGGTTGCGATAATCGATTCGATAGTCGCGGTGGTCAATGACGACGTAATTACCCGGCAGGAGCTGGATGAAAGGCTGCGTGTAGTGGTTCGCCAATTGCAGAAACAGGGTACGCCGCTACCCGGCCCCGAAGTACTGGAAAAGCAAATCCTTGAACGCATGATCAGCGATATGCTGCAAGCCCAGTTTGCCAAGGAAAACGGCGTGCGCGTGGATGATGCGCAGTTGGACCTGGCCATATTGCGGATTGCCCAGCAGAATAATTTCTCTTCGCTGGCTGAATTTCGCGCCAAGCTGGAAGCGGACGATGTGGATTTCAAGAAATTCCGCGAGGAGATACGCAGTGAAATAATTTCCACGCGCTTGCGCGAGCGTGAAGTGGAAAGCAAGCTGGTTATCAGCGACACCGAAGTAGACAATTATCTCGCCAACAAAGCCCATGCTGGCGAAAGCGGGGAAGAGTTTCATCTTGCCCACATTCTGGTGGTTGTTCCCGAGCAGGCCAACGCGGAGAAAATCCAGGCTGCGCGCGATAAAGCCGAGCAGGCTCTGAACCAATTGAAAGGTGGCGCGGATTTTGCGCAAGTAGCAGCAGGTTCTTCCGATGCCAAGGACGCACTGAAAGGTGGCGATCTCGGGTGGCGCACCGGCGATCGCATTCCACCGCTGTTCATGAACGAACTGCAAAAGTTGAAGCCCGGCCAAACAACTGCGGTGTTACGCAGCCCGAGCGGTTTTCATATTATCAGGCTGGTTAATAAACGCAGCGGCAGCGCGCCGGTGGTGGTCACTCAAACCCATGCGCGCCATATACTGGTTAAAACCAGCGAGATCGTGCCGGAAACCGAAGCCCAAAAGCGCATCATGGAAATCAAACAGCGCATTGAAAATGGCGCAAATTTTGCCGAGCAAGCCAGGAAATATTCACAGGATGGCAGCGCGCAACAAGGCGGTGATCTGGATTGGTTGTCTCCGGGGCAGACCGTGCCGGAATTCGAAGACGCGATGAACAGGCTGCAACCAGGCGCAATGGGTGCGGTGCAATCGCAATTCGGCTGGCACCTGATACAGGTAATCGAGCGTCGCAGTATCGATGTCAGCGTGCAGCAGCAGCGCCAGCAGGCGCGCATTGCCATTGGCATGTTCAAATCCGACGAGCTGTACCAAGACTGGCTGCGCCAATTGCGCGACCGCGCGTTTGTCGAATATCGCCTCGAAAAACCCGGTATCCGGTGAAAAGCCTTCCCTTGTTGCCGCTGGCGGTTACGGCCGGCGAACCGGCGGGGATAGGCCCGGATCTGTGTGTGCAGCTCGCCGCCGGCTCGCCCGATATTCCCCTTGTCGTCATTGCCGATAAACACCTGCTGCAACAACGCGCCGCGCAGCTCGGCATCAGCTTGCAGTTGCGGGAAGTGGGGAGTGGCAATGCACTTGCTCTTCCCCACTCTCTACCTATAATCCATGTTCCGCTCGCCGCACCCTGCCATCCCGGCGTGCTGGATGCCGCTAACGGCGAATATGTGCTGGCAACGCTGCGCCGTGCCGTGCAAGGATGCCGGGAGGGTGAATTTTCCGGCATCGTCACTGCGCCTGTACACAAGGGCATCATCAACGACGCCGGCATCCCTTTTACCGGACACACCGAATTTCTCGCCGAACAGACGGGCTCTGATTTGGTGGTCATGATGCTGATAGGCGGCGGGATGCGCGTGGCGCTGGCCACCACCCATCTTCCGTTGAAAGACGTGCCTGCCGCAATCACCGCGCCGCTACTTGAAAACGTGCTGCGCATCGTCCGGCGCGACCTGCAATCCCGTTTCGGCATCGCGCAACCGCGTATCCTGGTAGCCGGCCTGAATCCTCATGCCGGCGAAAGCGGCTATCTGGGGCGCGAGGAAATCGAAGTGATGATCCCCGTGCTGGATAAATTGCGCGCCGAAGGCTTCAATGTCAGCGCGCCGCTGCCTGCAGATACCTTATTCACGCCGCACAAACTGGCGCAATGCGACTGCGTACTCGCGATGTATCACGACCAAGGGTTGCCGGTGTTGAAACACGCCAGTTTCGGGCATGGCGTGAACGTCACGCTCGGCCTGCCGATCATCCGCACCTCGGTGGATCATGGAACCGCACTGGATTTGGCGGGCACTGGCAAGGCCGACAGCGGCAGCCTGCTCGAAGCGATCAGGCTTGCTGCGCAGATGGCACAATGCGAAAAACTTTTTGCCGTCCATGAGCGCGCATAAAGCTAAAAAGCGTTTTAGTTCCGGCGTCACATGCTACGCATATGAGCCTGCACTGAAACGTCTTTTGCCATTACTGAAATGAGCCATCGAGCCCTTCGTTTTAGTTCCGGCATCACATGCTACGCATATGAGCCTTCACTGAAACGTTTTTTGCCATTACTGAAATGAGTCATCGAGCCAAAAAACGTTTTGGCCAGAATTTCCTTGTCGATGAGCTGATCATCGCCGATATCATCGGCGCGATCCGCCCCGAACCGGACGACAATATGGTCGAGATCGGCCCCGGCCTTGGGGCGCTGACCCACCCGCTACTGAAGCGATTGGGTCGTCTGCACGTGGTGGAAATCGACCGCGACATCATCGCGCGGCTGGAAAACGATTATCCGCAAGACAAGCTCGTTATTCATGCCGGAGACGCGCTGGAGTTCGATTTTGCGACGCTGCCCGCTCCGCTGCGCATCGTCGGTAACCTGCCTTACAACATCTCCTCGCCGCTGCTGTTCCACTTCGCCGCCTATGCCGGGCGCATCCGCGATATGCATTTCATGCTGCAGAACGAGGTGGTCGAGCGCATGGTCGCCGAACCCTCCACGCCCGAATACGGGCGGCTATCGGTGATGCTGCAATACCGCTTCCACATGGAGAAACTGCTCGATGTGCCGCCGCAGTCCTTCCGCCCGGCGCCCAAGGTGGATTCCGCCGTCGTGCGCATGACCCCGCTTCCCTCCAACGAAATCATGGTGCGCAACGAAAAACTTTTCGCCGCCGTAGTCGGCGCTGCATTCGGGCAGCGCCGCAAGACGTTGCGCAACACCCTGCGCAGTTATTTGAGCGAGGCAGATTTTGCAGAACTGGGCATCAACGCCCAGCTACGCGCGGAGAATCTGGGCGTGGCGGAATTTGCAAAAGTGGCGAATTATCTGGATACCCGGCCAGGTTTTGCATAGCGATAGAAATCGTAGCGAGCGGGCCGACATCGGGGAAGCCCGGAGCACAGGCACCGGAGTGTACACAAGTACATGAGGATGCCGAGCACCGCGCGACCCCGATGCCGGTTCGCGCAGCAGATTTATGCGCTATGCGGTCAGTCGATACCGTACTGCTTCAGCCTCTTCCACAATGTGGTGCGCGACATGCCGAGCCTTTCGGCCGCCGCCGCCTTGTTTCCCCCGGTTTCCTTTAACGTACGCAGGAGAATCTCTTTTTCCTGCCCCGCCTGCTGTGCGGAAGCGCGATAGTAGCGCTGCACCAGTGCCGGAGCCGATGCCTGTGGAACTTGCGCAGACGCTGACGGTGCGCCGGCAACCCGGTGGCTGGCTTCCCGAATCTCCGGCGGCAGATGGCGCGCCAGGATAGCCGTGCCATCCACATGCACCATCGCAAACTCCAGCGCATTTGCCAGCTCCCTGACATTGCCCGGCCAGTCATAGGCGTTGAGCGCGCCAAGCGCCTCGGCGGAAAGCTGGGCGTCATGCCCTTGATGGCGGGCGAGGATATTGGCAAGTATGGTGCCGGCTAACAGGGGAATATCCTCCCGGCGCTCCCGCAAGGCGGGAACATGCAGCGGAAGAACCCGCAGCCGGTAGTAGAGATCCGCCCGGAATTTGCCGCGGCTTACCATGGCCGGAAGATCCCGGTGTGTCGCCGCGATGATCCTGACATCCACCTTGCGCGTCAGATTTTCACCGAGCCGTTCGATCTCCCGCTCCTGCAACACGCGCAGCAGCTTCACCTGGATATTCAAGGGCACCTCGCCGATCTCGTCCAGCAACAGCGTCCCGCCATGCGCCGCCTCGAAGCGGCCTTCGCGCGCTGCGGCCGCGCCGGTGAACGCGCCGCGGGCATGGCCGAACAATTCGCCTTCGAGCAGTTGTTCGGGAAACGCGGCGCAGTGTACCCGCACGTATGGCCCCTTGGCGCGGCTCGAATGATCGTGCAGCGCACGCGCGACGAGCTCCTTGCCGGTGCCGCTTTCGCCGGTGATGAGGATGCTGGCCTCGCTGGCCGCCGCCCGCAGGATTTGCCGGAACAAATCCTGCATCACCCCGCTATGCCCCACCAGGCCGCCCAGGCGCAGCCTGTCGCTGGCCGCTTCTTCCAGCTGCACCTCATGGGTACGATCGCGCAACACCACGGCGCAATAGGCCCGTTCTTCATCGGAGGACAGCACCATCGCCCACATGCGCAAGGGTATCAGCGCGCCGTCCGGGCGCTGCACGACAAGATCCTGGATTTTTTTCCCCTGGATTGCATTCTCCATGAGCGTGCAATGCCCCCTCTTCTCGCAGCTCCGCGCGCAAGCAGTGCCCTGGAAAATGCTGGGGCAAAGCTTGTTCAGGACGGTATCGCGATCCTGACCCAGCATGCGGCTGGCCGCTTCATTGATCGTCACCACCTGGCGTTGCTGGTCAAGAAAAAGCACCCCCTCTTCGAGATTGTCGAGAAATTGTCTCAGTCCTGACAAAGTGAACATAATTGCTTGTTCTTCCATAGTAGACGTTAAATATGAACGCATGTTAACGTTATCTTTTAACGCTGTCAATCAAAATTAGTAAGTGGCGATTAGATTAACTGCATGATTTATATTGTTATATTAACTGTGGCACGGTTACTGCTCATATAACCCGCATAGGTGATCAATCCCGTATCACCATTAATCACTAAAAGGAGCACTAAACATGAAATTACGTAACCTTGCTTTAGCTTTGACCGCAGCAGCTTTGTTGCCAACCTTTGCCTATGCCGGCACGGACGCCGTCGCGGCCAGCTTCGAACGCGATCTGTACCGCGTGCCGGTCAATTCCACGGTAGCGATCGCCGGCGAACCCGATCCGTTCGCGGCCGAGTTCAATACGGCACTGTACGGCACGACCGATCCGGTGCTGGCCAGCTTCGAACGCGACTTGTACCGCGAACCGGTCAATTCCGCGATAATGGTCGCGGGAGAAGCCGATGCGCTGACGGTCGAATTTTATGCCGCGTTGCGGGATGTGCTCGACAAGCCTGCCATGCATGCCACCGTTGCCGGCAACCGCTTGGGCAGCTAACCGTTTCCGATCGATAACCGGGGCGCAACGCTCCGGTTATTTTTGCCAGACGAGCCTGAACAATATCGAATGTTGCGCGCTTAACGTTACGGAACCAACCGCAAACGAGCGGGTCGGACTCACGCCGAACGCCCAAAGCCGGCGCATTGGCGGCCTGCTGATAAAATGCCCCGGCAAAACAGGAACCCAATCTTTCAATCCCGAGGAAATAAATATGTTCGCTTCATGGAAAAAAATAGTTGCATCCCTGTCCACCGCCGCACTGCTGATCGCAGGCACAGGGCCGGCCATAGCCGAGGATCACAGCCATTCGCATGGCCATGAACAACCGGCGCGGCTCTCCCTCGACAACGGCAAGAAATGGGCCACGGACGGCAATCTGCGGCTGGGCATGGGCCGCATCCGCGACGCGCTGGCGGCGGAGCTCCCCGCCATCCATTCCGGCAAAGCCACCGCGGAGCAATACCGGACGCTGGCGCAGAAGACCAACGACCAGATCACGTTCATGGTGAAAAACTGCAAGCTGGATCAGAAAGCGGATGCCATGCTCCATCTCGTGCTGGCCGACATGATTGCCGGCACGGACGCGATGATGGCGCCGGACGGCAACAAGGCGCGCAAGGGCGCGGAGAAAATAGCCGGCGCACTGGATAGTTACGGCACTTACTTTGACCATCCAGGCTGGCATGGGGCGAAGCACGCCCATTAAAACCCGTGGCAAATTAATACTGCGCAAAACTGCCGCCCTACGACTGCTCCTCGCGCCGCCGTAGCGCGCGCCACATCCAGCCCGCAAAAAGCAGCAATACCGCCGCGCCCGCCCACAACGGCCAGCGCGCGGGCCGGTTCCATTCGCCGCGCAGCCGGTCGCGCTGCGCGGCGTCCACGCGCCAGTATTTGAGTTTGTTGTTGGCCATCACGTTGGGTTTCACGTTGTGCAGCCAGCCGTGCTGCAACACGTAGCTCTTCGGGTGGAAGCCCCACAGCCACGGCGAGTCGCGGCGCAATATTTCCAGCATCTTGTCGATAATGGCCTGCCGCGCCGGGCTGTTTTCCATGTTTTTCATCTGCTCGAACAGCCGGTCGTATTCCGGGTTGCTGTAATTCGCCGCATTCTCGCCGTCCTTGCCCACCTTGGCTTGCGCGCCGTGCAGCAGGAACAGGAAATTTTCCGGATCCGGATAGTCGGCATTCCAGCCGAAATAGAACATCTGCGTGTCGCCCTTGCGGACCTTGTCCTGAAAACGGTTGTAGTCGGTGCTGCGCACCACCAGCTGCACGTTGATCTTGTCGAACTGTTTGCGCAGCCAGTCGAGTCGCGCCTTGTTGCCCACGCCGGCGGAGGTAGTATCGAGGTTGATCACCAAGGGCTGCTTGCTCTGTTCGTCTATGCCGTTCGGATAACCTGCCTCGGCGAGCAGCCGCTTGGCTTCCTCGATGGGTTTGCGTTTCGGCGCGCCGCCCACCCAGTCGTACACGGTGCGGTTGATGCCCGCCTCGCCCTCGCGGTAACCGAAGATGCCGGGCGGGATCGGCGATTGTGCGGCGATGCCGCGCCCGTTGGCGAAGATGGAAACGTACTCCTCGAAATCCACCGCGATCGCAATCGCCTGGCGCAGCTTGCGCGAGCGATCAGGATCGCATATTGAATTTTTTCGTTCGCCCCCTCTCCCGTCGGGAGATGGTTGGGGTGAGGGAGCACTCGTTGAGTTTGCGCACCCCCCTCCCACCACCGGGTCAAGCCAGTTGAAACCGGTGTACATCGTGGAAGTCGCAACCGCCGTCGAAAGCCGGATGCCCTGCGCCTTCATCTCGTCGGTCACGGTCGTTTCGCCGCCGACGTTCACCTGCACCGCCTGGTCGAAGCTGTCCGAGCTGATGCCGGAAGCATCGTAATAGCCCTGCAAAAATTTGTTCCAGTAGGGGATGGTTTCCTTCTCCAGGCTGAACACCACCTTATCGATCAGCGGCAGCGGCTTGCCGGCATCCGCCAGCAGCCCGGCCTGCGCGTCGCCCGCTTCGCCTTCCGCCGGGTAGCGTTCGCTGCCGTAATACGGGTTGCGGCTCAACACCATGCGCTGGTTGGGATTGTTCTCGGACAGGTAATACGGCCCGCTGCCCACCGGCCACCAGTCCAGCATCAGGTTGCGTTCGCGCATCCCCGGCTGCGCATAGAACCGCTCCGCCTCATGCGGCATCGGCGCGAAGAACGGCATCGCCAGCCAGTAGGCAAACTGCGGATATTTGCCGCGCACCTCGATGCGGTAAGTGTGCTCGTCCACCACCTGCACCCCGGTTAACGGGTAGGCATTGAGGTCGAGAAACCCGCCGGGATTTTTTTTCAGCGCCTCCTGCAAGGTCGCGGCATATTCTTTCAGCCCGACGATGTATTCGCTCATCACCCCGAAGATCGGCAGATGCAATTGCGGATGCGCCAGGCGCTTGATCTGGTAGACATAATCCGCCGCCGTGACGGTGCGCGTACCGGAGCGCGGGAAATCGCTCAGCGCATGAAT
This sequence comes from uncultured beta proteobacterium, assembly GCA_963828205.1. GTDB lineage: Bacteria > Pseudomonadota > Gammaproteobacteria > Burkholderiales > Gallionellaceae > Gallionella. The sequence continues at coordinate 917,252 of CAWHDU010000003.1, forward strand.
ATCGCGCAAATCGTGCGGCGTTAAGATGGTCGTACTCCGGCTTTCCCTGCTCATTCCGGGCGAACGCCGGATGCGGCTGGTAGCGCATGCCCGGCTTGATGCGGATTTCATACACGCTGAAGGCAATTTTTTCCGCGGGCGCAGTATCCGGCAGCGCGCGGCGCTGTTTGTCCAGATAACGCACCGCGGGCATTTCGCTGGCGGCCAGCGGCACCAACTGATAAGGGCGCTTCAGGTAATGGTATTGCAGCGGCGGCGCATAAATCTGCGCGAGGAATTCATACTCGTTCTCGCTGTATGCCTGCGCCGGGTCGAGATGTTTGGGGCGCTCGGTGAACGCGGTGTAGAGAATCGGCTTGCCGTCGTCCGCGTCCGGATAGGGATTGTTCCATAACCCTCCGCCACATGCGGAAAGCAGCATAACCAGCAGGGAAACGAATGCGGTTTTCATGGCGCGAGAGTGTAGCGGAATCGAACCGGTGCGTCATTGTTAAGAGGGTGCGATTCAAACTGATGTGTGGAACAGGTAGCCCGGATGAAACGCAGTGCAATCCGGGAATACAGTTCTCCGCTCTTTCCGGATTCCGTTGCACTCCATCCGGGCTACAACTACTGAAATAGGCTCCAGCATGAAGGTTCCGCGCAATCTCTGGTGTTATACTTACGCCCGCTTTGCTAACCACACCCGGAGAAACACATGAAACGATTTTTGATGCTGCTGACGATTGCTTTGACCTGCCTGAGTTTATTTGCCGCGACGGCGGAAGCCAAGCGTTTTGGCGGAGGCGGCAGTATCGGCAAGCAACAGACGATGGCGCCGCAGCAGGCGCAAAAAGCCCCTGCCGCCGCGCCCGCACCGGCTCCCGCCGCAGCTCCGGCGCCTGCGCCTGCCGGAAACAAATGGCTCGGGCCGCTGGCCGGCCTGGCTATCGGCGCAGGCCTGGGCGCGCTGTTTGCCGGCAGCGGCATGGGCGGCGCGATGGGCGGCATCCTGATGGCATTGCTCGCAGGCGTAGCGGTGATGTTCCTGATCGCCAAATTCCGCAAGCCGCAGCCGATGCAATATGCCGGCGCGGGTGCGCCATACAATGAGCCACAAGCGATGCAACAGCCGTTGGCTGGCGGCAGCGCCGCACCCGCTGCAATGCCTGCCGCTCACTCGGGAAACATCCCGGCAGACTTTCCGGTGGAAAACTTCCTGCGCAGCGCCAAGACCTCGTTCATCCGCTTGCAGGCCGCAAATGACCGCAAGGACTTGAACGACATCCGCGAATACACCACACCGGAAATGTTTGCGGAAATCTCGATGCAGATGCAGGAGCGCGGCGATGCGCCGCAAAAAACCGATGTGATCGCGATCGACGGCGAATTGCTGGCCGTGGCGAACGAGGGCGATTGGGCGATCGCCAGCGTGCGCTTTACCGGACAGTTGCGCGAAAACAACGGCGCGCCGGAAAGCGTGGATGAAATCTGGCATGTGCAGAAAAACCTGCGCGACGACAAATCGGTGTGGCTGCTGGCGGGAATTCAACAGACGGTTTTGCACTAAACCCAGAAACCTGCAATGTTCGCCCAGACTTCTGCCGCAGCGCTGAATCATTTGCTCATGCAGAATAATTGGGCGCTGCCGAGGCTCGCCCGCTTCACGGGAAAAACGGCACGATTCGATATCGCGCCGTTTTCTTTTGCCTGCACCATTCTGCCCGACGGCACATTGCGCAACGCCGATACCGATGCCGCAGCGGATGCCGTGTTCGTGATCGCTCCGTCGCTGCTGCCGCGCCTCGCGCTGCACGATGAGAAGGCGCAAGCCGATATTGGCACCGAAGGCGACGCCGCGTTGCTGGCGGAAATCTTTTCCCTGTCGCGCCGCCTGCGCTGGGATGCTGCAAAAGATCTAGCCCGCGTCACCGGCGACGCAGCAGCGGGACGCATCGTGCAGACCGTGCACGATGCGGCGGAAAACCTGTCGAAAGCGGCGGCGGCATACTGCACCGAAGAACATCCGCTGCTGCCCGGACCGCAACAGGTCGCCGGGTTCATCCAGCAGGTGGACAAGCTGCGCGGCGATGTGGCGCGGCTGGAGCAGCGCATCGAACAACTCGCGCGGGATTCCGCCCGGGGTTATTGACATGTTGCGTTTCCTGCGGCTGCTGAAAATCGTTTTTGTCGCCCTGCGTTTCGGGCTGGACGAGTTTTTCCTGGCGCACACGCGGGTGCGCTGGCTGCGCGCACCGCTGAACCTGCTGCTGTTCATGCGCGACATTTCGAAACCGCGCGCCGAGCGGCTGCGCCTGGCGCTGGAGAACCTCGGCTCGATCTTCGTCAAATTCGGCCAGTTGCTTTCGACGCGGCGCGATTTGATGCCGACCGACCTCGCCGACGAACTCGCCAAGCTGCAAGACCAGGTGCCGCCGTTTCCGTCTTCGCAGGCTGTCGCCGTGCTCGAAGCCACCTACCGCAAGCCATTGCGCGAAGTATTCCGAAGCTTCGAGGAAACGCCGGTCGCCAGCGCGTCGGTGGCGCAGGTACACTTTGCGGTTCTGCCGGACGGGCGCGAAGCGGCGGTAAAAATCCTGCGCCCCGGCATCGCCCCGGTGATCGCGCACGACATCGCGCTGTTGAACATCTGCGCCGACCTGATCGAAAGACTGTGGGCGGACGGTCGCCGCCTCAGGCCGCGCGAGGTGGTGGGCGAATTCGAAAAGATTCTGCACGACGAGCTGGATTTGATGCGCGAGTCTTCCAACTGCAGCCAGCTCAAACGCAACTTTGCCAACTCCGAATTGCTGCTGGTGCCGGAAGTATATTGGGATTTTTGCACCACCGATGTGATGGTGATGCAGCGCATGTATGGTATGCCGGTCAGCCAGGTGGACGCGCTGCGCGCGGCGAACATCGACATCCCGAAACTCGCCGAAAACGGCGTGGAGATTTTTTACACCCAGGTGTTCCGCGACGGTTTTTTTCACGCCGACATGCATCCCGGCAACGTGCAGGTGGCGGCGGACGGGCGCTATATCGCGCTGGATTTCGGCATCATGGGCACGCTCACCGACAGCGACAAGCACTACCTCGCGCAGAATTTCATCGCCTTCTTCCGCCGCGATTACAAGCGCGTCGCCGAGGCGCACATCGAGTCCGGCTGGGCGCCCGCCGACACCCGCGTGGACGAGCTGGAAGCCGCCATACGCGCGGTATGCGAGCCGATCTTCGACAGGCCGCTGCGCGAAGTTTCGTTCGGCCGCGTGCTGCTGCGCCTGTTCCAGACTTCGCGCCGCTTCGGCATCGAAGTCCAGCCGCAACTGGTGCTGCTGCAGAAGACGCTGCTCAATGTCGAGGGGCTGGGCCTGCAGCTCGACCCGGAACTGGACCTGTGGAAAACCGCCAAACCATGGCTGGAGCGCTGGATGAACGAACAGATCGGCTGGCGCGGCCTGCTCAAGGCGTTGCGCAGAGAAGCCCCGAATTACGTCACCCTGCTACCTCAATTGCCGCGTCTGCTGCACCGCCATTTGACGGAAAGCGTCACCAGACGCGACGACGATGCCTTGCGGAAAATGCTGGAGCGGCAAAGACGCTATAACACCCGGCTGATGCTGGTCAATTTGTTGCTGCTGGGCGTGGTAGTCTGGGGAATTTTTGGCTTGGGCATATAGGCCGGGCCGTGCGCACAGATATTCAGAAGCCAGCGTAGCGTGCGCACAGCGCACGATAAATTTCAGGCAAAAAACCCGCTGTCCCACAACTCCTGGGTCAATGCGCGGTAATCGGCTGCTCCCAGGCTGTGCGGCGCAAAGTCGAACACGTCCTTGCTGTGCATCGGGCTGGTCGCCAGCGCGACGTTTTCGGCGATGCGTGTTTCACATACCAGCGCGCCGTAGCGTTCCCTGAGCTTCTCGTAAATTTCGTAAGCCAGCTTGCGCCGCAGATCGAAGCGCGTCACGACGATACGCCTTTCAAACTTGCGGTTGAGCTTGCTCTCCAGCACGTTGAGCGCGCTATCCAGACGATACACACCCTGCAGCGAAAGGAAATCCGCCGAAACGGGGATCAGTACACGGTCGGTCGCGAGCAGCGCATTAAGCGTCAATACGCCCAGCATCGGGCAGCAGTCGATCAGGATAGGCGCGCCGGTCAGCGCCAGGTCTTCGCGCAAGCCTTGCCGCAGCAGCGTTGCGGCCTTGGGATCGCTGCCGAACAGGGCATCGATCTTGGCGAGCTCAAGCGAAGCCGGGATGATCTGCCAGCCGGTCGGCGTCGGCTGCAACAGTTTGGCGAGCTGCGTCTTGTGTTTGAAAAAAGCCGCCATGCCGCCATTCGGCAATGCCCTCTCCGCACCGCTGGCCAGGGTCAGATGACCCTGCGGGTCCATATCCAGCGCAATGGGGCACTGCTGCGCGATATTCAGCGCAGCCGTCACATTCAGGCAGGTAGTGGTTTTGCCCACGCCGCCTTTTTGATTGAATACGGCGATTACCGCCATTTAGCACTCCATAATTGCGGGCATCCATGCTGGCAAGCACAACCGGGCAGCGCCAGTTGCGTGTGTAGTGTGTAGGTCGGGTTAGCGTAACGTAACCCGACAACCATTGTGCGTTTATCATGTCGGGTTACGCCCGATGGGCTAACCCGGCCTACCGGATTTACTCCACAGTAACGGATTTGGCGAGGTTTCTCGGCTTGTCCACATCAGTGCCCTTCTGCAATGCTACGTAATATGCCAGCAGTTGCAACGGGATAGTGTGCAGAATAGGGCTCAAATATCCCGCGTGTTCGGGCATTTGCATTCAACCTTCTGAAGATGCTGCAGCAATAACAAAAAAGGAATAGCAGCCATCAATAGCCACTGCAAGCAGACGCGTCAGCATGGGCGGAAAATTACGCCCGACCGCACGAAACAGTTGTTATATCAATGCAATCAAACACTTGACATCATGCCGAATTTTCTCTGAAAGAGATAGCCCGAAATGACTAGACCGAAATATATAGGCATTTCGGCATATTGTTTATTGGCTGGAATACTGAAACACTGTGCGCACTGGATTGGATGGCAAATGACATGCTTCGGTACCTTTTACTTTTGGAAATAACTCATTGTGGGGGAGCTCGAATGAAACATGCAGTGCGCATCGGCGCCGCAGCGTTTGTGCCTTGGTGTGCATGGGTCAGCTTTGTGCCGAGCAGCAAGTATTCAACAAGTTCGAATGTCCTCAAGATGTGCTTTTCTTTCTTTTTTAAAGGAATAGATTACATGCTACCTCCAAAATCCAGCGCATTTGTATTTTTGTTATTGGCTGCTTTAATAGTGCCAATACCCGTCCAGTCAAAGGGACTATCCAATAACGAGGCTGACATCCAGGAAACATTCAGCAGGATTCCGTTGTCTTTCGAACAAAACCTGGGGCAAAGCGATCCGCGCGTGAAGTATTTGTCCAGGGGCGCCGGATATAACATCCTCCTTACAAACCGGGGTGCTGAGATTATGCTCGGCAACGCCCATCATCGAGAAGTTATTTCCATCCGCCTCGCCGGAGCCGCAAAGCGGCCAACCCTCCAGGCCATGGAACCATTAGAGCAGAAGACCAACTACCTGATCGGCAACAACCCAAGACAACATATCGCGGATATAAAGAACTATGGCCGCATCCGGTATTCATCTGTTTATCCAGGCATTGATCTGGTCTACTACGGAAACCGGCAGCGACTGGAATATGACCTGGCCGTAGCCCCGAAAGCAGACCCCGGGAAAATCAAACTCAGATTCGGTGGGACACACAAAATATCAGTCACCCCGGAAGGCGATCTGGCATTAGGCGACCCCGCGAATGGAATTGCCTTCCGCAAGCCCGTTGCATATCAGGATATCGGCGGGGAGCGACACCCTGTTGAGGCGGAATATATACTTGCTGCAAATAACCAGATTACTTTCAAGCTCGGCAAATACGATTCAAATTTTCCACTTGTCATTGACCCCATACTAAGTTATGCGACGTATTTATGGGGTACGGTTGGCGGCATTGCCATTGATTCGTCGGGATACATTTATGTGGCAGGCTACATATCGTCTGATAACCTGCCTGTGGCAGGCGGCTACAAAACATCACAAACAGGAACTCTTGATGCTTATGTGGTCAAGTTATCTCCATCGGGCACTACCCCGATTTACGCAACTTATCTCGGTGCGAGACGCGCATCGACCCTCGGGGTTGGCATCGCTGTCGATGGTGCGGGAAATGCATATGTAACTGGGACGACCGATTCCGGTAATTATCCCGTTACTGCGGGCGCCTATCAAACGACAAGCCCAAAAAATGGCGGGGCATTCATAACCAAACTGAACGCTGCCGGCAATGCACTTGCATATTCCACATTCATCATCGGTGCCACACCCAAATCCATAGCCGTAGACGGCAGCGGGAATGCATATACTGCCGGCATCGCCACTCCTGCGTATACAACCACATCTGGAGCATTACAAACCGCCTATCGCGGGGGGTATGTTGCCAAGCTGAATTCGAGCGGGAGCGCCATGGTGTACGCAACCTATCTGGGGGGGAGCAATCCGGGCGATTTCTGCAATGCCATTGCCGCCGATGCGCAAGGCAGCGCCTATGTAACTGGAACAACTTTCTCGGCAGATTTTCCAACGGCCACGCCTTATAAAGCCTTCCTGAGCGGATCCAAAGACGCATTCGTTACCAAGCTCAACCCATCAGGAACAGCGCTTGTATATTCGACCTATCTCGGCGGTTCTGGCAACGAATACGGGAAAGGCATCACCGTTGACGCCGCCGGGCAGGCGTATGCCGTCGGGTGGACAGATTCAGGCGATTACCCGGCCACTGCCGGCGTTTTTCAGCCGCACAAGGGATACGCTGATCCTTCCGTATCCAATGCTTTTGTTACCAAATTAAGCGCCACAGGCACGTCATTGATATATTCATCCTACTTGGGCGGCCCCTGGTGTATAAGACCCGGCATCTCTTCATGTTTTGGCATGTTCGATACAGGGGAGGGTATCGATGTAGCCACGTCGGTTGCGGTAGATGCGGCCGGATATGCGTATATTGGCGGCTATGCCACGTCATCGCTATTCCCTCTGGTTGACTCGATAAAGAAAGACAATCTGAGCAACAGCGACGATTATGGCGCCCCGTTCGTCGCAAAAATTTCGCCCGGCGGTGACCGAAAAATTTATTCCACCGTATTCAGCGCCCGTGATCTGGACAAACGGATTAACGGGCTGGCCATTGACATCAATGGCAATGTCTATGCAATCGGATATGGCGGCTCTGGAACGTACGATCCTATCGCACCATTCACGGCCGGCGCACACCTTACCTCTGGAACTTCATTTTTGTTCAAGCTGGGCAACGGGGCCTATATCACATCGGTTGAAACCTCCGCCAACCCTGCCACAAACGCCCAGGCCATTACTTTTACCGCGAGAATTTCAAGTGTCCAGAGCGGCGGCACAGTGACTTTTATGGATGGAAGTACGACGTTGGGGACAGCGCCGGTCAGTCAAGGAATATCAGCGTTCACAACAACACTTTCAGCCGGTATGCACAAGATTACTGCGGTATACAGCGGGGATGGCAAAACATCTCCGCCAATCTACCAAGTCATCAACAGCTATTAATTGCCAGCACTGCTGTACTTGAAACCTGTGTACATAAAAACAAATCAGCGTCAGGGAGCCACAATGTCAAAACATTTCAATATAGCCCTCATTTTCTTATTTGGGCTAACAAGCGTGGCCGGTTGGGCCGCTCCGAACAAAGCCCCCAGCGTCAGCCTGGTATCACCTGTCAATGGCGCCTCATTTTCCTCGCCCGCCAACATCGTTTTAACGGCAAGCGCTACAGATGCGAATGGCACTGTCGCCCGGGTCGATTTTTATCAGGGAACAACACTTCTCGGGACGAGTTCCACTTCTCCCTATACCGTGACCTGGAGCAATGTAACAGGGGGGACTTACTCCCTGACGGCGGTCGCCACAGACAATCTTGGCGCGTCCAAGACATCCACTGCGGTAAGCATTACCGTGACCGGGGCAAAAGTTCTAATCAGCACCCCTGCAAACGGATCAACTTTATTTGGAGGTAGTGGCGGCACCACCGCTGTCTCCGGGGCGTTCACAGGCGATTCAGCGAGCACCGTTCTGGTGGACAACGGAACCAGTTCAAGGCTGGCCACCATCAACGGCAATACCTATCAGGCAACCCTCCCCGTTTTCGCGGGCATGAACACGCTGACGGTGTCGGTTGCACGTACCGATAAGACATCCGATACGGCAAGCGTAACCGTCACAGGAAACGATACTCCGAAAATCGCTTTCCGTTCTCCGGCCAGCGCCATTTTCGATGCACCGGCGAATCTGCTGTTCGATGTGGATGCCGTAAGCCCCGGCAGCAGCATCGGTAAAGTGGAGTTTTACAAAAATGGGGTACTGGCCAGCACCGTGAATTCGCCGCCTTACCAGTACACTTTGCTCAACGCGCTGGCGCAAAGTTACACGGTCCAGGCCAAGGCCACCGACAGCGTTGGCTATGTATCCTCCGCATCCACGACAGTAACAGGGCAGGGGCCAATACCCCGCCCAATGTCGTCCTGACTTCACCTCTCAACGGCGCCACCTATACCGCTCCGGCCAACATTAGCGTGACAGTCAACGCGAGCGATCCTGACGGATCGATAGTCCTGATGAATTACTATCAGAATGGCTCCTTGATAGCCAGCACCAACATTGCGCCCTATAGCTTCAACTGGACAAACGTCCCGGCAGGTTCATATGTGCTGACGGCAAAAGCCACCGATAATCGCGCCGGGTCTGCAACCTCAGCGCCGGTAAATGTTACTGTCACGCCTCCCAACAGCTTGCCTACTGTCAGCCTGACCAGCCCCGTCGCAGGGGCAACCTATTACGCCCCCGCCTCCATCGGGCTCAGCGCGAACGCCGCAGATAGCGACGGCGCCATTGCCAAGGTAGATTTCTACCGGGGCGCAATCCTGCTCGGCACGGCCACCAGCGCACCTTACACCTACAACTGGACAAATGTTCCGGCAGGCAGCTACACCGTTTCGGCGAAAGCCACCGACAATTCGGGTGGCACCACGATGTCTGCCCCTGTCACCGTGACGGTCGCCCCCAACGCCCCGCCAACGGTCAGCCTGACCAGCCCCACAGCCGGTTTCAATGCTTTCGCGCCTGCGGATGTGGCATTGAGCGCAAACGCTGCCGATAGCGACGGCACGATTACAAAAGTCGATTTCTACCAGGGCACAACCCTGATCGGCACGGCCACCAGCGCACCCTATACCTATACATGGACAAACGTTGCGGCGGGCACTTATGCGATCACCGCCGTCGCGACCGACAACCTCGGCGTTGCCACAACATCCACGCCGGTGACGATTACGGTCAACGCGGTGCAGGTCACGTTTGTTACGCCAGCCAACGGCGCTACGCTGACCGGCAATGGCGTCCAGGTACGCGGTACCTATCAGGGCCTGCCAACTCCGGCATCACGGTCAATGGCGCGGTGGCGTCGGTCGATGCCAACAACAACTTCTATGCGATGGTGCCGTTAACGGCTGGAGCCAACATGATCACGGCGACGATCACAACATTGGCGGGGAACACCGCCACGCGGAGTATGACAGTCACCAGCGACGGAATAGCACCAGCAATCAACATTAGTGTGGACAAGGCGGAGGGCATTGCGCCGTTTACCGCCAACTTCAGCATCGCGGGCGTGGGCGCAACAATCGTCAATGTCAGTGTCAGCGGTGGGGCGGCGACAATGGCCCATATCGGCAATGTCTATAGCCTTACCTTTCCGAACCCCGGGACTTACACAACCAGTTTTAGCGTGACCGATAGCCAAGGTAATGCCGCTAGCAAAGACTTCATGATTGTGGTTCAGGACATGTCACAGATGGATATGAAGCTCAAGGCGCTGTGGAGCGGCATGAATACTGCCCTGATCGCAGGGGACAAGGCGACAGCATTGGCGTATTTGAGCAGCACGGCACAGGCGAAGTATGTCCCGGTGTTTGATGCACTTATGCCAGACATGCAACGAATCGTTTCTTCATGTTCCGTTCCGCAAGCCGGAAGCATTTCACAGGAAGTGGGCGAATACGCCATTAACCGTGTTATCGATGGTATTAATCATGTTTTCTTCATCTACTTCCTAAAAGGCGGGGACGGAGTTTGGCGCCTGGATTCCATGTGAGGCCATGATGAAAAATATTGTGTACCCATTATTGCTTGCCCTGCTGCTGCCCCTGTCAGCCTGCGCGACGAAATACTCAGCCGAGCCAATCCAGGCATGGGTGGTGAATGACGAAACCAGCCAGCCGATGGAAGGCGTAGTCGTGGTTGCCCATTGGCAGCTGGAAGGTGGCCTGGAGGGAGGCAGCAACGCCGGGCAGATGATGGTCATGGAAGCCGTCACGGATGCCACAGGGAAATTCAGTTTTCCCGGATGGGGGCCGAAGGAGGTGCCAAGTGGGCTTGCGATCTATGATTCAAACGCCCGCCTCAAGAATATGGACCCGGAAATGCTGCTCTTCAAGAGCGGGTATGAAAATTTGACATTGCAGAACGATAGGCCCTTCAGTGAGTTAGGCAGAAAGGAGCCTTATGTCAGAACATCGGTGTGGAACGGGAAAACGATCAGGATGAAGAAATTCAAGGGAACCCTTAAGGAGTACGCCGATTACTTAGATAGGGGGGGGGACGGGTTGATGGGCATCTTGTATAAAGCAACAGCAACGCAATACTGCAAGAGTCGCTTGGAGAATAAAGGGTGCAGCGGTAATGGCGCCTGCGAGTGGAGAAACATTCCTCAAATGATTGTTGCGATTGGCAAGCAAACGAAAATATTTGAAGTGGCTAATATTCGACGCGGCACATTCTATGATCGGCTTAAATCGAGCGAAACATATATGGTGGAAAAAGGCTGCGGTTCCGTAAATGCGTTTTTGAGCGAGCACGAAAAATGAAAAATAGATACGTTTATCTGGGCATGGCATTGAGTGCATTCTTGGCTTCCCCCAATTCGTTTGCTTACAAAGAAGGGAGCCATGAAAAAATGTCTGAGTTTGCTGCCAATGCGTCCGTATTAGCGCAAGTTGGTAAATTGAATGACCTAGGGCTGCTTTACGCCATAAACGACAAAGTGAATCAGAAGTTCCCCAAGTGGGATGGGCAAGGTGATCCATTACCTATTCTTGATTTAATCAAATACGGCGCCAGCTACGAAGACTCCGACCCTCGCGCGCTCAACCACTTCTTCAATCCGCTGAACAACAGTGGATTGACGATTGCGGGCATCCCACTGCTCAACACCACTTCGCCAAATTGGGCGCTGGAAGATAATGGGGACGCCACAAGTAACATTGCGGGGCAACAGCAATTCTCCTACAAGGACGCCCGCAGTTACTTCTACAATGCACTGACGAAGCCCGCCAAGACCGACAGGGACAAGGCTTGGGGCCTGACGTTCCAGACTCTCGGGCAGGTTATTCACCACGTCCAGGATATGGCGCAGCCGCAGCATGTGCGCAACGACGCGCATCTGGACGCAGGCCCCGAGTGGTTCTATTTGTACAACCCGAGTCTTTACGAATCGTGAACCGTTGATCGCAAGACCCAGCCGGCAGACACGGTGTATTCCGGTTATTTGCCGGTATACTCCGGAACCGATACGACAGTGTTTACCGCGCCCAGGATGTTTTGGACCACGACGGCGGGAACTGGCACCGGTGGGATGGGCTTAGCCGAGTACACCAATCGAGGGTTCTTTTCTGCTGGGACGACTCCCGCCAGTTTATGGGATCAATTTCCGTCACCCACGTTTGATCCACAGCAAGGCCAGCAGCTTGATGTGGCAATCGTGTGCGCGGAGGCCATGGCGAGCGGACGCCCGCCGTGCCCCGCTGGCCTTGCGGGCAATATTACTTTTTACTCCAATACCGTGACGGACAGCTTGCGAGCAGGTGAAACCAGGAGCAATCCACGGGCACTCACCCTTTCTCTGTTCGATCAGGACTTGAAAAACAAAGGCGTTGGGATGGTTTTCGCGTTGAACCGCTTCAACATCGAGGCCGCCCAGTCGTTCCTCCTCCCTCGGGCCGTTGCCTATAGCGTCGGCCTGATCAACTTCTTTTTCCGCGGCAAGCTGGAGATTTCCTTGCCGAGCCAAGGCGTGTACGGCATCGTCGATCACAACGATCCAGGTTCTAACGCAAAAGATACGGGCGGGTTTACGAAAATCAAACTGAAAGTCAAAAATGTGACGCCGAGGGGCACGGGCATTGAACCGATGTCATCAGGTGGTGTGCTAGTGGCGGTCGCCAAATTTCACCGAAACAATTGTTATGCGCCGAATTTAAGCGGCGAGTACGGTTCACCCGGTAAGGATTGGCGCACTTGCCGCGGGGCAAATGAAGAAATGGTGGTCTCTCAGCCGACGGCTGCGCCGGCAGATATCAATACTGCGACTCCAAGCGATATCGTGTTCTCCTTCCCCAAGCCCAATCAAATTCCGATCAATGCAACCGATCTTTTTATTCAAGTGGTGTACCGTGGGCCGCTCGGCGAGGAGCCGGATGCGGTTGCTGTCGCCACCAAGGATATTTCCGAGCCGACCTATCTTTACAATTACTCGACGTGGGATCAAGGCACCTATGGATCCTATTGGCCAGTGATATCGTCGGGAACACGTTCATATGCGCAGTGGTGCACGGGGGGTAGCCCGCCGGGGTTTCCGACTGTAGAGGCATGCAACCAGGCCATGGGGGGCACGGTAAAATGGCAGTATAGTCCGACAACAGAACCAATTCCCGGCTACGATCCCGCTACCGCGAGCGTGCCACCGGGGCAGGTGGCTCCCCTTGCTCAGGAACCCGTGTTTTCTCCCATAGCGTCTTTGGTTGCTCCAGTAGGCGCTTTGGCGCGTATCGCCGTATTGTTGGACGCAACACCCGCCAATACGGTGCTGTACGTCTTGGAGGTTATCGATTCAACGCATCAAAAAGCGCTATTTCGCTGGACGACAGGCACTGCGGCGGCCGTAACCTATCAGCTAGAGGCGGCAACCAACACCTTGACGCCATCGGTATTGTATTTGCCGGCACGGGGCGTATATTTGCCGGATTATGAGAACGGGTATCTGACAAGTGGGGATGCATACCCAATGCCGCCATTGGTTCTAACGCCATCCCAAATTTCGCCAAATTGGTAATTGACTTCGAGCGCTGGCCAGCGACAAAAACATGTGCCCCGCCCCACGGTAAGTCTGACCAGTCCCGCAGCCGGTTTCAGTGTCTATGCGCCTGCGGATGTGACATTGAGCGCAAACGCTGCCGATAGCGACGGCACGATTACAAAAGTCGATTTCTACCAGGGCACAACCCTGATCGGCACGGCCACCAATGCACCCTATACCTACACCTGGACAGGCGCAGCGGCGGGCACCTATGCGATCACCGCCGTCGCGACCGACAACCTCGGCGTTGCCACAACATCCGCGCCGGTGACGATTACGGTCAACGCGGTGCAGGTCACGTTTGTTGCGCCAGCCAACGGTGTCACGCTGACCGGCAATAGCGTCCAGGTCAGCGGCACTTTCCAGGGCAGGCCAACTCCGGCATCACGGTTAATGGCGCGGTGGCGTCGATCACCAACAACAACTTCTACGCCATGGTGCCGTTAACGGCTGGAGCCAACACGATCACGGCGACAATTACAACGCAGGAGGGAAATACTGCTACGCGGAGTATGACAGTCACCAGCGACAGAATAGCACCAGCAATAAACATCAGTGTGGACAAGGCGGAGGGTATCGCGCCCTTCACCTCCAACTTCAGCATCGCGGGCGTGGGCGCAACAATCGTCAATGTCAGTGTCAGCGGTGGGGCGGCGACAATGGCCCAAAGCGGCAATGTGTGCATGGAATGCACGAATTATTCCACCGTGACCGACTTTGCCAGATTGCGCGGCTTGTCCACATCGGTACCCTTTTGCAATGCTACGTAATATGCCAGCAGTTGCAACGGGATGGTGTGCAGAATAGGACTCAAATATCCTGCATGTTCGGGCATTTGCATGATGTGGATGCCGTCCGCCGCGCGGATATGCGTATCCGCATCGGCGAACACATACAGTTCGCCGCCGCGCGCGCGCACCTCCTGCAGGTTGGACTTCAGTTTTTCCAGCAATGTATCGTTCGGCGCGACCGAGATCACCGGCATGTCATTGTCCACCAAGGCCAGCGGGCCGTGTTTCAGCTCGCCGGCGGGATAGGCTTCGGCGTGGATATAGGAGATTTCCTTGAGTTTGAGCGCGCCTTCCAGCGCGATCGGGTAGTGCAGGCCGCGCCCCAGAAATAATGCGTGGTGTTTTTTGGCGAATTTCTTTGCGAGCTTGGCGATCTGCGGCTCCAGCTCCAATACTTTCTGCACCGCGCCGGGCAAGTGGCGCAACTCGTGCAGGTATTGCTGCTCCCGTGGCGCGCTCAAACGCCCGCGCTGCTTGGACAGCACCAGCGTCAGCAGGAATAGCGCGGCAAGCTGCGTGGTGAACGCCTTGGTTGAAGCCACACCGATTTCCGGCCCGGCGCGCGTCAGCATCCGCAGCTTGCACAGCCTGACCAGCGCGCTTTCCGGCACGTTGCATATCGCCAGCGTGTGAGCGTGCCCCAGGCTTTTCGCGTGATTCAGCGCCGCCTGGGTGTCGGCCGTCTCGCCGGATTGCGAGATCACCACAACCAGCGTTTTCGGGTTCGGCACGCTGGTGCGATAGCGGTACTCGCTGGCGATTTCCACGCTGCACGAAATCCCGGCAATTTCTTCCAGCCAGAAGCGCGCGACCAGTCCCGCGTGATAGCTGGTGCCGCACGCCAGGATCAAAATGCTGTTTATGCCGGTAAAAGTTGCCGCTGCCTCCGCGCCGAAAATTCCCGGCACCAGCGACTGGCTGTTGCACACTGATTCGAGCGTGTCGGCCAATGCCTGCGGCTGCTCGTGGATCTCCTTCTGCATATAGTGGCTGTATTCGCCAAGCATCACGCTCTCGTTACTCAGCTCGCTGATTACTGCGGCGCGCTTTGCAAGCTTGCCGCCCGCATCGAAGATCCGGTATCCGTTTCTACCCAGCTCTGCCACATCGCCTTCTTCGAGGTATACCACCTTGCGCGTCACCGGCAACAGCGCGGACACGTCCGATGCGACAAAATATTCGCCCTCGCCTGCACCCAGCAACAACGGGCTGCCGCGCCGCGCGCAAATCAATTGGTCGGGGTTGTCCGCCGCGATCACACCGATGGCATAAGCGCCCACCAGATCGGCAATCGCGGCCTGTGTGGCGGCCAGCAGCGAATTGCCGCGCGCGTAGTGGCTGTGGATCAGGTGCGCGATGACTTCGGTATCGGTGTCCGAGGCAAATTCGTAGCCCTCGGCCGCCAATAGCGTACGCAGCTCCTCGTAATTTTCGATGATGCCGTTATGCACCACCGCGATGCGGTTCATGCTCAGGTGCGGGTGGGCGTTGCGCTCGCTGGGCATGCCGTGCGTCGCCCACCGGGTATGCGCGATGCCTGTCAGGCCGTGCGTCGCGGCGCTTTTCCCGGCAAGTTCGGCCACCCTGCCGGTGCTGCGCACCCGCTCGAACTGCCCGTCATGCACCACCACCAGGCCCGCCGAGTCGTAGCCGCGATATTCCAGGCGTTGCAGCCCTTCCAGCAAGATCGGCACAATGTTGCGCTGCGCCACTGCACCTACGATTCCGCACATTTTTTAAACTCCCTTAGTGCCGTCATTCCCGCGCAGGCGGGAATCCAGCAAAAAACACTCTGCGAAGCAGACCAAACCTTGTTGGCCCGCTACGCGGGGATTTTCAATCAACTGGATTCCCGCTTGCGCGGGAATGACGGCGAAAAATCTACCGCAAAAATTACTTTATCTTGACTGGCCGCTTCCATCCGCTGATGGTCGTCTGCTCGCTGCGCGACAGGGTAAGGCCGCCCTCCGGCACATCCCGGGTAACGGTGGAGCCTGCGCCGATGGTCGCGCTCTTGCCCACCGTCACCGGCGCGACCAGTTGCGTGTCCGAGCCGATGAAGACATCGTCCCCGATGACGGTGCGATGTTTGTTAGCGCCGTCGTAGTTGCAGGTGATCGTGCCCGCGCCGATATTGACGCGGCTGCCCACCGTGCTGTCGCCGATGTAGCTGAGATGGTTCGCCTTGCTGCCCGCCGCGATCTCGCTGTTCTTGACTTCGACGAAATTGCCGATATGCACGTCGTCGTGCAAGCGGGTGCCGGGGCGCAGCCGCGCATATGGGCCGATATGGCAGTTGGCACCCACCTCGCTGCTGTCGATCAGGCTGAAATGCGCAATCCGGGTGCCGTCGGCGATGCTGGCATTCCTGATGATGCTGTATGCGCCCACATGCACATTGTCGCCCAGCATGACGTCGCCCTCGAAAATGCAGCCGGCATCGATCTCGACATCGCGCCCGCAGTTGAGCCTGCCGCGCACGTCGACGCGCGCCGGGTCGGCGAGCGTCACGCCGTGCGCCAGCAGGCGGGACGCCTCGACCTGCTGCCAGGTGCGTTCCAGCGCCGCCAACTGCGCCTTGCTGTTGACCCCGTGGATTTCCCATTCGTGGGCGGGCTGCACGGTATGCACGGCAACGCCTTGCTGCACCGCCATGGCGACGATGTCGGTCAGGTAGTACTCGCCCTGCGAATTGTTGTTCCGCAACTCCGCCAGCCATTCGCGCAGCATTTTCGTCGGCGCCAGCAGGATGCCGGTATTGATCTCGCCGATCTCGCGCTGCTCGGGAGAGGCATCTTTCTCCTCGACGATGCCCAGTACACCGCCCTGCCCGTCGCGCACGATGCGCCCGTAACCGGCAGGGTTGGACAGATCGACCGTCAGCAGCACCAGCCCGCTGCCCGCCTGCCGCATCCGGTGCAACGTGCCAAGCTGGATCAGCGGCACATCGCCATACAGCACCAGCGTATCGCTGTCGCCGACAAGATGCGGCATCGCCTGCTGCACGGCATGGCCGGTGCCGAGCTGCGGAGCCTGAACGACAAATTTTGGGGGCATGACGAATTTCGCCGGGTACTGCCGCATCGCCTGCGGCACGGCTTCGCCGCCATGCCCGTACACCACGCAAACCTGCTGCGGCTGGAGCGCGGCGGCGCAATCCAGCACATGCTGGAGCAGCGGCCTGCCGGCCAGCGCGTGCAATACCTTGGGTTTTTCGGAATTCATGCGCGTGCCTTTGCCGGCAGCGAGGATAACGATATTCAATGCGCTCATATTCGGCCTTCTGGAGATGCCGCAGTATAAACAAAAAGAGAAACTGCGGCCATTGACGACCTCGACAAACCCCGCTTAGCCTCGGCAAAATTCAGTGCACCGCCCGTTTGGCCGGGAACATCAGCACAAAGGTGCTGCCCTTCCCTTCCTCGCTCGATACCTCGAGTTTGGCCTGGTGGCGTATCGCGATATGCTTGACGATCGCAAGGCCCAGGCCTGTTCCTCCCGTTTCGCGCGAACGGCCGCGATCCACCCGGTAGAAGCGTTCGGTCAATCGCGGGATATGCTGCGCGGCAATACCGATGCCGCTGTCCTGTACCGAAAACACCGGCTGGCCGTCGCGCTCCGCCCAGCGCAGCAGAATCGAACCCCCTTGCGGCGTATAGCGGATCGCATTGCTGAGCAGATTGCCGAACGCGCTATGCAGCTCTTCACGATTGGCGAGCAATTTTGCATTGCTCGCCACTTCCAGGTGCAACGAATGCGAACCGCCGCTCAGCGACCGCCCTTCCCGGCCAATCTCGTCGAGCAGTGCTCCCATATCCACTGTCTCTTCAAGCAGCGGGCTCTGGTCGTTTTCCAGATGCGACAGGGTCAGCAGATCGGCTACCAGGCTTTCCATGCGGCAGGTTTGCTCGGCCATCAGATGCAGGGCGCGCCGCGCATCGTCCCGGCCGAGGTCGGGCATGTCTTGCAGATTTTCGACAAAGCCGTTCACCACGGTCAGCGGCGTGCGCAGCTCATGCGAAACATTTGCGACGAAATCGCGACGCATGGCCTCGATGCGCTCCAGGCGCGTGACGTCGCGGCTGATCAGCAGCCGCTTGTTCACGCCGTAAGGGATCAGCTTGATGGACAGCACCAATCCTTCATGGCGCGCCGGGCGCATCACCAGCGGCTCGCCGAAATTGGCTCCATGGACATATTCGACAAACTCCGGCTGACGCACCAGGTAGGTGATGTCCTGCATGGAATCGCGTTCCGCATCCAGGTCGAAGTGCTGCTGCGCCAGCGGGTTGCACCATTCGATGCGATTCGCCTCGTTCAGGATCGCCACTCCCTCCGGCAGCGCGGCGGTGGCCTGCTCGATGTGTTGCAGCTCGGCTGCCAGCTCCTGACTGGTCTGGTTATGCCGCTTGACCATCCGGTAAAGACGGGAAAAAACCTCATCCCAGATGCCGCCCGCTTCGGGGATGGTTTCAATGCGCGGGTCATGCAACCACCGTCCCAGCCTGTAAAGCTGCCGGGCGTGAAACGCCATCACCAGCAGCAGCGCCAGCAGCATGGACAGCAACGCCAGCGTTGCCGAAAACATTCCCCACAGCAACAGCGCGAGCAGCGCGACAAGCGCGACGGGGATGTTTAAACGGAGCCAGAAACCCTGCAAAAAATCTCCTTAATAAACCTTAAAACCTTAGTTCAAGCCACAGAGTTCACAGAGAACACAGAGAGCGTCAAAGTTTACTGCCTTTCGTGGCCTCACCCGGGAGGTGAATGTACTTCTTGCCATAGCCGTCGTTTTTACTCTGTGAACTCTGTGTTCTCTGTGGCTAACTGCTTTCTCTAGGATAAATCGAAAAGCGATAGCCGCTGCCGCGCACCGTTTGAACCAGGCTATCCAATCCCGCCGGCTCCAGCGCGGCGCGCAGGCGGCGAATATGCACATCCACCGTGCGCTCCTCGACGAACGCTTGCGTGCCCCACACCTGGTCGAGCAGTTGCGTGCGGCTATGCACGCGTTCGGCATGGGTCATGAAAAAATGCAGCAGCCGGAACTCGGTCGGGCCAAGTTCGATTTCAGCGCCTTTTGCGCTGGCGCGATGCTTCGACGGCGACAGCTCCAGGCCGCCCATTGCCAGCGCCTCGTCGTGCATTTGCGGGGCGTGGCGGCGCAGTATGGCGCGGATGCGCGCCATCAATTCGCGCGGCGAGAACGGCTTGGTGATGTAATCGTCAGCTCCGGATTCCAGGCCGGATATTTTGTCGCGCTCGTCGCCGCGCGCAGTCAGCATGATGACAGGAATACCGCTGGTGCGCGCATCGGCGCGCAGCTGTTTTGCCAGCGCAATGCCGCTGGTGCCCGGCAACATCCAGTCGAGCAGAATCAAGTCCGGCACATGGCTGTGAATTTGCCGCCACGCGCTTTCGGAGTCTTCGGCGCGCATCGCCTGAAACCCCGCCTGCGTCA
This sequence comes from uncultured beta proteobacterium, assembly GCA_963828205.1. Lineage (GTDB taxonomy): Bacteria > Pseudomonadota > Gammaproteobacteria > Burkholderiales > Gallionellaceae > Gallionella. Next base: position 936,787 of record CAWHDU010000003.1, read on the forward strand.
CATTAAACGCCAGCAGCTCCTGGATCGCCGGTTCGTCTTCCACAATCAAAATCTTCGCGTTCGTCATTTTCCTTAAACTCTTGGCGGAGCTTGCAAGGGTATGAAGAATTTATGACAGGAAAATGACACGCGTCAGGTCGGTGTGTGGGGCGGAGGGTGATGCGGGTGCTCCGCCACATGCCCGGTATGGCTTGCGGCATGATGATGGAGGGTTGCGTGTTCCGGCTCTTCCGGCAGCCGCTTACCCACCACGCTGGGCAGCAGCGAGCCGACCACCATGCCGGCCATGCTCATCAGCAGGCCGGCCAGTTGCGGCGGCCACACTTCGGAAGGCTTGAATATCTCGCACAATATCCAGGTCGACAGCCCCAGCAACATCGCCAGCAGCGCGCCCTGGTTATTGGCGCGCTTCCAGTACAGACCGAAGGCCAGCGGCGTGAACGCGGCCACCAGCGTGACCTTGTAGGCGCTCTCGACCATCTTGAAGATGCTCAATTCGGAATTCAGCGCCACCCACAGCACCACCATGCCGAAAATCCACAACGTGATGCGCATCGCGCGCAGGAACTGGCGATCCGTCATGTGCTTGAAGATAAAATGCTTCAGGATGTTTTCGGTGAACGCGACCGAGGGCGCCAGCAGCGTGGCCGAAGAGCAGCTCATGATCGCCGACAGCAGCGCGCCGAAAAAGATCACTTGCGCGAATACCGGGGTGTAGTTGAGGATCAGCGTGGGCAGCACCAGTTGCGAGTCCTTCTCCAGCAACTCTCCGAATATCTTGGGATCAACCAGCGTCGCGGAATAGGCCAGAAACATCGGCACGAAGGCGAACGCGAAATACAGCGAGCCGCCCAGCACCGAGCCGCGCACCGCGATCTTCTCGGTTTTGGCCGAGGTGATGCGCTGAAACACGTCCTGCTGCGGGATCGAGCCGAGCATCATGGTCACCCAGGCGCCGATAAACGGTATCCATTCCGTATAGTTGCCGCGCGGGAAGAGATTCAGCTTGCCCGAAGCATCGGCGTGCGCAATCACCGCCCCCACGCCGCCGGTCATGCCGCTGACGAACCAAGTGATAAACAGCATCCCGCACATGATCACCGTCATCTGCACGAAATCGAGCAGCGCCACCGACCACATGCCGCCGAACATGGTATAGGTCAGCACGATGGCCGCTCCTATCACCATGCCCATCTGCTGGCTGACGGCGTCGTTCGACACCACGTTGAATACCAGGCCGAGCGCCTTGATCTGCGCCGACACCCAGCCGAGATAGGAAAGCACGATGCACACGGTGGCAATCACCTCCACCGTGCGGCCGAAGCGCAGGCGGTAGTAGTCGCCGATGGTCAGCAGGTTCATGCGGTACAACTTGTTGGCGAAGAACAGCCCGGCGAGGATCAGGCACAGGCTGGCGCCGAACGGGTCGGCCACCACTCCGCCCATGCCTTCCTTGACGAAGGTGGCGGAAATACCCAGCACGGTCTCGGCGCCGAACCAGGTGGCGAACACCGTCGCCGTGACAATGGGCAGCGGCAGGTGGCGCCCGGCCACGGCAAAATCCTTGGCGCTGTGAACGCGTGTCGAGGCATACAGGCCGATGCCGATGGACACCAACAGATACAGGACGACGAACCAGACCAGCATGAGGTAACCTCTATAAATTCGTTTTGCGTGCGAATCGCGGCGTCGCGTGTTGGTTACGACATAACCTGAAGGTTATGTCTTCACCGCAACTTTGTTGTCGCTCACATCTCGTCTATCTGTACGATATGCCTCGTCGTTCGCTGCGCGGCTTCTTGCGCTTCATCCCGCAAAGCGAATTTCTAGAGGCTACCATGGCACTCGCTCGAAATCGCAACAGGGCAGATTTTAGCAGTACTGCGTTGAAGGGCAATCGGGAAGCGGTTATTTTTCGCTGAGCTCGCGCAAGTCCTTGTTGAGAAAGAACGCGATCACGGTGCGGATCACCACGATGCCGCCGAGCATCGCGAGCGATTCCCAACTGGGAATCACGATGGTCTGGATGATGTCGCCGGCGAGGAAGAAATCCAGCCCCAGAGCCGTTTTTTCGCCGATGGCACTGCGGATATGGCTGATCGGGGTTGCAGACGGTGCGCCGGACAGGGCGGACTTGATGCGCAGCAGCAGCCTGATCAGCCCTTCGATCGCACCCCACAGCACCACTGCGATACCGATCGCTTCTATCCATGGCGCAACCAGTTCGACGAATTCGATCAACAGTTGGTGCATAGACACTTCCCCGCCAAAATACTTGGCGAACCGGCCGTGATCAGAGCTCCTTGGCGTGATTGGCCAGGTATTTCGCCACTCCTTCGGTCGAAGCGTTCATCCCCGCCTTGCCCTTGCTCCAGCCGGCCGGGCAGACTTCGCCGTGCTCTTCGGTGAATTGCAACGCATCCACCATGCGCAGCATTTCGTCGATGTTGCGCCCCAGCGGCAAATCGTTCACCACCTGGTGGCGCACCACGCCGGCACGGTCGATCAGGAACGAGCCCCGGTAAGCTACGCCGCCATCTGCTTCCACATCGTATGCCTTGCAGATTTCGTGTTTGATGTCGGCCACCAGCGGGTAATGCACCTGGCCGATGCCGCCATTATTGACCGGTGTATTCTTCCACGCCAGATGGGTAAAGTGCGAGTCAATTGAAATGCCGATAACTTCGACATTGCGCTTCTTGAATTCGTCCAGCCGATGATCGAATGCGATCAGTTCGGAAGGGCAGACAAAAGTAAAGTCCAGCGGGTAAAAGAAGATCACGGCATATTTGCCGTTGATGTATTTCTTAAGGTTGAATGTTTCGTTGATTTCATTGTTGCCCATTACGGCAACGGCATTGAAATCCGGAGCAGCTTTGCCTACGAGAACGGCCATGATAATCTCCTTATACAGTTGGTTCGGTTAGCGCAATTTAGGCTTTTGCCCTTGCCGCGTCAACTTGATGCGGTTAATCGACTCTATTTCAACCCCCCTCAAGATTCCATGACCTGCATCATGAAACATGCCGCCGCAAACACCGCAAGCATGGTAAATAACGGGAGCAACATTCTTTTTCCGATGCTAAAAGCCGTTTAGGCGCTGCTGGCTGCCGCAAACTGGATGCGGTGCAACTGCGCATATACGCCGTTCTTTGCCAGCAATTCGCAGTGCGTGCCGATCTCGACGATTTCGCCCTTTTGCAGCACGACAATGCGGTCCGCTTTTTCGATGGTGGACAGACGATGCGCGATAACCAGCGTGGTACGGCCCTGCATCAAGGTCTCCAGCGCGGCCTGCACGTGGCGTTCGGATTCGCTGTCCAGCGCGGAGGTCGCCTCGTCGAGGATCAGGATCGGCGCGTTCTTGAGGATGGCGCGCGCGATGGCGATGCGCTGGCGCTGCCCGCCGGAGAGCTTCACGCCGCGTTCGCCGACCAGCGTGTCCAGTCCTTCCGGCCATTCGCGGATGAATTCCATCGCATGCGCGGCCTGCGCGGCGGCGACGATCTCCGCCTCGGATACTTCGCGCATCTGGCCGTAGGCGATGTTGGCCGCAACGGTATCGTTGAACAGCACCACTTCCTGGCTCACCAGCGCGATGTTGGCGCGCAGGCTGGACAAGGTGAGATCGGTAAGGTTATGTCCGTCGAGCAGGATCGCGCCGCCGGTCGGCGTGTAGAAACGCGGCACCAGGTTGGCCAGCGTGGTCTTGCCGCTTCCTGAGGCGCCGACCAGCGCGACATTTTCCCCGGCGCGGATGTGCAGCGTAATGTCCCGCAGCGCATGCCGCCCATCTGTCCCATAGCCGAACTGCACATGATCGAATTGCAGCTCGCCGCGCACGCGGCCGATCGTCTGCGTGCCGTTGTCCGTTTCGCCCGCGGTATCCAGCAGGGCAAACACGCTTTCCGCCGCCGCCAGGCCGCGTTGCAGATATTCGCTGACACCGGTCAATCGTTTCAGCGGCGCGGTGAGCATCAGCATCGCCATGATGAACGAGACGAAGCCGCCCACCGTGACCTCGTCCGCGCTGGATTGCAGGGTCGCCAGATACACCACCGCCGCCAGCGCCACGGCCGCGACCATCTGCACGATCGGCACGTTCGCCGCGCTCGCTGCGGCCTGCTTCATCGCATAGCGGCGCACCCAGTTGGCCTGCTCGTTGAAGCGGCCGCTTTCGTACTGCTGCCCGCCGAACAGCTTGACCACTTTGTGCGCCGATACGCTTTCCTCGATCACCTGCGTGATGTCGCCCATCGCCTGCTGCGCATCGCGGCTGCTGGTGCGCATCCGCTTGCTGAGGGCGGTGATGATGAAGGCAATGATCGGCGCCATCAACAGGGTCAGCAGCGTCAGCTTCCAGTTGAGGTAGAACAGCCAGCCGAGCAGGCCGATCATGACGATGCTGTCGCGCACCGAAACCGTTACCACCGTAGTGGCGGCATTGGTGACCTGCGTGACATCGAAAATCAGCTTGGAAATCAGCGAACCGGTGGCATGGTCGTCGTAATAGCGTGTCGGCAGGCTGAGCAGCTTGCGAAACATTTCATTGCGCAAGTCCATTACCAGCTTGTTGCCTACCCAGTTGATCGCGTAAGTGCCGATAAAGGTAGCGATGCCTCGCACCAGGAAGATCAGAACGATGACCACCGGCACGATACGCATCATTTGCTGATCCTTGTGCACAAAGGTGCCGTCCAGCATCGGTTTCATCAGCGCAGGCACCAGCGGCTCGGTGGCGGCGACCACGATCATGCCGAGCAGGGAGACGGCGAAGGCACGCCAGTATGGCTTGACGTAGCCGAGAAGGCGCAAGTAGAGCTGGCTGCTGGTCATATTCATGGCGCGCACTTTAGCAGAAAAAGGCCGCCGCCTAACTGCTGACAAACCCAAAGTAATTCGTATGCCGGGCTGCGCCCGACAACTATTTCCGGCGGGCAGAGCCCGCCCTACAAAAATGCGCGTTTAATTTAGCAGTTGGTGTTAGCGCATCTCCAGGTTAAAACTCAATACCGCTCTGCGCCTGGATGCCCGCATCGAACGCATGCTTGATCGGGCGCATTTCCGTAACCGTGTCCGCCGCCTCGATCAGCGCGTCCGGCGCGCCGCGCCCGGTCAGCACCACATGCTGCATCGCGGGACGGCTGCGCAGCGCATCCAGCACCTGCCCGATTTCGATATAGTGCAATTTCAGCGCGATGTTGATTTCGTCCAGCACCACCAGCTGCAATTCTGGATTGCGCAACATGCCGTGCGCCACCTGCCACGCGGCCTGCGCCTTGGCGGCATCGCGCTCGCGATCCTGCGTTTCCCAGGTATAGCCTTCGCCCATAACGTGATATTCGACCTCGGGGAAGCGCCGGAAGAAGGCTTCCTCCCCGGTGGCAAAGCTGCCCTTGATGAATTGCACCACGCCGACGCGCATGCCATGCCCAAGCGCGCGCGCGACCATGCCGAAGGCCGCGCTGCTCTTGCCTTTGCCGTTGCCGGTATGCACCAGCACCACGCCGCGCTGTTGCGTCGCGGAGGCAATCTTTGCGTCCACAATTTCCTTGTGGCGCTGCTTGCGCGCGCGATCGCGATCCTGCGCTGCCGTTTCAGTTTTATCCGTCATGCGTTTCCTCCAGTGCGAACAGGCGGCGCAGCATCGGCAAGTCCAGATGCTGCTCCAGCGCGTCGGTCAAACGGTCGATTTCCGCTTCGCGGCGGGCGTGGTAGTCCGGCGTGGCGGGGTTGCACAAGCCGCCCCAGCGCAACAGCGCATCGGTTGCCGCGGGCGATTCGAACAGGCCATGCAGGTAGGTGGCGAAGATCTGATTGTCTTTTGAGATGGCGCCGTCCGGCGAAATTGCCCCCGCGCCATGTTCGAGCCGCAGCGCCGGAATCGCCAATGCCGCGCCGCCGGAAATCCCCGCGTGTATCTCATAACCGGCGACCGGCGCGCCTTCCAGTTCCAGCGTCCCGCGCACGTTGCGCAGTTGTTTCTCGGCGGCCAGGGTGGTGTCCAGCTCCAGCAAGCCCAGCCCGGCGCTGCTGCCCGCCTCGCCTTCCAGCCCGAGCGGATCGTGGATGTTTTCGCCGAGCATCTGCATCCCGCCGCAAATGCCGATGAGCTTGCCGCCATAGCGCAGATGCCGCCGGATGGCTGCTTCCCAGCCTGACTTGCGCAACCAGGCGAGGTCGGTGCGCACCGCCTTGGAGCCGGGCAGGATGATCAGATCCACCGCAGGGATGTCTTCATCCAGCGCCACGAAAAAGAACTCCACCTGCGGATGCAGACGCAACGGGTCGAAATCGGTGTGGTTGCTGATGTGCGGCAGGACGGGAACGATGATGCGCAGCTTGTCTTGGCTCCCTCCCCCGCAGGCGGGGGAGGGTTGGGGTGAGGGCTGTTGAGCGGAAATGCCGGCTGGTAGCGCATCCTCGGCTTCCAGATGCAGGCCGTGCAAATACGGCAGCACGCCGATCACCGGCTTGCCGGTCTCGCGCTCCAGCCAATCCAGGCCTCCTTGCAGCAGCGACAGATCGCCGCGAAAGCGGTTGATGACGAAACCCGCTATGCGCGCCTGTTCCGTTGCGGAAAGCAGCGCGAGCGTGCCGACGATATGCGCGAACACCCCGCCGCGGTCGATGTCCGCGATCAGGATGACCGGACAGTCCGCTTCCTCCGCGAAGCCCATGTTGGCGATGTCGCCCGCACGCAAATTGATCTCGGCGGGGCTGCCCGCGCCCTCCACCACCACCGCCCGGTATTGCTGGGACAGACGTGCATGCGAAGCGAATACCGCAGCCCGTGCCGTCTGTTTGTAGGCGTGATAATCCACCGCGTGCATGTTGCCGATGGAGTGCCCGTGGATGATGACCTGCGCGCCGGTATCGCTGTTCGGCTTGAGCAGCACCGGGTTCATGTCGCTGTGCGGCACTATCCGCGCGGCTTGCGCCTGCACCGCCTGGGCGCGGCCGATCTCGCCGCCGTCGCCGGCAACCGCGCTGTTCAGCGCCATGTTCTGCGGCTTGAACGGCGCGACCCGCACCTCCTGCCGCACCAGCCAGCGGCACAACGCAACGACCAGCGTGCTTTTGCCGGCATCCGAGGTGGTGCCCTGCACCATCACGGTTTTAGCGCGCATGGTGATTACGGCAATCGGGAAGAAATCAGGCGCGCACGGAGCGTCCGGACAGGTTTGCAACGGCGATCCGCACGCCGGCGGCAATGAACAGATACAGGAATGCGCCGGACAGGTATTGGCCGTAATATTTGGCCACGCTGCCCGCGTATTGCAGCGCGGTCATATCGGCGAAACGCCCGGAGAACAGGTAAAAACTGCCGCTGGAAATCACGAAGGCCGCGCTGGTTGCAGCCAGCGCCGTTGCCGCGAACAGCGCCAGACCGCGCCAGGAATCGCTATGGCGCACCGCATAGAAACGTCCCGCGTACCACATCACCGCATAGGTCGGGATCAGGAACCAGTAGGCGGGCGAGAAACACCAGTCGCTCACGCCGGCATGGTTGATCGCAGCATAATCCGCCAGGCCGGCAACCAGCAGCAACGCCGGAAACGCCGCCAGCGGCAGACATATTCCGGCCAACAGGAACGCCGCCAGCGACGCATCGGGCAAATGCGTCAGGGAATCGAAATGATGCGAACGGGTCGCCGCCATCAGCAGCACCAGCAACGCAAACAACGCAATGGATTTATTACGGGTCATCTTCATTTTAAAAATCCTCACTTATTAACATGCTTACATTAACATAAAGGGCGGGTGGTTTGAAATCACTGCCGGTAACTCAGCCCCACGAACAGCCTGCGCCCCAAGGTATTGAAGCTGTATGCCTCGCTATAGTCGCGGTCGAACAGATTGTCCACGCGCGCCGACAGGTTCAAATGCGTGTCTATCCTGTAGGCGGCAGTCAGGTTGACCAGCTGATAGGCCGGCAACGTGAAATTATCGAAATTGCTGTTTCTGCGCGCACCGCTATGATGCAGCTCCGCGCCCGCATTCCATGCGCCGAACTCATGCGCGACCGCAAAATTTGCGTGTTCCCTGGCGCGGCGCGGCAGCTTTTGTCCGGTTGCGGCGTCGCGTGGGTCTTGCAACGTGGCATTGGCCGTCAGATGCGTATTGCCGAACTGGCCGGCATAATCCAGCTCGAAGCCGTCAATGCGCGCCTCCCCTATATTTTCCATCGTGGTAAAGGTATCGTTTACCGCAATCAGATTGCGTATCCGGTTATCGAAGTAAACCGCACCGAAGCGCTGCCCGTTTGCCGCATAACGCAAACCGGCTTCCTTGTTGCGCGCGCGCTCCGGGCGCAGGTCAGGGTTCCCCGCAAACCCCCAGGTAAGCGGATAAAACAGGTCATTGAAGGTCGGCGCCTTGAATGCATTGCCGATGCTTGCAGTAAGCCGCCATGCGTCGGCAAATTGCAAGCCGTAGCCGAGCAAACCGGTATTGGCTGTGCCAAAGTCCGAGTAGCGGTCATGGCGCAGGTTGAGTTGCGCCTGGTGCATGCCGTATTCCCCGACATATCCTCCCAGCAGGCTGTTCACATTGCGCCTGGTGCGTGAAAATGCCGTGCTGGAGGTGACCGCTTGCGCCAGATGTTCCGCAGCGAGATGGATATGCTGTCTGTCCGTTATCCGCAACTCGTTCTGCCAGGCCACCTGCCGGTTGGCCGTCTTGAACAGGGCGCCAGAATCAATATCCGGCGCGCCGTTCAGGAAACTCTGCGAGTCATCCGTTCCTTGCGCCAATTGCAGCCTGCTCAGCCACGCATCGCCGAGGCGGTTGTCGCTAGCCAGCGCCAGTTTTCTGATGCTTGACTTGCTGAGATGAGCGTCCGAGGGCACTGCCGGAAAGAAGGAATTGTCGGTCTGGCTGTCGCCGCTGCTGTCAAACAGCGAAACAGACAACCGGTGATCCGCATTGAATGCATGTTGCAGTTGCGCGCTGAATGTCTTGTTGTCATAGCCGTCCTTGTCCGGATTGGCCATGGCTGCGAGCTGCGTATTGATGGCCGACACACCATCGGTTCTAGTCCGGCCGGCATTCACGCTGAACGAGGTGCCGCTCGTTTCCCCCGAGAACCCCGCTGCCAATCGCTGCGTGCCCTGGCTGCCCAATCCGGCACTGGCATTGAAAGCCGGCGCGCCGCGACCGCGTTTGGTGAACAGTTGAATGACGCCGCCTATCGCCTCCGAACCATACAGGCTGCTGATATTGCCGCGCACTACCTCAATGCGCTCGATGCTGTCCAGCATGATTTGCTCGAGCGCGGTCAAACCGCTGGTGGCGGAATTGATGCGCACGCCGTCGAGCAACACCAGCACATGGCTCGAATTGGTGCCGCGCATGAAGGTGCCGGACAGCTTGCCCAATCCGCCGCTCTGCGCCACCTCAAGTCCCGCCAGCGAGCGCAGCAGCGCAGGCACATCCGGCGCGCCGGATTTGCGGATATCCTGTTCGTTCAGTACCGTGGTGTGCGCGATGGTTTGATCCAGCAGTTGCGGCATACGCGAAGCCGTCACGACGATCTCGCCCAGAGTGGGCGTTTCGGCATAAGCGGCAAAGGGGAAAACGATCACGCCGGATAGCGCGATTAAGGCTAATTTCTGTTTCATGATTGTTTCCTGTGTAAGTTCCGAGCGTCCCCGCTGGAACGTTAAAAATTCAGGAAATACCACGGGCAGAAAAAGCAGAATATGGACGATGAAGCTGTTCAACTTGTGCCGATGCGCCACCCGCAGCATCTCCTGTTACCTTTGCTCGGTGGCCGGTCTCCGGGCTCGCAAGTCTTGATTTACCGCCTTCCCATAAGATCCCCCTTCCCATATATTCTTGGGGGGGATTACTCACAGTGGCATACTGGCAAATCCGCACTCGCTTACCGTTGCGGGGGCAGCACAGGCATCGGGGTTAAACTCCCTCACCTGTTTCCCGTTTAACTCGTCTGCATGCAGACGAGAACCTCAAAGCAGCGACCACTCTAGCACAAGCATTACGCGCTCGCCAAAAATCATCATCCGCAAAAAATACAGGAATTACAAATCGCTTTTAAAACTACAGCTTACCATTTGACTTATCAGCACTTTTCAAATTATAGTCAGCGCATGGAAAACGAATTGAACGCACTGGAAAGCAAACTTGCGCAACTGGTACAAGTCAGCGGCAAGCTGCGTGCGGAAAATCATCAATTGCGCCAAGAACTGGCGCATGCGCTCAGCAACAACCGGCAATGCAGCGACAAGGTGGAGAACGCAAAGGCGCGCCTCGAAAAACTGTTGTCCGCCCTTCCCGAAGAACTGATATGAGCGGCGCCACCAAAACGCTGGACATCAAGCTCCTCGACCGCGAATTGCGCGTCGCCTGCCCCGAGGAGGAGCGCGGCGAATTGCTCGATGCGGTCGCCTACCTGGATAAGAAAATGCGCGAAATCCGCGACTCCGGCAAGATTGCCAGCGTCGAGCGCATCGCCATGATGGCTGCGCTCAACATCGCCCACGAACTGCTTTCGGTCAAGGTCGGGCGCGGCATTGACCTCGCCGAGGTTAAGCGTAGAATGAATGCCATGGAGACAGCGATTGACGGGGCGCTAGCCGATCAGGATTCGCTGTTCTGATGAGAAAACTAGCCATCTGACTGATAGAACTACTAGCCATTCCACTAGGCTGTCAAAAAACGACAACCAAGTGGCTGGTTATAACCCAGCAAAATACGCTGGGTAAGTCATTGGTTATGAGTTGTCCCCTGCGGTGTTCGTCAGGCCTGTAATTCTTTGAGCCAATAAGTTAATTCAGGTCGCGACCCACCGGGCCACTGTTGTGAACGTCCCCAGCAGATGCATCTGGCGGATGATCCTGATGCGGCAGGGAAGCGACCCTCTTGAACCGCAGGTTCAAGATGCCGGGTCAACGGCACAGGCGGGGGACTCTATTTCAGTGCGACCTTTTACATCGGGCCGCACTTTTTATTTGCGGATAATAGGAGCCTGTTTCAGTAGGTTTCATGCCCCGCGTTGGGTCTGGGCGTGGATGGATGCAAGGCGCAGCGCGCAGCCAATGGCTATTCCATTGGCAAGCGGTGCAACGCCGCAGACGCCGCGCCCAGACCCAACCCGATGGGCCGTTTGTCTGCGGGCGCATTGCGGCGTTGCGGCCTGCTTGTGGAGAATGACTACACTGCGCAGCCCGCGCCTTGCACTGCATCCCGCAGGCAAACGGCGCGGGGTATGAAACCTACTGAAACAGGCTCCAATTATGCGCTACTGGCTGATGAAATCCGAGCCTTCCGATTGCAGCATCGACGATCTTGCCGCGATGCCGAATCAGACCGTCGCATGGTACGGAGTGCGCAACTATCAGGCGCGCAACTTCATGCGCGACCAGATGCGGGTCGGCGATGGCGCGCTGTTCTACCACTCCAACTGCAAGGAGCCGGGCATCGCCGGTATCGCCAGGGTCAGCAGCGGCGTTTATCCCGACGCCACGCAGTTCGACCGCAAGAGCCGGTTCTTCGATCCCAAGGCCACCCCGGAACAGCCGCGCTGGTTCAATGTGGATGTGCAACTGCTGCGCAAGATACCGCTCATCACCATCAGCGAATTGCGCCATCATTTGCAACTGGCGCGGATGCGCACCTTGCAGCGCGGCAACCGCCTGTCCATCACCCCGCTCGACCCGGCGGAGTGGAACTTCATCCTGAAAAATCTGGTGCGCGATTGAAAACCCCTATCGACCTGCGACACGACTCGACAGAGGGTTTCTGATGGAATGGTACGCGGCCTATCTCCTGCTCGGCGCGTTCACCGGCTTTTTTGCGGGGCTATTCGGCATCGGCGGCGGACTGGTGATGGTACCGGTGCTGAGTTTCCTGTTCGAAGCGCAACACCTGGGCGGAGCACATAACCTGCATCTCGCGCTGGGCACCTCGATGGCCGCGATCCTCTACACCGCCGCTTCCAGCGCGCGTACGCACTACGCGCATGGCGCGGTCAACATGCATGTCGTGCGCGGCATGACGCCCGGCCTGCTGTTGGGCACATTGCTCGGAGCGCTGTTCGCCGGCAATGCGCCGCAGTTTTATCTGGCTGTCTTTTTTGCACTGTTCGTGTATTTTTCTGCCGCACAAATGCTGCTCGGGCTAAAACCCAAAGCCACCCGGAAACTACCCGGACGCGCCGCGCTGATACTGGCCGGCAGCGGCATCGGCGCAATCAGCAGCCTGGTTTCCATCGGCGGCGGCGTATTGAGCGTACCCTTCATGCTGTGGCACAACGTGCCTCTCAAACAGGCCATCGGCACATCGGCCGCGCTCGGTTTTCCCATCGCGCTCGGCGGCACGGCAGGCTACGTCGTCACCGGGCTGGCGCTGCACACGCTGCCGGCCGGAACGCTGGGCTTTGTCTATCTCCCCGCGCTGCTCATGCTCATGCTCGGCAGCACTTTCACCACCCCGCTCGGCGCAAAGGCCACCCATCGGCTTCCTCTGAAACCGCTGCGCCGCGGCTTTGCCATCCTGCTGTTGATATTGGCGACGAGAATGTTGCTGAAGGCTATTGCCTGAAAGTCAATGTGGCGTGCGCTGCACAGCTGATGGAATTGGAACCCAATAGGTAGCCTGGATGCAGGCCGAAGGCCGGAATCCGGGGAATGCTTGCGGGAGGCTCTCCCCGGATTCCGCTGCGCTTCATCCAGGCTACGGATTTACTCACGCATTCCGCAACCTGAAACCCAACACCACCAGCGCCACCAGCAGCAGCATCGCCACCGCGTTATGCAGCACGGCGACCAGCAGCGGTAAGCCGAGCAGCACATTGGCAACGCCCAGCGCAGCCTGAAACACAACCAGGCCGAGGATGGTCTTGCCGATGCTGCCCAGGCCTTTCATCGCCATAACCCCGAAGGACAGCCAGCCCAAGTAGGTAACGGCAAGCAGCGCGCCGGCACGGTGCATCCAGTGAATCGCCGCCAGCCTTTCCGCGGAAAGCGGCAGGCCGGAGCGATCCATGCTGTAAGAAAAATCCATCGGCGGCAACAGCGCGCCGTTGCACAACGGGAACCCGTTGCAGGCCAGCGCGGCAAAATTGGAGCTCACCCAGCCGCCCAGCATGATCTGGATCAATAACAGTGCAATACCAAACCATGCAAACCCGCGCCATTTTTGCGCTTCATCTGCACTGATAGCGCTGCCGGGTGCCGCTTGGCGCAATGCGATCCACGCCAGCAGCATCAGCATCGCAACCCCGCCCGCGAGATGCACCGAAACAATGACCGGTCGCGGCAGGTATGAGAAAGCCAGGATGCCGAACATTGCCATGAATGCCATCAGCCCCAGCAGCAAGGTCGGCAGCACAGGCGATTGCCGCAATTCCTTGCGTTTTTTCCACGCCATTCCGCACACCGCGATTGCCAGCAGCCCCAGCAGTTGCACCACCTGGCTATGCAGCTTCCACTGCCACGAAGCATGGCTGCGCCCGGCGCCATGCCGGTCGGCAGCGGGCTGGGGCGGCTGTCTCTCCTTCAGCGCGTTTTCCTCATAGCAGGCGGGCCAGTCGGCGCAACCCAGACCGGCATCGGCAAGGCGCGCATAAGCGCTCAACACCACCGCGCAAAAAGCGAGAACACAGGTGGCCAAGACAAGTTTCGGATACATCGGAAATTGCAGGGATAAAATGACCGTGCGATTGTATGTCATCGCGCAAGGCAAGGCGAGACGGTTTAACGAACAACCCGCAAAAGCTTGTCAGCGGAATAGAAACGGATGGTGTTGCATCCTGCCGCTTTGGCCTGATACATGGCGATATCGGCCCATCTGAGGATGTCTTCCTTGCTGTATTCCAGGCCAACGAATAAAACTATCCCGATACTGGCAGAGCAGAGATACTCGATCACGTTCTTATCATCTTCCGCTTGCAGTAATTCCAGTTGATAGGGCTCCGCCAGGGTGGCGCGGATTTTTTCCGCCACGACATTTACCAGTGTGGCAGACACCGCCCCATCGGCATCCAGCTCCTTCAGCATCACCACGAATTCGTCGCCGCCGAATCGCGCCACCGTGTCTTCTTCGCGCACACAGTTCACGATGCGCTGCGCCACCCTCATCAGCAGTAAATCGCCTACATCGTGACCATATTTGTCATTGAGAGGTTTGAAGTTATCCAGGTCGAGGAACATCAACGCGCCATATTGTCCGCTGCGTTTGCTGATCGCCAATGCCTGCCCCAGCCGGTCGATCAACAACCGGCGGTTCGGCAATTGCGTGAGCGAGTCGTAAAACGCCAGGTTCTTCAGGTGTTCCTCGTTGATCTTGCGCGCGGTGATGTCCCGCTTCAGCGCTATAAAATGCGTGATCTCGTTATTCTTGTTGCGCACCGGCGTAATGGCCGTCTCATCGTGATACAGAGTGCCGTCCTTGCGCCGGTTGATCATTTCGCCCTGCCATATCTCGTCATGAAAATGCTGGCCATGATGGCCCGATTTGACCAGCTCACCGCAATGCTGCCCGATAGCCTCTGCGACCTCATAGCCTGTCAGCTCGCTGAAGGCATGATTCGCCCAGACGATGCATCCTTGCAGGTCGGCAATGACAATTGCATTGGCGGCGAAATTAAGCGCGGCGTCATGCAGGCGCAATGCTTCGGCGGTGCGCGTACGTTCGATGGCCAAGGCGGCCAGCGCGGCATAGTTTTCGATCAGCATGATTTCGGTGTGCTGCGGAGCCGCGGGATATCGGTGGTAAATGGCGAACGTGCCCAGCACCTGCCCGTCGTGATCCTTGATCGGCTGCGCCCAACAGGACCGCAGATTTACCTGAAGCGCAGGCCCGCTGCAATTCTCCCAGTAAGGATGCGTCCTGATGTCTTCGACGACCACGCGCTCGCCGCGGAATGCCGCCGTGCCGCACGATCCCACCCCTTCGCCGATGGCGAGCCCATCGACCGCCCGATTGTAAATGTCCGGCAGGCCGGGCGCTGCGCCGTGCCGCAAATGCCTGCCGTCCTGATCGAGCAGCATGATGGCGCATAACATATCGGGGTGATGTATTTCGACCAACTGCGCCAGCATTTCCAGAATGTCCGGCAGCTTGGCGTTTTGGTCGATCATCTCGAGTACGGCATTCTGGTGCACCAATTCGGCGCTGCGTTGTATCAGGCTCGCCTCGCTTTCATGTAGCCGCCGCTCGTTTTCATCGCGCCGCCGCAAATGCCCGGCCAGCATATAGGCGAGTGCGGCCGCCAGCAAACACAGCAACCCGCCCAGTAAGCGGGTGAGGCTGAGCGCCGGCGAGTTGGCGCCCCATCCGGAGCGCGGATAGGCGGCGATCTGCCAGTATCCTCCGGGCAGGGCAATTCGCTGGATGACGGGCTGCGCGGCGAATGTCCCGGCGCCGCCGTAAAATACTTCCCCGCTGCCGCCTTCGCCGCCACGGATGGCGACATGCAGGTTTTTCTCGATATCCGGCAGCCCTGCCTGGCGCAACAAGCTGTCTAACAGGATCGGCGTCTCTACCGCACCGATAAAGCGCTCCTTCCCGGAAACCGCATCTGCACGGTAAACCGGGATGCGCACCACTACCGCCTCCCCGCCCTCCGCCCATTTCACTGGGCCAACGGCGACCGGCTGCCGTGTGGAAATCATTTTCTGGTAGGCCGGCCATTGCGCGGGCAACTTGCGTAAGTCCAGCCCGACAAGCTGTTCGTTGCCCTCGCGCGGATAAACGCAACAGACAACAGTGTCGCGTAACAAGGCAATATGGAGAATGGCCGGGCTGGATGCCTTGGCCTGCTCCGCCAGCCGCGCAAATTCGCGTTGCGGCAAATCGGGGTGCGCCGCATAGATCACCGCCATTGCGCGCGAGGCTGCGACCGGCGTATGGGCTGCAGTCTCCAGCCTGGCGCGCAGGATGGAAACCTGCTCCATGACATGAATGCGCTGTTCCTGCATGGCATTCTGGCGTTCGAAGGTATCGATCGCCAGAATGCCCGCAAACACGGTCGAGGCTGCGATGAGTGCGCCCAGCCAGGGGCTGAGCATTCCAGACAGGTGTTTCGATGCCGCGTTATCGCTCATTAAAATCGCCTTTATTCGACGCTGTTCCGATGTAACCTGATTCCGGCAAATTCCAGTCTGTCACCCTAAGCCAAAACGCTTTCAATGTATATATGCCGAAATGCATAGATAATCCGGCCTAGCCGTTTGGCTAGGCCATTTGGCCAAAGCGGCTCCAAACGCCCTACTTATGCTAATCTGCGCGGGTATTTTTCGGACAATCTGTCATGAACGGTTATTTGAAACGCATCCTTAACGCGCGCGTCTATGACGTGGCGATCGAAAGCCCGCTGGAACTCGCGCCCAACCTTTCCACGCGCACCGGCAACAGCATCTTGCTCAAGCGCGAGGACATGCAGCCGGTTTTCTCCTTCAAGCTGCGCGGCGCCTACAACAAAATGGCGCAACTCACGCCGGAACAGCTCAGGTGCGGCGTCATCGCCGCCTCGGCGGGCAACCACGCGCAGGGCGTAGCGCTGTCCGCGCAGAAGCTCGGCTGCAAGGCAGTCATCGTGATGCCCGCCACCACGCCGCAGATCAAGATCGACGCGGTAAAAGGCCGCGGCGCGAAAGTGGTGCTGCACGGCGATTCGTATTCCGATGCCTGCGCGCACGCAATGGAGCTGGAGAAACAGGAAGGCATGACCTTCGTGCACCCCTACGACGATCCCGACGTGATTGCCGGGCAGGGCACCATCGCTATGGAAATCCTGCGCCAGCATACCCGGCCGATCCACGCGATCTTCTGCGCGATCGGCGGCGGCGGGCTGGCCGCCGGTGTGGCGGCCTACGTCAAGCAACTGCGCCCCGAGATCAAGATCATCGGCGTGCAGCCGGTCGATTCCGATGCGATGTACCGCTCGCTGAAAGCCAAAAAGCGCGTCACGCTCGACCATGTCGGGCTGTTCGCCGACGGCGTGGCGGTCAAGCAGGTCGGGCAGGAGACTTTCCGGCTGTGCCGCAAGCTGCTCGACGAAATCGTGCTGGTGGACACCGACGCCACCTGCGCCGCGATCAAGGACGTGTTCGAAGACACCCGTTCGATCCTCGAACCGGCGGGCGCGCTCGCCATCGCCGGCGCCAAGTTGTACGCCGCGCGCGAAAAGCTCAAGGGCGAGACGCTGATCGCCATCGCCTGCGGCGCGAACATGAATTTCGACCGCCTGCGCTTCGTCGCGGAACGCGCCGAAATCGGCGAACGGCGCGAGGCGATCCTCGCCGTCACGATCCCCGAGACGCCCGGCAGCTTCCGCAAATTCTGCGCGCTGCTCGGCAAGCGCAACATCACCGAATTCAACTACCGCTACGACGACCCGAAAGTGGCGCATGTGTTCGCCGGCATCCAGGTGCGCAACCAGTCCGAGACCGCCGAACTGGTGGAAAAATTACAGCGCAACCATCTGCCCACGCTCGATTTGTCCGGCAACGAAATGGCCAAGCTGCACCTGCGCCACCTGGTCGGCGGCCACGCGCGGGAAGTAAAGAACGAAATCATGTTCCGCTTCGAGTTCCCGGAGCGCCCCGGCGCGCTGATGAACTTCCTCGACAGCATGAGCCACAACTGGAACATCAGTCTGTTCCACTACCGCAACCACGGCGCGGATTATGGTCGTGTGCTGGTCGGCATGCAGGTGCCGCATCACGACAAGAAGGCGCTCAAGACCTTCCTCGACACCCTCGGCTACCGCTACTGGGACGAGAGCGGCAACCCGGCGTACCGGTTGTTCCTGGGATGACATTGGCACGTATCCTCATCATTGCAGGGCCGAATGGCGCGGGGAAAACCACTTTCGCGCGTGAATTCCTGCCGACAGATGCGGATTGCCCGACGTTCATCAATGCCGACCTGATTGCTGCCGGACTGGCACCGTTCTCCCCGGAAACTGTAGCGGTACGCGCCGGGCGATTGATGCTGGAAGAAATCGCACGCCATGCTCAATCCGGAAAAAACTTTGCTTTTGAAACGACACTCTCCGGGCGCGGCTATATGCGCATGATCCGGCAATGGAAGGCGGCCGGGTATCGGGTCAAGCTGATTTTTCTTGCGCTCAACCATGTGGATGAGGCGGTTGCGCGAGTGGCAGAACGGGTGCGGCAAGGCGGGCATGATGTGCCAACTCAGGTTATCCGGCGGCGTTTCAATGCCGGGCTGGAAAACTTTCACAGCCTTTATGCGCCCCTCGTGGATGCCTGGGCGTTATACGATAATTCCGGTTTGGAACCGGTGCTATTGGATTGGAGCGAAAACAAATGAACCAACAACCGATTTCCCTTGCGCACAACCCCGACCTGCGCCTGTCGGAAGATGCCATGCGCCGAGCCGCAAAGCGTGCACGCATCGTGGCTCGCCAAACCGGAACGCAACTCGTGTACTGCTATCACGGCGAAGTGCTGCGCATCTCCCCAGATGAACAAGATGCTGTAGAAGCAGCTTGGGCAGCCGAAACCCAACGGCGTGTCGAGTCTTACCGCCAGGGAAGCGCCCAAACCTATTCCGCCGAAGAGGTGTTGGGCTCATGCAAGAAAACCCCATGATTTCGCGCCAACAAGCAAAAAATGACTTTCTTGCCGACCATTTTGCCGGCATCGGCAAAATGGTCGCTGGTGGCAAATGGGACTTGCCGAAAATGGCGTTGGATGAGAAAGATGCGGGCGGATTGCTCGGCAATAATAAAAGTAAATCCAAAAACGAATAACCCATGCCGCTAAGCTGGAACGAAATCCGCAACCGCGCCCACGAGTTTTCCAAACGCTGGGAAAACGAAACTTCGGAAGATGCCGAGGCCAAACCGTTCTGGACGGAGTTCTTCAACGTCTTCGGCATAGACCGCAAGCGCGTCGCCAGCTTCGAGGAGCCGGTCAAGAAGCTCGGCGACAAGCAGGGCTATATCGACCTGTTCTGGAAAGGCATGCTGCTGGTCGAGCACAAGTCGCGCGGCAAAGACCTCGACAAGGCTTACACCCAGGCGCTCGATTATTTCCCCGGCATCAAGGAACGCGACCTGCCGAAATATGTGCTGGTATCCGACTTCGCGCGCTTCCGCCTGTACGACCTCGAAGAAGGCACGCAGCAGGAATTCAAGCTCGCCGACCTGCACAAGCGCATCAAGCATTTCGCCTTCATCGCCGGTTACCGCACGCAAATCATCGCGCCGCAGAACCCGGTCAACATCAAGGCCGCCGAGCGCATGGGCAGGCTGCACGACGCGCTCAAGGCGGCGGGCTACGAGGGACACCCGCTCGAAGTGCTGCTGGTGCGGCTGCTGTTCTGCCTGTTCGCCGAAGACACCGGCATCTTCCAGCCCGCCAGCGCGTTTCGCGCTTGGATAGAAGAGCGCACCGCGCCCGACGGTTCCGATCTCGGCGCCGCAGCTCGCGCAATTGTTTCAGGTGCTCAACACGCCGGAAGATAAACGCGCGAAAATGCTGGACGAGCAGATCGCCGCCTTTCCCTACGTCAACGGCAAGCTGTTCGAGGAAATGCTGCCCATCGCTTCGTTCGACCTCGCCATGCGCGAAGCGCTGCTCGACTGCTGCGCGCTCGACTGGAGCGCCATCTCGCCCGCGATATTCGGCGCGCTGTTCCAGAGCATCATGAATGCCAAGGCGCGGCGCAATATCGGCGCGCACTACACCAGCGAGGAAAATATCCTCAAGCTGATCCAGCCGCTGTTCCTCGACGCGCTGTGGGAAGAATTCAACCGCGTCAAAAACAACAAGAACAAACTGTTCGAGTTCCACAAGAAACTGCGCACGCTGACCTTTTTCGACCCGGCCTGCGGCTGCGGCAACTTCCTCGTCATCGCCTACCGCGAACTGCGCAGGCTGGAACTGGAAGTGCTGCGCACCGTGCATGAAGGCCCCGGCTCGCGCTTCCTCGACATCCACTCGGAGATCAGCGTGGACGTGGACCAGTTCTACGGCATCGAGATCGAGGAATTCCCGGCGCAGATCGCGCAGGTCGCGCTGTGGCTGATGGACCACCAGATGAACGTGCGCGTGTCGGAAGAATTCGGCATGTACTTCGCGCGCATCCCACTCAGGAGTTCTCCACATATCGTTCATGGCAAAGATCATGGCAATGCGCTCCGTCTTGATTGGAATGATGTGCTGCCCGTTGAGCATTGCAGATATGTATTCGGCAATCCGCCATTTGTTGGCAAAAAATATCAGAGCAAGGAGCAAAAGGCCGATCTGGCGTATGTGTTCGCCAATTCATCAGCAAGCAAGGAAAGAGATTACGTGACAGCCTGGTTTGAGAAGGCTGCGCGATATATTCACCATACCAAAATTAAATGCGGCTTTGTGGCTACCAATAGCATTACTCAGGGAGAACAGGCGGGAATTCTATGGGGTGACCTCATCGGAAAATATGACATCAAAATTCATTTTGCACATCGAACTTTCAAATGGAGCAATGAAGCAAGCGGCAAAGCTGCGGTGCATTGCGTGATTGTTGGTTTCGCAGCTTACGATACCGACAACAAGACTTTGTTTGAATATGAAGACATCGCGGGCGAACCTCATGCCGTTGCAGCAAAGAACATCAACCCGTACTTGGCAGATGCACTAGATGTAATCCTTCCAGCAAGGCGAATGCCAATCTGCAAAGTTCCCTCTATTCTTTATGGCAACATGGCAAATGACGGGGGCCACCTCATATTGTCGGATGGCGCAAAAAATGAAGTATTGAAAAAAGAACCCGGCGCCTCTAAATGGATTAAACCATTCGTCGGAGCGGAAGAGTTCATCAATAACATTCCTCGCTGGTGTTTGTGGCTAAAGGACATTACGCCAAGTGAACTGCTCAAATTGCCCGAAATCTCGAAACGCGTGACGCAAGTGCGCGAAGTCCGCCTTGCCAGCCCCAATCCTGACACCATTGAACGCGCTGCTACGCCGCATTTGTTCTGGCACATTGCACATACCGGCAATGCATATTTGCTAGTTCCGCGCACCTCTTCCGAGAACCGTCCCTTCATTCCCATTGGTTACATGCCGCCGGATGTAATCGCCAGCGATGCTAACTTTATCGTGCCAGATGCAACCCTATACCACTTTGGTATTCTGACCTCGACCATGCACATGGCCTGGGTGCGCTATACCTGCGGGCGACTTAAAAGTGATTTTCGATATTCGAATACCATCGTTTACAACAACTTCTCTTGGCCAGACGAACCTAGCGACAAGCAGCGCGCTGCCGTCGAAGCCGCCGCGCAGGCTGTGCTGGATGCTCGCGCACAGTTTCCGCAGAGTTCATATGCAGAACTTTACAGCTCTCAAGGATTTTATGTGGCAACTTCATTGGTGAAGGCACACCAGAAACTGGATGCGGCGGTGGACGCCTGCTACCGCAAGACTGCCTTCGCCAGCGACGCGCAGCGTGTGGAGTTTTTGTTCGAGCGCTACCAGCAGCTCACCAGCCTGTTGCCGGCGGATAAGCCAGCCAAGGCCGGGAAGAAAAAACATAGGGCGGCGTAAGCTGAACATGAAACAATCCATCCGCAAAGCTGTCCTTGCCCAGCGCGAGCAGCTTCCCGCCGACATCCGCGCCGCGCACAGCGCGGCGATCGCCGCACGGCTGCTGCAACTGCCGGAATACCGGCAGGCCGAAGCCGTGCTGGGCTACATGAATTTCGGCGCGGAATTCGCCAGCGAACTGTGGGTGACACGGGCGCTGGCGGACGGCAAGCGGCTGGCGCTACCAAAGGTGAACTGCCACACCAACCATCTCGACCTGTATTGGGTGGATGACTTGGAGATACAGCTGGCGACGGGGCTGTGGGGGATACGCGAGCCGGTGGTGGAGCGCTGCGCGAAGCTGGCTGCGCCGGATGAGGTGGAGTTTGCCTTGCTGCCGGGTGTGGCGTTTACCCGCGACGGCGTGCGGCTGGGCTATGGCGGCGGATATTACGACAAGCTGCTGGCAGGCATGGTGCAGCGGCCCGTACTGGTTGCCGCGGCGTTTGCGTTGCAGGTGGTCGAGTCGCTCCCGCAGGAATCATACGACATCAGGGTCGAATGGATCATCACCGAGCAGGAAACGATAGACTGTCCGGCGCAGGAGAACACTTGATTTTCGGTTTGTTGGGTTACGCGATAAAACCGCTAACCCAACCTACATGGCTAAAATACAGCGTTCACCTTATACAAGGGATTTGCCTCGCCGATACAATCCGCTGATTACGCATAACACTTCGTGTTAATCTGCGGCTAAAGCACGTTTTTTCCGAAAATGGCGCTGGCTCCAAGGGAGGTGAAAAATGGCATCATTACCCGATCCCGACCCGCAGGAAACCCAGGAGTGGCTGGATGCGCTCGACTCGGTGCTGGAGAACGAAGGCGCGGAGCGCGCGCTTTTCCTGCTTGAGCAGTTGATCGACAAGGCGCGCAGCGCCGGCGCCGGCGTGCCGTTCAGCGCGACCACGCCGTATTGCAATACCATCCCGCCGGACAAGGAACAACGCTCCGCAGGCAACCATGAACTGGAACACCACATCCGCGCCCTGACGCGCTGGAACGCGATGGCGCTGGTACTGAACGCCAACCGCGAATCCTCCGGCCTGGGCGGGCATATCGCCACCTTCGCCTCGGCGGCGACCTTGTATGACGTGGGCTTCAACCATTTCTTCCACGGCAAGACCGAGACCCACGGCGGCGACCTGATTTATTTCCAAGGGCACTCCTCGCCCGGCATGTATGCGCGCGCCTTCCTCGAAGGCAGACTCAGCGAAGAGCAGATGTACAAATTCCGCCAAGAAGCGGACGGCAACGGATTGTCCTCTTATCCTCATCCGTGGCTGATGCCGGACTTCTGGCAGTTTTCCACCGTGTCGATGGGGCTTGGGCCGCTGATGGCGATTTACCAGGCGCGCTTCATGCGCTACCTGGAGCACCGCGGCATCGCGCAGACCAATGGTCGCAAAGTGTGGGCTTTCCTCGGCGACGGCGAGACCGACGAGCCGGAATCGCTGGGCGCGATTTCGCTGGCGGGGCGCGAGAACCTCGACAACCTGATCTTCGTCATCAACTGCAATTTGCAGCGCCTCGACGGGCCGGTGCGCGGCAACGGCAAGATCATCCAGGAACTGGAAGGCGTGTTCCGCGGCGCGGGCTGGAACGTCATCAAGGTGGTGTGGGGCAGGCACTGGGATCGCCTGCTCGCCAAGGACAAGCATGGCCTGCTGCAGCAACGCATGCAGGAGGTGGTGGACGGCGAATACCAGACCTACAAGGCGCGGGACGGCGCCTATGTACGCGAGCATTTCTTCGGCAAATATCCGGAGTTGCTGGAGATGGTCGCCGACATGTCCGACGACGAAATCTGGCGGCTGAACCGCGGCGGCCACGATCCGTACAAGGTATTCGCGGCCTACGCGGAGGCAGTCAAGCATACCGGCCAGCCGACCGTGATCCTCGCCAAGACGGTGAAGGGTTACGGCATGGGCGCGTCCGGCGAGGCGCAGAACCCGACCCACCAGCAGAAGAAGATGGATATCGATTCGCTGCGCAAATTCCGCGACCGCTTCAACATTCCGCTGAGCGACGCGCAGGTGGAAAGCCTGAATTTCTACCGACCGCCGGAGGGCAGCTTGGAGACGAAGTATCTCATGGAGCGTGGCAAGACGATGAGTACGGTTCCGGCGCGCAATCCGCTCGATCAATGCCTGATGGTGCCGGGGCTGGATGCGTTCGACGTGCTGCTGAAAGGCACCGAAGACCGCGAGATTTCCACCACGATGGCGTTCATGCGGCTGCTCGGCATCCTGGTCAAGGACAAGAACATCGGCAAACTGATCGTGCCGATCGTGCCGGACGAATCGCGCACCTTCGGCATGGACGGATTGTTCCGCCAGATCGGCATCTTCTCGCAGGTCGGCCAGCTCTACACGCCGCAGGACGCCGACCAGCTGATGTTCTACAAGGAGGACAAGCACGGCCAGATCCTGCAGGAGGGCATCAACGAGGCGGGCGCGATGTCCTCGTGGATCGCCGCTGCGACTTCCTATGCCAACCACGGCGCGGCGACGATCCCGTTCTATATCTATTACTCCATGTTCGGCTTCCAGCGCATCGGCGACCTGGCCTGGGCGGCCGGCGACATGCTGGCGCGCGGCTTCCTGCTCGGCGGCACCGCCGGGCGCACCACGCTGAACGGCGAAGGCTTGCAGCATCAGGACGGCCACAGCCATTTGCAGGCTGCAACGATTCCCAACTGCGTGTCCTACGACCCGACCTTCGCCTACGAACTGGCGGTGATCGTCCAGGACGGCATGCGCCGCATGTATATGAACCAGGAGAACGTGTTCTATTACATCACGGTGATGAACGAGAATTACGCGCATCCGCCCATGCCGAAGGGCGCGGAGGAAGGCATCATCAAGGGTATGTATCTTTTGAAGAGCCAAGGGGCAAAGGGAAAGGGGAAAGGGGCAAAACCGTGCGTACAGTTGCTCGGCAGCGGGACGATTTTGCGCGAAGTCATCGCGGCAGCGGAATTGCTGGAGCAGGATTTCGGCGTCGCTGCGGACATCTGGAGCGCCACCAGCTTCAACGAGCTGCGCCGCGACGGGCTGGACTGCGAACGCTGGAACATGCTGCACCCCGAAGCCAGACCGCGCGTCAGCCATGTCGGTCAATGCCTCGCCAAGCGCGACGGCCCGGTGATCGCCGCAACCGATTACATCAAGAGCTATGCCGACCAGATTCGTGCCTTTGTGCCAAAACCCTATACGGTGCTGGGCACGGATGGCTTCGGCCGCTCCGATACGCGCAACAAGCTGCGCAATTTTTTCGAGGTGGATCGCTTCTACATCGCCGTTGCCGCATTGAAGGCCTTGGCCGACGAAGGCACGATCGAGGCCGGCGAAGTCGGCAAGGCGATCAAGCTGTACAAGATCAATCCCGACAAACCCAACCCGGCAACCGTATAAGGTCAGGGGGAGATACGTGGCAGAGATCAAACAAATACTGGTTCCGGACATCGGCAACTTCAAGGACGTGAAGGTCATCGAGGTGCTGGTCAAGGCGGGCGACACAGTCGGCGCGGAAGATAGCCTGATCACGCTGGAAACCGACAAGGCGACGCTGGACGTGCCGTCGCCGTACGCCGGCGTGGTAACGGAAATGAAAATCAAGGCGGGCGACAAGGTGTCGCAGGGCGTGCTGATCTTGCTGCTGGAAAGCAGCGATGCGCCCAGCGCGCCTGCTGCGCAGCCTGATCGGACAGCGGCTGCCCCGGTTGTGGCATCGCCTGCATTAGCGGTGCAACCCACCGGCGTACTCCTTGCGGGTGCAAGGGGAGGCCGGGAGGGGTTAGCCCACGCCAGCCCCGCGATCCGCCGCTTCGCGCGCGAACTCGGCGTACCCATCGCGCAAGTCAAGGGCAGCGGCGAAAAGGGGCGCGTCACGAAAGACGACGTGCAGAATTTCGTCAAGGCCGCGCTGGCGCAACCGCGCGGTACGGGCGGATTGCAGATCGCTGCAATGCCAGTTGTGGATTTCGCTCAGTTCGGCGCGATCGAAACCAGACCGCTGTCGCGCATCCAGAAGATTTCCGGGGCAAACCTGCATCGCAACTGGGTGAGCATCCCGCATGTCACGCAATTCGACGAAGCCGACATCACGGAGATGGAGTCCTTTCGCAAACAGATTGCCACAGAATATGCCGCCCAGGGAATCAAGATCACCCTGCTGGCGTTTCTGCTCAAGGCGACGATGGAGACCTTGCAGCAATTCCCGGACTTCAGCGCCTCGCTGGACGCCGACGGCGAAAACCTGATCCTGAAAAAATATTTCCATATCGGCGTGGCGGCGGATACTCCTGACGGCCTGATGGTGCCGGTGCTGCGCGACGTGGACAAAAAAGGCATCGTGCAGCTCGCCAAAGAGCTCGGCGAAATCAGCGCGCGCGCCAGAGAGAAAAAACTCTCCGCCGTTGAAATGCAGGGCAGCTGTTTCACGATTTCCAGCCTCGGCGGGATCGGCGGCACCGCGTTCACGCCGATCATCAATGCGCCGGAAGTCGCGATCCTAGGCGTATCGCGCGCCAGCATGAAACCGGTGTATCAGAACGGCAAGCTCGTGCCGCGCCTGATTCTCCCCTTGTCGCTGTCTTACGATCACCGCGTGATCGACGGCGCGTCTGCCGTGCGTTTTATTGTTTTTCTGACGCAAGTGCTGGCGGATGTCCGCCGTCTTGTGTTGTAATCGCGCTGCAATGAAATCCCATGCAAAGAAATTCCGGACATCGTAATCAGTGAGTATTCAACCTATTGGCATTTTGGGCGGCACGTTTGACCCGATTCATTACGGACATCTGCGCCTCGCCGAAGAAATGCTGGAACTCGCCAATCTCCGCCAGATCCGCTTCATCCCCACCGGCATACCGCCGCACCGCGAGGCGCCGCAAGTGTCCGCAGAGCACCGCAGCGCGATGGTGCAATTGGCCATCGCCGACCAGCCCGCTTTCGTGATGGATGACCGCGAAGTCAGGCAAGCCACGCCGTGCTATACCGTGGACACGCTGCGCGAATTGCGCGGCGAACTGGGGGCGAAGCAGCCGCTGTGCCTGCTGATGGGCGGCGATGCATTCCTGCAATTGCACACCTGGCACGAATGGGAGCAATTGTTCGAACTGGCGCACATCGTGGTCGGCTATCGTCCCGGCTTTACCATCGAGGAACGCATCCACGGCGCGCCGGAGAAATTGCGCCGGCACTATCAGCAGCGCCTGTGCTCCGTGGATGCCTTGCCGCAGCAGCCAAACGGCGGGGTAGTCGAACTGGTCATTCCCAAGCTGGAAATCTCCGCCACGCTGATACGCAGCCGCGTTGCGGAAAACCGCACGATCCGCTACCTGCTGCCCAATGCGGTGGCTAACTACATTCACCAACATCATTTATACAAAACATGCTGACTACCAAGAAAAAGACCCAGGCCGTTGTCGACGCACTCGAAGAAATCAAGGCCAATAACATCACCGTGATCGACACCAGCAAGCTCAGTACGATGTTCGAGCGCATGGTCATCGCCAGCGCCCAATCCACGCGCCAGACCAGGGCGCTCGCCGACAACGTGGTAGTCAGGCTCAAGGAGCACGGCGAACAGATTTACGGACGCGAAGGCGAGGAAAGCGGCGAATGGATACTGATCGACCTGGGTGAAGCGCTGGTGCATATCATGCAGCCCGCCATCCGCGATTATTACAACCTCGAAGAACTGTGGAGCAAGGCGCAGGCGGCACGGCCGAAGTTGGCAAAAACGCCCAAGAAAGCATGAAACCGGAAAAGCATTTAGCCACAGAGAACACAGAGAAAACCTTCGGGTTACGCCTTCTCTGTGCCCTCTGTGTTCTCTGTGGCTAAAACAGGTTTTTTAGTTTTATGAAGCTGCTCATTGTCTCGGTAGGCCACAAGATGCCGGACTGGATCACGGCGGGATTTAACGAATATGCCAAGAGGATGCCGCGCGAGGCGAAGATCGAGCTGCTGGAAATCAAGCCGGAGCCGCGCACCACCGGCAAGACGACGGCGCAGATCATGGAGGCGGAAGCGGGGCGCATTCTTGCCGCGCTGCCGCAAAATTGTCTGCGCATCGCGCTGGATGAACGCGGCGCGCAGCCGACCACCAAACAGCTTGCCGCACAAATGCAGGGCTGGATGCGCGAAGGGCGCGATGTGGCGTTCATCATCGGCGGCGCGGACGGCCTGCATGAGCCGGTCAAACAAGCCGCGCAGCAACTGCTGGCCTTGTCCGCGCTCACCTTGCCGCACGCTCTTGTGCGGGTACTGCTGGCGGAACAGTTGTATCGTGCGCATACTCTGCTGCACAATCACCCTTATCATCGGGAGTAGAAAGTGGTGAGTGGAGTGCTGCACTCAGTGGGAAAACCCACCCCCACCCCCACTCCCTACTTACCGCTTACCATATATTGACATGAGCATTATCCAGCCACGCATCTACCTGGCTTCGCAAAGCCCGCGCCGCCGCGAGCTGCTCAAGCAGATCGGCATCAACTTCGAGTTGCTGCTGTTGCGTTCCGACCCGCACCGCGATATGGATGTGGATGAAACACCACTTGCCGGCGAACTTCCGGAAGACTACGTAAAGCGGGTTTGCCGGGCCAAGGCCGAAGCGGGCTGTGACGCGCTGAAACTGCGCAGGCTGCCGCCGTTTCCGGTGCTGGCCGCCGACACCACCGTTGCGCTGGAAGGCGCAATTTTCGGCAAGCCTGTCAATGCCGAACATGCCGCCGCGATGCTGCGCCGGCTTTCCGGCCGCGAACATCGGGTGCCCAGTGCGGTGGCCATCGCGCTGGGCGGGCATATCGAAGTCGCGCTTTCCATTTCCACGGTACACTTCGCTCCGCTTGACGAAGAGCGCATCCAGCGCTACATACTTACCCGCGAATACACGGATAAAGCCGGCGGCTATGCCATACAGGGCCACGCCGGAGCATTCGTCAAATGCATTTCCGGTAGTTATTCCGGCGTGATGGGTTTGCCGCTGTTCGAGACCGTGCAGTTGTTGCGGCACTTCGATTACCCGACGCCATGAGCTCGTATGAACATAATTATATGAGCCTCTAGAAATTTGTTTTGCGGAATGAAGCGCAAGGAGCCGCACAGCGAAGGACGAGACATATCGGATAGATAGACGAGGAGTGAGCGAGCACGCGACACCGCGATTCGCCCGGAAAACAAATTTATAGAGGTTCACATGAGTGAAGAGATTCTGATCAACGTTACCCCGCAGGAAACCCGCGTCGCGGTGATGCAACTCGGCGTAGTGCAGGATATGCATATCGAGCGCAGCAGCAGCTGCGGCATCGTCAGCAACGTCTATCTCGGCAAGGTCAATCGCGTATTGCCGGGCATGCAATCCGCCTTTATCGACATCGGGCTGGAACGTTCGGCGTTCCTGCATGTGGCTGACATCTGGGAAAACAGCAACAAAGGCGACGACGCCAGGCCGATCGAAAAAATCCTCTTCGAAGGGCAGACCCTGCTGGTGCAAGTCATCAAGGAGCCCATCGGCAGCAAGGGCGCGCGGCTTTCCACGCAACTCAGCATCGCCGGGCGCCTGCTGGTCTATCTGCCGCAGGAAACCCATATCGGCGTATCGCAGCGCATCGAAAGTGCGGAACAGCGCGATGCCGTGCGCGCCAGGCTGCAAGCGGCATTGCCGCCCGATCATCAGGGCGGCTATATCATCCGTACCGTGGCCGAAGCGACCGAGGCACCGGACTTCATACCCGACATCGCCTATCTGGACAAGCTGTGGCACAACCTGCAAAGCGCGGCGCAAAATGCCAGCGCGCCGCAATTGCTGTATCAGGAGCTCAATCTCAGCCTGCGCGTGTTGCGCGATTTCGTGAACCACGATACTACCCGCATCCTGGTGGATTCGCGCAGCACTTACCAGAAGATGCTGGAATTCGCGCAGGACTACAACCATGCCGCGACGGACAGGCTGGAGCACTACCATGGCGTGCGCCCGCTGTTCGACCTGTACGGCGTGGAAGAGGAGATCGAGCGCGCCTTGTCCAAGCGCGTCAACCTCAAGTCCGGCGGCTATCTCATCATCGACCAGACCGAGGCGCTGACCACCATCGACGTGAACACCGGCGGCTTTGTCGGACTGCGCAATTTCGACGACACCATTTTCAAGACCAATCTGGAGGCCACGCAAGTCATCGCGCGGCAACTGCGCTTGCGCAACCTGGGCGGCATCATCATCTGCGACTTCATCGACATGGATACCCAGGAACATCGCGACGCGGTGCTGGAAGAATTCAAGAAAGCCCTGTCGCGCGACCACACGCGCATCAGCGTGAGCGGCTTTTCTTCGCTGGGGCTGGTCGAAATGACGCGCAAGCGCACGCGCGAGAGCTTGGCGCACGTATTGTGCGAGCCTTGCCCGACCTGCCAGGGACGCGGCGAGGTGAAGACCGCGCAGACCGTGTGTTATGAAATCATCCGCGAAATCCTCCGCGAAGCCCGCCAGTTCAACCCGCGCGAATACCGCATTCTGGCCTCGCAACAGGTAATAGATTTGTTCCTGGAAGAAGAATCCCAGGCGCTGGCACAGCTTTCCGACTTTATCGCCAAGCCGATCTCCATGCAGGTCGAGGCCATTTACGGCCAAGAACAATATGATGTCATTTTGATGTGAGGATAACCTGTCTGTTAAACTATGACCGCGTTCTGTGCGTATTTGCGTTCTGCGCGCATTTTCTGTGTAAGCCGTTTCGAGGAGAAAAATATGTTCAAGAAACAACTCGCGGCCTTGCTGGCCACCGCCGCATTTGTTATGCCCATGACAGCCCATGCCAAAGGCGAACACGCTCACGGTGACGCCGCCGTAGCGCGCGCCTACATCAAGGAGATTCAGGCGGATGACGCCGCTTACATCGCCGCACACGACTCTGCATTCTTCAAAAGATTGTCCGAGGGGCAAAAACCGCGCGCTACCGTAGTGGCCTGCTCCGATTCGCGCGTACACACCAACATGCTTGACAAGACGCCCGAGGGCGACCTGTTCATGGTGCGCAACATCGGCAACCAGATGGCTACTGCCAAGGGTTCCGTACAATACGGCGTGAACCACCTGGGTTCCTCGTTGCTGATGTTCATCGGCCACTCATCCTGCGGCGCGATCAAGGCGGCCGGCGGAGATTACTCTGCCCTCGAGGAACCGGTCAGGAAGGAGCTGGACACCATCAACATCACCAAGGGCTCCGCCAATATCGACGGCGTGAAGACCAACGTCAACAACCAGGTTGCCGCCGCGCTTAAGGAATGGGAAGACAAAGTGAAGGCAGGCGAACTGCTGGTGGTGGGCGCGGTGTACGACTTCGCCGACGACATGAAAAAAGGCGCCGGCAAGCTCAACATCATCAACATCAACGGCGAGACCGACCCCGCCAAGCTGCGCAACATGCCCGCCCCGGCGGCGGCAAAAGCGGCGCATTAGCATCGCCGTGCTGCATAGCGGAAGGCGCGACAAGGCCGGCGCAAGCCGGCCTTGTCGCGCCGGTTTGCGCTTTGCCGACGACTATGAATGGCCGAACGCATCGAATATAATCGCGCGTCTTTTGAACATGCGCGCCTCGCTCGGCGCAGTAAGAACATGATCCTGGTAACCGGCAGTGCAGGCCTTATCGGCGCGAACTTTAGTTCCGGCATAACGCGATTTCGCGCATTAGCCTTCACTGAAATTCGAGCAGAGAGTTTTGTTACTCAGAAAGCTGTCTTATGATTCTAGTTACAGGCGGAGCAGGGTTTATCGGCTCGAATTTTGTCCTGGACTGGCTTGCGCAACATGATGAAGCCGTTATCGGTCTGGACAAACTGACCTACGCGG
Organism: uncultured beta proteobacterium; assembly: GCA_963828205.1. Taxonomy (GTDB): domain Bacteria; phylum Pseudomonadota; class Gammaproteobacteria; order Burkholderiales; family Gallionellaceae; genus Gallionella. Next base: position 968,202 of record CAWHDU010000003.1, read on the forward strand.
GCAATCTGGAAAACCTTGCCTCCCTGAAGGATGATCCGCGCCACATCTTTGTGCATGGCGATATCGGCGACACGGGATTGGTGGAAAAATTGCTGGCGCAATACCGCCCGCGCGCCGTCATCAACTTTGCGGCGGAAAGCCATGTAGACCGCTCCATCCACGGCCCCGGAGATTTCATCCAGACCAACATCGTCGGCACCTTCCACCTGCTCGAGGCGGTACGCGCCTATTGGCCGGGCTTGGCGGATGAGGAAAAGGCCGGCTTCCGCTTCCTGCATGTTTCCACCGATGAGGTGTATGGCTCGCTCGCCAAAGGCGACCCCGCTTTCAGCGAAACGCACCGCTACGAACCGAACAGCCCGTACTCCGCCAGCAAGGCCGCCAGCGACCATCTGGTGCGCGCCTACCACCACACCTACGGCCTGCCGGTGCTAACCACCAACTGCTCCAACAACTACGGCCCGTACCACTTCCCGGAAAAACTCATCCCGCTGATGATCGTCAACGCCCTCGCCGGAAAACCGCTGCCGGTGTACGGAGACGGGCAGCAAATCCGCGACTGGCTCTATGTCAGGGATCATTGCGCCGCGATTCGCTGCGTGCTGGCAAAAGGCCGGCTGGGGGGGGTCTATAACATCGGCGGCTGGAACGAGAAAGCCAACCTCGACATCGTGCATACCGTCTGCGCCTTGCTCGACGAATTGCGCCCGCGCACGGACGGCAAATCTTACCGCGAACAAATCACTTTTGTTGCCGACCGCCCCGGCCACGACCGCCGCTATGCGATTGATGCGCGCAAGCTCGAAAGCGAGCTGGGCTGGAAACCTGCCGAGACTTTCGAGACCGGCATCCGCAAAACCGTGCAATGGTATCTGGACAATCATGGCTGGGTAAACAACGTGCAGTCCGGGAGCTACCGGCAATGGGTGGAGAAGAACTACGCGGGGCGGAGCTGATGAAAATTCTCCTGTTCGGCAAAAACGGCCAGGTCGGCTGGGAATTGCAGCGCAGCCTCGCGCCGCTGGGCGAACTGGTCGCGCTGGACACCGACAGCCGGGAGCTCTGCGGCAATTTCACCGACCTCGATGGCCTCATCCGGACAATCCGCGCGGTCGCACCGGATGTGATCGTCAATGCCGCCGCGCATACGGCGGTGGACAAGGCCGAAAGCGAACCGGAACTCGCCCGTGCGATCAATACGCTGGCGCCCGCAACGCTGGCGCAGGAGGCGAAACGCGGCAACGCCTGGCTGGTTCATTACTCCACCGACTATGTATTTGACGGCAGCGGCGACCGCCCCTGGCGAGAAACGGATACTGCCGTGCCGCTCAACGTGTATGGCGCAACCAAGTTGGAAGGCGAACAACTCATCCGCCAGGCGGATTGTCGGCACCTGATTTTCCGCACCAGTTGGGTGTATGGCGCACGCGGCGGAAACTTTGCCAAAACCATGCTGCGGCTGGCGCAAGAACGCGACAGCCTCTCAGTCGTCAATGACCAGATCGGCGCGCCCACCGGCGCGGATCTGCTGGCCGACGTTACCGCCCATGCCCTCCGTGCCGCGCGGCAGCAACCGGAGCTGTCCGGGCTATATCACACGGTTGCCGCCGGCGAGACATCATGGCACGGCTATGCCAGATTCGTTCTCGACCACGCGCGCCACGCAGGCATCCCGCTCAAAGTTGCGCCCGATGCGATCCGGCCCGTGCCCAGCAGCGCCTTTCCCGCACCTGCCAAGCGCCCGCTTAACTCGCGCATGGACACTACAAAGCTGCAAGGTGCCTTTGGGTTGACCCTGCCCGTATGGCAAAATGGCGTAGCACGCATGCTCACCGAAATTCTGGACAAACAATCATGACCCAACGCAAAGGTATTATTCTGGCAGGCGGCTCCGGCACACGCCTGCACCCCGTCACCATGGCGGTATCCAAACAGCTCCTGCCGATCTATGACAAGCCGATGATCTACTACCCGCTGTCCACGCTGATGCTGGCTGGGATACGCGACATTCTGATCATCTCCACGCCGCAGGACACGCCGCGTTTCGAGCAGTTGCTGGGCGACGGCAGCGCCTGGGGGTTGAACCTGCAATATGCCGTACAGCCCTCGCCGGACGGCTTGGCACAGGCCTTTATCATCGGCCGGGATTTCATCGGCAACCTCCCCTCCGCGCTGGTGCTGGGCGACAACATTTTTTATGGGCATTCATTTCATAGCCAGCTAAACCGTGCGATGCAGCGAAGCGATGGCGCCACCGTGTTCGCTTATCATGTGCATGACCCGCAACGCTATGGGGTGGTGGAGTTTGATGACGGCGGGCGCGCCGTTTCGCTGGAAGAAAAACCGGCGCAACCCAAGTCCAATTATGCCGTCACCGGCTTGTATTTCTACGACAACAGCATTGTGGATATCGCCGCCAATCTCAAGCCCTCCGCACGCGGCGAACTGGAAATCACCGATGTCAACCGCATCTACCTGGAACGCGGCAAACTGTCCGTGGAAATCATGGGGCGCGGCTACGCATGGCTGGATACCGGCACACATGAATCGCTGCTCGAAGCCAGCCAGTTCATCCAGACCATCGAGCATCGCCAGGGGTTGAAGATCGCCTGCCCGGAAGAAATCGCCTATCGCCAGGGATTTATAGATGCCGCGCAACTGGAAAAGCTCGCTGCTCCCCTGCTGAAAAGCGGCTATGGCAACTATCTCATGCAGGTACTGAAAGAAAAGAACCTTGCCGGGTAAAAGCGGCCCGGCTTTGCCGGTTATCGAACCATTTTTCCTCTTGGCACTCTCATGCAATGAGTGCTAGCATTAGCAAACTCTTAATGAGGGAATACATCATGAATACCATAATGAGCTTGCCTGTGCCGTCAGCCGTTGGCAGCCTGGAGGGTTACATACAGACCGTGAACCGCTTTCCGCTGCTGTCGGAAGAGCAGGAGTTCGCCTTGGCAACGCGCTTCAGGAATGAAAACGACCTGGATGCCGCGCGTGATCTGGTGCTTTCCCACCTGCGCGTGGTGGTCAGCGTGGCGCGCGGCTATGCCGGTTACGGGTTGCCGCAGGCCGATCTGATCCAGGAGGGCAATATCGGCCTGATGAAGGCGGTAAAACGCTATGACCCGGATCGCAAGGTGCGCCTGGTATCGTTTGCGCTGCACTGGATACGCGCCGAGATTCAGGAATTCGTGGTGCGCAACTGGCGTCTGGTAAAGATCGCCACCACCAAGGCGCAACGCAAGCTATTCTTTAACCTGCGCAGCATGAAGCGGGGTCTGGAACCTCTCAAGCCGCAGCAGATCAGCGAAATTGCGCAACAGCTCAACGTCAGCGAACGCGATGTGGTGGAGATGGAGTCGCGTTTCGCCGGGCACGAGATCGCGCTGGAACCGGGCGGCAGCGATGACGATGAAAGCTATGCGCCGATTCACTACCTGGCTGACGGCGAAGAACACGAACCGTCACGCATCATGGAAACAGCAGAGCGTGAGCGCTTGCAAACATCCGGCTTGGCGAATGCCTTGTCTATCTTGGATGAGCGCAGCCGCCGCATCGTCGAGGCGCGCTGGTTGCACGAAGGGGAGGCGGCGACGCTGCACGAGCTGGCAGCCGAATTCAACGTTTCCGCGGAACGCATCCGCCAGATCGAGCAGAAAGCGCTGAGCAAAATGCATACGGCACTGGCCGCCGCCTGACCGTCTCCCCGCGAAATAATAAAGCCGCAGATGCCGGATATCTGCGGCTTTTTATTTGGCTGCGGCCTGGGCAGCTTTATTTCACTATCTTCAAGTGCGGTTTCGATTTCGGTTTGGGCGCGTCATTGTCGCCGGTTGCAGGCGGTGGTTGCTGTGGTTCGCTGCCCTGAAACACCAGACCCTGGCCGTTTTCCTTGGCGAAAATGCCGATGACCGCAACAACAGGCACCATGATATCGAATGGTGCACCGCCGAAACGCCCGCTGCAAGTGATCATCTCGTTGCCCATTTCCAGGTTGCGCACCGCGCTCACGCTGAGATTCAGGACGATTTCCCCGTCTTTGACGAAAGCCTGCGGCACTTCGGTGCGCCCGTCGACGCGAACCGCCAGATAGGGGGTCAAACCGCTATCCACGCACCATTCGTAAATCGCACGAATCAGATAGGGGCGCGTGGACAAATCACTCACAAAAACCTCTACACAACGTAGCGAGCGCAGCATTTGTGCAGCGATTTTTCACTTGCGCATCGCCCTTTCGGATGGAGTCAGCGCGTCGATGAACCCCTGGCGGGAAAACAGCCGCTCGGCATATTTCATCAGCGGCGCGGCTTCCTTGCCCAACTGAATGCCATAGTGCTCCAGCCGCCACAGCAACGGCGCGATCGCCACATCCAGCATGGAAAATTCGTCGCCAAGCAAGAATTTTTGCTTGGTCAATATCTGCGCAAGCTGGGTCAGATTGTCGCGGATCACGGCACGGGCCTTATCGGCATTTCTCCCGCCCTGCTCTATGATGTTCACCTGGCTGTAAAGCTCCTGCTCGAAGCGGTGCAGGAACAGGCGGGCACGCCCGCGCATGACGGGATCGGGCGGCATCAGTTGCGGGTGGGGGAAGCGCTCATCAATATACTCATTGATGATATTGGCTTCATACAGGATCAGGTCGCGCTCGACCAGCACCGGCACCTTGTTATACGGATTGATTGCCGCGATATCTTCGGCTCGCCCCATCAGGTCCACGTCGATCACTTCAAAGTCCATGCCCTTCTCGTACAACACGATCCGGCAACGTTGGGAATATGGGCACGTGGTGCCCGAATAAAGTCGCATCATAAGAACAGCCTGTCATCAAGAACCGGAAAACAAAAAACCAAAAGGCGAGACTGCAAGTCCAGCCTAATGGTACTTGGAGCCTACTTCAGTTTGAAATAGGCTCTTACGAAACAACTTGAAAACTACCACAAGCGGGACACAGAATTCAACCGCTTAGTGGCCATCTTTCCGGATTTCCTGCTTCAGCGCGTAAATGAGAAGAGGAACAGAGCCAGCAAACCCGGTACGATGAAGGCGAATTATAGCGCACCAGCCTGTCAGGTTCACCCCTGAACCCCAGATAATTGGTTAAGCGCCTGTTTCGGCCGCGCGGGCGATTGCATGTCAAGCGTGTATCATCCGTGTTGAGCCGGCAGGTTGGTGTTGCTATACTGGCCGAAACGCACATTTGCACCGGGACAATTATCGCGCAGCAATTCAGGAGGTCGAGATGCAGAATATGGAACAGGCACGTTTTAACATGATAGAACAGCAAATCCGCCCTTGCGAAGTGCTGGATGGCCGAATTCTCGGCCTGCTCAAGCGTGTTCGCCGCGAACATTTCGTGCCGGCCAACAAGAAAGGGTTGGCGTTTGCCGACATGGAAATCCCGCTTGGCCATGGCGCCGCCATGTGGCAACCCAAGCTGGAAGCGCGCGCTGTGCAGGAACTGCATCTCGCCCGCAATGACAGGGTTCTGGAAGTGGGCACCGGCAGCGGCTATTTGACCGCGCTGCTGTCCGCGCTGGCCGCGAATGTCATTTCGGTCGAGATTGTTCCGGAACTGAGCGCCATGGCCAGGCAAAACCTGGCCGCTTATCACTGCGACAACGTCACTCTGGAGACCGGTGATGCCTCGCATGGCTGGGGCGCCGGAACATACGATGCCATCGTGCTGACCGGCTCGACGCCGGTATTGCCGGAAGCTTTCCAGAACAGCCTGAACGTCGGCGGGCGGCTGTTCGCCATCGTGGGAGACGCGCCGGTAATGGAAGCAAAGCTGATTACCCGCGTTGCGCCCGATACGTTTGAAACGGTCAACATCATGGAAACCTGCGTTGCGCCGCTACAGAATGCCGAGCAACCCAAGCGGTTCGTGTTCTGAGATCGCGATTGCGCAAACCGGCGGCAAGCTATAATATTAGAAGCATCTAATATAACTACTGCGCAATAACCTCCCTAATGTTCGTAACAAGGAGGCTACCCCTTAAAATGATGCTCGCGATGCAAGCCACCCTCACCCCAACCCTCTGGATAATGCAACTAGCCATTCGACTAGGCTGCCAGAAACCGCAGCCTAGTCGCTGGTTATCCCGCTTGCGGGCGAGGGGGCGAACGAATCACTACGCGATTTTTATACTGACGAAGCTGAAGCCATTACCGTTTCTCATGGCAACTCTGCTCGGCGCGAGTAGCGGGGTACAGGCTGCCGACCTGCTGGAAACTTTCCGCGCCGCCCAGGCGAACGACCCGGTATTTGCCGCCGCTCGCGCCGCGCAGCGGGCCGGCCAGGAAAAACTGCCGCAGGGCCGCTCTTTGCTGATGCCCAGCATCAGCCTCAATGCAAACAGCGCGTTTAACGATCAAAACATCCAGTACAAAGGGGCGTTCCCGTTTCCGGGCGGCGGCAGCCGCTACAACAGCCACGGCTACGGAGTGAACCTGACGCAGCCGTTGTTCCGCCAGCAAAACTGGATGGCTTATAGCGAAGCCGAATTGCAGGTCACGCAAACCGAGGCGCAATTCAGGATTGCCGAACATGATTTGATCCTGCGTGTCGCGCAAGCCTATTTTGACGTGCTGATCGCGCAAGACAGCGTGGAACTGGCCGGGGCGCAGAAGACCGCCATCTCCGAACAACTCGAGCAGGCCAAGCGCAACTTCGAGGTAGGCAGCTCCACCATTACCGATACCCACGAAGCGCAAGCGCGTTACGACCTGACCAGCGCGCAGGAAATCGCCGCGCAGAACAGCCTGGAAATCAAGAAACGCGCGTTGCAGCAACTGATCGACGCGATGCCCAAAGATCTCAGGCACCTCGGCAAGGCATTCAAGCTGGAAGCCCCGCAACCCGCCGACATGGAAAAATGGGTGGATGACGCCCAATCGAACAGCCTGCAACTTGCCACCGCGCAAGCCGGAGCCGAAATTGCCGAGAAAGAAGTGGCGCGCAACCGCGGAGGGCATTACCCGACCGTGGACCTGGTGGCGAATTATTCCAACAACCAATCCGGCGGCAGCAGCTTCGGCGTGGGCAGCGACAGCACCAGCAAGAGTATCGGCGTACAACTTAGCATGCCGCTGTTTCAGGGCGGGGCGGTCAATTCCAGATGGCGCGAAGCGGAAGCCAACCGCGAGCGCGCCAGGCAGGAGCTGGAAAACACCCGCCGCAGCGTCGCGCTGCAAACCCGTCAGGCCTACCTCGGCGTGGTCAACGGCATCGCCCAGGTCAAGGCATTGCAGCAGGCGCTCACCTCCAGCGAAAGCGTCCTGGAAGCCAGCAAGCTTGGCCAAGAAGTCGGCGTGCGCACCAACCTCGACGTGCTGAATGCACAGCAACAGTTGTATGCCACCCGCCGCGACCTGTACCAGGCCGAGTACAACTACCTCATCAGCCACCTGCGCCTGAAAGCGGCGGTGGGTTCGCTGGGCGAAGAAGACCTGAACAAAGTCAATCGGGCGCTTTACTGATCCGCATGTCTGCGGGCGGCTGGAGCCGCTTCTCCGGTTTACATCGATGAAATAGTGAATCGAAGAGCCGTGTGCCTACCCTAAGCCGGACAAGTAGCCCGGATGAAACGCAGTGCAATCCGGGGAGGGAGCCGATGCCCCGGATTCCGCTGCCGCTGCATCCGGGCTACAAATCTGATAGGACCCACCATCATTCAACCCATTGCCACTGCTTGATAATTTCAGGATTCTTGTCATGTTTTGAGATCATTTGACCGGTTAGAGACTAAAATTGTTTTGATTTTTAAGTCGCTATTGACTGGTCTCGACCAGCGTAAGCAAAGCTGGAGATGTTGATGCGGCAATTAAAGCCACTCGAAATGGACGGCTTTCTTCTTGGCTGTACCGGCAGAAAAACCCACGCGGGGAATGGTGATACCCGTTATTCTCTCTGCAATATCTCTCCGCAACTGTCTATTAAAAACCTCACACTATGAGCAATCCCATATCTGAAAACATTGTCTGGCACCATGCCACCGTCACCTGCGCGCGGCGTGAACGGCAGAACGGCCACAAAAGCGCCGAGGTGCGGTTCACCGGGCTTTCCGGCTCGGGCAATCCACCCCTGCGCATGAGCTGGAAGAAAGGCTCCACCGGATGGGTTACCGCACCTTCGTGCTGGATGGCGACAACGTCAGGCCCGGGCTGTGCGGCGATCCCGGTTTCTCGATCGAGAATCGCAGAGAAAACATCCGGCGCATCGGTGAGATGTCCAAACTGCTCGTCGAGGCCGGGGTGATCGTCTTCACCATCTTCATTTCGCCCCTGCGGGCAAACCGCCAGAAGGCCAGGCATTTGCTGCCCCCGGCGACTTCATCGAAATCTGGTGCCGCTGCCCGCTGGATATCTGCGAGCAACGGGACGTGAAGGGCATGTATGCCAAGGCGTGTGCTGGAGAGATCAGCGAATTCACGGGAATCCCCTCCCCCCATGAAGAGCCGCATGCCCTGGTTGATTCTGGATACGGCTTCCACAACACTCGAACAAAGTATCGACAGGATCATCGTCTTGCTGCTAGAAAAAAACCTGCTCGGGCGTGACCCCGAAAGCCGCCCATTCAGTTAAATGGACACCCGATAATGAGGCACTAATTCCATTTCCCGATCACTATTGATCCGGCACTTTATAAGCATCACATTCGTCATTCCGGGCTTGACCCGGAATCCAGCAAGAATCGATAGCGGCGCGCCTTGCGCGCCACTGGATACCGGCATGCCACCAGATAAAGCTGTCTGGCATAGCCAGACCTACGAATTATTTTCCGTTTGAAGGAGAATTGAAATATGGGGCTGTCCGTAAATGAGTTTCATTCAGATTATCGAGGGGCGGCTCGCGTTCTTGACAAAATGATGCGGTGACATCATGATGCGCTCTCATCAGGAAGCATTATGCGAACGACAATTGATATCGAAGATGATGTACTGGCAGCGGCCAAGGAATTGGCGCGTTTACAAAATGTTTCTGCGGGCTGCATTGTGTCCAAGTTGATGAGAGAGGCTTTGTCCGGCCATCAGCAAGCACAGATCAGCGGGAAACCTGCTGCCGGCTTCAGGCCGTTCCCGGCGCGCGGCACACTGGTTACCAACGAGCAGGTTAACGGGTTGCGAGATCAAGAAGGCATCTGATGCGGGCGTTGCTGGATGTGAATGTACTGATCGCTTTGCTGGATGCCGGGCATGTGCATCATGGTTTGGCCATGTCCTGGCTGGAAAGGGAGATTCGTTACGGCTGGGCGTCTTGCCCTCTCACGCAAAACGGTTGCATACGCATCATGTCGCAGCCGAAATATCCCGCTAGCCTGGCGGCTGCGCAGGTCGCAGCCAGGTTGGCGGAAGCCGCGAACAGTACCGATCATGAATTCTGGTCTGCGGATGTCAATATGTTAAGCGAGGGAGTTTTCGATTGGGGCAGGGTGCTGGGGCATCGACAAGTCACCGATGTTTATCTATTAGCGCTTGCGGCTCATCACGGCGGTCGCTTCGTCACATTTGACCGGCGTATTGCACCCGATGCGGCGAAGGGCGCCCGCGCCAAAAATCTGGAGGTTTTGACCTGATGGCAGAAACACAGCGGCATGGCGCTTTTACCCGCCTTGCTGGTACGCCGGTAGCGTGTCCGTATCGCCTCAAGACAGGCGTGTCGTTCTTGCTTACCCATGCCAAATTACCCTTGTTGTTTCGGTAACTTTTAATTTGAGGCAACGACCCATTTTGCTGATTACCTTGGGTAACTTTATATCCTGAGTCTATTCGATCAACAAATTGCTAATTGATTTCCGAGTAGAATCACGTCCTATGATCATACCCGTTATTCTCTCCGGCGGCGCCGGCACCCGTTTGTGGCCGATCTCCCGCGAAACGCACCCCAAGCCGTTCATGAAACTTCCCGACGGGCAAAGCCTGATCCAGAAGACTTTTGCGCGCGCGGTCGCGCTCGACGGCGTGAGTGAAGTGCTGACCATCACCAACCGCGAGTACTACTTCAAGAGCCGGGACGAATATCAGCCGGTCAAGAAGGATTTTCCCGGCGTCACCGACACGTTCCTGCTGGAGCCGTTCGGGCGCAACACCGCGGCGGCGATTGCGCTGGGCGCGCTACGCGTAGCCGAGGCGCATGGCGGAGACGCCTTGATGCTGGTGCTGCCTGCGGATCATCTGATCGAGAACCAGGCGGCCTTTGCCGCCGCCGTAAAACAGGCATCCGAACTGGCGCGGCAGGGAAATCTGGTCACTTTTGGCATCGTGCCCACCGCTCCGGAGACCGGCTTCGGCTACATCGAAGCGGAGGGGCAGGCCGTCAAGCGTTTCGTCGAAAAACCATCCCTCGAAACCGCCCAGCAATATCTCGATTCGGGCAATTACCTGTGGAATTCCGGCATGTTCTGCTTTTCGGCCGGCGCCATGCTCGAACAATTCGGCATTCATGCCCCCGCCATTTACGAACACGCGCTGGCAGCCTGGGCAGCGACCCGCGATAAAACACAGGGCATCAGCCCGATGATGGAAATCGATGCGGAAACCTTCGGCGCCATCCCGGAAAATTCCATCGACTATGCCGTGATGGAAAAATCGGACAAGGTCGCCGTGGTACACGGTAGTTTTGGCTGGAGCGACATCGGCTCGTGGAGCGCCATCTGCGACCTCGTCCCCCCGGATGCGGCGGGCAACCGCGTGATCGGCGAAGCGGTGCTGGTCGATGTCGGCAACTCCTACATCCAGAGCGAAGACCGCATGGTTGCGGCGATCGGCCTGGATAACCTGATCATCATCGACACCCCGGATGCCTTGCTCGTGGCCAACCGCGACTGCAGCCAAGATGTCAAGAAAGTCGTGCAGCAGCTCAAGCTGATGGATCACGCCAGCCACAAACTGCACCGAACGGTCGCCCGCCCCTGGGGAGCCTACACCGTGCTGGAAGAAAGCGCGAATTTCAAAATCAAACGCATCGTCGTCAAGCCCGGCGCCTCGCTATCGCTGCAAATGCATTACCACCGCAGCGAGCACTGGGTGGTGGTGAGCGGGACAGCGAGCATCGTAAACGATGGCAAGGAAATGCTGGTCAGAACAAATGAGTCGACGTATATTCCCGCCTGCCACAAACACCGGCTGTCAAATCAGGGGCAGACCGATCTGGTGATGATCGAAGTGCAGAGCGGCGAATATCTCGGGGAGGATGATATTGTGCGCTTCGATGACGTGTATGGACGTGAGTGATTCCATGGTTCGGCATGGTTCAGTTCTGATTCGTTGTTGTATCGTAGCCCATTTTCTGGGCAACCACGAGCAACGTGCCGCCCCACGGCAATGACCATCTACGAGCGATCATGGCTTCATCAATACGCATGAATAAATCGAAAACGCGATTGACGAATGGATTGAATCGCACCTGCCTGATGAAATCGGCTGTCGTTGTTGGTGTCTTGTGCGTGTGCTCGAATAAGCGTGAAACCAGCATCAGCGGGAAAAGCATGAACACGAACGATGTTACATAATTAATCTGAAAGCCGGCGGATTCAAGCTTGCTCAATAGGTCTTTTCGGCTGTATCGACGCCGATGATGAACGAACTTATCGATATTGCTCCACAGGAACTGATGCTGAGGCACAGACAGAATGAGCCGACCAGCGGGCTTCAGTGCGCGCTGAATTCCGCACAGGACGGAAACGTCGTCTTCTATGTGCTCGATTACGTCAAATGCACCGATCGCATCAAACTCAGCATTGAAAGGGATTGCTGTTGCGTCCAGTTGGATAAACTCGATGTTCTGGGATTGCGCTGTTGCCGAGCGCAGGCCGCGTAAATATATCTCGGAGCCGAGCAATTCCAGCGAAGACTCAGAAGAGAGTGAACGCAGAAATGTACCGGTTCCACAACCAATCTCAAAAAAACGTGCTTGAGGGATGCCGACCACTGCCTGCAGAACTTCACGCTTCAGCAAACGTGTGCGAGACCACACCCAGAAACTGTCATCTTCAACATCATCGGTGACATCAAATCCAGAGCTTGGGTAACTGTCAAAATTCTCCGCAAGGTCGGGGTGGTAGCATTTAATCCCATCCAGCAAAATGAATTTCTGCTGCTCGTTCATAAGAACTTGTCCCTAACAACATAGTTCGGTCTCTTCCGAACCTCCTCGTTGATACGCCAAACATATTCCCCGATCACACCCAGCATCACCATGATCAATCCGCCCACTAACAGGATTACAATCATGATAGGTGCCCAGCCCTCGAAGGGGGTCTCTCCACGCAGCCAGCTAATAACGATAGTGACGCTATACAGCACACCAAGAGCGGAGGTTATTAGCCCGACGAGTGAAATGAATCTGATCGGCAAATAGGATGCATCCAGCACCGCATCAATAAAATTCTTGAGCTTCTTGGCAAAATTGTATTGGGATTTTCCAATCGTTCTCTTCAAGCGAGCATATGGAATAAAACTGGTGCGGTAACCAGTCCACAGCAAATCTCCCTGGAAATACCGATGTCGTACGTCAATCGCATTGAATGCATCCATGACCTTTCTATCCATCAATACAAAATCGAAGCCACCCGCCGGTATTTGCGGATGTGACATGCGCAGCACGCTGTAAGCAAAACGCGAGAATAACTTTGCAAACAACGTATCTGAGCGATCTGCTCGGTAGCAAATAACTATCTCGGCGCCGCCCTGCCACTTCTCTACCATTTGGGGAATCAGTTCAACAGGGTCTTGCAGATCGGCCGAGATGTTGATGACTGCCTCACCTGTAGCCTCTCTGAAACCGGCCAACATAGCCGCCATCTGGCCGAAGTTGCGGGTAAAGGTGATTACCTTGACTCTGTGGTCTTGTTCCCGCAGGTTCAAAATTTCCCGGAGAGATCCATCTTTCGACCCATCATCTATAAAAACGATTTCATATTCGTGGTGCGTGAGCTCATTTGAAAAAACAGACTGGATTTTTTCATGCGTCTTGGAAAGGGCGCCCTCGTTGTGGTAAACGGCCACAACAAATGAAATCTTCATTTTTTCTCACCTCGCTCACACATCAGGAAAATACTCGAACACAGGTCCGGGTACTGCTGCCCCAGTTTATAGCAGCCCTCCAGATATTCCTTGGAAATAATATCCGTTTGCAGCAATCGATCCCACTGGAAATTTGCCAGCGCCTTGAAGAAAATCCCGGAACGGTGCACGACTTTCAAGCCTGCCGCTACAGCGTCTCGCTCCAAGGTATCCATCGAATAGGCGCATCGGTGGCCATGTACTGCTTCAGCCGTCGTGACCGCCGCGTTATGAGAGATTAGCCCCATCTTGACGGCGATCTGCCGGGAAGGCGCATTTGCATTGGGGCATACCAGAAAAAACCTGCCGTCATCGGCAAGCCATTCATCGTTGATACGCTTCAACACCCGCACTGGGTCATCCAGATGCTCCAGCACATGTGTTAGTACGATGTTGTCATAGCGTTTGGGCAGGGCTGCCTTCTCGAAGAGCGAATTGACGAACTTGACCTTGTCGCCCAGCTTCTTTCCGGCTTCCTCGATTGCGACATCCGATGCTTCGACACAGGTGACGTCATCGAAATATGGCAGTAATCTCCTGGTCAAGTCACCCTTGAAACTCCCAAGCTCGAGCAGGCTTCCCTTATTGAAGAAAGGTTCAAACGATTTGACCATAAAAGGGTGCATTACGTCAAAGTCAAAGCCGTAGGCGTATTTGTGGTCATTCGTATCCTTTATTTCGGCGTTGTAGTCGCGTTTGCTATTCATGCTCTTCCCCGTTTTTCAAATATAGATTCATGCCAACGAATGGCGCATTCGCCTTGCCCGTAACAAAACCGATCTTTTCATACAGCCTGAGGGCGGGCGTATTGTTTCCTGCCACCTCAAGGTTGATCTGCCGCATGCCCAAGGCCTTTGCGTATTCGGTGCACTGCTTCATCAAACGTGCAGCAATGCCTTTGCCGGCCCACTCACTTATCACGCTGATGCTGGTGATGTAGGCGATGCGATTCTCCTGGTCATTGCAATAAACCGCCAGCAATCCTATCAGCATACCGCCTGACCACGCTTCGAGCCGCATCGCCTTGCCGGCGATCTTGTGCGCATAGCCATTGATATCAGTCCGGCCACTCAACGGCGGTACAAAATCGGCATCGCATGCCCGCAGGTGCCCGGCAATCTCGGCTTCCGATGCCTTGTTCAAATCGTACTCGACCAATTCGTTCATCGCTCCAGCACTGCCAGCCCGAAGCCGAAGCGGCCGAACTCATTGCCGTTGTAAAGCAGGTACACCTTGCCATCGCACTCGAATACATGCGGATAGCACAACATGTCCGAATCCCAGTCGTCCTGCGTGAAGTCCAGCAATGGGTTCTCGTCGTCCCGCGTCCAGTTCACCAGATCGTCGGAGTGCGCATGGCCAATACGATAGCCGCGACCGCTGTTTTTGCGGAAGTCGAATGACTGGCGATAGCAGAAGAACATGTGATGCCTGCCATCGATACCGATCACCGTCGGCAGCGCCTGGCTTTCATCCGCACCCAATCGATCGGCAATGATCTGCCGCGCCTCCTCTTTGATCCAGTTGATGCCGTCGCTGGAAGTCGCATGGCCGATCTTGTAGGTGCGATCCGGTGCGGCTTCCGGCGAAAACCGCTTCCAGCCGGTGCCAAAGATGTACCACATATGGAACACGCCGCCGATAATTTTCACGAAGCCGTCGCCAACCAGGCAGGGTTCGTGCAATGATGCCGCCAGCACTGGCCCGTCGCCAATACGCTGGAAGGTGAGGCCGTTGTCGCGACTGATCGCCAGGCCGATGGCAGTATCAACCGAAACCGACACTCGCCGGTTCCAGCCGCAGGTGTAGCCATACACGGCATCGCCGTGGCGCATGACGTTCATCGGGAAGATGCCGTGCTCGTCGAAGCAACCGAGATCACCGAGCGGAATGACCGTCTTGTTTGAGACGCGAATCACATCGCGCAGATTCTTCTGCATATCGACGAAGGCGATATGGCTGAGATACTTGCCGTTGCTCTTATCCTCCGCTCGGGTAGAAAAATAAATGCGCACAAAATCGTCGAACACCAGGGTTTGCGGCGATTGCGCAAATTGTACGCAGCCGTTTGGCAATTTATGCTGGGTCGGGTCGAATATCTTGCCGAGCTTGATCCACTTCATCGTGCGTGCTCCTTATTCCAGCTTTCCATCCAGCATGGCCAGGCCGAAGCCGTGCCGTCCAACTTGGTTGCCGAGGTAGGCGAGGTAGGTCTTTCCGTCCAGTTCGAACATATGAGGATAGCTGATCATCTCGGCGTCCCAGCCTTCTTCCGACACATCGATGCCTGCTTTAGCATCGTCGCGCGACCAATCGATCAGGTTGACGCTCGATGCATAACCGATGCGATAGCCTTTCTCTTTGCCGCGATAGTGGCTGCTGTAGCGGTAGCAGAAAAACATGTGGTATTTGCCATTAGCGTAGAACACATCCGGGCTGGCTTGAGCCTCATCTTCCTCGATGCGGCTCTCGATCAGATCTTTGTTGACCTTATTCCAAAGGATGCCATCGCTCGAAGTTGCCATGCGAATCTTGTAGATCGGTTCGGCGCGACCATCCACCATTTTCCACTTGCGCCCGGCGATATACCACAGGTACCAAGTGTCGCTAAAGCGGCGTATCTTCGGTCCGCTCAATACGAAAGGCTCGTCCGGCGAATACGATAACACCGGGCCGTTGCCGAGCTTGATAAAGGTCCCCCCCCCGTTGCGGCTGATCGCTACGCCGATCGCAACATTGAAAGGAACAGATTCGCAACGCGTCCATCCCGCATAATAGGCGCGCACTTCATCTCCGTTGCGAATGACGGACACAGGATAGGTGCCAAACTCATCGAACTCGCCCAGCCCGCCCAGCCTGAGGATTGGCTGTTCGCCGACATGACGCACCTTGAACAGATCGGCGCGATCCAGATCGACATATGCGGAGTAGCTCACATACTGGCCGTTCTCATCAGCCGGAGGGCGGCAGGAAAAATACACGCGCACGAAATCGTCGAACACGAGCGTCGCGGGAGCCTGTGCGAATTCCTTCAGCCAACTCCGCCCTTCGATCTCCTGCGGCGTAAACACCTTGCCTAATTTTTTCCACTTGAACATATTTCAGATCAACTCATAGTTAGTCAAGATGCTGGTTCGAATGGTATCGAGCGGATTGAACATCATCACGTCAATAATCGACAGCCAAGGCACGAACTCGCTGCCAAGCTGCACATATTCAAATGGTTTCGACTTGATGAATTTCAAATCGATGCCTTTTTCCAGAAACGCTTCTTTTGAATACAACTCCATGCCGCCTATGGCGTTAACGTAAGTGCTCGCGCCGACTGCTTCGCACAAGGCTAATACCCTATCCTGATTCCTCAGTCCATGGTCGGCGGCGATACCGGAAGATACCCTGATTTCCGTCGCAATCTTCAGATGCTCGCAGGTCATGGTGATGGAATGATGCAGGAATCGAAACAGGTTAGCTTCTTCATGCCGTAATACACGCTCGATCAACGGGAGCGTCTGCGTAAAGTACGGCGCTTGCCGGTACGCCCCCTTAATCTGGTTCAGCAGCTTGTCGCGATTAAAATCCGTTGCCAGCTCTCGTTCGCACACATCCAGAGAGTCTGAATCATTTTTCAACGGCAGCGAAAACATCGCGTCCTTGCCGTTCTGCAACATCCGGTTGCGATTGATCCAGCCCTTTTTCGTGTATTTAATGGTGTCATACACGATAAACATATCCACCGCCGCGATCAGCTGGAAATAGCCAATATAGGGAAAGAAGTACGGCTGCATGATGGCCAGTTTCATCTCACCTCGCCTGTGAAGCCGATCGTTCGCTCTGTATCCACTTTTATTGGGCAGCGATGAAACGGGTAATTTCCTCGACTACCGGCATCTCCAGATCGGGATAGATCGGCAGGCAAAGAACTTGTTGCGCTATACTTGCTGCCACTGACAGGTTTTCTCTGTGTGCGGAAGGCAAGCCGCGATACATTGGAAAGTCCGATATTAACGGGTAAAAATAGCGGCGCGGATGGATACCGATGTCCTTGAGCTTCTGATAAAGGTCATTACGGCTGATCGGGTAGCCTGCCTCCACCAGGATCGGGAAATAGGCATAATTGGCAACCTTTTCACCTGCATCGTTCAAGCAGCGGATACCCTTCACGTCTTTTAGCAACTCGTGGTAGGTCGAATCAATTTTCTTGCGGCACGCAAGTGCCTGATCTATGTATTTCAGTTGCAACAACCCCAGTGCCGCACTGAATTCGCTCATCTTGCCGTTAATGCCAGGCGCCACCACAGTAACCTCGCCTACATGGCCGAAGTTTTTCAACTGGTCGATACGCACCTTGGTCTTGGCATCAGGGCACACGATGGCACCGCCTTCAAATGTATTGAAGACCTTGGTGGCATGAAAACTCAGCACTGACAAATCGCCATGCCGCAGTATGCTGCCATGGGCATCTTGCACACCAAAAGCATGCGCCGCATCGTAGATAACTTTCAGGTTGTAATTGTCCGCAATCCTCTGGATGGCCTCGACATCGCATGGATGCCCATAACAATGCACCGGCATGATGGCTGTGGTCTGCGGGGTGATAGCCGCTTCGATCTTTGCCGGATCGAGGTTGAGTGTATTGGGGTCAATGTCCACAAAGACCGGTTTGATGCCGTTCCATAGCAAGGAATGCGCGGTTGCGACGAACGAATACGGCGTTGTAATCACCTCGCCGGTAATGCGATGTGCTTGCAGTGCCGTAACCAGCGCAATCGTGCCGTTAGTAAACAGAGCAATGTGCTCTACGCCCAGATACTCACAAAGAGCTTCTTCCAATTGCTGATGGAATGGGCCACCATTGGTAAGCGTTTTGCTTTCCCATATTTTTTCCAGGTATGGAATAAACTCATTCAGTGGGGGAAGCGACGGCTGGGTAACGTAGATATTCTTTGTGCGCATAATGAACATGTTTATCAAATTTATTGACCCGGCCTGATTAAGCTTCAGGCCGGGTCGCTTTGAACCCATCGAGCAGCCCAGGAAAGCCCTGTCGAAATGTGAACGGATTCGCTGCCCTCGAAGGCTCATGCCGAACGATGTTAATGCTGTGCCATGCCGGATCAGTATTTTTGTGGCTATGTAAACCGGTAGTGTGCCGAATATTACTCCAATTGGTAAAGCCTCGATTCACGCCAATCCGGGTACAGTATCGCCGTTACCCAGAGTGATGGCAGTTCGTTCGATTGCAGCCAGGACGCATACTCCACACACCCGATGTCCTGTTGTGGCACGACAAGAGAGAGCGTTGTCAATCGCTGCTGTTGAAAGTAAGTAGGGATAAACGCCGATGCGTGTGGCCGGGACGGGCTAAAATCAAACACAAACTCTTTCGTGAATACATAGTTGGGGTCGGAGCCGGCCAACTCTGCCACTATCTTTTTCGTACCGGATGTGCAGCCCGGCCCGCCGATGTCGAGCCTTAGCATGCGGCCATTGTGCATGTTTTGATCGCTACGAATTGGCGCGGGTAAGGTCAGTATGGCACTCCCCCCCTGAATATGCTTCGACGATACAGCAGTATTGCCACCGGTGGCTTTCAGATAATGCTCGAACAAGCGCTGTACAGCAGCAGCCTGATAGTGGCGCATCCCCAGATAAAAGGCGCCGCCGACTACGATCAAGGTTGTCAAGATCGCTATCGCCCGAATCCATGCAGCCGGGCCAGGCAACCCAATCGCGGCAATCCTCTCGCCCAAACCATTATTTCTGGTGCGAGCCATCCACGATATTGCGATACCCGCAGGCAGCCAGGTCAGAAAGGCAAGATGGAAATAATGGCGCAGTTCAAATTGAATAACCGGATAGCTGCTCAGGTACGCCAGAGCGAAAATCGAAAACAAGCCGACGCGGATATTCCACGCCAGCGCAATCAGCACGATAGCAGCCCATCCGGCGGTAAAGATACCTTGAATCACAGCGCGGTTACTTGTGAAGAATTCATTCAAGGCAGGCGTTAGCTTCGCCCAGGGAAAGCCCCAGAAGCCAGAACCAATTACATGCTGAGCTGCTGCTAACCCCCGGGCCATGAAGTCTCCCGGAAAAGTTCTAAATATATCGAAATAAAACGCCTTCGAGGCTTGGTCGTACAGTGGTGTACAGTAGCCGACGCTTGGCAGCGAAAGCACTCGTTCTCCGTACGATTCGACCGAACTCCACGCAGCGTCGTCGTGGTAATGAACGAGCCATGAGTAGTCAGCCGGCACCACGCCAAGCAAGCGGGTGTTAAATTCGCTGAGGCCGAGCAAGGCGAAATGCCACGTGCAACTGCCAACATTAGAGTTGAAAGCGGAAAATACCGGGCTCGCGGCGGCAATGAAGGTGCCAAATAGAACCGCCGAGGCAAGTGCATCATCCAGCCACCCCTTCTTCAGCGAAACCGGGCGGAAGAAAAAAATTGTCACGATGAGCAGCGGCAGTACAATCAATACATCCGGGCGGAATCCGTAACCGATCCCGAGCCATACCCCAAGCGCCGCCATCACGCCGCAAAGTCTCAGCCGCGCCGGTGTTCGGACGACCAACCAAACGGTGACAAATAGCCCGGCGAGAATAAACGGCGCCTTGCCCAGATCACGCAAATAAGGCAGAAAGCGCAGCCCCGGCAGGATCGAAGCTACAGCCAAGGCGGCTGCGATCGGTATCGGCATCAATAGCCGGAGCAGCGCATACACCATTACTGCGGCTATTGCCAGCAGAGCGGCGGCGAATCCATCGAGTACGGGCCACGAAATACCAGTATTCTTCCAAATCAGAGCCGTCGCCACAAACTGGTGATACCAAATTCGTGTTGACGGGTTTTTCTCCAAGGTTGCAGCTTGGTTGACTGATTCACACGACAACGTCTGTTGCTCGGTCTTGAGGAATTGCCTCATCTCGTCGGTTATCTTGCCCGACATATCGATACCAAAAGGCTGACCGCACGCCATACGGATCGCAGGTTCGTAAGACGACTGATAGAAAGATGGCTTTATTCCGAGTCCGCGCTCCCATGTATAAGCCAAGAGTGCAATCAGGAAAACTGTAACGGCGACCAGAGTTACAAACAAGACTTCTCTTAGCCAGCTTCGCGTAATGATCGGAGAAAGCATAATCTATCGACGGAAAGCCCAATATTTAGCAAAGAGAAAGTTGGTTGCCACAATCACGGCCATCAGACCAATCTGGCAGAGAAAGGGATCTCCGCCGCCATAGTCTACGAGGGCGTAAAGAGCGGCCAGGTTGACCAGAAATGTAACGGTATTTGGAAGCAGGTATTTGAAAAAACGTTTGCGAAACGTGAAGCCTGCCTCCGGGCGAAATACCCAGATAAAGTTGAAGACATAGGTGAAAACAGTGCCCGCAAGAAAAGCCGCTATAAGCGCCAGCAGATAATGAATGTGCAACACATACAACACAGCGACAAATACCAGAAATGTCAGCACTGCATTTATCCCGCCAATCACCAGGTATCGCAAGAGTTCAGCCAGCACCATCGTGCTGGCAAGCTTGCCCGGCAATAAACCAATACATGCACAGAGCCGGGCCAGTATTGATTTTTCAGTTTTAACAGATACAGTGCGCATCAAAAATACTCATCTTGCCCCATTACACATGACTCATGCCAGAGCGCTGCATCGAGTGCCGTCCAAGAGATGGGAGTTATACCCGCCAACACTGCCTGGCGGGCGCTATATTAGCGAGCATGGATCAAATTTGAAGCACAACTCAAGACTATTTGGCGAATCTTTGCATAAGGCGATCAGTATAGAGTCCGCTGGTATCGGCTCCCGTGTATTTTGCTGATCCAATAATAAATTGGCTTGCCAAATTACCGCTTGCCTTCCCGTTACAATTAGCCATCACGACGATTACGCTCGAATTGCTCCCGGACTGAAATACGATTTCATTGCGCGGTTGATCGGGTGCGGCAATCCAGTTCTGTGCATTGCCATCGAGCACGCCCGGACAGACTCGCCCTTGTGTCGTTGCATAGTCGATTTGAATTGTCACTGACTGGTGTTTATTAACTGGAAATGCCGGGCTGACTAATTGGTAGCCGGACTGCGTGCTGTTGCCAGCAACTGCAAATCCGTCTTGCTTCTTTTCTCCACGTACACCGCTTGGGGTATCGGGCGACCATCGGTCGAATGGCGGGAGTGCCGCCATGGAGTCACCTGTCGTCAGCCGCGTGGAAACAATTGGGTACGCCTTGATCGCAAACATATCAGCGTCAGGTGAAATGTCAAACTGGCTCAGAAATACCGGCCCGCCGCCATGCTGATGCACGAGATAAGCCACCGTGTCACCGGGAATATATGTGGCTGCGTCGAAATCCGGACCAAGTTCACTCATTGTCTGCCTGACTTCTTGTTGTGAACTGACTGCCAGCATCCGCGGTATAGCCATATCGCGACCTGTCTTGAAACGGATTTCGAACAAATAATAGCCTCGCGGAAGGTCAGCGGCTACGCTCCGTGATGCCTTGGCTGGCGCCGGGTTGGCAGAGTACCCAACGCGGAAAATCTGGGCCGGAACTTGCCTGGTTGTAAGTGTCAGAGCTGTTCCGAGCCGATCATTCCATATGCCATTTTTGGCATCGAAAACGCGAACAGTAGGAAGGCAAGCCCAATTGGTTTCGAGGGTTGCACAACGATGCACGGAAGGCGCAGTATTGTCAGGTGCTCTGGCGTACACTCGGGTAGAGCCATATGGCTCGGCGCGAGTAATTGAAGTCAACGTATAACGATAATGTGGAAACAGTTCGCTCATTCGCCGCAACATGCTTGGCCGCCCTGACAAAACGCCAATTATGCTGTCCCGATTTTCTGGGTAACCCCATACCAATACTTCCGGTGATAATGCAGCTCGTTCACTTTCAGGCGCGTTGGATGCTAGAGTGAGCCCTTCAACGAACTGAATCAACTGAATGCGGCTTGGATTCTCAATGCCGTACATTATGGTGCCCCATGCCTGACTTCCGCGCGGGATATCATTCAAAAACTGATCCATATAATTTGAGATGGGAACCCACTTGTGAGCGTACTGCGATTTGTAGCTTGTATCAACAATCATCGGTTTTATAAGCGTAAAACAGAAGCCGGCAACAATAACTTGAACAGCAAGCAAGCCCAAGCGATTGACCATGCCCTGGCGCTGAACAAACCATGACAGCGCAACGAAAGCAAGCGCGCCCGCTGTCCAGAAAGCCAAAACCTGGTTCAGAATCGCATAACCGGTATGGTAGTTAGAATAAAACGCCAAACTGGCAATATAGCCAGACCAGATTATTAGCGGGGGGGCAAGGTAGGTATCTGTCAATATCTTTTGTGGCTGCGCTAGCCTACTTTGAAAAATATACACCAGCCAACTGAGGATTAGTGTTGCTGCTACCGCAAGGCGACCGGTCTGCGACAGATAGCCAAAAGCGACACCCAAGTGCTTCTGTAAAACATTGATTAACTCAATCTGCCCCCCATGAGCCACAGCATTGGCCTGAACAAAACTCTGGTAAGCAGCGAGTGTGATCAGATGATCGTGGATTCGGAATCCAAACGACGCATAAAAAATTAAGATACCGATCATGCCACCAGCAGCGAGTAATCCGACATGCTTGAGAGATTGTATTGGAATGGATCGGGACCGCCACGCTGATCGCAATTGCTCCAGATTTGCAACAACCAACACAAAGGCAGATGCGGGAACCAGGCTCCAAGCAATAAGATGCGTAACTGCCGCACCGGCGGCAGAAAATCCAGCACCGATCCACCACCGGCCATGGCCGGTGTTTATGGCAACGCCCGAGAATATGATTGTCGCCAAAGCAAAGAAAGACACCATGATGTCCGGGCGTACCATTGGCCAGTGAGCTATATGGAAGCAATACAGTATGCTTAGTGCAAACACAGTAGCGGCAATATTAGACTTATCCTTGCGAAACCAGAGATAGGAGACAATTACAGCCACCAGGACAACCACTAAATGAACTGCACGAAGCAGAGTAAGGCTGTAGCCGAAAATCCAAGTGAGAAAAGCGCCGAGATAAAAATACCAAGGACCATAGTTGAAAAATCCATTGTGCCTCGGCAATCCATTCGGTCCTTGCAATGGGCTGTTGAGAAACCCATAACGGCCAGCATCAGCTATGGCAAATGAAATATTTGCGAGACCATCATCAACCGCCAGATACGGGTATGCGCCAATATAATGTGCGAAGTCCTTGACGATCAGAGTGGCATAGATAAACACCAGCCCGACCAAGCTCCATGCGAATAGCCTTGTAAGAAAGGATAAAAAGATTTTAAACGTAGACATTATCCTGATTAATTCGATTGGGTTGTTCTATATTTTTGGACGGGTGCCTTAACAAATGATGCTGCTGCAATCTTAGCCTATTATCTATAATAATTAGAAAATTCACCTCAAATAGACTGATCGTGCAAGTTGCATACCCATTTTGGCCATCCTAAAAAACTCCGAGAAGCTTCTAAGTTTGATTAGCTTCTTAAGAATAAATTTCGGACGGAAATAAAAGCGTCTTATTGCTTGATCTCTCATCATCACCAGAGTATCTCTATCTACAAGATATTCGATTAATTGTGCTGGCGTAAAATCTGGTGTCGGATGCCTGAAATAGCCATCCCAATAATCCGTGGAGATAATTCCTGTCCTGAGCGCCTCCTCGTACATTTCCGTGCCTGGGTAGGGAATCGTGATCGAGAACTGAGCAAAATCTGCATCCAATTCCAATGCAAAATCAATAGTCTTCTGCATATCCTCTTTTGTTTCGTCGAGGTTACCAAACATAAAATAAGTCAGAACTGTAAGCCCCGCTTTTTTTGCAATTTGAACCGCATTACGAGCTTGATCGGTAGTGATGTTTTTTTTCATGCGGTCAATTATTCTTTGCTCCCCCGATTCAATGCCAAAGTGAATTCTTGTGCATCCAGCGCGCTTAAGCAAATTCAATGTATCCAAATCAACTGAAGAAGACGATACACGATCACGAACCGCAAATTCGATTCCAAGATTGGCTTCAATTAGGCCTTCGCATATTTCTACCAGACGCTTCTTGCTCCACGTAAAGGTATCGTCATAAATCTCCACTTCGCGGAATCCCAATTGCTTAATGCGATAAAACTCCTCAATTACGTTTTTGGCAGAACGAGCTAATGTTTTCTGGAAATTGAGTTTGCAGAATGTGCAATGGTGCGGGCATCCACGGCTGGTTATCATGGTAGTGACAAAGCTATCTTTGCTTAACACGGAGCCATATGCTTCAATCGGGAGTAATGTCCTATCTGGAATCGGCAACTCGTCGAGGTCACCCTGAATGTAAAACGTATCAGGGCTTTGTTTGACGCCATAGGGTTTTAAATGCAGGCCACGCATCGAGTTGTCCATGACTCCGTTGGCGACCATGTTGCACAAATACAGGAACGGAATTTCGCCATCCCCGACAACTACACTATCAATAAATGGAACGGCAAGAGTCACCTCCGGGTGGATGCCGAGATGTGGGCCGCCGTATGTTAGATGTATTTTTGGCAAAGCCTCCTTAATCAACTGGCCAGTACGAAAAGCGGGATACCAGAAATCAGTCCACGCAGAAATACCAACAATCTCCGGGTCAAACTCCTGCACACGTCGGACAACCTCATCAAAATCCAATTGGCTTGCAATAGCATCAATTACAAGCACCTGATGGCTAGACAACTCTTTCAATGTGGTGGCACAGTAAACGATCCCAAGGGGAGGTTTGTATCCAATACCTTCGCCTCCTTCGTCGTCCACATGAGGCAGTAAAGATTGCACGCCATGGTAAGAGGGGGGTTGGATAAGAACAGCACGAATCGATCGCTTGGCAGTTTTCATGCAATCTGGTGCGGCATCCCGCGCTTCGTTTGAGCGCAAGACAAATTGTTTAAGAGTGCCGGTCATTGCATGAATTCCGAAAAATCACAACGGTGTGCCGCACACCAAGACAGGGGAGACATTACAAGATAAATTGCTACAGGGATTATCGGCCAAATAATATTCAAGGTTTTTTTAACTGCACCAGCCACATATATCCCCAAGAAGACCAGCCTTTATTCGCCGCATTTTTTCGGGGAAAATTAAGCCCTACTGGCTGAAGGCGGCAAATCTCAAATTTCCTGAATATGGTACGCATTTCAGCTTCAGAATACCAAGCCATCATTGGAACGCCAAAGCATTCAAGAAGCATCGTACCTAAAACGCGAGGGAGATGCCTGCCATAAAAAAGCTTATACAAACAACGGTCTTGACGAAAAACAATGTCCAGTGCCCGCTGAGTAAAGCGCAAAAACTTGGCGAGGCCAACTTTAACTGATGGCTTACGATACAAAGTGATATACGCAACACCGCCTGATCGCAAAACGCGATAGACTTCGTCGTAAGCTCTTTCTGGATGGGCGGTATGATGCAGCACCCCGTTGGAAAAAATACAATCAATCGAATCATTATCAAAGTCTAGTGACTCGGCGTTACCAACCTTAAACTTCGGGATAACTTTAAGCGCATGAGTTGTGGTAGCCTCTTCCGCAGCTTGTCGAGCAGATGCCACACTTTCATCCGAGTAATCGACACCACGATAACTGCCGCCCACAGGAAGCTCTTGGCAAAACATAAGCCCATCTGTTCCCTGTCCGCAACCAATTTCGACGACATTTTTCTGGGATTGCGCAATCTCCCGAATCAGGCCGGGTACCCACGGTTCCATTGCTATACGATGTTCAAGACGCCGACAGAAGTTTTCTTGGGCACCGCACGGGGACGCATTCCAAAATTCGCGCGTAGTTTTCAAAATATCCATAGTTCAATGTTGTAGTTAAAGTTGCCTAAAACGAGTAAGTTGCAGCCCCCAACTAGGAGGATAAAAAACCACTTTCACTTATGTGCATATTCAGCGAAGAAATTAGCCTTAAGTTCATCCCAGTTTTTGAAATACAAGATGAGATATGGTCAAGTCTGGTGTATGGCCGGTCTGTAGCATGATGCGTCAGGCGGCGAGCTTCTGCTGAACCTGCAGATCGTCCTGCACCGGTTTGCCGTCTTTGAAGGAAACCCCCTTCAACAACAGTTCAATTTTATCCGCACCGCGTATTTTGCGCCAACTCTTTTCGGCCTCCTCGATAAGTTTGAATGGCCAGCCCGAGGAACGTCGGGCGTGATACGCAATTGCGGGTGCGGCTGGTTCTGTGACGCACCGCGGCTCACAAAATGAAGCCCCTGGTTTTGCCGGGGGATACTTACTACTTATGCCGATTTCAGCGATATATTATGGGCAGTTGGCCGCTCAAAAAATTGGCGAGGGCAACAATTCCTCTTCTGTGAAATATAAATGCGTAGATACGGCAAAGAATCGCTGCGCTGATTAGGATGGCTTATCGTCACGATTTATCCGCGACTGATGGAAACACAGCTTCAACTCTTCTTTTTTTCGACGGGCTATCCCCATCGAACCAAACCTCAATACCATATTGGCCAGGCACCGGAATCGGAATGTTGATCGCGCTCATATCACGGAATCCATGACGGCCAACAAGCCGGCCGGATCGCCAAATGACAGCTTCCCCAGTGGCTTTGGCGGACAGGTTTATCGTAATCGGTGTTCCGCTGATTGTTCCATTTAAAACTGAGGTCACATAGGGTTTGGGTTGTCGCGTGGCATTTACCAGCATATTTTTCAAAGCGCTAGCCAATATTTCGTCACACTTGCGGTGAGGCGGCAAGGCAAAAGCAATATCGATCCGATCAATTGTTGCAGGCTCAGTTTGATGTATCGTTAACACGCTTCCGCTATTTTCACCTCCAGGGCGTATGAGCATTTCCCTGCCGACTTCGCCATTGCGCAACGCAAAGCCCATCAGCCCGAAAGAAACATCCGCCTCAGCAGGGGGCGCACGATAGGCAGCAAGCTCACGTCGTGCGGTTCCTGCCTTCTCTATAGTAGGAAAATATGCTGCAAATCCGAGCGGCTTGAGGCGATGTTCTCTGGTATTGGTTACGATACGCACTGCCAGCAGGATATCTTTTGTCTCCAGGGTGCCTTCCAGAGGCAGGGCATAAGTGGTTAACCATGGAGCCCAATTTTCCGTGGGGGGGAGCAACGAACCTGGAAGGGAAACTGAACAGGGTGGCATTACTGTCAAATTCACCGGCCCTGTCGTAGTGGGAATCGCCATCTTTGGCCATTCGCCAGCGTCTCTAATTGTTTTATCTGCAACGGCGAGAACTGCATAGTCGGCAGAAATTCGCTGGTCGTCGTTATGTAATCCAACGATGCGGTACGAATTGGACAACAGAGCAGTGAATGGGGCATAGGGACTTAACTTGATATCCCTATTTTCCGGTTTCAGCCTCTGTTTTATTTTTTCTGCGACTAGTGTTTTATTTGGATCACTGTCAGCAATCGACCCAGTCGGCCTCAGTGAAGCATAATTTACCAATTGTTGTAATACATGGGTCTCATTGTACTTGTCGAAAATAGCCGTACCATAATCGGAGAGCGTTCCACTACCGGGTACTGAACTCTGATAGAGGCGCGACAGGGCTGGTACATCTTCATAGAACCGTAGGAGTGTATACGTTCTTACCCGATCGTCAGCGCTCGAGAAGACCCAATGCGGCGTCGCCAGAACCTTCGTCTCTTGGAGTTGTGGGAATTCGGCAGTCCATGCAAGCGATGAAGAAATTGGAATGTTCCGGTAGATATTGCTTGTGTGCCAAGCTTTTGCTGCCAAACTATAAGTCATCATTGTTGCCATGGCCGCACATACTGCGATAAAAAGCGGCTTATCAAGCCAATTTCTAGGGAAAGGCGATAGCAGTGAATAACCCAATACCACTGCACCAAGCGATAGATAAACCGGGCCGTAATATCCATAAATCGCAATGTTCGGATAGGTGCCAACCATGAACCACAGTCCCGGAAAGCTCAGAGCAAGAAGCCAACCAGCAGTCGTCAGTCTTGCTCGATATGCGGGAAATTTAAACCCGGCTATCGCAACAGTTGCACTTAGCGGCAACATGCAGAGAATTATCCATGGAAGATAACTCTGGTGAAGTTCTAAATGCTGTAACGTCGGGCGCAATGGCCAATGATCCAAAACGCTCGCAGGAGTTGATTTCAAGCCGACATTCGCATAGTTTGTTAAATGCTGGATAGTCGATATTTGATAAGGATGCAGCAGCACCGCATAAAATGCCATAGGCACAACAAAACCAAGCAGGAAGGCATAAAAACCACTGGCCCGCCAGAAACTGACCTTCCCCCGACCTGATTGCCGCCAAAGGAGCGCAGCAACTACCGGGCCAGCCATGAGTGCCACAAAATGTGACAGAACAGCTAGCGAGAAGAGGAGTCCGGCCAAAGCAAACTGCCATCGTTTGGTCTGTGCTTCGGTGATAAATCCGAGAATGAGTAGAGACGCCAGCAGAAAGAACGGAACAGCCACGTCGGGACGTGCCACCAAGGTATAAATTTGTAGCGGCACAATTAAGTAAATCGCCATCGCCACATAACCTGCAGCCGGTCCAGCGACCCTCTTTGCGCCCCAAAAACACAACAAGGCCGTTGCGCCGACAAATAGCGCACTAGCGGCTCTCGCAGCAAAAATGCTGAAGCCGAACAATTTGAATATGATGGCTTGCACCAGAAAATAGACTGGTGGAAAGCAATCCATCACAAAGTGACGGTCAAATCCGAGGGGACCCATGGGATCAATATGGTTCCCGAAATGCCCAGAGAGAATGCTCAATCCCAAAACTGAGGCTGACTCATCGTAGCCAAGTTCTGGGTAGAATCTAGCTTGAAATACTAAAGCTATGGCAATGCCACAAGAGAGCAGGATGGCATATCCAATTAAGATGCGATTACCTGTTTTTACAGTAAACATAAATCCACTTTTTCAAGGTTCATTGAGGCGCGCTATTAGGCGTCAGACGGCGGCGCATTGGCGCGCAGGTCTGCAATTAACGATAAAATACCGAGGCGTTCGGTCAATATGATTGCTAATGTCAATATTAACGGCAGCACCAACTGTGCGCTATGTAGGGTAACAGCCAAAACCAAGGCATCGGCAAATGAATAGCCCAGCGATGTCAGTGCAAAAACCGCTGCAGCCTCATACGTGCCCAGGCCAGCGGGCAAGGCTGGAACGGCTCCTCCGACAGTCGTGCAAACAAAAACCAGAAGTACGCCATACACACCTATTTTTATATCGCCAGCAACGCTGAGCAATAGAAAAGCGCTCAGGAAAGATATTGCCCAGATGATCAAACCAAGCCACAGGCTACGAAAAAAAACACGATCTTTCAAAGTGGCGGCAAAATGTAAATAGGTTCGTTCGACGAACCCTCCAATTCTGTGCCAAGGCAAGGCACGAGCCAGAGCCAAGATGCTATAACTACCCCATAGCGCCACACTGACAATCATTGTAGCCAGCAGTAAAAATGCCAAGACCAGTGCCTTACTAACCAAGGGGGCAAAGAAAAAAAAGCAGGCGAACCCAAGAAGGCCAATGATGATCAGGTCGGCAGTGCGCTCAAGCAGCACGGCAGACAATCCAATGCTCATGGAAACGCTTGCCCTGTCACGCAAGTATGTTGCTTTCAACACCTCAGATAACCTCGCAGGCAAGAATAGATTAAATCCCTGGGAGAGCGCAACCGACTTGGTCGCCGCCAGATAGGACAGGTTTGGCCGGTCGATCAATACCGCATGACGTACCCCCTGTAACACAAGCCCAATAAAAATTATGGGCTGTACTGCAAGCACAGCCACCAATTGCTGTACATTAAAGTATGTAAAAAACTGCTCAGCCGTGCCTGAAAGCAGCATCAGGCACGCAATCAGAGCAATCAACCCAATCTTTAAAAATGGCGCTCTCAGGGACATTTTTGAAGGCCAAAGGGCTCGCATAATCAGACAACCGGTTCAATAATCATTGCGGGCTTGAGGTGGTGGGCAAATAGGGCGGGAAATGGAAGATAAAACAATCACCCATTTGAGCACTACTCATAAATTAATTGAACATCCTGTCTCGATACTTTGATGAATAGCCAAAGTTACTCGAGTAGTTTCCACCAGTGAGGCAAAAGGAATGGGTTCTTTTTCGCCGCGACGCAGGCTGTCTGCAAAAAACTTGATTTCGTCCTTCCATCCTTTCTGCTGGTTAAACCCGAAAGTACGTGATCGCTTACCCTTGCGGCTAAAGAGACCGGCTCTGAAGTTATCAATCAGGCCGTAGGCGCCTTCCCAGAAAAGTTCGATCCGTTCCTGCGGCAGGGTGGCATCGCTATTGGCTACATAGCTCAAGTTGGCCACCGAACCGTCGGCATAAGTCAGCACAACATGAAGAGTATCGTAATTCGGGATGGCCGTCGCATCACCGCCAATCGCGCTGGCGTAGACGCTCTTCACGGGCTTACCCACCAGATATGCGCAAGTATCTACCATGTGGCATACTTCTCCGATTATACGGCTCCCGCCCGACTCGGGGTCATGCACCCATTCACTCTCGTGGCCCTTCGTGATCCGGGGCGTGATAAAGCGGAATGTAATCGCCAAGGGTTGCCGCCGCCCCTGCAAGCGTTCAGCAAACTGTTGGCACAGAGGTGAAAATCGGCGGTTGAAGCCCACCATCAGTGTTCCCCGGTAGCCATGCTTGGCTTCGATAATCTGATCCAACTGTTCTTGACTGATGGCGAGAGGCTTTTCTACGAAGATATTCTTGCCTTCCCGCATGGCAGCGCAGATGACTTCAGCGTGGCTGGCGTGGCGTGTAGCGATAAGAACACTGCCTATTTCTGGCCGTGCCAGGACATCGCGGTAATCGCTGGTGCAAAGCGCGCTTTTGTAACGGTCTGCCACATGGCGCGCCGTCATGCCCTGCCCTGTAGCCACGGCTGAGATTTTTACACCGGTTTGCGCCTTAAGTGCAGGCAATAATACGGCTTGGGCAAATCTGCCTGCGCCGATGACCCCGAAGTTAAATGGGTCTGTAGCCGTCTCCGCCGGCAATGGCGACAATTCAAGAGTCCGCGTCGGTTGCAGGGGAGGATTGCCATACTCGAACAGGATGCCCACATGCTTTTCCTTGCGGTCGCCCAAGGCGACGGCGTAGGCATCTTCGACCTGATCCAGCGGAAAGCGGTGGGTGACAAGTGATCTGACATTAACCTTTCCTTGCGCAATAAGGCCGATGAAGGCGGCAAGATTCCGGCCCTGGCCCAGCGCACATAGGCAAGCGGGTAATCCCGCCCCTTTCGCTCGTAGTCGCTGTCGTACGCACCGGCTCCATAGGCACGGGAAACCTCCAGTCGCAACTCCTTTTCGAAGAAGGTGCGGCGGGGGATATCGAGATTGATAAGGCCGATTGCAACCACTCGCCCCTTTTCTCGCGCCAGGTCGGCGGCCATTACAATCGGGTCGTTGCTCTTGCTGTGGGCGGCTACAAGCACACCGTCTGCACCGTAACCACCGGTGTGTGCAAACACCAGCTCCTTCGGGTCATCCCGGCCAATCACCCCTCCTGCGTCCAGCCCATTAGCCAGCGCCAGTTCCACCTTCGCCGGATCAATATCCAAACCTAGCACGCGGCAGCCGCACGCCTTCAGTATCTGAACACTAAGCTGCCCCAGCAGGCCAAGGCCGATAACCAGAAAAGTTTCGCCGAGTTCCGGGTTGGCCAGCCGTGCACCGTGCAGTGCAATCGCACCAAGAGTTCCGAACGCCCCCTCCTCAGTGGATACGTTCTCCGGCAGCTTGCAGGCCATGGTGATAGGAAGGGCAACATGCTCAGCATGGTTGGCTTGACCCAGCCCTGCACAGGCAACACGATCACCTACTTTGAACGGGTCAGCGCTCCGCCCTGTTTCAATCACCTCCCCCGCAGATGAATAGCCGAGAGGAAGCGGTGCGGAGATCAGATTGCTAACCACTTGGGCGGTATTCAAGAATCCCTCCACAAGCGCCTTGTTGATCACTTGCATGGCCAGATCCGGGCGGTCGATGGCCTTGCCGATGGGCCCTTTCTAGCCATGTTGATTATGTAGCTTTCTGTTCCAACACTAATAAGCGAATGGCGGTTGGCCACAATAAGCCCATGTGACGACACATTCGGGGTCGGAATTTCAGCGACACGCAAGTCGCCATTTTTAAAGTTGAGGGTAACAGCTCTCATAACAGATTTATTTCCTCTTGCTATCAGGTTTTACGAAAAAGTGCCACAACGTTGGTTGACAGAATGAAAGGCAAGAATGGGTAGGGAACCACACATTGCATTACTGGCGGATGTGGGAACAGCCGCGCCACGCTCTCGGGGGTAAAAGCCTGCTTGTGGGCAGGCGACTTGGCCGGGCGCTTGCCGAGCACCAGCCGCCCCAGAGTCGTCACATATTCGTTGGGTACAGTAATACAATAAACTCCCCCCGGTCGCGTCACCCGTACGATCTCGCGTGCAAGGGGGGCGGGATCATCCATGTGCTCAAGCACTTCTGAGCACACGACAGCATCGAAGCTAGAATCGGCAAGGGGTAGTTGCTCTACATTAGCCATAATAAAACAGCCTGCCGAATTTCTGCGCTCAGCCTCGCTCAAGGCCGGATGGTTGATGTCCACACCAACCCGCCTGGTTCCAGGCAATTCGGAAAGCATTTCACCATAACCGCAACCAATATCAAGTACGGCTCCATCAAGCAGCTCCCCAACTCCCGCCTGGATAAAACGGATAACGGCCGCCTTGCGCCGGCTGGTTAGCCAACCAAGCAAACCCGGTGCATCGAAGACATGGTCTTCAGAATAGTTTTTGGGGTCGTAGGGTGTTTGTGGCATATATAACCTTAACTGACCGGCTTTGGTACTGATTGATCCACAAAGGTGCGGAACCAGAGTTCTATCATGGCTATGGAATAGAGTTGGTTGGCACGGGCGTAGTCGAATAGGTTGTCGGTGCGCGAACGCAGGTTATCACGGAACAAGCGCTCAACGTATTCAGGCCTGAAAATACCGCGCTCACGCGCCCTGGCAGAGAGCAGCAGGTCTTCCATTGTTTCACATACTTGGCCAACTCGGAACCAACGGGCAAAAGGGGTGGGGAAGCCCCGCTTTGGGAGCGTAAACAATACCTGCGGAAGGCGATTGCGTAGTGCTGCCTTGGGAATGGCCTTGAGTATGCCACCGTGAAGTTTTTCATCCAATTCGATGCTAAGTGCCAAATCAATAACAGCGTTGTCACACAAGGGCATGCGTGCTTCAAGGGAATGCGCCATGCCGACTTTGTCCTCTTGGATGAACAGGGTCGGCAGATAAGTACGCAAGTACAGGGTCATCAGCGCCTGCCCCGGGGACAGGCCGGGCCGCAGGAAGTTGGTGAGTTCATCTATGGGCTCGTAACCTCCCAGAGACCCCAGGAAATCAGCCGACATAACACTGTCCCGGCGCCGATGCGGCACCATGATGAAAAGTCCATGTTTAATTTCCGGGTAGCGCAGCGGATAGAGAAGGAAGTAGAGTATCCTGGTAATTTCATCCGGTCGTATTCGCGCAATCGCCTGAATGACCGCAAACAGATTTTTGCCTGCGGCCTCACGGATGGCTATAGCCTTGTTTACCTGATAGCCCGCAAATGCCTCATCGCCTCCATGCCCTGTGAGCACAACCTTTACGTGGCGTGAGGCCAGTTTAGCTACTTCAAACTGGGGGAGCGCACCCGTCCCTAAAGTTGGTTCGTCCAGATGGTAGATAACTTTGCCAATATCCGCACAAAAATCTGCCGCCCCAATTTCGACCTCATGCAAATGCGCCCCAACCTGTGCTGCGACCACACGTGAGCCAGCGCGCTCATCATAGTAGGAAGCATCGGTAAAAGCACCGGTAAAGGTATGCATTGATCCGGTGGTGCGGCTTGCCGCTGAGACCGTAACGGCGGAGGAATCGATGCCGCCGCTCAGATACGTCCCGACGGGAACATCTGCCAGCATGTGCCTGTCTACCGCAGCGGCAAGCACCTCGGCGTATGCATCAACCGCCTCACCGAATGCCCCGCAGAAGCGGTTAGAAAAGTTCAGTTCCCAATATCCGCCTTGGCGGCACCCCCTGCCGTGTGTCCATTCCAACCATCCGCTGGGAGGAAGCTTGAGGATGCCACGAAAAAAGGTGCGGTCATTAAGCACATTCTGGAATGTAACGAACTGGAGAATAGTTTCTCTGTCGACCTCAGCACGCCCTGATACAGCGAGGATGGCTTTAATTTCCGAAGCGAATACCAAATCGTCAGCCATTTGCCGAATATAGAGGGGCTTCATGCCAAGCCTGTCACGCGCGAGCAACAGCCTGCTTTCTGCCCGATCCCAGAAGGCAAGGGCAAACATCCCATTCAACTCGGACAAGCCATCCACGCCATGCAACACAAGCCATTCCAGCAATACTTCCGTGTCGCTTTGGGTGCGAAAGATATGGCCACGCGCCTCCAACTTTGAGCGCAAGTCGCGGAAGTTGTAGATTTCACCATTGAATACGATGACATACCTGCCGCTGGCCGAGTGCATGGGCTGATGGCCTGTGGCCAAGTCGATGATAGCCAAGCGCCTGTGGCCGAGAGATATATGAGTATCCTCATAACGCCCCTCATCATCAGGTCCGCGATGGGCCAGCATATCAAGCGCCGAGCCTAATGCATCAGGGCGTGGTTGCCCTGTAAAACCGACTATTCCGCACACGATAATATTCCGGTCTCTTCTGGTTATAGCTATATAGATATAGTTTCAAGTCCCAAGCGCAAACAAATCACATGTAATGCCTGCCATTGGTCTTTGGTTTTTAAATATCGAGCGTAGCTCCTATGCTGCATGTAAATACCACTCAAATAAATTTAAGAATTTATTGATGGCCAATATCTGTTTACCCAACCAGAGTGATAGTTTACTTTTGGCAAACATATATCCGCATCAACCCCCCCCCCGAGAGAATAGATCCAAGCGGCCATCGCGAAAATATGTCAAAACTGGCCGGAAAATCCTTCTTGAGAGAAAATCCTGCTCGGTTTAGTAAACTTTTCATTTCACTATCCCGATAAAGCCAAAGTATTGGAACATACGCATGATCCATAAAGAAATTGTTGCCAGCGGGAATGGAGCGCAAAAGGCGGTGAGCTATTGAGAAGGGAACGATCCTTGCAAACGCGCGGAGCGCGAGAACGACGAAATGAAACAGGCTATGCCTAAAAGCATAGATACTGATATATGCAAGTCCGCCAGGTTTCAAGACACGATATATCTCATTGATAGCTTTTTCCGGGTCTGGAGTATGGTGGATCACACCAGAGCAAACAACAAAATCAAAGCTGCTATCTCGGAAGGGGATATCAAGTACAGATCCAAACTTGGCATCAATGTCCTGATTGAGCGAGATTGCATCGGGATTGATGTCGATAGCTACACCA
This sequence comes from uncultured beta proteobacterium, assembly GCA_963828205.1. Lineage (GTDB taxonomy): Bacteria > Pseudomonadota > Gammaproteobacteria > Burkholderiales > Gallionellaceae > Gallionella. The sequence continues at coordinate 1,003,762 of CAWHDU010000003.1, forward strand.
CTGGCGAAGCCTGCCGCAATGCATTCCCGCGCATTAAGGCCGTGAACACCACATCCGGCATCAAGGAACGAAAGCTTGCCTGGGTCTCTAATTGTGGATTCAAGCCACTGGCGAAATTCCTCTACTGTAGGCGGTTTGCCAGAAGAGCCAGCAGTTTTTCGAATTTGTTTATGTATCTCCGTATAGAAAGACCCAGTATCAGAAAAGTTGCTAAAGGATAAATTAGAAGGCATATTAATGCTGATAATAAGTACGTTATTGTTGATGCAGTAAAAAAAGCATTCCAAAGAAAACAAATGCAATTCCAACGTATTGCGTGAAATTGAGGGACTGCCCCATTAAGGCCGTAAATCCAATATTGGCTAGAAGTGTAACCCCCCAAATGCCGATGGAAGCTTGCGCCAAAGGTAAATACCGAAGCAGAATAAACATCGACAAAAACCCCGAACCATACAAAAAAATACTGCCCCACATGCTCCAGGCAGAAACAAGCTGCAAAAAAATTGATGAAGTGCCATGTGTGTTCAAGAGGCTGCGACTTAAAATGCTCATCAATGCCTGACCTGCTGCTATAGCGACTCCACCATACAGCATCAGTCCAAGATTTTGGATCGATATCACTTATTGCCCTCGCAATCTATGAAAAATTGAAACCACGGACTCGTAAATCTTAATTGAATTGAGGCTTATTCTCAGCCGGATAGACAAGATAATTTTCAAAAGCCAACAGGTCAATATTGGTTCTTAAAAAACAGTTGATGGCATCCTGAGGAGTGCAAACGATAGGCTCATTATCATTAAAAGAGGTGTTTACAACTACTGGCACACCGGTCAGTTTATAGAACTCATTAATGACATCCCAATACAACGGATTGGTTTCACGGCAAACGGCTTGCGGCCTGGCAGTTCTGTCGTTATGGGTGATTGTGGGCAATTTTTCCCGCATTTCTTCGCGTACATTGGCAGTCGTAACCATGTAGCCATAGGACATATTCGCCGGAACCACCTCAAACACTTCTCCCAGCCGCTCTTCCGGGCAAGCCGGCGCAAATGGCCGGAAGTGTTCGCGATGTTTGACGCGTGAATTCAGAATCTCTTTCATGTCGTGGCGCCTTGGATCGGCAAGAATTGATCTGCCGCCCAATGCCCTTGGGCCTGCCTCCATGCGGCCGCAGAAAAATCCTACCACCCCGCCATCGGCAATAGTCTTTGCGATTTCATACGCCGGGTTCTCAACATATTTATACTTCAGACCATTCTCTTTAAGCACCTTCTCATACTCATGCCGGTATTCCGGCCCCCAATACAAGTGATTGAGAACAAACTTGCGCGGCTGCTTCTGTACGCAATGATGGTAGTAGAGTGCGCCGCCAAGCGAGCAACCAACGTCACTGGCCAATGGCTGTGTATAGACTTTTTTGAATATGCCGGATTCCGCAATTTTTTGATTCATTAGCACATTCTGAACAACACCGCCAGCCATGCACAAATTATCCGAACCGGTAAGGCGTTTTGCAATTTTTGCCATCCTGATGCCGAAACGCTCCGTAGCCAGTTGCGCACTCGCGGCCATGTCATAGTCTCTTTGTTCCAGCGGTCTGGATGGGTCGCGCGCAAGCCCTAATTCTCTTATCAGGCGGTCATCCCAAATTTTCCGCATTCCATAATACTGAAACGAAAAATAGTCCAGGTTCAGCTCAAACTCGCCAGATACGTCATCGAGTTTGTATAATTTTTCTTCGATAAAATCGACATATTTGGGCTGGCCATAGGCGGCCATGCCCATAACTTTATACTCGTCGTAATATTTGAAGCCAACATATTGGGTGAATAGGCTATACAACATCCCCCAGCCATGGGGTAGCGAATGCTTCAGTAAAGTCTTTATATTGTTGCCTTGTCCATGTGCAATTGTCTGTGTTGTTCCATCAACCGCCACGTCCATAGTAATAATTGCAGATTCTTCAAGAGGCGAGCATAGAAAAGCAACACCTTGATGGGTCAGGTAATGTGGCAAAGTTACTAACTTGAAATCGCCTCGAGCGCCATGTTGCTTGCATAAGATAGATTTTATGTTCAGCAAATTAAAATATCGCTCAGGAATAGGAACTACTGTTGTATTTTTCCTGAATAAGTTCAGGCTCTTTGGGAAATATTTTGCTATATATAAAAGATTATTTTTAACCATTAATGCTGGGTTCAAATAATAAACTACAGCGTCTATATCATCTAAAGTAAGCCCTCCGCCAGCCCGCAAACAATAGTTGATCGCATTAACCGGATATTCCGGTGAATGTTTCCTTCTAGAGAAGCGTTCTTCTTCAGCAAATGCGATTAATTCACCATCAACAAGCAAACATGCTGATGAATCATGAAACCACGCACTAAACCCTAATATTTTTTGCATTTGATTACCGTTTACTAGCTAATGTGCATTGCCCTATCAAAACTTAATTTCGAGTGAGAAATTTCCTCAGCTGATAGCTTGCTAGGGGGGGAGCCATTATTTGATTTATTGTAATAACCCATCCATTGATCACGCATGGTTTCTCGAAGCTCGATAAAAAGTACCGAAAACCCTGTAAATAATAGTGCAAAAAGAAACATAATCAGGCCGATAAGCGCAAAATATATTGCGGGGTCGCCAGTTAGAAGATTTCTGAAAGCCCATCCCAGAAATAATGCGCCAAACAAAACTGAAACAGCCGCTGCAATCCCAAAATACGCCATGGGCTGGGCCACAGCAATAAACCTAAGATGCGTGGCGATTGTTTTCAGTATCTTGGTTGAGGATTTTCGTTTGTTTGCACCGGCACTCGTGAGTTTGTGATCTTGCCACGTAATCACCGCAGGAATTTCACGCACTCTGAAATTGAGCGTACGCAATTTTAGCAGAACCTCCAAATGGAATTCCTTGCCGTTTTCCCAAACTACCAGAGGCTTGATTACTTCAGCGCGATAGGCCCTGGTCATACCTGTGTTCATGCTGACACCTGACATGAAAAACATATTGATAAGGTAATTTCCAAGTTTTGTCAGCAGTACACGTTTTAATGGAACATTCACCAATCCACCGCCCTTCATATGGGGAGATGCAATTACAAAATGCGCATCGGGGTTTTGCTGTAGTTCATCAAACAGTAGTTTTACAATATTGTCTCCCCAGGAGCAATCGGCTTCTGTAGTGACTATAATTTCCCCGGTAGCCGCATCTATGCCATTTTTCAAGGCTCGGCCTCGCCCTTGATTGATGGCGCAAGAGATGACATTGACACGCTTCTGCTGTGTGCCAAGCGATGCAAGTAACACTTCAAGGGAACGATCCCGCGAGCCATCGTTGACTAAAATCAATTCCCAATCATCGAATTGGTTTTCAAGGTTTCCAATCATGCGCCTGGTTGCCGCAGCAATGATGGCCTCTTCGTTGTAAAACGGACAGACAACAGAAATTTTCATCTTAAAAACACTCCCTCCGCCCCATCACCCACGACTCATGCCAAAGCACCGCTTTGAGCATTGTCCAAAAATAATGATCGATCTCACGATTAACAGGATACAGTCAAGCAAATGGGTTGACGATGCGTAATTGCCCTAAAATCTCTTGGCCGTTCTGCATGTCTTCGGAGTAAAGGGTATCGCAGCCCGTTTCCAGCGCAGTGGCAATAATAAGGCTGTCATACCAGGAAAAACTGTAACGTTCCCTGATATCGAGGGCAGTATGAATGGTGACCAACGATATAATTTCCACTCGGCACATCACTTCAAGCGAGGTGATGAGTTTGCGGATTTCTGGCACCGAGAGAGCAAGTTGTTTGGATGCTGCGTTGGCAGTTTCGGAAAGAACTTGTGTGGAGATGGATGGTGACCCGACAAACAACGGTGCGGCAAGGTGTGCTTTGGTGGAAGCTTGGCCGAGTGCGTAAATGACAATATTGGTGTCGATAAATATCTTACCTGGCATTGGCATCGTCCCGGTCAAATTTATATCCGCTAGTGTCCACCTTGAAGCTTCGAAAGAAAGCTTCGATCTCCCCGGCAGTCTTGGGTGTTGAAGCAAGCTCAACGGGCAACTGCCTCACTTTGAGGAAGGCAATGAAATCCAGTATCTCAACCTGCTTTTCGGGAGGCAATGTCTCAGCTTCACGTGCAATGATGTCGGCATATCCCATGTGCGCATCTCCTAATATTTATGCTAATTATAACAGCGACACTCGCAAACCCTTTATCTTTGACCAGCGATGCCGTCATGTTCGGCAAACGCTAAAAGCTAAAAACATTCCTTCCGCCCCATTGCCCACGATTCATGCCAAAGCACCGCATTGAGCACCGTCCAGAGATGAAAGCTGTAACCGCCCCGCCCGGACATCTGGCCATTGAGCATATCCAAGAAATATTCTTCATCTATCAGACCCATTTTGCGGATTTCGGAACGCTCCCAGGCGGCAACGCAGCGTTTGCCGAACTCCGGATCCTGAAACCATTTTTCCATCGGCGCGCCGAAGCCCTGTTTGGTGCGATAAATCATGTCGCGATCGAGGTAAGGCTCGGCGGCCTTTTTGAGGATCGCCTTGCCGACGCCGTCCTTGAGCTTGTATTCCGGCGACAGCCGCGCGGCAAAGTCGATCACATCGGGGTCGAGGAAGGGCACACGCGCCTCGATGGAATGGGCCATGGTGAGTTTGTCGACGCGCATCAGTAGGTGTTCCGGCAAGCGCAGCTTCATTTCCAGATAAGTGATCTTTTGCAGCACTTCCGGCGACATCAGGTGACCGTCAAGAGGCGCGAGATAGTGGCGCACGACATTGTGGCTATCGGTAGCCTGAAACGATTCCGGCAGCAACCCTTCAACGGGGCATTCGACTTTTTGAGAAAACTTTGCCGGGTTCGGGGTCAAGCGTGAACGCATGCTGCCCCACCAGCAAGCGGCCCCGCCCCAGAATAATTCCTGACCCGATTGCGCGCGCTGGAGAATATCGAGGTCTTCCTGGCTGGAAGTGCTCACTACCGAGCCTGCTTGCGCAAAGAGTTTGCGCCAGAACGGCTGCCGTCCGGCGCGAAGGGCGGGGCCGTACAGCTCCTCTTCCTTGCGGCGGTAGTGGTCGCACCACCAGTAACCGAGAAAACCCTCGTCCGCACCCTCGCCCACCTGCACGACAGTGGTTCCGGATTGTTTGACCAGCCCGGCAAGGAAGTAGAGCGGAATGCAAACATTGTCGGCGATTGGCTCATCCTGAAGTTCGATGAGTTTGGGGAGAAACTCCTGCGCGTCGCGCTCGTTGATCAGCGCCTCGTGGTGTTCGGTCTTGTAACGTTCACTCACCCGTCTGGCGAATTTGAATTCGTTGGTTTCTTCCTCGCCTTCGTAGCCGATGGTGAAGGTGGATACCGGTCGATCCATCAACTCGGACATGAGCGCCACGTTCAGGCTCGAATCGACGCCGCCAGACAACAGAACGCCGAAAGGCACGTCGGAAACCATGCGCCGCTTGATGGCTTGTTTGAGAAGGCGTGTCAGTTCGGCGGTAGCATCCGCTTCGCTCAATTCGCCCGGCTTGAAGATTCGGCTTGCATCGGGTTTGCAATCCCAATACTGGAACGCACGGGCATTGCTTTGATGGTCGATGGAAATAATCCATCCGGCGGGTATCTTGAAAACGCCGCGGAACATGGTCAGCGGCGCGGGCGCGACGATAAAGGTGAGGTAGTGCCAGAACGCTGTCAGGTCCATTTCCGGCTTCATCGCCGGATGCGCCATCAGCGCACGAATCTCCGAGGCGAACAACCATTCGCCGGTGCTGGCGCGGGAAACATACAGCGGCTTCTTGCCTACCCGGTCGCGCACCAGATGCAATACCGGCCGCTCCTGATTGCGTGCATCGTACACGGCGAAAGCGAACATGCCGATCAGCCGCTTGACGCAATCGAGCCCCCATTCCTCGTAGGCATGGAGCAGGACTTCCGTATCCGAGTGATCGGTAATCCAGCGGTATTTGCCGAGCCTTTCCAGTTCGTTGCGCAGTTCGGCGTAGTTATATATCTCGCCGTTAAAAGACAAAACGACACTGCCGGAGTCATTCGCCATCGGCTGGCGGGCTGCGGAAGACAGGTCGATAATCGAAAGGCGCCGGTGGCCGAGCGCGCACCATCCGTTCCTTGCGCGCCAGAGTCCGCCTCCGTCAGGGCCGCGATGAATCATCCGATCGCGCATGGCGATCAGAATATCGTCGCTGCAAGTTTTTCCATTTATTGGCTCATATGAGCCGACCAGACCGCACATCTAGAGGAAGCCTTATATTTATAATTTACTGGGCTGCATTTCGCCGACGAATCATCAAGCGTTGAATCGCAGTCTCAATGCAGAGATATGCTCTTATTTCGCCAGAAGAATTATAGCAGCACCATTTTACAGTCAATGCCGCAGCCTCAAGAGGGGAAGCCTGCCCGAATGCACCTTGATTGCTTCGTTGGCTGGCCAGTGAGTGCCTCTAAAGCGAGGTCAGCTTTTTGTCGAAGTTTTGGGTGGAGACGGTAGAATTGCTGCCCTGCTTCGGCAGCTTGCGGCGTGCCCTGCCAGTTATTGTTAAGCAAAGCATGAGCGGACAGCGCCAGCATGACTTTAGTCAGGAAATAACTACGGTCTCGGATAGTGGTGTATGTGTCGCCTGGAACCAATGGCACAGTCGCTTGCATCAATATATCTCCGGTGTCGATACCCGTGCTGATGCGTTGAATAGCCACTGTTGGGGGCACACCTAATAGCACACTCCATTCTACGGTCGCCATCCCCCTGACCTCGGGAAGGTGCCCATAGTGCCCGCCGAGACAGCCCAGCCTCGCTGATTCAAGCAGCGGTCGCCTCAGAATATCGCGGCCACCAGCGTAGATTAAAAGGTCTGGCGCAAGTTCGTTGATGCATGCAACAACCGATGATTCACTGAAGTCTTTAACGTGTAGGCAAACCCTTTCATCATCGAAAGACCTTCTTAAAACCGGAGCAGCAGGGTTTTGATCTGGCTGTGATTTTTTATATATAACCCCAGCCAGAGCTATTCCGGCACCGGCCAGATAGCGCATCAAGTCGACCTCGAATAAGGTTTCTACAGGTTGGTCGAACGTTCCAAGCACAAAGGCTTTATTTGTCATCCAATATATCCCGACTGGCCTGCCGCGCTTCCAGCATGGCATCAATAAAGTATTTTGCTGCCCAGTTTACATAGTTATATATTGAATACCCTCCATCAATCGGCCAAGCGCCAGGCAGCCCTCCCCGAATACTTGGGCCGGATTTTTCAGGGACTGCCTCTCTTTTAACCACTCGACCATTTTGAGGCCTGTATTCACGAGAGTGAGGTTATTTTTCCGTCTTCCGTGATGTAACCATAAAGTTGCAAATTGAGCATTACCGGGCACACACGAGAACTTTTCGCTGCTCTTCCATCCTTCGGTAAAATGCGCCGGCAAAAAGAAGCCACGCCGCTCGCATGCATGCATCGCACCGATCGCATGCCGTTCTGATGCCTCCACGTAACGGTCATCTCCCAGCAGTTCCCCCGCAAAGAGCATGCCTTCGGCGGTGTATGCCATTGTATGGGTTAGCGGGGTCTCGTCTTCGAGGAAGCTTGCGCCTCGGAACCAGCCATCCTGCTGCTGCCTGCTCAAAACCCAGTCCAGGTGCGTCCTTGCAGCGGCCTCAAATAAACGCTCTCCGGCCAAGTGCCCGGTCCATGCCATAGCATAAGCAACGCGCGTGTAGTATGACCGCTCGGGATTTGTCGGGCCAGGAGATAAGCCTTTGGTAAATACTCCCTGTTCGCTAAGGCAGCTCATCAAATACCAGCAGGCTTTTACGGATGCTTCGAGGTAAACGGCATTGCCGGTCTCTTCAAAAGTTCGGTTCAAGCCCATAATTACTTGCCCGGTATTGAACGCGGCAGGAACTTGCTGCCCTTTCCAGAAACCCTGGGGATCAACACCAAAATACCCGGCTTGAATAGCTCCCGAATCCATCTGAATTTCGATTTCCCAATCTGCTGCGGCAATCGCTCGCTGAGCAAATCTGTTTTCCCCTAGTTCTTTAGAGGCACTCCAGAGTGTCTGGATGATATAGCCAGTCGTTTCAGGGTAAGGCGGCAACCAGCCATGGCTAAAGGAATACGCTGCCGAAAACCCTGGTGTACCTGTGACTTCTTGGCTGTAAAGCAGCCAATCCAGTGCCGCCTTCAGATGAGTATCATCGTCTTCGACGGGTTCAACCGTGTTTAGAATATCCCGAAAGAATACATCGGCATGACCAGTTGTTTCAGGATGATACTGAGCAAATAATGCTAACCGTTGAGGCTCGATTTCCAGAGTGGGGTATGTTCCAACAATAGTTAGTGCCTGCGTTCGTACCGGTTCTTTATATGGGTATAGCGCACAAAGGCATTTCACATCAAAAGTTGGATCTTTCGCCAATATTGCCAGGCATTGCGAGCGATAAGAGTTTTCAAAGTCCCGGATAGCATGAAGTGGCATTAGCTTGACATGCGGCCTCAAGCTAAGCAGGGTCAGACATTGGCTTCGGTAAGGCTCCGGATAAGGTTCCAGCGCGCGAAGCTTGCCAGCGTCAATACCCGGAAGTCCCGTCAGAAGCGCGAGGCACTGGCTTCGATATGGTTCGCCAAATGAATTCAGCTCGTATAAAACAGCAATATCCAGCGACGGATCCTGCGCAAGCAGCGAAAGGCACTGTGCCCGGTATGAAGCTTCAAACGGTTCCAGCGCGCGAAGCTTGCCGGCGTCAATACCCGGAAGTCCCGTCAGAAGCGCGAGGCACTGGCTTCGGTATGGTTCGCCAAATGAATTCAGCTCGTATAAAACAGCAATATCCAGCGACGGATCCTGCGCAAGCAGCGAAAGGCACTGTGCCCGGTATGAAGCTTCAAACGGTTCCAGCGCGCGAAGCTTGCCGGCGTCAATACCCGGAAGTCCCGTCAGAAGCGCGAGGCACTGGCTTCGGTATGGTTCGCCAAATGAATGAAGTACGCGAAGTGTTTCAATTCTTGTCCAGCCCTGTCCGGCTATAATGGCAATCAATTGCAGGCGAGACAATACGATCAAGCTATTGATCCGCGCAAGAACACTTTTTACAAATTGCCGCCGTCCTGTTTTGCTGCGGGAAACCATTAACAACTCCCTCCAACTGCTGATGTGCATATGCCACTCAAGTGTTTCTGCTCGAAGGCAATACAGCCCCGTTGAAAACGGAAACGCGCCCTTGCGCGTTTAGCTGCATCGTGCTGCAAGTTTGCAATTACAACTCTGATGTGTTCATTCTCTTTTGTGGTCAATTCAAGGGTTGTTGCGGTTGTTGTTGCTGGCAGGAGCCAGTTGCCATTTTGATCAAGTACGCCAACCGATAACTGCCCATCGATAACGAATAAAGGAATAAGCAAGACAAGGGTTTGGTTCTGTTTAACAGGAATCAATGGGCTCACCAACTGGTACCCAAATGCGCTGTCATTGCCTTCCACCTCAATCCCGGAATCGTCTGACGCCACAATCCTCACTCCCGCGGGCAATTCCCAGCGCTTTGGCGGCGGCAACGCCTGCCATGCGGGGCTCTGTAATCGAAGAGAAGGAAAGGACGAATGAGAGGCAGCGGAGTTAATGTTGTTGCAAGATGCATTCAACCGGGAAAGGCTTGCCTTGATATCTTTTTCCCGTTTTGCACGCAACTTTGAGATGTTGTCCGAAAAACGGGGTTCTTCTCCTGACCGGCACGCGATCACACGCAATAATGGCGCTGTAAGGCTCAGCCTCTCAATTTCGGATATGGCCGGCCATACCCCGTTCAGAAGTGCGACGAAGGATGAGGGGAGTTCGAGTGTATCGCGCCCTTGAAATACCATGTCGTAGGCGCCTCTGCTTAACCCGAGGATGTGCGATGCGAGTTCGAAAGGGTTGTCCGAGAAGTGGCCATCAATATCGAGGATGGTAAACCCGGTTTTATGCAGGAGGTCCTTGACACCTTTTGCGTGAAACAGGTTTATATGTCCCGGCCCATTCATGCCCCCATGCACAACACTGCAGTCACCGCGAAGAACACGTACCGACGGAGAATTGAGGTTGGGTACCAAGACCGTCAGAATTCCCCCTTCTGCGAGAGATGTGTTTAATCCCTGAAGTAGTTCGGCAGGCGCCGTTACATGCTCGAGAGCCTCCCAGAGCGCGATAATATCGAACGATCCAGCCGGTATCCTGTCTCTGATGTCGAGACCCAGCTCATGGCCAAGTGCAATGCAGACCGGATCCGCTTCAAGGCCGACAGCAGTGAGGCCGCGAGCTATGCCTGCCTTGAGGCCGTGCCCTACGCCGCAACCGACATCGAGCAATGTTCGGTTGGTATAACCACCTTGTCCGAGGATTGGCAGGAGTTCGTCTATGAGCGCGCCGAAATGTCCTTGGTCATATTCGGTGCGCGATGCTTCAAGCCGGTCTTCCGTCATTAACTTTGCCAGTGCTTTAGCCTCCGGGCAGCGTTCGAAAAAACGGCTGAATAATTCACCATCGACCACCTTGGGCACATACCAGCAACCGCACTCAAGGCAATCAACAAAAGGATAGCCGTCGTAGCTATTGAAAATAAAGCGTGACTCGCCATGACCGCAAGCGGGGCAGTCCCTCTCAGGCTGATCAGCAAGCAACTCCCTGCCCATTTGCTGCCAAAGATATAGAGCGCGAAGCCAGTTTTCTCGGCTCATATTCGTGAAAGGAGGGGCCAGATTTACGCTGGCAGGTTTGGCCTCCTGTCCAGAGCCGGGTTCGGCCAGCATCTCTGCAAGGCCAAGAAAGCCTCTGGCGAGAAGTTGAAATGGGGTTTCTGCAGCAGGCATGAGTCAGTGGTTCCTTGGCAAAATATGTCGCTTATTCAGTCTAATTCGAATGCGGACTCGTAATTTCGCTTGAGCGAGGTGTCTTGATCCTCTTTTTTTAAATAACAATTGCCTATAACCAGCACATCAATTTCTGTACCCATAAAACATCGAAAGGCATCCTCTGGTGTGCAAACAATAGGCTCACCTCGAACATTAAAACTTGTATTTACTAATAGAGGGCAGCCAGTTAGCCTTTTAAACTCAGCAAGCAATGAGTAATACCTCGGGTTTGTTTCTTTGTGGACCGTTTGGATTCTAGCTGAATAATCGACGTGTGTAACAGCGGGGATATCCGATCTGCAAATTTTAAGCTTGTCAATTCCAAATAGAGCATTTTCCTCAGGTGTCATTTCCCGCCTGCGAGTTTTTTTTATTTCTGCAACAAGTAGCATGTAGGGGCTATCGCCATCAAATTCAAACCAATCAGATACATCCTCCCTTAACACAGAAGGTGCAAATGGTCTAAAGGATTCGCGATATTTTACTTTCAGGTTCATGACAGATTGCATCTTTGGCGATCTGGCATCTCCCAAAATTGACCGCCCCCCCAAAGCTCGAGGCCCATACTCCATCCGGCCACTAAACCAACCAACGGCTTTGCCTTCAGCAATATCTGCCGCGCATGTTCCTATTAAAGTCTGCTCCTCTAATAACTCATAAACCGCCCCAACATCTTCCAATCGCCGCTCAATATCCTTTTGTTCAAAGCTAGGGCCAACGTAACTTCCTTTCATCTTATCCGAGCCATTTGTGAATCTTGGCAATCCACAATAGCCATGATAAGCAGACAAAGCTGCGCCTAATGCACCACCGGCATCACCAGATGCCGGTTGTATCCATATATTCTTGAAGCTACCATCACGTAGCAGCTTCCCGTTTGCAACACAATTTAGCGCAACCCCCCCAGCTAGACATAGATTTCCCATGCCTGTTTCTTTTGCTGCCGAGCGAGCCATCTTTATAATAATTTCTTCAGTTACTTGCTGTATTGAAGCTGCTAAATCCATATGTTTTTGAGTGAGTTTTTCTTCAGTATTACGAACGAGACAGCCAAACAAATCGGAGAACTTGCTACTTGTCATAGTTAAACCAGCGCAATAATTGAAGAAGTTCATGTTTAGCCTGAATGAGCCATCTGGCTTCACATCTATTAAATTATCGTAGATAGTTTGGACATACTTGGACTCCCCATAAGGAGCCAGCCCCATCAATTTATATTCACCTGAATTCACCTTAAAGCCAGTGAAATATGTAAATGCCGAATACAATAATCCCAAGGAATGAGGGAAGTGAATTTCTTTAATAATGTTTAGGTTTTTTCCACTACCAATAGCCAAAGAGCTGCTTGCCCATTCACCTACTCCGTCAAGAGTGAGAACCGCTGCCCCATCGAATGGTGAAGGATAGAATGCACTTGCCGCATGGCTAAGATGATGTTCTCCAAAAAGCAATCGCTCGTTCCAGTCGACATTAAGATCGAACTTCATTAACTCCTTGGAAAGAAGGTTCTTAAGGAATAACTTTTCACGCAGCCAAACCGGGATGGCCAGGTTAAACGATTTAAACCCTCTCGGTGAAAGTGCTAGATAGGTTTCCAGCAACCGCTCAAACTTGAGGAAAGGTTTGTCATAAAAGGCAACAAAATCAATTTCCCTGCCATCAATTTTTGCTTCTTTAAGGCAATAGTAAATTGCATTAACTGGAAAACTTGAGTCATGTTTTTTGCGAGTAAATCTTTCTTCCTGCGCAGCAGCAATAATTTCCCCATCACGGACAATTGCTGCAGCACTATCATGATATAGAGCGGAAATTCCTAGAATAATCATCTTGCCTTGCTTGAATCAGAACAATGTATAAATAAAAGACATAACAACAGAATCTTGAGCAAGCACTGATAACCTTTCTGATACTAAAATTAGTATCAGCCAATACTTTTTCGTGCCTTCTAAGCATCGCCAAAATTCTTTTTTGCAGCTTAAGGGTTAGCCTAAAATTGATTTTTTTGAGTCGAGGGGGCAGGCCCAGGTGGATCTCGTGGGATCCAGTAACTTTCTTTGTTTTTATCAAATTTCAGCTTCAAAGGGTCATATTTGAATAGCTTAAGAATTAATCCGATGGGCAATACCATTAGAAAAAAAATGATGCCTATTATCAATGGGCCTGTCGCCAAGTTTAACAATGTGTTCTTGCTCATAGATTTCGTACCTCTTAACGCGCTCATTATGCATTATCGTTCAACGGTGCCCCAAACCGGTTTTCTCGCACGGCATCGGGCTGAAATTACCCAGCGTCGAGTGAAATCTGCTGTTGTTATAGAACAACAATCAGCCAATAACTTCGTCCACCACCTGACTCCCGTCTCAAACCGTATGCCGTACAGTCGCCCCACCTTCAACAATATCCAAGGCTATCGCCTGTCAATATGAGTTCATTCATGCAATTATCTTACTGCCGCGATCTTCTCACACACGCCCACGCTCCAACTGCGTCGGCGGCGATTCGCTGGGCCACAACTTGGCACCCCCGATCGTTGAAGTGGCCGATGTCGACATACATGTCCTCGAACCGGTCTGCAAATACATCGGCAAAGTCGAGGCACACCACATCCTCCTTGGCCAGTTCCGCCGCGTGTGCGGTTAGATTGACGTATCCGCGCGAGCGAACCGCCAAGATATCTGGATGGGCTTCAATATGGCGCTGCTCGCGTTCGGTCAGCGGCTTCTGGCGCTCAGGCATCGGCTGCAGGATCGATACGATTTCAGTCTTGGTGGCGCGGGCTAGGGCGTGCATGGTTCGCGTACAGTCGCGCCAGTTGTTGATGCCTGCCTCTATGCGCTTGTCGATGTCGCCTTCCACACGCGGAAAAATCGACTCCAGCGGCGAATTGGATGGCGTCATTTCCTTTAATCTGTTCTTCAGCCACTCGATGCGTCGTCTGCGGCGCGATGTTTCCCAGGCGAACCACAGCGAAAACTTGCCTTTAGCTATCCCCCGTTCTTCGTCTTCGATATTCCATTGGATCGCCCGCTGTTCATCGGTAAGCGAACGCGTGAACAGCGTCTCGTAGAACGGACGGTATGGAAAGCTCACTGGAATCGCGCTGCCGTTATAGTATGCTGGAATCACGGCCTCATTCACGCCGTCGAAGATCACCGCTCCATCGAGCATGCCCACCTTCATGGCAAAGATCAAAAGGGATTGCGGCTGCTGCCCTGCCGGCAGGGCAAGGTTTAGCACACGGATGCGACGTCCTCCGGGCGAGCGGGAGTTCAATTCGGCTTCCAGGTATCCGGCGATAGTCGTCTCGTTACTCGAGGACGCAACCGAAAATGCCACGCTGCCCCCGAAAATACCGATCCAAGTCTCACCCTCCGGTTTCTGCGCGGGCAGATTGCAATTGCGGAACCCCCATGCATCGATTTGCGCAATAGCAGGGCGGGCGAGTGGGGCTGCAATCGATTCCGAAAAATCCAGCACACTGTTGGGTGTACACACGAAGCCGAAATAGGGGTGAATGCAGTACCGGGGGGTACGGATTTCTGATAACGGATTAACCATGGTTGATACCTGTCGCTGTGAACAGCCGCTGGCATTCGGTCTGCGCAAGCACCGGCATAAACGAGGCGATAGCGCTTTCGCTGGCTACAGGCGTAACGCTACGGCCATGCCACCCGTTGCAACCCAGAAACGGGCGCACGCGACATGTAGTAGTCACGATAAACCTCACCGCAGCCATGTTACACATTCTCCTCTATGTGGCGCGGCCTCGTGATCCAGGCGCCACGGGCGAGAATAGGAGTACCCGTGGCAAAGAGATTGCCGCCACGCACCTCGAAACCGAGAAGATCACGCACGCATGTGTAGACATCGGGGCTGATTGTATAGAAGACGTGATCAGTTCGATCGGCATAGCCCTGCTTTGTGAGCATTACGGTCACACTGTATTCGCCAGTTCCAAGCCAGTTTTCCGGGACGGACAGCACAATGGTTCCTCGCGGCATATGCTTGCCGTCGAAATGGAGATCGGGCGTAAATAATCGACACGCTGTTTCGACTCCACCGCGAAGAATCGCTACGCCAACGCCAACCGGCCCCACCAGCGCTACATCCACAATGTCAAAATCGACTTCCAAGCGTGCTGGTCGGCCATGTTCCAAAACAAAGGTCTGCCGACCACGTTCGTCGATTAACCGGGCATCGCGAATCATGATGGCGCCCGTGCCGATCGAGGCACCTCCGGCTGACACATCGAATAACGGCTCGTCTTCGGGCTTAATCACTGCGCGGTACTGCGCCCAGTCGTTCATGGTCGGCGTGAGCGCGTGCGCGCAGAGGTGGCGGCCGTTGAGAAACACTCGGATGCTTAAATCGACGGAGGTTTCAGCGCCATAGTCTATGCATACTTCCAGGTTTTCAGCGTACGCGCTTTCAGCGATCCCTTCAACGCTGAACGTAACTGCGATCTTATGGTAGGGGCTGCCAAAGCAGCGCATCGGCAGGGCTTGGCGCCCGTTCCACTCACCAGGTTCGCCCCAGGCTGCACCCTCGGTCACCAACGACGCAGAATCGACACTTGTCTGTTCAAACAGCGGCGCTTCGGCAATGCACTCGCCACTACGATACAGCGCCAATCGTGAGAAATAAGTCGGCCCTGCGGCAGGTGGGGGTGTCGCTGCGACCTCTATGATCAAGGTGTCGCGCACGGTGCCTTTCGTCGAATGGGATGCTCGGCGAATGGCCTCCACCGATTTTTTCCTGAGGCGTGTTTCTTCCTGCAGGCGTATCGAATCCTCGTACATTTTCAGAGCTTCCGTGGGTGCAAGGTCGACCATCACTCGACCCTGATCAAGCCAAATCATTCGATTGCATATCTGTGAGGCCGAGTAAACATCGTGGGTAACGAGGAGGAGGGTTGTCTTCTCGCGGTCGCACAAATGCCGGATACGGTCGTAACTCTTGCGGGCAAAATAGGCATCACCGACGCCAAGAATTTCATCGAGCACAAGAAGATCCGGCGTAATGGCAGTCGATGTTGAAAACATCAATCGAGCGGCCATTCCTGTGGAGTAAGTCTTGACGGGTTGATCGATGTATTCCTCAATTTCGGCAAAATCGATGATCTCAGCGCATCGCTGCTCAGCCTCGTGTCCGACTATTCCCAGCTGGCTCAAATAGGCGTAGACATTGGAGCGCCCTGTGAAATCGGGATGAAACCCCGATCCGATCTGCAGCAACGCGTGTGCCGTTCCCTTCAATTCCAGCACGCCCGATGTGGGCTTGGTGACGCCAGTGACCAGTTTCAAGAATGTGCTCTTGCCGGCGCCATTGCGGCCAATGATGGCGACCTTCTCACCCCGAGCAATATCCAGGGAAACGCCATCGAGAGCTGCATGCTCTGTGTACGCGCTATGCCGCTTGCCCAGCAGCCCAAGCATATCAAGGAATCGATATTCCGGTTTGGCATACAGACGGTATACCTTTGTGACGTCGCGCGCGCGAATGACAATATCACTCATGGCATCGACCCCGTTTGGCAGCAGACATGGCCGGGGGTATCCGCCACCCGCCCATCTCCGCTTCAAGGTAAGCGGCAACCCGAAGCGCGACATCCTCGCGCCAGGGGCGCGCGACGACTTGAATGCCGATGGGGAGCTGCGCTTCTGTTCCACCGCGGACGACGACGCATGGCCATCCTGTCAAGCTGAATGTCTGGACATAGCTGAACGCGGATGCGGTGCCTTCGCCGTGCAACGGCGCAGGTTCTGCGGTCACAGGGCACACGATGACGTCGAACGAATCGAGAAATGAGAGCATCTCGCTGTTGAACCGATCCCAGTCTTCCAGCAAAGCTGAAAAGCTGGCCGCCGGCAAACCCGGGTTCGGTTGCACATCATCTTGAATCGTCCCGGCGGCGGTGAGAAGCCTGCGACGCCAAGCACCCCCATCCGCCGCAAAGAGGTCGGCAAATATACGGGGCGCCTGCGCTGCGAGTGGCAGCGCAACTTCCTCGACCTTGGAGACTACGCCACGTAGCGTGGATGCTGCGCCGCGGACGGTGTCAATGGTGGAGGCAGTCGGTTGAGCCATGCCATTGTCGAGATGAATGGCGACTCGCAGGCTATTCAACTGGACAGCATCTGCGCGTTGCAGCGGCATCGGCACCACGTTGGGGTCACGCCCATCGGGGCCGGCAATGATTGGCAGTATGAGCTCGATGTCCTTTACGAATCTCGCGATCGGCCCGATCGTGGTGAGGCGATCGAGATAGCCCCCGAATGGAATGATGTGGCCGGTGCGCGGAACCCGACCCGCAGTCGGTTTTAGTGCAGCAACCCCACAATAATGAGCCGGGATACGAAGGCTACCGCCAGTGTCGCTCCCGATGTCGAAAGGCACCGCGCCGGTCGCGACGATTGCAGCGGAACCTCCACTGCTGCCCCCACTCGTTCGAGCCAGGTCGTATGGGTTGCTCGTGCGTCCGTAAATTGTGTTGTTGGCCTGATAGGAGAGCGTCAGTTCAGAGGTGTTGGTCTTCCCAAGCAGAATTGCCCCAGCTCGATGTAAGCGGTCCACAACGACCGCATCGCGATCCGGCACAAAATTCCTCCGCCCCGCAGTACCACAGGTGGTAACGACGCCTGCCGTATCCAGGGAGTCCTTGATGGTCATCGGAATACCGTGCAAGGGACACAGAGCCTCACCACGCGATCGGGCGCGATCGGCCGCGCGCGCGCGCGCGCGCGCGGAATCCTGTGCGAGCCGAACGACGGCATTGATCGCCGGATTTACGGAGTCGATCTCCGTGAGGGCGCAATCGACCAGCGTCTCTGCGCTCACTTCACCTTCCCGTATTGCCCGGCACAAATCGACCAGCGATGTGCCAAGAAACGTTTCAGGAGTCAACAAGTCTTCCTCCACCCCGTGAACATTGATTGTGCCGATCCTAATTCATGTACGATCAAGCGAACATTGCGGGTTGCGCACGAGCTCGAATGCGGCACTCCGGCTTGAGTAGGCGACGGGCCGCGCGACCAGATTAAAACGCGTTCTGATCTCAGACCAGGCACGGAATTCGTGATCTTCGTAGGATGGGTAGCCATAGTACTCATCAAACACGACAACGCTTCGCTCTGGCATATGTGGAAGCACATGCTCAAGAATAAACACGTTGATGGCGTAATAGGGGCAATCAATGTGAACCAGTGACACCGGCTGGCCGATATTTTCTAGAAATGCCGGCAACGTGTCCTCGATTCGCCCCACTTCAATATCCGCGTTAGAATAACCTGCCAGGGAAGGCACATTCGTGGCGAAGGTTCCCTTTTCAAGCAACCGCCCCCAGTCTTCTGGCAGGCCTTTGAATGTATCAAATCCGGTAATTTTACGGCCAGGGCATATCTCTTTGGCGATGTGCCGAAGTGTTACGCCCTCAAATACACCGAACTCCAAAGCCCTGCCGGAAATCACTTGCGTTTTCTCGGCTGCGATCGACAGCACATGGAACCGATCTCGAGCTTTTAGCGCGCCAACGAGGTCTGACGTCTGCACTCGATAAGATTGAATGATGTTTTCGACGATCTGCGCAAATTGTTCAGCGTCCCTCCAGCAAAATACGCTAGCCCAAAGAAGCCGCGCTCGCAAGCTCCATCGCCAGGGTCGAATGTGGAGTTTCGAATTTATGTCCATTGTCCCTCAGGGTCGCAAATCGCGCGGCTTCACCTTGTGGCAAGGGACAAGCGCTATATTAGAAGTCATACTCCAATCATTAGGCGTCAATTTGCGCCTTGATCGTTCGTTCGATGCTTGCTAAGTCTATCATATACTTGTCGACGGAGAAGGACATAGCATCACGATGGTACAGTTGCACATGGTGTTCGTGAGCCTGTAATAAAGACAATATCTGCGACAGCAACTGATCCAGCTTCACGAGTGCAGGCTCTTCACCTCGTTTATTGGCGATTACAATTGCGACAATCAGTCCTTCAATAATTTTCTCGATGTCCCAACGCGCGTATAGCATGGACATCCTGGATTGCGTCCCGTACCGGAAAGCTTCCCTCGTAAACCAAGTCATAACTGTGCAGATGCGCTGACCGATAGCCACGCGATAAATCAAGTTGTCGGACAGCAATTGATGTTTGATTTTGTTCAAAATCGCGTCGAAATATACACGGGTGATGTCGAGTTCCGTATCCAGATTATCGTGAGTTTTCCTCAGGATGATTTGCTTGTAGTCCGCCGCCGAGAATCTAACCTGTTCAAGAATGGAGGCGGCCGAGAGACACTTTGCTAATCCATCATTCTCGAACGCCGCAGAGTAATTGTAGAGTACTCGATACAGGAACTGTTCCGGGAACGACAGGATTTCATGGCTCCTCGGGGACCAGGCGCCGAGCAGGTTCAGGTTGTCAGTGAAGACCGGGTGCTGGCTATTTGAATGAAAGAAATTCGCAACGCATTTATTAATCTCACCGTCAAAGTCATCGCTGTTCATGTCTTTCACACTGTGGCCTTTTGTGGCGATTGCTGCGGCAATGCGACCTTCCTGTATCGGCCAATCAATGCAGTAGTAGTCAAGGAGAGTCTGTCCTAGTTTGTACTTGTAGTTTGGCGTCGGAAAATACGTTTCATAGCTTGAACCTTCCTGCAGACATCTCGGTTGAACATTAGGTCGAATGAGGTCTGCCACCGCACGGGCAATCTCTTCGTGCCCCTCCTCGGTGGGGTGGCAATAGTCAATAAAGTGAAATGGCTTAAGGATCGGTTTCATATCCAGTACGCGCACACCACTCATGGATGCAAATTCGTTAATGACGTCTCGGTACGCCTGCTGTATTCTATAAACAGAAGTATCTTTCTCGATCGCCGCTTCGAGCAACTGGTCGGCCGCATCCGGATATCCCTGCCATCTTGTCAATATGGACAGGTTGTAAAGCACCGTGCTGTCGTAGCTGTCATATTCACCGAGCAGGGCTCTCAATTGTGATTCTGACGCGTCATCAGCTAGCTGTGCCCGCGCGCATGCGATGTTGTGCCTCGCAATGAATCCCGCAACGTTCTCCATGGAAACCAAGGATTCCCACACTTTGATGGCCTCGGCGAATTGGCTCCTGCGGTAGTATCGAAGACCGGCGGTTAGCGTTTCCGAGGCATCATCAATCGGTTCGTTGACGACCGCTTCGCCCAATCGGTCAAGATGATCCAAACGGCAGAAATAGGTGCTGTTGGTTATACCCAAGCCGCACGGGAAGCGCCGGTTCGCAACTGGATTGAGGATGATGGTTTGTGCGCTCCGCTTTGTGGCACATCGCACGATTGATCGCAGGTTGTCGCGAAACTCTGCCGGAGTGACAGCGGCCGTTTGAGCTGGCATCTCGTAGTTGAACCGAAAGCGTGGAGGGGACAAAACCGGCCGGAAATGACGCCCCGGCTGTCTTGATAGCCTGTCGGCCAGCCATGCTTTGAGTGTGCTAAAATGCTTTTTCTGGTAGCTTGCTGCCCCCTCGTTGTTGCCCAGATAAACGATCAAGTAGTCGAGAGGGCGTTTGGCTGCTACGTTGTGAAAAAACCGATTGGCGTCGGCAGACGTGAAACCTGGAACCGCGCAATTGAAAATATGTACCTCAAGCCTGTCGCGCAAGATGCGGGCTAGATTTGCTGGGTAGCAGGCTCGACCCAGGCCAATGCCGCTGCTGCTCGAGTCGCCGAGAACGGTAATGTGGCAAGTCATCACAATACGATGCCGTGGAGCACATGCCGCGAATTGAGGAGCGGTGGTCGTTCTGCGAGACGCGAACGCATTGTGCCCGCCGGGCGTCCTGTTTCAATGGATGTACAATTTTTAAAAGGGGATACTTGATGATGAAACGAATCTGGCACTGGCTGACTCGCGCCCTCAGACGGCAGGATCGCCGGCAGAGCAGTGCGCAGGGCGATCGACCTAAAGATGTCTACCCGCTGTGGTGAGCGGATCACGGGCAGGGCTCTGCACATGTGTAGCAGATGTTCGCCACCGTAGCCTGACGCTCGAAGGGGCAGCGTTTCTTTCTGAAGCTGAAAGTGCTCGTGCGCTTTCCCAGTAGGCCGATTATGTCACGGAACCGGTATCCCGGTTCCGCGTAAGGGCGGCACACATTTTTCAGATCGCGCGCGTAAATGAAGATATCGCTCATGCCGCCACTGCAGCGAGGTATGCCCCCAACGTGATGCCGTCGCCAACCGAGCTCGGCACCAGTGTGTGTGAAAAGTGCAGGAAGGAAATGGTCACGGTCGCTCCGTTCGGAATCTCGGAGGCCTTGAACAGGATACGTGTAATTGTTCGCACAGCCCGATTTTGTTCGTCCATGTTTTACCATCATTTACCGTCCTACTCGTAATCCACCAAAATGTCCTTGAAGCGGTCGAAGAAGAGCGAGCCGAGAGTGAAAAAACCTATGGAAATTAAACAATAACCAAGCAGCGCGGGCACAGAAGCTGAATATTCTGAAAGCAGAACGAAGCGATAGGCTTCAATCATGTAAGTCACAGGGTTCAGGTCGATCGCGATGCCGAAAGGGGCAGGCAACATATCGCGAGTGAAACCGATAGGAGAGATAAACATAAGCAACATGACAAGCAGATTGACGAAGTAACTGACGTCTGTCAGAGCTACCGCTAGGGGAGCCAACACAAACACAATGCCGATCAGCATCAGCAGTTGCAGTACCAGTACGAGCGGCAGCAGCAGTACTTTGACTGAAAGAAGCCCAGTTGCGGCGAGCAATGCCACCAATGCCATCATACCCACCATCTGAGTTGCCAAGCTAACAAATACGGTGCGAATCGGAATCAGTTCAATCGGCAACATGACGTTCTTCACCAGATGCATGTTCTGTTTGATGCATAGACAGCCGGAGGCCAGGCTTTCCGATAGGCCAATGAATGGAATCAGGCCACAGAAAACGAAGAGGGCGTAATCCAACCCTTGGTATCCCGGCAGCCGCATCTTGAAAACCACGGCGTACACAAAAAGGTAAATGCTTAACAACAGTATGGGGTGCAGCAACAACCAAAACATGCCAAGCGCTGAGCCGGAGTGCCGCTTTTCCAGTTCCACCCTGGTCACGGCACGTAGTATACGGCGGGTGTGCCAGATCATCGCCAGGATGGTGATGCCGGGATCGGTTAGTTTATTGAGTATTGGCATTGGATGTACCTAGGGTGTGTGTTCATTTGCCTGCTTCTTTTGGGTGCCAAAATGAGGGAAGCTGCTTGGTTATTGGAGGATTTTTCTGGCTAACTTCCCCAGGCCTCGACTTCGGCGACGCGCGAATAATTTGTCAGCGCACCCGTCACGTTCACCCGTATCCGGTCCGTGGTGTACGCCGGGAAGGTGACCGTGCGCTTGACCAGATTGTTTCCCGTCACCGTCCCCAGCGTCACCCACGCCGAGCCGTTCCATCCCTGCACCGTGAAGTCGGTGATGCCATAAATGCTGAACGTCATTGTATCGGTGGGTTCGGCCGGGCTGGCATAGTTGTCCTGCAGCGTATAGACCGCCACACTGTCTATGGTCTTCGAGCCGCTGAAATTGATCTGCACCCAGTCCGGATATGTGTTGGTTGTCGCATCAGCCCAGCACCCGCCGCTGCCCCATGGTGCGCCGGTGCGCTGGTTGTCGTTGATTGCCGCAACCGGAAATGCGTTGCTGTAAGCGCTCGATGCCGATGCCACCGCCCCGGCGCTGGCGAGGGCAACGTTGGTGGGCGGAGATCCAACTTGAAAAACATTCAGCACGATAGTCCCACTGGCTCCCGAATAACCATCCACAGCTATTTGATACGTTTGTCCGGTAATGGCTGAGAAGGAAACCGAACTTTGCAGTGTACCCCCACCATCATCGTTGCTTGCGACTAACGTTAAAGCATTGACTGAGGTTCCCGTATAAACGGCAAGCAAAGTGTCAAAACTGCTACCCGAGGTAGTTATCGTAACCGTGCCCCCGGTCGTAGCAGTCCACGACCACCATACCGATGCACCGCCCGTGCTCACATGATTCGGTTCGCCTGCTTCTTTCGATGCCCCCACATTCGAACCAGTAGTCACGGCTGAGGTGATGGCAATGCGGTTCATAAAGTTATCGTTGGGCGGTGTTGTGTCCGGCGATGCGGCAACGCCCCAGGCCTCGACTTCGGCGACGCGCGAATAATTTGTCAGCGCACCCGTCACGTTCACCCGTATCCGGTCCGTGGTGTACGCCGGGAAGGTGACCGTGCGCTTGACCAGATTGTTTCCCGTCACCGTCCCCAGCGTCACCCACGCCGAGCCGTTCCATCCCTGCACCGTGAAGTCGGTGATGCCATAAATGCTGAACGTCATTGTATCGGTGGGTTCGGCCGGGCTGGCATAGTTGTCCTGCAGCGTATAGACCGCCACACTGTCTATGGTCTTCGAGCCGCTGAAATTGATCTGCACCCAGTCCGGATATGTGTTGGTTGTCGCATCAGCCCAGCACCCGCCGCTGCCCCATGGTGCGCCGGTGCGCTGGTTGTCGTTGATTGCCGCAACCGGAAATGCGTTGCTGTAAGCGCTCGATGCCGATGCCACCGCCCCGGCGCTGGCGAGGGCAACGTTGGTAGACGACACCAGTGTTGTTGCCGATGCGGCTGTTGACTGAGCCGAGCAATTGGGCGCAGCATCGCATGCCGCTACCGTGTAACTGTAAAGCGTAGAGGCTGTCAGGCCGGTATTGCTATAGCTCGTCACATTGCCCGGTGTCGCAATCAGGCTGCCGCCACGATAGACCTTGTAGGCCGTGACGCCCACGGCGTCCGTGGAGGCAGTCCAGGACAGATTGATCTGCGACGAGCTCGCGGCTGTTGCGACAAGCCCTGTTGGAACGGTGGGTGCAGTTGTGTCCGGCGATGCGGCAACGCCCCAGGCCTCGACTTCGGCGACGCGCGAATAATTTGTCAGCGCACCCGTCACGTTCACCCGTATCCGGTCCGTGGTGTACGCCGGGAAGGTGACCGTGCGCTTGACCAGATTGTTTCCCGTCACCGTCCCCAGCGTCACCCACGCCGAGCCGTTCCATCCCTGCACCGTGAAGTCGGTGATGCCATAAATGCTGAACGTCATTGTATCGGTGGGTTCGGCCGGGCTGGCATAGTTGTCCTGCAGCGTATAGACCGCCACACTGTCTATGGTCTTCGAGCCGCTGAAATTGATCTGCACCCAGTCCGGATATGTGTTGGTTGTCGCATCAGCCCAGCACCCGCCGCTGCCCCATGGTGCGCCGGTGCGCTGGTTGTCGTTGATTGCCGCAACCGGAAATGCGTTGCTGTAAGCGCTCGATGCCGATGCCACCGCCCCGGCGCTGGCGAGGGCAACGTTGGTAGACGACACCAGTGTTGTTGCCGATGCGGCTGTTGACTGAGCCGAGCAATTGGGCGCAGCATCGCATGCCGCTACCGTGTAACTGTAAAGCGTAGAGGCTGTCAGGCCGGTATTGCTATAGCTCGTCACATTGCCCGGTGTCGCAATCAGGCTGCCGCCACGATAGACCTTGTAGGCCGTGACGCCCACGGCGTCCGTGGAGGCAGTCCAGGACAGATTGATCTGCGACGAGCTCGCGGCTGTTGCGACAAGCCCTGTTGGAACGGTGGGTGCAGTTGTGTCCGGCGATGCGGCAACGCCCCAGGCCTCGACTTCGGCGACGCGCGAATAATTTGTCAGCGCACCCGTCACGTTCACCCGTATCCGGTCCGTGGTGTACGCCGGGAAGGTGACCGTGCGCTTGACCAGATTGTTTCCCGTCACCGTCCCCAGCGTCACCCACGCCGAGCCGTTCCATCCCTGCACCGTGAAGTCGGTGATGCCATAAATGCTGAACGTCATTGTATCGGTGGGTTCGGCCGGGCTGGCATAGTTGTCCTGCAGCGTATAGACCGCCACACTGTCTATGGTCTTCGAGCCGCTGAAATTGATCTGCACCCAGTCCGGATATGTGTTGGTTGTCGCATCAGCCCAGCACCCGCCGCTGCCCCATGGTGCGCCGGTGCGCTGGTTGTCGTTGATTGCCGCAACCGGAAATGCGTTGCTGTAAGCGCTCGATGCCGATGCCACCGCCCCGGCGCTGGCGAGGGCAACGTTGGTAGACGACACCAGTGTTGTTGCCGATGCGGCTGTTGACTGAGCCGAGCAATTGGGCGCAGCATCGCATGCCGCTACCGTGTAACTGTAAAGCGTAGAGGCTGTCAGGCCGGTATTGCTATAGCTCGTCACATTGCCCGGTGTCGCAATCAGGCTGCCGCCACGATAGACCTTGTAGGCCGTGACGCCCACGGCGTCCGTGGAGGCAGTCCAGGACAGATTGATCTGCGACGAGCTCGCGGCTGTTGCGACAAGCCCTGTTGGAACGGTGGGTGCAGTTGTGTCCGGCGATGCGGCAACGCCCCAGGCCTCGACTTCGGCGACGCGCGAATAATTTGTCAGCGCACCCGTCACGTTCACCCGTATCCGGTCCGTGGTGTACGCCGGGAAGGTGACCGTGCGCTTGACCAGATTGTTTCCCGTCACCGTCCCCAGCGTCACCCACGCCGAGCCGTTCCATCCCTGCACCGTGAAGTCGGTGATGCCATAAATGCTGAACGTCATTGTATCGGTGGGTTCGGCCGGGCTGGCATAGTTGTCCTGCAGCGTATAGACCGCCACACTGTCTATGGTCTTCGAGCCGCTGAAATTGATCTGCACCCAGTCCGGATATGTGTTGGTTGTCGCATCAGCCCAGCACCCGCCGCTGCCCCATGGTGCGCCGGTGCGCTGGTTGTCGTTGATTGCCGCAACCGGAAATGCGTTGCTGTAAGCGCTCGATGCCGATGCCACCGCCCCGGCGCTGGCGAGGGCAACGTTGCCGCCTGTTCCAGCCTGGGTAACGGTAAATGTTTGTCCGGCAATAGTCATGGTGCCGCTACGAGGGCTGAAACCGGTATTGGCTGCCACAGAATAAGCAACCGTACCGTTGCCGTTACCGGATGCGCCGGAGGTGACGGTGATCCATCCCGCGCTGCTCACGGCAGTCCAGGCGCAACCAGAGGTTACCGTTACGCCGATGTTTCCGATGGCGGCTGCGGCGCCGGTAGATAAGCCGGTAGAACTCAGGGAGTAGTTACAGATAGCATTGAGCGCGGCATCAATCTTTATTCTCGGTTTTACAATACCATTCCGCGTATCGGTGACTGACACTCCGGTTGAACCCAGGATATTCAGGCCGTTGCCAACGGTGAGGCCGGTGTTTTTTTGCTTCATGATGGCCCATGCTCCAGCAGCATGGGGTGTGGCCATGGAAGTTCCATGCCAGGTTGCATAGCCGCCACCAGGGATTGAAGAGGTAATTGCGGAACCGGGCGCCAGCAGGTTGAGGAAAGACACTGAATTCGAATAGCAGGCAATCTGGTCAACACTCGCAGGGACTCCATCGCATATCCATCCCGATGTGTCCCAAGTGGCGCCAACGCTGACAGCGCTGGAGATACAACCCGGCGCGCCCATGCTGTCCGAGTAATGGTCGTTTCCCGATGAAATAACGGTGGCGATATTTACGGAACGCAGGTTGTCGATAGCAGTTTTGGTGGATAGATTGTCCGAGTCGCAAGCGCTCTGATTGTAATATCGTCCGCCGCCAAGGCTCATGTTGACAGCGGCAATGTTGTAAGTATTGCGCAGGGCATAAACTCGCTGCAATCCCAATATCTGGTCGGAACTGTAGGACATTGCGCATGGAGAGCAATTGGCAAGGCCGTCGAATCGGGAGAATACTTGGATGGCGATCAGCAATGCATCCTTGGCTACACCGGAATAGCTGACGCCAGCTCCAGCCACGATGCCTGCCACATGGGTGCCGTGGTCGCACTCCCCGGCTGGGCAAGTTCCGGCGTAAGGCATGGCGGAGCCAGCTGCCGTGGATGATGTCACCCCTCCCGGACAAACCGAGGTGGATCCACCTGGAGCATAGGTGCTCGAATAGCAGGCTTCGGAAATCACCTTGTTTGTCAGGAAGGTGTGGATCTTGTCTACGCCCGTGTCCAGAATGGCGACTGTTTGCCCGGCGCCGGTGTAACCGCTGCCCCATGCGGTTGCACCCCCGATCAGGGGAACGCTTTGGGCAAGGGATGGTGCGGCGAGCCTGTCTTCTTCTATGGAAGTAATTTCGGGCAAGCTGGCCAATGTTTCCAGCTCGGCGGGGTCGGCCTCAATGGCCATGAAGGGAATAAATTCAAAGCGTTTGATTTTTTCCGGTTTCTGCTTGAGCGAGGGAACCTTATCCAGCACTGCGGAATGTGCTGAGGCAATTTCATTGCGTTGCAGCGCCACGTTGCTGGCAGACATCAACCCTTCAGGGGCAAAGGCTGCGCGCACCCCGACGATAATCCGTGCGGCCCCGTTGTTTTTTGCCTGCTTACGCAGTTCGTTGAGGGTTTTGACGGTATCCGGATTGGCGTTTGCCGCCAGCGGGAGATCTTGCGCATCCCCAAGAAAAATTCGGTCGGCGGCAAGCGCATTGGCAGCACCGGCGATCAGGGTAAATAATGCCAGCGCGGCAAGGTGGAACAGGCTACGGCTTCTGTCTGAGCGAGCAATGCTAATCGTGTGACAAAAAAAACCTTTTTGTGATTTCATGCTGTTCTCTGTAACGTTCAGGAAAACGAATCAAGCGAACCACCACTCACCAATAAAAGGGATCAGAAAAAAATGCACCTGCGCTATACCGCGATTTGTTGTGCATTATTGGTTTGGTCTTGCCGCCATTGCTTTAATCAAGCCAGTCACTGCCAGAAGAGCAATCGTCCCGAGTGCAATTATAAGCGTAAAGCAAACTGGGAAATAGAGTCGGATGCCATTGATCAAGGTCGTTTTATTGCGAGGATTGGCGGATACAGGGATACCTTCTGTGTCTAAACACGCAACCGAAAGGGTACGCCCCCCAAGTTTGTTGCAAGCGGCCCGGTACCACTCGCTCTTGAGTTGGCTACCGGGCGGACACAGGATTTCGGTTGCATAGCACGGGCTATGCAAAGGTGTAGTCGGAGTGGCGATGCAGGCCGGCGCGACAGCTAATACGCCTGCGACGATCAGCAGAAAATGGGTAGCGCGGCATATCTAATCACTTTGTTTATGTCGGTATTCTTGAAGATGGGTTTGGATGCCCACTCGTCAATAGTGAGCCTATAGCCTCGCACCGATGTGAATTTGTAGGTCGCCCAACGACCGGCTTCGCCCGCGCCGAGTAAGCGCATCGAACAAGGATACGCGAGCGCCCACAGGAAACAATGGAAATCACCGTTTATTCAACCGATTTAGTGAACGTAAAATTCCATGAAGCATCGCCCGGAAGCACGGCTTCCGTTTCCAATTTGATCGCCTGGCATGGCACGCGAACGCCATATGACGGGGAATACCATGCCGGGACGCAGCGAGCCGTTATGCCTGCTGGAATCGCGAGTTGCCATTGCGCCCCGGTTTCTTTTTGGAATAACCGAATTTCTCCAGCCTCCAATGCAACCTCGACTGCCGGCGCCAGATGGAAATGCCAGCGAAGCTTGTGTGTCCCGCTCCCTTCGAGGCGGTCGGCAATCGATAAGGTGCCATTATTGCGCGCCAGTTCGAAACTGCGTTCGTGTATGACCGGATGTTCAAGGCGCGTATAACCGATATGCCGCCCACGGTAAATGAAGGCCATATCTGTCGTACGGCACTCAAGCGTTTCCGGAGAGGCTTTTTCGAAAAGACGGAATATCCATTCCGGGTTGGTTTCGTTTTGTTCTACGCCGTCAACCATCAGAGTATTGTGGTACGCGGTGCTGCGAAAGACATTTCTGGCTGCCAGGTCAGAGGTATAGACGTAACTGCCGGGATCGACGATTAGAGGTATACCATCCGGATGGTATTCGAAACCGAGCAAATCGTTATGCTTGTGGTTGCCGAACCCCTTGGTGCCGACGATGCCGTTGGTGATGGCAAGATAAGCTTGGGGCGAACGGTGGATGGCGATGCCCGCATCGGGGAAATGCTGCTCCAGTGGAGGAAGCGGGTCGGCGCGGAAACCGCCGGAATCTGCGCCGCCGCTCCACCAGAAAGCCTCCCATTGGCCTGGGGTGCCGCTGTAATGGCGCCACTCTGCAATTCCCAGCACGTGAGAAGCCGAGGCAAGGAGGTGGCGGGCGTCTTGGGGTTTCCATGTGCCATAATCGGTGAGAATATGGAGCCGGCCATCGTCCGCATCTCCAAGTTGCGGCATCAGGCCATCCGGCCGGAGAACACCGAGCAGGAACTCGACCATATCTTGCAGCCGGGCGCGCAACTGTGGGTTGAACGGTTTCCCAGATTGGTCTGCTACTTGGACAGCGCCCAGGAACAATTCAGCCACCAGCCGGTGATAGGGGACGGACGATTCGAAATCGGCGCCATCTGGCAGGATTTGAACTTGCATTTCCCGTTCGATGGCGTTCCGCGAGAATTCTTCCCATTCGCGGGCTTCTGGGCTTTCCTGAAAAACCCGGGCGAGGTAAAAAAGGCCAATTACGTTTGACAGGAAGTGGTTACTGGTTACTTCATATTTATCTTCGAGGTTTGAGCGAATGAACCGGCCATGCTCAAACAGGCTGCGGTAGGCAGCAATCCAGACCTCTTCCGATACCGGATAGGCGCGGATCATTTCCAGCGCCAGCGCCCAGTTGGCGGCGCGAATGGCCACGTCCATCGTGCATGTCCAATGAATGCCGTATCCCACCGGGTTTGCTTCGTTAAAGTCGGCGCGCTCGAAAAAGATTTCGTCGGCAAACCGGCTATCGCCGCTTAACAGCCATGCTTGTGCGAGGGCCGGCCAGTGCTGGCATCGGGCCAGCTCCCAGGGCAGCTTTATATCCGCCATCCCAGGCCGCATCTTCCACAGATCCCAGTTCTTGTAATGTAAGCCTGAAGGAAAACGCAGTCCGGAAACCGGGTCGATATTCCAATCGATCGGCAAGTATCCGCTGCCTGTTGATCGCCCGGTGTCGATGGGCTGATACGGCCCGCTGCCGAGCAGGTTGAACTCATGGGTCAGTACTTGTTCCGCAGCCTTGATTGCGGCATCCGCTTGTTCGGGCATTTCCTTGTGAAGACGCGCAATTGCTTCTGCCGAGGCTGCCGGAAACAAGCGCGGGGATGAGCGCAATCCGGTAAGCCAGCCGGCCGGATCGTGAATCACACTCGAAAAATAAACCTCTACGGGAGGCGGCTCATTTTTTACTATGGCCGTTTTGGGTGAGCCAAACAGAGTGCGCAGAATGCCGGCAATACTGCTCATGAGGGTTTATGCGCCTTGATGATGAGGTTCCAGCCCATTATTTTCCCCAGCAAAGGCAGGGGAACCCAACAAAGGCGTCGCGGAACTTCGGCTGCAACCATTTGGCGCTGAACAATCGAGCTCCGTTCGAACCGGGCAAACAGCTTGCCCAGTCTCTGTCTAGTATAAACCTTGACCAATGGTCTCGCATCATTTTCCGTAATTTCGACGTGCCGCGACATGATCTCGCCCATCGAAAAACTTTCAAGCAGGTGTTGTTTCAACCCCAATTCCAATACGAGGCCGCGCCAATAGTGCAAGGAGTTTTCTGCGTACACCATGACGATGGCTTTTCCGCCGGGTTTGAGCACACGATAAATTTCGTCAACGACGCGCTGCGTGTTCGGCGTGTGATGGATCACGCCGTTGCTGTATACGACATCGAACGATGCGTCCGGGAAGGGGAGGGTTTCGGCGTCATGGTGCACAAAAGTGCCGGTAAGGCCGCGCAGCCTGAAGTTTTCCTGGGCAAGCGCAAGGTGCCCGGACGATAAGTCGATATCAGTGGTAATCGCTCCATGCTTGGCGAACTGCGCATGATCGGTGCCCAGACCGCCGCCGATCTCAAGAACGCTTTCGCCGGAATGCCGGGCAAACTCCATGGTTTCGTACATCCAGGGAGCATATTCCTCATAGCGGTAACGCTGGACTTCCAGAAACCAGTCCAGCGTATGCAGTGGGGAGTTTTTGGCATAGTGCGAGCCGCAGGGATTGTTATCCCACTGATCCTGGACTTCATCTTTGTAGTCGTCGCCGGTTTTTATTTGCGAGGTATTGTTCATGGCAGATTCGTAGTTTGGCCTATCCTCGGGAGTTTTTTTGCGCAGAGATATCGGCGGCATTTTTGTTGATTCTTATCCCGAAGCGCCATAGCCTGGCTACGTGGCTGCGCCAGGAGAAATCGGTTTCGGCGGCCTTGCGCGCATTGCGGCCGAGAGCTTCGCAAATATCCGGATGCCTGGAAAGAAATACCACCGCCTCGACAAATTCTCCAACCGAGCCGGGTGCGCATAGTATAGATCGCTCATGCGTTACAAGAAATGATTCGGCCAGACTGGTGGCATGCAGCGCTGGCGAAAGCACCTCTCCAATCTGTTCAAGATCGCTGGCTATGATACCGCCACCCATCGCCATGTATTCGAAGAGCTTGGTCGGCGACCCGAAGAACCGGCTGTCGACCATGTGGCTGCTGTGCGGCGATGCGTAAATATCGCAGGCGCCGAGCAGTTGTGCCCCTCTCTGGTGCGGAACGCGCCCTGTGCAGACAACGCGGTTGCCCAGATTGTGGCGGCGAATCGAATCGTCTATCAGGTGCTTGAAGTTCCCATCGCCAATAAGCAGGAAGCGAATATTCTCGTCGCGCTGGCATGCAAGCGGAAGCGCTTCGGCAAGAACGTCGATGCCGTGCCATCCGCCAAATGTGCCGATAAAGCCCACGACCCGATCCGATGGTTTGAACCCGAGTTCCCGGCGCAACAGCGAACGTGTGTGAAGTTCCATTGGCGCATAGGCTTGCAGATCGACACCGTTCGGGTTGACCATAATCTTTTCGCGAGGAATGCCCCGCCGCAGCAAATCATCGCGAACCGCTTCCGAGATGACCGAGATGAGTGAAGCCTGCCTGAATGCGGCTTCCTCGGCCTTAAGAAAGAATTTTTCATGCTCGAAATCGCCGCTGTCAAAACTGCGGCGCATTGAAATTTCAGAACCGTTGTATTCGACAATATAAGGAATGCCAAACTCCTGGCTGAGGCGGGCGCCGACAAAGTTGCCCAGGCAAATCCGCTCATAGATGTAAACGGGCTGTAATTCCGCAATCTGCTTGGCTATAAATTCGTAATAGGGGCCGTTGGCCTTGATCAACGAGATTTCGTCGCAGGTAGGGCTTGGCGTGGGAATAATTCGCTGCGCCAGACCAAGTTCATCGAGCAAGGCAAACCGGTTCGACATGAAACACACAAAATCCTTGGTGGTGGCGGCAAGCTCTTTTGCTACATAGCAGGTGTGGCCGTAACTTCCACCGGTACTGATCGGCGCCCAGTAATCCGTGCGCAGATAGACCCCAACTCCATCTATCAAATGAGTCGAGGCGGGTTCCTGCGGCCCAACCGGCAGGGGGATGGGCTGCGCCTTGGCGATAACCTTATCGAGCATCAGTTCATAATTGACTGTCACTTGTTTGTTGATACCCGCCGTTTGCGTTTCATTAGCCAATGCCGGTGTGGCGTTTGGCATGCGCGCATTGATCGATTTGAAACGGTTATACGCAGTCTTGAGCATCGAACGGATTCCCAGCGGTGCGCGTGAGGCGGAAGATTGACGAAGCTGCTGTCTCCAGCGGGAAGCCAATGCAACAGATTTGACGAAAAACCAGAGACGCCAGTAGCTGGCGTGGCGCTCCCGATCAATAAACTCGACCGCCCCCTCCAGCGGCCAGTAGAACCAGACATTCTTGCCGGAGCGCAAAACGGAACGTGCAAGCTGTAGATGCACCCGGTTGGGCCACCCGAAAACCATCTCTATCACTACCCCGCCAGCGTCGGAAGCCAACACATCCGCAAGCAGCGAGTTGCTTGGCTGAAGCGCCGGCCGCACCAGATTGATACGATGCCGATCAAGGCAAGTTTTCAACCTGTCATCATCGAATGGCGCTCCCGCCCCCAAGGTAACGACGGCGTAAAACAAGCTTGCCGGATGGCCATTCATCCCTGCGCCTCCCGGCCACTCAGGATATCGTCGATTTGCAGCGCTGCCGCCGAAGTCTCGATGATCTCTTCAAAGGGGATGGGCGCCTCCTGCCCATTCGCTAGCGCATCGCCAAATCGGCTCAATTGCTCGAAATGCCCCTTGTCTACAGTATCGGACTGCCAAAGGACTTCCGAATCGCTTGCACGAACAAGCGACTTGAAATCGTCTACGATGTAGGCCTCGCCATCGCAGAAAACTTCGATGCGTTCCTTGGGCAGACCTTGTTTCGGACCCAGCGCCGTGTAGACGAGATTACCTACGCTGCCGTCTTCATAACTGAGAGCCGCACAGAAATTATCGGTCCGCAGGTATGGCAGGTTATCCGGATCGATGGAACGCGCTGAAATGCCCGCAACGGGCTTGCCCGCCAGGAAGCGGAACACATCGTACATATGGCATGCCTCGCCAATATTGCGCCCGCCGCCATGCGCGCCTTGAATCCAGTGATCTGTGGGAATGTAGCCGCCATTCAGGCGGTAATTAACGATTAACGGTGAGCGGCGCTCCGCAATCACCTGCTTGAGCTTCTGCAATGCCGGCGAGAACCTCCGGTTGAAGCCCACCATCAACAGCGGCTTCTCGGGCAGAGCCTCGTAGGAGGAAACGACGCGATCCAGTTGTTCCCAGGTGATGGCCAGGGGTTTTTCGACAAACACATGTTTTCCGGCCTCCAGGGCGCGAACGGTTTGATCCGCATGCTCATGATGACGGGTCGCTATAACCATAAGGTCGAAATCCGGATCCTTGAGTACCTCGTCCAGATCCGTCGCAAGCACCTCTATTTGGTTGGTGCGCACAAAATTTCCTGATGTGGTGGTGTTCCGGCTGACCACACCCCTCAGGAAGAAGCGATCCTTGCGTCTTGCCATCTGCGGCACCAGCATCGAGGTTCCGAAGGCGCCGGCTCCGACTAACGCATAGCGGGCGACGCCATTGGGAACTTTGCGATGTCCGCGCACGGATATCCGCGTGGCGTCGGGTGCTTCGAGAAGCTGCCGGGCATCATCCGGGTAACGGAGCAGGACGGCGAGTGGTGCTGCGCCTTCCGCAGCAGCAAGATCACGATAAGCGTCAGGCGCCGTATCAACGTCAATTTCCCGCTCGATAAGCGGCAGCAACTTGATTCTTCCGTTGGCAATCAATTCCATGTAGGCCTGCATGTTGCGATTCAGCGTCCAGCGCACATAACCGTACGGGTAGTCATGGCCCTCTTCTTCATACTCGCGGTCATAACGCCCCGGCCGTACGAAGTGCTCATGCGCAAATCGATTTCCTTGCGGTAAAAAACTTCACGCCTCACATTGAGGCCAATGTCGCCGACGATGACCACCACGCCTTTGGCACGCGCCAATTCCATGGCCAGGTTGATTGCTGAATCGGATTTGGTTGCGGCAGTAATCAGCACCTGGTCGCCGCCGCGCCCCTTGGTAAAGTCGCGCACGAGTAGTTTGAACTTTTCCGGATCGGATGTTCCGGCATCCATGCCGAGCTCTATCGCCCGGCTCACCCTTTGCGGGTCGAGATCCAGACCAAGAACTCGCACTCCATTGGCTCTGAGTATCTGAACCGTCATTTGTCCGATCAATCCCAGCCCGAGAACGCAGGCGGTTTCGCCGATCTGCGGGGTGGCGCGGCGCACGCCCTGCAACGCGATGGTGCCGACTGTGGTGGTCGCGGCCAAACGCAAATCGCACCCTGCGGGAACCCGGCAAACCAGGTTGCGTGGCACGCATACGTAATCGGCATGGTTTGCCTTGCCGGCTCCGGCACAGGCAACCAGGTCGCCCGCCGAGAAGCCCTCTACGCCTTCGCCGACCGCCACAACTTCGCCCGCCGCAGAGTAGCCCACATTCCAGCCTTGATCGCCGAGTTCGGACTGTGGCAAGCCATTTTCCGCCGGTGGAGCCATGAGTACCCGAACGCTGGCAAGCTTGAGGCGGGAGGCCTGCTTGTTTCCGCCGTTTGCGATGACCAAGGTAACTGTCCTCGATTCGCCGGGGCTGAAAATAAGCCTGTCCTGAATACTGCCGGCTTCGTAGTTGCGATTTCCCAGCCATTGAGCGCAATTCTCGTCAAGCAACCCTATGGATATCATGCCTGCAAGAACTTCGCCTTCCAGCTCGATAATCGGGAGCATACCCGGCTCGACGGAGATTTTCTGCGACATGGCCTGGTAACCGAATTCAGAATTGTCGGTTGTCAGGTTCAATGCGCCCTGGTTTGATTCAAATTCGGTCGCAGAGCAACGGTTCCAGTGAAAATCTGTCGATGCCATCACCGGTTTTGCGGCACGCGGGCGCTCCGGCATCACGTTGGCTATTGCATTGCGCGCAATTGCAGCCAGTCTGCGCGTAGCCTTCCTCGGATTTCGCGCCGCTTTGCCAAGGTAGGACAACGCCGTTTTTGCGCGCGAGCTTGCACCTTCCTCGCTGGCAGCCGATTGTGGGCGCAGCGACGCAATCTCGGTGCCGGTGCTGATCAACGAGTAGCGAACGCGCACGAGAATCGTTCCCGGCTCTATGGCCTGCCGCGGCATGCGCGCCACCACTGCACCCTGGCTGTTAAGAAGTACTTGTCGCATCGTAATTATCCAATCAATTGATTTATGGTCGGTCGCATAACGCCTCTTCGACCCGATGGCTGGTACGCGTCGCGCTTAGCTGCTGTTCGAGAGAAATCGGCCATGGCTTATTTCTTCTGAGGCAGTCAGCCAGAGACCTGAGCTCATCCAACTGCCCCTTGTCTTGAGTTTGCGCATGCCAGTCCGCACCTTTCATGCCGGTGACACTCAGGCTGCGGTAGTCATCCAGCGCAATGACCTTGCCTTCGCCAAAAATGTCCATGCGCTCCTTCGGATAGCCGGTGTGACCCAAGGCGGTGTAAATGAGGTTGCAGACCGAGCCATCGTCATAGGCTACGGTCGCGCTGAAGTTGTCGTTGCTTTTCCATTGCCTGGAAGATCCGCCGATGGATGTTGCCTCAATTTTTAAAACATTCGCCCCGGTCAGGTAGTTGAACACATCGTATATGTGGCAAGCCTCGCCGATATTTCTTCCGCCGCCTTCTTCGCCATGTACCCAATGTTCCCTTGGCAGGTATCCGGCGTTCATGCGATAGCTGATTATCAGCGGCCCGGAACGGCCCGTATTGCTTCCTTCGCCTTGACTATTGGTGGCGAGAAGCGGCGGTTGAAGCCGGTCATCAATGTCGGTGCATTGTGGCGATTCGAGAAAAAACTCTCGATTGCATCGAGTTCCTCCGGTTTGATCGCCAGCGGTTTTTCAACAAATACGTGTTTCCCGGCGCGCAAGGCTTCCAGCACCATGGTGCCATGCAGATTGTGGCGCGTGGCGATGATTACCAGGTCGATTTCCGGGTCTTCGAGTACCGCTGCATAATCGGTCGTCGCATAAGCGGCCTCATACTGCTCTGCGACGGCTTTGGCCTTCGCGCCGGTGCGGCTCATGATGGCGCGAACCTGATAGTCTTGACGCAGCTTCATGAGATTTGGCAAATGCATGCCTTGTGCAAATCCGCCCGCTCCCACCAGCGCCACTCGAATCCTCCCGTCTTTGCCTGCCGTATTGCGCAATACCACCTTGCGCGCCGGCTCGCCATGTTGCACGGGATAGCGCAGCAGCATAAGGAGGGGCTTCTCGCCTTCGCCCGCCAATAACGCATAGGCTTCACCGGCACGCTCGATGTCATAGGGTT
Source organism: uncultured beta proteobacterium (assembly GCA_963828205.1). Classification (GTDB taxonomy): domain Bacteria; phylum Pseudomonadota; class Gammaproteobacteria; order Burkholderiales; family Gallionellaceae; genus Gallionella. Next base: position 1,040,503 of record CAWHDU010000003.1, read on the forward strand.
CGTGCGCCAGGTTGCCCAACTGAATGCGCCCGTCCGCCAGCAGGCGCAGGTAGGCTTCCATGTTCCGGTTTTCCGTCCAGCGAACGTAGGGGAGCGGATAGTCCTGTCCCTCTTCCTCGTAGTAGGGATCATAGCGCCCCGGCCCGTAGGAAGTGGAGATGAAAAAATCCAGCTCCTTTCGGTAAAAATCCTCGCGCTTGAGGTTGAGCCCCACATCGCCCACCAGGACGATGCGGCCTTTTTTGCGGCATGACTGCATGGCTTCGCTGATGACACTGTGTTCGGGGGTTGCTGCGGTCACGATGGTGGCATCGGCGCCGAAGCCATCCGTCAGGCGATGCACTGTCGCCACATAATCCTCACGGTTTGGCTCGATACCGTAGTCCATGCCATTTTCAATGGCTAATGAAATTCGCTGCGCGGACAGGTCTACTCCAATAACGCGGCAGCCATGAGCACGCAGCAACTGTGCGGTAATCTGCCCGAGAATACCCAGCCCGACTACTACAATCGTCTCGCCGAGCGTCGGTGCTGCACGGCGGACACCCTGGAGGGCGATAGCGCCAAGGGTAACGGTAGCAGCCAGATCGGCGGAAAGGTTTTCCGGCACTCTGACCGCCAGATTCACCGGGACATCGATGATTTCGGCATGATTCGCAATCCCGGCGCCGGCGCAGGCCACGCGATCACCCACCCGAAATCCCTCGACTTCGCCGCCAACCGCAATAACCCTCCCTGCGGCAGAATAACCGGTCGGACTGCCTGCTGTAAGCATTCCGCGAATGCGCTTGACGGTGCGCTCTACACCCTGATCGCGCATCATTTCCAGGGCGCGGATGACTTTTTCGGGTTGCCGGAGCGCTCTCTTGTACAAGGGGGTAGACATTGCCGTAATGCCGGCGAGTTCTGTGCCAACACTGATGCATGAGAATTCCACGGCAACCAGGATATGTTTGGCACCCACTGCTGGAGCCGGCACATCCATTACTGCAACCCCGTCTCCCTTGAGGAGAACCTGTTTCATCTGAACTGGCCCCGGGTGTCAACAATCACCTTGTTCGCCAGCAAGCTTCGATCTACTTGTGAAAAAGGTTGATGATTGACCAGGACGGCCACGATGTCCGCTTTGGCAAGTGCATCCTCTACAGTAACCAGTTTGACGTTTCCGTATCCGGCAAGGCTGCGGGGTAATTCCTCTATGTACGGTTCGGCCACCAGCAACTCGCTCTTCATGGTTGAGGCGAGATGTTTGACTATTTCGAGTGCCGGACTCTCCCGCAAGTCATCGATGTCTGCCTTGAACGCCAAACCGAGGCAGGCGATAACCGGTGTTTTGAAGCGTTCTGCTGCAGCCTGGATTTTTCCGATCACGTAATGCGGTTTGCTATCGTTGACTTCGCGCGCGGTTCGAATCAATCGCGCTTCCTCTGGAGCGCTGTCAACGATAAACCAGGGATCCACGGCGATGCAGTGTCCGCCGACACCGGGGCCAGGTTGAAGTATATTGACACGCGGGTGATGGTTGGCAAGCGCTATCAACTCCCACACGTCGATACCCAAGCGATCGCAAATCAGGGAGAGCTCGTTTGCAAAGGCAATATTGACATCGCGAAAAGCGTTCTCGGTCAGTTTGGACATCTCCGCTGTTCGCGCATCGGTTGCTATGCATTTTCCCTCAACGAATATTTGGTAAAGTTCGGTCGCCTTTTTTGTGCATAGATGAGACAGGCCGCCGATAATGCGGTCATTTTCGATGAGTTCCCGCAATACATGCCCCGGCAGTACCCGCTCGGGGCAGTGCGCGACCTGTATATCGGCACTCTCCCCAACTTGATGCGGGAAGGAAAGATCAGGCCGGGCCTCGGCCAGCCAATGCGATATTTTTTCAGTCGTTCCTACTGGAGAGGTCGACTCGAGAATAACAAGATTGCCACGCTGCAAGACGGGCGCAATAGACAGGGCAGCAGCTTCCACATAGGAAATATCCGGCTTGTGGCCATCGTGAAACGGGGTTGGGACGGCAATCAGAAAGGCTTCGGCCGGTTCCGGTTTTGTTACGGCGCGAAATGCACCCGCGTTTACGACCCCGCGCACCACAACATCGAGGTCGGGCTCAACTATATGCACTTTGCCGCTGTTGAGGGTGTTCACCACCTTTTCGGATACATCTACCCCAATGACCTGGATTCCCCGGCTTGCCAGCACTGCTGCCGTTGGCAACCCGATATAACCCAAGCCAACAACGGATACCGTTTTATATGGAAATTTCATTTAATAATACCTCAACGATTTGTTCAGACGCGTGCCCATCGCCATAAGGGTTGTGGGCGCGCGACATGGTTAGATAATGTTTTTCAGAATCCAATAAATGATTGCTCTCCGATACAATGCGTTGCCGGTCTGTCCCCACCAAACGTACGGTTCCCGCGTCAACGGCTTCCGGCCGTTCTGTGGTTTGACGCATTACTAAAACCGGTTTTCCCAGGGAGGGAGCCTCTTCCTGCATGCCTCCGGAATCGGTCAAAATCAAATATGATCTTTTCATCAAGTAGACAAAGGGCACATAATCAAGCGGCTCAATCAAATGGATATTGGAGAGTCCGCCGAGCAAACGGTGAACGGGCTCCATCACGTTTGGGTTGAGATGAACCGGGTAAACTATTTCAATGTCGCTGCGTTCCGCCAAATCTCGTAGCGCAAGACAAATACTTTCGAAGCCACTGCCGAAGTTCTCGCGTCGATGACCTGTTACCAGCACAAGTTTTCTGCTTGTATCCAGGTAATCAAACTCACCATCGAGGCGCAGCCTCAAATCGTCATTATCATTCAGTCTTTTGACGATCGACAGCAGAGCGTCGATTACTGTGTTTCCGGTAACGAATATATTTTTCTCGTTAATTCCCTCACGCAGCAGGTTCTGTCGCGCGGCTTCAGTAGGCGCAAAATGATAAAGCGCAATAGCCGCGGTCAGCTTTCGATTCATTTCCTCCGGCCACGGGGAATAAATATTTCCGGTCCTCAACCCGGCTTCAATATGCCCAACGGGGATGCGTCTGTAATAGGCTGCAAGGCTTGCCGCAAAGGTGGTTGACGTATCGCCATGGACAAGCATCAGATCCGGTTGTTCGGCATCAAGAACATTTTCAATTCCCTTCAGCACGCCAACTGTAATGTCTGAAAGGCTTTGGCCTGCACGCATCATGTTCAAGTCATGATCTGGCTTGATATTAAACACGTCGAGAACCTGATCCAGCATCTGCCGCTGCTGAGCAGTAACGCAAACTTTTACGGAAATTCCAGGGCTATTTTTAAGAAGAGACACGATGGGCGCCATCTTTATAGCTTCCGGGCGAGTGCCAAAAACAATCAGTATTTTCATACGGTGTTTCTTTAATATCTATCGGAATATTGTATCATGCGACGAAAGCCTTTATAAGCCCGGCCCAATTGTTTCATCAGGTTGCAGTTGAAGTGCGGGTGATCATTCCGGGCAGATTCTTGTTCGATTCAAAATATACGGTCAAGCTATGTGCGGCATCTGCGGTATATCCCAACATAAAAATCTTCCGCCTATCGATGAGGCTCTTTTAATCTCGATGCGGGATACGCTGATCCATCGAGGGCCGGATGCCGCAGGTATCTGGATTTCACGCGATTCCGGCATCGGGCTCGCACACAGGCGTCTTGCGATCATTGATCTGGATTCATCATCTTCGCAGCCAATGGCGAACGAGGACAGCTCGGTCATTGTGGTTTTTAATGGCGAGATATACAACCACCGGGTATTGCGTGGGCAGCTTGCCGCATCCGGCCATATCTTCCGGACAGATCATGCCGACACAGAGGTTCTGGTTCATGGTTACGAAGAGTGGGGATGGGAGGGATTGCTGTCGCGAATCCGCGGTATGTTTGCCATCGCCTTGTGGGATACCAGAACGCGGACGCTGTTCCTTGCGCGCGACCGCATGGGCATCAAGCCGCTTTACCTTGCCTACAGAAACGGCAGGCTGATTTTCGCTTCCGAGATAAAGGCGATCCTGCGCTGCCCGGATGTGCCGCGCGCCGTCGATGCCCACGCGTTGTACCACTATCTGACAGGCATGGCGGCGCCGGCACCGATGACTCTTTTTCAGGGCATTCAGAAGCTGCCCGCCGGATGTTTTGTGCGCCTTGACCATGATGGGCGCGTCGGCTTCCAGCGGTATTGGCATGCGGCGGCGAACGGGGCGCAGACGGTTTTTCGATCGCGCGGAGATGCCGTCGATGGTGTTCGTGCCGCTCTGGACGATGCGGTCGCCGAACACTTGGCGGCGGATGTTCCCATCGGAGTATTTCTTTCGGGCGGGGTGGATTCGGGTACGCTTCTGGCGAAGATGTCCAGCCAGGCAGAGGGCCAAATCCGCACCTTTTCCGTGGGGTACGAGAATTTTCCGGGTTTGGACGAGCGCCGGGAGGCGCGCGAAATGGCCCAGCGTTTTGGTGCGAGACATCAGGAAATACTGGTTACGCAGCGTTCGCTCGAAGATTCGTGGGATGAAATTCTTTTCCATCAGGATGAGCCGCTTGCCGACTGGGTGTGCCTCCCGTTGTTCCACTTGGCGAAACTGGCTTCGGAAGAGGTCAAGGTCGTGCTGGTGGGCGAGGGAGCCGATGAGCAGTTTTGCGGTTACGATGGATATGTTCGCTATCTGAATATCTACGCACGCCTGTGGTCCCCATATCAGCGCTATGCTCCATCGGCGGTGCGAGCGCTGGTTGCCAATGCAGCCCAGAAATTAACTGGAGTATGGGAGGGCAAGGCTGCGGCTCTGGATTTGGCGGTTCGTGCGGGGCGGGGCGGAGAGTGTTTTGTTGGCGGCGCAGTCGCGTTCTGGGAAACGCAGAAGCAGAAGCTGTTTGTCCGCGACGCATTGGCCTCGGCACCGAGGGTGCCGGGGCTGCTCGACGATGAACGCATTCGGGTTTTCGACAGCAACGCCATAATGGCTGAGGCCGGGCATATGCTGGAGGGCATGCCTTCCGACCAGTTAATGCGAATGACCAGTCTCGAGCTTGCCTACCGGTTGCCCGAGCTGCTGCTGATGCGTGTGGACAAGATGACCATGGCGCACTCGCTGGAAGCGCGCGTGCCTTTTCTGGATCACCGCCTTGTGGAAATGTCCTTCAGCCTGCCGTCATCATGGAAGCTTGCGAACGGCATTCCCAAGTCAATTCTCAAGGATGCGGTGCGGGGGGTGATACCGGACGAAGTGATCGACCGGCCCAAAGTCGGTTTTGGTGCGCCTGTTTCGGAGTGGTTGAAGGGCGAATTGGGGCGCCGTGCAGAATACGAAATTGCCACATGCGATCTCTTCAGTAACGGCTGGTTTGATCGCGGCTATATACAAAAAATGTTTGAGGCGCATCGCAACGGACGCCGAAACTTTTCTACCAACCTCTGGGCACTCTACAATCTTGCTGGCTGGTACAACCGCTGGATAAAACCGGAGTCGCTTCCGGCAGGCAGGTAAGCGGGCATGGGCCGGCATAAACTGATCGTGTGCGACGGGCCATTGCCCAAATCAATCGCGCCGAACGCGGGCATCGAGGTAATCACTCATGCCGAATTCGCATCGCGCGCCCGCGATGGATCCTGGCTTAAGAAGATCGGAGCCTACCGGGAAGTCGGGATGATTACCCCATACATGTGGTTGCGGTCGCGCCCGTTTTTGGTGATCACGGTGCTGCGCATGCTCAGCCGGGGTGGCTGCTGGCTGCAAGACAGCGAAGGGCACTCTGCCGCCATTGCGGCATCCGTGATCTTGCGCCGTGGTGTAGCGCTATTGCGGGATTGGCTCAAGAAGCCCTTTCTGCTGAGGCGTGCCAGAGGGGAGGTGCGCACCCTGCTTCTTTGGGCGCAGCACCGTACCCCCGGTCGTTTGCAGAACGCCGGATCGCCCATTTATTTGAAAACCGATCTCTGGTTTTCCACGCAGGTTGGCGGGTCGGTTGCGCATATGGCGGGTGTGGCCAACCATCTGCACGAGTTCCTGGGACGGCCGGTGGTGTTTTCCACGGTGCGCAATCCCTTGCTGTCCCCGGATATCGTCTGGAAACAGATATTGCCGGAACCCGGATACTGGGACTTCCGGGAGATTCCCGCACTTATGTTCAGCCGGTCCGCGTGCGGGATGATCCAGGCCGGCCTGGATGGCATGCGCCCTTCGTTCATATACCAGCGTTACAGTCTCAACAACTACGCCGCTGTCTTGTTGACCAAAGACCTGGCGGTTCCCCTGGTTACGGAATACAACGGCTCCGAGGTATGGATCGGCAAACATTGGGGGCAACCGGCCGTGCTGGGAGAATTGTCCAGCCAAATCGAAATGCTTAACCTGACGGCGTCCGATCTGGTCGTTGTAGTGAGCAATGCGCTCCGGGAGGAGCTTGTTGCCCGCGGGATAGCGGAACAAAAAATTCTGGTCAATCCAAATGGTGTGGATACGGAGTTTTTCAAGCCCACGACCGATCCCACCGGCTTGCACGAAACGCTCGGCCTGTCCGGAAAAACCGTCATTGGTTTTATCGGCACCTTTGGCCCATGGCATGGCGTCGAAGTGTTGATAAGGGCATTCTCCATGCTGATGCTGCATGACTCCGATGACAGGAAGCATCTTCATCTGCTGATGGTCGGCGATGGTGTAAAGCTTGCCGAGTCTCGACGGCTGGCACAGGAATTGGGGATTGACGGGAGTTGTACTTTTACCGGGTTGGTGCCGCAGGTCGAAGGCCCGAGATACCTTGCATGCTGCGATATTCTGGCAGCCCCACATGTACCTAACGCGGATGGAACAGAATTTTTCGGCTCGCCGACCAAACTTTTTGAATATATGGCCATGGGGCGCGCCATTGTTGCCTCGCGCCTGGGGCAGATCGGTGATGTCCTTGAGCACGGACATACCGGTTGGCTGGTTGAGCCTGGCAACACAGCCGCGCTGGCCGAGGGGCTGTCCGTGCTGCTGCGGGATGCTCGCTTGAGAGCGGCGCTGGGCATGGCGGCCAGAAATGAGGTGGTGCGGCAATATTCCTGGCGGAAGCATGTCGAAAGGATTGCATCGGCGTTGAAGGAAATTTGCGCATGACGGCCTTTCAGCGTATGGGGCGTTTGTTGAGCCGCCCACCGCGCGAAATTGTTGGCAGGGTCATGGCGTACGCGAAGCGACGAATTGCAGAGAATCGCCTGTATGTGCGGGATTGCGTGCGCTCGACCTTTCCCACCGACGCTGAAATTCCTGCCGAACCTCTGTCGCAACTTATTGCACCCATTCATCCCGATCGGTTGTCGACCTGGCGCGTCGAGTTGCTTCACCATGCGGCCGAAGCCTGCGAACACAAATTTGACCTGTTGGGCTCCGGCCCGTGAAAGTGTGCGTGGGCATGACGCCCGAGGGGTTGGAGGAATGCCGGTATGTTCCGAATAAACCCGGATACGTCAACAGGTCGAACAGATCGACAACACGCAGGCTCAGGCGCTGTATCTCTTCGGGTTACCATCCCATCGATTGGCACATAGATTTCCGCTCGGGCTATCGCTGGCCGGAGGATGTACATTATTCAAAAGTGGCTTACGGCGCCTTGCCTGGTGTCGATATTAAACTGCCTTGGGAACTGGCAAGGATGCAGCATGCTCCGTCGCTCGCGCTGGCATATTCCCAACTAGTTCGGGCGGGAGAAGATACGGGCGCGGCGCGATTAACCATCGAGTTCCAGGATCAGGTGCTGGATTTTATTTCGGCGAATCCGCCGCGTTTTGGGGTCAACTGGGCATGCACCATGGACGTGTCGATCCGCGTCGTGAACTGGCTGGTCGCTTATGACCTGTTTCGGGGTTTTGGCGCCAAGTTCGACATGCGCTTCGAACATGAGTTTAAGCGGGCAATTATTGCCCACGGTCGGCACATAGCGGACAACCTGGAGTGGTTTCCGCATCTTCGCAGCAACCATTATTTGTCGAATGTTGCAGGCCTGCTGTTTGTTGCCGCATATCTGCCCGAAAGCAAGGAAAGCAAGGAAAGCAAGGCATGGTTGGCCTTGGCATCCAATGAGCTTGCGAAAGAAATATTCAGCCAGTTTCATGACGATGGGAGCAATTTTGAAGGCTCGACAAGCTATCACCGGCTGTCTGCGGAGATGGTTCTTTTTTCCGTTGCACTCGCGCACCGGATTCGCCATCGGCTGGACGGCGTAGACCTCGCGTTCGATGTAGCCCAACTGCGATATTGTGGGCCAGGGGGGTTGCCTGAAGAGAAGGCTGTTCCATCCGCGCACAGGCTGACGGATGACGTTGTTCTCCGGCAACTTGCGAAGATGGCGCGATTCACTTGCGCAGCAACAAGACCCGATGGGGTTGTCATACAGATCGGAGACAACGATAGCGGCCGCTTCCTGAAACTTTCTCCGGATGTTTGTCGCGCGGAAAATGGCTCGCGGGAATTGCGGTTAAGCGATCATCATGCTCTCATGTCGGGGATTATTGCAGCCTGCGACGGCATCAATAGCGCTCCAGCATCTATCGATGCGCTGGTTATTCATAGCCTGATGGGCCAACCCTCGATTGGCCATGAAGGTTGCGCAACGGGCATTCATGCAGGGTTGGTACAGCCCTTGGCGGCATTCCCGGATTTCGGGCTTTACTTCTACTGCCGGCCAAAGCTGTGGCTGTCCGTCCGCTGCGGTTCGGTCGGTCAGAACGGTAATGGGGGGCATGCACATAACGATCAGTTGTCGATAGAGATTTGCCTTGCCGGTGTACCCTTCATCGCAGACCCCGGCACATATGTGTACACGCCCTTGCCGGCCAGCCGGAATGCGTTTCGCTCTACTGCGGCGCATGCGACTTTGATTGCCTCCCCAGGGGAGCAGAACGGCTGGCTGGATGGGAGAGAAGGTTTGTTCAGTATGGCGCGTGTAGCGGCGGCAAACGTAATCGAAGTATCGCCGCATTGTTTTGTCGGTGAGCATCACGGGTTCGAGAAGCGGCATATGCGGGAAATCAGGGTAAAGGATGATTCTGTAATGGTTGCCGATACCTGCCATGCCGAGAATCGGCTCTTGATTCTTCCTCTTGCGCCCGATGTTCAAGTAACGGCAATCACATCAGGACAAGGTTGCCGGCTTGAACGGGGTGGTGTGGCAGCCGAATTCAGCATCGATTCGGGGGATATTGAAATTGCCGATACATGGTTCTCCCCGGGTTACGGGCGAAAAATAAATACAAAATCAATTCGCGTCAAAGCCATACCGCCGGTTTGCCACTGGAAAGTCTGTATATTGGAAAACGCCGATGGCTAAACGCGCTCTTTATGTTGCAACCCATGCCTGGACATCGCCAATTCGCGTGGGCAGTCAGGCTATTGCAGCGCAGTTTGTGCAAAAAGGCTGGGAAGTCGCCTACATCGCCGCGCCCATAACCCCTCTGCACTTTCTGCGGCCATCTGACCCGCAGTTTGCCGTGCGGTTGCGCGAGCACAGGCTTGGCGGAAGGCGAGACATGCATGGCCGCCTTTGGCATTACGTTCCGTTCTCCTGGTTGGCCCCGAGCAACCGCCCATTTTTGCGGTCGGAATGGTTGTTCCATCGCTGGCGATACCTTACTTCACCCGACTTGCTGTCAATTGTGCGGCGCGAGGGTTTTGCGGATGTGGACCTGTTGATCGTGGACACGATCTTCCAACCGTTCTGGCTTGACGCGGTGAATTGCGGGCGGTGCGTTATGCGCCTCTCGGATTACAATGCCGGTTTTTCAGGATATGGCGGCGGAGCCGAGGCCAGCGAGCAGTTGCTGCTGGAAAGGGCGGATATTGTGATAACCGCATCGGCTGGCCTGCGGGAATGGGCATTAAAGAAGGGGGCGCGGGAAGCTTTATATATACCCAACGGGATCGATTTTGAACGGTTTTCCGACATGCATCCCGCTCGCCCAGCGGAATACGAAAGCTTAAAAGGATCTATCGCAGTCTTTGTCGGCGTTATCGACGAGTGGGTCGATCTGTGCCTTATCGAAACCTGCGCTCGCGCTCTTCCAGAAGTAAATTTTGTTTTGATTGGGCCGTGCCGGAAGAAAGATTTGCATAAAAATTTTCCAGGGAACATGCATTTCCTGGGCATGAAGGTACAGGCGGATATCCCGGCCTATTTGCACCACGCGAATGTTGGCCTGATACCATTCCAATCCGAGCGTTGTTCGTCTCTTGTTGAACATATCAATCCACTTAAACTCTACGAATACTTTGCCGCCGGCTTGCCGGTTGTGTCAACCCGCTGGCGCGAGCTGGAGAATCTGCATAGCCCCGCAAGGCTGTGCTCATCTTCGGAAGATTTTCTGGCAGCCCTGAAATCCGCTCTGGCGGAGCCGGGAGATGCTGATGAATACAGACGCTATGCCCAATCTGTTGACTGGGCAGTAAGATTGCTTCCATTATTTGGCTGGATCGACCGGGAATGAGCCGCAACATGAAAGACCGGAAACTAGCGGCCTCATCAATACGAGGGAGAGCAGCATGAAGAATGCTTTGATTACGGGCATTGCCGGCCAGGATGGTTCGTTCCTGGCGGAATTCCTGCTTGAAAAAGGATACCGGGTTTTCGGGCTGGTTCGGCGGGAAGATTGGCTTCGGGCAAATAACTCCAGCCATCTGGCCGGGAAGATCGAGGTGTTGTTCGGCGACATGTCAGAAGGGGTGGACATAGCATCTGCCATACAGGATGCAAAACCCGATGAGATTTATAATCTTGCGTCACAGTCCCGCCCCAGTGAGTCATGGGCGCGGGCGACGGAAACGCTTCTGGTTAACGGGTTGGGAGCAATACGTCTTTTTGAGACGGTACGGCACCACTGCCCCGCCTGCAGGGTGTATCAGGCTTCATCTTCCGAGATGTTCGGGCAGGTATCCAGCACGTTCCAGAATGAGCAAACACCATTCAATCCGGTGAATCCCTATGCGGCAGCCAAGGTGTATGCACACCAGATGGCGAAAATTTACCGCGAGAGTTATGCGCTTTACATTGCGAGCGGACTTTTGTTTAATCATGAGAGCGAACGTCGGCCGCTGCACTTTCTGACTCAAAAGATAGCATACGGCGCCGCATGTGCGGCGCTTGGGATATTAGATTCGCCCGACCTTAACGAAATGGGAAGCCCAATAGTCCAGCGCGGGAAGCTGGCATTGGGCAACCTTGAGGTTGCAAGAGACTGGGGTTACGCTGGCGACTATGTGCGGGCGATGTGGTTGATTTTACAGCAAAAACGTCCAGATGATTTCGTGATTGGCACTGGCAAGCCGCATACATTAAGGGATTTGTGCGAGACTGCTTACCGCTGTGTGGGTATGGATTGGCAGGCGAGTGTGGTAAGCGATCCTGCGCTGATGCGTCCGCTGGAATCCGGCCGGACGCTGGCAGATTCTTCAAAGGCACGCAGTCTGCTTGGCTGGGAGCCAACTGTCGGTTTTGAGGAAATGATCAATAAAATGGTCGCGGCACAGATGCTGCGGTTGAAGGGTATGGCACTCAACCCGAACTGAGTTTATGAACAATTCTTTTGGGGAAACTCAAAGTTTCTTCTTCTCCCATGAAGGGGCGAGTGCGCTCAATGAATCAGCAAACAATATTTATCAACGGCCGCTTTCTTGTCCAGCCAGTGACGGGCGCGCAACGCTATGCCCGCGAGGTCGTTCTGGCGCTGGACGATTTGCTTGCAACGGGTGAGATCGATCGCGACCGATATGCCTTTGTGGTAGTGTCGCCTGCCGGCGCGAGCGATTTGCCCAGCCTGAAACACATCTCCATTCGTTTTGCGGGGCCATTGCGGAGCCAGGCTTGGGAGCAGTTTAGCCTGCCAGCCATTTCGAGAAGGGGGTGGCTGCTCAGTCTCTGTAATGTTGGGCCGCTATTAAAACGCCGTCATATAGTTACCATTCACAACGCTTCGGTTTTTGCATATCCAAATGCTTACTCCTTTAGTTTTCGTTCATGGTATCAGTTCGCCTTGCCGGTGCTAAGCCGCACGGCAGCAAGAATTCTTACAGATTCGCATTTCTCGGAAAACGAGCTCATCAAATATTGCGGGTTATCGTCGGACAAGATTGCAGTTGTGCCCCTCGGTATCGACCATATAAATAGATTGCAGCCAGACAACAATGTGTTTGCGAAACATCGGATAGGAGAGAAGCCTTATATTCTCGCCGTCAGTAGTATGAGCCCGCACAAGAATTTTAAGCGCCTGGCACAGGCATTTGATTTCGTTCGTAATGAGAATGTGGATATAGTCGTCGCGGGTGGAGCCAACTCCAGGGTGTTCAGCAATTCCGGGGTTTCTTCTACCCAGGCCAACGTGCATTTCCTTGATTATGTTAATGATAGTGAGCTGCGCGCTCTTTACGAGCGAGCTTATTGTTTTGTGTATCCTTCGCTCTACGAGGGCTTCGGTTTGCCGCCCCTGGAAGCGATGGCTTGCGGATGCCCTGTCATTGTTTCCGATGCGGCTTCGCTGAAAGAAGTCTGCGGCGCGGCGGCGCTATACTGCGATCCAGAGTCACATGAAGACATAGCGGACAAGATCAGTTTGTTGCTGACCGATGCGGGCCTGCGTGAAAAGTTGCGCGAAACTGGAAGGAATTGGGCCGCAAGGTTCCGGTGGGCGGACACTGCCCGTGCTATTTGGGAAGAAACCGTTAGAATGACCGGATAATGAAAATTGCGATTGTTCATGACTGGTTAACGGTTTATGCGGGTGCCGAGCGGGTGCTAGAGCAAATGCTCATGAGTTTTCCAGAAGCGGATCTGTTTAGCCTGGTTGATTTCATTCCTGCGGGTCAGCGCAGTTTTCTCCGGGGAAAAAACGCTAATACTTCTTTTATCCAGCATATGCCCTTTGCGCGTTCCCATTATCGGCGGTATTTGCCGTTGATGCCGCTTGCGGTGGAGCAATTTGACCTGTCGGGCTACGATATCGTAATTTCAAGTTCGCACGCTGTAGCGAAAGGTGTTCTTACCGGACCGGATCAGCTTCATATCAGTTATGTTCACACGCCCATGCGATATGCGTGGGACTTGCAGCATCAATATCTTCGAGAATCGGGATTGCACAAGGGGGTAAAGGGGTGGGCCGCTAAGTGGCTCTTGCACAAGATGCGGTTGTGGGATGCCAGAACAGCGAACGGTGTTGATTGTTTCATAGCCAACTCGGAATTTATCAGGCGGCGAATTTGGAAAACTTATCACCGTGACGCTGTGGTTATTTACCCGCCAGTAGAAGTTGCAAAATTTTTCTTATGCGAAGACAAGGAAGATTTCTACCTTGCTGTTTCCCGCATGGTTCCTTACAAAAAAATGGACTTGATAGCGGAAGCTTTTGCGGCCATGCCGGAACGGCGATTGATCATAATTGGCGACGGCCCGGAAATGCAGAAAGTCAATGCAAAGGCGGGGACTAACATCACCGTTCTCGGCTATCAGCCGGATGATGTGGTGCACCATTATATGCAGCGGGCAAAAGCCTTTGTTTTTGCGGCAGAAGAGGACTTCGGCATTGTTCCATTGGAAGCCCAGGCATGCGGGACACCGGTAATTGCTTATGCTAAAGGAGGGGTGCTGGAGACAATTCGCGGCCTGGATGATGAACAACCTACCGGGGTATTCTTTAAAGAGCAATCCCCGGCGGCAATAAAAGCGGCGGTGTGCTCTTTTGAGCAGGAAGCCGTACGCATTTTGCCGTTAACATGCCGTGAAAATGCCCTCCGCTTTGCGCCGGAGAGATTTCGCGCCGAATTCAAGGCGTGTGTAGGAGCGGAAATGGATAGGTTTCAGCAGACTTTTGCGGCTTTATCCAGCAAGAATGGCAAAGAAAGATTGCAATGAGCCCGCGCAGCCTGCTCAAGGAAAATGCCGGCCTGCTGGAGCTGATCCAGCGCTTCCTCGACCCATTGGTGGTGGCGGTTACGGGCATTGTTCTATATGTGATTCAGTTCGGAAACCTGGACTTGCCCAAAAATTATGTTTTTGTGTTGACTGGCGGTTTTTTGCTCTGCCTGGCCATATTTCCTTTTTTCAATATTTATCGCCCCTACCGCGGCGCCAGCCTGTGGGCGGAAACGCAAACGCTGGTGAGTGCCTGGGCGGTGGTATGCACGGGTTTGGTCATGGCGCTGTTTGTAACCAAGACCAGCACGGACTTTTCCCGCATGTGGATAGGCCAGTGGGCGGTGGCCGGATTTATTGGCTTGTTGGTTCTCCGGCTGGCGCTGCGGGGCGGGCTTCGCCTTTTGCGGCGCCAGGGCATCAATCTTCGTTTTATCGCCATTGCCGGCGCGGGAGACTTGGGGCGCGACGTTGCACGTCGCCTCGCTGCCTCGCCATGGACAGGGCTCAAGGTGGTATGTTTTTACGACGATGATCCGCGCCTGCAGCGACATGCGTTCGAAGGCATTCAGGTGCGTGGCGGCCTGCATCGCATCCCGAGGGAAGTGGCGGAACTTGGTATCGATCAGGTGTGGATTGCACTGCCTCTGCATCATGACAAACAGGTCAAATCGTTGGTGGCGCACTTGAGCCGCCTGCCGGTGCAGGTCACTTTCGTTCCCGATATATACGGTGTCCAGTTGCTTAATCATTCCATCGGCGAGGTGGCGGGTTTTCCCGTTATTCATCTGATGGAGTCACCACTGTCCGGGGTGAAAGGCCTGATCAAAGTCATTGAAGACAAGCTTCTGGCTATCTTGATCCTGTTGGCAACCACACCATTGATGCTGCTTGTTGCTCTCGGGGTCAAGCTGAGTTCCCATGGCCCGGTTTTTTTCAGGCAGTTGCGCGGCGGTTTGCATGGAGAGCGCATCTGGGTATGGAAATTTCGCACCATGAAGCATTATGGCGAACAGTCCGGTAAAGTTATCCAGGCCAGGCCAGGCGATTTTCGTATTACTGCTTTTGGGGCCTTTTTGCGGCGCACCAGCCTGGATGAGTTGCCCCAGTTTTTCAATGTGCTCAAGGGCGACATGTCGATAGTGGCCGCGCCCCCACGCGGTAGAGCACGATGAATTCTATCAGCGGCAAATTGATGCTTATATGATGCGTCACCACGTCAAACCGGGCATCACCGGCTGGGCGCAGGTCAACGGCTGGCGCGGCGAAACCGGTGAACTCGAAAAAATGGAGATGCGCGTCAAGCACGATTTGTACTACATCAATAACTGGTCATTGTGGTTCGACCTGCGGATTATTTTCATGACCGTATTCATGATGATTGCCGGAAAAAATGCGCATTGAGCAACGCACCATCGAATATTGCTAAACTACCTCCTGTCGCTTTTGTTGAAAACTCATGATGATGAGACCTGATACAGAATCATTCCCCACACCCCCGATGCAGCACAAACGCGGAAAATGGCAGGTTGCGGCGCTGCTTTTTGCGTTCATCCTGTTCATCCTGTTTTTTGTTTCCCTGCAATATGGCTGGCCGGGGAAATGGTGGGGTAGCGTCAGCACACTGAAATGGCAAGGGGATGCGTTAACGCTGAAGAAAGGGCGCGGTAACAATATTCAAGGTGGGTTAGTGATCGACGGTCTGGCCGAACCCGGCGTGGCGCTCGCCGCGCTGTCCCCACCGGCTTTTCAAGCTGAGAATTACCCCGCCGTGCATTGGTATGTGTCAAGCGCCAAACCGGGTGCTAAAGTGGAATTTTTGTGGCGCACCGCAGAAACCCCCAACCGTATTTTTGCGCGTGAACTCGAATGGACAGGGAACGCCGTAGCGCCCCTCCACATGGCTGGGGACGTCAACTGGCGCGGGCAGGTCATGGAGCTGATTCTGATGGTGCATGCGCCAATGAACGCGCCTTTGGTCATTGAAGCGGTGAAGGCCGAACCACCGCTGGGAATCGTGGGGCGCGAATGGTTCGGCACGGAGCCGTGGCTGGGTACATCGATTAATTTCGTGGGTGGAAACGAGCCGCGCCAATGGCTTGCGCCGCTGCCCTTAATTGCCGTCGCCCTGGCGCTGGCAATACTTGGATACTGGTTATTGATCTGGCGAAAAGCCCTTGTTTTCGACCCTGAAATGATTTGGGTGCTGGTTTTTACAGCCTGGTTTGCTCTCGATATGCGCTGGCAACTCGACCTGTGGCACAAGCTGGGTTTGACGCAGCAACGCTATGCCGGAAAATCCTGGGAGGAAAAGCATCTTGCTGCCGAAGATGGCCCCCTGTTCGGCCTTATGCAGCAAATAAAAAAGATGTTGCCGTCAACTGCATCACGGGTTTTTGTTATTGCTGATGATGAGTATATGCGCTACCGCAGTGCTTATCATCTCTATCCGTTCAATGTATTTGCTACCGACAACCTGCTGCCGGTTGGATATTTCAAATCAGGCGATTTCATCATTATCCTGGGCAAGGATGAGGTGGAGTTTGATACTGCGCGGCACTTGTTGAAATGGGGGGCAGACCAGCGGCTTGCAGCCGATTTGTTGCTGGTTGCCGAAAATAACGTTTTGTTGAAGGTGCGCTAAAGTGGGTATCCCGGGATTGATGGCAACGCTGCTCCTGCCGTGGCTATTGGGCATGGTTTGGCTGCGCGCTCGCTGGCTCAAGGCTGACGGTATTGTATGGCCGACACTTCTGGGTTACGGCTATTTGGCGGGGGCGCTGGTCACCACGCTGGTGATGCGCCTGCTTGATGTGATAGGTATGCGCCTCGGCTTCTTGAATGTTGCACTGGTGCTTGCCTTGCTGATTGCCGTCGGCATCGGAGCCGGGCGCGGTATGCCGTGGCATGGTTTGCGCGTTGGATTGGACTGGCGCGCTTTGGCTGGATGGCACAAGACTGCGTTTGCCGGTTTGCTGGCTCTGATTTCGATTCGCTTGGCAGGGATCGGGCTGGATGTTATCTGGCAGCCGCTGTATTCGTGGGATGCATGGTCCCAGTGGGCACCCAAGACCCGTGTGTGGTTTGAAATCGGTCATCTGGTAACATTTGTGCTCCAGCCTAACTGGTTGGGAGTGAGCGGTGTTTTTACTGACAGCGCGCCTCACTACCCTCCTGCAATTCCCTTGCTTCAGGTGTGGGCGAGCCTCGGCCTTGGGCACTGGGACGATGCCCTGATGAACCTGCCCTGGCTGATGGGCGTATTGGCGGTGGCGCTGGCGTTTTATGGTCAAGCCAGACAGTGGGGAATTAACCCCCTGTTCGCCATGATGTTTACCTATTTTTTGATATCTTTGCCCATGCTGGATACGCATGTTGCGCTGGCAGGTAATGCCGATTTGTTCATGGGTGTTGTTTATGGACTTGCCACTTTTGCGTTTTTCCACTGGTCCAGGTCACGCGATACATGGCAGGGTGCGATGGCGATTCTGCTGGGAGCGGGATGTATTCTGATCAAGCAGCCGGGTATCGGCTGGGCGCTGACTTTGCTGCCGGCTTTATGGGTGGCGCTCTCGCCCCGTGCCGGTTTGACAGCTACGCTGATATTGGCCGTGACGGGTTCGGCCGTGTTGCTGTTGTTCGGTCGTGACGGTTTCAACCTGATGGGCTATCCGCTGAAATTTGCGTACACGCCGGTGTGGCGACCATTATGGGATAATCTTGCGATACTGGATAACTGGCATTTGCTGTTCTATCTGGCTGCGACAACCCTGCTTGTATTTCTGCCGCGCCTGTTCGCGCCGGCCTACCGCGCCATGACGATGGTAGTGATTGCAGCCTTGATATTTGTTCTGGCGATTTTCTTTTTTACGCGTGTCAGCGGATGGGTGGAAGACTACACCGTGGTAAACCGGGCTCTCCTGCACCTGGTTCCAATGCTCATGTTCTATGTGATGGTGCTGTTATGGGAGGCATCCAGCCTGCCGGTGAATGTGTCAACCGGGTGTTCTGACCAAGCTGGAACGACGCAGCAACCGTGATTCTGGAGATCGATTTATAGCAATTTAAATCTTTCCAGTTGCGCCAGGTTTTTGTACAAAACAGCCTGGTGTCGGCCGCTGGAGCGCGGGCACTATAATCATTTGAAAACAAAGTTGGCCTTGCCATCGACCGGTAGATACAGGAAAATCCATTATTTCCCAACGTGGGCAACGCAGGCAGGTTCTACGCTGGAGCCGGAGCTTTTGAGTACACATGAAAATTCTGTTGCCAACAATATTGCTGTTCGCCCTTGCACCAAGCGTCAAGGCGGATATTTACACCTATACCGATGCCAGCGGGATCGTCCACTTCAGCAATGTCAGGGTCAATAAAAACGATAAAATCGTCGTTGCGATGCAACGGGATGCAAACAGGTCGGCGCAGCCGCACAGCCCGGTTTCTGTCAACCAGGCCGGGAAAAACCGCTTCACGCCGCTCGTGGAAGAAGCCGCCCGCACCTACCAGGTCGATGCGGCGCTGCTGTATGCGGTGATTTCCGCGGAGTCCGGCTACAATCCCGCCGCCGTTTCGCACAAGGGGGCGGTAGGACTCATGCAACTCATGCCCGAAACCGCACGGCGCTACGGTGTCGAAAACAGCCTTGACCCGGCGCAGAATATTCGCGGCGGCACGAAGTATCTCAGCTACCTGCTGCAACTGTTTGACAACAATCTCGAGCTGGCCGTGGCCGCCTACAACGCGGGGGAAAATGCCGTCATCAGGCACGGCTACAGTATCCCGCCTTACCGTGAAACGCTGAGTTATGTTCCCGGTGTGCTGAAGCTGCAAAAAAAATACCGCTCCCTCCTGTAGCTCGCCCATCATGAGAATTTTTCTCTCCGGCAATAACGGTCAAACTGATTGGGAATTGCAACGCACCCGGCCCCGCCGGGTGGAACCGTCGCTACGGGCTTGCAGTCGCTTGATATGACCATGCCCGACGCGGACAATCCGGTTCAGCATGGATTCGGCGCCACCTTTGATTTATGTGATTTGTGCGTTAAACCCTTCACTCGTTTCATATCGGGAGGGATTCTGGCACTAATAAAATTTCATTTGTGTTAGAATACAACGCTTTATTTGCACACAGAAAGCCAAGCAATTGACCAAGCGCCTGGGGGAAATTCTGATCGAACGCGGCAAGCTGGATGCAGCCAATCTCGAACTCGCGCTACGCCTCCAGGAAGCGGATAAGCGGGAGCGCATCGGCGCCATCCTGATCAGGACGGGAATGATAGCGGAGCGCGAGGTGGTGGAGGCGTTGTCCGCGCAGATGGATATGCCTGTGGTGGCTGTGACCGACTATCCCGAATTGCCCGTGCTGGAAGAGTGTGCCTCGGTCAGGTTTATCAAGGAAGCGAAAGCGCTGCCCCTGTACGAGGACGCCGATCGGATGGTGCTGGCGATGACGGATCCTCAGGACGAATATGCCATCAACGCTTTCCACCTGGTGACGCATCGCAAGATCGTCCCGCGCTTGGCCGTCCCGTCAGAACTGGAAGCAGCCTTCGAACGCCTGTACGGCAGCGGCAAATCTTCCATGGACCAGATTGTGGGCGAAGTCGAAACCCGCGAGGAAGAAACCGGCAACGAGGATTTGCAGCAACTCAAGGATCTGGCTTCCGAGGCGCCCATCATCCGCCTGGTAAACCTGATCATCAGCCACGCGCTGGAGGCGCGCGCTTCCGACATCCATATCGAACCGTTCGAGAACCGCCTGATCGTGCGTTATCGCGTGGACGGCGTGATGCACGAAGTGGAATCCCCGCCGCGCCGTTTTTCCGCAGCGGTGATCTCGCGCATCAAGATCATGGCCAGCCTGGATATCGCCGAGCGCCGCCTGCCACAGGACGGGCGTATCAAGCTGCGCATCCAGGGCAAGGAGATCGATCTGCGCGTGTCGACCGTGCCCACCATGCACGGCGAAAGCGTGGTGATGCGGATTCTCGACAAGAGCGGCACTGCGCTGGATTTCGAAACGCTGGGCTTCGATGCGGACGTGCTGCAACGCTTCATGGAAGTGCTGATGCAGCCGCACGGCATCCTGCTGGTCACAGGCCCCACAGGTTCGGGCAAGACGACCACGCTGTACACCGCCCTGGACAAGCTCAATAACCCCGACCTCAAGATACTCACCGTGGAAGACCCGGTGGAATACCAGATGGAGGGCATTAATCAGGTTCAGGTCAAACCCCAGATCGGCCTGACCTTCGCCAGCGCCTTGCGCTCCATCGTGCGCCAGGACCCGGATATCATCATGATCGGCGAAATCCGCGATCTGGAAACGGCGCAAATCGCCGTGCAGTCCGCGCTGACCGGCCACATGGTGCTGTCCACCCTGCATACCAACGATGCCGCGAGCACGATCAACCGCCTGCTCGACATGGGTATGGACGATTATCTGCTGACCTCCACCGTGAACGGCATCCTGGCGCAACGCCTGGTGCGCACCCTGTGTACCCAGTGCCGCCATGCCTACCCGGCGCTGCCCGAGGTGATGGAAGAAATGCAGCTCAGGCGCTACACCAAAAACAATCCGATCATGCTTTACCGCCCGGTGGGCTGCGATCACTGCAGCGGCACCGGCTATATGGGCCGGGTCAGCATTCTGGAAATGCTGGTCATGTCGGATGCCATCCGCGGCATGGTGATGCGCCATGTCACGGCAGGCGAAATCCGCCAGCAGGCGATCGCCGAGGGAATGCAGGCCATGTACGAGAATGGGCTGCGCAAGGCGGTGGCGGGCATCACCACCATCGAGGAGGTCCTGCGCGTGACGCGGGAGGAATAGCCTTGCCGCTGTATCGCTACAAGGCGGCAGCGCCGGCCGGAGATGCCCAGGAAGGTGAAATGGAAGGCATCAGCCAGTCCGCCGTGGTTGAACGCATCCAGGGTATGGGGCTGATTCCGATCCGGGTGGAGGAGGCGTCTGCCAGCGCCGGTTCCGGTTCCGGCGGCGCCGGAAAAAACCTGTTCCGTAAAAACAGAATTTCTCAAGCGGATATTGCCGTATTTACCCAGGAAATCGCCACCCTGCTGCGCGCCGGGCTGCCGCTGGATCGCTCGCTGGGCATCCTGATCGGCTTGTCCACCAACCCGCAAGTGATGCAGTTGCTGACGCAGGTGCGCAACGACGTGCGCGGCGGCGCGGCGCTGTCGGCGGCGATGGAAGCGCAGACCGGCGTGTTTTCGCGTTTTTACCTCAACATGATCCGCGCCGGCGAGGCGGGCGGCGCGCTGGCCGTAGTGCTGCAGCGCCTCAACGAGTTCATGGAGCGATCGAAAGAGCTCAGGGAAACCGTCAAATCCGCCCTCATCTATCCTGCGATTCTGGTCGGCGTGGCCGTGCTCTCGGTTGCGGTTCTGCTGGTGTGGGTGGTGCCGCAATTTACCCAGATGTTCGAGGAATCGGGCAAGGCGCTGCCCCTGCCCACGCAGATCGTCATCGCCGCCGGCGATATTGTGCAGCACTACTGGTGGGCATTGATCCTGGGCGCAATCGGAATTTATTCCTGGTTCTCGCGCCAGATGCAGCAGCCTGAAACCCGTTACAAATGGGACAAACGTTTTCTCGCGCTGCCTCTGGTGGGCGATCTGGTGGCAAAACTGGAAGCTGCGCGTTTTGCCCGCACCCTCGGCACTCTGACCGGCAACGGCGTGCCGCTGCTGACTGCGCTCTCCATCACCAAGGAGACCTTGACCAACACCGTGCTATCGGAGGGGCTGGGTACCGTTGCCGCGCAGCTCAAGGAAGGCCAGGGGCTGGGCAAGCCGCTCATGGAAACCGGCCTGTTCCCCAAGCTGGCCGTGCACATGGTGATGGTGGGCGAGGAGACCGGCAAGTTGCAGGAGATGCTCATCCGCATCGCCGACGTTTATGACCGCGAAGTGCAGAATGCAGTCAAGCGCATGCTCGCCCTGATGGAACCGGTATTGATCCTGGGCTTGGGTCTGGTGATCGGCGGCATTATCATGTCGGTGCTGCTGGCGATATTGAGCGTGAATGATCTGGCGATGTAGTTTTTTTGAATTTTTTGTGGGGAAGATTAAATTATGAAATGTAAATGCCCTGGCAAGCCGCAACATGGCTTTACCCTGATCGAACTGTTGGTGGTGCTGGTCATTCTGGGCATGCTGGCCAGCCTGGCCGGACCCAAGGTAATCAATTACCTGGGCGGGGCAAAATCGGATTCCGCCAAACTGCAAATCGAGGAATTCGGCGCTTCGCTGGATCTTTTTAAACTGGAGACAGGGCGCTATCCCAACACCCAGGAAGGGCTGCAGGCCCTGGTGCAGGCGCCGTCCGGACTGACCGGCTGGAACGGACCCTATCTGAAGAAAAAAGCCGTACCCAAGGATCCCTGGGGCAACGAATATCGTTATGTTTCGCCGGGTCAGCATGGCCTCTATGACCTGAGTTCCCTCGGGGCGGATAACAGGGAGGGCGGTGACGGCGAGAATAAGGACCTGACAAGCTGGTAATGTCTCTGGCCAATACAAAGCGGGGCTTTACCCTGGTAGAGATGCTGGTGGTAATGGTAATTATGGCGCTGGCCTATGGGATGACGGCGCCGATAATTTCTGCCGGGATGTCCGGCGCGGAGCTCAAAGCCGCCGCGCGTCAGATTGCCGCTGGACTGCGCAAGGCGCGTAGCGAGGCGGTAGCGCGCAAAAATGAGGTCGCCTTGACCGTGGATGTCGAGCAGCGCCAGTTTGAGTTGAGCGGGGACAAGCGAGTTTACCGCTTTCCGGAAAAAATTGAAGTTGGCTTGTTCACTGCTCAGTCAGAACTGGTGGATGCCAAAACCGGCGCCATCCGTTTTTACCCTGACGGCAGTTCCACAGGCGGCCGGGTGACGCTTTCCCGGGGCGAGCGCAAGTATTCGGTGGACGTGGACTGGATGACTGGCCGGGTAAAGATACTGGATTGATGATGAAGCGCGCGACCGGTGGTTTTTCCCTGCTTGAAGTACTGGTTGCCTTCGTGATTCTGGCGCTGACACTGAGCGTCATGATGCGGATTTTTTCCGGTGGCCTGCGCAACGCCACCCTCGCCGATGACTATAGCCGCGCGGTGTTGCTGGCAGAATCCAGGCTGGCTGAACTGAGCGTGCAGCCGCTGGAAGGAGAGGCCGGAGGCGAGTTCGACGGAAAATACCGCTGGCGTAGCACGATCCACCCATGGGTCGATGACGTCGGGGCTCCTGGCGCAGGCCTGCCGGTCAGGCTAATGGAAATCCGGGTCAGGGTTGTGTGGGGAGAGGAAGGCGGCGGATCGCGGGAAGTTGGTTTGAGTACGCTGCAATTGATGCCAGCGCCGGGACCGGGATCATGATGGGAGCGCAAAAAGGGTTTACCCTGCTGGAGTTGTTGATTGGCATGGTTCTGCTTGGCATGATCCTAACATTGCTGTTTGGCGGCCTTCGCTTGGGTTCCAGAAGCTGGGACAGCGGTGATAAGCGGGCCGATGATTCCACCCAGTTGCGCGCCATCCAGAGTTTTATGCGGCGCGAACTGAGTCAGGCTTATCCTTTGCGCTGGAAAAAAGAAGCCGATGCCAGACTGGCCTTTGCCGGGGCATCCGATGCTCTGAGGTTCGTCGCCCCGCTGCCGGCGCAGGCCAGCGGGGGAGGGCTTTATTTGCTTGGGCTGGAATTGGAAAATTGGGAAGGAGGGCAACGCCTGATTATGAAACGTGCGCTGCCCAGTCCTGCGGCAAAGGATTTTACCAGCCTGGAACAGGGCGAGAAATCAGTGCTGGCTGACAATGTCGAAAAAATGAGCATTTCCTATTTCGGCGGCGCAACGCCGGAAAGCGAACCAGGCTGGCAGGGGAAATGGGATGACCTGCTACGCTTGCCCCTGCTGGTTCGTATCCGGGTCAAGTTGAGCGATGGGCGCGACTGGCCCGATCTTGTGGTACCACTGATCGTGGAAAAGGGATGTGCTTGGAGCTCCTTTTACATGCGCTGCATGAACTGAATGATGCGGCGGAACAAAGAGCGGGGTGTGGCCCTGGTGATCGTGCTGTGGACGGTGATGCTGCTGACCGTGATTGCGGGAAATTTTGTTTTTGCGATGCGCACCGAAACCTTGGCGGTGCGCAACGCGGTATCGGCATCACAAGCGGAAGCAATGGCGAACGGCGCGGTGCATCGGGCGTTGTATGAAATCTTCAAGCCTGCGGCGGATGCCAACACTTGGAAAACGGACGGAAGAGAGAGGCAATGGGAAAAGGACGGCGCAAAAATTAAAGTCGTGATGATGGACGAATCTGGTAAGATTGATATCAATACGGGCTCGGATGCCCTGCTCAAAAGTTTGCTCCTTTCCGTCGGGGTGGAGGCCGCAAAAGCCGCGCAACTGCTCGATGCCATTCTCGACTGGCGCGACGCGGATTCGCTGCCGCGCCTCAATGGTGCGGAACGCGAGGCGTACCAAATGGCGGGACTGAAATATGAACCCGACAACGCGCCCTTTGAGGCGGTGGAACAACTGCAACAAGTGCTGGGAATGACCCCTGATATTTATTTACGCATCGCCCCACTCATTACCGTCCACTCTTGGCAGCCCGGCATCAACACGCTGGTTGCGCCGAGAGGCGTGTTGCTGGCAATTCCCGACGTGGAGGCCGCCCAAGTGGATACCTACATCGCACAACGCAATGACAGTCTGGCAAGCGGCCAGGCGCCGCAGCCCTTTCCTGCCGGTGCCGCCTTCATGTCCGCGGCGGTGAACTCTGTGATCAACATTCGCGCTGAGGCGCGAATGCCTGACGGCGCGATTTTCGTACGCGAAGCGGTTGCCCGCCGTAGTGGAGAGGCGAAGCACCCGATCGCGTTTCTTTCGTGGAAAGAAGGGCGCCCCGCGCCTGTCGCTGAAGTCCGATGAATAAAATGGCTGGAGCCGATTACCGCAAAAGCTTGCAGCGTTTGAAACAGCGCCTTGGGCTGAACCGCTTCCTTGACTGGTGGCTCGGCGAGCTGTCGGCCATGATCCGGCTCGTTTTTCCTGGCGCATCCAAAAGCCCGATGGAGCGCTGGGTATTGGTTGAAATCAGTGGCGCACATGTTACGTTTTCTCGCAGGGCGGCAGGAAAAACAACCGAAACAGTGCGGCTGGACATGACTTCCCTGGATGCGGCGGGGCAAAAGAAGGCATTTCAGTCCGAATTTAATAAAATCATCTGGCAGAAAGACGAAATTGTCTTATGCCTGCCGCCTGAGCAGGTGCTGCGCAAAAAACTGTCCCTGCCGGTCGAGGCGGAGGAAAACCTGCGTCAAGTCATCGCTTTTGAAATGGATCGCTACACGCCTTTCAAGGCCGAGCAGGTGTATTTTGACTATAGGCTTGTACGTCACGACAAACAGCTTGAAGTGTCACTGGCCGTTGCGCCGCAGGCAGCGGTAGATGAGCCGCTACGCCAGCTTGCGTCCTGGGGAGCGCAGGTGACCGCAGTACTGGTGGCCGGCGATGTGATGGAGGATGTCCCGTGCAACCTTTTGCCTGCGGGGAAGCGGCAAAAAGGCAAGAATACGCGGTTGTCGCGCCTCAATACCGCACTGGCATCCGGGGTGTTGGCCATGCTCTGCATCGCACTGGTACTGCCCATCTGGCAAAAACGGGAAACCGTGCTGGCGTTGCGCCCACTGCTGAAAGAGGCTCGTCAGCAGGCGACGGTGGCGGAAGACTTGCGCCGTCAGCTCGAAACACTGATGGCCGAATACAACTATTTACTTGACAAAAAGCGCGAATCACCTCCCGTGGTAGCTGTATTGGATGATGTCACCCGCATTCTTCCTGATGATACCTGGGTGCAGCAGTTTGACCTGAAGGGCAAGGAAATGCAGATACAGGGGGAGACCGCTTCGTCTTCCAAGCTGTCGGGGCTGTTCGAGCAAGCGAAAACGCTGCATAACGCCAGTTTCCGCGCACCGCTGACTAAAGGCCAGAGCGCAAACAGCGAGCGTTTTCAGCTTGCGGCAGAAACCCGGCCATTGCCGCGCGCTGAAACCGAGCCCCTGACGCAGGGGCAGCACGTGGTCGCCCAGCCTGCGCCAAGCCAAACTGCGGCACCAGGAATGGCAACGGCCTCGGTCGCATCAGCGGTGCCAGCGGTGCAGGAAAAAGACAAGGCGGGCAAACAGATGCCAGCTACAGTCGAAGCGGCAAAAATCGATAGCAGGCCTGATGTCACAAAAACCGAGGCTAAACCGATCTCCGCGCCAGCCACCCGCACGGGGAGCAAACCATGAAAATTCGAACCCTGACTCAGCGGCAAAGCAGGATATTGGCACTTTCCCTGTTGCTGGCGATGGTCGCGCTGATCGTTGCCATCATCACCGCACCGGTGTTCTGGCTGCATCACCATTACAACCAGGCCGTCGAACAGCAACTTGAACTGCTGGGGCGCTATTCCCGGATTGGTGCCGCAGCGCCTAACCTGACCAAACAGATTGAAACACTGAAAGCCAAGGGAACGCGCGGTTTTTTCCTGAAAAATGCGGTTCCCGCCCTGGCGGCCTCCGAAGTGCAGGAAATCGCCAAAGGAGTGGTCGAGAGTAACGGCGGTAAAATTGTTTCCATGCAGATTCCCGAACACAAGGATGATGGCAGTTACCGCAAGGTGACAGTCAATATTCAAATGAATGCAAGGATCAGCGCGGCCCAGAAAATTTTCTACACCCTTGAAACGCGCCCCCCTTATTTAATTCTGGATAATGTCAGCATTCGCTCCGCAGTTTGGCAGGCGTTACGTGGCGCGAATGCTATGGGGCCGGAGCCGGAATTTTTCGTGCAATTCGACGTGGCAGGCTTCGCCGTGCGGGGCGCAAAGTAATGACGGGCGCAAGGAAACCGTGGATTGTGAAGGCGGTCGGCTTTGGGGCGGCTTATCTTGCCCTCGCCCTCGTAATCGGACTGGAGTCGGACTGGGGGCGGCGCATCCGCCCGCCCTTGCCGGTACCGAAACCGGCTCAAGAGACGCGCGCGGACTATACGATCCAGCCGGAATTTACTCTGCTCCCGCTGGAACAGGGATTTGCTGAAACCACGGCGCGCCCGATGTTTATTCCTGTCCGCCGCCCGCCGCCGCCGCCCGCCCCGCCCAAGCCGGCGATGCAAAAGGGACAGTTCGTCCTGCTTGGGGCGCTGATTACCAAGGACAAAAGCATCGCCTTGTTGCGTGAGGTTGCCACTGGAAAAGCCATCCGCGTCGAGCAGGGCAAGGAAATCAAGGGTATAACGGTGGCCAATGTTTATCCGGAGAAAGTGGCGCTGACCCAATATGACGACACTGAGGAATTGGTGCTCAAGATACAGCCGCTGACCAAGCTGCCTGCCGTGCCCATGCCGTCGCCGGTTGCGCCTAAAACCGCCGCCCCGGTTCAAGCGGGCCAGCCGCAGCCTGCTCCTCCCCAGCCTGCTGCAAGCAGCATGCCCCCAGCGGAGCTTGGACGGGCACAGATTAATGAAAGGCGCGCAACACATGGGATACCGCCTATCTAGCCGCGCTTGATGAATCATTCGAATGCAAAGTTTAACGATAAACTTCTTCCGGTATGCCGTAGTCAGCTGACAATTTATTAAGGAATGAAATGAACATGAAAAAATTTCACCCAAGTTGGCTTTTTGCCACACTGTTGATCGCCCTGCTGCCGGGGTGCGCATCCACCCCTGAAAGTATACTTAAAGCAGAGGCGGGCGCAGCTAAAACTGATGAATTGATTGGCTCCTCGGACGAAGGGAAAGCCATTAAAGCGGCTTCAAAACCGGATACACCCAAAACAGAGGGAGCGGCGGGCAACATATCCAAGCTGTATCCGGGTACAGGGGTTTTCGTTAAGCCCGCGCCAACTCTGGCCGCAGATGCTGAAAGCGGTGAAGAAGTTATGCTCAATTTCGACGGCGCAGACCTGAGGGAAGTAGTCAAGATCGTGCTGGTGGACATCATGCACGAAAGCTACCTTATCGATCCTCGGGTTCAAGGCGTTGTCAATATCCATTCCAGCCATCCGGTTAAACGCAGCGCGCTGGTACCGACGCTGGAGGCGGTGTTGCGCATGAATGGCGCCTCGCTGGTGCGCGAATCGGACGGCGTGTTTCACGTCAACCCCTTTGCTACCGCGACAAAAGGGGCGCTGACGCCGCAGGTGAACGACATGAACAAGCCATTGCCCCCCGGGTATAGCGTACAGATCGTTCCGCTGAAATTTATTTCCGCGCGCGAAATGGTCAAGATTCTGGAGCCGTTCACCCCCGAGGGCGGCATCGTGCGTGTGGACGATACGCGCAACATGCTATTTTTGGGCGGCAACGCACGCGAGCTGCGCCACCTCATGGAAACCATCGATATTTTTGATGTTGACTGGATTGCCGGCATGTCCGTCGGTCTGTTCACGCTAACAAGAGTGGATGTCAAAACCGCCTTCTCCGAAGTTGAGAAAATTATTGGTGACAAGGCGCAAAGCCCATTGTCCGGTGTACTCCGTATTATTCCGATCGAACGCTTGAACGCCCTGCTTGTGATTACACCTCAGCCAAAATACCTGGAGCAGGCGCGCGTCTGGGTGGAGCGTTTGGACCGTTCAGGAGCAGCGGACGGCGGAGCGCAGCTTTATGTTTACCAAGTGCAGAACGGTAAGGCAGAAAAATTGGCGACTTTACTTGGCCAGGCATTTGGCAAGCAAGCCTCCCAAGGTGCGGCATCGCCACCTTCGCTGGCTCCTGGACTTAAACCGGGCGAAATCAAATCCTCCGGATCCGCAGTTGGAGGCGCACCATCTGGAGGTCATGAAGGTGTAGCCGTCTCAGTTGGCGGGGCGACAAAAATTATCGCGGACAAGGATAATAACGCCTTGCTGATTTTGGCAACTCCGCCGGAATACGAAATCATCACGAATGCGGCCCGCAAACTTGACGTGATTCCGCGCCAAGTGCTGATCGAAGTGACAATTGCAGAAGTTTCCCTGAGCGACGAATTTTCCTTTGGTCTGGAGTGGTATTTAAACACCCACGCCAGGGGCAAAGGCTTCCTCGACACCGGCTCGGCCGGCATCTCTCAGCTGAGTCCCGGTTTTTCCTATGCCTGGCTGGATCCTGCGGGCTCCATCAAGACGGTGCTGAATACCCTTGCGGCCAACTCCAAGCTGAACATCATTTCCTCGCCGCATATCATGGTGTCTGACAACCACACTGCCAAAATCCAGGTGGGTGACCAGGTGCCCACGGTGAGCCAGACACAGGCGCTGGCGACAGCGGTTGCCACGACGGGAACCACCGGCGTAATCAGTTCGGTTCAGTATCTCGATACCGGCATCATGCTGTCTGTGACACCACACATTAATGCCGGCGGGCTGGTCACCATGGAGATCAGCCAGGAGGTTAGCAACGCCACCAAGACCGTGACCTCCGGCATTGACTCACCCACCATCAGCAAGCGTTCGGCACAAAGCACCGTTACTGTTCAGGCGGGGGAGACCATGGTAATGGGAGGGCTGATCAGCGATAAAAAATCCAACGCCAGCAGCGGACTGCCGCTTCTTTCAGAGATTCCTGTGCTTGGCGCGCTGTTTGGTGCACAAAATATCAACCACGACCGCACCGAGTTGGTCATGATGATTACCCCAAGGTTGGTGGCCAACTCACAGCAGGCGCGAGAAATTACCGACGAATTCCGCAAGAAAGTGAGCAACGTGACGCTAAATCACGCAAAATGAACACTTTGCTCGAGTGCGCGGAGCGACGATGGAAAATGTTTCAATTAAAACCTTCCACCGCTTTTTCTCTGAGTGCTTGGATGTAGACCGTTTCAAGGTTATGTACGTGGGCATCCATATCCACCAAGGGGGACTGCGCAAGCCCGGCAAGAATTTTTTCCTTGATCGCGGAGTGAAATCCCCGGTCTGTTGCTAATCGTACAACAATCTCAACATACTCCTGCCCGCCTTGCGCAATCGTCCCCGTCACACCGAGATTCTTCAGAATGCTGAACGATGAGCGCTCTCCATGCCGTTTGCCGCACAAGGTCACCACGGGAACGCCCATGTCCAGAGCCTCAAGTGTTCCGTTCGTACCGCCGTAGGGGAAAGGATCGAGAGAAATATCCACCACGCTGTAGCGTCCCTGATTGACGGATTCATCGGATCCGGCAGGTATGAATACGACGCGCGAAGCGTCAATCCCGGCTTCCTTGACCCGCTTCAGATAATATGGCCGCGCCTCGGCACTAAAGGGTGAAAACACCAGGTACGCCATCGGCAAACGCTCCAGAATTGCGCGCCATATCGCAAGGCAGCGCGTACTCAGTTTCATCAAGGTCACAAATGCCGCCAGGGCTACCGCATTTTCCGGCAATCCGAGCTTGCTCCGCTCATAGCCATGATTTTGGGCGGGGGGGATGTGGCGATAAGGATAAACACAGCCCCGCATCGGCAATAGCGTTTCAATCAGGTATTTCTGGCTATCCGGCACATCGGCAAAATGATCGGTCAGTTTGTAGTCGATTGCGTCACATCCTACCGCACCAGCGCTTGCGATGTGTGTGATCTGGACTCGTGCCGGTTTCATCGCCAGAATACCCGGAGAGGCTCCTTGTGTATGACTGGATAAATCCACCAGGATGTCCAGTTCATCCTGTGCGATCAGATTCGCCGCCGCAACGTCATCCAGTGCTTTAAGTTTGACGAATTTATGGCTCGTTGCCATAAACTTGCCGGTCCATTCATCCTGCACGTGTGACAGTGAATAGCAATAAATTTCGAAGCGGGATGCATCATGACGGCATATTTCCTGATACATCATCTTTCCCATGACATGATTGCGCAGGTCGGCCGAAAGGTAACCTAGGCGAATTTTTCCGGGACTGCGTATTTCAGGCAAAACCGTGCGCTCAGGGAAGGCCTGTTTCAGTGCCAGGTTATATCTCTCATAGAGATGCAACATCTGGCGCTCGTCCACGTCAAAAAACAGCAATAAATACAATAGTTGAGAAATGCCATCCAGCAAATCATTCAGATCCTTGGGCGGGTATGCTTCTTTCAGCAATCCATTAAGGTAGTGCTCGCCTTTTTTCGTCGCACCAAGATATTGGCATGTTTCAAGAGCATAAAGGGCAAGCTGTAATCCTGTTTCGCAATGCCGTTCAAACCGTTGGAAATTTCCCAGCCAAAGGTCGATTTTACCACCAGCCAGAAGTACCTCACCCAATGCACGATATGCCGAGGCATTCCCGGGCTGTAGTTCCAGTACCTTGCGATAATATTCCGCAGCCCTTTCTCCTTGCCCAAATTCCTGCAGCACCACCCCAAGATTAAAATAGGCATCGGCGTTGCCGGGCTGCAACATGATGGCTCGACTGTATTCGGCGATCGCCTCATTCACCATGGAATGTTTCTGGAAAGCCACACCCAGGTTAAAACGGCTATTGGCGTCGTTGGGCATGGCGGTGACTGCCTGGCGCAATATCTCAACGGCTTCAGCGGTCTGCCCCAGGTGGTTCAGCGCCAGCCCCAGATCATTCAATATGCCTATTGATGCTGGCTTGACGCCGAGTACATGGCGAAAAGCATCGGCAGCTTCTGCATATCTGCCCTCGGCATAATCAAGCCGCCCCAATGCCGCCCATGCATCGGCAAAGTGCGGCGCATGCCTGATTGCACGATCGAGACAGGAACGAGCAGGTTCCGTTTCACCCTGCGCCCTGAACAGCATGCCCAGCATATAGGAAGCCGGCGCGTATTCCGGCTGGTCATCCAGAACCTTGCGATAAAGCTGCTCGGCTTCCGGTAATTGATTTGCCTGATGGAGCCGCAACGCATCCTGAAACAGGGATTTCAATTCTCCTGCCGTCAACTTTCCGGCAGGGCAGGAAAAGAGCAATTTTTCTTCGGCAGCATGCAGATAAGCTCCTTCAAGATGGCGAACATATGCATCCATATCCACCAGCGGCGAATTTTCCAGCCCTGCATGGATTTCATTTTTCACATTTTCGAGGAATGCCAGGTCAGTCGCCAAGTGGCGGGCAATGGCGACAAATTCCTGTTCACTGGCCGCAATGGTGGATTCAACTCCCAGATTTTTCAGAATACTGTAAGAAGTCCTTTCGCTATGGCGTTTACCCACCAGGGTGATAACGGGTATCCCCATGTCGAGGGCGGCGAGCGTAGTATCACCGCCGCTATAAGGAAAAGTGTCGAGCACGATATCCACCAGATAGTACCGGGTACGCCCCATACTCTCGTCTTTTGGAGGGGGGATAAAGACAATTTTTTCCCCCGGAATTCCAGCCGCCTCCAACTGCCGAATCAGGCTTGGATATTCTCCCGCATCCAAGGGAGATAAAGCCAGCATACCATTCTCGACTTTATCAAGAACCGTACGCCAGGTTGACAGGCAGCGCGGACTTAACTTCATGATGTTGGCGAACACGCCAAACACAACCTTGCCATCCAAGCCCAGAGCCGCACGTGAATAGCCGTGATCCCGCGCAGGCTCGACATGGCGAAAGGGGAAAATACAACCTTCCTTGAACAGCAAATTCTCGACAAGGAAATCGGCGTTTTCCGGCAGATCTGCACAGGCATCCGTGAGCTTGTAATCAACCGTATCGAGCCCCAGCGCTCCAGGATAGCCAAGGTGGGTAATTTGGATACGCGCTGGCTTGTATTTCAGGATGATCGGCTTGGCGTAAGATGCATGCCCCCCCAGGTTCACCAGAATGTCCAGGTCATCTTCTGCGATAAGCCGCGCGGACTGCTGCTCGTTTAATCCGGCGAGGGAAATGAACTTGTGGCTTTGCGCCTTAAAATTCGCCGTGACTGCATCGTCAAGCGAAGGTTCTGCGAGAGAGTAGGCATAAATTTCAAATCGGCTGTTGTCATGCCGTTTGAAAACTTCCGCCATGAGAAAGCCCATTATATGGGCGCGAAAATCCGGGGAAAGATAACCCACGCGCAATTTATCGCCACGAGTCCGGCGCGGCGGCAGAAATGACATATCGGGGGAGTGGCTACGAGACGCAAGCGTGTTGTAGCGCTGATATAGCCGAAGTAGCTGCTCCTGCCCGACATCGAAATACTGGATCATCCCCAGCAATCTGGATACCATATCCGTGTCGCCAGGGCCAAATTGCCAATCAAGCGCTTGCTCCAGGTAACGCTGCTCGCGTTCGAAATCACCCAAGTAGCGGCAGCTTGCCAGCCCCGTCAGCACCAGGAAGGACGAGGGTTGTGCCATCTTTTCAAAGGCGAGAAAGGCTTCCAGCCATTCTTCAATACGCTTGTGGACTAATAGCAGGACGCATTGATTGATCCAGGCGTCCATGCGATCCGGCGCTAATTGACAAACGGCGCGAAAATGTTCGATTGCCTGGGCAGGTGCTCCGCGCTTTTGAAGTGCCAACCCCAGGTTAAAATGCGCGTCAACCAGATCCGGGTTGATTGTCAGCGCGCGTTCATAGCAATTCTGCGCCTCTTCCAGCCGCTCGCGTTTCAGGAAAATATTGCCTAAATAATGTTGCGTTTCTGCGAAGTTCGGATTCAGGCGAGCGGCCTCAGTAAAATTTGCCAGCGCCTCATCCTCTTTTCCTATGGACAACAGGGCAAAGGCCAAGTTGTAACACACCGCGAAAGTTTTTCCGCCCAGAGCAATAAAGCGGCCATAACAATTGATCGCCTCGAAAGGATCGCCAGCATTCTGCTGCGCAACACCGCGCTGAAACCACTCCGCCGCCGTATTCATAAAATTGGATTTCCTTGCTTTTCAATTTTTGACCACCATCCGCCATTCCGCTTCCAGATGGGGCCAAATACCGCACAGACCTACCCTAGAAGGCGGCGCTTCAATCCCTGCTGCAAACGCACCGGCACCGCTTGGTACAGCCATCGCCCTAACAGGGTATAGCGCAAACGTAGCGCAACATGCGCCAGCGCGAATAGCAGTTTGTCCCACCAGGCGCGCTGGGGCCGTTTTTCCGCTTCCCTTTCATTGTCTGAGCCTGAAGCGGTTTTCACTGCCTGATACAGGCGCATATTCGGCATCGGGGCATGGCTCGCAGCGGGCTGGATCAAATGTCCATAAGTACGCTCGGTGTTTTCGGCCATCAGGGTAAGCGGAAATAGATCGACCGCCTGTGCCGCCCGTATTGCCCGGTCTAAATCCGCCCCGTGTCCCGGTTTTTGGATAGAAAGAATCTGGTCGAGTATCCGATCCTCATCTTGCCAATTTTCCATCAGCCACCCCGCACCCGTTGCGCTTACGCGCTCGCCCAAGGCGCCGATCGGCGGCACCAGCGCCGGGCGCCCTGATTGCCATGCCTCCGTTAGGGTGTAGCAATAGGTTTCCGGGCCGGCGGAAGGGAACACCACCATGCGAATCTGGTAATGATCCAGCAGCGCTCCAACATCCCGTGAGTCGTAATGGCCGTGGATCGTCAGCACTTTGTCCTTATCCTGATATGCTTGAAACTGGCGGTCGAGATAGCCCACTACCACCCATCGCAACGGAAGATTGCGCTCGCGTGTGCGCTTTACCAGTTTTTCCAGCCGCCGCGCGCCCTTGACTGGCCCGATCGCTCCCAACACACCGATATTTTCGCGTCCATCCTCGGGCAGGAGCAGTACCGGACAGAGCATTTCTTCATGCACCTCTCCCTCATGGCCTGAGCCATGAGGAATTACAGCAACATCGGCACGGGGGAAATAACGCTGCAATGTGGAAGACGCCCATTCTGACGGTGCAATCACAAAAGCAGCGCGCCCAAGAAATTTCTGATGCGCTTCACGCCAGGCGGCAATGCCGATCCCGGTAAAATCCGGCTGAGCGGCCAAGCACTGGCTGCAATGGTCCAGGCCGGTCTGCGCACCGCAATAATCGCCGTCCGGTCCCAACAAATTTATCGTCGGGCAAGCCAGGTAAAAATCGTGAACCGTAAAACCATAAGGAATGTGCAGTACGGCAAAGGCCTCCAGCAAACCCAGCCTGCAACCGGCGAGATGGTGCACATGGCAGATATGAATATTGAACGCGGCGCACAGGCTTTCCAGCAGGGTACCCCACAATTCATCCTGCTCGTGCTGGAGATGGTAGGTCACTAGCCGTTCGCCATTCGCATCCTCCAGTATCCAGGTATCATCGAAAGTGGCGAGCAGATATTGGCGCAATCGCCCCTTGCCAGATGCCATCAAGTGGCGGATATGGTTCTCGGTGCCCCCCTTGCGGCCATGCAAAACGTGCAACACGCCGGGCCGCTGGGCAGATTTTCCATGCATATGCATGAACGAATATGCCAAGTCACGTATCGGTTTGAGCGGATCCGCGGCAATGAACGAGGTAACTTCCTTCAGATAGTTTGGATGCTTGGCGATCAGGCGCTGCATATTTTCCTGCGCCAACGCGGCCTTCTTGCTATCAAACGAGCTATTGCCTACATGCAGGATGAACGTATCGTCGCACAAAACATTGCGGTAGCCAGCCTGCACGGCACGCATGCAAAAATCGTTTTCCTCCCCATAGCCCAGCCCGAAGGTTTTTGCGTCAAACAGGCCGATTTTATTCAGCAACGCGCGCCGGATAAACATGCAGAAACCAACGCCAGTGGGGATGTCCGGATAAAGCGGTATGGCTGCATGTTCCATGGCATGGTTGACATCTTCCGCACTCATGTCCGGTGGCAGCGCGTTGTTCTGGCAAAAACCCGGAAAGGAGCAAATTTCCGCGTTGTTGGAAAACGGCGTGATAGTGCCGATTTGCGGGTCGGATGCAGCGCAGCGGCGGATTTTTTCCAGCCATCCAGAAGTGACGACCGTATCGGAGTTCAGCAATATCACATCATTCTGGCCCAGTGCCATGGCGCGGTTCACTGTCCCGACAAAGCCGAGGTTGACATCATTCCTGAGCAGCAGCAGGCGAGGATCAGCTTTACTCCGCATGGTTTCAAAATAAGCAACGATACGGCTATCCGGAGACTTGTCGTCTATCAGGATCAGGCGACATGGGGATACGATGGTGCGCAACACGCTGTCGAGACAGCGTTGCAAGTCGTCATAGGCATTGTAAACCGGGATGATGATGTCAATTACAGGGTTTGTCATGGTGTTTCAATGTTTTC
This sequence comes from uncultured beta proteobacterium, assembly GCA_963828205.1. Lineage (GTDB taxonomy): Bacteria > Pseudomonadota > Gammaproteobacteria > Burkholderiales > Gallionellaceae > Gallionella. The sequence goes on from CAWHDU010000003.1 coordinate 1,076,546, forward strand.
CTTTGATGGCGCGCTTGATGATGCGCCAAGGCGATTTGAACCACCAGGCCAGGCTGGCACGATAATCAAGTTCATGGTTGAGCAGGGCGATCATCCGCTCGCGCTCTTCCGTTTGCCCGGTTCGGAGCGCCAAGAGGGCGTCTCGTTCGGCGATCATCCGATCACGCTCATCTATTTGCCCGTTTCGCAGCGCAAGGAGGGCGTCACGTTCGGCGATCATCCGTTCGTGTTCCTCCATCTGCCCGGTTCGCAGCGCCAGGAGGGCGTCACGTTCGGCGATCATCCGATCACGCCCATCTATTTGCCCGTTTCGCAGCGCCAGGAGGGCGTCACGTTCGGCGATCATCCGATCACGCTCATCTATTTGCCCGTTTCGCAGCGCAAGGAGGGCGTCACGTTCGGCGATCATCCGATCACGCCCATCTATTTGCTCGTTTCGCAGCACCAGGAGGGTGTCACGTTCGGCGATCATCCGATCACGCTCATCTATTTGCCCGTTTCGCAGCGCAAGGAGGGCGTCACGTTCGGCGATCATCCGATCACGCTCATCTATTTGCTCGTTTCGCAGCACCAGGAGGGCGTCACGTTCGGCGACCAGCCGTTCGCGATCTATCAGCAGCCGATCCAGTTCCATCACACGCCTGGTTTGCCGGACATAATCCCGATAAACTGTTTCGGGAGTATCACTGAATAAAGAAAGTCTGTTCAGTGCGGCAGGCAGCATGGATGGATTGCGGCTGCACGTCACGATGTAATACATGGGTTCAGCGGAAGGGCAATGACTCACAGCAACCTGTCCGCCATCGCCTACCAGATACTCTGTTGACGTAACGGTTTGGCTTTCCGGCCAAATGGCGGAATGGAACATTAATTTCTGCCCCAGCCAGGAGCGATAAGGGAATGTCTCGCGCAGCAAGTCTTCCAGCTCATTGCGATACAATTCGCGCACATGAAATTCGTTGTGATAGTCATGCGCGTCGGAATACAAGCGCTTGTTGGGGGAGGAAAGAATTAGCACTCCACCGGGGCGCAGTACGCGGGCGAGTTCCGCAATAAATGCCTGCTGCGCCTCGATGTGTTCTATGGTCTCAAAGGAAATGGCCAGATCAAAGCTTGCATCAGGAAACGGCAGGCAGTCGCATGAAGCGGTAATAAACTCCAGATTGGCTTGATGGCTATAATGTCTATGGGCATGATGAATGGCATCGACGGAGATATCCACACCGACCACCCGGTCCGCGTTTTCGGCCACCATGGCCGCGCCGTATCCCTCGCCACAGGCCACATCGAGTACTGTGCAATGCCTGCTCAAATGACGCGCCAAGGCATAGCGGTGCCAGTGTTCATACCAGATTTCACCGTTACACTCGGGCAAAAAACGCTCACCCGTAAAGGAAAGAGGTTCGCTCACAGATTTAGTATATAAAAGAAAAATTATACACGCCAAGCGGTCGGATTGGACACTTTATGTCTGGCGCTTTAAGCCTGGCGCAGTCAAGCCGTATGGATAAATGGGTGAGTGTGGCGCGCAAGCGCTGCGCAGACACGAATTCAGGATCAAACGACAGAATCTGCGCGCTATTGGCGGGCACGTTCGAGATCGCCTCATGTATGGCGCAAGGCTGCCAAGTTGCAGGCCAGTTTGATATCCAGAGGGCAAATGACCATAGCCAATTCTTGCGCGGCACACGCGCCATCCAATTCTTTACCGCTGCATTTTATCATGGCAAGGATATTGTGCGCCCATGTGCCGTTGGGGTTTGCAGCCAGTGTCTCGCGGCATTTCGCCCCTGCGGCTTCCCGCTGTCCGTTTTGCACTATTATAAGCCGGCAAACTGCAAGAGCGGCGAAGCCCGTTCTACCAGAGTATCTTCGGTAGCGGCATATTTTGTGTAGACACAGACGCGAACCAATATAAACCGCGAGCCATCACCGCTAACGCTGCCAACTGCTCCCGGATTACCCACTACGACATGCCATTCGAACAATTGTAGCGGGACGAATCGAAAAAGGTGTTTGCTGCGCGGCCTGCAGGAGAAAATTCCAGCCTTTCAGGATATTAAGCGATTCACCAGATCGGCAGGCACCGGCCACGAATTCGCGACCGAACACTTGGCAGAAAGACTAAGAGCGCCTAACATGATAAAGCATAGCCCGTATTTCATTATGTTAGGCGCTCTTAGTAGTTACGCTTGTAGATCTGAATTAATGCATGAGGTTAACCTACGAGCCTGTCATATCTCTTCTTTAACACAGCTCGTGCATAGATTAATTTGTATTTCCCGTGCTCCTGCCACTGCAACAGGCGTAGCGTACACGGAGCAACTTGTCAGTAGTCGCGTACCATGAACGCAATACACTGACAAGCAATCCATGGCATTAGCAGTTAAGGGGTCAGTCTGAATGTTGAATAGGGAATCGCCTCGAAAATATACGCGGGTTGCACAACAGCAAACCCTCCCGTGCTGCTTATAAATAACACATCTGCTATTTTCCAGCCGGTTTCATCTTTGATGAGGGTGTATTTGAACTCGGCGCCTTTTTTTCTTTGCTCAAGAACGGGAATGATTTTCATCCGCCCGGTAAGTTCACTGAGCAATTTTTCTTCAGAGTAGGCATCTGGCAACGGCGTAACATTGGTAATTTTTGCATCGATTTCCGCCTTGTCGTCAGCAATTTTATTAACCTTGATGATCGTGCGATTAAATTGTTTATGGATGCGGTCCAGGTCTAAATTGTTTTCGTCTTCCAGCCTTTTGCCGGCAAGTAATTCCCCACGAATTTTTTTAGCTACGGGGGGCAAGTCGGTTATTGGCGCAGTAATTACATCTCGCCAGTCCAAATAACCCCAATAAGTCTTTAAAGCTTTTTCCGGGGTCGATATATCTATCTTGGGCGGATAACCGGTCTCTATCACAGCTTTGTTTTCAGCAGGTGCAGGAGCTGCAATCAGAAAACTCAAGCCAATTATTAAAAATGTCTTATTCATCACTTTTCTCTTTGGATTTTGGTTACGCGTCCGATTGCAGCGGTTAAATCATTAACACACTGAACGAGCCGCCCAAACGTGCTGCGCAGCTTGCCTTGCCACTATATTCCAAGTTTTTCATTATGCAGCATTCTTTCACTGTGCCGCAAACCATTTTGCTCGAATTTTTGCCAGAGCTTCATGGGGTTCTTGTCTTTGTATCTTTCTCATCGTGGGAGTTATAGGCTCGGCACGAATAAAGCATGAGCCAAGAGAAAGGATGAGATATTGCCGAGGCTGCAAGAATTTTTTTGTAAATGGCCATCCATTAGCCGATCAGTGTTACACAATAAGTAACACGCTCACCCTTAAAATAACAGGACTTCGATACGCGCCTCGCGCCCTGTGCTGAACCTGTCAAAGCCTGTCCCGGGCAATGCCGAAGGGCGTCAGACTGAACGCTGGATAGTTGCCGTAAATTATGTAATGCCCAACAGGCAGATTTCCGGAGGTTTTTTTGATTATAGTACGCAAGGCAGATGCTCGCGGCCACGCTAATCACGGCTGGCTGGAAAGCTGGCACAGCTTCTCCTTCGCCGGCTACCACGATCCCGCGCACATGCGCTTCGGCGCGCTGCGCGTCATCAACGAAGACATCGTGCAGCCCGGCACAGGTTTCGACACGCATAGCCACCGCGAAATGGAGATCGTCACCTGCATCCTGTCCGGCCGGCTGCGCCACCGCGACAGCATGGGCAACGGCGAAGACATCCATGCTGGCGAAATCCAGCTGATGCGCGCCGGCAGCGGCGTGCAGCACAGCGAATTCAATCCTTCATCCGACGAGCCGGTGCATCTGCTGCAGATCTGGATCATGCCGGGCGAGCAGGGGCTTGCGCCGGGCTACTGGCAGAAGACGTTCCCAAATGACGCGAAGCGCGGGCGCTGGTGCCTGCTGGTATCGCCCGATGCGGCGGATGGCTCGCTACTTATCCATCAGGATGCGCGACTGTCGGCGGCGCTGCTGGACGGCGCGGAGACGCTGGACTATCCCATCCCCGCCGGACGCCGCGCCTACCTGTACGTCGCGCGCGGCAGCGTGCAGGCCAACGGCCATAAGTTGGGTGCGGGGGATGCGCTGATGTATGTCGATGAAGCGCGCGTCAGTCTTCAGGCGGGGAGCAACGCGGAGGTGTTGCTGTTTGACTTGGTGTAGCCTACGTAGGGCGCAATAACCAACGGACATTGCGCCGCATTTTCAAGTCGCCCGACAACACGTAGGATGGTTCACGCATCAATCTAGAACACGCCACACTCCGCAGCGCTGGATTTCCTTGTGCATCGCGTCGGGAGCGAGGTCTGCCCCATTGAGCCATGCGACCGCTCCGCAATCAAAATAGGCTATCGCAAAAAAAGCGGGATCGCGTAACGCCTCGAAGGCGCCCGCCTCCGGCCCGTTGAACAGTGCGGAAACATCGACGATTCCGCCGTCAAGCGGCTTCCATCAAACACAATTCGTGCAGCCGTTGCGGCGACAACTCCAGCCCGTTCGGCCAGCACAATGCGCCCGCGTCTATAAAGAAGCGTTTGAAAAACGCCTCGTCTTCGAATGCTGTCAGCAAACTGCCCGAACGATCTTTCAAGTAGGCGGCGCCATTAAAATGCCCTTCACTGCCATCCGAAAATCGCAGCGTGACGAAGAAGTTTCCGTCATGGCGTGCGTCAAGAATTTTAATCACGATCAGTTTTCCACAACCCATTCGCCGCCGTGTCGTTTAATTTCTTCATGCATAGCATCTGGCGCAAGATCGAGGTCGCCCGGCCAGGTTACAGCGCCACCCACGACAGTGACTTGCCTGAATTGTGCCGGATCAATCAAATGTGAAAACACACCACGGAAAAATCCGGGGAGAAACCGAACCACGCCTTCGAGACCGTCCACAAAGCGCACCCAAACGGCGTAGTCGTCAATCACTCGAACTTCATTTACTCTCCAGTAGGCAGCCATGATCTACTCCAAAGGTGCAATGGGTTTGGGTTGCTGCTTTGCTTCGCAAAGCGCCCAGTCTTCGAGCAATTCCGCCTGATGCAACTCAGCCCAATCCAGCACGAGGCTCAACGCACGTCTGGGCATTTTGCCCTCTTTGACATCTAATGTCCGAATGTTAATGCTCGCCTCGAACTCTCCATACTGGCAATGAAAATGCGGCGGCGCATGCTCATTCCAGAACATCTGGATCACAATTCCGAAGAACTGGCTGATGGTTGGCACAACCTTACTCCCTCAACCACCGTGCCGCATCCAGCGCAAAATAAGTCAATATCCCGTCCGCCCCCGCGCGCTTGAACGCGAGCAGCGCTTCCAGCACACAGGCCTGTTCGTTGAGCCAGCCGTTCTGCGCGGCGGCTTTGAGCATCGCGTATTCGCCGCTGACCTGGTAGACAAAGGTCGGCGCCTTGAATTCGTCCTTCACCCGGCGCACGATGTCGAGGTAGGGCATGCCGGGCTTGACCATCACCATGTCCGCGCCTTCCTGCAGGTCGAGGCCGACTTCCCAGAGTGCCTCGTCGGAGTTGGCCGGATCCATCTGGTAGGTGTATTTGTTGCCGGAACCAAGGTTGCCGCTGGAGCCGACCGCATCGCGGAACGGGCCGTAGAAACTGGAGGCGTATTTCGCGGAGTAGGCCATGATGCGGGTGTGAATGTGCTTGTTGGCATCGAGCGCCGCGCGCACCGCGCCGATGCGCCCGTCCATCATGTCGGAGGGGGCGACAATGTCGGCGCCGGCAGCGGCATGGGTCTGCGCCTGCCGGGTCAGCACCGCGATGGTCTCGTCGTTCAGGACGTAACCGCTGTCGTCAAGCAGGCCGTCCTGCCCGTGGCTGGTATAGGGATCGAGCGCGATGTCGGTCATCACGCCGAGCTCGGGGAAATTTTTCTTCAGCGCGGCAACTACGCGCGGCACTAAGCCTTTTGGATTGTATGCCTCTTTCGCATCCAGGCTTTTCAGCGGCGCGTCGATCACCGGAAAGATCGCCATCACCGGGATGCCTAGTTTCACGCATTGCTCGGCGTCCGCAAGCAGCAAGTCCAGCGTCTTGCGCTGCACTCCCGGCATGGACTTCACGTCCTCGACCTTGTTGCTGCCTTCCAGCACAAAAACCGGATAGATAAAATCTGATGAAGTAAGCACATGCTCTCGCATCAAGTCACGCGAAAAGGCATCGTGGCGCATGCGGCGCATCCGTTTATGAGGGTATTGCCCGAGTGTTTGCATGATTTTCCCTAAAATTTTTGGATTTTCCGGAACTATTTAAGAAAACGCTTATCTTACGTTGCGAGTGGCGTAAGGCACTCCCCGTTTCTCCTCCCTGAGCGGGTGTCTTAACCCTGTTAAGACTTTTTGCCCCCGGCTTGTCCGGGGGCTTTTTTATTATTCAGCAACTATCCTAAAAATTCGCGAGGAGGGATGTATGCAAGGCGCACGGAACGCAGCAACCGGAATGTACAAATAGTACATGAGGATTGCGAGTACCGCGCAACACCGCATAACCAGCCACTTGGCGGCTGTATTTTGGCAGCCTAGTGGAATGGCTAGTAGCTCCATCAGACGCCCTCCGCAGCAATTTTTACTTCAACCACCCGGTGATCACCGCTTCCGCTTCCTCCATGCCGATCTTTTTCAGGCTGGAAAACAACTGTACAGTGCATTGCGGAAAACGAAGTTTCAGAGAAGACTCATGCCCGCTTGCGGGCGTGATGTCGGAACTAAAATGTTCGGCCAAGTGCGATTTTACGCGATTCAGGGTCAGTGTGGCTTGCTGCCTGCTGAGCTTGTCCGATTTGGTCAGCAGGATATGCACCGGCTTGCCGGTCGGCGCGAACCAGTCCAGCATGCTCTCATCCAGTTCGGTCAGCGGATGGCGCGCGTCCATGATGATCACCAGACCCGCCAGCTCCTCGCGGGTTTGCAGGTACTCGCTCAGCAGTTGTTCCCAATGCCGCTGCACGTCCGGCGGCACTTTGGCATAGCCGTAGCCCGGCAGGTCCACCAGGAAATTACCGTCACCCCCATCATTTTTTCCCAGGGAAAAATAGTTGAGGTGCTGGGTGCGCCCCGGTGTCTTGCTGGTGAATGCCAGCCGGGTGTGGTTGGCCAGCGTGTTGATCGCGCTCGACTTGCCCGCGTTGGAGCGCCCGACAAACGCCACTTCCCTGCCGCCATGTTGCGGCAGGTCGCGCAGGTGATTGACCGTAGTATAAAAAGCCGCCTGCGAAAACAGCCCCATTACCAGCCAGCAAAAATCTTGTCTGCGGCAGCGATGGTTGCGGCGACATCGGCATCGCTGTGCGCGGCGGAGACAAAACCCGCCTCGAACGCCGACGGCGCGAGATACACGCCCTCTTCCAGCATCGCGTGAAAGAAGCGGTTGAACGCGGCCTTGTCGCTGGCCATGACTTCGGCATATGAAGTCGGCGGGGTCGGGCTGAAATAGACGCCGAACATGCTGCCTATGGATTGTGCGCTGAACGGGATGCCGTACTTTTTCGCGGAAGCGCTCAAGCCTTCGGTAAGCTGCTTGGCTGTCCTAGTCAGGTTTTCGTAGAAGCCGGGGCCTGCACCAGTTTCAGCGTCGCCAATCCTGCCGCCACCGCCACCGGGTTGCCGGACAGCGTACCGGCCTGGTACACCGCGCCCAGCGGGGCCAAGCATTGCATGATGTCGCGCCGTCCGCCGAAGGCCGCGGCGGGCAGGCCACCGCCCATTACCTTGCCCAGCGTGACCAGATCCGGCTTGATGCCGTAATGGCCGTGCGCGCCCTGCAAGCCAACGCGGAAACCGGACATCACCTCGTCGAGGATCAGCACCGCACCATGTTTGGTGCAGAGGTTGCGCATCGCATCGAGAAACTCGCGCTTGGGCAGGATCAGATTCATGTTGCCCGCGACCGGCTCGACAATCACTGCGGCGATCTCGTTGCCGAATTCGGCAAAGGCTTTTTCCAGCCCGGCCGCATCGTTGTAGTCCAGCACCGTGGTCAGCGCGGCGATTTCGGCCGGCACGCCGGAAGAGCTCGGCTGGCCGAAGGTCAGCGCGCCGGAACCGGCCTTGACCAGCAGGCCATCGGAATGGCCGTGATAACAGCCTTCGAACTTGATGATGCGGCTGCGCCCGGTGAAGCCGCGCGCCAAACGGATCGCCGTCATCGTCGCTTCGGTACCGGAACTCACGAGGCGCACCATCTCCAGGCTGGGCAATATCTTGCACAACAGCTCGGCCATTTCCAGCTCGGTCGCGGTCGGTGCACCGAAGCCCAGCCCCTGCGCCGCGGCATCCTGCACCGCCTTCACCACTTCGGGATGGCAGTGGCCGACGATCATCGGCCCCCAGGAAACGACGTAATCGATGTAACGCTTGCCGTCCGCGTCCCACACGCAGGAGCCCTGCCCGCGCTTGAAAAACAGCGGCGTGCCGCCCACCGACTTGAAGGCGCGCACCGGCGAATTCACCCCGCCGGGAATGATGCGTTGCGATTGTTCGAACAGGATTTGGTTCTGTGAAGTCATGATGTCTAGTCCCGAATTGTCTTGGAAGCTGCCTCAAAAATTGCTGCGGAGGGCGTCTGCTGCGTTGCGCGGTACTCGAAATCCTCATGTACTATTTGTACATTCCGGTTTCTGCGCTCCGTGCGCCTTGCATCCATCCCTCCCCGCGAATTTTTAAGACAGCTTCTTAATCAGTAAAAAGTTTTGAAAAATCCCGCGCGGCAGCTTCTATGTCCACCGCATCAAATAAAGCCGAAATCACCGCCAGCGCGTCCGCGCCCGCCTCCAGCAACTGTGCGCCGTTCTTTACGGTAATCCCGCCGATCGCCACCAGCGGCACCGCCAGTTCGCGGCGCGCCTGCCGCAATAAATCAGGCGTGGCGACTACCGCATCGGGCTTCACCGTGGAAGAAAAAAAACTGCCGAACGCCACATAATCCGCGCCCAGACTTACCGCGTCATGCGCCAGCACCAAGCGATTATAGCAGGACACCCCGATCAGTTTGCCGCTGCCCAACAGCGCGCGCGCCTCCGCGACGCTGCCGTCCGCACCGCCAAGATGCACGCCGTCCGCCGCCACTTGTTGCGCCAATGCCGCGTCGTCGTTGACGATCAGCGGCACGGCAAATCCGCGCGTCAGTTCGCGCAACGCTTCGGCCTGCTTCAAACGCAACACAGTATCGGCGGTCTTGTTGCGGTATTGCAATACCCGTACTCCACCCAGCAATGCCAGGCGCACCTTGCGCAGCAACTCAGCCGTGTCGGATTCGTCCGGCGTAATGGCATACAATCCCCTGACCATTTTCAATTCGGGCGTTCAGGTTGTGGCTCATCCTCTTCGCCGCGCGCCCAGAACAACCGATCCGGGATATGCTGCCCCATGCCGGGGCGGAAGCCTGCACTCAGAGTTTGCCAGGTATATTCCTGCGCCTCCTTGACTGCCTCCGGCACGTCTACACCCTGGGCCAGCAACGCCGCAATCGCTGAAGCCAGCGTACAGCCTGAGCCGTGATAAATTCCCGGCAGGCGCGCCCAGCTATCGCTGCTTACCACCCCATGCTCGCTGTACAAGGTATTGACGACCTTGGGCGTCTGTTCATGTGTGCCGGTGATCAGCACATACTCGCAGCCCATGCGCAGGATGCGTTTGGCGCATTCTTCCAGAGTCGGGTCGTCCTCTTCGTTGTCTTCGTCCAGCGCGAGACGGCGCGCCTCCATGCTGTTCGGCGTGATGATGGTGGTCTGCGGGATCAGCAGTTCGCGCATCGCATCCAGCATGTCCTCATCCGCCAGCTCGTCGCCGCGCCCCGATGCCAGCACCGGATCGAGCACCAGCGGGATATCCGGATAGTCCGCCAGCACTTCGGCGATGGCCGCGATATTTTCCACGCTGCCGAGCAGGCCGATCTTGAACGCCGCCACCGGCACGTCCTCCAGCATCGCGCGCGCCTGATCCACCACCCACTCGGGATCGATCGGCAACACATCGTCCACCCCGCTGGTGTCCTGCACGGTGATAGCCGTAACCACCGACAGCGGGTGGCAGCCCATGCTGGAAATAGTCAACAAATCGGCCTGCAAACCGGCTCCGCCGCTTGGGTCGGTGGCGGCAAAGCTCATTACGAGAGGGAATGATTCGGACATGATGTGGGCAATGATAAAATGCGCTTTCGGGCAGGCATTTTACCCTACCCTGTGTATGGACGACTACCAAACAAACGGCCATTCTGAAAAAAGGAAAGATTCTGATGCGCATCCTCCATACCATGCTGCGCGTGACCGATCTGGAAAGATCGCTCGCCTTCTATACCGCCGTGCTCGGCATGAAACTGCTGCGCCGCACCGACTATCCGGAAGGGAAATTTACCCTGGCCTTCGTCGGCTTCGGCGATGAAGCCAGCGGCGCGGTGATCGAGCTCACCCATAACTGGGGCGTGGAGGAATACGAGATCGGCAACGCCTTCGGCCACATCGCGGTTGAAGTGGCAGACGCCCATGCCGCCTGCGAGAATATCCGGCAGCGCGGCGGCAAAGTGGTGCGCGAAGCCGGCCCGATGAAACACGGCAGCACGGTGATCGCGTTCGTCGAAGACCCGGACGGATACAAGATCGAGCTGATCCAGAAAAAATGACCCCGGCAGCCGCCCGGATCGCAACCAATCCGATGGCACTATAAATTTCATGCCGTATTTCCAAGGATCAATTTGTCCGCTCAACGCAAAATAATTCTTGCCGGTGCCGCCGGCCAGCTTGAGGGCATGCTGCACCTGCCCGATGCCGCGCCGCGTGCGGTCGCCGTGGTTGCGCATCCGCTGCCCACGATGGGCGGCACGATGGACAACAAGGTGGTCACGACCCTGACCAGGGCTTTTACGGAATTGGGTTTTGCCGCTCTGCGCTTCAATTTTCGCGGCGTGGGCGAGAGCGCCGGCAGTTATGACGAAGGCAACGGCGAAACGCTGGATGCGATTGCCGCCGCCAATTTCATGCGCGGGGAATATCCGGGCCTGCCGCTGATCATCGCCGGGTTTTCCTTCGGCGGCTATGTGCAGGCGCGCGCCGCCGAAGAATTGCAGCCGCAACATCTGGTGCTGGCCGCGCCCGCCGTGGGGCGCTTCGGGATGCCACAGGCGCCCGCCGATACTTTGATCATTCACGGCGACCTGGATGAGGTGGTGGAACTGGATGCAGTGCTGCACTGGGCGCGCCCGCAGCATCTGCCGGTTGTGGTGCTGGCGGGAGCCGGACATTTTTTCCACGGGCGGCTGACCCAGCTCAAGCAGGTCGTATTGCAGCATTTCGCAGCGCGGGGTAGTGAATGAACAAGGGAACGAGCACGGTATTGAGCGCGCGCAACCTGCGCAAATGCTATGGCGGTCAGGCGGTGGTGGATGGCGTCAACATCACGCTCAACAGGGGCGAATGCTTCGGCCTGCTCGGCCCCAACGGCGCGGGCAAAACCACCACGCTGCGTTTGATGCTCGGCCTGATCGAACCGGATTGCGGCGAGCTCAGCCTGCTCGGCCATGCCGTGCCAAGGCATGCGCGCGAGGCAAGGCTGCATATCGGCGTGGTGCCGCAGATGGACAATCTCGATCCAGATTTCAGCGTGGCGGAAAACCTGCTGGTATATGGCCGCTACTTCGGCATGAGCGATAAGGCGATAGAAGCGCGATTGCCGGAACTGCTGGAGTTTGCCAATCTGACCGGCAAGCGCGATGCAAAGGTGCCAACCCTGTCCGGCGGCATGAAACGGCGGCTGACCCTGGCGCGCGCATTGGTGAACGACCCGGAAGTCATTTTTCTCGACGAACCGACCACCGGCCTTGATCCGCAGGCGCGCCACCTGATCTGGCAACGCCTGCGCGAGCTGACCGCGCGCGGCAAGACGCTGCTGCTTACCACGCATTTCATGGACGAGGCGGAGCGGCTCTGCCATCGCCTCGCGGTGATGGACAACGGCCGCATCATCAGCGAAGGCTCGCCGCGCGAACTGATCGAACATAACATCGAGCCACAGGTGGTCGAGGTGTTCGGCGAGCACGCGGCTGCCTGGGCGCAAAGCCATGCGGCGCGCCATGCGCAACGTTTCGAAGTAAGCGGCGAAACGGTGTTTTGCTATGTGAATGATGCGCAACCGCTGCTGCTGGAATTGCAGCAGCAGCCGGAACTGCGCTACTTGCATAGACCCGCCAATCTGGAAGACGTATTCCTCAAATTGACCGGCAGGGAGATGCGCGAATGATTCTTACCTCGTCATTCCCGCGCAGGCGGGAATCCAGCCAATTAAATAGTTCGCGCATAGCGCGGCAATGTTCTGATCTTGTCCGCTACGCGGGATATTTGAATCACTGGATTCCCGCCTGCGCGGGAATGACGGAAGTGTTCAAATGAGTACGAATTATTTCGCACTGCCGCGCCTGAGCCTGCGCTTCGTCCCGATCTGGCGGCGCAATTTCATGGTGTGGAAGAAAATGGCGGGCTCGTCGATCCTCGGCCATCTGGCCGATCCGGTGATCTATATGCTGGGGCTTGGCTATGGGCTGGGCGGAATGCTGCCGGAAATAAACGGCATGTCCTATATCGCGTTCCTCGCCGCCGGAACGGTGTGCTACAGCGCGATGAACAGCGCGAGCTTCGAGGCGCTGTATTCCGGCTTCGCGCGCATGCACGAACAGCGCACCTGGGAGGCAATCCTCAACACGCCGATCACGCTGGACGACATCGTACTCTCGGAAATCGCCTGGGCGGCAAGCAAGAGCCTGCTGGCCGGCATGGCTGTGCTGGCGGTCATCTGGCTGCTCGGCCTGTCGCATGCGCCGCTGACGTTGTGGCTCATTCCGCTCGCGCTGCTGGTCGGCCTGTGCTTCGCATCGCTCGGCCTGATCGTGACCGCCCTGGCGCCCGGCTACGACTTCTTCATGTACTACTTCACGCTGGTGATTACGCCGATGGTGTTATTATGCGGCGTGTTTTTCCCGGTCGACCAGTTGCCGCCGTTTCTGCATAATGTGTCGTCGGTCCTGCCGCTGACGCACGCGATCGACCTGGCGCGCCCGCTGCTGAATGACGTGATTCCGGCGCATTATATTTGGCATATCGCCGTGCTGCTGTGTTACGCGCTGCTGGGATTTTACGTGTCGCTGGTATTGTTCCGGCGGCGGTTGTCCCAATAAATTCTGATATTGTCATTCCGGCGAAGGCCGGAATCCAGTCAAATCAAAAAGCTGGATGCCGGATCAAGTCCGGCATGACGGACTTTTAAAGGTTTGCTTATGTTATGGGTTAAAGCGTTTCATATCATTTTCGTGGTGAGCTGGTTCGCCGGCCTGTTTTATTTGCCGCGCATTTTCGTCAACCATGCGATGGCGACCGAACCCGCCGAGATCGCGCGGCTGAAGCTGATGGAACGCAAGCTGTACCGCTTCGTCACGCCGATTGCCTGGCTGGCCATCGGTTTCGGCCTATGGTTATGGCTGGGCTACGGCATCGGCGGCGGCTGGATGCACGCCAAATTGCTGCTGGTTTTGCTGCTGCTGGGCTACCACTACTACTGCGGCAGGCTGGTCAAACAATTCGCCGCCGACCGGAATACGCGCAGCCACGTGTTCTATCGCTGGTTCAACGAAGCCCCTGTATTGCTGCTGGCAGCTATCGTCATCCTGGTGACGGTAAAACCATTTTAGCCACAGAGCACACAGAGATCACAGAAAAAATCGCCATACCTGCTCTGTGAACTCTATGATCTCTGTGGCAAATTTCTTTTTCTGGAATTAACTGGATGCCTGATTTTTTTGCCCCCTGTCCGCGCGGCCTTGAACCTCTATTGCTCGGCGACCTCGAAGCGTTCGGCGCGCAGAACGTGCGCGGCGCCGAAGGCGGCGTGCATTTCTCCGGCGATTGGCCGCTGTGCTACCGCGCCAACCTGGAAAGCCGCATCGCCAGCCGCATCCTGTGGCGCGTCGCGGAAACGCAATACCGCAACGAGCAGGACGTATACAAGGCGGCGTTCGACCTGCAATGGCAGCGCTGGTTCGACGTATCCCATACGATCCGCGTAAATACCACGGCGATCCGCTGCCCGCTGAAGAGCCTGGAGTTCATCACGTTGCTGGTCAAGGATGCGGTGTGCGACCGCTTCCGCGCGCACTGCAACGAGCGCCCCAGCGTGGACACGCTGCAACCGGACATGCGCATCCACGTATTCATCGAAGACAGCAAGCTGATGCTGTATCTGGATACCTCGGGCGATGCACTGTTCAAGCGCGGCGTGCGCCAGCACACCAACATCGCGCCGATCCGGGAAAATCTGGCGGCGGGCATTTTGCGCCTGGCAAAATGGCAGCCCGGCACGCCGTTGCTCGACCCGATGTGCGGCAGCGGCACGTTCCTGATCGAGGCGGCGCAGATGTCGCTGAATATCCAGCCCGGCATCGCGCGCGGCTTCGCCTTCGAGAAGCTGAAAAATTTCGATGCCGCGAAATGGCGGGCAATGCGCGAGCAGGCAATTGCCGCACAACTCCCGAGCAAGCCGCTGGAAATCTACGGCAGCGACTTGTACGGCGATGCGCTGAAGGCATCGTGGCGCAACCTGCAGGAAGCGGGACTGGCGGAATGCGTACAGCTCAAACAGGCCAATGTTCTGGAGATATCGGCTCCGGCGGATCACGGGATACTGGTGGCGAACCTGCCCTACGGCGAACGCATGGGCGAACTGGACGAACTGGCGGAGCTATACCCGAAGCTGGGCGATGCGCTGAAAAAGAAATTCGGCGGCTGGACGGCTTATCTGTTCACCGCCGACAAGGCCATCCTGAAACTGATGCGCCTGTCCCCGTCGAAACGCACCCCGCTGTTCAACGGCGCGATCGAATGCCGTCTGCTGGAATACAAGATCGTGGCGGGCAGCAACCGCAAGTAATCCGGAAGAGCACCCCCAGAAACTGGCCTGAGAAGCTGAACTTCTAGCTATCAGAAAAGCAAGGCTGCGAAAAATTCGTCGCGAGCGCAGGCAGGGCGGGGGCGCCCGGAGCACAGCCACCGGAATGTATTCAGAAATACATGAGGATGGCGCGCACCGCGCAACCCCGGCATGTCAAGCGCAGCAGAATTTCTCGCAGCCTGTCAGGTCAGCTTCATATTCTCCGTGCCGCTCATCAAATCCCGGTCTCCGCCCAACTTGCTCTCCAGTTTGATGCGCAAGCGCACGTCGTTGACCGAATCGGCGTTCTTCAAAGTATCCTCATATGAAATTTGACCGGCTTCATAGAGCTTGAACAAAGAGCCGTCGAAGGTTTCCATGCCCAGCTCGCGCGACTTGGCCATCACTTCCTTGATGGCATGCACCTCGCCCTTGAAGATCAGGTCGGAAATCAGCGGCGAATTGAGCAGGATTTCCATCGCACAGGCGCGTCCGGCGCCATTTTTTTTCGGGATCAGGCGTTGCGAGATCAGCGACTTGATATTCAGCGACAAGTCCATCAACAGCTGCTCGCGGCGTTCTTCCGGAAAAAAGTTGATGATGCGATCCAGCGCCTGGTTGGCGCTGTTGGCGTGCAGCGTGGCCATGCACAGGTGGCCGGTCTCGGCGAAGGCCACGGCGTACTCCATGGTTTCGCGGTCGCGGATTTCGCCGATCAGGATCACGTCCGGCGCCTGGCGCAGGGTGTTTTTCAGCGCATTGTGCCAGTTCTCGGTATCCACGCCGACTTCGCGGTGGGTGATGATGCAGTTGATGTGCTCATGCACGTATTCGACCGGGTCTTCGATCGTGATGATGTGCCCGTAGCTGTTCTTGTTGCGGTGTCCGAGCATGCCGGCCAGCGTTGTGGATTTTCCCGAGCCGGTGCCGCCGACCAGGATCACCAGGCCGCGCTTGGTCATCACGATGTCCTTCAGTATCGGCGGCATCTCCATCTGGTCGAGATCGGGAATCTTGGTGGTAATGGTGCGCAATACCATGCCGGCACGCTGCTGCTGCATGAAGACGTTCACGCGGAAACGCCCGATGCCGGTCGGGCTGATCGCAAAGTTGCATTCATGCGTCGCCTCGAACTCGGCGGCCTGACGATCGTTCATGATGGCGCGCACCAGTTCCTGGGTATGCACCGGCGTCAGCGCCTGGTTGGAAACCGGCGTCATCTTGCCGTCCACCTTGAATGCCGGCGGAAATCCGGCCGTGATGAACAAGTCGGAAGCCTTCTTGCTGATCATGCCGCGCAGCAGGTTGTGTATCAGTTCGGTGGCCTGGTCTCTTTCCATAACAAAACTCCTGAATATAGCTGGTGGCTTGTAGCTTGCAGCAAAGTCAAATCAGCTTTGCGGCAGGTTTTTGCTACCCGCTACAAGCTGTTAACCGGGGAACATCTCCTTGTTCATCGCCTTGCTGCGCGCTTCTGCCGGGGTAATTTTATTTTCCTTGACCAGGATGGAGAGGCATTGATCCAGCGTCTGCATGCCCAGATTCTGGCCGGTCTGAATGGCGGAATACATTTGCGGCACCTTGGCTTCGCGGATCAGGTTGCGGATCGCCGGGGTGCAGATCATGATCTCGTGCGCCGCCACGCGGCCGGTGCCGTCCTTGGTCTTGAGCAATGCCTGCGAAATCACCGCGCGCAGCGATTCGGACAGCATCGCGCGCACCATTTCCTTTTCGTCGGCGGGGAACACGTCGATGATACGGTCGATGGTCTTGGCCGCCGAGCTGGTGTGCAGCGTACCGAACACCAGGTGGCCGGTTTCCGCCGCCGACATCGCCAGCCGGATCGTTTCCAAGTCGCGCATTTCGCCGACCAGAATGATGTCCGGGTCTTCGCGCAGCGCCGAGCGCAGCGCGTTCTGGAAAGACAGCGTATCCCGCCCGACCTCGCGCTGGTTGATCAGGCATTTCTTGCTTTCATGCACGAATTCGATCGGGTCTTCCACCGTCAGGATATGCCCCAACTCGTGTTCGTTGCGGTGGTTGATCATCGCCGCCAGCGTGGTGGACTTGCCGGAGCCGGTCGGCCCCGTCACCAGCACCATGCCGCGCGGATAATCCGAAATGGTTTCGAAGCTCTTCGGCGCCTTGAGGTCTTCCAGCGACAGAATCTTGGAGGGAATGGTGCGCATGACCGCGCCCGCGCCGCGGTTCTGGATAAAGGCATTCACGCGGAAACGCGCCAGCCCCGGAACCTCGAAGGAAAAATCGACCTCCTTGTTTTCCTCGTAAAACTTGCGCTGCTGATCGTTCATGATGTCATACACCAGCGCATGCACCTCCTTGTGCTCCATCGCGGGCAGGTTGATGCGGCGCATATCGCCATGCACACGTATCATCGGCGGCAGGCCGGCGGAGAGATGCAAATCGGAGGCTTTGTTCTTGACGCCGAAGGCGAGCAGTTCGGTGATATCCATATATAATCGTCCCTGTTTGATGATGCGGTCATGAACCGCACGAAAAAGGATGGGCAGCGCACGGGATTATGACAACAATCGCTTCCAACATGCAAGCCGTGCGCGACGCGATAACGGCGGCTGCCATCGAAGCAGGCCGCGTCCCGGATGAAGTCAGCCTGCTTGCGGTCAGCAAAACCTTTGCGCCCGAAGCGATACGCGAGGCCTGCCGGGCCGGGCAGACCCGCTTCGCCGAAAGCTATGTCCAGGAGGCATTGCACAAGATCGCCGCGCTGCACGACTTGCCGATTGAGTGGCATTATATCGGCCCGATACAAAGCAACAAGACGCGCGCCATTGCGGAGCAATTTGCCTGGGTACACAGCGTGGACCGGCTGAAAATCGCCGAACGGCTCTCCGCGCAACGCCCCGCGCATCTGCCGCCGTTGCAGGTTTGCCTGCAGGTGAATATCAGCGGCGAAGCCAGCAAAAGCGGGACACCGCCCGGCGAAACCGCGCAACTGGCGAAAGAAGTCGCACAACTGCCGCATCTCAACCTGCGCGGACTGATGGCCATCCCCGCGCCAGACGGCAACGTTGCCGTTCAGCGGGCCGCATTTGCGCGATTGCGCGAGTTGCTCGTGCAATTGAACCGCCAGGGCCTGCAACTGGACACCCTGTCGATGGGCATGTCGCACGACTTTGCCGCAGCCATCGCGGAAGGCGCAACCATGGTGCGCGTCGGCACGGCAATTTTCGGCAACCGGACTTATCAAAAGGAAACAGCATGAACATTTGCTTCATCGGCGGCGGCAACATGGCCAGCGCACTTATCGGCGGGCTGCTCGGCAAGGGGTTTGCCGCCGGACAAATCAGCGTGGTAGAAATCAGCGCGGAGGGCCGCGCAAAACTGCACCGCGATTATGCGGTACACGCCGTGGATAATCTTGCCGAGGGCATGGCCGGCAGCGAGACCATCGTGTTAGCGGTCAAGCCGCAGCAATTGCGCGAGGTGGCGCAGCAGCTCGCGCCGCTGCTCGACAGGCAACTGCTGATCTCCATCGCCGCCGGCATCCGCGCCGGGGACTTGGCGCGCTGGGCGAACAGCCAGAACATCGTGCGCGCCATGCCCAACACCCCGGCGCTGGTGCAGAGCGGCATGACCGGCCTGTATGCGTTGCCTGGGGTAAGCGTCGCGCAGCGCGAACAGGCGCAAAGCATCCTGGCGGCGGTGGGCGAAATCCTATGGCTGCGAGACGAGGCGATGCTGGACGCCGTCACGGCGATTTCCGGCAGCGGGCCGGCCTATGTGTTCTATTTCATCGAGGCGCTGCAACAGGCGGCTCGCGAACTGGGTTTCAATGACGCGGAAGCCCGGTGCCTGAGCCTGGCGACCTTCCTCGGCGCCAGCAAACTGGCCTCCGGCAGCGCCGAAGATGCCGGCGTGCTGCGCGCGCGCGTCACCTCGAAAAACGGCACCACCGAACGCGCCCTGTTGAGCATGGCCGCGAACCGGGTCGCCGAACATATCGCGCAAGCCGCCCATGCCGCCGCCGATCGCGCGCGCGAAATGGGCGACGAATTGGGCAAGGACTAACGGTCATGACAAATATGCCATTGTTAACAATAAAATCAGCCATGCCCGTTGTCCGTTCCTCGAAACTTCGGCCTTTGTCCTTGTTTTCCCCCACCCCAACCCTGATGGAACTACTAGCCATTCGACCAGGCTGGCAAACGACGCCAGCCAAGTCGCTGGTTATCCCCCGGAGGGAGAGGGGGCAAACGAATCGCTGCGCGAGCTAGGCTATTACCATGCTGAACGAAGCCCTGCTGTTCCTGCTCGATGTCCTGCTGCAACCGTTCGCGGCGATCCTGCTGCTGCGCTTCCACCTGTTGTGGCTGCGCGCGCCGCTGCGCAACCCCATCGGCGAATTCATCATGGCGCTCACCGATTTCCTGGTGTTGCGCGCACGCCGCTTCATTCCCGCCGTGCGCGGGCTGGACAGCGCGACGCTGCTGCTCGCGCTGCTGATCGAAATGCTTTACCTGGCCGGAGCCCTGTGGGCGCAGGGCTATCCGTTCCACGATTTCCCGTTGCCGGGGCTGCTGGCGCTGGCGCTGGTCAAGCTGCTCAAAATCAGCCTGTACCTGCTGATGGCGGCGGTGTTCGCGCAGGCGATCCTGTCCTGGGTAAACCCTTATTCGTCGGTTGCGCCGCTGCTTGCAACCATCACCTACCGCTTTCTCCGTACGTTGCGCCGCATCGTGCCGCTGCTTGGCAGCATGGATTTGTCGCCGTTGCTGCTGTTCGTCATCTGCCAGCTCATCGTGATCATACCGATCGGCATGCTGGAACGCATCGCGGCCGGGACTCTGTGAATGGACGGGTGGTATCGCCGCAACGGGGATGTCATCACCCTGACCCTGCATGTTCAACCCGGCGCGAAGCGCAGCGAAATCGCCGGTTTGCACGGCGAGGCGCTCAAGCTGCGGCTCGCCGCACCGCCGGTCGAAGGGCGCGCCAACGAGGCCCTGCTGAAATTCATCGCGGAATTGTTCGGCGTACCGTTGCGCCAGGTGGAGCTCAGGCACGGCGGGCAATCGCGCCACAAGGTGGTGGCGGTAACCGGCAGTACAATCAAACCGGAAGGCTTGCTGAAACAGTTTCAGGCCGAATGAATTATCCCGTGCCGAGAGCGCGGGGTATCAGAAAAGTTTGAGCTGGCGAAACTCTTCGCGCAGATGCCGGGCTAACCCGGCTCTTGTCCCGTTTAATTACATGAAACCTTTGGGGTGCCGAATAAACGTGTCCGTCGTGCAAACCATCATGCCGATCTTCATGCTGATCTTGCTGGGCGCGGCCATGCGCCGCTGGTTCGGCATGCGTGAGGATTTCTGGCCGCAGCTGGACCGGCTGGTCTACTACGTGTTTTTCCCCGCTTTGCTGTTCAGCACCCTCTCGCGTTTCAAGGTTGACCTGGGCGCCGCCGCGCCGCTGCTGATGGTCGGCACGCTGTACATGTTTTCCGGTTTTGCGCTGGGCTATGCCGCGAAATATCTGTTTCACGCTCCGCCCAAAGTGTTCGCGGCGACTTTCCAGTCGGCATTTCGCTTCAATAGCTATGTCGGCCTTGCCATTGCCGGGGGATTGCATGGGCAGGAAGGGCTGGCCGCCATCGGTTTATTGATGGGTTTTGTGGTGCCGCTCGCCAACGTCGCTTCGGTGTTGATGCTGGCGCGCCACAGCGAGAGCCACTGGCTCAAGGAGATTTTGCTCAACCCCCTGATCATCGCGACTGCGGGCGGCATCGCCTTCAGTTTTGCCGGCTTGTCATTGCCGGCGCTGCTCGACACCACGCTGGCCTTGTTGTCGCAGGCATCTCTGCCGATGGGGTTGATCGCCGTCGGTGCAGGGCTTCGCCTGCATGGGCTGCACAGCCAGCCCGGTACGCTGTGGTACGGCGTGGCGGTGAAGCTGCTGGTGTTGCCTGCTATCGCATGGGGCTTGGCGCTGGCGTTCGGGCTGAGCGGCGTGTATTTCAACATCGCCGTCCTGCTGGCCGCGTTGCCGGTGTCCACCGTGGCTTATGTGCTGGCGAAGCGCATGGATGGCGACGGCGATACGATTGCCGCGCAAGTGATGCTGAGTACGCTGCTGTCCGCGCTGACGTTGCCGCTGTGGCTGCTGCTGATTAATTTTTAACGGGTGCGTCAAATGAAGCGGAGAATGCCGGCATCGGCGAAAAAAGAAATTTACATTTACACGCTTATCCGATACAAAGCCATATGACCAGTTATTCTTTAAACGTAACTTCAGGAGGCAGCCATGACAGATATACAATTGAATACGCGATTTGGTGAATTAAGCTTCGACCCTTCCAAAATTATTACTTTCCCACGCGGCATACCCGGTTTTGAAAAAAATAAACGGTGGGCGCTGTTTCATGAAGTGGACGAGAATGGCAAGCGGGTGGGCGGCGTAGTTGTTCACTTGCTGTCGATTGACGATGGAAACGTGGCGTTGCCATTGACGGACCCGAGCCTGTTCGGTTTCAGTTATGAGTTCGAGCTGTCGGACAGCGAAGTTGCCGAACTCAAGCTGGAAGACCCGAGCGACCTTCTGGTATTGGCGGTCATGTCCACCAATAAAGAGGCTCCTCTCGGCAAGGATCTCCCGCCGGCGGCGAATACTTACGCCAATATTTCCATGCCTATCCTGATCAACACCAGATCCAGAACCGGGATGCAGAAGCTGCTGGCGGACAAGAAGGCCAAGGTGAGATACAGCACGGAATTGATCATGTAACAATGGCCTGAAACAGGAGCGCGGCAGTGCTTCGGCCGCGTTCACCGGTACAAACGCAGTACGTCGTGCTGCCCGTAAAGCTTCCTCCTTGAATCCTGCACCATCATGTTGAGTAACCACCAAGCCCGCCGGCTCGTGCGCCTGCGCTGGACGGCCTTCGTCGTCGTCGGGCTGGCGTATGTGCTGTCGTTCTTTCATCGCTTTGCGCCGGCGGCGATCTCCGGCGACCTGCAGCAGACGTTCCATGCCAGCGCTGCCGCGCTGGGCGGGTTGGCGGCGACGTATTTCTATGTGTATACGGTGATGCAGATTCCCACCGGCATCCTGGCCGACACGCTGGGGCCGCGCCGCGTGGTGGCTATCGGCGGCGTGATTGCGGGCATCGGTTCGCTGCTGTTCGGCCTGGCCGATACGCTTGCCGCGGCATCGCTCGGCCGCCTGCTGGTCGGGCTGGGCGTATCGGTCACCTTCATCTCGCTGCTCAAGCTCAACGCATCGTGGTTCCATGACCGGCATTTCGCCACGATGACGGGCGCGACCATCCTGCTCGGCAATGCCGGCTCGCTGCTTGCCGCGGCTCCATTGGCCTGGGTGCTGACGTATGTTTCATGGCGCAGCGCGTTCGTCGCGGTGGGCGCGTTCTCCTTGTTGCTGGCGGGGCTTGCCTGGTGGCTGGTGCGCAACCATCCGGGCGAGGCCGGGTTGCCGAGCCTGCGCGAACTGGATGGCAAGGCGGCGCACCTGCCGCGCAGCGGGCATTGGTACGACGGGCTGCTGATCGTGCTGAAAAATCGTGCCACCTGGCCCGGGCTGTGGGTGAACATGGGGCTGGCGGGCTCGCTGTTTGCCTTCGGCGGGCTGTGGGCCGTGCCGTTCCTGCGCGATGTATACGGCATGGACAGGGCTGCGGCCACCAATCACACCACTTTGCTGCTGGCGGGATTCGCCGTCGGGGCGTTTTTTATCGGCATGCTCTCCGATCGCATCGGGCGGCGCAAGCCGGTGATGTTTGTCGGGGCGCTGGGGTATTGTCTGTGCTGGCTGCCGCTGCTGTCCGGCATGCCCATGAGCGATGCCGCCGGCTACGCGCTGTTTTTTGCGATGGGGCTGTGCGCGCCGAGTTTCACGCTGAGCTGGGCGTGCGCCAAGGAAGTGAATCCGCACGCGCTATCCGGCATGGCCACCAGCGTGGTGAATCTCGGCGGTTTCCTCGGCACCGCGATCATGCAGCCGCTGGTGGGGTGGGCCATCGACCGCGCGCATGCCGGTATTCATGCGGGAACCGGCAATGCGCCGCCCGGCTTGGGCGACTATCAAGCCGGAATCGCCATCCTGCTGGGATTCTCGGCGATGGGGCTGATTGCGACCCTGTTCGTACGCGAGACCTATTGCCGGTATGCGGATACGGGGCAAGCAGATTATTGATCTTTCCGTAATTCATGACACCTAAGCCGGTCGGGCCGGAACCAAACAAGTAGCCCGGATGAAACGCAGTGCAATCCGGGAATGGAGAAAATGCCCCCGGATTCCGCTCCCGCTGCATCCGGGCTACGGGTCTGACAGGGTTCACCATCATCCAAACAGGCGTGACTGGTTTTGCGTGTTGTCACGAATTATGGAAACCTCAATAGACCGCGCAACGCAGAGTGCCTGTTGCGCGATCCGGAGGACTCTTATTTGATAACCGCGTT
>CAWHDU010000004.1:0-15000 GCA_963828205.1 uncultured beta proteobacterium
GCTTGGTGCAGGATGCAAAGGGGTGGGTGGTGGCGGATGCTAGTCAGTTGGAGGTTGGTGCGGAACTGCGCATCACCTTTGCCAAGGGGTGGGTGAGGGCTGAGGTGAAAGAGAAGGGTTGATCGCAGCATGTAGGTTGGGTTGAGCGTAGCGATACCCAACAATCAAAACCAAAATCAAAACCGCCGGGGGTAGCCCGGCAGCTAGTCACTTTTTCTTGCTTCGCCAAAGAAAAAGTAACCAAAAAGAAGGCGACCCCGGTTTGCCGCCCCTTCGCGGTACCCTGCGTTGCTCGACTGGCCAGGCGGCTGCGGAACTCGCGCTACGCGCTCAGACAGTCCTCGCCGAAACCCCCTGACCAGCCTGCGCTACTCGGCGGCGCACAGGGGATGAAAAGCAAAAACAAAACCGAAAATCGGGTGGGCAACAAGTTGCCCACCCTGCGGAGATAGATAGGCAAAACAATTCGACTTCGGTACATTTCATCCCGGTACATTTCATCTTGTTTCATCTCAAAATTCATTAGCTCCCATATCATTCGCGTAAACTGTGGCTAATCAATCCTTTCCCCATATTGGGAATCTACTATGCTGAAAGTCGAGTTGCAAACTGGTGAAATTCCAGATGTTTTCGTTCGATTTAAGGAAATCATTGAAGAACGTTTTTGGCTAAAGCGCATTACATCTATTAAAGATAAATATTCGCGGCCAACCATTCTTAACAGATTATCTCGCCGATGAAAATGCGATTGCATTAGCACTTGCTCGGTGCAGTAATCTTGCGTCTAGGTATGGTCGCATCCCGATGCATGAAACAGAGAACCGCGATCTATACCCAGCAATTAGTTTAGCCGCACAGGTATTATCTATCATGGATCATTCTTCAAGCGTAGAGGCTAAAAAGCTAGTTCAGCGTATTCGCGGTGCTTTTAAAAATCCAAATGACATGCGCGCAATTCAATTAGAAATAATGGCGGCAACGCATTTCGTGCTTCGCGGCAATGCAGTCGTCTGGCCAGAAATGGAAGGTGGTGGAACATTTGATCTCTTGATCAAAGACCTCGGCACTAGCGGCTTAGAAGTCGAGTGCAAATCAATCTCAGAGGGCAAGGGGCGAAAAATACACCGGCGCGAAGCATTGGAATTTCATCAACTTATTAAACCGAAACTTCAAACATTCATTCGAAATATTCAAACGGGTTTATCTGTAGTGCTGACAGTCCCTAGCCGTTTGCCGACTTCATATAAACAAAAACAGGAATTAGCTAAACACGTAATTGATTCGGTCATTACCGCACAAAGCATGGTGTTAGAAGACGGTAATGATATTCGTGTTTCGGAATTTGATATCGCAACCCTTGGAGTGATTGAGACAAAGAGTGGCACTTCAATTTCAAGAGAAGCGATTGACCAAATCACTGCAACTAAAAATCGCGAGTTAATGATTCTTGGTAATAAAAATGGAGCCATCATCTTTGTACTCCAGAGTCGACAAGACGATACGATGTTGCAATGCGTTTTCGATACCATAAGTGAGTCGGCAAAAAATCAGGTGAGCAAGAGTCGACCAGCTTTATTCCTCATTGGCTTGCATGGCATAGAAGCAGAAAATTTGTTGAGCATAGCCAATCAAGACAACGACCCGAAGCAGACTCCTACGGCACTTCGAGTCGCGACAAGTGATTTCCTTGCAAAACAAAATCGCGATCACGTTGTAGGCGTGGGATTCTTAAGTGGAGGTGCGTTAAAACCTGAGCCGCATGGTGTAGTCAAGAACAGTGGCACTGCATATATTTTTCCAGAAAGAGAGAAAGTAGCTTCTGGCACGAAGACTTCAGTGGATTATTTTCAGAAAGCGTGTAGGGCTGATGCAAGGAACATCAAGGGACAGAGTAATTTAATTCAGCACGGCTGGGTGGGCAACTTGTTGCCCACCCGATTTTAAGGTTTTTGTTTTAGCCTTACCTCCCCTGTGCGCCGCCGAGTAGCGCAGGCTGGTCAGGGGATTTCGGCGAGGACTGTTTGAGCGCGTAGCGCGAGTTCCGCAGCCGCCTGGCCTGTCGAGCAACGCAGGGTACCGCGAAGGGGCGGCAAACTGGGGCGCCTTCTTTGGGTTACCTTTCTTGGCAAGACAAGAAAGGTAACTAGCTGCCGGGCTACCCCCGGCGATTTTGCCTTTGTTTTTGATGTTGGGTTACGCGCTGTGCGCTAACCCAACCTACGCCCTCTGCGGTATCATCTCGCCCTCGCAGAAATCGCCACCCAGCACTATCGTCATGTCTTCCGCAAATTATATTGACCTTCCTCCCTTGCTCAGCGCCCACGGCACGATCACCCTGCCCGGCTCGAAAAGCATTTCCAATCGCGTGCTGCTGCTGGCCGCGCTGGCCGAAGGCGTGACTGAAGTGCGCGACCTGCTGCATTCCGACGACACCGAGCGCATGCTGGATGCGTTGCGCACCCTGGGCGTGCGGGTGGAATCTCTGGGCGGCAATGCCTATCGTGTGACGGGGTGCGGCGGCAAGTTTCCGGTCAAGGAGGCCGAATTGTTTCTGGGCAATGCCGGCACGGCATTCCGCCCGCTGACGGCGGCGCTGGCGCTGTCCGGCGGCCACTATGAACTGTCCGGCGTGCCGCGCATGCATGAGCGGCCGATCGGCGATCTGGTGGATGCGTTGCGCCAGCTCGGCGCGGACATCGACTATCTTGGCAATGAAGGCTTCCCGCCGCTGGAGATCAATCCAGCACAACTGGCCGGTGATACCGCTCAGGTGCGCGGCAATGTGTCCAGCCAGTTTCTCACTGGCCTGCTGATGGCGCTGCCGCTGCTGGATCGCGACGGTGACGGTCGAGGTGGTGGGCGAGCTGATCTCCAAGCCGTATATCGAGATCACGCTGGCAATGATGGCGCGCTTCGGCGTCGAGGTCGAGCGCGAAGGCTGGCAGCGCTTTACCGTCGCGGCGGGCAGCCGCTATCAAGTCCCGGGCGTGATCTATGTCGAGGGCGATGCTTCGTCGGCCTCGTATTTTCTCGCGGCGGGCGCGATCGGCGGCGGGCCGGTGCGCGTCGAAGGCGTGGGCAGCGACAGCATCCAGGGCGACGTGCGCTTCGCCGAAGCGCTGGCGCAGATGGGCGCGCAAATCGAACATGGGCGAGAACTGGATCGAGGCGCGCGCGCCCGCAGAGCGGCAAGCTGAAGGCGATCGACCTCGACTGCAACCACATCCCCGATGCGGCGATGACGCTGGCGGTGGCGGCGCTGTTCGCCGACGGCACGACCACGCTGCGCAACATCGCCAGCTGGCGCGTCAAGGAAACCGACCGCATCGCGGCGATGGCGACTGAATTGCGCAAGGTCGGCGCGACGGTGGAAGAGGGCGCGGATTTCATCCGCATCACGCCGCCCGCCTCTCGATCCTCGATCCTCAATCGCCGGCATCGACACCTACGACGATCACCGCATGGCGATGTGTTTTTCGCTGGCGGCGTTCGGTGCGGCGGGAATGCGCATCAACGATCCCAGGTGCGTCGCCAAGACCTTCCCCGATTATTTCGCGGCATTCGCCAGTGTGACCCAGGCCGTGCCGGTGATCGCCATCGACGGCCCTTCGGCTTCCGGCAAGGGCACGGTGGCGCAGCTCGTTGCCGCGCAACTGGGCTATCATTATCTCGACAGCGGCGCGCTGTATCGCTTGCTGGGGCTGGCGGCGGCGCAACGCGGCATCGCCCTGGATGCGGAAGCGCAGCTGGCCGATTTGGCGCAGCGGATCGACATCCGTTTCGAAGGGGAAAGTATCTGGCTGGATGGCGTATTGGTGGGCGACGAGTTGCGCACCGAACAATGCGGGGCGGCGGCCTCCAGGGTGGCGGCGTTGCCCGGGGTGCGCGCCGCGCTGCTGGACAAGCAGCATGCCTTCCGCCGCGCGCCCGGGCTGGTGGCGGACGGGCGCGACATGGCTTCGGTGGTGTTCCCGGATGCGGCGTTGAAAATATTCCTGACCGCCAGCGCCGAGGCGCGCGCCGAGCGCCGATATAAGCAGTTGAAAGAAAAAGGAATGGATGCTAATATCGCCGCCCTTTTGCAGGATATCCAGGCGCGCGACGAGCGAGATACTCAGCGTAGCGTGGCTCCGCTGCAACAGGCGCCGGGCGCAAGTCTGCTGGACACCACGGCTTTGAGTATCGAGCAGGCGGTTCAGGAAGTGCTGGCGCGATACCAGGTGAAATCATAGGCCCTGCATGGCTCTCCGTCATTCAGGATCATTAAACCGACCCTCTGTACCGAAACTCTGTCGGGGCAGAATTTTCTTAGGTGTATTTTCGATAAACGCAACCGCAACTGCAGCCGCTGTACAAAATCCCGATAGTTTTGCCGCAATGTTTGAAGAAAGCCTGACGCGCAAGGAAATGCGCGCCGGCGAACTGATTACCGCGCAAGTCGTGCGCGTCGATCACAACATGGTGGTCGTGAATGCCGGACTGAAGTCCGAAAGTTTGATTCCGGTCGAAGAATTCTTCGACGCCCAGGGCGAACTGGAAGTCAAGGCGGGCGATTTCGTCACCGTCGCGATCGAGTCGCTGGAGAACGGCTATGGCGAAACCAAGCTGTCGCGCGAAAAAGCCAAGCGCCTGGCGGCATGGCACGATCTGGAATTGGCCATGGAAGAAGGCAAGATCGTGGAAGGCTTCGTCAGCGGCAAGGTCAAGGGCGGCCTGACCGCGATGGTCAACGGCATCCGCGCGTTCCTGCCTGGCTCGCTGGTGGACATCCGTCCGGTAAAGGACACCACGCCTTATGAAAACAAGACAATGGAACTGAAGGTCATCAAGCTGGACCGCAAGCGCAACAACGTGGTGGTTTCCCGCCGCGCGGTGCTGGAAGCCAGCATGGGCGCAGATCGCGAAGCGGTCATGGAAAACCTCAAGGAAGGCGCGATCGTCAAGGGCGTGGTCAAGAACATCACCGACTACGGCGCATTCGTCGATCTGGGCGGCATCGACGGCCTGTTGCATATCACCGACTTGGCATGGCGCCGCGTGAAGCACCCTTCCGAAGTGTTGACCGTGGGCGATGAAGTCGAAGCCAAGATACTCAAGTTCGACCAGGAAAAGAACCGCGTTTCGCTGGGCATCAAACAGATGGGCGACGATCCGTGGAATGGCTTGGCTCGCCGTTACCCGCAAGGCACGCGCATGTTCGGCAAGGTGACCAACCTGACCGATTACGGCGCGTTTGTGGAAATCGAGCAGGGCATTGAGGGTCTGGTGCACGTTTCCGAAATGGACTGGACCAACAAGAACGTTCATCCTTCCAAGGTCGTTGCACTGGGTGACGAAGTGGAAGTGATGATCTTGGAAATCGATGAAGCGCGCCGCCGTATCTCGTTGGGCATGAAGCAGTGCCAGTCGAATCCTTGGGATGATTTCGCGATCAACCACAAGAAGAGCGACAAGGTGAAGGGGCAGATCAAGTCCATCACCGACTTTGGTGTGTTCATCGGCCTGGATGGCGGTATCGACGGGCTGGTGCATTTGTCCGACCTGTCCTGGAGCCAGCCCGGTGAAGAGGCGGTGCGCAGCTACAAGAAGGGCGATGAAGTCGAGGCTGTGGTGTTGGCGATCGATGTGGAGCGCGAGCGCATTTCCCTCGGCATCAAGCAGATGGAAGGCGATCCATTCGGCGGCTTTGCCGCCAGCCATGAAAAGGGCGCAGTGGTCACCGGCACGGTGAAATCGCTGGATGCCAAGGGCGCTGTCATTGCCTTGGAGGGTGATGTGGAGGCCTATCTGAAAGCGTCAGAAGTGTCCGCCGACCGTGTTGAAGACATCCGCACCCACCTGAAAGAAGGCGATAGCGTGACTGCCGTGATCATCAATGTGGACCGCAAAAATCGCGGCATCAACCTGTCGATCAAGGCGCTCAACAAGGCTGAAGAATCCGCCGCGATGCAGAAGCTTTCAGCAGAAAGCGCTTCCAATGCGGGGACCACCAATCTGGGCGCGTTGCTGAAAGCCAAGATGGGCGGCAGCAAGACTGAAGCCTGAGATTGAGGTTATCGCCATGACTCGTTCCGATTTGATTGCCAAACTAGCCGAATTGCATCCGCAACTGCTGACCAAGGACGCAGAGTTTGCCGTTAAAGTGATTCTGGACACTTTGTCCGCCACGCTGGCGCGTGGCGGGCGGGTCGAGATTCGTGGATTTGGCAGTTTCGGCCTGAATTACCGTCCGCCGCGCCAGGGGCGCAATCCCAAGACCGGCGACAAGGTGAAAGTGCCTGCCAAGTATGTGCCGCACTTCAAGGCAGGCAAGGAGTTGAGGGAACGGGTCTGCGAACGGAAGTCCTGATCCCGGCTTGAAATAGGCTCTAATGGCGGCATATCGAAAAAGGTAGCCGCCATTTTTTATGCTATCGTTGCGATGGGTTTTCAGGGTAGATGCCATGCGTTATCTCAATTGGATTTTTCGTGCAGTGTTGTTCCTCGTGCTGCTCGGATTTGCGGTCAAAAACGACCAGCCGGTCACCCTGCGCTATTTCTTTGGCTATGAATGGCATTCTTCGCTGGTGATTGTGCTGCTGATATTTTTTGCCGCCGGCGCGGCGGTCGGGGTACTCGCGATGTTCGCCAACTTGCTGCAGCAGCGCCGTGAGATCGCGCGCCTGAAGCGCGAAATCCGCGTCAGGAACAAACTTGCCGGCGCCGGCGAAACGCAGCAGATTCCCATGCGACCCTCTTAACGATTTTTAACCTTTTGGCGCTTTCAGAATTCATTTTATGGGATGGCAGGCCGGACACGGCGTTGCGAAGCATCCGGGGCGGGCAGGCCTGCTGCTCCGCGCTCCCGCACCGGAGGGCTGCGCCCCACCGTGTCGCGCGGGCATCGCAAGGAACCGCACAGAGAATGACGAGGCATATCGCGATGGATAGACGAGGAATGAGCGCGCATGTGACGCAGCGATTCGCCCGTCAAATGGATTTATGAAAGTGCCAAATGGAATTTGAACCCTGGATGTTGCTGGTCTTCCCGCTGTTTTTCGGCATGGGCTGGCTGGCCGCGCGCATCGACATCAAGGAGCTGCTTTCGGAGTCGAGCGCGCTGCCGCAATCGTATTTCCAGGGGCTGAATTTCCTGCTCAACGAGCAGCAGGACAAGGCCATCGAGGCCTTCATCGAGGTGGTCAAGGTCGATCCGCAAACCATCGAGCTGCACTTCGCGCTGGGCAGCCTGTTCCGTCGCCGCGGCGAGGTGGATCGCGCGTTGCGCATGCACCATAACCTCGTGGATCGGGCAGATCTGGATAAGGACAAGCGCCAGCAGGCGATTTTCGAACTGGCGCAAGATTATCTGAAGGCGGGCATTTTCGACCGCGCCGAAAGCCTGTTCCGCGAACTGGAAAAAACCCGGTACGCCAAGCCCGCGCTGGAATTTTTGCTGGAACTGTTCCAGAAAGAGCATGACTGGCTCAAGGCGATCGATGTGGCGCAGCGGCTGACGGCGGTATCCGGACAGCCGTACGGCAAGCAGGCGGCTTTTTTCTATTGCGAGCTGGCGAGCGAGGAGATTGCAGAGGGCAATTCCGCGGCGGCGCGCGGGCATTTGCAGCAGGC
Organism: uncultured beta proteobacterium; assembly: GCA_963828205.1. Classification (GTDB taxonomy): domain Bacteria; phylum Pseudomonadota; class Gammaproteobacteria; order Burkholderiales; family Gallionellaceae; genus Gallionella. The sequence goes on from CAWHDU010000004.1 coordinate 7,612, forward strand.
GCTGACGGTCTATCCGAACGCGGTGCGCGCCACGATGATGCTGGGCGACATGGCGTCCGGCGCGGACAAACCCGAGGAGGCCATCGCCATCTGGAAGAACATCGAGGCGCAGGATGCGCAATATCTGCCGCTGGTCGCAGAGCGCCTGCTGAATGCCTATCGCAGCCTGGATCGCGAGGCGGAGGGCATTGCGCTGTTGCGCGAATATCTCGACAAATATCATTCGCTGGATCTGATGAACGTGGTGTTCGACGGCGTGCTGAAAAACGAAGGCCCGGCTGCCGCCTACCAACTGGTGCGCGACGAATTGCAACGCAACCCGACTTTGCTCGGGCTGGATAAACTGCTCGAGGCGCGGCTGCTGGAAATGCCGCTGGAGCGGCGCGCCGATATCGAGCTGGTAAAAGATCTGGTGCACAAGCGCACGCGCAACCTGGCGATGTACCACTGCGCCCATTGCGGCTTCAAGGCGCGCCAATTCTACTGGCACTGCCCGGCCTGCCAGGCGTGGGACAGCTATTCGCCGCGTCGCAGCGAAGAAACCGGAATACCCTTATGAACGACCCGAAAATAATCATCGCGCTGGATTACCCTGACGCCGCCCCGGCATTGGCATTGGCCGAGAGGTTGCAGCCTGCGCTGTGCCGCCTGAAAGTCGGCAAGGAATTATTTACCGCCAGCGGCCCGGCGTTGCTGGAGCAACTGATGCAGCGGGGCTTTGAGATTTTTCTCGACCTGAAATTCCACGATATTCCCAACACCGCCGCGCAGGCCTGCAAGGCCGCTGCCGGGCTGGGGGTATGGATGGTCAACGTGCATGCGCTGGGCGGGCGCAAGATGATGGAGGCGGCGCGCGAGGCAATTGCCAACAGCGCGCATCAGCCGAAACTGATTGCCGTGACGGTGCTCACCAGCATGGCGCAGGAAGACCTCGCCGACATCGGTATCGGCGCCACGCCAGCCGAGATGGTGCTGCGCCTGGCGCGACTGGCGCGCGACAGCGGGCTGGATGGCGTGGTGTGTTCCGCGCAGGAAGCCGCGCTGCTGCGCAAGCAATGCGGCGACGATTTTTGCCTGGTGACGCCCGGCATCCGCCCGGAGCAGGCCGGCCTCGATGATCAGTCGCGCGTGATGACGCCGCTCGCCGCGCTGCAGGCTGGTGCCAGCTATCTGGTGATCGGGCGCCCGATCACCAGGGCGGCAGATCCCTTGCAGGCGCTGCTCGACATCAATCAGGAAATCGGAGTTTAGGTATGACGGTGTTGCCCAAATTTGACGGCGCAAAAATATTGGTGGTCGGCGACGTGATGCTGGACCGTTACTGGTTCGGCGACGTCAACCGCATTTCGCCGGAAGCGCCGGTGCCGGTGCTCAAGGTCGAACGCATCGAGGAGCGCCCCGGCGGGGCGGCCAACGTGGCGCGCAACATCGCGGCGCTCGGCGCGCAGTGCACGTTGTTGTCGGTGGTCGGCGCGGACGAGGCGGGCGCCTGCTTGCAGCGGCTGCTGGCCGAACACGCCAACGTGGAAGCGCTGCTGCATCGCGACAGCACCATCTCCACCACCATCAAGCTGCGCGCCGTCGCGCGCCAGCAGCAATTGCTGCGCATCGATTTCGAAACGCCGCCCAGCCATGAGGTGCTGAATGCGAAGCTGGCGGATTTCCGCGCCAAGCTGCCGGAGGCGGATGTGGTGATCCTGTCCGATTACGGCAAGGGCGGGCTGGCGCATATCGCCGAGATGATCCGGCTGGCGCGCGCGGCGGGCAAGCCGGTGCTGGTCGATCCCAAGGGCGACGATTATGCGCGCTATAGCGGCGCGACGCTGCTCACGCCGAACCGCAGCGAATTCCGCGAAGTGGCGGGGAGCTGGAAGACCGAGGCGGAATTCAGCGCGAAGGCGGAGAAGCTGCGCACCGAATTGCAGCTCGACGCGCTGCTGGTGACGCGCAGCGAGGACGGCATGAGCCTGTACCGCGCCAGCGAAGCGCTGCACGAGCCGACGCAAACGCGCGAAGTGTTCGATGTCAGCGGCGCGGGCGATACCGTGATCGCCACGCTGGCGGTGATGCTGGCGAGCGGCGCGGATTTGCCCGACGCGATGCGCATCGCCAACCGCGCCGCCGGCATCGTGGTCGGCAAGCTGGGCACGGCGGTGGTGAGCCGCGAAGAGATTATTCAGGATATGGAACATAAGGATCGAGGAGAAACTATGTATTACATCGTCACCGGCGCCGCCGGTTTTATCGGCTCCAACCTGGTCAAGGCGCTCAACGAGCGCGGCGAGAACGACATCATCGCGGTGGACAACCTCAGGAACGCCGACAAGTTCAGGAATCTGGCCGATTGCGAAATCGCCGACTATCTCGACAAGGAAGACTTCCTGAAAAAACTGCAGGACGGTTTTTTCGACGGCCTGGTCAACGCGGTGCTGCATCAGGGCGCCTGCTCCGACACCATGGAAACCGACGGCCGCTACATGATGGACAACAACTACCAGTACTCGCTGGAGTTGCTGGATTACTGCCAGAACGAGGAAATGCCGTTCCTGTATGCCTCGTCCGCGTCGGTGTACGGCGGCGGCAAGGTGTTCAGCGAAAGCCGCGAATACGAAGCGCCGCTGAATGTCTATGCCTATTCCAAATTCCTGTTCGACCAGGTCGTGCGCCGCCGCTGGCACAAGCGCAACGCGCAGATCGTCGGCTTGCGCTATTTCAACGTGTACGGCCCGCGCGAACAGCACAAGGGGCGCATGGCCTCGGTCGCGTTCCATTTCTTCAACCAGTACCGCGCCGAAGGCAAGGTGAAGCTGTTCGAGGGCTGCGACGGCTACGCCAACGGCGGGCAGTTGCGCGATTTCGTCTCGGTGGAGGACGTGGTCAAGGTGAACATGTACTTCCTCGACAACCCGACAAATCCGGCATCTTCAATCTCGGCACCGGGCAGGCGCAGAGCTTCAACGATGTGGCGGTGGCGACCGTGAATGCCCTGCGCAAGGCCGAAGGGAAAGGCGCGCTAAGCCTCGCCGAACTGCAGCAGCAGGGCTTGATCGAATACATCCCGTTTCCCGAAGCATTGCGCGGCAAGTACCAGAGCTACACCCAGGCCGACATCGGCGCGCTGCGCAGCAGCGGCTATGCCGAGCCGTTCCTGACGGTGGAGCAGGGCGTGGCGAAGTATGTGGAGCAAATGCTCAAGACGGCTGCATGATAATCTATGCTATAGAGAATTTCGCCGGCATTACCCCATTAGCCATCGCTTGTAGGGCGGAAAAGCATCGCGCCTTCCGCCGTAAGTTCGCTTCATCGTGCGGATAACGCCTGCGGCTGATGCGCCCTATGTGGAATGCATGAGATGTACCCATCCATAGAAGATTTCGTCGGCAACACCCCGCTGGTCAGGCTCAAGCGCATTCCCGGCGACACCTGCAATATGATCCTGGCCAAGCTGGAAGGCAACAATCCCGCCGGCTCGGTGAAGGACCGCCCGGCGCTGTCGATGATCGTGCGCGCCGAGGAGCGCGGCGACATCAAGCCGGGCGACACGCTGATCGAGGCGACCAGCGGCAACACCGGCATCGCGCTGGCGATGGCGGCGGCGATGCGCGGCTACCAAATGATACTGGTGATGCCGGAGAACCAGAGCGTGGAGCGCCGCCAGACCATGCGCGCCTTCGGCGCGGAACTGGTGCTGACGCCGAAGGAGGGCAGCATGGAGCTGGCGCGCGACACGGCGGAAAAACTGCGCGACGAGGGCAAGGGCATCATCCTCGACCAGTTCGCCAATCCCGACAATCCGCTGGCGCATTACGAAGGCACCGCGCCGGAAATCTGGCGCGACACGCAAGGCCGGCTCACCCATTTCGTCAGCAGCATGGGCACCACCGGCACCATCATGGGCTGCTCGCGTTTCTTCAAGGAACAGAATCCGCCATCCAGATCATCGGCGTGCAGCCGGAAGAGGGCGCGCAGATTCCCGGCATCCGCAAATGGCCGCAAGCCTATCTGCCGAAAATCTACGACGGCAAGCGCGTGGACCGGCTGGAATATGTCAGCCAGCAGGAAGCGGAGGAAATGACGCGCCGCCTGGCGCGCGAGGAAGGCATCTTCTGCGGCATTTCCTCCGGCGGCGCGCTGGCTGTGGCGTTGCGCATTTCGCAAGCAGGTCGAGAATGCGACCATCGTGTTCATCGTGTGCGATCGCGGCGACCGCTATTTGCCACGGGCGTGTTCCGCGTGATCGGATGCGTGTTGTGCGAATAGTCACTTTGGCGAGTTGGGCTGAGCCGTACTCCGACATGATGCGGTGATGGTTTCGCGTGGAACCCGCGTACCGTGCTACGCAGCCACGTAAGATTCGCGGAGGGCTGGTCGTTCCATAACGCTCTCCGCAGCAATTATTCTCTCTGCGCAATTTGGTTTGGACAGTGCCGGTTCTGCGCAAAGTAGCGTTTGATGCCGGCCAGGATCGCATTGGCCAGTTTCTCCTGGTAGTCCTCGTCATTGAGGCTGCGCTTCTTCTGCGGGGTTGCTGATGAAGGCGGTTTCGACCAGAATCGAGGGATGTCCGGCGATTTCAGCACGGCGAAGCCGGCCTGCTCGACCTGGCCGCGGTGCAGGTGTTGATGCCGCCCAGTTCGCCCAGCACATGCTTGGCCAGTTTCAGGCTGTCGTTGATGGTGGCGGTCTGCGACAGGTCGAGCAGGGTGCGCGCGAGATAGGGGTCTTTCACGGCGATATTCACGCCGCCGATCAGGTCGGCCTCGTTTTCCTTTTTCGCCAGCCAGCGTGCCGCGGCGCTGGTGGCGCCATGCTCGGACAGCGCGAACACCGAGGAGCCGCGCGCGTCCGGTTTGATGAAGGCGTCGGCATGGATCGAGACGAACAGGTCGGCATTGACCTTGCGCGCCTTGGCGACGCGCCCGATGCAGCGGGATGAAATAATCGCCGTCGCGGATCAGCACGCCGCGCATGTTCGGCGTCGTCATCCACCAGTGCTTTCAGCCTTGCGCGCAATCGCCAGCGTGACATTTTTTCGCTGCGAGCCATTCCTGCCGCGCGCGCCGGGGTCTTCGCCGCCGTGCCCGGCATCGATCGCGATGATCAGCGTGCGGGCGCGCAGCTCGGGCACGTTCTGGGCGTTGCGGCGGCGCTGGTGGCGCGGCGATTTTGCCGGTGCTCGGCTTTGCGGCCGGCTCGGTTTGTCTTCGGCGGCTGCTGTTTCGCGGCTGGCCGGTTGCGGCGGGTGCGCTGGCGGCTTCGGGCAGCGGCTTCGGGTTGTTCGAGCAAGGCCATCACGGGTCAAGCGGCTGGGCGGGATACACGTCCAGCACCAGGCGATAGCCGTATTCGCCGACCGGCTTGAGGTCGAACAATTGCGGCTTGACCTCGCTCTTCAGGTCGAGCACCAGGCGCACCACGCCGGGTTTGAAACGCCCGACGCGCACGCTCTTGATGTAGGGGTCGTTGTCGCCGATCTTGTCTGGCGAGCTCCTTCAGCGCGCCGCCGAGTTCGACATCTTCCAGGTCGATCACCAGGCGCTCCGGGTTCTTACGGTGAACATATTGTGGCGGATGGCCTGTCTGGATTCGAGCGTCAGCCGCGTGTAATCCTGCGCTGGCCAGACGCGCGCCGAGCTGATGGCGATGGCGGCATGCAGCCTGCGCCAGCAACAGCAGCAGAGAGGCAGGAGTGCTGCACAGTTTTACAACTGCTCTAAGCATTGCCTGCCCATTTCCGTATTGGCATGGATGTCTACATTGCGGCCATCGATCAGGATTTCAAAGGATGATTTCCAAATCGGCTTGCGGCATCAAGCCCTGCGCTTTTTCCGGCCATTCGATGAAGAAAATATTCTGTCCGTCGAATTCATCGCGGAAGCCCGCCGCTTCCCATTCTTCCTCATCGTGCAAACGGTAAAGATCGAAGTGGCGCAAGTCTAACCCGGCAGCCATGGTAAGGCTCAACCAGGGTATAGGTCGGGCTTTTCACCCGCCCGGTATAGCCCAGCGCATGCAGCATGCCGCGCACCAGCGTGGTTTTGCCCGCGCCGAGATCGCCACGCAGATAGATCACCATGCCCGGCTTGAGCCGCGCGCGAGGCGTTGCGCCAACGCGAGCGGTCGCGTTTTCATCGGCCAGATTGCGAGCTTCGCGCGGCGGTATGCATGCTGATATCGGCTATCATCCGGCTATGCAAAACGAGAATCCTCATCAGGTAGATTACGCCGCGCTTGCCGGCAGATAAGCGCCTGGGCGCATGAGCTCGGCTTTCAGGCCGTGGGCATCAGCGACACCGATCTTTCGGCGGCGGAAAACGGCCTGCTGGAATGGCTCGCGCTCGGCCTGCACGGCGAGATGGATTATATGGCAAAACATGGCGTCAAACGCAGCCGCCCGGCGGAACTGGTGCCCGGCACGCTGCGCGTGATTTCGCTGCGCATGGATTACTTACCCGCCGCAAGCGCGCGACAGCTGGCAGGTGCTGGCGGACGGCGAGCAGCGCCTTCATCTCGCGCTATGCGCTGGGGCGCGATTACCACAAGGTGATGCGCAACCGCCTGCAGAAACTGGCGGAGAAAATCCGCGCCGAAGTCGGCGCGAATTCAGCTACCGCGTCTTCACCGACAGCGCGCCGGTGATGGAAGTGGAGCTGGCGCAGCAAAGCGGCCTGGGCTGGCGCGGCAAGCACACCCTGCTGCTGTCGCGCGAAGCCGGCTCGTGGTTCTTTCTCGGCGAGATCTACATCGACCTGCCGCTGCCGGTCGATGCGCCGCAGCAAGACCATTGCGGCACCTGCACGCGCCTGCATCGACATCTGCCCGACGCAGGCCATCGTCGCGCCGTACCAGCTCGATGCGCGGCGCTGCATTTCCTATCTCACCATCGAACTCAAGGGCAGCATTCCGGTCGAACTGCGCCCGCTGATCGGCAACCGCATCTACGGCTGCGACGACTGCCAGTTGGTCTGCCCGTGGAACCGCTTCGCGCAGGCCAGCGCGCGAGCCGGATTTCGCCGTGCGCCACGGGCTGGACGATGTCGGGCTGGTTGAATTGTTCGCGTGGGACGAGGCCGAATTCAACGAGCAAGCTGGCCGGCAGCGCCGATCCGCCGCATCGGCCACGAGCGCTGGCTGCGCAACATCGCCGTGGCCTTGGGCAATGCGCCGAAGAGCGCCGCCGTGATCGCCGCACTGGAGTCGCGCGCCGAGCATCCGTCCGCGCTGGTGCGCGAGCATGTGGCCTGGGCGTTGGCGCGCCAACTCAGTAAATAAACCGCTCCCGCAATTCTTCAAGATTCAGTTCGCGCAGAATCTGTTCCGTTCTTTCCTGTGCGTTTTTTCTCGGCGCGCCCGTGCGGCGGGCGATGATCAGCTCGTTTTTCATCGAGT
>CAWHDU010000004.1:20000-615295 GCA_963828205.1 uncultured beta proteobacterium
ACCATCCTCCAAGGCTAAATACTCGTAATCGACCGATAGTGAACCAGTACCGTGAGGGAAAGGCGAAAAGAACCCCGGGAGGGGAGTGAAATAGATCCTGAAACCGCATGCATACAAACAGTGGGAGCCTCGTGCTTCAAGCTGCGCGTGACAGTCCACAGACGACCAGTAAACCACAAAATACTAGAAATTAGGGGTGACTGCGTACCTTTTGTATAATGGGTCAGCGACTTACGTTCAGTAGCGAGCTTAACCGAATAGGGGAGGCGTAGCGAAAGCGAGTCTGATAAGGGCGATTAGTTGCTGGGCGTAGACCCGAAACCAGATGATCTATCCATGGCCAGGATGAAGGTGCGGTAACACGCACTGGAGGTCCGAACCCACTAATGTTGAAAAATTAGGGGATGAGCTGTGGATAGGGGTGAAAGGCTAAACAAACCTGGAAATAGCTGGTTCTCCCCGAAAACTATTTAGGTAGTGCCTCATGTATCACTCTCGGGGGTAGAGCACTGTAATGGTTAGGGGTCATTGCGATCTACTCCGCCATAGCAAACTCCGAATACCGGGAAGTGCGAGCATGGGAGACAGACGGCGGGTGCTAACGTCCGTTGTCAAGAGGGAAACAACCCAGACCGCCAGCTAAGGTCCCCAAGACATGGTTAAGTGGAAAACGAAGTGGGAAGGCATAGACAGTCAGGAGGTTGGCTTAGAAGCAGCCATCCTTTAAAGAAAGCGTAATAGCTCACTGATCGAGTCGTCCTGCGCGGAAGATGTAACGGGGCTCAAACTATGCACCGAAGCTGCGGATGTGCAGTAAGGATTGCATGGTAGGAGAGCGTTCTGTAGGCCTGCGAAGGTGTCTTGTGAGGGATGCTGGAGGTATCAGAAGTGCGAATGCTGACATGAGTAGCGATAAAGCGTGTGAAAAGCCCGCTCGCCGAAAGCCCAAGGTTTCCTGCGCAACGTTCATCGGCGCAGGGTGAGTCGGCCCCTAAGGCGAGGCCGAAAGGCGTAGTCGATGGGAAACAGGTCAATATTCCCGTACCGATCATGCAATGCGATGGGGGGACGGAGAAGGTTAAGCTCAGCCGGGTGTTGGATGTCCCGGTTTAAGCGTGTAGGCGTGCTTTAGGCAAATCCGGAGGGTTAAGCTGAGGCGTGATGACGAGTGCCTTCGGGCGTGAAGTAGTGATACCCTGCTTCCAGGAAAAGCCTCTAAGCTTCAGTTGTGATTGACCGTACCGCAAACCGACACAGGTGGGCAGGATGAAAATTCTAAGGCGCTTGAGAGAACTCAGGAGAAGGAACTCGGCAAATTAACACCGTAACTTCGGGAGAAGGTGTGCCCCGGTAGCGTGTAGGGACTTGCTCTCGAAGCGCGATGGGGTTGCAGAGAATCGGTGGCTGCGACTGTTTAATAAAAACACAGCACTCTGCAAAGACGAAAGTGGACGTATAGGGTGTGACGCCTGCCCGGTGCCGGAAGGTTAAATGATGGGGTGCAAGCTCTTGATCGAAGCCCCGGTAAACGGCGGCCGTAACTATAACGGTCCTAAGGTAGCGAAATTCCTTGTCGGGTAAGTTCCGACCTGCACGAATGGCGTAACGATGGCCACACTGTCTCCTCCTGAGACTCAGCGAAGTTGAAATGTTTGTGAAGATGCAATCTACCCGCGGCTAGACGGAAAGACCCCATGAACCTTTACTGTAGCTTTGCATTGGACTTTGACGGGACCTGTGTAGGATAGCTGGGAGGCTTTGAAGCGGGGACGCCAGTTCTCGTGGAGCCAACCTTGAAATACCAGCCTGGTGTGTTTGAGGTTCTAACCTGGGCCCCTTAATCGGGGTTGGGGACCGTGCATGGTAGGCAGTTTGACTGGGGCGGTCTCCTCCCAAAGTGTAACGGAGGAGTACGAAGGTATCCTAGGTACGGTCGGACATCGTACTGATAGTGCAATGGCAAAAGGATGCTTGACTGCGAGACCGACAAGTCGAGCAGGTGCGAAAGCAGGTCATAGTGATCCGGTGGTTCTGTATGGAAGGGCCATCGCTCAACGGATAAAAGGTACTCTGGGGATAACAGGCTGATTCCTCCCAAGAGTTCATATCGACGGGGGAGTTTGGCACCTCGATGTCGGCTCATCACATCCTGGGGCTGTAGCCGGTCCCAAGGGTATGGCTGTTCGCCATTTAAAGTGGTACGTGAGCTGGGTTTAAAACGTCGTGAGACAGTTTGGTCCCTATCTGCCGTGGGCGCTGGAAATTTGAGGGGGCCTGCTCCTAGTACGAGAGGACCGGAGTGGACGGATCTCTGGTGTACCGGTTATCACGCCAGTGGTATCGCCGGGTAGCTAAATCCGGAAGAGATAACCGCTGAAAGCATCTAAGCGGGAAACTCGCCTTGAGATAAGATTTCCCTGGGGATTTAATCCCCCTGAAGGGTCGTTCGAGACCAGGACGTTGATAGGTCAGGTGTGGAAGCGCGGTAATGCGTTAAGCTAACTGATACTAATTGCCCGTGAGGCTTGATCCTATAACATTGAGTTGTTTATAGCGTGTGGCGCAGTGCAATCAAAACGCATTACTTTACTTCTTCCAAAAATATCGTCCGTTGAACCAGAGTCAAACCTGACGCAGCGGACAACAAACAGGGCGAACGGCAGAACACCGCCGCGAGCCGAACAGCTTGTCTGACGGCCATAGCGAGTTGGCCCCACTCCTTCCCATCCCGAACAGGACAGTGAAACGACTCCGCGCCGATGATAGTGTGGATTACCCATGTGAAAGTAGGTCATCGTCAGACTCCTTATAAACAACAACGCCCTCGTCAACGAGGGCGTTGTTGTTTCTGATTAGGCAAACAAATCGCCTTCGGTTTGACATCCGGGGCGGTAATTGACATAATCGCAAGTTCTGTTTGGAGGGGTGGCCGAGTGGTTAAAGGCAGCAGACTGTAAATCTGCCCTCTATGAGTACGAAGGTTCGAATCCTTCCCCCTCCACCAAATTTTGGCTTTTGGTGGGCGTGGCTGGTGTTGTGGCAACCGCTGTTTAAGCCGTTGTTTGGTGGGAAAACCTGCGGGTGTAGCTCAATGGTAGAGCAGAAGTTTTCCAAACTTACGACGAGGGTTCGATTCCCTTCACCCGCTCCAGTTTAGTTGCTTGCCCATGTGGCTCAGTGGTAGAGCACTCCCTTGGTAAGGGAGAGGTCGCGAGTCCGATTCTCGCCATGGGCACCAGTTTAGTTTTTATTGTTAACGTTTGACATTGATAAGGAAAAATCATGGCAAAGAGCAAATTTGAACGTACGAAGCCACACGTCAACGTCGGCACGATCGGCCACGTGGACCATGGCAAGACCACACTGACAGCGGCGATCACGACGGTATTGTCGAAGAAATTCGGCGGCGAAGCCAAGGCCTACGACCAGATCGACGCGGCGCCGGAAGAAAAGGCGCGCGGTATCACGATCAACACCGCGCACGTCGAATACGAAACCGCCAAACGCCACTATGCCCACGTGGACTGCCCGGGCCACGCCGACTACATCAAGAACATGATCACGGGTGCCGCGCAAATGGATGGCGCGATCCTGGTGGTTTCGGCTGCCGACGGCCCGATGCCCCAGACCCGCGAACATATTTTGCTGGCCCGCCAAGTAGGCGTACCCTACATCGTCGTATTCATGAACAAGTGCGACATGGTCGACGACGAAGAGCTGCTCGAACTGGTCGAAATGGAAGTGCGCGAACTGCTCTCCAAATACGAATTCCCCGGCGACGACATCCCCATCATCAAAGGCTCCGCACTGAAGGCCATGCAAGGCGACCAGAGCGATCTGGGCGAACCCGCGATCTTCCGCCTGGCCGATGCGCTCGACAGCTACATCCCCGAGCCCAAGCGCGCCCTTGACGGCGCATTCCTGATGCCGGTCGAAGACGTATTCTCCATCTCCGGCCGCGGCACCGTGGTGACCGGCCGTATCGAACGCGGCATCATCAAGGTCGGCGAAGAAATCGAAATCGTCGGCATCAAGCCCACCCTGAAGACCACCTGCACCGGCGTGGAAATGTTCCGCAAGCTGCTCGACCAGGGCCAGGCGGGCGACAACGTCGGCGTACTGCTGCGCGGCACCAAGCGCGAAGAAGTCGAGCGCGGCCAGGTATTGGCCAAGCCCGGCTCGATCACCCCACATACCAAGTTTACAGCCGAGATCTACGTGCTGGGCAAAGACGAAGGCGGCCGCCATACCCCGTTCTTCCAAGGCTACCGCCCGCAGTTCTACTTCCGCACCACTGACGTGACCGGCGCGGTAGAGTTGCCGGCGGGCACCGAAATGGTGATGCCCGGCGATAACGTCAGCATCACCGTGAGCCTGATCAACCCGATCGCGATGGAAGAGGGCTTGCGCTTCGCGATCCGCGAAGGCGGCCGTACCGTCGGCGCAGGCGTGGTGGCGAAGATTATTGAGTAAGGAACCCGGTCGTTAGGCGCTAGACGCTAGTCGTTAGTTGGTGTAGCCCGCTACGCGGAATCTGCCTTAACTAACGACTAGCGACTAACGACTAGCAACTGTTTTTAGGCCAGTAGCTCAATTGGTAGAGTATCGGTCTCCAAAACCGAGGGTTGGGGGTTCGAGACCCTCCTGGCCTGCCAAGAGTAAGTAAAAAGTTAATTGGGATAATTGCGCATATGGCAGACAAAATCAAGTTGCTGGTTGCATTTCTGCTGGTTGTGGCAGGCGTCGCAGGCTTCTATTACTTGCACGACAGCGCGGCGGTACTGAAGCTGGCTTCTGTATTGGCCGGTTTGTTGCTGGCTACAGTAGTGGCATGGACCAGCGAACCGGGCAAACGTTTTTTTGCTTTCGGCAAGGACTCCGTTGCCGAGGCAAAGCGTGTGGTTTGGCCGACGCGCAAGGAAACGCTGCAAACTACCGGTGTGGTGATCCTGTTTACCATTGTCATGGCTTTGTTCCTGTGGGCGGTGGACGCCAGTTTGATGACGGTGGTGAATAAACTGATGGGACGGGGTGAGTGATGTCCAAGAGTTGGTATGTTGTTCATACGTACTCGCAGTTTGAGAAAAGCGTGCAGCGCGCATTGATCGAACGAATTCAGCGCGAAGGAATGCAGGATAAATTTGGCCAGATACTGGTTCCGGTTGAAGAGGTGGTGGAGCTTAAGGCTGGCCAAAAGAGCATTACGGAACGCAAATTCTTTCCCGGATATGTGCTGGTCGAAATGGAAATGACCGACGAGAGTTGGCATCTGGTGAAGAGTACTCCCAAGGTGACCGGCTTTCTGGGTGGTTCGGCGATGAAGCCAACGCCGATCAGCGAAAAGGAAGTGCAGAATATCATGCAGCAAATGCAGGCCGGAGTCGAGAAACCCAGGCCCAAAGTGCTGTTTGAAGTGGGTGAGGCGGTGCGTGTCAAGGAAGGTCCGTTTACGGACTTCAATGGTACTGTCGAAGACGTCAATTACGACAAGAACAAAATACGCGTGGCAGTGACCATCTTCGGTCGTTCGACACCCGTGGAACTGGATTTTGGTCAAGTAGAAAAGGCCTGAGGGATTTGTGACTCAGGACTGAGTGGAAGCAGTAATTGTTTTTTAACGGGGAGCGTATCGGTGTAGTGGCGGTATGCGTTTAACCCACTGAAAAGGAGTATTAACGTGGCAAAGAAAGTTGTTGGCTACATCAAGCTGCAAGTGCCTGCTGGCAAGGCAAATCCAAGTCCGCCGATCGGCCCTGCGTTGGGTCAGCGCGGTTTGAACATCATGGAATTCTGCAAGGCGTTTAATGCGCAGACCCAAGGCATCGAGCCGGGCTTGCCGATTCCGGTGGTGATCACTGCGTTCGCGGATAAGAGCTTCACCTTCATCATGAAGACGCCGCCTGCGACCATTCTGATCAAGAAGGCCGCCGGGATTCAAAAGGGCAGTAAGACGCCGCACTCCGACAAGGTGGGCAAACTGACCCGCAAACAGGCGGAAGAAATCGCAACAACCAAGATGCCCGATCTGACCGCTGCCGATATGGACGCCGCGGTGCGCACCATTGCGGGAAGCGCGCGCAGCATGGGCATCACCGTGGAGGGCGTATAACATGTCCAAACGTTATAAAGCAATTGCGGCCAAGATCGATCGCAACAAGCTGTACCCCCTGAACGATGCGCTGAACCTGGTCAAGGAAACTGCCGTGGCGAAGTTCGATGAGTCCATCGACGTTGCGGTAAACCTCGGCATTGATGCGAAGAAATCCGATCAGTTGGTGCGCGGTTCCGTGGTGTTGCCAAAAGGCACCGGGAAGGTGATGCGCGTGGCGGTATTCGCACAGGGCGCGAAGGCCGAAGAGGCCAAGGCTGCCGGTGCAGATATCGTCGGTTTCGACGATCTGGCCGAATCCATCAAGGGCGGCAATCTGAACTTTGACGTGCTGATTGCCAGTCCGGATGCAATGCGCCTGGTCGGGCAATTGGGGCAGATTCTCGGCCCGCGCGGTTTGATGCCCAACCCCAAGGTGGGTACGGTATCCGCCGACGTGGCGGGTGCGGTGAAAAATGCCAAGGCCGGACAGGTTCAATACCGCACCGACAAGAACGGTATCGTGCAATGCACCATCGGCCGCGCTTCGTTTGCGCCGGAAGCACTGCGCGAGAACCTGCTGGCGTTGATCGATGCGCTGAACAAGGCCAAACCCGCTGCATCCAAGGGGATGTACCTGAAGAAGATATCGATTTCCAGCACCATGGGTGCCGGTATCCGTGTTGAGCAGGCCAGCCTGACTGCAGGCTGATGAATTGTATTTGAATTTGTTGTCGAGACTTTGGTCTCGACAACATTTGTTTTTGGACTGCTGGCGTGTATGCAGCATCCAAGACCGGTGGAGCGGCCAAGAATCAGGAATCAGAGGTCAGGATCAGATGACCGAAGTTTCCAGCGATTGCTTGGTTGCTTAATTGAAGGGTGGCGTAGTCGGTTTGCCGGGGTTTGCTGATTCCTGACACCTGATTCCTGACACCTGATTCCCCCGTAGATGGTGCGCCTGCGAGCAGGACGTTTTCTTGGCTCAAGGTCGCTGTTGTAACCGATGGAGTGTGCGCAAGCACATTCCGGAAAATGGAGGAAAACTTGAGTCTCAATCTGCAAGAAAAACAGGCAGTGGTCGCCGAAGTCGGTGCGCAGGTTGCACAGGCGCAGACCATCGTCTTGGCTGAGTACCGTGGTATCGCGGTTGCCGATGTTACCAAACTGCGTGCCAATGCGCGCAAGTCAGGTGTGTATTTCCATGTGTTGAAAAACACGCTGGCGCGCCGTGCGGTGCAGGGTACTCCATTCGAATCACTGGCTGACAAGATGGTCGGCCCGCTGGTGTACAGCATCAGCGCGGACGCCGTCGCTGCCGCCAAGGTGGTGCATGAATTCGCCAAGACGAACGACAAGCTGGTGGTGAAGGCAGGTTCCTATAACGGCAAGATACTGGATGCCGCTGGTGTAAGCGCGCTGGCCTCCGTACCGTCGAAGGAAGTACTGCTGGCACAACTGTGTGGCTTGCTGCAGTCGCCGGTTTCTGGCCTGGCTCGCGTACTCAGCGCGGTTGCAGGGAAAAAAGAACCTGTCGCTGCTTGATCCGATTAATATTTTATAGATAGGAAAACAAAATGGCATTCGATAAAGACGTATTTTTGGCCGCTCTGGACAATATGTCCGTGCTGGAACTCAACGAACTGGTAAAAGCGATTGAAGAGAAGTTCGGCGTTTCCGCCGCTGCGATGGCTGCTCCTGCCGCTGCTGGTGGCGCCGCTGCTGGCGGTGCTGCGGCCGCTGCCGAACAGACGGAATTCAGCGTGATCCTGAAGTCTGCCGGCGACAATAAGGTAAATACGATCAAGGTGGTTCGCGCTATTACCGGCTTGGGCCTGAAGGAAGCCAAGGATCTGGTTGACGGTGCACCGAAACCCGTCAAGGAAGGCGTGTCCAAGGCCGATGCAGATGCCGCATTGAAGCAATTGATCGAAGCTGGCGCAACTGCTGAAATCAAGTAAGGCTGTACGTGGCAGAAAGGCTGGCGGCTTACCGTCAGCCTTTTGCCGCTTTAAGAAACCAGTGGACAGGAAGCCTGAAATGCTTCCTGCCCCCTGTCTTTTTGGCACCGGCATAACCTGAAGGCTATGCCTGTTCCGAAACTTCGTTTTCCTTCGATCGTGGAGATTATATGAGCTACTCTTTTACCGAAAAAAAACGCATTCGTAAAAGTTTTGCCAAGCGGGTCGGCGCGTTGCCGGTTCCTTTCCTGTTGTCCACTCAATTGGAATCCTTTGCCGCATTCTTGCAGGCCTATACTCCGCCGGAACAACGAAAGAATGAAGGCTTGCAGGCCGCCTTCAACGGGATTTTCCCGATCGAGAGCCATTCCAAAAATGCGCGCCTCGATTTTGTCAGCTACCAGCTCGGCATGCCGCCATTCGACGTGAAGGAATGCCAGCAGCGCGGCCTGACCTACGCCTCGCCGCTGCGCGCGCGTGTGCGCCTGACCATCATGGATAAGGAAGCGTCCAAACCCACGGTCAAGGAAGTGAAAGAGCAGGAAGTGTACATGGGCGAAATGCCGCTCATGACGCCGACCGGCTCGTTTGTGATCAACGGCACCGAGCGTGTCATCGTGTCGCAGCTGCACCGTTCACCCGGTGTGTTCTTTGAGCATGACCGCGGCAAGACGCATTCGTCCGGCAAGCTGCTGTTCTCCGCGCGCATCATTCCGTATCGCGGTTCCTGGCTGGATTTCGAATTCGACGCGAAGGACTACGTGTACTTCCGTATCGACCGCCGCCGCAAGATGCCGGTCACCATCCTGTTGCGTTCGCTCGGCTATAACAACGAAGATATGCTCAAGATGTTCTTCGAGTTCGATACCTTCCATCTCGGCAAGAAAGGCATCCAGTTCGAGGTGGTGGCAGAGCGTTTGCGCGGCGACGTGGCGCGTTTCGACATTCTCGGCAAGGCCGGCAAGATCATCGTGGCCAAGGACAAGCGCATCACCGTACGCCATATCCGCGAAATGCAGGAAGCCGGCATCGACAAGCTGACCGTTACGGAGGAATTCCTGGTGGGCCGCGTGATCGCGACCAATATCGTGGACAAGGAGAGCGGCGAAATCATCGCCAACGCCAACGACGAAATCACCGAGGCGCTGCTGCATAACCTGCAAGCCGCCGGCATCGGCAAGATCCATACGCTGTACACCAACGATCTGGATCACGGCGCGTTCATTTCGCACACGCTGCGCACGGACGAAACCACCGACCAGTGGACGGCGCGTGTGGCGATTTACCGCATGATGCGCCCCGGCGAGCCGCCTACCGAAGACGCGGTCGAAGGCCTGTTCAATGGCTTGTTTTTCAGCGAGGAGCGCTACGACCTGTCCGCCGTCGGGCGCATGAAATTCAACCGCCGCGTGGGCCGCGAAGAGCTGACCGGCGCGTCGATTCTGTCCAACGGGGACATCGTCGAGGTTGTCAGGATACTGGTCGAGTTGCGCAATGGCCGCGGCGAAATCGATGACATCGACCACCTCGGCAACCGCCGTGTGCGCGCCGTGGGCGAACTGGCCGAAAACCAGTTCCGCGCCGGCTTGGCGCGCGTGGAGCGCGCCGTCAAGGAACGCCTCGGCCAGGCCGAAACAGACAACCTGATGCCGCACGACCTGATCAATGCCAAGCCGATCTCGGCGGCAGTCAAGGAATTCTTCGGCTCCAGCCAGTTGTCGCAGTTCATGGATCAAACCAACCCGTTGTCGGAAATCACCCACAAGCGCCGTATTTCCGCGCTGGGACCGGGCGGCTTGACTCGCGAGCGCGCCGGTTTCGAGGTGCGCGACGTGCACCCGACACACTATGGGCGCGTTTGCCCGATCGAAACGCCGGAAGGCCCGAACATCGGCCTGATCAATTCGCTGGCGCTGTATGCGCGCACCAACGAATACGGCTTCATCGAAACGCCTTACCGCAAGGTGACCAAGAGCAAAGTGGCAGATGAGGTCGATTATTTGTCCGCGATCGAAGAGGGCAAATTCACCATCGCCCAGGCGAATGCCGAACTGGACAAGAAAGGCCATTTCACCAACGACATCGTATCGGCGCGCCATCACAACGAATTCGTTCTGGTGGAACCGGACAAGCTGGAATACATGGACGTGTCGCCGTCGCAGGTCGTGTCGGTCGCGGCTTCGCTGATTCCGTTCCTGGAGCATGACGACGCCAACCGCGCGCTGATGGGCGCCAACATGCAACGCCAGGCCGTCCCCTGCCTGCGCGCGGAAAAACCGTTGGTGGGCACCGGTATCGAGCGCACCGTGGCGGTGGATTCGGGCACGACCGTGCAGGCGTGGCGCGGCGGGCGGGTGGATTATGTGGATGCAAGCCGCATCGTGGTGCGCGTCAACGACGACGAGACAACGGCAGGTGAAGTCGGCGTGGACATCTATAACCTGATCAAGTACACGCGCTCCAACCAGAACACCAACATCAACCAGCGTCCGCTGGTCAAAGTGGGCGACGTGATTGCGCGCGGCGACGTGATTGCCGATGGCGCTTCCACCGACATGGGCGAACTGGCTCTCGGCCAGAACATGCTGGTCGCGTTCATGCCGTGGAATGGCTACAACTACGAGGATTCAATCCTGATTTCAGAACGCGTCCTGGCGCAGGATCGCTTCACTTCCATCCATATCGAAGAGTTGACCGTCGCGGCGCGCGACACCAAGCTCGGCCCGGAAGAAATTACGCGCGACATCCCGAATCTGGCCGACGCGCAACTGGCGCGCCTGGATGAGTGCGGCATCGTGCATATCGGCGCGGAAGTCGCGGTGGGCGATGTGCTGGTCGGCAAGGTGACGCCCAAAGGCGAAACGCAACTGACCCCGGAAGAAAAGCTGTTGCGGGCGATCTTCGGCGAGAAGGCGTCGGATGTGAAAGACACCAGCCTGCGCGTGCCGACCGGCAGTTCGGGGACGGTGATCGATGTGCAAGTGTTCACGCGCGAAGGCCTGCAACGCGACAAACGCGCGCAGCAGATCATCGATGACGAACTGAACCGCTACAAGAAGGATCTGGCGGATCAGATGCGTATCGTGGAAGCGGACGTGTTTGCGCGACTGGAAAAACTGCTGCATAACAAGGTAGCCAACGGCGGGCCGAAGAAACTGGCCAAAGGCAGCAAGATCAGCAAGGAATATCTGCACGGCATCGAACACCATCAATGGTTCGATATCCGCGTGGCCGACGACGAAGTGGCCGCGCAGATGGAGCAGGTCAAGGAAGGTCTGGCGCAGAACCGCATCGAGTTCGATGCGGCATTCGAGTTGAAGAAGAAAAAACTGACCCAGGGCGATGAGCTGCAAGCCGGCGTACAGAAGATGGTCAAGGTGTATGTTGCGGTGAAGCGTCGCCTGCAACCCGGCGACAAGATGGCAGGCCGCCACGGCAATAAGGGTGTGGTATCGCGTATCGTGCCGGTGGAAGACATGCCGTACATGGCCGACGGCACGCCGGTGGACGTGGTGCTGAACCCGCTCGGCGTGCCGTCGCGGATGAACATCGGCCAGATACTAGAAACACACTTGGGCTGGGCCGCCAAGGGTTTGGGCAAGAAGATCGATGACATGTTGCAAACCAACGCCAAGATTGCGGATGTGCGCAAATTCCTCAACAGGATATACAACCACCATAACGGCCAGACTGCGGATCTGGAAGCGCTCGGCGACGATGAAATCATCGAGTTATGCCGCAACCTGAAGAAGGGCGTACCGTTTGCGACGCCGGTGTTCGACGGCGCCAGCGAGGAGGAAATCAAGTACATGCTTGAACTTGCCGACCTGCCGCTGTCCGGACAGACTACGCTGCACGACGGCCGCACCGGCGAGGCTTTCGATCGCCCGGTGACGGTCGGCTACAAGCATGTGCTGAAGCTGCATCATCTGGTCGACGACAAGATGCACGCGCGTTCCACCGGGCCGTACAGTCTGGTGACGCAACAGCCATTGGGTGGCAAGGCGCAGTTTGGTGGACAACGCTTCGGTGAAATGGAAGTATGGGCTCTGGAAGCCTACGGCGCGGCTTACACCCTGCAAGAAATGCTGACCGTCAAGTCGGACGACGTGGCGGGGCGCACCAAGGTCTATGAAAACATCGTCAAGGGCGATCACAAGATCGATGCCGGTATGCCGGAATCCTTTAACGTGGTCATCAAGGAAATACGTTCTTTGGCAATTGATATGGACTTGGTACGACATTAGGTAGCGGGGAGTGGGAAGTAGATAGTGGGAGAACCCCCACTTCCCATCAACTCCCCACTTCCTACTCACCACTCACCAGATTTTAGGAGTCACACATGAAATCATTGCTGGATTTGTTCAAGCAGGTTACGCAAAAAGAAGAATTCGATGCGATCAAGATCGGCCTCGCGTCGCCGGAAAAAATCCGTTCCTGGTCTTACGGCGAAGTCAAGAAACCGGAAACCATCAACTACCGCACCTTCAAGCCGGAGCGCGACGGCCTGTTCTGCGCCAAGATTTTCGGGCCGGTAAAGGACTATGAGTGTCTGTGCGGCAAGTACAAGCGCCTGAAACACCGCGGCGTGATCTGTGAGAAGTGCGGCGTGGAGGTCACCTTGTCCAAGGTGCGCCGCGAACGCATGGGGCATATCGAGCTGGCCAGCCCGGTGGCGCATATCTGGTTTCTGAAGTCGCTGCCATCGCGCCTCGGGATGGTGCTGGACATGACCCTGCGCGACATCGAACGCGTGCTGTATTTCGAAGCCTATGTGGTCACGGAACCCGGCATGACCCCGCTGAATCGTGGCCAGTTGCTGTCGGAAGACGACTATCTCGCCAAGACCGAAGAATACGGCGATGAGTTTACCGCGATGATGGGCGCGGAAGGTATCCGCGCATTGCTGAGCGGGCTCGATGTGGCCGGTGAAATCGAAACCATTCGTGCCGACCTGGCCGCCACCGGTTCGGAAACCAAGATCAAAAAATACGCCAAACGCCTGAAGGTGCTGGAAGCGTTCAATGCATCCGGCATCAAGCCGCAATGGATGGTGCTGGAAGTGCTGCCGGTGCTGCCGCCGGAGCTGCGCCCGCTGGTGCCGCTGGATGGCGGTCGATTCGCGACTTCCGACCTGAACGATCTGTACCGCCGCGTGATCAACCGCAACAACCGCCTGCGCCGTTTGCTCGAATTGAAGGCACCGGACATCATCGTGCGCAACGAAAAGCGCATGTTGCAGGAAGCGGTGGACTCGTTGCTGGACAACGGTCGCCGCGGCAAGGCGATGACCGGCGCGAACAAGCGCCAGTTGAAATCCCTGGCCGACATGATCAAGGGCAAGAGCGGTCGTTTCCGTCAGAACCTGCTCGGCAAGCGTGTGGATTATTCCGGCCGCTCGGTGATCGTGGTGCCGCAACTGAAATTGCACCAGTGCGGCCTGCCCAAGAAGATGGCGCTGGAATTGTTCAAGCCGTTCATTTTCAGCAGGCTCGAAGCGATGGGCCTGGCGACAACCATCAAGGCTTCCAAACGCATGGTCGAAGCCGAAGAGCCGATCGTATGGGACATTCTCGAAGAGGTGATCCGCGAGCATCCGGTGCTGCTGAACCGTGCGCCGACCCTGCACCGTCTCGGCATCCAGGCATTCGAGCCGCTGCTGATCGAAGGCAAGGCGATCCAGTTGCATCCGCTGGTCTGCTCGGCATTCAACGCCGACTTTGACGGCGACCAGATGGCGGTGCACGTGCCTTTGTCGCTGGAAGCGCAGATGGAGGCGCGCACCTTGATGCTGGCTTCCAACAACGTGCTGTCACCCGCGAACGGCGAACCGATCATCGTTCCATCGCAGGACATCGTGCTGGGTTTGTACTACATGACCCGCGAGAAAATTGGCGCGATGGGCGAGGGTTCGATGTTCGCGAACATCGCCGAGGTGTCGCGCGCCTATGAGACCCGCGAAGTCGAGTTGCAAGCCAGGGTGGTGGTGCGCCTCAAGGAAATTCACAAGGACGACTCAGGTCAGGCTCAAGAAAAGCTGATACGCTACGAAACCACTGTGGGCCGTGCCTTGCTGTCCGAGGTGCTGCCGTCCGGCCTGCCGTTCGCGCTGGTCAACAAGACGCTCAAGAAGAAAGAAATTTCGCGCCTGATCAACGCCAGTTTCCGTCAATGCGGCTTGCGTGACACGGTGATCATGGCGGATCGGCTGATGTATACCGGTTTCACCTACGCGACCCGCGCGGGCATCTCGATTGCCGTGGACGACATGCTGATGCCGCCGAAAAAGAATGACCTGATCAGCGCGGCTGAAAAGGAAGTGCATGAAATCCACACCCAGTACACTTCCGGCCTGGTGACCGACGGCGAGCGCTACAACAAGGTAGTGGACATCTGGGGCCGCACCGGAGATCAGGTTGCCAAGGCCATGATGGAGCAACTGGGCAGCGAGCAGGTGGTCGACCGGGTTACCGGCCAGCCACGCATGGAAAAGGGCAAGCCGGTGATGCAGGAGTCGTTCAATTCCATCTACATGATGGCCGACTCCGGGGCGCGCGGTTCGGCGGCGCAAATCCGCCAGTTGGCCGGAATGCGCGGCCTGATGGCCAAGCCGGACGGCTCGATCATCGAGACCCCGATTACCGCGAACTTCCGCGAGGGGTTGAACATGCTGCAGTACTTCATCTCCACGCATGGCGCGCGCAAGGGCTTGGCGGATACCGCATTGAAGACCGCGAACTCCGGTTATCTGACCCGCCGCCTGGTGGATGTCACGCAAGACCTGGTGGTGATCGAAGATGATTGCGGCACCGGCAACGGTACCGCAATGAAAGCGATCATTGAAGGCGGCGAAGTCATCGAGGCATTGCGCGAGCGCATTCTCGGCCGCGTGGTCAGCGCCGACGTGGTCAATCCGGAAAGCGGAGAGACGCTTTACGAGGCAGGTGTATTGCTGGATGAAACAGCGGTGGAACGCATCGAAACGCTCGGTATTGACGAAGTGCGCGTGCGCACTCCGCTGAATTGCGAGACGCGCTTTGGTTTGTGCGCCAAATGTTATGGCCGCGATCTGGGCCGCGGCGGCATGATCAATGTAGGCGAAGCGGTAGGTGTGATTGCCGCCCAGTCAATCGGCGAGCCGGGCACCCAGTTGACCATGCGCACTTTCCATATCGGCGGTGCGGCTTCGCGTACCGTCGTGGCCAGCCAGGTGGAAAGTAAATCCAACGGCGTGTTGAAGCACAGCCCGAACATGCGCGTGGTGACTACCGTGCGTGGCGAGGTGATCGTGGTGGCGCGCAGCGCCGAGGTGATCATCGCCGACGATCATGGCCGCGAGCGCGAACGCCACAAGGTTCCTTATGGTGCGATTCTGCCGGTCAAGCAGGGCGATACAGTGCGCGCGGGTGTGGTTTTGGCGACCTGGGATCCGCATACCCGTCCGATTATCACCGAGTATGCAGGCAAGGTAAGTTTTCAGAATGTCGAGGAGGGCGCGACAGTCGCCAAACAGATCGACGAAGTGACCGGACTGTCCACGCTGGTGGTGATTGACCCAAAACGATCCACCGCGCAAAGCAAGGGTGTGCGTCCGATGGTGCGCCTGATTGACGATCGCGGCCATGAAGTCAAGCTGGCCGGAACCGATACATCGGTCAGCGTGACATTCCAGACGGGTTCCATTATCACCGTCGAAGACGGCCAGCACGTAGGGGTTGGTGAGGTGTTGGCGCGTATTCCGCAGGAAAGCAGCAAGACGCGCGACATTACCGGCGGCCTGCCGCGTGTGGCCGAGTTGTTCGAGGCGCGCGTTCCCAAGGATGCCGGCATGCTGGCTGAATGCACCGGCACGGTTTCCTTCGGCAAGGACACCAAGGGCAAGCAGCGTCTGGTGATCACCGATGTGGATGGCGTTGCCAATGAATTCCTGATCTCCAAGGAAAAACACGTGCTGGCGCATGACGGCCAGGTGGTGAACCGCGGCGAAATGATCGTGGACGGCCCGGCCGATCCGCATGACATCCTGCGTTTGCTGGGGGTGGACGAGTTGGCGCGCTATATTACCGACGAAGTGCAGGATGTGTACCGCCTGCAGGGCGTGAAAATCAGCGATAAACATATCGAGGTGATCGTGCGCCAGATGCTGCGGCGCGTACAGGTCAGCGATGTGGGCGATACCCGTTTCATCATGGGCGAGCAGGTGGAACGTGCCGACGTGCTGGAGGAAAACGAGCGCGTGATCGCCGAAGGCAAGAAGCCGGCAACTTTCGATTACATGTTGCTGGGTATTACCAAGGCTTCGCTGTCCACCGATTCGTTTATTTCTGCGGCATCCTTCCAGGAAACCACGCGCGTGTTGACCGAGGCCGCCATCATGGGCAAGAGGGATGACCTGCGCGGCTTGAAGGAAAACGTCATTGTGGGCCGTTTGATCCCGGCAGGGACAGGATTGGCCTACCATAACACGCGGCGCAAGCAGCGGCTGGGCATCGATATGGCGGAAGGGCGCGAATTGCAAGAGGCAGATGCGGTTGCATCGGGCGAATTGCTTGACACCCCCGGTGTTTCTCAATAGAATTCGCAACCTTTTTTCCGTCGCAGCGGATGATTCTTCAAGTCATGCTGCGGCGGTATGTTTTTTATTGATCTGATTTTTAACGAAATTTGAGTATTTTTTAGGGTGTACAGATATGCCGACTATTAACCAGTTGATCCGCAAACCGCGTGCTGCAATCGTAGAAAAGAGCAAGGTGCCAGCTCTTGCGGGTTCTCCGCAGAAGCGCGGGGTATGTACCCGCGTGTACACCACGACTCCGAAGAAGCCTAACTCTGCATTGCGCAAGGTGGCCAAGGTTCGCTTGACCAACGGCTTCGAGGTGATCAGCTACATCGGCGGCGAAGGGCACAACCTGCAGGAACACTCGGTGGTGTTGCTGCGCGGCGGTCGTGTGAAGGATTTGCCGGGCGTACGTTATCACATGGTGCGCGGTAGCCTGGATACTGCCGGCGTGAAAGATCGTAAACAGGCTCGCTCCAAATACGGTGCGAAGCGCGCCAAGCAGGCATAATTTTCAAGCAATTCATTTCGAGCCAAAAATAAACTGAGGTAGCTATGCCAAGACGTAGAGAAGTCCCCAAACGCGAAGTCCTGCCTGATCCGAAATTCGGCAATCAGGATTTATCCAAGTTTGTAAACGTATTGATGACTGCAGGCAAGAAGTCGGTGGCCGAGCGCATTTTGTATGGCGCGCTGGAGCAAATCGGCAAGAAGACCGGGAAGGATGCGATCGAGGTGTTCAATCTTGCGTTGACTAATGCCAAGCCACAGGTGGAAGTAAAAAGCCGCCGCGTCGGTGGCGCGAATTATCAGGTGCCGGTTGAAGTGCGCCCTTCACGCCGTATGGCTTTGTCGATGCGCTGGTTGCGCGAAGCTGCGCGCAAGCGTGGTGAAAAGTCCATGGGTATGCGCTTGGCCGGTGAACTGATCGACGCTTCCGAGGGCCGCGGCGGCGCGGTGAAAAAGCGTGAAGAAGTACACCGCATGGCAGAAGCGAACAAGGCTTTCTCGCATTTCCGTTTCTGATCGGATTACCGCAGTTTTAATCAAATTTATAGTTAGGCACACACCGTGGCACGCAAAACACCCATCAACCATTATCGCAACATCGGCATCAGCGCGCACATTGACGCAGGCAAAACTACGACCACAGAACGTATTTTGTTTTATACCGGCGTTAATCACAAAATCGGCGAAGTGCATGATGGTGCGGCCACCATGGACTGGATGGAGCAGGAGCAGGAGCGCGGCATCACCATTACTTCCGCTGCCACAACCTGTTTCTGGAAGGGGATGGATCTGAATTTCCCCGAGCACCGTTTCAACATCATCGATACTCCCGGGCACGTCGATTTTACCATCGAAGTGGAGCGCTCCATGCGTGTGCTGGACGGGGCATGCATGGTGTATTGCGCGGTGGGCGGGGTGCAGCCGCAGTCCGAAACCGTATGGCGCCAGGCCAACAAATACAAGGTGCCGCGTCTGGCATTCGTCAACAAGATGGATCGCACCGGTGCCAATTTTTTCAAGGTGATCACGCAGATGCAGACCCGCCTGAAGGCCAACCCGATTCCAATCGTGATTCCTATCGGCGCCGAAGAGGGTTTCACCGGCGTCGTGGATCTGGTCAAAATGAAGGCGATCATCTGGGACGAGGCCTCACAGGGGATGAAGTTCGAGTACCGGGAAATCCCGGCTGAATTGGTGGAGACCGCCAAGGAATGGCGCGAGAAGATGGTCGAGACCGCCGCCGAAGCATCTGAGGAGATGATGAATCATTACCTCGAAAATGGCGAGTTGACCGAACAGCAGATCATCGAAGGCATTCGCCATCGCACCATCGCCTGTGAAATCCAGCCGATGCTGTGCGGATCGGCCTTCAAGAACAAAGGCGTGCAGCGCATGCTGGACGCGGTGGTGCAGTTTCTGCCGTCGCCGGTCGATATTCCCGACGTGAAAGGCGAAACCGAGGCGGGTGAGCCTACAACCCGCAAGGCTGACGACAAGGAGAATTTTTCCGCGCTGGCGTTCAAGCTGATGACAGACCCGTTTGTGGGCCAGTTGACTTTCGTTCGTGTGTATTCCGGCGTACTGAAGAAGGGTGATACGGTTTACAACCCGGTCAGGGGCAAGAAAGAGCGAATTGGCCGTATCGTACAGATGCATGCGAACGAGCGCCAAGAGGTGGACGAGATCCTGGCGGGCGATATCGCCGCCTGTATCGGCTTGAAGGACGTGACCACCGGCGAATCGCTGTGCAATCCGGACAAGCCGATCATCCTCGAGCGCATGGTGTTCCCCGATCCGGTGATCCACGTCGCGGTCGAACCCAAGACCAAGGTTGACCAGGAAAAAATGGGCATCGCGCTGGGGCGTCTGGCGCAGGAAGACCCGTCTTTCCGTGTGCGTACCGACGAAGAATCCGGCCAAACGATCATTTCCGGCATGGGCGAGCTGCATCTGGAAATTCTGGTCGACCGCATGAAGCGCGAATTCGGCGTGGAAGCCAACGTGGGTGCGCCGCAGGTGGCATACCGCGAAGCGATCAGAAAACCGGTCGAAATCGAAGGCAAGTTTGTCAAACAGTCCGGCGGACGCGGCCAGTATGGTCACGTGTGGATCAAGATGGAGCCGAACGAGGCGGGCAAGGGCTTTGAGTTTGTCGATGCGATCAAGGGTGGCACCGTTCCCCGCGAATACATACCGGCGGTCGAAAAGGGTTTGCGCGAAACATTGCCAAACGGCGTGTTGGCAGGCTTCCCGGTGGTGGATGTCAAGGTCACCCTGTTCGACGGCTCTTACCACGATGTGGACTCCAACGAAAACGCGTTCAAGATGGCGGCATCGATGGCGTTCAAGGATGGGATGCGAAAAGCCAGCCCGGTGCTGCTCGAACCGATGATGTCGGTCGAGGTGGAAACGCCGGAAGATTACACCGGCACGGTGATGGGCGATCTGTCGTCGCGTCGCGGCATGGTGCAGGGCATGGATGACATGGCGGGTGGTGGTAAGACAGTCAAGGCTGAAGTGCCGCTGGCAGAAATGTTCGGCTATTCCACTTCGTTGCGTTCTGCGACCCAGGGCCGCGCGACCTATACGATGGAATTCAAGCATTATTCCGAGGCGCCGAAGAATGTTGCCGAAGCGGTCATGAACAGGAAATAACTTTATAAATTCAACAGCATCAATTACTACATGTTAAAGGGCGATTATCATGGCAAAGAGCAAATTTGAACGTACGAAGCCACACGTCAACGTCGGCACGATCGGCCACGTGGACCATGGCAAGACCACACTGACAGCGGCGATCACGACGGTATTGTCGAAGAAATTCGGCGGCGAAGCCAAGGCCTACGACCAGATCGACGCGGCGCCGGAAGAAAAGGCGCGCGGTATCACGATCAACACCGCGCACGTCGAATACGAAACCGCCAAACGCCACTATGCCCACGTGGACTGCCCGGGCCACGCCGACTACATCAAGAACATGATCACGGGTGCCGCGCAAATGGATGGCGCGATCCTGGTGGTTTCGGCTGCCGACGGCCCGATGCCCCAGACCCGCGAACATATTTTGCTGGCCCGCCAAGTAGGTGTACCCTACATCGTCGTATTCATGAACAAGTGCGACATGGTCGACGACGAAGAGCTGCTCGAACTGGTCGAAATGGAAGTGCGCGAACTGCTCTCCAAATACGAATTCCCCGGCGACGACATCCCCATCATCAAAGGCTCCGCACTGAAGGCCATGCAAGGCGACCAGAGCGATCTGGGCGAACCCGCGATCTTCCGCCTGGCCGATGCGCTCGACAGCTACATCCCCGAGCCCAAGCGCGCCCTTGACGGCGCATTCCTGATGCCGGTCGAAGACGTATTCTCCATCTCCGGCCGCGGCACCGTGGTGACCGGCCGTATCGAACGCGGCATCATCAAGGTCGGCGAAGAAATCGAAATCGTCGGCATCAAGCCCACCCTGAAGACCACCTGCACCGGCGTGGAAATGTTCCGCAAGCTGCTCGACCAGGGCCAGGCGGGCGACAACGTCGGCGTACTGCTGCGCGGCACCAAGCGCGAAGAAGTCGAGCGCGGCCAGGTATTGGCCAAGCCCGGCTCGATCACCCCACATACCAAGTTTACAGCCGAGATCTACGTGCTGGGCAAAGACGAAGGCGGCCGCCATACCCCGTTCTTCCAAGGCTACCGCCCGCAGTTCTACTTCCGCACCACTGACGTGACCGGCGCGGTAGAGTTGCCGGCGGGCACCGAAATGGTGATGCCCGGCGATAACGTCAGCATCACCGTGAGCCTGATCAACCCGATCGCGATGGAAGAGGGCTTGCGCTTCGCGATCCGCGAAGGCGGCCGTACCGTCGGCGCAGGCGTGGTGGCGAAGATTATTGAGTAAAGAACCAGTCGTAAGACATAAGACGTAAGTTAGAACCGCGTAGCGTCAACGCCAACTAACAACTTAACGTCTTCCGACTAACGACTGTTTTTGTTTGCAAAGTTGTTCGAGTAGGACTACAATGCGCGCCCTCGCGTGGTCCGGGTAACTGGTCTGGATCGCGCGATTCGTTCTTTAATTAGCGGCATTGCCGCATGAAAGCAAGAGAGAATTATGCAAAGTCAAAAAATTCGCATTCGCCTCAAGGCGTTTGACTATCGCTTGATCGACCAGTCGGCGGCGCAGATTGTCGAGACTGCCAAGCGTACCGGCGCGGTGGTAAACGGCCCGGTGCCATTGCCGACCAAGATTGAGCGTTTCGATGTGTTGCGTTCACCGCACGTCAACAAGACTTCGCGCGACCAGTTTGAAATTCGCACCCATCTGCGCCTGATGGACATTGTCGATCCGACCGATAAAACGGTGGATGCTCTGATGAAGCTGGATCTGCCGGCCGGCGTGGATGTGGAAATCAAGTTGCAGTAGTTCAGTCGGTAGTCGCTAGACGTTAGTTGTTAGTTAAAGCAAAACCCGCGTAGCGGACAAAATCAACTAACGACTAAACATCTAGCGACTAACGACTAAGTTTTTGAAATTGGCTGGCCAATTGTAGTCAGCCCCTTAACAAGAGGAAATTAAAATGAGCTTAGGACTTGTCGGTCGCAAGATTGGCATGACCCGCGTATTTACCGATGACGGTTCTTCGTTGCCGGTGACCGTGCTGGAAGTGTCCAATAATCGTGTCACTCAGGTTAAATCCGCAGATACCGACGGCTATACCGCTGTGCAGCTGGCGCACGGTGTACGCCGCCCCGGACGCGTCAGCAAGGCTGCCGCCGGACATTACGCCAAGGCGGGTGTGGAAGCGGGGAGTGCACTGAAAGAATTCACCGTATCCCCTGAACAGCTGGCTGGCCTGCAGGCAGGTTCCACGGTCAGCGTGGAAATTTTTCAGGTGGGTCAACTCGTCGATGTGACCGGCATATCCAAAGGCAAGGGATACGCCGGCACCATCAAGCGTTACCACTTCAAATCGGGCCGTGCATCGCACGGTAACTCAAAATCGCATAACGTGCCCGGCTCCATCGGTATGGCGCAGGATCCGGGGCGCGTGTTCCCCGGCAAGCGCATGACCGGCCATCTGGGCGACGTGCAAAGGACTGTGCAGAATTTGCAGGTGGTGCGTGTCGATGTTGCCCGTCAATTGCTGCTGGTCAAGGGTGCAGTTCCCGGCGCGCAAAACGGCAGCGTGATCGTGCGTCCCGCAGTGAAGGCAGGTGCATAATGGAACTCAAAGTCATTAACGATAAAGGTCAGGCGACCGCGAATCTGAGCGCGTCCGACGCGTTGTTCGGTCGTGAATACAACGAAGACCTGGTGCACCAGCTGGTTACCGCTTATCAGGCGAATGCGCGTGCCGGCAACAGCAAGCAAAAGGGCCGCAGCGAAATCGCCAAGAGCACCCGCAAGCCGTTTGCGCAAAAAGGCACCGGACGTGCGCGTGCCGGTATGGCATCCAGCCCGTTGTGGCGCGGCGGCGGCAAGATTTTCCCGAACACCGGAGAAGAAAATTACACGCAAAAGATCAACCGCAAGATGTATCGCGCGGGTTTGGCTTCCATCTTTTCGAAATTGGTCAGCGAGAACCGCCTGGTGGTGGTTGACAGCTTGACGGTCGATGCGCCTAAAACCAAGCTGCTGGCGCAGAAGATCAAGGGGATGGGGCTTGATGGCCGCCTGTTGATCATCACCGACAACGTGGACGAGAACCTGTATCTGTCTTCGCGCAACCTGCCCAACGTGCTGGTGCTGGAAGCCAATCAGGCCGACCCGGTCAGCCTGGTGCGTTTTCCGAACGTGGTTGTCACGCGCAATGCCGTGGCAAAAATCGAGGAGATGTTCGCATGAGTACCTCTAAAGCAAACGTGGAACAATTCAGCCAGGAGCGTTTGATGAAAGTGTTGCTCGCTCCGCAAATCTCCGAAAAGGCAACTTACGTCGCCGACAAGCACGAGCAAGTGATTTTTCGCGTCGCATCCGATGCAACCAAGCCTGAAATCAAGGCAGCCGTTGAGATGATGTTCAAGGTGAGCGTGGATACCGTGCAAGTGGCCAACGTCAAGGGCAAGGTAAAAGGCGGACGTTATTCCGGCCGGCGCAACAACTGGAAGAAGGCCTACGTATGCCTGGCTTCCGGCCAGGAAATCAATTTTGCTGCAAGCGAGCAAGGGTAACCATCATGGCATTGATCAAACTGAAACCAACGACTCCGGGGCAGCGCGCGGTAGTGCGCGTCGTCAACCCAGACCTGCATAAAGGCAAGCCGGTCGCCGCATTGCTGGAAAAGAAAACCAGAACCGCAGGCCGCAACCATAACGGTCACATCACGACCCGCCATATGGGTGGCGGCCACAAGAAGCATTATCGTCTGGTGGACTTCAAGCGCGACAAGGATGGCATTCCGGCCACCGTGGAGCGCCTCGAATACGACCCGAACCGCAGCGCGAATCTGGCGCTGTTGTGCTACGCCGACGGCGAGCGCCGCTACATCATTGCACCCAAGGGGGTAGCAGCCGGTTCAACATTGGTGAGCGGTTCGGAAGCGCCGATCAAGCCGGGCAATGCTTTGCCGCTGCGCAATATTCCGGTTGGTTCGACCATACACTGCATCGAAATGTTGCCGAGCAAGGGTGCGCAGTTGGCGCGTTCAGCTGGCACTTCCGTGCAACTGTTGGCGCGCGAAGGCAGCTACGCGCAATTGCGCTTGCGCTCCGGCGAAATCCGCAAAGTGCATATCGATTGCAAGGCGACGCTGGGCGAAGTGGGCAATGCCGAGCACAGCCTGCGTTCCATCGGCAAGGCCGGTGCGATGCGTTGGCGCGGTGTGCGTCCGACCGTGCGCGGTGTGGTGATGAATCCGGTCGATCACCCGCATGGTGGCGGCGAAGGCAAAACCGCAGCCGGACGTCATCCGGTCAGCCCATGGGGTGTGCCGGCCAAGGGTTTCCGCACACGTCGCAACAAGCGCACCAGCGGCATGATCGTGCGTCGCCGCTTTCAGGTTTAAGGGGTAAATATACATGGCACGTTCGATTAAAAAAGGTCCATTTGTCGACGCTCACCTGCTCAAGAAGGTTGATGCGGTGCGCGCGACTAACGATAAGCGTCCGGTGAAAACCTGGTCGCGCCGCTCCACGGTGCTGCCCGAGTTCGTCGGTTTGACCATCGCGGTACACAACGGCAAGCAACATATCCCGGTGTATGTATCCGAAAACATGGTAGGGCATAAATTGGGTGAGTTTTCCCTGACGCGCACCTTCAAGGGTCATGCTGCCGACAAAAAAGCAGCGGTCAAGAAATAGGGGGCATGATGACAACGACTATTGCAGTTGCAAGGAACATTCATCTTTCCGCACAGAAAGGCCGTCTGGTAGCCGATCAGATTCGCGGTTTGCCGGTTGCGCAAGCGCTCAACATCTTGGCCTTCAGTCCGAAGAAGGGTGCGGGGATCATCAAGAAAGCGCTGGAATCCGCAATTGCGAATGCCGAGCATAACGATGGCGCAGATATCGATGAACTGAAGGTGAAGACCATCTACGTTGATAAGGCGACATCGCTGAAGCGTTTCATGGCGCGCGCCAAAGGCCGTGGCAACAGAATCGAAAAGCAGACCTGCCACATTACGGTCAGCGTCGGGAGCTAAGGGTAAATTATGGGACAGAAAATTCATCCAACCGGTTTCAGGTTGTGCGTTCGCAAAAACTGGGATTCAAAGTGGTTTTCCAACAGCAAGAATTTTTCCGGTTTGCTGCTCAAGGATATCGAAGTCCGCGCTTTCCTGAAAAAGAAACTGGCATCTGCAGGAGTGTCCAAGGTCATCATTGAGCGTCCTGCCAAGAACGCCAAAGTGACTATTTACACTGCGCGTCCAGGTATGGTGATCGGCAAGAAGGGCGAGGACATCGAGGCGTTGCGCGCCGAATTGCGCAAGCGCATGGGTTTGCAGTCTGTTGATGTGGCAATTGAAGAGGTGCGCAAACCGGAAGTTGATGCGCAACTGATTGCCGACAGCATTACCGCGCAGCTGGAAAAGCGCATCATGTTCCGCCGTGCGATGAAGCGCGCGATGCAAAACGCGATGCGCTTGGGTGCGCAAGGCATCAAGATCATGAGCGCAGGCCGTTTGAACGGCATCGAAATCGCCCGTACCGAGTGGTATCGCGAAGGCCGTGTACCGTTGCATACGCTGCGCGCCGATATCGATTACGGCACTTCGGAAGCGAAGACTACCTACGGCATCATCGGCGTGAAGGTTTGGGTATTCAAGGGCGAAACTGGTCAGGAGATTTCCGCGCCGGTTGCCGCCGAGCCGGAAAAGAAAGCAAGAAAATCGGGAGCAAAGCATGCTACAGCCAGCTAGAAGAAAATACCGCAAGGAGCAAAAAGGCCGGAATACCGGTATTGCCACCCGCGGCAACAAGGTGAGCTTCGGTGAATTCGGACTGAAGGCGGTTGCGCGCGGCCGTTTGACGGCGCGTCAGATCGAAGCAGCGCGCCGTGCAATGACCCGCCACATCAAGCGCGGCGGGCGTATCTGGATCCGTATTTTCCCGGATAAGCCGATCTCCAAGAAACCTGCCGAAGTGCGTATGGGTAACGGCAAGGGAAACCCGGAGTTCTATGTCGCCGAGATTCAACCCGGCAAGATGCTGTATGAAATGGACGGGGTGGATGAAACACTGGCGCGCGAAGCGTTCCGCCTGGCATCCGCGAAGTTGCCGATTGCGACCACATTCGTGATTAGACAGATAGGTGCATGATATGAAGGCGAGTGAATTGAGAACCAAGTCTGCGGCTGATTTGCAGCAAGAGGTGCTGTCGCTGACCAAGGCGCAATTTGGCCTGCGTATGCAGGTTGCGACGAATCAGATGACCAATACCAGCGAATTGCGCAAAGTGCGTCGCGATATCGCCCGCGTAAAGACAGTCATGAAAGAGAAGGGTGCCCAGAAATGAGCGATGCTAAAGCGACAAGCGATTCCAAACTGAAGCGTACCCTGACCGGTACCGTAACAAGCGACAAGATGGACAAAACCGTAACGGTTCTGGTCGAGCGCAAGGTGAAACATCCGTTGCTGGGCAAGATTATCCGTGTTTCCAAGAAATACCATGCCCACGATGAGGCCAATGAATGCCATACCGGCGACGTGGTGACCATCGAGGAATGCCGTCCGATTGCCAAAACCAAGAGCTGGCGCGTTGCCAGGCTGGTCGAAAAGGCTGTTGCCGCTTAATTCAGCTTGCGTCTTTTTTTATATTTGCATATAATGCGCGGCTTCGTTTCACCGCCGCTTGCGGCGACCTAACCCGAACGGGTTCCAAAACTGGCCGCTTCGAGCGGAAAAAGTTGGAGATTAATAATGATACAAATGCAGTCTGTTTTGGATGTAGCTGACAATACTGGCGCACGCTCCGTGATGTGCATCAAGGTGCTGGGCGGTTCCAGGCGCCGTTATGCTTCCGTCGGCGATGTCATCAAGGTCAGCATCAGGGATGCGGCTCCGCGTGGCCGCGTAAAGAAGGGCGAAGTGTACAACGCCGTAGTGGTGCGCACTGCCAAGGGTGTGCGCCGCTCCGATGGCTCTCTGGTCAGGTTTGACGGCAATGCTGCGGTGCTGCTGAATGCCAAGCTGGAGCCGATCGGCACGCGCATCTTCGGGCCGGTGACGCGCGAATTGCGTACCGAAAAATTCATGAAGATCGTCTCGCTGGCACCTGAAGTGCTGTAAGCCTGAAGCGATGTAAGCAGAGACAGATCGAGTCCAAAATAGATTGAGTCGGGAAAAATCATGCGCAAGATCAGAAAAAACGATGACGTTATCGTAATCGCAGGTAAAGACAAGGGCAATCGCGGCAATGTGCTGCAAGTCCTGGGCGATCGCCTGCTGGTTGGCGGAATCAATAAAGTCAAGAAACATCAGAAGCCTAACCCGGTAAAGGGTATGACCGGCGGAATCGTGGAAAAGGAATTGCCCATTCATATTTCGAATGTGGCGATCTACAACACGGCTGCCAAAAAGGGCGATCGAGTCGGTATTAAAACGCTGGAAGATGGACGCAAGGTTCGCGTGTTCAAGTCCAACGGCGAAATGATTGACGCTTAAGGGGTATAGAGCATGGCTCGTTTGTATGAGTTTTACAAAGACAAGGTCACCAAGGACCTGATGAAGCAGTTTGGCTACAAGTCCGTCATGGAAGTGCCGCGCATCGAGAAGATCACCCTGAACATGGGCGTTGGCGAAGCGGTGGCAGACAAGAAAGTGATGGAGTTTGCAGTTGGCGATATGCAAAAGATTGCTGGCCAGAAGCCGGTGGTCACGATGTCCAAGAAATCCATCGCCGGTTTCAAGATCCGCGAAGGCTATCCGGTCGGCTGCAAAGTGACGTTGCGCAAGGCGCGCATGTATGAATTTCTGGATCGCCTGATTTCTGTTGCGATTCCGCGTATCCGCGATTTTCGCGGTATCTCGGGCAAGTCTTTCGATGGCCGTGGCAACTACAACATGGGTGTGAAAGAGCAGATTATTTTCCCGGAAATCGAGTATGAGAAGATTGATGCGCTGCGTGGGATGAACATTACCATCACCACCTCCGCGAAGACTGACGAGGAAGCCAAGGCTCTTCTGTTGGCCTTCAAACTCCCATTAAAGAAATGAGGACCCACTAATGGCTAAGATGGCAGTTATTAACCGCGAACAAAAACGTCGCGACACCGTAAAGAAATTTGCGGCCAAACGCGCCGAGTTGCTGGCAGCGATCTCCAACATGAAGCTTAGCGAGGAAGACCGCGCCGCCGCACGCCTGAAGCTGCAAGCGTTGCCGCGCGACGCCAGCCCGGTTCGTCTGCGCAACCGTTGCGCGTTGACGGGTCGTCCGCGCGGCACTTTCAGGAAGTTCGGTTTGGGGCGTATCAAGGTGCGTGAATTCGCGATGCGCGGTGAAATACCCGGTATCGTCAAGGCCAGCTGGTAGGAGAAATATATGAGTATGAGTGATCCGATCTCCGACATGTTGACGCGCATTCGCAATGCGCAAATGGCGGAAAAAACCACGGTGGTAATGCCTTCCTCCAAGTTGAAGGTGGCGATTGCCGAAGTCTTGAAAGATGAAGGCTATGTGGATGGCTTCAGCGTTATCAAGGGCGATGGCGGCAAGGCCACGTTGGAAATTGGCCTGAAGTATTACAGCGGCCGCCCGGTGATCGAAAAAATTCAGCGTATCAGCCGTCCGGGATTGCGCATTTACAAGGGTTCCGAAGATATTCCAAAGGTCATGAACGGCTTGGGTATCGCTATCGTTTCCACTTCCAAGGGTTTGATGACCGACCGCAAAGCGCGCGCCAATGGTATTGGCGGTGAAGTGCTGTGCGTAGTTGCGTAGCGAGGTAAGTATGTCTAGAGTTGCCAAGAATCCCATTGTGGTACCGAGCGGCGTGGAAGTCGCGCTGGCTGCGGGTGAAGTTTCGATAAAGGGCCCGTTGGGCACTCTTAAACAAGCCTTGACGGGCGATGTGAGCGTGGTGCGCGAAGGTGACAGCCTGTTGTGCAAGGCGCAGAACGACTCCACGCAGGCCGATGCGATGTCCGGCACGATCCGCGCGCTGCTGGCCAACATGGTGCAAGGCGTGAGCAAAGGTTTCGAGCGCAAGTTGAGCCTGGTTGGCGTGGGTTATCGTGCACAAGCCGCCGGTGATACGCTGAACCTGACTCTGGGTTTTTCCCATCCGGTCACTTACAAAATGCCCGCTGGCGTCAAGGTTGAAACTCCGACGCAAACCGATATCGTACTGAAAGGCATGGATAAACAACGAGTCGGGCAAGTTGCCGCTGAAATTCGCGCTTTCCGCGAGCCTGAGCCATACAAAGGCAAGGGTGTGCGCTACAGCGATGAAGTGGTGATCCTGAAAGAAACCAAGAAGAAGTAATTTAAGGCAGAAATAATTGAGGCCAATATGTTGATCAAGAAAGAAGCACGTCAGCGCAGGGCACGCAAAACCCGTGCCCGCATTGCTGAGAAAAAGACAGTACGTCTGGCTATTCACCGTACCAACCTGCACATCTACGCACAGGTAATTTCCGCTTGCGGCAGCAAAGTGCTGGCCAGTGCATCCAGTATCGAAGCGGAGGTGCGCAAGGATCTGGCAAATGGCGGCAACAAGGCAGCCGCAGCGGCGGTGGGCAAGCGTATCGCCGAAAAGGCGAAAACTGCGGGCATTACCCAGGTGGCGTTCGACCGTTCAGGTAACCGGTATCATGGCCGTGTCAAGGCGTTGGCGGAAGCCGCGCGCGAACACGGTTTGCAATTCTAATTGGAGTTGAGCAATGGCTAAGCCGCAAGGAAAAATGCAGCAGCAAGAAGAGCGTGATGACGGTCTGATCGAAAAAATGATCTCCGTGAACCGCGTCACCAAGGTGGTCAAGGGTGGCCGTATCATGGGATTCGCCGCACTGACCGTGGTCGGAGACGGCGATGGTCGCGTGGCGATGGGCAAAGGCAAATCCAAGGAAGTTCCGGTCGCCGTGCAAAAGGCGATGGATGAGGCGCGCCGCAACTTGGTCAAGATCAGCCTGAAGAACGGCACACTGCACCATACCGTGATCGGCAAGCATGGCGCAGCCAAAGTGTTGATGCAGCCGGCATCCGAAGGTACCGGCATTATCGCCGGCGGCGCGATGCGCGCGGTGTTCGAAGCGGTCGGCGTGCGCGACGTGCTGGCCAAATGTATCGGTTCCAGCAATCCGTACAACGTGGTGCGTGCCACGCTGAACGGCCTGAAAGCGATAAATTCGCCGTCCGAGATTGCCGCAAAGCGTGGCAAGAGTGTCGACGAGATTCTGGGGTAATTAATATGACACAAGCCAAAACAATCCCGGCAAAAACAATCAAAGTGACGCAGATCAAGAGCCTGATCGGCACCAAGCAATCGCATCGCGACACGATTCGCGGCTTGGGTCTGCGCCGCATCAACCATACCGTGCAACTCGAGGACACTCCTTGCGTGCGCGGTATGATCAACAAGGTGTATTACCTGGTTAAGTGCGAGGCATAACAGATGCAACTCAATAATATTCAACCTGCACAAGGTGCCAAAAAACCTCATCGCCGCGTCGGCCGCGGTATCGGTTCCGGTTTGGGCAAGACCTGCGGTCGCGGCCACAAAGGGCAGAAATCCCGTGCCGGCGGCTTCCACAAGGTCGGTTTCGAGGGCGGCCAGATGCCGCTGCAACGCCGTTTGCCGAAGCGCGGCTTTGTCTCGCTGACACGCGGCGACACGGCGCAAGTGCGTTTGTCCGATCTGCAAAAGCTGCCGGTGGACAACATCGACCTGCTGGCACTCAAGCAGGCTGGCATTGTCCACGCCGGTGCATTGACCGCGAAAGTCATCCTGTGCGGTGAAATTTCCCGTGCGGTGAAGTTGCAGGGAATCCTGGTAACCAAAGGTGCACGTGCAGCGATTGAAGCCGCTGGCGGCGGCATCGCCGAGTAAGGCTGGTACGTGAGCACAGTGGACAAGGGAGCAAGCAAGAGCAAGTATGGCGATTTGGGCCAGCGTCTCTGGTTTTTGCTGGGTGCGATGGTGGTATTCCGCATCGGTGCGCATATCCCGGTGCCGGGTATCGACCCGGCGGTGCTGGCGGATTTGTTCAAGTCGCAAAAAGACGGCATCCTGGGAATGTTCAACATGTTCTCGGGCGGTGCATTGTCGCGCTTCACCATTTTCGCCTTGGGGATCATGCCGTATATTTCCTCATCGATCATCATGCAACTGGCTGCGATAGCGGTTCCGCAAATCGAGCAGTTGAAGAAGGAAGGCGAAGCGGGCCGCCGCAAGATAACGCAGTACACCCGCTATGGCACATTGGCTCTGGCGCTGTTCCAGGCATTTGGCATCTCGGTGGCGTTGCAGTCGCAACCCGGACTGGTGCCGAATCCGGGAGCGATGTTCCAGATGACTTCGGTGATTACGCTGGTGACCGGCACGATGTTCCTGATGTGGCTGGGCGAGCAGATCACCGAACGCGGCCTGGGCAACGGTATTTCGCTGATTATTTTTGCCGGTATCGCGGCGGGATTGCCCAACGCGATCGGCAGCACCCTGGAATTGGCGCGTACCGGCGCCTTCTCCATCCCGCTGGTGTTGTTGCTGTTCTTCGGGGCGATTGCGGTCACGGCTCTGGTGGTATTTGTTGAACGCGGACAGCGCAAGATTCTGGTGAACTACGCCAAGCGGCAAGTGGGTAACAAGGTATATGGCGGGCAAAGTTCGCATCTGCCGCTGAAGCTGAATATGGCCGGCGTGATCCCGCCGATTTTTGCCTCCAGCATCATCCTGTTCCCGGCGACGATTGCGGGCTGGTTTGGCAGCGGGCAGGGCATGAACTGGCTGAAGGATATTAGCAGCATGCTGTCTCCCGGCCAGCCGATTTATGTGCTGACGTATGCGGCGGCGATTATATTTTTCTGTTTTTTCTACACGGCGCTGGTGTTCAGCCCGAAAGAAACGGCGGACAACCTGAAGAAGAGCGGCGCGTTCTTGCCCGGCATTCGCCCCGGCGAGCAAACTGCGCGCTATGTTGAAAAGATCATGCTGCGCCTGACCCTGATCGGCGCGGTGTATGTCACCCTGGTTTGCTTGCTGCCCGAGTTTCTGGTGGTGAAGTGGAACGTGCCGTTTTACTTTGGAGGCACGTCGCTGCTGATCATCGTGGTGGTGGTGATGGACTTCATGGCGCAAGTGCAGTCTTACCTGATGACGCATCAGTATGAAAACCTGCTGAAAAAGGCCAATTTCAAGGGTGGGCTTGCGCGCTGATGGCCAAAGAAGATGTGATCCAGATGCAGGGCGAGATAGAGGAATCGTTGCCGAACGCGACGTTCCGGATCAAGCTGGAAAACGGTCATGTGGTGTTGGGTCATATCTCGGGAAAAATGCGCATGCACTATATCCGCATCCTGCCTGGCGACAAGGTGACGGTGGAGCTGACGCCGTATGATTTGAGCAAGGCGCGCATTGTGTTCCGCGCCAAATAAATTGAGCGAGCAAGGAGAAGAAAATGAGAGTCCAGGCATCAGTAAAAAAGATTTGCCGTAACTGCAAAATTGTTATTCGTAAACGCGTGGTGCGTGTCATTTGCAGCGAGCCACGCCATAAGCAACGCCAGGGTTAATTGGGAAAACCTGCCTTGGATGTTATAATTTTAATTTTTCATAGATAGGGTAGCTGCATGGCACGTATTGCAGGGGTCAATATCCCCAACCATCAACATGCTGTGATTGCGTTGACTGCAATTTACGGTATCGGGCGGGCGCGCTCGCAAAGTATTTGCGCGTCGGCTGGTGTGAATTCCGCCACCAAGATGAAAGACTTGACTGACGCGGAAGTGGAGAAGTTGCGCGAACAAGTCGCCAGGTTCACGGTGGAAGGCGATCTGCGCCGCGAGGTGACGATGAGCATCAAGCGCCTGATGGATCTGGGCTGCTATCGCGGCGTGCGCCATCGCCGCGGTTTGCCGTGCCGAGGCCAGCGTACCCGCACCAACGCACGTACCCGCAAGGGGCCGCGCAAGGCGATTGCCGGC
Organism: uncultured beta proteobacterium; assembly: GCA_963828205.1. GTDB lineage: Bacteria > Pseudomonadota > Gammaproteobacteria > Burkholderiales > Gallionellaceae > Gallionella. Next base: position 52,690 of record CAWHDU010000004.1, read on the forward strand.
GCCAAGAAGTAAATTTGCAATAACGCATTAGAGGATTAAATTATGGTCAAGCCAAGCACGAAGGTGCGCAAGAAAGTTAAGAAGAATGTAGCAGAAGGTATTGCGCACGTTCATGCTTCCTTTAACAACACCATCGTTACCATTACCGATCGGCAGGGCAATACCCTGGCATGGTCGACCAGCGGTGCGAACGGTTTCAAGGGTTCACGCAAAAGCACGCCGTTTGCCGCGCAGGTTGCGGCAGAATTGGTGGGTAAGGCTGCGGTTGAATGCGGTGTCAAGAACCTCGAAGTGCGCATCAAGGGGCCAGGCCCAGGCCGCGAATCCGCAGTGCGCGCATTGAATGCGGCCGGTTTTAAGATCACCAGTATTTCCGATATTACACCGGTGCCGCACAACGGCTGCCGTCCGCCCAAGAAGCGCCGTATTTAATAGCAGCGCCGTATCTAATTTTTTAGGAGTCGATTTTGGCTAGAAATCTTGATGCAAAGTGCCGCCAGTGCCGCCGCGAAGGCGAAAAGTTGTTCCTGAAAGGCGAGAAATGCTTTACCGACAAGTGCGCCGTCGAACGTAGAGCCTATCCGCCCGGCCAGCACGGCCAGAAAAAGAATACCCGCCTGTCCGAATACGGCGGCCAGTTGCGTGAAAAGCAAAAAGTGCGTCGTATCTACGGCGTGCTGGAGAAGCAATTCCGCCTGACCTACAAAAAAGCGGAAAGCCAGCGCGGCATCACCGGCGAAAGCCTGTTGCAGATTCTGGAATCGCGGCTGGACAATGTTTCCTACCGCATGGGCTTCGGCGCATCGCGTGCCGAGGCGCGTCAGGTAGTCCGCCACAACGGCGTTCTGGTGAACGGCAAGCGCGTCAACATCCCTTCCTATCAGGTGCGCCCCGGCGACGTGGTTGAAGTGGCCGAAAAATCCAGGGCGCACCTGCGCATCAAGGCGGCGCTGGCTGCGGCCGAGCAGCGCGGTTTCCCGGAATGGATCGAGATGGACACCAAAGCGCTCAAGGGAACATACAAAGCCAAGCCACAACGTGCCGAACTGCCCGCAACCATCAACGAACATCTGGTGGTTGAGTTGTATTCCAAGTAATCCACGCGGAGTAGCGTATGCCTAAGAATGAATTTTTGAAACCCCGCATTATTGACGTACAAAAGATATCCCCCACGCAGGCCAAGGTGGTGATGGAGCCTTTTGAGCGCGGCTACGGCCACACATTGGGCAATGCATTGCGCCGTATCCTGTTGTCTTCGATGGACGGTGCAGCACCGACAGAAGTGAAGATGGCGGGTGTGCTTCATGAGTATGCGACCATCGACGGCGTGCAGGAAGATGTCGTGGACATCCTGTTGAACCTGAAGGGCGTGGTATTGCGGCTGCACAACATGCAGGAAGTCGTGCTGAGCATCAGGAAAGAAGGCCAGGGCGTGGTGACTGCCGCCGATATCAGCGGCAATGCCGATGTCGAAGTGGTCAATCCCGATCACGTGATCGCGCATTTGACCGCCGGCGGCAAGCTGGACATGCAGATCAAGGTTGAGCGGGGGCGCGGCTATGTGTCGGCGATTTCCCGCCAGGCCTCGAACGAAACGCGCGCCGTCGGCCATATCGCGCTGGACGCATCGTTCAGCCCGGTCAGCCGCGTCAGCTATGCGGTCGAAAGCGCGCGCGTCGAGCAGCGCACCGACCTCGACAAGCTGGTGATGCACATTGAAACCAATGGCGCCATCGACCCGGAGCAGGCGATCCGCAACGCGGCGCGCATCCTGGTCGACCAGTTCTCCGTGTTCGCCGCGCTGGAAGGCACCGAGCCGGTCGTCGAGAAGGTGCAAGCACCCAAGGTCGATCCGATCCTGCTGCGTCCGGTGGACGATCTGGAGCTGACCCCGCGCTCCTCGAATTGCCTCAAGGCACAGAGCATCCATTACATCGGCGACCTGATCCAGTATACCGAAAACGACCTGTTGCGCACCCCGAACTTGGGCCGCAAGTCGCTGAACGAAATCAAGCAGGTTCTCGCCGAGCACAACTTGTCGCTGGGCATGAAGCTGGAAAACTGGCCTGTAGCCACCGCTTAACGGCGAAATAAAAAACAGAAGTATTGGAGAGGCAAATCATGCGTCACCGTTTAGGTTTAAGAAAACTCAACCGCACCAGCAGCCACCGTCTGGCGATGTTTCGCAACATGACCGTGTCCCTGTTGCGCCACGAAGTCATCAAGACCACCCTGCCCAAGGCCAAGGAACTGCGCCGTGTCGCGGAACCCATCCTGACGTTGGGCAAGAATCCGAGCCTGGCAAATCGCCGCCTGGCATTTGCCCGCCTGCGCGACCGCGAAATGGTCGTCAAGCTGTTCGACGAACTCGGCCCGCGCTATGCGGCGCGCAACGGCGGCTATCTGCGCATCCTCAAGTTCGGTTTCCGTCAGGGCGACAACGCCCCGATGGCGCTGATCGAGTTGATGGATCGCCCGGCAGAGGCACCAGTTGTTGATGCCGAGTAGATAGCTGCAATGTTTCAGCATTAAGCAAAAAGCCGGATTCGTTCCGGCTTTTTGCATTTTCGACACACTTGACGGGAGAGAGACAAATGGCAAACTGGTTCGCAGACAATTCCCAATCCATAGGCCACACCCCGCTGGTGCGCCTCAACCGCATCACCGATGGCGCGCCTGCCACCATCCTCGCCAAGATCGAAGGGCGCAACCCCGCCTATTCCGTCAAATGCCGCATCGGCGCGGCGATGGTCGCGGATGCCGAAAAACGCGGCCTGCTCGGCCCGGGCAAGAAAATCGTCGAACCGACCAGCGGAAACACCGGCATTGCGCTGGCCTTTGTTGCCGCCGCGCGCGGCATCCAGCTCACCCTGACCATGCCGGAAACCATGAGCATCGAACGGCGCAAACTGCTGGTCGCATTCGGCGCCACGCTGGTGCTGACCGAGGGCGCCAAGGGCATGGGCGGCGCGATCGCCAAGGCCGAAGAAATCGCCGCCTCCGATCCGGAGCACTACGTGCTGCTGCAACAGTTCAAGAACCCGGCCAACCCCGCGATCCACGAACAAACCACCGGCCCGGAAATTTGGGACGACACCGACGGCAAGATCGATATTTTTGTCTCCGGCGTCGGCACCGGCGGGACGATTACCGGCGTGTCGCGCTACATCAAGAACACCAAGGGCAAGGCCATCATCTCGGTTGCGGTCGAACCATCAGCCAGCCCCGTCCTCACCCAGCAGCGTGCCGGGGAGCTGCTGAAACCTGCACCCCACAAAATCCAAGGACTCGGCGCGGGCTTCGTGCCGGACACCCTCGACCTATCGCTGGTGGACGAGATCGAGCAAGTGACCAACGAAGATGCGGTGCTGTACGCCCGCCGCCTGGCGCATGAAGAAGGCATTTTGTCCGGCATCTCCTGCGGCGCTGCTGTTGCCGCCGCAGTGCGCCAGGCAAAACGCCCGGAGAACGCGGGCAAGACCATCGTCGTCATCCTGCCCGATTCTGGCGAACGCTACCTCAGCTCGATACTGTTCGAGGGAATGTTTGACGAGAAGGGGCTGACGGCGTAATTCCAGTCCGTGGCAGCGTCAGTCCTCAACCCTGCCCCGCAACGCCTTCAATTGCCCGCGTTGAGTCTTGCTCTCCAGCCGTCTTGTCTTTGAAGCCTTCGTCGGCCTGGTTGCGGTGCGCTTCATGGGTGTGATAACCGCTTTTTCGATCAAAGCCTGAAGCCGTGCAAGCGCATCTTCCCGGTTTTTCTCCTGGCTGCGATAGCGTTGCGCCTTGATAATAATTACGCTGTCACTGGAGATGCGCCGATCTGTTAGCTGCCTGAGTTTTTCCTTGTAGTCATCCGGCAGCGACGACGCATTGATGTCAAAGCGCAGATGAATCGCGGTCGAGACCTTGTTGACGTTCTGGCCGCCCGCGCCCTGCGCCCGGATCGCATGCAATTCGATCTCGGTATCCGGGATGGCAATGTGGTTAGATATTTTCAACATCGATCGCGATGTGCCTTTAGATGCCATTGGTGAACGCTATTGTTTTCCCCAGCGCCTGTTTCAAATACTTCCCCGTCACGCTGTTTTTGTTTTTCGCGATGTCCTTCGGCGAGCCTTCGGCGATGATGCGCCCGCCGCCTTCGCCGCCTTCCGGGCCGAGGTCGATCACCCAGTCGGCGGTCTTGATGACGTCGAGGTTGTGCTCGATCACCACCACGGTGTTGCCCTGGTCGCGCAGCTTGTGGATCACCTTGAGCAATAGCGCGATGTCGTGGAAATGCAGGCCGGTGGTAGGTTCGTCGAGGATATACAGCGTGCGTCCGGTGTCGCGTTTGGATAGCTCCAGCGACAGCTTCACGCGCTGCGCCTCGCCGCCGGACAGCGTGGTGGCGGATTGCCCCAGCGTGATGTAGCCGAGGCCGACATCGAGCAGGGTTTGCAGTTTGCGCGCGATGACCGGCACGGGCTTGAAGAATTCATATGCCTGCTCGACGGTCATCTGCAAAATCTGGTGGATGTTTCTGCCCTTGTACTGGATATCCAGCGTCTCGCGGTTGTAGCGCTGGCTGTGGCACACGTCGCACGGCACATACACATCCGGCAGAAAGTGCATCTCGACCTTGATCATGCCGTCTCCCTGGCAGGATTCGCAGCGCCCGCCCTTGACGTTGAACGAGAAACGCCCCGGCCCGTAGCCGCGCTCGCGCGATGACGGTACGCCGGAAAACAGCTCGCGGATCGGCGTGAACAGGCCGGTGTAGGTCGCGGGATTGGAGCGCGGCGTACGCCCAATCGGCGACTGGTCTACATTGATTACCTTGTCGAAGAACTCCAGCCCGCCGATTTCGGCATAGGGAGCGGGTTCGGCGCTGCTGCCGTAGAGGTGCTGCGCCACGGCGGGATACAGCGTGTCGTTGATCAGCGTGGACTTGCCGGAACCGGACACGCCGGTCACGCACACCAGCAGGCCAACCGGAAGATTCAGCGCGATGTTTTTCAGGTTGTTGCCGCAAGCGCCGACGATATGCAGCATGCGTTCCGCATCCGGCTTGCGGTATTTTTCCGGTGCGGGAATGCTGCGCCTGCCAGACAGATAATCGCCGGTGAGCGACTGCTTGCTCGCACAGATTTCTTCAGCCGTACCCTGCGCCACGATCAATCCGCCGTGCTCGCCCGCGCCCGGCCCCATGTCCACCACATGGTCGGCGGCTCGGATCGCTTCCTCGTCATGCTCCACCACGATCACGCTGTTGCCCATGTCGCGCAGCTTCTTCAGCGTCTGCAGCAGGCGGTCGTTGTCGCGCTGGTGCAGGCCGATGGACGGCTCGTCCAGCACATACATCACGCCGGTCAGGCCGGAGCCGATCTGCGACGCGAGGCGGATGCGCTGCGCCTCGCCGCCGGAGAGCGTCTCGGCGGAGCGCTCCAGCGACAAATAATCCAGCCCGACGTTATTCAGGAAGGTCAGGCGGCTGGCGATTTCCAGCATGATCTTTTCCGCAATCGCCTGCTTGTGGCCTTGCAGTTTCAAGTGCTGGAAGAAAGTCAGCGCCTGCTTCAGCGGCAGCGCACTGATCTCGTAGATGCTCATGTCCGCGACGCGCACATGGCGCGCCTCCAGGCGCAGGCGCGTGCCGTTGCATTCCGGGCAGGGGCAACTGTTCAGGTATTTCGCCAGCTCCTCGCGCACCGCGGGCGAATCGGTCTCGCGGTAGCGGCGCTCGAAGTTGTTGACGATGCCCTCGAAGGCATGCTCGCGCAGCACCGGCTTGCCGCGCTCGTTGAGGTACTGGAACGCGATCTCGGTTTTGCCGCTGCCGTACAGGATCACCTGCTGGATTTTTTCCGGCAGGCTCTCGAAGGATTGCTCGATGTCGAAGTTGTAATGCTTCGCGAGGCTGGCGAGCAACTGGTGGTAGAACTGGTTGCGCCGATCCCAGCCCTTGATCGCGCCGGAGCTCAACGAAAGTTGCGGAAAGGCGACGATGCGCTTCGGGTCGAAGAAGCTGATATTGCCGAGGCCGTCGCATTTGGGGCAAGCGCCCATCGGGTTGTTGAACGAGAACAGGCGCGGCTCCAGCTCCGGCAGCGAGTAGCTGCATATCGGGCAGGCGAATTTCGCCGAGAACAGGTGCTCTTTTTCCGTATCCATCTCAACTGCAATCGCGCGCCCGTCGGCGTGGCGCAGCGCGGTCTCGAACGATTCGGCGAGGCGCTGCTTGGCATCGCTATTTGCCTTGAGCCGATCCACCACGATTTCGATGGTGTGCTTCCTGTTCTTCTCCAGCTTCGGCAGCGCGTCGATCTCGTACACCTTGCCGTTGATGCGCAGCCGCGTGAAACCTTGCGCGCGCAGCTCGTCGAACAGGTCGAGTTGCTCGCCCTTGCGCTCCACCACCAAGGGAGAGAGGATCATGATCTTCGTACCTTCAGGCAGGGCCAGCACGTGATCCACCATCTGCCCCACCGATTGCGCCGCCAGCACCAGGTCGTGCTGCGGGCAATAAGGGTCGCCCGCGCGCGCGAACAGCAGGCGCAAGTAATCGTGGATCTCGGTGACCGTGCCGACCGTGGAGCGCGGGTTATGCGAAGTGGCCTTCTGCTCGATGGCGATGGCCGGCGAAAGCCCCTCGATCAGGTCCACGTCCGGCTTTTCCATCAACTGCAAAAACTGCCGCGCATAGGCCGACAGCGATTCCACATAGCGCCGCTGCCCCTCGGCATACAAGGTGTCGAAGGCGAGCGAGGACTTGCCCGAGCCGGACAAGCCGGTGATCACCACCAGCTTGTGGCGCGGCAAATCGAGGTTGATGTTCTTCAGGTTGTGCGTGCGTGCGCCGCGAATTTTTATCTGTTCCATGCCGTGTAGCGAATAAGAAAAACGACCTGCCAATATACGCGAATTTTCAGGCTTTCCCAACCCGCGCCAACACTCCTGCAAACCGTCCTGATTATTGAGGTTTTCATAATTGGCGACAGTATGCAAAACCTGCCACTTCGCCGGAATGACGGCTTTAAGTGCATTGTCATGAATTACGAAAAGACCAATAGCTACCCAATGACTTCAGCCATTGCTGTTGACATATAACGCGCGACGTAATATCGTGCGCGTTATGATCAGGTCGTTCTCCTGCAAGGACACCCAGGCACTGTTTGAAGGGGGCAGCCCCCGTCGCTTTCGCGCGATTCAGGGAGTGGTAGAGCGCAAACTGGCGCAACTGGATGCTGCCGCTACGCTGGATTTCCTTCGTGCGCCGCCGGGCAACCGGCTGGAAGCGTTGAAAGGGGATCGCAAGGGGCAATACAGCATCCGGGTGAACGATCAATGGCGTATTTGTTTCAAGTTCGATAATGGCGAAGTACTCGACGTAGAAATCGTCGATTACCACTGAGGAGTGCAATATGGCGAAGAATGGAATGCGCCCGGTTCATCCGGGAGAAATTTTGCGGGAGGAGTACCTCGTGCCCATGGGCATGAGCGTACACGCGCTGTCGCAGGCACTGCGCGTACCCGCCACGCGGCTGCATGAAATCGTGAAGGAGCGCCGCTCGATCACACCCGATACGGCATTGCGGCTGGCGCGCTATTTTGGCACGGATGCACAGTCCTGGCTAAACCTGCAACTGAGCTACGACCTGAAGATTGCCGAGGCGGAACTGAAGGGCAGGATCGAGCGCGAAGTCGAAAGAATGGCGGCGTAGCGGGCGATGCTGACCCCTCTCAAAGACGCTCTCAAGATGGGCGACGGAGTAGACATCAGGCTGGAGGGCAGAATCTGTTGATAGCGCCCATCAAGGCGCCTCGTACGGGTTGGTTACAAGCCTGAGACCGATGCTGAGCCGCTCGCCGCGTTGCCTGCGGATGAGGGAAGCGAAGAATGGGTATGGTAAAGCGCGGTGAAGTGTATTGGGTCAAGCTCGACGACCATTGCCGTCATTCGCTTGCCGTCGCTTTTTTGCGGTATTACAATGTGCAGACAGGTAATACATAAACGAGGCTGCCATGACCACCACACTCACCAGCAAAGGCCAAGTCACCATCCCCAAGCAGATTCGCGACGCGCTCGGCATGTCGCCGGGATGCTCGGTGCAGTTTGCCGTCAACCGCGAAGGCGATGTCGTGATCCACAAGGTCGGCGCACGCGCCGGCCGCAAGCCGGATCGTTTTGAGTCGGCCCGCGGCAAAGCCGACATCAAATGGCGCACCGGCGACCTGATGGCACTGCTGCGCGGCAGCGATTGATGCTGCTCGTCGATACCAATGTCCTGATCGACGTTCTGGAAGACGAACCGGAGTGGGCGGACTGGTCGATAGCCCAGCTCCGCGCCCAGGCCAAGATTCACCCGCTGACGATCAACCCCATCATCTATGCAGAACTGTCGCTGACATTTTCCACAGTGGAAGCGCTGGACGAGGCCATCGAAAATCTGGGGCTGACAGTATTGGAAATACCTCACCCCGCCTTGTTTCTGGTGGGCAAGGCATTCGCGCAATACCGGCAGAAGGGCGGGAAAGCCAACAACGTGCTGGCCGATTCTTTTATCGGCGCACACGCCGCCGTGCTCGGCTGTCCGTTGCTGACGCGCGATGCGCGGCGATACCGGGCTTACTTTCCCCGCCTGGAATTGATTACGCCATGAGAGCCGTTATGCAAAAACAAAGTGTGATCCTGTCACCAATTATTCGATTCTCGCCATATGTTGGTAATTTATAGGGTAATAGGTTTACATTGGGTGCCAAATTGGCTATAGTGACACCGCAGGTGGTGTCACTATATGGCAAAATTTGAAGAACTATACAGAAAACTTGGCGATTTAACCCAAAGCGCGAACACATCGTGTAAAGACTTTACGAGTGTGTTGGAAGACCTTGGATTTCAAATAGTGGATTGCGGCAGCGCAGGCCACAAAATCGCAAAGCACCCAGCAATCGATTTGGCTGAATTTCCAGACTACAACTGTGGACATAATCAGGGAGCATCCGTAAAACGTAACTACATAAAGAAACTACATAAATTTGTTAGGCAGTATGAGTGGGTAATTAAGGAGTACATAAAATGAAATTCGATCCTGAATCTTACACAATTACTATTCGCAAAGAAAAAGATGATGGTGAAATTCTATACGTTGGAAGAGTTGCTGAGTTTCCCAACATCAGCGCCTTTGAGGATACTTTTGAAGCTGCGCGGGCATTAGTTATAGATTCAATCCAGACACTGAAAAATATTGCTGATGAAACTCACGCCGAGTTTCCTCTTCCGTATCCGGCGCCGTCTGATGAGTTTAGTGGGCGTGTTACTTTACGTCTATCCAAGTCTCTTCATGCGAAGGTCTCAAGATTGGCTGCTCAAGACGATGTGAGCGTCAATCAGTATTTAGTAACTGCTGTTGCAACCTATGTTGGTGAGGCTGATGGCATATCAAGAGTTGTTTCTGAGGCGGTAGGCTTGTTAGGTAATGTTGTTTCCTCGGCTTGGAAATCGACCCAATTTTTATTCCATGACGTTGTAACACCTGCATTCCAAACAAAACAATCAGTGTTTGGTGGATTAACTTTTCTGGCACCGCCTGATCACCAGCTACTACTTACCGGAGTAACAAAAAATGACTGAATTAGCTCAGTTTGAATTCACAAATAAAGAATTGGTTGTCTTGTTGCTTAAGAATCGAGGAGTGCATGAAGGCCACTGGCACTTGTCTGTCAAGTTGGGATTTAGCGCACTGAATCTTGGGGAAGCGAAAGATGGTTCAGATGCATCTCCAGCTGGTGCGGTTGCTTTTACTGGAGTCCGCATAGTCCGAGTCCCCGAGTCTTTACCGTTCACAATAAATGCAGCCGAAGTTAATCCTAAGAAGTGAAGGGACAACGGGGTCAGCATCGAAATATCCGACGGAAACCCGGCATTGCCGAGCGTCAAGCCGCCTTGAGCATGAAATCCACATGGATAGCATCGTAGGGAAACACGATAACCGGATTAAACGGGCCAGGGTCGAGTTGTTTTCAGTAACCTAAAAATAATTGGGAAACATCAGGAAACACAAGGGGCAGACCACGATTTGCCTGCTTGCAATCAAGCCGCTAGCTTCAACTCAACCTTCTTTCCCGCCCGCGTCGCCAGCGTAATCAGCATGTCCAGGCTGAATTTATCGAACTTGCCGCGTATCAGGTCGGAGACGCGCGATTGGGAGATGCCGAGTACCTGGGCGGCTTCGGCTTGTGTCCACTGTTTGTCTCGGATCAGGATTTCGAGCTGGCACATCAATTCGGAGCGCATCGCGAGGATGGCTGCCTCGTCTGGCGGAAAGCCGAGGTCGAGGAATACGTTGCCGCTGGATTCGGTGATTTTGAGTTTCTCTTTTTTCATTTTGCACTCTCCTTGAGTTGCTTGTAGCGAGCGGTCGCCAGTTCGATGTCTTCCTTGCGCGTTTGCTGTGTCTTCTTCTGGAAGGCGTGCAGCACATAAACCGCATCGGCAAATTTCGCCACGTAGATGACTCGCCATTCGCCCAGCACATGGACACGGATTTCATAAGCGCCTGCGCCCACGTTCAGCATCGGTTTCCAGTCGGCAGGCATCAGGCCGGTTTGTACGCGGAAGAGCTGAAAACCGGCAACTTGCTTCACTTCGTGCGGGAAGGAGGCCAGATCGTCTTCGCTGGAGCCGATGAACTTGAGCGGTTTCATGTGGGTAATATATAAGTATTTATATTAAATGACAAGCAAACGAACAATCCGTGTGGACGGTTCGATGTCCAAGGAGGGCGGCATCGGGTGTGAGCGCCGGATTCGCCAGTGGTGCTACGGGCAACGCTGACTTGCCTGCCTGCATGGTAGAATTTGCCCCTCCCCGGTTTTACTGCCTTTCAGGAATAAATTGCCGTGCTCTCCATGAGTAACCGGAGTAACCGGGGCCAGACCACTGATTAAGCGTTGCCGATATGCCGGCATCAAGACAGGGCGCAGAAGGAAAATCCGATGAATGAAGCGATGACGAAGACCGATCCGTCAGCCAATCAGGGCGTGACGGCTTCGCCGCGCGTGGGCGACTATACCGGAATCCTGCCGAGCCAGAAGATCAAGGAAATGCTGGGCAATGGCGAGATCAAGACGGTGCTGGCAAAGATCGACGACGACCAGGTTCAGCCCGCCAGCATAGACCTGCGCCTCGGCGATTATGCTTATCCGGTGGACACGAGCTTTCTCCCCGGCAAGGGCGTGAAAGTGCTCGACAAGCTGAAGCAGCTCGACGACCGGTTTGCCGATTTCAGGATCGACCTCAAGGATGGCGCGGTTCTCGAAAAGGGGCGGGTGTATGTCATCCCTCTCATGGAAGCCATTAACTTGAAGAGCGACGTGGCCGCCTTCGCCAACCCGAAGAGCTCGACGGGCAGGCTGGATGTCCTGACGCGCCTGATCGCCGACGGCGCCGCCAGTTTCGATCAGGTCGGCGAAGGCTACAAGGGCGAGCTGTTCATAGAGGTCGCCCCTCGCAGTTTCAGCGTGGTGGTAAAAACCGGCACCCGTTTTAACCAGCTCAGATTCCGCCGTACACGGGGAGAGGGAGCAAAACCCATCGCGGCCTCGGAATGGAAAAAACTGCTCGACGAAGGGCAGATCGTCGATTCCAGCGACCACGAGGCCAACGCGAGGTCGATCAGGACAGGGATGCTGCCTTTTACCGTCGATCTGGAAGGCTCCGGCAAGGAAGGCGAGATCATCGGGTATCGCGCGAAAAAACATACCCGGCGCATCGACCTGGAGAGGCGGGATTACGATCCGCTGGATTTCTGGGAACCGATCCGTTTCCACAAGACGTCGTCGCTGATACTGGATCCCGATGAGTTCTACATCCTCATGACGAAGGAGGCGATCGCGGTGCCGCCGGAATATGCGGCCGAGATGCTGCCGTATGACACCCGCGCCGGCGAATTCCGGGTTCATTACGCGGGCTTCTTCGATCCCGGGTTTGGCTGGAACGCCGCCCTGAACAAGGCGGGGAGCAGCAGGGGGGTTCTGGAGGTGCGCTCGCACGAGGTGCCCTTCCTGCTGGAGCATGGGCAGACGGTCGGCTGGCTACGCTACGAGCGCATGGCGGCCCGCCCCGAGCTCCTCTACGGGCAGGACATCAATTCGAACTATCAGGGGCAGAGCCTTAAATTAGCCAAGCAGTTCAGGCCGCTGTAAAGCAATCTGTTCACGAGGGCTGCGCGCTTCCCCTGGGCGTAACCCTGCCGTCAGGCGCGGCGACCTGCTAGAATGTACGACTTTTTGCGTTTTCAGAATCACCATGTCTGTTTCAAATATCATGACTGCGGCGGAACGCCGCGCCAGTATCGGCTTGGCCAGCATTTACGGCCTGCGCATGCTGGGGCTCTTCATCATTCTGCCGATCTTCGCGGTTTATTCGGAGAAGTTGCCCGGCGGCGAGAGCCATCTGCTGATGGGCATCGCGCTCGGCGCGTACGGGTTGACCCAGGCGGTGTTGCAGCTCCCGTCCGGCTGGCTGTCCGACCGCTACGGGCGCAAGGTGGTCATTTACGGCGGTCTGGTGGTGTTCGCGCTGGGCAGTTTCATCGCGGCGGCGGCGGACAACATTTACTGGGTCATCGCCGGGCGCGCCATCCAGGGCGCGGGCGCGATCAACGCGGCAGTGATGGCGCTGGCCGCCGACCTCACTCGCGAGGAGGTGCGCACCAAGGCGATGGCGGCGATCGGTATGACCATCGGCTTCACCTTCTCGCTGTCGCTGGTGCTGTCCCCGGTGCTCGACGGGGTGCTCGGCGTGCCCGGCATTTTTGCGATGACCGGCGTGCTGGCGCTGCTGGGCTTGCTGGTGGTGCGCTTCGTGATCCCCGATCCGGCGATCACGCGCTTCCACAGCGACGCCGAGGCGAACAAGAAACAGTTCGGCGAGGTGCTGCGCAACAAGGAGTTGCTGCGCCTCGATTTCGGCATTTTCGCGGTGCATGCGATCCTGATGTCGGTGTTCATGCGCGTGCCGTTCCTGTTGCAGGCCGACGATCTGGAGGTATCGCAGCACTGGAAGGTTTACCTGCCGGTGATGCTCGCGGCTTTCGTGCTGATGCTGCCGCTCATCCTGGCCTCGGAAAAGAAGGGCAAGGTGAAGCAGGTATTCCTGCTGTCGATCGCGCTGGCGGCGATTTCCCTGATCATGCTGCTGTTCGCGCAGCACAGCCTGTGGGGCGTGACGGCCGCGCTGCTGCTGTTCTTCACCGCGTTCAACGTGCTGGAGGCCAAGCTGCCCGCGCTGATCAGCATCATCGCGCCATTGGCCGCGAGGGGTACGGCGATGGGCGTCTACAGCAGCGTGCAGTTTCTCGGCGCGTTTTTCGGTTCGCTGATCGGTGGCGCGCTGATGCAGTTTGTCGGCGGCGATGCCGTGTTCGTATTCGATATCGTGGTGTTGCTGCTGTGGCTGGTGGCGGCATCCGGCATGCAGCCTCCGGCGCCGGTGCGCACCCGGCTGTATCATTTGCCGGAACTGGACGATGCCGCTGCGGTAGAATTGCGCCGGCGCCTCGCGCAACTTTCCGGGGTGCGCGAAGTGATGGTGGTCGCGGCGGAGCGCATGGCCTGCCTCAAGGTGGACAGGCATGGGTTCGACGAAGTGGCGGTGGAGCAACTCGTGATGGCGCCTCCCTGACTCTCCCCCTCCGTCGGATGGACAAAAGTGAACGACGTAAAATCTGAAAGGAGCATGATATGGCATCAGTGAACAAGGCAATTCTGATAGGGAATCTCGGCAAAGACCCTGAAGTAAGGTATATGCCAAGTGGCGAAGCAATCGCAAATATCACTCTTGCGACCACCGATACATGGAAAGACAAGAGCGGCGAGAAACAGGAAAAAACCGAGTGGCATCGTGTTTCGTTTTTTGGGCGGCAGGCCGAGGTTGTCGGGGAGTACCTGAAAAAAGGCTCGCAGATTTATGTCGAGGGGCGCATACAGACACGCAAGTGGCAGGACAAGGAAGGGCAGGATCGCTATACCACCGAAATCGTGGCAGACCGGATGCAAATGCTGGGCAGCAAATCGTCCACAAGCGGCAGTTTCGAGGTGGTGGAGAACAAGCCCGCCGCCGCTTCATCCGGCGGCGGCGCCGCTCCCGACAAGGCCGCACCGCCCGCCAAGAACAGCTTCGATAATTTCGACGACGATATTCCGTTCTGAGAGACCCGGAGCATTGAGGTAAAAAACGGTCGCAGATGCGACCGTTTTGCTTTGTTGAACCTGAAAAAATCAGTTAGCCACATAACCAGCGACTTGGCTGGCGTATTTTGCCAGCTTAGTCGAATGGCTAGTAGTTACATCAGAGAACACAGAGTTCACAGAGGAAAAGCAATTGGTTGCCATAAAAAATTGACCTCACCCATCAGGTGAACCGGAAATGCTTTTCGCAGGCAAGTCGCGCAGCGGCTGCTCGCAAAAATATGTGAAACCTGTTTCATCTCTGTGCCCTCTGTGATCCCTGTGGCTTGAATTGCGGTTTTTAGGTTGAATGAACCGGCCTTAAACCCGCTCCAGCACTACCGCGAAAAACCCGTCCGTGCCATGCAGGTGCGGGCGCAGTTCCAGGTAGTCGCCCATCTCCAGCGCAATCTTCTGCTGTCGCAGTATTTCGCCTGTCGGCTTCAGCACGAAATCGGGGTGTGCGGCGAGGAAAGCCTGTACGATAAGCTGGTTTTCTTCCGGCAGGATGCTGCAAGTCGCGTACACTAGGCGGCCGCCCTTCTTCAGCAGGCGGCTGGCGGAGGCGAGGATCGCGGCCTGTTTGCGCGTGAATTCCTCGATGCTGCCGGGCGATTGGCGGAATTTCAGGTCGGGGTTGCGGCGCAGCGTGCCCAGCCCGCTGCACGGCGCATCCACCAGTACGCGGTCGATCTTGCCGGCCAGGCGCTTTACCTTGAGGTCGTTCTCGTGTGCGATCAGCATCGGCTGGATGTTGCTTGCGCCGGAGCGTTTCAGGCGCGGCTTGAGGTTGGCGAGGCGCTTTTCGGAGGTGTCCATCGCGTATAAACGCCCCTGCGAATTCATCAGCGCGGACAGTATCAGCGTCTTGCCGCCCGCACCGGCGCAGAAATCCACCACCATGTCGTTGCGCTTCGGCGCAAGCAGGTAGCCGAGCAACTGGCTACCCTCGTCCTGCACCTCGATCTTGCCTTCGGCGAACAGCGCGTCGCGGTTGAGCGGGATCTTTTCCTTGAGGCGGATGCCGACGGGCGAGTAAGGTGTGGCGGCGGCTTCGATGTTTTTGTCGTGCAGCAGTTGCAATATGTCGTCACGCTTGGCAAGCAGGGTGTTGACGCGGATGTCCAGCGGCGCGCCTTGCTGCATGGATTGCCCCATGGTGAGAATGTCTTCATCGGAGCAGGTCGCGCGCATCTTCTCCACCAGCCACTCGGGCAGTTCGGCCTGCACCGCCAACGGCAGGCCGGCAGCCTTTACGCCTTTCACCGTGGCGAGCCATTCCTTTTCGTCCCGTTTCAACACCGGTTCGATCTCGCGCAGGTTATAGCCGCCGAACTTGACCAGCCAGGCAAGCGCCAGGCGGCGCGGTGTGGCTTGCCCGGCGCAGGCAAGTTCCAGCAGCAGGCGATGGCGCAGTACGCCGAACACGGTCTCGGCGACCAGTTCGCGCTCATTCGAGCCGATGCGCTCATTCTTGAAAAAGTAGCGCAGCGTGGTGTCGGCGGGATGCGCCAGCGGCAGGATGGCGCGCAGTGCCTGGGTGGCGAGGTCGAGGCGGTATTCGGTTATCAGCATGAAAAATTTGGCTTCTGGGGCTCAGGCGCGCAGTTTAGCAGGGATGCCGGGGTAACACCTCCTGCGGGGGCATTTTACGGGGAATGGGTAAGAGGCCTAGATAAAGTGGCTAGGCCGAAATATATAGGCAATTCGGCATATATGTTTTTCCGGGGCGGGATGCTATGTTTCGGCCAAGCTGTTTCACGTTTAACGTGAAACTCGCACAGCGATTCGTTTGCCCCCTCTCCCTCCGGGAGAGGGTTGTGGTGAGGGAAAACGGGCTTGGCAGTTTCATCATCAAGGGCGACATCACTGCCATGCCCGTTGGCAGCTATCTGCCAGATATGACGATGATTCCGGGTCGGATATATCACGGAGGTCATGATGAAATTAGCGTGGACTGGGGATTTAAGCGTCGGCAATGCAATTATCGATGCCGAACACAGGAACTTGATATGCATGGCTAACGACGTAATGCATGGAATCAAGACCAGAAACCGTGCCGCCTTGCCGCAAGCGTTCAGGATGCTTGAGCATTGGCTGCACACCCATTTCGCCAACGAGGAAAAGATTGCGCAGGCGGTCAAGTTTCCTTTTGAGCAACACAGGCTGGCGCAGCAGCATTCGCTGAGGGAGCTTCGGTATATGCTGGATGAGTTGGCGGCCAAGGGGGGGATATGGTCTGACAGTGCAGCAAATCATTTTGCCCGTTCCTTGAAGAACTGGGTGATTGATGAACATATCATCAAGCTGGATATGCCGATGAAACCGATGCTGCAAATGTACGGTTACAACTTCTTGCCCGATGGTGAGTATGGCGAATTGCCCGATTGCGAGTATGACGAAGCTATCCATGCATGAGGAAGGTTGCAGACTCACGCTTCAAACGCAGGATGGTGCGGACAATAGTGAAGTAAAATCCCAATGCCCGTGTGCGCTGGATATAAATTTCGGGCGGATATATCATGGGGTGACATGATGGAAACATGGTCGGATGCTTTGAGCGTCGGAAACGCTGCGATCGATAACGATCACAAAAAACTGATTGTGATGGTCAATGGCGTCGAGGCCATGATTAGGGCGATGGACAGTTTTGCCTTGCCGCAGGCGCTTGAACAGCTCGAACATCATTTATTTGTTCATTTTGTCAGGGAGGAAAAGATTGCGCAGGCGGTCAATTTTCCCTTTGGCAAAAACAAGGCGGGGCATCAACATGTATTGAGGGAGTTCCAGAACATGAAGAATGAACTGATAGCCAAGGAAGGCATATGGTCCGATGGCGCAGCGGAACATTACTCCCATTTTCTGAGCGACTGGATGACAGATCATGTCCTCAACGAGGACATGCAGATGAAGCAGATGCTGCAAACTCACCCGTACGACTTCAATCCTGCCTGAGAAGCGATTTCACCCCGGTTCGGGAATGATCTCGCGTAGCGCCTGGAAAATCTCGCGGTAATTCTTGGGAGGCTTCCCAGCCGCTTTTTCCTTCTGTGCGTTGCGGATCAGCGCACGCAGGTGCTGTGCGTTGGCCTGTGGATGAGCGGCGAGCAGCTCGGTCAATGCGCTGTCGTTCTCTATCAGGCGGTCGCGCCAGCGTTCCAGTTGGTGCAGGTGGGCAGTGTGCTGTTGCGAGTGGCCTTTCCAGCCGTTTAGTTTTGCGATAATAGGTGCGGTATCCACTTCGCGCATCAGTTTGCCGATGTATTGCATCTGCCGCCGCTGCGCGCCGAATTTGTTGATGCTCTTTATTTCGCGTATCGCATCGCGCAGGTTTTCGGGGATGTCGAGCTGTGCGAGCTGGTCCTTGCTCAGCTCGGTCAGTTCCTTGCCGAGATCGCGCAGCTCGTGCATCTGTTTCTTGATCTTGGTCTTGCTCGGGGGAAGCTCCTCCTCATCCTCGGCCGGAGGTTGGTTGTGCAGGCCGCGTCCGCGGGTGTAAGTGCCGCTGGTGCTGCGCGCATGGGGGCGGATGACTTCTACGGCGCCATCGTCGTGTTCCCCTGCGTCGAGTGTTTCGCCATCGTCATGCTCGTCCTCGTCATCTCCCAGATGAATATGCAGCGGCTCATTTTCGCCGTGGCCCTTATGCGGATCTTTTTTGTGCGGATTCATAACGGTATGGTGGCTGGCCTTAAAGTGGCAGGCCGATGCTGCTATGATACCGCCTTTCGCCAATAAACCGCTTTGCTTATGAATTTCCCGGTATCCGCTGCACCACGTTTTTCACATTCTGCCGATGCGCTGCGCAACATTGCCCAGGACATGCTGGATTACGCCAAGCAACGCGGCGCAACAGCCGCCGCCACCGAAGTGTCGGTCGGTTTTGGCCAAGCCGTCACGGTGCGCCATGGCGAGGTGGAAACCATCGAATATAACCGCGACAAAGGCCTGGGCATCACCGCCTATATCGGCCAGAAGCGCGGCAACGCCAGCACCTCGGATTTTTCGCCGCAGGCGGTGCGCGATACGGTGGATGCCGCATTGTCGATTGCTAGCTATACCGCAATCGACGATTGCTCGGGGCTGCCGGATGTGGATCTGCTGGCGCGCGATTATCCAGATATGGAACTGTACCATCCATGGGACTTGCCGGTCGATGCGGCGATCGGGCTGGCCAGGCAGTGCGAGCAGGCGGCGCTGGATGCGGATAAGCGCATCAATAACTCGGAAGGCGCGACGGTCAACCTGCACGAGTCGCAGTTCGTGTTTGCCAACAGCCTCGGCTTCATCGGCGGTTATCCTTCTTCGCGGCACAGCCTCAGTTGCGCGGTCATCGCCGGGCAGGACGACGCCATGGAGCGCGACTACTGGTACGACGTGGCGCGCGATGCAAAAGACCTGATGGATGCGCGGCAAGTCGGACGCATTGCCGCCGAGCGCACCGTGCGCCGCCTGAATGCGCGCCAGCTCGACACCATGCAGGTGCCGGTGCTGTTCGAGGCGCCGATCGCATCGAGCCTGCTGGGCAATTTCGTCGGCGCGGTGAGCGGCGGCAGCCTGTATCGCAAATCCTCGTTTTTGCTCGATCAACTGGACAAGCCGGTTTTTGCGCCGCATATCAACATCGAAGACATCCCGGACATCCGCAAAGGGCTGGCCTCCGGCCCGTTCGACGACGAAGGCGTACAAACGCAACACCGTGTGATTGTCGAAAACGGCGTGCTGCGCGGCTACTTCCTCGGCAGCTATTCGGCGCGCAAACTGGGCATGCGCACTACCGGCAATTCGGGCGGCAACCACAACCTGATTCTGAAAGCGTCGAGTGGCCAATCCGGCGTGCTGGATTTCGCCGGGCTGTTAAAGCAGATGGATCGCGGCCTGCTGGTCACCGAACTGCTCGGCCAAGGGGTGAACCACGTCACCGGCGATTACTCGCGGGGCGCGGCGGGCTTCTGGGTGGAGCATGGCGAGATCCAGTATCCGGTGCAGGAAATCACCATCGCCGGAAACCTGAAAGACATGTACCGCAACATCGTTGCGACCGGCAACGACGTGCTGGTGCACGGCTCGCGCCAGTGCGGGTCGATCCTGGTGGAAGGCATGACTGTTGCGGGGCGATAAGAGCGAGTTTTGATCCTGTAGAGAAGCCGAGCAATATGGTAAAATTCTAATATCTCACGTTTTCAACATTTCAGGAATTAACGCCATGTTCTCCAGAAAAAATACCATTGCCAATGTCGACCCGGAACTGTGGGCCGCGATCCAGAACGAAAACCGCCGCCAGGAAGATCACATCGAGCTGATCGCCTCGGAAAACTACACCAGCCCGGCGGTGATGGAGGCGCAGGGTTGCCAGATGACCAACAAATACGCCGAGGGCTATCCCGGCAAGCGCTATTACGGCGGCTGCGAGTATGTGGACGTGGCCGAGCAGTTGGCCATCGACCGCGTGAAGGAGCTGTTCGGCGCGGAATATGCGAACGTGCAGCCGAATTCCGGTTCGCAGGCGAACCAGGGGGTGTACATGTCGGTGCTGAAACCCGGCGACACCATCCTCGGGCTGTCGCTGGCGCACGGCGGGCACCTGACGCACGGCGCGTCGGTCAACGCCAGCGGCAAGCTGTATAACGCGATCCAGTACGGTCTGGATGCAAACGAGGAAATCGATTACGACCAGGTGCAGGCATTGGCAACGGCGCACAAGCCGAAGATGATCGTCGCGGGCGCGTCGGCCTACGCGCTGGTGATCGACTGGAAACGCTTTCGCGCGATTGCCGACAGCGTCGGCGCATACCTGTTCGTGGATATGGCGCATTACGCCGGGCTGATCGCGGCGGGCGTGTACCCCAGCCCGGTCGGCATCGCGGATTTCGTCACCACCACCACCCACAAGACCCTGCGCGGCCCGCGCGGCGGCGTCATTCTCGCCAAGGCGGAATACGAGAAGGTGCTGAACTCGGCGATTTTCCCCGGCATCCAGGGCGGCCCGCTGATGCACGTGATCGCCGCCAAGGCGGTGGCGTTCAAGGAAGCGGCCAGCAAGGAATTCAAGGAATACCAGAGACAGGTGGTGGACAATGCGCGCGTGATGGCGAAGGTGCTGCAGGAGCGCGGCCTGCGCATCGTGTCCGGGCGCACCGATTGCCATCTGTTCCTGGTGGATCTGCAGGCCAAGAACATCACCGGCAAGGATGCCGAAGCCGCACTGGGGCGCGCGCATATCACGGTGAACAAGAACGCCATCCCCAACGATCCGCAAAAACCGTTCGTCACCAGCGGCATCCGCATCGGCAGCCCGGCGATGACCACGCGCGGCTTCAAGGAACTGGAAGCTGAGAAACTGGCGCACCTGATCGCCGACGTGCTGGACGCGCCGAACGACGACGCGGTGATCGCGCGCGTGATCGGCGAGGTGAAGCTGTTGTGCGACAAGTTCCCGGTGTATGGAGCTTAGAAAGTAGCTAGTCGCTAGACGTTAGTCGTTAGTTAAAAAGCGCCGCGTAGCGGCACAACACCAACTAATGACTAGCGACTAACGACTAACGACTGCCATTATGAAATGCCCATTCTGTAAAGGCGACAACACCCAGGTGGTGGATACCCGCGAAAGCGAGGAGGGCGACAGCATCCGCCGCCGCCGCCGCTGCCAGTCGTGCGACAAGCGCTTCACCACCTATGAAACTGTGGAGCTGCGCATGCCGCAGGTGGTCAAGCAGAACGGGATGCGCAGCGAATTCGACGCGGCCAAGCTGCGCACCAGCTTCAGCCGCGCGCTGCACAAGCGCCCGGTGCCGACCGAACTGGTGGATGCGGCGATCGATCACGTGACCCAGAAGATTTTCGCATTGGGCGAGCGCGAAGTTGGCTCGCGCCAGATCGGCGAGATGGTGATGAAAGAATTGCTGAAGCTCGACAAGGTGGCCTATATCCGCTTCGCTTCGGTGTACAAGAGCTTTCAGGATGTCGGCGATTTCACCGAGGCGGTCGAGGCGGTGCGCAAGTCGCCGGTGCGCAAGGTCACAGGGCGCAACGGGAAACGGACGGCCTGAATGTTCTCCGCGCAGGACAGCATATGGATGGCGCAGGCGCTGCGGCTGGCGGAGCGGGGTTTGTATGGCACCAGCCCGAATCCGCGCGTCGGCTGCGTGCTGGTGCGGGATGGCGAGGTTGTTGGCGAAGGGTGGCATGAGCGCGCCGGCGAGCCGCATGCCGAAGTGCATGCATTGCGCGAAGCGGGCGATGCGGCGCGCGGCGCAACGGCTTACGTCACACTGGAGCCATGCAGCCATCACGGGCGCACGCCGCCCTGCGCCGATGCGTTGATCGAAGCCGGCGTGGCGCGGGTGGTGGTGGCGGTGCAAGACCCCAACCCGCAGGTGGCCGGGCAAGGCATCGCGAAATTGCGCGCGGTCGGAATTGCCGTTGAAAACGGTTTGATGGAAGCGGCAGCGCGCGAACTGAATATCGGTTTTTTTGCGCGCATGACGCGCGGCACGCCGTGGGTACGTAGCAAGATTGCGATGAGCCTGGATGGGCGCACCGCGTTGGGCAATGGCAAGAGCCAGTGGATAACCGGCGAAGCGGCGAGGCAGGATGTGCAGTTCTGGCGCGCGCGCTCCTGCGCGGTGCTGACCGGCATCGGCACCGTGCTGGCGGACGATCCGCAGTTGAATGTGCGCGGCATTGAAACATCGCGCCAGCCGTTGCGCGTAGCGCTGGACAGCCGGTTGCGGATGCCGCCGAACGCGCGCGCCCTGCAAGAGGGAAATGCGTTGATCTACACCGCAGTGCGTGATGCGGCGAAAAGTGCGGCGCTGGAAAAATCGGGCGCATCGGTTTGCGTGCTGCCGGACAGCAAGGGGCGAGTGGATCTTGCGGCCATGCTGGACGACCTGGCCAAGCGCGGTTGCAACGAAGTACTGGTGGAAGCGGGCAGCGCCCTGAATGGCGCGCTGTTGCAGGCGGGTCTGGTGGATGAGCTGGTGCTGTATCTCGCGCCGCAGTTGCTCGGCGATATGGCGCGCGGCATGGCGCGGCTGGGCGAGCTGACCAGCCTGGAGCAGCGCATCGAAATGGAATGGAAAGATGTGCGCCATGTCGGCAAGGATTTGCGCGTCGTGGCGCGGGTAAAGAAAGGATAGGTATGTTCAGTGGAATCATTGCCGATGTCGGCATCATCACGCGCGCGGAAGACCGCGACGGCGGGCTGCGCCTGAGCGTCGCGACCGAATCGCTCGGCATGGATGACGTGCGGATCGGTGACAGCATCGCGGTGAATGGCGTGTGCCTCACCGTGGTAAAGATCGACGGCAACACTTTTACCGTGGAGGTGTCGCGCGAGACGCTGAATTGTACCGTCGGGCTGGAGCGGCAGGGCGGCCATGTCAACCTGGAAAAGGCCATGCGCCTGTCGGATCGGCTGGGCGGGCATCTGGTGAGCGGTCATGTGGACGGCGTGGGCGAAGTCATCGCGTTCAACGACATCGGCGAAAGCTGGCGGCTGGTGGTGTGCGCACCGCACGAACTGGCGAAGTACATCGCGATCAAAGGCTCCATCACCATCAACGGCGTGAGCCTGACCGTGAACCATGTCGCAGGCGCGGAGTTCGAGGTGAACCTGATTCCGCATACGCTGGAAGTAACCACGCTGAACGAATTGAAGGCGGGCGCGAAAGTAAATCTGGAGATCGACCTGATTGCGCGCTACGTCGAGCGCATGCTGACGGCGGAGAACCTGTAGTGCGGAAAAGCGTAGCGCCTTCCGCCGTATGCTGACATCTCGCACAACCTCCATTCGGCGGATAACGGCCTGCGGCCTCATCCGCCCTACGACTCTGATTGCAAAAGCCAAGGAAAATAGCTTAAACTCGGTCGCAGCTAAGAGCCTATTTCAGCAGGTTTCATGCCCCGCGTTGGGACTGGGCGTGGATGGATGCAAGGCGCAGCGCGCAGCCAATGGTCGTTCCATTGGCAAGCGGTGCAACACAGCAGACGCCGCACCCAGACCCAACCCGAAGGGTCGTTTGCCTGCGGGCGCATTGCGGCGTTGCGGCCTGCTTGTGGAGAATGGCTACACTGCGCAGCCCGCGCCTTGCACTGCATCCCGCAGGCAAACGGCGCGAGGTATGAAACCTGCTGAAATAGGCTCTAAGGGGGTGGATATGGGAATTACTTACGCGGATTTGAGATTGGCCAATGATGGGCGCGATGATCTGGAAGAAATTGACGCCAGCGCGGTCGTGGATACCGGCGCGCTGCACTTGTGCATCCCTGAGCACATCGCAATGCAACTGCAACTCAAGGCAAGGTCGCAACGCGAGGTGCAAACCGCAGATGGGAAATCGCACATGGTCGACTACGTTTCGCCGGTGAGGATATCGATGCTCAACCGGGAGTGCGTAACGGGTGCACTGGTAATCGGCAATCAGGTGTTGCTCGGCGCTATTCCGATGGAAGACATGGACTTGATTATCGAACCGGCCAGATTGCGCGTGAGCGTGAATCCGTTAAGCCCGAATATTCCGCTATCACTGGCCAAAGGATTGAAGTAGAAATTCTGCTGGAACGGCGCGTGGGCGAGGTCGCCGCGTTCAACGACATCGGCGAGAGCTGGCGGCTGGTGGTGCGCGCGCCGCACGGACTGGCGAAATACATCGCGGTGAAAGGCTCCATCACCATCAACGGCGTGAGCCTGACCGTGAACTATGTCGCAGGCGCGGAGTTCGGGGTGAACCTGATCCCGCATACGCTGGATGCGACGACGCTGAATGAATTGAAGGCGGGCGCGAAAGTGAATCTGGAGATCGACCTGATCGCGCGCTATGTTGAACGCATGATGACGGCGGAGAACACCCGCAGTGGGTTGGTGTAGGTTGGGCTGAGTGTTGCGAAGCCCAACATTTTTCGCGGTAAATGTGAACTTCACAAGCTCAGCATAACGTAGCGTTTGCTACGTAGGTTGCTGGGCTATTTGAGGGTGTCCTGAATTTTGTGTAAACGGAATTCATTAATGCTGCGGCATCCGTTCCTCGAACTGGATAGTAAAACGATTCAGTGCCGCTTTCCAGTCCCTTATCGGCATCGTCCATTTTTTGCTGATGTTTTGTATGGCCAGGTAGAACAGTTTTAGCAGTGCCTCGTCAGACGGGAACGAGCCACGGTTCTTGGTGATTTTCCTCAGGCTCATGTTCAGCGACTCAATTGCGTTGGTGGTGTAGATCACCCGGCGAATTTCCGGCGGGTAGTCAAAGAACGGCGTGATACGCGCCCAGTTGCGCCGCCAGCTCTGGCCGATGGCCGGATAGTCCTGATCCCACTTGGCCTCGAATGCCGCGAGATGTTGCTCCGCCTCCTCAACAGTGGCGGCAGTGTAGATGGCGCGCAGATCGGCCGCAACCGCCTTGCGCAATTTCCAGCTCACGTAGTTCAGGCTGTGGCGCACCATATGCACGAGGCACAACTGCACGGCGGTTTTGGGGAACACGGTTTCAATGGCTTCCGGGAAGCCCTTCAGGCCGTCCACGCAGGCGATGAAGATGTCTTGCACGCCACGGTTCTTGAGTTCGGTCACCACTTGCAGCCAGAACTTCGCGCCCTCGGTATGGGCGACCCAGATGCCCAACAGCTCCTTCTCTCCATCCAGCTTGATGCCCAGCGCCAGATACGCGGCCTTGACGCGCACCGCACCGTTATCGCGTACTTTGACATGGATGCAGTCGAGATAAACGATGGGGTACAGCGCATCGAGCGGGCGGGACTGCCAGGCTTTGACATCCTCGATGACGGCATCGGTCACCGACGAGATCAGACTGGGCGAAACCTCGGTGCCATACATTTCTTCCAGATGGCCTTGTATCTCGCGCACCGTCATGCCACGCGCATAGAGCGATAGAATCTTGTCGTCGAATCCCGTCCAGCGGGTTTGATGCTTGGGGATAAGTTGCGGTTCAAAACTGCCTTGCCGGTCGCGCGGGATTTCTATCGGCAGTTCGCCGAATTCGCCCTTGAGCGTCTTGCGGCTGGTGCCGTTGCGTGCATTGCCCGCAGGATTGGCTACCGGCTCATGTTTGTCATGCCCGAGGTGCGCTGCCATTTCAGCTTGCAGGGCGCGTTCTACAACGGCCTTGGTGAGTTGCTTGAGCAGGCCGTGCTCGCCGAGCAGGTCTTCGGGTTTCTGGTAATCGGCCAGCAGTTGGTCAATTAAATCGGGCGATGGTGCTTTCTTTGCTGCGGTCATGTTCACTCCTCCTTGAAGTTAGGCAGTTTCCTGCCAAATGACCGTTTACACAAAAATATTTACACCCTCAGACCTGCGCATAGCCAGAAGCGAAAAAGGCAACTCGCGTAAGGCGAAATTCCTCAAGGGCGGATGAGCCGTATGCGTTTTCCGCCCTACGTATTTTCACCCCAATGTTTCATCAAAAAGCCTCAGTCTTTTTCCA
The DNA here is from genome assembly GCA_963828205.1 of uncultured beta proteobacterium. Classification (GTDB taxonomy): domain Bacteria; phylum Pseudomonadota; class Gammaproteobacteria; order Burkholderiales; family Gallionellaceae; genus Gallionella. The sequence goes on from CAWHDU010000004.1 coordinate 78,345, forward strand.
CACCTAACCTGTCAGCGCAGTAAACCACTGCCCGGTCATGGATGAGAAACAGTGTGGGGACGCAGTTCGCCATTTCCGCGATGAGCGGCGCGAGTACGCGCTCGTTTTCTTCATATTCGCGGTTGATCTGGTTGCGCACGTCGCGCGCTTTTTTCCAGTCGTCCGCACATGTCAGGATTTCCGCTTTTTCGGCAAAGGCCAGCACATTGGAGGTTCTTGCAAAACTCCCCACCTGAGCCGAATTAACCGCCGGATTGTGAGCGAAAAAGAGGCCCTGCTTGCAATAATCAAAAACAATCACTATGATTGGATATGATTTACCGGGAGGTGACTATGAATACCAAAGTCCTAACTGCACATGTTCCGATTCCGCTGGCTGATAAAGTTGATCAAATTGCTGCCCGCATGGAGCGTTCGCGTGGATGGGTTGTGAAGCAGGCATTGTCCGCTTGGGTAGACCAAGAGGAAGAGCGCCGTCGCATGACACTGGAAGCGATGGCTGATATCGAAGCAGGGCGGGTTGTTGATCATCAATCAGTACAAGCTTGGGCTGAAAGCCTCAGTGGCGATAAACCGCTGCCTGTACCACGTTGATGGAATTGAAATGGACGAGCAAGGCGCTGTCTGACTTGGTCAGGCTGCACGACTTTCTGTCACCGTTAAACAAGCAAGCCGCTGCCGTCACTGTGCAATCTCTTACCGTGGCGCCCACAAAACTTCTGACACAGCCTCGGATTGGAGAAAAGCTGGATGAGTTTGACCCGCATGAAGTTCGTCGAATTCTGGTGGGACACTATGAAATGCGGTACGAAATTCAACAATCCACAATCTACGTGCTTCGGCTCTGGCATACTCGAGAAGATCGCTCTAGCATTGCAAAACGAATAGCGTCCAAGGAAATCCAGCGTTTTTGACGGTATTCTTGACGGTGATTTGAAGTTTATATTTTATGAACTATCACATTTCAATGGATCGGATATTAAACAATATACTCGCGCGCTACGTCGAGCGCATGATGCAGGCAGAAAAAGAGGAATCGAAATGACAGATATAGCACCAATTCAGGAGATCATCGCGGAGATACGCGCAGGACGCATGGTCGTGCTGGTGGACGAGGAAGACCGCGAGAACGAGGGAGATCTGGTGTTCGCCGCCGATTTCGTAACGCCCGAAGCGATCAATTTCATGATCCGCTACGCGCGCGGCCTGGTCTGCCTGACGCTGACCGAGGAGCGCTGCCGCCAGTTGGGCCTGTCGCATATGGCGCGCGAGAACAAGAGCCCGCTCGGCACCAACTTCACCGTGTCGATCGAGGCGGCGCAGGGGGTAACCACCGGCATTTCCGCTTCCGACCGCGCCGTCACCATCAGGGCGGCGGTGAAGGCGGATGCCACGCCGGACGACATTGTGCAGCCCGGCCACATCTTCCCGATCATGGCGCGTCCGGGCGGCGTGCTGGTGCGCGCCGGGCACACCGAAGCGGGCTGCGACCTGGCGCAGATGGCCGGGGTGACGCCTGCCGCGGTGATCTGCGAAATCATCAAGGAAGACGGCGAGATGGCGCGGCTGCCGGATCTGATCGAATTTGCCAGGCAGCACCAGCTCAAGATCGGCACGATCGCCAGCCTGATCGAATATCGCAGCCAGAACGAAAAACTGGTCGAACGCGTGGCGCAACGCAGCGTGCAGACGGCCTACGGCCCGCTGGAATTGTTTACCTATGTGGACAAGACCACGCAACGCACCCATCTGGCACTGGTCAAAGGCGACATTCGCCCGGACACGGAAACCCTGGTGCGCGTGCATGAGCCGTTATCGGTGATGGATTTTCTGGAGCAGGCGCATTATCCGCATTCCACCAGCGTGCACGAGGCGCTGTCGAAGATCGGGCGCTCGCCCGCCGGGGTGCTGGTATTCATGCATCATGGCGAGACTTCCCAGGATTTGCTGGCGCGCGCTGCCGCCTCGCCGGACGATCATCATGTTGCGCGCTGGGATCCGCGCAGCTACGGCATCGGTGCGCAGATATTGCGCGACCTGAATGTCGGAAAAATGTGCCTGCTCGCCACGCCGCGCAAACTGCCGAGCATGATCGGCTTTGGCCTGGAAGTGGTGGGTTATTGTCATGCCAAGGAGAATACATGAAAGAAATCGAGCAAAATCTGAACGGCTCCGGCCTGCGCATCGGCATCGTGCAGAGCCGTTTCAATAGCGAAGTGTGCGAAGGGTTGCTGGGCGCTTGCCGTTCCCGGCTGATCGAACAGGGCGTGCGCGAGGACGACATCACGCTGGCGACCGTGCCGGGCGCGCTGGAGATATCGCTGGCGCTGCTGAGCATGGCGGAGAGCGAGAAATTCGACGCGCTGATCGCGCTGGGTGCGGTGATACGCGGCGACACCTATCATTTCGAAGTGGTGTCGAACGAGTCGGCGCGCTGCGTGAACGAAGTTCAACTGGCGTGCGGCGTGCCGGTCGCCAATGCGATCCTCACCACCGACACCGACGAGCAGGCGATCGAGCGCATGCATGTCAAGGGCGGCGAAGCCGCGCTGGTGGCCATCGAGATGGCCAACCTGCTGCGCGGCCTGGCGTGAGCGGCATGAGCAACCCGGCCACCGGCCATGAAGTAAAAAAAGCGCCAAACAAAAGTCCGCGCCATCGCGCGCGCGAACTGGCCATGCAGGGCGTCTATCAATGGCGCGTCACTGCGGGCGAAGAGACGCAGATCGAAAAACAGATTCTGGCCGAAAAAAATCTCGGCCGCTACGACAAGGAGCTGTTCTCCAGACTGTTGCGCGGCGCGTTGAGCCGGCATGCCGATCTCGAGGTGCTGCTTGCCCCGCACCTCGACCGGCCGCTCGCCGAACTCAGCCCGGTGGAATTTTCCGTGCTGCTGCTGGGAGCATTCGAATTGTCGCAACACCTCGAAGTGCCCTACAAGGTAGTCATCAACGAGGCGGTCGAACTGGCCAAAACCTTCGGCGGCACCGATGGCCACAAATATGTCAACGGCGTGCTCGACAAGCTGGCGCCAAAGGTGCGAGCGGCGGAAGTGGCGGAAAGGTAAATTCAAAAGCGTTTTGCCACAGAGAACACAGAGCACACAGAGAGAGACGATGGACTCTCGCATGTTGGGGCGTTACTCATGGGGTAATTGCGAAACCCTTTGGAATTTTGCGCATTCTCTGTGTTCTCTGTGCCCTCTGTGGCAGGTTTTAATATGAAGCAAGGCATCTCTGAATTTGATCTGATCCGGCGTTTCTTCACGCGCGCCACGCCGAGCGCTTTGCTCGGGGTGGGCGACGATGCCGCGCTGCTGCAGGTGAATGCTGGCAATGTACTGGCGGTGTCCACCGATATGCTGGTATGCGGTACGCACTTTCTTGCCGATGCCGACCCGTTTTTGCTTGGCCACAAAACCCTCGCGGTGAACCTGTCCGACCTCGCGGCGATGGGTGCTGCGCCGCGCTGGGCGGTGCTGGCAATCGCCATGCCTCCTGAAAGAAGGGGGCGGACGAGGCGTGGCTTGAGCGATTCAGCGCGGGGTTTTTCGCGCTGGCGCAACAGCATGGCGTGGAGCTGATCGGCGGCGACACCACGCGCGGGCCGCTCAATCTGTGCGTGACCATCTTCGGCGAAGTGCCTGAGCAACAGGCGTTGCGCCGCAGCGGCGCGCAGGCCGGCGATGAAATCTGGGTGTCGGGGCGGCTGGGCGATGCGGCGCTGGCCCTGGCGCATCTGCAAGGCCGCATCGCATTGTCCGATGCCGAACTCGCCGCCTGCCTGCCGGCGCTGCATCGGCCGCAGCCGCGTGTGGCGCTGGGACTGGCGTTGCGCGGCATCGCCGGCAGCGCCATCGATATTTCCGACGGCCTGCTCGCCGATCTCGGGCATATCCTGGAGGCATCACAACTGGGGGCGGAGATCGAGTTTGCGGCGCTGCCGCTGTCCTCGACCATGCAAGAATATGTGTTGCTGCCGTTGGCAAGGCAATGCATCCTGTCCGGCGGCGACGATTACGAGTTGTGCTTTACCGCTCCTGCCGCGCGCCATGCGGAATTGACGGATATTGCCGCGCGGCTCAATCTGCCGCTGACCCGTATCGGAAAAATTGTTGCGGGGCGCGGCTGTATCGTGCACGATGCGGCAGGCAATCCACTCAATATCGAGGTTGGCGGCTATGACCACTTCCGGTGAGCTGTTCGTCAAACCCGGCTGGAAATTTCTGCTGAGCCATCCGGCGCATCTGCTGTCGTTCGGTTTCGGCAGCGGCCTGGCGCGCAAGGCGCCCGGCACGTTCGGCACGCTGGCTGCTTTCCCGTTGTATTGGGCGCTCTCGCTCCGCCTGACCGATCTGGGGATGTTGCTCTTTCTGGTTCTGGCATTCGTCCTCGGCATCTGGATATGCGACAAGACCGGCAAGGCATTGGGCGTGGCAGACTACAGCGGTATCGTGTGGGACGAGATCGTGGCGTTCATGCTGGTGCTGCTCTTCACCCCGCCCGGCTGGGACTGGGCGCTGCTGGCCTTCGCGTTGTTCCGCCTGTTCGATATCGTCAAGCCGCAGCCGATCCGCTATTTCGACAGCAACTGGCACGGCGGGCTCGGCGTGATGTTCGACGATCTGCTCGCCGCCGGCTATACCTTGCTGTGCCTGGCTGTCGTCAGGAGCATCTTGTCATGACCGGCGGTTTGCGCTGCCTGATATGCGCCCTGCTGCTCGTTAGCGGCGGCCTGGCGGAAGCCGCAGACTTCTCCGGCAAGGTGGTCGCCGTGCTGGATGGCGATACTTTGCTGGTGCTGCGTAGCGGCAACCCGGTGAAGGTGCGGCTGGCCGAGGTGGATGCGCCGGAGAAGGCGCAGCCTTACGGCACCGCATCGCAGAAATCGCTGGCAGATATGGTGATGGGCAAACAGATACGGGTGGCGAGCCGCGCGGTGGACGATTACGGGCGGCTGGTCGCCACCGTGCATATCAACGGGATCAACGTGAATCATGAACAAGTGCGGCGCGGCCTTGCGTGGGAATACTCGCGCTTTCACAGCAACCGCGAACTGATGGCGTTGCAGCGCGAGGCGCAGCAGGCCAGGCGCGGCTTATGGGCGGGAGAAGAAATCGTCGAGCCGTCACAATGGCGCAAGCAGCATCCGGGTACGATGCAACCCCACGGAGACGCCTCTCCGGTTCCTGCATCGAACGCGGCGCCGGGTGCTCTTTGCGGCAGCAAAACGCATTGCTCGCAGATGTCTTCGTGTGAAGAAGCCATGCATTATTTGACGCAGTGCGGCATCAAGACGCTGGATGGCAATGGCGACGGCGTGCCGTGCGAGAAATTGTGCGCCGCCGATGCGGTCAAACCGCATTGAGGAAATATGCTCAGAACAGGCCGGTGCGCGGTAGCGCCGAGCCGTCGGGGGAGCCGGGCGTGAGCAGGATCACGTTGCAGCTTATCGCGTCGACACGCAGTGCAGAACCTTCCTCGGACCAGTCGCCCAGCACCCAGCGTTCGCAGGCATGTCCGTCGGCTACATGCACGTGGCGGGCGGGGCGGTGGGTGTGGCCGTGGATCAGGCGAGGGTAGCCGTATTCGCGCAGCAGTGCGGTGACGGCTTCCTCGCTCACGTCCATGAGCGCGCTATCCTTGCTTTGTTTTTCCGCCTTGCTGCGCTCGCGCAGTTGGGCGATGTAGGCTTTGCGTTCCGCCAGCGGTTTGGCGAGGAATTGCCGCTGGAAATCCGCGTCATGTACGCTGGCGCGATAGCGCTGGTATTCGCCGTCGTTGGTGCACAGCATGTCGCCGTGGCTGAGCAGCGTCGGTGTGCCATACAAGTCTATCAGGGTTGGATCGTTCAGCAGCGTGGCGTGGCAGGCATTCGCCAGCGCTTCGCCCATCAGCAGGTCGCGGTTGCCGCGCAACAGGTAAATTTTGGTGCCGTGCCGGGCGAGGCCGCGCAATGCGGCGATCACCTGGGCGTGAAAGGCGTCCTCCAGGTCGTCGTCGCCCGCCCAGTAATCAAACAGGTCTCCGAGGATGTAGAGCGCCTCGGCCTTTGGTGCGGTTTCGGCGATGAAGCGCCGGAACGCCTCCATGCTGTGCGGCTGGCTGGAGCCGAGATGCAGGTCGGAGATGAGCAGGGTGTGGGGCATTCCAGGATCGTGGAGTGAGGAGCGAGGATTGAGGGAAACCGCTGCACCGCTCGATCCTCAATCCTTGATCCTTATTTCACTACTTCCGCCTTGGTGATGATGACGTCTGCTTCCGGTACATCGTGATGCCCGGCGTGGAAGCCGGTCTTGACGTTGCCGATCTTGTCCACCACTTCGGTGCCTTCCACTACCTTGCCGAATACGCAATAGCCCCAGCCATCCTGGCCCGGGTTATTGAGGAAATGGTTGTCTTTCGTGTTGATGAAAAATTGCGCGGAGGCGGAGTGCGGGTCGGAAGTGCGCGCCATGGCAATGGTGTAAGTGTCATTGGTCAAACCGTTCGCCGCTTCGTTTTTGATCGGCGCGTTGGTCTTTTTTTGCTTCATGCCGGACTCGAAGCCGCCGCCCTGGATCATGAAGTTGACAATCACGCGATGGAAAATGGTGTTATCGTAAAAACCGCTGTTTACGTATTCGAGAAAATTCTTGACGGTGAGCGGGGCTTTTTCGGCATTCAGTTGCAACGTGATGGTGCCGAGATTGGTATGTAGTTTGACCATGGTTTTTTTGTTTTGAGTTAGGGGATAAGAAGATTGCATCGCGCAGCACAGCAGCAGCGCGAACAGGGCGGTGACCATGCGTTTCATGTCATGCGGCTCCTTCGTAAACGATCTGCCAGCGGTTGTTCTGTTTGATCCAGTACTGGCGTTTTTTCATGCGGTTTGACAGGTTGCTGCTGCTGTAGTCCTGCTCGAAATTGACCACTACCATGTTGGGTTGCTCCGGGTAGGTGAACACGCTGATATTCGAGAGATTGACCTTGATCCACGATTTCGCGCTGTTCACCAGGTGTTTCTGTTTTACCCATGCCGGGTAATCCGCGCTGTCGCTGGAGAAATCGCGCGAGTAATGCGTGAGGTAGGTTTCGGTATTGAGGCTGGACCAGTCCTTGCGCCATTGGTCTATTTCCTGCAACAGCGCGTCGCGCTCGCTTTGATCCTGTTCGTTGCTCCAATCCATGCGGGTGGTGATGATGACCGGCGTGACGCCGATTTGCAGGTAGGGGGCGAGTTTGTTCAGGTCGTCGTTCGCCAGCACCACGCACCCGTCGCTGGCGCGCGGCGGACGGCTATACGTGTCGCTGGGCGTGCCGTGCAGCCAGATGCCGCTTCCGGTGCGCTTGTTTTTGCGGTCCCATTCGTTCGGGTAGCTGAGCGGGTAGGCTCCGCTGCCATACATGTCGGCAAGCTTGCTCTTCGGCAGCTCGGCCTTGACGAAATAAACCCCGATGGGAGTGCGCTTGTCGCCTGCGGAAGATTTTTCGGTGCCGAGTTTTCCGATGGTGATGTAGAAATCGGTGACATAGCGCGGTTCGCCGTTCACGTTCTCATAAACGAACAGCGTGGCGCGGCTGGTATCCACCACCAGCGCATATTTTTGTTGCGGGTCCAGCTTCCACAGGAAGCGCGGCGTGAGCTTGATGTCCGATGGGGACAGAACGCGTTGCAGGCGCACCCGCGCCTCATCGCGCAGCTCCTCAATCTTGTCGCGCGGCGCATGCGCCGCGCTGCCGAAGTTGTCGATCGCGCCGGCGCGTGCCATCAGGACATCGCCCTTGACCAGGTGCGCCAGCTTGAAATTGGGGTTGACGCGCAGCAGGCTATCCACTTCGTTAAGCGCGATGTCGAGGCGGCTGTTCTTGATTGCTTGCAGGCTTTTTGCAAGCTGCGCTTCGGTGTTGTGCGAGGATTCGGTATTTCGCAAGTCCGGCGCGGCGTATGCCATGCCTGCCAGCAGGCTGCACAGTAACGAAGAAATCAATGCGCGGTTCAACATGGCTTACTTGGCGCGCTCTTCCTGGATCAGCCAGTTGCCGCCGGATTTCACCATCAGCAAAGTCTTGTTTCCCGAGGTTTTCAGGTGGCTGGCGCGATAGGACTGGCGGAATTTTACGCTGGCATGGTTGCTATCGCCGAAGCTGACTGTCGCGCCGCTGATGCCAACCTGGATGGATTTCGGCGAGCTGATGCGCTCCTTGCGGGCAGCTTCCCATGCCGCCCGGTTTTCACCGCCCGGTGTTTTGAAATCGGCGGCATAGAATGACAGATATTTTTTCACATCCTTGGCCGACCATGCGGCAGCCCATGCATTGACGGTTTTCAATACTTCGCCGCTGTTGTTTGCTGCGGGATGAGAGGGTTCGGCGCTCTTTTCGGCGGCGGGCTTGGTTGCGGCGGGCGCAGCCGGTTCGGTTTTGGCGGGTTCCGGTTTGCTTGCTGCCACCTCGCTGGCCGGCGCTGCGCCTTCGGCTTTGCCCGGGGCAGGGGTGCCGCGCGCTGGCGCCGCTTTGCCGCGCGTGCCGCCGGCAAACAAATCCTGGATCATGGCCAGCTTGGTTTGCGTTGCGGTGTTGCTGCGATCCAGTTGCAGCGCGCGGTCATAAGCCTGGCTGGCCATCTTGGCGTAGATGTCGCCGAGGTTCTCGTGCGCGGTGGCATAGCTGGGGTGGGTGCGTATCGCCATCTCCAGCGCCAGCTTGGCCTTGTCGTACTGTCCCTGTCCGGCATACAGTACGGCGAGGTTGTTGTAGGGCTCGGGCAGTTCCGGATAGTCTTCGGTCAAGGCGGAGAATGTCTTGATGGCGTCGGCGGTCTTGCCCTGCTCGGTGAGAATCAGCCCCTTCAGGAAACGCGCTTGCGCATCCTTGGGCTTGCCCGACAAAACGCCGTTCACCTTGTCCAGCGCCTGGCTGTGCTGCCCTTGCTTGAACAGTTTGTTGGCATCCTGGATGTCATCGGCGTGAGCGGCGGGGCTGGCGCTTAACAGCAACGCACCGGTAAGCAGCGCGGCATGGCGGTTAAAACGAGCGAAGCGAGTTTCTCCAAAACGGGCAAGGCAAGTTTCGCTGAAACGGTTGAACATATTCATCGTGTTATTCGATTCCTTAAGGTGCGCGAGTTTAGGCAGCAGGTGATTCTACCAAATTACGCGCACATTTTCACATCCGGGCACGAAGATACTTTGCAGCGGCAGCAGAAGCCCGGGGCGGGAGGGCGAGCGGCCGGATCAGACGAGCTATGGTATCGACAGGTCGCAGCCGGGCGAAACAAGGAAATTCTGACGTATTTGCGCAGCATCCGATAAGGCTATCCCAATAAAAAAAACCAGCCGAAGCTGGTTTTTCAATAATTATTATATTGCTACTTGCCGGTGAACAGTTGCTTCAACATCCATAATAAGAACAGAATGGTAGCCACTGCGGTTCCGATCGATGCTATGTCAGCGATAATCGCCATTTTTCTCCTCCCGAGAGAACTGGGTTGAACACGACGACGGGTTCAAGCAGCGCGAATCGTAGCACAATCCTTTGGGCAGGCAAGCCCTATTTTTGATAGAATTCCGCACCATGCTCCCGCCCTGATTCAAGCGTAAATTCACCCTGTTATTTTCCCGCGCCGGATTTTCCGGGATCCGGCGGCGATCTTGAAACGCAAATTTCCAGTATGCCAGACAAACTTTATATCAAAACCTACGGTTGCCAGATGAACGAGTACGACTCGGACAGGATGGCGGACGTGCTGCGCGCCTGCGCGGGCATGGAGCAGACCGGCCAGCCGGAAGAGGCCGATGTCATCCTGTTCAATACCTGTTCGATCCGCGAGAAGGCCGAGGAAAAAGTGTTTTCCGACCTGGGGCGCGTGCGCCCGCTCAAGCTGGCCAAGCCGGGTTTGCTGATCGGCGTCGGCGGTTGCGTGGCGAGCCTGGAGGGAGAGGCAATCACGAAACGCGCGCCGTATGTGGACATCGTATTCGGCCCGCAGACTTTGCACCGTTTGCCGGATATGATCCAGGCGTGCCGCGATACCGGGCGCGCGCAAGTCGATGTCAGTTTCCCGGAAATCGAAAAATTTGACCATTTGCCCGCCGCGCAGACAACCTCCGGCGCGGCTTTCGTTTCCATCATGGAAGGGTGCAGCAAATACTGCACCTACTGCGTGGTGCCCTATACGCGCGGCGAGGAAGTATCGCGCCCGCTTGCCGATGTTTTGCGCGATGCGCAAATGCTGGTTGCGCAAGGCGTCAGAGAAATCACCCTGCTCGGCCAGAATGTGAACGCCTACTGCGGCGTGACCGAGGACGGCGGCACGGTGGATTTCGCTTTCCTGCTGCAGGCCGTCGCCGCGCTGGAAGGCGTGGAGCGGCTGCGCTACACCACATCGCACCCCAGGGAAATGACGCAACGCCTGATCGATGTGTACGCCACCACGCCCAAGCTGGTCAGCCATTTGCATCTGCCGGTGCAATCCGGTTCGGATCGCATCCTCGCGGCGATGAAGCGCGGCCACACCGTTCTGGAATACAAATCGATCATCCGCCGGTTGCGCGCGGCGCGCCCCGATATCTGCATCACATCGGATTTCATCGTCGGTTTTCCCGGCGAGACCGGGCAGGATTTCGAGGCGACCATGAAGCTGATCGACGAGGTGGGCTTCGACAACAGCTTCAGTTACCTGTACAGCCCGCGCCCCGGTACGCCCGCCGCCGAGTTGTGCGACGACACCCCGCAGGAGGTGAAGGCCGCGCGCCTGGCAAGGTTGCAGGCGCGCATCGACGAGTCGGAGCAGCGGGTGAGCCAGACCATACTCGGCACGGTGCAGCGCGTGCTGGTGGAAGGCGTATCGAAAAAGGATGCGCTGGAACTGGCCGGGCGCACCGACAATAACCGCGTGGTAAACTTTCCCGGTGTGCCGGACTTGATCGGTCGCTTCACGGAAGTAAAGATCACCCGGGTGGTGCGGCACACTCTACGCGGTGAATCAGTATCAGAGCCATCATGAATACGGAAACCCGGACTTTGCAATTCGCGCTCGAACCGGTGGACAACCAGCGGCTGGCGCGCCTGTGCGGCGCGCTGGACGAGAACCTGCGCCAGATCGAGACCGCGCTGGAAGTCAGCATCGCGCGGCGCGGCGAGCATTTCAGCGTACAGGGCGCGCAGTCAGAACTGGCTCGCCAGGTATTGCAGGATTTTTACCTGGAAGCAAAGAACGACATCACGCTGGAGCGCCTTCAGCTCGGGCTGATCGAGGCGATGAAATGGCGCGCCGGGCCGCAACCGGCCAGCGACTTCGTGCCGCTGCTGATGACGCGCAAGGCCGAGATACGTGGCCGCGCCTCCGACACGTTACTGACGAAGTCAGCCGATTGCGGGAGGAGGCGCGATGCGGCCACTCCCGCACCCGCCGGTTTCACCGCACCGTGTCGTGGCCGCACACCGCGCCAGAACGCCTATCTGCAAGCCATTCAGGAGCACGACATCACCTTCGGCGTCGGCCCAGCCGGCACCGGCAAAACCTATCTTGCGGTGGCTTGCGCGGTGGACGCGCTGCAACGCGAAGCGGTGCGCCGCCTGGTGCTGGTGCGCCCGGCGGTGGAGGCCGGCGAGAAGCTCGGCTTCCTGCCCGGCGACCTGGCGCAGAAAGTCGATCCCTATCTGCGCCCGCTGTACGACGCGCTGTACGACCTGATGGGGCTGGAGAAAGTCAACCGCGCCTTCGAGCGCGGCGCAATCGAGATCGCGCCGCTGGCCTACATGCGCGGGCGTACGCTGAACCATTCCTTCATCATCCTCGACGAGGCGCAGAACACCACGCCCGAGCAGATGAAGATGTTCCTGACGCGCATCGGCTTCGGCAGCAAGGCGGTGATCACCGGCGACGTCACCCAGATCGATCTGGTGCGCGGGCAAAAGAGCGGCCTCATCGAGGCGCGCGGTATCTTGAAGGAGGTGCGCGGCATCGCGTTCAGCGATTTCCTCTCCGAAGATGTGGTGCGCCATCCGCTGGTGCAGAAGATCGTCGCGGCGTATGAACAGCACGACAAAAATCAAAAATGATGCTAACTTCATAATTGTTTAGCGCGAAAGTTATAACGACAGAATTTCGGAGGAACCCATGGACACACTGGCCTTATCGCAAACCGACACCCGCCGTCTGGAAAAACTTGCATTGGCTGCGGGGCGTACGCCGCGCGCCGTGTTGAAGCATGTGCTCCGCGATGGTTTCGCGGCCACGGAAGATGCGGTGCAGAAGACCGTGGCGCGCATGCAATCGGGTAAGCGCATCGCGCATCAGGAGGCCATGCTGCAACTCGACCGGATGATCGAACACCGTGGCCGCGACAAGAAAAAAGCGGCTTGAATGGCATCCGGAGGCTATCGCCGAACTTGCCGAGTCCCTTGCCTGGTATGCCGAACGCAATCCTGCCGCCGCAAGGCGTATGCGCAACGAAATTGAAGCTGCGGCGCTTTCCCTGATTGCTCGTACGTTCGCAGTCTCCGGTCGTCCCGGAGTGGTGGCGGGTACGCGCGAATTACCCGTCGGCCATCGCGTGCCGTTTACACTGATCTTCGTGCGCGATGAGGAAACGGGTGATTGCACGATTTATCATTGCATGCACCAGCGTCGGAATTATCCCGGCGATGCAACGAGATGACTGTGCCAAAACTTTCCCTGGCCGTGCAATATGCCAGCGCCGCACGGAATCTGCCGACCCGCGCGCAACTGCGCCGATGGGTGAAAATCGCGCTGCGGCGCGATGCGGCCATGACACTGCGCATCGTGGATGAAACCGAGGGGCGCGAGCTGAACGGGAAATACCGCGGCAAAGATTACGCCACCAACGTGCTGACTTTCGTCTACGACGACACCGATACCTTGTCCGGTGACGTGGTGATCTGTGCGCCGGCAGTGGAGCGGGAAGCAGTTGCGCAGCATAAGGACTTGCTTGCCCATTATGCCCACCTCACTATCCACGCCGCCCTGCATTTGCAGGGCTATGAGCATGAGAACGACATCGACGCCGCCGGGATGGAAGCATTGGAAACCGGGTTGATGTTAAAATTGCATTATCCTGATCCTTATCAGACAACACGCATCGCCAATGAACGACCCCGAAAGTAGCAAACCCGGTTTGCTGGAACGCCTCTCCGCGTTCTTGCTGCGCGAACCGGAAGACCGCGAACAACTGATACAACTGCTGCATTCCGCTTACGAGCGCAACCTGCTGGATGCCGATGCGCTGTCCATGATGGAAGGCGTGCTGCAAGTCTCCGAGCGCCAGGTGCGCGAAATCATGATCCCGCGCGCGCAAATGGATGTCATCGACATCAGCGAAGCGCCGGAAAAATTCATTCCCTTCGTCATCGAAACCGCGCACTCGCGCTTCCCCGTGATCGACGGCGACAAGGACAACATCATCGGCATCCTGCTGGCAAAAGACCTGCTGCGCTATTATGCGGGCGAGGAATTCGACGTGCGCGACATGCTGCGCCCGGCGGTGTTCGTGCCGGAAGCCAAGCGGCTGAACGTGCTGCTGCGCGATTTCCGCAGCAACCGCAACCACATCGCGCTGGTGGCGGACGAGTACGGCGGCGTGTCCGGCATGGTGACGATCGAGGACGTGCTGGAGCAGATCGTCGGCGACATCGAGGACGAATACGACTTCGACGAGGACGAGGACAACATCATCCCGGACGGCGCGGGACACTATCGCGTCAAGGCGGATACCGAGATCGGCGATTTCAACGAGGCGCTCGGCACGGCATTCAGCGACGAAGAATATGACACCGTCGGCGGGCTGGTGCTCAAAGCAGCCGGACAGCTTCCCAGGCGCGGCGATCGCGTGCAGGCCGGCGGGCTGAACTTTACCGTGCTGCGCGCGGATAGCCGCAGGTTGTATTCGTTGCTGGTGGAGCGGCAAAAATCTGCGGCAGAAACGCCAGGCCCCTAAGCAGCTATTCTTCAGGCAGTATTGTGTTTTTCCCGCGTCTCTGAGATAGTTAAACATAAAAAAAGAATCCGGCTGTCGCTTGACAGCATCCGGTCCAATCCGTGGGGGAGGGGTTTGCATGTTTGACGAACTGGATCGCGAGATTTTTGCCGCCGGCGAGCAGATATTCAAAGCTGGCGACGCGGGCGATTGCGCCTATCTTATCGAAAGGGGCTCTGTCGAAGTTTTTATCGCGGATCAGGAGGGGGAGCGCCTGATCAGCCTGATCGGCAAAAACGAGATGTTCGGGGAGATCGCGCTGATCGACCATCAGCCGCGCACTGCCACGGTCAGGGCTGCCGAGGAAACGGTGCTCGTTCCCGTCAGGCGGAAACTGGTGGACGAATTGCTGGAGAAAAGCGACCCGATTTTGCGCCACCTGCTGATGGTCATTCTGGAGCGCTTCCGCAACAAGCAAACTGGCCCCGCAAGCTTGGCGCCAAACGCAGGGGCTTCGCCGGAGCAATCCGCCTATCGCAGCAGCCTGAAAGGGGAGGCGGCGCAAAAACTGTCGCTTGCGCATGGAATTACGCGCGCTTTGGCGCGCGATGAATTCGAACTTTATTATCAGCCGATCTGCAACCTGGCAGATAGCAGCATTGCCGGCTTCGAGGCGCTGATCCGCTGGCATCACCCGACCGACGGCGTGATTCCGCCCCTAGATTTTCTGTGGCTTGCCGAGGAAACCGGCCTGATACGCGAGCTCGGGCTATGGACGCTCGAGCGCGCCTGCCGGGACTGGTCAACGCTGAGGCACTATTCCAACTACCGGCTTCCTTTCGTCAGCGTCAACCTTTCGCCGAACCAATTGACCTGCGAATCGCTGGTGGACGATGTCAAGGCGATCATCGCGCGCCACAATATGCCGCCGGCAGAGCTGAAGCTGGAGCTTACCGAAACGGTCATGGTCGAGCACCCCGAAGTCGCGTTGCGCATTCTCGACAGGCTGGTCGAATTGGGCAGCAGCCTCGCGCTGGACGATTACGGCACCGGACACTCCGGGCTGGAGCATCTGCAGCGCTACCCGGTCGGTACGCTGAAAATCGACCGCGCTTTCATCGAGCGCATGATGGGGTCGGCGCAGAGCCTGGAAATCGTGCGCTCCTCGATCGACCTGGCGCATTCTCTGGACATGAATGTGGTCGCCGAAGGAGTGGAAACCGGGATAGTGCGCAAGAAATTGCTGGAGCTGGGCTGCGACTTCGGACAAGGCTGGCATTTCGGCAGGCCTTCCACATTGCAGAATCTGGCGATCCATTATGCAAAGGCCTAAACCGGACGAGCCGGAACCAAACAAGCAGCAAGTAACCCGGATGAAACGCAGTGCAATCCGGGGGTTTCCGTTGCCCCGGATTCCGCTATCGCTGCATCCGGGCTACGAATCCAAGATTTTTCAGAACTGCTCGCTCTCTCCCAGATACCGCCACTGCCCGACCGGTAAATTCCCCAGCTTTACCTTGCCGATGCGGATGCGTTTCAATCCGGTCACCTTCAGCCCGACCAGTTCGCACATGCGGCGGATCTGGCGCTTCTTGCCTTCGCGCAGCACGAAGCGCAACTGGTCTTCGTTCTGCCAGGTTACCTTGGCTGGCTTGAGGTATTCGCCGTCCAGCTTCAGCCCCTGGTTGAGCAGCGCCAGCCCGCTATCCTCCAGTTTGCCCTGCACGCGCACCAGATATTCCTTGTCCACTCTGGAATCCTCGCCGATCAGTTGTTTTGCGATGCTGCCATTCTGGGTGAGTACCAGCAGGCCCTGCGAGTCGATGTCCAGGCGACCCGCCGGGGCGAGGCCGAGCAACTGGCTGCGATGAAAGCGCAACGGCGACGGGTCTTCCGCCCAGCGCGTCGCGCTGTCAATCAGGGTGACAGCGGGTTCGTGGTTATGCTCGGCCTGGCCGGACACGTAGCCGATCGGTTTGTTGAGCAGGATCGTCACGCGCTGCTGCTGGGTATTCTGCGCGGCGCGGCGCAGGACGACTTGCTGGGTGGGATAAACTTTGCTGCCCAGTTCGCTGACGATCTCGCCATCGACTTCCACCCAGCCTTTTTCGATATAGCCGTCCGCCTCGCGGCGCGAGCACAGGCCGAGTTCGGACATGCGTTTGGACAGGCGGATTTTTTCCATGGCGTGCGATGTTCCCAGTGATTAACGTAAAACTCGCGCAGCGAGACTGCATCCCTCTCTCCCGCTTGCGGGAGAGAGCTAGGAGAGAGGGGAGGGCATGGCTAAGTGTGGTATCTAGCGCCATGCCCGTCAGGGCGCGATTTAATCACAAATGCCGTATCGGAAGGAATCGGTTATTCTTCGCGCGTTTTATATCTCGATGTAACTTGATGGGCAAAACTCAAAAATCGTTGGCCGCTGCGTTTGCGGCAGGCCTGCTGTGCGTCTTCGGTTTCGCACCGTTCGGAGTATTCGTCATCCCGGTGCTGGCGCTCGCCGCGCTGTTCGTCCTGTGGAGCCGCGCCGACAGCCGGTCTGCGGCGGCCTGGCTCGGCTTCAGCTTCGGCATGGGGCTGTTCGTTGCGGGCATCGGCTGGATCTATGTCGCGCTGCACGATTACGGCGGCATGCCGCTGCTGCTGGCGCTGCCCGCCACGCTGCTGTTTGCTGCGTTCATCGCGCTGTTCCCGGCGCTGGCCGGTTATGCCCAGGCGCGCTTTAGCGAAACTCCTGGCGCGCGCTTTGCGGCGGCAAACGGAATGCGCCTCATATGGGTCATGCCGGCGGCATGGGTGCTGATCGAGTGGCTGCGCGGCACGATCTTTACCGGTTTCCCGTGGCTCGCTTTCGGCTATGCGCACAGCGACAGCCCGCTGGCGGGCTACGCGCCGCTGCTCGGCGTATATGGCGTGTCGCTGGTTGCGGCGGCAAGCGCCGGGCTGCTGGCAACGCTGCTGCGGGAACGCTGGAGCAGGCAGGGAAAAATGGCTTTGGCAATTGTTGCCGCATTGTGGGCCGGCGGCGCGGCCTTGCGCAACGTCGCATGGACGCAGCCGCACGGCGAGCCGCTCAGCGTGGCGCTGGTGCAGGGCAACATCGCGCAGAACCTCAAGTTCAACGCAGACGCGCTACCCGGCACGCTGGAAACCTACCGCCGCCTGACCCTGCAAAATCCGGCGCGCCTCACCATCCTGCCGGAAACCGCGCTGCCGCTGCTGCGCCATCAAGTGCCGCAGGAGCTGGTCGAACAATTGCGCAATCATGCCAGGAGAAACGGCGGCGACATCCTGATTGGCTCCTTCGAGCGCGACAACGGCAGCCACTACAACGGCGTGTTCACGCTCGGCACTGCGGACGAGCAGCATTACCGCAAGCAACATCTGGTGCCGTTCGGCGAATTCATCCCGCTGCGTCCGCTGCTCGGCTGGTTTATCAACGGCGTGCTGAGCATTCCGATGGGCGACCTGGCGCGCGGCGATGCGCGCCAGGCGCCGCTCGATGTCGCCGGGCAGCGCGTCGCGGCGGACATCTGCTACGAGGACGTGTTCGGCGAGGAAATCATCCGCGCCCTGCCCGAGGCGACGCTGCTGGCTAACTTCACCAACGACGCCTGGTACGGCCATTCGCACGCGGCGGCGCAGCACAACCAGATTTCGCAACTGCGCGCGCTGGAAACCGGCCGCATGATGCTGCGCGCCACCAACACCGGCGTGACCTCCATCATCGGCGCGGACGGCAAAGTGCTACAGCAATTGCCGCAGCACCGGGAAGCCGTGCTGTCGGGCATGGCGCAAGGCTATGACGGTATCACGCCGTATGTGCGCTGGGGCAACACCGCGGTGATGTTGCTGCTGATCGCCATGCTGGCCTATGCCTGGCTGCGCCGCGTCCCCTCGCCCCTCGGGGGAGAGGGCTAGGGAGAGGGGTAGGCGATAATGACCTGGTTCTGCTACCTGCTGCGCTGCGCCGACGACACCTTGTACTGCGGCATTACCAACGATCTGGAAAAGCGCTTCGCGGCGCACAATGCCGGCACGGCGTCCAAATATACAAGGGCACGCACCCCGGTGGAACTGGTGTTCGCCGAGTCATATGCCGGCAGATCTGCCGCGTCGAAACGCGAGATGGAGATCAAAAACCTGACGCGTGCGGAGAAGCTGGCGTTGATTCAATCGAGTTTGAAATGACTCCATTGTTTGAATGATCTGATTGTCAGGCGAGTATCTGGTTTTACATACCAGCCGTTCAGAGAGATTGCCACGTACGCCCGGTTGTCGGCCCTTGCTGTCGGTGGCATCCATACCGTCCAACGACCGGTATGTAATCGTCACCAGTCATAGCAGCGGCAATAATCCAGAATGACTTTCTCAGAACGCGACTGCGTACTCTCGACCCGAAAGCAGCCTTCGAGGTAGCGTAATTGAGCGACTGCGTTACTGCTGAATCTTATGAGCTGACGGTGTCAGAGAGCTGTAACCAAGAAGTAACTGGGTAATATACATCGCGTACCAACAATGTCGCGCGCAGAATGATTTTTCGACCGGAGTGCCGAGGTAAATTTTTGTTAAACATGCAAAGCCGTGTAAAGCCATGTTCAGGCGAGTTAATAGCCATGCGTTTACCCCCTATTTATTGTCTTTGCCGTGCTTTCATATTGCCTATATTGAGCGTCACTCATCTGTTTTTCAAAAACTGGATGAGCCGTTAACTAAACTTCAGGAGGCTTCCATGTCCACAATCAGCGGTTTATCAAGCGTCAGCGCCCTATCCAATTTGCAGTCAACATCCAGCACGCGTTCTATCAGGGGAAACGATTCTGATAGTGACGATAGCGGGGCGAGCAGCGTCAAAAACCAAGGCTCTAATTTTCTGCAAGCCATCGAGAAAGCGTTTGCTGCATTAGGGGTCAGCAGCACCGGTTCTTCCTCATCATCGTCTACTTCTTCGACTTCCTCAACCGGCTCCACCGACGCCGCCCAAGGGGCGCAGGCGGCGCTGGCATTCATGCAAAACCTGATGGCGGCGCTGCATCAAGCCGGTGGCAGCAGTGGTTCCAATCCTCCGTTTCCCCCTCCCGATTTCGGGAATAATAATTCCAGCGGCGGGGTGGATTCAAGTAGTGGCCCGGCATTCACCAAAGATCAACTGACCAGCATGTCCAATCAAGTCGGTTCGTCAGGCAACAAGTTATCCAATCTGGTTGCCAATTTCGACAAAGCGGACACCAACGGAGATGGCAAGGTGGACGGCAAGGAAGCAATGACGTTCGATAAGTCAAATTCGAGCAGCTCAGGCGCATCGGCGTATCAGGGCGGGCCGAATATCTCGGCCGATATTCAGAGCCTGATACAGCAACTATCCTCATCGTCCAGCTCTGACTCAAGTTCGTCCAATTCGAGCAATTCCGATTTGCAGAATAGCTTTCAGAGCTTGCTCACTGCGCTGGGCGGGTCAAGCGACTCGAGCACGGCAACGCTGGAAAATTTCCTAAAGAATCTGGCCAGCAACCTTGAGGGAAACGGCAACTCCGGAAATGTTGTGAACACGAAAGTGTAGTTCAAGAAACGGCGGCTCCTGACACCGGCTTGGCCATTAACGCCAGGCTGGTGTTTTCTATTGGGACTACCGCCTTCGGAATAGAGACAGGTCAACCGCAGTTACAGGCTCACACAGCCAGCCCGACTGGCAAGGTAATCGTTATGCGCAGCCCGCCATTCGCACGATTGCCGGCGAGAATGCTGCCCTGATGCGCAGTAACGACGTGGTGCGAAATAGCCAGCCCCAAGCCATGACCATCTGGGGCTTTCGTTTGGTCGCTGCGAAAGAATGGCTTGAATATGGATAACCTATCCGCTTCCGGAACTCCGGGGCCTTCATCTGAAACGGTGATACCAATCGTTTGATCGTCGTTCTTTTGCATCTTGATAGCAATCAAACCACCGGACGGAGAATGCTTCACGGCGTTGCGCACAACATTCTCAACCGCGCGGTGAAGCAACTCTGCATTGCCCCGGACGACGGTCTGGCGGCATTCCTCGAACTCGATGCGACAACCGCTGGTTTCGGCCTCAAAGCGTGCGTCTTCCACCACATTTGATACCAGCTCGTTCAGGTCGGCAGCTTCATCCAGCTTGCCCGCCATGCCCGCCTCCAGCCGGGAAAGCGTCAGCAACTCGCTGACCAGAGCATCCATGCGCACGGATTCCCGCTCGATACGCGTCATGGAATCTTCAGTCCGTTCGGGCTGTTGCCGCGCCAAGCCGATTGCCGCCTGAAGCCGTGCCAGCGGCGAACGCAGTTCGTGCGAAACATCGTGCAACACTCTGCGCTGACCATCCATTAATTGCTGTAGCCGCTGCGCCATGCTGTCGAAATCGCGCCCAAGATCGGCAAGCTCGTCACGCCGTTTCCCCATGACAGGCACCAGCCGCACGTCCAGATGACCATTCGCAACCGCCTCAAATGCCGAGCGGAGTTTGCGTATCGGCGTGGAGAAATACCAGGCCAGCAAAGCCGCAAAAAAAAGACTGACTACTCCTCCCCCCAGCAACGGCATGAGCGGCGGCAACATGCCCCTGCCGAGTGGCGGCGGCCCCTGCGGCCATCTGGAGGCGGCGCAAACAACAGATAGATATGCCCATCAGCGGCGGCAACTTTTTCCGCCATGCCTCCACTATCTTGTGATCCTGTAATTCGACTGGCCTGTTCAATCATCCCTGCTGGAACCGGGCGGTTCAGAATGTCATGGTAACTTTCATCCAACGCAAAGATCGGAGGAACCGGCTCACGGCTTTGCTCCAGCAAAAAACCTTGCAATGCCAAGCGCCCACCATGCCGCAAAAGCGAAGCTGCCGCTGCGACTGAAGAAGCAGGCGGAGGTGCGCGAAACCGACCCATCTCGGGAGATAGCAACCACATCGCGACGCCCACGCCGATGATGGTAGTAACCTGCGCCAACCAGAAGAAAATAAAAAATTTCCAGAACAGTCGTCCCACGCTCTACTCCCTGATGAACTGGTAACCCTTGTTGAACACGGCCAGTATGCGGGAACGCCCATCCGGCAGCGGCTCCAGTTTGCGGCGTATGCTGCTGATGTGGACATCAATGCTGCGATCAAATCTGGCCAGTGGCCGCCCCAAAGCCTGCTCGGATAGTTCAGATTTGCTCACCACCTGTCCGGCGTTGCGCGCCAATGCCTCAAGCAGGTTGAACTCGGTGCTGGTCAGATCAAGCGGCTTGCCTGCCCACTCGGTGCGCCGCTGTTCCGGCCAGATGGACAAGGCGCCGACAATAATCGGCGATGCGGATGAAGCCGATTCCGCAACGCCGCTGCGACGCAGGATGGCGCGGATACGGGCCGTCAGTTCGCGCGGGGTGCAGGGCTTGGGCACATAGTCGTCCGCCCCCAGTTCGAGGCCGACGACGCGATCGGCATCATCTCCTCTGGCGGTCAACATCAACACCGGCATCGCCCCATGGGCGCGTATCTGGACGAGCACATCAATGCCGCTTTTGCCGGGCATCATCACGTCCAGCACGGCAATATCATGGTGACCATGCAACGCCTCTGTGATGCCGGACTCGCCATCATGCACCGCCTTTACCTCGAAGCCTTCACGCTCCAGATAAACCTGAAGCATCCCGGCAAGCTCGACATCGTCGTCAACCAGTAAAACTTTTGTTTTCATCGTGCGCGCGTTCATTGATTCATTGCTGACCATTTTAGTTAGGCCTGCTCTACCGCTCATGTCATTTACAAATCTTTACACTTGCATTCTTAACACGCTTTTACCTGCTTTTACACCAATGACGCTGCAATATTACTTCGTTATGACGATAACTAACTCATGCAAACCATTGCAAAAATTAGCTGTCACAGGACTGTCCGTTAAATATGAAAGGAGCAAACCATGAGCAGCATCAGTAGCGTCAATGGGAGCGGGAGCGGATTCTCGATGATGTCCGGCATGAAACGCCCGGATCCATCCAAGATGGTGGATAACCTGTTTTCCAAACTCGACACCACGAACAAGGGTTATCTGGAAAAGAGCGATCTACAATCGGCATTAAACCAGCTACCTGGCTCCGGCAGCACAAACGGAACCGGCAGCACCAGCAGCTCGGCAAATGTAGACGAGATGTTCAAAAAACTGGACGGCAATGGAGACGGGAAACTCACCAAGAGCGAAATGACCAGCGGCATGAAAAATCTTGCCGATGCACTCGACAGCCAGTTGAATCAAATGCGCATGAACGGTACGTTACAGGGAGGCAGCGGGAACTCGACGACATCTGGCATGAATCGACCAGACCTATCCAAGATGGTGGACGACCTATTTTCCAAGCTCGACACGACGAACAAGGGTTATCTGGAGAAGAGTGACCTGCAATCGGCACTAAGCGAGTCACCCGGCTCTGGCAGTTCAAGCGGCACCGGCAGTTCGCCTAACGTGGACGAGATATTCAAGAAGCTGGACAGCAACGGCGATGGCAAGCTCACCAAGAGCGAAATGACCAGCGGCATGAGCAGCACGGCGCAGGCGGGCAAAGGGGGGCGCACGCCTCCATCCGGCGGAATGCCACCGCCCGGCGCTGGTGGCGCGAAGTCCGCGTCCGGAGCAAGTAGCGCAAGCTCCACGCAGTCAAGCAGTTCCACAAAAACATATGATCCAGCAGATGCCAACCAGGATGGGAAAGTCAGTGAGCAGGAGAGAATTGCCTACGCGCAGGCAAAGCAGGATAAGGCATCGGCATCAAGTGACAGCACCGCCACATCGGCAACTTCTACCAGCAGCGATGCCAAGATAATGAAACAGATCATGGATCTCATGCATGCTTACAGCAGTTTTGACAGCAGTAGCAACAACTCCGGATTGTCGGTTACCGCCTAGCAATTTTCGTCGCATGTCCTGATGTTGAAGGGGTGACAATCATGTCACCCCTTCAACATCAGCGCTCCATCTCAGCGCCACGCCCGCCTCGTCCCGCGCGAAAACGGCATTCGATGCAACCTGATTGACGAGCGCGTACGGACTATGGATCGGGAGTGGGCTGGCCCGAGGATAGGAACATCACACACTAGCTTGAGAACAGAGGAACGATTCCGGCGGTAGAGATATCGGTCGATATAGTCAGGCAAGAGTAACCACGGTGTCGAATGATTTTTGCGGTTTGATCTCAGCAGGCTGCACCGACAGCCTGTTCAGCCATAGTCCGGTCGCGTTTTGAGAAAACTGTCGTTCGGAATGATTTCCGCAGCTATGACTGGTGAAGAATCCATACCGGTCGTTGGTCAGTCTGGATGCCACCGACAGCAAAGACCGACAACCGGGCGCCGCAAAGACCACCCTGGCGGGACGTTTCTGGCACAAATAGCCATTGGGCGTCTAAAGCTTTTCATCGCTTCTGGAACAATCAAGCCCTGTATTAAACGCATTAAATTCGCCCTGTTAATTCCAATCAATAGCAAACACAACGCCCGAAAACCAGTAAAATGCGCGCTTTGTAATCCAGCCGGATTTAACGATGTTGACCTTTCAGCAAATCATCCTGACGTTGCAGAATTACTGGGACAAGCAGGGCTGCGCGCTGCTGCAACCTTACGACATGGAAGTCGGCGCGGGCACGTCGCACACCGCGACTTTTCTGCGCGCGCTCGGCCCGGAACCGTGGAAGGCCGGCTACGTGCAGCCGTCGCGCCGCCCCAAGGACGGGCGCTACGGCGAGAACCCGAACCGCCTGCAGCATTACTACCAGTATCAGGTGGTGCTGAAACCTTCGCCTGCCAACATCCTCGATTTATACCTCGGCTCGCTGGAAGCGCTCGGCTTCGACATGAAACAGAACGATATCCGCTTCGTCGAGGACGACTGGGAAAACCCGACGCTCGGCGCGTGGGGGCTGGGCTGGGAGGTGTGGCTGAACGGCATGGAGGTCACGCAGTTCACCTACTTCCAGCAGGTCGGCGGCATCGACTGTAAGCCGATCACCGGCGAGATCACCTACGGGCTGGAGCGGCTGGCGATGTATCTGCAAGGCGTGGAGAACGTGTTCGACCTGACCTGGGCGGATGGCGTGACCTATCGCGACGTGTACCACCAGAACGAGGTCGAGCAATCCGCTTACAACTTCGAGCACAGCAACGTGGAATTCCTGCTGCATGCCTTCGGCGCGCACGAAGGGAATGCGAAGCACCTGATGGAGCAGCAGCTCGCGCTGCCCGCCTATGAGCAAGTCTTGAAAGCCGCGCACACTTTCAACTTGCTCGATGCGCGCGGCGCGATCTCGGTGACCGAGCGCGCTGCCTACATCGGGCGCATCCGCAACCTGGCGCGCAGCGTCGCGCAGAGCTACCTCGACAGCCGCGCCCGCCTCGGTTTTCCGATGGCGCCCAAGGCGTGGGCCGATGAAGTGCTGGCGCAGATCGAGAAGAAGGCGGCATGAACATGAAAACAACTTATACCGTCATTCCGGCGCAGGCCGGAATCCAGCAAATTGAACTACACCCGCGAAGCGGGACAACCGACTGGCCTTGTCCACTGCGTGGAATTATTGACGGACTGGATTCCGGCCTGCGCCGGAATGACGAGGTTTTAGTATGACTAGCAAAAATTTATTGGTCGAATTGCTCGTCGAAGAGCTGCCGCCGAAGGCATTGAGGAAGCTGGGCGACAGCTTCGCCGCCGTGCTGGCTGCGAGCCTCAAGGCGCAAGGCCTTGCTTCCGCCGAAAGCGCGGTGGTTTCTTTCGCTTCGCCGCGCCGCCTTGCGGTGCGGGTGGGCGATGTGGTCGCCAAGGCTGACGACAAGGCGGTGTCGCAGAAGCTGATGCCGGCGTCCGTCGGGCTGGACGCGTCCGGCCAGGCGACGCCCGCGCTGTTGAAGAAACTTGCCGCGCTGGGTGCGGGGGCGGAAGCGGTGCCGCAGTTGCGCCGCGAAGGCGAGGGCAAGGCGGTGTCGCTGGTCTATGACAGCAGGCAGGCCGGCGCGACGCTGGCGGAGGGCTTGCAGAAGGCTCTGGAAGACGCGCTTGCCAAACTGCCTATCCCCAAGGTGATGACCTACCAGCTCGCCGACGGCTGGAGCAGCGTGCAGTTCGTGCGCCCCGCGCATGGGGTGGTTGCGCTGCATGGCGCGGAGATCGTGCCGGTTGCGGTGCTGGGCCTGCAGGCCGGGCGCGCGACGCAAGGCCACCGTTTCGAGGCGGCCAGCGCGACGCTGGAAATCCGCGATGCCGACAGCTACGAGGCGCAGATGGAAAACGAGGGCGCGGTGATTCCGTCCTTCGAGAAGCGCCGCGACGAGATCGTGCGCCAGTTGGCGGCGGCAGCGGTGCAGGCGGGCGGCGGGGTAAGGCCGATCGTGGATGACGCGCTGCTGGACGAAGTGACCGCGCTGGTCGAACGACCCAACGTGCTGATCGGGCAGTTCGAGGCGGAGTTCCTCGAGGTGCCGCAGGAATGCCTGATCCTGACGATGAAGGCAAACCAGAAATACTTTCCGTTGCTGGATGCCGACGGCAAGCTGACCAATAAATTCCTGATCGTGTCCAACATCCGTCCGGCTGATGCAAGTCTGGTGGTTGGCGGCAATGAGCGCGTGGTGCGTCCGCGCCTCGCGGATGCGAAATTCTTCTTCGACCAGGACCGCAAGAAGACGCTGGAATCGCGCGTCGAGAAACTCGGCAGCGTGGTGTACCACAACAAGCTGGGCACGCAGTTGCAGCGCGTCGAGCGCATCGCCACGCTGGCCGGCACGATCGCGCGGCTGCTGGAAGCGGACAAGGCGGACGCGGAACTGGCGGCGCGGCTGGCCAAGGCCGACCTGCTCACCGATATGGTCGGCGAATTCCCGGAATTGCAGGGCATCATGGGGCGCTACTACGCGCTGCACGACGGCGAGGATAAGGCAGTGGCGGACGCCATCGAGGCGCATTATCGCCCGCGCTTTGCCGGAGACACTTTGCCGCAGGGCGCGATCGCGTGCGCCGTGGCGCTGGCCGACAAGCTGGAGACTGTGGTTGGCATCTACGGCATCGGCCAGGTGCCCACTGGTGACAAGGACCCGTTCGGCCTGCGCCGCCATGCGCTGGGCATCTTGCGCATCCTGATCGAAACGCCGCTCGATTTGCCGCTGCATGCGCTGGTCAAGGCCGCTGCCGGGAATTTCCATGAAGGCATGTTGAGCGCGACGGCGGCGGGCGACGTGGAAGGCTTCATGCTGGATCGCCTGCGCGGCTATCTGCGCGAGCGCGATTTCGAAGTGCCGCATATCGAGGCGGTGCTCCATGTACTGGATGGGCGCATGCACGAAGTCATGCCGCGCCTGCAAGGTGTGCGCGCATTCGCCGCGCTGGAAGCGGCGAAGGATCTGGCCGCGGCCAACAAGCGCGTGCTGAACATCATCCGCAAGAACCAGGAGGAGCTCGGCGTCGATCTGACCGGCGCGGAGGTGAAGCTCGCATTGTTGAAGGAAGCCGCCGAACGCGACCTGCATCAGGCGATACAGGACATCGCGCCGTTCGCCCAGAGCTGCCTGGATCGCGGCGACTACGGCCAGAACCTGAAAGTGCTGGTCACGCTCAAACCCTTCATCGACGATTTTTTCGAGAAGGTCATGGTGATGTGCGAAGACAAGGAGCTGCGCCTGAACCGGGCGGCGCTGTTGCAGCAGCTCGGCAGGCTGATGAACCAGGTTGCCGATATTTCCAGGCTGGCGGCATGAGAAAATGCAGTCGTTAGCTGCTAGCTTGTAGTTAGAAGCAAAAGCTGCGCAGCGACAACACCAACTAACGACTATCAACTAACGACTAACGACTGCTTTTATGAACCTGATCATTCTCGACCGCGATGGCGTAATCAATTTCGATTCCGATCAGTTCATCAAGAAACCGGAGGAGTGGAAGCCGATCCCCGGCAGCCTGGAAGCCATTGCGCGCCTGAACCAGGCCGGCTACCGCGTGGTGGTGGCGACCAACCAGTCCGGCATCGGGCGCGGCCTGTTCGACATGGCGATGCTGAACGCGATCCACAGCAAGATGCACAAGGCCTGCGCGCTGGTCGGCGCGCGCATCGAGGCGGTGTTTTTCTGCCCGCATGTCAACGAGAGCGAATGCGATTGCCGCAAACCCAAAAGCGGGATGCTGGAGGAGATCGCGGCGCGCTACAGCCTCGGCAAACTCGACAAGGTTCCGGTGGTGGGCGATTCGCTGCGCGATTTGCAGCCTGCCGCCGCTCTGGGGGGGAAGCCGTATCTGGTGCTGACCGGCAAGGGGATGAAGGCCCAGGCAGAAGGCGGCTTGCCGGAAGGCACACAGGTTTATCCAGACCTTGCGGCGGTAGCGGCGACACTGGCTTGATGACGATATTTACTGGTAGCCGTAGGCCGGGCTATGCCCGACATGGCGGGCATAGCCCGGCCTACGTCCGCCCGGCTTAGGTTAATATGCTGGCGATACGTTCCATGATTTTCCTGCTGCTGCAAATCGTGCTTACGCCGGTTTTTTCCACGCTGGCTTTGCTGACCTTTCCGTTTCCGCCGCTGGCGCGCTATCGCCTTATCTCCAGTTATGCGCGGACGATGATCTGGCTGCTTCGCGTGGTGTGCGGCATCCGCCATGAGGTGCGCGGCATCGAAAACATCCCCGGGGAACCCAGCATCGTGTTGTGCAAGCATCAATCGGCATGGGAGACGCTGGCATTGCAGAATATTTTCCCGCCGCAGGTGTGGGTGCTGAAACGCGAGCTGTTGTGGATCCCGTTCTTCGGCTGGGGATTGGCAATGACCAGTCCGATTGCGATCAAGCGCAGCGACGGCAAGAGCGCGATGAAGCAGTTGCTCAAGCAGGGCGGAGAGCGGCTCGCGCAAGGGTTTTGCGTGGTGATTTTCCCCGAAGGCACGCGCATCCCGTTCGGGCAGCGCGGCAAATACAAGATCGGCGGCGCGTTGCTGGCGGCGAACAGCGGTGCGCCGGTGGTGCCGGTGGCGCACAATGCCGGGCGGCTGTGGGGGCGCAACGCGTTCAGCAAGCACCCCGGATTGGTCACCATGAGCATCGGCGCGCCGATCGAGACCAAAGGCCTCAAGGCGGAAGAGATCAACGCGCGCGTCGAGGCGTGGATCGAGAATGAGATTCAGCAGTTGCCACATTGATGCTGAAAAAATCAATTAGCCACAGAGAACACTAGAGAACACAGAGTTCACAGAGAAAAACAATTGGTTAACTTCATTCACCAGACAAGCCGGAAACGCTTCCCACAGATAAATTGTGCGGCGTTGGCTCACAAAAGCAAGTTGGGTTCGCTTTATCTCTGTGTGCTCTGTGTTCTCTGTGGCTTGAATTACGGTTTTTAGGTTGATGCTGAAACGCCTGCGCAACATGGTTTCTCCTCCTGCCTGCGAACAACGCGCCGCGCTGCTCGCCGGAAAAAACATTGCCTATACCCTGAAACGCAGCAGCAGGCGCAGGAGCATCGGCCTGCGCATCGACGACCGCGGCCTGACCGTGAGCGTGCCGTTGCGCGCTTCGGAAAAATGGCTGCACAGCGTGTTGCAGGACAAGGCGCATTGGGTGGTGGAAAAGCTGGGCGGATGGCAGGCGCGCAAGCCGGTGGAAGCCCGCTGGGCGGATGGCGAAACGATCCCTTATCTTGGCGAGATGCTTACCCTGCGCGTGGTGCAAAGCTTGTTCGCCGCCCCCGCGCATCGGCGCGGCGGCAAGCTATGGATATTTGTTTCCAATGACGGGAGCACGAATGAAGTCGAACGCGCAGTGACGCTTTGGTATCAGCAGGAAGCGCTGCAATTATTCGGACAACGGGTCGCCCATTACGCCCCTCTGTTAAATGTAGCCCCGCGCACGGTCAAGCTTTCGGCGGCGAAAACGCAATGGGGCTGTTGCACCGCGCGCGGCTCGGTGCGGCTGAATACCCAGTTGATAAAACTTCCGCTCCGCCTGATCGATTATGTGGTGGCGCACGAGCTTGCCCATATGCGCGAGATGAACCATTCGGCGAAATTCTGGGAAGTGGTGGGGAGCGTTTGCCAAAATTACGTGAAATTGCGGCGGGAGCTTAAGACCGTTGCGTTGTAGCCGTAGGGCTGATTTTTTCGCCTTGCTCGGCGAATAACGCCACCAGTTTGCCGAACAGCTCGCTGCCGTCGCGGCTGCTGCGCCATGCGCCGTCCTGCCAGGCATAATGAAAGCCGCCGGACTTGGCGGCCACCCAGATTTCCCGGTTGACGTCGTGGCGGTTGACGATGATCTTCTGGCCGTTGCCGAACTCGATTTCCAGCACGTTGCCGCTGCGGTTACATCCGGCATCGCCGCCGCAATCATCTATGGCCGTTTCGATGCGTGTCAGCGCGGCATCAGCCAGCCGGTTGAATTCGCTTTCATTCATGGTCAGCCCTTATAATCCGGTACGTTATCTTTTTGGAATGTCATCATGCGTATTGATATTACTTTGGGCATTATCGCGGTTTTGGCTGCGCTGCTGCAAGGCTGCGGGCACAAAGGCCCGCTTACGCTCCCCGCGCCCGACGCACCATCCTCGCAGCAAGGCAAAAAACCATGAGCGATTATTTTCATTATCGGGACGGCCAGCTTCATGCCGAGCAGGTTCCGCTGGCGGACATCGCCGCGCGGTTCGGCACGCCCTGCTACGTGTATTCGCGCGCCGCGCTGACCGACGGTTTCCGTCAGTTTGCCAACGCGTTGCATGGGCGCGAACACCTGGTCTGCTACGCGGTGAAGGCCAATTCCAACCTGGCGATCCTGAACGTGTTTGCGCGCCTTGGCGCCGGTTTCGACATCGTATCCGGCGGCGAATTGCAGCGCGTGCTGGCGGCGGGCGGCGATGCGCGCAAGGTGGTGTTCTCCGGCGTGGGCAAGAGTGCGGCGGAAATGCGCATGGCGCTGGAGGCGGGCATCCTGTGCTTCAACGTCGAATCGGCCGCCGAACTGGAGCGCCTCAGCGAGGTGGCCGGGAGCATGGGCAAGGTTGCGCCGGTCAGCCTGCGCGTGAACCCCGATGTGGATGCGAAGACACACCCGTATATTTCCACCGGGCTGAAACAGAACAAATTCGGCGTGGCCTACGGCGAGGCCATCGCGCTGTACCGCAGGGCGCGCGATCTGCCGCATCTGCGCATCACCGGGATAGATTGCCACATCGGTTCGCAGCTCACCGAGACCAGCCCGTTCATTGCCGCCGCGGGAAAAATCCTGGCGCTGGTGGATGCGCTGGCCGGTGAAGGCATCCGCCTGGAGCATATCGATCTGGGCGGTGGCCTGGGCATTTGCTACAACGATGAAACGCCCCCGGCAATCGCCGATTATGTTGCTGCGTTGCTGGATGCGTTGCACGGACGCAGCGAAAGGCTGATCCTCGAACCGGGGCGCGCGCTGGTCGGCAATGCCGGCGTGCTGCTGACGCGCGTGGAATATCTCAAGCACGGCGAGGAGAAGAATTTTGCCATCGTCGATGCCGCGATGAACGACCTGATGCGCCCGGCTTTGTACGATGCGTTCCATGAAATTTTGCCGGTATGTCGCCAACCCTCTGGTGGAACTGCTAGCCATTCGACTAAGCCCGCAAGCGGGCAAGTCGCTGGTTATCCCCAACCCTCCCCCGCTTGCGGGGGAGGGGGCGAACGAGAAGTGGGGCAAGCAGGTATTTTGCCGCAAGACAAAAACTCGCAAAAGCAATCTTTGCTTTACGAAATAGTCGGCCCGATTTGCGAAACAGGCGACTTTATCGGCCATGCGCGCGACCTGGCAATCGCGCCGCAATCCTTGCTGGCCGTGCTATCCGCCGGCGCATACGGGATGAGCATGAGCTCCAATTACAACACCCGCCCGCGTGCCGCCGAAGTGATGGTGGATGGCGGAGCAGCGCATCTGGTGCGCGAGCGCGAGACAGTGCCACAACTGTATGCCGGGGAAAAAACGGTTTCGTGAGTGTTGTAATTTTCGCAAAAAAAATTTCAGAAATCTGTTGCACGTTTTTTTAAACGTGGATACAGTGCCGATGCCGCAAGCGTCTTTCGCTGAAACACAGGGCGTTTGGGTGTGCAGTGAGTCGTAGTGAATGTTCTAATATTTTTATGGAGAATGAAAATGGCAACATCCGATACAAAAGCAAAGACACCCGCAGCGAAAAAACCAGCAGCGAAAAAACCAGCAGCGAAAAAGGCGGTAGCCAAAAAGCCGGTAGCCAAAAAGCCGGCAGCAAAGAAAGCAGCCGCCAAAAAGCCGGCAGCAAAGAAGCCGGCAGCGAAAAAAGCGGTTGCCAAAAAACCGGCAGCAAAGAAAGCAGCCGCCAAAAAGCCGGCAGCAAAGAAAGCAGCCGCCAAAAAGCCGGCAGCAAAGAAGCCGGCAGCGAAAAAAGCGGTTGCCAAAAAACCGGCGGCAAAGAAAGCGGCCGCCAAAAAACCGGCAGCAAAGAAGCCGGCAGCGAAAAAAGCGGTAGCCAAAAAGCCGGCGGCAAAGAAAGCGGCCGGCGGCATCCTGAAAGCGTAATTTTGCCCTGCAAAGGGCGGTTTGGCTTTTCCGCCCTTTTTTGGCGAAGCTTGGACAGCAGCCTGCGTTTTACGCGGGATGTATTTGTTATCCCCTGAATTTTTAAATCGAGGGAATTCTTAGATCAGGGAATTCTTAGATCAGGAAGATTGTCGCCAATCCCAGGAAGATGAAGAATCCGCCGCTGTCGGTGATGGCGGTGATCATGACGCTTGAGCCGATGGCCGGGTCACGCCCAAGCTTCTGCATGATGAGCGGGATGGCCATGCCGACGATTGCGCCTACCAGCAAATTCAGCAGCATCGCGCCGGTCATCACGATACCGAGCGCTGCACTGCGGTACAGAAAGTAAGCGAACAATCCGGCAATACTGCCCCATAACAGCCCGTTAAACCCGCCGATAGCCAACTCCTTGAGCATCAACCGGCGCGCATTGTCCTGCGTGATTTGCCCCAGGGCCAGCGAACGGATGGCGATGGTGGTGGTTTGGTTTGCCGAATTGCCGGCAATGCCTGCGACAATCGGCATCAGCGTGGCGAGAGCGACAAATTTCTCGATGGTGCCTTCAAAATTACCGATCACCCGCGAAGCGAAGAATGCGGTGCAAAGGTTCAGCGCCAGCCATGCCCAGCGGTTCTGCGCGCTCTTCCATACCGAAGCGAAAATATCTTCCTCTTCGCGCAAGCCGGCCAGGTTCAATACGTCGCTTTCCGATTCGGTGCGGATAAAATCCAGCACCACGTTCACCGTCACCCGGCCGACCAGCTTTCCCTCATCATCTGTCACCGGCGCTGAAACCAGGTCGTAGCGTTCAAATGCCTGGGCGGCCTGATCCGCCTTTTCCTCGGGATGCAGTTGTATGGTGTCGGCCAGCATCAAGTCGCCGACAACGATTTCCGGTTCGTTGACGACGATGAGATTGATCGGCAAAACACCCTTGAAGCGGTCGTCCCGGTCTACCACGAATACCTGATCGGTGTGGTCTGGCAGTTCATCGAAGCGGCGCAAATAGCGCGATACGACTTCCAGCGTGACGTCCTCGCGGACGTTGATCATGTTGAAATCCATCAGTGCGCCGACCGAGTCTTCCGGGTACGACATCGCCGCGCGCAATTGCTCGCGCTCTTCGACGGACAGCGACCTGAACACGTCGCGCATCACGTTTTGCGGCAGATCCGGAGCGAGGTCGGCGATTTCGTCGGCGTCGAGTTGTTCGGCGGCTTCGCGCAACTCCTCGCGGCTCATCGTCGCAATCAGCGATTCGCGCACCGCATCGGAAACCTCGATCAGGATATCGCCGTCGCGCTCCGATTTGACCAGGTCCCACACCAGCAAACGCTGTTCGATGGGCAAGGCTTCGAGAATATAGGCGATGTCCGCAGGATGCAGGCTGTCCAGCTTGCGCCGCAGGTCGGCAAGACATTGTTTGTGCAATAACGTATCGGCCGGTGCTTGCTGGTCTTTGCGCGGCATCTCTTGGCGGCTGGCATCCTCATCCAGCAAGGCGTGTTTATTCAGCAGCGATTCCACCTGTTTGAGGTGATCCTGCACATTTTCGGTGTAATGTGTTTCCCGGCCGGTTTCGGTCATGGCGCGCACCCTAAGCTTCTTAAATCGGGCGCTATTGTAAAGAGTTTGACGCACGGCTGCGCGGCAAATTTGGCTGGATTTGGCAGCGTATTGCGCAAGAGATTTCCCGGGAATCCGTTTTGCGGGACGGCAGGCCGGGCACGCCCCGCGCCTATGGGATTTCCGCGTCGTTCATGCGCCCGAGAATGATGCCGGTTTTGCGCAGCAGGCCGCGCGCTTCGCGGTGTGTGTCGTAGTAGCGAGGATTGGGCACCATCGCGGCGAGTTTTGCCGCTTGTTCAGCGGTAAGGTTGGCCGCATTGGCGCGGTAGTAGTGGCGCGCGGCGGCTTCCGCGCCGAACACCCCGTTGCCCCATTCGATCACGTTGAGATAAATCTCGAAAATGCGCCGCTTGCCCATCACCGCTTCGAGCATCACGGTGATGAGCGCCTCTTCGGCCTTGCGCCACGGCGTACGTTTGGTGGAAAGAAACAGGTTTTTGGCGAGTTGCTGGCTGATGGTGGAGCCGCCCGCGACGATCTTGCCCTTCTTCATATTTTTCTCGTAGGCCTTCTGGATGCCATCCCAGTCGAAGCCTTCGTGATCGACGAACTTCGCGTCTTCGGACGCGATCAGCGCGCGCTTGAGGTTGCCGGAAATCTTCTCGTAGGGCACCCACTGGTATTGCAGTCCGGCGTTCGGGTTTTTGTCCTGCATCACCTCCAGGCGGCTCTCCATGAAGGCGCTGGTGGAAGGGTTGAATTTTATCCACCAGCAGATGTGCGCAAAAATCCACAACTGGTAGAGCAGCAGCAGGGCGAAGCAAATCGCCATGCCGCGCCATACCCATCCCCACAGTTTCTTCATGAGGCAGAAATCCGTAGCCCGGATGCAGCGCAGCGAAATCCGGGGATTGGTGGGTACGCCCAGTGTTCCCCCGGATTCCATTGCATTCCATCCGGGCTACTTCCAGTTATCGAAAGACGAGTGGGCATGAATTCTATTTCGCTGTGCGCAGCGCGGCGATGACCGGCGCGGTGTCCGGGCGCACACCGCGCCAGATGAAGAAGGCCTCGGCGGCCTGCTCGACCAGCATGCCGAGGCCGTCCTCGGAACGCGCACCATGCTCACGGGCGAATTTCATGAACGGCGTCTCGCGGCCGTACATCATGTCGTAGGCTAATGCGCCGGGTGCGAAAATAGTCGGCGGCAGAGATGGCAGTTCGTCTGACAGACCACTGGAGGTGGCGTTGATGACTACATCAAATTGTTCATCGCATAGGTCAGAGTAGTTTTTTGCGACTATTTCTACACTGAACAGGTTTCCATAGTGTTTGTGCCCATACATAAGCACCTCATCCTCCATTTCTTTCGCTTTTTCAAAAGTGCGGTTTGCAATGACCAATCGCTGAATTTTTGCTGATGCCAACGGCATTTGAACTCCGCGTGCCGCGCCGCCTGCCCCCATCAGCAGCACCCGTTTGCCTTGCAAAGAAACGCCGAGGTTTTGTTCAATATCGCGCACCAAGCCTATTCCATCTGTGTTGTCGGCTATTATTTTACTGCCTTCAAAAGTAAGAGTGTTTGCGGCATTTGCATCCTGAGCCCGCCGCTTGCAAAACGGGGTAAGGTTAGAAGCTTGAAGCTTGAATGGTAAAGTGACATTGCAGCCCTTGTAGCCTTCCTCGCGCAGCCGTTCAACCGTGGCTACGAAGCCGTCCAGCGGTGCGAGAATACGATCTCTATAGACCATATCTCCTGCGGGCTGGTCTTTGAATTGCTCAGCAAACATCGTATGAATTTCAGGCGATTTGCTGTGGGCGATGGGGTTGCCGATTACCGCGTATTTGTCGGTCATGATGATTACTCGCTTTCAAGACGATCTGAAGAGGTGAACGTCCAGGTGCGCGTGATGACCAGGATGTCGGTGTCTTTGCGGATGTCCGGCGGCAGCGGGGCGTAGGGTGCGGCGAGCTTGACGATGCGCATCGCCGCCGCGTCCAGGATGCGGTTGCCCGATGACTTGCTCACTTCGATGGCCCCAGGCTGCCATCGGTATTGATCGACACGCTGAGCCGCAGGCTGCCGAAAATTCTTTGCTGGCGCGCCTGCTCCGGGTAATTCAGGTTGCCGATCCGTTCCACCTTGATGCGCCAGTCTTCGATGTATTGCGCGAAGCGGTATTCCTGCGTGCGTGCGCCGACGAATTTGCGCCGCGGCATTTTCTGGTACGCATCCCAATTCTTGTCGATCTGCGCCTCGAGGCGCGCGATCTCCAGGGCTTTTTGCACCAGCTCGTCGCCGCTGCTGGCATCGCTGCTTTGCTGTTTCTTGAGCTCAGGTTGCGCCACCTTGTGATCGCTCTTCAGCCGGGTCAGCATCCGCTTCGATTCTTCCTCGAGCTGCGCGACGCGCTTGGCGGCCTGTTCGGGGGTGAATTGCTGGTCGTCGCGTATTGCGGGCAAAGGGGTCTTGGCGCGCCGGTCTTCGGCGGTATTGCCGCCGCCATCCAGATTATGTTGCGCCAGCGCATCGGCTTTGGAAGGTTTGGATTTCGATTTTGTGTTGACCAGCACCACCTGCAACGGCTGTATGAAGTCGATTGCGCTGCGCGGGTTGGGCATTACCAATGCGACGCCGAACAAGGCAAAGGCGTGAAACGCGACGGAGAGGATCATCGCGCCGGTCAATGGTGTTTTCAGCCATGTCAGCACTCGGCTGCCTCCTCCTCTGTTATCGCCGCGACAAAACGCGTCCGCACATCCAGGTCGAGCAAGTCAATCGAGACGATGGCCAGTCGCACACGGGTGTTGGCGGGCAACTCCGGCAACGATGGCGCGCGGAAAACCAGCGGGATGTCGTCGACTTTCACCAGATTTTCGCGCAGCACGGTCGCGTTAACGACAAGTTCGCGCAGCGATTCGTTTGCTTCCTCTCCCGCAGGCGGGAGAGGATTGAGGTGAGGGGCGTTGTCGGCATGCACAGCCTGCTCCTGCAGCAGCCAGCGCAAGCACCAGTAGCGCTCCATGTGCCGCTGAAAGTCGTTGTAGATGGCGTACATCGTGTCGAAGTCGCGCATCGCGGCATACAGCGCGGTGTCGTTCTTCTCGTAGGACGGTGCGCCGTCGCGCAGCATCGCGATGATCTGGCGCTGGTTCACCATGTCCACGTAGCGGCGCAGCGGCGAGCTCGACCACATGTATTGCGCCACGCCCAGGCCTTGGTGCGGTGCGGCGACCGTGCTCATTTTCACCTTGCCGTTCTGCTGCGTGCGGTAGATGCCGGCGAAGCCGTGCTCGGCAAGGTGTTTTCCCCATTCGCTGTTCACTAGGATCATCAGCTCGGAAACCACCTTGTCGACCGGCGAACCGCGCCGCCTCAACGAGATGCTGACGCGATCATTTTCGATATGGAAATTGTAATCTACCTGCTGTGTGCTGTTGTCGGACGGCTTGCCGCGCGCCGCTTCCAGTTTTTGCGCCAGGTTCCACAGCAGCGCCAGCTCGTTCGCGTAAGGGTAGTCGGACTTGCCCGCCGCCAGCGTCTCTTCGTTGAACAGCGGCTCCAGCGTGTCGTGGCGCAGGTTGGCGGCGATATGGATGCGCTCGACGCGGCTCTCGTGGCCGAGGATTTCCAGCGTCGCGCCGTCCACCTCGTTATACATCGACAGCGCCGGGCAGACCCGGTCCGCGCACAGCGTGAAAGCCTGCACCACGCTGTCCGGCAGCATGGTGATCTTGTTGCCGGGCATATACACGGTGGACAGCCGCTGCGCGGCGATCTTGTCGCCATCGGAATCGCGCGGCATGCCCAGCGCGGGCGCGGCGATATGCACGCCGACGCGCCAGTTGCCGTTAGCCAGCTTCTCCACCGAGAACGCGTCGTCGATTTCCGTCGTGGCCGCGTCGTCGATGCTGAAGGCGTTCGCGCTTGCCAGCGGCAATTCGTCCCATGCGCTCAACTCGACGGGCGGGAAGCCGGTGCCTTTGGGGAAATGCTCGAACAGGAATTTCTGCAAATGAAAATCGTGCGTGGAAGGCAACGCACCGCAACGCTGCAGCAGATGCGCGGTGGACAAATGCGTCGCCGCGCAGGCCGCTTCCAGCGCCTTGACTTCGAGGGTGTTGCGATCCGGCTTGTAGAGCAAATGCGTGAGGTGTTCGGCGAGCTCGGGTGGCAACTTAAAGCGGCAAAGCTGCTCGGTGTAGCGCGCCTGCAACGCCAGCTGCTGGCGTTTTTTCTCGGCTCCGGCGAGCGCGGCCTTGAGCACGTCGGGGGGTGCTGCGCGGTAGCGGCCTTTGCCTTTCTTGTGGAAATAGATCGGCGCGCCATGCAGGCGGATCAAGCGCGGCCGCCGCTTCCAGAGGGCTCGGGGCATGGCCGAAATATTCGGCAGCGATTTGCGCCGCATCGAATTCGTCCGGCGGGCAGCATTCCCACAGGAAATCCACCTCGATGCTTGCGGCGAGCGACTCCGCCTGCGCCATGAATTCTGCCAGCGCGGGCTGGGTGAAACGCAGCATCACATTGGCTGCCTTGACCTTGCTGCGCTTGCCGGACAGGCTTTCAATCTGGAGCGAAGTGGTGTTGTCGGCCATGATGCTGCCGACCTTGAAACTGCCGTCTTCTTCGTAAAGGATATTCATGAGGGGCTGGGTGAGAATTTGGCGCAGATTATAGCAGGGCGCGACGGTTGCACCCGGCGCTACAGGCGACAAAAAAACCGATTTACAACACCCCCGCCCGTTGCGCCTGCTCGTCGGCAAAATAGCTCGACCGCACCATCGGGCCGCAGGCGGCATGGCCGAACCCAATTTCCTTTGCGGCACGCTCGAACATCTCAAAAACTTGCGGCGGCACGTAGCGCTGCACCGGCAAATGCCCTTCGGAAGGCTGCAGGTACTGGCCGATGGTGAGCATGTTCACGCCATGCGCGCGCAGGTCGCGCATCACTTGCAGCACCTCTTCGTCGGTCTCGCCTAGGCCGAGCATCAGGCCGGACTTGGTCGGAACCTGCGGGAAGCGCGCCTTGAATTCACCGAGCAGATGCAGCGAATGGGCGTAGTCCGCGCCGGGGCGCGCCGGCGGGTAAAGGCGCGGCACGGTCTCCAGGTTGTGGTTGAACACATCCGGCAGGCAGCGGGAAAGCGCGTCCAGCGAAACTTCCAGCCGCCCGCGGAAATCCGGCACCAGAATCTCCAGACGCGTCGCGGGCGCGCCGGCGCGGATCGCCGCCAGGCAAGCGGCGAAATGCCCCGCGCCGCCGTCGCGCAGGTCGTCACGGTCCACGCTGGTGATGACCGCATATTTCAGCTTGAGCAGGCCGATCGAGCGCGCCAGATTTTCCGGTTCGTTTGCATCGGGCGGCAGCGGCTTGCCGTGCGCCACGTCGCAGAACGGGCAGCGGCGCGTACAGATGTCGCCGAGAATCATGAAAGCCGCCGTGCCCTTGCCGAAACACTCGCCGATGTTCGGGCAGGAAGCCTCCTCGCACACCGTATGCAACTGGTGCTCGCGCAGAATGCGCTTCACGCCGTTGTATCCCGTGCCGCTGCCGGGCTTCACGCGCACCCATTCCGGCTTGCGCAGCCGCTCCTGCAACGGCACGATCTTCACCGGGTTGCGCGCGGTCTTTTCTTTTCCGGTTTGCCTTGGGTCTGCACCGGTTTGTTTGTTGTCAGTGCTGCTCATGTTGTTTTCTTTCCAGGTGTTGCTGCAAACCGTGGATCAGATTCTGCGCCAGCAGCGCTTGCAGCTCTTCGATGCCGGCGGTGATGCCGAGCGCGCCGCATTGGGTGACGCGCAGCCCGGCGTGGCCGCACGGGTTGACGTTGGCGAACGGGGCCAGGTCCATGTCCACGTTCAGCGCGAGGCCGTGGTAGCAGCAACCATTTTTTATTTTTAATCCCAGCGAGGCGATTTTGGCTTCGCCGACATATGCGCCGGGAGCATCTTCGCGGCCTCGCGCGGCGACGCCGAATTCGCCGAGCAGGTCGATCACCGCATGTTCCATCAGGCGCACCAGTTCGCGCACGTTGATTTTCCAGCGGCGCAGGTCGAGCAGCAGGTAGGCGATGATCTGGCCGGGGCCGTGGTAAGTGATCTGGCCGCCCCGGTCGATTCTGATGACGGGGATATTCGTGCCGTGCAGCAGGTGTTCCGGCTTGCCAGCCAGCCCTTGCGTGTAGGTCGGCGGGTGCTGCACCAGCCAGATTTCGTCGCGCGTCCCCGGTGTCTGGCTGTCGGGAATGCGTTCCGCAGTGAATTTCTTCATCGCGTCCCAGGTCGGCTGGTATTCGACTAGGCCGAGCGAGTGGAGGACAGGATTGGGGATTGAGGGGTGAGGATTGAGTGATGTTGTGCGCGGATTCTCCGCACGGCTTTCTTCGCTCCTCGCTCCTCGCTCCTCGCTCCTCATAGCACCATCACAATCGACGGGTGATCGCACAGCTCCTGGTACAGCGCATCGAGCTGCTCGCGCGAGGTGGCGCGGATGGTGCAGGTCAGGCTGACATAGCGGGCGTTCTTGCTGGCGCGCATTTCCATGCCGGCGGCGGTGAATTCCGGGTCGTGCCTGCTGACTACTTCCAGCACGGCCTGCGCGAACCCCGCCTGCTGCAGGCCGAATATCTTCAGCGGGAATTCGCAGGGATAATCGATCAGGCTGGAGGTCAATTCTTTTGCCGGCAATTTACTCATGGTTATTCATTCTAAAATCGTAATGCAAGCCACAGAGAACACAGAGGGCACAGAGAGAGGCGTGTTTTCACCAGGTTTCACAGCCTGACCCGAAAGGCGGATTGTTCTCGCGTTTCAACTTTATGTATTTCCTCTGTGATCTCTGTGTTCTCTGTGGCTAAATGCTTTTTTCAGGATTATTCACGCGCGCATCACGTCGCGTTTGAAATCCTGGTATAGCGCATGCAACCGCGCGAACATCGCGCCCGGTTTGCCGTCGCCGACCGGCTTGCCGTCGAGTTGCGTGATCGCCAGCACTTCCTTGGTGCTTGAGGTGAGCAGCAGTTCGTCGGCGGCGAATACTTCCGCGGCGGAAATCCTGCGCACTTCATGCGGGATATTGTTGGCGGCGGCAAGCTCCAGCACCACGTCGTAGGTGATGCCGGGCAGCATCAGATTGTCTTTGGGCGGTGCGAGCAGCATGCCGTTCTTTACGGCGAAGATGTTGCTGGCCGCGCCCTCGGTCAGGAATCCGCCCCCCGTCACGGGTTCTGGGCGGATCAGGACGGTCTCGGCGCAGCCCGCGTCGATTGCCATCTGGCGCAGCAGCACGTTGGGCAGCAGCGCGATGGCTTTGATGTCGCAGCGCAGCCAGCGGTTGTCCGGCGCGGTGATGCAGGCGATGCCGCTCGCCAGCAGGCCGGCGGGCGGGGCAGGCAGCGGATTGCTCATCATGAATACGGTGGGTGCGACGGGCGGCCTGGGAAAGGCGTGGTCGCGCCTGGCCACGCCGCGCGTGATATGCAGGTACAGGTATTGGTCTTCACCTTCATTGCGCGCGACGAGCTTGTCGATGATGTCGTTCCAATCGCTATTGCTGTGCGGATTGGCGAGCCTGATGCCGTCCAGGCTGTGCTGCAGGCGGCGCAGGTGTTCTTCCAGACGGAACGGCTTGCGCGAATACACCGGAATCACTTCATATACGCCGTCGCCGAAAATGAAGCCGCGATCCAGCACGGAGATCTTCGCTTC
Source organism: uncultured beta proteobacterium (assembly GCA_963828205.1). Taxonomy (GTDB): domain Bacteria; phylum Pseudomonadota; class Gammaproteobacteria; order Burkholderiales; family Gallionellaceae; genus Gallionella. Next base: position 119,067 of record CAWHDU010000004.1, read on the forward strand.
TTCGATGGGCAGGTACTGGCCGTTCAAGTAAATCGTCATGTCGTATCCCTAAGCCGGACGAGCCGGAACCAAACAAGTAGCCCGGATGAAACGCAGTGTTAACCAATGACTTGGCCGTTGTTTTTTTGACGGCCTAGTCAGATGGCTATGCAAAGCTATCCGGGGATGGAGGAAGTGTCTCCCGGATTCCGCTCTCGCTGCATCCGGGCTACGGATATGGCCGTTTAAAAGTAGGGTCATATGTTCCATTTTATTCGAACAACAGGCGGATGCTGTCCCATCCGCGCGAAAACACGTTCGCCAGCGGGGCGTCCTCCAGGGCGACCAGTGGAAATTCCGCATAGGGGTTGCCGTCCAGCGCCACTTTGAGCACCCCCAGTCGTTGCCCGCTGCCGACCGGTGCGAGGATGGGCTGGCGCGTTTCCATCGTCGCCTTGAGCTGGGCGAGCTTTTCTTTGGGAATAGTCAGGAACAAGTCCTGGCGGAAGCCGATTTTAAGGTGGCTTTTCGTGCCTTTCCAGATGCGCGCGTTGGCGACCGGCTGGTTCTTCCGGTACAGGCGCACCGCATCGAAATGCTGGAAGCCGAAATTCAGCAGTTTCTGGCTTTCGGTGGCGCGCAGGCTATCGGAAGGCGCGCCGAGCAACACCGAGATCAGGCGCCGGTTGTCGCGTTTGACCGAGCCGACCAGGCAATACCCGGCGGTTTCGGTATGTCCGGTTTTCATGCCGTCCGCGTAGGGATCGATCCATAACAGGCGGTTGCGGTTGGCCTGGACGACGTTGTTGAAAGTGTAATCGCGCAGCCCGAACAGCGCGTAATGTTGCGGATAGTCGCGCACGATGGCGGCGGCCAGCAAGGCCAGATCGGAGGCGCTGCTGTAGTGCTGCGCGTCCGGCAGCCCGACCGGGTTGGCGAAATGGGTGTTGTTCATGCCCAGCCGCTTCGCCTCCTTGTTCATCAGGTCGACGAACCCCGCTTCGCTGCCGGCGATGTTGAGCGCCAGCGTGATCGCCGCATCGTTGCCGGATTGCACGATCAGCCCGCGCAGCAGTTCGTTCACGTTCACGGCTTGCCCGGCCAAGAGCAGCATGCGCGATTCGCCGCTGTTGTTGCGCACCGCGGCGGCGGGAACGATCAGGTTTTGTTGCGGCAATAGCGTGCCATGTTTGAGTGCGTCGAAAACCAGGTAGGCGGTCATCAGCTTGGTCAGCGAGGCGGGTTCCATGCGCGCGTCGCCATTCTGGTTCACCAGTACCTGGCTGCTGGTGTAGTCATATAACAGATAGGATTTGGCCGCAAGGACAGGTGCGGCAGGTAGTTGCGGCGGCACGGCGAAAGCCGGGGCGGGCAACAGCAGGCTGGCGAGCAAAAGAATGATATTCATGGCTGGGTGGCGTTTTCGGGGAGTAATTATAGTCTTGTTGCAATTCACAATAGGGTTGGCGTAGGGGGTATCCTGCAAATTCCTCATTGTTTTATAACGAAAATTTAAATTTTGCTCGGTGGGCAGGCGATAGCCGCGCAACATGGCTAGGCCGAAATATATAGGCTTTTCGGCATATTGTTATTTTGCCATCATGCGCATATAAAGTATGCCTCATGATTATCGCGGGAGAATGGCGATGGCACTGATAGGTAGCGTAAAAAATTTACTGGGAGCTAACCGTTCGCAGAAGCGCGAGTTGCGCGGCAGGCTCAATCTCGTCGCGGCGGCCGAGGCGCATATATTGTGGAAGACGCGCCTGGGGCACCACGTGCAGGGAAATATGCGCGAATCCCTGGCATCCGCCCCGCTCGGGCAAGACGGCATTTGCCAGTTGGGGAGCTGGATCAACGGTTCGGTATTGGAGCCGTTTTGCGAACCGGATGTGCACCGGCAATTAAGCGAGGCGCACCAGCAATTTCACCAGTTTGGCGATCTCATCATCGAAAGCCTGAAGGCGGGCAACCGCAGGGGCGCGGAAGCGATGTTCGGAAACGAATACAGCCAGTCGTTGCGCCGTATCATCCAGGCGCTGACAGCAATCAACAAGCGTCTTCGGGAAGATTGATCCTGATGTCAAACCGGGTTAAAACTCGCCGCTGAACTGGGCGGTTTGCACCGCAAGTTCATTGGCCTGGGCGCAAATATCTTCGGCATCCGCGAGGTTGATGCCCAGTTCCAGCCACTCGTATTCATGGATTTCGTCGCCGGTGTGTTCGGCAATGCCGAAGTTTGGTGCGGCTTTTTCGGCCAGGCTTATCAGGCGCACCAGAGGGTTTCCGGGCGCGGCTTCTTCGACATAGGGGGGGTGGTGGTGGCCCAGCACGGTGACAATTTCCTCCGGCAGGTGCCAGTGCCGCGCCAGTTGCGATCCGATATAGCAGTGCGTGATTCCCAGGGTTTCCAGCTCGACTTCCAGTATGGTGTGCTTGGGATGCAGCAGCAGTTGGTGATGCAGTTTATCGCTCGCCGCCGCATCGATATGGTGCAAAGCCATGAAACCGATGTCGTGCAGCAGCCCCGCCAGGAAAATCTGGTCCTCGCCGGGGCGGATATTTCTCGGCATGGCTTGCGCGATGGCGTGCATCACAATGGCGATGGTCATGCTGTGCAGCCACAGGTCTTGCGGTTTGAAATGCTGCCCTGCGGGAGGCTTGGCGAGATTGGACATCGAGGCGATGCCGACGGCAACCGATTTGACCCGGGTCATGCCAAGCAGCATCGCGGCTTCGGAGACTTTACACAGTTTGCGCGAAACGCCCATGACCGGAGAATTCGCCAAGCTGATTATTTTTGCGGAAATTTGCGGGTCCTGGCCGATCAGCCTGAGCATTTGCGCTTCGCCCTCCTCGGTACCCAGCGGCAGCGCCAGCAGTTTCTGCGCGATGGCCGGCATGGCGGGCAGGGAATCGAGATCGGCAAGCGCTTGCTTGAGCCTGAGGCGGGTGCTTTCGTCAATCATGGGTATATTTGCCGGTTATTTGGTGGCGGCAGCTTCTCCGTACGGTGCAGACTATACGAGAGATTGGCAAAATTCGCGAGAGGGGTTTCAGGGTGCATTTCAGCAGGTTTCATGCTGCGCGCCGAGGGTGGGATTATCCCGAACGCGAAGGCGGCTTGGCGAGTTTGCGTTGCAGCGTGCGGCGGTGCATGTTGAGCGCGCGCGCGGTGGCCGAAATATTGTCGTCATGCTCGTGCAGCACGCGCTGGATGTGCTCCCATTCCAGGTCTTCGATTTGCGCCGGCTGCGCCTTGATCGGCGCGTCGCTGTTGGCGGTGTGCCCGAACGCCGCGACGATTTCGTCCGCGTTGGCCGGCTTGGCAAGATATTGCGTCGCGCCCAGTTTGATCGCCTCGACGGCGGTGGCGATGCTGGCGTAGCCGGTCAGCACCACGATGCGCGTATTCGGGTCGAGCCGGTGCAGAACCTTGACCAGCGCCAGCCCTGGCGCGCCGCCCATTTTCAAATCCACCACCGCGAATTCCGGCGGATTGTCTTCCGCCAGCGGAAGCGCTTCCTCGACGCTATGCGCCACGGAAATGCTGAAACCGCGTTTTTCCAGCGCCTGCTTCAGCACCTTGCAGAAGGTGATGTCGTCATCCACCAGTAACAGCGAGGCGGATTCTTCAAGTGGCTTGGTCATATGGAGGCCATGGTTGTCGGCAAGATGATTTCCGTGGTTGCGCCGCCCTGTTCGCGGTTGAACAGGCGCACCGATCCGCCCATGCGTTCGAGGGTGGCATTGGCCAGAAACAGGCCAAGCCCGTGCCCTTCCGTTTTGGTGGTGAAGAATGCCGAACCGGCCTTGAGTTCCGCTTCTTCGCTCAGGCCTTTGCCCCGGTCGTGGATTTCCAGCGTGAAGCTGGCGGCGTCCCAGTGCGTGTGGATATTCGATCGGTTGCGGCGCTGCGTCCGCCGCATTGTTGAGCAGGTTCATCAGCGCGGCGCGAAGTGTGGCATCCACGCTGACGAGCGGTGCGGGAACACCTCCCGGCCTCCCCTTGTCATAACCAGCGACTTGGCTATCGTCTTTTGATAGCCTAGTCGAATGGCTAGTTGTTTTATCAGGGGAGGAGTAGTGATACTGTGCGGTGGGCCGCAATAACTGCCATTCATCCAGCACTTCAGCCATCAGGCGATCTGCCGGTTGCAGCAATGCTGCCCCGCCGACTTGGGCGTTTGCCAGAATTTTGTCGAGAATGCGTTTGCAGCCGCGCACCTGTTCATTGAGGATGCCCAGCGCTTCGCGCCATGCGGGGCGCGCCTCGGCGTCAAGCTGCAATTCGCCGATCACCACCGCCATCGTGGACAGCGGCGTGCCCAGCTCATGCGCGGCGCCGGCGGCCTGGGTGCCGAGGGCCACGATGCGCTCGTTGCGCAGGATTTCCTCGCGCACCCGTGCCAGCGTCTCGTCGCGGTTGCGCACCGCCTGCGCCATCTGCACCACGAAATAGGCCACCACCACCGTGCTGAAGACAAAGCCGAGCCACATGCCCATGACATGCGCGTTGAACGCGCTGTCCCCGTCATGCTGGTGGTTGTGCGGCAGCGGAATGTAATGGAACATCAGCACGCTGTAACAGGCGGAGGTAAGCGCCGCCATGCCCCATGTGTAACGCCCCGGCAGCGTTGTGGCGGCAATCACCAGCGGCAGCATGTAAAGCGAGACAAATGGATTGGTCGAGCCGCCGCTGTAATAAAGCAATATGCTCAGCGCCAGCACATCAGCGCATAACTGGGCAAACAGCTCGGGGTTGGAAATCGGCTTGCCGCTGCGCAAACGCATAAAGGTGAGCAAATTGAAAGCGGCGAGCGCGGCAATAGCCCACAACATCGGCCGCCAGGCCAGTTCGAGTTCCAGAATCTTCCAGACTGCCGCAAGCGTCAGGAGTTGCGCCACGATAGCCATGCCGCGCAAGGCAACCAGGCGGCGCAACTGGCTGTGGCCTGGCAGGGAAGAAAGTATCGTGCTGTTCATGCGGTTATTGTAAGCGCAGAGAGGGGCGCCGGGGGGTGCGGCATTTTGTCGCGGCAGCCTCGCTGCCGCAATTATGTCTGCATTTTGTGGCTCCGGCGTCACATTCCGTTGCGCGGAATGGTGAGCCTTCACCGCAAAATGCCGCACCTTTCCGAGGTGCGGCATTTTGTCGCGGCAGCAGGGTTGCCTGCAGAATGTATAATCCGCATACCCAAATTAATTTCATAAATGGAAAACAACATGACCAAACTCCATCGGTTCGCTTGGCTGCAGGCTGCCTTATTGCTGAGCGCCAGTGTTTACGCTGGCGACATCCAGGTTGAAGGCGCATGGACGCGCGCCACGCTCCCCGGGCAGGATATGGCGATGGTGTACATGTCCGTCACCAGCAAGCAGGCCGCAACCATAGTCGGAGCCAGCAGCAATGCCTCCAAGACTGCGGAGATGCACAACATGGAGCATAAAGGCGGCATGATGAAGATGTACGAAGTCAAGTCCATCAGCTTGCCGGCCAATGCACGCCTGGATATGAATCTGCATGGCTATCATTTCGTATTGTCGGGATTGAAGGCGCCGCTCAAGGCCGGCGCAAGCGTGCCGCTGACGATGGATGTCGAAATGGCCGACAAGCGCATTGTCAAGGTTGACGTGCAGGCTGAAGTCAGGCCGCTGAAAACCGCAACGCAGAAATAGCGCGCGTTACCTCTATCGTCGGGCGGAATCATGATTTGACCCCAAGTCTATTATTGATCCGGCCAGCAAACAGTATTGCCGTCATGCCGGCCAACCCCCTATCCAACTTTACCCCGGAAGGGGAAAGAGCGATTGCCTCCTCTCCCGCAAGAGGGAGAGGATTGAGGTGAGGGCGCCGGTATCCGGTGGCGCGCAAGGCGCGCCGTATTTGTTTTTGCTGGATTCCGGATCAAGTCCGGAATGTCGAAGTTCATAGTGTTTATTTGCCGAATCAATAGCTATCATGGCACCATAAAATCAATGGGCCGTAGGCCGGGCTTCGGCCAGGCCTACGTCTAACGGGCTATCGGGATTGATGAGAGCGGGCGGCATCTGGCCGCCAGTTTTTTCTGAAAACCGCATAAGGTTTTTGGGGTAGCATTGCATCAAGTAAATTGATCGAGTATCAGGCCTTGCCGATTTCCTGGAATATCCCGCTGATTTTCCTGTCCGTGCTGATTGCGATAATTGGCTCGTTCGCCACGCTCGACCATGCGCAACGGATGCGCGCAGCCAGCGGCCGCGAGGCAAAGCTGTGGATGACCGTGGGCAGCATCGTCCTGGGTATGACCATCTGGGGCATGCACTTCATCGGCATGCTGGCATTTCACCTGCCCATATCGCTCGCCTACGACCTGACGCTGACCCTGCTTTCGATCCTGCCCGCGATTGCCGCAGCGCTATTGGGTTTCTGGACGCTATGCTGCAAAGACCAAATCGGCGCCAAACACCTTCTGGTCAGCGGGCTGCTGATGGGGCTGGGGATCAGCGTGATGCATTACACCGGCATGGCGGCGCTCAGGATGTCGCCGCAGATCGGCTACGACACGCCGATAGTTGCCTTGTCGGTAGCCATAGCCGTGGCCGCCTCGTGGGGCGCGCTGCTGCTGATGTATCATGGGGGGCGCATCAAGCTGCCGCCCCTGCTCCGCCTTGTGCTGGGCGGGATAATCATGGGTCTGGCGATTTCCGGAATGCACTATACCGCGATGCTCGGCACACACTTCCAGCCCGGCAGCATGTGTCTGGCCGGCACCTTGCGCGTTGAACAGGCTACGCTTGCCGCGCTGGTAACCTCGGCTACGCTGCTGCTTTTTGGCGGCAGCTTTCTCCTGATTTTTTTCGCCCGGCGCGCGGCGCGGCGCGATGGGCATATATTGGCGGGACTGTCGCTGGGGTTTTCCCTGATAATTACCTACCAGTTGTGGAATTACGCGCAGCAAGACGCCGGGCTGGCGCTGCAAACCAAATTCGATTATCAGGCGCGCGATATCGCCGACGACATCAGCAAGCGCATGATGGCCTACGAGCAGGTAATGCGCGGAGTGGACGGGTTGTTCGCCCATGCCGGCATCGTCGAACGCCATGAATTCCGTGACTATATCGCCAGGCTGCGGCTGAAGGAAACTTACCCCGGCATCCAGAGTATCCGCTTTGTGCCGCTCGTGCCTGAGGCGGAGAAGGACCGGCACATCGCAGGCATCCGCAAGAAAGGCTTGCCCGCCTACACGATCTGGCCGGAAGGGTCGCGCGATGCTTACGCCCCGGTCGTTTACGCCGAACCGTATGACGAGCGCAACAAACGGGTCTTCGGCTACGACATGCTTTCCGACCTTGAGCACCCGCGAACCGGAGAACAGCCGGGGATGCGCCGCGCCGCCATGGAACGGGCGCGCGATTCCGGCAACGTCACTCTCTCCGGCAAGATCAGGCTGCTGTTTGAAACCGACAAAGACAGGCAGGCCGGTTTCATAATGTTCATGCCCGTCTATAAACACGATGCGCCGCACGGCACCCTTGCCGAACGCCGCGCCAACCTCATCGGCTGGATAGGCTCGGTGTTCCGCGCGGGCGACCTGATGGCGGGCATACTCGGCAATCGCACCGGCGAAACCGACATCGAAATCTACGATGGCGAAAGAGTGTCGGACGAAACGGAACTATACGAATCCAACCCTGCCGACCAGCACCCGAAACCCGGCTTCCAGAGCTTGCAGCGCATCAATATTGCCGGACACACCTGGACGATCGGCATCCACTCCCTGCCCGGATTCGATACGCAACTCGACAACGAGAAACCCCGTGCAGTTGCCGCCACCGGCGCCGCCGCAAGCCTGTTTGTCGCGCTATTCGTCTGGATGCTGGCGACCGGCCGTACGCGCGCCATGCAGGCGGCGGCGGCGCTGGAGCGCGCAGGCCGCAAGAACGAGATGCTGCTGCGCACCGCCAGCGACGGCATTCACGTTTTCGACCTCGACGGCAACGTGAAACAGGTGAACGATGCGTTCTGCCGCATGCTCGGCTACACGCACGAGGAATTGCTGTCCATGAACGTGGCGCAGTGGGATGCGTTGTGGTCGAGAGAAAAACTGCTGGCCAAGATCGCCGCATTTGGGGCCAGCAACCCGGTATTCGAAACCCGGCACCGCCGCCGCGACGGCTCCATCATCGATGTCGAAATCAGCGCATCCAAAGTGGAGATCGACGGCCAGTTGCTGATATACAACTCGGCGCGCGACATTACCGAGCGCAAGAGGGCGGAGGCCGCATTCCGCACCATTGCCGGAACCACGGCGGCAGTCGTCGGAACATCGTTCTTTCACGAAACGGCCAGCAGCCTGTGCGAGTTGCTCGATGCGGACTGCGTCATCGTAGGCAAGCTGATGGAGGGGAACAGGATGCACGCCCTGGGCATGCAGCTGGACGGCAAGAGGGTAGAGCACTACGAATATACGCTGGTCGGATCTCCCTGCGGTGACGTCACCAGCAAGGGCTATTGCGAATACCACGAAAATATCTGCCAGTTGTTTTCTTCGGATACGGAGCTGGTGGACATGGGAGCAGAATCCTATGCCGGTTCGCCTACCCGGGATAGAAACGGCAAGGTCAACGGTATCCTGTGCGCTTTATTTCGGCACAAGCTCACCCCGCAACCGATGCGCAGGGATGTCATAGAAATCATCGCCGCCAGGGCGGGGGCGGAAATCGAGCGTGATGAAGCGGAGGAGGCGTTGCGCAAAAGCGAGGAACGCTGGAACTTTGCGCTGGAGGGTGCCGGCGAAGGCGTCTGGGATTGGGACATGCAGGCCGGCAAGGTGGTGTATTCCAGACGCTACAAGGAAATGCTGGGTTACCCGGCAGATGCCGACTGGAGCAGCATCAGCGAATGGTCAGACCGCGTCAATCCGGAGGATTTGCGGAGCGCGATGGTCGATCTGGAAAAATATCTGGACGGAAAATCGCCGTCTTATACCGTGGATTACCGCATGTTATGCAGGGACGGCAGCTGGAAATGGGTATCCGCGCGCGGCATGGTGGTTAGCCGCGCAGAAGATGACAGGCCAAAGCGCATGATCGGCACGCATACCGACATCACCGAGCGCAAGCTGGCGGCAGAAGCGGTACGCGTCAGCGAAGCGCGGCTGCGGCTGCTGCTGGATTCCGCAGCCGAGGCGATCTACGGGATCGATACGCAGGGCAATTGCACGTTCTGCAATCCGGCTTGCCTGCAGATGCTGGGCTACCGGGATGCCGATGAATTGATCGGTAAGAACATGCACCGTCTGATTCATTACAAATATCCGGATGAAACCATTTTTCCCGTGGAGGAATGCCGGATTTTCCAGGCCTTCCTGGCAGGCGAAAAAACCCATGTGGAGGATGAAGTGTTCTGGCGGGCCGACGGTAGCAGCTTTCCGGTCGAATACTGGTCGCATCCGCAATTCCATCATGGCGAAGTCGTGGGCGCCGTGGTCACATTCATGGATATCACCGAGCGCGTGGAAGCCAATAAAAATCTGGTCAAACTCTCCAAAGCCGTGGAAAACAGCCCGGCCAGCGTGGTCATCACCGATCTGGACGGCACGATCGAATACGTCAATCCGAGATTCACCAAGGTGACAGGGTATACCGCGCAGGAGGCCATCGGCCAGAATCCGCGCATCCTGAAATCCGGCGAGTTTTCCCCGAAATTTTACGAGAAATTGTGGCAAACCATATTGTCTGGCGAAGTCTGGCAGGGAGAATTCCATAACCGGAAAAAGAACGGCGAAAGTTATTTCGAGGCCGCCACCATCTCGCCGATCCGCGACGAAAAAGGAAATATCGCTTATTTTGTGGCGGTCAAGGAGGACGTTACCGAGCGCAAACGCACCGAGCAGGAACTGAAAAAATCCATGGCCGCCGCCGAAGCCGCCAACCAGGCCAAGAGTGAATTTCTCGCCAACATGAGCCACGAGATACGCACACCGATGAACGCGATCATCGGTTTTTCGCATCTGTGCCTGCAATCCGGGTTGCAGCCCGCGCAGCGGGATTATCTGGAAAAGGTGTACCGTTCGGCGAATTCGCTGCTGGGCATCATCAACGACATCCTGGATTTTTCCAAGGTCGAGGCGGGCAAGATGGAAGTGGAGAAAATACCTTTCCAGCTCGATGCGGTGCTGCGCAGTGCCAACGATGTCGCCGGTATCCGCGCAGGACAAAAAGGCCTGGCGCTCCGCTTCGGCAAGGAGCCCGGCATTCCGCGGACGCTGGTAGGCGACCCGTTGCGCCTCGGGCAGGTGCTGAACAATCTGGCCGGCAACGCCATCAAGTTCACCGAGGCGGGCGAGGTGGAGGTTCACGTCAGGGTAGAAAGCGAGGCTTCCGGCCATTATGTGCTGGGTTTTGCGGTGCGCGATACCGGCATCGGCCTGACGCCCGAACAAATCGGAAAACTGTTCCAGTCGTTCAGCCAGGCCGATGCTTCCACCACGCGCAAATACGGCGGAACGGGGCTGGGGCTGGCGATATCCAAACAACTCGTGGAGCTGATGGGCGGGGCGATGTGGGTGGAAAGCGCGCCGGGAAAGGGCAGTGTTTTCGCCTTCAACCTGCCCTTCACCTGCCCGCCCGAGGAGAGCCGCACCACGCCTGAATCCGGCAGCACAGGCGCGCCGGATGACAAAGGCAGTCTCAGCCTGTCCGGTTTGCGCGTGCTGCTGGTGGAGGACAACGAGTTCAACCAGCAACTGGCGACCGCGCTGCTGGCGCGCGCCGGGATAGAAGTCAGCCTCGCCCGCGACGGCTCGGAGGCGGTGCGGGCGGCGCAGCCGGAGCGGTTCGATGCGGTGCTGATGGATATCCAGATGCCGAACATGGACGGCATGGAAGCGACGCGCCGGATCAGGAAGAATCCCGCCCTTGCAGGGTTGCCGGTCGTCGCGATGACCGCCAACGCCATGGCCGGCGACCGCGAGCGCTGCCTTGCGGCCGGCATGAACGATTATATTGCCAAGCCCATACAAGCCGATGTGCTGTACGCTACCCTTGCCCGCTGGACACACCGCAATGTTCAAACCGCCGGGGCGGCCGCAACAAAAACACGGCATATATCCGGGGCATTTCCCGCTCTGGATGCGGACAAGGCAATAGCCGGCATGGGGAACGAGGACACTTACCGGACGGTGCTCGGGAAGTTTGTTCACAATCAGGGCGGGGCTGTGCAATCCATGCAGGAGGCGCTCGCCGCCAATGACCAGATGACCGCGGAACGCCTGGCGCATACGCTGAAGGGAATCGCCGCGACCATCGGCGCGACAGCCTTGGCGGAATCCGCGCGCCAACTGGAGAATGCCATCCGGGAAGAGGACGCCGAAAGCTATCCGGGGTTGATTGCGGCTGCGGCAACCGAAATGGCTCAGGTAATTTCTTCGGTCAATGCCTATCTGCAAGCGCATGTGGCGGAGCCTGTTCCGGCTACGATTGACCCCGCGCAGCTTGGCGTGCTTCTGGAGCAGATTTCAAGTCAATTGCAAACCTTCGATTCGGAGGCCGCAGATACCATGCGCCGGATCGACCGGCAGGTCAAGGGTACGGCAGACGCGCCGCGTTTTGCCCGGCTGGGCAGTTACATCGACGCATATGATTACGAAAGCGCGCTGGCGGAAGCGCGGCGCCTTATCGCATCGCCGGATCAAACATGATGCATAACGCTTGCAGGCCGGGCATTTTTGCCGGTTTCATAATGAAAGAATTGTCTTGTTCGCATTCCTGGCAAAACTGAATCCGCGCAAAAGCATACGGGCGCGCCTCAGCCTTGCCGTGGGGGGCGCGGCATTGCTGTCGGTAATTGCCTTGTCGATCTGGACGGCAGAGAAAATCGCCGGAACGATCGAAGAACTGAAAGGCCGCAGGATCGCCGAGCTTGCTTTCCAATTGGCCGGCGACCTCGACAGAGACATGCACAGCCGCAAACATGAGATCATGTTTTTTTCCTCGATGGCCCGCTTGCGCGAGGCAAGATTCGACGCCGCCGAGAAGCGGCAGTTGCTGGACAAGATCAAGGAAGTGCATCCGGCATATGCGTGGATCGGCGTCACCGATGCGCGAGGCAACATCATTGCGGGAACCGGCGGTTTGCTGGAAGGCATCAATGTCGCGCAACGCGATTACTTCATTCACGGGCAAAATGGCTTCTTTGCCGGAGACGTGCACGAAGCCAGGCTGCTGGCGAAATTCCTACCCCAACCGCAGAGCGATCCGCTGCCGTTGCGCCTGGTCGATGCCGCCATGCCCATCCATGATCCACGGGGAAAGTTCATTGGAATAATCGTCGGCCACATGAGCTGGGAATGGAGTTCGCAGGCGCGAGATCGGCTGGCAGGCAGAATGATGCAAGGCGATGCCGTGGAAGTGTTCGTGCTGAGAAAAAACGGCAAGGTGTTGCTCGGCCCGGACGATTATCTTCTCGACGCCAAGTCGATCCCCCAAAAGCTACTCGAACGGATACAGCCGGCATCGCAACAGCATATTGTCTCGGATTGGCCGGAAGGAAAGTATCTGGCCGGTTATGCCGCAGGAAAAGGCTTTCAGGATTACGCCGGGTTGGGCTGGCAAGTATTGGTGCGAGAGCCAATCGGGAAGGCTTTCCTGACCGCTTACAAAATACGCGACAGCATACTGGTTTCCGGCGTTATCGCCATCATGCTGCTGGGGGCGATAGGCTGGTATCTGATCGGTTACGTGCTGAGGCCGTTGCGCCAGATCGCTCAAGCTGCCGAATGCATGCGCCTGAGCGAGCGGCAAATCAGCATCCCGCATTTCGGGGGCGAAGACGAGACGGCCGTTCTGTCGAGGTCGCTGAAAAACCTGGTGGACAAGCTCCAGGAAAGCAACGCCGAACTTGAAGGCAAAGTGCTGGAGCGCACCGGGGAATTGGAGCTGTACCGCCTGATGATCGAGAAAAGCGGCGACCCGATATTCCTCATCGACGACGACGACAACTGCCGGATGGCCTACGTCAACGAGGCTGCGGTGAAGCATTTCGGCGCGCCGCGCGAAGAAATCCTGACCTGGCGCATCCCCGATTGGGATCCGAACTTCACCCATGAGAAGTTGCCGGAACATGTCGCCGAAGTGAAGAAAATCGGCAATCTCCTCATCGAAAGCACCCACCGCGTCAAGGGCGGAGAACTGGTGCCGGTGGAGATATCCTTGAACCTGATCACATACAAGGGGCATATCTGCCATTTTGGCTATTTCAAGAACATCACCGGGCGCAAGCACGCCGAGCAGGAACTGGAAAAATCCAAAGCCGCCGCCGAGTCCGCCAATAAGGCAAAGAGCGAGTTCCTCGCCAACATGAGCCACGAAATCCGCACGCCGATGAACGCGATCATCGGCTTCTCGCACCTGTGCCTGCAATCCGAATTGCAGCCTGCGCAACGGGATTATCTGGATAAGGTGTACCGGTCGGCGAATTCGCTGCTCGGCATCATCAACGATATCCTGGATTTTTCCAAGATCGAGGCGGGCAAGATGGACGTTGAAAAAACTTCCTTTCAGCTCGACGAAGTGCTGCGCGGCGTGGCCGATGTCGCCGGCATCCGCGCGGAAGAAAAAGGGCTGGAGCTCCTGTTCAAGAGCGGCCTGGAAATCCCGCGCACATTGACCGGCGACCCTCTGCGCTTGGGGCAGGTGCTGAAAAACCTGGCCGGTAACGCCATCAAGTTCACCGAAACGGGCGAAGTTGCGATTCAAGTCAAGATAGAAAGCCAGTATCCCGGCCACGCCGTGCTGGGTTTTTCGGTGCGCGATACCGGCATCGGCATGACACCAGGGCAGGTCGGCGGGCTGTTCCAGTCGTTCAGCCAGGCCGACGCCTCCACCACGCGCAAATACGGCGGAACGGGATTGGGGCTGGCGATATCCAAACATCTCGTGGAACTGATGGGCGGGACGATGTGGGTGGAAAGCGCGCCGGGGAAAGGAAGCGTTTTCGCCTTCAACCTGCCCTTTGCCTGCCCGCCGGATGAGGAACGCACCGCACCGGATTTTGGCAGGCTCAAGGTGCTGGTGACGGATGCCCACGACGGCTCGCGCCGCTTGATAATGGATTACCTGGAATCCTTCGGCGTCGAGGCGGCAGCGGTGTCCGGCGCCCGCGAAGGGCTGGAGGCGCTACGGCAAGCCGACGAGGCGGGGCATCCTTTCAGCGACATGCTGCTGGATTGCGACAGCCCCGACATGAATTGCGATAGCCCGGATATGGCCTGCCTGGACATGGTGCGGCATATCAGGCAGAAAATGCCGCTGCGCCACCGGCCGCGGATTATTTCCATTTCGGGAAACAAACAGGGCGAGATGGGCAAGGAAGCGGGCGGCAGGAAGCTGCTGGATGCGGTGATCGGCAAACCCATCACCGCCTCGATGCTGTTCGATACGATCATGAATCTTGATGCGGGCCACGGCAAATTACCAATATCCTCATTGCGTCCGGGAACGCACGCCGATCTGGCCGGATTACATGTGTTGCTGGCGGAAGACAACGAATTCAACCAGCAACTGGCTATCGCGCTGCTGAATCGCGCCGGGATAGAGGTCAGCCTGGCCAGCGACGGTGCCGAGGCGGTGCGGGCGGTGCAGCCTGGCCGGTTCGATGCGGTGCTGATGGATATCCAGATGCCGGGTATGGACGGCTTTGAGGCGACGCGCCGGATCAGGAAAGATGCCGCCCTTGCCGGTCTGCCGATCATCGCGATGACCGCCAACGCCATGGCCGGCGACCGCGAACAGTGCCTTGCCGCAGGCATGAACGATTATATTGCCAAGCCGATACACGTCGATGTGCTGTACGCTACCATCGCCCGCTGGACGCATCGCGATGCGCCGCCATCCCGTGCGGCCTTGCCGGAGGAAATTCACGCATCCGGGATAATCCCCGTTCTCGATCCGGCGATGGCGATGGCGGGCATGGGCGGCAAGGAAACCTATCTGGTTGTGCTGGAGAAATTCATCCCGAATCAGGGCGAGGCGGTACAGTCCATACAGGCGGCGCTTGCCGCCAATGACCGGATGACCGCAGAACGTTTTGCGCATACGCTGAAAGGCATCGCCGCGACCATCGGCGCCGTATCCCTGGCGGAATCCGCAAGCCGGCTGGAGGACGCCATCCGGGAAGGAGACACCGGCAATTATCCGCAGTTGATTGCGGCTGCGGCAACCGATCTGGCCCGGGTGACCGCGTCGGTCGAGGCCTATCTGCTAACACATGCGGCGGAGGCGGGCGCAACTCCGGTTGACCGGGCGCTGCGCCCTCCGGATATTGCGCGGCTTGGCACGCTTCTGGAACAATTGGCCGCGCAACTGAAAGCCTTCGATTCCGACGCGGTGGAAACCATGCGCCTGATCGGCCGGCAGGTCAAGGGCGCGGCAGTTGAGCAGCGTT
This sequence comes from uncultured beta proteobacterium, assembly GCA_963828205.1. Lineage (GTDB taxonomy): Bacteria > Pseudomonadota > Gammaproteobacteria > Burkholderiales > Gallionellaceae > Gallionella. The sequence continues at coordinate 134,473 of CAWHDU010000004.1, forward strand.
TTACCCGGCTGGGAAAATATATAAACGATTACGATTACGAAAATGCGCTGGCGGAAGCGCAACGTCTTGCGAAGGAACAGATGTGACCAATACTAAAAAAAGCACCCTGCTGGTGGTGGACGATACCCCCGAAAACATCGATGTGCTGCGAGGGATATTGGGCGAGGACTACGCGCTAAAGATCGCCAACAGCGGCCAGTTGGCGCTGAAAATAGCGGCGGCGCAGCACCCCGATCTGATCCTGCTCGACGTCATGATGCCCGGCACGGACGGTTATGAAGTCTGCCGCCAGCTCAAGGGAAATGAAGCCACCCGGCATATCCCTGTCATTTTCGTCACCGCGCGCGGAGAAGTGGAGGATGAGGCGCTGGGTTTCGAGCTGGGCGCGGCGGATTACATCACCAAGCCCATCAGCCCGCCCATCGTGCATGCGCGTGTCAGGGCGCACCTGGCCTTGTCCAACCAGCGCCGCCATCTGCAGCGGCTGGTGGCGGAACGCACCGGCGAACTGGAACACAGCAACCGGCAACTGGAGAAGACGCATCTCGTCATGCTCCGGCAACTGGGGCGCGCGGCCGATTACCGCGACAACGAGACGGGGATGCATATCGTGCGGGTGGGCAATTTCAGCAAACTGCTGGGGTTGGCGTCCGGTTTCTTGGAATCGCAGGCGGAATTGCTGATGTACGCCTCCATGATGCACGACATCGGCAAGATCGGCGTTCCGGACAATGTCCTGCTCAAGCCCGGCAAACTGACTCCGGATGAATTTGAAGTCATCAAGAAACATCCTGAGATCGGTGCCGAAATTATCGGCGAGCACGACGCCGAAGTGCTGAAGATGGCAAAACAGGTCGCGCTGGCGCATCACGAAAAATGGAACGGGCAGGGCTATCCGCGCGGCTTGAGCGGAGCGGATATTCCCATTGTCGGACGCATCGTGGCGATCGCAGATGTGTTCGATGCGCTGACCTGCATCCGCCCCTATAAACGCGCGTGGCCGGTAGAAGATGCATTGGGGCTGATCGAAAAAGAAGCCGGGCAGCACTTCGACCCGGAACTGGTGAAGCTGTTCCTGGGCATGGAAGCGGAAGTGCGGCGCATCGCGACAGAATACGGCGATGCCGCCGGGGCGTCGAACGAAAATAACGGGTTGCGTTCATGAGCCAGCCCTCCGGTATGAAGCCGGTCATTCTGGTGGTGGACGACACGCCGGAGAATATCGACGTGCTGTGCGGGATACTGGGCGCCGACTACACGATAAAGATTGCCAACAGCGGCCAGTTGGCGCTGAAAATAGCGGCGGCGCAGCTTCCTGATCTGATCCTGCTCGACATCATGATGCCCGTGATGGACGGCTATGAGGTGTGCAGGCAGCTCAAGGCCGATCCGCTCGCCCGCGCGATCCCGGTCATTTTCATCACGGCCAGGGCGGAAACAGAGGACGAGGTGCAGGGGCTGGCACTCGGCGCGGTGGACTATCTGACCAAGCCCGTCATCCCTGCCATCGTGAAGGCGCGCGTACAGACGCAACTCGCCCTGCGCCGGGCGCAACGCGAACTGGAAGAAAAAAACCTGATCCTCAGCGACGAAAAGGAATTGCTGGAAGATATCGTTTCGAGGATGCGCCAGGCGAGCCCGTTCGAAGCGCGCGGGGTGCGGCTTATCCAGTCATCGCTGGATAAGACCTGCGGCGACATCGTGTTGTCCGCCTGCCGCCCGGACGGCGCACAGCATGTGCTGGTTGGCGATTTTTCCGGCCACGGCTTGCCGGCCGCATTCGGCGGGCCGCTGGTGTCGTACATTTTTTACCGGCTGAGCGCGGAAGGCTGCGCCATGCGCCAAATTCTTGAGGAGATGAATCGCATCCTGTGCCGCCAGCTCCCCACCCAGCTTTATATGGCAGCCACCGCGCTGGAAATGTCGCCCGATCGTAAGCGGGCGATGATATGGAATTGCGGCCTGCCGCCGGTGTTCTGCATGAACGCCGCGCAGGGCATGAGCCGGATAAGCTCCGGCGGGTTGCCGCTGGGCATCAGCGAATCGGCGGACACTTTTGAGCCGCATACGCAGGCCGGGATGGAACCCGGAATGCACATCTACCTGTATTCGGACGGCATCACCGAAGCGATGTCGGTCGATCAGCAAATGTATGGACAGGCACGGCTGGAAACGCTGGTATCGCGCATTCACCGCGAGCAGTTGCCGCTGGAAACAGTCTGGCAGGAACTGGATGCCTATTGCGGCGCCCAGGGGTTGTCGGACGATGCGGTGATGGTCGAAGTGTCGCCCTGACGGCAGAGGTGCGGCGCGTCTCCACTTGAGATTGCCATGAGTGCCATCATCCCGCAGGCAATCGGCGCGGGGCATGAAACCCGCTGAAATAGGTTCCCAGAGCGCCTAACATAATGAAACACACGCATTTCATTATGTTAGGCGCTCTTGGAGTGAGCCTTAGCTTCGTTGCAAAGTCAGGCGGCATATGCCGCCCGATTTATTTTCGGCCATACAAATTTCCTTCTGGTGTAGAATTCGCGGCAAATTTGCGAGCTTTCGCCTGACGGCGAAAACGAGCCTCATCGAAAGGCGAGGCGAAGTTTCGAGGAACGGCCAATACCTGCTTACCCCACTTACCGAGGAAAGACCATGTCCCTGACCCCTTCCGCCGCCGACAAGAAAGCGCGCACGCTTTCCGAGGCGATGCCTTACATCCAGCGCTTCTTCGACAAGACCATCGTCGTCAAATACGGCGGCAACGCGATGACCGATCCGCAGTTGCAGGAGAGTTTCGCGCGCGACGTGGTGCTGCTCAAGCTGGTCGGGATGAACCCTGTGGTGGTGCATGGCGGCGGCCCGCAGATCAACGAATTGCTGCAGAAGGTCGGCAAGCAGGGCACCTTCGTGCAGGGCATGCGCGTGACCGACGAGGAAACCATGGACGTGGTCGAGATGGTGCTCGGCAAGGTCAACAAGGACATCGTCAACCTGATCAACAGGCACGGCGGCAAGGCGGTCGGCCTGACCGGGCAGGACGGCGCGTTCATCCGCGCCGAGAAGATGATGCTGGAGAGCAAGGACGAACCGGGCAAGATGCTCGACATCGGTCTGGTCGGCGAGATCACCAGGATCGACCCTGCGATCATCACCTTTCTCGATTCCGGCGACTTCATCCCGGTGATCGCACCGATCGGCGTCGCGCCGGACGGCGAGACGCTGAACATCAATGCCGATGTGGTGGCCGGCAGGCTTGCCGAAGTGCTCAAGGCGGAGAAGCTGGTGCTGCTGACCAACACGCCGGGTGTGCTGGACAAAGACGGCAACCTGCTCTCCGGCCTGACGCCGAAGAACATCGACGATCTGGTAGCGGACGGCACATTGTCCGGCGGCATGCTGCCCAAGATCGCATCCGCGCTGGACGCCGCGCGCAGCGGCGTGAAATCGGTGCACATCATCGACGGTCGGGTAGAGCATGCGCTGCTGCTGGAAATATTGACCGATGAGGGTGTCGGCACGCTGATAAAAAGTAAATAAACGCCGCATGTATTTGGGAGAACAGAGAATTCAGAACTTCCAGGTTAAGCACAACAACGCATGACGACGAAATTTTGGATTTTCGATCTGGATAACACGCTGCATAACGCGACGCCGCACATCTTCCCGCACATCAACCGCAGCATGACGGCTTATCTGCAGCAGCACCTGCAACTGGATGAGGCGGCGGCAAATGCATTGCGCACACATTACTGGCAACGCTACGGCGCGACGATGAGCGGCCTGATGCGCCATCACGGCACGAAGCCGGAGCATTTTTTGTGGCACACCCACCAGTTTCCGGAGCTGGAGCGGATGGTGTTGCGCGAGCCGCGCCTGCGCCATGTGCTGAAAGCATTGCCGGGCAGGAAAGTGGTGTTTTCCAATGCGCCGCAGCACTATGCGCAGGCGGTGCTGAAATTGCTGCGCGTGGCGGACCTGTTCGACGATGTGATGGCGGTGGAGCAGACGCGCTTCCGTCCCAAACCGGACAGTTTCGGTTTCATGCGCCTGCTGCGGCGGCATCGCGTCGCGGCGGCGCAATGCGTCATGGTCGAGGACAGCGTGGAAAACCTGTATGCGGCCAAGCGGCTGGGGATGCGCACGGTGTGGGTAAACGCCGGCAGCAAAAACGCGCCGTGCGTGGACGTGAAGATTAGCGACGTGATGCAGTTGCCGGGCGCGCTGCATCGGTTGAGTTAATCGGCATCATTTGCGTAGTGCATTTGTAGGAGCGGGCCATGCCCGCGAACCAATTTGTCGCGGGCATGGCCCGCTCCTACAGTTCAAAGGTTTTTAAGGAGTTTAACGGGGGCGATATGGCGGCAAAACCGGGCGAAAGAAAACTGCAAATCCTGCAAACCGTGGCACATATGCTGGAGCAGCCCAAGGGCGAGAAGATCACCACGGCCGCATTGGCGGCGAAGCTGGAACTTTCCGAGGCGGCGCTGTACCGCCACTTCGCCAGCAAGGCGCAGATGTTCGAGGGGCTGATCGAATTCATCGAGCAGACGGTATTCGGCCTGATCAACAAGATCATCCAGGAAGAGAAAAGCGGCTTGCGGCAAGCCGAGGCGATCGTGTCGATGCTGCTCGGCTTCGCGCAGAAAAACCGCGGCATGACGCGCGTGCTGACCGGCGACGCGCTGGTGAACGAGGACGAGCGCTTGCAGCAGCGCATCAACCAGATGCTCGACCGCATCGAGGCAACGCTCAAGCAATCCTTGCGCATGGCGGCGACGCAGGGCGAGATGGGCGAATCGGCGGATGTGGGCGCATATGCCAACCTGCTGGTGTGCTACGTGACGGGTTGCTGGCAACTGTTTGCCAAGAGCGGTTTTACGCGCGACCCGGTGGCGCAGTGGCCGGTGCAGTCGGCGATCCTTTTGGGCAAATAATTTCAGGAAGCAAACCATGATTCTGATTCTCAGAACCGTAGGTCGGGTTAGCGGCTTTATCGCGTAACCCGACATGATCTGGTGAAAAACGTCGGGTTACGGCGCAAAAAATGCGCCTAACCCGACCTACATAATTCAAAGGGTAAACGATGATCCTGATCCTCAGTTCCAATACCGGCGAACAATCGCAGGAATACAAGCAACTGCTGGCGCACCTCGCGACGCTGCAAGGCATCCGGACGCGGGTGCATGTCGAGCGCGGCAGCGAGCAGGCGCTCACGGAAATCTACCTGATCGGCAACACCAAGCTGCTGGACATCGAGGACATGCAGAACCTGCCGTGCGTCGAGCGCGTGGTGCGGGTTTCCGAGGAGTACCGCATCCTCGGGCGGCACAAGGACGACCAGCGTCCCACGCACTTCGAATACAACGGCGTGCGCTTCGGCCAGGACACGCTGCACGTATTTGCCGGGCTATGCGCGGTGGATAACCGCGAGCATGTCGGGATGATGATGAAGGCGGTGGCCGGCAACGGGCAGGTGTGTACGCGCATGGGCGCCTATAAGCCGCGCACCAGCCCTTATGCGTTTCAGGGGTACGGCAAAAATTGTTTGCCCTACGTGTTCGAGCTGGCGGGCAAATACGGCATCAGGGTGATCGCGATGGAGATCACCCACGAATCGCATCTCGACGAGATCCGCGAGGCGCTGCTTCAGACCGGCAATCCGACCGGCGTGATGCTGCAGATCGGCACGCGCAACACGCAGAACTTCGAGCTGCTGAAAATCGTCGGGCGGCAAACCGAAATGCCGGTGCTGCTCAAGCGCGGTTTCGGCATCACGCTGGACGAATCGCTGAATGCGGCGGAATATCTGGCTTCGGAAGGCAACCGCAACGTGGTGTTCGGCCTGCGCGGCATGAAGACCAACATGGGCGACCCGCACCGCAACTTCGTCGATTTCGCGCATGTGCCGGTGGTGAAGCGGCTGACGCGCATGCCGGTGTGCGTCGACCCGTCGCACTCGGTCGGTTCTCGCGCCGCGTCCCCGGACGGCATTCTCGACATGATGCATGTCACCGCGCAAGGCGTGCTGGCCGGCGCCAACATGGTGCTGGTGGATTTCCATCCCGCGCCGCCCAAGGCGCTGGTGGATGGCCCGCAGGCATTGCTGCTCAAGGAGTTGCCGTATTTTCTGGAAGATGTGCAGATCGCGCGCGAGGCGTATCTCGAGCGCGTTGCGCTGCGGCAGCGTTATCGGGACGTCTGATCTACTAGGCGGAACTTATTGACTGATAAGGTTTTCATTACTACTATGGCTATCCGGTAAGCTTTTGGCCGTTAACTTCATCATCAAGGAGGTTGCATCATGGCAGAACGAAAAGCACAACCAGCAGCAAAAAAAGCGGCTGCAACCAAGGCAGCCGGCAAAGCTTCCATCAAACCGAAAGTCACCAAGGCAGCCGTAGCGGCGACGCCCAAAAAGGCGGCAGTGAAAAAAGCGGCAGCCGCGAAACCAAAAAGCACCAAAACCCCGGCAGTGAAGAAAGCGGTTGTACCTGACGCCATAAAAAAATTGCCGTCGCAAAAGGCCGTGACAGCCAAACCGGCTGCAAAGAAAACCATGGCGCAGCCCACTCCAGAAGAGCGCTATCGCATGGTGCAAACTGCCGCTTACTTTATTGCGGAGCGCAATGGGTTTGGCGGCTGCGCGACCGATCACTGGGCGGCGGCCGAAATTGAAATTGCGGGTATGCTGGACCGGTAGAAACCGATGCGCGGGCTGACCGTTTTCTCCGCTTACTGTTTTTCCAGGCAGGCAAGGTAGATCGCCGCATCCGGCTGGGTGCGGTTGCGTTGCGCCTGCCAGATCATTTCCCCGAGGCATTCCATCATGCGATGCTGCGCATCGTGCTCCGATTCGAATTGCCGCGTCAGGCGCGCGAAATGCGCGCGGATTCCTGCCGGCTGGTCGATGGATATCTGCTCCTCGATGGTGAGGTGCATCATCAGGTGCAGGAACGGATTGGTCGCGCCTTGCTCAGGCGCGTAGTCCTTGTCCTGATAACGCTCCGGATCGGCCAGCAGGCTGTGGTATTCCGGATGCTTCTCGATGAGCTGCGCGGCGAGGTCTTCCAGCGGCGTGAGCAGCCCCCCTTCACGGCGTTTGCGCCATGATTCGAACAGGAAATTGCGCGCTTCGTCGCGGGTCGGGTTGAACATCAGGTCGTTTTGTCCGGGTATTCGCACAGATCCATTATCAGGCACTGCGGCGCATTTCGGCTTGCGCGCCTGGCAGACATAGCGCCCGTGCAGGATCAGCCAGTGGTGTGCGTCGTGCCTGAATTCGTCCGGCACTACCTTGAGCAACTTGTTTTCCACCTCCAGCACATCCTTGCCGGGCGCGATGCCGGTGCGGTTGGCGACGCGGAACACATGCGTGTCCACCGCGATGGTGGGCTGGCCGAAGGCGGTGTTGAGGATCACGTTGGCGGTCTTGCGCCCCACGCCCGGCAGGGCTTCGAGCATCTCGCGCGTCTGCGGCACCTCGCCGCCATGCTGTTCCACCAACAGTTTGCAGGCCTGCATGATGTGTCTGGATTTGGTCTGATACAGGCCGATGCGCTGCACATATTCGCGCAGCTTCTCCTCGCCGAGATCGAGCAGCGCCTGCGGGGTGTTCGCGACCGGGAACAGGATTCTTGTCGCGGCGTTCACGCTCACGTCGGTGGCCTGCGCGGAGAGGATCACCGCGACCAGCAATTCAAACGGCGTGCGGTATTCCAGCTCGGTTTTCGGGTGCGGCCTGGCGGCACGGAAGCGCGTGAAGATTTCAAGGCGTTTGGCGGGGTTCATGGGGGATATAACCAGGCATGCATCACTTAATAGGCTTGTCCATGAGCCACCAAGGTGTTTTCATGAATTTTGCTCCGTCGTCTTTTGAGTAAAAAATATGCATCGAGTCATTTACAAAATATTTCCAGAAAGATGCCTCATAATCCTTGTTCAATATTTTAAATGCGCCATTCTTCTCTTGCTCTTTTAGAAATTGGCGATACGCGTCCAATGGCTCAACACCGGCTTGTTGAAAAATGATGCGGCCTCCATATTTTTCATATAAGGATTTGTTGATTTTCCATGCTTTGACAAAGTGCAGAGCCATATTGCGCTTCATTGGTAACATCTTCTCGTCCGTTCCCCTGGTTTTTCCCCCCACTTTTTTGGTTGCATTCAGGACGCTTTCTATCATCTTAAGTCGTTCGATTTTTCCCTTCTTTTCTTTCTCTGTCAGGGATGGTGAATCCAGTTCTTGAGTTAATTTCCCCCTTTCTTTTTCGAAATCAGCTTGCTTCTGTATTCTTATTTCCTCCGTTTTTTTCACAAATGCATCAAGTTCAGCCTCAGTGGGCTCAATTTTATTCTCCTTCGCATATTGCTCCAGAAGTGTTCCGAAAATCATTCCGTTGAGCTTATCCTTGTCTTTGGCGGTGATCTTCTTTCCGAGGACTACAGCGATCGTTTCGTTGTCGCCATCCTGCGCTATAGATTGATCTGCATGGGACAATACCGGAATAATAATTGCAGCAATAAAGGCCGTTGCTATTATGTTTCGTTTCATTCTTGGTTTACCTCCACTGTCTAATGAGAGCAATGCCTTATTCCTTCGGTGGCGGTTCGTGAATTTTGGCGCGGCGCGCTTCGATCTCGTCTATCTGCGCCTGCTGCTCAGGGGTCAGTTGTTCGGTGTTTTTCGGTTTTGCGGCGGCGGCCTGCGCCCTGGCGCGTTCCAGTGCAGCCTGGATGAGGGCTTGCGCATCCGCCGGTGCGGCAGCCGGTTTCGCGGCAGTCTTCTGCGCCAGCCTCTCGGCCTTCTCGCGCTTGTCGCGTTCGATGCGCTCGAGGCGGAACCGGTAGCGTTCCCGCGCGGCGTTGGCGGCGGCGCGTTTTTCGTCGCGTGACATGATTCTCTCGGGCAACAGCAGCATGCTGATGCAATCCACCGGGCAGGGCGCGACGCATAGTTCGCAGCCGGTGCACAGCGCGGCGATGATGGTGTGCATCAGCTTGGATGCGCCGGCAATCGCATCCACCGGGCAGGCTTGTATGCACAGCGTGCAGCCGATGCAGAGATTTTCGTCGATGAAGGCGATCGATGGTGGCTTGAGCACGACATCTGCGCCGAACGGCTTGAATTTGACGCCGAGCAGGTCCGCCAGTTCGCGGATGCCTTCCTCGCCGCCGGGCGGGCATTTGTTGATGTCCGCCTCTCCCGCCGCAAGCGCCTCGGCGTAAGGGCGGCAACCGGCATAGCCGCACTTTCCGCACTGCGTCTGCGGCAGGATGGCGTCGATTCTGTCCGCTAGCGGAGTGTCTTCGGTCTCGGTCATTGCCGTACTTTCAAGGGCGGGTGCGGATGGCGGTGCAGCATTCGCCGATTAGCGCCGGGCCGCGATAGATCAGGCCGCTGTAAAGCTGCACCAGAGCCGCTCCGGCGTCGATCTTTTCCGCGGCATCCGCGCCGCTCAGGATGCCGCCCGCGCCGATGATCGGCAGCGCGCCCTGCAGCTCGGCGGCAAGCGCGCGGATCACGGCGGTGGATTTTCCACGCACCGGCGCGCCGGAAAGCCCCCCTGCTTCCGCGCCATGCGGCAGGTGTTCCACGCCTTCACGCGACAGCGTGGTGTTGGTGGCGATCACGCCGTCGATGCGATGCTGCATCAGCAGGCGCGCGATTTGCGCGATCTGTCCGCCTTCCATGTCAGGCGCTATTTTCAGGGCGATGGGTACGTATTTGCCGTGCGTGTCGGCGAGCTTTTGCTGTTCGGCCTTAAGCTGTGCCAGCAGGCCGTCGAGCGCGGCCTCGTCCTGCAACTGGCGCAGGTTTTTGGTGTTGGGCGAGGAGATGTTGACGGTGACGTAGCCGGCGTGCGCATAGACCTTGCGCAGGCAGATAAGATAATCGTCCGCCGCCTTTTCGATCGGCGTGACGGCATTCTTGCCGATGTTGATGCCCAGTATGCCGCGATAGCTGGCGCGTTTTACGTTTTCGACCAGCCTGTCTACGCCGTCGTTATTGAAGCCCATGCGGTTGATGATGCCCTGCGCCTGCGGCAGGCGGAACAGTCGTGGCTTGGGATTGCCGGGCTGGGGCAGCGGCGTGACGGTGCCGATTTCGATGAAGCCGAAACCGAGCGCCGCCAGCCCGTCGATGCAGTCGCCGTTCTTGTCGAGCCCGGCGGCGAGGCCGACCGGATTGGGAAAGGTCAGCCCCATCACGGTGCGCGGATCGCTGGCCGGGCGTCTTGCGAGCAGGCCGCTGAAGCCCAGCGCATAAACTGCCTTCAGCCCGCCGAGCGTGAGGTGGTGGGCGGTTTCCGGATCAAGCCGGAGCAACAGGGGGCGCAATAATGAATACATACGGGTGTCTTGTTATCCTGTAAAACAGTTTTATCCGCAGATTACACAGATTAGCGCAGTGCTGTATATCCGTAGCCCGGATGTAGCGACAGCGGAATCCGGGGCATCTTCGCCATCCTCTACTTGTTTGGCTCCGGCTCGTCCGGCTCAGGTTGATTTATCCGCCGGATGACGCTATGGCTGCTTTTTGTCGAGCGCTTGCCAGACACCGTCAATCAAACCTTGCACAGGCCGGTATGCGGTCTTGTAGGCCATCTTGCGGCTTTGTTCGATCCAGTAACCCAGATAGACGAAATCCAGGCCGAGCTTGCGGCACAGTTCGACTTGCCACAGCACGTTGTAAACCCCGAAGCGCGCGCGCGGCAAATCCGGTTCGTAGAAAGTGTACACCGAGGACAAACCGTCGCTGAGCAGGTCGATCACGCTGACCATGCGCAGCACGCCCTGCCTGCCCTGATCATGATCAGGGGACTCGCGGAATTCCACCAGCAGCGAATCGACATGGCTTTGCAGCAGGAAATTCTGATAGGACTCGCGGTCGTCGTTGTCCATGCCGCCGTTCGGGTGGCGCGCGCGCTGGTAGCGTTGATACAGGTCGTAATACTCCGGGCTATCCTGCATGGGGTGCAGGCTGGCTTTCAGATCGGTGTGTTGCGCCCAGGCGCGCCGTTGTGAACGGTTTGCCGTGAAATGTTTTGCCGGCACACGCAGCGGCACACAGGCGCGGCAATCGTCACAAAGCGGGCGATAGGTATAGGTTCCGCTGCGCCGAAAGCCGTGCTGCACCAGTTGCGAATAGACCGGCGCGTTGATCAGGAAGGCGGGCGTGGCGACCTGGGAGCGCGCCTGTACGCCGGGCAGGTAACTGCACGGATAGGGCGCGGTCATGTAAAAATGCAGCGCGGATAACGGAATGTCGTTGAGCAGGCTCATGGATATCTCTATAAATTCGTTTTGTGGGCGAATCGCGGCGTCACGTGCTCGCTTACTCCTCGCCTATCAATCCGATATGTCTCGTCGTTCGCTGCGCGGCTCCTTGCGGTGCCCGTGCGACACGGTGGGGCGTAGCCCTCTGGTGCGGGAGCACGGAGCAGCAGGCCTGCCCGCCCCAAATGCTTCGCATCGCCGTGTCCGGCCTGCAATCCCGCAAAACGAGTTTCTTAGAGACATCCTACATGAAAAGATCGGCGTCGAATTGCCAGCAAGCAACAGGCTCACAGTTTATCAATTCCTGCAGCCGCGCGATGAATTCTCTGCGCAAAATTTCGCGCGCGCCGAGCGAGGCGAGGTGCGCGGTGTTCATCTGGCAATCGATCATGCCCTTGGCTGGATGATCGGCCTGCCAGCGTTCGAGCTGCTTGGCCAAATGCGCCAGCGCGATCTTCGAGGCATTGCCGGCCTGGCTGAACATGGATTCTCCGTAGAACATGCGCCCGATACTGACGCCGTACAATCCGCCCACCAATTTACCGTCCATCCACACTTCCACGAGTGTGCGTAGCCCATCCGGTGCAGTTCGCAATACGCCTCGATCATGTCTTCGAGTATCCACGTGCCGTGTTGTCCGCCGGATTCATGATTGGCGCGCGGCGCGGCGCAACCGCGCATCACCTGTTCGAAGGCGGTGTCGCAGCGCACTTCATAATCGGCATTGCGCAGCACTTTGGCGAGCGAGCGGGAGATTCTGAATTCGCCCGGAATCAGCACCATGCGCGGATCGGGGCTCCACCACAGGATCGGGTCGCCGGGGCTGAACCACGGAAAGATGCCGTGGCGGTAGGCCTCCAGCAGGCGCGGCGCGGACAGGTCGCCGCCCGCCGCGAGCAAGCCGTTGGGCGAACGCAATGCGCGCTCGACCGGAGGAAATGGCGTGCTACCTGCCAGCCAGGGAATCAAGCATTGCTCCTTTCAAAATATTATTCATCGAAGGCATTTTGTGGTTATATTGCCACGTGTTGACGCAATCGGCTTGCGAGGCGGAAGATGTTATCTGGCATATTCGGCAAAAGATCCGATCACCCCCTGGCGGACATCAAGTCCGCGCAGGCTCTATTGGATGACTTGCCAAAGAATGACGCATATAAATCGCTCACGGATCTGACCGGGTGGATAGAACTGGTGGCGGACAATACCGATTTCAAGCCGGATCACCAGTTTGCCGTATTGCGCCTGCTCGATGAAACCGCCCAACCTTATACGCGGAAACTGGCGCGCGATTATTTTACGCCGCAAGAACTGAATAAATTCCAGGGAAACCGTTTATGGCTGGTATTGGATAACTTTTACCGCCATACCGCCAGGGCTTATTACGCGGTGTTCGACCGCTATTGCAGCGGCGACAAGGGGGCGGGCGCCATCAAGGCGCAACTGCCGTGGCTGGCGGCGCGTGCGATATATGCCGCGACCGGACAATTGAAATACATCTGTGCGCACTACGGCCCGGTCGATAACGCGATCTGGAGCAACCTTGCGCAGATATATAAACATGCCGAACAGCAGCAATACCTGGATACGCCGATTGTCCTCTATTCGAGCGTGACCGGCGACACCACGGTAAAAAGCGAACTGGGGCGGTTGCTTGGCTGGTACGGCTGCGGGGTCAATACCATGAAACCGATGTACATGCACCTGGCAGAGCGCATCGCCGGGCAGTATTGTTCCAGCATAAACATCGGCGCACAGCAGGACATGCACAGCCTGTTCATCTTCGATCTGGATCATCCGGCTGCACCGGTGCATGCCAGGGCGGACGTTGCTGTGCATCCATCCATGCGTTTCATCGGCATGGCGGGGATGCAGCCGAAACTGGCGGCATTGATCAATGCACTGGAAAGAGGCGCCGTCCCGGAAAGCCTCAATCTGGGCGGCACCTACGATGCAGAACCGGTGCGCGAGGCCGCGCAGCACCTCCTGGATTACCTGGCCGCGCCGCCATCGCGGCGCAGCGCGCGGCGCGGGATCAAGGTCGGCATGAACGTGGTGAACGGTTTCGACAGGATGATCGAGTACACCGACGTTGCGCCGAACTTCAGCAATGACCTGCCGGCGTATTGGGATGTCGAGGATATCAGCGCCAGCGGATTCCGCACCGTGTTGCCGGCGCAGGGAACGGACGGCATAAGCATCGGTAGCCTGCTCGGTGTGCAACCTGACGGGGTGCCGCATTGGGGCGTGGCGGTGGTGCGCCGCCTGATGCGCGACGATGCAAACCGGCTGCACGCGGGCGCAGAAATGCTTGCCAGCCAGATCGCCGGAGTGGTCTTGAGCCAGAGCGGCGCGGGCGGCGGATTTGGAGACGGCCAGCCCGCACTGTGGCTGCAGGCAAAGCCGGGCAGTGCATCCGGCGAGGCGCAACTACTGATGAAAGCTGGCGCCTTCTCCGCGCATCGCAGTTTGCAGGCACGGCTGAACGGGAAAAATTATCTGCTGATTCCCGGCAGATTGCGGGAACAAGGCCTCGATTACGACTTGGCAACTTTCCGCGTCATCGAGCAGGAGCACGGCTCCGGGGAGTCTTAGAACATATTCGGCTGGCTTCATACCATGTGGGCTTGCATATCCTCACATGGCCGGCTTACAGGCTACAATCGGCGATCGGCAATCCATTTATTTTTCATGACTGCTACCGGCCCCAGAACCTTGACACTCAACGACGCATTGCAGCAGGCCATCGCACATCATCAGGCAGGCCGGTTGCGGGAGGCTGAACGGCTTTATCGCGCCATCCTGCAAGCCCGGCCCGGCCAACCGGATGCCAACCACAATCTGGGGGTTTTGGCGGGGCAGGCAGGGCAACATGCGGCCGGCCTGCCCTATTTGAAAACCGCACTGGAGGTCAATCCATCCCACGAGCAATATGTGGTGTCATATGCCAACGCGCTGCTGGCGACCTGGCCGGGGAGGCGTTGAATATCCTCCAGTCTGCCATGCAGCGAGGGCTCGGCACCCCGGCGGTTCAAGCTTTGCGGCAAAAAGCCCTGCGGCAAAAAACCAAGTCTGCCGCACTTGACTGCACCGCGCATGGCGATGCACCGGCACCCACGGAAATCAATCAGCTTATCGCCCTGTTCAATGCCAAACGCTATGCGGAACTGGAAAACCGGGCGCGCTTGCTGGCTGAACAGCATCCGGATTTCGGGTTTGCCTGGAAAGTATTGGGTATGTCCCTTCACATGCAAGGCAAAGACGCCCTGCTTGCTTTGCAAAAGACAACGGAGCTCATGCCCGATGATCACGAGGCGCACGCCAATCTGGGCAATGCCCTGAAAGACCTCGGGCAACTCAATGACGCGGTGACAAGCTATCGCCGCGCGCTGGCGATCAACCCGGATTTTGCCGAGGCGCACAACAATCTGGGCGTTGCCCTGGCGGCCTTGCGGCGATTCGATGACGCGATAGCAAGTTTTCGCCGCGCGCTGGCGATCAGGCCCGATTATGCCAACACGCACAACAATCTGGGCAATGCCCTGAAAGACCTCGGGCAACTCGATGACGCGATGGCGAGCTACCGCCGCGCGCTGGCGATCAACCCGGATTTGATCGAGGCGCACGACAACCTGCTGTTCATCCACAATTACCTGCCCGGCCAGACAGCTTCGATGCTGCTGCTCGAAGCCCGGCGCTTTGGCGATCTGGTGTTGCGGCAAGCCAGCCCTTATACGCATTGGCATAACGCACCCGAACCTGACCGATGCCTGCGTGTCGGTTTGGTGTCCGGTGATTTGTGCGATCACCCGGTCGGGCACTTCGTGGAAGGCGTGCTGGCAGCGCTGGCATCCGCTGCTTCAGGCCGGCTGGCGCTTTTTGCTTATCCCAGCAGCCATTTCTGCACCGATGCGGTATCCGGAAGGATCAAGGCCAGTTGTTGCGGCTGGCATTCGGCAGTAGGGCTTTCCGACGAAAACCTTGCCCGGCGAATACGCGACGACAGAATCGATATCTTGATCGACCTCTCGGGGCACACTGCCAATAACCGGCTGCCCCTGTTCGCCTGGAAGCCCGCCCCTGTGCAGGCTACCTGGCTGGGTTATTTTGCCACCACCGGGGTTGCCGCTATGGACTACCTCATCGCCGATCCTTGGACGCTGCCAGAGTCAGAGGAAGCCCATTTCACCGAAAAAATCTGGCGGCTGCCGGAAACCAGGTTGTGCTTTACCCCGCCGGATGTGGTTGTGGACGTTGGCTCGCTTCCTGCGCCAAGAAACGGTTACATCACCTTCGGCTGCTTCAACAATCTCACCAAGATGAATGGTGCCGTGGTGGCGCTGTGGGCGCGGGTGTTGGAAGCCGTGCCGGATAGCCGCCTGTTCCTCAAAGCCAAGCAACTCAACGAAGCTCCGGTGCGGCAAAGCGTCGTCGAACGCTTTGCCGCACAAGGCGCCGATGCCACCCGGCTGATTCTGGAGGGCTTTGAACCGAGGGCTGAATACCTGGCGGCCTACCACCGGGTAGACATCGCCCTCGACCCGTTTCCATTTCCCGGCGGCACTACCAGTGTCGAAAGCCTGTGGATGGGCGTACCGGTGCTGTCCTTGGCGGGGGAACACTTTCTGTCCCGCCAGGGCGTTGGCCTGCTGATGAATGCCGGCATGCCCGAATGGATCGCGGCCGACGCAGGCGACTATGTGGCCCGGGCAGTGTCACATGCCGGCGATCTGCAACGCATGGCAATCCTGCGCAAAGAATTGCGGCAACAGGTTCTGGCCTCGCCGCTCTTCGATGCCCCGCGCTTTGCACGTCATTTCGAAACCGCCTTGCGCGGCATGTGGCAGAAATGGTGCAATCAACAATAAGAGCGCCTAACATGATTGAATGAACAAGATGATCCAATGACGCTTATCCCATCCTACTGCCCCCTGTGCATTTCCCGCTGCGGCTGTTTTTATCGGGTCGAGGGCGGCGTGTTGGCCGATGTCCTCCCCAATCCCGATCACCCCACCGGCAAAAGCCTATGCACCAAAGGACTCGCCGCACCGGCGTTGCTGCGCCATCCCGACCGGCTGCTGCATCCCTTGCGCCGCACCAAACCAAAAGGCAGCGCCGATCCCGGATGGCAGAAGATTTCCTGGGAAGAGGCGCTGGATATCACCGCCGCCAACATGAAACGCATCGCAGCGGAGAGCGGCCCGGAAGCGGTGGGTTTTTGCGTGACCACTCCCAGCGGCACGGCGGTAGCGGACGGGATGGCGTGGATCTTCCGCCTGGCGCATGCGTCCGGCAGCCCCAACACGGTGTGGACGACCCATGTGTGCAACTGGCACCGGGATTTTGCCCCCGTGACCACTTTCGGATCGGATATCGGCATGCCCGATTTTGCCCGCGCCGGCTGCCTGCTGTTGTGGGGCGTAAATCCGCCCGTCACCTGGCTGGCGATGGCGGAGCAGATCGAACAGGCGCGGCAGCGAGGCATGAAGCTGATCGTCATCGACCCGCGCGCAGCAGGTTTCGCCAAACGCGCCGATGTGCGGCTGCGGGTGCGGCCGGGAACCGACGGGGTGCTGGCGCTGGCGCTGGCGAACCGGTTGCTGCAACGCGGCAGCTATGACCGCGAGTTTCTGCTGTGCCATAGCACCGCGCCGTTCCTGGTGCGCGACGACAGCGGCGAATTCCTGTTATCCGCCGATGGGAAGAATATGATGTGGGACGAGACGAGCGGCAGTGCCGTGCCCGCTCCGCCACCGGGCACAGCGATGCCCTCCTTGGCGCTCACGGGGCAATTTGAAGCGAGCACTCCGGATGGGAATGTGACTTGCCGCCCCGCGTTCGGTCTTTATGCGCACCGTTGTGCGGAATATCCGCTGGCGCGCGCGGCGCAAATCACCGGCATCGAAGAAGCGGCCATCGCCAAGGCGGCGGATATGATCGCGCAACACGGCCCGGTAGCGTTTTACGGATGGGCGGGACTGAACCAGCATCACGAGGCGACGCAGACCAGCCGCGCGCTGCATCTGCTGTACGCGCTCACCGGGGATTACGATGCGCCCGGCGGCAACGTGTTTTTCACCAAGCCGCCGCTGCATAACGTGATGGGACGTGAATTGCTGCACCCGGCTCAGGCGGCCAAGACGCTGGGGCTGGCCGAGCGGCCTGCCGGCCCCGCAGCGAAGGGATGGATATCCGAGGCCGATCTGTATCGCGCCATCGTGGAAAAGAAACCCTACCCGGTGCGCGGGCTGCTTTCCTTCGGTTCCAACCTGCCCGCCACTCGCGCCGGACCGCAACGCGGTATCGAGGCGTTGCGCGCGCTGGATTTTTACGCTCATGCCGATTTCTTTCCTTCCGCGATGAGCCGCGATGCGGACATCCTTTTTCCCGTCGCGATGCCTTGGGAGCGGCAGGGGTTGCAGGCCGGCTTCTTCGTCAATCAGGCGGCGGAATCGCTGGTGCAGTTGCGCACCCCGGTGGTGGCGCCCTGCGGCGAGGCGCGCTCCGATGCCGCCATTGCTTTTGCGCTGGCGGATCGGCTGGGGTTGAGTAAATATTTTTTTGAAGGTAAGCCCGAAGCGGCGCTGCGCCATGTGCTCGGGCCATCCGGGCTGACCCCCGAAGCTTTGCGTGCCGCACCGGAAGGCGTGAGGCTGCCGCTCGAAACGCGTTATTTCAAATATCGCGACAAAGGCTTCGCCACCATCAGCGGGCGCATCGAATTCTATTCCGAAGCTTTGCAACGCATCGGCCAGCCGCCGTTGCCGCAATTCCGCCAGCCAGGGGTCAGCGCGGAATTCCCGCTCTTGCTGACCTGCGCCAAGATTCCCGATCGCTGCCACAGCCAGCATCAGCAGGCGGAGCGCCCGTTGGATCATCAGCGGCGCAAGCCGCGCCTGCCGTCAGTGTTCTTGCATCCCGCAACGGCGGAAGAACAGGGTATCATCGAAGGCGACGCGGTGACCGTGCATTCGCCCCACGGCACGATGCGGGGACGCGCCAGGCTGGACGCAATGCTTGAACCGCAGACCCTGTGGGCGCACTACGGCCGGTGGCAGGCGGTGGGCGGCGAAGCGCCGGAATTGGCGGCGAACTACAACGCCCTGGCCGGGCCGGAATGCGATCCGGTCAGCGGCTCGGCGCTGCTGCGGGGAATTTGCTGCCGGGTGGAGAAAAGTTTGCCGCCGCGATTGCGATCAGGCTCTGAATGAAACATCCGGTCAAGCCATGAATCGTTCTGTGATTTCTTCGTAGTAAGCCTGTTCGCTATCCTGAGAAATACCGAGTTCCTCCAGCACCTCGCCGCGTAATTTTTGCCAGATTTTGTGGTCGGTGCGGCTGATGCGGTGGTAAAAATGGATCGCCAGTTGCAGTATCGCCACCAGTGTGCGCACCGCGCCGAGCTCCTCGTGCGGCATCTCGCTATGGTACAGGATCGCCTTGCAAATGAAGTCGGGCAGCTTCCAGTGGTGCGCCACCAGATAGCCGATGCTGCAATGGTCGACATTGAAAAGCGCATCTTCCTCGGCGAGGTTCGGCCAGCACGGGGTTGTATCCAGATGCAACTTGCCGCAGTAATCGGGAAAGCGCAGCATTAAAACGGGCACGCCGCACTCGTGGAAAATTCCGGCCATGTAAGCCTGCTCCGGGAAAATGTTGCATATCGAGACGCGATCAGCGGCGATCAGCGCCGCAATCCGCGCCACTTCCTGCGAACGCGTCCAGAAGGTGTCGAAGGATTTGCGCGCGGCACTGGACAGGCTGGTGGAAAGCGCGACGGCCTGCACCAGGTTGAAGGTTTGCTTGATGCCGATCGTCATCAGCACCTGCTCGATCGAATCGAGCTTTTTGCCGCTGCTGAAAACCGGCGAGCGCGCCGCCTTGAACAGCATGGCGGTGATGCCCGGGTCGCTGGAAATGATGCGGGCCAGATCGCCCATGTTGTACTTGTCGGAGGCGAGCTTTTTTTGCAGCTCGAGCAGCACCTTGGGTTGCGGCGGAAGCTTGACGCCCTTGGCTACAAGCTCTTTTACGGCTTTTTCGGCATCTATTTGCATGGCTCTTTTCGTGGCAACGATACTTTTGATTCGCAAATGCGATTATACCTGTCAATGAAAGCGAGGACAGGTTCGGCCGGCGCTCAGAAAAACCAGATGCTCGCCAATGGCAAGCTACCGGTATAAAACAGCCTTTGTGCCTGTGCTTGGTTACGCCACCGTCACCTCTTTCGACGCATACACATCCTGTACCGCGTTGAGCAGCGCGATGCCGTCCGGCACCGGCTTCTGGAACGCCTTGCGCCCGAGAATCAGCCCCATGCCGCCGGCACGCTTGTTGATTACTGCCGTGCGCACCGCCTGTTGCAGATCGTTCTTGCCGGATTCGCCGCCGGAATTGATCAAGCCCGCGCGCCCCATGTAACAGTTCGCCACCTGGTAGCGCACCAGGTCGATCGGGTGGTCGGTGGTCAATTCGCTGTAAACCTTGGGATGGGTTTTGCCGAACTTGATCGCGTTGTAGCCGCCGTTGTTCTCGGCCATTTTCTGTTTGACGATGTCGGCGTTGATGGTCGCGGCGAGATGGTTGGCCTGCCCGGTCAGGTCGGCGGCGACGTGGTAATCCTTGTCGCCGACCTTGAATGCCGGATTGCGCAGGTAAGCCCACAGGATGGTCGCCATGCCTAGTTCATGCGCGTGTTCGAAGGCATCGGAAATTTCCTGTATCTGGCGGCGCGAATGTTCGGAGCCGTAGAACACCGTCGCGCCCACCGCCACTGCACCCATGTTAAAAGCCTGATCCACGCTGGCGAACAGCGTCTGGTCGTAAATGTTGGGGTAGGTCAGAATTTCGTTGTGGTTGATTTTGACGATGAACGGAATCTTGTGCGCGTAGCGGCGCGCCACCGAGGACAATACGCCGAGCGTCGAGGCCACGCCGTTGCAGCCGCCTTCGATGGCCAGTTTGACGATATTTCCGGGATCGAAATACATCGGGTTGGGCGCAAACGACGCCGCTCCGGAATGTTCCACGCCCTGATCCACCGGCAGCAGCGACAGATAGCCGGTGTTCGCCAGGCGGCCATGCCCATATAGAGTTTGCAGGCTGCGCAGCACGCCGACCTTGCGGTCTTTCATCGCCACCACGCGATCCACATAATCCGGCCCCGGCAAATGCAGCGACTCCTTGGGAATGCCGGTGCAACGGTAGCCCATTAATTGTTCAGCTTCATCACCCAATAATTGCACGATGTTCGTCATGATCTCGTTCCTTAATGATGGTTGGAATGGAGCGGTTATGTTACTCCTGTTGACGCGCAAGAAAAACTGTAATTCTATTCATCATTCAAAACGGCAATAACCATGTGCATGGAATGCACCCCGCGATATTTAGAGATGGAATATTTACATGTGTATAATTTCGCGCAGCCTCAACATGCCTTTACACATCACATGACTACCCAACCAAAACCGCTCATCATCGGCACTCCGTTCACCCCTTCCGCAATCCGCGTCATGCTGCTCGGCAGCGGCGAACTCGGCAAGGAAGTCATCATCGCGCTGCAACGCCTCGGCGTGGAAACCATCGCCGTGGATCGTTATCCAGATGCGCCCGGCCAGCAGGTAGCGCATCGCGCGCATGTCATCAACATGATGGACGGGGCGCAACTGCGCGCGTTGGTCGAGCAGGAAAAGCCGCACCTCGTCGTGCCGGAGATCGAGGCGATTGCCACCGGCATGCTGGTGCAGATCGAACAGGAAGGGCTGGCGCGCGTCATTCCGACTGCGCGCGCCGCAAGGCTCACGATGAACCGCGAAGGCATCCGCCGCCTCGTCGCCGAAACGCTGGGGCTGCCGGTCTCGCCGTACCGGTTCGCCAACAGCCTGGAAGAATTGCGCGCAGCGATAGAAGCAATCGGCTACCCGTGCTTCGTCAAGCCGCTGATGTCGTCCTCCGGCAAGGGGCAAACGAAAGTGGGCAGCGCGGAGGCAGTCGAAGCCGCATGGGACTACGCCGCCACCGGCTCACGTGTCACGCAGGGTCGCGTCATCGTCGAGGGCATGATCGATTTCGATTACGAAATCACCCAGCTCACCGTGCGCGCAGTGGGTGCGGGCGGCCAGGTCGAGACGCATTTCTGCGAACCCATCGGGCATTTGCAGGTGCTTGGCGATTACGCCGAAAGCTGGCAGCCGCAGCCGATGTCGCCGCTGGCCCTGCAACGCTCGCGCGACATCGCGAAAGAAGTCACCGGCGACCTCGGCGGTCTCGGCATCTTCGGCGTGGAACTGTTCATCAAGGGCGACGATGTCTGGTTCAGCGAAGTCAGCCCGCGTCCGCACGACACCGGCATGGTGACGATGTGTTCGCAAGTGCAGAGCGAATTCGAACTTCACGCCCGCGCGATCCTCGGCCTGCCGGTGGACGTCAGCCTGCGCGCGCCGGGCGCTTCTGCCGTGATCTACGGCCAACTGGAAGAGCAGGGCATAGCCTTCGCCGGCGTGGACGAAGCGCTGCGCGTACCGCAAAGCGACCTGCGCCTGTTCGGTAAACCGGAATCCTTCACCCGCCGCCGCATGGGCGTGGCGCTGGCGAACGGCAAGGATGTCGGCGAGGCGCGGGAACGGGCGAAACTGGCGGCAGGGGAGGTCGTCCCGGTAAAAGGGCGTTAAGTGTTTGTGATCCGATGCTTCACCACAAACGGAGAAGTGCCCGTTTACACCGATGAATCGAAGAGTGAACGGTTCGGCTTGTAATTCATTTTTTCGCCATATCTCGGCGAGTTCCTTTTGGGCGTCTTTTAGCTTGCGTTGTCCCTCCGCCTTGAGACGCTTCCCCTCAGCGCGCAATTTCCGGCGTTAAAATTTCTAATGGCCGGCACTATAAATTACCCCGCGAACGCCCCGCTCGCTACAGCACCACCGGGCGATCCGGCATTTCATTGGGTTTGCCGTTGCGTGCCGGGAAATGCCGAGCCAGATGTTCGCCCACGGCGTGCATCCCGGCCAGCACGCCTGCCTCGAACCGGCCTTCGCGGAACGCCGCTTCCATCTCGCGGCATATTACTTCCCAGGTTTCCGCGCCGAGCCTCACATGAATGCCGCGGTCGGCGACGATCTCCACGTCGCGATCCGCCAGCAGCAGATAAACCAGCACACCGTTGTTGTGTTCGGTATCCCAGACGCGCAATTGGGAAAACACTTCTACGGCGCGCTCCCGCGCCGTCTGTCCCGCCAACAGCGGCGACAGGTCGAGCGCAGCCTCGACAGCGAAACGGATTTGCCCGTTATGCCGCGCCTCGGTTTCGCGGATCGCGCGCTCGATCGCATCCAGTGCGCGCGGTGGAAAGGCGCGGCGCACCGCCGCACGGCCGCTGGATAGATGTTGCATGATGCGATTTATATTCATCTTTAGAAAGTCAGCCGAAAATAATTCATAACCGTTCGTGGTGGGCCTGTCGAACCACACCTCCCTTCGACAAGCTCAGGGCGAACGGATGTGAGGTGCTTAGTAAGTGGCGATTTATTTTATTAAACTCTCTTACCATCTCCCCGACGCCCCGCCACCGCCAAACCCGCCGCCCCCGCCGCTGAATCCCCCTCCGCCGCCAAAGCCTCCACCACCGCCGAACCCGCCGCTGCCGTGCCCGCCGAAGCCGCGCCCCGAACCGCCCAGCAGCACGAACACGAACGCCATCACCCCGACCAGCAGCGCGGCAAACAGCGACGCGACCGTAAGCCAGGCCAGCACCCCCAGCCCTCCGCCCATCAGCATCGCGGCGGGGAAACGCCCGAGCAGCGCGCGCAGCATGCCGCCCACGACCACCACCGCCCCGAAGGCGATGAACAGCAGCGACTCGATATCGTAACTGCCGCTCGCAGCGGCGCGCTTCGGCGGCGGCAGGGGTTCGCCGTCGATCACCCGCATCATCGCCGCGGTGCCAACATCGATCCCCGCATAAAACTCGCCGTGCTTGAACAATGGCGTGATGGTCTCGGCGACGATGCGCTTCGCCGTGGCATCGTTCAGCGCACCTTCCAGGCCGTACCCCACCTCGATGCGCAGCGCGCGGTCATTTTTGGCGACCAGCAGCAAGGCGCCGTCGTCCACGCCCTTGCGCCCGAGCTTCCACGCCTCGACGACGCGCATGGCGAACTGCTCGATGGCTTCCGGCTGGGTGGTGGGGACGATCAGCACGGCAAACTGCGCGCCTTTCTTCGCCTCGAATGCGGCGAAACGCGCTTCGAGCGTCTGAACTTGCTGCGCATCCAGCGTCGCGGTGAGGTCGGTGACGCGCTGCTTGAGCGGCGGCACGGCAACTTCGGCCTGCGCCGCGCCGGTCAGCAGCAGCGCAAGCAGGAAGGCTCGCGCCAGGAGGCTCATTTATTTTGCCGGTGCGGCGGGTTTGGGTGCGGCAAAATCCACCGTCGGCGGACGGGAGATTTCCTTCTCGTTTTCCACCGTGAAGTTCGGCTTGACGCTATAGCCGAACAGCATTGCGGTCAGGTTGCTCGGAAAGGAGCGCACCGTGACGTTGTATTCCTGCACCGCCTTGATGTAGCGGTTGCGCGCCACGGTGATGCGGTTTTCCGTGCCTTCGAGTTGCGCCTGCAAGTCGCGGAAATTCGCGTCGGATTTCAACTGCGGGTAATTCTCCGACACCACCAGCAGGCGGCTCAATGCCGAAGACAGCTCACCTTGTGCGGCCTGGAATTTGGCGAAGGCCTGCGCGTCGTTGATCAGCGCGGGCGTGGCCTGGATGCTGCCGACCCTGGCGCGCGCCTCGGTGACGCCCAGCAGCACGGCCTGCTCCTGCGCGGCGAAACCCTTGACCGTGTTGACCAGGTTGGGGATCAGGTCGGCGCGCCGCTGGTACTGGTTCAGCACCTCCGACCAGCTCGCCTTGATCTGCTCATCGGTGGTCTGGAAAGTGTTGTAGCCGCAGCCACTCAACGTCAACGCCAATAAAACAATCCATAAGGTACGCATAGTTCCTCCGGGTTGAATGTCAAAAAACGTGTGAAAACTATAACACAAGAACCTGTTTCAGCATGTTCTAGATGGCCTGCCCCGCCGCATAACCGGATGCCCATGCCCACTGGAAATTATGCCCGCCGAGCTGCCCGGTCACGTCCACCACTTCGCCGATGAAATACAGGCCGGGCACATCGATGCATTCCATGGTTTTCGACGACAGCGCGCGGGTATCGATTCCGCCGCAGGTCACTTCTGCCTTGGTGTAGCCCAACGTACCGGACGGGGTGATCTGCCAGCCGTGCAGGGCGGCGGCGATCTGCTTGCGCTGCTTGTCGTTGTACTGGTTGAGCGGCTTGTTCTCGATGCCCGGCAACTGCGCGCACCACACGTCGGCGAAACTCTTTGGAAACCATTGCGCCAGGTAATTGCTCAGCAGTTTCTTGCTGCCCTTCTGCTCGTCCAGCAGCGCCGCCATGTCGTTATCCGGCAGCAGGTCGATGTGCAGCGGCTGGCCATGCTGCCAGTAGGATGAGATTTGCAATATCACGGGGCCGCTCAGGCCGCGATGCGTGACCAGCATGTTTTCGCGAAACGATTGTTTGCCGAAACTTACTATCACATCGAGCGAAACGCCTGTCAGGATGGCGAAGTTTTTCCAGTCATCCGGCGCGAAACTCAGCGGCACCAGGCCCGGCTTGAGCTTGGCGATGGGGATGCCGAATTGCTCTGCGACATGGTAGCCGAACGGGGTCGCGCCGGCATTGGGGATGGACAGGCCGCCGGTGGCGATCACCAGCGACCTCGCCTCGAACTCCCCTCGTGAGGTACTAATATAGTACCTTACCCTCTCCCCTGGCATCTCTCCCGCATGCGGAAGAGGAGAACGAGTGATTTTCCCGATCTCGCACGACATGAAGCGCTTCACGCCCGCCGCATCGCATTCTTCCCTGAGCATCGCGACGATCGCTTCCGATTCGTCATCGCAGAACAATTGCCCGAGGGTTTTTTCGTGATAGCCGATGCCGTGCTTTTGCAGCAGCGCTATAAAATCCTGCGGCTTGTAGCGCGCCAGCGCCGAGCGGCAAAAATCCGGGTTGGCGGAAATGAAGTTTTCCGGCCTGCTGTTGAGGTTGGTGAAGTTGCAATGCCCGCCGCCGGAAATGCGAATCTTCTCCGCAAGTTTTTTGGCACGGTCGAGCAACACCACGGAACGCCCGCGCTGCCCGGCCTGCATGGCGCACATCATGCCCGCCGCACCGGAGCCGATAATAATCACATCTGTTTTCATAATTGTTCTGTTATGGCTGAGACAGCCGCGATTATCCCATGCACCGGCAGGGCGCACGGCAAAAACAGACAGCGATTGTCATTAATTCCGGCAAAAACACCGGAATGCCTGTATGCCGCTCCAATCCATCAGCGCTTTCCAAGACATTGGGGGATGTCAGGAATTGTCAGCACTTGCGGGCGCTATTGGGTAATAATTTTCATGCATTTTGCGCCCTGGCATTTAAGGGAACTCCATGCTGCCAAGGTTCGTTTTTGCGCGCATTTCCAAAAATCCTGCGCTGTCAATAGGACGAAATATATAGGCATTTTGGCATATGGTTTTTCGTGAAACAGGCTGCTCTAATTGGTCACCGTATCAATCCGGACACTTTGATATGACGAAGCTCAACCATGTGAAACGGAGATGGCTATGAATGCAGAATTGACCATGGATATTGCCGGACAGGCAAATAACGCAATCCGTCGAAGCGCCGAACAGGGGATTGTCGCCGAGATACATGATGCGCTGGAAGCAAACCGGCTGGACTTGCCCGCTCTGCCCGGCATGGCGCTCAAGATTCAGAATTTAATCGACGACCCGAACGTTTCTGCGGACAAAATAGTCAGCCTGGTTTCTTCAGACCCGGCGATCTCCATGCACATCATCAGGGCGGCCAACAGCGCGGCATTGTCGAATGGCGTCCCGGTGAGCAATCTGCGCGGCGCCATTTCCCGCATGGGTTGCCGGATGCTGCGCAGCATGGTGATGAACATCACCATGACCAGGCTGTTCCATGCACGCAGCCCGTCCGTCAACCAGCAGCTGAAAGAGTTATGGAGGCATAGCCGCGAAGTGGCGGCAAACAGCTATGTGCTGGCGCAACGGCACAAGCATCTCAAGCCGGAGGAAGCGATGCTGGCAGGGCTGGTGCATGATATTGGCGCGCTGCCGCTCTATCTTTATGCAGACCGCTACCATTCGCGCCTCGATCAAACAACACTGGAAGAGCTGATACGCAAATTTTCTGCCTCCACCGGCACCAGGTTGCTGCAAAGCTGGAACTTTCCGGATGAACTGGTCGAAGTCGTTGCCGGACATGAAGACCTGCAACGCATAAGCAACTCCAATTTGCCGGATTATGCCGATGTGGTGACGATGGCAAACCTGCAAATGCCGGGAATCGCGAAATTCATCGCATGGAGAAACGTTTTTGCCGCCGAGAAACTGGGTTACTACGTCAAGGACTGCCAGAACTTTTTATCCAACCATGCGGATCAACTCGCCGCGGTTAAAGGCATGCTGGAAGTTGGCGCAACACGGCATTAGAACGTCCCTGCCCGGTCATGGGAGAGGCGGAAAGGCTCATGCATTGCCTTTTCACAGGCAATACACAACCGAATAGCGCCGAAACACTGGAATGCCCTATACCGGATCAACCGGTTAAAAACCCAATGAAGCGACTGATCCTATGAGTATGATTCTTGTCAGCAAAAGCGATATTGCCATCGGCAAGCCGTCGCCTTGGCGGTTGTATGACCAGAAGCATAAAGTGCTGGTGGAGCAGGGAGACATGGTCCGCGATAATGAGCATCTGGCCGAGCTGCTGGCTGACAATGTCTGCCGCGAATTGTCATGGGAAGCGCCAAGCGACAAAAACGGCGGCGGCAATTTACCCGCCGCCGGGACGACCCCGGATCAAACCAGGGCAGACGAGGCCGGCACGCAATTCACCTTCGACGACATGAAGCTGAAGGCAGAAAGCCGCCTGCAGCTCGAACCCCCCAAGCAGTTAGGAAGCGAACGGATACTGGTCAAGGTGATCGGTTATCTGAGGGACATCAGCCTGCTGGTCACCGCACCAACCACCGCTGATGGGCTCCGGCTGCAACTCATAGAGGGAGAGAAAGTCGTCATGCGTTCCTTCTCCGGGCAGAATGCTTTCGCTTTTGCCTGCACCATAGAGCGGGTATGCAAGCTGCCTTACGAATACCTGCACCTGTCATTCCCGGACGTCATACAGGGAGTCGTGATACGCAAGGCGCCCCGGGTCAAAACCAGCATCATTGCGGCTGTGCAGAACACCAATTCGCACAATGCGGGAGAGCAGGTCTCCGCGCTCATTTCCAATATCAGCGCCAACGGCGCGGCCCTTGATGCCAAGCGCCTTATGGGCAAAAAGGGCGACATTCTCAATCTGTCTTTCCGTGTAAACCTGCACAAGATCGATGCGCTCCTGTCGGTCAAAGGGGTGATCCGCGCCGCGCTCAGCAGCGAGGTTGCCGATCTGTCCGACCCGGAAATTGTCCGCTACGGCATCGAGTTTCAAAATCTGCAACCGAATGACATGGTCATCCTGCAAAGCATGATTTACCAGCAGATTATCGAGAATCCGCATCGGCTGGCTTAGAGCCTATTTCAGCAGGTTCATACCCCGCGTTTGGTCCGGGCATAGATGGAAGCAGAGCGTAGCGCATAGCCAATGGCGGCGGCCATGACGCGGTGCAGAAGCGGCCGCCAGCGGCCGCCCCCGCAAACGGCTGCTTCGTTGTAACGCGACACGGCTGTGCATTGGCGAACGGATAACTGCCCGGCCATCAGCCGCAAAAATTATATTCGCGCGCTGTCAGCATCGGCTTCATCAGCATATCTTCCTCGATAACGTGATTTGCTATCCAATCGCTCAAGTATTGATAATGCTGTTGCGCGACTTTGTCCGGCCACGTGCCGTGCATTGCATTCAACTCCTCTTTGATGCGATGAAAATCTTTCAGCAGATTCCGGTGCTCCAGCTTGTTTCTGGCAAAGTCGAAACCGATCGCCGCCGCAATCCTTTCCTCGTTCTCGAAATGAGTGCACAGCCAGTATTCGAACTGTTCGAGTTCCTGCAACAAGGCAGGGCGATCCAATGTTTTTAATGCCGTTTCTATGGCGTTGATCATGGCTATCAGATTCCTGTGTTCGGAATCGATAATTGCATTCCCGACGCTCAATTCATTCGACCATGCCAATGCCATTTGTCACCTCAAATTAAACCTTCACAAAATCCGGCAATATCTGCTTGGAGCCTATTAAAAAAATGGAACAACCCGGTTCCCCAGGATTTTTGTCAGCATACTCTTGCCGTCGCCCTTAAAGCCCTGGAATTGAAGCCCTATGCGGAACAGGCTTTCTTCGGAGTCAAGTATGGTGTAGGCCATGCGGCATTGGATTTCGATGATGGTCTCTTTCTGCCCTATATGCAGCGGCGGGACTGCGAGCAACATCACCACCTCATCGACCTTGAAAACATTATGGTGGATGAACACACTCGCCCCGTCCACGGACAAGTCGTTGGTGCGGCCATGAAAAATGTCATTCCTTTCCTTATTCTTATGGATGATGGCCATCCGCCAATGGCACAGATGCCTGGTATGTTTCCGGTGCACGATGGTTTGATGCGTAGCGTCATGTGGTGCAGGTCTGGCTTGTGTTGCTTCGCGTTGTGGTGGTTGTTGCTGAGTTGCAGGCTTCTTTGCCTGCAAATAGTCATCATACCCGCCGGCATATTCCACCAACTTGCCATCCCCCTCGAAGACGATCATCTGGGTCGCCACGTTTTCGAGAAAGGCGCGATCATGGCTTGTCAGAAAGACCGCTCCGCCATACTTGGCCAGTAATTCCTCCAGCAGTTCCTGCGTTTCAATGTCGAGGCCGCTGGTCGGATCATTCAGCACCAGCACGTCGGAAGGGCGGCTGAACAGGAGCGCCAATAACAAACGATTCCGCTCCCCGCCGGACAGGTTTTTTACCCGCGAACGGGAGCGCTCCGGCGAGAATAAAAAATCGCCGAGATAGTCGAGTACATCCTTTATTCCGCCATCAAATTCGATGCAATCGGTGTCCTGGCCGAAGGTGCCGAGCAGCGTGGCTTCTTCATCCAGTTCCGCGCGCAACTGGTCGGAATATGCCACGCCGAGCTTTGCGCCAAGCTTGACATTGCCGCTATCCGGCTCCATCTCGCCCGAGATGATCTTGAGCAACGCATTTTTGCCGGCGCCGCTCTGGCCGAGCAGGCCGATCTTGTCTCCACGCTGGATGCAGCAGGAAAAATCGTCAATAATTTTCCGTGTGCCAAGTCTTTTCCCGATGTGGGCAAGCTCCAACACCGCCTTGCCCGTACGATCCCATGCTTCCATATTCTTTCCGGCGCTGCCCGCACGTTCGCGCCTTACATCGCGCTCGCGGCGCAACTGTTCCAATCGTTGCGCGTGCCCTTCGTTGCGGGTGTGCCGCGCCTTGATGCTCCGGCGCATCCATAACTCTTCCTGCGCCAGCCCCATATCGAACTTTGCGTCCCGGATTGCAATTTCTTTCAACTGCTGTTTCTTGACGTGCAGATATGCGGAGAGGTTGCCGTGGAAACTGGCGAGCTTGCCGTGCTCCAGTTCAACGATGCGGGTGGCGACATCGTCGAGAAAGCTGCGGTCATGTGTGACCAGCAGCACGCTGCCGCCATAATTCTTGAGCAGCCCCTCGATCCATTTGATGGCGGGGAAGTCGAGATGGCTGGTAGGTTCGTCCAGGATCAACACATCTGGTTGTGCCACCAGCGCTTGCGCCAGCGCCACGCGCTGGCGCGCAGCGGCGGAAATATCCCCGATGCGCGCATCGGCATTCAGATACAGTAGCTCGATGGCCGTCTCGATACGCTCCTGCGCCGCCCATCCGTCTCCGGCTTCGAGCTGGATTTGCAGGGGCTGCATCGCTTCGATCAGGCCGTTGAAATCAGCGTCCGCCTCCGCAAGTTTGCGTGTCAGTTGGTGGTAATCGGCAAGCAACTGGCGCAGGTTGCCCGCTCCGCGGACAATTTCATCGAAAACGGTCGCGTTTGCGTCAAGTTCCGGTTCCGGGGACACATAACAGATTCGCGCACCGGGCGCGCGCCACACAGACCCATCTCCCAGTTCAACTTGTCCGGCCAGCGCTTTCAGCATGCCGGATTTTCCGCAGCCGCTACGCCCGATCAAGCCGGCGCGCTCGCCCTTGTTGAGCTGGAAATCGGCATGATCGAGCAGCGCTACCTGCCCGTGCATAAGCACCGCATCGTCAAGTTTAAGATATGGTTCCATGCACCATCCCCACAGAGCAGTTATTTTCCATATTCTTTCAAAGACTGCGGGGAGCCGGCAGATCATGCGCGCGGACGAACATCCGCGCCGCAGTCCCGCTGCCATAGCATCCCTTAGGCCGGTGACTTTGCGCCCTTACCTTTCGATAAGTTTGCCAAGTGGGGAAATTATACTGTACAAATTATTAGGCTGTTACGATACCGTCAGTTCATCGGGACGAATGGTTGATTTTTATGGATGAGTGGCTTCCAGGAAAATGCCGATCAATTCGGTATTTGTTGTGTGATTTTATCAATATGCTTACCGCATGCCGCCCGCAAATGGGGTTTGCTGGTTTCAATGATTACGGGTGTGGTCAGCGCAGGCTGATCATTTGCCAGCCGTGCTGCCTGGCATGGGCGCGCAGCGTTTCGTCCGGATTGACTGCAACCGGGTGTTTCACTTTGCGCAGCAGCGGCAGGTCGTTCAGCGAATCGCTGTAGAACGTGCTGTCGGCGAAGCTGTCCAGCGTCCAGCCGCGACCGGCCAGCCAGTTTTCCAGGCGGACGATCTTGCCTTCGCGGAAGCACGGCACATCCGCCACATTTCCGGTGAACTCTCCACCCCGGTGTTCCGGCTCGGTGGCGATCAGGTGCTCGACGCCGAATTCGCGGGCGATCGGCGCGGTGACGAAACTGTTGGTCGCGGTGATGATGGCGCATACGTCGCCCGCCGCGCGATGGCGCTGCACCAGTTCGCGCGACAGCGGGGTGATCATCGGCAGCACGCTCTCGCGCATGAATTGCCGGTGCCACTCGTCCAGCGTCTTGCGGGAATGGCGCGACAGCGGCTTCAACTGGAAATCCAGGAACTCGTGAATGTCCAGCGTCCCGGCCTTGTATTGCTCGTAGAAGGCGAGATTCCTCACCTCGAACAGCTCGCGGTCGAGCACGCCGATGCGGATCAGGAATTGCGACCACTCGAAATCGCTGTCGCCGTTCAGTAGGGTGTTGTCCAGATCGAACAAGGCTAAATTCACTTCTATTACCTTTCAGAAAACAGGCCGTAGCCCGGATGAAGCGAAGCGGAATCCGGGAAGCGGCGCATGTCCACAGAAATTTCCCGGATTCCATTGCATTCCATCCGGGCTACGCTCATTTCAACTCCAGTTCATGTTGCAGAATTTCTTTCAGCAACGGCACCGACGGCGCACGGTGCATGCGCAGCGAATGCGCGTCCAGCGCGTCCAGCGCCGCCACCAGGCTGGGCAGGTCGCGGCGTCCGTGACGCAGTAAATATTGCGTGACCTCAGGCGGCAGCGCGAAACCTCGCAACTGCGCATGCTGCACCAGCGCCTGGGCTTTTTCTTCGTCGCTCAGCCCGTGCACCTGATACACCAGACCCCATCCGAGGCGGGTGCGCAGGTCGTCGCGCAGCAGCAGATGCAGCGGTGCCTGTGTGCCGCTGACCAGCAGCATGCCGCCGCTGTCGCGCATCCGGTTATATAGATCGAACAATCCGATTTGCGCGGCATCGTCGAGCTGCTCGACATTGTCCACCGCCACCACCTCGGCAGGCTGCGGTACGCTGCCACGCGCATAGCCTGCGCTGTGCTGCGCGTCCAGTGCGGCCTGCACGCAGGCTTGCAGCAGATGACTCCTGCCGCTGCCGGCCTCGCCCCACAGGTAAAAACTGCGCTCGCTGCCGCCCGCCAGCGCGTGGCGCAGCGCCGAAAGCAATTCGAGGTTGCGCCCCGCGACGAAGTTGTCGAGGGTCGGCTGCCACTCGGGAGCGATGTCGAGCAGTAACTGGCTCAAGAAAGCCTCTTAAAATTCTTTTTACAAGATGAAGCCGGCGAAGGTCGAAAAACGGGCGTAGCGAAGTTTCGGGCTTGCGGCCAAAGCGTAGCGCCTTCCGGCGTTTGTGAGCCATGCAACCTTGCGGCGGATAACGCTACGCTCATCCGCTCTACAGCCCGGCCTGCGCCATATGGGAGAGCATGGCTCATGGTTTGTTGTACATCTCGCTGGCGAGATACCATGCCTTGCCGTGGCGCAGCGCGACCAGCAGGATCGCGGACAGCGGCAAGGCCAGCAGCAGGCCGAAGAAGCCGAATAATTGCCCGAAGGCGAGCAGCGCGAAGATGACCGCCAGCGGATGCAGGCCGATGCGGTCGCCGACCAGCCACGGCGTGACCGCCATCCCTTCGAGCAGTTGCCCCGTGCCGAATGCCGCCCACACCCACAGTACGCCGCCGAAGCCGGGAAACTGCATCACCGCCGCGAGCGTCGCGAGCGACAGGCCGAGGATCATGCCCAGATACGGCACGAACACCAGCATTCCGGCGAGGATGCCGATCGGCAGCGCAAACTCCAGCCCGGTCAGCCACAGCACCGCAACGTAATACGCGCTCATCAGCAGCATCACGGAAATCTGTCCGCGCAGGAATTCCGCCAGCACGCGATCAACCTCACCGGCAATCTCTGTCACTTTGGCGTACCAGCCGCGCGGGATCAGTTCATCGAGCCGCGCGGCCAGCGCATCCCAGTCGCGCAGCAGGTAGAACATCGCCACCGGAATCAGCAGCAGGTTGACCAGCGCGCCGACGATCGCACCGCCGCCGCTGCCGAGCCACGGCAGCAGTTTGCCCGCCATCCCGCCCGCGCTTTGCCAATGGCTGAGCAGCAGGTTCTTCAGCGCCTGGCTGTCCCATTCGACGCTGACGCCGAACCATTGCTGCAACTGTGGCAGCAAGCGCGTGCGCGCCGCCTCGATCCAGTCCGGCAGGCGCGTCACGAACAGGCCGATCTCTTTTTCCAGCAGCGGCAGCATGATCAGCAGCAGCGAGCCGGACAGCAGCAGCAAGCCGCCCATCACCAGCGCCACCGCGAGTGTGCGCGGCACTTTGTGAATACTCAGACGCTGCACCAGCGGGTTGCAGATGTAGGCGAGAATGCCCGCCGCGACGAACGGCGTGAGGATCGGGCCGAGCAGATACAGCACCAGGACAACCGCTGCGGCGAAGGACAGCCATCGCACGGCGGCAAAGCGGGTTGGGGTCATTTCGGGTAAAATCCGCAGGGAAGACTTGCGGCACTTTACCTTTAAGAAAGCGAGAACTCAACTTGAGCCAACTCAATCCACTGTCCTACCGCGACGCGGGTGTCGATATCGATGCTGGCGACCGCCTGGTCGAGAACATCAAGCCGTTCGCCAAGCGCACCCTGCGCCCGGAAGTATTGGGCGGCATCGGCGGCTTCGGCGCGCTGGTGGAAATCTCCAAAAAATACAAGGAGCCGGTGCTGGTGTCCGGCACCGACGGGGTGGGCACCAAGCTCAAACTGGCCTTCGAGCTGAACCGCCACGACACGGTCGGCATCGACCTGGTCGGCATGAGCGTCAACGACATTCTGGTGCAGGGCGCGGAACCGTTGTTCTTCCTCGATTATTTCGCCTGCGGCAAGCTCGACGTGGAGGCCGCCACCGAAGTCATCAAGGGCATCGCTTACGGTTGCGAGCAGGCCGGTTGCGCGCTGATCGGCGGAGAAACCGCCGAGATGCCCGGCATGTATCCGCCCGGCGAATATGACCTCGCCGGTTTTGCCGTCGGCGTGGTGGAGAAGTCCGGCATCATCAGCGGCAAAGATATCAAGGCGGGCGACGCGGTGATCGGCCTCGCCTCGAACGGCGCGCATTCCAACGGCTATTCGCTGGTGCGCAAGATCATCGAGCGCAGCAAGCCGGATTTAAATGTAAAGTTCGACGGCGAGCGCACACTGGCCGACTGCATCATGGCGCCGACGCGTATCTACGTGAAGCCGCTGCTGGCGCTGATGCAGCAGCTTACCGTGAAAGGCATGGCGCACATTACCGGCGGCGGCCTGCTGGAAAACGTGCCGCGCGTGTTGCCGGAGAATGTCGTGGCGCAACTGGACGGCAAGGCTTGGCATACTCCGAAACTGTTCGGCTGGCTGCGCGAAATGGGCAATGTCGCGCCACAGGAAATGTACCGCACCTTTAATTGCGGCATCGGCATGGTGATCGTCGTGGACAAGGCCGATGCGGATGCCGCGCTGGCGCAGCTCAACGCGGTCGGCGAACGCGCGGCCGTCATCGGGGCGATACGCGCGCGCAACGGCGACGAGCATCAAACACAGGTTTTGTAGGGTGGTGGCCATGACACGGCGATGCGAAGCATCCGGGGCGGGAATGGCCACCTCACACCCGCTCCCGCAAACGGCTGGCGTTGCCAGTAACGTGTCGCGGGATGTGGGCTATGCCCACCATGTCGGGCGAGCTTTGCATAGCCATTCGGCTAGGCCGCCAAAATACGGCAGCCAAGTCGCTGGTTAAGCCCGGCCTACGCCTGATTTTTATTTGGATACTCAGTGAAAAAACTCGTCATCCTCATTTCCGGCCGAGGCAGCAACCTGCAGGCCATGCTGGAAGCGAAGCTGCCCTGCCGCATCGCGGCGGTCATCAGCAACCGCGCGGATGCGGGCGGACTGGGGATTGCGCAGGCGCATGGCATTCCGACCGCCGTCATCGAGCATCGCAACTACGCGGATCGCGAGAGCTTCGACGCCGCACTGGCCGGGCTCATCGATACGTTCCATCCCGACTTCGTGGCGCTGGCAGGTTTCATGCGCATCCTCGCCGCGGGCTTTGTGGCGCGCTACCGCGGCAGGCTGGTCAACATTCATCCCTCGCTATTACCCGCCTACGGCGGCCTCCACACCCATGCGCGTGCCCTGCAAGACGGAGTAAAGATACACGGCTGCACGGTGCATTTTGTCACCCCCGATCTCGATCACGGCCCGATCATCATCCAGGCCGCCGTACCGGTACTGTGCGGCGACACCGAACAAACGCTGGCGGCGCGGGTATTGTGCGAAGAGCATCGCATCTACCCGCAAGCTATCCGCTGGCTGTGCGCGGGCCAGATTGAACTGCGCGACGATGGGCATGTCCGGTTGCTGCATCGCGAACAATCCGGTTTTGCGTTGTTCTCACCCGGGCTGGAATGAACAGATGACAGAGGACAGAGGGCAAAGGACAGAAGGTTGCGCGCCGCATCGCGGCACCCCATATAAAAAACGCGGCTTCGCCGCGGCGCTATTTCTGTCTTCTGTCCTCTGTCTTCCGCCCGCTGCCTTCGCCGCCCCGCCGAGCAACGTGCAAGCCACCTATGATGTTTACAAAGATGGTCTGAGGGTTGAAGTCAGGGAGACCTATACGCGCGAAAAGGATCGCTACACGCTGTCCAGCGTCTGGGCGCCAGTCGGCCTGCTGGCAGCGCTCAAGCCGGAAAAGATTTTCATCGACAGCAGCGGCATGGTCGGCAAGCAAGGCCTGCAACCGCTGCGCTTCAACCACCGGCGCGAACTCGACGAGAACAGGAACAGCAGTGCCGAATTCGATTGGGATGGCAAACGGCTCACCCTGATCCATCAGGCGCAGCGCACAGTTGTCGCGCTGCCAAACGGCACACAAGACCGCTTGAGCGCGATGTATCAGTTCATGTTTCTGCCGTTGCAGAATGCCGCCACGCTGGATTTTCCGATGACCAATGGCAGCAAGCTGGATAACTACCGCTACGCCATCACACGCAATCAAACGCTCAAGGTTCCAGCAGGAGAATACAAGGTTACCTATCTCGACAATCAGGCCAAACCGGGGGAAAGCCGCACCGAAATCTGGCTGGCCACGCAATACCACAACCTGCCATGCAAAATGATTGTCACCGAGGCCAACGGCGACCGATTTACCCAAGTGCTGAGCAAACTCAACATCATCAGGCCGTGATCGCATTACCGCGCACCTTGACCGGAAGAGCCGCATTGGCCATAGCGCTGTCGGTATTAATTCACGCCATCGTGCTGCTCGTGCCGCAGGTCAGGTTGCCGTCAGGCGAAGCGCCGCCGCCGCTCACCGCAAAGCTGGAGCCGCTGCCCCAAATTGCCGCAAAACCCGCAGCATTCAAGAAGCCTAAGGCCAAACCACGATCTGCTCCGTATATGCCGGAGAAGTCACCGCCGGGAAACAAACCGGCTGAAAACACCCAGACGGAAGAACCGCAAATCGCCCCAAGCCCACAAATCGTTCCGGGGCCGCAATCTCTGGCAATTGACGATACGCCCGATAAAATGCTGGAAGAAACCCGGCCCGCGCATCCGTTTCCCAAACACGCGCAACTCACTTTTATCGCCTACCAAGGGACGGCTTTCAGAATCGGCGAGGCGCGCCACCGCCTGGAAATCGGCAACGACAAAAGCTACACTCTCAGGGTCGGCATGAACACCACCGGCCTGGCGAGCATTTTCAAGGCCTTTGAATCGGACCAGCAAAGCAGCGGCATCCTGACGGCCCAAGGGTTGCGCCCCGTCAAGTTCAGTGAAACAAGGAACACCTCCAAGGGCAAAGAATCGTTCGAAGCGAAATTTTCTTGGGAAGAAAAATTGCTGTCTTTTTCGAACGGCAACAGCGCGCCGCTGCCCGAACAGACCCAGGATATCATCAGCTTTCTCTACCAGCTCCCGCAACTGGAGCTGGGTAAGGGCACGATACCGGTGCATATCAGCAACGGCAAAAAACTGGAAAGCTATGAGCTTGTCGCCGGAGAAGAAGAAGCGATCCAGTCCGGCCTCGGCGAGCTGCGCGCACTGCCGTTGCGCAAAATTCACGCCCAGGGAGAAGAGGGCCTGGATATCTGGCTGGGATTGGAGTACCGCCTGCTGCCGGTCAAGATCCGCATGATAGACCGCGCAGGGCAAATCGCCGGCGAGATGGTCATTTCGGAAATACGCGTGGCGGATGAATAACATTCCGCCAGCGCGACATTGCAACAGATTTTTTATCAACTTTTCAGGATAACGACAGACATGGCTTCCGTTCTTCCGCACATCGCGCTCGATTCCGGCAGGCAGCCGCAACACAGCATCATCTGGCTGCACGGCCTGGGTGCGGACGGGCAGGACTTTGTGCCCGTCGCCGGCGAGATGAATCTGCCCGTCGCGGTGCGCTATATTTTTCCGCATGCGCCGCAGCGCCCGGTGACCATCAACGGCGGGTTCGTGATGCGCGCCTGGTATGACATCGCCCATCCTAGCATCGACGCGCAGCAGGATGAAGAGGGTATTTACCGCTCGCAGGCCGCCGTCGAGGCGCTGATCGCGCAGGAAGTGGCGCGCGGGGTTGCGCCGGGCAACATCTTTTTGGCCGGATTTTCCCAGGGCGGCGCCATCGCGCTGCACACCGCGTTGCGCCAGACCGTCCCGCTGGGCGGAGTGCTGGTGCTCTCCGCCTACTTGCCGCTGGCCGGGAACCTCGTTCAGGAAGCCTCGGCAAATGCCCGGCAAACTCCCATTTTCATGGCGCACGGGCGCAGCGATCCGGTCGTGCCTTACGCGCTGGGGGCAGCTTCAAAAGACACGCTGCTGGAATTGGGTTACGCGGTGGAATGGCATGAATACGGCATGCCGCATTCTGTATGCGAAGAGGAATTGCGCGATATCGAGGCTTGGCTGACCATGCAAATAAGAAATGCCTGAAACCTTACTGCTTGTCCGCTGGGTAATCGCGCAGTAGATTTATGTCGCTATGTATAAATCGGCCTATGCCGCAAAACGTTTATAGCCGCCGTGGCAATCGGATCGGGCATCATCAGTTTTTCGTTAGACTGATTTTTGTGCCGCAGCGACCTGATAATTGCCGGATTTAGATTCAGAGCCGTCGTCGATACATTCAGATATTTCCTTCCGCGCCGCCTTCACCGAGCGGTCTACCAGCGACAAAGCAGGCTTTTCCAGCATATGCCAGCTCAGTATGGCAATTGGTGTGGTTGCGGCAATTGTCAAAGCGAACACTGCCCACGGTGTTGCCTCCGTGCCTAGTAACACAATCGCAAGCTGTTGTAATGGAAATGCATAGACATATAGCCCGTATGAGTAGTCACCTTTTCCTGGTGCAAACCGTTTGAGCCATGGCGACATCGCGATGTATAAAACTGCAAGCGCAATGGCGAACTGCAAAGGCGCATAAAACCAGCGAGTTCCAGGCCAGTGCAGCATCGTGGCTGCCAACGCGGCCAACAGCGTGGAAACGGCGAGCGCGAAGGCTGCGCGAAATCCACACACCGCAATCAACATGCCCATGGCGAATGCCAGGCAGAGTTCGAGGTATTGAAGCTGAACGGTTGCTCCGGAAAATACTTTTATGAAGTAAATCAATATCAACATGATTGAGGATAACACCACTGCCGATTGACGGCGCAATAAACCCAGGATGCCCATTATCAGGACAGCAGCGTAGCAGCGAATTTCATATGTAAGAGTCCATAGTGAACCATTGGCCCCGTGGGGAAAGGGATTGTCAGGAAAAGCGCCGGCTAGCTGGGCGCCAAACCCCTTCCATATAAATAGTGTGTTGTGCCAGACCCAGCGCCAAACATGCGAGTTGAACAGGAATTCTTGCGGCTTGTCCGCAACCGATGCAGCAACCAGTACGCCAAATAACAGCCCCGCCACTAGCCCAGGCATAATGCGCAACACACGCGCTTTCACGAACCGTAGCATGGCAGGGTTGCGAAGCCAACTGGCGGCGACAAGATAACCGCTAATTGAAAAAAAACCGGTAACCCCCAGCTTGCCGAAATCGTAGTAAAACCCACTGTATCTTTCCAATGGGTCAGCAAGGCGAAGCAATGCGAAACTGTGGGCAATCATCACCGCTATGGCAAATATCCAGCGTAAAGCATCGAAGCTGGTTTGTTTCCGATAAAATTTAGCTTCACTTGCCTTTATCATGACTTGCATTTTCACTTTTTCAGTGACAGTTTTCCTGAGGAGATGCGGGTATATTGAGATAAGGCATAATTCGGAATCACCAAAGCAATTGCTCAAGGGCGCCTAACATAATGAAATACGAGCTGCGTCGGGCTTTGGCGGCGTTGCGCGCAGACACGCCGCCAAAGCCCGACCCGGCGCCGGCGCGCCTTGTGCCGCAGCCGAATGCCTCAGCCGCACACGCATTCCATTATGTTAGGCGCTCTAAAGTAGAAACCGCATTTCCGGGTCACGAATCAGCCCAAGATAAAAGTTGCCGTACGTATACGTAAAGACGGGCGTTGCTTCGAGCCGTGCGCATTTTCGTCGAATAACAATTTCTGTGAATGGTATGAAACGTGCTGGAATAGACGCTTAGCGCCAGACTTCCTTGCAGAGCGCGATTTCGGCGTCGGTCATGACCGGCTTGATGACACAAAGATTCTCGCGGGCCTTGCGCTGGCGTTCGATCTCTTTCTCATTCTTGATCTGGGTCAGGTGCGCAGCCTCCAGTTTCTCTCGTTTTTCTTTTTCCGCCAGCACAACTGCAGCTTTGTCCCAGAGCTGTTTCTGCTCTTCCTTCTTGCGTGTTTCCTCGGCCTTGCGTTCCTCCTCCGCCTTTTGGGCGCGTTGCTCCTTCAGCGCTTGTTTCTCAAGGGTTTTCTTCGCTTCCTCGGGGCTGAGGTTCCTGGCGGAAGCCGAGCCGGCGGCGGCTCCGAGAGCTGCGGCTCCAACCGACATCGCGGTGCTGCCCGTCGACGAGTTGCCGCCGCCCGGGCCTGGCAGGCGGATGCTCACCGTTGACCCGCCCTTCGGCTCCGACGGCTCGTCGGCCTTGTTGCCCGGCTTCTTGGCCGGAGCAGCTGACGATCCGGAGGATTTACCTCCTCCAAACTTCTTGGCTTCAGCGACCGTCGCAAAACCGATCAGCAGCACGGCAGACAGGGCGAGAATCGCGGGTCTCGTTTTCATATCTCCTCCTTCGGGCAGGCATCAACTCTGGTACGGTAGCTGCTGCGGTAATCCGCGTTGATGGTACGGAAGCCGCATGGTTGCTGCATTTATTGATCGCACAGGCCATTCCGCATCCATTTAATAGCCGCTTTTTCGATCGCTGCACCGATTCAAGCGGTCGCTGCGGCAGCCGATGATAACAAGCTGACCAGCCGGAAGAATAGCACACCGGCCGGCGTGAGGCACGAACCGGCATTTGGCGTCCGCGAAACGCCCATCCTGAGATGTCGAATCAGCCGGGGTTCGCAGTTGCTCCCCGCCGGCTTGCACCATTGCACTTCACACCGCCTCAGGCAACCATGCCCGCCGCCACCGTATCATTCGTCGCCTCGTCGATCACGATAAAGCTTCCGGTAGAGCGGTTCCTGCTGTAGCGGTCGAGCGCCAGCGGTTGCTGCACCTTCATCGTCGCGCGCGCGATATCGTTCATGTTGAGCGCCGCGGTCTCGTGCTGCTCCAGCGTGTTCACATCCACACGAAAATCGAGGCTCGCAAACAGGCACTTTGCCGTGCGCGTGGTGTGCTTGACGACATATTTGCGATTCTTGTCGAGCGGCGTTTCGGACAGCCAGCACAGCATCGCCGTAAACTCCTTGGCGACATTCGGGAGTGTACCAGCATCCGAAGTGTGCGCACCCCATGACAAGCCGCCGGCTTTTACGAACATGTCGCCGCGAGAAATATCGATTTCGTCTTCCAGCGTGAGTGTGACGGATTGCGGCGCGCAGGCGCGCTGCAGCTTGCCGTCGTAAGTGACGATTTCCTTCACGCGGCTTTTGCGTCCGGCAGGCAGCACGATGATTTCGTCGCCCACCGCGATTTCGCCCGACTCGATGCGTCCCATGTAGCCCCTAAAACCGTTGGCTTCATCAACGGTTTCGGTGGAGATTAATCCGCTTTGGCGGGTTATGTCGGAACCAAAGTCGCTTCCATGAACCCGGCACACCCACTGCACCGGGTAACGGAAATCGGCGGTGTTGACGTCGTAATCGATGGCGATGTTCTCCAGCAGCTCCATCAGCGTTGCGCCCCGGTACCAGCCCAGGTTATCGCCGCGCTCCACCACCATGTCGCCCATCAGCGCCGATAACGGAATGCAGGTGACGTCGTTCAAGCCAAGCTGCGCGGCGAATTTCAGATATTCCCGGCAGATTTCGTTATATCTCGCTTCGGAATAATCCACCATGTCCATCTTGTTCACCGCCAGCACGATATGCGGGATGCCGACCAGGCCGGCCAGAAAGGTGTGGCGGCGCGTCTGTGTCAGCACGCCCTTGCGCGCATCGACCAGGATGACGGCGAGATTGGCGGTGGAGGCGGCGGTCACCATATTGCGCGTGTACTGCTCGTGCCCCGGCGTATCGGCGATGATGAACTTTCTTTTAGGGGTAGCGAAGTAGCGGTACGCCACGTCGATGGTGATGCCCTGCTCGCGCTCGGCCTGCAGGCCGTCGGTGAGCAGCGACAGGTCGACGGCGGCCATGCCGCGTTTCTCGCTGGTCCTGGAGATGGCCGATAGCTGATCCTCGAAAATGGATTTTGAGTCGTGCAGCAGCCGCCCGATCAGCGTGCTCTTGCCGTCGTCCACGCTGCCGGCGGTGATGAAGCGGAGTAGTTGTGTCGCATTGCTCATAATATAACCTCAAATTTTTGCAGCTTCGTCATTCCGGCGCAGGCCGGAATCCAGCGGTTTTATTCAATATGCCTTTGACTTTGTCCCCGCGTTGCGGGGAGCTTCATTTATTACCTGGATTCCGGCCTTCGCCGGAATGACAGTTCAGAAATACCCTTCCTTCTTGCGCAGCTCCATCGAAGCATCCGAAGTCTGGTCGTCCATGCGCGTCGCACCGCGTTCGGTGATGCGCGTAACCGAAGTTTCCTCGATGATCTCCTGCGCGTTGTGCGCGTGCGATTCCACCGGCGCGGTACAGGTCATGTCGCCCACGGTGCGGAAGCGCACCGAGAGCACTTCCACTTTTTCGCCGGGTTTTGGCTGCACCAGATGCGACACCGGGATCACCGAATTGCCGCGGCGGATCACTTCGCGCTCGTGCGCGTAGTAGATTTCCGGGATATGCAGCTTCTCGCGCGCGATGTATTCCCATATGTCCATCTCGGTCCAGTTGGAAATCGGGAACACGCGGATGTTCTCGCCCGGATGGACGCGCGTGTTGTAGATGTCCCACAGCTCGGGGCGCTGGTTCTTCGGATCCCATTGGCCGAACTCGTCGCGGAACGAGAAGATGCGTTCCTTGGCGCGCGCCTTTTCCTCGTCGCGCCGCGCGCCGCCCATGCAGGCGTCGAAGCCGAACTCGGCGATGGTCTCCAGCAGGGTCACGGACTGGTGCGGGTTGCGCGGCGCTTCCGGGTTTTTGATGAC
Source organism: uncultured beta proteobacterium (assembly GCA_963828205.1). Classification (GTDB taxonomy): domain Bacteria; phylum Pseudomonadota; class Gammaproteobacteria; order Burkholderiales; family Gallionellaceae; genus Gallionella. The sequence goes on from CAWHDU010000004.1 coordinate 177,289, forward strand.
GATGCTGCCGCGCTTGATCGAGTCTTCCAGCGAGCGCACGATCAGGCGCTCGCCGAGATCGGCGGCCAATTTATCACGGCATTCGATCACTTCGGGAAAGTTGTGTTCGGTGTCGATATGCACCAGCGGAAACGGAAATTTCGCCGGGCGGAAGGCCTTCTCCGCGAGGCGCAGCATCACGATGGAGTCCTTGCCGCCGGAAAACAGCAGCGCCGGGTTTTTGCACTCCGCCGCGACTTCGCGCATGATGTGGATGGATTCGCTTTCCAGCGCGTCCAGGTGGGTAAATATGTGCCTTGTCATATTAAGGTCATCCAGTTTCATGATGTTTTCCGTTCTATAAACCTTTATTGCCACATAACCAGCCACTTGGCTGCCGTAATTTGGCAGCCTAGTGGAATGGCTAGTGGTTGCATCAGAGATCACATAACCAGCGACTTGGCGAGTGTCGTTTACTCGCCTAGTCGAATGGCTAGTAGTTCTATCGGAGTACACAGAGAGAGGCAACACCGTTTTCTCTGTGGCCGCTGTGATCTCTGTGGCTGATTTGCTTTTGTTTTTTGCATGCGCCTATGCACTCACGTTTTGCTCTGCACCAGCCCGATCCGCTATTTCCTGTATCCTGATCCTGCTCGCCTGAAGCGAGCCTTGGCTTACGTGCAAGCCGCACTCCTTGCTTGCTGGATCCTCCCACCACCACCGGCCGGCGCGGATGTCTTCGCCCGGCGAGATGGAGCGCGTGCAGGGCGCGCAGCCGAGGCTGGGGTAGAACTGGTCGTGCAGCTTGTTGTAGGGCACATCGTGCTGTCTGATGTATGCCCACACGTCCTTGTTCGACCATTCCAGCAGCGGGTTGAATTTATGCAGGCCGAAATCGGCATCGTATGCGGATACCTCGAGGTTGCCGCGCGTGACCGCCTGGTCGCGGCGCAATCCGGTGACCCACGCTTTCTTGCCGCGCAACGCGCGGCGCAACGGCTCGACCTTGCGCACGAAACAGCATGCTTTGCGACTCTCCACGCTGCCGTAAAAACCGTTCATGCCGTTTTGCGAGACATACATTTCCACCGCAGCGCTGTCCGGAAAATACACTTTCAACGGCACGCTGTAGCGGTCGCTCACTTCCTGCATAAGGTCGTAAGTCGGTTGCGGCAAGCGCCCAGTGTCCAGGCTGAACATCTCGATGTCCAGATGGTGGTTGGCGATAATATCGGTCAGCACCATGTCTTCCGCACCCAAGCTGTTGGCGAAGCAGACCGGCGCAAAGTCGCGCACTGCTTGCTGCAATACCGTTACCACCTGATCGATTTTCTGTTGCATGTTCCTGTCTCCTATACCGCCAAACCGGCTACCGCTTCATTCAGGTCGAGCTGCGCATCCTGTTCCGCCGCGAATGCCGCGACCTTCACCGTCCAGTTGTCCACCGCAGCGCTGATCGGCGCAAGCTGTTCGCCGCTGATTTCGCCTGTATCCGTCAACGCAATGGCGACCTGCATGAATTCATCGGCAATAGCGCCGGGTATCAGTTGCTGCAATTGCACGGCAAGCTTGCGCAGGTCGTCATGGCGAGAGCCACCCAGCAATTGCGCCACGCCCGAGCCGAGCAGGCGCAGGATCGCTTCGTCGCATTGCGCCGCCTCGCCGAACTTGCGCTGGAACACCAGCGCGTTGCGGTATTCGCGCTCATGTGCGGCCTCGAAGAAGTTCGCGCCGATCATCACCTGCGACACGCCCGCGCATTCTCCGCCGCCCAGATTCAGCACGCGGAAATCCGTGGTTTCGCCGTAATCGCGCATCACCGAATGCAACTCTCCCTGCTTCACTTCCGCCAGATCGGCCAGCAGTTGTCTGAAATAGCCTGCTTCACGGGCGCGTGCCCACGCAAAGAAGCTTGCCTCCCCGCTTTCCAGATGCGCCTTTTGTACGCGCTCGATGGCCTGCTTGATGCGCACCACCGGCAGCAAAGGCCCTTTCAAGGCCAAGGCACCCCCACTGGCGCCGCTGCCGGACATGCCGCTGCCGGCAAAATACATCTGGTAATGCGGCACCAGTTTGCCGTGCAGGCGTTTGCCTTCCCCGTAAATGCCGATGTCGCCGGTCTCGGGTTGCGCGCAACCGTTGTGGCAACCGGAAACGCGTATGTTCAAATCGGCTTGCCCGCCGGAAAGCTCCGGCGCGGCCAGCATACTGGCGGTGATGCCCAGGCGGCAGGTCGATGAGCCGGGGCAGGCCACCACGTTGTCGCCAGTCTCCGGCTCGCGCAGCCCGAGCGCGGACAGGCCGGCACGCAACGCGGGCACGTTGGCCTGCGGCACGTTGAGGATCGTCAGGTTCTGATCCTGCGTGGTGCGAATCTCGCCCAACCCGTGCGCGCGCAGCAACGCGGCGAGGCCATGCAACTGCACCGGCGTGATGTCGCCTGTCGGCAACGCGACCGGCAGCACGAACAAACCCGGTTGGTGTTGCGCGAACAACTTGCGCGGTGCGCCCTGGCCGGGAGCCTGATCGCCGGTTTGCGCGCGCCACTCGCCTTTCGGGTACGGCTGGCCGGCAAGCGCCTGCCAGGTGCGCTCGAATTCTTCGCAATACTTTTCCCGGAACCCGTCCACGCCGAAACGCTCGACGAGGAACTTGATGCGCGATTTCGCGCGCCTGGTGCGGTCGGAGTATTTGTTATGCAGCGTCACCAAGGCCTCGATCGCGAACAGTAGCTCGTGCTCCGGAATGAATTCCTCGACCACGATCGCCTCGCGCGGCTTGTGCCCCAACCCGCCGGCAGCCCTGACCATGAAGCCGTGCCGGCCGTTTTTCTTGACTGCGACCACGCCGCAATCGTGCAGCAGGGATTGCGCGCAATCCGCCTCGCAAGCCGAGAAACCGATCTTGAACTTGCGCGGCAATTGCTGGTTCAGCGGGTTGCGCAAGAAATGCTTCACCACATCGCCTACATGCTTCGTCACATCGACGTGTTCGCGCGGGCACACGCCGGACAGGCTGCAAGCCGTGATGTTGCGCACCGTATTGCTGCACGCTTCGCGCGTGGTCATGCCGGCCTTTGCCAGACGGCGCATCGCGGCGGGCGTGCTGTCGAGCGGGACGAAATGCGTCTGGATCGACTGGCGCGTGGTGACATGCGCGATGCCCTTCTGCGAGTAGCTCCCGGTGACATCCGCAACCGCATCCAGTTGATCGGGCGTCAGGCGCCCGCCGGGCACCTTGATGCGCAGCATGTGCAAACCCGGCTGGCGCTGGCCGTACACGCCGTGTTGCAGGCGCGCCGCAGTCATGCGGTCCAGGTCCAGGGCGCCGGCATTGAATGCCCGGACGGTTTGCTCGAAATGGCCGATTTCCGCCAAGTCTGACAAATCTTTGGACTCGGGCAAATTTTGTGTGCTTGTACTCATCGCGCTTTTCCTTTAATTAAATCCATACCCTAAAAACTGTAGTTCAAGCCACAGATGCTACAGAGAACACAGAGAGACACGTGGCTCATCCACTTTTTGTAGCTTCACCCAAAAGGCGATTCACTCCTGCGTTACAACCGTTTGTTTTCCTCTGTGTTCTCTGTGGCTAATTTGCTTTTCCAGGTTTGTTCAGACTAATGCAGCGCCATCCGGGCGCCGATAATCAGCAGCATGGTCGCCAGCAGCGGGCGCAATACCTTTTCCGGCACTTTCGCGCTCAGGTGGCTGCCGAGGTAGATGCCGGGCAGCGAACCCAGCAGCAGGCTGCCCAGCAGCACCAGGTCCACCGTGCCCAACGCCATGTGCCCCATGCCGGCAATCGCCGTCAGCGGCACGGCATGCACGATGTCGGTGCCCACCACCCTCACCGCAGACATGCGCGGATACAGGAACAGCAACGCGACCGTACCCAGCACGCCCGCGCCGACCGAGGAAACCGTCACCAGCACCCCGACGACGACGCCCGTCGCTATCGTCGCGGCGGGCAGGTAACGGTGGTGCAATTCGTACACCGTGCCATCCTTGCGCCGCGCAATTTTCCTGATCTGCGTTTTCAGCAGCAGCGCGGCAGCGGTCAGCAACAGCGCCACGCTCAACATGCCGGTCACCAGGCTGCGCAACGTCTTCTCGTCCAGCGCCAGATATTTCAGCAGGGCTATCGTGACCGCCGCCGCGGGCAGGCTGCCCAGGCCGAGCAACCCGACCACCTTCCAGTCCACCGAGCCGTTGCGGCCATGCACCCAGCCGCCGACCGACTTGGTCAGCGACGCATACAGCAGGTCGGTGCCGACTGCGGTCGCCGGAGAAACGCCGAAGAACAGCACCAGCAACGGCGTCATCAGTGAACCGCCGCCTACCCCGGTGACGCCGACGATCAGCCCCACCAGAAAACCCGACAATGTGTACAAACCATCCATGCGCTACCGCCCTGTAGAATTCATGGCACGCATTCTAGGTCGCCATCCTTATATTACTAAATACTTTTATGTTAGAATTTTATTACCTGTGGTTATATTGAAAGGGCTGCCATGAACCTTCAACAACTGCGTTACCTGAATGAGATCGTGCGCCAGGGGCTGAAAATATCCGACGCCGCGGATGCGCTGTACACCTCGCAGCCCGGCGTCAGCAAGCAGATCCGGCTGCTGGAAGAGGAATTGGGCATCGAGATTTTCGTGCGCAACGGCAAGCGCATCGCCGCGATCACCGAGCCGGGCAAAGCCGTGCTGGCCATCGCCCAGCGCATGCTGCACGATGCCGGGAACCTGAAACAGGTGGCGCAGGAATTCCACTCGCAGGACAGCGGGCACCTGACCATCGCCACCACGCACACCCAGGCGCGCTATGCCCTGCCGCAGGCGGTCAAACAATTCATCAAGCGCTACCCCGGCGTGCAGCTGGGCCTGCACCAGGGCAATCCGACCCAGATCGCCGAACAGGTGCTGGGCGGCGACGCCGACATCGGCATCGCCACCGAAAGCCTGTCGCTGTACGACGAGCTCGTCACGCTGCCCTGCTACGAATGGAACCACTGCGTCATCACTCCGCCGCGCCATCCGCTGCTGGATGAAAAGAGGCTGACGCTGGCGAAGATCGCGCAATACCCCATCATCACCTACGACTTCGCATTCAGCGGGCGCGGCAAGATCAATGCCGCGTTCGAAGCGGCAAAAATAGAGCCGAACATCGCACTTACCGCAATTGATGCAGACGTGATCAAGACCTATGTGGAACTGGGGATGGGGATCGGCATCCTCGCGAAGATGGCCTTCATCCCGGAGCGCGACAGGCATTTGCGCATGGTCGATGCGGGGCATTTGTTCAAACCCAGTACCACGCGGATCGCGATCCGCAGGAACGAATACCTGCGTGGTTATACGTACGACTTCATCGAACTGTTCGCGCCGCACCTGACCCGCGCGGTCGTCGCCAAGGCGATGCACCTGTCCGCCTAGTGTCGCGAACCGGAAATAACGGAACATGCTCAAAACCTGTAGGGCGGAAAACGAGCGTAGCGAAGTTTCGAGCTTGCGGCCAAAGCGTAGCGCCTTCCGCCGTATGATTATCCATTCGGCGGATAACGCCTTCGGCTCATCCGCCCTACGTGGATGCGGGTAGGTTCCAAATAATGTTTCGTAATTTATGATTTGTAATGCTATTGAAGATCGTATAAGTGAGTTACAACCATATCGTCATTCCGGACGCGCAACGCGCGAGCCGGAATCCATGCGAAATACTGGATTCCCGCCTGCGCGGGAATGACGGAATGTTGGTTGGCATTGTCATCCATTTATACGATCCTCAATAGTGTCGCATCACGCATAGCATGTCGTATGGTTATATGCCATTTTTTGTAGGGTGGATGAGCGTAGCGTTAACCAGCGGCTTATGTCACCGTCTTTTGGCGACTTAGCCATCTGGCTAGACCGTCAAAAAACGACGGCCAAGCCATTGGTTAACGGCCTGCGGCCTCATCCGCCCTACGACTGTTTCGGCGGGTTTCAAGAGACGAACTCGTCCCGAAAGAAACACCTCAGGTCATATCTTCCGGTAATAAATCACAAGATATTTGCGGGATATTTCCTTTATTCGTACATCCCGGAATCCTAAGATGAGCGCCATACAAATCGATCTGGCAGGATCGGTTTTATCGATGCTTAACTATGGGAGAAGGGGAAATTCCACATGAAAATTCTGCTGATTGATAACCATACATTGTTCCGCGAAGGGCTGCGCCATATATTGCAGCAATTACCCGGCGGCGTAGACGAGATACTGGATGCGGGCAGTTTCCGGGAAGGCTTGGCGCTTGCCGGGCAACATCCCGATTTGAATTTGATGTTGCTGGAAATAAAGTCGCCCGGAGCCGAAGGTGCGATTTCCGTCAAATTTTTCCGCCAGCGTTATCCGCATATTCCGGTCGTGGTGGTGTCCGGAGAGGAAGATTGCCACCTCATAAGCAAAACGTTGAACTATGGCGCAAGCGGTTTCGTATGCAAGAGCTCAACCGTGCCGGCGCTACTGAATGCTTTGGAGTTGGCGCTTTCCGGCAGCATTTATGTGCCGCCGCAGCTTTTGCGGCAACACGGCATGGCGGTCGTGCACAAAGATGAGTATAACGGCAAGCGCCGTCCGAATGTCAACGGACACGGCCTGACCGCGCGCCAGATGGAGGTATTAAAGTATCTGGCTGCGGGGCTCAGCAACAAGGAAATTGCCTCAATGACCGAGCTCTCTGAAGGAACCGTCAAGGTGCATGTGGCTGCGGTGTATCAGATCTTGCGTGTCAATAACCGCCTGGAGGCAGTGCGTGCCGCAAGGCAGCTTGGTTTGGCCGGTATCCTTGATGGCGCTACCGGACTGTCAAAGGCTTCGTAGCCGCCTGACCGGGTTATCAAAATTCAACCCCATTCAATGATACCGAGCCGAAATATATAGGCCTTTCGGCATATGGATTTTTTGAGCGATTGCGAGTAAGTTACTGCTCCAAAATTATCTTCGCTTATTGGCCGCAGGACTTGCCTTGTGTCTGTGTGTATTCTGCGCGAAACAAAAGCTTACGCCAAAATAAGATTTTTCGAGAGGGAGTAAATGCTGAAGCAATTCTATATGGAGGCACATTTTCAATGGCTGCTGGATAGGGCGCGCAGTTTCACCGCCGCGTCAACAGCCATATTGCGGCAAGGTTTATGGCTGACGCTGCTCCTGCTGAGCTGGACGTCAGCCGCGCAGTCAGCCATTTCCTGTTCCACCGTGAACTCTCCGGCGATTTCAAATCTCCCGGACAGACTGAATATTCAATCGGCGGATATTTCGATCTCCGGGAATATGCTGACGGCAAAAATGTACCTGAAGCAACTTCCTGCAACAGTTCAGTTGAACCCCCCAACGGTACCGCTCAATAACAAGGTTTATCACTGGGGAATCGACATTGATGTCGACAACAATCAAGCGACCGGCGGCTCCGGCACTTGGTTGGGTTTCGAGTACTCTTTAGCTACATCGCATTTCAAGTCCAGCACTACGTCTTCAATTGTTTCATTTGGTAGTGGCTTCCAGAACAATGTTTGGGCAAATGGTGCAAATGGTACGAGTTCATCGGTTGGTTCCGCGACCTTGGCAAGCTCAACCGCCGATAACTCAATAACACTTACCGGGAATATTCCTGGCATTTCAAATAGTTCACGGTTTCGGTTGGTGGCATACGAGTTCGGCGCGATAAGCGGGAACCAATATGCCTTTTTCACGCTGCCCTGCCAAACAGTTGTTATTTCTCCACCAACCTGCACACTGACCGCCACCCCTCCCGCAATCGCCCCAGGTGGTTCATCACTACTGACGGCCAGTTGCAGCCCGGCAGCCACGTCATATGCATGGACAGGCGGTGCCTGTGTAGGCGCGACTGCCGCAAGCGCAGCCTGTTCGGCCAGCGCGGACGCAAGCGGCTACGTCAACCCGTTGGAAACCACCACCTATACGGTAACGGGCATGAATGCCGGTGGCACAGGCAACACCGCCAGCGCCACCGTAACGGTGAATCAGGGCAACCATTTGCTGACGGTTGCCAATTCCGGGGGCGGCATCGTCACCAGCAGCACGGGCAGCATCAACTGCGGTGCTACTTGCAGCGGCAACTTCAGCGGTGGTGCCAGCGTCACCCTGATTGCCACCCCGGTCTCCGGCAACATCTTCTCCGGCTGGAGCGGCGACTGTACCGGCGCTGGCGCATGTGTTGTAACGATGACTGCGGCCAGGAATGTCACCGCCACCTTCAAGCCGAAGCCTTTCGTCGCCAACACCACCAGCAACATCACCGCGACCAGCGCCACGGCCACCACCACGATCAACTTTAATGCATCCGATGTGGGCAGGCAGGGCGCGGTGTACGTGACTGCCTGGGTGCCAGCCAATGGACTGAGCACGATGGGCATATTGACCGCCACCTTGAGCAAGGCCATGAGCGTAACCACTGTCAGCGACAACCCTGATGACCTCGCCGGCGAGACCAATATCCGGCAAGTGCCCTTGGGCAACATACTGGCAAACGACCCTAACGCCTTTGTGCTGATCCAGTTGACTTCTTCCGGCTGGCAACTGGTGCAGAACGGGGTGCTGACCCCATATACCGTTGGCATGCTGTCGGAATTTCAATCCAAAGTAAATCTTCTCAACAGCGCGAACCCATCAAATCTCCTTGGCGCACAGTTCTGCGTCGGCTACGGCACCAGTCTGGCGGATGTCACCAGCGCCGCGGAAATGATCGCTGCGGGGAGAATGCAAACGGTGCTGGTCATTCCTGATCCGACCTCGACCGTCACGACCAGCGGAAGCTGCAACGTGGCGGCGAGCGCTGCGATTCAGGTGGCCGAGTTCTACAACACCAATCTTGATAATTATTTTATCACCGCCGATCCGAACGAAGCGCTGGCCATCGATAACGGCATGGCGGGGCCGGGCTGGAGCCGCACCGGCAACACCTTCAAGTCGGGCGGCACCACCTCTGTCTGCCGCTTCTACGGCAGCTACTCGCCCGGCCCGAACTCGCATTTCTATACGGTCAATTCAAGTGAATGCCAGGGGCTGAAAGACCAGCAAATCCCCGCAGGCGATCCGCGCAAGCTCACCGTGAAGAGCTGGACTTTCGAGAGCCTGGATTTCGTGTCGACGCCGCCGACCACGGGAGGGGTCAACGGCGCCTGTCCCGCCGGCACCGCGCCGGTCTACCGCGCCTACAACAACGGATATGCGCGGGGCGTCGATTCCAACCACCGCATCACCGGCAGCTTGACGGCGATCCAGCAGGTGGTAAACAGGGGCTGGAGCAACGAGGGCGTGGTGATGTGCGCGCCGAATTGATAACGCAAGAAGCGGCGCGTTTCAGCGACAACGCGGGTCATGTGTTGATGCCCGAAGACCGGGACATGACGCTCAAGCTGCATCGGGAATCGAGTGGTTAAGGGCATGTTTCAGCAGACTCCATGCAGATGAAGCAAAGTCATCGGTTATCGCAGCGAGCGGCTTCGTGCCGCTCGATCACGCGATCGATGAAGCCGCGCAGGAAACCCTCGGTCTGCGCGCTATAAAAACGGTCGATTTCCACCCCGTGGCTGTAGGCCACAACTGTCGGGAAGCCGCGCACCTTATGCCGCCCGGCGATCTTCATGTTTTCGTCGGCATCCACTATTCCCAACAGGAACTTGCCGTCATAGGCAAAGACCATTTTGTGCAACAGCGGCGCCAGCACCCGGCACGGCCCGCACCAATCCGCGCTGATATCCACCAGCACGGGAGTCTCGTGCGAACGCGCCACCACCAGATCGTCAAAACTTTCCTCTTCGACGTTATAGGAATAATCACTCATCGCTACCCTCAATCCACCTTTATCAATCTAGAAAAATCAATTTAGCCACAGAGAACACAGAGCTCACAGAGCAAAAAATAATTATGGCGAGAAGTCCATTTCACCACTTGGGTGAGCGCTCTAAAGGCGGATAAGCCTTGGCATTCTCTGTGCTCTCTGTGGCTGAACTTTAAGAGTCAATTTACCCCGCGCCTGGAGAAATCCCCGAGGCGAAAACCAAGCGCGGCGAGCACGGCAAAATATACCGCTACGCCGCCCGCCACCAGCGCCGCCAAGTGCAGAATGCGCGGCCAGCCGGAACGGGTCAGCCAGCCTTGCTCGGCGCCCATGCCGAACCATAGCGCGAGACCGAGCGCCAGCAGCGCGATGCACACCTTGGCGAAAAACATTGCCCAGCCCGGTTCCGGCTGGTAGATGCCGTGCTTGCGCAGCAGATGGAACAGCACCGCGGAGTTGAAACACGCGCCTAGCCCGATGGCGAGCGCCAAACCGGCATGCTGCAGCCAGCCGACGAATGCGAGGTTCATCAGTTGCGTCGCGACCAGCGTGGCGATGCCGATCTTCACCGGCGTCCTGATGTCCTGCCGCGCATAAAAACCGGGGGCAAGGATTTTCACCAGGATCATGCCGACCAGCCCGGCGCTGTAGCCGACCAGCGCCTGGCGCGTCATCAGCACGTCGTGCGCGGTGAACGCGCCGTGCTGGAAGAAGGTCGCCAGCAGCGGCACGGCGATCATGCCCAAGGCGAGCGCGGCGGGCAGCGTCAGCATGATGGTCAGGCGCAGCCCCCAGTCCAGCAGCTTCGAGTATTCCGCCATGTTGTTGCTGGCGTGGCATTTGGATAGCGACGGCAGCAGAATAGTGCCGAGCGCAACGCCCAGCAACCCGTTGGGAAATTCCATCAGGCGATCCGCGTAATACAGCCACGACACGCTGCCCGCCACCAGGAACGAGGCGAAGATGGTGTTGATGATGAGGCTGATCTGCGCGATGGACACGCCGAACACAGCCGGCCCCATCTGTTTGATGACGCGCCACATGCCTTCGTCCTTGAGGCTGAAGCGTATCGTGGGCAACATGCCGATTTTCTTCAGGAACGGAACTTGAAAAGCGAGTTGCACGATGCCCGCGACGAACACCGCCCACGCCAGCGCCATGATCGGCGGGTCACAGTAAGGCGCCAGCCACAGCGCACCGCCGATGAAGCACAGGTTGAGCAGCACGGGGGCGAACGCCGGCACCCAGAATTTGTTGTAGGTGTTGAGGATGCCCGCCGCGACCGACACCAGCGAGATAAAGAAAATGTATGGCGAAGTGATGCGCAGCAACTGCACGGTGAGGTCGAACTTCTCCGCATCCTTGAGGAAGCCCGGCGCGCTGATATACACGAGGATCGGCGCGGCGACGATGCCGATCAGCGTCACGACGAACAGGATCAGCGCCAGCATGGTGGTGACGTGATCCACCAGCAGTTTGGTATCGCCGTGCCCGCGCCGGTTCCGGTACTCGCCGAAGATCGGCACGAACGCCTGCGAGAACGCGCCCTCGGCGAACAGGCGGCGCAGCAGGTTGGGTAGCTTGAACGCGACGAAAAACGCGTCTGTCGCCGCTCCCGCGCCGAAAATCCGCGCGATCAGCACGTCGCGCACGAACGCGAGAATGCGCGAAACCAGCGTCAGGCTGCTGATGGTGGCGAGGGCTTTAAGGAGGTTCATGCCTGGTTGTGTGCTATCCGCTGTGAACGCCGCGCATCATACCATCGCGCCCGGCCATTGCGCCCAGCAGGCCGCTTGTCGCCCCGCACCCCAAATAGCTGGCCTCACTGTTGGGCGGATATCAATTTCTGATATTCCGCCTCGCTCGACCGGAAACGCTCTTCCTGCGGCGCCAGCCGCCGCGCTTCCCGGATAGCCGCCAGCGCTTCATTGAAACGGCCCTGCGCCGCAAAAAATTTCGCCCTGAATTCATGAAAAGGCGGGTTATCCCGGTCGGTTTTCGAGAGCACGGTCAAGGCATTACGTGCAAAGTCTGACGATGCGCTTATCAGGCCAAGCTCGAGCGCGGCGCGCTCAAGGGCGATGATATTGACGAGCCGCATCCGGTCAAAGCGATTGTGGCGGTAGCTGGATTCGAACAATTCATGGCTCCTCTCATAAGCATCGGGATCATGCGACGCCATAAAGCGATTGGCATAAACCTGTGCGGCGACCATTTCAGTGCGGCTGTCATCGGGCAGGCTAGAGAGCGCCTGCTTGACGAGGGGTTCAGTTTCGCGCCACTGCGTCGTGACATCGAGCGATTGCGCCTTGAACAGGCTCGAGTCTGCAACGATCCGGGAATGGCCGTTGTCGAGCAGATACAGCGAGAGAGCAATCATCGATCCGGAAAATGCGATGGTGAGCGGCTTGGCCCATTGGAGAGAAGGAGGGGAAGCGGCATGGCTGGCCCGATTGACAGCGAGCCCGAGCGTGATCCAGAAGGCCGATGTCAGCGCCATATCGAGCCAGCCGCCCATGCACTGAACCAGGTAGGCGCTCAGCGCCGCCAAAAAACCGAGCAGAAGATCGCGCCGCTCGCGGTCTTCATCGTGCCGCAGTTTCCCGACAAGCTTGACCAGCACCGTAACCACCAGAGCCAGATACAGCAATAGCGCCGGAATGCCGTTGTTCAGGGCTGTTTCCAGATAGCCGTTATGCACCATGGTCGGGATGATATTGTCGAAAAAGTAGATGTCATCGGCAGCCCGATAAGAGGGGTAGCTGTTGCGGAAATTTTCAAAGCCGATCCCGGCAACGGGGTGCTCGCGAATGGCCCGGAGAGCGGCCCTGTAATAAATGAATCTGATGTTGACCGCTTCGTCCTGCATTATGTGCGTCAGTGTGGCAAACCGTTGCGCGACCACCGGATTCAGCTTGGCGGCCAGGCCGGCCAACACGATTATCCCGGCCAGCAGGGCGGCAATGGCCTTCCAGCGAGCCCTTCCACGGGTCATGCCGGCAGCCAGAATGAACACGGCCACGACAAGCCCAGCCCACGGGCCGCGCCCCTGGGACAGGACTTCGGAGGCAAGGAACAAAACAAGCAGGGCGGCCAGCCCGGCCTTGACGCCCCAATGACGTGCTCTGATCAGGGCGATGACGGTAAAGGGAATGGCAAAGTTCATCAGGGCGCTTGCGGTAACCCGGTCGCCGAGCGTGCTCACGTCTTTCAGCCCAAATGCGGTCATGCCCGTTGTTTCGAGAAGGTTGATCGCCGCAGGCGGCACGACGGCGGCCACCAGAAGGACTGCAATTTTCCGCACGGTGTGCGTATCGGATGGAATGGACATGGATGCGGCAAACAGCGCCAGCCAGCACAGGTGCGTCCAGAGACCGTTATAGTAGTCGTACTCGCCGTTGAGAGCGGTTGGCAGGTGAAGAGCAAAAGGTGTCGACACGACCCACCAGCCACCCAGCGCAAGAGCCAGCAGCAAAACCGGCCGGGAGGGCGCGGCGCTGTGGCCGCGCCAGATGCGCGCGATCAGAAGCAGGCAGAGCGCAAATACTCCCGCGCTGAGCACAATCAATTTCGGCAGGCTGAATTTCGAATCGAGTGCAGGGCTGCATGCCAGGAACAGGAAGAGAAAGAACGTTCCGTAGATAGCCGGAGCGAGCCAATCCAGATTCGTTGAGGCTATGACCGTAGGGGGTGAGTCAGGGTGGTCGGCAGTGTTGCCTGCTCCGGAATAGGGAGTTTTTTTATGTTTTTTGGCAGCCAAGCTGGTGTAGCGTTTCCATTTCTGCGCCTCTCCGCGCAGTCTTGCGGCGTTGAGAGGCGCCGGTTAATCGAAGCAAATTATTGGGCGCACCCTGCCTTCTTTGTCCCGGTATCCCGGTAGTCCGGCAATCTGGACAGATAATCGGCCACCGCCTCCATCTCGGGGGGAGAAATATTGCGCATTGCCGCGACCATGTCGGGGTGTGAATTTTCCCGCATGCCCAGTTTGATGAACTCCATTTCCCGCAGCAGGTAGCTGTAATGCTGGGCGGCCACCACTGGGTATACCTTTTCCTTGCTGCCCTCGCCTTGATTTCCGTGGCACTTGATGCACCCGTTTTTGGAGTAAATTGTCTCGCCGAGGCGCACCTGGTCTCCCGGCCCCTTGCCGTTTTCCTTGATGGTCTTCTCTTTGGCAAGAAAGGCTGCGATATCAGCAAGCTCCTGGAGGCTGACTGCATCAGCCGAAGCGAAGGGCTCCATCTTCGGATTGCTGCGCACACCGGAGCGAATGTCGGTCACCTGTTTGATGATCACCGAAGCATGCTGTCCTGTCAGCTTTGGATAGAGACCGTCAACGCGACCGAAGCCGTCCAGTTTGTGGCAGCCGCGACAGCCGCGGAACGCATCGCGTCCGCGTTCCGCATCGCCGGTTTTCTTCAGTGCCTCGGCACGCTCAGAAGTCATCTTGTTCCAGGTGTATCCTTCGCTGCCGATCCCCTTGGGACTGGCGTCAGCGGCGCCGGATTCGGCAATAGCCGCAAACGCCGGAAGCAGTGCCAGCGCGATAATCATCAGTGCAGTATTCAATAGTGCTCTCATGGTCAATCCCCCTTTAAACCGGCGACATATTCGGCCACCGCCAGTATTTCCTGATCGGTCAAACGCCTGACTACGGAGCGCATCCGTGGTTCATTGTTGCGTATGCCTGTCCTGAAATTATTCAACTGGCTGATCACGTAGGCCCTGTGCTGCCCCGCCAGGCGTGGAAATTTATTCGATCCGCCGGCGTCATTTTCGTGACAGCCGGCACACGCTGGCACCGCAGTGCGGTCGACACCCTCGTAGTAGATCAATTCCCCTTGAGCGGCAAGGTTGCGATCTGTCACGACTCCCGGTGTCGGTTTCTGTTTGCTGAAATATGCCGCCAACGCCCCGATCTCCGCATCCGCGATCTGCGCGGACATCGGCCCATGACCTCGCTGACACGCTTGTATTTCTTGAAATCCTTGATTTGCTTGGTGATGTATGCCGCTCCCAAGCCAGCGAGTTTTGGGTATTCCGGGTTGGTGCTGTTGCCGTCAGAATTGTGGCATTCGACACACAGCGGATTGGGTATGTCCTGCGCTTGGGCCGCAAGCGGCGCTGACACGGCTGCCAGAAGCGTCAGCATCAGAAGCGGTCTTTTGTGGCGGTCAACCAGATAGTGCCGCAAGCTGCCTGCTAGGGTGCGTTCATATTGGGTCATTTGTTCCTCACTCATCTGTTAACGACTGTTCACATGCCTGGCGGGTTACATCCCTATCGGTACTACTTTCGCCCCGTTATGCGTATTCCATAAAAACCGGGCAATCGGCGCGCAGCAACACATCGGGTTAAATTTTACTCCTAACCATGGAGATTGGTAAAACTGTTTTTATTATTAAAGACAGCTCGAATAATTCCAGCCCCAAGCCGCCTAATAGCCGACCCCGCAAAAAAATTTGCAAAAGCTTGCCTGAGCCACTAGAATGCGCGCCTTTCCGTTGTACCGAATTCTCGAGGAGTAGTCATGGCAAATAGCGCACAAGCCCGCAAGCGTGCACGTCAGGCAGTAAAACAGAATGCTCACAACAGCAGCCTGCGCTCGGAATTGCGCACTGCAATCAAGAAAGTTACCAAGGCGATCGAGGCTGGCGACAAGGCCGCCGCTCAAGCCGTTTACAAGGGTTCCATCAGCACCGTGGACAGCATCGCCGACAAGAAGATCATCCACAAGAACAAGGCTGCTCGACACAAGAGCCGTCTTTCTGCCGCCATCAAGGCGATGGCATAAACGCCGCTTAGTTCTGATTTACCCCAACAAGCCGGCAGCAATGTCGGCTTGTTTGCTTTGTGGGGCTGTTTGGCTCAATATACGCCCCTTGTGTTTTGTTAACGGGATTTTGCATACGGCGGCTTGTCCGCCGTCTTTGTTTGGGGATTTATTATGTCGCATGTGATGAATACTTATGCCCGGCTGCCCGTCGCTTTCGTGCGCGGCGAAGGTGCATGGCTGTGGGACACCGAGGGCAAGCGCTATCTGGATGCGCTGTCCGGCATCGCCGTGAACACGCTGGGACATGCGCATCCGCGCTTCACCGCCGCGCTGAACGGGCAGATCGGCAGGCTGATCCATTGCTCCAATATCTACCAGATAAACGAACAGGAGCTGCTGGCCGACAAGTTGTGCGGCCTGGCCAACATGCAGGAGGCGTTTTTCTGCAATTCCGGCTGCGAGGCGAACGAGGCCGCGATCAAGCTGGCGCGCATGTACGGCCATCAACAAGGCATCGAATCACCCGCCATCATCGTGATGGAAAAGGCCTTCCACGGGCGGACGCTGGCGACCCTTTCCGCTACCGGCAACCGCAAGGTACAGGCCGGTTTCGAGCCGCTGGTCAGCGGTTTCGTGCGCGTGCCCTATGACGATCTGGAGGCGATCCGCCAGGTTGCACTGCATAACAGCCATGTGGTTGCGGTGCTGGTCGAACCGATCCAGGGCGAAGGCGGCATCCGCACGCTGGATATCGCTTACCTGCAACAACTGCGGCAGATTTGCGACGAGCACAACTGGCTGCTGATGCTGGACGAGGTGCAATGCGGCATCGGCCGCACCGGTAAATGGTTCGCCTTTCAGCACACCGGCATCCAGCCGGACGTGATGACGCTGGCCAAGGGGCTCGGCTCCGGTGTGCCGGTCGGCGCGTGCCTCACCGCAGGCAAGGCAGCCGGAATCTTTCAGCCGGGCAATCACGGCTCGACGTTCGGCGGCAACCCGCTGGCCTGTACGGCAGGCCTGACCACGCTGAATATCATCGAGCAGGATAAATTGCTGGAGCACGCCGGGAGCCTTGGCCAGTTCATTCAGCAGGGTTTGTCCGCCGCATTGCACGGCGTAAAGGGCGTCAGGGAGATTCGCGGACAGGGGCTGATGATCGGGATCGAGCTCGAAAAACCGTGCGGCGACCTGGTCAAGCTGGCGCTCGCCAAAGGGCTGTTGACCAACGTCACCGCCGACAACGTGATCCGGCTGCTGCCGGCATTGACGATGTCACAGGACGAGGCGCAGCAACTGCTGGATATCCTGTGCCCGCTGATAAAAGATTTTCTGCAATCCTGATCGGTGACGAGCCATGTCAGCCCAGCCCATGCCAATAAAAAAACCGGTGCCGGTAAAACACTTCTTGCAGTTCAAGGATTTCACCCGCGAAGAGTTTGAATACCTGTTCGAGCGCACCCGCATCATCAAGCAGAAGTTCAAGGCCTACCAGCAGTACTGGCCGTTGACCGACCGCACGCTGGTGATGATCTTCGAGAAGGCCAGCACGCGCACGCGCCTGTCGTTCGAAGCGGGGATGCAGCAACTGGGCGGCTCGGCGATCTACCTTAATACGCGCGACTCGCAACTGGGGCGCGGCGAACCGGTGGAAGACGCCGGACAGGTGATCTCGCGCATGAGCGACCTCGTGATGATCCGCACCTTCGAGCAATCCATCATCGAGCGCTTCGCCGCGTATTCGCGCGTGCCGGTGATCAACGGCCTGACCAACGAATACCATCCCTGCCAGGTGCTCGCCGACATCTACACCTATATCGAGCATCGCGGCGGCATCCAGGGCAAGACCGTGGCGTGGATCGGCGACTCCAACAACATGTGCAACACCTGGCTGCAAGCAGCGGAAATTCTGGATTTCAACGTGCATGTCTCGACCCCACCCGGCTACGAAGTAGAGCCGGAGCGCGCCGGGCTGTACGGTCACGAGCACTACGAGGAATTTGCCGATCCGATGGAAGCCGCGCGCGGCGCCGATCTGGTGACCACCGACGTGTGGACCAGCATGGGCTTCGAGGCGGAGAACGAGGAGCGCATGAAGGACTTTGCCGACTGGCAGGTGGATGAAGACATGATGCGCGTTGCCGCCAAAGACGCGCTGTTCATGCACTGCCTGCCCGCGCATCGCGGCGAGGAAGTTTCCGCCGGAGTCATGGACGACCCGCAAAGCGTGGTGTGGGACGAGGCGGAGAACAGGTTGCACGTGCAGAAGGCGCTGATGGAATATCTGCTGCTGGGGAAAATAGCTTAAAGCACTTCGTCATTCCGGCGCAGGCCGGAATCCAGTCATTGAAAAACCACCGCCGCGAGGCGGTGACAAAGCTGAATGGCCTTTTGGATAAAACCGCTGGATTCCGGCCTGCGCCGGAATGACGGAATTAATATAGCTAGCAAAAATATCAACCATTAACTGGAACGTAAAATGAGTGAAATCAAAAAAGCCGTCCTCGCCTATTCCGGCGGACTCGACACCTCGGTCATCCTGAAATGGCTGCAAGACACCTACAAGTGCGAAGTGGTCACCTTCACCGCCGACATCGGCCAGGGCGAA
The DNA here is from genome assembly GCA_963828205.1 of uncultured beta proteobacterium. Lineage (GTDB taxonomy): Bacteria > Pseudomonadota > Gammaproteobacteria > Burkholderiales > Gallionellaceae > Gallionella. Next base: position 195,495 of record CAWHDU010000004.1, read on the forward strand.
GAGCTTGAGCCGGCGCGCGCCAAGGCGCTGAAAATGGGCATCAAGCCGGAAAATATTTTCATCGACGACATGCGCGAGGAGTTCGTGCGCGATTTCGTGTTCCCGATGTTCCGCGCCAACACCGTTTACGAGGGCGAATACCTGCTCGGCACCTCCATCGCGCGCCCGCTGATCGCCAAACGCCAGATCGAGATCGCCAACCTGACCGGCGCGCAAGCCATCGCTCACGGCGCGACCGGCAAGGGCAACGACCAGGTGCGTTTTGAGCTGGGCGCTTATGCGCTGAACCCGAACATCAAGGTCATCGCGCCGTGGCGCGAATGGGATCTGTTGAGCCGCGAGAAACTGATGGCCTATGCCGAGAAACACGGCATTCCGGTGGATATGAAACACAAGCAGGGCGGTTCGCCCTATTCGATGGACGCGAACCTGCTGCATATCTCCTTCGAAGGCCGCCACCTGGAAGACCCTGCCGCCGAAGCGGAAGAGAGCATGTGGCGCTGGACGGTGTCGCCGGAGAAGGCGCCCGATGCCGCCGAGTACCTCGACATCGAATTCGCCCAAGGCGACATCGTGGCCTTGAACGGTGCAAAGCTGACGCCGGCACAAGTGCTGGCAAAACTGAACGAACTGGGCGGCAAGCATGGCATCGGTCGCCTCGACCTGGTGGAAAACCGCTACGTCGGCATGAAGTCGCGCGGCTGTTACGAGACGCCCGGCGGCACGATCATGCTCAAGGCGCACCGCGCCATCGAGTCGATCACGCTGGATCGCGAAGTCGCGCACCTGAAGGACGATTTGATGCCGCGCTATGCCAGCATGATTTACAACGGCTACTGGTGGTCGCCGGAGCGCAAGGCATTGCAGACCCTGATCGACCATACCCAGCAAAACGTCAACGGCTGGGTGCGCGTCAAGCTGTACAAGGGCAACGTGATCGTGGCCGGGCGCGATTCTAAAACCGATTCGCTGTTCGACTCGACCATCGCCACCTTTGAAGATGATAAAGGCGCCTACGACCAGAAGGACGCGGCGGGTTTCATCAAGCTGAACGCATTGCGCATGCGCATCGCCGCCAATCTCCACAAACGTAAATAGAGGAAGCATCATGATCATAGAAGTGAGCGGCGATATTCTGTTGAGCGGCGCCAAGGCTATTGCACACGGCGTTGCGCCCAACGACGACTTCCATCAAGGGCTCGCGCTGCAACTGCGCGAACGCATGCCCGCACTGTATAAGGACTTCCGCCATTACTGTCAGACCCAGCACCCCAAACCCGGCGGGCTATGGACATGGATGAGCGCCGATGGCCACTACATCGTCAACCTGTTTACCCAAGATGCCGCCTACGATCACGGCAGCAAGCCGGGGCATGCCACCTTGAGCCATGTGAACCACGCGCTGCACGCCCTGCGCGCGCTGATCGAAAAAGAGCATATTCCCAGCATTGCGTTGCCGCGCCTGGCTTGCGGCGTGGGTGGGATGAAGTGGGATGAGGTCAAGCCGCTGATCGAAAAGCAACTCGGCGACCTCGGCATACCGGTATATGTGTATGTCAACTACCAGAAAGACGCGAAAGCCAGCGAACCCCCGAAATAATCAGACGGCCATAAAGGAAAACAGCATCATGTCAGACAGATTCGACAATATCAGCGTAGGCAAAAAAGCCAACGTGTTCTTCGACGGGAAGTGCGTATCGCACTCGGTATATTTTCCGGACGGCACACGCAAAACCGTGGGCGTCATCATGCCGGGCAGCAAGCTCACCTTCAACGTCGGCGCGCCGGAGCTGATGGAAATCACCGGCGGCACATGCGAGGTGAAGATCGCCGGCGAACCGGCGTTCAAGGCTTATGCCGCAGGCACCAGCTTCAGGGTGGCGGAAAACGGCAGCTTTGAGATACATGCCAGGGATGAAGTAAACTACGTTTGCAGTTTTGGTTCCGACTAACCTGAAGGTAAGTCTACACCGCAATGAATTGTGGTTCCGACTAACCTGAAGGTAAGTCTACACCGCAATGAATTGTGGTTCCGGCTAACCTGAAGGTAAGCCTACACCGCAACAAGCCGCTACGCGGCGTGTTGTGGTCAATCGATCAAGGAGATACTTCATGCCATCTTTCGACATCGTTTCCGAAGTGGACAAGACCGAGGTCAAGAACGCGGTCGATCAGACCAACAAGGAAGTCGGCACACGCTTCGATTTCAAGGGCTCGGATGCGCGCGTCGAGCAGGCCGAACTCAAGCTCACCGTATGGGCCGACAACGAATTCCAGCTCGATCAGGTGCAGGATATTTTGAACGGCAAGCTGACCAAGCGCGGCGTGGATATCAAGTGCCTGGAGATCAGCGATAAAATCGAAAAAGTCAGCGGCAACAAGGTCAAGCGCGGTTGCGAAGTGAAGGTCGGCGTGGAAATCGAGCTGGCGAAAAAAATCGTCAGGCTGCTCAAGGACAGCAAGATGAAAGTGCAGGCCAGCATCCAGGGCGACACCGTGAGGGTCACCGGCAAGAATCGCGACGATTTGCAATCCGCCATCGCTTTCGTCAAGAAATCGGTCACCGAATTCCCGTTGCAGTACCAGAACTTCAGGGACTGATAACGCCCGTTCGCCCTGATAACCAGCGACTTGGCTGATGTCGTTTATCAGCCTAGTCGAATGGCCAGTAGTTTTAGCAGCATGTCGAAGGGTGAACGGTTCCCGAGTCACCATCTAACGGAGGATAATCATGCACAAGGTTCTTGTCCTGCTCGCGCAAGGTTGCGAAGAAATTGAAGCCGTCACAGTCATCGATATCTTGCGCCGCGCCGGAATCGGAGTGACCAGCGCGGGCCTGGATGACCTGCCGGTACTGGCCAGTCACGGCGTGGTGCTCCTGCCGGATACCACGCTGGATCTCGCGCAGCATCAGGAATTCGACATGATCGTGCTGCCCGGCGGCCTGCCCGGCACCGACAATCTCAGGGCCGACAAGCGCCTGATCGCGCTGTTGCAACAAATGGCGCGGCAGGGGAGATATGTCGCCGCGATCTGCGCCGCGCCGTCGGTGCTTGCCGCCGCCGGATTGCTGGACGGGCGCAAGGCCACCTGTTATCCGACCTGTCTGGATGCCTTCCCCAAGGTAAATCTGCAAACCGCCGCCGTCGTGGAAGACGGCAAACTGATCACCTCGCGCGGCCCCGGCACGGCAATGGATTTCGCGCTGGCGCTGGTGGAGCGGCTGGCCGGCAGGGCCAAGCGGCAGGAAGTCGAAGCGGCGCTAGTACGCTAACTTGCCAGCACTGCTCAACAAGCTTCCACCCGCCGTCGCCGCACTGCTGCTGCAATTCGCGGCATTTGCGCTGGCCCTGCTCGGCGTCGGCCTGACCGGCCTGCAACTTTCTTCGCTCGCCTTTGCCTTGCTGTGCGGCCTGTTTGCTGCGGCCTTCAGTCACTTTGCCGGGCTGGCGCGCTGGTGGCTGCCGCTTCAATTATTGTTCGCTCCCGCGCTGGTGTCGATGCTCGCGCTGGATATTCCGCCCGATTATTTTCTGGCCGCATTTCTCATCCTGCTGGCGGTGTACTGGAGCACCTTCCGCACTCAGGTGCCGCTGTATCTTTCCAGCGACAAGGTATGGCAGGCGCTGGAAGCTCAACTCCCCTCCCTCGCAAGCGAGAGAGGGGACGGGGGAGAGGGAAAGCCGGTCTTCCGCTTTATCGATCTTGGCTCGGGCCTGGGCGGGGTATTGACGTATCTTGCCAAGGCCAGGCCCGACGGGTACTTTAACGGTGTGGAATCCGCCCCGTTGCCGTTCTTGTGGAGCTGGCTGCGCATCAAACTGGGCGGCTATCGCAACTGCAACGTGCGGTGGGGAAGTATTTGGGATGACAGTCTGGGGGCTTGCAATCTGGCGCAATACGATGTGGTATTCGCCTATCTTTCGCCCGTGCCGATGGAGCGGTTATGGCGCAAGGCGCGCGCCGAGATGCGCGCCGGAACGGTATTCATCAGCAGCACCTTCGCCGTGCCCGAACAATCGCCGCATGAGGCGGTGCAAGTGGACGACCTGCACCATTCCACGCTGCTCGTGTGGCGCATGTAAATTCTCTTTGTGCAGATGAAAATAAATAGCGGCGACGACAGCGAAAGATTCCGCATCAACAAATGGTTTTAAGCGCCTATATCAACGCGCTTCCTTTTCACGCCTGCGGGAGAGAGAATTTGCGCGGCAATTTCCATTCAACAACTGAAAAGGTAAACTGAAGCAGCTTCGCGGCTAAAACTGGTGGCTTTAACCCTGGAATAATAAAAAGCGCAGGTACGGAAAACATGGAATATAGGCAATTAGGCACAAGCGATTTGAAAGTATCGGCATTGGCCATCGGCACGATGACTTTCGGCGAGCAGAACAGCGAGGCGGAGGCGCACGCGCAGCTCGATCTGGCAGTATCGCACGGGGTGAATTTCATCGACACCGCCGAAATGTACCCGGTCGCGCCGCGCGCCGAAACAGCGGGGCGCACCGAAAGCTACGTCGGCACCTGGCTCAAACATCAGTCGCGCGGCCAACTGATTGTCGCCACCAAGATCGCCGGGCCGGCACGCGGTTTCACGTGGATACGCAACACACCGCGCATCGACCGCGCACAGATCAACGCCGCGATAGACGGCAGCCTGCGCCGTCTGCGGACCGACTATGTGGACTTGTATCAAATTCACTGGCCCGACCGCTACGTGCCGATGTTCGGCGCAACCAGCTATGACGTAACGCAGGAGCGCGATAGCGTGCCGATCCCCGAACAACTGCAAGCGCTGGGTGATCTGGTCAAGACCGGCAAGGTGCGCCACATCGGCCTGTCCAACGAAACGCCGTGGGGCGTTTCAGAATTCCTGCGCTGCGCCGAAACGCTCGGCTTGCCGAAGATCGTTTCTATCCAAAACGCCTACCACATGATGAACCGCACCTTCGAGGCCGGACTCGCGGAAGTCTGCCGCCGCGCGAATGTCGGCCTGCTCGCCTACAGCCCGCTGGCGTTCGGACATCTCACCGGCAAATACCTTGCCGACCCCCAAGCCACAGGAATCGCCACAAAAGGGCGCGTCACGCTGTTTCAGGGATTCGGCCAGCGCTACAACAAACCCAACGTGCCCTCCGCCACGAAAGAATATGTGCGCATCGCCCGGGAAGCCGGACTTGGCCCGGCACAAATGGCGCTGGCCTACGCGCGCATGCGCTGGTTCACCAGCAGCGTCCTGCTTGGCGCAACCAGCGTACAACAGTTGCAGGAAAATCTGGACAGCGCGGAGGTCACGCTAACAGCGGAAGTGCTGGAGGAGATAGAGGCGGTACACAGGGTGTATCCGAATCCGGCGCCGTGATGCGGTGTTACGATGCTCGCCATGTTTTATACATAGCGACAGAAATCGTAGCGAGCGGTTTGGGGGTGTGGGAGGCCAGCGCGCAGCGACCGGAGCATACACAGCAGTATGTGAGGATCGCGAGCACTGCCCGACCCCGCCCCCGAATCGCGCATAACCAATGACTTGGTTGGCGTTGTTTGCCAACTTAGTCAGATGGCTAGTTGTTTCATCAGTAGATTTATGTCGCTATGTGTAGATCAAGGACGTAACCATGTTGTCACCACTGATGGAGAACCCCTATTCTGCTGCCCGAAAAGCCCTCGCTTTAGCGGTGAGTGCAGCTCAATAATTCAACCATCAGACTAACCGCACGTCGAGCGATCCCCAGGCATCGACTGCTTTTTGCAACACATCGGTATCGCCGTTGTTGATGAAAGTCACGGCGAAGGTTTGTTCTTCATTCAGTAGCGGTTCCTGTGTTTCCTGCAATGCGCGCAACACCGAAGCGCTGGCCTCTGATGCGTCGTCGGCGCGACGGAGCCGTTGTGCCAGCCGCTTCTTCAATACTGCCTCGTCGGTTTGCAGGCTGGCAATCACGAAGGGTGCATCCATTTCCCGCGCCAGCGAGCGGAAGCTTTCGCGTTCGGCGTGGCGCAGGAACGCGGCATCGGCGATCACGGGAAATCCCGCCGCGAGCAGGCCGTGCGCCAGTTCATGCAGGTGCGCATAGGTGCGGCGGGTGGCCTCCTCGCTATAGATGCCGGCGCCGGTTTGCGAGCGGCTGTCCGCGAGGGCCGCGAGGCCGAACAGCCGTTTGCGCTCGACATCCGAGCGGATGCGGATCGCGCCCAAACGTTCCAGCGCGATCTGCGCGAAGGTGCTCTTGCCGCAGCCGGGTAGCCCGTGGGTGACGACCAGCGCGGGGCGGCGGCGCGCCAGGCAATCGTGGGCGAGCGCGAGATAGCTGCGGCATGCCGCCAGTTCATGTTGCGCCTGCGCCGGGTCTTCCTGATCGGCGCGGATCGCGGCGACCTTGGCGCGCACCATCGCGCGGTAGGCCAGATAGAAGCGCAACACGCCGGTGCCGGAATAGTCGCCGGTATTCTCCAGATAGGCGTTGAGAAAACGCCAGGCCAGTTGCGGATGGCCGCGGTGCAAGAGATCCATCATCGTGAAAGCGATTTCGCTGATCGCGTCGATCCAGCGCAGCGCCGCGCTGAATTCGATGCCGTCGAAAGGCACGGGCGTATCGTCGAGCAGCACGACGTTGCCGAGATGCAGGTCGCCGTGGCATTCGCGCACGCGGCCATCCGCCTTGCGCAGCCGGAACAGCGGCTCGCAGGCGGCGAATTCGAGCGCGCTGGCCTGGCGCACTTTCTCCAGCATCGCGAGGTCGGCGGGCGCAGCGAGCAGCGGCGGCAATTGCGCGAAATTTTCCAGCATTGCCGCCTGTATCGCCGCCGGAGAGCCGAACGGCGTATCCGCCTCGGCGGGCGGCAGCGCGGCGTGGAAGCGCGCAATGGTGGCGGCCAGTTGGTCGATATGCGCCGGGGTAATTTCGCCGTCCGCCAGCAGGCTATCCATCATGGCAGAGCGCGGGAAGCGGCGCATGTGCACCGCATACTCGATGGCGGGTTCGCCGCCCAGCAGCGGTTGTTCCGGACTGCCGCCGATCGCGACGACATCGAGGTAAATGTCCGGGGCCAGGCGGCGGTTGAGGCGCAGCTCCTCGGCGCAATAAAAATGGCGCTTCTCCAGTGTGGAAAAGTCGAGAAAACCGAGATCGAGCGATTTCTTGATCTTGTATGCATCGCGCCCTGCCAGCAGCACCCAGGAGATGTGCGTCTCCTCCATTCTCGATCTGTGCGGAAAGCATCTGCACAGCGCATCGACCAGTTGCTGCTGGCGCAACAGGTCAGGTGAAAGTGGTGCAGATGTCATGGACGGCTCTCCTTCATCCGTTGCAGGCCGCATACTCTAGCATGGCGCAGGCCGTTGCCGGACAGGGTGAATGGGAGCACAATCGAGGCGGTTTTCACGGAATGAAAGTTATCTATGGCCGCCGCCCGCTGGGAACACTTTCCGCATCAAGCCGATATCGGCGTGCGAGGCCTCGGCGCGACGCTCGCAGAGGCATTCGAGCAGGCGGCATTGGCGCTGACGGCGGTGATTGCCGATCCGTCAGAGGTCGCGCCCAGAGACATGATCCGGCTTTCCTGCGAAGCGCCCGATGCCGAATTGCTGCTGGTGGATTGGCTGAACAGGTTGATTTACGAGATGGCGACGCGCAACATGCTGTTCAGCCGCTTCGAGGTGCATCTCGAAGGGAACCGCCTCACCGCGCAGGCATGGGGCGAAGCGCTGGAGACGGCGCGCCATCACCCTGCCGTCGAAGTGAAAGGGGCGACCTATACCGCGCTGAAGGTGGTGCAGCAACCGGATGGAAGCTGGCTGGCACAGTGCGTTGTGGACGTGTAGCAATTCAGGGCAATGCAGGATGAACCCTAACCTGGCGAGCCGGAATCAAACATGTAGCCAGGAGAAACGCAGTGTTAACCAATGACTTGGACGTTGTTTTTTGACGGCCTAGCCAGATGGTTATGCAAAGCTATCCGGGGAGCGCCGAAGCCCCCGGATTCCGCTATCGCTGCATCCGGGCTACGGATACTACGCCCGACACGGCGGGCAAAGCCCGCCCTACGGTAAATCACGTAATCGTCATGAATTATGTAAAGCCCAATCAAAACACAAGACAGGTAGCCCGGATGAAACGCGGTGCAATCCGGGGATGGGGAGGGTGCCCCTGATTCCGCTCCCGCTGCATCCGGGCTACGGATACAATCTGCGGATGAGTGAAGTTTTTCAAGAATAAAGGGCACCCATGAAAATTGGCATTCCGAAAGAAATCAAGACCAACGAAAACCGCGTCGCGCTGGTTCCGGCGGGCGCTGAGGCGCTGGCATCGGCGGGGCATACGGTCATCGTGGAAACGGGCGCGGGGCTGGGCAGCGGGTTCAGCGACGAACAATATAAAGCCGTGGGCGCGCAGATCGCAAAGGATGCAGACGCGGTCTGGGCGGCGGCCGACCTGATCGTGAAAGTGAAGGAGCCGATCGAGCCGGAATGGAAGCGCATCCGGCCCGGCCAGGTCATCTTCACCTACTTCCATTTCGCCGCCAGCGAGCAGTTGACCCGTGCGCACATGGCTTCCGGCGCGGTGTGCATTGCCTATGAAACGGTCGAGCTGCCGTCGCGCGAACTGCCGCTGCTGACGCCGATGTCCGAAGTGGCCGGGCGCATGGCGGTGCAGGAGGGGGCAAAATATCTGGAGAAACTCTACGGCGGGCGCGGCATCCTGCTCGGCGGCGTACCCGGTGTGCCGCCCGCCAAGGTGGTGATCCTCGGCGGCGGCGTGGTTGGCGTCAATGCGGCAAAGATGGCTGCCGGGCTGGGGGCGAGCGTCGCCCTGCTCGATGTCTCGCTGGAGCGGCTGCGCTATCTCAGCGACGTGATGCCCGCCAACGTGCAACTGATCTTTTCCGACCGGCACAAGCTGCTGGAGCAGATTGCCGGCGCCGACCTGGTCATCGGCGCGGTGTTGATTCACGGAGCCGTCGCGCCCAGACTGATCCGCCGCGAAGACCTCAGGACGATGCGCCAGGGCGCGGTAATCGTCGATGTCTCCATCGACCAGGGCGGCTGCGTCGAGACGATGCATCCGACCACGCACGAAAGCCCGACGTTCATTGTCGGCGGCGTCATCCACTACGGCGTGGCCAACATGCCCGGCGGCGTGCCGATCACCTCGACGCTGGCGCTGACCAACGCGACCCTGCCTTATGTGCAGAAACTGGCGGATAAAGGCTATCGGCAGGCGCTCAAGGAATCTCAGGCGCTGCTCAACGGGCTCAACATCGTCGGCGGAAAAGTGACGCACCGGAAAGTGGCCGAGGCATTCGGGCTGGAGTATCACCCTGCGGAATCCATGATCGATTGAAACTACCCAGGATCGATTGGAAACCACATAGAATGCTGCGAAGGGGAAGCGAATGATGGCAGACAAGCAACCGGAAGCATCCGGGGAAAGTAACAAATCGAACATCCATCTAATCCGCGGGCAGAAGGTCATGCTCAGTGTGCATCTGGCCGAAGTGTATGGAATCGAGCCGCGGATCCTGGTTCGAGCCATCGAGCGCAACATCGGGCTCTTTCCGGAAGACTCCGTATTCCAGTTAAATCCAGAAGAATGCGCCGTCCTGGAAATACGGCTTGCGACCTTGATCCAGACGGCGCCTTACGCCTTCACCAGAGAGGGCGTCGCCATACTCGCCAGCGCCTTGTTCGACGAACGGGCGTTGCATGAAAGCCGGGAAACATGCGCGCCGGCATGCAGTTGCCGCAAATGATCCCACCTGCGTGAACCAGCCGGTCAAACGCAATCCCGATTGCCGGATGGCCTTGCGCTGACTCGATCTGCGCACGCTTGACAGAGGAGGTTGCCGCGCTCATTATCTTTGCGTGGTTTGATACCTGTGGTCATTTTGTAGTTGCTTCTAAGGAGAATATCCATGTGTACACTAAAAGCCCGGATCATCGCCGCTTTGAGTCTGACTCTTTGCGTTACCCTGGCCAACGCCGCCGACATCGAGGTCAAGATGCTCGATAACACGCCGGCGGGAGGCATCTTTGTTTTCGAACCCGGCTTCGTCAAGGCCAACGTCAACGACACCATCGTTTTCGTTCCGTCCAATCCCGGACACAACAGCCGCAGCCTGCTTGTTCCCGCAGATGCGCAGAACTGGAAAAGCCCCTTCGGTAAGGAATTCCGGGTGAAACTGGACAAAGAGGGTGTCTATCTCTATGTCTGCGATGCCCATAAGAACATGGGCATGGTCGGTGTCGTGCAGGTCGGCAAAGCCGTCAATCTGGAAGAAGCCAGAAAAAAAGCGACGGAAGAAAGTGCTGCGATGGCGATGAACAAAGACCGCTTTGCCAAGGCGCTTGAGCAAGTGAAATAAGCTTAAAGAAGCGCTCTTGCTGGTTGGCGTTCATGATCGTGGACGCCTCGGCGGGGATACCGGTTCAGGGTAATATTTGATAGGGCTCCAGCGTTACCGACTCGACCGTTCTGCCAAACACAACCAGACGCCCTTCAAGCCGCGAGTCGCCGGTCTCGCTGAACTCGAAACGATAAGTGCGGCGCACTACTCTGCGCCCCGACTGGTCGCGCACCAGCGCCAGTCCGATGTTGGCGACAGTGTCGTCGAGGAATTGCACACCCGCATTGCTGCACACTCTTTTGCCCGCAATTCGGGCGACCTCAAGCGCGCTCAGGCTGTCGAACCAGAACCACCCCAGCGCGGCCAGCACCAGCAGTAAAAGCAAACTTGCCATGTCCATTTTATGGCATGGCCTGCGGGAAAGAGCTGATTGGTTTGTTCAAACGCATGTTGATTTCTCTAAGGTACAATTGTGAAGATATACCGCATCGCTTCAACCGGGACCACGCTCGACTTTGACGACGCCATCAAGCGCGCTTCGGCGGTTGCCGGCGAGCTGATCGGCGAGAACATGCTGCTGTCCTGGTACGACCGCGAGCGCGATCTGGAATCGCCCGCGCATGCCAGCGAGTGTCACGAGGGCTGTCCCATCAGGGGCTACTGGGATTACGCGCTGAACCGGGGCGCGGCGCTGGCGGTGGATTTCGACGGCGGGCGTTTCGTGTTTTGTTTCCGGCCCTGGGGGAATTCGCTCCGTCACAATAACCGGCGCCAGCGCCGGACGACCAGCCGCTGCGCTACTCGTAGCGCAAAAAATGCTCCGCCAGGGATTCGGCATCGTAGCGCTCGATCAATTCTTCGATTTCGGGCATCAGCATGTCGGCCTCGTCCTCTTCCAGAACACCGTCGCCGATCAGGCGGGCGGCGAGGCCGTTGGCCAGCGCTTCCCTGATCGTTCCGAGGGTGGGCGGGTTTTCCCGATTCTCGTCGTTCATGACTGTCTCTATCGCACGCGACAGCGCTTCGCCGGCAAACACGGAGGCGAAATCGATCGCCGCCGCCGATTCTCCGAAGCCGTCGATCAGTGCATCCAGTTCGTCGATGAGCGATTCGCGCGTGTCGAAGTGGTGCATGTGTTCACCTTCGCCGATTTCGGCGGGAAGTTCGTGTTCGATGAATGAGCGGACTGCGGCAAGCGTCACCGGCTCGTCGGAATCCAGCTGGTTGACGATGGCTTCGATGAGGCCGGACAGTTCCGGGCTGGTGCGGCTGGCGATGTCGATGGGGTTGCGGATCATGGTTTACCCTCCTGTTGGATGTTGCCAAGAAATTGGTACTGCTCAAACGAACCGGATCGGCCCGCTTGCCGGGTAGCAGCGCCCGCCTAATGCCCTTCGGCGATATTCCGGTAAACCAGCCCTTTCAGCCAGAGCGCTTCCTCGGTGGTGATGTCGTTGAAGGAGATGCCGTATTCCAGCATGTTGTCTTCCGACGCCTGTCCGGCCATCGGCACATGCACATGCTGGATTGTGGCGTAAAGGTTCAGCGTGGTCTTCAGTTCATCCATCGCGGCATGAAAGGAAAGCCGCAATGTTTCCCCGGCATAGCCCAGCGTGGGCGGCGCATGGAGTTGCGCGCCGTCCGGGCTGAGGTTGACGAGGCGGCCGGCTTCGTGGGCGCCCCGCACATCGGTCACGATGACGCCGAGGTTCACCCTGACCCAGGGCGATCTGCGCAATTGCTGCACATGCACTTCAGAGGGAAAATCCAGGTGCATGTAATTGGTGGGGCTGATGCACAGGCGCTGGATCGATGACCGGAACGCGTAGATGTTGTTGCCGGTGACCATGCGCACTTCCACATGCCGCCCTTCTACCGGGATGAACTGGTTTCTGGCGGACATCGGCCTCGTCAGCATGACGCTCAGGTTCTTGATGTAGCCGATCAGGCGCGCGGAATAATAGGGTTGCGGGGTATGATCGATCAGGCGGATCTGCACGCGCTCCCCGATCTGCGGCTTGATGCCGGCAGGCGGGAAAACTCCCGCCAGCGTGCTTTCCTTGAATTCTGCCCAATCTCCCGTTTCGTGGGTTTGCGGCGGCGCATCGATGTCCCGCAACAATCCCTCCGCGAGCAGGCTGTCCAGATGTTCGCGGCTTGCCACCATTTCACCGCGCGCAAACACGATGTAACCGTTGCGGTCATACAGACGCCATGGCAAGGGCTTGCCAAGGGGAATGTCTTCGACAGGCACAGGCTTGAGGTTCATGGGGCTTCATCCGCCAAGTTAATGGGCTCGGGGAATTCTACCATTCTTCCGGCAACGGAAGCCTGCCGGGTCAAAATGCGTGCAGCGCAGATTGACGCTCACCGGGCTGTGCCGCGCTTGCGCGCTTCGATGCGCTTCAGGAACACGCCCATCACTTCGCGGTACAGCGCATCCTTGAGCACGCTGTCCTCGTTGCCGGCGTCCACGTTGGGGTTGTCGTTGATCTCGATGACGTACAGGCGGCGGCCGACCTGCTTGATGTCCACGCCGTAGAATCCGTCGCCGATCAGCCGTGCCGCCCGGAGCGCGATCTTTACCACGCGGTCCGGCGCCTCGCCGACCGACAACGCCTCCGTCTTTCCCTCGACGAAATCGTGCTTGCGGTCGGGTTGATTGCCGGCGCCGTGGCGGATGATCTGCCAGTGGCCGGGAACCATGAAGTATTTCGCGACGAACAGCGGGTGCCGGTCGAGGATGCCGACGCGCCAGTCGAATTCGGTGGGCAGGAATTCCTGCGCGACGATCAATTCCGATTTGTCGAGCAGGCCGTTCACCCTGGCGGGCAGTTCTTCTTCCGTCTCCACTTTCACCACACCCAGCGAGAACGAGCTGTCCGGCTGCTTGAGTACGCAGGGCAGGCCGAGATCGGGGACGATCCGGTTGACGTTGTCGCGGTGTACCAGCAAGGTTTTCGGCGCGGGGATGCGGTGCCGCGCGAGGATTTCGGCGAGATAGACCTTGTTGTTGCATTTCAGGATCGAGTCCGGATCGTCGATCACCACCAGCCCCTCGGCGGCGGCGCGCCGCGAAAAGCGGTAAGTGTAGTGGTTGACGAAGGTGGTGTCGCGGATGAACAGCGCGTCGAATTCGGTCAGCCGCCCGCAGTCTGTCCTGGTGATGAATTCAACATGCATGCCCAGCGCTTGCGCCGCCTTCTCGAACTTTTGCAGGGCTTTCGCGTTGGAGGCCGGTTCGGGGTTGGCGGGGTCGTGCAGGATCGCGAGATTGTAGCGCGGGCCAATCTGTTTGCGCGCCTGCCGCCTGCTGCTCGCGAAATATTCCGTGGTGGCCTGCACCGCGAATTCCTGATGCTGCGGCGGGATATCGCTGGCGGCGATCGGCCGTACGCTGCGGATGCGCCAATGCTGGCCGTGGCGCTCGAAGTTTGCGCGCAGCAACGGGGCATGCAGCAGGTTGAAAAGCTGGCGGCTGAGCTGCGCGTGGCGGCTCGCCGCGTTGTGGCCGAAGTAGATGCTGAGCTCGAATACGTCCGACTTGATCGGCGCCAGCGATTTCCGGATCAGGTCGTCCAGCCCTTCGGTCAGCAGGCGCACCATGTTCTGCGATTGCAGGTCTTCGATGGTGGCCGCGCGCGGCAGCGGCTTGTGGCCGCGCGCCTCGGCGAGCAGCGACACGTAGTAGCCGAGCGTCTGGTAGCGGTAGCTCTTGCACAGGTTGAACACCCGCGCGGCGCTGTCGCCGCCGTATGCTGGGTCGGTCAGGTAGGCGCGCGCCGGCACGACGGTCACGCCGGGAATGTCGAGCGGCCAGTCGCGCGGATTGTTGACCACGATAAGGTTGCTCATGAAACCTCCTTGGTGCAATCGCTTACTGGCTCCCATGATAACAGCAGAAGCGGCGCTGCTCGCGATCAAGCGAGGTGCCGCCGCAATTTGTGAAGTGATGCGCGCGCAAAAAATTTATAATGCCGCCCCATTTGCATCAGAAAAAATCAATTAGCCACAGAGAACACAGAGTTCACAGAGAAAAACAAACGGCTTATGGAGAGAATGCTATTCACCTATTGGGTAGGAACACGAAAGATGGATTAACACTGGTACTCTCTGTGTTCTCTGTGAACTCTGTGGCTTGAACTGAGGTTTTTAGTTTCTTAATAAATCATTCACATGACACCGCAACTAATCGTAACCATCAGCATTTATGCCGGCATCTGCCTGCTTGGCGTAAGTATCGCCGCATCCATGACCGGGCATCACCGGGCGGCGACGGCCACCTCGTATCTGTATTTGCTGGCATGCACGGTCTTCTATGCGATCCGCGCCTGGCTGAAGGAATTTTTCCCCTTTACCGACAAGATCGAGTCGTTCGTCATCCTGTCGGTGTTGCTGGTGGTGTGTGCGCTGATTTACCGCAAGAAGATATCCAACAAGGAATTCGTTACGCTGCAGGTGCTTGCCCTCGCGGCAGCCTCCGTTATCTTCATCTTCGTGGACGTTATCCGTTACCCGCCGATGTTTTTGCACACCGTCTGGTATCCGTTGCACGTGCCGATATCCTTTGCAGCCTACGCGTTCTGGCTGGTGGCGGGAATCAGCGCCGTTTACGCCATTCCTGCGTGGTACCGGAACGACCCGGAGTCGCAGGAGCGCTCCTTGCTGATGACGGAAGCCAACCGCATCGGCTTCGTATTCTTCACCCTGGCGATGCTGTTCGGCGGGATATGGGGCTATCTCGCGTGGGGCGCCTATTTCCTGTGGGACCCGAAACTGCACTGGGCGGTGATCCTGTGGCTGTTCTACGGCAATCTGATGCACATCGACCGGTTGCAGAAATTGCGGCGTTGGAAGGTGCCGCTGTATGTCGCCGGCATCGCGATGATCCTGGTTGCCTTCATCGGCACCAGTTTCTTCTCCCAATCCATCCACCGGTTCTGAGGCCATGTATAACCTGATCCGTATCCTCGGCGACCGCCATGCAGGATTCATTCTGTGCATGGTCGTGGTGTTGAACCTCATCGTGGGCAGCCTGGTGATGAACAGCCACCCGGAGCTGTATCCGAAATTTTTTCATCTCGACCTGAATTATTTCTTCAAACCGGCCAGGAGCGAGCATGCCTGGCTGTATGCGCTGCTGCTGACCTTTTCGCTGTTTGGCATCAACCTGCTGGCGTGCATTGCCGATTCGGTCGTCCGGATGGTGAATAACAAAGCAGCCCGGATCAAGGAGGTTTCCGCGCTGCTGTTTCACGTCGCGCTGGCGATCACGATGGTCGCGCACCTGATCGAGGGTTTTTACGGCAGCACGCAACGGTTGCCGATCACGGCGCAGGGCGTGGAGTTGCCGGAGCTGGGCGTGGTTCGCGTCGAGTCCTTGAAAAACATCTACTACCCGGACAACTCGCTGAAAGATACCGAAGTAACGCTGTCGTTCAGCAAGCCGGACGGGCAGCGGCTCGGCAAGGATATCGCCTTCAATGAGCCGGCCATTTTTGACAGGGGGCGGCGCCAGGTGGTCATGCTGAGCGGCCAGATGGCGCCGTCCGGCGTGGTTGTTTCGCGGAGCACGGATAGCCGGGAATTTTTTCTGGAAGCCAACAAACCGCTCCCGCTGGGAGGCGGCAGCCTTCTCTTGCAGGGATTTTTTGAAACCGGGAATGGGCTGCCTTATGCGCAATTCCTGTGGCAACCCGATAACGGCAGCCTGCAACAGCACTTTATGGTGCTGGATGCCGAGGCGCGCCATTCGCGAATCGAAATAAGCGGTGCGTTTTACCGGTTCAACAGGGTCGCCGAGACACCCTATATTGTCGCCATCGTCCGCTACAACCCCGCTATTCCGCTGATGCTCATCAGCTTGATACTGGCTTCAATCGCAACTGTCTTGCTGATCCGCTGGCTTGGCACCAGGGGCACGGTGCAACCCAGGGGTTTGTAGGATGGGTTGAGCGCAGCGATACCCATCAATTTGTTACCTTTGAGCGATGGGTATCGCTGCGCTCAACCCATCCTACGATTCAATTTATTTTTGCTATTCGTCGCTGAGGTGCGGCTGCAAACTTTCCGCCGGCTGGCCGGTTTCCGGGTCTGTCCAACTGGAGATGCCGATTTCCGCTTCCGCCTCTTCCAGCGATTCGCCTTCTTCATAGCCGGTATCGGCCTGGTCTTGTATGTCATGCATCGCTTCGAGCAGCGTCGGGAAGGGCCGGACAATTCGTCGGTGATTTTATCCTGCCAGTAAAAACCGTCCGGGCGCTCGATTACTCGTGCGTGGTCATAGCGGGTTTGTGGAATGGATGTAGTCATGGTTACCTCCGGATACTGGCTCAATTCTATACCTCTTTTGAATGTGAGGTGAGCAGCAGGTGTTCGGGTTTATTTTCTGTAACCGGGCTCTGCGCTATTTGTTCAAACGCTTGCGTGCAGTCTTGGAGCTTTCCGACGCCTGGCAGGCGCGGCGGTAGGCCAGCAGGGTTTTTTGCGCGTGGCCCAGCACGCTGCCGCGCGGGTAGTTGCCCGCATCATTCGGGATGCCCGCCGCCACGCCGGTGAGCAGCTCGATGCCCTCGGTGGCATGCTCTGCGGTGTAGATGCGAAACTGCCCCCGCTCGACAGCCTCCGCGACCTTGCGCGCCAGCATCAGGTGGCGGCGGTTGCGGCTCGGGATCAGCACACCCTGGTTGCCGTCCAGCCCGATCTTTTCGCAGACCCTGAAATAGCCCTCGATCTTCTCGTTGATGCCGCCGACCGGCAACACCTCGCCATGTTGATTGACCGCGCCGGTCACCGCGATACCCTGTCTGAGCGGCAAGCCGGATAGCGACGAGAGCAGCGCATACAGTTCGGCGCAGGAAGCCGAGTCGCCCTCGACGCCGCTGATATTCCTGCTCGAACACGACGGAGGCGTTGAGCGCGAGCGGCGCGTTGCGCGCAAACAGCGCGGACAGGTAGCTTTGCAGGATCAGCACGCCCTTGTCGTGGATCGGCCCGGACATCTCCACTTCGCGCTCGATGTTGAGCAGGCCGTCCTCGCCGGCATAGGTGCGCGCCGTGACGCGCACCGGGAAGCCGAAACGGTAATCTCCGAGGTCGATCTGCGTCAGACCGTTCAACTGGCCGGTTTTCTCGCCATGCACGGTGATCAGCAGATCGCCATCGGTGAAGGCTTCGTGCAGGCGCTGGTCCGGGTAATCGTGGCGCAGCTTGCGCGCGGCCAGCGCCGCCTCGACATCCTCCGTCTCGACCAGCTTGCCGGCACGGGCGCTGCACAGCGCGGCGCTTTCCATCACCAGCGCCTCGGCGCGGGCGAAGATCGCGCTCTGGCGCGACTGGTCGTCCGCTTCGCGGTGCCCGTCCTCCAGCAGGCGCGCCACGGCGGCGGCGGAGAAATGCGGCAGCCCCAGTTTGCGGCAGGTGCGGGCGACAAAAATTGACGAGGCGCGGCGGGTCTCGGTGCTGGCCGAAAAGCTTTCGGCAAAGTCTACCTTGACGCGGAAGCTGCGCGCGAACTCGGGATCCTCCTCCTGCAACTCGTAATACAGTTCGCGCGAGCCGATCAGCACGATCTTGACATCGACATCCACCGCTTCGGGTTCGAGCGAGACCGTCGCGATCGGCGTAAACGCCGTGCCCGGCTCCTCGATCTGCAACCTGCCGCTGCGCAGCAAGCGCCGCAGCTTTTCCCACACCAGGCCGTCGGCCAGCAGGTCGCGCAGGTGCAGCATCAGGAAACCGCCGTGCGCCTTGTGCAGGCTGCCGGCGCGGATGCGGGAGAAATCGGTCATCAGCACATCGTTCTCGGACTGGTATTCGATGCTGCCGAACAGCGCGCGGAACAACGGATTGTCTTCGACGATCACCGGCGCGCCGTTCCAGGCCGCCGTTATCCACCACCAGGTTGACGCGGTAGCGGGACAGCACCTTGCTTAACACTTCCTTGCGCAGGTCTTCGTCGCTGTCGGAAACCTTGAACAGTTCCAGGTTGTCGAGCACATCGTGCATGACGCTGTCCAGATACGCGCCGAGCTTGACGGAATCCTTGATCTGCTTCTTCAGGCCGACGCGGATTTCCTGCAATTCCCGATCCAGCAGCGGCTTCACCACCTGGCGGCGCAATGCCGCCAGCGCCTCGTTCATCACCCGTTCCATCGGTCGCATCTTTTCGAGATAGCGGCTGATCTCGGCGCGCAGTTCCTGCTCGGCCTGCGCGATTCCGGCGCGGCGTTCCTTCGGCAGGGCGAGCACTTCGTCCTCGGTCAGCGCGTGGCCTTTCTTGCCGCGCAGCGTGAACAGCATGTGGCCGGATTCGCGATGCATCGTGAAATTGCGCGCTTCGGCAAAGGCTTCCAGCCCGGCGTAGGCCTTGGCTTCTTCCTCCTTGTAGGATTTTTCGATGCGCTCGCTCTCGGCCTTGAAATCCTGCCCGTCCAGATATTGCGGAATTTCGGCTTGCAAGGTCTTCATCATCTGCGCCATGGACTGGCGCAGCAGGCGCCCCTGCCCGGCGGGCAGGCGCAGCGCGCGCGGGCGTTCCGGCGCATCGAAGTTGTGCAGATAGCACAAGTCGGGCGGCGCCGCCCGGCCTGCCGCCGCCTCCTGCATCGCCTGCCTGAGCAGCGAAGAGCGGCCGCTGCCGACCTCGCCCAGCACGAACAGGTGGTAATCCGGCTGATCCATGCCGAGGCCGAAGCGGGCGGCCTTCTCCGCGCGCTCCTGCCCGATCCACGGCAGCGCATGTTCCAGCAATTCGGAAGTGTCGTCGAACCCGAGCTCATCGGGATCGATAGTGAGGCGCAGCTCGGCGGGTGTCAGGTTCGAGATCGGCATGATTTTTTTGTGCAACGTGCATTATTGTTTGGTTAAGATTAAACGCCTTATGCTGTTTCATGGCAACTTGCTTCTTCATGTGGCGATTTGTTTACGCCGCTTGGGGAAATGCATTCTCTTTATGGCACAGAACTACTGCTTGCGCCGCTGGAAAACACCACTACGTTTATTACCCAAAAGCCAAGATTCAACGCGGTCAGTAAGCGCGCTAATTTGTTGTGGCGCCTTTTCCCGGAATGCGCAATCCCAGACAACCAGCACACGCCAACCTTGCCTGAGGAGTTCTTTCCTTGCTGCTTGGTCGCGTTCTACATTCCTTGCGAGTTTACGCTTCCAGAAAGCGCGGTTCGATTTCGGCAACCGCACGTTGCCGCAACTATGCGCATGCCAGAAACAACCATGGACAAAAATTACTGCACACCACTTGGGCAAGCTAATGTCAGGGGAGCCGGCTAATGATTTGGCATGGATACGGTAACGGTAGCCCCGCGCGAATAGCGCCTTGCGCAGCAACAATTCCGGTTTGGTGTTCCCGCTCCTGATTGCCGCCATGATGCGGCTGCGCGCTTGCGGAGCAATGCGGTCAACCATCTATGCCTATTCGGCGAGCTTCTTGATTTCAGGGGTAGCGGCAAGCAGCCGTCCGGTTTCCTTGATGGTGTCCGCGCCGCGCGCCTCTATGGCAACTTCCGCAATGGCCTGCCGCAGTTCGGCATAAAATTTTCCGTCGCCCGTCAGGCGATGCCAAAATTCTTGCCCGATAAAAAGAGGGTAATCGTATTCGTCGCGCAAGCGTTTGTAGTGGCCGCTTTCCTGCCCCGGTTCGCCATACAATATCGCTACCACCAAGTCCCCATGCGCGACCTTGACGTTGTTTGTGCGCCCAAGGTTGCGCGCTCCCTTGAAGTGATTGTGGATGGTTTCCACGTCGTCACGGTTGATAGTGTTAGGGCCAAGCTTTACTTGACAATACTTCCGCCTGCCGTCTATCGCATCTACGAATTCGATATCTATCCCACCCACTAGGGAGCCGAACGAATTCTTCAGCACGTCGCTGATAAATTTTTGCATGTTTGTCCCGAAGCTGGTGGTGATGGACGTGCCCAGCACTCTAGGGTAAAGCAGGGCTTTCGCCACTGATTCCGGCGTAAGTTCGCCTGTAAGGTACGCCGCTAAATATGGCGCAAGGAACGGGTTAATGTCGAATTCGGATGGAGAGGCCAGCTTCTGTGTATTCTTTAAATGGTTTGGCACAATCACCGTGCGGAACCATTCCTTAACTTGTTCCAAGATGCGCCTGCGTTCTGCTTTTGTCATCACCATCCCCATTTCATGCGTGTCGCCGCAGCGCATTCTCCCAGCTTTGGTGGGCTACACAAAGCAGTTACATTCAAATACAATAACCATGCCCACAACCTTACACATGGTTACAAGATGAAGAATTTTTTCGCCATTTCAGAAGTTGCCGACATGCTTTCCGTTTCAAAAGAAACGCTGAGGCGCTGGGATAAGTCCGGCAAGCTTGAATCGGTGCGCCATCCCATAAATAACTACCGCGTGTACCGCATGGATGATCTCAAGCAATTTAATCAACTCGGCTTCATGTTTGATGAAGAAACTCCTGAAGCCGCTGCTATGCCAGATGGCGCATACACTGTCGCGGAATTGTTTGCGGGTGCGGGCGGCTTGGCACTGGGGATGGAAAAAGCCGGGCTGCATTGTGTGTTGTTGAATGAGATTAACCGTGATGCTTGCGCCACCCTGCGCAAAAATAGGCCGCACTGGAATGTTGTTGAAGGTGATGTGGCAACGTTGGA
This sequence comes from uncultured beta proteobacterium, assembly GCA_963828205.1. Taxonomy (GTDB): domain Bacteria; phylum Pseudomonadota; class Gammaproteobacteria; order Burkholderiales; family Gallionellaceae; genus Gallionella. The sequence continues at coordinate 216,488 of CAWHDU010000004.1, forward strand.
TTTCTGCCCTTTGCGCGGTAAGGTAGATGTCCTGACTGGTGGGTTTCCCTGCCAAGCATTCAGCTACGCCGGAAAGAAGCTTGGGTTTGAGGATGCACGCGGTACGATGTTCTATGAATTTGCCCGCGCAGTAAAAGAAATTAAGCCACTCATTTGCGTCGGCGAAAATGTGCGAGGTCTCCTTTCACATGATGGTGGGCGCACAATACAAGGCATGGTTTCCATCCTTGATGAGTTAGGTTATGAAGTTTTGCCGCCACGCCTGCTCAAGGCTATTTTCCATCGTGTCCCACAAAAACGGGAGCGCTTGCTGGTGGTTGGGTTGCGTAAAGGCGCTGCACTAACATTCGATTGGCCTAAACAGCATAAGGAATTTTATACGCTACGTGACGCGCTTAAAAAGGGGCGGCTGTTCAACCGTGATGTGCCAGAATCCCCAGGGCAAGCTTATCCAAAACGCAAACGCGAAATCATGGCTATGATTCCCCCAGGCGGCTACTGGCGCGAGCTGCCGCTGGACATCCAGAAGGAATACATGAAGGGCAGCTTCCATCTTTCCGGCGGAAAGACCGGCATGGCGCGCCGCATATCTTGGGGCGAACCTTGCCTTACATTGACTTGCGCGCCTGCGCAGAAACAAACAGAGCGTTGCCATCCAGATGAAACGCGCCCTTTCACCGTGCGCGAATATGCACGTATCCAGACTTTTCCGGATGATTGGGTTTTTGAAGGTTCAATGACATCTCAATATGCGCAAATCGGTAATGCAGTCCCGGTCAACCTTGCCGAAGAAGTTGGGAAATCATTGGTCAGGACACTCAATGCCTACTATGCAGAGCAGGTTAAACCTGTAAGGCGCAAGCAAGGATAACTATGTGGTTAAAGATCGTCGAACACGTCGCGGTGAAATTCCGGCAAACCGGCAAAAGCCACTTCGCCGTCGTTCCACCACGGGTTATAGGCATCCAGAAAAGAGTATTGGGTCAGTGACATGGCGCTATTTTTACATTATTTATCACTGTAATGTCAAATAATGTAAGAATTAATGTATCTAACTGTGTAATAACGAAAAATAGATATTTCACCGCCGGATAGGCAAAGGAGCCGTCAGAGACAGGGCCAAACCTCATGTTACGAAAAGATTGCCAGGCTGTCCGACCGCCATTTTGCAGGCGATTACGCCAATCTCCTTCGTTTCAGATACACCACCACCCAATACATCGCCAGCGCGGCGACGATATGCTTCAGGGTGTGCCCGCTGACCGCGCCGGTCAATGCGGCAATGCGGTGATCCGTGAAATCGCACAGCAGCGCCAGCAGGTAGAGGCAGATGACGGCGAGGATGTCGCGGTCGCCGCTGTAGCGCGGCGGGTAGAGCCGGAACAGCAGCGGGATCATCAGCATCGGATAGAGCTGCATCAGGCCGTAGGCGCGCAGGTCGCCGATTCCGCGCGTTTCGCTCCAGCCCCAGTAGATTGCGCTGCCCAGTCCGGCGGCGTACAGCCAGGGCAGCAGGCGCAGCCCGGCGGACAGGCTGACGCGCTCGCACAGGATCGCGGCGAACAGCGACATCAGCGCCAGCGAGATCGCCGCGCGGTCCCATGCCAGCCGGCCGTTGTCCGGTGCGAGGTGATAGTAGCCGGAGCCGAGGCCGACCAGGATCGCGGCGAAAAAGAACAGGCGGTAGGGCAGGGCTTCGCGCGCATCGATGAAGGCGCGCCGCCCCGTCTCGCCGGACAGGAAATGCAATCCCGCCAACCCTGAGAGCGCGAATAGCGCATTGGAGGCGGTATCGAAACAATTGGTCATGCCGAAGCAGGTGCGCCGGTCGGCGAAATCGTGGTATTGCGGCGGCTGCGGGATGCGCGGCAGCAGCGCCCATGCCAGCACCGCTATTGTTATGGCGAGCAGCCACAGGCCGAGAGCCTTTTTGTCAGACGGAAGCCGCATCGATGAGCCTGCGATAGACGGCGAGATCGCCTGCCGAGAAGCAGCAGAAGATCACTTCGCTGACCGGGCTGCATTCCGGCAATACGGAACGGACGGTTTCGACCGCGATCATGGCGGCCAGTTCCAGCGGATAGCCGTACACGCCGGTGCTGATGCATGGAAACGCGATGGAATGCGCATCATGCTCGGCGGCGAGCCGCAGCGAGTTGCGGTAGCGGGAAGCCAGCAGCTCCGGCTCGCCGCGCGCGCCGCCGCGCCACACCGGCCCGACCGTGTGGATCACGAATTTCGCGGGCAGGCGGTAGCCTTTGGTGAGTTTGGCCTCGCCTGTCTTGCAGCCGTCCAGCATGCGGCACTCGCGCAGCAGTTCTGGCCCGGCGGCGCGGTGGATCGCCCCGTCCACACCGCCGCCGCCGAGCAGCGAAGTGTTGGCGGCGTTGACGATCGCATCGACCCGGAGCGTGGTGATGTCGCCCTGTATGGCTCGCAGTGTGGCTGGCATGATTGACCTCCTGAGAAAGCCTTAATATAAATAATCCATGTAGGAGCGGGCCATGCCCGCGAACGAAAATGATCGCACGCATGGCGAGCCCCTACAATTATTGAATGATTTTGATTTGGAAGGCGCGATTCGAATTAAACGCCTTATTTTGCGGCATCACAAGCGGCAGCCGGACGTTCCGTATTTTCTGATAGCTGCTATAGTAAACACTCCAACGCTTCGCTTGAGGCAGACATGGCGGTCGAAACCGAACTCAAATTGCGCATCGCCCCGGAGCAGCTTGCCAGGCTGAAGCGCCACCCGCTGCTCGGGAAACATCAAATCGCGCGCCCCGCCACCTGCCGCCTGCACAACATCTATTACGACACGCCGAAGCTCGAGTTGCATAAATCCGCAATAGCGCTGCGCCTGCGCCGCGCCGGGCGGCAATGGCTGCAAACCCTGAAGGGCGGCGGTTCGGTCAAGGCCGGTTTGCACCAGCGCAACGAGTGGGAGATACCGGTGAGCCGCGCGGTGCTGGATTTCTCCTTGCTGGAAAATGCGGGGCCGCTGGCGGCGGAATGGGAAAAGCATTTGCCGTTGCGCCTGCGCAAGAAATTGCAGCCGGTTTTCATCACCGATTTTTCCCGTACCAGCCGCCTGCTGGACTGGCAGGGCGCACAGATCGAGCTGTGCATGGATCACGGCGAGGTGCGCGCCGGGCAGCGCAGCACGCCGATCTGCGAGCTGGAACTGGAGCTGAAATCCGGCGAGCCGGGGCAGTTGTTCGAGCTGGCGCTGGAGTTGCTGGAGATCGTGCCGCTCGAACTGGAGCCGGTCAGCAAGGCAGAGCAGGGTTACCGGCTGTTGACGGGCTACACCGACAAGCCGGTCAAGGGTGCCGTGCCGGTGCTTGCCGGAACGGCCACGCTGGCGGATGCGCTGCAAGCGCTGATCTGGTCATGCCTGCTGCATTTGCAGAGCAACCTGCATGGGGCGATGGCCAGCGACGATACGGAATACTTGCACCAGATGCGGGTCGCGTTGCGCCGCTTGCGCGTCGTGCTGCGCATGGCCGGAAAATTCCGCGCCGACGAATCGCTGAGCGCATTGAGCGGGGATATTGCGGCGCTTTGTGTCGCGCTGGGGCATATCCGCGAATGGGACGTGTTCATCGCCGAGACGATGCAGCCGATCGGTGCGCGCATGGCCGGCCATGACGGTTTGCAGGCGTTGCTGGCGGCCAGCGAGCGGCAACGCGCGGCGTGTTATGCCGGGTTGCGCGGCGCGCAACGGGCGCGCGAATTGCAGCGGCTGATCCTGCGTTTTTCCCTGTGGATGAGCGGCGCGTATTGGCAGCCGCAGACAACAGCCGTGCCGCCGGTGCAGGATTTTGCCGCACGCCGCCTGCGCAAGCTGTCCAAACGGTTCGCACAGGCCGGGCGGCAACTGGATGCGCTCGACGACGCGCGGTTGCATGCCCTGCGCATCGTCGCGAAGAAGCTGAGATACAGCGCTGAATTTTTCGCCGCGCTGTACGACCGGCAAAAAACCAGGCCGTTTCTCGCCGCGTTGAGCGAAGTGCAGGAGGTGCTCGGGCAGATCAACGATGTGGCGGTGGCGCACCGCCTGCTCGACGAACTGGCGGCGCTGCCGGAATTGTCAGCGCATCGGGAAGCGGTTATTTTAGCCAAGGGCTGGATCGCGCACGGCCTTGCGCATCAGTTCACCGCATTGCGCAAGACCGCGCGGCGTTTCGCCAGGCAGGGTGAATTCTGGGATGGTTGAATTTGCTTCATGGAGGGAGTTTTGCAAGACAAGCTATACAACATGCTGGTGCTGTGCACCGGAAATTCCGCGCGCAGCATTCTGGCAGAAGTGCTGTTCAATGCGCTGGGCAACGGAAAATTCATCGCGCACAGCGCGGGCAGCAGGCCGGTCGGGCGGGTCAACCCGTTCGCGCTGGAATTGCTGCAACAGCATGGTCATTCCATTGATGGATTGCGCAGCAAAAGCTGGGACGAATTCGCCGCGCCCGGCGCGCCGCAGATCGATTTCATCTTTACCGTGTGCGACAACGCGGCGGGCGAAACCTGCCCGATCTGGCCGGGAAAACCGGCCACGGCGCATTGGGGTATCCCCGATCCGGCGGGCGTGGCAGGCGACGATGAGGCCAGGCGCGCGGCATTCAAGAAAGCCTATGAGCAACTGGCGCGGCGCATTCAATTGTTCATGAGCCTGCCGATCGAATCGCTGGGCAAGCTCGAGCTGAAACAGAAACTCGCCGAAATCGGCCAGATTCAGGACTGACAAGATGGTTCCGGAATATCCAATAGGTATTTCGGCCAGAGGGGGAAAAGCCCTCAATACCAAGATACCTCTCTTCGTTCGGTATGACAAAGCACTCTGTTCGAGGTGCCGGTGATGCTGCTGGTGGTGAAAATCGCCAATGCTACGCAGGGCTGGTATGGTGATGCGATGCGGGAGTGAGAAGGCGGAAGTCTGTTGTCTATTCCGGCAATGGCCTGCGCCGGTATCCCTCGCGGTCTAGTACCACAAATCCACCATGTACGAGATTGTTTGGGTCATTCAAGAGCGCGGCTACCAAGTCGGCAGATTCAACCGGGGACACAGGAACAAAGCGCAGGTAGATGAGGCCTGCCGGGATGGGCAGGCGTTTGACGTATATCAGTTCGCCATAATCACGGTCGAAGGTCAGCAAAACGCGTGCTGGTCGTGCGCCATTGCCAGCACTTCTGCATCGGTAATGCCGCAGTTGGTTTCGCTGATCGCAAGCACATCGTGTCCCATGGCACGCAGGCGATGCGCCGTGCCCACGGATGTTCTCATTGGCCAGCAGCTTCATGCCGCCAGCGATTGGGCGAAGAACTGTTCGTCATGCAGGCAGGCGGCGCTGAAGGCAAACACGGCCTGCAAATCCTCGCGGCGAAGCTGCGGGTAGTTGTCCAGTATTTGGGCTTCGCTCCATCCCTCGGCGAGCAAGCCGAGCAGGAATTCCACGGAAAGGCGCGTACCTTTGACCACCGGCTTGCCTGCCAGGATGCTCTCTTTTACTTCGATGCGTTGTTGCCAGTCCGTCATGTTAGCCCCTTCGGATTAAAGCTTTGCGCAGTGTAGCAATTCGCCGGTGCCGCGTGCAATGATTCTTATAGAGGCATGGCGAGCACATAGTGGGTGGTTTTTTCCATCCATAATCGCACAGTATTTTTCAAGCAATCCAGGTTCAATAGGCCGGAATATATAGGCCTTTCGGCATATATACATTTTTTGAAAAATAGTATAGCCTGCGACCGTTTTTTAGATGGTGCTTTCAAAAACTCAAGTGCAACATCTTGGATAAATAAAAAAATTGTTTTGCAACCGGGGGGAGCAGATGTCGCAATTCGCACACGCACCGCAGCAAGCAAGCAAGCAAGCAAGCAAGCAAGCAAGCAAGCAAGCAAGCAAGCAAGCAAGCAAGCAAGCAAGCAAGCAAGCATTAGTTGATCTCACGCGGGAAAGTTCCCGCACCTCTCACAATTCGCACCCTGCGCCAGCCCGGCGCACCCCTGCCATTTCCCGCCTTGCTGTATACGCCTTGCTGGGTGCGGCGACTGGAATTCTTATAACAGGTTGCTCCTCACTTCCGGCTGGTTTCATTGAGAGCGGAAACTGGTCTTCGTTCAGCAATAAAGTGGATGCGCATGGTTCATTACCTGCTGTACCTCGCACTTTTAATAGTTTGTCGTTCGTAAAAATGCTGGCTGGGGCAAAAGCAAGCGACTGCGACGGTGAGAGAAACACGAAACGGGAGTACCCAAATCACAATGGAGCAGATTACCAGTGCGCCATTGACCGATTTTACGAGCGTACCCGCTTGCTGCCTGAAGCCACTCAACGCTTGGAGCGAAACCGTATTCAGGAGCGCATTCTTGCCGTTTCTGAAGACCGCTGTAACGCCTATAAGCGCTATCTGCGCTATGACCAGTCCATGTCCAACTTCTGGATGGGCGCGGGCGCGACACTTGCCGGCGGATTGGGAGCGCTCTCTCCCACACTGACAGCCGCCAAGACGTATGCTGCTACTGGTGGAATACTGTCCGGTTTCAGCGCCGAATACAACCAAGATTTTTACGGCAACCTGTTTTACTCCGTCATTACCAAGGCCATAGACGAACAGCGCCGCGACGCCTACCGCCAGATACAAGCCTATGGCCAAGGCAAAAATCTGATCGACTATCCGGTGGAAGCCGCCATCAAGGACGCCATCCTCTACGACGGAACATGCAGCGCGGTATCGGCGATGGAGTATGCCGAGAAGGCCGTGCAACTGGTCAACGATCCCGGCATGGACAGCATGATGCGCTATTTCGTCAAGGCTAACCAGTCGCGCTACATTTTGCAAAACGGCATCAAGGATATCAGCGAACTGAAGAATGCAGGCATTACTACCACCTTTGAAAATTCGCGCTTCGGCAGCCAGATCGGCTCGAAGGACAAGCCTGATCCTCTGGCGAATATCAACAGCCAACTGGAAGCAGCCGGCCAGCAAACTGCGCAAAAAATCGTGGAAAACATCGGGCAGCGGTACGCGGCCAATGACGAAGATAAAAAGAAAGCCTGGGCTAACCGCAATGACAAGGAAAAGCTCACCGGTCAGATAACAGCCCAACTCGGGAAAATCCTGGAGGAACACAGCAAGAGCATGCTGCTATGCGCCGCACCGGCTGAGACCCTGAACCACGCTTACCTCAAGGCGCAGGCGCAACTCAGCCAGACGCAAGATACCAAAAACCTCGAACGGGCGGAGGCGCAGGTCAAACGCGAGCAGGCGCTCAACGGGTTGGAGCAAGTCAACATTGAAGTGACCACCATCGCCCGGCGCTTCAACGACCTGCTGGAGGAACTGACCGATACGGTGCTAGACCAGGTATTCAGCTCAAAGGGAGATAAGAACGACTTCGTGCTGGATTGGGGCTACGACAAATTAGCTGATAATAAAAAGTTCAGCGCCGCTGCCTGCGCAAAGTTCAATGTACCGGGAAATCCGCCAGAGCCGCCTGCCGCAGATACAGGCAAACCAGCCCCTGCTCTGTAAACGCTCGCCAATTACTCACATCAACTGAATTTACCCTGACCCAAATGGATATGCACATCGAATTTTTGCAGTACCTTGTCGCTAAGGGCGGGCCGGACGCCGAAGATTTCTACGACCTCGATGCTTGGCTCGCCGAAATTGCCGAGCACGCCAGGAAAGGAAATATGAAGCCAAGCGACCTTTCGCGTCTGCGAGAGGTGTTGGGCGAGGCGATTTCTGTCGATACCATGCAGGGTATATGCTTCCTAAAACCGCATGGTTACGCTGGCGACTACGAAATCATTGATCGCATGTATACGCGACGTATCTCCGGCAAAGCCCATCTATCCAAATGGGATGTTTATGCGCAGAACCACGCTGCGGCTCATGCCGTACGCAACCGTATGCAATACCTTTCCCTGCTTTTGGAGAAAAACATACGTAGCTCAGGTCACGCCGGGGTGGTGCTGAACCTTGCCAGCGGCCCCGGTCGGGACATGCTTCATTTTTTTGAGAATAACCCGGATACGCAGGTACATTTTGATTGCGTTGAGCAGGATCAAAATGCGGTTAATCACGCAAAGGCGTTGTGCAAGGATTTTCTCCACAAAACCACATTCCACGTCAGAAATGCTTTGCGGTTCCAGTCCAAAAAGAAATACGACCTGATTTGGTCTGCGGGCCTTTTCGACTATTTCGAAGATGAGGTGTTTGTGTTCATGTTGAATAGGCTCAGGACAATGGTCGCGGAGGGCGGAGAGATCGTCATCGGCAATTTTTCGACCATGAACCCAAGCAGGTCTTATATCGAGCTTTTCGAGTGGTACCTGCACCACCGGAGTCCGAACACCTTAAAGGGTTTTGCACTGGCTGCCGGTTTCGCGCAAGAGCAGATCAGCGTTGAGAAAGAACCTGCCGGGGTCAATTTGTTTCTTCATATCCGGGCGTAGCCGCATTATGCCTTTATTGGGAATCGCATAAGTGGGTTACAACCACATCGTCATTCCGGACGCGCGAAGCGCGAGCCGGAATCCATACAAAAGGCTGGATTCCCGCCTGCGCGGGAACGACGGAGCATCGTTGGGCATTGTCATGTATTTACGACCTTCAATGTTCGCCCCTCTGTAAAAGGCCGCGCAGAATGCCGAATCACAACTGGCAAAATTCAACCACCCTATCCAAATAATATGAACAAGCAAAACGAATTCAACCGCGAGGAATTGCTGTCATGCACGCGCGGCGAAATGTTCGGAACGGGTAATGCGCAACTCCCCATGCCCGGCATGCTGATGGTAGACCGGATTACCCGGATTGCCAAGGAGGGCGGTTTATATGGCAAGGGCCAGGTTATTGCGGAACAGGATATACACCCGAACCTCTGGTTTTTTCATTGTCACTTTCTCGGCGACCCGATCATGCCCGGCAGCTTATGCATCGAGGGCATGTTGCAATTACTTGGCTTCTATCTGGGATGGCTTGGGTATCCCGGACGTGGCCGCGCCTTGGGCGTCGGCGAGGTGCGGTTTACCGGGCAGATTCGACCCATCTCCCAAAAGGTCATCTACCATATCGACATGAAGCGGGTCGTTGACCGCAAGCTCAATATTGGCATCGCCGACGGGAAAGCTCTTGTCGATGGCAGGGAAATCTACTTCGCCAGGGATTTGCGCGTTTGCCTTGTTGCCGGGCGATGACGAGTATGGGCATGGTAAAACGCTGAAACCCCAAGCCGATAGGCATCTTTTCGCTACACCCTGAGCCAGACTTGCTTTATACATAGCGACATAAATCTACTGATGAAACAACTAGCCATCTGACTAAGTTGGCAAATTACGCCAACTAAGTCATTGGTTATGCGCGATTCGGGGGCGAGGTCGGGCAGTGTTGGTTCCGGCATAACATGCTACGCATGTGAGCCTGCACCGCAACTTCGTTGTCGCGATCCTCACATACTGCTGTGTATGCTCCGGTCGCTGCGCGCTGTCCTCCCACACCCCCAAACCGCTCGCTACGATTTCTGTCGCTATGTATAGAAAGCCATTGCCGAAATTCTGTTGATGTAGTAACGTTGCTACAATATAAGCCGAGGGGGCGATTATGACAATCACCACAGTATCCAGCCGAGAATTTAATCAGGACACCAGCAAGGCGAAAAAGGCCGCCATATCTGGCCCCGTCATCATTACGGATCGCGGGCGGCCCGCGCATGTGTTGCTGACCATTGAAGAGTACCAGAGGGTCACACATAGCCATGCGAGCATCGTTGACCTGCTGGCTATGCCTGGCGTTGCAGACATTGATTTCGAGCCGCAGCGGTTGAATGCTGACCTTTATCGGCCAGCGGACTTGTCCTGATGTACTTGCTCGATACCAATATCGTATCCGAGTTGCGGAAAGCAAAAGCTGGGAAGGCTGATAAAAACGTCACAGCATGGGCCGGTAGCGTTCCGGCTTCGGGTCTGTTTCTGTCCGCCATCAGCATTCTGGAGCTGGAAACAGGAATACTCCAGATCGAGCGCCGCGATCCAACGCAAGGAGCCGTGCTTCGTGCCTGGCTAGATGGTCATGTATTGCCAGCGTTCACAGGCAGAATCCTGGCGGTCGATACCGCCGTAGCACAACGATGTGCGAGGCTGCATGTGCCTGACCCGCAAGCGGATCGGGACGCGCTGATAGCCGCAACGGCTCTGGTGCATGGAATGACGGTTGTAACGCGCAACGTGGCTGATTTTGAAGCTACCGGCGTTGAGATATTAAACCCTTACCAATACAGTTAGAGCTGCATCACTCACGTAAGCTGCGCATGAACACGCAACTTTATTTTAAGACGGACTATGCGTGATGCTGCCGCCCCAATCCTTCTGCGATGAAGGTCAACACCAGCGTATTAAGGGACACTCCTTCTGCTTTGGCGCGGGAAGCCAGCTTGGCATGGATGGACTTGGGCACGCGGGCGACGAACTTCCCGGAAGCGTTTGGCGCTGTCGCATCATCCGGGCTGAACGAGGGTGCGGGAATGTCGCGCCCCATGTCATGCAATGCCGATACGACAGCCACGAAAGCATCGCGACCGTTCTTTACCGCCTTGGCCTCGGTTTCGCCATCGGACATACAGCCGGGAATATCCGGAAAGGTAATCAGAAACCCGCCGCCCTCTTCGGCGGATAACGGGCTGATGATGTGTGCGTATGCCTCGAACGGATAAGGCGGAACAACGCGCGGAATTATTTTGACTGCTTCGCTCATGTTTGTAACTCCTTGGCTTTATCGACTAGCGCCACGAACTGACGCACATACACCGGCTTGATGGGACGATGCGCCGGAACGCTGACGATGTCAGACACCAATGGGTGCGAGAATACATGATGACTGCCACCCTCGCACCGAACAGACATGCCAACTTTGCACGCTACAGTTTGCAGTTGCTCAATGCGCCAATCCAGCGGGTTGCGGCGCATGGCTTCGAGTAGTTTAGCGGTCGCGTTCATATTTTATAGTATTGTATGTGATATTACCTGTCAACACGCAGGCACGACGTGACACAGTAAAACTAAATAAATCCCGTCCCTGTGCCGTTGTGCCCTACACACGCGTATTCGACTGCGCCTCGAATTGCGCCAAATCCACCGGCTGCTGCGGCTGCCAGCCCTCCTTGCGGTGTTCCGCGACCACGTTGGTAAAGATGCCGCCGCGCACATAGAATTTCGCGGTCAGGCGCATGAAGCGCGGCTGGACGGCGGCAACCAGATCGTCGAGGATGCGGTTGGCGACGTCTTCGTGGAAATGCCCCTCGTTGCGGAACGACCAGATGTACAGCTTGAGGCTCTTCAGTTCGACGCATTGCCCGTCCGGGATGTAATCGAGGATCAGCGTGGCGAAATCCGGCTGGCCGGTCTTGGGGCACAGGCAGGTAAATTCCGGAATTTCCATGTGGATATGGTAATCCCGCCCCGGGTTCGGGTTGGGAAAAGTTTCCAAAGTTTTATTGGGTTGCGTGGTCATTTTGAGCAGGGTTCCCGCTTCGGTTAGAATAGGCGGAATTATAACGTTAAGATTGTTTCCAATTGCGTCTTTCCCAAATCAAGCTGGCCGGTTTCAAATCCTTCGTCGACCCCACGCACATCGCGCTGCCGGGTCAAATCGTGGGCGTGGTCGGGCCGAACGGCTGCGGCAAGTCGAATGTGATCGACGCGCTGCGCTGGGTGCTGGGCGAATCGAAGGCCTCCGCGCTGCGCGGCGAGACCATGCAGGACGTGATTTTCAACGGCACGACCAAGCGCAAACCGGTGTCGCGCGCCAGCGTGGAACTGATTTTCGACAACTCGCTGGGCAAGGCCGCCGGGCAGTGGTCGAGCTACGCGGAAATTTCCATCAAGCGCATCTTGCAGCGCGACGGCGAATCCAGCTACCACATCAACAACCAGCACGTGCGGCGCAAGGACATCACCGACATCTTCCTCGGCACCGGGCTGCGGCGCGCCTACGCGATCATCGAGCAGGGCATGATCTCGCGCATCATCGAGGCGAAACCGGAGGAACTGCGCGTGTTCCTCGAAGAAGCGGCGGGCGTATCCAAATACCGCGAACGGCGGCGCGAGACCGAGCTGCGCATCGGCGACACGCGCGATAACCTGCTGCGCGTCGGCGACATCCTGCAGGAGCTGGAAAAACAACTGGTACACTTGGCCGAACAGGCCGAAGTGGCGAAGCAGTACCGCGCGCTGGAAACGCAGCGCGATACCACGCAGCACCTGTTCTGGCTGGTGAAGAAGCAGGAGGCCGAGACGCAGCGCGCCCGGTTTGCGCAGGCGATGGAAAAGACCCGCAACGAGCTGGAAGCGGAAACCGCGCGGCTGCGCGACATCGAAAGCCAGCTCGAAACCGCGCGCAGCGGGCATTACCAGCTTTCCGACGCGCTGCACGTCAAGCAGGGCGAGCTGTATACCGCGAATGCCGAGATCGCGCGCCTGGAGCAGCACATCAAGCATGTTGCCGACCAGCGCCAGCGCATGGCGCAGCAGATCGTCAACACCGAGAAACAGGTCGAACAGCAGAAGCACCAGCGCCAGGGCATCCATTCCCTGCTGGAGCACTGGCAGCGCCAGCAGGACGGCGCGACCGTCAAGGTCGCCGAAGCCGAACAACACGCGCAACGGGAGAGCCTCAACCTGCCGCAGGCCGAAGAGGCGGCGCGCATCGCGCAGGAGCGCCACAACGCGCTGCAACGCGAGGAACTGCAACAGCAACAGCAACTGCAACTGGCCGACACGCAACGCGAACATTTGCAGCGCAACATCCAGCAACTCGAATCGCGCCGCCTGCGGCTGATGCTGGAAAAGGACAACCTGCCGCGCCCCGACAGCGGCGCGCTGCAACAGGCGCAACAGCAAATAACCGGAGCGGAAGCGGAGCGCGCCGCGCAGGTGCAGCAACTGGCGAACCTGCAGGAACAATTGCCGCTGGCCGACAGCGAGAGAAGCAGCCGGCGCGACGCATTGCAGCAGCAGGAACGCGCGCTGGCGCAGACCGAGGCGCGCCTGGGCGCGTTGCAGCAATTGCAGCAGCATATCGATACCGACAAGAACCTCAACGCCTGGCTGCAACAGCACCAGCTCGAAAAACTGCCGCGCCTGTGGCAATCGATCCGCATCGAAAACGGCTGGGAGGATGCGCTGGAAGCGGTGCTGCGCGAGCGGCTGAACGCGATCGCGATGCCGCAGCTCGCCGATGCCGCCGCGTGGAGCGACGCACCGCCGGGAAAGCTGGCGCTGTTTTCCGTAGGTCGGGATTCATCCCGACATAACGAAGAGGTCGGGATGAATCCCGACCTACGCCCGTTGCTCGATTACGTGCAATGCCAGGACGAGCAAATCAAGCCGGTCATGCGCGACTGGCTGACGCATGTGTATGCGGTGGCGGATATGGCGCAGGCTTATGCGCAGCGCGCGCAGTTGCCGCAGGGCGGCTGGTTCGTCACTCCGGAAGGCCATCTGGTCGGCGCGCACAGCGTGCTGTTCCACGCGCCGGACAGCCAGTTGCACGGCGTGCTGGCGAGGCAGCGCGAGATCGAGCGGCTCGAGCAGGAACTGGCGGAGCAGAATCGCAACGCGGAATCTTCCCAGCAACAGGTCGCGCAGGCCGAGCAGCGCTACCAGTCAATCGAGGCGCAGATCGCGCCGTTGCGCAGCGCAGGCAACGAGTTGCAGCAGCGTCTGCACGGCCTGCAAATGCAGATACTCAAGCTGAACCAGGCGCTGGAGCGCAGCGCGGAGCGCACCATGCAGATCGAGCGCGAGATGCAGGAGCTGGCCGACCAGTTGGGCGGCGAGCAGCGCCAGCAGCACGACGTCAACGAACAGATGGCGATATTGCGCGAACGGATCGACGCTTTTCACGCGCAGGTCGATGAGGCGCAACGCCACGCCAACCAGCAGGATATCGCGTTGCGCGAACAGCGCGGGCGCGCCCAGCACGCGCAACATGCGTTGCAGGAGGCGCGTTTCTTCGCCAAGACCTGCACCGAGAAAATTGCCGACCTGCAACACAACACGCAGCAGATCACCGAGGCGCTGGTGCAATTCGAGCAGAACCTGATCCAACTGCGCGCCGAACTGTCGGGCGGCGAGGACGAGACGGCCAAGCAGCAATTGCAGGTAGCCCTGCAAACGCGTCAAGGTACCGAGCAGGCGCTCGCCGACGCGCGCAACGTGCTGGAAAACGCCACGGTCGGCCTGCAGAAGCTCGAGCAGGAACGCCTCGCCTGCGAGCACAAGCTCAACCCGCTACGCGAAAAGCTGGGCGAGCTGACGCTCAAAGAGCAGGAAGCGCGCCTGCATTTCGAACAATGGGCGGAGCAGTTGCAGGGCGTGGACGAACAGGTTTTGTTGCCGTTACTTGAAACCGGCAACAACAAGCCTAACGCGTTGCAGAACGAGTTGCACCGGCTGAATGCGGATATCGAGGCGTTGGGCGCGGTGAATCTCGCCGCGCTGGAAGAATTGCAAACCGCGACCGAGCGCAAGGCCTACCTGGATGCGCAGGCCAAGGATTTGAACGAGGCGATGGCCACGCTGGAAGAGGCGATCCGCCGCATCGACAAGGAATCGCGCGACCTGCTGATGGAGACCTACAACGAGGTCAACCGGCATCTGTCCGAATTATTCCCGATCCTGTTCGGCGGCGGCGAGGCGCGGCTGGTGCTGACCGGAGAGGAAATACTCGACAGCGGCGTGCAGGTGATGGCGCAGCCGCCGGGCAAGAAGAACAGCACGATCCATCTGATGTCCGGCGGCGAGAAAGCGCTGACCGCGATCTCCCTGGTGTTCTCGCTGTTCCAGCTCAACCCCGCGCCGTTCTGTTTGCTCGACGAAGTGGACGCGCCGCTGGACGACACCAACACCGAGCGGCTATGCGAGCTAATCAAGAAAATGTCGCAGCACACCCAGTTCGTGTTCATCAGCCACAACAAGATCACCATGGAGCTCGCGCAGCAACTGGTCGGCGTGACCATGCAGGAAAAGGGCGTTTCCAACGTCGTGGCGGTGGACATCGAAGAAGCCCTGCGCATGCGCGAAGAACAGGTCGCCGCGTAGTAGGTCGGGCTTCAGCCCGACAACGCCCAATCGGGCTGAAGCCCGACCTACCAAATGCATCCGGCCATTCGCGGCATGCAACTCTCAATCTTCATGCCGCGCGGGGTAGGCGTTTTCCTACAGCAGTTTTCGGAGTTTTCCTAAGCGTCCCTGTTTTCCGTCCTTGCGGCATCGCTGGCCATGCAAAATAGGCCGAACGGCATATATACATCGGGCCGGATTTACGTTATTTTCCAAGATCGATTCGAGAGCCGCGCCGGGCGGGGTGTTTCCGTCGTTGCCGCATCAAGATGGAGAAGCGTCAGCATGAAGCTGCACATGCGTCGGGAACGGGCAAAATGAAGCTGCATTCCAGCCACAGGGAAGCGATGCGCACCGCCGCCATCACCGTTGCGGGGTTGGCGGCTGTCGTGCTGCTGGCGCGGGTGCTGCCCGAACTGCCCGGTACGCGCGGCATTGCCGGATACCTGCCGTTGCACATGCTGCTCGAAACCTTCTCCATCGTCGTGGCGATGCTGATCTTCGCGGTGGGCTGGCATACCCGGCACCGCGATCTGCCAGGCAATATCGTGCTGCTCGCCTGCGCGTTCTTCGCGGTCGGCCTGCTCGATTTCGAGCACATGCTGTCTTATGCGGGCATGCCGGATTTCGTGACGCCGAGCGGCGCGGAAAAGGGCCTCAATTTCTGGCTGGCCGCGCGTTTCGCGGCGGCGGCCGCGCTGCTTGTCGCGGTTGCAATGCCGTGGCGCCCGTTCACCTCCGCCGCAACCCGCTACAGTTTTTTTGCGGCGGCGCTTGCCGCAACCGCGTTCGCCTCCTGGCTGTTCATCTTCCACCCGGAAGCGATGCCGCGCACCTTCATCCCGGGACAGGGGCTCACCGCATTCAAGCTCGCCTCCGAATATTTTTTCATCGCGCTCAATCTTGTTACCGCGCTGATGCTGTGGAGGCAGATGCGCGGGCCGTTGCCGTTCAATGCGGCGGCGTTGTTCGGCGCGGTGTGCGCGATGGCGCTGAGCGAATATTTTTTCACCCTCTATGCCGGCATGACCGACATTTACAATCTGTTCGGCCATGTCTACAAGGCGGTTTCCTACCTGTTTCTTTACCGCGCGATTTTTGTTACGACGGTCGAGATTCCCTACCGCCAGCTGCAATCGTCCGAGACCAGGTTGCGCACGCTTTTCGAGTCGACCGGCGACGCCGTGATGCTGCTGGACGAGAAGGGCTTCTTCGACTGCAACAAGGCGGCGCTGGCGATGTTCGGCTGCGCGAGCAAGGAAGGATTCTGCGCGAAACACCCCGCCGACCTGTCGCCGCCTGCGCAGCCGGGCGGCACGGACTCGATGACGCTGGCCAACGAGCGGATCGCCACGGCGATGGAACAGGGCAGCAACTTTTTCGAGTGGACGCACCGGCGCGCCGGCAACGGCAAGGATTTTCCCGCCGAGGTGCTGCTCGACAGCATGGTGCTGGATGGCAAAAAGGTTTTGCAGGCGACCGTCCGCGACATTACCGAGCGCAAAAATATCAAGCAGGCGCTGATGGAAAGCGAGGAGAAATTCCGCCGCCTTTTCGAGGATGTCGCCGATCCCGTGTTGCTGCTCAAGGATGGGCGATTCGTGGGCTGCAATGCCGCCACGCTGAAATTGCTCGGCTATGGCTCCAAGGAGGAATTTCTCAACCGTAGCCCTCCTGAAATATCCCCGCTTTATCAGCCCGACGGGCGCGCTTCCGCCGAGAAATCCGTCGAGATGGATGCGATCGCGCTGCGCGAAGGGTTCAACCGCTTCGAGTGGCTGCATACCCGTGCCGACGGCTCGACCGTTCCCGTCGAGGTGACGCTGACCTCGATTATCGTGAAAGGGGAGCGGATACTGCATGTCCTGTGGCGCGACATCACCGAACGCAAGAAAAATGAGGCGCAAATCGAGCGGTTGAGCTGCGCATACCGCTTGCTGAGCCGGGTGAACGAGACGATCGTGCGCGCCCAGAACAAAAATTGGCTTTTCGCGGCGATTTGCGATGCCGCAATGGAATCCGCGCTATTCCGGTTTATCTGGATCGGCATGCTGGACGAGCAAAGGCTTGCGGTGATTCCCGCCGCTTATGCGGGCGCAGAAGACGGTTTCCTGGGCAATGTCCGCATCCGCCTGGACGACGAGCGTACCGGCAAAGCCCCGATCTGCACGGCGCTGCGCACCAACAACTTCACCGTTTGCCAGGATATCGAAGATTGCGCCATCATGGCCGGCCTGCCATGGCGGGACGAGGCGATAAAACGAGGTTATCGCGCATTTGCCGCGTTTCCGATCTGCGAGGAGGGTGTCGCGGCCGGCGCCATAAACGTCTATTCCGCGGAGGAAAATTTCTTTACGCCGGACATCATCCAGCTGATGCTGGAGCTTTCCGCCGATGTCTCGTTTGCGCTCGATGTGTTTGCCGAGAAGCAGCGCCGGGAGCTGGCGGAAGGCGAGATCAGGCGGATGAACACCGATCTGGAACACCGGGTTCAGGAACGCACCCGCCAACTGGAAGCCGCCAACAAGGAGCTCGAAGCGTTCAGCTACTCGGTGTCCCACGATTTGCGCGCGCCGTTGCGCAGCATCGACGGCTTCAGCCGGACATTGTCCAGGAAATATCACGATCAACTGGACGCCACCGGCCGGGATTGGCTGGAGCGCGTGTGCCGCGCCAGCCAGCACATGGGGCACCTGATCGACGACATGCTGAAGCTCTCGCAGGTGACGCGCAGCCCGCTGAAGCGGGAGCGGGTCGATTTGAGCAAGATTGCGGAGAATGTGATGGATGACTTGCGCAAGGCGCATCCGGGACGGCAGGTGCGGTTTACCCTGCAGCAGGATCTGATTGCCCATGCCGATGCCGGCCTGATGCGCATTGTCATGGATAACCTGCTCGGCAATGCCTGGAAATACTCCGGCAAGAAAGCCGAGGCGGAAATCGGATTCGGCGTATGCGGCATAAATCCGGATAATTTATCAGGCGTAGATCCATCATCCGATCTTGGGGAGAAACGCGTGTTCTTCGTGCGCGACAACGGCGCCGGATTCAACATGGATTACGCGCACAAATTGTTCGGCGCTTTCCAGCGCCTGCACGGGACGAGCGAGTTCGACGGAACCGGGATCGGGCTGGCCACGGTGCAGCGCATCATCCACAGGCATCATGGCGAGGTATGGGCGGAAGCGGAAGAAGGGCAGGGGGCGACGTTCTACTTTATGTTGCCGCAAAAAACGCTGTAAACATGAGGAGGGAAAATGAATAAAAGTCACGTGATCTTGCTGGTGGAAGACAATCAGGATGACGAGGAACTGACCAGGATGGCATTCAAGGAATGCAAATTTCTCAATGAGTTGGCCGTGACGCGGGATGGGCAGGAAGCGCTGGATTACCTGTTTGCCGCCGGAAAATATTCGGGCAGGAACGTCTGCGACCAGCCTCAGGTGGTACTACTCGACCTGAAGCTTCCGAAGGTTGACGGCCTGGAAGTCCTGCGCCGCATCCGCGCCGACGAAAGGACGAAGTTCCTGCCCGTGGTCATCCTTACTTCCAGCATGCAGGAGCGGGATATGGTTGCCGGCTATTCGCTGGGAGCCAACAGCTACATCCAGAAGCCGGTGGACTTCAACCAGTTTATCGAAGCCGTGCACCAGCTCGGCCTGTATTGGCTGGTGTTGAACGAAAAAGCGGCTACATGCTGCAAATGAACTTCCGTCACAAGCCGCTGCGCGTTTTGCTGGTCGAGGATTCGCGGGACGATGCCGACCTGATCCTGATCGAGCTGATCCAGGCGGGGCTGGACAACGTCAGCGAAAGGGTGGAAACCGGGGCGGCGATGCGCGCGGCGATGGCGGGCGGCAACTGGGATATCGTGATCTCCGATTTTAATCTGCCCGGTTTCAGCGCCAGCGAAGCGCTGGCCGTGCTGCGCGAATCGGGCGCGGATATCCCTTTTATTGTCGTGTCCGGCTGCATCGGCGAAGAAAGCGCGGTGACGTTGATGAAGGAAGGCGCCAGCGATTTCATCATGAAAGACAAGCTTGCGCGGCTCGCCCCGGCAGTCGAGCGCGAATTGCGGGACGCGAAGATGCGGCGCGAACATCGCCAGGTGCAACAGGTGCTGCAAGAAAACGAGAGGTTGCTGAACGGGATTACCGCCTCTCTCGGCGAGGGTATATTGGTGCTGGACGCCGCCGGCAGGCTGCTGTTCATGAACCCCGAGGCCGAGCGCCTGCTGGGGTGGGCGGAAAACGAGCTGTTCTATCGGGATATGCACCAGGCCATCCATTCGCGGAAGCAGGACGGCGCGCCTTTGCCGGCGTCCGCCTGCGAGGTGCTCAGGGTTTTGAAGGGCGGCGAGGTGCGCAGGACGGAGGATGACGTCTTCTGGCGCAAGGACGGTTCGCCGATGCCGGTGTCGATTGTAGCCAGCCCGATCATGGAAAACGGCAAGCCCATCGCTTCGGTGGTCGCCTTCCAGGATATCAGCCAGCGCAAGCTCGCCGAACATGATTTGCTGGAGTCGCGCAGGCAGTTGCGCGAGCTGTCATCCTATTTGCAGACCGTGCGCGAAGAAGAGAGAACCCGGATCGCGCGGGAACTGCACGACGAACTCGGTCAAATGCTGACGGGGGTCAAGCTTGATGCGATGTGGCTGGCGACCCATCTGCCCGCCGGGAATCCGGGCATGGCGGTCAAGGTCGCTTCCATGTCGAAGCTTATCGACGAGACACTGGATGCGATGCGCAGGGTGGCGGCAGATTTGCGCCCGGTGATGCTGGACGACCTGGGGCTGGTGGCGGCGGTCGAATGGCTGGCCGAAGAATTCGGCAAGCGTACCGGTATCAGTATCCAACTGGAATTGGAGTGTGAAGATGAGATCAACGCGGAAGTATCCACCGCCGTTTTCCGGATTGTGCAGGAATGTCTCACCAATGCCGCCCGCCATGCAGAAGCGGGGCATGTGCTGATTTCATTGGATTACCATGACGGCAAACTCATGCTGCTGCTGTCCGACGACGGCAAGGGGATGCCTGCCACCGATCAAGCCAGGCGCAATTCATTCGGCATTATCGGGATGCGCGAGCGTGCCCATAATCTTGGCGGAAGGCTGCATTTGTTGAGTATTCCGGGGGAAGGCACCACCGTGGTGACCATTATTCCGGTTAATCCGGTTGATTTTGCGGGAGCGACACAATGATCAGGATATTGATTGCCGATGACCATGCGATTGTCAGGAGCGGCTTGAAGCAATTACTGTCCGGCGAGAGCGATTTCACCGTGGCGGGCGAGGCGGCCAACGGGCTGGAAGCGCTCAAACAATTGCGCGAGCAGGCGTTCGATGTGGCGGTGATGGACATGTCCATGCCCGGCAGGAGCGGCATCGAACTGATCAAGCAGGTCAAGAGCGAAAAACCGAAGCTGGCGATACTGGTGCTCAGCATGCACAAGGAAGAACAATATGCGGTCAGGGCGCTGAAAGCGGGCGCGTCTGGGTACTTGACCAAGGAAAGTGCTCCTGAGCAACTGGTCGCGGCGATCCGCAAGGTTGCCGGCGGCGGGGTATTCATCAGCACCGGCGTGGCCGAGCGGCTGGCGCTCGAATTGGGCGGCAACCACGATGCCGATCCCCATACGCTGCTTTCAGACCGCGAATACCAGATTTTCCGGATGATTGTTTCGGGCACGCCAATCGGCGGCATTGCCGATGAGCTGTCGTTGAGCGTAAAAACCGTCAGCACGCACAAAACGCGCATCCTGCAAAAAATGAGGATGACCAGCAGCGCCGAATTGATCCATTACGCCATCCGGCACAAGCTGGTCGATTCGCCGGAAAATTCGTAGGATGGATTGAGCGTAGCGATAACCAATGACTAGGCTGTCGTTTTTGGACAGCCTAGTCAGATGGCTATGCAAAGCTACCCATCGTCGAGACTTGAACGGTAATTGATGGGTATCGCTACGCTCAACCCATCCTACAGCACTTCCCGCTTCAAACTGCCGTAGGCATTTTCCTACCCCCCCTTCTCCCGGCTTCCTACCGAAACTTTCAATATCGGCTGATATTTTTCTTCTCGCCGGTTCGGCATTATGCCGTCCGTGGAAACAAGAAAAATTTAGGCAGTCATGCGGGCGTACATCGTAGAGGGATCGGAGATCATCAGGAGCAGGCTTGCATCGTTGCTCGCCGAGATTGAAGGGCTGGAGGTGGTTGGGCAGACAGGCAGCGCCGGAATCGCCAAAGAAAATATTTTGCGGACGCAACCGGATGTGGTGCTGATCGACGTTAAATTGCCGGACGGCAACGGGCTCGATTTGTTGGCGGCGATACAGGAGCAGGGGCTGGGAATCAGGGCAATAGTCATGACCTATAACCCGTATCAGCAATATCGGAAGAGGGCAATGGAGCTGGGCGCGGATTGTTTCGTTGACAAGGCGACAGGATTGGAAAATATCCGGTTGGCTATGGAGCAGATGGCCGCGGAGCAATGCGTTTAGCCGCATAGCGCTTTTCACGTTTGCTCTTTCTGGATAAAACAACTAGCCATTCGACCAGGCCGCAAACGACCGCAGCCAAGTCGCTGGTTATCCCGCTTGCGGGGGGGAAGTTGGATAGGGGGCTAAAAGCAGCGTAATGACAAACTGGGTGAAATTGAGAGCATGACTACAAGCCTGAAAAAATACTGGATTTACCCGGCAGCTCCGGCAGCGATCGGAGTAGCCGGCGCGGCGGTTTTGGGCGGTTTTACCTGGCAGGCAGCCGTTGCCGTTCTTGCGGTCTTGCTCTCCGGCATCGCCGGAAGCATATTGCTCGTCAGGCAGCATGCCGCCGATGCCGGATACGCCAGAAAAACAGCCTTGGCGGAGGCAGATGCGTCATTCAAGGCGGAAGCAACCGCTTATCTCGGTAACCTTCAATCCCTGGGCAGCGATGTCGCGCCGGTATGGGCGCGACACGTCGAGACCGGAAGAAGCCAGATGGAAACCGCCGTCGTCGATTTGATGGTGCGTTTCTCCGGCATTGTGGACAAGCTGGATGCGGCATTGAAGGCATCAGAAGCGGCTTCCGAAGGTATAGACGGCGGGCTGGTGAGTGTGTTTGCCAGCGGCGAAAAGGAATTGGGGGCGGTGGCCAACTCTCTGCGCGAAGCGATGCGGCACAAGGAAGCCATGCTGACGGAAATTCGCGGGCTGCTGCGTTTTGCCGTCGAGCTGGAAAAGATGTCCGCCGACGTGACGGGCATCGCCGACCAGACCAACCTGCTGGCGCTGAATGCCGCGATCGAGGCGGCGCGGGCCGGAGAGGCGGGGCGGGGTTTCGCCGTGGTGGCGGACGAAGTGAGGAAGCTTTCCAATCTTTCCAAGGAAACCGGCAAGCAGATCAGCGAAAAAGTGAAGCTTGTCAGCGCCGCGATCAATGCGGCAGTCAAGACCTCGCAACAGACTGCGGCAGGCGAGGCGGAAGCGCTTGCCGCTTCGGAAGCAGCGATAGGCAATGTGCTCGGCAATTTCAGACAGATTACCAGCGGCCTTTCCGAATCGAGCGGAATTTTGCGCAAGGAAAGCGACGGCATCAAGGAGGAGGTCGCATTGTCGCTGGTGCAGCTCCAGTTCCAGGATCGCGTCAGCCAGATACTGAGCCATGTGCGCGACAACATCGGCAGCCTGCCCGGTTATCTGGAAAAAAGCCAGGCGGCATTCAGCGGTAGCGGCAGGCTCGAGCCTATCGACGCCGGGCAGCTCTTGAAGGAAATCGAAAGCACCTATGCGATGGCGGAAGAGCACAGCAGCCATGGCGGCAAGACGCAAGCAGCACCGGGCGAATCTGAAATTTCATTTTTTTAGGAGAGACAAATGGCTAAAACAATTCTCGTGGTAGATGATTCCGCCTCTTTGCGCCAGGTGGTGGGCATCGCGCTCAAGGGCGCGGGCTATGACGTGCTCGAGGCATGCGACGGCAAGGATGCGCTCGGCAAACTGAACGGGCAGAAAGTCCACCTGATCATCAGCGACGTCAACATGCCCAACATGGATGGCATCACTTTTGTAACCGAAGCGAAAAAACTGCCGGACTACAAGTTCACACCGATCATCATGCTGACGACCGAATCCGGCGAAGGCAAAAAGTCCGCAGGCCAAGCGGCCGGCGCCAAGGCATGGGTGGTCAAGCCGTTCCAGCCCGCGCAAATGCTGGCGGCGGTATCCAAGTTGATCATGCCGTAAGGCGGAAAGGGCTGCGCCATGAATGTTAACGCCGCAAACGAAAACGGGATATGCCGCGTCGGCATCGATGGGGAAATGACCATCTATACCGCGGCGCAGACCAAGGAAAGCCTGCTTTCCGCGATGGCGGAATGCAACGAAATCGAGTTGAACCTGGCGCATGTCAGCGAAATCGATGCGGCCGGATTGCAGTTGCTGGCGCTGGCCAAGCGCGAAGCGGCGGACAAAGGCAAGCCGCTGCATTTTGTCGCGCACAGCCAGGCGGTATTGGACATGCTGGATTTATGCAACCTGGCCGGCGTGTTCGGCGATCCGGTGGTGATCTCGCCGGCGTAATGTTTTGTGACATGTAGGGCGGAAAAGCGAAGCGCCTTCCGCCGTATGAAGCACCTTCGGCGGATAACGCTGCGCTCATCCGCCCTACGACTGAAAGGAAATGATTCATGAATCTCGACGAAGCATTGCACACGTTTATCGCGGAAAGCCGCGAGCTGCTGCAGGACATGGAAGACGCGCTGTTGCGCATCGAGCAATCGCCCGATGACGAGGAACTGATCAACGCCATTTTCCGCGCCGCGCACACCATCAAGGGTTCCGCCGGATTGTTCGGGCTGGACTATATCGTCGTTTTCACGCATGTCGCGGAAAGCGTGCTGGACCGGGTGCGCAACGGCGAATTGCGCATAGAGGGCGGGCTGGTCGCCGTGCTGCTTTCCAGTTGCGATCACCTCGTGGAGCTGATCGAACACCTGGCGGCGGGCGGCGGCGAACCGGCGGCGGAGATACAGGAAAAGAGCAAGGCGATTGTCGCTTCGCTGAACGGGTATCTGGGGGGCGAGGCGGCAAAAACAACCAAGGTCGCGGTGCAGGCGGAACCCGGCCAGGCCTGCACCAGCGAAGGCGGCGGCGAGGTCGAGACCGACCTCTGGCATATTTCGCTGCGCTTCGGCAAGGACGTGCTGCGCAACGGCATGGACCCGCTTTCCTTCATCCGCTACCTGGGCACCCTGGGCGACATCCGGCACATCGTCACGCTGCTGAACAATATTCCTCCGGCCGGCGAGATGGATGCGGAAAGCTGCTACCTCGGCTTCGAGATCAGCTTCGAGAGCAACGCCGACAAGGCTGCCATCGAAGGTGTATTCGAATTCGTGCGCGAAGACTGCCTGATCCGCATCCTGCCGCCGCGCAGCAAGATCGCCGATTACCTGAAGCTCATCGCCGACTTGCCGGAAGAAGACCTGCGCGTCGGTGAAATGCTGGTGCGTTGCGGCACGCTGACCCAATCCGAGCTTGACGCAGCGTTGCGCTTGCAGCACGGCGACGGCACGGCGCCTCAGCGCCCGATCGGCGAAGTGCTGGTGGAAGCGCATATGGTGCAGCCGCCGGTGATGGAAGCCGCGCTGGACAAGCAGAAACAGGTCAAGGAACACAAGAGCGCCGAAGCCAACCTGATCCGCGTCGATGCCGACAAGCTCGACGAACTCATCAACCTGGTCGGCGAGCTCATCATCGCCGGCGCCGGCACCAACCTGATCGCGCAGCGCGCGGGCGACGCAGAACTGCTCGAAGCCACCGCCACGATGTCCCGGCTGGTGGAAGAAGTGCGCGATTCCGCGCTCAAGCTGCGCATGGTGCAGATCGGCGGGACTTTCAACCGCTTCCAGCGCGTGGTGCGCGATGTCAGCCGCGAACTGGGCAAGGACATCGAGCTCGCCATCAGCGGCGCGGAAACCGAGCTGGACAAAACCGTGGTGGAAAAAATCGGCGACCCGCTCACGCATCTGGTGCGCAACTCCATGGATCACGGCATCGAACCGGCGGAAACGCGGCTCGCGCACGGCAAGCCGGCCAAGGGCACGCTCAAGCTCAATGCCTTCCATGACGCCGGCAGCATCGTCATCGAAGTTTCCGACGATGGCGGCGGCCTCAACAAGCAGCGCATCCTCAAGAAGGCCATCGAACGCGGGCTGATAAGCGAAACGGATAACCTGAGCGACAAGGAAATCTACAACCTGATTTTCGAGGCCGGGTTTTCCACTGCCGAAGCGGTCAGCAATCTGTCCGGCCGCGGCGTCGGCATGGACGTGGTGCGCCGCAATATCACCGCGCTGCGCGGCACGGTGAACCTCGACAGCGTGGAAGGCCAGAGCACCACGGTGCGCATCCGCCTGCCGCTCACGCTGGCGATCATCGACGGCTTCCTGGTCGGCGTCGGCTCTTCAGTTTACGTCGTCCCGCTCGACATGGTGGTCGAATGCATCGAGCGCGCCGCATGGGAAAACGCCGGCGGCGATGGCCGCTATATCAACCTGCGCGGCGAAGTGCTGCCCTACCTGCGGTTGCGCGAGCATTTCGAAGTGGAGGGCGAACCGGCGCGGCGCGAAAACGTGGTGGTGGTCAGGTACGGCGAACACAAGGTCGGGCTGGTGGTTGACCGCTTGCTGGGCGAATTCCAGACGGTCATCAAGCCGCTCGGCAAGGTGTTCGACCGCACCAGCGGCATCGGCGGCTTCACCATCCTGGGCAGCGGCGACGTGGCGTTGATCCTCGATGTGCCGGGGCTGATGGGGCAGGTGGCAGGAGAAAAAGAACGTGCCGGGCAGAGTGCTGAGCCTGTGCGCGCGTTGAATTGAAGGTAGGTCTGGCTACGCCCGACGCGGCGGACAAAGCCCGCCCTACGGTGAATGTCATGAATTATGGAAAGGTCAATAACGGGAATTTTTTCGCAGTCGGCAGTATTTTTTTGGAAAGGATAATCATGAATAACTTGACGTTGAAAGCAAAGCTTTTCACTTTATTGGGCGTGGCGGTATTGGCATTACTTATGGTGGGTGGGATCGGATGGAAAGGTATAAAAGACATTGCAGCTAATATGAACGAAGTCGGTGAAGTTCGCATGCCGTCGGTGCTCGGTCTGGAAATCGTCAACGAGGCGCAGACGGCAATACGCTCCGCCAACCGCTATGCGGCGTTCTTCGAGAACGACTACAAGGCGCAGGGCGAATACGCCAACGTGCTGAAGATCAGGGAGCAAAGATGGAAACAAGCCGACAAGGGCTGGAAGATATATGAGCCGCTGCCGCAGACCAAGGAAGAGGAGGTGCTGTGGAAGCAATTCGTCAAGGAATGGGACGAATGGAAGGCTGGCGATGCAAAAGTTAGCGAAACTATTGCCGCCTTGAGCAACAATAAGGGTGATGAGAAGGCGGTTGAAAAGCGGCAGAAAGAACTGTTTGTCGTGTATTACCAGCAGATGAACGACCAGAAGCCGCTATTCGCCAAGGCCGAGGACACTCTCGGCAAGATTATCGACCTGAACGTGAAGTATGGTAAAGATGCAGTGGCGGATGGAGATAAGGATGAGAGCTTGGCAAAGGCAATGATGCTGGGCGGCTCAGCGGTCATGTTGGCAATCCTGCTGACGCTGGGAATATGGATCATGCGCAGCATCCTCAATCAACTGGGCGGCGAGCCTGCCTATGTCGCCGACGTGGTCAAGCGCGTCGCTGAAGGCGACCTGACCGTGCAGGTGCAGACCAGGGCAAGCGACACCGGCAGCATGCTGTTCGCCATCAAGGGGATGATTGACAAGCTTTCCGGCATCATCGGCGAAGTGCGCGGCTCGGCGGATGCGCTGTCGAGCGCCTCCGAAGAAGTCAGCGCCACGGCGCAGAGCATGAGCCAGGCGACCAGCGAGCAGGCGGCGAGCGTGGAAGAGACCAGCGCCTCGGTGGAGCAGATGTCCGCGTCGATCAACCAGAACACCGAAAACGCCAAAGTCACCGACGGCATGGCCTCGCAGGCGGCCAAGCAGGCGGTGCAGGGCGGCGAAGCGGTGACGCAGACCGTCGGCGCGATGAAACAGATCGCCGGCAAGATCGGCATCATCGACGACATAGCCTACCAGACCAACCTGCTGGCATTGAACGCCGCGATCGAAGCGGCGCGCGCCGGCGAGCACGGCAAAGGCTTCGCGGTCGTCGCGGCGGAAGTCAGGAAACTGGCCGAGCGTAGCCAGGTGGCCGCGCAGGAAATCGGCGAACTGGCCTCAGGCAGTGTGGAGAAGGCCGAGAGCGCTGGCAAGCTGCTCAATGAGATCGTCCCGGCGATCAGCAAGACTTCAGATCTGGTGCAGGAAATCACCGCCGCGTCCGAAGAACAATCGGCGGGCGTCAGCCAGGTCAACACCGCGATGGAACAGCTCAACCAGATCACGCAGCAGAACGCGAGCTCGTCGGAAGAACTCGCGGCGACGGCGGAAGAGATGAGCGGCCAGGCTGCGCAGCTGCAGAATCTGATGGCGTTCTTCAAGGTCGACGGCGCGGCGAACAGCGCAGCAGTTACCCATGTGCCGATGGTTCACAAGGCAGCCGCGAACAATGGCGCTTCTGCAAGGCCTGCCCCAAAACTTGCATTGGCCGGGGCGGGCAGCGGGTTCGTGAAGTTCTAATGAGTGCAGTCAGCAGGTAGGGCGGATGAGCGTAGCGAACAGGAAAGGAAAAGACATGAACGCAGTTGCACAAGCAAACAAGGCGCTGCCGGTTGCGGCAAACCTTGCAGCACAGCAGGATCAGCAGCAATACCTCACCTTCATGCTGGGCGGCGAGACCTATGCGATGGGCATCCTGGCCATCAAGGAGATCATCGAATACGGCAACATCACCGAGGTGCCGCGTATGCCGGATTTTATCCGTGGCGTGATCAACCTCAGGGGTGCGGTGGTTCCGGTGATCGACCTCGGCGCGCGCTTCGGCAAGCGCGCCACCGACATCACGCGGCGCACCTGCATCGTCATCATCGAGGTGGCGAACGGCGAAGAGACGCAGGACATCGGCGTGATGGTGGATGCGGTGAACGAAGTGCTGGAAATCTCGGCCAATGAGATCGAGCCGGCGCCTTCGTTCGGCGCCAACATCCGCGCCGATTTCATCGACGGCATGGGAAAGATCGACGGCAAGTTCGTCATCATCCTCAACATCCGGCAGGTGCTGTCGGTGGAGGAAATGTCGACGCTGGCCGGAGTCGGTGGCACAGAGATTCGTGTGCAGTAGTGCGTGGATTTTTGTAGGCCGGGCTTCAGCCCGACAATGCCCAGTCGGGTTAGCTTTGCATAGCTATCTGACCAGGTTGGCAAACTACGCCAACCGGGTCATTGGCTGACGCCAGCAAGTCGCTGGTTAAAGCCCGGCCCGCATAAAAATAGTTTTATTTAGGAGCGTTTAGAAAATGAGTATCGCGAATTTATCTTTCAGGGCAAAACTTGTGTTGATGTTGCTGCCGCCGCTGCTCGGTTTGCTGTTTTATTCGGCAAACGTGCTGCTGGAAAAATATAACACCATGAAAAACATGAACGATCTGAAAACGTTGGTGGAATTGAACGGTAAATTGGGCGATGCCATTCATGGTGTGCAAGTCGAGCGCGGCATGTCCGCCGGCTTTCTGGTGTCGAAGGGCGAAAAATTTTCCACCGAGTTGAAGGTGCAACGGCAGGCCACGGACAAAGGAATAGCCGAGTTCAGGGCGTTTGCCGAACAGAATGCGGCCGCGCTGGCAAGCGCCGGGATCAATGCCTCGATCGAAACCGCCAATGCAGATATCGGCAAGCTGGCCAAGGCACGGGAGAACATCAATGCCTTCGCCATCAATCCCAAGGAAAGTTTCGCCTTCTATACCGGCGCCATTTCTTCGCTGATGGGTATCATCGAGCGAGTGGTCGCCGCCAGCAACCACCCTGAAATCGTGAGAGAGGCCAGCGCCTATTTTGCTTTCCTCCAAGGCAAGGAGCAGGCCGGGCGGGAGCGCGCCACGCTCAACGGCGTATTCGCGGCAGACAGCTTTGACCGCGAGAATTATCCGAGGCTGCTGTCCATCATGGCGGCGCAGGATGTCTATTTCAAATCCTTTCAAGGCACCGCCACCGAGGAAATGAAGCGCCCTCTCCAGCAAGTCGAGGGAAGCGATGTAGCCCGCGAAGTGGATGCGATGCGCAAGATCGCGCTGGACAAGGCGCAGGAAGGCAAGTTCGGGATAGAGCCGGCCAAGTGGTTCGGCGCAAGCACCAGGAAGATCAATATGCTGATGGAGGCGGAAGACAAGATCGATGAGGGTATTATGGGGCATGCCAGCAGGCTTTCCGGCGAGGCTCGCAATTCCATGATATTCAACCTCGCAATCGTGTTGATCGGGCTGGTTCTCGTCGGCGTAATCAGCGTGCTGGTCACCCGCGATATTCTCCGCCAGTTGGGCGGCGAACCGGTGTATGCGGTAGAAGTGATGAACAAGATAGCCCATGGCGACCTGACCGTGCAGGTGCAGACCAGGGCAAGCGACACCGGCAGCATGCTGTTCGCCATCAAGGGGATGATTGACAAGCTTTCCGGCATCATCGGCGAAGTGCGCGGCTCGGCGGATGCGCTGTCGAGCGCCTCCGAAGAAGTCAGCGCCACGGCGCAGAGCATGAGCCAGGCGACCAGCGAGCAGGCGGCGAGCGTGGAAGAGACCAGCGCCTCGGTGGAGCAGATGTCCGCGTCGATCAACCAGAACACCGAAAACGCCAAAGTCACCGACGGCATGGCCTCGCAGGCGGCCAAGCAGGCGGTGCAGGGCGGCGAAGCGGTGACGCAGACCGTCGGCGCGATGAAACAGATCGCCGGCAAGATCGGCATCATCGACGACATAGCCTACCAGACCAACCTGCTGGCATTGAACGCCGCGATCGAAGCGGCGCGCGCCGGCGAGCACGGCAAAGGCTTCGCGGTCGTCGCGGCGGAAGTCAGGAAACTGGCCGAGCGTAGCCAGGTGGCCGCGCAGGAAATCGGCGAACTGGCCTCAGGCAGTGTGGAGAAGGCCGAGAGCGCTGGCAAGCTGCTCAATGAGATCGTCCCGGCGATCAGCAAGACTTCAGATCTGGTGCAGGAAATCACCGCCGCGTCCGAAGAACAATCGGCGGGCGTCAGCCAGGTCAACACCGCGATGGAACAGCTCAACCAGATCACGCAGCAGAACGCGAGCTCGTCGGAAGAACTCGCGGCGACGGCGGAAGAGATGAGCGGCCAGGCTGCGCAGCTGCAGAATCTGATGGCGTTCTTCAAGGTCGACGGCGCGGCGAACAGCGCAGCAGTTACCCATGTGCCGATGGTTCACAAGGCAGCCGCGAACAATGGCGCTTCTGCAAGGCCTGCCCCAAAACTTGCATTGGCCGGGGCGGGCAGCGGGTTCGTGAAGTTCTAATGAGTGCAGTCAGCAGGTAGGGCGGAAAAGCGCAGCGTCTTCCGCCGAATGTGATTCATACGGCGGAAGACGCTGCGCTCATCCGCCCTACGAATTGTGCAGGAGCGGAGCGGGTGTAGCGAACAGGAAAGGAAAAGACATGAACGCAGATGCGCAGGTAAAACAAACCAGCAAGACGCCGCCTGCCGTGGCAAGCGACGCCATGCTGCAGGAACAACAGCAAAGCGTCACCTTCGGGTCTGTCAATGTGCAAACTCGAGGCAGCCTGGCGCGCATTGCAGTGTCCGGCCGTTTTGATTTTCACTTGAGCCGTAATTTCAGGGATTCCTATATGCCGCTGCTCGACAACGCCGCCATACGGGAAGTTCATGTCGAATTGAGCAAGGCCAGTTACCTTGACAGTTCTGCGCTGGGCATGTTGCTGTTGTTGAATGAACGTGCCAAGGCAGCCAATAAACCGGTCACGTTGCTCACTGGTTCCGGCATGGCGCCGCGGGCGCTGGAAGTTGCCAATTTCAGCAAGACTTTTAACATCAGGCACATCAAGGCGCAAAATTTCGGCTCGACAGGCCTAGTTTCTATTAGCATAAACAGTTCTCCCATCGCATCCTGACTCTGGCTTGTGGGGTCAAAACCGGTGTTTTTTTTAACTTAATGAAAGGAATCATGATGAAAACGGATGTAATAAGTTTCGCTAAAATGAATGTGATTAAAAGCAAACTGTTGAATTCCCTTATGCTGGCCGCATTGACCGTACCCTGCGCGGCGATGGCGGCGGATGCCGCTCCGGCTTCCCCACACACATTCACCGCGAATGCTGGCATCGCCACCGACTACATTTTCCGTGGCATTTCGCAGACCTCCGGAAACCCGGCATTACAAGGCGGTGTGGATTATGCGCATGCCAGCGGCCTGTATGCCGGACTGTGGGCATCTAACATCAACTGGATTACCGCGTTCGGCGCGACCGGCACAGCCAATATCGAGCTGGATACCTACATTGGTTTCCGGAATACGCTGGAAAACGAATTTAATTACGACGTGGGCTTTATCCGCTACAACTATCTGGGCAGCTACACGCCGGCGGCGGGAACCGCAAAGGCCGATACAGACGAGGTTTATGCATCGGTAGGCTACAAGTGGGTCAGCGCGAAGTACTCCTATGGCCTGGGCAAGTTCCTGACCGTGCCGGGTGCGGCGGGTACCAACTATTTGGAGGTCAACGCCAATGTGCCGCTGGGCGATAGCGGTTTTACCTTCGGCGCGCATGCCGCCAGGCAGACTTACAAGGGGGCGGCGGCCGATGCATACGCGCTGGCCGGAACCAGCGCGACCTACAGCGATTACAAGCTGAGTGTTTCCAAGGATTTCAACGGCTTCGTGGTCATGCTGGCCTATACCGACACCAATGCGCCGCGCGGCGGCTTTTACACGACGCTGGCGGGCAAGGATCTGGCGCGCGGGACGGCGATTTTGTCCGTGACGCGTTCGTTCTGATCATTTAACACTGGCGACGGGTAAGCGTCGCGTTACCGGAGGGAATGAAAATGCAAGCAAGCGAAGAAAAAGCGGCAGGCGGTAATAGCCGCGAACTGTTGACTTTTACCCTGGGCAAGGAGGAATACGGCATCGACATCCTCAAGGTTCAGGAAATCCGCGGCTACGACGCCGTCACCACGATCGCCAATTCGCCCGAGTTCATCAAGGGCGTGATCAACCTGCGCGGCATCATCGTGCCGATCATCGACATGCGCATCAAGTTCAATCTCGGCAACGTGACCTATAACGAGCTCACCGTGGTCATCATCCTCAACGTCGCCAACCGCGTGATGGGCATGGTGGTGGACGGCGTGTCCGATGTGATCGCGCTGGCTGCCGAGCAGATCAAGGCCGCCCCGGAATTCAGCTCGTCGCTGGACATGAAATACATCACCGGCGTGGGCACCGTGGACGACCGCATGATTATCGTGATCGACATCGAAAAACTGATGACCAGCCGCGACATGGATCTGGTCGAAATGGCTGCGGCTTAATTCTAAAAGGAGAGCAATATGTTTAACAATTTAACTATCAAGACAAGGCTGATCTCGCTGATTACCTTTCTTTCGGTGCTGATGATCGCCGTCGGGGTCATGGGGTTGTGGGGCATGGGGCAAAGCAACCAGGGGTTAAAGACGGTCTATGAGGATCGCACTGTACCTCTGGGCGATGTCAACATGATCATCCGCAAGAACAACCTCAATCTGCAAGCCGTTGCAGATGCATTGCTTAACCCCACACCGGAAATTGCCAAGGAGCATGTCGCCGAAATCAAGAAAACACGGGAAGAGATCGGCAAGATATGGGATGGCTACATGGCCACCTATCTCACCCCGGAAGAGGCAGTCGTTGCAAAAAACTTTGCCGATGCACGCACAGCCTTCGTGAAAGAAGGGCTGACGCCTGCCGAAGATGCGTTGCTTGCCGGGCGGTATGCCGATGCGCGCCGCCTGTATGACGGTGCGATGCGTGAGGCATTCAAGAATGTGCGGAAATATGGCAACGACCTGGCGCAACTGCAGCTCGATATTGCCAAGTCAGAATATGATGAGGCGCAAAAGCGTTTTGGAACGATACGCAATATTTCGATCCTGTTGATCATTATCGGCGTACTGATGGGCATTTTCATCGCAACCATGCTGATCCGCAACCTTTCCCGTTCGCTCTCGCAGGCCAGTGATGTCGCCACGAAGATTGCTGCCGGCGACCTGACCAGTCGAATCAGCATCACGAACCATGATGAAGTCGGCCAGTTGCTGAAGTCGATGCAGATCATGCAGGACGCGATCAACGCCTTCGTCACCGCTCAAGGTGTGATGGCGCAGAAACACGCCGAAGGCTGGATTAAGGAGCAGATCGACGATACCAAATTTCAGGGCACCTACGGCAAGATGGCCAGGGAGATCAACGAACTGGTCAATTCCCACATCGCCGTCAAGATGAAGGTGGTCGAAGTCATCTCCCAATACGCCAAGGGCGACTTCGCGCGCGACATGGACCGCCTGCCGGGCGACAAGGCCAAGATCACCGCCGCTATGGACGCCGTCAAACAGGCGCTGCTGGATATCAGCAACCAGATCAAGATGCTTGCCGAGGCCGGGGCGCAGGGCGACTTCGGCAAGCGCGGTGAGGCGGAACGCTTCGAGTTCATATTCCGCGACATGTTGCGCGACATGAACACCCTGATCGACACCTGCGACGTCGGCTTCAACGACGTGATGCGCGTCGCGCAAGCACTGGCCAAGGGCGACCTGACCCAGAGCATCACCAAGGACTACCCCGGCGTGTTCGGGCAGACCAAGGACGCGATGAACGGCACGGTATCCAACCTCAAGGAACTGGTCGGTCAGATCAAGGACGCCACCGACACGATCAACACCGCCTCGAAGGAAATCGCAGCGGGCAACAGCGACCTATCGCAACGCACCGAAGAACAGGCCAGCAGCCTGGAGGAGACCGCCTCCAGCATGGAAGAACTCACCTCCACCGTGAAACAGAACGCCGAGAACGCCAAACAGGCCAACCAGCTCGCGATCGGGGCCTCGGACGTGGCGGGCAAGGGCGGGGCGGTGGTCGGCCAGGTGGTCACCACGATGGACTCGATCAACGAATCGTCGCGCAAGATCGTGGACATCATCAGCGTCATCGACGGCATCGCGTTCCAGACCAACATCCTCGCGCTGAACGCGGCGGTGGAAGCGGCAAGGGCGGGCGAACAGGGCAGGGGCTTCGCCGTGGTCGCCGGAGAAGTGCGCAACCTCGCGCAGAGGAGCGCCGCGGCGGCCAAGGAGATCAAGACGCTGATCGGGGATTCGGTCGAGAAGGTCGAAGGCGGCAGCAAGCTGGTCGCGCAGGCCGGGCAGACCATGGAAGAGATCGTCACCGCGATCAAGCGCGTGACCGACATCATGAGCGAGATATCCGCCGCCTCGACCGAGCAGAGCGCGGGCATCGAACAGGTCAACCTGGCGATCACGCAGATGGACGAAGTGACGCAGCAGAACGCCGCGCTGGTCGAAGAAGCCGCGGCCGCAGCGGAATCGCTGGAAGAGCAGGCGCAGAACCTGTCGGTGTCGGTGGGCACGTTCAAGGTGGACGACAAGGGCGGCACCGCGCTGGCGGTGCGCCGCGAGACGGCGCCGGTTGCCCGGCAAACGGCACCAGCCCGCAAACCTGCCGCACTGGGTAAACCGGGTGCAGGCAAAGGCACGGCGGCAGCCAAACCGAGAGCCAAGCCACAGGGCGGCGATGACGATGGGGAGTGGTCGGAGTTTTGATCCGGCGGCTCCTGTAGGGCTTGTAGGGCGGATGAGCGCAGCGCTATCCGCCGAATGAAAACATACGGCGGATAGCTTTGCATAGCCATCTGACTAGGCCATCAAAAAACGACGGCCAAGTCATTGGTTAGCGCTGCGCTCATCCGCCCTACGGGTTCTGAGGTGTAGTAGGGTGTGGGTAGAAATTGAGTAACACCCCCATCCTGGCCTGCCCCCTGACAATGGGAAGGAATGTAAATCTTAAGATTTACAATTCTGGCGAACGAAGGGCGGCTGCGATGGAAGGTGCGGGTTATTCCGGGGCTATTCGCCTGGCTTTCAGGGTCAGGTCGCCCAGCGACGAGGCGCGGCAGTTGGTCGAATCGCGCAGTCCCGGTGCATGAGATGCTGTAGGAATCTTCCTATCGATTATCGAAAGCGTTTCCTACGGAAACATTAAAGCTCGCCTGATATTCCATTTTTCCCCGCTCCGGCATGATGGCATTTATCCTAGAAAAAGCAGCTAGCCACAGAGAACACAGAGATCACAGAGGAAAAACAAAAGCTTGCAACACGGGAGTTATTCATCTTTTTGGTGATACTAAAAAATGTGGAGAAACCATGTCCCTCTCTGTGTTCTCTGTGAACTCTGTGGCTTGAACTGAGGTTTTTAGGTTTATGGAAGTAAATGTCCGATAGGGGAAGAAATGCACAATACCGCGTATCACCGGAGTCCGGCACACAGGCATAGCGGATATCAGCCGGATTCACATGCCGTGCTGCGCGACAAGGAATTTGCGCTGTTTCGCGACATGATTTACCGCATCGCGGGCATCACCATGTCCCCGGCCAAGAAACAACTGGTTTCCAGCCGTCTGGCAAAGCGGCTGAAGCACCACAATCTCACGAGTTACGGCGATTATTTCCATTTGATTTCCTCTGCGCACGGCAAGGCCGAATTGCAGGTGGCGGTGGATTCGCTGACGACCAACGAGACGCATTTTTTCCGCGAGCCGAAACATTTCGATTTCCTGCGCAACCGTGTCATTCCCGCGCGCAAACCGGGGAAGGGGCTGCGCATCTGGAGCGCGGCCTGCTCCAGCGGGGAAGAGCCATACAGCGTCGCGATGATGCTCGATGATCTGCTGGGCAACGAGCCGTGGGAAGTGGTGGCCTCCGACATCAGCGCACAGATTCTTGAAAAAGCGCGCAACGGTCTTTACCCCGCCGAGCGTATCCCGGAAATCCCAAAACATTACCTGAACCGCTACTGCCTCAAGGGCGTCGGCGAGCATGACGGCACGATGCTGATCGAACCGTTCCTGCGCGACCGGGTGCGTTTCATGCCGCACAACCTGACCGAAGCGCCCGCCAGGATTGGCGAATTCGATGTGATCCTCCTGCGCAACGTGATGATTTATTTCAATCAGGAAACCAAGCGCCAGGTGGTGTCGCGGCTGCTGCCGCTGTTGCGTCCCGGCGGGTATTTCCTGGTCGGGCATTCCGAAAGCCTGAATGGCGTGACCGACGATATGAAGCTGGTTGTGCCGGCCGTTTACCGGAAGCCGGAGCGGTAAAATCCCGTGCATAAACCGGCGCATGCAATAGAAATTTTCCTGCAACCGGGCGAGGTGTATTTCGGCGAGCGCGATACGCGCATCCGCACGCTGCTCGGTTCCTGCGTGGCCATCACGATGTGGCATCCGAACCTGCTGGTGGGCGGCATGTGCCATTACATGCTGCCGAAGCA
This sequence comes from uncultured beta proteobacterium, assembly GCA_963828205.1. GTDB lineage: Bacteria > Pseudomonadota > Gammaproteobacteria > Burkholderiales > Gallionellaceae > Gallionella. The sequence goes on from CAWHDU010000004.1 coordinate 253,110, forward strand.
TCATGGAAAAAAACGCGACACGCCGGATGGGCGCTATGCGGGCGAAGCAATGGAGCTGATGCTGCGCGAGATACGGAATGCGGGCACCTGCCCCGGCGAGTATCAGGTCAAGCTGTTCGGCGGCGGGCACATGTTTTCCGCGCATCGGGCGGCCAGCGAGGATCATGTGGGCGCGAAAAACGTCGAAATGGCGCGTATCTTGATGAAACGGCATGGCTTCACATCCTGCGCCGAGCATCTCGGCGGCGCCGGGCACCGCAATATATTTTTCGATATCTGGAGCGGCCATGTCTGGGTGCGCCACCGGTTTCCTGTAACCAAGCCCCACAAATACGGAATGTTATGTTCACAGTGAAAGTCCTGATCGTCGACGATTCCGCCGTGGTGCGCCAGGTGTTGTCCGCCGCGCTGGCGGAAGATCCGTCCATCGAGGTGATCGGCGCGGCTTCCGACCCGGTATTCGCGATGGAGCGGATGCGCGCGCAGTGGCCGGATGTGATCGTGCTGGATGTGGAAATGCCGCGCATGGACGGCATCACGTTCCTGAAAAAAATCATGGCCGAGCGCCCGACCCCGGTGGTGATCTGCTCCACGCTGACCGAAAAGGGCGCCGCGACCACCATGCAGGCGCTGGAGGCGGGCGCGTTCAGCATCATCGCCAAACCCAAGATGGGGTTGAAGCAGTTTCTGCAGGATTCCTCGGACGACCTGATCAGCGCGGTCAAGGCCGCGTCGCATGCCAATGCGCGCAAGCTGGTGCCGCGCACGGTATCAGCAGAATTTGCGCCGCTTGCGCCGCCTCCGCCAAAATTGTCCGCCGACGCGATTCTTTCCGCCGCCACGCATACATCGCATGCCATGGCGGAAACCACCGATCGCGTGGTGGCCATCGGCACTTCCACCGGCGGTACTCAGGCGCTGGAAACGGTGCTGACGGCGTTGCCCAGAGTATGCCCCGGCATCGTCATCGTGCAGCACATGCCGGAAAAATTCACCGGCGCATTCGCGGCGCGCCTCGACGGCTTGTGCCAGATCGAAGTGCGCGAAGCCAGAAACAGCGACCGCGTGCTGCCCGGCCTGGCGCTGATCGCGCCGGGCGGCAGGCACATGCTGCTGAAGCGCAACGGGGCGCAGTACCACGTCGAAATTGTCGATGGCCCGCCGGTAAGCCGCCATCGCCCTTCGGTGGATGTGCTGTTCCGTTCCGTTTCCAAAACCGCCGGAAAAAATGCGCTGGGCATCATCATGACCGGTATGGGCGACGACGGCGCGGCGGGGTTGCTCGAAATGCGCAACGAGGGGGCGCTGACGATCGGACAGGACGAGCAGACCTGCGTGGTGTACGGCATGCCCAAGGAAGCGGTCAAGCGGGGCGCGGTGGCCAAAACGCTGCCTCTCAACGCTATCGCAGGGGCGATTGCCGGGTTGAACAAGGAGATGCCTCCATGAACGGGATTAGGGATGAAAAGAAATTGCGGGTTCTTGCAATCGAGGATTCCGAGGACGATTTCGAACTGGTCCGCAACGAGCTGGAGGAAAACGGATTCGCGATCGAGCATGAGCGTGTCGATAATGCGAAATCGCTCAAGGCAGCGCTGGGGCGCGGGTCGTGGGATGTCGCGATCTGCGACCACAACATGCCGGCGCTGGATTCGCTGTCCGCCCTGCGCATCGTGCAGGAAGCGTCGCAGGACATGCCGTTCATCATCGTTTCCGGCTCCATCCAGGATGAAGTGGCGGTCGAAGCCATGCGCCGGGGAGCGCGGGATTTCATCCGCAAGGGCAACTTGTCCAGGCTGGCGCCGGCCATCGAGCGCGAGATCCGCCAGGCGGCGATGCAGTCAGAACTGGAGAAGACGCAGGAAAACCTCTTCCGCATTTCGCATTTCGACGGCCTGACGGGCTTGCCGAACAGCGAGTATCTGATCAAATACCTCAGGGCAATGACTTCCTCGGAAGAATACGGCCATTCCTTCGCCGTTTTCCTGATCGACCTGAACCGTTTCCGGCAGATCACGAAAACGCTCGGTGTGCCGGCAGGGAACAAGGTGCTCCTCGAAGCGGCCGCGCGTTTACGCGCGGCGCTCGGAGAGGGCGATTTCGTCTCCCGCTACGGCGCGGACAGGTTTGTCGTCGTCGTGCCGCACATCGAGCAGGAAACGCAGGGAAGGGAGGTGGCGCGCACGATCCATCAGTGCATGCAGGATGTATTCATCGCGGAAGGGCATGAGTTGTTCGTCAAGGCGAGCGTGGGGGCGAGTTTCTACCCGAGGGACGGGCGCGATTGGGACGACCTCTTCAAGAATGCGGAGTCGGCGCTCTATGGCGCAAAGGCGGATGGCGGAAGCAGTTACCGGGCCTATCAGCCAGAAATGGACACCTTGGGAAGAGAGAGGCTGACCATGGAAACGGCGCTGTATCGCGCGCTGGACGGAAAACAGTTCGTGCTTCATTACCAGCCCCAGTACGACCTGCAAAGCGGTCGGATGGTCGGCGCGGAAGCGCTGGTGCGATGGAGGCACCCCGGGTCGGGCATGGTTCCGCCCGGCAAGTTCATCTCCATCCTGGAGGAAACCGGCCTGATCGTCCCGGTGGGCGAATGGATATTGCGCACCGCGTGCGCCCAGAACAGGCAATGGCAGGAGGCGGGGCTGCCGCCCATCCGCGTTGCCGTCAACCTGTCGATGATCCAGTTCCGGCAACCGGGGCTGGCGCGAACCATCGAAGCGGCGCTGAAGGAAACCGGGTTATCCCCGGAGCATCTCGAGATTGAAATCACGGAAAACATCGCGATGCATGCCGAGGAAAAAGTCATCGCCGTCCTTGGGGAGTTGCGCGCCACCGGGGTGCAGATCGCGATCGACGATTTCGGCACCGGCTATTCGTCGCTCAGCTACCTGAAGCGCTTTCCGATAGACAAGCTGAAGATCGACCAGTCTTTCGTGAAGAGTTGCCTCGAGGGCGACAATGGCGACAGCATCGTCAAGGCGATTATCGGCATGGGGCGCGGACTGAAGCTGAAGGTGATCGCCGAAGGCGTGGAGACGCCGATGCAGGCCGAACTCCTGAAATTCCTCGGCTGCGATGAAGCGCAGGGGTATTATTACGGCAAACCGATGGAGGCCGGCGAGATGGCCTCGCTGATCGAACGTTCTGCGCTAGCACTCGATGCGGATAAACCCCAAAACCCCGGTTCAGGCCACAGAGATAACAGGGAACACTAGAAAGAGCTTGGGGCTCAGGGCACTCGGTTAAGCAATCGTTGATCGTCAATGGGTCGTAGGGCGGATGAGCGCAGCGTTAACCAGCGGCTTATGTCACCGTATTTTGGTGACTTAGCCATCTGACCAGGTTGACAAACTACGTCAACCAAGTCATTGGTTAACGCTGCGCTCATCCGCCCTACATGCTATCGTGCCACAACAGTAAGCCCCCCATCGTTACCGGGCCGTGATCCCTTAACCGAGTGCCGCGAGAGCCGGGGACTGGTAAAGTTTGACAGCTCCGGGAGTGTGTTTCATTTCCAATTTACCGTTCGCCCCGAGATTCTTCGAAGGGTCGTTCATGGTACGACAAGAAAGCCGCGCGGCTTACGGGCAACCGCTGTTGTTGACGCTTCTGTCCGGCATGGTGGTTTTGCAGAATTTCGCGCCTTCCAGGACGGCGTTGCGCAAGTCGGCGCCGACCAGTGTTGCCCCGGTCAGGTCGGCGCGGGTGAGGTTGGCGTTGACCATGCTGGCCATGATGAACACCGCGCCTTTCGCGCTGGCGCCGCTCAGGTCGGCGCCCTTGAGATTGGCCAGGGACAGGTTCGTTCCCGCAAGGCTGGCTTCCCTGAGGTTGGCATCCGGCAGGGTGGTTTGCGACAGGTCGGCCTTGTCCAGGTTGGCGCGCGACAGGTTCGCGCCGTTCAGGTAGCTTGCGGTCAGGATGGTTCCCGCGAGGTTGGCGCCGGACAGGTTTGCCTTGGTCAGGTTGGTATCGGCGATTTTATCGAAGCTCAGGTTGGCGCCCGACAGGTTGGCGCCCGACAGGTCGGAATTCGACAGGTTGGACTTGGTCAGATCGGCGCCGGACAGGTTGGCGCCGGGGCAGTTGGCCCTGCGTTTGATCAGGCAGCCATTGACGGTCTGTTGCGCCTCGGCTGCGGAGGCGAACAACATAGCGGCGACCAGCGACCAGCTCACGATGACTCTCATTGGTTTTCCTTGTGCGTTGAAATGCCGCAAATTTGCGGCAATTATATTAGGCCAACCGTGCTCCTACATAAGGGCATCATGGATTACCCGGGTCAATCCAGCACATGCGACACCAGGCCGTCCGCCAGCTTCGGCTCGAACCAGGTGGACTTGGGCGGCATCACCTCGTTGGCGTCGGCGACCGCCATCAAATCTTCCATGCGCGTGGCGAACATCGAGAAAGCAGCGGCCATCTCGCCGCTGTCGACGCGCTTTTCCAGCTCAGGCAATCCGCGGATGCCGCCGACAAAATCGATGCGCTTGTCGCGGCGCGGGTCGTTGATGCCGAGCACCGGCGCGATCAGGTGATTTTGCAGCAGGCTCACGTCGAGGCGCGCCACCGGGTCGTTGGCGGGAATCAGTTCGGCGCGAATTTGCAGGCGGTGCCACTGGCCCGGCAGGTACATACCGAACTCGCCGGGCCTGGAAGGCTTGACCGGCACGCTGTTTGCCTGCACCGAAAAATTTTCGCCGATGCGCCGCAAAAATTTTGCCGCATCCATGCCGTTAAGGTCGGCCATGACGCGGTTGTAATCCATGATTTTCATCTGGTGGTGCGGGAAGATCACGGACAGGAAATAGTTGTAGCTTTCATCGCCGCTGTGCTTTGGGTTGGCGGCGCGGCGCGCTGCGGCGATGCGCGAGGCGGCTGCCGAGCGGTGGTGCCCGTCGGCGATGTAAAGGGCATGCATGGCATCGAATGCGGCGGTCAACTGGCCGAGCGTCGCCGCATCGCGGATCACCCAGATCGTATGGCGGATGCCGTCGTCCGCGGTCACGTCGGCATCCGGTGTTCCTTCCGACGCGCGCTCCAGCAGCTTGTCCACCTGCGGCGCTGCGGGGTAAGCCAGCAGCACGGGCCGGTCTGCACGTTGAGCGCATCGATCTGGCGCACCCGGTCATCCTCCTTGTCGGGGCGGGTGAACTCGTGTTTGCGGATGCGGTTGGTGTCGTAGTCAGGCACCGAGGCCGCCGCCACCAGTCCGGTCTGGCTGTGGCTGCCCATGACCAGGCGGTAGGCGTAGTAGCAGGGCGTTGCATCGCGCACCAGAACTTTTTCTGCCAGCATCTTGTTGAGGTTCTCCACCGCTTTGGCATAGACCTCGGGCGCATAGGGATCGATGCCCTCCGGCAAATCGATTTCCGGTTTGGAAATATGCAGGAAGCTCCACGGTTTGCCTTTTGCACGCACACGGGCTTCGGCGGAGGAAAGCACATCGTAGGGCGGGGCGGCAATTTCGGCGGCACGGGATGGCGCTGGGCGCAACCCGGTAAAAGGGCGGATCAGGCTCATTGGGTTTCTCGCGGATAAAAATTCATTTTACCAGTTCGCCGGATAAATTTTTGATGGCTGCGTCAATGGCCTCCGCCCCTGGTGTGTCAAAAGGCAAATTGTCCGGCGAAGCTGATACAATGACGCACGATATTTTTTGCAGGAAATCATGATCAAACTGAAGCAAAGCAAAGAGTTTGCCGCCGATTGGCGCAGGCTGTCCGAAGAAACCCCCGATCCGGTGAGGCAACTGGTCGGCGGGATCGTCCGGCAGCAGGCCGCCGGGCTGGCCGGCATGTTTTACCGGAACATGCTGGCCGATGAGGAAGCCAGGACGTTTATGGACAACGAACTCGTCGATCAGCACCTGCACGCTTCGATGCAACGCTGGCTGTGCGAGCTGTTTTCCGGCGGGCAGCAGGATGCGGAGGCGATCTACAAGCATCAGTGCCATATCGGCGAGGTGCATGCGCGTATCCAGGTGCCCATCGCGCTGGTGATGCGCGGCGCGCGCATGTTGAAGCATGCGATCTACGACCATCTGGTGGCGTCCTCCCTGGAGCGCGACGAACTGGTGAAGGCGACCAATTTTGTCGCGGAAACGATCGAGCTGGCGCTGGATGCGATGACGGATTATTTCGTCATCGATATGGAAAGGCATACGCGCGCGGACGAAGCCTACCGCATGTTCGCCCTGGGGCAGAATATGCTGGCGGAGCGCGAGCGGCAGCGCGTGGCGATCCTGGAATGGGCGCAGCAGATACTGCTCAAGCTGCTGGCCGAGGGCAGCGAGGCGGAGCTGCCGGACATCAGGCATTCGGAATTCGGCATGTGGCTGCAACACAAGGCATCGATTATTTTCGAGTCTGCGCCCGAGTTGGAACAGATACGCCAGCGTATCGAGGAAGTTGAAAAATCGCTGTTCCCCAAACTGGCCGAGTCGCGCCGCAACCCCGGCAACGCAAGCGCGCTGATGAAAGAAATCGAAGCGGGAATTGCAGAGATCAAGTTCATGCTGGGAGGCTTGTTCGACCGTTTCATCGAGGTGGAAAGCGGGCGCGATGCGCTGACGCGCCTGTTGAACCGCCGCTTCCTGCCCGCCGTCTTGACGCGGGAAATGGCCCTGGCGCGGCGCAGCGGCATGCCGTTTGCGCTGTTGATGCTCGACCTTGACCGCTTCAAGAATATCAACGACACCCATGGGCATGCGGCCGGAGACATGGTGTTGCAGCAGGCCGCCGACCTGGTCACCGGCAGCGTGCGCGCCGGGGATTTCGTGTTCCGCTATGGCGGCGAAGAGATGCTGATGGTGCTGGTTGAAATCGACAGGGAGCAGGCATTGCGCGTGGCGGAAAACATACGCGAAAGATTTGCGGCGGAACCGTTGCGCGTTGGCGACAAGAAAACCGCCAATGTTACCGCCAGCATCGGCATCGCCACTTACAACGGCCACCCGGATTATGAAACGATGCTGAAAGACGCCGACGGCGCGCTCTACGAAGCGAAAGAAGCAGGGCGCAACCGCTGCGTGGTGTCGGGGCGCTGAAACAGGGACAGGACAGGCGCTCATGGCACCCGGTTAAGTAATCGTTGATCGTAAATGGGTCGTAGGGCGGATGAGCGTAGCGCTATCCGCCGAATGAAAGTTGCGCGAAAGGTCGGCATACGGCGGATAGCTTTGCATAGCCATTCGGCTAAGTCACCAAAATACGGTGACATAAGCCGCTGGTTAACGCTACGCTCATCCGCCCTACATGCTATCGTGCCACAACAGCAAGCGCCTCATCGTTACCGAGCCGTAATCCCTTAACCGAGTGCCATGAAGGGCGCGCGCCGTTTTTACGCTTCAATCACGGAAAAGGAGTCGCATCATGGTCAAACCACCATATCCATCCGAAGCCGCATCGGTCTCCTGCGATGTTTGCCTCAAGGAGGTTCCGTTGTCCGAGGCGGTCATCCCCGAGGCTGCCGACTATGTCGCGCATTTCTGCGGCCTGGAGTGCTACTCGCAGTGGAAGAAGCAAGGCGAGCGCGCCGGGCAGCAGGACGAAAAAAACAAAAAGTAGGATTTTCAATCCGGTTGTTTTGGCGGGGCGCCGAAAAACTCCACCGCCACCGCCTCGTCACGCGTGCGTCTCATGGGCGGCAGGCTTTGCCAGATGCGCTTGCCGTAGCGCTTGGTGATGATGCGCGGATCGCAAATCATCAAGACTCCCCGGTCGGTCTCATCGCGGATCAACCGCCCCGCGCCTTGCTTCAGCGTGATGATCGCGCGCGGCAACTGGTATTCCATGAACGCGTTGCGCCCCTGTTTCTTCATCTGCTCGATGCGCGCCGCCAGCACCGGGTCGTCCGGCGGGGCGAACGGCAGCTTGTCGATGATGACCAGCGACAACGCTTCGCCGCGCACGTCCACACCTTCCCAGAACGACTGGCTGCCGAGCAGCACCGCATTGCCGTGTTCGCGGAAGCGCGACAGCATTTCGTTGCGCGAACCTTCGCCCTGTAGCATCAGCGGGTAGTTCCAGCCGCGCCGGTCGAATTCCGCCTGCAAAATTTCATGTGCGCGCCCCATCGCGCGCAAGCTGGTGAACAGCAGGAAGGCGCGCGCCCGGCTGGCCTCGATCAGCGGCAGCGCGGCCTGCACCACCGCTTCGGTATAGCCGTCGGTGTTCGGCTCCGGCATGTTCTGTGGCACATACAGCAGCGCCTGCTCGGCGTAGTTGAACGGGCTGTCCCAGCACGCGGTCTTTGCCTTGAGCAAACCCATCTCGTTCTGGTAGAGCGAAAAGTCCTGCTTCACCGCCAGCGTCGCGGAAGTGAAAATCCATGCGCGCGCGCTGCCGCCGATCTGCCTCTCGAAAATTTCCGCGATCGACAACGGTGTGGTGTTGAGTTGCAGCGAGTGGTGGAAAATCTCCAGCCAGCGCACCACGCCATCATCCCTCTCCCCTAGCACCTCTCCCGCCTGCGGGCGGGGGGAACCATTGCTCCCTCTCCCTCCGGGAGAGGGTTGGGGTGAGGGGGCGTCAGCCATCCACTGCCTGAGTTGTTGAGATAACGCTTGCGCCCGCTGCCAGCAATTCTCCAGCCCCTCGCTGCGCTCCGCCTGCTTCTCCAGCAAGCCGCCCAGTTGCGCCAGCTTCTCGCCGAGCGTCTTCAGCGCGGGCGCAAACTCCTTGAAGTTTTCCGTCGCGCTGGCGGGCATCCGGCCTTCCTTTTTGAACACCAGCCGCAAGTCGCGCGCGGCCTTGTCCAGCTCGTCGCAAGCCTTCGGCAACGGCGCGAAATCCCTGGCGGCAGCCGCCGCCTCGAGGCGCGCATCCGTGGCGAGATCGAGCAGTTGTGAGGTGGACAGGCTCTCGCCGAAGAACAGGCTGGCGGTCTCCGGCAACTGGTGCGCCTCGTCGAAGATCACCGTGTTGCAGGCGGGCAGCAGCTCGGCCACGCCCTCGTCGCGCAGCATCACGTCGGCGAAGAACAGGTGGTGGTTCACCACCACGATGTCCGCCTTCATCGCCTCGGAGCGCGCCTTGAGCACGAAGCAGTCCTTGTGGCTCGGGCATTCTTGGCCGAGACAGTTGTCGCGCGTCGAGGTGACATGCATCCAGATCGGCGCGTTTTCCGGCACGTCCGCCATGCCGCTCTTGTCGCCCGAGTCGCTGATCTTGGCGTATTGCCTGATCTTGCCTAGATGCTTCACATCCTCGCGCGTTTTGAACAGCCCGTCCGATTGCGCGCGCTCCAGATGGTAGTGGCACACATAATTCGCGCGCCCCTTGAGCAGTGCCACCGCCACCGGCGCTTTCAAGGCGTCGCGCACCATCGGCAAATCTTTCTGGAACAGCTGGTCCTGCAAATTCTTGGTGCCGGTCGAGATGATCACCTTGCCGCCGTTGAGCAGCGCGGGAACTAGGTAGGCGAAAGTCTTGCCGGTGCCGGTTCCCGCTTCGACCACCAGGATCGCGTTGTCGCGTATCGCCTCGGCCACCGCCAGCGCCATCTCGCGCTGCTGCACGCGCGGACGGAACGACGCGACTTCGGCGGCTAGCGGGCTCTGCCCGGAAAAAAAACGTTCGATTTCGATGGTCACGGAGGAGAAATGGCGATTGGCAATTGAAAACGTTATAGTGCGAAGACGATTTTACGCGAATTGGGGAGGGGGCTGGAATGAAATTCCGGGAGGCTGTCTGGCTCGTCGTGTTGCCGGAAACTGGCTTCATTGGGCCGATCGCGCTGTTCGATTTTATCGGGCGCGGCGAAGATGCAAACTGCCACTGCCCCGCAACGGAGCCGCTTTGACATGAAATTTTTCTTCCGTCTCAGGCTGCCGCAGCGTTTCGCCCTGCTCATCACCCTCAGCGTCGCGACAAGTTCGGTCGTTCTCGTGCTTTACGGAGAGAAAATCCTCGAAAATGCGATGCTGGAGCAGACCAAAAAGCAGGCGGTCGCTTTTCTGCTCACTCTCGAAGAGGAGCTTCAGCACGAGGACGCCGCAGATCACTCGACCGTGCAGCGGCTCGTGAATCATGCCAGGCCGCATTTGCATGAGGTATACGATTTTACCGTTTACCAGATATATGCGCTGGCGCCTGATGGCAGTTATCTTGCCCATTCGCAGTCTGTCGCCACGCGCGCGCAGAGGGATATGTCGGGCTACTTGGACGAAGTGCTGCGCACCGGCCGGCCGTACCTGGGCGGCGGGATGGAATGGAAGAAAGTTGCTGGAGCCGATCACGAGATACCGGTCTTCGACATCGTGATCCCGCTGCATTATCGCGGAACGCTGATCGGGGTGCTGGAGGTCGAGATCGACGTCGAAAAGACGCTGGAGTCCATCCGCACCCTCGTCGACCGTTTCAAGCGCGAGGTCATCATGGTCTGGGGAGCAGTGTTTGCCTTCATGCTCGCCTTCCTGCTGTGGATCGTGCAGCGCGGGTTGATCCGCCCCATCGGCCGGCTTGCCGACGTGACCAGGCGTGTCGCCGAAGGCGAACTCAGCGCGCGCACTAGCCTGAACAGCGAAGATGAGTTGGGGCAACTCGGCGTCTCGATCAATCACCTGGCAGAGAGCATCGAACACCTGTTGACCGAACAGGAACGCGCCTACATCCAGTCCATGCAGGCGCTCGCCAAGGCGCTGGAGGCCAAGGATGCCTATACGGCCACCCACTCGGCGCGCGTGTCACGCTACTCGGTGCTGCTCGGGCGGCGCATCGGCCTGTCCGAGCAGGAGCTGACCCTGCTCAAGCAGGGCGCGATGATGCACGATCTCGGCAAGATCGGCATTCCGGACGCCATCCTCAACAAGCCGGGCGCACTCGACGACCGCGAGTATGAGGTGATGAAACAGCATCCGGAGGCGACCTATACGATCATGAGGCCGCTCACGCGCTTCAAGGGTTTTGCCGAGATTGCGCGCTGGCACCACGAACGCTGGGACGGCAACGGCTATCCGGACGGGTTGAAGGGCGAGGCGATCCCGCTGCTTGCGCGCATTGCCGCTATCGCCGATACCTGGGATGCGATGACCGGTGATCGCGTCTACCGCAAGGCGATGCCGGTGGAGAAAGCGCTGTCGATACTCGATCGCGAGCGCGACGGCGGCCAGTGGGATCCCGCCCTGATCGGCAGTTTTATCGAAATGATCCGCGATCAGGAAGAGGCGCGGGAAGAAATAGTGGAAGACCTGTTTGCCGGAGAGAAGGGCGGCAGTTGACGTGAAATTTTGCACAACGCTCCACTCAACCAGTGAGAGCCAATAAAAATATGCAGATATGGGTGGATGCCGATGCGTGTCCGAAGGTCATCAAGGAAATTCTGTTCCGTGCGGCGGAGCGGCGGCAGATACAGCTGACGCTGGTGGCGAACAAACTGTTGTATTGCCCGCCGTCAAAGGTTATCCGGGCGATGCAGGTGCCGGCGGGTTTCGATGTGGCGGATAACAGGATCGCCGAGCTGGTCGAGGCGGGCGACCTGGTGGTCACCGCCGATATTCCGCTGGCCGCACAGGTGATCGCGCGCGGCGGTCATGCGTTGAATCCGCGCGGGGAGCTTTATACTAGGGACACGATCCGGGAGCGGCTGACGATGCGCAATTTCATGGATGGCCTGCGCGGCAGCGGCGTGGATACGGGCGGCCCGCCGGCGCTCAGCCAGAGCGACCGCCAGGCATTCGCGAATCAACTGGACAGGTTTTTGACTGCCCATGTTGCGAAACCCGGTTAAACGAAAGGAGGCAGAAGATGGCGAAAAGAACTTATCCGTTGTCCCAGGTTTACCGCCTATTGGAGCCGGGGCCGGTGGTGCTGGTGACCACCGCGCACAAGGGCAAGGCGAACATCATGACCCAGTCGTGGCACACGATGATGGAGTTCGAGCCGCCGCTGGTGGGCTGCGTGATCAGCGGGCGGAATTACAGCTTCGACGCGCTGCGAATCACCAAGGAATGCGTGCTCAACATCCCGGCGGCGAATCTGGCAAAGCAGGTGGTGGGTATCGGCAACTGCTCGGGCGAAAAGGTGGACAAGTTCGAGAAGTTCAAGCTGACGCCGCTACCCGCCTCGCAGGTGGCAGCGCCGCTGATCGCCGGGTGCTACGCCAATCTCGAGTGCCGGGTGGCCGATACGCGGATGGTAAACAAGTACAACTTCTTCGTGCTGGAGGTGGTCAAGGCGTGGATCGATCCGTCGGTGAAGAATCCGCGCACCCTGCACCATCAGGGCAAAGGCGTGTTTATGGTGGCGGGGGATACGATCAAGCTGCCGTCCAGGATGAAGTAACCCATACCGCGCCTTCGACAGCATGCGCCCTACATTATTTTAATCCATAGAGCCAAAACGCCGTTATAGGAGCGGCTCCTAGCCGCGATTCGCACACAGGGCGTGCCCCTACAAAGCACGAACGGGCAATGGACAATCCAGCGCGTAGCCCGGATGGAGCGTAGCGGAATCCGGGATCGGTGGTACGCCCCCCCGCATTCCGCTACGCTTCATACGAGCTACTGTTGCTTTGAATCATTCAAGTGGGTTATTGAAGATCGTATAAGTGAGTTACAACCATATCGTCATTCCGGACGCGCAACGCGCGAGCCGGAATCCATGCGAAATACTGGATTCCCGCCTGCGCGGGAATGACGGGATGTTGGTTGGCATTGTCATCCATTTATACGATCCTCAATAAAAGGTGTGTCGGATCGAGTTCTTTTAGCGAAGGCAATTGAGGAAGTTTATGGCAAAGACAAAAACGATTTATTCCTGCACCGAGTGTGGCGGGCAGGCGCCGAAATGGCAGGGGCAGTGCCCGCATTGCATGGAGTGGAACACGCTGATCGAGTCGGTTGCGGAAGCGGCACCCGGCGCCAAAAACCGCTTCAGCGCGCTGGCGGCGAGCGGCAAAGTGCAGTTGCTCTCCGAGGTCGAGGCGGCGGAGGTGCCGCGCACGCCGACCGGCATCGATGAATTCGACCGCGTGCTCGGCGGCGGGCTGGTGTCCGGCGCGGTGGTGCTGATCGGCGGCGATCCGGGCATCGGCAAGTCCACACTGCTGTTGCAAGTGCTGGCGCACCTGTCGAATAAACAGAACACCCTGTACGTCAGCGGCGAGGAATCGGCGCAGCAGATCGCGCTGCGCGCGAAGCGGTTATCTTTGGACGCGCGCGGCCTGCGCCTGCTGCCGGAAATCCAGCTGGAAAAAATCCAGGCGGCCATTACAGCCACGGGACAAGACGACAAGCCGGACATCGTGGTGATCGACTCGATCCAGACCGTCTATTCCGAGCAGCTCACCTCCGCGCCCGGTTCGGTGGCGCAGGTGCGCGAATGCGCCGCGCAACTGACGCGCATCGCTAAAGCCAGCAACATCACCATGATCCTCGTCGGCCACGTCACCAAGGAAGGCGCGCTGGCCGGGCCGCGCGTGCTGGAGCACATCGTGGACACGGTGCTGTATTTCGAGGGTGACACCCATTCCAGCTTCCGCCTGATCCGCGCGTTCAAGAACCGCTTCGGCGCGGTGAACGAACTCGGCGTGTTCGCGATGACCGAGAAGGGCCTGCGCGAAGTGAGCAACCCTTCCGCATTGTTCCTGTCGCAGCACGGCCAGCAGGTCGCCGGTTCGTGCGTGATGGTCACGCAGGAAGGTACACGCCCTTTGCTGGTGGAAATCCAGGCTTTGCTCGACGAGGCGCATTCGCCCAACGTGCGGCGGCTATCATTGGGCTTGGAGCAGAACCGCCTGGCGATGCTGCTAGCTGTGCTGCACCGCCACGCGGGCATCGCCTGCTTCGACCAGGACGTGTTCATCAACGCGGTGGGCGGCGTGAAAATCACCGAGCCGGGCGCCGACCTCGCGGTGATCCTCGCGATGGTCTCATCACTGCGCAACAAGCCGCTGCCGGAGAAACTGGTGGTGTTCGGCGAGGTCGGGCTGGCGGGAGAAGTGCGCCCCGTGCAGCGCGGCCAGGAACGCCTGAAAGAGGCCGCCAAGCTGGGCTTCACCCAGGCCATCATCCCCAGGGCAAATGCGCCGAAGCAGAAGATCGCCGGCATCGAAATCATCGCGGTGGAGCGTGTAGAGGACGCGGTCAACCGGATGCGGTAGAATCAACCCGAAAAAGCAGTTGTCCGCAGATTATTCGTGATTAAACCATGGGTAGCGAAGCCGAATTTGATAGCATGTTGGGTGTGGGGGTTACCATTCAGCAGTTGCCTGAAAATCTGTGTGAATCTGCGGATTCATTCGCTGTTGTTAGGGATGCGCTGAACCAGTCTCCATCCGTCATTCCGGCGAAGGCCGGAATCCAGTATCTTTCAATAGGCTGGACACCGGCCTTCGCCGGTGTGACGACTTATTCAGCGTTTCCTTAAGAATAAACGGGAGGATGCGATTATGGCTTTAACCATGCTTGTTCTGGCCGCACTGGCGGTGTTCGTCCTGCTCGCGTTCTTCCGCGCTTCCGTCATCAGCTGGGTATTGGCCGTAGTCGTTGCGGTATTTGCGATCGCAAGCCAAAGCCGCATCACCGACAACACGCTGTGGGCTATCTGCGGCGCGTTGCTGGTCTTCTTCGTGTTGTTCGGGATCCCCTTTATACGCCGCGCGGTAATCAGCAGCGTAGCGCTCAAGGTTTTCCGCAAAGTCCTGCCGCAAATTTCCGCGACCGAACAGGAGGCGATCGATGCCGGCACGGTCTGGTGGGACGGCGATCTGTTCAGCGGGCATCCCGACTGGAACAAGCTGCTGGCTTTTCCAAAATGCGGATTGAGCGCGGAAGAACAGGCTTTCCTGGATAACGAAGTCGAACAACTGTGCGCGATGCTGGACGACTGGGACATCACGCACCGGCGCGCCGATTTGCCGCCCGAAGCCTGGCAGTTCATCAAGGACAAGGGATTTTTCGGCATGATTATCCCGAAAAAATACGGTGGGCTGGGGTTCTCCGCGCAGGCGCATTCCGCGGTGGTGAGCAAGGTGGCCTCGCGCAGCGGGACGGCGGCGGTGACCGTGATGGTGCCGAATTCCCTCGGGCCTGCCGAGCTGTTGCTGCACTACGGCACCGACGAGCAGAAGGAAAAATACCTGCGCCGCTTGGCGCAGGGTCTGGAAGTGCCATGCTTCGCGCTGACCGGCCCGTTCGCCGGATCGGATGCCGGCGCGATTCCAGATTACGGCATCGTGTGCCGCGGCGAATTCGCCGGGCAGCAAGATGTGCTGGGCATCCGCCTGACCTGGGAAAAACGCTATATCACGCTGGCTCCCGCGGCGACGCTGCTCGGCCTCGCGTTCAAGCTGTACGACCCGGAGCGCCTGCTCGGCGGCGAAACCAGTCGTGGCATCACGCTCGCGCTGATTCCCACCGATACGCCGGGCGTAAAAATCGGCCGCCGCCACTTCCCGCTGAATTGCGCGTTCCTCAACGGGCCGACGCAGGGCAACGAGGTGTTTATCCCGATGGATTACATCATCGGCGGCATGGAGCGCGTCGGGCAAGGCTGGCGCATGTTGATGGAATGCCTCGCGGCGGGGCGTTCGATTTCGCTGCCCGCCAGCAGCATGGGCGGCATGAAGCTGGTCGCGCGTACTTGCGGGGCGTACAGCCGGGTGCGCAAACAATTCCATTTGCCCATCGGCAAATTCGAAGGTATCGAGGAGCCGCTGGCGCGCATCGGCGCGCATACCTACATGGTGGATGCGGCGCGCCAATTCACCGCGCTGGCTGTCGATCTTGGCGAGAAGCCATCGGTGATCTCGGCCATCATAAAGTATCACGCCACCGAGCGTTGCCGCATCCTCATCAACGACGCGATGGACGTGCATGGCGGCAAGGGCATCTGCCTCGGGCCGGACAATTATCTGGGGCGCTTCTATCAGCAGATGCCGGTCGCCATCACCGTGGAAGGCGCGAATATCCTGACGCGCACGTTGATGATCTTCGGGCAGGGCGCGATCCGTTCCCACCCCTATGTGCTGAAAGAAATTGCGGCGGTGCACGACGAGGATCACCGGCGCGCCCTGCACCAGTTCGACGCTGCGCTGTTCGGGCATATCAGCTTTGCGATGAGCAACGCGGCGCGCAGTCTGGTGTTCGGGCTGACCAACGGACGCGGCATTCCCGTGCCGCCGGGCAGCGAGACCCAACGCTATTACCAGCAATTGACGCGTTTTTCGGCGGCGTTTGCGCTGAGCGCGGACGTGGCGATGGGGGTGATGGGCGGTTCGCTGAAACGCTGCGAGAAGATTTCCGGGCGCCTCGGCGATGTGTTGAGCCAGCTGTATCTGTGTTCGGCGACCCTGAAGCGTTTCGAGGACGACGGACGCCCCGCCGAAGATTTGCCGCTGCTGGATTGGGCGATACAGGACGCGCTGCACAAGATCCAGCAAGCCTTCGACGGAGTGATACAGAATTTCCCGAACGCGTTGGTGCGCGGGTTGTTGAGCGTGTTGATCTTTCCGCCGGGCATGCGTCTTTCGCCGCCTTCCGACCGTCTCGGGCATGAGATTGCCGCCTTGCTGATGCGGCCGGGCGCGGCGCGCGACCGCCTGACCGCCGGGATATATCTTTCGACCGACGAGCAGGACGCAGTGGGCGCGCTGGAAGCGGCGCTCGCCAGCACGCTGGCGTGCGAGCCGCTGCAGGCCGAGCTGGACAAGGTGCGCAAGGCCGGGCGGCTGACGGCGTTGCAAGAATTGCCGGGCATCGCCGAGGCGCGCGGCAAAGGAATCATTACGGCGGAACAGGCGCTGCAACTGGAGCGCGACTACGCGCTGCGCCGCAAGGTCATCATGGTGGACGATTTTGCACCGGAAGAGTTGCAGTCGGGTGTACGGGAGCGGCATCCGTAGAATGTAGCCCGGATGCAGCGCAGCGAAATCCGGGGAATCTTCGAGCGACACATCCCGGATTGCATCCGGGCTACCGGCTCGCTACAACTCAAGCCACAGAGATCACAGAGGACACAGAGATGAAACGGGATTCACCTATTTTTGCAGTTCATCTGATGGGTGAAACAATATTTACGGCAACTTAATTGTTTTTTCTCTGTGAACTCTGTGCTCTCTGTGGCTAACTGATTTTTTTCAGAATAAATTAGCCACGGCTAAATCGTTTTAAGGGAGACCATAAAAATGGCTGACCTGCGCGGCAAGACCATTTTAATCACCGGCTCCAGCCGCGGCATCGGCCGCGAGATCGCGTTGCGCTGCGCGCGCGACGGCGCGCAGCTGGTGATTACCGGCAAGACCGCCGAGCCGCACCCCAAACTGCCCGGCACGATACACAGCGTGGCGGGCGAGGTGGTGCAGGCGGGCGGACAGGCGCTGGCGATCCAGCTCGACGTGCGCGACGAGCAGGCGATCAAGGCGGCGGTGGCGCAGGTCGCCGAGAAGTTCGGCGGGATCGATGTGCTGGTGAACAATGCCAGCGCGATCAGCTTGAGCGGCACGCTGGAGACTCCCGCCAGGCGGCTCGACCTGATGTGGGACGTGAACATGCGCGCGACCTTCCTGATGTCGCAGGCCTGCATCCCGCATCTCAAGAAATCCGCCAATCCGCATATCCTCACGCTGTCGCCGCCGCTCAACCTGGACGCAAAATGGTTCGCGCCGCACCTGGCCTACACCATGTCAAAATACGGCATGAGCCTCTGCGCGCTGGGCATGGCGCGCGAATTTGCCGCCGACGCCGATAGCGGTGCTAAAGGGATCGGGGTGAATTGCCTGTGGCCGCGCACCACCATCGCCACCGCCGCGATTGAATTCAATTTTCCCGAAGCGGTTTTGCGCGCTTCGCGCAAACCGGCGATCGTGGCGGATGCGGCGCACCATATTCTGACGCGCGCCAGCCGCGAATGCACCGGCAACTTTTTTATCGATGAGGATGTGCTGCGCGCGGCCGGGGTGGGAGATTTCGGGCAATATGCGGTGGCGGCCGGGGAGCCGTTGTTCAACGATCTTTTTCTCGAATGATGAGAAATATCTATGGTTCTGAAAAAACATTTAGCCACATAACCAGCGACTTGGCTGGCGTTTTTTGCCAGCTTAGTCGAGTGGCTAGTAGTTCCATCAGAGTACACAGAGAGCACAGAGAAATTCGCGCTTTTTCTCTGTGTTCTCTGTGATCTCTGTGGCAGATCAGCTTTTCCAAGATAACATGTGAGGAAGTCATGTCAGATAATAAAAACCACTACATCAAGCCGGAAGACGCCGTCACGCTGCACGGCCTGTTTCTCGAACGGGCGAAGCGCACGCCGGACTGGGTCGCCTACCGTTATTACGACGCGCGACGGGATGCATGGCTGGCGCTGACCTGGGGGCAGATGCTCGAACAGGTGGCGCGCTGGCAGGCGGCGCTGTTGGGTGAAAAGCTGACGCCGGGCGATCGCGTTGCCGTCATGTTGCGCAACTGCCCGCAGTGGGTAATGTACGAGCAGGCCGCGATGTCGCTGGGCCTGGTGGTGGTGCCGCTGTACACCGTGGACAGGCCGGACAACGTGGCCTATATCGTCAACGATGCCGACGCGAAGGTGTTGCTGTTCGAGACCGATGAGCAATGGCAGGCGCTGCGCACGGTAACCGGGCAACTGGCTTGCGTGCGGCGCCTGGTCAGCCTGGACAGCATTGCAGGCCACGGCGAACCGCGTTTGAGCAGTGCCGATGACTGGCTGCCGGCGCAGGCCAAGATGGGGTGGGAGCGTGTGCGCGACCGCGACTCGCTGGCTACCATCATCTATACCTCCGGCACTACCGGGAAGCCCAAGGGCGTGATGCTGTCGCACCACAACATGGTGTACAACGCCCATGCGGCGCTCGAGACATTTGCCAGCGGCGTGGACAACACCGATACTTTGTTGTCCTTCCTGCCGCTGTCGCACACTTTCGAACGCACGGTGGGCTATTACATGAGCATGATGGCCGGGGCGGTTGTGGCGTATGCGCGCTCCGTCCCGCTGCTGGCGGACGATTTGAAAATTATCCGCCCCACCATCCTGGTTTCCGTGCCGCGCATATTCGAGCGCATCTACCAGGCCATTCACGCCAAACTGGAAGAGGGGCCGCCGTTGCGCCACAAGCTGTTTACCCTTGCCGTCGATGTCGGCTGGGACCGCTTCGAATACCAGCAGGGGCGCGGCGCGTGGACGCCCAAATTATTGTTGTGGCCGGTGCTCAAACGCCTCGTGGCGGACAAGGTGATGGACAGGCTGGGCGGGCGCTTGCGCCTCTCCATCAGCGGCGGCGCAGCGTTGCCGCCCAGGGTGTCGCGCCTGTTCATCGCGCTCGGCCTGCCCATAGTCCAGGGTTACGGGTTGACCGAGACGAGCCCGGTGGTGAGCGTCAACCGCGTCGATGACAATCTGCCTTCCACCATCGGGCCGCCGCTGGAAGGCATCGAGGTGCGCATCGGCGAACAGAATGCGCTGCTGGTGCGCGGGCCGTCCAACATGCTGGGCTACTGGCACAACCCCGAGGCCACCGCCGCGATGATCGGCAAAGACGGCTGGCTGAATACCGGCGACACCGCGAGCATCGGCGAGAGGGGGCATATCACCATCACCGGGCGGCTGAAGGAAATCATCGTCATGTCCAACGGCGAGAAGGTGCCTCCGGCAGATATGGAAAACGCCATCCTGCGCGACCGCCTGTTCGACCAGGTGATGGTGCACGGTGAAGGGCATCCCGCGCTGGTCGTGCTGGCGGTGGTCAACCCCGAGCAATGGCTGGCCTTCGCGCAACATGTCGGTGTGCGCGCCGACATGCCGGAATCGTTGCGCGACACCCGCGTCGAGAAGGAAGTGCTGCAGCGCATCGCGGAGCAGATCAGGGAATTTCCCGGTTACGCCAAGGTGCGCCGCGCGCTGCTGCTGACCGAGCCTTGGGGCATCGAGAACGGCATGCTGACCCCCACGCTCAAGCTCAAGCGGCCGCAGGTCGCAATGCGCTTCGCCGGGGAAATCGAACAGCTTTACCAGGGACATTGATCATGGAAGAAAACCCGCAGAAAACGACTCTCCTGCCGCAGCGCGAACCGACCATACGCGTGGCGGCGATGCCGTCGGATGCCAACTACGCCGGGGACATCTTCGGCGGCTGGTTGATGGGGCAGGTGGATATCGCGGGCAGCATTCCCGCGCTGCATCGCGCCAGGGGGCGCGTGGCCACCGTGGCGGTGAATTCCTTCCAGTTCAAGCAGCCGGTGCTCGTGGGCGACCTGGTGAGTTTCTATACGCACATCGTCAAGGTCGGGCGCACTTCCATTACCGTGAACGTCGAGGTCTATGCGCAGCGGAATCCGGCCAGGCCGATCTGCGTGAAAGTGACGGAGGCGACGCTGACCTATGTGGCGGTCGGCGACGACCGCAAGCCGCGGATTGTGCCGCCGGAAGAATAAGCGCATTATCGCGAGGCGGTTTTTTGTTCCTGTTTCAGGTTTTTTTGCAGCCGGGTATTTTTTCAATAACAACACAGGGAGAAGTAATCATGGTATTCAGGCAAACGATGGTTGGCTGGGCAGTGGCAAGCGCGTTGCTGGCAATGTCCGGGGGCGCGTCCGCGTCCGGGTTCGCATTGATAGAACAAAACGGCAGCGGGCTGGGTAACGCCTATGCGGGCGGCGCGGCAAGCGCGGAAGACGCCTCGACAATTTTCTACAACCCGGCGGGCATGTCGCGCCTTGCCGGCAAGCAGGTGGTGGTGGCGGCCAATGCGATCCGTCCTTCTGCCGAATTCTCGAATAGCGCATCCGTCGCGGCATCGTTGCAGACTCTCGGCGGAAACGGCGGGGATGCGGGCGGCTGGGCGCTGGTGCCGAACGCTTACTTCGCGATGGAAGTGAGCCCGCAGACGCGCATCGGGGTGGGTATCAATGCGCCGTTCGGCTTGAAAACCGAATACGACTCTGGCTGGATGGGACGTTTCCAAGCCATCAAGTCCGAGGTTAAAACCATCAACCTCAACCCGTCGGTTTCTTATCAGGTCAACGACAGTTTCAGCATCGGCGCAGGCCTGAATTATCAGCATATCAAAGGCGAATTGAGCAGTGCGGTCAATTACGCGGGGGCGGTATATGCAGCCACGCTGGCGGCGGGGGCTTCGGCTGCGACTGCGGCGGCCACCGCTACGGCAGCGACGGCGGGCGGGAAGGCGGAAGGTACTTCCACCATCAACGGCAGCGATTCCGCCTGGGGTTACAACCTTGGCGCATTGTTCAATGTCGGCCCGCAGACCCGCGTGGGACTGGCTTATCGTTCCCGCATCAAATATACCCTGAGCGGGACAGCCGGTTTCGAAAACCGCCCCGCCGCGCTTGCCGCCGCGCTTCCCGATCAGGCTGTCACCCTGGCAATTACAATGCCGGACTCCTTTTCAGTCAGCGCATTCCACCAGCTTAACGATAAATGGGATGTGATGGCGGATGCCAGTTGGACAGGCTGGGGCGTTTTCCAGCAGCTCAACGTACTGAAAGCAAATGGGGCCTCGTTGACTGCAACGCCTGAAAACTGGCGCGATACCTGGCGTGTCTCGGTTGGCGCGAACCACCATTACAACGACAAGTGGACGGCGCGCATCGGCGTGGCGTTCGACCAGACGCCGACATCCGACACCTACCGCACCGCGCGCATTCCCGACGAAGAGCGCACCTGGCTGGCAGTGGGCGGGCAATACAAACCGTCTAAAGAAAGCGCGGTCAATTTCGGTTATGCCCACCTCTTTGTCAAGGATGCCAGCATTGCCGACAAGCAGGCGGCGGCAGGCAAGGGTAACCTGATCGGCAGCTACGAGAACAGTGTGGATATCATCAGCGTACAGTACACACACAGTTTTTAAGAAGCGGCCTGACGTGGACGACGGGAAGGCCTGCCTTCCCGTTTTTGTTTCCGAACCGGTTCCGGAGGATTGTCATGGATAGCAATTTTCACATACGCAAAGTGGCGGTGCTGGGTGCCGGCGTGATGGGCGCGCAGATCGCCGCGCACCTGGTCAACGCCAACGTGCCGACCGTCCTGTTCGATCTTCCGGCGCGCGAGGGCGAGCCGAACGGCGTCGTCAACAAGGCGCTGGAAGGCCTGAAGAAGCTCGATCCCAGCCCGCTGGCGAGCCCGGCGCGCGCCGGCTTCATCGCGGCGGCAAATTACGACCGGCATCTCGATCTGTTACGCGAGTGCGATCTGGTGATCGAGGCGATTGCCGAGCGCATCGACTGGAAGTCCGACCTGTACCGCAAGGTCGCGCCATACCTGGGCGAGCGCAGTATCTTCGCCAGCAACACTTCCGGCCTGTCGATCAACAAGCTCGCCGAAGCCTTCCCGGAAAACCTGCGCCACCGCTTCTGCGGCATCCACTTCTTCAACCCGCCGCGCTACATGCACCTGGTCGAGCTGATCGCCTGCACCGGCACCGAAGCGCCGTTGCTCGATCAACTGGAGACCTTCCTCGTCTCCACGCTCGGCAAAGGCGTGGTGCGCGCCAAGGACACGCCCAACTTCATCGCCAACCGCATCGGCGTGTTCTCCATGCTCGCGACCAAGCACCATGCACAGGCGTTCAACCTCGGCTTCGATACCGTGGACGCGCTGACCGGGCGCTATCTCGGGCGCCCCAAGAGCGCCACCTTCCGCACGCTGGACGTGGTCGGCCTCGACGTGTTCGCGCACGTGGTCAACACCATGCGCGAGAACCTCACCGAAGACCCGTGGCACAAGCATTTCGAATTGCCGGGCTGGTTCAACTATCTGGTAGGGCAGGGCGCGCTGGGGCAGAAGGCCAAGAAGGGCATCTACCAGAAGATCGGCAGGGAGATCCACGTGCTCGACCTGCACACCAAGGAGTACCGCCTCTCCGATACCAGGATCGACGACGAGGTGAAAGACATCCTGCGCGAACGCGACTGGGCCAAAAAGCTCGCCGCGTTGCGCAACAACCAACATCCGCAGGCGCAATTCCTGTGGGCGACATTCCGCGACGTGTTCCATTATTGCGCGCTGCAATTGGAACATATCGCCAACAACGCGCGCGATCTCGATTTCGCCGTGCGCTGGGGCTTCGGCTGGGACAGCGGCCCGTTCGAAATCTGGCAGGCCGCAGGCTGGCAGCAAGTGGCCGGCTGGATCAGCGCCGATATCGCCGCAGGCAAGGCGATGTCCGATGCCCCGTTGCCAGCATGGGCGACCGACCCGTCCCGCACCGGCGTACATACCCCGCAGGGCTCCTACTCACCTCTCCCCGTATCGCGTTCCCCTCTGAGTGAAACAACTAGCCATTCGACCAGGCTGCCTGAAACCGCAGCCAAGTCGCTGGTTATCCCCCCGGGGGAGGGGCTAGGGGTGGGGGAACAAGCGTCGAGCACAGCCGCACATTACCAACCCCGCTCTACTCTTTCCGTCTATCGCCGCCAACTCTTCCCCGACCGCCTGCTCGGCGAACCCGTACACTACGGCGAGACCATCTTAGAAAACGATGCCGTGCGCATGTGGCACACGGGCGACGACATCGCCATCCTGAGCTTCAAGACCAAGATGCACGCCATCAGCAACGAAGTGCTAGACGGCATCTTGCGCGCGGTCGATGAGGCCGAAGAACATTTCCGCGCGCTGATCCTCTGGCAGACCGAAGCGCCATTCTCCGCCGGGGCTCATCTGCTGCAACTGATGCAGGGCGTACAGGAAAGCAGCGCAGCACCAGCCGCCGGATTGTTCGACAAACTCAAGGGCGCGGCGCAGCGCGTCAAATACACCGTCGCGGGCGGCGGCGGGCTGGGCGAAGTGCTCAACGCCGCAACCGGCAATGTGCCGCGCGTCGAAGAAGTGGTCGCCAAATTCCAGCAAGTCTCGCAGCGCCTCAGATACGCGCAGGTGCCCACCATCGCTGCGGTGTACGGCCTGGCGCTCGGCGGCGGCTGCGAATTCTCGATCCACTGCACGCGCATCGTCGCCAGCCTGGAAACCTACATCGGCCTGGTCGAAGTCGGCGTCGGCGTATTGCCCGCAGGCGGCGGCTGCAAGGAAATGGCGCTGCGCGCGGCGAACGAAGCAAGGGGAGGGGACATTTTTCCGCACCTGCGCCGCTACTTCCAGCAGATCGCCATGGGCGAAGTCGCCAAGAGCGCCGAACTCGCGCGCGACATGGGCTACCTCAAACCCTCGGATCGTATCGCGCTCAACCAGTATGAGCTGCTGCATGTCGCCAAAGAAGAAGCGCGCGCCCTCACCGCCACCGCCTATCGCCCGCCGTTGCAGCCACGCCAGATACCCGTCGCCGGACGCACCGGCATCGCCACCCTCAAGGCCGCGATGATCAACATGCTCGAAGGCGGCTTCATCTCCGAACACGACTACAACATCGGCTGCCGCATCGCCGAGACGATGTGCGGCGGCGATGTGGATGCGGGATGCATGTTGGACGAGCAATGGCTGCTCGATCTGGAACGGCATCACTTTATGGAGTTGCTGGCGACGCAGAAAACCCGTGATCGCGTGGAGTACATGTTGAAGAACGGGAAGCCGTTGAGAAATTAGGACCGGGGGTTGAGGATTGAGCGGCAACACCCCCTCCCCCTTGCAGGGAGAGGGCTCGGGAGAGGATAGCAAGTAGCCCGCATGAAACGAAGTGGAATGCGGGGATAGATATGGCAGTTATCGGTTTTTCACCCGCATTTCGCCGCGCTTCATGCGGGCTACGTTGCTGCGATGCTGCATGTGCAAGAATCTCACAGCCAGCCGTTCTGTAATTTGATCTCGCCGCAGGCGGCGCTGCGAGCCGCGTTCCAGCCGGCGGGCGTTCTGCCCCATTCGACCGCTACCGGCTCTTTCGATTTTGCTGCGCGCGCCCATTTGCCCAGCTCCGAATTGGCTGCTGCCGAGCCGCCGATATAGGCCTTGATCCTCGCCTTTCCGAGGCTTCCCTCGACATCCACGCATACATATTGGCCCCTGCCGCAGGATATGGCGCCCCATTGCCCCGCTTCGATTTTTTCGATCTTGAGCCCGGCCGCTGCTATTTCGTTCCTGACTTCCGTGCCCACGTACCAGATCATGATATATCCGGCCACCATGGAAACGAGCAACAGGATGGTTCGCTTCCTAAATTCCCCGCGCAGCAGTGAAATTCCATTGGCGGCAAATGCGGCGTAGGCGATCAGGAGGGAGGTCGCGAACAGCATCATGCCGAAGTAATAGATGGACATCATGGCCATCATTTGCCAGGGCGCTTTGCCGCCGGAGACCGCATCGAACGGGATGGCGGTATGGCCGTTCTTGCCGGCGATCAAAAGCAGGCCGAAAAGGGCTGCGGGCATCAGAAGCAATGCGCGAACCCAGGGCATTATCTGGCGTGAGCCTGGAATTGGTATCTTCATTCGTCCGTGTTGCCCGACACCGGGGCGGCGGCCTGTTCCCGGTCGGGCGCGGGGAAGAGCAGGTTGATTCGTCCGGATATGTCGGGCAGCAGATCCATATTTGCACCGGGCATTGTGGCTATCGCGCTATTTGCGGCGCTTCGTGAGTGCCGCAAATAATCCGATGCGGTTGGTCATCCGGGCAAGCCAATGGGAAAAACGCGAGCCGGGATAGGCGCGATATACATCCGCCATCACGGCATCCCAGGCGGCCATTCCCACGGCGCTGAGCCGGCAACGAAGCTCATGGTGGTCGCGCAGCACGACCGCTACGCCATCTATGATCTCGCCCGAGGTCGCGCCTGCGCGGACGGCATCGGCAAGCAAATCGGCGACGGCAGGCTGGTCGATGCGCCGCAGCTCTGCTGCGACAGCGCCAAGGTCCGGCCACCAGGCTTGAAATTCGGCATCCGCCATGAACAGCTCCGCAGAACAGTTATTCGATCCGTCTATGTCGCGCAAGGCCGGCACAGGAACGGGGCGGGCGCTTCCCCGGAAAGTTCGCCATGCGCCGGAGCGCCAGATTGGAGTATATTATCGCCGGATTCGCTGATTTTTCTAAGGATAAAGCAAGGAGTTCAATCAATTGTTTTCCGTTGGTTGTGGATATGTGGTGATAAGGGCATTCCGAATGTAATCAGACTTCTCTGCAAATTGCCTGTTCTGCGGGCAATCAAATAAGCAAAAGGGTTTTCGATGAGCAAAGACAAACTATCCAAGAAGCCGGCCAAAGGCAAAAATCCTGCTGATTACGATGCCCGGATTCAAGCCGAAATGCTGGACAGCTTCGACGAAGAGCTGGAAATGGAGATTGACGATGACCGGATGGATGACCTTGTTCGCGAGGCCATCCAATCCGGCACTCAGCAGGATCTGGACAGAAGTTTCTATTTCAAGGAGCTGTTCCGCCTGCAGGGCGAACTGGTCAAGCTGCAGGACTGGGTGGTGCACAAGAAGCTCAAGGTGGTGGTTCTTTTCGAAGGCCGCGACGCGGCCGGCAAAGGGGGCGTCATCAAGCGCATCACCCAGCGCCTGAACCCGCGCGTATGCCGGGTGGCCGCACTGCCGGCGCCCAGCGAGCGGGAGCGCAGCCAGTGGTATTTTCAGCGTTATGTTGCCCATCTGCCCGCGGGCGGCGAAATCGTGCTCTTCGACCGGAGCTGGTACAACCGCGCCGGGGTTGAGAGGGTGATGGGGTTTTGTACCGATGACGAGTACGAGGAATTTTTCCGCACCGTGCCGGAGTTCGAGAAGATGCTGATCCGTTCCGGCATCATTCTGATCAAGTACTGGTTTTCGATCACCGACGACGAACAGCATCTGCGTTTCATGATGCGCATCCACGACCCGCTCAAGCAGTGGAAGCTGAGCCCGATGGATATGGAGTCGCGCCGCCTGTGGGAGCAATACACCAAAGCCAAGGAGACGATGCTGGAACGAACCCACATCCCTAAAGCGCCCTGGTGGATCATCGAGGCGGTGGACAAGAAGAAGGCACGCCTCAACTGCATCCACCACCTTTTGAGCCAGGTTCCCTACCGCGAAATCGGGCATGAGGAAGTCACCTTGCCCGCGCGCGTCCATAACCCCGACTACTTGCGGCACCCGGTGCCCAAGGAGCTGTTCGTGCCCGCAGTCTATTGAAGGAGTCATGCCATGAGCAAACAAGTCCAGGAAGCCTACATCGTCGCCGCGACGCGCACGCCGGTGGGCAAGGCGCCGCGCGGGATGTTCCGCAACACGCGCCCCGACGATCTGCTGGCGCATGCGCTGAGGAGCGTGCTGGCACAGGCGCCGTCGCTCGATCCGGCGAGCATCGGCGATGTGATCGCCGGCTGCGCGATGCCGGAAGCGGAGCAGGGGATGAACGTGGCGCGCATCGCGCTGCTGCTGGCGGGGCTGCCGAACAACGTGCCGGGCATGACGGTGAACCGCTTCTGCTCTTCCGGCCTGCAGGCGGTCGCGCTGGCGGCGGACCGGATTCGGTTGGGCGAGGCGGAGGTGATGATCGCGGCGGGCACCGAGAGCATGAGCATGGTGCCGATGATGGGCAACAAGATCGCGTTCAATCCGGCGATATTCGAGGATGAACATATCACCATCGCCTACGGCATGGGGCTGACGGCGGAGAAGGTGGCGGAGCGCTGGAAGGTGAGCCGCGAGGCGCAGGATGAATTTGCCTTCCACAGCCACCAGCGCGCATTGCGCGCGATGGTTTCCGGAGAATTTTTCGACGAGATCACGCCGTACCGCATCGAGGAGCATCAGCCGGACATGGATGCGCGCGACGTTAAAACAACGGTGCGTGTTGTGGCGCAGGACGAGGGGCCGCGCGTCGATACGTCAATCGAGGCGCTGGCGAAGCTCAGGCCGGTGTTCGCGCAGAAAGGCTCGGTGACCGCGGGCAACAGTTCGCAGATGTCGGACGGCGCGGGCGCGGTGCTGCTGTGCTCAGAATCTGCGCTGAAGCGCTACAACCTCACGCCCATCGGCAAATTCCTCGGTTTCAGCGTCGCGGGCGTACCGCCGGAAATCATGGGCATCGGCCCGAAGGAAGCGATCCCGCGCGCGTTGCGGCAAGTGGGCTTGAGCCTGAACGATATGGGCTGGATCGAACTCAACGAGGCTTTCGCCGCGCAGGCGCTGGCGGTGATCAACGACGTCGGCCTCGATCCGGCTATCGTCAACCCGCTCGGCGGCGCGATTGCATTGGGGCATCCGCTCGGCGCGACCGGCGCGATCCGCGCCGCGACCTTGCTGCACGGCCTGCGCCGCCGCAAGCAGAAATACGGCATGGTGACCATGTGCATCGGCACCGGCATGGGCGCGGCGGGAATCTTTGAATCACTGTAAGCCTACTGCTCACCATCATGGCGGCGTTGCCCAATCGTTCAGAATCCTCATGTACTTTTTGTACATTCCGGTTCTTCGCGCTTGCGCGCCTTGCCCTGATGGCGCTCGCGACGGCTTTATGCTGCCTTTGACGGGTTCGCCGAATGGCTGACGGGATGGCGCTTGCCGCAAAACTGAACGGCGATTGCCATTCGGCCATGCTGGATCGTGCCGCGCTGCAGCGCGCGATGCAGGCACAAGGCGCGCTGTGGCATGGGCTGGTGGCGGAGCGTTGCCCGCATCTGTTCGCCGATGTGCCGGTGTTCATCGCGCCTGCGCAGATGCGGCAGATGCGCGAGGTGATCGATGCGGTGGAGCGGGTGGTGAAGCTGCCGGGGTGGATGCACGAAACCCCTCTCCCGCCTGCGGGAGAGGGGACAATCGTCGCCTTATCGGTGCAAAACGATAATACCATTGGCGTGTTTTTCGGCTACGACTTCCATCTGAACAGCGACGGCGCGCACCTCATCGAGATCAACAGCAACACGGGCGGCGGATTTTTGAATGCGCTGCTGCTCGACAGTCAGCGCGAAGCCGGATGGCCCGGCACAGCGGCGGCGCAGGAAAATCTCGAACAAGTGTTCATCGAGATGTTCCGCAACGAGTGGCGGCTGGCGCGCGGCGATGCGCCGCTGCAAACCGTCACCATCGTGGACGAGCAGCCGGAGGCGCAGTACCTTTACCCCGAATTCCTGCTGGCGCAGCGCATGTTCGAGCGCACCGGGATCGCGGCGCACATCGCCGACCCGTCAGCGTTGCAGGCGCGCGGCGGCGGGGTGTATTTTGAAGGGCAAAAAATAGACCTGGTGTACAACCGCCTGACGGACTTTTCCTTGCGGCAGCACCCCGCATTGCGGCAGGCGTATCTGTGCGGCAGTATGGTGCTGACGCCAGATCCCGCGCATTATGCCCGCTACGCCGACAAGCGCAATCTGGCGCGGCTGGCCGATGTTGAGGGGTTGCGCTCGCTCGGCGCGGACGGAGCCGATATAGCCACGTTGCAAGCTGGTGTGCCGCGCACCATCGAAGTGAAAACCGGGATGGAAGAAGTGCTCTGGCAAGAGCGCAGGCAGTGGTTCTTCAAGCCTGTTGCCGGGTATGGCAGCAAGGGGGCGTATCGCGGCGAGAAACTGACGAAACGCGTGTTCGAGGAGATCATGCGTGGCGGCTATATCGCGCAGAAACTGGCGGCGCCCGGAGAGCGCGCCGTATGCGTGAACGATGCCGAACCCGTTCCGCTGAAGTATGATGTGCGCTGCTATGTTTACGGCGGTCGGGTGCAACTGGTTGCGGCGCGGCTGTATCAGGGCCAGACCACCAATTTCCGTACGCCGGGCGGCGGCTTTGCGCCGGTGCGTGTTGTAGAATGAGAGCGGCAAGCTTATAACGGTTTTCTTATGGCCATTTACGCATTTCTCGCGGTAGGAATCGGCTCGGCGTTCGGCGCATGGCTGCGCTGGGGGTTCGGGCTGTGGCTCAATCCGGCGCTGCCGGAATTGCCGCTCGGCACGCTCGCGGCCAACCTGGTCGGCGGTTACATGATCGGTCTGGCGATCGCGTTCTTCCTCCAGCATCCGGCGCTGTCGCCGGAGTGGAGGCTGTTCGTCATCACGGGTTTTCTCGGCGGGCTGACCACCTTTTCCACTTTTTCGGCAGAGACCGTCACGCTGCTGTTGCGCGGGCAGTATGCGTGGGGAGCGGGCATCATCGCGGCGCACCTCGGCGGTTCGCTATTGATGACGATACTGGGTATCCAGACTTTTAAATGGCTTCAGAACTATTGAGGTTTCCATAATTCGTGACAACACGCAAAACCGGTCACGCCTGTTTGGATGATGTTGAACCCTGTCAGACCCGTAGCCCGGATGCGGCGGGAGCGGAATCCGGGGGCATTTTCTCCATTCCCGGATAGCTTTGCATAGCCATCTGACTAGGCCGTCAAAAAACAACGGCCAAGTCATTGGTTAACACTGCGTTTCATCCGGGCTACTTGCTTGGTTCCTGCCCGGCCGGCTTAGGTGTCACGAATTACGGAAAGATCAATAGGAGGAAACGATGGATCAGCTCACTTTTTATGTCACCGAAAAACAGCTTCACGCCGGCATGCCCTTGTATGAATGGCTGCTGGAAGAAGCCAAGGCTCTCGGTGTGCTCGGCGGCTCGGCCTTTCGCGCCATCGCCGGATACGGGCGGCACGGCAGGTTGCACGAGGAGACTTTTTTCGAGCTTGCCGGAGAACTGGCGGTGAAGGTCGAATTCATTCTGGACGACAAGCTTGCCGAACAGATTATCCAACGGGTGCATGCGCAGAATTTGAATATTTTTTATGTGCGCTACAAGGTTCGGTCGGGATCGCCTGAAAGGAATTCTTCCAAATCCATTTTTCCGGAGCCGGCATCGCCCTGGGCGGGCTGCATCTGGTGGCGTAGTTGATTTTTTAGCGGGGAAATCCATGAAAAGATTTTTATTGTTTGTGTCATTTTGTTGTATGGCAGCTTCTTCAGCGGCACAAGCGGCGGTGCAGGGCAAGGGAATCAGTTATCAGGCAAATGGCATCACCCTCAAGGGTTATCTCGCCTATGACAATGCCATCAAGGAAAAGCGCCCGGCGGTGCTGGTGGTGCATGAATGGTGGGGGCACAATGCCTATGCGCGCAAGCGCGCCACCATGCTGGCGGAGCTGGGCTATACAGCGCTGGCGGTGGATATGTACGGCGACGGCAAGCAGGCCAACCATCCGGCTGAGGCTGGCAAGTACGCTGCCGAGGTGAGCAAAAATATGCCGCTTGCCAAGGCGCGTTTTGAAGCGGGCATGCAATTGTTGCGTAATCATAGAACCGTGGACGACAGCCAAATGGCGGCGATTGGCTATTGCTTCGGCGGCGGCGTGGTGCTGAACATGGCGCGCATGGGCGAGGATTTGAAAGGCGTGGCAAGCTTCCACGGCTCGCTTGCTACGGATAATCCTGCGCGACCCGGCAAAATCAAGGCGCGCATCATTTCCTTCACCGGCGAAGATGACGCGATGATCACCGCCGCCACGGTCG
Source organism: uncultured beta proteobacterium (assembly GCA_963828205.1). GTDB lineage: Bacteria > Pseudomonadota > Gammaproteobacteria > Burkholderiales > Gallionellaceae > Gallionella. The sequence continues at coordinate 284,445 of CAWHDU010000004.1, forward strand.
CTGCCTTCAGGAAGGAAATGGAAAGTGCTGGAGCGAATTTCCGCGTGGTCACCTACCCCGGCGTGAAGCACAGCTTCACCAACCCCGATGCGGATGAGTTGGGCATGAAATTCAACCTGCCGCTGGCCTATAACGTTGAGGCAGACAAGGACTCGTGGCAGCAAGCCACGATATTTTTGCACGAAATATTCAGCAAGAAATAACTGCGGCTTCGATGTGGGAAACGCCTCGATCAGGGCGCTGCCAAAGGGCTTTCGGTCTATTGGCCGAAGAAGTATCTTGTGGCTACGGCCGGGCTGCGCCCTTAACTTGCTGCGCAAACAACACGCCGCATCGCGGCTTGTTGCGGCGCAGGCTAACCTTCAGGTTATGTCGGGGCCAATAGCCTGCGCCGCAAGGTAAAAGACTTTTTGGGCTATTGCCCAAAAAAGTCTTTTACCTTGTCCATCCAGGACTTGGCGCGCGGGTTGTGGCGTTCGTTGTCGGTCGCGTTGATCGTTTCGAATTCGCGCAGCAGTTCCTTCTGCCGCTCGGTCAGGTTCACCGGCGTTTCCACGATGACATGGCAATGCAAGTCGCCGTGGCTCGAGCTGCGCACGCCCTTGATGCCCTTGCCGCGCAGGCGGAAGATTTTGCCGCTTTGCGTTTCGGCGGGAATCTTGATGCGCGCCACGCCGTCCAGCGTGGGAATTTCGATATCGCCGCCCAGCGCGGCGGTGCTGAAGCTGATCGGCATTTCGCAATGCAGGTCGTTGTGGTCGCGCTGGAACACCGCGTGCGGCTTGGTGTGGATCACCACATACAAGTCTCCGGGCGGCCCGCCGTTCACGCCATGTTCGCCCTCGCCGGACAGGCGGATGCGATCGTCGTTGTCCACGCCCGCCGGGATTTTCACCGACAGCGTTTTGTGTTTCTTGATGCGCCCGTTGCCGCTGCAATCCTTGCACGGAGAGGCGATCATTTTGCCGGTGCCGTGGCAGCGCGGGCAGGTTTGCTGGATCGAGAAAAACCCCTGCTGCATCCGCACCTGGCCGTGTCCGCCGCAGGTGCTGCAAGGTGACGGACTGGTGCCGGGTTTGGCGCCCGATCCTTTGCAGGTTTCGCATTCGGCCATGGCCGGCACGCGGATCTGCGTCTCGGTGCCGCGCGCCGCCTGCTCCAGCGTGATTTCCATGTTGTAGCGCAGGTCGGCGCCGCGATGCACGTTGCTGCGTCCGCCGCGCCCGCCGCCCCCGGCACCTCCAAAGATGTCGCCGAAGATGTCGGAAAAGTCGAAACCTGCCGCACCGCCCGCGCCGAACGGGCCGCCGCCCATACCGCCCGCCTCGAATGCGGCGTGGCCATACTGGTCGTAAGCCGCGCGCTTCTGCCCGTCGGAGAGCGTCTCGTAGGCTTCCTTGGCTTCCTTGAAGTGCTCCTCCGCCTTCGGGTTGTCCGGATTGCGGTCGGGGTGATGCTTCATCGCAAGCTTGCGATAAGCCTTCTTGATTTCATCATCCGATGCGTCGCGGTTGACGCCGAGGACTTCGTAGTAGTCTTTTTTCATAATTTAGTCGTTAGTCGTTAGTCGTTAGTCGTTAGTCGCTAGTTGAAAAGCCAACCCATCGGGGTTAACTAACGACTAACGGCTAGCGACCAGCAACTGGTTTCGTATTAAGTATTAATCGCTAGCTGAAAGCCAACCCATCGGGGTTAACTAACGGCTAGCGACTAGCGACTACCAACTTACTTCTTGTCCTTCACCTCTGTGAACTCCGCATCCACCACGTCGCCTTGATCCTTCTTCTGGTCGGAACAGGTTTCGCCCGGGCCGCAGCTTCCGCAACCTTCCGCGCCTTGCGCCTGCGCCTTGGCCTGTTCTGCGGCGTACATCTTCTCGCCGAGTTTCTGCGCGGCGGCCGCCAGCGCTTCGGCTTTGGCTTCGATGGCGGTCTTGTCGTCGCTCTTCACCACTTCTTCGGCTTCCTTCACGGCGGCTTCGATGGCAGCCTTTTCATCCGCCGCCAGTTGGTCGCCGTATTCCTTCAGCGACTTGTTCGTGGAATGGATCAGCGAATCCAGCTGATTGCGCGCGGTCACCAGTTCCAGCGCCTTGCGGTCGTCTTCGGCATGGACTTCGGCATCGCTCACCATGCGCTGGATTTCCGCTTCGGAGAGGCCGGAGCTGGCCTGGATCTTGATCTTGTTTTCCTTGCCGGTCGCCTTGTCCTTCGCCGATACATGCAGGATGCCGTTCGCGTCGATGTCGAAAGTCACCTCGATCTGCGGCATGCCGCGCGGTGCCGGCGGGATGTCGGACAGGTTGAATTGCCCGAGGCTCTTGTTGCCGGAGGATACTTCGCGCTCGCCTTGCAGCACGTGGATGGTCACCGCGTTCTGGTTGTCATCGGCGGTGGAGAATACCTGCGACGCCTTGGTCGGGATCGTGGTGTTCTTCTTGATCAGCTTGGTCATCACGCCGCCCATGGTTTCGATACCCAGGCGAAGCGGGGTCACGTCGAGCAGCAGCACGTCCTTCACTTCGCCTTGCAGCACGCCGCCCTGGATCGCAGCGCCCACGGCCACGGCTTCATCCGGATTCACGTCCTTGCGCGCTTCCTTGCCGAAGAATGCCTTTACTTTTTCCTGCACCATCGGCATACGGGTCTGGCCGCCGACCAGGATCACGTCGGCGATGTCGGAGTTGGAAACGCCCGCATCTTTCATCGCGATCTTGCATGGCTCGATGGTGCGCGCGACCAGGTCTTCCACCAGGCTTTCCAGCTTGGCGCGCGTGATCTTCACCGCAAGGTGTTTCGGGCCGCTCGCGTCCGCCGTGATATACGGCAGGTTCACTTCGGTCTGCTGCGCGGAAGACAGCTCGATCTTGGCTTTTTCCGCCGCGTCCTTGAGGCGTTGCAGCGCGAGCATGTCCTTCTTCAGGTCGATGCCGCTTTCCTTCTTGAACTCATCCACCAGGAACTCGATCACGCGCATGTCGAAGTCTTCGCCGCCGAGGAAGGTGTCGCCGTTGGTGGACATCACCTCGAACTGGTGCTCGCCCTCGATTTCCGCGATGTCGATGATGGAGATGTCGAACGTGCCGCCGCCCAGGTCATACACCGCGATCTTGCGGTCGCCTTCCTGCTTGTCCAGGCCAAAGGCCAGCGCGGCCGCGGTCGGTTCGTTGATGATGCGCTTTACTTCCAGGCCGGCGATGCGCCCGGCATCCTTGGTGGCTTGGCGCTGCGCATCGTTGAAATAGGCGGGCACGGTGATGACGGCTTCGGTGACCGGTTCGCCAAGATAATCCTCGGCGGTCTTCTTCATCTTTGCCAGCACTTGCGCGGAAATCTCGGGCGCGGAGATTTCCTTGTCGCGCACCTTGATCCAGGCGTCGCCGTTCTTGGCCTTGACGATGTTGTACGGCACCATGGCGATGTCCTTCTGCACCATCGGCTCCTCGAAGCGGCGGCCGATCAGGCGTTTCACGCCATACAGCGTGTTCTTCGGGTTGGTCACCGCCTGGCGCTTGGCAGGTGCGCCGACCAGCACTTCGCCGTCTTCCATGTAGGCGATGATGGATGGCGTGGTGCGCGTGCCTTCGGCGTTTTCGATCACCTTGGTCTTGCCGTTTTCCATGATGGCCACGCACGAGTTGGTGGTGCCCAGGTCAATACCGATAATTTTTCCCATGATGCTTTTCCTTTCAGTTGAATGCGTTGAATTCGTAAATCTGCTGCTGCCTAAATGGGGCGCGTAGCCATAATTTCAAGTGCTTATTTGATAGTTGTTGGCCGCTAGTCGTTAGCCGCTAGTTGGTGTTGTCCGCTGCGCGGGTTTTTACTAACGACTAATGACTAGCGACTAGCGACTGAATTATTCCTTCCCCTTCGCCACCATCACCAGCGCCGGGCGCAGGATGCGGTCGTTCAGCGTATAGCCCTTTTGCATCACGCTGACCACGGTGTTGGCGGGCTGGTCACTGTCCATCATGCCGATAGCCTGGTGTTTATGCGGGTCGAGTTTTTCTCCGACCGGGTTGAGTTCGCTGATGTTGAATTTCTCGAACACGCCGGACAGTTGCTTGAGCGTCAATTCCATGCCGCTCTTGAAGCTTTCCACGTTTCCCGTGGTGACTGCCAGGCCCGCTTCCAGGCTGTCCTTTACCGCCAGCATCTCGCCGGAAAAGCGCTCCACGGCAAATTTCTGCGCCTTGCCGATGTCGTCGGCCGCGCGGCGGCGGATGTTCTCGCCCTCGGCCTTGGCATACATCCACGCGTCGTAATGCTCCTGCGCTTTGCGTTCGGCTTCCTTGAGCATCTCTTCCAGGCTGGGCATGACTTCCGGCGCGTTGGCAGCGGCCCCGGTGTTCGCGGAAGCCGTTTGCTGTTCGGGTTGCGGGCTGGTTTCGCTTTGTTCCATGCTGTATCTCCGTGTTCTCGAATCCGGGGTTAATGGGGGCGGGGTTGGGTATTTCAAGTGGCGAGGTAAATTTTTTATTGCAATAATCCTGAAGAAAGCCAGTCAGCCACGGAAAACAGCTTTTAGCCACAGAGAACACAGAGTTCACAGAGTAAAACCAAACAGTTATGGGAGAAATCCGTTCATCTTTTGGGTGAGACCACGAGAGGCGGATACCCTGGCACTCTCTGTGTTCTCTGTGGGCTCTGTGGCTTGAATTGAGGTTTCAGGAAAATTCCGGCTCGGCGCGGCGGCTTATACATAGCGACAGAAATCGTAGCGAGCGGTTTGGGGGTGGGGGAGGCCGGCGCGCAGCGACCGGAGCATACACAGCAGTATGTGAGGATCGCGAGCACTGCCCGACCCCGCCCCCGAATCGCGCAGTAGATTTATGTCGCTATGTATAGAAAAGCGGTTGTTCCGGCAGCATTTCCACCAGGGTCTGGATGGTCGATAATAAATTCGACTGCTCGAAGCTGCCCTTGATAATGTAGGCATCGGCGCCGGCCTGCATGCCTCTCCTCTTGTCGTCTTCCTTATCCCTCGAGCTGACGATGACGATCGGCGTGTGTTTGTAGGCGTCATCCTTGCGCAGCCTTTCCGTAAGGGAGAAACCGTCCATGCGCGGCATCTCGACGTCTGTCACCACCAGATCGTAGCGGAAGCTCTGGGACTTTTCGTACCCGTCCAGCCCGTCCGTCGCCACGTCGACATGGTAGCCATAGGACTCCAGGATGCTCCGTTCGATTTCCCTGGTGTTTACGGAGTCATCGACCACCAGGATATGCACTTCCTTGCGCGCCGATCCCATTGCCTTGGCAGTAGCCGATGTTTTGACGTTTTTCGCCATGGCGAACACTTTTGAGGTGTCCAGCACGACCACGATGTCATTTTTGCCCGTCACCGAGACGCCGGAAACCAGCCCGCTATTTTTCATGTGCCGCGGTAACGGTTTGATCCCCATATTCTCCTCGCTGACCAGCGAATCCACGACGACACCCAGCAGTTCTTCGCCGTAAGACAGGATGACCACGATGGCGTCTTGCTCGGCGGCGTCGTCCGGCAGGGACAGGATGCTGCGCAACTCCACGATCGGCAGGAGCTTTTCGCGCAGCCTGATCGCTTTCTTGTCGACGACATCGATGATCTCGCTGCGCCTGACTTTGAGCACTTCGACGATGCAATCGACCATCAGCCCGAACAGCGCATCGCCCGCTGTCACCTGGAATACCTTCATGACGGCCAGCGTAAGCGGCAGCTTGATGTGGAACGTGGTTCCCTTGCCCGCTTCACTCTGCATATGAACGGAGCCTTTGAGCTGCGCCACGATGGTGTCCGTCACCACATCCATGCCGACTCCCCGGCCAGACATGTCGGTGATGAACGAACTGGTGGAGAATCCCGGCCTGAATATCAGGTGCAGGATTTCGTTGGACGGCATCGCATCGAGGGTTTCCTTGTCATACAGTTTTTTCTGCAGGGCTTTTTCTTTCACCTTGCCGATGTCGATGCCGCCGCCATCGTCGGAGACATCGATAAACGCAATGCCCCCGTCATAGCCGGAGCTGATCCTGATCGTACCGGTTTCGGGTTTGCCCGCGCGCTTGCGCTCCTCCGGGTCTTCCAGTCCATGGTCGATGCTGTTGCGGATCATGTGAAGCAAAGGATCGCCGATTTTTTCGATGATCATCTTGTCCAGCTCCGTCTCGCCGCCTTCGACGACCAGCTCCACCTTCTTGCCGCAAGAAGCCGCGATGTCCCGCACCCAGCGGTGATAGGTATCCAGTATCGCGGAAACCGGGAGCATCCTCATGCTGGCCACCCTTTCCAGCAGCTCCTCGGTCAGCAGGCTCTGGTAGGCCAGGTCGTTTTTGTAATACTGGGTGATCTGCTTCAGCGTCGCATGAATCCGTTGTGACGCTTCGACAGCATCGGCGATATCCGCCGCGCCGCCCATATTCGAGACAATATCCAGATTTTTGGCGGACTCCTTGCGCAGGGCTTCAAGGGATGCAAGGTTTTGCTTCATGCGGCTCTGGTTTGACACCATCTCGCCTACCAGCTTGGTCGCCTCGTCCAGCTTGCAAGTGTCGACGCGCACCGTCTCCACCCTTTTAATTTTTGCGCCCGGATGAATCGGCTCATCTTGCACGGACGGGCGCCCTTTGCTGCCCACTTCGGGCGTCTTTTGCTTTTCCCCGGCGGATGCGGGCACGGCTGGCGCTTCTTGCAACGCAACCGGGGTTTGCACGGACGCCTTGCCGTCGGCAACCAGGCCATCGGACACCCGCTGCAATTCATCGAGAAGGCCGGTTGTATCCTGCGTATTTTCCTGGCCTGCCTTGACTTGCTCGACCATCGCCGAAATCATGTCCAGCGCCCTGAACACCACATCGAAAAATCCCGTGCCCGCTTTCCCGTTTTTCAGCGCCTCAAGCGCATCTTCGAGCTTGTGGGCCAATTCTCCGATGTGGGAAAGCCCCAGCATCCTGGACGAGCCCTTGATGGTATGGGCGGAACGGAATACCAGCTTTATCATTTCCTGGTCACCGGCATTTTTTTCCAGCGCGAGGATGGCCTCGTTCATTTTTGCCAGATGCTCGACTGCCTCTGCGGCGAACCTGGCGAAGTATTTGCTTTTATCTATTTTCATCGGATATGTCAGCCTTTCTTGCGCAGAGCCCGGATCTTGTCAATGTTGTGCCGGCAAAGATGGATCAATTGCTCCACTGGAAAAGCAAGGGGGAAGTACGTCAGGCCGTGATCTTCGATGCCCCTGGTCTCCAGCAGTTTCAAGGCGACGCCGTACTCGCGATGGGCGCCGGGCACATCTTGCCGGGAGAAGTAGATATCCGCCAGATAGTAATGCGCCAGCCAGCACTGTGCCTGGACATAAAGCGCCCCCCTGAACATTTTCAGCGCTTCGTCGAGTTCCTCGCTGATCTTGGCCACGATGCCAAGCAGCAGGTAAGCCTCCAGGTTCCACTCATCCATTGCCAGGATTTTCCTGCATACCTCGCGTGCGGCATCCATCTCCTGCAGGTTGACCAGCACGCTGGCTTTCAGCGCATAGGCCTTCAGGAAATCCGGGTACGTCTCCAGCAGCGCATCCAGCTTCGCAATGGACTGCCGGTATTTTTTCTGCATCGCATCGGCCAACGCTTCGTCGAAAATGATGCTCACATCCCGTCTTTTTTCGGTAATTTCCGGCTTTGGCGGGGCAACCGGCGGCGGGATACGCTCTGTCTTGCGGGCGGTGGCGATATCGGATGGCGATGGCGGCGGAAGAGCCGGTTTCTTGTATTTCCGCCGGTCATCGAATTCCATCTCCACTTTTTTATGGTAGAGGAATACATTGTCGTATTCCTTCAGGAAGAGTATCCCGACGTTGTGGTAATACGTTTCGGTCGAACTGAGAAAAATATATCCATCCGGATTGAGGATGCCGGAAAGATTCTGAAAAACGGCCCTTTGCACTTCCCGGTCGAAATAGATGGATACATTCCTGTAGAAAATGATGTCCATCTTCTGTAGTTCTTCCGGGTAAGGCAGGCGCAGCAGGTTGTAAACCTGAAAATCGACCCCCTCCCTTATCGGGGGAATGAGGGCATGGCGCTGGTCTTTGCGCGCCTCAAAGTATTTCATCAGCATCCGCTCGTTGCTGCGGAAGGAGTTGTTTCCGTAAACGGCTTCCTTGGCGGATTTGATGACGTTCCGGTCAATATCCACGCCATGGATTTCTACGCGGCTCTTTATTCCCATGCCGAACTTTTCAATCAGGGAGATCAATATGGAATAGGCTTCCTCGCCCGTCGAACAGCCGGCGCTCAATATCCTGATCTTGTCGTTTCCCCTGCCCAGCATTTCCGGCATGATGGTGTCGCACAGCACGCCGAAATGCTGCCGCTCGCGCAAGAAATAGGTTTCATTGATGGTGATGAGGTCGATAAGCCGATGGAGCTCTTCCTCGTCGCCGCTCAATATCTTCAGGTATGCATCGTGATCGCTCAGGCGGCAGGCAGCGATTCTTTTGTTGATCGAGGCCTCCAGTAAATGGAGCGCATCGCTCTTGAAAGTAACGCCGCACTTTTCCCTGATCAGGGTACGGAAAGGCATAAGCGCGCTCATTCGCGCTCCACCAGTTGTTTCAGCAAGCCGCTGATTTCGTTCAGGGGGCAGACTTTGTCGATCAGCCCGTTGTCGATGGCGACTTTGGGCATGCCGAAAACCACCGACGTCGATTCGTCCTGTGCCACGGTATATCCGCCGTGTTTGCGTATGCTGCGCATGCCTTCCACCCCATCGTCACCCATGCCGGTGAGGATCACCCCCAGGCTTTGCGCGCCGAAGGCTTCTCCCGCCGAGGCGAGAAGCAAGTTGCAGGAGGGGTGGAACAGGTCGCCCGCGGGAGCTGACGTCAGCGCCAGCCTGCAGTTGGACTTGACCGTTATGTGCATGCCCGCAGGCGCGAAATAGACGTGATTTTTCCGGAGCGGCTCCCGGTCGGCAGCAAACTTCACCTTGACCGGCGTTATGCTGTCCAACCATTCCACCAGCCCGTTCGCGAACCCATCGCTCACATGCTGGGCCACCACAATCGGCACCGGGAAGCCTGTGTGCATTTCGGAAAATATCTGTGCCAGCGCGCGCGGTCCGCCGGTGGAGCTGGCGATGGCGACCAGCTGATACGTTTTTCTGCTTTCTTGCCGTTTGACGGCCAGTGTTTCTTGCCGCTTGACGGCCAGTGGCGGGGGGGAATAGTTTTTTATCTGCGCAATAGGGTGAGAGTCGATGTTCGTCTCTCCTTCTTTTTGCAAGATATGCCGGATGACTTTCACCTTCGACAGAAGTTTGACTTTGGCAATCAGCTCCGCAGCCATGCTCTGGCTGTAAAAGGACTTGTGATAAACATCCAGCGCGCCCTTGGACAGCGCGGAAAATGCAATCCTGGCATCGTCGAGATCGGTAATGACGAGGATCGGCACGGGGGTGGTGGACATGATTCTCTCGATGGCTTCGAGTCCGCCCATCACCGGCATGTTGATGTCCATCGCCACGATATCCGGTTTGAGCGACCGGGTCTGCTCGATGGCCTGCTGTCCGTTTTCCGCCAGCCCGGCGATGGAGATTCCCGGGTCGGAGCCGAGAATGTCGGACAGCATGCTCCGCACCATCTGGCTGTCGTCGGCGATCAGCACCCGTATTCCAGTCATGGCTGTCACCCTGCGCTGTATTTGAACGCGCTGATAGATCAGGCCGCCGGTGCAGCAGGGTTTTCCGCCGGATCATCCCCCAGTTTGAAAACGCCCAGTCTTGTCTTCAAGGCATCGGACATGTCGGTCAGATTGTGTGCCGACGTGGAGGTCTGCCGGATGGAAGCGGAGGATTGGTGCAGCCCGCGGTCAATTTCGGTCAGCGCCTTCAAAACCTGGCTGGATGCGGTTTTTTGCTGCTGCGTGGAGAGCGATATCTGCATTGCGGATTCGGAGGCCAATTTCGCCCCTTCCACGATGCTCATCAATTCTCCCAAGGTAAGCGTGGCCGCCTGCGCGCCCTCGTGGATCACCTTGGAGCCGCTTTCGGATGCGACCACCAGGCGGTTGATCGATTTTTGTATTTCCTCGATCCGGTTTTCTATCTCGCTGGTGGATTCCGTCACGTTGTCGGCCAGCCGGCGGATTTCTCCCGCCACCACCCCGAAGCGCTTGCCCGCTTCGCCGGAGCTTGCCGCTTCTATGGCGGCGTTGAAGGCGATCATCTTGGTCTGGTCGGCGATATCGTTGATGATGCCCATGATCTTGCCGATTTCTTTCGATTTCCGGCTCAGTTCCAGTATCTCCGATATGTTGCGGTTGTTATCCGAGGTGATCTCCTCCATTTTCCCCTTCAACTGGTTGAGCGCCACCACGCCCCGCTCGGATTCATCGAGCGTGTTTTTCGAGGTTTGGGCAACCGCGTTGGCGTTGTCCGCAATCTGCGAGGAGGAAATGGATAGCTCTTCCATCGTGGAGGTTATCTCGCTCAGGGAAGCCGACTGCTGCGACGTGATGGCCGCCTGCTCGGCGACTGCCGCCGCGATGTCGTTGGCGGAAGCATTCACCTGATCGGTCATGGAATGCACATCGCCCACCACTTTTTTCAAATTCTGGATGTGCTTGTTGAACCATTCGGCCAATTTGCCGATCTCGTTCCTGGTATTGACGCTCACCCTGAAATTCATGTTGAGGGATTGGGTGAATTCGGTGATTTCCTCCACGACCTGCAGCATCGGTTTTGACAGCCTGTTGCCGGCTATGAAGGCGAGGGTAAATGAAGCCGCCAGAATAAGCACGAAAACCAGCAAGAGCTCGCCGAACACCTCGAGGCCGATGCCATCCAGTTTTTTGGCCGAAAAAACGGCAAAAATTTCACCGCCGTTTTTTACGGTCAGAGGCCGTTTAACCAGAAGCACTTGCTCGTTTTTATCCACCTTGAGACTATTTAGGCCCATCTCCTGTATTTTCTTGATGTATTCGCCCGCCTTTGCCGTCGGCACTGTTTCGTTAACGTAGGCATATTCAATGACGGCCGGCGGAATTGCCTCCGAATATTCGGTCTTGGGCGAGCCCGCGCTCGATCCGGTCATCTTCAGGTAGAGCAGGTCCGGATTGGTCTTGTACAGGTCCTGCGCGCCGGTGTTTTGCAGGTTCATCAGGTTTCCGCCGTCGATGTTCCTGGAGGCAAGCGAAATAATCGGCTGGAGCGAGATCATGCTTTTCTCGACGATCTGCGCATGGCGCGAATTCACTTCGCTGAAATACTGCACCATGCCCATGGTCGCCATCGACAACAGCACCATCCCCGTGATGGAGAAGAATATCTCCGACCGAATGTTATGAGTATCAATTTTCACAATCTTTCCCCTAAAGTTGAAAAACGCGGCAGTAGCGCGTTTTTCCATTCAACCGCAATTCTCAATTCGCTACCTTGCCGCATTGCCCGTTGACGCAGAATGACGTGTATCCGGTGTGGCATGTCCGGCACATTTCGGCACTCAGCGGCCCGCTGGCGGTGGAAATGTCCTTGCCTTCTTCGGTATACACGCCGTATAGCGCCTTGCCGCCCTTGTAGCCGGTGACAAACAGCACCTTCATGTCTTTCAGATGGAGAATCATGGCGGGGCCGTCGGCGAACTTCCCGTTCCGCGCCGCATAGCCGGACTTGTCCGCCGGATTCACCAGCACCCCCACCTTGCCCGGCCCGCCCTGCCGCATGCTGCAGTATGTGGCCACGGTCTCCTGGTAGATCGGCGGCAACGTGCTCACGTTGGCATCGCAGCCGGGCAGCGCCCCTATCTTCGTCAGCGTGGTGGAAACGCTGTTCCACTTCTGCCAGCTCGCCGGAAACTGCACTTCCGAGGCGGCATTGGCCGATGCCGCCGAAAAGAACAAGCCCAACGCCAGAATTGCAAGTTTGATCTTCCCCATGCTTTTCCCCTTTATATAGTTATGTTGCGAATTAATTGCCAGCCGCTTGCTTCCCGTTCATCCATTTTACTTTCTTCATCTTCTGGCCGATCGTTTTTCGGATATCCATCATAAAGATCATCTCGTCCGGCATGAGCGCAATAGCCCATAAGCCGTTCAAATCGCCGTGAGGCGCGACAAGCTGCGGCATGGGCCGCATCGACTCCACCGGAATATCGACAATCTTTTCAGGTTCATTCACCACCACGCCTATGCGCCGCTCTTCCCTTGCCCCGGTATTTCCCGCCGGGCTCCCCTTTTTTGAGGGGGCAGGCAAATATCCGCCTTTTACGAAAACCACCTTCGGGCGCGCGCAATCGCCGGTTCCCGTGCCGCGAACATCCAGCCCAAGCAGTTCATGCATCGTGAACAGCTTGACGTCTCCCTCGCCGATTTTTTCTGCATCCGCCATGCCGCTTATCTGGTCGGTATCGAATCCTATCCCTACTCCCATTACCCTGAAAACGAGGGCCGAAACATGCTCGATTCCGGAAGCGCATTCTGTCATGTCATTCGGCCGCGATTTTTTCGAAAATCCTGCCCACGTCCAGCACCGTCACGTTCTTGCCGTTGTGCAGCATCTCGCCGATGACATAATGGCGGATATTTTCACCCAGCGTGGAAATCGCGGATCGCACCGAACTCTTCGGGATTTCAACTACATCCTCGATAGCCGCCACGCGTATTCCGGAACGTACCTCGCCGTTTTGCGCGATGATGACCATCACTTTATCCGGGTCGCGTTCGTGAGGCAGTTGCAGGAAACGGTTCAGGTCGATCACCGGTTCCACATCGCCCCGCACATTGACGATGCCCACGATAAAATCCGGGCTGCCGGGAACCGCAGTGATTTTTTTCACCTCCAGCACTTCTTTGGCGTCGCTGCCGTGGATTCCGAAAAGGCCATCCGCCAGCCGGAAAATGATGATCAGAACCCGCTCTTCCTCGACATCGACGATCTTGCCTTTGCCATTTTTCTGCCTGATGTACTCCAGGATGTCTTCGCTTTTGGGCTTTTCGGCCGCTGGGGCCTCGCGTTCCTTCATTTGCCTTGCTCCCGGTTGGCAAACTGCTCGTGTATTTTTCTGGTTTTGAACAGCTCAAACAAATGCGGATCGATTTCTCCGCGTTTTACGCTGTCCTCCATTATTTCCAGCGCATCGGCGAGCGGCATATGCTTTTTGTATGGCCGGTCGCCGGCCGTGAGCGCTTCGAAGAAATCGGCTATCGCTATGATCCTGGTCTGCAAGGGTAACTGGTCGGCAACGAGCTGCAGCGGGTAGCCTTTGCCGTTCAGTTTCTCGTGATGGCCGCCGGCATAGACCGCGACATTCTTGAGTTTTTTCGTGAAAGGTATCTGGTTGAGCAGGTGGATGGTGACCTTTGCATGGTTGCGCATGACTTCCAGTTCTGCGTCCGTGAGGCTCCCCCGCCTTATCGAAAGATTCAGGAATTCGTCATCCGTCAGGAGCGGGGTTGCCTCGCCGTTCAATAGCACGCGCTTCGCATGCACTCGCTGAAGTCGTGCCAGCTTTTCGTCGCTCATGAATTCTTCGGGGTTGTTGGCTTCCCTGATGGCTTCCAGGTCTTCTGCAAGGCTCTTCAACTGGGCCTGCAGCCCGGCTTCCAATTCCTTGATCTCGGCGGCAGGGCTGCCGTTTTCGATCAGGCGGACCTTTTCGACCATCGCTTCGGCGGTCAGCGCGGCGCAAACATAACGGAAATGCTCTTCCACATAGACAAACCGGTCAACGATTGTTTCCAGTTTGGCGCCTTTGCTTATCACATGATCCGGCGAGGCAATCTTGCCGACATCGTGCAGAAGCGCCGCGATCCTGATTTCGTTCAGCTCGTCATCGGAGAAATTGATGTTGCCGAATATGCCTTCTTTCGCGGCATTCACTTCCCTGGCCAGTTCCATGGTAATCAGGGCGACCCGGTTAATGTGCCCCCTGGTGATCGGGCTTCTCTCGTCTATCGCGGATGCCAGGACTTCGACAATCGCTTCGAAAAGGTTTTCCATTTCCTGAAACAGTTTCTGGTTGCGGATCGCAAGCGCCGCCTGCAAGGCCAGGGAGTGCGATATCCCCTCCCGTTTCAGGCAGAACTCCTGCGCCGCGCCGGTAATGGGGTGGATGGCATTGGCCAGTTGAACCACCCCCATCAAGTCATGGCCGTGATGCAGCATGGGCAGCATCAGCATCGACCGGCTCTGGTATCCGATTGCCGCATCGACCGACTGGATGGAGGCCGAGTCCACATTGGGCGCATTGGCGACGTCATTGATGCAGAACATTTCCCTGGATTGGGCGGCCAGGACAACCGGGTGCGGCTGTGATAGCGCCAGAGGGGGGATGTCGATTTCTTCCGCGCTGTATCTGGCCACATCCCGCGACACGATCCGCAAGCCGGTGCAGATCAGCTTGCCCTGTTCCATTATCCACAGCAGGCCGCAATCGGCATGGGTCAGGCCCATGGCATGGGTGATAATGGCTTCCACCAGCTTTTTCGACTGCTTCTCCGACGAAAGCGCAGTCCCCATCACGGTCATCTGTTCGACCACGCTCTCCAGCTCGTTCACCATATTGTCCAGGTCGACGAGCAACTGCCGGTTCTCATCCTGGATGCGTTTTTTTTCCAGCGCCTTGTCCACGGCCAGCACCACCGTGTCCTGGATGTTTTCGTCCTTGACCAGATAATCGCTGGCGCCGCAGTTGAGCGCTTCAATGGCAATCAATATCTCGCTGTTTCCGGTAAGCACCACGACCGGAACTTCCGCCCCGCCCCGGCGAAGTTCCTTGATCATGGTCAGGCCGTCCATTACCGGCATGTTCACGTCGGACAGGATCAAGCCGATATCCGCGTTCTCCCGGTATAGCTCGAGGGCGTCCCGGCCATTTTCGACCGAAACCAGCTCGTATTTTCCGGAAGCCAGAAGAATATCGGACAAGAACTCCCTGATCAGGAAGTCATCATCCACAACAAGAATCTTTGTCATTTTCATCAAGCCGATACCCTGATTCCGTGATATTGTCGCAAAACGCTGCCGCGAGCAAATTATCATGGCAGAGTCAAGAGCCAACTGCAACAGTTAATCCCACTACGAGTTGCCGTCAACATGACGCCGGAGGGTTTGGCGGGGCAGCCCGGTGAATAATATAGCCTTTGTCCCGATGCATCCTGACCGCAAAAACTACCACTGGCGCATCGCCGGCTTCTATTTTTCCTATTACGCCTTCGTGGGGACGTTCGCGCCCTATTGGAGCCTGTATCTCAAATCGATCCACTTCGACGCCGTCGAGATCGCCATCCTGATGTCGGTGCAGCCGGTGATGCGCATGATCGCGCCGAACGTCTGGGGCTGGCTGGCTGATCACACGGGAAAAAGATTGCTGGTGGTGCAGATCGCCGCGACATTGAGCGCGCTATGCTACCTCGGGGTGTTTGCGACCACCAGTTTCTGGGGCATGTTTATGGTGCTGCTGCTGATGGGTTTTTTCTGGAGCGCGTCAATGCCGCTGGTCGAGGCGACCACGCTCACTTATCTGGGCAAGAACACTGCCCATTACGGGCGCATCCGCTCGTGGGGTTCGGTCGGTTTTATCGTGGCGGTGATAGGGCTGGGCTACGCCTTCGATTACATCGCCATCGCCTGGCTGCTGTGGGCAGGCCTGGTCTGCGAGCTGGGCATCCTGCTCTTTTCGCGCCAGATTCCGTCTGCCGAAGTGCTGGCGCATCACACCGACAGCCAATCGATCCGGAAAATCGTATTGCAGCCGCGCGTGCTGGTGCTGTTCGGCGCATGCTTCCTGATGGCGGTGGCGCACGGGCCTTATTACACTTTTTTCTCGATTTATCTGGTCGAGCACGGCTACGCCAAGAGCGCGGTGGGCTGGCTGTGGGCGCTCGGCGTGATCTGTGAGATCGGCGTGTTCTTCCTGATGCCGTGGCTGGCGAGACGCTTTGGCTACACCCGTGTCCTGCTGGCCAGTTTTACCTGCGCAATACTGCGCTTCATGCTGATCGGCTGGGGCGTGGATTTCCTGTTGTTGCTGCTCGTTGCGCAAATGCTGCACGCCATTACTTTCGGCGCATATCACGCTGCCTCGATCGGACTGGTGCACGGGTTTTTCCAGGGGCGGCATCAATCCAAAGGCCAGGCGCTGTTCGGTAGCTTAACCTACGGCGCGGGCAACATGGCGGGCGGGCTGGCCAGCGGCCCGATCTGGCAGCACTACGGCGCCAGCGTGCTGTATTCGTGTAGCGCGGGCATGGCGCTGCTGGGGTTGCTGCTGCTGTCGAAGCTGCGTCCGAACTGATGTTGCACGGGCCGGAATCGCGAAGCTCTCAAGCTCACCAGCAAGCGTAGCAAGCGTAGCCCGGATGAAATGCAATGGAATCCGGGGTGTTCGCGGACGCGCAAACGGTTTCCCGGATTCCGCTTTGCTGCATCCAGGCTACTGCTGATGGCGTGGAAGCTGCGCATGAATTGACGTTGCGCAGTCATGCATCGCGAACTGCTGTGGAGGGGGCTTTCGATTCGGGGCTCGAGCGCCTCAGCGCCGCTCGCCGCGGTACCTCGCTTCGTCCATCAGGCGATCCAGTTCGCGTTCCTGATAGCGCAGGTCGCTGCGCAGGCGGTCGCGCTTGCGGTCCAGATCCCTGATTGCTTCCCGGAGGCGGACTTTCTCCTTTTCGGGAGTGTCCTTCTTGGTCAATTCATGTTCTTTGCCGGATAGCTGACGGTCGACTTCCTCGATTTTCTTTTTTGAATTGTAAACTTCCAGGGCTGCCGCGTTGTTGCGCCGGAATGCCGCATCGGCATTCAGTGGGCAAACGCCCTTGTATTCTTCGCCGTTCATGCCGGTGCGGAAGGCGTTGCCGGGCTGGCAGTATTGCGTTAGCCCGGCCTCGCGCCCTGCCAGATAGCGGTTTCCGTCCGGGTGGATGCCGTAGCGCGCGCAGGATTCCTGGTGCTCGCCCAGTAAATTTGCCGGTTCGCCTTGTTGACCATCCTTGATGCCGAGCAGGTACCAGTCGGCGGAACGGCACTCCCGCTCGTTCAGCGTTGCACAACCGGAGAGCAGTGCGAGGCACACCAGGGTGGTAAATGCGCTGGTTTTCATTGGCCGTGTTCCTTCGCAATTCACAATGGATGCGGATTCTATATGAAATCGATTTGGCTGAATAACAACTGCCGGCATCGGCGCCGGAGTGCCAAGCGCAAGCCGTTGTGGCATAATTGCAGGCTCTGAAAAGCGGAACAACATGGGCGCGCAAACTCTTTACGACAAACTCTGGAATGCTCACGTGGTGCGGCAGGAAGCCGACGGCACCGCGCTGATTTATATCGACCGCCATCTGGTGCATGAAGTGACCAGCCCGCAGGCCTTCGAGGGGCTGAAGCTGGCCGGGCGCAAGCTGTGGCGCACCGCTTCGATCCTCGCGGTGGCGGATCACAACGTGCCGACCACCGGGCGCGCGCAGGGCATCGCCGATCCCATCGCGCGTTTGCAGGTGGAGACGCTGGACAGCAATTGCGCCGAGTGTGGCGTGAACGAATTCATGATGGACGACATGCGCCAGGGCATCGTGCATGTGATCGGGCCGGAGCAGGGCGCGACCCTGCCGGGCATGACGGTGGTGTGCGGCGATTCGCACACCAGTACGCACGGCGCGTTCGCCGCGCTGGCGTTCGGCATCGGCACTTCCGAAGTCGAGCATGTGATGGCGACGCAATGCCTGCTGATGAAAAAATCCAGAGCCATGCAGGTGACGGTGGACGGCGCGTTCGGCAAGGGCGTGACCGCCAAGGACATCGCGCTGGCGGTGATCGGCAGGATCGGCACGGCAGGCGGCACCGGCTACGCGATTGAATTCGCCGGCAGCGCGATACGCGCACTGTCGATGGAAGGGCGCATGACGCTGTGCAACATGGCGATCGAGGCGGGCGCGCGCGCCGGCATGATCGCGGCGGACGACACGACCATCAATTACCTCAAGGGGCGGCCGTTTGCGCCGCAGGGCGAGTTGTGGGACAAGGCCGTGGCCTACTGGCGCACGCTGCACAGCGACGCCGGCGCGCAGTTCGATAAGGTGGTCAAGCTGGATGCTGCCGAGATCAAGCCGCAAGTGACCTGGGGTACGTCGCCGGAGATGGTGGTGGCGGTGGACGGGCGCGTGCCCGATCCGGCAGCCATGAGCGATCCGGTCAAGCGCGAGGGCGCGGAGCGCGCATTGCGCTACATGGGGCTGGCGGCGAATACGCCGATCACCGAGATCAGGATCGACAAGGTATTCATCGGCTCCTGCACCAACGCGCGCATCGAGGATATGCGCGCCGCCGCCGCCGTCGCGAAGGGCAAGCATGTCGCGCCGAACGTGAAGCTGGCGATGGTGGTGCCGGGTTCCGGCCTGGTGAAACGGCAGGCCGAACAGGAAGGCCTGGACAAGATATTTATTGCAGCGGGCTTCGAGTGGCGCGACCCGGGCTGCTCGATGTGCCTGGCGATGAACGACGACCGGCTTGCGCCGGGCGAGCGTTGCGCCTCGACTTCCAACCGCAACTTCGAGGGGCGGCAGGGGCAGGGCGGGCGCACCCATCTGGTGAGTCCGGCGATGGCGGCTGCTGCAGCGATCGCCGGGCATTTTGTCGATGTGAGCAAAACTTGAGGAGACGATGATGAGAGCGATTTCTTTGTTGTTGGCAGTGTTGTTCCTGGCGGGTTGCAATACCGTGGAAGGGCTGGGCAAGGACATCAAGAAAGGCGGGGAAAAATTGGAAAAATCGGCGAAATAAATGCAGAAATTCACCTTACTCGACGGGTTGGTTGCGCCGCTGGATCGCGCCAACGTGGACACCGACGCGATCATCCCCAAGCAATTCCTGAAGTCGATCAAGCGTTCCGGCTTCGGCCCGAATGCGTTCGACGAATGGCGCTATCTGGATCACGGCGAGCCGGGCATGGACAACAGCAAGCGCCCGCTCAACCCGGATTTCGTGCTGAACCAGCCGCGCTACCAGGGCGCGCAGATCCTGCTGGCGCGCGAGAATTTCGGCTGCGGCAGCTCGCGCGAGCATGCGCCCTGGGCGCTGGAAGACTACGGTTTCCGCGCCATCATCGCGCCGAGCTTCGCCGACATCTTCTTCAACAACTGCTTCAAGAACGGTCTGCTGCCGATCCGTCTTGATGCAGAAAAAGTGGATGCGCTGTTCAAGGCGGTGGAGGCAACTCCGGGTTACCGTTTGAAGGTCGATCTGGAACGGCAGAGCATCATTGCGCCGGACGGCACGGTGTACAAGTTCGAGGTGGAGGCGTTCCGCAAGCATTGCCTGCTGAATGGTCTGGATGACATCGGCCTGACCCTGCAGCATGTGGACGAGATCACGGCGTTCGAGGCGAAACATCGCGCGGCGCAGCCGTGGCTGTTTGCTTAAAAAATGTGTAGGTCGGGCTTTAGCCCGACATGTCGGGTTGGCTTTGCATAGCCATTCGACTAGGCCGCCAAAAAACGGCAGCCAAGTCGCTGGTTAAAACCCGACCTACGAATTGGAAAGAAGGGGAATTCATGAAGATTGCAGTTTTGCCCGGTGACGGCATTGGCCCGGAAATCGTAGCTCAAGCCGCCAAGGTGCTGGAGGCATTGCGTGGCGACGGCCTGAAGATCGAGATGGAATATGCGCACCTCGGCGGTGCGGGGTATGACGCGGCAGGCGACCCGTTTCCGCCGGCGACTGAAAAATTGGCGCTTGCAGCCGACGCGGTGCTGCTCGGTGCGGTGGGTGGCTACCAGTACGACACATTGCCGCGCCCGCTGCGCCCGGAGCAGGGCCTGCTGCGCATCCGCAAGGGTCTGGGGCTGTTTGCCAACCTGCGCCCGGCGATGGTGTATCCCGAGCTGGTCAATGCGTCCAGCCTGAAGCCGGAACTGGTGTCGGGGCTGGACATCATGATCTTGCGCGAGCTGACCGGCGACATTTATTTCGGCCAGCCGCGCGGCATCCGCACGCTGGATAACGGCGAGCAGCAGGGTTTCGACACCATGATGTACAGCGAGTCGGAAATCCGCCGCGTGGCGCATGTCGGTTTCCGGATCGCGCTGAAGCGCGCCGGTAAAGATGGAAAGGGCAAGGTGTGCTCGGTGGACAAGGCCAACGTGCTGGATACCAGCATGTTCTGGCGCGAAATCGTCATCGATGTGGCGAAGGAATACCCGGCGGTCGAGCTGTCGCATATGTACGTGGACAACGCCGCGATGCAGCTGGTGCGCGCGCCCAAGCAGTTCGACGTGATCCTGACCGGCAATATCTTCGGCGACATTCTTTCCGACGAGGCCTCGATGCTGACCGGCTCGATCGGCATGTTGCCGTCCGCTTCGCTGGATGCGAACAACAAGGGGTTGTACGAGCCGTGCCACGGCTCCGCGCCGGACATTGCCGGCAAGGACATCGCCAATCCGCTGGCGACAATTTTGTCGGTGGCGATGATGATGCGCTACACTTTTGCGCGCGAGGACATCGCGCAGCGCATCGAAGCGGCGGTGCGCAAGGTGTTGCAGCAGGGGCTGCGCACCGGTGATATTTACGAGGCCGGAATGCAGAAGATCGGCTGCACGGCGATGGGCGATGCGGTTGTTAAGAGCCTGTAGCTCGCAGCTCGTAGCCATGCAGGTTTTGCTGCCTGCTACAAGCTACCGGCTATCAGCTTAATTATTTGAGAGAGAAAAAAAGCATGAGCAAGCAATACGACGTATGTATATTGGGCGCAACCGGCGCGGTGGGCGAGGCGATGCTGTCCATCCTGGAACAGCGCAAGTTTCCGGTGCGCAATCTTTATCCGCTGGCTTCCAGTCGCTCCGCCGGATCCGTAGTGACATTCAACGGCAAAGAGCTTGCGGTGATCGACGTGGAGGGGTTCGATTTCTCGAAGGCGCAGATCGGCCTGTTCTCGGCAGGCGGCAGCGTGTCGGAAAAATATGCGCCGCTCGCCGCCGCAGCCGGTTGCGTGGTGATCGATAACACCGCGCACTTTCGCTACGACAAAGATATCCCGCTGGTGGTGCCGGAGGTGAATCCGCATGCCATCGCGCAATACAAGAACCGCGGCATTATCGCCAACCCGAATTGCTCGACCATCCAGATGGTGGTGGCGCTCAAACCGATCAAGGATGCGGTGGGCATAACGCGCATCAACGTGGCGACGTATCAGGCGGTTTCCGGCACCGGCAAGGAGGCGATCGAGGAATTGGCCAGCCAGACCCGCGCGCTGTTCAATTCGCAGGATGTGGAAGTCGAGGTGTACCCGAAACGTATCGCTTTCAACGTGTTGCCGCAGATCGATGTGTTCATGGAAAACGGCTACACCAAGGAGGAAATGAAAATGGTGTGGGAAACCCGCAAGATCATGGAAGACGAAAGCATCATGGTGAATCCGACTGCGGTACGCGTGCCGGTGTTCTACGGACACTCCGAAGCGGTGCATATCGAAACCCGCAAAAAAATCACTGCCGCCGAGGCGCGCGCCTTGCTGGAAAAGGCACCGGGCGTGATCGTGATGGACAAGCGCGAGCCGGGCGGCTACCCGACACCGATCGAGGCGGCGGGCAATGATGCGACCTACGTCGGGCGCATCCGCGAGGATATTTCATGCCCGCTGGGCTTGAATCTGTGGGTGGTCAGCGATAATGTGCGCAAGGGTGCGGCGTTGAATAGCGTGCAGATTGCGGAGATTTTGATTGCGAAATACCTCAATTAAGACATAATGCGAAAAATATTATGAGCTTGTGCTTATAACTCCATGATGTTATTTTACTTGTTCAACAAATAACCATAAGGTGATAGCGTGCGAAAGTCACTACTGAAACTGCTCTGGGTTGTTGCTGGTTTGACATTGTCCACATGTGTTTCCGCCGTTGGCATGGGCGGAATAAGTGTGGCTTCCGCTTTAGGGCAACCGCTGAAGGCCGATATCGAATTGGTGGCAGTCAACAAGACCGAGAAAGCCGGCCTGGTTGCCCGCCTTGCGTCGCCCGATGCCTATAAGAGCGCGGGATTGGAATACCCTTATGGCAACAAATTCAAATTCCAGATCGAGGGTCGCGCGAACGGCGAACTGTATATCAAGGTGAGCAGCTCGCAACCGGTCAACGATCCTTTTGTGAGCATGCTGATCGAGTTGACTTGGGCATCCGGCAAGCTGTTGCGCGAATATACATTCCTGCTCGATCCGCCGGACTATGTTGCAGAACAACCCAAGCAGGCGGAAGTTCAAGCCGTTGCACCGGCAGTGCAGTCCGTGCCGCTGGAAACTGCCGCCAAACCTGCCGAACAAGCCGCTCCGGTAGCCGCTGCGCCGGTTGAGAGCCAGCCGGCTGAGAAACCTGCCGGAAAACCTGCCGCGACCGTGCTGGCGGAAAAGGGTGTCGCGACAGGCAACATCACCGTCCAGCGCGGTGACACGCTGAACAAGATCGCCGCGCAGAACAAACCGGCTGAAGTGAGCCTGGAGCGCATGCTGGTCGCGCTGTACCGTGCCAACGCCAAGCAATTCGACGGCAAAAACATGAACCGCATCAGGGCGGG
The DNA here is from genome assembly GCA_963828205.1 of uncultured beta proteobacterium. GTDB lineage: Bacteria > Pseudomonadota > Gammaproteobacteria > Burkholderiales > Gallionellaceae > Gallionella. Next base: position 306,975 of record CAWHDU010000004.1, read on the forward strand.
CAAGATTCTGCGTTTGCCCGACCAGAGCGAATTGATGAGTGTTGCACAATCCGATGCGGCTAAGGAAATCCGCGCCCAGACAGCCGACTGGAATGCCTACCGGCAAAAACTGGCCGGTGCCGCTTCGTCGGCCACCCAGCCGCAGGAAGCCCGGCAGGTTGCCGCCGGCAAGATCGCCAGTTCGGTTGCCGACAAGGCTCCGGTTGCCAAAGAGTCCGCCAAGGAAGTGCTGAAACTATCCAAAGGCGAAGCACCCGGGGACAAGGCTGCCGCCGGCGCGACAGGCGGCAAGCCCATTTCTGCAAAAGATAAGAAGATTGCCGAACAGGAAGATGCAATCGCCAAGGCCAAGAGCCTGAAGGAAGAGCAGGCGCGCGCCGCATTACTGGAAAAGAACCTCAAGGATATGCAGCACCTCGCCCAACTGAAATCCGAAGCTGCGGCGCTGGCACAGCAATCTTCGGGCGCAGCATCTGCGGCATCTGGAGTAAAAGGCGCGGCATCGGCAGTTGCCGCCGCTTCTTCGGTGGCAGCCGCCAGCGCAGTCAAACCGGCGCCCGTTGCCAAGCCAAAACCCAAGCCACAGCCTGTGGTTGTGCCTGAGCCTTCCCTGGTAGACCAGATTCTGGGCGAGCCGCTTTATCTTGCCGGGGGTGCGGCGATCCTGCTTGGTCTGGGCGGCATTGGCTTTATGTTGAGCCGCCGCAAGAGGTCTGCTGCAACGGCTGAAAAAAAAAGTGAAGAAACCGACGCAATAACCCGGCGCATTACCACGCCGGTTGTGTCTTCACCGGAGACCGGCGACTTCACCAGTGCGCCAGCGATCCGCGCCGAAGCCGCTCCCCAACAGGATGAAGTTGACCCGATCAGCGAGGCGGATCTGTTCCTGAATTTCGGTCGCGATGCGCAGGCGGAGGAAATACTGAAGGATGCACTACGGAATACGCCAAATAATCACCAGATACATCTCAAGTTATTGGGTATTTATGCCAACCGCAAAGACGTAAATTCCTTCTCATCCATCGCGCGGCAACTGAAGGACTCCGGCGATGAAGAGGCATGGCAACAAGCTGCGGCAATGGGGGGCAAGCTCGAGCCGAATAACCCGATGTACGGAGGCGCCAGAACCCTTGAGGATACGGGTAGCGCGACCATGCAAACAACCGCGTTCAATGCAACGCCGGACTTTGTCCTGGACGATACGGCGGCGCAGGAATCATCGGCTCCCGATGTGGATTTTGATTTGGGCGGCGCGACAAAGATGCCGGCCATGCCTGCGGCTCAAACAGGAGCTATGGATTTTGATGTGAGCCAAGCCGGAACCATGGATTTTGATGTAAGTTCCACCCAGCCATCGCGCAATGCGGCGGCAGATGCGGATTTTGATATTACCTCGATCAGCACCGCGATGCCGGCGGCTACCGGGCAAGCGGAAACCGCGTTACCCAATCTGGACGACCTGGTTTTTGATGTGACAAGCACCCGTGCGTCGATGCCGGCGGCGCAGCCGGAGGCCGACAAGCCGTCAAAAGCCGCGCAAGCCGAAGATGCCGGCATGGAGTTCACGCTGGACTTCCCGGTTGAGAAGCCTGCACAGGCAACGCAGGTTGTCGATACGGGGCTGGCGGATATCAGCCTGAATCTGGACGATATCGCAGCGCCGGGCGAACCGGCAGTCAAGGATGAGCATTGGCATGAGGTTGCCACCAAACTTGATCTCGCCAAAGCCTACCAGGAAATGGGCGATGCGACCGGCGCGCGTGAAATCCTCGATGAGGTTTTGCGCGAGGGCGATGATGGGCAGCGCGAGACCGCGCAGGCCATGCTCGACCAGCTTGGTTGATGAAGCGTTTTCGTAAACGGCAGCCCGGTACCGGGCTGCCGTTTTCTTTTGAGGCGACCATGCGATTCCATCCTGCCGCAAGACCCTGTTTCGATGCCACCGTTGCAGGGTTGCTGCGATGAGGGCCGCCCCATGAGGATCGCGCTCGGCATCGAATACGACGGTCGCCCGTATTGCGGCTGGCAGAGCCAGGCGGAAGGGCAGACCGTGCAGGACACGTTGCAACGCGCGTTGAGCAAAATTGCAGGTGAGCAGCCCGATGGCGAGCCGGTTTCAATCATCGCGGCGGGACGCACCGACACCGGCGTGCATGCGCTGGAGCAGGTGGTGCATTTCGATACGCAGGCCGAGCGCCCGCTCTCTGCCTGGGTGCGCGGCGTAAATGCCGTGCTGCCGGAAAGCATCGCGGTGCGCTGGGCGCATCCGGTGCCGGACGAGTTTCACGTGCGCTTCTCCGCGCATGGCCGCAGCTACCGCTACCTGTTGGTCAATCGCCCGACGCGTTCCGCCATCCATGCCGGCAAGGCGGGTTGGTTCCATGCACCGCTGGATGTCGCGGCGATGCAGGCTGCCGCGCAATGCCTGCTGGGCGAGCACGATTTCGGCGCGTTCCGCGCGGCGCAATGCCAGGCAAAATCGCCGGTCAAACACCTGCACCGACTGGACATCCGACGCGAGGGCGAGATGCTGATCTTCGATTTGAGCGCCAATGCGTTCCTGCATCACATGGTGCGGAATATTATTGGCTGTTTGATTTATGTTGGCAGGGGCAAACACCCGCCGCAGTGGCTGAAAGAGATACTGGAAAGCCGCGAACGCTGCCTTGCCGCGCCGACCTTTGCGCCGGATGGCTTATACTTGCGCCGCATTCAATACGAGGCGAAATGGGGATTGCCGCAATCAGAGGACAGATGACAGAGGGCAGAGGGCGGATGTTTCCTTTACAAGAGGAGTTGTCGTGACGCGAGTAAAGATTTGCGGCATCACCCGTGTGGAAGACGCGCTGGCCGTTGCGTCGAGCGGCGCGGATGCGCTTGGGCTGGTGTTCCATGAGAAGAGCACACGCCATGTAACGGTGCAGCAGGCTGCGCGGGTGGTGGCAGCCGTGCCCCCATTCGTAACGGTTGTCGGGCTGTTCGTGAACCCATCCGAAGATCAGGTGCGCGAAGTGTTGCGCCAGGTGCCGCTGGACGTGCTGCAGTTTCACGGCGAAGAAGAGCCGGAATTTTGCGCATGCTTCGGACGCTCATGGATCAAGGCGATACGGGTAAGAAGCGGCGTGGATTTGATACAATGCGCGGCGCGTTACCGCATGGCGCAGGGTCTATTGCTGGATGCCTTTGTGGAAGGTGCACATGGCGGCACTGGGGCATCGCTCGACTGGGCGCTGATCCCGCAAACCCTGCCTCTGCCGGTGGTTCTGGCCGGCGGCCTGCACCCCGGCAACGTGGCTGAGGCTATCCGGCTGGTGCGGCCCTATGCGGTGGATGTGTCGAGTGGCGTAGAGGTGGCCGGCGTAGAAACGAGCAAAGGAATCAATACCCCGAAGGGCATAAAAGATGCGTCGAAAATCGCCGCGTTCATCAACGAGGTTAAGAACATTGACTTACAGTTACCCAGATAATACCGGCCACTTCGGCCCCTACGGCGGCATTTATGTCGCCGAAACCCTGATGGGCGCGCTGGAGGAGCTGAACCGGGCCTACGAGAAATACCGCCACGACCCCGAATTTATCGCCGAGCTGAATTACGACCTCAAGCATTTCGTCGGCCGCCCCAGCCCGATCTATCACGCCAAACGCTGGTCGGAGCACCTCGGCGGCGCGCAAATATATCTGAAGCGCGAAGACCTCAACCATACCGGCGCGCACAAGGTGAACAACACCGTCGGGCAGGCACTGCTCGCCAAGCGCATGGGCAAGAAGCGCGTGATCGCCGAGACCGGCGCGGGGCAACATGGCGTGGCGACGGCGACCGTCGCGGCGCGCTACGGCATGGAGTGCGTCGTTTATATGGGCGCGGAAGACGTGCAGCGCCAGTCGCCGAACGTGTTCCGCATGAAGCTGCTCGGCGCGACCGTCGTGCCGGTGAACAGCGGCTCGAAGACGCTCAAGGACGCGCTCAACGAGGCGATGCGCGACTGGGTGACCAACATCGAAAATACTTTTTACATCATCGGCACCGTAGCCGGGCCGCATCCGTATCCGATGATGGTGCGCGATTTCAATTCCATCGTCGGCAAAGAGGCGGTGGTGCAGATGCCGGAACTGGCGGGTCGCCAGCCGGACGCGGTGATCGCCTGCGTCGGCGGCGGCTCCAACGCGATGGGTGTGTTCTATTCGTACATCGACATGCCCGGCGTCAAACTGATCGGCGTCGAAGCGGGCGGGCACGGCATCGGTAGCGGATCACATGCCGCGCCATTGACCACCAACAGCCCGGTCGGCGTGCTGCACGGCAACAAGACCTACCTGATGCAGGACGAGAATGGCCAGATCATCGAAACGCATTCCATTTCTGCCGGACTGGATTATCCCGGCGTCGGCCCGGAACATGCCTGGCTGAAAGACAGCGGCCGCGCCGAATACGTGGCGATCAACGACGACGAGGCGCTGCGCGCGTTCCACGATCTGTGCAACTTCGAGGGCATCATCCCGGCGCTGGAGTCGAGCCACGCGTTGGCGCATGCGATAAAGATCGCGCCAAAGATGGGCAAGGACAAGGTGCTGCTGGTGAATCTGTCGGGAAGGGGCGACAAAGACATCAATACTGTAGCCCGTTTAAAAGGCATCACACTATGAGCCGTATCCAGACTACTTTCGATAAGCTTAAACAACATAAGCGCAAAGCGCTGATCCCGTTCTTCACTGCGGGCGATCCGAACCCTCAACTCACCGTGCCGCTGCTGCACGCGCTGGTGGAGGCGGGCGCGGACATCATCGAACTGGGCGTGCCGTTCTCCGACCCGATGGCGGACGGCCCGATCATCCAGCGCGCTTCCGAGCGCGCGCTCAAACACCATGTCGGCCTGCATCACGTGCTGGACATGGTCGCCGAATTCCGCCGCAGCAATGCCGAAACGCCCATCGTGCTGATGGGTTATGGCAATCCGATCGAGGCGATGGGCTGGGAAACCTTTGCGCAGCGTTGCGCCGCAGCCGGCGTGGACGGCGTGCTGACCGTGGATTTCCCGCCGGAAGAGAGCCATGAGGCGTTCGCGCACCTGACCCGGCACGGCATCGATCCGATCTTCCTGCTCGCGCCGACCAGCACCGATGCGCGCGTCGCGCTCGTTGCCAAACAGGCGCGCGGCTATGTGTATTACGTGTCGCTCAAGGGCGTGACCGGCGCGGGGCATCTGGACCTGTCCGCCATCGAACAGAAGATTCCGCAACTGCGCAAGCACATCCAGTTACCCATCGGCATAGGCTTCGGCATCCGCGATGCCGCGACCGCGCTGGCGGTGGCGAAACTGTGCGACGGTGTGGTGGTGGGCAGCCGCATCGTGCAGGAAATCGAGAATTCGACCGGGCAGGATGCCGTCGCCAATGTGAGCAAACTGGTCAGGGAATTGAAACGGGCTGTCGATCAGGCATAAGGAGAAAAGAGCATGAGCTGGTTCCAGAAATTATTGCCGCCCAAGATCAAGCGCCGCGAGAGCGAGGCGAAGAAAAGCGTCCCGGAAGGCCTGTGGCACAAATGCCCGAACTGCCAGACGGTGTTGTACCACTCCGATCTGGAAAAAAACCAGAGCGTCTGTCCCAAGTGCGGTCATCACCATCGCATTTCGGCGCGCACCCGGCTGGATTTGCTGCTCGACGGCGAGGGCCGCTTCGAGATCGGTGCGGAAGTGCTGCCGGTCGATACGCTCAAGTTCAAGGATAGCCGCAAATACAGCGAACGCCTCACGGCAGGCAAGCGCGATACCGGCGAAGAAGACGCGCTGGTGGTGATGCAGGGCAGCATCCATGCGGTGCCGGTGGTCGCAGCCGCGTTCGAATTCGACTTCATGGGCGGATCGATGGGCTCGGTGGTCGGCGAACGTTTCGTGCGCGGCGTACAGGTCGCGCTGGAACAGAAATGCCCGTTCGTCTGCTTCGCCGCGAGCGGCGGCGCGCGCATGCAGGAAGGCTTGTTGTCGCTGATGCAGATGGCCAAGACCTGCGCCGCGCTGACACAGTTGAGCCAGGCGCAACTGCCGTTTATCTCGGTGCTGACCGACCCGACCATGGGCGGCGTGTCCGCCAGCTTCGCATTCGTGGGCGACGTGGTGATCGCCGAGCCCGGCGCGCTGATCGGCTTCGCCGGCGCGCGCGTGATCCAGCAGACGGTGCGCGAAACCCTGCCGGAAGGCTTTCAGCGCGCCGAATTTCTGCTCGAACACGGCGCGGTGGACATGATCGTCGATCGGCGCGAGATGCGCAAACAGCTGGCGACGCTGATCACCTTGCTGACCAAACAGTCGGCGGCAGCGGAGATCGAGGCCGCTTAACCCGGTGTTCTACTACGCGCTAAAAGTCGCAATTTCCGCATTAGTCATTGTGGCGATAACGGAAATCGCCAAACGCAGCAGCGGTTTTGCCGCGCTGCTCGCAGCACTGCCGCTGACCTCATTGCTGGCGTTCATGTGGCTGCATATCGAGGGAGCAGAGCCTTTGCGTATCGCCGAACTTTCCGGCCAAATCTTCTGGCTGGCGCTGCCCTCGCTGGTTCTATTCTTGCTGCTGCCGCTGTTGCTCAGGCAGGGTTTGGGGTTTTGGCTTAGCCTGGGACTTTCAATTTCGGTTACCGCTGTTTGTTACCTTGCCATGTTGCCTTTGTTGCGCAGGTTCGGGGTGCAATTGTGAGCAAGGTAGCCCGGATGAAATGAAATGGAATCCGGGATTGACGTAACGCCATAAACCTTCCCGGATTTCGCTACGCTGCATCCGGGCTACGGGTAACTGTATTTGGAAATTCGTTTTGCGGGATGAAGCGCAAGGAGCCGCGCAGCGAATGACGAGCATACCTATTGGTAGCAAGGATTGAGCGACAACGGAGTTGCGGTGAAGGCTCATATCGGCGAAGCCGATGTGAAACTGCGAAGCAGTGGCCGCAACCAACACGCGACACCGCGATTCGCCCGCAAAACGGATTTATATGCCTGACACTCTGGCCGACTGGCTGACCTACCTCGAATCCCTGCATCCCAAGACCATCGCGCTCGGCCTGGATCGTATCGAACAGGTCAAACAGCGGCTGAGTCTCGATCCGTACTTTCCCATCGTCACGGTCGGCGGCACCAACGGCAAAGGTTCGGTGTGTGCGATGCTGGAATCCATCTTGCATGCCGCCGGTTACCGCGTCGGCTGCTATACCTCGCCGCATCTGCTGCATTACAACGAGCGCGTGCGCATCGCGAAAAAGCAGGCCAGCGATGCGGAATTGTGCGCGTCGTTTGAGAAAATCGAGCTGGTGCGTGGTGATACTCCATTGACGTATTTTGAATTCGGCACGCTCGCCGCAATACAGTGTTTCATCGAACACAAGGTCGACATCGCGATCCTCGAAGTGGGGCTGGGCGGCAGGCTGGACGCGGTGAACGCGTTCGACAGCGATTGTGCGGTGGTGGCCAGCGTGGACATCGACCACACCGATTACCTCGGTGAGACGCGCGAACAGATCGCGTTCGAGAAAGCGGGCATTTTCCGCAGTGGCAAGGTGGCGATCTGCGCGGATGCGGAGGTGCCGCAGGCGGTTGCCGACTATGCCGAAAAAATCGGTGCGCAGCTTTGGCGCATAGGCCGGGAGTTTTCGTTCGAGGAACAACAAACGAAGCAGTGGAATTACCGTAGCTTGACCGGAGCGCGCAATGCGCTGCCGTATCCGGCGTTGCGCGGTGCGTTCCAGTTGCACAATGCCAGCGCAGCGCTGGCGGCGCTGGATGCACTGAAAGCGCGCCTGCCGGTGAGCATGGAAGCGGTGCGGCGCGGGCTGGTCGAGGTGCAACTCGCGGGGCGTTTCCAGGTCATACCTGGCCGGCCGCAGTTGATCCTGGACGTGGCGCACAATCCGCATGCGGCGCGTGCGCTGGCGCAGAACCTTGCCAGCCTGCCGCCTTGCCCGCATACCTGGGCGGTGTTCGCGATGCTCAGGGACAAGGACATCGCGGGAGTGGCGGCGGCGCTCGATCCGCATATCGGCACCTGGCTGGCGGCGGGTATCGATGCGCCGCGCGGCGCGACCGCCGTGGAGCTGGCGCAAGCGCTGCAAAACGCCGGTGTGCGCGGGAATATTCAAGCATTCCGCAACGTCGGTGAAGCCTTGCGACATGCCTATAATGCGGCGGGCGAAGATGGCGGCTGCGACACGTTACTGATGGAACCACTAGCCATTCGACTAGGCGAGCCAACAACGCCCGCCAAGTCGCTGGTTATGCGAAGCAGCCGCTTGCGGGAGCAGCCGCCTGACACTCCCTCCTGCACCAGACGCTTACGCGCACCGTGTCAAGAGTGTAGAATTATAGCCTTCGGATCGTTCTACACCGTGGCGGAAGCGATGGCCGCAAAAGGACTGAAATTTTGAGATTCGCTGAGGACCCCCCAAAGCATGGCTAAACAGTTGACAGAGGATGAACTGGATATCAGGCGCAAGGCGCGCCGCCGGTTGATTGGCGCAGTCGCGCTCACGCTGGTTGTAGTGGTGGTGTTGCCGATGGTGCTGGATAGCGAACCCAGGCCTGCCGTGCAGAACATCGAGCTGCGCATTCCGTCTCCCGACAAGGCCGGCGAGTTTGTTACGGGCGTGGCGGTTTCCGGGGTGGCGCAAGCCCTGCCGCTTGCAGCTTCCGGGATCGTTTCGGCTCCGCCTGCCGCTTCCGCCGTTGCAGCGTCTGGCGTAGCGCAAGTCAAACCGGCTGCCGCGTCGGTTGTTGCAGCGCCGGACAAGCAGCCGCCTGCCGCAAGCAATCCCGGAACCGAAGCGCAGGGCAAGATACAGCCTGCCGCCAATAAACAGCCCGAAGCAAAGGCTGCGGAAGCGAAGAGCACAGAAGCGAAGAGCACCGAATCAAAGAACCACGACAAGACGTCCGGCGGCGAAAGTTTTGTCGCGCAGGTCGGCGCTTACGCCAACCCCGCTACCGCAAAGCAGGAAGCCGCCAGGCTGAAAAAACTGGGCTTCAAGGCCTACACCGAAAAAAGCGGCGACATGATTCGCGTGCGCGTGGGGCCGTATGCGGAGCGCGAAAAAGCCGAGAAGGTGCGCCAATTGCTGGAAAAGCACGGGCTGCATCCGACTGTGATGAGCGTACGCTAAGGAAATGACCTGGCTTGATTTTGCCGTCATGGCGATATTGCTGGTTTCGTTGTTGCTCGGTTTGTGGCGTGGCCTGGTTTACGAAGTGCTGTCGCTGGCGGGCTGGCCGGTTGCGTTTGTGCTGAGCAAATTGTTCGCCGGCGATGTCGCGCCCATGATACCTGGGGTGCAGGATAAGATACGGATTGCGCTGGCATACGCTGCGGTGTTTATCGCCACATTGATCGTGTGGGGCGTGCTGGTCTGGCTGCTCTCGAAGCTGATGAAGGCGACCGGACTTGGCTGGCTGGACAGGGTGCTGGGCGGGCTGTTCGGGGTGTTGCGCGGCGGGCTGGTGGTGCTCGTGCTGGTTTGGCTGGCCGGGATGACGGCGATTCCCGAGCAACCGTTCTGGCGCGATGCGCAGATGAGCGGAGCGGCGGAGGATGTCGCGTTGCTGACCAAGGCGTGGTTGCCGGACAACATTGCACGGCGCGTACGTTACAGAATTCGCAGTTAATCGTCGGGATAAATTCATGTGTGGCATTCTCGGAGTGGTCTCGCAATCACCAGCCAATCAGCTGCTGTATGATGGCTTGCAGGTCTTGCAGCATCGCGGTCAGGATGCCGCCGGTATCGCGACGCTGGACGGCCATACTTTTCATCTACATAAGGACAACGGGCTGGTGCGCGATGTGTTCCGCACCCGCAACATGCGGGCATTGCAGGGCAACGCGGGCATCGCGCATGTGCGCTACCCCACTGCCGGTTCCGCGGTAGACCACAACGAGGCGCAGCCGTTTTATGTGAATTCGCCGTTCGGCATCGTGCTCGGCCATAACGGCAATCTGACCAATGCCGATGAACTGAAGAAGCAGTTGTTTGTGGATGACCTGCGCCACGTCAACACCAATTCCGATTCTGAAGTGTTGCTGAATGTGCTGGCGCACGAATTACAGGACAGCTCCAAAGGACTGCGCCTGACTGTGCCGGCCATTTTTGCCGCGGTGTCCGGCGTGCATCGGCGTTGCAGGGGCGCATATGCCGTTGTGGCGATGATTGCGGGCTATGGTTTGCTGGCGTTCCGCGATGTGAATGGCATCCGCCCGTTGGTGGCTGGCGTGCATGAAACCGAGCATGGCCCGGAATATCTGGTGGCGTCGGAAAGCGTGGCGCTGGATACGCTGGGCTTCAAGTTTCTGCGGGATGTCGCGCCCGGCGAAGCAGTGTTCATCGATTTTGACGGTAATTTTTACAGCCAGCAATGTTGCGATAATGCCAGCCTCAATCCGTGCATTTTCGAATATGTCTATCTGGCGCGGCCCGATTCGATGATCGATGGCGTGTCGGTGTACGAGACGCGCCTGTACATGGGCGAATATCTCGCCGACAAACTCAAGCGCGATCTGGGAAGGGGTGGATATCGACGTGGTCATCCCGATTCCCGATTCCAGCCGCCCCAGCGCGCTGCAACTGGCGAATCGCCTCGACCTCCCGTTCCGCGAAGGCTTTGTGAAAAACCGCTATATCGGACGCACTTTCATCATGCCGGGGCAGGCGATGCGCAAAAAATCGGTGCGCCAGAAACTGAATGCCATCGGCGTGGAATTCAAGGGCAAGAACGTGCTGCTGGTGGATGATTCCATCGTGCGCGGCACCACCAGCCGCGAGATCGTGCAAATGGCGCGCGATGCCGGCGCGCGCAAGGTGTACTTCGCCTCCGCTGCGCCGCCGGTACGCTTCCCGAATGTGTATGGCATCGATATGCCGAGCCGCAACGAATTGATCGCCACCGGGCGCAACGATGAGGAAATCTGCCGCGAGATCGGTGCGGATCGGCTGATCTATCAGGATCTGGAAGACCTCAAGGAGGCGGTGCGCAAGATCAATCCCGGCATCAAGGGTTTCGACGCTTCCTGCTTCGACGGCAACTACATCACCGGCGATATCACGCCGCACTATCTGGATGTGATCGAAGCGTTGCGCGGCGGCGGGAAAGCCAACAAGCAGATAGACGAAGACCAACTGGAATTGAATCTGGTGATGAGCGCGAACTCGATGTGAGGTTCGGGAGTAGCCCGGATGAAACGCAGTGGAATCCGGGACGATCATAGTTGAACTCCCGGATTGCGCGATGCTCCATCCGGGCTACGGCTACTGGATTCAAATGGGATATGAGGGAAAAATGAACGAGCAAAAATACCAGCCGGAAACATTGGCGGTGCGCGCGGGCGCAGTGCATAGCCAGTTCGGCGAAAACAGCGAGGCGCTGTTCCTGACTTCCAGCTTCACGTTCGAGAGCGCCGCGCAGGCCGCCGCGCGCTTCATCGGCGAAGAGCCGGGCAACATCTATTCGCGCTTCACCAATCCGACCGTGACGATGTTCGAGGAGCGGCTCGCCGCGCTGGAAGGCGCCGAGCAATGCGTCGCCACGGCATCGGGGATGTCGGCGATCCTGGCGTGCGTGATGGGCTTGCTGAAGGCGGGCGACCACATCGTCGCCTCGCGCAGCATTTTCGGCGCGACGATCAACCTGTTCAACAACATCATCAAAAAATTCGGCGTGGAGACGACCTACGTTTCCGCGACCGACGTGTCCGAGTGGCAGGCGGCGGTGCGCCCGAACACCAAACTGTTCTTCCTGGAAACGCCGTCCAACCCGCTCACCGAGATTTCCGACATCGCCGCGATCGCATCTGTTGCAAGAGGCTGCGGCGCGCTGCTCGTGGTGGATAATTGTTTCTGCACGCCGATCCTGCAACGCCCGTTCGAACTCGGAGCGGACATCGTGATCCACTCCGCGACCAAATACATCGACGGGCAGGGGCGCGTACTGGGCGGCGCGGTGCTGGGCAGCAGGAAGTTGATGGAGCCCATCTTCGGCTTCCTGCGCACCGCCGGGCCGACGCTGAGCGCATTCAATGCGTGGATTTTCCTGAAGGGCCTGGAGACGCTGAAGATCCGCATGGACGCGCACAGCGCCAACTCGCTGGAACTGGCGCGCTGGCTGGAAGCGCAGCCCAATGTCGCGCGGGTGTTCTATCCGGGCCTGCCGTCGCATCCGCAACACGAACTGGCGATGAAACAGCAGAAGAGCGGCGGCGGCATCGTGTCGTTTGAAGTAAAGGGCGGTAAAGAGGCCGCATGGCGCGTGATCGACAATACGCGCATGGTCTCGATCACCGCCAATCTCGGCGATACCAAGACCACCATCACCCATCCGGCCAGCACCACCCACGGGCGCATTACGCCTGAGGCGCGCGCTGCGGCAGGCATCAGTGATGGCCTGATCCGCATCGCGGTCGGGTTGGAGGCGGTCGTGGATATACAGAACGATCTCGCGCGTGGCTTGGGTAGTTGATATGCAGCAAAAAACGAAATTAGCCACAGAGAACACAGAGAAAAACGTGGGCAGATTTGCCTTTCTCTGTGAACTCTGTGTTCTCTGTGGCTAAAAGGTTTTAACGGATGGATATTCTGGCGGCTCAAGTCGGCGGAGTGCTGAAAGCGCACGGGCTGATGCTGGCGACGGCGGAATCCTGCACCGGCGGCGGCGTGGCGCATGCCATCACCGACGTGGCGGGCAGTTCGGCATGGTTCGAGCGCGGCTTTGTCACTTATTCCAATCTTGCCAAGCAGCAGATGCTGGGCATGAGCGAGGCGACGCTCATGCAGCATGGCGCGGTGTCCGAGGCGACGGTGCGCGAGATGGTGGCGGGTGCTCTAAACAATAGTGACGCACAGGTGGCGTTGGCGGTAAGCGGCATCGCCGGGCCGGACGGCGGTACGCCGGACAAACCGGTCGGCACGGTATGGTTCGCATGGGGGATCAAAAATGGCGCGGTTCACGCGCAACGCCACCAGATCAATGGAAGCCGCGCCGAGGTGCGCGCCCAATCGGTGCATATCGCCTTGCAGGGGGTGATGGATATATTGGCGGGGCGTACGCTGGCAGCGTAAGGTCAGGCAAAGGTGTCGATGCTGTTCCCCAGATTGGGGGGGTTGTTTGCCGCTGGCTGCGGCAATGCTTGTAGCAACTGGAGGGCGGTTTGAGCTTCGATGTCCAGAGATTTTTTCAACATCAAGATACCGACTGTCTCGCGGGTCATTTCCTGTGCAAGAGCAGACGACACACCTGCAATGTTTCCGATATCCATGATGGACTCCCCCGGCTGTTCCAATTGCGTTCATCATAAACGGCGCATGGGTAGAATAGCAACAGGCCGTATTTTGTCGGAAAAGCAAAAAAAGAACGATCGTTCTGTACAAGTGCGAATTGATGTGTCACAATCCTGCATCATTTTTTGAAAGGGGATCGTAATGGATGACAATAAAAGCAAGGCACTCGCGGCGGCATTGAGCCAGATCGAGAAACAGTTCGGCAAGGGCTCGATCATGCGTCTCGGCGAACACGAAGTGGCGCGCGATATTGAGGTTGTGTCCACCGGTTCGCTGGGGCTGGACATAGCCCTCGGCGTAGGCGGCCTGCCGCGTGGCCGTGTGGTGGAAATCTACGGGCCGGAATCCTCCGGCAAAACTACGCTGACTTTGCAGGTCATCGCGGAAATGCAGAAGCTGGGCGGTACCGCGGCGTTTATCGACGCGGAGCACGCGCTCGATCCGCAGTACGCGCAGAAACTCGGTGTGAAGGTGGAAGACTTGCTGATCTCGCAGCCGGACAACGGCGAACAGGCGCTGGAGATCGCCGACATGCTGGTGCGTTCCGCATCGGTGGACGTGGTGGTGATCGACTCGGTCGCCGCGCTGACGCCGAAGGCGGAAATCGAGGGCGAGATGGGCGACGCGCAAATGGGCCTGCATGCGCGCCTGATGTCGCAGGCGCTGCGCAAGCTGACCGCCAACATCAAGCGTTCCAACACGCTGGTGATTTTTATCAATCAAATTCGCATGAAAATCGGCGTGATGTTCGGCAATCCGGAAACCACCACCGGCGGCAATGCGCTCAAGTTCTACGCGTCAGTGCGCCTCGACATCCGCCGCATCGGCGCGATCAAGAAGGGCGACGAAGTGATCGGCAACGAGACGCGCGTCAAGGTGGTGAAGAACAAGGTGGCGCCGCCGTTCCGCGAGGCGCTGTTCGACATCCTGTACGGCGAAGGCATCTCGCGCGAAGGCGAGATCATCGAACTGGGCGTGCAGCAGAAGCTGATCGAAAAATCCGGCGCCTGGTACGCCTACAAGGGCGAAAAGATCGGCCAGGGCAAGGACAACGCGCGCGAATATTTGCGCGAGCATCCGGAAGTCGCCTTCGAAATCGAAAACAAGGTGCGCGGGGCGTTGGGCGTAGCACTGCTGGAGGGCGGTGGAAAAACGGCTGCGAAGGCAGGCGAAAAGGCCGGCACAAAAGCGGGCGCCAAGGCGAATGCCAAGCCCGATGAGGAAAAAGCCTGAGTTAAGCCTGCGCGCGCGCGCCCTGCAATACCTGGCGCGCCGCGAATACAGCCGCGCCGAGCTGCGCGGCAAGCTGTTGCCTTATGCAGGGGAAGATGGCGATTTTGGCCAGCCGCAACCGAAACCCCCGCGACCGGAAGACCTGGATGCGCTGCTGGATGACCTGACCGCGCGCGGCTGGCTGTCCGATACCCGCGCCGCCACGCAATTGTTGCACGCCAAGCGCAGCCGTTTCGGCACCCAGCGCATCATCCAGGAGTTGCGCCAGAAAGGCATCGCGGAAGAATTGATCGGCGATGTGCTGCCGGGCTTGAAGGAAAGCGAGCTGGATGCGGCGCGCAGCGTGTGGCAAAAGAAGTTCGGCGCATTGCCGCGGGATGCCGGGGAAAAAGCCCGGCAAGTGCGCTTCCTGCAGTCGCGCGGCTTCGGGTTCGACGTGATTTTCCAGGTGTTGCGGCAATCAACCTTCGGCGATGACTAATCCCTTTTCCCCCGCAACAGTTCACCCGCGCCGCGACGGTGCATACGCCTGATTTTCAGCGCCCGGTTTGCAAGAGGCTATGGTCGCTGCATTCGCTCTGCAACTACTGTCTTTCTTCCTGTCCATAGTATAGATGCCAGAGCCGCGCGTGGTATGATGCGCACCTTGTCCGGCGCGCCCAAAATATGCCTTGGGAGCCGCCTGTTGCAACGATATTAGCGATGGATGCAAAACATGAAAAGCAGTGAAATCCGCCAGAAATTCCTGGATTATTTCGCCTCTAAAGGGCATACCGTGGTCGCCTCCAGCTCGCTGGTGCCGCACGAGGACCCGACGCTGTTGTTCACCAACGCGGGGATGAACCAGTTCAAGGACGTGTTCCTCGGTTATGACAAGCGGCCTTATACGCGCGCCGCATCGTCGCAAAAGTGCGTGCGCGCCGGCGGCAAGCACAACGACCTGGAGAACGTCGGCTATACCGCGCGCCACCATACCTTCTTCGAGATGCTCGGCAACTTCAGCTTCGGCGATTACTTCAAGCGCGACGCGATCAAATATGCCTGGGAGCTGCTGACCGAGGTGTTCGAGCTGCCGAAGGAAAAGCTCTACGTCACCGTGTATGCCGAGGACGGCGAGGCGTACGACATCTGGACGAAGGAGATCGGCCTTGCGCCTGACCGCGTGATCCGTATCGGCGACAACAAGGGCGCGCGCTACGCGTCGGACAATTTCTGGATGATGGGCGACACCGGCCCGTGCGGCCCGTGCACGGAAATCTTCTACGACCACGGCGCGCATATCCCCGGCGGCTTGCCCGGATCGCCGGAGGAAGACGGCGACCGCTACATCGAAATCTGGAACAACGTGTTCATGCAGTTCAACCGCGACGAGCACGGCGTGATGCACCCGCTGCCCAAGCCTTCGGTCGATACCGGCATGGGGCTGGAGCGCATCTCGGCGGTGTTGCAGCATGTGCATTCCAATTATGAGATCGATTTATTTCGCAGTTTGATCGAGGCGGCGGCGCGCGAAACCCATTGCGCCGACCTCGATTCGCCTTCATTGAAAGTGCTGGCCGATCATATTCGCGCCTGCTCGTTCCTGATCGCCGACGGCGTGATTCCCGGCAACGAGGGGCGCGGCTATGTGCTGCGCCGCATCATCCGCCGCGCGATCCGCCACGGCTACAAGCTGGGCGTACGCGATGCGTTTTTCTACAAGATGGTGCCCGATCTGGTGGAGCAAATGGGCGCAGCCTATCCCGAACTGGCCGCCGAACAGGCGCGCGTGAAGGGAATTCTCAAGCTGGAAGAAGAGCGTTTCTTCGCCACCATTGAGCATGGCATGGCGATCCTCGAGGCCGACCTGGCCGAGATGGCAAAGGCAGGCAGTAAAGTATTTAACGGCGAGACCGCATTCAAGTTGCACGACACCTACGGTTTTCCGCTCGACCTGACGCAGGACGTATGCCGCGAGCATGGCGTCGCGGTTGACGATGCGGCATTCAATAGGGCGATGGCGCAGCAGAAGGAGCAGGCGCGCGCGGCGGGCAAATTCAGGGTGGCGGCAAACCTCGAATACGATGGCCCAGCGACGATCTTCCGCGGTTATGAAACGCTGGAACACAAGGGCAACATCCTCGCGCTGTACAAGGACAGCGTGCCGGTAAACGAGCTGAACGAGGGTGAGATCGGCGTGGTGGTGCTCGACGATACGCCGTTCTACGCCGAGTCCGGTGGGCAGGTCGGCGACCGCGGCGAGCTGCGCAGCGTGCATGGTATCTTCGCGGTGGAAGACACACAGAAGATTCAGGCCAGCGTGTTCGGCCATCACGGTGTGGTGAAAACCGGCAAGCTGACCGTGGGCAACGGCGTGCAAGCACGGGTGGATGTCGCGGCGCGCAACCACACCGTGCGCAACCACTCCGCGACGCACCTGATGCACAAGGCGCTGCGCGAGGTGCTCGGCGGGCATGTGCAGCAGAAAGGCTCGCAGGTCGATGCCGATAAAACCCGATTCGACTTCGTGCATACCCAGCCGTTGAGCGACGCGGAAATCCTCAGGGTGGAGAGCATCGTGAATGCCGAGATACTCGCCAACGCAGAGTGCCGGGCGCGCGTGATGTCCATCGAGGACGCGCAGAAAACCGGCGCGATGATGCTGTTCGGCGAGAAGTACGGCGACGAGGTGCGCGTGCTGGACATCGGCTCGTCGCGCGAGCTGTGCGGTGGTACGCATGTCAAGCGCACCGGCGACATCGGGCTGTTCAAGATCGTCGCGGAAGGCGGCGTTGCGGCGGGAGTGCGGCGCGTCGAGGCGGTAACCGGCGAGGGCGCGCTGGCGGCGGTGCAGCAGCAGGAGATGCAGTTGCGCCAGGTGGCGGATGCGGTGAAGGTTCAGCCGCAGGAGGCGGCGTCGCGCGTCGCGCAAATCCTCGATCACGTGAAATCGCTGGAGAAAGAGCTGGCGCGGCTGAAATCGAAACTGGCCGGTGCGCAAGGCGACGACCTCGTCGATCAGGCTGTGGAGATCAACGATGTCAGAGTGCTGGCCGCGACGCTGGAAGGCGCGGATGCAGCGGTGTTGCGCGAAACGCTCGACAAGCTCAAGGATAAGCTCAAGTCAGCGGCTATTGTGCTGGCGACGGTAGACGGTGATAAGATTAGTCTGATTGCCGGGGTGACTCCCGGTATGGTTGCGAAAATCAAGGCCGGGGAACTGGTGAACATGGTCGCGCAACAGGTCGGCGGCAAAGGCGGGGGGAGGCCGGACATGGCGATGGCAGGCGGCACACAACCAGAACACTTGGCTGCGGCGTTGGGTTCTGTTTCAAATTGGGTGAAGGCAAAGTTATGAGTATGGTGAGCCCGGCCTCGCTCGCTGCTCCCGCACCGAAGCGGCTGCGCCGCCACCGTGTCGCAGCGGCACCGGACATGGCGATGGCAGGCGGCACACAACCAGAACACTTGGCTGCGGCGTTGAGTTCTGTTTCAAATTGGGTGAAGGCAAAGTTGTGAGTATGGTCACGGCCTCGCTCGCTGCGGCCGCACCAGAGCGGCTACGCCGTTGGATTCGGTTATGAATTGGATTAAGGCTTGTTTTATTAAGGAACGATACAGGTGAACACAGGCCGTTATAGCGTATTGCTGGTCGAGGACGATTTGCCGATGGCGGATTTGGCGAGTTGCGCCGCTGCCGAATTTTGTCCCGAAATCAATTTGACCGTGGTGGCCGGCGGTGATGCCGTGCTGGATTGGTTGAGCGACAGCGTTGCGAAAAAAGAAAAAATGCCGCACATCATTTTAATAGATCTGAAACTGCCGAAACTGGACGGCTTGGCAGTGTTGCGCACGTTGCGCAAGCATGATGCCATGCGCGATATTCCGATTGTGGCGTTTTCGGCGGAATATACGCAGGCCGACGTGCTGATGAGCTATCAGGTCGGGGCGAACAGTTTCGTGGCCAGGCCGGTCGATCTTGCGCAGTTCGCAGGATTTTTCCGCGAGCAGTTGGCATACTGGATGCAGCCGCGCCAGCGCGAGCTGGCTTTTGCCGCAGGGAGGGGCGCAACAGGCAAGCCTTGATCGCTGCGCCGTTAAGAGCCTATTTCAGCAGGTTTCATACCCCGCGTTGGGGCTGGGCGCGGATGGATGCAAGGCGCGGCGCGCAGCCAATGGTCGTTCCATTGGCAAGCGCTGCAACACAGCAGACGCCGCGCCCAGCCCCAACCCGAAGGGCCGCTTGCCTGCGGGCGCATTGCGGCGTTGCGGCCTGCTTGTGGAGAATGACTACACTGCGCAGCCCGTGCCTTGCACTGCATCCCGCAGGCAAGCGGCGCGGGGCATGAAACCTGCTGAAATAGGCTCTAAACCAGGTGTTGCGGGTTTTCGATGATCTGCTGGTAAATCATGCTTTGCAGGATGACCATGTCATTCGGCTGCAAGTTTTGGAATTCGATGCCGTAGCGGATAATTTCCGGGTCGGATACATCTGCATCCCCGCAGCTGAACACGGCGCGGATCGCTCCCTTGATCGACAGGAAGGCGTCGATCCTGTGCAGGTTCACGCGAAACGCCAGATTGAGGATATCGCCTTTATTGCCCAATGTGCGCTTGGCATCGAGCGCGGCACCGTCGGCGCTGATGTTGGAAATAAGCGCGGAGGTCTGCTCTCCCGCATTTTGTGAACTGCTATTCTGTACAGTCGAGATAATACGCGCCTTGATCCTGGTGGCTTTGCGTACCACAATCCCTTTTATGCTATCGGGAAATGACAAGTGCAGGTATTCGTAATAGCCCTTGACTATCCGTTTTATGGTGCAGGAAAAGCCAAAAGCATTCTGTCCGGAAAACGACCGTACAACAACTTTTAACCCTTCCTTGAGTTCAGGCCGTGTTCCATTTGCGGAGACTGGTGTGGTGACCAGCAGGCTGGCGCCTCTCAAGTAGCCGATTACCTTGACGAAATAGCATTCACGGGACAGTTGGGCGGAAGGCTCCAGTTGCAGGCGGCTTTCTGCATTCAGTTTCATGTCGTCGAAGGTGAATTGCGCGCCGGCCTCATCTGCCCCGGTTTGATCCGGGCCGTCGTGGCAGCGGAAAGAGTGCTGGCGCCGTTCATGTCGCCGGGTGTTTCCCACAACAGTTCGCGATAGGCGCCGTTGGCCAGCAGACTGTTCAGATGCTCGTTGTCGAGAACTGTCCCGCCTTGCGCCATCAATACATTGTGCTCCTGGTCATACAACTGCCACGGCAACGGTTTACCGACGGTGATATCGTTTTTGTTGACAAGAATCATGCTCATATTGTCGACCGCTCCATCGGATTTCCGGGAATTATAGGCAACAACCCTTGCTGGAGGCAAAGTTTCTTGTGCCGGTTACTCCTAAAACGGTAGCTGCAAATGCGGCGCTGCCTGGTGAAATAGTCTGCGGAAGTCGTTCTGGATGCGCTGTAAAGAATCGGCAGTGTCCGCCTCGAAGCGCAGCACGATCACCGGCGTGGTGTTGCTGGGGCGCGCCAGCCCGAAGCCGTCGGCGTATTCCACGCGCAGCCCGTCCAGCGTGATGATTTCCCTTGCATCAGTAAACATAGGCGCATCGGCAAATTTCGCGGTGCGTTGCAGTTGCGCAAGCAGCGTGTGGTTCTCGCCTTCGGCGGTGCGGATGTGCAGTTCCGGCGTACAGAACGCATCCGGCAGTGCGTTCAGTGTGGAACTCGGATTATTCGTCTTGCTGAGGATTTCCAGCAGGCGCGCGCCGCTATATAGCCCATCGTCGAAGCCGTACCAGCGTTCCTTGAAAAACATGTGGCCGCTCATCTCTCCTGCCAGCAGCGCGCCGGTTTCCTTCATCTTGGCCTTGACCAGCGAATGCCCGGTCTTCCAGAGCGTCGGCTTGCCGCCGTGCTCGCGTATCCATGAGAAAAGATTGCGCGTCGATTTGACGTCGAAAATGATTTCCGCGCCGGGGTTGCGGGAGAGCACATCGGCGGCGAACAGCATCAGCTGGCGATCCGGGTAGATGATCCTGCCGTCCTTGGTGACCACGCCGAGCCGGTCGCCGTCGCCGTCGAATGCCAGCCCTAGTTCGCTATCGTTATCGCGCAACGCGGCGATCAGGTCTTCGAGGTTGTGCGGGTCGGATGGATCGGGGTGGTGGTTGGGGAAGTTTCCATCCACGTCGCAGTACATTTCCTCCACCTTGCAGCCGATCTGGCGGTACAGGTTCGCGACGTAAGCGCCGGCCACGCCGTTGCCGCAGTCCACCGTGACGTTCATCGGCCTGGCCAGCTTGATGTCGGAGACGATGCGCGCGATGTAGTCCGCGCTGATGTCGCGCTGCACGTAACTGCCGGAGCCGTGCGTAAAGTCGTTTTGTTCGATGCGCGAGCGCAGTTTCTGAATTGCCTCGCCCGACAGGGTTTCTCCGGCCAGCACCATTTTCAGCCCGTTGTAATCCGGCGGGTTGTGGCTGCCGGTCAGCATCACCGCGCAGTTGGTCTGCAACTGGTAGGCGGCGAAATACACCATCGGCGTGGCGACCAGCCCCACGTCGATCACGTCGATGCCGCTCTTCCGGATGCCGCGCGCCAGGGCGGCGATCAGTTCCGGGCCGGACAGGCGGCCGTCGCGTCCGATCGCGATCGTGCGCTGCCCGCGTGCCGCCGCTTCCGAGCCGAGCGCGTGGCCGATGGCTTCCACCACTTCGGCGGTCAGCGCCTTGCCGACGATGCCGCGTATGTCATAAGCCTTGAAGATTTCCCTGGGCAGGTTTTGCATTGTGTGTCCTCGATTTCAATGAAGGTCAGTGATTTTGAAAAAGCATTAGCCACAGAGAACACAGAGATCACAGAGAAAACCGGTGGCGCCAAAGTACTTTCCTCTCTGTGTTCTCTGTGAGCTCTGTGGCCTAAAGTTTTGTTTTAGGGATGATGGTTTGCGTTAATTTTTCCCATACCAGATCAGGGGTGAGCTGTGTCATGCAATTGAAATGCCCGAGCGGGCATTCGCGTTTGAAACACGGGCTGCACTCGATATCGAGCTTGATGACCTGCGCCTGCGCGGACAGCGGCGGCGTGAACTGCGGGCTGCTGGAACCGAACAGCGCCAGCATTGGGCGGTCGAGCGCTGCGGCCAGATGCATCAGGCCGGAGTCGTTGCTGATGACCAGATTGGCACAGGAAAGCAGCGCGATGGCATCGCCCAGATCGGTGCTGCCGCACAGGTTGATGCATTGCGCACCGGCGAGCCGGTCGATTTCATCCGCGACGGGTTTGTCCTTGGCGGAGCCGATCAGCCATACCGCATAGCCGTGTTGTCTCAGGCGTTGCGCGATGTCCGCATAATAGGCCGCCGGCCAGCGCTTGGCGGGGCCGTACTCGGCGCCGGGGCAGAATGCCGCGACGGGTTGGTCCGGTATCAGGTTCAACTTAAGCAGGGCAGTATTGCGTTGCGCTTCGCCAATCACCAGTTTCGGATTCGCCAGCGGGCGCGGAATTTCGCCTTGCGCATTCTCGGCGAGCTGCGCGAAACGTTCCACCATCAGCGGCAGGGCGGTCTTGTCGAGCTTGCGCGCATCGTTGAGCAGGATATAGCGCGACTCGCCGACAAAGCCGGTGCGCAACGGGATATGCGCGAAAAACGGCACGAGCGCGGACTTCCATGAGTTGGGCAGCACGATGGCTTGATCGTAGCGCGCGGCGCGCAGTTGTTTGCCGAGTTGATAGCGCCGTTTTAATTGCAGCGCGCCGTGCGGGAACGGGTTGATGATGGTTTCGTGAATTTCCGGCATTGCGTTCAACAGCGCGGCGGTCCATGGCGGAGCGAGCACGTCGATCAGGCAATCAGGGTGGCGTTGCCTGAGGCGCATCAGCATCGGCTGCATCAGCATGCAGTCGCCCACCCAGCTCGGGCTGATGACGAGGATTTTGGTCACAGAATCAGGTCGTAGGTTGGGTGGAGTACTTCGATAAACTCAGCACAGGCTCCGCGATACCCAACGGTTCTATCAGTGATGCGCCTTGGGCAGTTCACCCTTGAATTTATACAGCGTGCCGCAATACGGGCAACGCGCTTCGCCGCCGTGATTCAGCGGGATCATCACTCTCGGGTGGGCATTCCACAGACTCATGTTCGGCATCGGGCAGGCCAATGGCAGGTCGTGTGCTGTTACTTCGATGTAGCGCTGGGCGATATTTTCGTTGCTCACGATATTCCCCTTAAACGTAGGTCAGCCAATCGGCGTGCTCAGGATGCTTGCCTGTAACACAATCAAAGAACGCCTGTTGCAGCCGGGTGGTGATCGGGCCGCGCGAACCGATGCCGATGGTGCGGTTGTCCAGTTCGCGGATCGGGGTGACCTCGGCAGCGGTGCCGGTAAAAAACGCTTCGTCCGCAGTGTAGACTTCGTCGCGGGTGATGCGTTTCTCGATCAACTCGATGCCGAGTTCTCTGGCCAGCGTGATAATCGTGTCGCGCGAAATTCCTTCCAGGCATGAGGTCAGGTCGGGCGTATACAGCTTGCCTTTCTTGACGATAAATATGTTTTCGCCGGCGCCCTCCGCAACGTAACCGTCCACATCCAGCAGCAAGGCTTCATCGTAGCCATCGTGCGCTACTTCCTGATGGGCCAGGATCGAGTTGGTATAAGTGCCTACCGATTTGGAGCGGCACATGTTGATGTTGACATGATGGCGGGTGAAGCTGGAAGTCTTGACGCGGATGCCTTTTGCCATGCCCTCTTCGCCCAGATACGCGCCCCACGGCCAGGCGGCCACGGCAACGTGGGTGCTGAGGGTGGTGGCGGCGATACCCATTGCTTCCGAGCCGTAAAACGCAATCGGGCGGATGTAGCAGGATTCCAGCTTGTTGGCGCGCACTACTTCGCGATGCGCTTCCAGGATGGTCGCCTTGTCCCAGGGCATTTTCATCTGGAAGATGTATGCGGAATTGAACAGCCGGTCGGTATGTTCCTGCAAACGGAAAATCGCCGTGCCCTTTTCGGCCTTGTAGGCGCGCAGTCCTTCGAACACGCCCATACCGTAATGCAGCGTGTGGGTCAGCACGTGGGTGGTGGCATCGCGCCATGGCACGAGCTTGCCGTCATACCAGATAAAACCGTCGCGGTCGGACATCGACATAATGTGGTTCCTTCAGGGGTCGGTTGCAAAGCATGGATTCTAGCGTTTTCCGGCCCGTTTATGAAGCGGCATGGCCAAATTATCCAGCCAATCCGGTTTGTTTTCTTGGCAGGTAATTCGGGTATGATGGCTGCGTTTGCTTGGCTCTTGGTGAGCTATACCTGAAGGGCAACTGCACCGATGATCGAACTGCCTGAAATCACCTCGGAAACAACGGACACGCAAGAAGAGAAATTGCGCAAGAGCCTGTTGATCTTCGCCTGCGCCTTCATGAACCTGGGGGTGGCGTTGTGGCTGGCCATTTACTGGATGATGGGGCTGAACTTCTCGGCAAATGTGCCGCTGGTGTATCAGCTCATTTCCGTGATTTCCCTGATCCATTACTTCAAGACCAGGCGGTTTGCAGTATTCCGTTTCGTGCAGTTGTGCCTGTTCCTGTTTGCGCCGTTTATCATGCAATGGAGCATCGGCAGCTCGGTGACATCGAGCGGGGTGATGCTGTGGGCGTTGCTTGCCCCGATCGGCGCGCTGGTCGTGTCGGGCTGGCGCGAGTCGATTCCGTGGTTCATTGCCTACATCGTGATGACGGTCGTGTCGGGAGTATTCGATTATTTTCTCAGTACGGGCGCCGAAGGCGGATTGCCGATGAAGACCATCGGCGTGTTCTTTGCGCTCAACTTTGCCGCGATGTCCTCGATCATTTATTTCCTGGTGCGCTATTTCGTGGTGGAGATGGACAAGATCAGGATCCAGCTCGACCGGCAGCACCAGTTGCTGGCAGAGGAACAGAGAAAATCCGAGCGCGTGTTGCTCAACGTGCTGCCGGACAGCATTGCGCAGCGGCTGAAGAATCATCGGGGGCTGATCGCGGACGGGCATGCGGATGTGACGGTGATGTTTGCCGACCTGGTGAATTTCACGCAGCTGACCGAGTCGCTGTCTCCCGAGCAAATGGTCACCTTGCTCAACACCATTTTCTCCGGCTTCGACGAGTTGTGCGAAAAATACGGAGTGGAGAAAATCAAGACGATCGGCGACGCCTATATGGCGGTTGGCGGATTGAACCACGACAGGGCGGACTACACCAGCGATATCGCGGATATGGCGCTGGAGATGCGCCAGTTTGTGGCTAACCACCATGAGCTTTCCAGATTCAACATGGGCATCCACACCGGCATCGCCACCGGCCCCGTGGTTGCCGGAGTGATCGGCACCAAGCGCTTCATTTACGATCTGTGGGGCGATACGGTGAACATTGCCAGCCGCCTGACCGATGAAGCGACCCCGGGTGTAATCCAGGTGGACAAAACAACCTATAACCGGATTCACCATATGTATGCCTTCGAGCCGCCCGCTACAATTCATGTAAAGGGCAAGGGCGAAATGGTCATGTATCGCCTTACCGCGCGCCTCGACGATTCCATGCGCTGCGGCAATGAGCCGCCGCCCATGGTGGCGCAGGGAATTTCCACTCCTTCAGACTCGTAGCCCGGATGCAGCGATAGCGGAATCCGGGGGCATCGTCTCGTCTCCATCCCCGGATAGCTTTGCCTAGCCATCTGACTGGGCCGTCAAAAAACAACTGCCAAGTCATTGGTTAACACTGCGTTTCATCCGGGCTACTTGTTTGGTTCCGGCTCGTCCGGCTTAGGTGTTCTCGAAAAGCACTTCCCATAGTTTCCGGCACGCGGCAACTTCGATCTGGCCGTGTTCGACGCGGCACGGCAACTGGCTGTTGAGCCTGATGCGGTGTTGCACCTGGCGCAACGCGCGGTACAGCGCGCGGGTCTGTTCGGCAAGTTCGACAGGGATCAGGCCGAGTTCGCCAGCCAGCTTGAGCAACGCCAGATTGCCGATATTGGCGGTCAGTTGCGGGTATTGGTGGGCGTAGGCAAGCACCAGATACTGCACCATGAATTCGATATCCACCATGCCGCCACGGTCGTGTTTGATGTCGAACAGGCCGCTGTCATTGGGGTGGCCGTCGAGCATCTTCTGGCGCATCGCCAGAATTTCCTTGCGCAATGCAGCCAGGTCGCGCGGCTGGCACAGCACCTGTTTGCGGATGCCTTCGAAGGCGGCGCCGACCTCTGCATCGCCCGCGCTGAAGCGGGCGCGCGTCAGGGCCTGGTGCTCCCATACCCAGGCTTTTTGCCGCTGGTATTCGGCAAACGCCTCGACCGTGCTGACCAGCAAGCCGCTCGCGCCATTCGGGCGCAGGCGCAGGTCGGTTTCATACAGGCGCCCGGTAGAAGTGTAGCTGCTCAGCATGGTATTGATGCGCTGCCCCAGCCGCGCGTAGTTCTCCTGCGCATCGGGGTGATCGTCGTCGTAGAGAAAAATCAGGTCGAGATCGGAGGCGTAACCGAGTTCTTTGCCGCCCAGCTTGCCGTACGCGATGATGGCGAATTTCGCCTCTTCGCGATGCCGCTTGCGTGCGCTGCTCCAGCACAGCTTCAGCATGTGGCGCAGAATCATGTCGGCAAGGTCGCTCAGGTGGTCGCTGAGCTTTTCCAGCGGCAGCAGGCCTTGCAGATCCATCGCCAGCAACTGGAATGTCTGTTCCTGCTGGATCAGGCGCAACACATCCAGTTGGCGCTCGGCATCTCCGGCGCAGTCGTCGAGGCGGCTCCGCAGGTTTTGGTCGACCTGCTGCCATTGAGGCGGCTGATACATCTCGCGCGCATCCAGCAATTCGTCGAGCAATGCCGGATGCTGGGCCATATATCCGCTCGCCCAGCTGCTGGCGGCAACCATTTTGGTCAATCGCTGCATGGCCTGCGGATACTCGGCCAGGAAGGCGAGGTAGGAGGCGCGGCGGCTGATACCTTCCAGCAGGGCAAGCAATCTGGACAAGGTTTCGTCCGGGTTGGGTTGCTGCGCGCTCAGGCTGACGAATTGCGGAATCAGCTTGTCCAGCCGCTGCCTGCTGAGTTCGGGCAATTGCCGGTAGCGGCTGCCGGCTTGCAGTTGCAACAGGCATTGCACGCTGTCGCTGGCGGCGCGGTAGCCGAGGTTTTCAAGATGGATATGCAATTCTTCGGCGCTGACTCCTTCGCGCCAGAATTGCTCGTCTTCCGGTTCTTCCTGATGAGTGCCGAAGATTTGTTCGAACTGCCGGTTGACCAGCGCGCGATGGCGGTCGAGGTCGTCCAGCAGCGCGGCGTAATCCGCATAGCCCATCGCATCGGCGATGATTTCCCGGTCTTCGGTTTTTTCCGGCAGCTCCTGGGTCTGCTGGTCATCCAGATATTGCAGGCGATGTTCGAGGTTGCGCAAGAACACGTAGGCCGCATCCAGGCCGGCGACGGCCGGCTCCGACAATTGCCCGCTTGTAGCGAGCAGTTGCAGCGCCCCCCGGGTGGGGCGGATGCGCAACCCGGCGTCGCGCCCGCCGCGTATCAGCTGGAACACCTGGGCGGTGAATTCGATTTCGCGGATGCCGCCCGGCCCGAGCTTGATGTTGTTGAGGCGTTCGCGGCGCTGCACTTCCTGGCGGATTTGCGCGTGCAGCTTGCGCATCGAATCGATCGCGCCGAAATCGAGGTATTTTCGGAACACGAAGGGTTGCACAAGCCGCATCAGTTCGTAAACGAAAGTATCGCGTAGCGATTCGCTTGCTCCCTCTCCCGCTGGCGGGAGAGGGTTGGGGAGAGGGGAGTGGATATGGCTATGCTCTGGTGCAATGACGCGCGCCTTGATCCAGGCGTAGCGTTCCCATTCGCGCCCCTGGCTGATCAGGTATTCCTCCAGCGCGGCGAAACTCATGACCAGCGGGCCGCTGTCGCCGTAGGGGCGCAGCCGCATGTCGACGCGGAACACATAACCGTCGCCGGTCGGCTCGTTGATCATGCTGATCAGGCGGCGCCCCAGCCGGGTGAAAAACTCATGGTTGCTCAAGCGACGCGGCCCATCCGTTTCCCCGTCTTCCGGGTAGACGAAGATCAGGTCGATATCGGATGAAACGTTCAGCTCGCCGCCGCCCAGCTTGCCCATGCCGATGACCAGCAAGGGCTGCGGCGCAGCGCCGCTTTCGCCGAGCGGGGTGCCGAATTGCGCCTGCAAGACCTGCATCAGGCAGGCCTGGGCATGCTGGGTGCAGACCTCTGCCAGCGCGGTCATCGCTTGCATCACTTCGCCCAGGCCTGCCAGCCCATTGAGGTCACGCAGGATCAGCTTGACCATCACCTGTTTGCGCAGCCTGCGCACGGCACGCGTCAGGCCGGTTTCATCGTCAGGGCCTAGGTCGGACTGTTGCAACAGAGCCTGCATTTCCGCACGGTTGCACGGCGTGAGGTAATTTTCCTGCAACCAATTCAGCAGCAAAGTGTCTGCTTCCAGTACATGTCTGGCATAACGGCTGCAGTGCAGCGTTTTTTGCAGCATACCATCGAAGGGCCTGTCCTGAGCTGGGTCGAAGGGCGGCAAGTTTGCGGTATTCATCAGATAGGGCTTCAAGTTAAAATGCGCATTGTCTTATGATTAGTTGTTAGTCGCTAGACGTTGGTCGTTAGTTAAACCAAAAGCGGTCGCCAGTTAAATCAAACCAAGCCAAATATATCCGTAATCACCAACTAATGACTAGCGACTAATGACTGATAACTGAATTTCATGTTGAACTCTCCTACTATCCGCTTGCTGTGGCGCAGTTTCAACTGGCTGACGCGGTTTGCCATCGTCGCGTCGGCGGCTATGGCTGTGCTGATGGCGCTGATGATCCTCCTGCTGCGCTATTGGCTGTTGCCGAATGTCGAGCAGTATCACGACCGGATTGTCGCTTCCCTGGCTGGCGCGACCGGTAATCCGGTTACCATCGGCAAGATCGAGGGCAATTGGCATGGATTCCTGCCGTACCTGAGCTTTGCCGATGTGCAGATACTGAATGAGCAGCGGCAACCCGCGCTGGTGCTGCCGCGCATTGACGGCAGGCTGTCGTGGATGTCGCTGTTTGCCGCAGAGCTGCGGCTGGCCAACCTGGAAATCGACAGGCCGGAATTGCTGATACGCCGCGATGCGCAGGGGAAAGTTTTTATCGGCGGCGTGGCACTTTCCAGGCAGGGTGTCGACAATGATTTGGCGGACTGGCTGCTGCACCAGTCGCGCATGGTGGCGCGCGACGCGCTCATCGTCTGGGTGGATGAGCAGCGCGATGCGCCGCCGCTGGTGCTGCAACGGGTCAATTTGCGCATCGAAAACCTGTTCGGCCGCCACCGCTTTGCTTTACGCGCCGTGCCGCCTGCCGATCTGGCAACACCGCTGGATATGCGCGGCGACTTTTACGGGGAAAGTTTTGACGATTTGAACGCCTGGCGCGGCCAGATTTTTGCACGGCTGGATTACACCGATGCGACGGCTTGGCAAGCATGGCTGGACTTGCCCGGCAAATTCAGCCGGGGCCGCGGCGCGTTGCGTGCCTGGCTGGATGTCGATGGCGGCAAGGTGACGGGGATCACCGCCGATCTGGACTTGCGCGATGTGGCGGCCAAGCTTGCCGAGGATGTGCCGGAAATGAACTTGCTCAATTTGCGCGGTCGCGCCGCATGGAAAGAAGTAGCGGGCGGCATGGAAATTTCCACCAGGCATTTGGCGCTGCTGCTGCAAAATGGCGTCGAGCTGCAACCGACGGATTTTTATTTTCGCACTGCAAAGACCGCCAGCGGGCAATCCGCTGTCAACGAGATACGCGCCAATATGCTGCAACTGGAAAGCCTTACCAGTCTGGCCAGCTTCCTGCCGCTGGAAGCCGATCTGCGCGCCAGGCTGTACACGTATGCGCCAA
Source organism: uncultured beta proteobacterium (assembly GCA_963828205.1). Lineage (GTDB taxonomy): Bacteria > Pseudomonadota > Gammaproteobacteria > Burkholderiales > Gallionellaceae > Gallionella. The sequence continues at coordinate 336,404 of CAWHDU010000004.1, forward strand.
GAGGGAGGGTGTCAAACCTGAATGCGCAATGGCAAGGCACTCCCGAGAAACCGGATAGCCACAAAGCCCCGGGCTATAAAATCCCGAGTTACAAAATCAAGGGGCAGTTCGAAAATTTGGCATTGCGCCAGGTTGGCGCGTTGCCCGGTTTCTCCGGGTTGTCGGTGGATGTGGATGGCAGCGATGCGGGTGGCAGGCTGAATATCAATGCACGCCAACTGGCTGTGGATGCGCCGGGGGTGATGCGCGAACCGTTATATTTCGCCACATTGACCGGCCAGGCAGGCTGGCAGCGCAAACGCGGGGAGTTGTTGATCAACGTCGATAATGTTGCCGCCGCCAATGACGACTTGGCGGGCAATTTATATGGCAGTTATCAGACCAAGGCAGGCACTTTGGGCGTGCTTGACCTGACGGTCAGCCTGGCGCGCGGCGATGTCAGGCGCGCCGCCCGCTACACCCCGTTGGTCGCGCTGGACAAAAAAAGCAACGACTGGCTGAACGGCGCGATGCTGGCGGGGCATACCGAGGATTTTCGCGTACGCGTCAAGGGCAACTTGAGCGATTTTCCCTTGAAAAGGGGAGCGGAAGAGGCGTTGCTTGAAATCGGCGGGCATGCGCGGGATGTTGCAATGGAGTTCGACAAGAATTGGCCGCGCATCGAAAATATTTCGGGTGAATTCTGGATACGCGGCAACAAACTGGAAGTGAAGTCGCCGTCTGCGACCATCCTGGATGCGCATTTGCAGAACGTCACTGTCACCATGGCGGATTTGCTGAGCGTCGATCTGCCGCTGGAAATAAGGGGCAGCGCGGCAGGCTCGAGTAATACCTTTCTGCAATTCATCCAGCAGAGCCCGGTGCGCGGCTACATAGACGGTTTCACCGACGGCATGAGCGCCAGCGGCAACGGGCGCCTGGAACTGTTTGCCCATATCCCGTTGCTGGGGCGCAAACCGGCGAAAGTGTCCGGCACTTTTAGCGTGCAGAATAACGATATAAATCTGGGCGAAGGAGTACCGCTGTTGCGCAAGGCGCGCGGCGAGTTGTCGTTCACCGAATCGGGCATGCAGGCCAATGGCGTGTCGGCGGAAATATTGGGCGGAGCGGCCAGCGTCAACGTGCAGACAGCCGCAGGTGGCGTGGTTAATGCTGCCGTGCGAGGGCGCAGCAACATCGATGCATTGCGCAAGACAAACCCGCATCCGCTTCTGAAACATTTGTACGGCGGCGCGGCATGGGATGCCGACATTACCGTGGTGAAAAAATCTGTGCAGTTTGCCATCAATTCGAATCTGCAAGGCATGGGTTCCAGCCTGCCGCAACCCTTTGCCAAGCCAGCCAAGGAAGTGATGCCGCTACGATTGGAGAAGAGGAATATCGCCGATGGGCGGGATGTCATTAACGTGCAATTGGGCAAGCTGCTCAGTGCGCAATTGGCGCGACGCGAGGAAAACGGCGCAATGGCCATCAGGCGCGGCACCATCAATTTCGGCGGGGAGGGCAATTCCGGTAATCAGGGCAAGTGGCCGGATATCCAGCCTCCGGGCACAAGAATTCCTGAGGTTCAGAAAGGCAGAAAAGCCTTCGGCCGAGATCAGGGCGGGCGTGTGGCTGGCTGGCAACTTGCCGGAGCTGTCCTTGCAGGGCTGGGGCGATATGCTCGGCGCGGCTGGCGGCATGGATGGCGGTTTGCCGATTGCCGGCGCGAATCTCGTGATCGGCAGGGTGAGCGGATTCGGGATGCATATCGACGATCTGAATGCCAATGCAGGCAAGCGCGGCGATGGGTTATTTGTTCAGCTATCGGGAAGCGCGCTGAATGGCGAGATTGATTGGCAGCCGCATGGGGAAGGTAAGTTGACTGCGCGATTGCAGAACCTGATATGGAGTGGTGATGACCGCGCTGCAACCGCTCCAGATCAACACGTATCGGTATTGCCTGGCAGCCTGCCCGCGCTACAAATTTCCATCGAGAATTTACAGGTGGAAGGCAAACAGATCGGGCGGCTGGATATGGTGGGGCACCCCGATGGCAATGACTGGCGATTGCGCCGGCTGAATGTCGCCAATCCGGATGGCAGCCTGACAGGTGACGGGATTTGGCGCAACGGTGAGTCCAGCACACGAACGCAAGTTAACCTGTTGCTGCAAATCAGCGATGCCGGGAAAATCCTGGCGCGTTCCGGTTATCCCAATACCGTCAAGGGCGGCAGCGGAAAGCTGGCGGCAAATTTATCATGGGCAGGCAATCCCGGCAGATTCAACTATGCCACGCTGGATGGCTCGCTCAAGCTGGATACCGGCAAAGGGCAATTTCTCAAGATGGACACGGGCGCGGGAAAGCTGCTCAGCATCCTCAGCTTGCAGGCATTGCCAAAGCGCATCACGCTGGATTTCACCGACGTGTTCAGCGACGGTTTCCAGTTCGATAATATCAACGGCAATGCGGCTATCCGGCATGGCGTGATGGATACGCAGGATTTTCATATGGACGGATCTTCCGCAAAAGTGACCATGAAGGGGAGTGTCGACTTGAATCGCGAAACCCAGAATTTGCGCGTGAAGGTTTTGCCGGCTTTAGGAGATAGCGTATCGCTGATCGGCGCGTTCGCCGCAGGGCCGGCGGTAGGTATCGGCTCGCTCATCGTCAACAAGATATTGGGTAATCCGCTCGATAAGTTGGTGTCATTTGAATACAATGTCAGCGGCACCTGGAGCGATCCGAAGGTGATCAAGGTTGGCGAAGCGCCAGTCAAAGCGAATAACCCGGGTAAATAGAAAGCAATTCATGCAGCAAGAAAATTCCACAACTGCCTCGCGGGCCGGCGCATTCAAGGTGGCCGCCATCCAGATGGCTTCCGGCCCGAACATTACGGGTAATCTGAACGAGGCGCGCCGCCTCATCGCGAATGCCGCCGAACAGGGCGCGCGCCTGGTGGTGTTGCCGGAATTTTTCGCCATCATGGGAATGACCGAGCAGGACAAGGTCAAGGTGCGCGAAGAGCCGGGAAAGGGATATATCCAATCTTTTCTCAGCGAGGTCGCGCGCCAATACAAGGTATGGCTGGTGGGCGGCTCGATCCCGCTGGCGGCCAATGCGCCGGACAAGGTGCTGAACAGTTGCCTGGTGTTCGATGAGCGGGGCGAGCAAGTGGCGCGTTACGACAAGATTCACCTGTTCAGCCTGGAACTGGGCAACGAGCGCTACGATGAAGCCAGGACCATCGAACCGGGCAGCCAGGTTGTGGTGGTGGACAGCCCGTTCGGGCGCATCGGGCTGGCGGTCTGTTACGACCTGCGTTTTCCCGAGCTGTTCCGCGCGATGAAAGAGGTGGACATCATCGTGCTGCCTTCCGCGTTTACCGAGACCACCGGCAAGATGCACTGGGAAGTCCTGGTGCGCGCCCGCGCCGTGGAAAACCTGGCGTATGTGGTCGCCGCCGCGCAAGGCGGCTATCACGTCAGCGGGCGCGAGACGCATGGAAACAGCATGATTGTCGGGCCGTGGGGGCAGGTGCTGGACAGGTTGCCGCGCGGTTCAGGGGTGGTGATCGCCGAAGTGAACCCGTCCTATCAGGCCAGCCTGCGCGCCAGCCTGCCGGCGCTGACGCACCGCGTTTTATTGTAGCCGGCCATGATAAATACTCCGCAGCAAAACAAACCCTTCGACACATTGTTCGGCACCGCGCAGCAATCGCTGCTGACCCAGCATTCCATCGAGGCGCGCAACATCGAGCAGGTGTTCGCCAGCATGATGGCGCATCGTCTCGATTACGCCGACTTGTATTTCCAGTACAGCCGCGCCGAGAGCTGGTCGCTGGAAGAGGGCATCGTCAAGTCCGGCAGTTTCAATATCGATCAGGGCGTCGGTGTGCGCGCGGTCAGCGGCGAAAAAACTGCCTTCGCCTATTCCGACGACATCAGCATGGACGCGCTGGAAAGCGCGGCGCAGGCGACGCGCGCGATCGCCAAACAGGGTGGCGAACAGACCGTGCCGGTTATTCATCATGGCTCGCGGCGCGAAATTTACCTGCCGCATGATCCGATCGCCAGCCTCAAGGATGCGGACAAGGTCGCGCTGCTAGAGCGCCTCGAAGGCTACGCGCGCGCGCTCGACCCGCGCGTGGTGCAGGTGATGGCGGGGCTGGCGGGCGAATATGAAGTCGTGATGGTGGCGCGCAGCGACGGCCTGATGAACGCCGATATCCGCCCGCTGGTGCGCCTGTCGGTTACGGTCATCATCGAGAGCGACGGTAAACGCGAGCAAGGTTCGGCGGGCGGCGGCGGGCGTTTCGACTACGGTTATTTCGACGACGCGATGTTGCGCAAATACGCCGCGCTGGCGGTGCATCAGGCGGTGACCAACCTGGATGCCGCACCTGCCCCGGCGGGCAACATGACCGTGGTGCTGGGCAACGGCTGGCCGGGCATCCTGCTGCACGAAGCGATCGGCCACGGACTGGAAGGCGACTTCAACCGCAAGGGCAGCTCGGCATTCTCCGGTCGCGTCGGCGAGCGCGTCGCGGCGCCGGGCGTGACCGTGGTGGACGACGGCACATTGGCGCGGCGGCGCGGCTCGATGCAGATGGATGATGAAGGCAACCCCACACAATGCACTACGCTGATCGAGAACGGCATCCTGCGCGGTTATTTACAGGACTCGCTCAATGCGCGGCTGATGGGCGTACCGGTTACCGGCAACGCGCGCCGCGAATCCTTCGCGCACCTGCCGATGCCGCGCATGACCAACACCTACATGCTCAACGGCGACAAAGACCCGCAGGAGATCATCGCCTCGGTGAAGCACGGCCTGTACGCGGTGAATTTCGGCGGCGGGCAAGTGGACATCACCAGCGGCAAGTTCGTATTTTCCACCGCCGAAGCCTACATGATCGAAGACGGCAAGATCACCCACCCGGTGAAAGGCGCGACGCTGATCGGCAACGGCCCCGACGTGCTGACGCGCATCTCGATGATCGGCAACGACATGGCGCTCGACCCCGGCGTCGGCACCTGCGGCAAGGAAGGCCAGAGCGTGCCGGTGGGCGTGGGGCAACCAACGGTGCGCATCGATGGGCTGACGGTGGGCGGAACGGCGTAGAGTTGTGATGCGCCCTTCAATTATTCGAGCGCAATTAGCGCATGTCTTACGGCCTTGAAATGATGTTGGTGCCCAATGAAACCGGGCCATTCTGCGCCAGCGTTCTGCCATACAGGGTTGCTCCTTTATTTAGCGTGATTGACGTCAGCGCCAGTATGCTTCCCGCGAAGTCGGCGTTCGTTCCAAGCGACGCTGAACCGCCGACCTGCCAGAAGATGTTTTTAGCCTGTCCGCCGTTTAGAGGATTAAAAACCTCGTTGACCAGCTTTACCCGGCTACCGTTTCCTATGGTAAGTGCGGAGCCAGCCTGGAAGATCCATACCGCAGCGGGGTCGTGTTGGGCGTCGAGAGTGAGGATTGCGCCATCCGCTAAATTCATCGTGCCCGGGCTTGCATAGGCACCGGGAGGCAAGACGAGCCCGCCCAATTCACCGGGGATGAGAGTAGCTCCGGGCCGGGCCCTGGCGTCGGTATACGCGGTGGTCAAGGCGGATTGTGCCAAGGCTGCGGCGCTATCGGCCAGGTGTGTCGCCCCGTTCGGCTGGAGCACTACTGTTCCCGACGATACGCCGGTGCAGGGGGGCGGGAGCCCGGTACATGAATTACCCGGATACAACCCAATATCCACATTAAGCGAAGGCCGAAGCCCAAATCGTGGTAGTGCCGGTGTTGGCGATCGCAGAGCCGGCCAGAACCGCAAAGCTGCCGGCTGATCCCAGGGATACCGCCGAGGGGTTTGCGCTTGCACTACCGTTACTTGTTTGGCTGTCACTACCGCCGCTGCATCCGGCCATAAACACGGCCAGCAGCAATGCGATGAACAGCATCTTATCTTTACTCATTATGTATCTCCTCTGCAATTAGCCCCCGCAAGACACTGCGGCTGGGAGAAGCCCCGCTAGTGATTGAGCGTAACGCCATTTGCTCAGACGGGCATTGATTAATATTCGCAGCTTGGGATGCTATGCCTTATTAAAAAAAGTGTATATGCCGAAATGCCTATATATTTGGACATATTGACTATATATTGGTCTTTCTGCTAAGAGTTTTTTATAGCTGACGCCGTTGAGCCTGTTGCAACCAAAGGTCTGCTAATACTAGCAAAAGGGGCTTCGCATTATTTTTCTGGGGAAAATATGGGGAGAACCGCAGTTAGGGCGGATGAACGCAGCGTTATTCGCCCAAATGGTCAGCTTCGAATAATTTCTTGAACCGCTGATTTTGTACAGCCATCCGCTTTCCGTATAATCCATTGCGCACATTCTCCCCGAGAGGTAGCCATGAACACAGCCGAACATTCGTTGATCGAGAATATTCCACAATTGCCGCCGACGCGCCTTGCAGAAGTGGCCGGCTTCGGCATCGTCTGGGACAACGATGCCGACGCAGTGTGCGGCGCGCTATAATTCCCCGATCTTTCTCAAATGGCTTCCGAATTCATTTGCCTGTTTAGTGAGATGACCTGATGTTCTATGTCGAACTTTTTTCCGCGCTCGCCCGCCACAAGGTGGGCTACCTGCTGATCGGCGGGCTGGCGGTGTCGCTGCACGGCGTGGAACGCGCCACGATGGACGTGGATATCACTGTCGCGATGAACCCGGATAATCTGGCTGCATTGATCGAAACTGCCAGGGAACTCAAGCTGTCTCCGGTGCTGCCGGTTTCCATTGAATCGCTCGGCGATCTGGAATTGTTGCGCCGGTGGCACAAGGAGCGCAATCTCGAAGCGTTCGCGTTGCGCAGCGCAGATTTTGCCGGTGTCACCGTCGATGTGCTGCTGTTCCCCCCCGTTGAGTTTTCCGGCATGGCATCTCGTGCCGAGGTATTTAAAGTTGTGGATACCGATATTCAAGTCGTGTCCATCGATGACCTGATCGCGCTCAAGCGTGCTGTTGGGCGTCCGATAGACCTTGCCGACATCGAACATTTGCAGCGGATCAAGGCGCAATGAAAACAGACTTCCCGCCCGGCGACCGCACCTATTACGTCAGCGACGAGCGCCTGCGCGCATTCCGGCGGCTTACCCCGGAGCAAAAGCTGCGCTGGGTGGAAGAGCTGGCGACGTTCTTGCGGATGGCGAAAATCGGCAGGAAAAAGCCGCAAGAAATTTCAGGGAGAATAACCGACGATGCGCTGCTCGACTCCGGTGTCGGCACCTGCGGCAAGGAAGGCCAGAGCGTGCCGGTGGGTGTGGGGCAACCGACGGTGCGTGTCGATGGGCTGACGGTTGGCGGAACGGCATAGTAGAATGCCATAATTGCTTAGATTGATTCGCTAGATGACATGAATAAAATCTCGCCGGAGCTGGCGAAAAAACTTACCTTGGCCGTGGAAAAAATGCCCGCTTTTCCCAAGAGCGTGCAAAAGATTCTGGAGTTGACGAGGGACCTGAATTGCGAGCCGAAGCAGTTGGTGCAGGTGATCGAGAAAGATCCGGTGATGACGGTCAAGATTCTCAGGGTGCTCAACTCGGCCTATTACAACCTGCCGAGCAAGATTACATCGGTCAACCATTCGGTGGTTTTTCTCGGTTTCAATACCATCAAGAATCTTGCGCTCAGCATCGCCTCGGTCGGTATTTTGCCCAAGCACAATGACGCCGGTTTCGATATCCAGCAGTATCTGATGCATTCCCTCACCACTGCCGGCATCGCCAGATCGCTGGCAGGCAAGCTGTCCGGCATCGACCCGATGGATTGCTATATTGCAGGGTTGCTGCACGATTTCGGCAAGGTGGTGTTCGCACAGTTCATGCCCGACGAATTCAACGAGGCCTTGGAGGAAAGCAGCGGCAAGAATATACCGTTGTATGTGGCGGAAAAGCAGATCATCGGCGTCGATCACAGCGTAGTGGGTTCGATGCTGGCGGAGAAATGGCAATTCCCCAAAGCCCTGATCGAGTGCATACGCAACCATCACTCTCCGGACGGCGGGGAAGGTGGGATGTGGGCCAGCGTTTATGCCGCCAACCAGATCAGCAATAAGATGTCCTTTGGCGATGGCGGAGATCATTGCATCGAGGAGCTGCCCTTGTCAGTCCGCAACTTTTTCGGCGGCGATATCGATGCAATCATCGCATCCCTTAGCGATCTGTCAAAAATCGCCGATGAAGCACGGATATTTTCCCAGCTCGGAGCGGAAGCATGAAAGTAAAATTCTGGGGCGTGCGCGGTTCGATCCCCTCCCCCGGCCCCAACACCGTCAAATACGGCGGCAACACTACCTGCATCGAGATACGCACCGGCAATGGCGAGCTGATTATCCTCGATGCAGGCACGGGAATTTTCGCGCTGTCGCAAACGCTGCTCAGGGAAATGCCGGTTACCGCGAACGTCTTTATCACCCATACCCATTGGGATCACATCCAGGGCTTGCCGTTCTTCATCCCGATTTTCATCCCCGGCAATACCCTGCGCCTGCATGGCGCATTCGACCCCATTTCCGGGCGCGGCATCGAGCAGGTTATGGAAGTGCAGTTGCAGTACAGTTATTTCCCGGTGCGCGAAGCAGAAATGAAGGCCAATATCGAATACGAAACCCTGATGCCGGAGCAAAGCGTGCAGATCGGTTCGGCCACGATCACGCCGACGCTGCTCAATCACCCGGTCATCAACTTCGGCTACCGCGTCGATTGCGATGGCAAATCGATATTCTTTACCGGCGACCACGAGCCTTATTACAACATCTACGCTTCCGGCGACGAAAGCTACGAGGAGTACCGGGTGCTGATCGAGGAAAAGGAGAAATCCATCATCGAGGCGATGCGCGGAGTGGATGTGCTGATTGCCGACTCTTCCTACACGACCGCGGAATACCCGTCGAAAAAAGGCTGGGGGCACGGCACCTTCGATTCCTGCATCGACATGGCAAAGAAAGCCGGCGCCAAAATCGTGTATTGCACCCACCACGAACCAACCCGCAGCGATGAGGCACTGGAACGGGAATTTGAAAAAGCGCTGGCATGCCGCCCCAAGGAGGGTGGCGATCCGGTATGCCGTCTGGCGCGCGAAGGCGAGGAAATTTCGCTGTGAGCCGCAGGACGTAATTCCTTGCCCGTCAGGTATAATCCGCGCCCATGTTGATTCTACGCGGCCTTTATTCTCCGGATTCCCAGCCTGTTGCGCTTACCATCGGCAATTTCGACGGTGTGCATCTGGGCCACCAGGCATTGCTGGGCGAATTGCATGCGGCGGCACGGGCGCGCGGATTGCAGACGGCGGTGGTGGTTTTCGAGCCGCACCCGCGCGAATTTTTTACACCGCAACAGGCGCCGGCCCGCCTGACCAGCCTGCGCGAGAAGCTGGAACTGTTCGATTCGCTGGGCATCGACCGCATGCACGTGTGCCGTTTCAATGCGCATTTCGCGCAGATAAGCGCGGCGGGATTCATCCACGCGCTGCATGAAAAACTGTTGGCAAAATTTGTCCTGATCGGTGACGATTTCCGCTTCGGCAGCGGGCGTGCCGGCGATTTCGCGCTGATGGAAAAAATCGGTTCGCAGCACGGCTTTGCGGTGCAGGCGGTGCACACCGTGCTGCATAACGGCGTGCGCATTTCCAGCACCGCGGTGCGCGCCGCGCTGGCGGAGGGCAACATGCACACGGCGAAATCCTATCTGGGGCGCCACTACAGTATCAGCGGGCGCGTGGAACATGGCGATGGCCTGGGCAAGAAGCTCGGCTTTCCGACCGCCAACATCCAGTTGAAACACAATCGCCCGCCGTTGTCCGGAATCTTCGTGGTGCAGGCACATGCCGAGGGCATGGGGGTGTTGCAGGGTGTCGCGAGCCTCGGCGTGCGCCCGACGGTGAAGCAGGACGGCAAGGCGGTGCTGGAAGTACACCTGTTCGAATTCGCGCAACAGATTTACAACAAGCACATGCGCCTGGATTTCCTGCACAAGCTGCGCGATGAGGAAAAGTATCCCGATCTGGAAACGCTGACGCGGCAAATCGCGCTGGATGTGGAAAATGCAAAGCAATGGTTTACCCAACATGACTGATTATAAAAATACGCTGAATCTCCCCGACACCCCGTTCCCGATGCGCGGCGACCTCGCCAAACGCGAGCCGCAGATGGTGGCGCGCTGGCAGGCGCAGCAACGCTATCAGAAGATTCGAGAGGCGAAAAAGAATGCGCCCAAGGGCAAGTTCATCCTGCACGACGGCCCGCCGTATGCGAACGGCGACATCCACATCGGCCATGCGGTAAACAAGATACTCAAGGACATCATCGTCAAGAGCAAGACGCTGGCGGGTTTCGATGCGCCCTACGTGCCGGGCTGGGATTGCCACGGCCTGCCGATCGAATTGCAGGTGGAGAAGAAACACGGCAAGGCGATTCCGCCGTCGCAGTTCCGCGAACTGTGCCGTGAATATGCAAGAGAGCAGATCGAGCGGCAGAAGAAGGACTTCATCCGCCTCGGCGTGCTGGGCGACTGGGAACATCCCTACCTGACGATGGATTTCAAGACCGAGGCCGACATCATGCGCGCGCTCGGAACCATATACGAGCGCGGCTACCTGTATCAGGGACGCAAACCGGTGAACTGGTGCCTGGATTGCCAGTCGGCGCTGGCCGAGGCGGAAGTGGAATACGAAGACAAGACTTCGCCGGCAATCGACGTGGGCTTCGAGGTGAAGGACAAGGGCGCATTGGCCAGGGCATTCGGCGTGTCGCTGCCGGGGGATGCCAAGGTATATGCGGTGATCTGGACCACGACACCGTGGACATTGCCCGCCAATCAGGCGGTCTGCATCCACCCGGAAATGCAGTATGACCTGATCAAGACCCCCAAGGGCTATCTGATCCTCGCATTCGATCTGGCTGCACAATGCCTGGCCCGCTATCAATTGGGAGGCACCAACGACCGGGGCGACGGCAAGGCGGCAACCTGCATGGGCGCAGCGCTGGAAGGGTTGCCGCTGCAACATCCTTTTTACGACCGTATCGTGCCGGTCATCTGCGGCGAGCACGTGACGCTGGAAGCGGGCACCGGCCTGGTGCATACCGCGCCGGCACATGGTCTGGACGATTACTTCGTCGGCCAGAAATACGATCTCCCGACTGAGAATCCGGTCGGCGACGACGGCAAGTTCATCTCCACCACGCCGCCCGCCGGCGGCACACCATTGGCGGGCGTGTTCGTGTGGAAGGCGAACGACATCGTGATCGAAGCCTTGCAGGCCAGCGGACATCTGCTGCATCTGGAGAAAGTGCAGCACAGCTATCCGCATTGCTGGAGGCACAAGACGCCGATCATTTTCCGTTCCACGCCGCAGTGGTTTATCGGGATGGATAACAGGGGGCAGAATCAGTCTTCGGCCATGGACAGTCTGGTGCAGGACAAGCGCGAACATGGCGCAGCACGGGGGCAGCATGAAGGGGCGAGCCTGCGCGACCTTGCCAACCGCGCAGTTGAAGCCACGCAATTCTTCCCGTCATGGGGACGCGCACGTCTCGAAGCGATGATCAGGAATCGCCCGGACTGGTGCGTGTCGCGCCAGCGCAACTGGGGTGTGCCGATGCCGCTGTTTGTGCATAAAGAGACGATGCAGCTTCATCCGCGCACTTCGGAATTGCTGGAACAGGTCGCCAAACTGGTCGAGCGCGACGGCATCGAGGCATGGTTCAGCCTGAACTCGGTGGACTTGCTCGGAGCCGAGGCGGAACACTACAAGAAACTTTCCGACACGCTGGACGTGTGGTTCGATTCGGGCGTTACGCACGCATCCGTGTTGCAGCGCCGCGCGGAACTGCACTCGACCCCTGATTCGCATTTGGCAGACCTGTACCTGGAGGGCTCCGACCAGCACCGCGGCTGGTTCCAGTCCAGCTTGCTGACCGGCTGCGCGATCAACGGCCGTGCGCCTTTCAAGGCGCTGCTGACGCACGGCTTCGTCGTGGATGGCAGCGGCCACAAGATGAGCAAATCGAAGGGCAACGTGATCGCGCCGCAGAAGGTGCTCGACACGCTCGGCGCCGATATCCTGCGCCTGTGGGCGGCTTTGACCGACTACTCCGGCGAGCTGACGATCTCCGACGAAATCCTCAAGCGCGTGGTGGAAAGCTACCGGCGCATCCGCAACACGCTGCGTTTCCTGCTGGCCAATATTTCGGATTTCGATCCAAAGCAACATGCGTTGCCGGTGGGAGAATGGCTGGAGATCGACCGTTACGCGCTGGTGTTGACGGAAAAATTACAAGATGGTATTTGCGGGAACTACGCTGATTACGATTTTCACTCGGTAGCGCAGCAGCTACAAAGTTTTTGTTCGGAAGAGTTGGGAGGCTTTTATCTCGACATCCTCAAAGATCGCCTGTACACCGCCGGAGAAAATTCCGCCGCGCGCCGCTCCGCGCAGAACGCGCTGTATCACATCACCCACAGCATAGTGCGCCTGATGGCGCCGATCCTCAGCTTTACAGCGGAAGAGGCGTGGGAGGCATTGACCGGCAAGCAAGATGCAAGCGTGTTTGAGGGGGAATGGCACAAACTGCCTGAAATCGCTGTGGATGAAGGCTTCAACAATGATTGGCCAAATATCCGCAACGCAAGGGAGATTGCCAATAAACAGATCGAGGAAAAACGTGCGCAAGGCTTGCTGGGCTCGTCGTTGCAAGCGGAGCTGGATGTTTATGCTTCTGGAGCGATTTATGAATCGCTCGCGCGCATCGGAGACGACTTGAAGTTCGTGTTTATCACCTCGCGCGCCATGTTGCATAAGCGGGACACTGATTTCCGCATCGAAGTGACGCCGAGCGCCCATGCCAAATGCGAACGCTGCTGGCACTACCGCGAGGACGTGGGCAGCGATGCCGACCACACGGCCATGTGCGGTCGTTGCGCTTCCTGTTTAGCGGGAGGCGATGCCGAGAACGGGAAGCGGCGGTATGCTTAGCCCGTCATTCCCGCGCAGGCGGGAATCCAGGCAATTGAACAATCACCGCGCAGTGGGACAATTCCTTGGTTTTGTCCGCTACGCGGAGTATTTGAGTTGCTGGATTCCCGCCTGCGCGGGAATGACGCGCTATTTTGCATGGGAAGGTGAAGTGTGTTGCGCATGACACTCTTCAAATGGTTCGGCCTGAGCGCGCTGGTCATCGTCCTTGACCAGATCAGCAAGGCGTGGATCACCAGTCACTTCGTCTTTGGCGAGAAACTATACGTCCATAGCCTGTTCGATCTGGTGCTGGCGCACAACACTGGCGCGGCGTTCAGCTTCATGCATGATGCGGGCGGGATACAGCGCTGGCTTTTCAGCGTCATCGCCGTCGTCGCATCGGTGTGGATCGTCTGGCTGCTGCGCAGGCACAGCGCGCAAACGCTGTTCGCGCTGGCGCTGAGCCTGATTCTCGGCGGCGCGCTGGGTAACCTGATCGACCGCATTGCGTATGGCTACGTGGTGGATTTCCTGTCGTTCCATTGGAACGCGCATTATTTCCCGGCCTTCAACGTCGCCGATTCCGCCATCACGTGCGGCACAATTCTGTTGATCTTGGACAGTTTCAGGGGTATCAGGCATGGATCTGCTGCTGGCTAATCCGCGCGGTTTCTGCGCCGGCGTGGATCGCGCCATTACCATCGTCGAGCGCGCGCTGGCTTTGCACGGCGCACCGGTTTATGTGCGCCACGAGGTGGTGCACAACAGGTTCGTGGTGGATGGTTTGCGCCGGAAAGGCGCGATTTTCATCGAGGATGTTGCCGATGTTCCGCCCGGCAGCATTCTGGTTTTCAGCGCGCATGGCGTACCGCGATCGGTGCGCCGCGAGGCCGAGGCGCGCCGCCTGACGGTATTCGACGCGACTTGCCCGCTGGTGACCAAGGTGCATGCCGAAGTGTTGCGGATGCGCGACCATGGCAAGGAAATCATCATGATCGGCCATGCCGGGCACCCCGAAGTGGAGGGCACGATGGGGCAGAGCGACGGAGGCATGTATTTGGTCGAATCGCCCGAGCAGGTTGTCGGCCTGAAGGTCAATGACGAAAATAATCTCGCTTTTGTCACGCAAACCACATTGTCGGTGGACGATGCCAGCGGCGTCATTGCCGCGCTGAAGGCGCGCTTCCCCAACATTGTCGGGCCGAAGAAAAATGACATCTGCTATGCCACGCAAAACCGCCAGGATGCGGTCAAACTGCTGGTCAGGCAATGCGACGTGGTGATCGTGGTGGGCTCGCCGAACAGTTCCAATTCAAACCGCCTGCGCGAAGTCGCTGCGAATGTCGGCATACCGGCTTATCTGGTGGACGATGCAGATGGATTACAGCCCGAGTGGTTTGCCGGCAAAGCGCGCGTCGGCATCAGTGCAGGCGCATCCGCTCCCGAGTTGCTGGTGCAGGGGGTAGTTGCGAGCCTGCGCGAAATGGGTGCGGGCAGCGTCACCGAATTGCAGGGCATCCGGGAGAATGTCGTGTTTCCGTTGCCCAGGGTGTTGCAATAGCGAAGTTGTGGCGCGTCCTCTATAATCGCACCTGTCAATGCTGGAGTAGCTCAGTTGGTAGAGCAACGCACTCGTAACGCGTAGGTCGGAGGTTCGATTCCTCTCTCCAGCACCATCCTTATCGGGTAGACGTCGTACCCTGATCATATTGTCAGCCAGGCTGACCCGGCACTTGGGGAATTCGCATGACATTGTCCCGGCAACGTGAACAAAGCCGCCTCTTGAAATACCTTCCCTATTTGGCGGCGCTGCTGATGCTGGCGATTGCAGCCTGGTACTTTACCCGCCCCGATCCGATCCGCGTGCAGCTGGTCAAGGCCGAGCGCGGCACGGTGGAGGCGACGGTAAACAATACCCGCGCGGGAACGATCAAGGCGTGCCGCCGCGCCAAGCTGGCGCCGCCGGCGGGCGGGCAGATTGCGCATCTGCTGGTAAAAAAAGGCGAACGGGTCAAGGCTAATCAGGTATTGCTGGAGTTGTGGGACGACGACTTGCAGGCACAGGCGCGACTGGCGGAGCAGCAGCTCAATACGGTAAACACGCATGTCGAAGAGATATGCACCGTCGCGGACATGAGCAGCAAGGAAGCGGTGCGGGCGCGGCAGTTGCGCGAGCGCGGCTTCATTTCTCCGGAAGGGCTGGAGCGTGCCGAGGCGGAAGCGAAGGCCAAGCAGGCTTCCTGCACGGCGGCGCGCAGCGAGATAGCGCAAAGCCGCTCGCGCATCGACGTGGCGCGCGCCGGTTTGCGGCGCATGGTGCTGCGTGCGCCGTTCGACGGCATCGTTGCCGACATCAGCGGCGAGCTGGGCGAATACGCCACGCCTTCGCCGCCCGGCATTCCGACTCCGCCCGCAATCGACCTGATCGACGACCGCTGCATGTTCGTCAGCGCGCCGATCGATGAGGCGGACGCGGCCAACATCAAGGTTGGGCAGGTTGCGCGGATAACTTTGGACGCGATCAAGGGCAAATCTTTTGCGGGCAAGGTCAAGCGCATCGCGCCTTATGTGCTGGAACTGGAGAAGCAGGCGCGCACCGTGGAAGTGGAGGTGGAGTTCAACGAGCCGCAGCCCCGACACGGTGAGGCGGAGCCTTCTGGTGCGGGAGGGGCTGCGGGGCGGTTGCTCCCGCAATCGGCTGGCTCCGCCATAACCAGCGACTTGGCGAGTGTAGTTGGCTCGCCTAGTCGAATGGCTAGCAGTTCTACCAGTAACGTGTCGCAACCGCCCGGCGACCAGAATCTGCTGGTCGGCTACAGCGCCGATGTCGAGATCGTCCACGCCTCGCGCGCAAGCGTGCTGCGCATCCCCACGCAAACATTGCTCGAAGGCAAGCGGGTATTGCTCTACCGTGCCGATGGTGAGCTCGAAGAACGCACCGTCACAACAGGTTTGGCCAACTGGGAGCAGACCGAGATCACCGCCGGGCTGAAAGAAGGCGACCGGATCGTGATGTCGCTGGACAAAGCCGGGGTGAAGGCAGGGGCGCGTGTGCAGCCTGAAGTTGGGAAGCCGGTTAAATGATTCTGCTGGGTAGGGCGGAAAACGAGTGTAGCGAAGTTTCGAGCTTGCGGCCAAAGCGTAGCGCCTTCCGCCGCATGGTATTCAAGCATATCGTTCCCATCATTCGGCGGATAACGCTACGCTCATCCGCCCTACGTGAGCTACTGGAATCATCTCTTATGAGTTTGCGGGCATAATTTACAAAATGCATGAATCTTCTGAATCCCTTTACATTCGGCAAGCACGTGCTATTTCTTTGGCGCTATGTTTGAATGATTGAGTTTAGCCAAGTCAGCCGCAGCTTTACGGTCGGCGATCAGGAAGTCGCCGCGTTGCGCGGCATCGACCTGAATATCGCGGCGGGCGATTACGTTTCGATCATGGGGCCATCCGGCTCCGGCAAATCCACGTTACTCAACCTGATCGGGCTGCTGGACCGTCCGAGCTCCGGCACTTACCGGCTGGATGGCGGGAACGTCACCGATCTGGACGACGGCCAGCAGGCCAGGGTGCGCAGCGAAAAAATCGGCTTCGTGTTCCAGGCGTTCCATCTGGTGCCGCGCCTGACTGCCGCGATGAACATCGAACTGCCGCTGATCCTGGCGGGCATTCCCGTCGCCGAACGCAAGGCGCGCGTGGCGCAGTTGCTGGAGAATTACGGCTTGGTGGATCGTGCCGATCATCGCCCCGACCAGCTCTCCGGCGGGCAACGCCAGCGCGTGGCGATCGCGCGCGCTACCAGCATGCACCCCGCCGTGCTGCTGGCCGATGAGCCGACCGGCAATCTCGACCAAACCACCGGCAAGGAAGTGCTGAATCTGCTCGAGCAACTTGTCGCGCAACGGGTTACCCTGATCGTGGTCACCCACGATCCGGCCATCGGCGGGCGCGCGGCGCGCCAGTTGCATATGGTGGATGGGCAGATCACCAGCGAAACCGGGCGCGGCGCATGAAACTGGCCGATGCCGTGCAGTTTGCCTCCGGCAGCCTGCGCGGCAGCCCGGCCCGCACGCTGTTGATGATGCTGGCGATGTCCATCGGCGTGGCGGCGGTGGTGGTGCTTACCGCCCTCGGTGAGGGCGCGCGCCGCTATGTCATCAACCAGTTTTCTTCGCTGGGCACCAATCTGGTGATCGTGTTGCCGGGGCGCACCGAGACGGCGGGCATCAGCCCCGGAATGTTGATCGGGCAGGTGCCGCGCGAGATTTCGCTGGACGATGCGCAAGCGCTGCTGCGCAGCCGCGCCGTCAAACGCATCGCGCCGCTGACTGTCGGTTCCGCCACACTTTCGCGCGATGCGCTGAACCGCGAAGTGGTGGTGGCCGGATCGACCCCCGATTTGCTGGAAGTACGTCACATGAGCATCGGCATCGGCAAATTCCTGCCGCCGGGCGATATTCACGAGAGCGCTTCGGTGTGCGTAATAGGCAGCCAGATCAAACGCGAATTGTTCGGCAACGAGCAGGCCGTGGGGCAGTGGGTGCGGCTCGGCGACCGGCGTTTCCGCGTGATCGGCGTGCTGGCGTCGCAAGGCGAATCGATGGGGATGCGCACCGACGAGCTGGTGATCGTGCCGGTCGCGTCCGCGCATCAGCTGTTCAACACGTCGGGGCTGTTTCGCGTCCTGATCGAGGCAAAGAGCCGCGATGTGATCGAGCAGGTCAAACACGAGGCGGAGCAGATCATGTTCCAGCGCCACAGCGGCGAGAAAGACGTGACGGTAATCACGCAGGATGCCGTGCTCGCCACCTTCGACCGGATACTCACCGCGCTGACCATGGCCGTGGGCGGCATCGCCGCGATCAGCCTGGCCGTGGCGGGCGTGCTGATCATGAATGTGATGCTGATCGCCGTGGCGCAGCGTGTCAAGGAGATCGGCCTGCTCAAGGCGTTGGGGGCACCGGGCAGGCAGATACGTAACCTGTTCTTCGCCGAGGCGGCCTTGCTCTCCAGCATCGGTAGTGCGACAGGGCTGATGCTGGGCTATGCGGGCAGCGCCATCATCGGGCAGATATATCCCAGCCTGCCGGTCAGTCCGCCCTGGTGGGCGGTGCTCGCGGCTTGCGTCACGGCGCTGGGCACGGGCATCCTGTTCAGCGTGTGGCCTGCGCGGCGCGCGGCGCGTCTCGATCCGGTCGCGGCATTGGCGGGGCGATGATGAATACTGTCATGACCAAGAATTTCGTCATTGGTAGAACTACTAGCCATTCGACTAAGCCCGCAAGCGGGCAAGTCGCTGGTTATCCCGCGAAGGCGGGAATCCAGCAAATTGAACAAACCCCGCGAAGCGGGACAAAAGCCAACTGCATATTGAATAAATGCACTGGATTTCCGCCTTCGCGGGAATGACGCGCTATGTTATTCCCCGATCTCGTCAAACTGACCACCTCCAGCTTCCTGTCCTACCGGATGCGCAGCTTCCTGACCGGCTTGGGCATCGCCATCGGCATCACGGCGGTGATCCTGCTGACTTCCATCGGCGAAGGGCTGCACCAGTTCGTGCTGGCGGAGTTCTCGCAGTTCGGCACCAACATCATCACCGTCCAGCCTGGCAAGACGCAAACCCACGGCGGCAATGTCGGTGTGTTCGGCTCGGTCAGGCCGCTTTCGCTGGAAGATGCGGATGCGCTGCGCCGTTTGCCATTTGTCGAAAACGTCAATCCCAGCGTGATGGGTAACGTCGAGGTGCGCGCCAACGGCAAGACGCGGCGCACCACGGTATTGGGCGAAGGCCGCGATTTTGCCAAGGCGTTCACGATGAAAGTGCAGAGCGGCAGCTTCTGGCAGGACGAGGACAACGAGCAGGCGCGCGCGTTCGCCGTGCTCGGCGCGAAAGTGAACCAGGAGCTTTTCGCCGGGCAGAATCCGCTCGGCAGTTATCTGCGCGTCGGCGGGCAACGCTACCGCGTGATCGGCGTGATGGAACCCAAGGGGCAGATACTCGGTTTCGATATGGACGATACCGTGATTATCCCGGCGGCGCGCGCGATGGAACTGCTCAACCGTCCGGGGCTGATCGAGATGCAGGTAAGCTATCGCGCCAGCGCCGACGTGAATGCGGTGATACGCGCCATCATCGAACGTCTCAAGGACAGGCACGGGAGCGAGGACTTCACCGTCATTTCGCAGGAACAGGCCCTTGAAGTGCTGGGTTCGGTGCTCGATGTCATCACCTTCGCCGTCGGTGCGCTGGGGGGCATCTCGCTGCTGGTCGGCGCAGTGGGTATCCTGACCATCATGACCATGGCCGTCACCGAGCGCACTTCCGAAATCGGCCTGCTGCGCGCCTTGGGAGCGCAGGAGCGGCAGGTGCTGACGCTGTTTCTGGGCGAGGCGATGCTGCTGTCCGCGCTGGGCGGGCTGGCGGGGCTGGCGCTTGGGGTCGGCATCGCGCAAGGCTTGCACTTGCTGTTCCCGGCGCTGCCGGTGCATACCCCGTGGCTGTTCGCCGTACTCGCCGAACTGAGCGCGGTCAGTATCGGCCTTGCGGCGGGCGTCGCACCGGCGATGCGCGCGGCGCGGCTCGACCCGGTGGAGGCGTTGCGCGCGGAGTGAGGGTGCGGGCTTATGTAACGCGGTCTGCTTTGTCTTCTATGATTCCGTTAATTGCCCGCCAGCAATGTATCAAACTCTTCGGCCGGCATCGGCTTGGCGAACAAATAACCTTGCGCGTAATCGCAGCCGGCGGCGGCCAGCATGTCGCGCTGTCCGGTTGTTTCCACGCCTTCCGCGATGACCTTGATGCCGAGCTTGTGCGCCATGGCGATGATCGCTTCGGACAGGGCGAGGCCATTGGAGCCGTCAGCCAGGCCGCGTACCAGCGACTGGTCGATCTTTAGAAAGTCGATGTGGAATTTTTCCAGACAGGTCAGTGACGAACAGCCGGTGCCGAAATCGTCTATCGCCAACTGGAAGCCCGCGCCATGGAATTGCAGCAGCTTTGCCGTGACTTCGCTGCGTTCATTGAGCAGCAGGCCTTCGGTGATCTCGACAGCGATGCAGCCGGCCGGCAAGCCGATCTGTTGCAGGTGGTTGAGCCAATCCCGCTGGTGGCTGTCGGCAGCGAACTGTTTGGGCGATATGTTCACGCCGACCTGGGTGCAGCCATAGCCCTGTTTGCGCCAGCGCGCCATCCAGCGCGCCGCCTTCTGGAATACCCAGTTGCCGATCTCGCCGATCAGGCCGGTTTCTTCGGCAAGAGGGATAATTTGCGCCGGCCCGATGATGCCGCGCTCCGGGTGGAACCAGCGCAGCAGCGCTTCGGCCTTGACGATGCGGCCGCTCGTCAAGTCCACAATGGGCTGGAAAAATACCTTGAACTGATCTGCGGGCAGGGCGTCGCGCAGATCCTTGATCAGGCGCATGCGGTTCTGCGCTTCTTCCTGCATCTGGGTGGTGAAATAGCTGAAGCAGTTGCGCCCCTGATTTTTGGCGGCATACATCGCCTGGTCGGCGTTCTTCAGCAGGCTTTCCAGTTCGGCGGCGTCGCTCGGGTAGAGCGTGATGCCGATGCTGGCCGAGATATAAACCGTTTCCTTGCCGATGCGGAACGATTGGGCCAGCTCGTGGATGATGTTCTGCGCGACTTTTTCGGCGCGGCTCGTTTCGGCCAGTTCGGGCAGGATTACCGTGAACTCGTCGCCGCTGATGCGCGCCACGGTATCGGTGTCGCGCACGCAGCCGCCGATGCGGCGCGCCACGTCCACCAGCAGCAGGTCGCCCGCATCGTGGCCGAGCGTGTCGTTCACCTCCTTGAATTTGTCGAGGTCGATGAACATCAATACCAGCGACAGGCCGGTGCGCTGGGTCTTTTTGATATCCTGTTGCAGGCGGTCGCGGAACAGGCGGCGGTTGGGCAGTTTGGTCAGGGGGTCGTAATTGGCGTGCGACCACATCATGTCGTCGATGCGCTTGCGTTCGATGGCGATGCTGGCCAGATGGCAGGACTGCTGGATCAGCGCGATATCGGCGGCGCTGGGCCGCCGGGTTGCCGCTGGTAAATATCGAAGGTGCCGAGCACTTCCCCGTTGCCGGAGCGTATTGGCTCCGACCAGCAGGAGACCAGGCCGGCCTGCCCGGCAAGCTCGCGGAAAGGCTCCCAGAAGGGATGGGTGCGCAGGTCTTCGACGATGACGCGCTCTCCCCTGAACGCGGCGGTGCCGCAGGAGCCGACGCCTTCGCCGATTTTCATGCCATCTATCGTCCGAACGTAAAAATCCGGCAGGCTGGGCGCCGCGCCCAGCAGCAGGCGTTTGCCGGCTTCATCCGCCAGCAGAATCGAGCAGAACCTGCCTGCGGCGGATTGTTCGACCGCTTGCGCCAGGGTGGCCAGGATGTCGGCAATCGGCGCGCCTTTGGCGAGAACTTCCAGCACCTTGTTGCGGTTGCGTTCATTTTCTTCGCTGGCCAGCAGGCGCGTGTTGGTTGCGGAGAGCTCGAGGGTGCGTTCGGCCACGCGTTCTTCCAGCTCGCGTTCGGCGCGTTGCGAGGCCGCCAGCGCATCGTTTTGCGCCTGTTCCTTTTCGCGGCGCAAGACGTTGATGCGATCCGCCAGCGCGAAGGACAGCAGCAGTATTTCCAATGCGGAGCCGATCAGCATGGCGTAGAGGGTGAAGAAGTTGGTCGGCACCCAGCCCAGGTTGCGCAGGCCGAGGATGGCCGTGCCGCACAGCAGCAGCGTCCAGGCCAGCAGGAAAAAACGCGCGCCGGGCTGGCCGCGCCGCAGGCAGACGATGCCCGCGCTGGCGGCGGCGGCGGGGAAGACGATGCCGATCAGGGAAGTGAGGATGGCCGCCCAGGTATAGGGCAGGATGGCGGGGCTCAGCGCGATGAGTGCGGACAGCCAGGCGAGCGCCACGATGGCGCGGTCATGGCGCGGTGCTATTTGCGCCGTGCTTAAAAAACCGCGCGTGAACAATGCGGCGAAGAATGCCGTTGCGGCAAAGCCGGCGGGAAGCGCCACGTTGCCCCACGCGGGCCAATCCGGCCACAGGAGCTGGTTGCCCAGCCCGGTCAGGGAAAGTTGCCCTACCGCCATGCCGATGACCATGCAGACGTAGGACAGGTAGTTGCGGTCGCGCAGCGAGAAATACAGCATCAGGTTGTACAGCATCAGCGCCAGCAACATGCCGAAATACAGCGCCAGCGCGGCGTAGGCGTTCTGGTTATGCCGGTTGAAGGCGTCGGCCCGCCACAGGTGCAGCGGCATGGTCAGTGTGCCGCCGGATGCGATGCGCAGATAGAAGGTGTGCTGGCCGGGTTGCCGGAGGTGCATCGGGAAAACAAAATTGCGGTGGGCGATGGGGCGGTCGGCGAACGGCATCAGGTCGCCCGCTTCCAGTTTCTCCCAGCCGCCATTGCCGCGAGGCTCGCGCAGCGGGGTTTTGTCGCCTTCGCCGGCTTGCGGGAGGTGGCCCGCGGCTTGTCTGCTTGCGGGCAGGGTCGAGTGGCGGGTCGTTCCATCGGTGGCCGCGTCTTTGCCGCGCCCGCCGGCTGGGGCATAAAACTCGATATGATCGAGCGACGGGAAGCCTACTTCCAGCAGCAAGTCATCGGGAGGAGTGTCCTGTGTATTGATTACCAGGCGCAGCCAGTAAGCCGAGCCGGAATAGCCAAAATTGATCTCGTTGCCCCCGCTGGCAGGAGCCGGGCGGAATTTATCGCCAGAGCGTGCTGCTTCGGCGATGGTCAGCGCGCCGCCGGTATCCTCCAGGACATCGATGTGCGGCGCGATTTCATAGAATGCCGTGCGGTTATCTATCGTGAGCGCCGGGGAAGCGGGGGGCGATGGCGCGGCGAATGCCGGGAAGAAAAACAGCAGCAGCGCGCAAAGCAATGCCAGCGGCCTTGCGATAATGCGAGCCGTCGCGGCGATGGAAAACGTCTGTACATTCGTCATGGTATGGGGGCGAACTGTACCAGAATTCGGAAAATAATAGGGCTGGGCATCAGCCGCAGGGTTCAAGCGGCCTGGCAATTCCAGCGGGCGGCGCAAGCTGCCGGTTTCAATCTCTCGAATATAATGGACAATGTGCGTCCTGTTATAACCGGTAATGGAAAAATTGATCAACCGCTGCGACATTTTCTGCAACGTCATCGACAACTACGGCGATATCGGGGTGTGCTGGCGGCTGGCGCGGCAGTTGGCGAATGAACACGGTTTGCAGGTGCGGCTGTGGGTGGACGATTTGGGCAGTTTGGCCAGGATGTGCCATGAGGTGGATGCGGCGCGGGACATCCAGCATTGCCGGGGAGTGGGAGTGCGGCGCTGGACTGCCGATGCGTTTCGCTCCTTCCCCCAAGCCCTCTCCCGGCCTGTCGGCTCCCCTCTCCCGCTTGCGGGAGAGGGGAGGGGGGTAGCCGATCTGGTGATCGAAGCTTTTTCCTGCACACTGCCGCAAGGCTACATCGAGGCGATGGCCGCGCAGGAAGCCAAACCGGTGTGGATCAATCTCGAATATCTCTCCGCCGAAAACTGGGTGCATGGCTGTCATGGCTTGCCTTCGCCGCATCCGGGCCTGCCGCTGACCAAATACTTCTTTTTTCCGGGGTTTACCAAACAGACCGGCGGGCTGTTGCTGGAGCGCGGCCTGCTTGCGCGGCGCGATGCGTTTCAATGCGATGCCGCGCAGCAGCGGGCATTCTGGCAATCGCTCGGCATGGAAATACCTGGCGCGGAGACGCTGAAGGTCTCGCTGTTCGGCTACGAGAACGATGCGCTGGCGGGGTTGTTCGATGTCTGGGCAGGCGGCGCGCAGCCGGTGCTGTGCCTCGTGCCGGAAGGGCGCATCCTGCCGCAGGTGGAGCAGTATTTCGAAGAGGTAGGTCGGGATTCATCCCGACATGCAAGCGTCGGGATGAATCCCGACCTGCGGAGCTATTCATGCGGCAAGCTGCAGGTGTACGTGCTGCCGTTTGTCGAGCAGGAACGCTACGATGAACTATTGTGGGCATGCGATGTCAATGTCGTCCGTGGCGAGGACTCCTGCGTCCGGGCGCAATGGGCGGCCAAGCCGTTCGTGTGGCAGATTTACCCGCAGCACGATGCGGTGCACTGGAAAAAGCTGCAAGCCTTCCTGAGCTTGTACAACGCACCGCTCGGCGCGGCTGCAAGCCAGGCGGTGCAAGACATGTGGGAGGCATGGAACAGCGGTGGCGGTGCGGGCGATGCGTGGTCGGCTTTTGCCGCTGTACGCAGCGAGTTGGATTCCCGCGCCCAAGAGTGGGCGCGGGAATTGGCAGATAACAATCTGGCGTTGAATTTACTGGATTTTTGCGAAAAAATCGGTAGAATGCGCGCCTTTGAAATTGAGGGGCAGTAAACATGAAAACAGCACAGGAACTCCGTGCGGGCAACGTCATCATGGTCGGCGCAGACCCGATGGTCATTCTCAAGGCGGAATACAGCCGCTCCGGGCGCAACGGTTCGGTGGTCAAGATGAAAATGAAAAATCTGCTGACCGAGGCCGCCAAGGAGACCGTATATAGCGCCGACGACAAATTCGACCAGATCATCCTGGATCGCAAGGAATGCACCTATTCCTATTTCGCCGACCCGATGTACGTGTTCATGGACGGCGAATACAACCAGTACGAGATCGAAGCGGAATGCATGGGCGACGCGATCAACTATGTCGAAGACGCCATGCCGTGCGAAGTGGTGTTCTATAACGATAAGGCGATCTCGGTCGAGTTGCCCAACACCATCGTGCGCGAAGTCGTTTACACCGAACCCGCCGTGCGCGGCGACACTTCCGGCAAGGTGATGAAGCCCGCCAAGATCAACACCGGCTTCGAGTTGCCCGTCGCGGCGTTCATCGAGATCGGCGACAAGATCGAAATCGACACCCGCACCAACGAGTTCAAGAAGCGCGCTTGATAGCGGCAGTGGCGGATCGATTCAAGGTGAAGAAGGCCAGCCTTGCCGCTGGCCTTTTTTTGGTCGAGATAACGATAAGATGAATTCATTCAGGCGAGAATGTATTAACCGAAGAGGAGGCGAATCAATGAAAACTGTTTT
Source organism: uncultured beta proteobacterium (assembly GCA_963828205.1). GTDB lineage: Bacteria > Pseudomonadota > Gammaproteobacteria > Burkholderiales > Gallionellaceae > Gallionella. Next base: position 361,473 of record CAWHDU010000004.1, read on the forward strand.
GGTTTTGGGAACGGCTACCCTGTTTTTCTGCATGATCTCGGGCTGCAACAATTCCGGCGTACCCGAGGGTGCAAGTATCGTGGGCGTGTGGGACTGCGTGACCAAGAGCGAAGAAGCGGTGTCGAACAAGGAAGTATCCGATACCCGGACTTATGGTGCCGATGGCCGGTATTTGCTGGTCCAAGGCGCCGGAAGGAAAGAAATACAAGTATCGCCTGGAAGGCGACAAGCTGATCGTCACGTTGCCGTACGGCGACTGGACGGAGAAAATCACGCGCCTGACGAACGACGCGCTGGAGCATTACAGCGACAAGACAGGCAAGCCTGTCAGGGTGATTTGCAAGAAACAGGCGGCGAAGTAAGCGAAGCTTCACGATTTGCATCCCGCAGCAGGGTAGCTTTCTTCGGTATTACCCACTACGATATTGCCCTGTCGTTCGGGATGGGGGAGGTCACGGTGAAAGCGGAATGGCGCAACAAAACGATGAACTGATCCAGGCTCAGGCGGAATTGCGCGATTTCAAGCGCACGGTGCTGGCATTGCGCCAGGAGCTGGAGAACGCCCATGCGGAGGCGGACGCGCAGTTGCGCAAATCCGTTGCGGCCGCCAAGGCAGAGAACGCGCAGCTCGAATCCACCGTGATCGCATTGCGCGAGGAGCTGGAAGAAGCCCGGGCGGAACGCGAAAAAGCGGTACAGCAGGCCATCAGTGCCGGCTATAACGATATTCAGCAATTGAAAGCGACCGTCGCCGCGTTGCGCGACGCGCTCGAGATCGCGCGCATCGACAAGGACAGCAGCGCCAAACAGGCGGTCAACATGGCAAATGCCGAGATCGTCCAGTTGCATGGCACAATCCGCACCTTGCGCGAACAGATCGAAACGCTATCCGCCAAAACGGCAGCCTGAATCCGCCGAAAACCCGAGCCTGCGAAAATGGACAAGCCGACCGTCAAAGCCCCATCCAGAAAAGCGAAACCAGCCGTCTCCGATAACACGCAGCGCCGCCGTCTGCATACGGCCGAATTGCTGCTTAAGGTCTCGCACAAGATGGCGGAGTTCGACACGCTCGACGAGGTGCTCAACGCGCTGGTGGAAATGACCACGGCACAGCTCAATGCCGCGCGCGGATCGCTGTTTCTCAACGATCCGGCCACCAACGAGCTTTATTCGCGCGCCGCGCAGGGCAATATCAAGCGCGAGATCCGCATGCTCAACAGCAGCGGGATTGCCGGTTTCGTGTTTACCAGCGGCGAGCCGCTGATTATTGATGATGCCTATTCCGATTTGCGTTTCAACCGCGCCGTCGACGAGCAGACCGGCTTCGTCACGCAAAACATCCTGTGCGTGCCGATCAAGACTTTGAAAGGCGAAGTCATCGGCGTCGCGGAGACGATCAACAAGCTCAAGGGCAAATTCACCACGCATGATCTGCACCTGCTCCAGGCGATGACCAGCCAGGGGACGCTCGCGCTGCAAAGCGCGCAGTTCATCGAGCGCATGAAGGCGCGCCACAAGCAGGAAATGGAGTTTATCGACATCGTCTCCGAAGTCACCGCTGACATCAAGCTCAGCTCGCTGTTGCAGCGGGTGATGGGCGAGGCGACGCGCATGCTCAATGCCGAGCGTTCGACGCTGTTCCTCAACGACGAGAAGACCAGCGAATTGTGGTCGGAAGTCGGCCAGGGGCTGGAGTCGATGCAGATCCGCTTGCCCAATCACCTCGGCATCGCCGGCGCGGTGTTCACTTCGGGAAAATCCATCAACATTCCCTACGCCTATGCCGATCTGCGCTTCAATCCGGCATTCGACAAAAAAACCGGCTTCTTCACGCGCTCGATCCTGTGCGTGCCCATTGTCAACAAACACGGCAAGACCATCGGCGTGACCCAGGTGCTGAACCGGCGCGGCGGGCCTTTCACCGGCGACGACGAATCGCGGCTGCGCGCTTTCACCGCGCAGATATCCATCGCGCTGGAAAATGCCAAACTGTTTGCCGATGTGCAGGCGATGAAGAACTACAACGATGCGATGCTGGAATCGATGTCGAACGGGCTGATCACGCTGGACGAGAACGAGCTCATCGCCACCTGCAACGCCGCCGGCCTGCGCATTCTAAAGGCGCGCGCCGAGGAGGTGCTGCGCAAGCCGGTGGCGGAATTCTTTGCGGACGACAACGCATGGGTGCTGGAAAAGCTCAGGCAGGTGGCCGAAGACGGGCAGCAGCGGACTTCCATGGATGCGCCGCTGCAAGTGGCGGGCGAGACGCTGTCGGTCAACCTCACCGTGCAGCCGCTGCTCGACGCCGACCAGAAACATATCGGCTCCATGTTCGTGATCGAGGACATCAGCAGCGAGAAGCGCATCAAGTCCACCATGTCGCGCTACATGGATCCCGGCATCGCCGACCGGCTGGTCGCCGCCGGCGCGGAAGTGCTGGGCGGCAAGAACGTCGAATGCACGGTATTGTTCTCCGACATCCGCGGCTTCACCACGCTGACCGAGCAACTCGGCGCGCAGGGGACGGTGGCGCTGCTCAACGAATATTTCACGCTGATGGTGGATTGCATCCAGCGCGAGGAAGGAATGCTGGACAAATTCATCGGCGACGCGATCATGGCGGCGTTCGGCATTCCGGAGAGCCACGAAGACGATGCCGACCGTGCGGTACGCGCCGCCATCGCGATGATCAAGACGCTGGAAACATGGAACCGCCAGCGTATCGGCGAGGGCAGGCTGCCGGTCAACATCGGCGTCGGCATGAATACCGACAGCGTCGTGTCCGGCAATATCGGCTCGAAGAAGCGCATGGACTTCACCATCATCGGCGATGGGGTCAATCTGGCTTCCCGGCTGGAATCGGCTTGCAAGCAATATGGCACGAAAATACTGGTCAGCGAATTCACGGTGCGGAAACTGCAGGGCACCTACCGGAAAAGGGAGGTGGATCTGGTGGTGGTCAAGGGCAAGACCGAACCGGTGTCGATATACGAAATCCTCTCTTATCATACCGAGGATACGTTCCCGAATATTTCCGAGGTGCTGGAACTGTTCAAGGATGGGCTGGCCAGCTACCGCGCGCGCCGCTGGGATCAAGCCATCAAGCTGTTCGGAGAGGCTGCGGCGCTCAATCCCAACGACAAACCGAGCCAGCTCTATATCGGGCGCGCCGAACACCTCAAGGCCAACCCGCCGCCGGATGATTGGGCGGGGGTGTGGATAATGGAATCGAAATAAGGCCTGTGCTGCCAAGGCTTCCTGTGTGCTAGACTTAAGCGCAGATCCAGTTAAGTTTTTTGGTGCTGAATTTGATCCGAATCGAAACTTGAGGAGTGGCCGCCATGAAAAAATTTCTGCTGACTTTGTTGATATTATCCAGCGCAAATGCTTTTGCCGGACTCAGTAAATGGGTGGATGCGGACGGTAAAGTGCATTATTCCGATCAACCGCCGCCCACCAATGTGAAAGCAAAGACACTGCGTGTCACCTCGGATGTTGCGGCTCCCGCGAGTGCAAGCGGCGTGGCTGCCGCGAGCGCGCCTGCCGCGCCAAAAACCACCGCGGAACTCGAAGCGGAGTTGAAAAAGGCTCAGCAGGCTAAGAAAGAGGCTGCGGATAAAGCGGCCAAAGAAAAGGCCAGAATAGAAGCCGAGAAAGCAAATTGTGCCGCCGCGCAACAAAATTTGCGTGTCCTGCAGGATGGAATGCGCATAACGGAAGTCGATGCCAAAGGCGAGCGTTCCTACCTCGGCGATGAACAACGCCGGCAACGAATGGAAAAAGCCCAGCAGGATGTCAAGACGTACTGCAAATGACCGGGATTTTGCGAACCGTTTTTACTTGACAAAAGCATCCGGTTTTCCACCGGAACACAATTTTCCGTTTTGGTCAATATGCCGAAATATATAGGCATTTCGGCATATAGGTATTCTCCTGTTCAGATGGTAAATTGTTGCGAGCAAATTTACCAATGAAGGAGCTATCATGAATGTTGCGGATACCGTATTACCCAAAGAAACCGGGCCACTCAGCCTCCAGGCACAAATAATCAGACAGATACAAATCAAGGATGGGCAGACCGCCTGCTATGCTACTCCTGCCAGCAATCTGTGCGACAACAAAGAGTGCGGTTGGCGCCATGACTGCTACGATGAAGCCTGCGAACACGGGCAAGAGCCATCATGAACTTGCTGGGATGAGGCGCGGCATCGCGGCATTCTTCGCCGCGTCGCCTGTAAATTTACTATTCCCGTTTTGAGCAGCCCTTCGCCCATTGTATTTAGAGCGCCTGACATAATGAAATGCGCAGCTCGTATTTCATTATGTCAGGCGCTCTTAAGAGGCGGGAATGTTATTGCCGGCAGAAAAAAACAGGGCGGATATTTCCGCCCTGTTTTTTATTGCAATGATGCAGTTTTACAGCAGCGGTACGATCATCAGCGCGACGATGTTGATGATCTTGATCAGCGGGTTCACCGCAGGGCCGGCGGTGTCCTTGTAGGGGTCGCCGACGGTGTCGCCGGTGACGGCTGCCTTGTGCGCTTCCGAGCCTTTGCCGCCGAAGTTGCCTTCCTCGATGTACTTCTTGGCGTTATCCCACGCGCCGCCGCCGGTGGTCATCGAGATCGCCACGAAGATGCCGGTGATGATGGTGCCGACCAGCACGCCGCCGAGCGCCTGGGCGCCGAGGGTCAGGCCGACGATCACCGGCACGGCGATCGGCAGCAGCGACGGGACGATCATTTCCTTGATCGCGGCCTTGGTCAGCATGTCGACGCAGGTGCCGTATTCCGGTTTGCCGGTACCTTCCATGATGCCGGGAATTTCCTTGAACTGGCGGCGCACTTCCACCACCACCGAACCGGCGGCGCGGCCTACCGCTTCCATGCCCATCGCGGCGAACAGGTAGGGCACCATGCCGCCGATGAACAGGCCGATGATGACCATGTGGTTCGACAGGTCGAAGGTGGTAACCACGCCCAGCTTGGCGTCCAGCGCGTGGGTGTAGTCGGCGAAGAGAACTAAAGCCGCCAGACCGGCGGAGCCGATCGCGTAGCCCTTGGTGACCGCCTTGGTGGTGTTGCCCACCGCGTCCAGCGCGTCGGTGATGACGCGCACGTTTTCCGGCAGATGGGCCATTTCGGCGATGCCGCCGGCGTTGTCGGTGATCGGGCCGTAAGCGTCCAGCGCCACGATGATGCCGGCCATCGACAGCATCGAGGTCGCGGCGACGGCGATGCCGTAGAGTCCGGCCAGATGGTGAGCGCCCCAGATCGCCAGGCACACCGCGATGACCGGCGCGGCGGTTGATTTCATCGAAACGCCCAGCCCGGCGATGATGTTGGTGCCATGGCCGGTGGTGGAGGCTTCGGCGATATGGCGCACCGGCGCGAATTCGGTCGCGGTGTAATACTCGGTGATCCACACCATCGCGGCGGTCAGAATCAGGCCGATGACGGCGGAGCCGTACAGCGCGTTGACGCTGTAGGTGCCGTTGTCGCCCATGATCCAGCTGGTGATCGGGTAGAACGCGATCAGCGCCAGCACGGCGGAGACCGCCAGGCCGCGGTACAGCGCGTTCATGATCTTGCCGCCTTCGCGGGCGGTGACGAAGAAGGTGCCGATGATCGAGGCGATGATCGAGAAACCGCCCAGCACCAGCGGATAAATGATCGCGTTTGGTCCGGCGTTCGCCATCAACAGGCCGCCGAGCAGCATCGTGGCGATGATGGTCACCGCGTAGGTTTCGAACAGGTCGGCCGCCATGCCGGCGCAGTCGCCGACGTTATCACCGACGTTATCGGCGATCACCGCCGGGTTGCGCGGGTCGTCCTCGGGGATGCCGGCTTCGACTTTGCCCACCAGGTCGGCGCCGACGTCAGCGCCCTTGGTGAAAATGCCGCCGCCGAGACGCGCGAAGATCGAGATCAGCGAACCGCCGAAGGCCAGTCCGACCAGCGCGTGCGTTGCCTGGGCTCCGGTCGATCCGGTGCCGGTCAGGAAAGCGTAATAGCCGGCGACACCCATCAGCCCGAGTCCCACCACCAGCATGCCGGTGATCGCGCCGCCCTTGAAGGATACGTTCAGTGCCGCGTTCAGGCCTTCCTTGGCAGCTTCGGCGGTGCGCACGTTGGCGCGCACCGACACGTGCATACCGATAAAACCGGCCGCGCCGGAGAGCACCGCGCCGATCAGAAAGCCGATGGCCGTTTGCCAGCCTAATGTGACGAGGATAACGACGAACAATGCCGCGCCAACCATGGAGATGGTGGTGTATTGCCGGTTCAGGTAGGCGGAAGCGCCTTCCTGCACCGCGGCGGCGATTTCCTGCATCCTCGCGCTGCCGGTTGATTTACCCAGAATCCATTTAATTGAAAGCGCACCGTACAACAGCGCCGCGACTGAACATAACAATGCAAACCACAAACCAACTGACATGACTACCCTCCCTGAAGATAAATAGGCTTTTCTGACATTGAAATACGCGTTTGCAGCACCCTATAGCCAGAATTCGGGCGCTCCGGGATGCTTTGGACTTTACGATGATAGCACGAATACCCCGAAATCTCTTTGCCGGAAATCGAGATTTGCGGGCAAATGCTCCCGTTTCGGGGGTGAAACCGTGGGTTAAACCTAGAAAACTCAGCCCACCATGTCGTGCAAGCTTTGCATAGCCATTCGACTAGGCCGCCAAAATACGGCAGCCAAGTCGCTGGTTAAGCCCGATCTACATTTTTGGTTCCGGCTCGTCCGGCTTAGTAGTTATTTTCGTAAATACACATGCGTATTTATATTGACAATTCAGACCGTAGCCCGGATGAAACGCAGCGTAATCCGGGAGTGCGACGCTCCGTTATTCCCGGATTACGCTGCGCTACATCCGGGCTACAACTTGAGAAATACGTGCGTGAACTTATGAAACGGAGTACTTAGGTTAAATGCGCTTCGCCAATTCTGCCGCCTTGCCGATATAGGTATCGGGCCAAGCCGCAGCAGGCGCTGTTTTTCCGCTTCGGGAATTTCCAGCGTTGCGATGAAAGCTTGCAGCGAAGCGCGGTTGATGCCGCTCTTGCCGCGCGTCAATTCCTTGAGTTTGTCGTAGGCATTTTCGATGCCGTAACGGCGCATCACGGTCTGGATCGGCTCGGCCATGCACTTCCCAGCTTGCGTCGAGATCTTCCGCCATGCGCTGCGGATTGGCTTCCAGCTTGTTCAGCCCCTTCAGGCAGGATTCATAGGCGAGCAGCGTGTAGCCGAGCGCCACGCCCATGTTGCGCAACACGGTGGAATCGGTGAGGTCGCGCTGCCAGCGCGAAACCGGCAGCTTCTCGCTGAGGTGGCGCAGCAGCGCGTTGGCCAGCCCGAGGTTGCCTTCCGAATTTTCAAAGTCGATCGGGTTGACCTTGTGCGGCATGGTGGAAGAGCCGACTTCGCCCTTGACCACTTTCTGCTTGAAATAGCCGAGCGAGATATAGCCCCAGATGTCGCGGTTCAGGTCGATCAGGATGGTGTTGATGCGCGCATAGGCATCGAACAGTTCCGCCATGCAATCGTGCGGCTCGATCTGGATGGTGTAGGGGTTGAAGGCGATGCCGCGCGCTTCGACGAAACGCTTGGCAAATGCCTCCCAGTCCATGTCCGGATAGGCGGCCAGATGCGCGTTGTAGTTGCCCACCGCGCCGTTGATCTTGCCGAGGATTTCCGTTGCGGCGAGGCGTTGTTCGGCGCGTTGCAGGCGGTACGCCACATTGGCCATCTCCTTGCCCAGCGTGCTCGGCGTGGCGGTCTGCCCGTGGGTGCGGCACAGCATCGGCAGGTCGGCGAGCTGGTGCGCGAGATTTCTCAAGCGCTCGATGATTGCTTGCAGGGCAGGCAGCAGCACCGCTTCGCGCGAGCCCTTGAGCATCAGTGCATGGCTGAGGTTGTTGATGTCTTCCGAGGTGCAGGCGAAATGGATGAATTCCAGCGCCTTGACGGTTTCCGGGTTGCCGGACAGTTTGTCGCGCAGCCAGTATTCCACCGCCTTGACGTCGTGGTTGGTGGTCGCCTCGATGGCCTTGATCGCTGCGGCATCGTCCTCGCTGAAATTTGCGTTGAGCGCATCCAGTTGCGCGAGGGTCGCGGCGGAAAACGGCGCGATCTCGGGAATGTCGGCCTGCGCGCTGAGCGCTTTGAGCCATTCGATCTCGATCAGCACGCGAAAACGGATCAGGCCGAATTCGCTGAAGTAGCCGCGCAACGCATCCACCTTGCCGTGGTAGCGCCCATCGAGCGGTGAAAGGGCGGTGAGTTGGGTAAGTGTGGTCATGATTAAACCCTAAGCCGGATAGGCGGAACCAAGTGTAGGTCGGGCTATGCCCGACATGGTGGGCATAGCCCACCCTACGGTTAAAGATCATATTTTACGCGAATCAGCCCTGTCCTTGTTCGATGATCGCACCGCCCAGACAGATTTCGCCGTCATAAACAACCACCGATTGTCCCGGCGTGACCGCCCATTGCGGCTGGTCGAATTCAAACGAGCAGCGGCCGCCATCCAGCGCCGTGAGACGGCAGGGCGCATCGGCTTGCCGGTAGCGCGTCTTGGCGGCGTAGGGGTGATTGCACAGCGGCGCTGTGCCGCTGATCCAGTGGCTGTCCAGCGCGGCCAGCCGGCTGCTCAGCAGTGCCGGATGGCCGTGCCCCTGCACCACGATCAGGCGGTTGTTCGCCATGTCCTTTCCCGCCACGAACCACGGTTCGCCCGAAGCATCTTTCGCGCCGCCAATCCCCAGCCCCTGGCGCTGGCCGATGGTGTAAAACGACAGCCCGATATGTTGCCCGACCACATTGCCGCCGGGTATGCACATCTCGCCCGGCTGGGTCGGCAGGTAGCGATTGAGGAATTCGCGGAATGGCCGCTCGCCGATGAAACAGATGCCGGTGCTGTCGCGTTTCGCGTAATTGTGCAAACCATGTTGTTCGGCAATCGCGCGAACCTCGGATTTCAGCAGCTTGCCGAGCGGAAACATCGCATGGCGCAATTGCGGCTGGTTCAGGCGGTGCAGGAAATAGCTCTGATCCTTGCTGCCGTCGGCAGCCTTGAGCAATTGAAACAAGCCATCCGCCTCGCGCAACTGGGCGTAATGCCCGGTTGCTATGGCATCCGCGCCCAGTTGAAGGGCGTGGTCGAGAAACGCCTTGAACTTGATTTCCGAATTGCACAGAATGTCCGGGTTGGGCGTGCGCCCGGCCTGATATTCGCGCAGGAAATAGCCGAATACGCGCTCCTTGTATTCTGCGGCGAAATTCACCGCTTCGATGGGGATGCCTATGGTATCTGCCACCGACACCGCATCCAGCAAGTCTTGGCGCGACGAGCAGTATTCGTCGCTATCGTCATCTTCCCAGTTCTTCATGAACAGGCCGATCACCTCATAGCCCTGCTGTTTGAGCAGCAGCGCGGCGACGGAGGAGTCCACACCGCCGGACATGCCGACGACGATGCGGCGTTTAACACGATTGTCGCGTAGCGACTCTTTGCCCCCCTCTCCCGCTTGCGGGAGAGGATCGGGGAGAGGGAAACGGGCAAGTCCGTTACCCATAGTGAACCACCAGGTCAAGCGGATAGCGTTTGCCTGCGAGATAATCTTCGATGCAGCGCAGAACCAGCGGGCTGCGATGCCGTGCCTGTATTGCGCGGATTTCAGCGGGCGTCAGCCACACGGCTTGCAGGATGCCGCTATCGAGCAGGCGGTCGGGGTTATGCCCGGTGATTGCGCCGGCAAATGCAAAGCGCAGGTAGGTAGTATCCGATTCCGGCGAATGCCAACAATAAATGCCGAGCAGGTGCTGCGGGGTAAATGAATATGCCGATTCTTCCAACACTTCGCGCGTCACAGCGGCCAGCAGTGATTCGCCGGCTTCGAGATGCCCGGCGGGCTGGTTAAAACGCACACCTTGCGGGGTTTCTTCCTCGACCAGCAGAAATTGCCCGTCGCGCTCAATGACGGCGGCGACGGTGACATTCGGTTTCCAGATCATTATTTAGAGCCTGTTTCAGTAGGTTTCATGCCCCGCAAAAACAAAAAAGGCAGGGTCGCCCCTGCCTTCTCCAGCCGTGCGCTAAATTACTTAGCAGCAGCGTCGTCTTTCTTTGCTTTCTTTGCTTTCTTTGCTTTCTTTGCTGGCTTGGCTTCTTCTTTCTTTTCTTCTGCCTTGGCAGCAGGCTTGGCTTCTTCCTTCTTGGCTTCTGCCTTGGCAGGAGCAGCCGCAGGAGCAGCTGCAGCTGCAGGAGCAGCAGCCTTGGCAGCGTCAGCAGCAACAGCGGAGAAAGAAACAGCGGCGAATACAGCAGCGACCAGTACGGATAACAGTTTGCTCATTATGGACTCCAATTTTAGTAGATTAATAAACGTTTATGACACTACCGTGTCGGCGGTTATAACGCACTGCACATTCGTTTGGTTGACACCGCAAAACGGTATTGGTTGAGTGGTGCCGGGGGAGGGACTCGAACCCTCACGCCTTGCGGCACCGGATTTTGAGTCCGGCACGTCTACCAGTTCCATCACCCCGGCAAGGCGGGGCGCATTATCCATGAATCAACCCGCCACATCAACTACAATCCTGTTTTTGCACATTTTGTTGCCATTCATGCGTACCGATGAATTTGATTTTGCCATGCCGGAGTGGTTGATCGCGCAGCAACCGCCCGAGCCGCGCGGCGCCAGCCGATTGCTGTATGTGCAGGGGAGGGCGCTGGAAGATTGCCATTTTGCCGACTTGTTGCGGCTGGTCAGGCACGACGATGTGCTGGTATTGAACGACACACGCGTCATCAAGGCACGCCTGTTTGGCCGCAAGCAGAGCGGCGGCAGGGTCGAGGTGCTGGTCGAGCGTGTGCTGAACGAGCGTGAGGCGCTGGCGCAAGTGCGCGCCAGCCACGCGCCTAAAGCGGGCTGCCGCCTGCTGCTGGAAGAAACTTTGCAGGTGGAGGTGCTGGGGCGCGAGGGCGAGTTTTTCCGGTTACGCTTTGCCGGGGACGAATCCGTGCTGGAATTGCTCGAACGCCATGGCCGTCTGCCCCTGCCGCCATACATTACCCACGCGGCGGATGCCGAAGACGAACAGCGCTACCAGACGGTGTTCGCGCGTGAAGCAGGCGCGGTGGCGGCGCCCACGGCGGGGCTGCATTTCGACGATGCCATGCTGCAAGCCCTGCGCGGCAAGGGGGTGCGGATCGCCTATGTTACGCTGCATGTCGGCGCCGGAACTTTCCAGCCGGTGCGCGCCGAATATATCCGCGAGCACGCCATGCACAGCGAACGCTACGAGATCCCGCAGGCAACCGTGGATGCGATAGCCGAGGCGCATGGCGCGGGCGGGCGGGTGATTGCGGTGGGGACGACCAGTTTGCGCGCGCTGGAGAGTGCGGCGCAATCGGGGGAGTTGCAGGCGGGAAACGGCGAGACGCGCATCTTCATCACGCCGGGCTACCGCTTCCGCGTGGTGGATATGCTGCTGACCAACTTCCATCTGCCCAGATCCACATTGCTGATGCTGGTGTGCGCGTTCGGCGGGATGGAGCGAATGCTGGCGGCATATCGCCATGCGGTGGAGCAGGAATACCGGTTTTTCAGCTATGGCGATGCGATGCTGATCGAAAAGAATGATGGTGTTGTAGGGCGGGCTCCGCCCGCCGCTGTTTAATTGATGTCGGGCAAAGCCCGACCTACGATGAGGTGGCGCAATGTCAAACTACCGCCGCACCCGCATACCCGGAGGCAGCTATTTTTTCACTCTGGTGGCGCATGATCGGCATCCGGTGCTTGCCAACGATAATGTTAGAGCAGCCCTGCGCGCTGCCGTGCAAGCGGTGCGCGAGGAACACCCGTTTGTCGCGGAAGCCTGGGTGCTGCTCCCCGATCACCTGCATTGCCTGTGGCGCTTGCCGGAGGGCGATGCCGATTACTCCTTGCGCTGGGCGAAGATCAAGCGCTTCACGCGGCATCAATTGGGCATGTCAGCCGGGGAGAAATTGTGGCAATCCCGCTATTGGGAACATTGCATCCGCGACGAAAACGATTTTGCACGGCATGCCGATTACATCCATTGGAACCCGGTGAAGCACGGTTTGGTAAGATGCGCGGCGGATTGGCCTTACTCGACCTTTCACCGTTTTGTTGCGGCAGGCGTATACCCCGAAAATTGGGGAATTGCTGAGGACGGGTTAGACGATGGCAAATTCGGTGAGTAGGGCGGGCTCTGCCCGCCGTCATTAAACAATGTCGGGCGGAGCCCGACCTACGGAATATGAATTTTACTCTGCATAAAACCGACGGCCTTGCCCGTCGCGGCACTTTGCAACTCGCACACGGCACCGTCGAAACCCCGGCCTTCATGCCGGTCGGCACCTACGGCACGGTGAAGGCGATGTCGCCGGTCGAGTTGCACGAGATCGGCGCGCATATCGTGCTGGGCAACACCTTTCATCTGTGGCTGCGTCCCGGCCTGGAGGTAATCGAGGCGCATGGCGGGCTGCACCGCTTCATGGGCTGGGACGGGCCGATCCTTACCGATTCCGGCGGGTTCCAGGTATTCAGCCTCGGCGCGTTGCGCAAGATCACCGAGGAGGGCGTGAAGTTCCAGTCGCCGGTGAACGGCGACAAGTTGTTCCTCACGCCGGAAGAATCGATGCGTATCCAGAAAGTATTGAATTCCGACATCGCGATGATCTTCGACGAATGCACGCCGTATCCGGCGACCGAGCGCGAAGCGGCGGAGTCGATGCGCCTGCCTGCGCTGGGCGGCGCGCAGCAAACGCGCCCATGAAGGCAATGACAATGCCTTGTTCGGCATCATGCAGGGCGGCATGTACGAAACTCTGCGCGACGAATCGTTGCGCGAACTGGTGAACATCGGCTTCGACGGCTATGCCATCGGCGGGCTGTCGGTCGGCGAGCCCAAGGAAGACATGCTGCGCATCCTCGCGCATACCGCGCCGCAACTGCCGCAGGACAAGCCGCGCTACCTGATGGGCGTCGGCACGCCGGAAGACATCGTGGCGGCGGTTGCGCAGGGCATCGACATGTTCGATTGCGTGATGCCGACGCGCAATGCGCGCAACGGCATGATGTTTACCCGCAACGGCGACATCAAGATCAAGAACGCGCAATACCGCCTGGACATGCGCCCGCTGGACGAGCAGTGCGGATGCTACACCTGCCGCAATTTCAGCCGCGCCTACCTGCATCATCTGCACCGGCTCGGCGAGATTCTCGGCGCGCGCCTCAATACCATCCACAACCTGCATTATTATCAGGAGCTGATGGGCGGTATTCGTGATGCGATCGCGGCAGGGACATTTGACGAGTTTGTCGCCGCGTTCCGTCAGGCGCGCGCGGGCTGATGGCGCCGGTTAGCTGAAGCGGGAAATCTCATCCGCCCAGATTGCCCGTTAGACGGATTATTTTGGATCAAGCAAATTCAGTATTTGTAGCCAACCTGAACGCCTATCGTCCGTGCCGGTGCGTAGTAGGCGAGATAGCCTAAGCCCTGAGGGTCGAAGATCGCTTTGGTATAGGTTTTGTTCGCAATATTTTTTACGAAGGCAGTGCCATATACACCGGCTTTTCCGGAAGCTTCATACGACACCAGTGCATTCCATAGGGATAACCCAGCATCGCTGGCATAGTCATTTTTGAAGGGGGTGTAATAGATTTTCGACCGGTAACTTCCTTCGCCGCGCAGTGTTAGCGCACCGCTTTCTATAGGCCAGGAGTATTGGGCCGCGATATTGGCTGTTGTATCGGGTGCGCGCGATAACGGGTTTCCTCTCAGATCCTTCGCCCCCTGCGCCGGATACCTCGGGTCTATCGAGATAAATTCGACAAACCGTGCATTGAGCAATTGCAGCCCGCCCGACAGCTCGATACGGTCAGTCGGTTTCGCCGTAACGCTGATTTCAATGCCTTTGCTGACAGCCTTTGCCGCATTCTTAATTTCCGAAATTCCAGCGGCTCCGTCCGTAACCAGAAACAGCTGCATGTCGTTGTAGTTCGTATAAAACGCGGTCAAATTCAGGCGCAGCCGATCTTTGAGAAACTTCGACTTGAGGCCGGCTTCGTAGTTGATCGCCGTTTCTGGAGCGAAGGCCGGTTGAACATGTGTAGAAGAGGTGTTGTAGCCCCCGCTCTTGAAGCCCTTGGTCACCGACACGGAAATCATGTTGTTATTGTCCGGCGAATAATCGACCACGAACTTTGGCGTCACGGAAGACCAGGTTTTCTTGTCGGTCATGCTCCCGGTGAGCGCCCCGTTGAAATACGTCTGGTCTTTTTCAAGATTCTTCGTCTCCGTGCTGTAGCGGGCACCCGCGGTCAGGCGCAAGCCGTCCGCCAACGAATAGGTAGCCTGCCCGCCGATGCCTAGCGCATCGGTGGATACGACAGCCACAGTGTTGTAGGCCATGTTGAGGAGCGGCATCGATAAGTTGAATCCCGGAGCGTCCACTTTTTGATGGGTGTATGAAAATAGGCCAGTCCAGGCAAGCGCGCCTGTATCGCCGGAAATTAACGTAAATTCCTGCGAGAAGAAATTCGTGATCTCGGGTATTCCGATGCCTGTCGCCAGTGACCCCACGTTCATCAGTTGAATTTCTGTCCCATCCAAATCGGCTTTCTTGATGTTGTAATCGGTTTTGTGAAAGGCTGTAATTGATGTGAGCTTTAGCGGGTCAAAATCCCATTCCGCTTTTGCATCCATGCCGGACTGAGTCATGCTGAAGTCGCTCCGGGCGTTTTGCATGACCGTGCGGGGATCGTTTATCACCGTTGCGCCGAAAGTTGTGAAGATCGGATTCACAGCCGGATACAGCGCTTTCATTATCGGCGAAACATTTTCTTGATAGTAATGCGCGTTGACTGTCACGGTGAGATCGTCGTTTGGCAGAATCTCGAATGATCTGCGCAGCGCATTGACATCGCTGCTGTTGCCCCTGGCATTGAGTAAAATATTCTTGGTATCCCCATCATCCTGATTATGCAAAAACGAGAAACGACCGCTCACGGCTCCCCCGGATAACGGGCCGCTGATTGTGCCGCGAACTATTTTTTGGTTGTAGCTGCCGCCCTGAACATCGAACTGCCCGGATTTTTTCCAATCCGGCATCTTGGATATGATGTTGATTGCACCGCCGGTAGGTTCCGCCCGTACAAAACGCCTTGCGGGCCTTTCAATACTTCGACGCGATCCACATCGATGAACTGCATCGCCGTAGCGGATGACCGGCTCTGGTAGACGCCATCAATGTAGACGGGAACCGCATCTTCGACCCCTGATCCGACGATGTCTGTGCCGATACCCCGGATGAAGACCAGCGCCTGACCTGAAGAAGCTTGGGTTACCGTCAACCCCGGAACAAGCTGTTGCACATCCTTGAGGGAACCGATTTTAGCTCGATGTCTCTGGCAGTGAAAACCGACATGGAAATCGGAACCTTCTGCAATGACTGGTAACGCCTCTCGGCAGTAACAATAATCACTTCCAAAGGAATCGAACCCCCATTAACAGCGGCCCGCTTGCCGGGCTATCGTTTGCGATATTCGACTCGTCTGCGGCAAACGCCAAGGAAGCAAACCAAAGTGCGGCACAACTAACGGTGATGCTGAATTTAAGTTTCATTCCATACCCAATGCATTAAAATTACTCAGTGTTTTTATGATATGTTATTTTACCCCTTACAGATAACCCGAAACAGAATGAAAGAAGATAGCAACGACTGCATCCACACCCTGTGGGACGAGCTGGCGGACTTCGACGCCGCGCGTGCCGACGAGGCGCTGGAGCACCTGATGAAGGGCTCCGCCAGTTCGTCGGCGCACAGAATGTCAACTGGATAGGCACCGTGCGTCTGGCCGACATCTTGCCCGGCGATCCGGTGCATGGCTGGTGGCCCCGCGTCGTCCATTTTCTGCGTCCATCTGCGGCGATAGATGGTTCGGTGAAAGAGCAGGCCAAGAACCTCGAACTGGGCAGCGTGGACGAAACCACGATCCTCAATGTCGCCCTAGCCGGGACTTTCCGCGCCAAACGAGCTACCGATCTGGCGCCCGGATGGCTGGAATCCGACTATTGCCGCCGTTATTTCAAACCGTTTGGACTCAGCGACGTGATCTGGGAAGGCGTTCCGGTCAACGAGGACGCCAAACGCCATTTCGGCATCTTCCGCGAAGGCGGTCACCCGCTTTTCACGCCGGAGGAACGCGATCTCGTGGGTTACGCCCTGCGCGGCCTCAAGTGGTTTTGCCGCCGGCAAATGCTCAGCCACGGATTGACGGTGGCCAACGCGCCCCTGACATGACGGAACGCGAAGTGCTCGGCGGCCTGCTCGGCGGCCTATCCGAAAAGCAGATCGCCGCCGCCCGGCACCAAAGCCCCCACACCACCCACGAATACGTCACCAACATCTACCGCAAATTCGGCATCAGCAACCGGGCGGCGCTGATGTCCATCTGGCTGGGCAAGGCGGCCTGATTCTGGTCAAGCGTCCGTTTTCGAGAGCGGGCTTTCCCACGCGGATGAATCGTCGGGACGAAGCTCTACCTATCATTGATTAACCCCCTGATTAGGGGGTTTAACCATTGCTGTGGCAAGGGCATAGTGCGCCGCCATGAGCATCGCCATTCCCGCCCCCGCCATCCGCGAACGCATCCACACCCTCTGGGATACGCTGGCCGACTTCGACGCATCCAAAATAGATAAGGCGCTCTCCTTTTTGCAAACCGGCCTGTGCGAACTCATCAATGCGCAGAATGCCGATTGGATCGGCGTGGTGCGCCTGGCCACTTTCCCCGGCGATCCGGTCGGAGGCTGGCGTCCGCCGGTAATCCGCGTCCTGCGCCACAACGAAAATTCCTGGATTCGGTGAAAGAGCAGGCGAGGAATCTCGAACGCGGCGTCGTCAACGACGTGGTGATCCGCATGGTCGGCATGTCCGGTAATTTCCGCGCTTGCCGCCTGTGCGACGTGATGCCCGCCGAATGGTTCGACACCCCTTTCTACCATAATTATTACCAGAGCTGCGGCCACCGCGATGCGGTGTATGTGGCCTTTCCGGTCAACGAAGATGCCGAGTCATACTTCGGCCTGTTCCGCGCCACGGGACAGCTGCCATTCACTGCCGAGGAGCGGGACACGCTGGCCTACGCGCTGCGCGGCATCAAATGGTTCCACCGCCAGCTTGCTCAGCCACGGCCTGCTGGTGGCCAGCACCCCGCTCACTCCCGTGAGCGACGGGTGCTCCAGAGCCTCATGACCGGACTCGCCGAAAAGGAAATTGCCGCCGCCCAAGGCAGAGCTACCACACCACCCACGAATACATCAGTTCCATTTTCCGCAAATTCGGCGTGAACAACCGTGCCGCGCTGATGGCGCTGTGGCTGGGGTGCGCGCCATGAAAATTCACCCCCTATTTAAGGGGTTCAACTACAGCCACTATATTGGGAATATTGCCCCCGCCATGAACGCCCCAGTCAATCTCTACGGTTTCGCGATAGTGCGATTGCACGCAAAGCGAATCCCTCAAAAGCAAATCGCGCTCGAAAGCGGTGCGCCGTTTCGACAGCCTGCAAAATTGCACAGGGGTATGTCATCAGTGCTGTTGAATTCAGCCTCTTCTGTGATCTTTGTTGACCGAACAACAACCCTTGCCTACCCCGGAGAAGCCTCCATGAAACCTGTTTCCCGTTATGCCGTATTCCTGCTGCTCGCCTTGCTGTTCGCCGCCGTTCCCGTTCATGCTGCCGGTCTCCCCGACACCGGCCAGGACACCTGTTACGACGACTTCGTTGCCGACGGCGTGGCCGCATCCAACGCCGCCAGCATCGCCCGCGACGCGGGTACCCATCCGCGCCAGGATTGCCGCTACGGGCGCGACGCGGCGGCGGCTGCCGGTGCGCTGACCAAGACCGGCGCGGGCGCCAAGGGTTTCGACTACAACAAGATCGCCAACAACGGCACCACGCTCGCCGCCGGCGCTGCGCTGGGTGCCGCCGCCACCGACTGGGCCTGCACCAAAGACAACATCACCGGCCTGACCTGGGAAGTCAAGGTCAACGACATCGCGCACCTGCGCCACCGGGGGCATACCTACACCTGGTACAACAGCAATGCCGCCACCAACGGCGGCGATGCGGGCGGCACCGGCGGCAACAGCTGCAACGCCACCTTGCCCGGCAACCTGTGCAACACCGAGGCGTTCGTCACGGCGGTCAACGCCGCCGCGCTGTGCAGCTACACCGACTGGCGCATGCCGACGAAGCGCGAACTCCTCACCTGGTCATGCCGGTGTATCGAATCCGAGCATCGATCCGGCCTATTTCTCCAATACCCTCGCGTCGGAGTTCTGGTCTGGTTCGTCGCATGTTCTTGCGCCCGGTGCGTGGTTCGTCGATTTTGTTGATGGCTATGCCAACGGCGGCGCTAAGGCGAATACCTTCTACGTGCGGCTGGTTCGTGGCGGACAGTTTTAGACCCTTTTGATCTTTTGACGACATGGCGCGCTATGACCACCTCCCTATCTGGAAAGACGCCGTTGCCTTGGCAACGTTACTGGAAGAGGTCGTGCGGCGTTTCCCGCGCTATCACAAATATGCTCTCGGCGCCGATTTGCGCCTCGTTTCTCAAGCCGCACCCCTATCAGGAGTCCGATATGCACCGTAATCTATTCGCCTTGGCCGCCATCCTCGCCCTGCTGGTCACCGGCATTGAAGCCCACGCCGCCTGCACCGCCGCCAACCCCAACCCCAACGTGGCCGAAGACACGCCGACCAGCGCCTTCACCGACAACGGCGACGGCACGGTCACGCACAGCCTGACCGGCCTGATGTGGAAGCAGTGCGCGGAAGGGCTCAGCGGAGCGGGCTGCGCCACTGGCGGCCCCGTCCCGGCCAAGACCTGGAGCGAAGCCCTGGTCGCCGCGAAAAATGCGAACTTCGCCGGCCACAGCGACTGGCGCTTGCCGAACAAAAAGGAACTCGAATCCATCGTCGAAACCTGCGGTCACACCCCGGCTATCAACCAGACCCTGTTCCCGGCCCTTCCCGGTAATTTATTCTGGTCTGGTTCGTCGTATGTTCTGGATCCAACCCTTGCGTGGTACTTCCGTTTCAATAGTGATGGCGCTTCCTTCGCCGTCAATAAGGGGAGCATCCTCTACGTGCGCTTGGTTCGTGGCGGACAGCCCTTTGACACTTTTGATGCGCAAGGTGATTTCATCCCGACAGCCTTCAGCTTCATCGCCCAAACCGGCGCGGCGCTTTCCACTGTGGCGACTTCCGACACCATCACCGTGGCCGGGATCAACACCTTCTCGCCCATCTCCATTGTCGGCGGAACTTACTCGATCAACGGCGGCGCCTACACCGCCGTGGCGGGCACGGTGAGCAACGGCGGCACGGTGACCGTGCAGCAGACTTCATCGGCCAGCTTCGGCACCCTCACCACCTCGACCTTGACCATCGGCGGTGTTGCCGGGACGTTCGACGTGACCACGCTGGCGCAAGACACGACACCGGCAGCGTTTACCTTCACCGCCCAGACCGGCGTGGCCTTGAGTTCGGTGGCGACCTCCAACACCATCACCGTGGCAGGCATCAACAGTGCCGCGAATATCAGCATCGCGGGCGGGACTTACTCGAAGAACGGCGGCGCTTACACCGCCGTGGCGGGCACGGTAAACAACGGCGACACGGTGACGTTGCGCCAGACTGCCTCGGCCAGCTACACCACGTCGACCACCGCCACCCTCACCATCGGCGGGGTGAACGGCGCGTTCGATGTCACCACCTTGGCGGCACCGGCTGTCACTACCAGCTACACCGCCCCCTCCGCCACCGGCAGCGGCAACATCACCGCCAGCTTCACCGGCGGCGGGGCGGGTTGCGGCTACACCGCCAGCCAGTACATCCCGCTCACCGGCCATGCCGCCTCGCCGCCTGCGGGCAGCGCCCCGTCAGGCGTCAGTTTCTCGCAAGGGCTGTTTGACTTCACCTTGGGCGGCTGCACGGCAGCCTCGACCATCACCCTGACCATCACCTACCCGCAGGCGCTGTCTGCGGGCGCGGTGTACTGGAAATACGGCCCCACGCCGGGTAACGCCGTGCCGCACTGGTACGTGCTGCCCGCCACCATCGTCGGTGCCACCGCCACCTTCAGCATCACCGACGGCGGGCTGGGCGACGACGATCTTGCTGCCAACGGCACCATCGTCGATCAGGGTGGGCCGGGGGTGCCGGGGGCGGCGCGGCGGCATCCCGACCTTGTCCGAATGGGGCGTGATCCTGCTGGCGGGGATGCTGGGGGTGTTCGGGATGGTGGGGTTGCGGCGAGGAAGTACAGATTAAATAGCAAGTAGCCCGGATGCCTGTCCTGAGCAAGGTCGAAGGGAAACGCAGTGTAATCCGGGGAGGGAGCCGCTGCCCCGGATTCCGCTGCCGCTGCATCCGGGCTACAACGCCGCGCTTCTGGGGCTGGGGCGGGCACCGTAGAAGTTTTCCCCTTGATTAGGGGGTTCAACCACAACCATTGCAAGGGCATAGTGCGCCACCAAAAAAGTTACTGGAATACTATTGATTCCGGAGCAAGAAAATGAAACTACCGATGACCATGCCAGCCACCAACCAAGCCGCAATAACCGCAGCAAGCCGCTGCGCATGATCGCAACATGGTGCCTGATGGTGCTGCGCCATGTTGTTCGCCGCGAACGCCCAGGCCTTTGGCTATACGTGACCATCGTCTCCTCCGGCGCCAGCAGCAACGGCGCATGGGTGGGGAACACCTGGACGCCCAACGCCGACGGCTCGACCGTGCTGGCCTCGGAAGTGGTCGCGCATCTCGCCGCCGGGCCTACGCCCATCGACCCGGCGATTGGCGGCATCGGCCTCGGCGACATCAACGTCAACGCCGCCATCTCCTGGAGCGCCAACACCACGCTCACCTTGTGGGCGGCCAACCTCATCAACGTCAATGCCGACATCACCGCCAGCGGCGCCAGCGCCGGGCTGGTGCTCACGGCGCCGGGGCGTACCAATTGGCCCCAGGTCAGTACCGCTTCCAGTCTCGATGGCATCATCTTCCCGGCGGTGATCCGTCCCGGCCCGCGTCCCGGCATCACCCTGTCCGGCGCCTCCGCCACCCTCAGCATCGACGGCGTCGCCTACACGCTGATCCACGACCTCAACGCCCTGCAAGCCATCAAGGACGGCGACTTGGCCGGCCATTACGCGCTGGCCGGCAATATAGACGCCACCGCCACCACCACCTGGAACCCCGACGGCAGCGGCGGCTACCTGGGCTTCGAACCGATTGCCTACCTTGCCCCCGCTAACAACCCCGGCGTGATGTTCTCCGGTACGCTGCAAGGCCTCGGCCACACCATCACCGGCCTTTACATCAACCGGATGCAGACCGCCCAGGACTACAACACCGGGCTCATCGGCAATAGCTATCTTGCCCGCGTGGAGAATCTCGGCCTCGTTGGCGGCAGCATTACCGCCTACAGCATGACCGGCGGCATTATCGGGCGGATGATTGGCGGCAACCTCTGGAATGTGTACAACAGCGGCGAAGTCCGCGCCTATGGCACTGTCGGCGGGCTGGTCGGCTTGGCTCCAGCCGGCCTATCCGCATCCTCCATCGCGAACAGTTACGCCAGCGGCAATGTCACCGCTCGTACCACTGCCGGCGGCCTGATGGGGTATGCCGCGAGCCTGGAAATAAGCTTTAGCTTCGCCAGCGGCAATGTCGCCTTGATCCCGGACCTTGTGCTGGCGCCGAACCCGCCACCGCTAGGTACCTCGTGGTACGGCGGCGGGCTGGTCGGATGGATGTCCAATGGGCATATCCGCAGCAGTTACGCGACCGGTGACGTGACCGGCGCCTTGTACGCGGGCGGCTCGAGGTACGTCGGCGGTTTGCTGGGCATTTATCTAGGCAGTACAGCAAACATCTCGCATGCCTATGCGACCGGCGCCGTCTCCGGCAACGACTACGTCGGCGGCCTGATCGGCCAAAACACCACTGGGGGTGGTTCGATAATGTACACCTATGCCACGGGCCTCGTGACCGGCGCTCCCGGCGCCATCGCTGTCGGCGGGTATGGGGGGTGGTGTGTTACTAGCGCATTTTTAAATGATGGCTACTGGGACATCGAATCCACCGGCCAGGCCAACGGTATAGGTCTCGGGGCTCTCCCCCCCCTTCTCCACGGCCTCACCTCGGCCCAGATGCTTCAGCCCGCGAACATCTTCCCCAGCCTCGCCGTCAATGACCCGGTCGATGTGAACAACGAGAGCTGGTCCTATTGGACCCAATATCCCGGGCACACCGCGCCGCTGCTGCGTTACATGATGACACCGCTGCTGGTCACCGCCGACAACACCAACGCGGGCAAGACCTACGACGGCACGCCCTGGACCGGCACGCTGCCGAATGTCAGCTACCAGGTCACCGGCGGCCCGTCGAACAACGAATACCAGGATATGGTGTGGAGCAGCGAGCGCTGGACGCGGGGCATGTCGCCCGCCAGCAGCACGGCGCCGGCGGAGGTCAACAACACCAACACCCCCTACGGCACCCAGACGGCGGCCGGCACCTACGGCATCAACCTGTGGTCGCCGCAGTTCGGTTACCACATCTACACCCCCTCGACCAGCCAACTCGTCATCTCGCCCGTCGTGTCAAAGACCGCCGACACCAGGGATGGTATTTGCGACGCCGACTGTTCGTTGCGCGAGGCCATCGATGCCGTAAACGCCGGCATCGGTGGCGACACCATCATCATCCCGGCGGGAACGTATCAAGTCACCTTGGGAGGGGGGACGGAATTCAACAACGCCAGCGGCAGTTTTGATATTCTTAAAAACGTCACCCTCATCGGCGATGGGGCAGTTATTCTTGACGGTGGTGCGCTCGACAGGGTGATGTATATCGGTGCGGGCGCCACGGTCTCCCTCTCCGGCATCACCATACAAAACGGGAGCGGCGGGTCTCTCCGGCGGCGGCATTTTTAACAGCGGCACGCTCACCGTCGCCAATTCCACCATAAGCGGCAACACGGGTGGCGGCATTGCTAACGGTAACGGCGGCACGCTCACCGTCACCAACTCCACCATCAGCGGCAATACGGTGGTGAACTACGGTGGCGGCATTTATAATTTTGCTGGCACGCTCACCGTCACCAACTCCACCATCGTCCGCAACACAGCTCACGCCGGATGGGGCGGCGGATATTTTTCAGACGCTGGCACGGGCACCTTTACCAACACCATCGTGGCCGATAATGGCGTGGGGCTGGATTGCGCGGGACTGCAAGCCGTAACCGATAGCGGCGGCAACATGGACAGCGACGGCACATGCGGCACGTTCACGCAAAACGCCACGATGGTCCAGGGGACGGAATTCGGCGCATTGGCCAACAACGGCGGACCGACGCAGACCCACGCACTTATAGTTGGAAGCACGGCGATAGATGCGGGCACATGCGTTAACGCTTTAGACCAGCGTGGCTACCTTCGTCCCGCCGGGGCAACATGCGATATCGGCGCGTATGAATATAACGCGGTTGTCGCGGACACCATCCCCGCCGCCTTCAGCTTCACCGCCCAGACCGGCGTGGCGCTGTTCACGCCAGCCACCTCCAATATCATCACCGTGTCCGGCATCAACGCCGCAACGCCCATCTCCATCGCGGGCGGGACGTACTCTATCAACGGCGGCGCGTACACTTCGGTAGCTGGTACTGTTAGCAACGGTAATACGGTGGCCGTGCGGCTGACCGCCTCGGCTAGCTTCTCCACGCTGACTACCGCCACCCTCACCATCGGCGGGGTGAGCGGCGCGTTCGCCGTCACCACGCTGGCCGCAGACACCACCCCGAATGCCTTTAGCTTCACTGCGCAGACCGGCGTGGCGTTAAGCACGGTGGCGACCTCCAACACCATCACCGTGGCGGGTATCAACAGCGCGGCGAACATCAGCATCGCGGGCGGAACCTACTCGATCAACGGCGGGGCCTATACCGCCGTGACGGGAACGGCGAACAACGGCGACACGGTGACGGTGAAGCAAACTTCATCGGCTGGCTACAGCATCTTGACCACCGCGACCCTGACCATCGGCGGCGTGAGCGGCGCGTTCAATGTCACCACGCTGGCGGCCACTACCAGTTATACAGCTCCCTCGGCCATCGGCACCGGCAACATCACCGCCAGCTTCACCGGCGGCGGGGCGGGCTGCGGCTACACCGCCGCGCAGTTCATCCCGCTCACTGGCCACGCCGCCAGCCCGCCGTCCGGCAGCGCCCCGGCGGGCGTCAGCTTCCCGCAGGGCCTGTTCGACTTCACCACCGGAGGCTGCACCGCAGGCTCGACCATCACCCTGACCATCACCTACCCGCAAGCCCTACCTGCGGGAACGCAATACTGGAAATACGGCCCCACGCCGGGTAACGCCGTGCCGCACTGGTACGTGCTGCCCGCCACCATCGCCGGCAACACCGCCACCTTCAGCATCACCGACGGCGGGCTGGGCGACGACGACCTCGCGGCCAACGGCACCATCGTCGATCAGGGCGGGCCGGGCGTGCCGGGCGGAGGGGGCGCGGCATCCATCCCGACCCTGTCCGAGTGGGGCTTGATTTTGCTGGCGGGGATGCTGGGGGTGTTCGGGATGGTGGGTGTGCGTCGGAACAAATCGCCGGTGTCTCTGGGTGCGTGGTGCGCCGCCTACCTGGCCGCCGCCGTGCTCTTGTCCTTCGCGACACCGGCGCTGGCCGCGACTAACTCCTGGCTCGGATTGGGCGACACCGCCGGTGCGAAGCTGTGGTCGGGGATCGAGCCGGGAGACTGGTCGGAGACCACTCCCCCGGCGAACGGCGACGACGTGGTGTTGAATGGCAACGGCCCCTCACATCCGAGCACCTACGACCTCAACCGCACGCTGAACTCGATCACGCTGAATACGCCCGTTTGGGTTGCGACTCCGGGCTGGACGATTGCCAATGGCGGCGGCTTCGTGCTCGGGCTGCAAAGCGGCGGCTTTATCACCGACAACAACACCCGCGGCCCGGACACACTTAACACCGGCGTCACCCTGAACGGCCCAGCAACCTTCACCCTGTCCGCCGGAGCCATTGGCCTCAGCTTCGGCACAGCGGCGATCACCGGCACCGGCCCGCTCACGCTGGTCAACAATAGCACCGACAATGCCCTCCAGCTCAACTTCGCCAACACCTACACCGGCGCCACCACCATCAACGGCACCGACCGTGTTTTCCTCGACGTCAACGGCGCCATCCCCACCGGCAGCGCCCTGACCGTCAACGGCAGCGCCCTGTTTAATGCCAATGCCGACAGCACCATCGGCTCGCTGGCTGGCGGCGGGAACGTGTTCCTGAACGGCAACAACACCCTGAGCGTCGGCGGCGACAACACCAGCACCACCTTCTCCGGCGTGTACCAGGACGTCAACGGCAGCGCGGCGCTGACCAAGAGCGGCAGCGGCACGTTCACCCTATCGGGCGTGAACACCTACACCGGCGCGACGACAATCAATGAGGGCGTGCTCGCCGTCAACGGCTCGCTCGCTTCGCCGGTGACGGTGAATGCGGGCGGCACGCTGGGCGGCACCGGCGCGATCGGCAACACGGTGACCGTGAACAGTGGCGGCGCGCTGGCGCCGGGGCTTTCTCCGGGGATCATCAACACCGGCGATCTCGCGCTGACTTCCGGCAGCACACTCGCCATCGAGATCAACGGCGCCACGGCGGGGACGCAGTACGACCAGGTGAACGTCACCGGCACGGTCGATCTCGGCGGTGCCACCCTCGGCGTTACGCTGGGCTACACCCCCTCAGTCGCCACTGTGTTCGTCATCGTCAACAACGATGGCGCAGCCGATGCGATAACCGGAACCTTTGCCGGATTGGCCGAAGGCGCCACATTCGCGGTGGGTGCAATTACGTTCCGCATTTCCTACACAGGCGGCGACGGCAACGATGTCACGCTGACTGTCATGGATACCACGCCCGACGCCTTCGGTTTCACCGCCCAGACCGGCGTGGCGCGCTCCACGCAGATCACCTCCGCTCCGGCGCAGATCGGTGGCATCAATATGGCTACAAGCTGGACGGCAACCGGTGGCACGGCTTGCGTCAGCTCGGGCAATGATTGTGCTTGCGATGTATCCGCTTATGCGGCCAGCGGCTCGGTCAGCAACAACCAGTATATGTGCGCGCGCCAGACTTCCTCGGCCAGTTTCTCCGCGACGACCACCGCCACCCTCACCATCGGCGGCGTGAGCGGTGCGTTCGCCGTCACCACCCTGGCGGTAACCACCAGCTACACCGCTCCCTCCGCCACCGGCACCGGCAACATCGCCGCCAGCTTCACCGGCGGCGCGGGCTGCGGCTATACCGTCGCGCAATTCATCCCGCTTACCGGCCATGCCGCATCGCCGCCCGCCGGCAGCGCCCCGGCGGGCGTCAGCTTCCCGCACGGGCTGTTCGACTTCACCGCTGCCGGTTGCCTGATGCAGGGTGCCACCCTGGCTTTCACCATCACCTACCCGCAAGCCCTGCCTGCGGGAACGCAATACTGGAAATACGGCCCCACGCCGGGTAACGCCGTACCGCACTGGTACGTGCTGCCCGCCACCATCGCCGGCAACACCGCCACCTTCAGCATCACCGACGGCGGGCTGGGCGACGACGACCTCGCGGCCAACGGAACCATCGTCGATCAGGGCGGGCCGGGGGTACCGGGCGGTGGCGCGGCATCCATCCCGACCCTGTCCGAGTGGGGCTTGATCCTGCTGGCCGGGTTGATGGGGCTGCTCGGCATGGGCGCGATGCGGCGAGGGGACGCAGCTTATTGAGGATTACATAATTGAAAACAGTATTTCCGTATCTTGTAGGTCGGGCTACGCCTGACACGGCGGGCAAAGCCCGCCCGGTAAATCACGTAATCGTAAATGAGATACGGAGACACTGTAAGTAGCGATTGAGGAGAGCAGAAAAAAATGAAACGACCAACAGCAATGCCAGCCACACAAGCAGGCCGCAACAAACGTAGCAAACTGCTGCTCAATATCACGACGTGGTGCCTGATGTGCTGCGTCATGCTATTTGCCGCCAGCGCGCAGGCCTATGACGTGACCATCGTGGGCTCGGGAGCCAGCAGCGGCGGCGCGTGGGCCGGGGACACATGGACAGCCAGCGCCGACTCGACCGTGCTGGCGTCGGAAGTCGCCACGCACCTGGCCAATGGGCCGACGACCCTCTTCGCGACGAATGGAGGACTGCATGCCAATATTGCCGTCAACAGCGCGGTGAGCTGGAACGCCAACACGCTGACGCTGTTGGCCTGGGGCAACGTCGCCGTCAACGCCCCCATGAACGGCTCGGGCACGGCCCAGCTTGCGCTGGAGTACGGCCAATATACGACCAACGCGAACGCCCTCTCCACCTACACGATCAATGCCCCGGTCAGCCTGCCCGCAGGCAACAATTTCAGCCTCAAGCTGGGCACGGATGGCAGCATCGTCCCCTACACCGTCATCACCGGCCCCGGCGCCGCAGGCAGCGCGACGGCCACCGACTTGCAGGGCATGAACGGCAACCTCGCGGGCAACTACGTGCTGGGCGCCGACATCGACGCCAGCGGCACCGCGACATGGAACGCCAATGCCGGCTTCGCCCCGGTGGGCGATAACAGCTCGGGCAACGCCACCACCCGCTTTACCGGCATATTCGAAGGCCTCGGCCACACCATCGCCGGGCTGACTATCAACAGCGCCGCCGGATATGTCGGCCTCTTCGGCTATGCCACCGGAACGCTGCGCGATGTGGGGCTGACCGGGGTCAATATCACCGGCGGTTACCAAGTCGGCGCGCTGGTTGGCACCTTGGGCGTGAACGGAACGGCCAGCAACTCCTTCAGCAGCGGCACGGTGAGTAGCGGCGGCAACCTCGTCGGCGGACTGGTGGGATATAGCGTTGGCGGCATCATCACCGACAGCCAGAGCAGCGCCTCGGTCAGCGGCCAGGCCGCTATCGGCGGGCTGGTGGGAGGCAATACGAAGTTTTTTTCGGGCAGCTCCGGTGCCACCATCGTCCGCAGCTATGCCACCGGGAATGTCACCGGCACCGCCAACGATATCGGCGGGCTGGTGGGAGTCAACAGTACGGAAGGCGCCATCAGCGACAGCTATGCCACCGGCGCGGTGAGCGGCGGCTCGCGAGTCGGCGGCCTGGTGGGCAACAACCAAACCTTTTCGGCCATCGCGTCGACCATTGTCCGCAGCTACAGTAGCGGTCTGGTTAGCGGCGGCGCCGATGTCGGCGGCCTGGTGGGCATTAACGACGCCTCCTGCTCCGTTGCCACCAGCTATTGGGACACCCAGACCTCGAACCAGGCCGCCGGTTTCGGCATCAACAACGGCGCCTTCTCCGCCACCGGCCTGACCACCGCCAATGCCATGACCCAGGCCAGCTACGCCGGCTGGAACTTCGGCACCACCTGGTGGATGGACGACACCAACACCCGGCCCTTCCTGCGCCGCGAATACAGTACCCGGATCACCAACGGCCACCAGTTGCAGATGATGGCCATGGATCTCGCCGCCAGCTACACCCTGGCCAACAACCTCGACCTCACCGCCGACATGGCCGGCAGCCTGTGGGGCAGCGCCGGCTTCGCGCCGGTGGGGGACTTGTCGGTCGGCCTGTTCACCGGCATCTTCGACGGTCTCGGCCACACCATTACCGGCCTCGTCATCAACCGCCCCGCCATCAACAACATCGGTTTGTTCGGTTACGTCTCCACCGCCACGCTGCGCAACGTGGGGCTCGTGGGCGGCAGCGTCATCGGGCACAATTATGTCGGCCACCTGTTGGGAGGGGATGCCGGCGGCGGCGCCGTCATCAGCAACAGCTATGCCACCGGCACGGTGAGCGGCAACGCCGTTATCGGCGGACTGGTCGGCGGGCTCTTTGGCACCATCACCAACAGCTATGCCAGCGGCACGGTCAGCGGCGTCAACGGCATCGGCGGGCTGGCGGGAAGCAGCTCCGGCTCCATCGCCACCAGCTACAGCAACGGCGCGGTCAGCGGTAGCGGGTTCGGCTTCGGCGGGCTGGTGGCTCAAAACACCGGCGCCGTCACCAGCAGCTACTGGGACAAAACGACCTCCGGCCAGGCAACCAGCGCCGGTGGCACGGGTATCAACACCGTCGCGCTGATGCAGACCCAGGCGAGCTTCACCGGCTTCGACTTCACCAACATCTGGCGCATCTACGATACCCACACCACGCCGCTGCTCAAGGTCTTCATGACGCCCGTGAGCGCCGCCGCCACCGCCGCTGTAAAAACCTACGATGGCGCGGCTTATTCCGGCGGCAACGGAGTCACCTGGTCAGACCCGTCGGTGGTCGCGGCGCTCTCCGGCAGCCTGAGCTATGGCGGCAATTCGCAGGGAGCGGTAAACGCGGGCAGCTACGCCATAACGCCCGGCGGTTACTGGTCGGGTCAGCAGGGCTACGACATCAGCTATGTGAACGGCAACCTGACGGTGAGCACCGTACCGCTGAGCATCACCGCCAACAATGCCACCAAGGCCTATGACGGTCTCGCCTACAGCGGCGGCAACGGCGTGAGCTACAGCGGCTTTGTCAACAGCGAAGGGGCGGGCGTGCTGGGCGGTACATTGGCTTACGGCGGTACATCGCAGGGCGCAATAAGCGCGGGCAGCTATGTCATCACTCCAAGCGGACTGACGTCCGGCAACTACATCATCACCTACAACAACGGCGCGCTGACCGTTATGCCCAGTTATACCGCCCCCTCCGCCACCGGCACCGGCAACATTACCGCCACCTTCACCGGCGGCGGCGCGGGCTGCGGCTATACCGCAGCGCAATTCATCCCGCTCACCGGCCATGCCGCCTCGCCACCCACAGGCAGCGCCCCGGCGGGCGTCAGCTTCCCGCAAGGACTGTTCGATTTCACCACCGGAGGCTGCACCGCAGGCTCGACCATCACCCTGACCATCACCTACCCGCAAACCATTCCGGCGGGCGCGTCGTACTGGAAATACGGCCCCACGCCGGGTAACGCCGTACCGCACTGGTACGTGCTGCCCGCCACCATCGCCGGCAACACCGCCACCTTCAGCATCACCGACGGCGGGCTGGGCGACGACGACCTCGCGGCCAACGGCACCATCGTCGATCAGGGCGGGCCGGGCGTACCGGGCGGAGGGGGCACGGCATCCATCCCGACCCTGTCCGAG
This sequence comes from uncultured beta proteobacterium, assembly GCA_963828205.1. Taxonomy (GTDB): domain Bacteria; phylum Pseudomonadota; class Gammaproteobacteria; order Burkholderiales; family Gallionellaceae; genus Gallionella. Next base: position 391,800 of record CAWHDU010000004.1, read on the forward strand.
TGGGGCTTGATCCTGCTGGCTGGAATGCTGGGAATGTTCGGGATGGGCGCGATGCGGCGGCGCGCGGTTTTGTAGGAGGGGCTTTGTCGCCGGTGCGAGCAGCTTTGCTGCCGCTCCCGGCGGGCATGCCCCTTGCGGGTGCAGCCCCGAAAAAACCTCAGGGCAAATAACGATCGGGGAGAATATCGATGTGGCAAAGTTTCAAGCGGGGGTTGTGGGTGGCGGTGGGGGTGCTCGGCGCGGCGACGTGCGCCCAGGCCGCTTATAACGTGACCATCGCGGCTTCCGGGTCGAGCAGCGGCGGCTCGTGGGTCGGGAACACCTGGACGCCCAGCGCCAACGGCTCGACCGTGCTGGCGTCGGAGGTTGCAACGCACCTGTCCGCAGGGGCGACGGTTATCGGCACGGCGGGGGCGGGAGCCGATAACGGCGACATCTCGGTCAACAGCGCCGTTTCCTGGCTCGCCAACAGCCTGACCCTTTCCGCCCAGCGCAACATCGCCATCAATGCAAACCTCAACGCTTCCGGCACCGCCAGCCTGATCCTGGAATACGGCCAGGGCGCGGTAGCGGCGGGCAACACCGCCAGCTACAACCTGCATGTCCCGGTCAACCTCGCCGCCACCGGCAGCTTCAGCACCAAGCTCGGCAGCAACGGCGGCAGCGTCGGCTACACCATTGTCACCGGCCTGGGCACATCGGCCAGCAGCGGCGACGGCACCCTGCAAGGCATGGTCGGCAACCTCGCCGGCAAGTACGTGCTGGGCGCCGACATCGACGCCACGCCAACCGGTCAGGGCGCATGGTACGCGGCAGGAGGCTTCGCGCCGGTGGGTAGCCAGGCATCCGCATTCACCGGCGTCTTCGACGGCCTCGGCCACGCCATCGCGAACCTGACCATCAACCGCCCCGCCACCGATGACATCGGCCTGTTCGGCTACACCCAAGGTTCAACGCTGCGCAATATCGGGCTGACCAACGCGGCCATCACCGGCAGAAACGACGTCGGCGGGCTGGCGGGATTCAACGACGGTATCATCGGTAACGCCTACAGCACCGGCAGTGTCAGCGGCACCACGAATGTCGGCGGGCTGGTGGGCTATGCCAACAGCAGCACCATCGCCAAGTCCTACAGCACCGCCAGCGTCGGCAGCACATCCAGTTCCGGCGGCGGCACAGTAGCCGGGGGGCTGGCGGGAGTGATGAATGGCGGCACGATCACCAACAGCTATGCCATCGGCGCGGTCACCGCCACCGATTGGCAGCACAACAGCGCCATCGGCGGCGGGCTGGTGGGATGGGTCTTTGGTGGCGGCACGGTCGCCAACAGCTATGCCACTGGCCTGATCAGTTGTTCCTCCTCGGGGATGATCCTGTGCGGCGGACTGGTGGGCAACTCGGCGGGCACGGTCAATACGAGCTTCTGGGATACCCAGACCTCCGGTCAGGCCACCGGCTTCGGCGACAACGCCGGCACCTTCACCGCCGTCGGCAAGACCACCGCCGAGATGAAGAGCCTCGCCACCTTCGCCGGCTGGGGCATCGACGCCGCCGGCGGCACGGCCACGGTCTGGCGCATTTACGACGGCTACACTTATCCGCTGCTGCGCGACTTTCTCACGCCGCTCACGCTGGTGCCGGCCTACGACGGCAGCGGCGCGGCGCTCGGCAACATCGGCGCGGTCACCGGGGCGGTGGCATTCGACGCAGCCAAGGTGCTGGGCGGCACGGCGGGCACCACGCTGACGCTCGCTAGCCCCGCCGCCAACAGCTACACCGCCACCTCGGACGCGAGCGGCCACTACTCGACCCAGAGTGGCTACGACCTGAGCGCGGGCAGCCGCAGCATCGCCACCGCCGGCAGCGCCCTGGGCGACATCGCATTGACCAACCCGATCACCTGGACCAGCGGCACGCTGGCTGTCAACACCAGCGGCACCATCACCCAAAGCGCCGCGGTCAGCGGCACCGGCACGGCGATCTTCAACCTGCAAGCGGGCACCTGGCGGCAGGTGAACGCCAGCCTGCCGGCCTTCGCCGCGCAGGATTTCCGCATCTCCGGCGGCAGCTTCGTCCGCGCGCTTTCCGGCGACGGCACGGTCGGCACGCCCTACCGGCTGGCCGACATTTACGGCATGCAGGGCATGGGGTCGAGCGGCATGCTGCTGAACAAGAACTACCAGCTTGCCAACGACGTGGATGCGAGCGGCACGGCCAACTGGAACAGCGGCTCCGGCTTCGCGCCAGTGGGAACATTGGCCGCCAACTTCATCGGCATCTTCGACGGCCGGAGCCACACCATCACCGGGCTGACCATCAACCGCCCAGCCAGCGACTACATCGGCTTGTTCGGCTACTTTTTCGGTACGGTGCGCGATGTCGGACTCTCGGGCGGCAGCATCTCCGGTCGCGATGGGGTTGGCGCGTTGGTAGGCTTGGGCAGTAACAGCCATATCTCCGGCAGTTATGCCGACGTCACCATCAGCGGACGTGACTGGGTCGGCGGCTTGGCGGGATTTTATGATAATGGTTCCTCCATTGCCGACAGCTATGCGAGCGGTGCGGTGACCGGCGGCGGCTTTGTCGGCGGGCTGGTCGGCTCCAACACCACCACCTCGACCATTGCCCGCAGCTATGCCACGGGCGCGGTCTCCGGTAGCAGCAGCGTCGGCGGGCTGGTCGGCGTCATGAATGGCGGCAGCACGGCGACCAACAGCTATTGGAACAAACAAACCAGCGGCCAAGCCACCAGCGCCGGCGGCACGGGCGTCAATACCACCACGCTGATGCAGACTCAATCGACCTTCGTTGGCTTTGACTTCACCAACACCTGGCGCATCTACGAGGGACATACGGCTCCGTTGCTGAAGAGCTTCCTCACGCCGCTCACCGTCACCGCCAGCAACGCCGCCAAGACCTACGACGGTCTGGCCTACAGCGGCGGCAACGGCGTGAGCTATTCCACCCCGCCTAACGCCAATCTGCTCGGCACGGCGAGCTACGGCGGCACCTCGCAAGGGGCGGTCAATGTCGGCAGTTACACCATCACTCCCGGCGGGCTTTACTCTAACCAGCGAGGCTACGACATCACCTTTGCGGACGGCGTTCTGACGGTGGCGAGTGTGCCCACCTACGCCATCACAGTCAGCGCCGGAACCGGCGGCACAGCGAGCTGCGCGCCCAACCCGGTAAGCCACGGCGGCGGCAGCACCTGCACCGCCACCCCCGGCGGCGGCTACAGCTTCACCGGCTGGAGCGGCGACTGCACCGGCGCCACTTGCATCCTGAGCAACGTCACAAGCGCCAAAAGCGTCACCGCCAGCTTCCTGGCCGACGGCGCCAAGACCTACACCGCCGCATCCGCCACCGGCACCGGCAACATCACCGCCAGCTTCACCGGCGGCGGGGCGGGCTGCACCTACACGGTGAGCCAGTTCATCCCGCTCAGCGGCCACGCCGCCAGCCCGCCCGCCGGCAGCGCCCCGGCAGGCGTCAGCTTCCCGCAGGGCCTGTTCGACTTCACCACCGGCGGCTGCACCGCAGGCTCGACCATCACCCTGACCATCACCTACCCGCAAGCCCTGCCTGCGGGAACGCAATACTGGAAATACGGCCCCACGCCGGGAAATGCCGTGGCGCACTGGTACATCCTTCCAGCCACCATCGTCGGTGCCACCGCGACCTTCAGCATCGCCGACGGCGGTCTCGGCGACGACGACTTCGCGGCCAACGGAACCATCGTCGATCAGGGCGGGCCGGGGGTACCGGGCGGTGGCGCGACGGGCATTCCGACGCTCTCCGAATGGGCAATGCTGGCGTTGGCCGGGTTGGTGGGGCTGTCCGGGTTGGCGGGCTTGCGGCGGCAGGCCAAGTCATGACGAGACCGTGCTGAAATTCCTGTTCTCGTTTTTGTTAATCTTGGGCGGGCTGTTCGCGCTTGAACTCACTCCGCCCGGACAGACTCTGGTGCGCCCTTGGACGGATTGGCTGGCCGGCTTCGGCGCCTCGCTGATCGCCCCGTTCGACCGCACAGTCGTTTCCTACGGCAACACCATCCACAATCAGGCCAACGGTTTCGGTGTTGCCATCGAGGCCGGCTGCAACGCGGTCGAAGCCTGTATCGTCCTCGCGGCGGCCATGCTCGCTTTCCCCGCCCCCTGGCGCCACAAACTGCTGGGGCTCCTGCTTGGCATGGTCATCGTGCAGGCGGTCAATATCCTGCGCATCATCAGCCTTTTCTATCTGGGTCAATGGCGCATGGATGCCTTCGAGTTTGCCCATCTCTACCTGTGGCAGGGGCTCATCATGCTGGACGTGCTGGTGGTATGGCTGATCTGGATACGCGCCATGCCATCAACGGGTAATGAAACCTGCCATGCCGCGTAACCCTCTTTATTTCTTCCTGCTCAAAGCAGCCCTCTGGCTGCCAGCGTGCATCGGTCTGTGGTACTGGAAGGCGGAATGGTTCAACGGCCCTGCCGTCGCGGTATCGGGCTGGATCATGCAATCGAACTTCTCCGGCTGGGTGGAATCGGTGCACTGGGGACAACGCATTTTTAGCGTGGCCACCGCCTTGAGGGTCGGTGCAGCTCCCGGTATGCCGGAGGGGGAATACACCCTGGTGCTGGAAGCGAACCCGCTGGCATACGGTTTCGGGTTGCCGCTATTTGCCGCCCTGCTGCTGGCCGGAAGCGAGGCAAAACGCTGGCGCAAGCTGGCGCTGGGGATGTTGCTGCTGGTGCCGTTCCAGGCATGGGGCATCTGCTTCGATCTTCTCAAACAGGCGGCGGTCACCGCAGGGCCGGACGTGTCGGCGCAAACCGGATTCGCATCATGGCAGGTCGAAATGATCGTGCTGGGCTACCAGTTCGGCGCGTTGATTCTGCCCGCGCTGGCGCCGATAGGGCTGTGGCTGGCGCTCAACCGCCGCTTCATCCCGATGCTGGTACTGGAAGGGGCGCTGCAGAGACCGGGTACGAAGTGATGCAGCCGCCACGAAAACACGCACTATAACCGTCCAACTGCCGGGTTTACCCAAATTCCGCGGTTGAATTTCATTCGCGGAATCCGGGTTGCGCGCGGGACTTTATGCCAAGCCGCTTCATGTTAGAATGCGCGCCTTTTGATTTATCACCGGAGATCGAACAATGTTTATCAGTAACGCTTATGCCGAAGCAGCCGCGCCGGCGCAGGGTGCCGGCATCATGGATTTTCTCCCGCTGATCGTTCTGGCTGCGGTATTTTATTTTTTCATCCTGCGCCCGCAAAGCAAGCGCGCCAAGGAGCAGAAGGCCATGATCGATGCATTGCAGCGCGGCGACGAAGTGGTGACGGCGGGCGGCGAATTGGGTCGCGTCAGTAAAGTGTACGAGCAATATCTGGGCGTGGAGCTCGCCGAGAATATCGAAGTGACGGTGCAGAAAGCCTCGATTGCGGCTGTGCTGCCCAAGGGCACCATCAAGGCTATCAAGTAATCCCGGCTATTTTCCGGCAGAAATTGTTGCGAGCGTTAATAAAGAGGTTTCGATGAATCATTATCCGTTGTGGAAATATTTGCTGATTCTGGCCGCGTTGCTGGCCGGGCTGGTTTACACCCTGCCGAATTTTTACGGCGAATCGCCCGCAGTACAAATATCGCCGTTGCGCGCCAGCCTGAAGGCGGATGCAATATTGCAGGAGCGCGTGGGGAAAATTCTGAAGGCAGCCGCCCTTAACACGGAAGTAGTTGCGCTCGACGGCAACAGCGTCAAGGCGCGCTTTGCCGATACCGATAACCAGTTGAAAGCCAAGGATGTGCTGATTGCACAATTGGGCGAAGACTATATGGTCGCGCTCAACTTGTTGTCGCGTTCGCCGCGTTGGCTGACCAGCCTTAATGCGCTGCCGATGTACCTTGGCCTGGACTTGCGCGGCGGTGTGCATTTCCTGTTGCAGGTAGATATGAAAGCCGCGCTGGGCAAGGCGCTGGAAGCCGCCACCGGCGATATCCGCAGCGCGTTGCGCGACCAGAAAATAGCTTATTCCGGCGTCAGCCGCGAAGGCAACATGCTGCTGGTGAAATTCCGCGATGCCGACGCGCGCGGCAAGGGCGAAGCGGAAATCAAGCAGCGTTTTACCGACTACGCGTTGAACACCAAAGAAGCGGGCGGCGAGTTCGTGCTGCAGGCCGCGCTCAAGCCGGAGGCCGAACGCCGCATCCAGGATTCCGCCGTGCAGCAGAATCTGCTGACTTTGCGCAACCGCGTGAACGAACTGGGCGTGGCCGAACCGGTGATCCAGCAGCAGGGCGCAGACCGCGTGGTGGTGCAGCTGCCCGGTGTGCAGGACACGGCGCGAGCTAAAGATATTCTGGGGCGTACCGCGACGCTGGAAGTGCGCATGGTCGATGAAGAACACCAGGCCGTTCCCGGCACGGCCGCGCCGTTCGGTACCGAGATGTTCAAGGATCGCGAAGGCAACATGCTGCTGGTGAAGAAGCAGGTGATCCTGACCGGCGAGCGCATCAACGATGCGCAGCCCGGCTTCGACAACCGCAGCAACGAGCCTGCCGTGCACATCAACCTGGACGGTGTCGGCGCGCGCAAATTCAAGGACGCATCGCGCGAGGGCGTCGGCAAGCGCATGGCGATCATCCTGTTCGAGAAAGGCAAGGGCGAAATCGTCACCGCGCCGGTGATCCGCGAGGAAATCGGCGGCGGGCGCGTACAGATCAGTGGCCGGATGAGCACCCTGGAAGCGCAGGACACCGCGCTGCTGCTGCGCGCCGGCGCGCTGGCGGCGCCGATGGAGATCGTCGAGGAGCGCACCGTCGGCCCCAGCCTCGGCGCGGACAACATCAAGCGCGGCTTCGATTCCACCAAGATCGGCTTCATCATGGTCGCGGTATTCATGATGGCCTACTACCTGATGTTCGGCACGATTTCCATGCTGGCGCTGGCTGCAAACTTGCTGCTGCTGGTGGCATTGCTGTCGATGCTGCAAGCCACGCTTACCCTGCCCGGCATGGCGGGTATCGCGCTGACGCTGGGGATGGCGATCGACTCGAACGTGCTGATCAACGAGCGCATCCGCGAGGAACTGCGCAACGGCACCACGCCGCAGGCCGCGATCCACGCCGGGTATGACCGGGCGTTCGGCACCATTCTCGACTCCAACGCCACCACGCTGATTGCCGGTGTAGCGTTGTTCATGTTCGGCTCCGGCCCGGTCAAGGGCTTTGCGGTGGTGCTGTGCCTCGGCATCCTGACGTCGATGTTCAGCGCGGTGCTGATTTCGCGCGCGCTGGTGAATCTGATTTACGGGCGCAAGGTGCGCCTCGCCAAGGTGGCGATAGGTTAGGGATATATTGGCGTAGGGTGGGCTTTGCCCACCATGTCGGGCGAAGCCCGACCTACATTTGGTTCAGGCATGCCCAAGGGTAATAAACATGGAATTTTTCAAGATCAAAAAAGACATCCCGTTCATGAGCTACGGGAAATTCACTACCAGCATTTCGCTGGTGACGTTCCTGTTCGCGGTATTTTTCCTCGCCACCAAGGGGCTGAATTTCGGCGTGGACTTTACCGGCGGCACGGTGATCGAAGTGCATTACGCGCAGCCCGCCGATCTGCACAAGGTGCGCGAGCAGCTTGCCGCAACCGGGTTGCCGGATGCGCTGGTGCAGAATTTCGGCTCCAGCCACGATGTGCTGATCCAGGTGCCGCTCAAGCAGAATCTCGCCGGCGCGAAATTGAGCGAACAGGTGATGGACAGCCTGCGCAAGCAGGATACCGGCGTGGAGATGCGCCGCGTGGAATTCGTCGGCCCGCAGGTCGGCAAGGATCTGGTGGAGAACGGCGCGCTCGCCTTGATGCTGGTCAGCCTGGGCATCGTCGGCTACCTGTGGTTGCGCTTCGAATGGAAATTCGGGTTGTCCGCCATTATCGCCAACCTGCATGACGTGATCATCATCCTCGGCTTCTTCGCCTTCTTCCAATGGGAATTTTCGCTGTCCGTGCTGGCGGCGGTGCTGGCGGTGCTGGGCTATTCGGTGAACGAGTCGGTGGTGGTGTTCGACCGGATCCGCGAAAACTTCCGCACCATGCGCAAGGCAGAGGTGGCGGAAATCATCGACAACGCGATCACCCGCACCATGTCGCGCACCATCATCACCCACGGCTGTACGCAGATGATGGTCGGCGCGATGCTGTTCCTCGGCGGCGAGACGCTGCATTACTTCGCCATGGCGCTGACCATCGGCATCCTGTTCAGTATCTATTCCTCGGTGCTGGTTGCCAGCCCGCTGCTGATGCTGCTCGGCGTGTCGCGCGAAGATTTCATCAAGCCGGAGAAGACCGAGGCCGAAGAAGTTTTGCCGTAGGGATGTTTCCAATAATTCAAACCCCGTCATTCCCGCGAAGGCGGGAATCCAGTCCGATAAAAAAGCCTCCGCAGCGCGGAGGGCAAAGCCCAACTCCATTTTTGACAAATTCGCTGGATTCCCGCCTTCGCGGGAATGACGATTTCTGAGGCTTCCTCACCGTGGATTTACTAGCAACATTCATCGACATCATCCTGCATCTTGACGTTCACCTGCTGGCGCTTGCACAGCAATATGGCGTATGGATATACGCCATCCTGTTCCTGATCATCTATTGCGAGACCGGGCTGGTGGTGACGCCATTCCTGCCCGGCGATTCGCTGCTGTTCGTGGCGGGCGCGCTGTGCGGCCTGGGTGCGCTGCGGCTGGAATGGCTCGCGCCGCTGCTGATGCTGGCCGCATTCGGCGGCGACAACACCAATTACTGGGTCGGGCGGCTGATCGGGATGCGCCTGCTGAAACGCACGAACGGGCTCATCAGGCGCGAACACCTCGACAAGACCCATGCTTTCTACGGGAAGCACGGCGGCAAGACCATCATCTTCGCGCGCTTCCTGCCCATCATCCGCACCTTCGCGCCGTTCGTCGCGGGTATCGGCTCGATGCATTACCGGCTGTTCATGCTGTTCAGCGCGCTGGGCAGTCTGGCGTGGATCGGCAGCCTTACCGTGGCAGGCTATTTCTTCGGCAACATTCCGGTCGTCAAGAACAACCTCACCCTGATAATCCTCGGCATCATCGCCATCTCGCTGCTGCCTGCCATTATCGAATTCGTCCGCCACCGCCGCCGGGCAGCGTGATTCCCTTTCCATTTTAAAAATACAATAATCCGTCTGGCTACGCCCGACAGTTTTATTCGGCGGGCATAGCCCGCCCTACGCTTGCGGGAATGCGGTCCGCTTAACCGAACCTGCCGGTGATGTAGGCCTCGGTTTCCTTGCGCTTCGGGTTGGTGAACACCGTGCTGGTTTCGCCGAATTCGATCAAATCCCCCAGGTACATGTAAGCGGTGTAATCGGAGACGCGCGCGGCTTGTTGCATGTTGTGCGTGACGATGACGATGGTGAAGTCCTCCTTCAGTTCGTCGATCAGTTTTTCGATATGCGCGGTCGAGATCGGGTCGAGCGCCGAGGTCGGCTCGTCGAGCAGCAGCACCTGCGGCTTGACGGCGATGGCGCGTGCGATGCACAGGCGTTGCTGCTGCCCGCCCGACAGGCTGGTGCCGCTCTGCCGGAGCTTGTCCCTGGCTTCGTCCCACAGCGCGGCCTTGCGCAGCGCCCATTCGACGCGCTCGTCCATGTCGTTCTTGCCGAGACTCTCGTAGAGCTTTACGCCGAACGCGATGTTGTCGTAAATCGACATGGGGAACGGCGTGGGTTTCTGGAACACCATGCCGATCTTGGCGCGCAAAGTGTTCAGGTCCTGCTTTTTATCGAGGATGTTTTCGCCGTCCAGCAGGATTTCCCCGGTCGCTCTCTGCTTGGGGTAGAGCTGGTACATGCGGTTGAAGGTGCGCAGCAGCGTGGATTTGCCGCAGCCGGACGGGCCGATGAACGCGGTCACCATCTTTTCGGCGATGCTCAGGTTGATGTTCTTGAGCGCGCAGTAATCGCCGTAATAGAAACTGAGATCCCTGACTATTATTTTCGGGACGATTATTTGGTTGGCGGTATTTTCAGCGATCATTTGCAAACCTTGTCAATGAGAGGTGGCCTTCTGCCGGAACAGCACGCGCGCCAGGATGTTGAGCGTCAGCACGCTGAAGGTGATCAGCAGCGCGCCGGCCCATGCCAGTTTTTGCCAGTCCTCGTAAGGGCTCATGGCGAACTGGAAAATCACCACCGGCAGATTCGCCATCGGCTGGTCCATGTTGCTGCTCCAGAACTGGTTGTTCAGCGCGGTGAACAGCAGCGGGGCGGTCTCGCCGCTGATGCGCGCGACGGCCAGCATCACCCCGGTGATGATTCCGGCGCGCGCCGCGCGCAACGTGATGAAGTTGATGATTTTCCATTGCGGCGCGCCGAGCGCCGCCGCCGCTTCGCGCAGCGTGGTCGGCACCAGGCGCAGCATGTTCTCGGTGGTGCGGATCACGATCGGAATGACGATGATGGACAATGCCAGCGCGCCCGCCCAGCCGGAAAAATGTTTGACCCGGATCACATAAACTTCGTAAACGAACAGCCCGATGACGATCGACGGCGCGGAGAGCAGCACGTCGTTGATGAAGCGCGTGACCGGAGCGAGCCAGCCGCGCTGGCCGAATTCGGCCAGATAGGTGCCGGCGAGGATGCCGATGGGCGTGCCGATCAGCGTGCCGACCAGCGTCATCGCCAGGCTGCCGGCGATGGCGTTGAGCAGGCCGCCGTTGCTGCCCGGCGGAGGGGTCATTTGCGTGAACACCACCGGGGCGAGCGCGGGCAAGCCATGCTCCAGCAGCGTCCATAGAATCCAGCACAGCCAGAACAGGCCGAACGCCATGGCCAGCATCGAGACGGCGAGCCCCGTGGCGTTGACGATGCGGCGGCGGGTATACAGGTTCAGCATGGCGTTAGTGTGAAATTTGCGCAGCGACTCGTTTGCCCCCTCTCCCTCCGGGGGAGGGTTGGGGTGGGGGAGACGGGCAAGGCAAATTTCATGATCAGGGTTGGCATCATCGTCATGCCCGTCAGGTGGCCTGGCCTTCGCGCTTGCCGAGCTTGTAAAGCAGGTAGCGCGCGAGCGACAGAACCACGAAGGTGATGAAGAACAGGATCAGGCCGAGCTCGATCAACGCGGCGGTGTAGAGATCGCCGTAGGCCTCGGTGAATTCGTTGGCGAGCGCCGAGGCGATGCTGTTGCCGGGCATTAGCAGGGACCGGTTCAGCTCGTGCGCATTGCCGATGACGAAAGTGACGGCCATGGTTTCGCCCAGCGCGCGCCCCAGCCCCAGCATGATGCCGCCGACCACACCGATCCTGGTGTAGGGCAGCACTACTTGCCACATAACCTCCCAGGTGGTTGCGCCCAGCCCGTAGGCCGATTCCTTCAGCAGCGTCGGCACCACCTCGAACACGTCGCGCATCACCGACGCGATGAACGGGATCACCATGATGGCGAGGATGATGCCTGCGGTCAGCACCCCGATGCCCATCGGCGGGCCGGAGAAGAACGGGCCGAGGTACGGCAGCGTGCCGATATGCTCGTTGATCCACGGCTCGATATGGTCGGCGAACAGCGGCGCGAACACGAACAGGCCCCACATGCCGTAGATGATGCTGGGAATGCCGGCCAGCAATTCGACGGCAATGCCGAGCGGGCGGCGCAGGATGCGCGGCGACAGTTCGGTGAGGAACAGGGCGATGCCGAAGCTGACCGGGACGGCGATCGCGAGCGCGATGGCGGAAGTGGCCAGCGTCCCGGCGATCGGCACCAGCGCGCCGAAATGTTCGCCGACCGGATTCCACTCGGAACTGACCAGGAAGCCGAAGCCGAATGCGCGGATGGCGGGCAGGCTGCCAACGATCAGCGATGCGAGGATGGCCACGAGCAGCGCCAGCACGCCGAATGCCGAGACGCGCGTCAGGTTGCGGAACAGCAGGTCCAGGATGGTGTGCCGTTTAAGTCTGGCTTCGAGTAAAAAAGTCGGCATAAATCGGGTTGGTCGGCGAAAAAAATTACGGGTGCGTTAAGGTCTGGCAGCGCCCGCCTATTGCACCAGCGCGTTGCCGGACGCATCCCTGATTTGCGCTTTCCATGCTGCGCGAATCAGTTTCACGACGTTCTCCGGCAACGGCACATAGTTCAGGTCGGCAGCCAGCTTGCCGCCCTTGTCGTAAGCCCAGTCGAAGAATTTCAGCACCTCTTTGCCGGTCGCGGGTTTTTCCTGCACCTTGTGCATCAGGATGAAAGTCGCGCCGCTGATCGGCCAGCTTTCCTTGCCCGCCTCGTCGGTCAGGATTTTGTAGAAACCCGGCGCCTTGTCCCATTGCGCGCCGGCTGCGGCTGCCTTGAAACTGTTGTCTTCCGGTTTGACGAACTGGCCGTCGCGATTCTTCATCTGCACGGTGTTCATCCTGTTTTGCATCGCGTAGGCGTATTCCACATAGCCGATGGTGTTCTTCATCCGTTGCACATTGGCGGCCACGCCTTCGTTGCCTTTTCCGCCGATCCCGACTTTCCAGGAAACCGCGGTGCTTTCGCCCACGGCGGATTTCCATTCGGCGCTGATTTTGGACAGATAGTTGGTGAAGATGAAGCTGGTGCCGGAGCCGTCCGAGCGATGCACCACGATAATGTATTCATTGGGCAGTTTGATGTCCTTGTTCAGCGCCGCCAGCACGGGGTCGTTCCACTTGATGATCTTGCCCAGATAAATGCCGGCCAGTGCCGCGCCGTCGAGTTTCAGCGTGCCCGCCCCGATGCCGGGGACATTGATTACGGGCACTACGCCGCCGATCACGGCCGGAAACTGCATCAGGCCGTTCTTTTCCAGTTCTTCCGGTTTGAGCGGCATGTCGGATGCGCCGAAATCCACGGTTCTGGCGGTGATCTGCTTGATGCCGCCGCCGGAGCCGATGGACTGGTAATTCATCCCGACGCCGGTCTGCGCCTTGTAGGCCTCGGCCCACTTGGCATAGATCGGGTAAGGGAAGGTCGCGCCCGCGCCGGTGATGCCGGTTGCGCGGCCTGTGCCGGCACAGGCCAGCGCGGCGGCGGCAGCGATGCCGATGGCGAATTGCATGAATTTGCTGTGCATGAGGTCTCCGTGAGGTTGTTTGTTGCCGCCTGCCGGTGAAAACCGGCAATGCTTGGGGCGTAGCGTATGTTAGGGCGCTTGTGTGACAGGAGTGTTACAGGCCGCAAAATATCGGCATTGCAAATTCAGGTTGAACATTCCGCATTCATTCGGTAGAATCCGCGCTCTTTTGAATTCCGGTTGGAGTAGAACCATGGCACGTGTATGTCAAGTGACGGGAAAAGGCCCGATGTCCGGGAACAATGTTTCCCATGCCAATAACAAAACCAAGCGCCGCTTCTTGCCGAACCTGCAACGCCGCCGCTTCTGGGTAGAAGGCGAGAATCGCTGGGTCAGCCTGCGCCTGACCAATGCGGCGCTGCGCACCATCGACAAGAACGGTATCGATGCGGTGCTGGCTGAAATGCGCGAACGCGGCGAGAAAATCTAAGGAGAACGAACATGGCAAAAGGCGCACGCGAAAAGATCAAGCTGGAGTCCTCCGCAGGTACGGGGCACTTCTACACCACCAGCAAGAACAAGCGCACCACCCCGGAAAAGCTCGAATTCAGCAAGTTCGATCCGGTGGCCCGCAAGCATGTCGCATACAAGGAAACCAAGCTGAAATAATCCGGGCTGAAATGATCCGGCATGGTTTGGCTGCACAACCCGCTTCGGCGGGTTTTGCTTTTTTGATACGGTATTATGTAACCGTTGCCATAGTGTGATGCTGGCATAATCGCTCTTTCAAGGAACAGAATCATGGACACCACGACCAGAGCAGAACGAGAAAAACACGTCGCTCAGATGCGCGCCAATTTCGCCATCGAGGGCATCCGCCCGGATGCCGGTGATTTGGACATGCAACAGCGTTACATCGATGGCACGGCCAACCTGGATGATCTATTGCAGTACGCCAGGGCTTTTGCTGTTGCCGTGAGCAAACGAAACCAATAAGGGAACATCATGTCTTTTCTGACCGGCATCGGCGATCTGAGCGTTTTCGTGGTCGAGCCTTCCACGGCGCAATCGCAATTCATCGAGTCGCAATTGAAGAGCCTCGGCGTCATGGTCACCCGGGCGTTCAAGGAAGGCTCCGGTGCGCTGAAGGCGATGCTGGAAAACCGCCCCGATGTGGTTATCAGTTCCATGCATTTGCCGGATATGACCGGCGGCGAACTGGTGGTACGCATGCGTGCCGACAACTGGACCAGCGGTATCGCATTCATCCTGATATCCAGCGAATCCAACCCGCATTACCTGGAGCCGGTGCGCCAGAGCGGGTCGAGCGCCATTCTCGGCAAGCCGTTCACGGTGGCGCAATTGAAGCAGGCTCTGGCCACTTCGCTGGACTTCCTGAACCCGGACACCGACAAAATCGCGGTGGGCAGCGAGATCGACCTCGAAACCATCAAGGTGCTGCTGGTGGACGACAGCCGCACCGCCCGCGCATTCATGCGCCGCGTCCTGGAGAACCTCGGCATCCAGAATTTCACCGAAGCCGAGAACGGCAAGCAGGCGGTCGGGATCATCCAGGAACACTATTTCGACCTGGTGGTCACGGATTACAACATGCCGGAAATGGATGGCAAGGAATTGACCGAATACATCCGCACCCAGAGCTGGCAAAGCACCGTGCCGATCCTGATGGTGTCGAGCGAAAGCAACCAGAGCCGCCTGGCGGCGGTGGAGCAGGCAGGCGTGTCGGGCGTCTGCGACAAGCCGTTCGAGCCGGCCGTGGTCAGGAGGCTGCTCGAAAAAATGCTGCGCGCCGACTAGCTTTACTTCGAGCCAGAACGCCCCTCTTTAATCTTTCTGGGTCAAATTCCCCGCCGCTTGCGGCGCTTGTTGTCACCCCGAACGAAGTGAGGGATCTTAAGATTCCTCGCCATGCCCGGAATGACATGGAATACCCTGCCCCTTGGAGCGGGGCGCTTTATTTCCTTCTAGTATTCCGCTTCGCGGACTTGCGGCAGGCCTTCGGCTTCCCAGCGCGTATAGCCGCCGGCAAGATTGAGCACTTTCTTGAATCCCATCATCTGTAACACGGCAGCAGCCATGGCCGAACGACCGCTGGTGGCGCAGTAGATGACGATCTGCTGGTCGCGCGCGCCGGACAGCGGCGGGTAGTGCTTGGGATAGCTCGTGTCGGCGGCGGCCTCGATGATGCCGCGCGGCACGAGATGCGCCCCGCCGATATGGCCATGCTCGAACTCGGCAGGCTCGCGCACGTCGACAAGCACAAGGCCTTCCTTCGCATCCAGCTTGGCCTTGAGCTCCGCGGGCGTAATTTCGGTGACGCACAACTTGGCGGCGCGCACGAAGTCCATCAGGCCGGCAGGCTGTTCGGGTTTGTACAAGTTATACATTTTTGATTTTCTCCTTCATCGAGTGGTGCCGGGTAATGGCGATTTGCGAACTAGCATCATATTGAATGCCGGCGCCGGCGGCAAACTTTTCTCTGCGAGCCGGTACTGGATCAATCCCCGCCGCCGCCTCCATCGCCGCCCCCGCCATCGCCGCAACCATCGCTCGAAGACGCATCGCCCATCCCGTCCGAGCAGCCGTCGTAGCTTGAGTCGGAAAAGTCTTCGCCGTAGTGGATCGATACTCCGCTGCCGTCGCCACCGCTGCTGTCGCCGTAATCTCCGCGCTGCCGCGTATTGCGTTTCGGCGCGTAGCGGAAACCATTGGGGATGTTCAGCTTGGTATCCAGCGCGAAAAGCAGCGGCAGGCGCAAAGGGTTGCGGGGATCGATATTCTCGTCGATGCAGGTGTACCGCCACGCGCGGCTCAGACCGGCGTTATCCTGCCTGCTTGCGCCCAGCGTAACGGCTGGCGTATGGTGCATGAAGCGCCCGAATGCCTTTTCGCAGAATGCCTTATAGTCCTGCGTGTGCAGCGTCAACTCATGCCACAGATCGTCCACGACCTGCGACGGCATCGCGACGTGCTGGCGGCCGCTCTTCAAGTGGGCCAGAAAGAACTGGCGTAGCGCGCGTGCCGCCAACTGGCAATCCTTGAGCGTCAGCTCGGGCCGCTTGGCCTGGAGTTTCGCGTATAACCCCTGCGGGAACCTGTAAGTGCGGATGAAGTCCGCCCGCACCGCCTGCCGCCAGCGCAGCCAGACGACCAGCAGCGCGATGCTCAATATCAGGGTGATGATGACGAGAATGGCCATGATGATGAGGTGCTCCAATCAAAAAATGCAGGAAGTAGCCCGGATGAAGCGAAGCGGAATCCGGGGGGCTGTAGTGTATCCGGGAGTGCCCCGGATTCCATTTCATTGCATCCGGGCTACGCTCGCTTCTTGGTGATTCCTTTAATTCTTTGGCGTTTCACCGATTACTTCTTTTAGTGGGTTATATTGGGGGCGGTTAGCACAGGAATTTGGATAAGGAACGCTGCCTACCTTCGAGTAGTAACACTGGTCTTCATATAGACCGCAATAACAAGCTACTGTTGAAATGCGGTGCGATCCTTTGCGAAAGACGTCGGCTACCACAGGGTCGTATGAATCTTTTGGCAAGGAGAGCATCGCAACACTTTGCCCTGGCGGAATCACCAGCGGCGGGCGAATATCTTGATAGGTAAAGCCATTCATCTTGACGCCCATAGGTTCAAGCACCATTAAGGCTGGCGATGGAAATGGCATCAGGGGTTTGCCGTCAAAGTAGAGTTCAAAATTAGTTATCACGGCCGGACCGGCACCATTGTTCTTGACAGCGAAATACACCTCTTTTTCGACCGGAAGATTTGCTATTTCAAAGAGCAAAATTGGCCGTGTACTTGCGGTGTTATGCGTTTGGGAAACGCTGAAAGCGACCCAAGCTACGTAAATCGAGGCGACCGATACTAGAAGAGAGCTTATCACTACAATAGGCTCCCATCGTTTTAATACCCAGTGGGCTGCGTTAGAAACCGAGGATAAGAGATGAGATAAGTTCATGGCTCTAATGTAAAGTTGGTTTGCTAAAGCACTTTAACAAAGGTGTTGCCAAGAAATAGCAAGGGTTTAGTTTATTCAACAGTTCCAAGGCCTCTGCGCAACGTGACGAGCGCAGGTCAGACGAGGAGAAAAGCAGCGAAGCGGGTTTGGCAGGGATGGGCGGCTTGCTGTTGCCGCCCAACTCGCAAAAACCGGAATGTATGTGTGTATACATGAGGATTTTGAGCTGCTTTTCGACGAAGTATCACCAAGCGCAGTAGTTGCCCAGAGGTCTTTAGCCCTGCACCCAATCCTGCGCCTCATCATAATCCGTAAACACGCAAATCTCGGCGTCGATGAACAGGCGCGACAGCCAGGCCTGCCAGGTGAGCCACTGGTCGTCGGTGACCACGGCGATCTTGTTGAAGTCGTGGTTGTGTTCGCGGCTGAAAAATTTGATTTCTTCCCACGCGACGTCCACGGTGTAGTCGATCATCGCGCGCAGGTCGAACAATAGGTTCAGCGGGCCGGGCGATTTGAGCTTGTACAGCGATTGCTCTTCGAATGTCTTGAAATCGGCAAGGGTGAATTCGCCGAGCACGGCGACGTTGACGAGGTTGTCGGTTTGTTCGATGGTGATCATATTTTTCTTCCTTGGTTAATGCTTCGGGCTCAGGCGCAAGCTTAGCACACCGCTGGCGATGATGAACGCCATGCCCAGCCAACTGGAAAGGCTCAGGGTCTCGCCCCACAGCAGCATGCCGAACAGGCTGGCGAACACGATGGTGCTGTAGGACAGGCTGCCGACAACCAGCGTTTTGCCGGTGCGGTAGGCGCGCGTCATCGCGAGCTGCGCGAGAGTGGCGCTGAAGCCCAGGCCGAGCAGGATCGCGAGGCCTTGCGGGGTGACCGCATGCACCGTGCCGAACAGCAGCCAGATGCCGCTGCCGAGCGAGGCGATCAGGCTGAAATAGAACACGGTGCGCGAGTCCGGCTCGCCGGTTACGGCGAGCTGCCTGATGTTGAGGAAGGCGACCCCGGCGAGGAAGCCGGAGATCAGTCCGAGCAGGCCGGGCAGCAGTTGTTCGCGTTCCAGCGTCGGGTGCAGCAACAGCACCACGCCGCAGAATCCCAGCGCGATGGCCGTGGTCAAAGGCAGGTGGAACTTGTCCTTGAACACCAGCATGGTGAGGATGGTGAGAAACAGCGGCGCGGTGTAGTTGAGCGTGACCGCGGTGGCGAGCGGCAGCACGGTGATGCAGTAGAAAAACAGCACCATCGCCACCGAGCCGGAAATGCCGCGCCACAGGTGGCCGCGCCACTGTTGCGTGGCGAGGCCGATGCGCTGCTGGCGCAAAATGGTGTAGATCAGCAACAGGCCGATAAACGAGCGGTAGAACACCAGTTCGACATGCGAAAAATATGGCGCGCCGAGCTTGACGAACACGCCCATGCAGCCGAACAGCAAGCCGGCGACCAGCATCCAGGAGGATTTCATGTGAGATTGGACATAAGGCCACAAACGGCGTCATTCCCGCGAAGGCGGGAATCCAGCGAAATAAATACTCCGCAAAGCGGACAACACCCTGGTTTTGTCTCGCTACGCGGGAATTGTTTAATCAACTGGATTCCCGCCTTCGCGGGAATGACGAAGCCAACAGGTTTCCTAGGGTTCATTATGTGATTGCTCATAAGCCGGTATTTATGTTTCGTCCTGTTTCGTGGGCTTATGGGTAATGTGGGGTGCGGATTTTCCTCGAATATTTTGCGTGGGGCAATATAAATTGGCTCAGTCAGGATGGGTTGGGTAAAATGACGGTCTTTCGCAACGCAGAGATGGTTATGTCTGGCAAACCGCAAAAAACGCCCGATTTCGAGTCGGCAATGGCCGAGCTTGAGCAGATTGTCGCCGACATGGAGGCGGGCAAGCTGCCGCTGGAAGATTCGCTGGCGGCGTATAAGCGCGGCGCGGAGTTGCTGGCGTTCTGCCGCGGTCGCCTCGAAGACGCGCAGCAGCAGGTGAGCGTGCTGGAGAATGGCGTGCTGAAGGATTTTTCCGCCACTGGCGAAGCAGGGCAGGCCGCTTCGACAGGCTCAGGACAGGGCTGATGGGGGCTGATTTCCAGAGCTGGGTCGCCGCTCACCAGGCGCGCTTCGAGGAAGTGCTGCGCGGTTTGCTGCCGCGCGCGGACATCGCGCCGCAGCGCCTGCACGAGGCGATGCGCTATGCGGTGCTGGATGGCGGCAAGCGCGTGCGCCCGCTGCTGGCGTTCGCCGCGGGCGAACTGGCCGGCGCGGATGAGAAGCGGGTGGATGTCGCCGCCGCCGCCGTCGAGCTGATCCACGCCTATTCGCTGGTGCATGACGACATGCCGTGCATGGACGACGATGTGCTGCGCCGCGGCAAGCCGACCTGCCATGTGCAATACGACGAAGCGACCGCGCTGCTGGTCGGCGACAGCCTGCAGACGCTGGCGTTCCAGTTGCTCGCGGAGCATCGCCTGAACGGGCATGCCCGTTTCCCTCACACCCGCGACACGTTACTGGCGCAGCCAGCCGATTGCGGGAGCGGGTGTGAGGCGGCCATTCCCGCACCGGATGCTCCGCAACGCCGTGTCATGGCCAGCCACCCCAACCCTCTCCCGCAGGCGGGCGAGGGGGCAAACGAATCGCTACGCGAATTTCATGTTAACGACGATGCGGCGCGCCAGCTGGAAATGGTCAAGCTGCTCGCGCTGGCCTCCGGCTCGCGCGGCATGGCGGGCGGCCAGGCGATCGACCTCGCCAGCGTGGGCAAATCGCTTACGCTCCCCGAACTGGAATTCATGCATATCCACAAGACCGGCGCGCTGATCCGCGCCGCAATCCTGCTTGGCGCGCACTGCGGAGCAGTTTCTGCGGAACAACTGGACAGGCTGGATCATTTCGGCAAGCTGATCGGCCTGGCGTTCCAGGTGGTGGACGACGTGCTCGACTGCGAGGCGGACACCGCGACGCTGGGCAAGACCGCGGGCAAGGATGCGGACAACGACAAGCCGACCTACGTCAGCCTGCTCGGCATCCACGGCGCGCGCGACATGGCGCAGCGGTTGCATCGCGAGGCGCTGGAAACCCTGGCCGGGTTCGGTGCGGCGGCGCAGCGTCTGCGCGAGTTGGCCGATTTTATAGTGTTAAGAAAGTTCTGATGCCATCATTGCTGGCTTCCATCAATCTCCCGGACGACCTGCGCAAGCTGGAGCGCGCGCAGTTGCCGCAACTCGCCGCCGAGCTGCGCTGCTTCCTGGTCGAGTCGGTGAGCAAGACCGGCGGGCATCTGTCTTCCA
The DNA here is from genome assembly GCA_963828205.1 of uncultured beta proteobacterium. Taxonomy (GTDB): domain Bacteria; phylum Pseudomonadota; class Gammaproteobacteria; order Burkholderiales; family Gallionellaceae; genus Gallionella. Next base: position 412,124 of record CAWHDU010000004.1, read on the forward strand.
ACCTCGGCACGGTCGAGCTGGCCATCGCCCTGCATTACATTTTCAACACGCCGGATGACCGGCTGGTATGGGACGTGGGGCACCAGACCTACGCGCACAAGATACTTACCGGACGGCGCGAAGCGATGGGCAAGCTGCGCATGGCGGGTGGCATCGCCGGCTTCCCGAGGCGCGACGAAAGCCCCTACGACGCGTTCGGCACCGGGCATTCCAGCACGTCGATCTCGGCCGCGCTGGGCATGGCGGTGGCGGCGCAACTGGAAAAATCGCAGCGGCGCGCGGTGGCGGTCATCGGCGACGGCGCGCTGACCGGCGGGATGGCCTTCGAGGCGCTCAACAACGCCGGCGCGCTCGACGCCAATCTGCTGGTCGTGCTCAACGACAACGACATGTCGATCTCGCAGCCGGTCGGCGCGCTGAACAATTACCTGGCGAAACTGATGTCGGGACGTTTCTATGCGGCGATGCGGCGCGGCAGCGAGAAGATGTTCAAGGGAATGCCGCCGGTGCTGGAATTTGCCAAGCGCGCCGAAGAGCACGTCAAGGGTATGGTGACCCCCGGCACGCTGTTCGAGGAATTCGGCTTCAACTATATCGGGCCGATCGATGGGCATGACCTGGACGTGCTGCTGGACACGCTGGGCAACATCCGCCAGCTCGAAGGCCCGCAGTTCCTGCATGTGGTCACGCAGAAGGGCAAGGGCTACGCGCATGCCGAGCAGGACTGCGTCCTGTATCACGGCGTGAGCAAGTTCGACCCGGCCAACGGCATTGCCGCCAAACCTGCACAGGCCGAAGAGCAGCCGGCCAAGCCCGTTTATGCCGAGGTGTTCGGTCAGTGGCTGTGCGACATGGCGGCGCAGGACGAGCGGCTGATCGGCATCACCCCGGCGATGTGCGAAGGCTCAGGGATGGCGGAATTCGCCAAAAGTTTTCCGGCGCGCTATTTCGACGTGGGCATCGCCGAGCAGCACGCGCTGACGTTTGCTGCCGGTCTGGCCTGCGACGGGCTCAAGCCGGTGGTGGCGATCTATTCGACTTTTTTGCAGCGCGCCTATGACCAGCTCATCCACGACATCGCGATCCAGAACCTGCCGGTGATGCTGGCCATCGACCGCGGCGGGCTGGTCGGCGCGGACGGCGCGACCCATGCGGGCAGCTTCGATCTTTCCTACCTGCGCTGCATCCCCAACATGACGGTGATGGCGCCGGCCGACGAGGACGAATGCCGCCAGATGCTCTATACCGCCTACCAATTGAATACGCCGAGCGCGGTGCGCTATCCGCGCGGCTGCGGCCCCGGCGCGGCGATCAACCGGGAGATGCGCGCCCTGCCGGTCGGCAAGGGCGAGTTGCGCCGCGCAGGCAAGCGCGTGGCTATCCTGGCGTTCGGTTCGATGCTGGCTCCCGCGCTGGCTGCTGGCGAACGACTGGATGCGAGCGTGATCAACATGCGCTTCATCAAGCCGCTGGATGCCGGACTGGTGCTGCAACTGGCGCGCGAACATGAACTGCTGGTCACGGTGGAAGAAAACGCCGTGCAGGGCGGCGCGGGCAGCGCGGTGGCGGAATGCCTGCAGCAGCATGGCGTTGCCGTGCCGCTGCTGCAACTCGGCTTGCCGGACAGTTTTATCGAGCAGGGCGAGCACGCGCAGATGCTGGCGGGTTGCGGCCTGGATGCCAAGGGGCTGGTAGCGGACATCGAAGACAGATTGAAAGGAGTTTCACCATGACATCCTCCAAACCCAAGCCCATTGCCGATGTGCAAAGCTCCGCCGACATTCGCCACCTGGCGATCAATCGCGTCGGCATCAAAGGCATCCGCCATCCGGTGAAAGTCAAGGACAAGAGCATCGGCGTGCAGCACACTGTCGCCACTTTCAACATGTACGTACATCTGCCGCATAATTTCAAAGGCACACACATGTCGCGTTTCGTCGAGATACTCAATGAGCACGAGCGCGAGATTTCGGTGGAATCGTTCGGCAGCATCCTGCGCGAAATGGTGACGCGGCTGGAAGCGCAGTCGGGCTTCATAGAAATGAATTTTCCCTACTTCGTCAACAAGACCGCGCCGGTGTCCGGCGTAAAAAGCCTGCTGGATTACGACGTGACCTTCATCGGCGAATGCAACGGCGGCAACCCGCGCTTCACGATGAAGGTGATCGTGCCTGTCACCAGCCTGTGCCCGTGCTCGAAAAAGATTTCAGATCGCGGCGCGCATAACCAGCGCTCGCACGTCACGCTCACGCTGCGCACCAACCGTTTCGTCTGGGTCGAAGACGTGATACGTATCGCCGAAGAGCAGGCTTCATGCGAGCTATTCGGCCTGCTGAAACGGCCCGATGAAAAATTCGTCACGGAACGCGCCTACGACAACCCCAAGTTTGTCGAGGACATGGTGCGCGACGTGGCGGCGGTGCTGAATGCCGACGAGCGTATCGACGCCTATATTGTGGAGTCTGAAAACTTCGAGTCCATTCATAATCATTCCGCCTATGCTTTGATCGAGCGCGACAAAACCAAAGATTGAGAAAGTAAGTGCTTTCCACTCGTTGCATACCCCTCAATCCCCGATCCCGATTAACAAATGAAACCTGTCGCCATCTTCCGCCATGCTTCTACCGAAGGCCCCGGTTATCTCGCCGAATTCCTCGACGAACGGCAAATCCCGTGGCGGTTGATCGTCATCGATGCGGGCGAGGCTGTGCCGCATTCCGCTGAAGCCTATTCCGGGCTGGTATTCATGGGCGGCCCGATGAGCGTCAACGACGATTTGCCGTGGATACCGCCAACTCTGGCATTGATCCGCGAGGCGGTAGCCATGGATATTCCCGTATTGGGGCATTGCCTCGGCGGGCAGCTCATTTCCAAGGCGCTGGGCGGCACGGTATCGCGCAACCCGGTGAAGGAAATCGGCTGGGGCGAAGTGGCGGTGGCGGACAACGACACCGCGCGCGCATGGTTCGGCGCGATGCGGCATTTCAGCGCGTTCCACTGGCACGGCGAAACCTTCTCCATGCCGCAAGGTGCAACACTTATGCTGTCCAGCGAGCACTGCGCCAATCAGGCATATTCCCTCGGCAAACATCTCGCGCTGCAATGTCACGTCGAGATGACCTCCGCAATGATCGTTTCCTGGTGCGAAGCCGGCGCGGAAGAAATCCTCGCTGCCAAGAACAGCCCGGCGGTTCAATCCGCCGCCGAAATGCAGCGGCAAGCGGCGGGCGAATTGCCGCGCCTGCAGGAAGTCGCAGCACGGCTTTATACGAAATGGATCGCCGGGTTGCGGCGCTAAGTCGGATTATCTGGGCAATTCCGCATGAGTGTTTTTAAATCCGGAAATGAGCCTGAATGGAGAGTGATGGTTGTTTTCTTAGGTTGCCCCGTGGCAGTTATGTAGCTCATTTTGATTTTCAGTTTTTCCCGGTAGCCGAGTCTGATCAAAAGCCGCTTGACATGGTTCCATTTCGGCAAAATACAAAGGCCGCATGATCGCAGACCTGCGAAGATCAATATGGGCAGTCTCGATTGATTTATCAAGGCTCGGCTTGAATGCGGCACCCTTATGCAGCTTTGAGTTGCTGGATGAGGCCAACAGCCAAACAAACGAAAACCGCGCCAGTATTGGGGTGCAGGAGCGGTTCGTAAAAACGTAACATAAGGTTTATGTTACTGGTCATTGGGGCGGCGGGAATTGAACCCGCGTCCTTCAAAGCCGCATCAATGCTTGATATTCACAAAATATTTACTGGTTCAATTTCTGTGAATACCCCCAATAATACCCCCAGCGTGTTCGGATGGCCTTGGACTTCCTATGCCAACTCAACCGTATGAACTTCAATTCCAACTTTCAGGCGCGCACGGATAGCACCAAAAATAGCAGCGAGGTTATCCATGCTTGGATTGCCTTTGGGCGATAACATGCGGTGCAGGCTTTTGCTGGGTTTGTCAGTCAGCACGGCCAGTTGTTCAAATCCCACCGTGGCATTCACGAGATCGCGGAGGATGAGGCGCGCCGTTTCCGGCTCGTCACTCAGAAACAAGGTTGCCGCTTCATCGAGCAGCGCTTTCGCAAACTCTGGATCGCGTTCGACGCGCTCGATGACTGTTTGCTTGAAATTTCGGGTTAGTGCCATGTGATCACATCCGGGCAAATATATTCTTTAACCTTTTCATATTTGGATGGTCACGTATAGGTGACTAGTATTCAAGCGCAGGGCGACCGGAAGAAATGACTGAAACCGATAGCATGGCCTGCGAAATGGGTTTGACGGTATGATTCGCCAATCCGCTCAGGCTATAAATAAAACAAACGGGATTCATGAACAAAGACCAACTTAAAAAGCCGGAAGTCAGTCAGGGAATCGTTAACTCATGCCCACGCTAGACTGGCTAAACCGCTCCGAGGCGCTGACCTTATCCGATAAGGTTCCGTACCGTGTGCTCGATCCCGTGTCCGAGCATCACTCCCCTCGCCCGCTTGCGGGAGAGGGGCCGGGGGAGAGGGTGGCGAGCGATGACAACCTGCTGATCCAGGGCGACAACCTCGATGCGCTCAAGGCGCTGCTGCCGTTCTATCGCGGCCGCGTGAAGTGCATTTTCATCGACCCGCCGTACAACACCAAAAGCGCGTTCGAGCATTACGACGACAACCTCGAACACAGCCAGTGGCTGTCGATGATGCAGCCGCGCCTGGTGCTGCTGCGCGAACTGCTGGCCGAGGACGGCAGCATCTGGGTGACCATAGACGACAACGAAGGGCACTATCTGAAGGTGCTAATGGACGAGGTGTTTGGGCGCAGGAATTTCTTGACCAGCTTTGTCTGGAAGAAGAGTTACGGTGGGGGAGCCAAAGCAAAGTGGTTTGTTGGCCTTCACGAGTATGCTTTGTGCTACGCAAAGAACCTCGATCAATTGCCTGATATGTGGTTGCCGCCAGATGCGGATGCCGTGAAGAAGTACTACAAGTTTACGGACAGTAAATTGCAACAGCGTGGGCCGTACAGGTTGCAGCCGCTTGCCACCACGAGCATGGATGAGCGGCCAAATTTGCGCTATCCAATCTCATGCGACGAACGAGAAATCTGGCCTGAAAAACAGTGGCAATGGTCTCGCGAGCGAGTGATGCTTGCGCTGGAAAATGATGAGTTGGTTATTGCTGAAAGAAATGGCAAGTTCAGCGTTTCCTATAAGCAATATCTCCGCGATGTGGATGGAGAGGAAAGAAGAAGAAAACCACCAACAATCATTGAGGGGCACTACACACAACATGGAACGTCCGAAAGTGTGCAGTTGTTTGGGCAGGAAGGGAAATTTGCTTTTCCAAAACCTGAAGGCATTATTCAGCAAATTCTTGAATGCAGTACATCACCCGGCGACCTCGTGCTCGACAGTTTCTTAGGCTCCGGCACTACCGCCGCCGTCGCGCACAAGATGGGGCGGCGCTGGATCGGCATCGAGATGGGCGAACATGCCGAGACGCATTGCCTGCCGCGTTTGCAGAAGGTGATCGAGGGTGAGCAGGGCGGCATCTCGCGGGCGGTGAACTGGCAGGGCGGCGGCGGGTTCCGTTTCCTGCGCTTGGGCGAGCCGATGTTCAATGCCGACGGCAGTATCCATGCGGCGGTGCGCTTCGATACGCTGGCGGGTTTTGTGTGGATGCAGGAGACGGGCGCTCCGCTTGCCCTCTCCCCCATCCCCTCTGATGGAACTGCTAGCCATTCGACTAGGCGGCAAAGCCGCCAAGTCGCTGGTTATCCCGCAAGCGGGAGAGGGGGGAGCGTAGTGGAGGGAGAGGGAAATAGAACACCGCTGCTCGGTATTCACGAAAATCGAGCAATCTATCTGCTGTTCAACGGCATCCTCGGCGACAAGCGTCCGGCTTCCGGTAACGTGCTGACCAACGAGGTGCTGGCGGCGATAGACCGCATCTGCCCGCACGATGGGCCGAAGATCATTTACGGCGAGGCGTGCCGCCTGGGCGCGGCGCGGCTGGCTGCGGCCGGTGTGACGTTCAAACATATTCCTTATGACGTGAAGGCGCGATGATGAACGCCACTAACTCCGTCATACCGGCGCAGGCCGGTATCCAGCAAAACAAACAATCCGCGAAGCGGACAACACTAGGTTTTGTCCCGCTGCGCGGGGATTTTTCAATCAACTGGATTCCGGCCTGCGCCGGAATGACAGCATTTGAATGGAAGGCGCGATGATGAAAAATCAGCCCACATTCTTCGAAGAACATGAAATCCGCCGCGTGTATGACGAGGGTACGGAAACCTGGTGGTTTTCGGTGGTGGATATCGTGCAGGTATTGACGCAGCAGCCGGATTACCAAACCGCAAGAAAGTACTGGAACAAGCTGAAAGAGCGGCTGGGCAAGGAAGGCAGCGAGTCGGTGACAAATTGTCACCGACTGAAATTGCCAGCCGCTGACGGCAAGAATTATCTGACCGATGTGGCCACCGCCGAGACCTTGCTGCGCCTGGTGCAGTCCGTGCCCAGCCCGAAGGCGGAGCCGATCAAGCTGTGGTTGGCGAAGGTGGGCTATGAACGGATGCAGGAAATGGCCGACCCGGCGCTGTCGCTGGAGCGCGCCCGCGAAACCTGGCAGAAGCACGGGCGCAGCCAGAAGTGGATACAGCAGCGCATGACCGGGCAGGAGACGCGCAACAAGCTGACCGATTACTGGAAGGAGCATGGCATCAAGGAAGGCGAGGAATACGCGATCCTCACCAACATCATCCATCAGGAATGGGCCGAGGTGCGGCCATGACACGGTGCGCGAATGCGGCGGGTGCGGGAATGACGGAGTAGTGGGGTGAAACAGCCTTGCGTCTATCTGCTGGCAAGCAAACGCAATGGCACGTTGTATGTGGGTGTTACCTCAGATTTGATCAAGCGTGTATGGGAACACAAGAACCACGTTGTCGCAGGGTTCACCGACAAGTACAGCGTTGATTTGCTGGTCTGGTACGAGGTGCATGAGACGATGGAGTCTGCAATTGGGCGGGAGAAGGCGCTCAAGGAATGGAAGCGGGCATGGAAGCTGCGCCTGATCGAGGAGCACAATCCGGATTGGGATGATTTGTATGGCTCAGTGCTTTGACTGGTACCGGCGCACTACTCCGTCATACCGGCGCAGGCCGGTATCCAGTCATGTAAATATTCCGCGAAGCGGACAGTACCTGAATGTTGTCCCGCTATGCGGGCTTGTTCAATTTGCTGGATACCGGCCTGCGCCGGTATGACGAAGCGCAAAAGAAGGTGAAATTAAAATGGCCGACCTGACCCTCAAGATTTACCAGACCGCCGCGCTATCGGCGCTTGCCACTTATTTGCACGATGCGACCACGGTCGGCGCGGCCAGTGCATTCCAGCAATTCTCCGGCAGGCCTTATCAGGCTGCGGCATTCGGCGAGATTCCCTGCGTGTGCCTGCGCATTCCCACCGGCGGCGGCAAGACGCTGCTGGCTTCGCACGCCATCGTGCGCATGGCGCGCGAGTGGCAATCGAACGATGCGCCGGTGGCAGTGTGGCTGGTGCCTTCGGATGCGATCCGTTCGCAGACGCTGACCGCGTTGCAGACACCGGGGCATCCTTATCGCACCGCCCTGGAAGACGCCTACGGCCAGCGTTTGCAGGTGTGCGACCTCGACCGCGTGAGCACGCTGTCGCCGGCCGATTGGGGGCGGCAGACCATCGTGGTGGTGGCGACGATACAGAGCTTCCGCGTGGAATCGGCGGATACGCGCAATGTGTATGCGTTTTCCGAGGCGTTCGAGCGGCATTTCAAGTCGCTGTCCGCAGAAAAGCTGGCGCGTTTGAAAGATGTGCCGGATGCGTTTGTGAAAGCGGAGGATGTGAGCGATGAGAATTCGCCGCTGAAGGCCTATGTCGGGCAGGCGCGCTATTCGCTCGCCAACTGGCTGGCAATCAACAATCCGCTGATCGTGGTGGACGAGGCGCACAACACCCGGACGGAGAATAGTTTTATCGCGCTCAGGCGCCTGAACCCTTCCGCGATTCTCGAGCTGACAGCCACGCCGCTGCCGCACCAGAGCAATGTGCTGTATCACGTCTCGGCGCAGGAGCTGCAGGCGGAAAACATGATCAAGCTGCCGATCACCTTGCGCGAACATGCGGAGGGCTGGCAGGCGGCGGTGTTCGGCGCGGTGCAGACAAGGCAGTGGCTGGAGGCCGAGGCGCAGCAAGCGCAGGCGGCGGGCGATGCTTATGTGCGCCCGATTGTTTTGTTCCAGGCGCAGAACGTGAACGATGCCGTGCCGCCGCAGGCATTGCGCCAGCACTTGATGGATGAGCTGCACATCCCGAAGGAACAGATTGCCATCGCCACCGGAAACCAGCGCGACCTGGAAGGGGTGGATGTGTTTTCGCCTGCTACCCAGTTGCGCTACATCATCACGGTGCAGGCTTTGCGCGAAGGGTGGGATTGTCCGTTCGCCTACGTGTTGTGTTCGTTGCAGCCGCTGTCGAGCGCAACGGCGGTGGAGCAGTTGCTCGGGCGGGTGTTGCGCATGCCTTACGCCAAGCTGCGCGGGCGCGACTCGCTCAACCGCGCCTACGCGCATGTGTGCGAGGCGACCTTCGCCCACGCGGCGGGTGCGCTGGTGGACAGGCTGGTGGGCGGTATGGGCTTCGAGGCGCTGGATGTGGCTTCGATGATCGCGCCGCAAATGCCGCTGTTCGATGGCGCGCAGACCGCGCCGGCATTGCCGCCGGTGACGACGGTGCTGGAGATATCAAGCGATACCGGCTTGCAACATGCGGCGGGCGTGACGGTGGCGCCTGCGCCAAGTGGCAAAGGCGTGCAAGTCACGGTGACCGGGCATGTGGATGAGACGGTCGAAAAATTATTGCTGACTGCCGAACGTAGCGAGAAGAAGCGCGACCTGATACGCCAGAAGATAACACAACACAATGCCGTGGTGGCAGCAGAAATGGCGCCTTCGATGCGTGGTGTACATTTCGCGCCCGTGCCGCCGCTCGGCTACCGCTTCAATGCTCAAGCGCCGCTGTTTCCGCTGGAGCGCGAGGCAGTGCTGGAAAGCGTGGATTTGAATCTGCTGGCGCAGCCGGTTGCGCTGCCGGGCTTTCAGGTGGTGGAGCAGGACAACGCTTTTGAGATTTATCTCGACCAACAGAAGCAGGTGAAGGTGCGCGCGGCGGACATCGGGCAGCTTGCGCTGGATGGCGTGAACGTGAACATCACGACTGACGATCTGGTGCGCTGGCTGAACCGCGAAGTTCAGCAACTGGATATCGTGCAGCCGCATTTGCTGGCGTATTTGAGCGCGATGGTTAACTATCTGGTCAACGACCAGCGCGTGTCGCTCAATACTCTGGCGCGCCTGCGCTTTAATCTGGCGCGGCGCATCAATGCGCAAATCGCCGACATGCGCGAGGCCGCTGCCAGGACACAGTTTCAGCAACTGGTGCTGGACGGCGGCTGGAAGGTCGAGCCGGATTGGACGCACGCGTTCAGGTTCGAGCTGGGCAGCTATCCCGCACCGGCAGGCAGCCGCTATGCCGGGCGCTGGGATTTCAAGAAACACTATTATCCGGTTATCGCGAACCTGAAAGACAAGGGCGAGGAGTTCGAGTGTGCCCGTTTCATTGATCGGCATGCGAAAGTCAAACATTGGGTGCGCAATCTGGAGCAGGAGCCGTTTGGATTTTGGCTGCCCACGGCGCAAGGCCGTTTCTTCCCGGATTTCATCGCAGAGTTGGTGGATGGCCGCCTCGCGGTGATTGAATACAAAGGGGCGCACCTGCGCACGCTGCCTTCCGAAATAGAGAAGCGCAAAGTTGGCGAGCTGTGGGCGGCGAACAGCGGCGGGAAGTGCATGTTCCAGTTTGTTTATCTCGATGACGGCGGATTGAATATGCAAGGGCAGATTGACAAGGTGTTTGCCTGAATGACGGCGCTGCGCTGCACACAAAAGCTGCTGACGGCGATGAAGGTAACGCCAAGCGCACCGCCTGCACCTGGCGCGAACCGCATGGGCGATTGGTCGCTGAACCTGTTGCACACGCGCCCGAAACTGGTTGTGGCGGTGAGCGAGCATGACCGGCTGGGTTTGGTGCTGGAAGCCGCGCCTTTCGCCACGTTGCCGCAACGTTTTTGTGATGCGGTGTTCGCGCAGTTGCTCGCCATCGGCGTGCCGCCCGATCTGGCGCGCCACGAATGCGATGCGATGCAGCCGCTGACCATCATGTCCACCACACCCTATGCCAATCGCCTGAGCCTGCAAGCCAACCTGAAGGATTACGCCTGGCAGGCGGAACTCTGGTTGATGGAACGCGGCCAGTCACTGGCCGCGATCAATGCACGGCTGGCCGGCTATATCGTGAGCATCAACGGCAAACTGGAATTTCCGAGGGAGTTTGTGCTGAGGAGGCTGGCTCAGTAGGCGCTTTTTACCGGACGAGAATTCTATTCCCGTGCAATCGCAACGCCACAAACAAAAATGACACCGCAAGGGTGTCGTTGAAGTGGGAATTGGCCATCCTGGCCAGCCAACGCGCCTGCATGCGCGTTGTCGTTCACGGGCTCGCAGCAAGGCTGCTCGAATTCCCTGCTGCCTTGCAGGCCGCGCATTAGCTCACAGGCGAATGCCGCTCCGGGCTACAAACAGCACGCAGATGCTGTTTGTTTAACGCCCTCCGCCCCCGCGCCCGTACCGGACGCAGATTCAAGCCCCAGGCAAATCACGCATCAACAAAAGAAAAGGGCCACCTATTCGGCAGCCCTTTTCTTTTGTTGGTGGAGACGGCGGGAATTGAACCCGCGTCCGCAAGTCCTCTACAGGCAGTTCTACATACTTAGCCTGGCTGTTTGATTTAATCCCGGACACGCCAACCGGCGGGCTGGTACGGGACGAGCCACCTTGTTTTTAGCTCCGGACAAAGTGACCCTGACCGGCACGATTCCATGTAATTTACCTCACTCATCTCGGCCTTGCGGCTTTGAGCCCCTCCATGGACAGCAGGGTGTGAGGTTCAGCCGACTAAGCGGCTAAAGCGTAGTTTTCGTCGTTTGCGACTAGTTTTTTCCAGCTGATTTACGAGGTGGCGGGTCCTCGGTATGCCCTACACTGCTTTGCAACCCACGTCGAAGCCAAGTCGTCCCCTGTGGTGATACTGTAAAACGGTACAGATTGTAGCAGAGTCAGAGGGCGATCAGGCCGAGAAGTTCCGTGGGGGTGTCGATGATGCCGTGCGCGTCCCAGCTATCGAGTTGGGCATCGCCGCTGATATAGCCGTAGCGGGCGATGATGCCGCGCACCGTGGCGGCATTGGCGGCTTGCATGTCGCGCAGATCGTCGCCCAGGTACAGGCACTGCGCGGGTGTGACGCCGATGATCTCGCATGCTTTGAGCATCGGTTCGGGATGAGGTTTGGCATGCGCGCAGGTGTCGCCGCTGATCAGGCAGGCGGCGCGCCCGGCATAGCCGAGGGCTTGCATCAGCGGCACGGTGTAGCGGTGCGGTTTATTGGTGACGATGCCCCATTTGATGCCGCGCTGCTCCAGCGCGGCGACCAGCTCCGCCATGCCGGCGAACAGCCGGGTATGCACGCAGATGTTGCGTTCGTAGTAGTCGAGGAAGATGTCGCGCAGCGCGTCGTAGTCGGCGGCGTCCGGCTCGATGCCGAAGCCAAGCTTGAGCAGGCCGCGCGAACCGTGCGATGCCTGCGGCCTGACGATATCCAGCGGCAGAGGCGGAAGATTGCGCGTGGCGCGGGTGTGGTTTAGCGCGGCGGCCAGGTCGGGCGCGGTGTCGGCGAAAGTGCCGTCGAGGTCGAACAGGACGGCCTTGATCACCATCAGTCCTTGCGGCAGGCGACCATGTAGTTTACGTCCGTATCCTTGCCCAATGAATAAATTTGGCTGAGCGGGTTGTAGGTCATGCCGATGATGTCGGTCACGTTCAAGCCCGCGTTGCGGCAGGATTGCGCCAGCTCCGATGGCTTGATGAATTTGGCGTAGTCATGTGTGCCGCGCGGCAGCAGTTTCAGCACGTATTCCGCGCCGAGTATGGCGAACAGGTAGGATTTCGGGTTGCGGTTGAGCGTGGAGAAAAACACCCAGCCGCCCGGCTTGGCCAGTTTTGCGCAGGCCGCAACCACGCTTTGCGGGTCGGGCACATGTTCGAGCATTTCCATGCAGGTGACGATATCGTAGTGGCCGGGCTGTTCGGCGGCGAGGTCTTCCACGGCAATCTTGCGGTAATTGACCTGCCTGCCGCTTTCCAGCAGGTGCAGTTTGGCGACTTGCAGGGCCTTGTCGGAAAGGTCGATGCCGCTGACGTTCGCATTCAAACCGGCCATGCTTTCCGAGAGGATGCCGCCGCCGCAGCCGACATCCAGCACGGTTTTTCCGGCCAGGCCGGCGTGGCGGTCGATATAGTCCAGGCGCAGCGGGTTGATGTCGTGCAACGGCTTGAATTCGCTGTTCGGATCCCACCATTTGTGGGCCAGTTGCGAGAATTTTTCCAGTTCGGCGGGGTCGGCGTTGGTCATGGCATGGGCGCTGGTTGGCGAGGGGCGGACTTTAACAAAACTTGACGCTCCAGCCAAATGGTATCGCCGTGTATGCGGGTGGCTTGGAGGGGTATCGCTGTGCTAAAATGCGCGCTTTGTTATGCGTCGGTTGCCTTAGGTAAAAATAAAATCCATGGAACAGAAATTCGCCAAAGAAACCTTGCCGGTCAGCCTCGAAGAAGAAATGCGCAAGTCCTATCTGGACTACGCGATGAGCGTCATTATCGGCCGCGCGCTGCCGGACGTGCGCGACGGCCTGAAACCGGTGCATCGCCGCGTTTTATTCGCGATGCACGAGTTGTCCAACGACTGGAACAAGGCCTACAAGAAGTCGGCGCGTATCGTCGGCGACGTGATCGGTAAATACCACCCGCACGGCGATACGGCGGTGTACGACACCATCGTGCGCATGGCGCAGGACTTTTCGCTGCGCTACACGCTGGTGGACGGGCAGGGCAACTTCGGCTCGGTGGACGGCGACAACGCGGCGGCGATGCGTTATACCGAAATCCGCATGGCGAAGATCGCCCATGAACTGCTCGCCGACCTCGACAAGGAAACGGTCGATTTCGGGCCGAACTACGACGGCTCCGAGCATGAGCCGCTGGTGTTTCCATCGCGCTTCCCCAACCTGCTGGTAAACGGTTCGTCCGGTATCGCGGTGGGCATGGCGACCAACATTCCGCCGCACAATCTGGGCGAAGTGGTGGATGCCTGCCTCGCGCTGCTGAAGAATCCCGATCTGGATATCGAGCAGCTTATCGAATACGTGCCTGCGCCGGATTTTCCGACGGCGGGTTTCATCTACGGCCTGTCCGGCGTGAAGGAAGGCTACCGCACCGGGCGCGGGCGCGTGGTGATGCGCGCGCGCTGCCATTTCGAGGACATCGGCAAGGGCGAGCGCCAGGCCATCATCATCGACGAGCTGCCGTACCAGGTGAACAAGGCCAATCTGCTGATGAAGATCGGCGAGATGGTGCGCGAGAAACGCTTGGAAGGCATCTCGGAAATCCGCGACGAGTCGGACAAGTCCGGGATGCGCGCGGTGATCGAGCTGAAGCGCGGTGAGAACGCCGACGTGATCCTCAATAAGCTGTACAAGGAAACCCAGTTGCAGGACAGTTTCGGCATCAACATGGTCGCGATCATCGACGGCCAGCCGAAGTTGCTCAACCTCAAGCAGGTGATCGACGCGTTCCTGCGCCACCGCCGCGAAGTCGTCACGCGCCGCACCATCTTCGAACTGCGCAAGGCGCGCGAACGCGGCCATATCCTCGAAGGGCTGGCGGTGGCGCTGTCCAACGTGGACGAGATCATCGCGCTGATCAAGGCCGCGCCGACGCCCGCCGACGCCAAGCGCGAACTGATGGCGCGTTCATGGCGTTCGTCGCTGGTGGAAGACATGCTCAGCCGCGTCAGCGACGCGTCGCGCCCCGATGGGTTGGCTGCCGAATTCGGTCTGGTGGGCAAGGGCAACGCGCGCGGCTACCACCTCTCCGATGCGCAGGCGCAGGCGATCCTGGAATTGCGCCTGCAACGCCTGACCGGGCTGGAACAGGACAAGATCGTCGGCGAATACCGCGAAGTGATGGACCGGATTGCCGACCTGCTCGACATCCTTGCCAAGCCGGAACGCGTGACGCAAATCATCAACGACGAACTGGTCGCGGTGAAGGCGCAGTTCGGCGACAAGCGCCGCAGCGAGATCATCACGCACACGCAGGACATGAGCATGGAAGACCTGATCGCGCCGGAAGACGTGGTGGTCACCTTGTCGCACGGCGGCTACATGAAGGCGCAGCGCCTCGACGAATACCGCGCGCAGAAGCGCGGCGGGCGCGGCAAGCAGGCGACCGCGACCAAGGAAGACGATTTCATCGACAACCTGTTCATCGCCAACACCCATAACTACATCCTGTGCTTCTCCAACCGCGGCCGCGTGTACTGGCTCAAGGTCTACGAGGTGCCGCAGGGCAGCCGCATTTCGCGCGGCAAGCCGATCGTGAACCTGCTGCCGCTGGAAGAGGGCGAGAAGATCAACGCGGTGTTGCCGGTGAGCGAATTCGTCGAGGACAAGTACGTGTTCTTCGCCACCGCCGACGGCACGGTGAAGAAGACCGCGCTGGCGCAATTCGCCAATCCGCGCACGAAAGGCATCATCGCCATTGCGCTCGACGAGGGCGATTTCCTGATCGGCGTGGCGCTGACCGACGGCACGCACGACGTGATGCTATTCTCCGACGAAGGCAAGGCGGTGCGCTTCGACGAGAACGACGTGCGCGCGATGGGGCGCGACACGCGCGGTGTGCGCGGCATGAACCTGGCGCAAGGGAAGAAAGCGGGGGGCGGCAAGGTGATCTCGCTGCTGGTGGCGGGAGACGAGCAGCAAAGCGTGCTGACCGCGACCGAGAACGGCTACGGCAAGCGCACCCCGATCACCGAATACACCCGCCACGGGCGCGGCACGCAGGGCATGATCGCGATCCAGACCTCGGCGCGCAACGGCAAAGTGGTCGCCGCGACGCTGGTGAATGTCGACGACGAGATCATGCTGATCGGCACCAACGGTGTGCTGATCCGCACCCGCGTCAAGGAAATCCGCGAGATGGGGCGTTCCACTCAGGGCGTCACATTGATGAACGTGGAAGAGGGTGAGAAACTGGCCGGCCTGAGCCGCATCGCCGAGCCGGAAGAAGGGCAGGACTAAATGTAGGTGGGCGTAGCCCACCCTACGGTGACTATTTTTATAAACCGGGAGTGATTTAGAACATGACAATTTACAATTTCAGCGCGGGGCCGGCAGTGTTGCCGAAAGAAGTATTGCAGCAGGCACAGGCAGAATTGCCGGACTGGCATGGCAGCGGCATGTCGGTGATGGAGATGTCGCATCGCGGCAAGGAATACATGAGCATCCAGGCGCAGGCCGAAGCCGATCTGCGCGAGCTGATGGGTATTCCCGCCAACTACAAGGTGCTGTTCCTGCAAGGGGGCGCCAGCCAGCAGTTCGCCATGATCCCGATGAACCTGTTGCGCGGCAAGGCTTCGGCCGATTATGTGCATACCGGCGAATGGTCTAAGAAGGCGATCGGCGAAGCCAAGAAATTCGGCGGTGTGAATGTCGTGGCGACCGGCGCGGACAGGAATTTTTCCTATATCCCGGCATTCGAGACCTGGAAGCGCGACCCGGATGCGGCTTATCTGCATTTCACCCCGAACGAAACCATCGGCGGCGTGGAATTCAACTGGCTGCCCCCGATAGACAACACGCGCGGTGATGTGCCGCTGGTGGCGGATATGTCTTCCAATATCCTGTCGCGCCCGGTCGACGTGAGCAAGTACGGCCTGATCTACGCCGGCGCGCAGAAGAACGTCGGCCCGGCCGGCCTGACCATCGTCATCGTGCGCGACGATTTGATCGGGCAGGTGCTGCCCGGAACGCCGACCATGCTGGATTACAAGACCCATGCCGACAACGAGTCGATGTATAACACGCCGCCGACTTACGGCATCTATATCGCCGGGCTGGTGTTCCAGTGGCTGAAGAAGAACGGCGGCATCGCCGCAATGGAAAAAACCAACATCGCCAAGGCGAAGCTGCTGTACGCGACGATCGATGCCAGCAGCGGTTTCTACAATTGTCCGGTGGCGTTATCCGACCGTTCGCGCATGAATATCCCATTCACGTTGAAAGATGCGAGCCTGGATGGCGAATTCCTGAAACAGGCCGATGCGCGCGGGCTGCTGCAACTCAAGGGGCATCGCTCGGTGGGCGGGATGCGCGCCTCGATTTACAACGCCATGCCGCTGGCTGGCGTGCAAACGCTGGTCGATTACATGAAGGAGTTCGCGGGGAAGAACGGCTAGAAACCCTTGTTTGAACGGGCCTTGTCCGCGAATTTTTTGCGATTGAAGTAATGTGGCGTGCGCTGGGCGCACGTTTTTGCATCATGCCGTGCGCGCTGAAATATCAAAACAGGGAACAGAAAGATGACAAGCCAGTTTCGCATTCTCACGCTGAACAAGATTTCCGCCCACGGGCTGAAACGCTTTCCTGCTGCCACCTACCAGGTAGGCACCGACATCGCCGAACCGGACGCGATCCTGGTGCGTTCGCAAGCCATGCATGACATGGAGATTCCCGCCAGCGTGAAGGCGATTGCGCGCGCCGGCGCCGGAACCAACAATGTGCCCGTCGCCAAAATGAGCGCGCGCGGCGTGCCGGTATTCAATGCGGCGGGGGCAAACGCCAATGCGGTGAAAGAGCTGGTGGTTGCCGGGATGTTGCTGGCGGCGCGCAATATCGTGCCCGCGCTGCAATTCACTGCGGGATTGCGGGGCGACGATGCCGCGTTGCACAAACTGGTCGAGGACGGCAAGAAACATTATGCGGGCATCGAGTTGCGCGGGCGCACGCTGGGCATCATCGGCCTCGGGGCAATCGGCCGCCTCGTCGCCGATACCGCGCTGGCTATCGGCATGCGCGTGTATGGTTACGATCCGGAGCTGACCGTGGATGCGGCCTGGAGCTTGTCATCGCAGGTGAAGAGGGCGCATAGCGTCGAGGAGTTGCTCAAGCACAGCGATTTTGTCACGCTGCATGTGCCGTTGCTGGACGCGACGCGCGGCCTGATTAACGTCAAGCAGGTGGAGGCGATGAAAGCGGGCAGCGTGCTGTTGAATTTTTCGCGCGATGCGATCGTGGATAGCGATGCGGTGCTGGCGGGCTTGGCGAACAAACATTTGCATTGCTACGTGTGCGACTTCCCCGCGCAAAAATTGCAGGGGCATGCCAACGTGGTGGCTTTGCCGCATCTCGGCGCATCCACCGAAGAGGCGGAAGAAAATTGCGCGGTGATGGTGGTGGACAAGGTGCGCGACTATCTGGAACACGGCAACCTGACTAATACGGTGAATTTCCCGGCAGTGGTGATGCCGCGCGAATCCGCATTCCGCCTCGCGATTTCAAACACCAATGTGCCGAATATGCTGGGGCAGATTTCCACCGCATTGGCCCGTGCGGGTATCAACATCAGTAACATGATGAACAAGTCGCGCGGCGAAATGGCTTATACCCTGGTGGATACCGACAGCGCGCTGCCTGCGGAATTGATCGCGCAGATCGCCAGCATTCCCGGTGTGCTGATGGTGCGCGACCTGCCTTTGATCGAAACGGCATGAGCGAGAAATTAAAACAGCTCCGCGAGCAGATCGACCGCCTCGACGACGAGTTGCTGAAGCTCGCCAACCGGCGCGCCGCGCTGGCGCAGCAGATCGGCCATCTCAAGGAAGACGGCGTGGTGCTGCGCCCGGAACGCGAGGCGCAGATATTGCAGCGCTTGCAAAGCAACAACAAAGGGCCGTTGAATAATGCCGCCGTGGCGCAATTGTTCACCGAGGTGATGTCGCAATGCCGCGCGCTGGAAGGGCCGCTGACGGTCGCCTATCTCGGGCCGGAAGGGACATTTACCGAGGCGGCGGCGCAGAAGCGTTTCGGCAGCGCAATACAGGAACAGCTGCGGGCGACCATCGATGATGTATTTCGTGCGGTGGAAAGCGGAGCGGCCCAATACGGCGTAATACCGGTGGAGAATTCCACCGAAGGCGCGGTGGGCCGCACGCTGGATTTGCTGCTGCAAAGCCCGCTGCAAATATGCGGCGAAGTGATGTTGCCGGTTCATCAGTGCCTGCTTGCGCGGCAGTGCGACCTGAGCGCGATCAAGACCGTTTATTCGCATTCGCAATCGCTTGGCCAATGCCAAAGCTGGTTGAATGCAAATCTGCCGAATGCGGCACGCATTCCTGCGGCCAGCAATGCCGAAGCGGCCCGGTTGGCAGCCGGAAACGCGGACAGCGCGGCTATCGCAGGCAGCCAGGCGGCGGCGCATTCAGGCTTGAGCGTTTGCGTGGAAAACATCGAGGACGATGCCAGGAACACCACGCGCTTTCTGGTGTTGGGCAATCAGCAGGTTGCGCCTTCCGGCAACGACAAGACTTCGCTGGTGCTGTCCGCTGCGAATCGCCCCGGTGCGGTGCACGACTTGCTGGCTCCGCTCGCGAGGCACGGCGTGAGCATGACCAGATTCGAGTCGCGCCCGGCGCGCTCTGGCTTGTGGGAATACGTGTTTTACATGGACATCGAAGGCCATCAGGCAGATGTCAAGGTAGCGGCGGCACTGGCAGAGCTCAAACAGGTAGCGGCGTTTGTAAAGGTGCTGGGGTCATACCCGGTGGCTACATAACTAATCCCCTCCACCTTGCCGGGGGAGGGTTAGGGTGGGGGTAGAAGCCAAGCGTAAATCTGCTTTAAGTTTCTACCCCCATCCCGGCCTTCCCCCTGCAAAGGGGGAAGGAGTGTTGATTAAGGCTTGAAATGAATTACTCCGAACTGGCTCCGGCCTATATCCGCGCCATCGCGCCCTACCAGCCCGGCAAGCCGATCTCCGAGCTGGAGCGCGAACTGGGCATCAGCGGCATCGTCAAGCTGGCTTCCAACGAGAACCCGCTTGGTTGCAGTCCACTGGCAATGGCGGCGATGCAGGAAGCGCTCAAGACCATCGCGCTGTACCCGGACGGCAACGGCTTCGAGTTGAAGGATGCGCTGTTCAAGCGCTATGGCATCGACCATGCGCGCATCGTGCTGGGAAACGGCTCCAACGATATGCTGGAGCTGGCGGCGCGCGCCTTTCTGACGGTCGGCGACAAGGCGGTGTACTCGGCCCATGCTTTTGCGGTGTATCCGCTGGCGACGCAGGCGGTGGGCGCGACCGGAATCAGCGTGCCCGCGATCAATTTCGGTCACGATCTGAAGGCGATGCTCAAGGCAGCCATTGAGCACAAGGCCAAGCTGGTGTTCATCGCCAACCCGAACAACCCGACCGGCACTTTCATCGACGCGGCTGGATTGCAGGATTTCCTGCGCGCACTGCCCTCGAATATCCTGGTGGTGCTGGACGAGGCATATAACGAATACCTGCCGCAGGAGAATCGTTACGATTCGGTGGCGTGGCTGGAGGAATTTCCCAACCTGATTGTCTCGCGCACCTTCTCCAAGGCTTACGGCCTGGCCGGGTTGCGCGTGGGCTATGCGTTCGCCGATGCGCAGGTGGCAGGCATGATGAACCGCGTGCGTCAGCCATTCAACGTCAACAGCGTGGCGCAGGCCGCCGCCGTGGCGGCGTTGCAGGACGCGGATTTCGTGCGGCGCACCAACGAGCTGAACCGGCGCGGCATGGAGCAGATTACCGCGGGCTTGAGCAAACTGGAACTGGAGTTCATCCCGTCCTATGGTAACTTCATCAGCTTCCGCATCGCGAATGCGGGGAGGGTGTATCGCCGCCTGCTGGAACTGGGCGTGATTGTGCGGCCTGTCGCCAGCTACGACATGCCGGATTATTTGCGCGTGAGCATCGGCCTGGAAGAAGAGAATGATAAATTTTTGTCCGCATTGAAGCGGATTATTGGAGAGTAATAAATGATTATCGTAATGGGAAAAGATGTAACCGAAGAGCAGATTGGCGCAGTGGTCAAGAGGCTCGAAACAGCGGGTTTGAAAGCAAACATCTCGCGCGGCATCGAACGCACCGTGATCGGCGCGATCGGCGACGAGCGTCCTCTGACCGAGGAGATGTTCACGCCGCTGCCCGGCGTCGAATCGGCGATGCACATCGCCAAACAGTACAAAATCGTTTCGCGCGAATCGCACAAGGCAAACACCGTGATCGACATCGCCGGCATCCCGCTCGGCGGCAAGCAGATCCAGGTGATTGCCGGGCCGTGCTCGGTGGAGACCCAGGAACAGATGGATTTGTCCGCCAAATATGTGCATGAGGCGGGATGCCGCATGATGCGCGGCGGCGCGTTCAAGCCACGCACCAGCCCTTATGCATTTCAGGGCAAGGGCAAAGAGGGTCTGGACATGTTCCGCAAGGCGGCCGGCCCGTACAAATTGCCCATCGTCACCGAGCTAATGGACGTGCGCCAGATCGATTTGTTCATGGAATACGATGTTGACGTGATCCAGATCGGCACGCGCAACATGCAGAATTTCGACCTGCTCAAGGAAGTCGGGCGCATCAACAAGCCGGTGATCCTCAAGCGCGGCATGTCGGCGACCATTTCCGAATGGTTGATGTCGGCGGAATACATCGCGGCGGGCGGCAATCACAACATCATCTTCTGCGAGCGCGGCATCCGCACTTTCGAAACCGCCTATCGGAATGTTTTAGACGTGACCGCGATTCCGGTGCTGAAGAAGGAAACGCACCTGCCGGTGATCGTCGATCCTTCCCATGCGGGCGGCAAGGCGTGGATGGTTCCGGCTCTGTCGCAAGCGGCGGTTGCCGCAGGCGCGGACGGCCTGCTGGTCGAGATGCATCCCAGCCCGTGCGATGCCTGGTGCGATGCGGATCAGGCATTGACTCCGCAGGAACTGAAGAAGTTGATGGGCACGCTGGGCGGTATCGCCAGCGCCATCGGGCGGACTCTCTAACAAATGTAGGGCAGAAAAGCGTAGCGTCTTCCGCCGTATGCGCATTTGCCAAAATGCTATACGGTACGATTTATTCGGCGGATAACGCTACGCTCATCCGCCCTACTGATGAAATAAAAGCAAGGTAGCAAACAATGCCAACTCCGCTGTTCAAAAAAATCGTCATCTTCGGCGCCGGCCTGATCGGCGGCTCGTTTGCGCTGGCGTTGCGCAAGGCAAATGCCGCCGGTGAGGTGGCCGGTTTCGGGCGCAGCGAAGCAACGCTGCAACAGGCCAAGCAGCTCGGCATCATCGACCGCATCGGGCAAGATGTTGCCGCCGAAGCAGGCGATGCGGATTTGATATTGCTGGCCACCCCGGTCGGGCAGATGGCGGAATTGATGGCGCGCATCGCGCCGCATCTCGGCGCGCACACCCTGGTTACCGACGGCGGCAGCACCAAGAGCGACGTGGTGGCTGCGGCACGCGCGAATCTGGGCGGCAGGATAGCGCAGTTCGTTCCCGCGCACCCCATTGCGGGTGCGGAGAAGAGCGGCGCGGGCGCGGCACAGGCCGATCTGTATGCCGGCAAGAAGGTGGTGCTGACCCCGTTGCCGGAGAATTCAAAAGATGCGATAGCGCGCGTGCGCCAGGCATGGGAGCTTTGCGGCGCGGTGGTGAGCGAACTGACGCCGCAACAGCACGACGCAGTGTTCGCGGCGGTGAGCCATCTGCCGCACTTGCTGTCGTTCGCGCTGGTGCACGATCTGGCGCAACGCGACAACCGCGATCTGCTGCTGTCCTTCGCCGCCAGCGGCTTCCGCGACTTTACCCGCATCGCCGCCAGCTCGCCGGAAATGTGGCGCGACATCTGTCTGGCGAACCGCGAGGCGCTGCTTCAGGAACTGCAAATCTACATTGCGGAGTTGAATCAGATGAGCGTGGCGCTGGCGGCAGGCGATGCGGAGCGGCTCGAACAGACTTTCCGCGCCGCCCGCGAATTGCGCGCCGGCTGGAAAGAACAATAAGAAGTAATGAGCCCTATTTCAAACAGACAGGTTTGGTGGCTGCTCATCGCCGTCGCGCTGATCTGGTTCACCAATCTCGAATACCGTACGCTGATCAAGCCGGATGAAGGGCGCTATGCCGAGATTCCGCGCGAGATGGTGGCGAGCGGCGACTGGGTGACGCCGCGCCTGAACGATCTCAAGTATTTCGAAAAACCGCCGCTGCAATATTGGGCGACGGCCACCGCCTATACGCTGTTCGGCGAACATCAATGGACATCGCGCCTGTGGACAGGTCTGACGGGCTTCGCCTGCATCCTGCTGGTATGGTTTGCCGGGCTGCGCCTGTTCGGGCGCGAGGCGGCGGGCTATGCCGCGCTGCTGCTGTCCAGCAGCCTGCTGTATGTGCTGATGGGACACATCAACACGCTGGATATGGGCGTGACGTTTTTCCTCACGCTGGGTATCGTTGGAATGTTGCTGGGGCAGTCGCAGGCGGACGGGAAAAAGCAGCGTAACTGGATGCTGGTCGCGTGGGCGGGACTGGCCTTGGCGGTGTTGAGCAAGGGACTGATGGGGCTGGTGTTGCCGGGCGCTGCATTGTTCGTTTACTGTATCGTGCAGCGCGATTTCGGTGTGCTGAAGCGCATGCACTGGCTGCCCGGCCTGGCGGTGTTTTTGCTGATTGCCGCGCCGTGGTTCGTGCTGGTGATGAAAGCCAACCCGGAATTCTTCGAGCGTTTCTTCATCTACGAACATTACACGCGCTTCACCACCAAGGAGCATGGGCGCTATCAGCCCTGGTATTATTTCATTCCGATTTTGCTGGCCGGGGCATTGCCGTGGACGGTATTGATGCTCGATGCCATGCTGCGCACTTTCCGCGACAGCAAGCTGCCGGACAGGATGTTCAACACCCGGCGCTTTCTGCTGATCTGGGCGGTGTTCATCTACGTGTTTTTTTCCGTTTCCGGTTCCAAGCTGCCATCCTATCTGCTGCCGATGTTCCCCGCATTAGCCTTGCTGATGGGCAAGCGCATCGCCGGGATGCCCGAGCGTGCGCTGTTCTGGCAGATGTCTCCGGCCATACTGGTTGCGCTGCTGCTGCTGGGCTTGGCTGTGAACGTAGACAAACTCGCCGATACGCCGAACCAGGCCGAGCTGTATCCGCATTACGGGCCGTGGCTGGCCGCCGCCGCGCTGGTTTCGTTAACCGGCTTGTTGGCGGGGATGACGCTGCTGTGGCGCGGAAAAAAATCTGTCGCGGTGGCCTTGTTGGCAATGGGTGGACTGCTGTCCGCGCAAATCGGGCTGTCCGGCTATGAAACCGTGGCGCGCGAGCGTTCCGCCAAGCATATCGCAGAGGCGATCCGCAGCGAGATAAAGGCGGATGTGCCGTTCTACTCGGTGCTGACTTACGAGCAGACGCTGCCGTTTTATTTGCAACGCACCTTTATTTTGGTGCAGTATCAGGACGAAATGGCTTTTGGCATCCAACAGGAACCGCAACGCTGGATTCCCGCCATCGAGGACTTTGCGAAGATATGGGCCGCGCAGCGTGAGGCGCTGGCGATCATGCCGGTGTATGCTTACCGGCAGTTGCAAAAACAGGATATGGCAATGAATATCATCTTTGAAGATACGCAACATATCGTGATCAAGAAACCATTGAATGCCGCTACCACCGATCCCCTCTCCCTTGAGGGGAGAGGGGTAAGGGAGAGGGTAGAATCACCATGAGCATGGTCAGTTTCATCCTGATTTTCATAGGCGTGATGCTCAACGTCGCCGCGCAACTGCTGATCAAGGCGGGCACCAATGCCGTCGGCTATTTCGAATTCAGCCGCGAGAACATTCTGCCGGTCGGCTGGAAACTCGCGACCGAGTGGCATATCGTCAGCGCGATGGGCTGCTATGCATTGAGCGTGGTGATCTGGATTCTCGCGCTGTCGCGCGTGCAGGTCAGCATCGCCTACCCGATGCTGTCGATGGGCTATGTGGTGAATGCGGCGGCGGCCTGGTGGCTGTTCAACGAGGCTTTCAATCCCGCCAAGGTGCTCGGCATCGGTGTGATTATCCTGGGTGTCATTATAATTTCACGCGCATAGATTAATGCCGTCATTCCGGCGCAGGCCGGAATCCGGTGAATAAAAAACCCTCCGCAACGCGGAGACAAAATCTTAAAGGCACTTTGAATAAAACCGCTGGATTCCGGCCTGCGCCGGAATGACGAACCTGTAGAAGTTTACGGATATTTTTATGAACGATTTTCTTCCTTTCTCCCGCCCAACCATTGACGAAGCTACCATCGCCTCGGTCGCGGACGTGCTGCGTTCCGGCTGGATCACCAGCGGCCCGAAGGTGCTGGAATTCGAGAAGCAGCTCTCCGGGTATTTCGGCGGGCGCCCGGTGCGCACCTTCAATTCCGGCACCTGCACCATGGAAATCGCGCTGCGCATCGCGGGCATCGGGCCGGGCGACGAAGTCATCACCTCGCCGATCTCGTGGGTCGCGACCGCGAACGTGATCATCGAAGTCGGCGCGACGCCGGTATTCGCCGACATCGACCCGGTCACGCGCAACATCGACCTGTGCAAGGCCGAAGCGGAGATCACGCCGAAGACCCGCGCGATCATCCCGGTGTATCTGGCGGGCAAACCGGTGGACATGGATCGGCTGTATGCAATAGCCAATAAACATAAACTGCGCGTGATCGAGGATGCCGCGCAAGCCATCGGCTCGAGCTGGAAGGGCAAGCCGATCGGCTCGTTCGGCGATTTCGTCTCGTTCAGCTTCCAGGCCAACAAGAACATCACCACCTCCGAAGGCGGTTGTCTGGTGCTGAACAACGAAGAAGAAGCCAAGCTCGCGGAAAAATACCGCCTGCAGGGTGTGACCCGTTCCGGTGTCGACGGCATCGAAGTGGACGTGCTGGGCGGAAAATTCAACATGACCGACGTCGCCGCCGCAATCGGGCTGGGGCAGTTCGCGCAACTGGACGCCATCACCGCGCAGCGGCGCAAACTGGCGAAACATTATTTCGACGTGCTCGGCAAGGATTTCGAAAAACAGACCGGCGCGCAATTGCCGCCGCCGGATTTTGAAAGCACCAACTGGCACCTGTTACAGATCGTGCTGCCGGAACGCATCACCCGCGCCGACTTCATGGTACGCATGAAGGAATACAACATCGGCGTCGGCTACCACTACGCGCCGATCCACCTGTTCAAGCTGTACCGCGACTTGGGCTTCAGGGAAGGCATGTTCCCGGCCGCCGAGCGCGTCGGCAAGCAGATCGTCTCGCTGCCGATGTTCTATGCGATGAATGAGGCGGACGTCGAGCGCACCTGTAAGGCGATGCGCGAGGTGCTGGGGTAGGGGGCGTAAGGCATTACGCTCCCATTCGATCACGCACTACGGCTTCTCCGCGCGCCGCAACGCTGCTACCGGCTGGCTTTTTTCAATAATCCAACGCGGATTGTTAGCGCTGCTGACGGTCGTGTTTTTCCTTGGCGATCTTGCGGCTCTCGATATCCTGGGCGTGCCGGATGCGTTGCCGTTCCTTTGGAGTCACAACGCCATCCGCCTTGGCCTTGTTTTCCATCTTCTGGATGCGTGCCTGGTCGCGTTTTAGTTTGGCCGCTTCGGCAGGGGTTAACTGGCCAGACTGCACACCCTGATTGATGCGCTGCTGTTGATTGGCCTGCCTCTGGTCGATTGCCGGCGTGGAGAGCGGATCGCTCCAGGCGGAGAAGGCGGGGATCAGCAAGGCGGCGGCAAGAACGATTCTGGTGATCATGATGATGTTCCTTTCGTGAGTTATCAAGGGCAGATTGCCGAGTAATTAACGCGCGGCTGTCTTTGCAAGTTGACGTGCATAGAGCCGGTGATGAGTTGGCAGACCGGGCTATGCGTGCCCTTTACCCAACCTGCTATCCAGATTTCGCTAACCACGCCCCATGCGGTAAAATGCCGCCCCATGACTAATCCCCACCTTTCCGTCGTCATCCCCGTCTATAACGAAGAGCAGGGCTTGCAGGCATTGTTCGGCCGGCTGTATCCGGCATTGGACAAGCTCGGCATTGCGTATGAGATCGTGTTCGTCAACGACGGCAGCCGCGACCGCTCCGCCGCGATCCTGCGCGAGCAGTTCCAGAAGCGCCCCGATGTGACGCGGGTAGTCCTGTTCAACGGCAATTTCGGCCAGCACATGGCGATCATGGCGGCCTTCGAGCATTGCCGGGGACAGCGTGTGGTGACGCTGGATGCTGATTTGCAGAATCCGCCGGAAGAGATCGGCAAGCTGCTCGCCAAAATGGACGAAGGTTACGACTATGTCGGCTCGATCCGCAGGCAGCGCAGCGATAGCTGGTGGCGGCATGTTGCTTCGCGTGTAGTGAACAACCTGCGCGAGCGCACCACTCACATCAAGATGACCGACCAGGGCTGCATGTTTCGCGCTTATGACCGCCGCATCATCGACGCGATCAACAGTTGCAAGGAGGTGAATACTTTCATTCCGGCGCTGGCTTACACCTTTGCGCGAAATCCCGCCGAAGTGGTGGTCGGGCATGATGAGCGCGCGCTGGGCGAATCGAAATATTCGCTGTACAGCCTGATCCGCCTGAACTTCGACTTGATGACCGGTTTTTCGCTGGTGCCGTTGCAGATGTTTTCCATGATCGGCATCGCGATTTCCCTGCTGTCCGGTTTCTTCGTGGTGTTCCTGTTCGTGCGCCGCCTGATGATCGGCCCGGAAGCGGAAGGGCTGTTCACGCTGTTCGCCATCGCTTTTTTCCTGATCGGCATCACGCTGTTCGGCATCGGCCTGCTGGGCGAATACATCGGGCGCATCTACCAGCAGGTGCGACACCGTCCGCGCTATCTCGTCGAGGCTATTCTGGAAAAGCGCGACTCGTCCCCTCTGAGTGAAACAACTAGCCATTCGACTAAGCTGCCAAAGACCGCAGCTAAGTCGTTGGTTATCCCTCCGGGGGAGGGTTAGGGTGGGGGAGCGCTTGATGAGTGTGCAGACCCTCACCCCCATCCCCTCTCCCGGGGGAGAGGGGAGTATTCGCGCCGGAAGATGCAATGAGCCGCGCCGTCGTATTCGCGTATCACAATGTTGGCGTCCGTTGCTTATCCGTATTGCTGGCGCATGGCGTGGATGTCGCGCTGGTGGTCACGCACCGCGACAATCCGAAGGAAACTATCTGGTTCGACAGCGTGGCGGAACTGGCGGCGCTGCATGGCATTCCGGCGATCACGCCGGACAACCCGAATGCTCCGGAAGTGGTCGAGCAAATCCGCGCGTTGCAGCCGGATTTCTTTTTCTCCTTTTACTATCGCGAGATGCTCAAGCGCGAATTGCTGGAAATTCCCAAACAAGGCGCGCTGAACATGCACGGTTCGCTGCTGCCGAAATACCGCGGCCGCGTACCGGTGAACTGGGCGATAATCCACGGCGAAACGGAAACCGGCGCGACGCTGCATTACATGACGGAAAAGCCGGACAACGGCGATATCGTGGCGCAGCAGGCCGTGCCGATCCTGCCCAACGACATTGCGCTGCAAGTGTTTCAGAAGGTGACGGTGGCGGCGGAGATCGTGCTGAATGACGTGCTCCCCGCTTTGCTGGCAGGCAAGGCGCAGGCGGTGAAGCAGGATTTGAGCAAGGGCGCGTATTTCGGCGGGCGCAAGGCGGAGGACGGCATCATCGACTGGCCGCAATCCGCGCAAACCATCCACAATCTGGTGCGCGCCGTTGCGCCCCCTTATCCGGGGGCGACCACGCAACTGCTGGGCAAGCCGATGCGCATCTTGCAGACGCTGGTGACAAAATGCAGCGCCAGCGGAAAAGAGCCGCCGTCTTTCTATGTGAAGGAGGGCAAGGCCTATGCGGTGTGCGGCAGCGGCGTGCTGCGCGTGGTGCGCTTCGAGCTGGATGGTGAGGAGATGAGCGCTGAGAAATTTGCCGCGCAGTATGGCGCGGCGAGGTTTGAATTTAATCGTTAAGGAAATGGCAATGAAAAAAGTACTGATACTCGGCGTGAACGGTTTTATCGGCCACCACTTGTCCAATCGCATCCTGAGCACCACCGATTGGGAAGTGTATGGCATGGACATGAATTCCGAACGCATCACCGATCTGCTCGATAAACCGCGCTTTCATTTCTTCGAGGGAGATATCACCATCAACAAGGAATGGATGGAGTATCACATACGCAAGTGCGATGTGATCCTGCCGCTGGTGGCGATCGCCACGCCGGCCACTTACGTCAAGCAGCCGTTGCGCGTGTTCGAGCTGGACTTCGAGGCCAATCTGCCGATCGTGCGCGCGGCGGTAAAATACAACAAACACCTGGTGTTTCCGTCCACTTCGGAAGTGTACGGCATGTGCCACGACGAGGAATTCGACCCGGAAAATTCCGAACTGATCTGCGGCCCGATCAACAAGCCGCGCTGGATTTATTCCTGCTCCAAGCAACTGATGGATCGCGTGATCTGGGGTTACGGCATGGAGCAAGGGCTGAACTTCACGCTGTTCCGGCCGTTCAACTGGATCGGCTCCGGGCTGGATTCGATCCACACGCCGAAGGAGGGCAGTTCGCGCGTACTGACGCAATTCCTGGGGCATATCGTGCGCGGCGAGAATATCAGCCTGGTGGATGGCGGGCATCAGAAGCGCGCTTTTACCTACGTCGACGACGGTATCGATGCGCTGATGAAGATCATCGCCAACAAGGACGGCATCGCCTCCGGCAAAATTTACAATATCGGCAATCCGGCCAACAACTATGCGATCCGCGATCTCGCCGGCATGATGCTCAAGCTGGCCGGCGAATATGCCGAATACCGCGATTCCGCAAAAAAGGTGAAGATCGTCGAGACGACTTCGGCGGCGTATTACGGCGCCGGGTATCAGGACGTGCAGAACCGTGTGCCGAAAGTCGCCAACACCTGCGAGGAGCTCGGCTGGAAGCCGACCACCAATATGGCCGACACGCTGCGCAAGATATTCGATGCGTATCGCGGCCAGGTTGCGGAAGCGCGCGGATTGGTGGACTGAAAAGCAGGATTGGGGATCGAGGATTGAGTTAAAAACCAGAGCAGCGGGTTTTCCTCAATCCTCAATCCTCAACCCTCAATCCCGAATGAAACAACTCGCCCTGAAAATCGACGTCGACACCTACCGCGGCACACGCGAAGGTGTGCCGCGCCTAGCCGAAACGCTGCGACGTCACAATGCGCAGGCCTCTTTCTTTTTTTCGCTCGGACCCGATCATACCGGGCGCGCCATCAAGCGCGTGTTCCGTCCCGGTTTTATCGGCAAGGTGTCGCGCACTTCGGTGGTGGAGCACTACGGCATCAAGACCCTGTTGTACGGCACATTGCTGCCCGGGCCGGACATTGGCAGGAAATGCGCGGAGATCATGCGCGGCGTGCGCGATGCAGGCTTCGAGACCGGCATCCATTGTTACGACCATATCCGCTGGCAGGATCATGTGGCGGGCAAGGGTGCCGAGTGGACGCGGCACGAAATGCAGCGCGCGGTTGACCGTTACACTGAAATTTTCGGCGAAGCGCCGCATGCCCACGCCGCCGCCGGCTGGCAGACGAACCGCTACGCGCTGCGCCTGACGCAGCGCATGGGGTTCGACTACAGCTCCGATACGCGCGGCACACATCCTTTCATTCCGACCTGGCAAGCCGAGATCGTCGCTTGTCCGCAACTGCCCACCACGCTGCCGACGCTTGATGAATTGCTGAACCGCGACGGCATCACGCAGGACAACATCGCTCAGCATATTTTGCAGCTTACCGAAAAACCGTCTGCCACCGGCCATGTATTCACGCTGCATGCCGAGCTGGAAGGCGGCAAATTGCTGCCGGTCTTCGAGCAATTGCTGGAGGGCTGGCAGGCGCAGGGCTATGAGCTGGTATCGTTGCGGCAATATCTGCAAAGGCTGGATGCCGGTGCATTGCCGCGCCATGAAGTCGTGATGCGCGAAGTGGAAGGGCGGGTCGGCAAGCTGGCGGTCGCTGCCGAGGCAACGTAAAGACCGCGCGATTATTTCCGGGAATTCACCCCGCAGCTTTTCTGCAATCAACTGTGCAACCCCGAAGATTGCTAGTATATTAGCGGGCAAAACGGGGGGGATATGCCGGAAATTGACGGACTGGAGCATTGGGTAAGGGTACTCGCTCATGCAGACTTGCCTGTTCTGAAACAGACAGCGCGCGATTTGAATGCGCTGCGCGATGATGAAAAGAAGTTGACCGCTCATTCCATCGCGCAGATCATTGCGCGCGACCCCATCATGACCGTCAAACTGTTGCGCTATCTCCAGTATCACAAACACAAAAGCCAGACAGCGGAGGTCGTCCAGGTGGAGCAGGCATTGCTCATGCTCGGCATCGAGCCGGTCTTCAACAAGGTTCCTCCAGAGCCGCTGGTGGAGGATGTGCTGAAATCGCATATTGCGGCGCTTCCCCCGCTGCTGCGTGTCGTGCACCGCTCGTTGCGCGCCTCGGAATATGCCAGGGACTGGGCGGTGCACCTGCACGACCTGCATTATGAGGAAGTGCGCATCGCCGCGCTGTTGCACGACATTGCCGAAATCCTGATGTGGTGTTTTGCGCCGGAGCCGATGCTGGAAATTCACGACATTCAGCAGAAGGACAAAACGCTGCGCAGCCGCGATGTCCAGCAACAGGTGCTGGGGTTCATGCTGTTTGATCTGCAAAGGGAGCTGGCGGCGCAATGGGGCCTGCCGCAATTGCTGTTGACCCTGATGAACGATGCCTGCTCGAACCAGCCGCGCGTGCGCAATGTTGTCCTGGCAGCCAATATGGCGCGCCATTCCGCCAACGGCTGGGACGATGCCGCATTGCCGGACGACTTCAAGGAAGTTGGCGAGCTGCTGCGCAAGCCGGAGGAAGAGGTAATGATCATGCTGGAAGTGGATGCGGGCATCGCGTGCGATCTCAACAAGCCGCACTGAGACGGGGAAGGCAACTACAACGTAACGCCTTGCGAATGATGCGGCAGTTCCAGATAATGCCTGGATTGCATCTCGGTCAGGCGGCTGGCGGTG
Organism: uncultured beta proteobacterium; assembly: GCA_963828205.1. Lineage (GTDB taxonomy): Bacteria > Pseudomonadota > Gammaproteobacteria > Burkholderiales > Gallionellaceae > Gallionella. The sequence continues at coordinate 443,263 of CAWHDU010000004.1, forward strand.
CGTGAAAATTCGCCGGATGTCATGCCGTCCGTGTAAAGCTCTTCCGGCGCGGTCGCCGATGATGCCACCAGCCTGACATTGTTGTCGTAAAGCACATCCACCAGCCAGGTGAAGCGCCGCGCTTCGGCGGCATGTTCTGCGGTCATTCGCGGGATGTGCGATAAAAACACCGTGGGATACCGGTGGGCAATCTCCAGATAGTCTTCCTGTGCGTGCGCTCCGCCGCAAAGCTCCTTGAAATCGAACCACGCCACGGTGCGCGCGGCTTTTTTTACCGGAATCAGGCGGCCAAGAATTTCGATCTGCGGCCCGCCATGCCGCAATCCTGCGGCTATCCGTTCGAATAACGCGTCCATGCGCGCCTCGCTCGCGGCATCGCTGTCAGCATCGGCAGCCACGATAAACATCGGCTCACGGGCCATTGCCCGCAGGCGGTAATCATTGCCGCCATCCACGTTCACCACCTTCAGATCGCGCTTGAGCAGCTCGATTGCGGGCAAAAAATTTTGCCGCTGCAAACCGTGCGGATACAGGCCGTCCGGCGGGTAGTTGGAGGTGGTCAGCAGCACCACGCCGCGCTCGAGCATCGCGGCTACCAGACGCCCCAGGATCATCGCGTCGGCAATATCATCGACATGAAACTCGTCCAGGCACAGTACGCGGGTGGATTTGGCAATGTTGCCGGCCAAGGCGATCAGAGGGTCTTTTTTCCCGGCCAGCAACTTCATCTCGTGGTGAACTTCGGCCATGAAATTGTGAAAGTGGATGCGGCGTTTGCGGCGGTACGGAAGGCAGGCGTAAAACGCATCCATCAGAAATGTCTTGCCGCGCCCGACTCCGCCCCAGAGATACAAGCCGTGAGGCACATCCGGGCTGAGCAGGCTGCGTCCCAGGAACTGGTTGCGCCTGGATTTGAACTCCATCAACTGGTGCCAGAGCGCATCCAGCTCATCAATCGCGGTAGCCTGGGCAGCGTCGTAAACAAAGTCTGGCGATTCCCTGTGGGCTTGGTACCAGGCCTTGGGGCTCATGCCGCCGTCAGGGGGAATGGTAAAGGTGTGTTGAGTCATGGCAGGTTCGATTTTCAGCTTGGAATGCTTGACGCAAACCATAGAATCCCGGGGGATTCCTGTAGAAATGCCCGGTGCAAACTAGCCTTCGCGCCCGATGCCGTGATACTCGATGCCGAGCGCGGCAACGCTGGCGGGTTCGAACAAATTGCGCCCGTCAAATATCACCGGCTGTTTCAAGCGCGCCTTGATGATGTTGAAATCAGGGCTCTTGAAGACTTTCCATTCCGTCACGATCACCAGCGCGTCCGCATCTTGCAGCGCGTCTTTGGAATTTTCTGCATAGCGCAAATCGGCGCGCTCACCGTAGATGTGCCTGGTTTCCTTCATCGCTACCGGATCAAATGCGGTGACGGTGGCGCCTCTGGCCCACAGCCCTTCCAGCACCACGCGGCTGGATGCTTCGCGCATGTCATCCGTGCCCGGCTTGAACGCCAGCCCCCAAAGCGCAAAATGTTTGCCTTTCAGGTTGTCGCCGAAACGTTTGGTGATTTTTTGCAGCAGCACGGATTTCTGTGTGTCGTTGACGTGTTCTACTGCGGCCAGTACTTTCAGCGGCAAGCCATATTCCTCCCCCGTACGTTGCAGGGCACGGATGTCCTTGGGGAAGCATGAGCCGCCGTAGCCGCAACCGGCATACAGAAAGTGGTAGCCGATGCGCTTGTCTGAGCCGATGCCCTTGCGCACATGCTCGATGTCCGCACCGACACGCTCGGCGAGGTTTGCCAGTTCGTTCATGAACGAGATGCGCGTCGCGAGCATCGCATTCGCCGCGTATTTGGTGAGTTCGGCGGACTTGATGTCCATCACCATCAGGCGCTCGTGGTTGCGCTGGAACGGGGCGTACATATCGTGCATGATGCGTATGGATTGCTCGTCTTCGGCGCCAATCACAATCCGGTCCGGGCGGTTGAAGTCCTCGATGGCTGCGCCTTCCTTGAGGAATTCGGGGTTCGATACCACGCTGAATTCCGTTTTAACCCCGCGCTTGTTCAGTTCTTCCTGCACCGCTTGCCTGACTTTATCAGCCGTCCCGACCGGAACGGTGGACTTGTCCACAATCACTTTATATCCGGCCATCGCGCGGCCAATCGCGCGTGCGGCAGCGATGACATATTGCAAATCCGCCGAGCCGTCTTCACCTGACGGCGTTCCAACTGCAATAATCTGCACCAGGCCGTGCGCCACGCTCTCCGCAACGTCGGTGGTGAAGCGCAGGCGGCCGCTGGCAACGTTGGCCCCGATAAGCTCCTTCAGGCCGGGTTCGAAGATGGGCACGCCGCCGTTGTTGAGAATTTCGATCTTGCGCGGTTCAACGTCCATGCATACGACATCGTTGCCCAATTCGGCGAGACAAGCGCCTGAAACCAGGCCGACGTAGCCGGAGCCGATTACCGTAATTTTCATTGCGTCAGACTTTCAAAAAAACGAGGCGCGCATTATGCCGCAGAATCAAGACCGATGTTATACATAGCGACATAAATCTACTGATGAAACAACTAGCCATCTGACTAAGTTGGCAAACAACGCCAACCAAGTCATTGGTTATGCGCGATTCGGGGGCGGGGTCGGGCAGTGTTGGTTCCGGCATAACATGCTGCGCATGTGAGCCTGCACCGCAACTTCGTTGTCGCGATCCTCACATACTGCTGTGTATGCTCCGGTCGCTGCGCGCTGGCCTCCCCCACCCCCAAACCCAAACCGCTCGCTACGATTTCTGTCGCTATGTATAGAGCCTGCTGAAATAGGTTCTTGGCCGGCTACACGTTGGCCAGCGCGCGTTCGATCTTTGCATCGGCTTCGCGCGCCAGCTCCGCGAGCCGGGCGTCGCCGAGTATCCGCATCATCGCGGTCGGCTTGACGAACTCCAGCGAAATCCTCCCCGGCGCGACCTCGCGGATCACCGCGTTGCACGGCAACAGGCTCGCCACATCGCTGTTCGCCGTGTAGGCCTCGTATGCCAGGTTCGGGTTGCAGGCGCCGAGGATCACCGTGGGGATGATCTCCTTGCCAATTTTTTCCCTGATCTTGCTGTGCATGTCGATGCGCGTGAGGATGCCGAAACCCTCGGCGCCCAGCGCCTTGGTTGCGCGTTCGACGGCATGGTCAACGGTGCCGGTAATTTCGCGTTTGAAGTTGATGGCGGTCATGGCTGCTCTCCAGAATGGATGGGGAGCCAATGATAGCGCAAACATCCATATCGATAAGGAAATTCCGGGAGCGCGCCGATCATATGGCAAGCCTGCGGTACGCTTTTTCCAGCCTCGCGGCGAACGATTCGCTTTGCATGTTGCTGCAATGCACCATGGTCACCGTCCAATCCCGGCGGTCAAAGCCGATCAGCTCGTTGAACACAACCGCCTCGTTCCGGTCTGCGCCGCCATTTTCCCGTCTGATGCCCATGCTGTCCAGAATGATCCGGCTCTGGTTCAACTGGAGATGCTGTTCGGGATTCAACAGAACGGCCTCGAAATCTTCCCTGTAATGATGCAATTCCAGCGAGCCTGCGGCAGCCTGGATGCCGGCCATCATCCTGGACAACTCTTCTTCCAGGGCTGGGCGCGTCCGGGCACCGGCAACCCGCAACCTGTCTATCAGCGAATCCTTTTCATGCAGTTGCGACTGCATGCCATGTTTGCGCGCCTCGATCCGTTTTTTCACCTTGTGTACCAGGCAGTCGAAAAAGCTCCATGCCGCCTGATCTCTGGCTTGCTCTTCGCTCGGCGCGGGGCTCTCGATGGTATGGCCGGTGAAATAGACCGCTTTTTGAATTGCATCGCGCTGTACCATATCGCCGACCAATTCCATTCCCACTATGTTTTTTTCAATTCGGCGCATGCCCATCAGGGCGTATAGCTCATCGGCGGCGGGAAATTTGCGGTAGTAATCCCGCAAGGCACTGCTGGCGCAGAGTGCTTCCGCGACAAAATCCACGGACGGGAACAGGGCATGGACAAAGGTATCGCTGGCATACGACTCACGGTTGACTGCCACCGGGCCGGGTATGCTGGCTGCCAGGCTGTGTGCGTACTCAAGTGCGGTTGCGACGGGCTTGCGGTAATCTTCTGGATATCCTCTTGCCTGCCTGAGCAGGGGATCGACCGCATTAATGGCGCGCTCGATGGCCGGCAGCAATTCAGGCGTGCCTTCATCCCGGATGTGGCCAAACAATTTCCCGAACAATTCCATGAAATATTTTCTCCGGCACGCTACAGCGCTTCGCTGCGGATTATGGCAGATTGCCCGATTTTCTCGAACACAGCCTGCGCCAAGTCAGGCGCGAGACAATCCAGTTCGATGTTGTCCGGCATGGAACGCAGCCAGGTGAGCTGGCGCTTCGCCAGTTGGCGCGTGGCGGCGAGGCCTTTGTCGAAAAGTTCGGCCTCGCCGATTTCGCCTTCCATGAATTGCCAGGCCTGGCGGTAGCCGACGCAGCGCATCGAGGGCAGGTTGGGGTGCAGCGGATATTTTTCACGCAATGCGCGTAGTTCATCCAACAGGCCAAGCTCCAGCATGGTCTTGAAGCGCGCGGCGATGCGGGCATGGAGTTGTGCGCGGTCGGAGGGAATCAGAGCGATGGGGAGGATGCGGAAGGGCAACTCGTGTTGCGTTTGCTGCTTGAATAATACCGACATCGGCTGGCCGGTGATGCGGTAGATTTCCATCGCGCGCTGGATGCGCTGCGTGTCGCCCGGTTTCAGGCGCGCGGCGGTCTCCGCATCGACTCCGGCGAGCTGCCGGTGCAGATACTCGATGCCGTGCTGCGCGATCTCGGCATCGAGTGCCGCGCGCACTTCCGGGTCGGCTTCCGGCAATGCGCTCAGCCCTTCGCGCAGCGCCTTGAAGTACAGCATGGTGCCGCCAACCAGCAACGGAATCTTGCCGCGTTGCGTGATGTTCTGCATCAGGCGCAGCACGTCGCGGCAGAACGCGGCGGCGGAGTAGGCTTCAGTCGGATCGATGATGTCGATCAGATGGTGCGGTGCGCGGGCCAGGGTGGCGGCGTCCGGCTTGGCGGTGCCGATGTCCATGTCGCGGTACACCAGCGCCGAATCCACGCTGATGAGTTCCACCGGCAGGCGCTGCGCGAGTTCCACCGCCACGCCGGTCTTGCCGCTGGCGGTGGGGCCCATCAGGAAAATGGCGGGGGGCAGGGTTGTCATCTCGGCTTGTTCATATCAAAAAACCAGATAGCCACAGAGATCACAGAGCCCACAGAGAAAACCGGTTTACCTCTGTGTTCTCTGTGTCCTCTGTGGCTAAATTGCTTTTTCTTGCTCATGACAGGTCATTGCCTCTCGTCTCGCGCATCATCAGCACCGCCAGCAAACTGATCGCGGCTGCGGCGGAAATATAGCCGCCCACCCAAGCTAGTCCGCCGTGCAGCGCCAGTTGCTGCGCGAGGTAGGGCGCCAGCGAAGCACCGAGTATCCCGCCCAGATTGTAGGCCGCGCCCGCGCCGGTGTATCTAACTTGAGTAGGGAACAGTTCCGGCAGCAGCGCGCCCATCGGCGCAAAGGTCGCGCCCATCAGGAACAGCTCGATGGAGAGAAAAGCGGTGATCTGCCACAGCGAGCCGCTGCCCAGCATCGGTGCGAGCAGGAAGCCGGACAGCAATGCCGCGCTACCCGCAACGAGCAGCACCGGGCGGCGGCCATAACGGTCGCCCGCGATTGCGGCAAGCGGCGTGGCGGCGGCCATGAAGACGACGGCTACGCACAGCATGCCGAGGAACTGCGGGCGCGGGATGCCGAGCGTGGTGACGCCGTAGCTCAGTGAAAATACTGTGGAGATGTAGAACAGCGCATAGCACACCACCATCGCCAGTGCGCCGAGCAGCAGAGGCGCGGCATGATGCCTGAACAATGTTGCCAGCGGCAATGTAGGGCGAGCTCCGCCCGCCGCCCCGGAAACAGCCTGCATGGCTTTCAGGAACACCGGCGTCTCTTCCAGCTTCAGCCGCACATACAGGCCGACGATCACCAGCGCCGCGCTGGCGAGGAACGGGATGCGCCAGCCCCACGCGCGAAACTGCGCGTCGTCGAGCCACTGCGACAGCAGCAGGAAGCTGCCGACAGCGAACAGGAAGCCGACCGGCGGCCCCAGTTGCGGGAACATGCCGAACCAGCCGCGCTTGCCCTTGGGGGCATATTCCGCCGCCAGCAAGGCCGCGCCGCCCCATTCGCCGCCGAGGCCGATGCCTTGGCCGAAGCGCAGCAGGCACAGCAGCGCGGGTGCGGCCCAGCCGATCATGTCGTGGCCGGGCAGCACGCCGATCAGCGTAGTGGAAACGCCCATCACCAGCAGCGAGGCGACCAGGGTGGTTTTGCGCCCGATCCTGTCACCGAAATGCCCGAACAGCAGTGCGCCGAGCGGGCGCGCGAGGAATGCGATGCCGAACGTGAGGAACGCATTCAGCGCCTGCGCAGCCGGGTCGCTGCCGGGAAAGAACACCGGGCCGATCACCATCGCCACGGCGAGGCCGTAGATGTAGAAATCGTAGAACTCGATGGCCGTACCGATGAAGCTGGCGAAGGCGATGCGGGTGGTGGAAATCATGCCGTATATGGTGTCGTGTTACTTGCCTATGAACGAGGGATTGCCCCGCTCAAAAACTCATGTTCGGTCATACCTACAATGGGGCCGGGGTCGTCGAGTTGCCACTTGATTTCAACGGCAGCTTGGAAATTATTCTTGGCTTGAGTTGGCTCTGCGGCTCGAAGCTCCTTCACATATTCTTTGAAATGGAGTTCGATGCATTCTATAAATCGGTGCGGGTTAATGACTGCAGATAGTAATTGGCCATCCGGGTCGAAATTGCCATCTTTTTTGGTCCAGGTAATGGTGAAGGCATCTTTTCGAATATTGCTGAAATGGATTCTATACCGAAACATGGCATCGTGTGCGAAGCCGCAACGGAGCGTATCGTAGAGGGCATTGGCGATGGCGTCTTGCATATAGACCGGGCCGGAGACTGGAGCAAAAATTCGTTTATAGCCGCGACAGAAAAACTTTTTTGAGTGTTTATCGCTGTCTTGACCAGAAATATATATTTCGATGCCTTCGATGTAGTTTGTAGCCAATGCTACGGCAGCCACGTCGCCGTGTGGAACATCAAGCAGTTTTCTTGCTGGCATTAGAAGCCAATTAACCATCCTGTCTTCAAATACGTCAACGATGTCATCATAGGATGGTGCTTCAAGTTTTTCGTGAGTGAAGTTTGGGCTAATGAAGTGCTCGATATTTGTCATGATTGGTTTTGAGATTACTTCCCACGCATGAACATCGCGTCGAGCGCGTTTATTTCGGTTGTGCTCAGGAGTCGGTTGGCGCACATGGTTTATTCTGGCTTGGGCATTTTTTCCAGCGCAGTCGCGACAGCGTGTCCTGCTTTGATCAGGTCAGCGACCAGCCGCTCATCCACATTCAGGTCACCTTCGTATTCGCCGAGGTTGCGCACATCGTGGCATTTCGCCAATATGCGCCATACTTCCGGCCCCAGTTGCAAGGTGTGCGGCAGCGCCTGGAAGACAATATAGCGGTTGCCTGCCCGGTAGCCATGCCAGCGTAGCGCGGCCAAGCTCAAGGCATGGGTGGCGTTGTAGGCGAGGTCGAAACGGCCTTCGAGCGATAAACTGGTATTGCCGGCGTCTTGCAGGCGCGCAAGGCCGGAGCGTTTCAGCCCGGCGAATTCCGCAGCATCGGGCGGTTCGGGCGCGAGCGGCTTGTTCGGCCCGCAGAGATTATCCAGCGGTGAGTTCATGCTCGTCCCCCAGCAGCCACACCCTGGGCTGCGCCAGCACCCGCACCACGAAGGCATTCTTTTGTTTCACGCGCCGTGACAGTTCCTGCCGCGTGTAGATCGTCGGGTTGATCGTACGCCCTATGGCCGTTGCTACTTGTTCCAGCGCGGCATACAGGTCGGCGTATTCCAGGCTGTCGCTGACGACCATGAGGTCGATGTCGCTGTGCGCCGTGTCGCTGCGTTTGGCCACCGAACCATAGACGAAGGCCGCCGCGATCTGCTTCGCGAATGGCGAGAGCGCCGCGCGCAACGGTTCCGCCAACCCAACGGTCTTTTGCACGATGCCGCACAGCTCGGCGAAGATCGGCGACTGCGGATTCGCCTGATAATGCTTGCGGTTGCCCAGCCGCGTCACCGTCGCCAGGCCGCTCTCCTCCAGGCGTTTCAATTCGCGCTGCACCGCGCCGGAACCGCCGCCTGCCAGCCCGATCAATTCGGTGGCGAAAAAGCTGCGCTCCGGTTGTCCGAACAGGAACGCCAGTACGCGCTGTTGCGTGTTGGAAAACAGCGCGCCGGACAAGCCGGTGTGTGGCGCGGGAGGAGTAGTTTTGGCTTTTATACCCATATTGGGTATCTTACTACCCAATTTGGGTATATTCAAGCGTTGCGCATTTTCGCCATCGCTGTTCATTTCCCGCGCATGAACATCTTGTCCAGTTCACCCATGCTCAACTGGAACCATGTCGGCCGTCCGTGGTTGCACTGGCCGGAGCGTTCGGTCTGTTCCATCTCGCGCAGCAGCGCGTTCATCTCGGTGACGCTCAGGATGCGGTTGGCGCGCACCGCGCCGTGGCAGGCCATCGTCGCAAGCAGCTCGTTGCGCCGTTCGGTGAGCGCGCGCGAGGCGCCGAACTCGCGCAGCTCGTGCAGCACTTCCTGCGCCACCGTTTCGGCTTCGGCCTGCCTGAGCAGTGCCGGCATCGCGCGCACCACGAGCTGGGTGGGCGACAGCGGGGCGATGTCGAAGCCGAGCATCTTGAGCGCGCCCTGTTCTGTTTCCACCGTCGCGACATCCAGCGGCTCGGCATAGAAGCTCACCGGGATCAGCAGCGGCTGCGCGGCGATCTGCTGCTCGTCGAGCGCGGCCTTGAGGCGCTCGTACACGATGCGCTCGTGCGCCGCGTGCATGTCCACCACCACCAGCCCATGCGCATTCTGCGCGAGGATGTAGATGCCTGAGAGCTGGCCGATGGCGAAGCCGAGGGGATGTTCAGTCTGTTGCAGGATGGGTTGAGCGGAGCGATACCCATCGTCTGCTTGCGATGAGGGTTGATGGGTATCGCTCCGCTCAACCCATCCTACGTTGCTAACTGTTTGCGCTTCCCACAGGCGATAGGTTGCCTGTTGTTGTGCGGCACCCAGAGGCATGTTTTGTTGCTGGAATCGTGGGTTCAAGGTACGGCCATCCATATCGTCAGCAACGCTGGATTCCCGCCTTCGCGGGAATGACGAATTAGTTTCATCGCCCTTGCTTGTGGGTACGGCAAGTGCTTCTTGCAGCGTATGGAAAATGAACTGATGCACCCCCTGGCTCTCGCGGAAGCGTACTTCGCTCTTCGCCGGATGTACGTTCACATCCACCTGCTGCGGCGGCAGGTCGAGGAACAGCACGAATGCCGGGTGGCGTTGGTGGTGCAGGATGTCCTGGTACGCCTGGCGCAAGGCATGGCTGGCGACCTTGTCGCGCACGAAGCGGCCATTGACGAAGAAGTATTGCGCATCGCGCGAGCCGCGCGAATAGGCGGGCAGTGCGGCGAACCCTTGCAGCGACAAATTTGCCGCGCGATGTTCCACAGCCACGGCAGCGTGGCCGAACTCCTCGCCGAGGATCGCGGCAATCCTTTCAAGATGGCATTTCTCGTTCGTCCCCTCTCCCGCAGGCGGGAGAGGGTTAGGGAGAGGGGAAGCAGGCAATTGCCAGGAGGTCTTGCCGTTGTGTTGCAGCGAGAAGGCGACATCGGGGCGCGATAAGGCGATGCGCTTGAACGCTTCTTCGCAATGCGCGAATTCGGTGGACTCGGATTTCAGGAATTTGCGCCGCGCCGGGGTGTTGAAATACAGTTCGCGCAGCTCCACCGTGGTGCCTTGTGCATGGCTGGCGGGAGCAGGTTGGCTGAGGTGCCCGTCAATTGCTTCGACTTTCCAGCCGTGTTCATCGGCAGCGGTGCAGCTGGTCAGGGCCAGTTGTGCCACCGCCGCCATGCTCGCCAGCGCCTCGCCGCGAAAGCCCATGCTGGCGACACATTGCAAATCGTCCAGCGACGCGATCTTGCTGGTCGCGTGGCGCATCAGCGCGAGCGGCAGGTCGTCTTTGGCGATGCCCTTGCCGTTGTCGCGCACTCTCAATAATTTGATGCCGCCGCCTTCCAGTTGCACCACGATGTCGGTCGCGCCCGCATCGAGGCTGTTCTCCAGCAATTCCTTCAGCGCCGAAGCGGGGCGTTCGATCACCTCGCCGGCGGCGATTTGGTTGATGAGCAGGTCGGGCAGCAGGCGGATGGCGGGCATATCGGTGCAGGCATGGCGATAATTCGCCGCAGATTATAGCGGATGGAGGGTTATAATCGCGGCCGCAAAAATGATTCTTACATAGCGTCAGAAACCGTAGCGAGCGGCTTTGGGGCGGGGAAGGCCGGAGCGCAGCACCCGGAGCATACACGACAGTATGTGAGGAGTGCGAGCACCGCCCGACCCTGCCCCGGAGCCGCGCAGTAGGTTTATGTCGCTATGTATATAACCGGCAAACGCCGAATGCGCTAAAGGCAAAACGAAATGGCAACAGAACAGAGCATCAAAACCTACGAAGTGGGGTTTTCGACGGAGAAATTCCAGCACATATTTTATATAAGCTGCCCGGACGATGTTGATGCAAAAACATTTGCACATGCCGTTTTCCATTATTACGACACGCCGGAAGAATGGGGCGCAAAACAGTGCATCACGGCCATCGCCGCGATCAAACCCGGTAATTGCCTGCCGGATTTTCTGCATATTGGCATGGTATCCAGGGAAGAACTGGCCATGCCGGAAGAAAACGCGGAATCGCACCGGGCTGTCAGGCAAGCGATCAAACAGGTCATCGATAACGGTTATGTGCCGATGGCCATCTACGACGAAGAAAAGAAAATAATGACTGTCTATGCGACAGAAAAAGCGGAAGCGGCTCCGCAAACCGGGGCGTCCAGCGTCGTCTTGAACTTCAGCAATTTTGGCGGGATTCCTGGCAAAAAGAAGTAGATTTACTGACGTAACGCATGCGTCCAGTAGCGGCGATGCGTCTTGCGGTAGCGTTCCACCTGCAAGCCCTGCGCGCTCATCTTGACCAGGATCGCGCCGTCTTCGTCCGAGCGCAGCAGCTCTGCGCCGCTGTCGGCATAGCGCTGCAGCACTTCTTCCCTTGGATGGCCGAAACGGTTGCGGTAGCCTGCGGTGAACACCGCATAGTCCGGCAGCGTGGCGGCAATGAAATCTAGGCCCGAAGAGCTCTTGCTGCCGTGATGCGGCACCACCAGCAGGCTAGTGAACAATCTGCCGGCATGCTGCTTGACCAGACGCGCCTCGGAATTTTTCTCGATGTCCCCCGCCAGCAACACGCTGTTTTCTCCGATGCCGATGCGCAGCACGCAACTCAGGTCGTTGTCGTGAGCTTTTATGTTGCCGCCGCTGTTAGGGGCGGGGTGCAATATTTCGAATTGCACGCCGTCCCAGTTCCAGCTTTCGCCGTCCTGGCAGCGCCGCGCATGGGCTGCCGATTGCAGCAGCGGATGCGCGGCGGGCAGCGAGGACGAGACCCAGCCGACCGGCATGGCCTGCATGATCGATGCGGCGCCGCCGGTGTGGTCGGTGTCGTTGTGGCTGAGGATCAATCCGTCCAGCCCGGCGATGCCGAGCGCGCGCAAGGCGGGAATCAGGATGCGGTTGCCGCTGTCGGCGTCGCCGGAAAAATCCGGGCCGGCATCGTAGAGCAGCGCGTGATTCCGGGTTTGCGCGGCGACAGCCAAACCCTGCCCGACATCGAAAACGATCAGGCGCAGCGAACCTTGCGCCGGAGGCTCCGGTTTGTTCAGGAACATCGGCAACAGCATCAGGATTCCCAGCCAGCGCGCCGGGAAGCCGCGCGGCAGCAGCAGCCACAGCACGCCCAGCATGCCGGAGACGATGCTCCATACGGGCGGGGCATGCTGTATCCACACCGCCTGCGGCAAGGCGCTCAGCCATTCCAGCAACACCATCGTCCAGTCCATCGCGATATGTGCCAGCCACAGTGGCATGTCCAAAGGCAACACTGCGCCGAGCAGCGCGAGCGGCACGACGATTAAACTGACCAGAGGAATCGCGAAGGCGTTGGCAATGGGCGATACCAGCGAGGCCTGCTGGAACAGCGCGAGCAGCATGGGGATCAGGCCGATGGTCATCGCCCATTGCACGGTTGCGTATTCTTCCAGCACCTGCAATAAATAGGCGGGCGAACGCCCGGCGGTTGCGCCGCCATCGTTCTGCCGCGTGCGCCCGATGCGATGCGCAGTGACGTACAGGATGAGCGCCACCGCGCCGAACGACAGCCAGAAGCCGGGCGACAGGACTGCCCACGGGTCTGGAATCAGCACGCCGAGCAGGGCGATGCCGAGGATTTGCCCGAGCGAAAAATTGCGGTTCAGCCACAGGGCGGCGGCGACCACGCCGACCATGTACACAGTGCGCTGCGCGGGCACGGCGAAGCCGGACAGCAGCGCGTAGCCCAGTGCCACCAGGAATGCAACCAGCGCAGCGGCCTTGCGCGCCGGCAACAGCAGGGTAAGCCGCATGCTGCGACGCCACAGCCAGTAGGCGAGGGCAAAGCCGAAACTGGCGAGCATGGTGATGTGCAGGCCGGAGATGCTCATCAGGTGGTTGACGCCGGTGCGTGTGAATACCTGCCACTGCGCTGACGGGATGCTGCTCTGGTCGCCGATCGCCAGTGCGCTCAAGACGCCCGCGTAGGGCGCGCCGCCGAGTGTCGCATTGAATTTGTCGCGCACCGTTTCGCGCCACGATTCGATGCGATAGCCGAGACCGCCGGCCAGTTCGTCGATGCGCCGGTTGTCGCCCTTGTTATGCGCATAGCCGATTGCGCGCACATTGTTTTCCAGCGCCCACACTTCAAAATCGAAACCGTGCGGATTCGCTGTGCCGTGCGGCTGCTTGAGGCGCAGCGTGAGCCGCCAGCGTTCCCCTGCCCTTAATGCAAGCGGCGCGGCCTGCTGATCGTAGTAGGTGCTGAGGTAAATATGTCGCGGCACACTGGCTTGCGGCGTGAGGATTTTTTCGACGTCGAAGCCGAAGCGCAGGCCGCGTTCGTGGCTGCGCGGCAGTTCCGCAACCACGCCGACCACCTCGATGTCGCGCCCCTGCCATTCGTCCGGCAGACTCACGGCAAGGCGCTGTCCGGCCTGCCATGCGGCGTGGTAGAAGCCCAGACCACAGGCCAGGGCGGCAAGCAGCAGGAAGCGCATGGAACGGGCAAGCAGCTTTTTGCTGCGTAACATGGAAAGAAAGAAGAGAAAGGGGAAGACCGGCAGCCACGCCCACGCAAAATCAGGCAATGCGGCCTGCTGTTGCAGCAGCCACACGCCCAGCGCGAAGAAAATGGCGAAGACGACCATGTGTATGGATCAGCGAGAAGCCGACAAGGTGATGGTCACAATAAACCCCAAGCCGGAATCGAACAAGTAGCCCGGATGAAACGCAGTGCAATCCGGGGAAGGAGTAGATACCCCCGGATTCCGCTATCGCTGCATCCGGGCTACGAATATTGCATCGGGATGCAGTGTAAGGCGCGGGTTGCCCTGTATCCCCAGCAATTCTTTCAGGCGATGCGGTCCAGCGTCTGGTCTGACAGGGACAGAGGATCTTCCATCGGCTCGAGATGGGTTGTCACATGGGCGCGAGGCACTGCACGGATGATGTCGGCCTCGATTCTTTCCAGCCAGTCATGGCCTTGCTGTACTGTCCAGGCGCCGGGCACCAGCACATGCAGCGTGACGAAGGCGCGCATGCCGGCTTGCCGGGTGCGCAGGGCATGGAAATCCAGGCCCTGCCGGCGGTAGTCTTCCAGCACGGCCTCGACTGCCTTGATCTGTTCTTCGGGGATGGACTCGTCCATCAGGCCCGAAGCGGAGCGGTGCAGCAGTTTCCAGCCGGTCCACACGATGTTCGCGGCCACCAGAATCGCAATGACCGGATCGAGCCACAGCCAGCCGGTCAGCCATACAAGGCCGACGCCGGCGATCACGCCCACCGATGTCCACACGTCGGTGAGCAGGTGGTGTGCATCCGCTTCCAGAGTGATGGAGTTGTGCTTGCGTCCCACCGTCATCAGGATGCGCGCGGTCGCGAGGTTGATCAGCGAGGCCGCCACCGACACGATTAGCCCGATGCCGACGGCTTCGAGCGCCTGCGGGTGGAGCAGGCGATCCACCGCCGCGTAGCCGATGCTGGCGGCGGCGACCAGAATCAGGAAGCCTTCGAAGGCGCTAGAGAAATACTCCGCCTTGCCGTGGCCGTGCGCATGTGTGTCGTCCGCCGGCGCTTCCGCCAGCGACAGCATCGCAAGCGCCATCAGCGCCCCGGCCAGATTGACGAATGATTCGAGCGCGTCGGAAAGCAACCCGACCGAGCCGGTCAGCCACCAGGCCACGCCCTTGAGCAGGATGGTGGAGAGCGCGGCGGCAATGGAAAGATAAGCGTAGCGCTTCAGAGAGGTGGATAGCATGTGCGGCTGTCGATGAACTGGATGTTTGCGCATTATTCCACATTTAACGATGTAACCTGCTTTTGTGGAATTACGCAGCCGGTGCGGCTGGTAGAATGAAGCCATGCGCAAATTTTTCCGCAAATTCCTGCCGCCCCATGAGGCGGTGAAAGACCATCGCTGGATCAAGCCGTTCGGCGGTTGGCTGCATCATCCCAACCTGTGGCATCTGCATCGCCGCTCGGTGGCGGGCGGCGTGGCGATCGGCCTGTTCTGCGGGCTGATCCCCGGCCCGTTGCAGATGATTTCCGCCGCGCTGCTGGCGGTAGCGTTGCGCGTCAATTTGCCGGTGGCGGTGTTCACCACGCTGTACACCAATCCGTTCACCATCGTACCGCTGTATGTGCTGGCATATGAACTCGGCGCGTGGGTGAGCGGCGTGCGCAGCGGCGCGGAGATGGCGCAGCTGTCATTTCCGGAAATGCATTGGCACAGCTGGCCGGGCGAATTATGGGATTGGCTGGCGATGCTCGGCAAGCCGTTCATGATCGGCTTGCCGCTGCTCGCGATAATCCTGGCAATCGCCGGGTATTTTGCGGTGCGCATAACATGGCGGGCGGTGGTGATATGGAAGTGGCGCGCCAGAAGACAGAGGGCAGAGTAGCGTGCGCTGTGCGCACGAATCCGCAAGTCGCATAAAGGGTTTTATATGGCTTACACGAGAGCGACATTCGATCTGCAGGAACTGCTGGAAGCGGTGCAGGCGCTGCGCGCCGCAGTGGAAGAAACCCGGCAGGCATTGCTGCGCAAGTGGCGGCCGCATTTGAAAAACCGCACCTTCATTCCCAGCGCGACCAATCTGGCCGCGTATGTCGGCTTGCGTCGCCACAACCTGCGCGCCTTGCAGCAGCAGCTCGCCACGCTCGGCCTGTCGTCGCTGGGGCGCTGCGAGGCGCATGTGCTGCCGACGCTGGATTCGGTGATCCATGTATTGCAGCACATGGTCGGCGAAGCGCGCCCGTCGCGGCTGATCCCGGAGTCGGCACGCGCCATCGGGCGCGATGAGGTTTTGTTGAAGAGGCATACCGGCCTCTTGCTGGGCGACGCGCCGCAGAAACGCTGGACGCGCTTCATGGTGACGCTGCCTGGGGAGGCGGCCGAGGAATACCTGTATGTGCGCGACCTGCTGGTGCGCGGCATGGATTGCGCGCGCATCAACTGCGCCCACGACAACGACGCGGCGTGGCGCAACATGGCCGCGCATGTGCGCCGCGCGGAAAAAGAAACCGGGCGACCGTGCAAAATCCTGATGGACCTGGCCGGGCCAAAATTGCGCACCGCGTTCATGGCTGCCGGGCCTGCCGTGCTGCACCTCGGTATCAAGCGCGACGAGCGTGGCCGCATGGTGCAGCCTGCCCGGGTGATTCTCGATGCGTCCGGTGCGCCCGGCTGTGGCGCGGCGGTCAACAAGATCGGCCAGCGCGTCCCGGCGCGCCTCAGCGTTCCCGCCGCATGGCTGGAAAAAATCAAGCCGGGCGACAGCATCCTGTTCGATGACTTGCGCAAGCGCGAGCGCCGGCTGCTGATTGGCGAGCGGCTGTCGCCCATCGAAGTGTTGGCTACCTGCGATGCGGGCGCGTATATCGGCATCGGCACAACCTTGCGGCATCAGTCAAAACGCAACAAGGGCGCCGATGCCACGGCGTCGAGCGGCGATTTCATCCCGCCGCCGGCGAAGATTCGCGTGTTCCAGGACGACCTGTTGCTACTGGCGCGCGAGGATGTCGCGGGCAAGCCGGAAAAGCGCGATGCCGACGGAAAGGTAACCAAACCGGCGCACATCGCGTGCAGCGAGGCCGGCGTGTTCGATTTTCTCGAGGCCGGACACAAGGTGTGGATCGATGACGGGCGCATCGGTGCGGTCATCGAAAAGCTGGACAAGAAGGGCGCGTGGCTGCGCATCACGCGTGCGCGCCAGCAGGGCGAGATCATCGGCGCGGAGAAAGGCCTCAATTTTCCCGACAGCAAAATCGCGCTGCCGATCCTGAACGGCGATGACCTGAGCGCGCTGGATTGCGCCGTGGAAATCGCCGACATCGTCGGGCTTTCCTTCGTGCAAAGCGCGGAAGATATGGACAGGCTGAGCGCCGAACTGCGGGCTCGCGGCAAGCCGGACATGGGCATCGTCGCCAAGATCGAAACGCCGGCCGGGGTGAGGAATCTGCCGGACATCATCGTTCACGGCGCCGGGCAGCACCCGTTCGGCGTGATGATTGCGCGCGGCGACCTTGCCGTGGAAATCGGCTATGACCGGCTCGCGGAAATCCAGGAAGAAATCCTGTGGCTGTGCGAAGCGGCGCATGTGCCGGTGATCTGGGCGACGCAGGTGCTGGAGAACATGGTCAAGCAGGACATCCCGTCGCGAGCCGAAATCACCGATGCCGCGATGGCGGAACGCGCCGAGTGCGTGATGCTCAACAAGGGGCCGTACCTCTTTCACGCGCTGGACGTGCTGGACAGCGTGGTGAGCCGCATGCAGCATCATCAACTGAAGAAGACCGCGCAGTTCCGCGCGCTGCATTGGTGATATATACCAATCTACCGCGCTCCCCCGATGCCAGCCCGCTCGCTACGATTTCTGTCGTCATGTATAGTTGCCGCAAAGGAGAACAGCCATGGGTTTGATCGAAAAGATACTCGGGCCGAAATCGAAGTACGACCGGAGCTTGCCCTATACCTATGAAGCGCGGGTGCGCATCCTTGAAGGGAGCGAGGAATATAATTCCTACCTGGCGGACACGATTTGCGGGCTGGTGGAATACCTGCACCGGAACGGTATCAAGCCCGGCGAGGTGCAGATCGTCGAGGTTTACCAGGAGCAGGAATTTCCGATAGACGCGAAGCTTTTTACCACGCCAGACCATCGGTGGCTTTTCAAGCCGGACATCTGCCGCGCGTTCGAGGATCATTACAAGGGGCACATCCAGGCCGATACCTGCTCGTTCGACGACAGGGATTGCAAAGGCAGCGGCCCTTGACGGGCTACAGGCTCTATGGAACCTGCTGAAACAGGTTTTTAATCTTTCCGGGTCAAATTCCCCGCCGCTTGCGGCGCTTGTTGTCATCCCGAACGAAGTGAGGGATTTTAAGATTCCTCGCCATGCCCGGAATGACATGGAATACCCAGCCCCTTGGGGCGGGGTGCTTTATTCCTTTTCTTCATGAAACCGGATTGAATTGCGCCCGCCTTCCTTGGCCCGGTACATCGCCATGTCCGCCCACTTGAGAATATTTTCCACGCTGGCTTTGTGATTGATAAACAGCACTACGCCGATGCTCGCTGCGCAATGATGTTCAATTGCCGTTTCCGTATTATCTTCGCGCCTGAATTTGAGTAAATAGGGTTCGGCCAAAGCTGTCCGGATTTTTTCCGCAACAATGTCCGCCTGTACGGTGGATTCGGCTTTGTCCTTGTCCAGCTCGCCGAGCATCACCACGAACTCGTCGCCGCCGAAACGCGCGACAGTATCGGCCCCGCGTACGCATCCGGTAAGGCGGTGCGCCACTTCGATCAACAGCAAATCGCCCACGCCATGCCCGTGCATGTCATTGAGCGGTTTGAAGTTGTCCAGGTCGAGGAATATCACTGCGCCATAGCAGCCGCTACGCTTGCTGGCGGCCATGGTCTGTGCCAGGCGGTCGTTGAGCAGGCGGCGGTTGGACAATCCGGTGAGCGGGTCGTAGAACGCCAGTTGGCGGACTTGTTCTTCCATCTGTTTGCGCTCGGAGATGTCGCGGATGAAAGCGCTGAATTCGTATTTGTCCGCCATTCTGATCGGCACGACGGACAGTTCCACAGGAAATTCATGCCCATCGCGATGCCGGGCGGAAAACTCGACCCTGGAATTCAGGATCGGGCCTTCACCGGTAGCCAGGAACCGTTCCATGCCGCGCAGATGATCTTCGTGATACCGGGGCGGGATGATCGTTTCGTGCAGCGCCCGCCCGATTGCTTCTTCGCGAGGCCGGCCGAAGAGGCTTTCCGCATGGTTGCTCCAGCCGGTAATGATTCCCCTGGCATCCATCAGCACCATGGCATCCAGGGCGGTGTCAATAATGATCTGGAGTTTTTCCTGGCTCTCGCGCAAAGCCAGCATCTGGTTGACGTGATACTCTGCCGCCGCCCAATACTCAGCCTTGTTGCCCTTGAAACCGTCGCGCTCGGCAATGAAATATGCCGCCACCCGGATCATCTCGTTGCGTTCTTCCGGGCCGGGCTCCCATGTAGCGTAGACTTTCCCGGAGCGGGAAGAAGTCTCGGTGGCGATTTTTCCGATGCCGGGTGAGGGCATGGCGACTCCTGCTGGATGTGCCGATCCGGGAATAGTACATCGAAAAACCATGCAAGAGCAGGGATACTGTTTCGAACGGTCTCTCCGTCCTTGTCCAATCCCTATGTTGGGCCGTGGAGAGAGCCTGCCTTACTTTGCCGCAGGAGCGCACGTTAGCTTGGCGTGCCCATGAGAAAAGTACGGCTTCTCCAACGCAACAAACATGAAGGTGCCTATCACCCAGCTTGCACAGAAACTCAACGCGATAAAGATCAGCATGCCTATTCCCACCGTCAAAATATCAAGGCGGCTATTCAACCATGTAAAGACAAATTTGATGACCAGCGCGTGTATCAGGTAAAACGAATAGGAGATATTCCCCAGGTACCGCAATGGTTTCAACGAAAACACCTCGGGCAAGACGCCTTCGCCGTAGCATGCCTTCATGAACAAAAGTGTCCCACCGGCCAGAAAATAGAGCAAATAGGTGCTGAAATCGACGACCCGGTAGAGCCACGCCGTGGTCGCAAAAACATAACAAGCGACAACAAAATGGGCCGGCACTTTTTTGCAGAATCGGCGAATATCTTCATCTTTGAACAATGCGATAAATGCTCCTGCGAAAAAAAATAGAAATTGCGCATCAACATAGCCGAGCAAGGCGCCATAAACTGTGGCTATGCCCAGCGCCACAACCCGCCATTTTTCTTCAAGAAGCTTTACCCCGATCAGGATAAATGCGAAGGGGAATACCAGATAAAAGACAAATTCATTAAAAAGGGACCACGTGACTGCGTTGTAGCCAGGGATATGAAGGATAGAAAGGCCGTTCAGGAAGAATAAATTCTTTATAAGAATCGTTGTGTCGAAGGTGATGCCCCCCCCCCCCCCCCCGCCAATATGCATGCGGCAAGTGAAATCAGGAATGCCGGATAAATGCGAATTGCCCTCTTCAACATAAAGCCGGGAAATCGAAAATCCGGTTTCTGCAGGATGCGGCATATCAGGAAACCGCTCAAAATAAAAAACAGATAAACTCCCTGATGTGACTTGAAGAGCCACATAAACAGCATGTTCCAGCCCGAAGTGGCCGCAAATGGCAAGTTTTCTATGTTCGCATTAAGCCGGCTGACGAGAATCAATCCGAAGCAATGAACAAAAAAGACGAGCAGCACCGCAAAACCGCGGATACCTTCCATCGGAGATACCCGCTGAACGCTCGAAACTTCATAGATATCTGCAATGAGAATATTTAGCCTCAAAATTTTTTCCTTACGCTTTTACCATATTATGTATTTATAGCCATCTGAATCTTTGAATATATGCGGATATCAACCCCGGACAACCTGGCGAACCGCGACAATAATCTCAACGCATTGCGCCTGGGATCGAGAAACGGAATTACATTTTGATGCGAAATGTTTTTCCTATCGCCGCCACGATGTCCGGATTATCCCATTCGCGGACCCCGTAAATTTTTGCGAGCACACGGCCTTCGGCATCTACCAGAACTGTCAAGGGAATCGTGTTGGCGCCCAGCATGTTTTCCAGGAACACCTTGCTGTCGATATAGTTGGCAAACGAAACCCCGGACTTTTTGATGAATGCCGCCGCCGCGTCGCGGTAGTCGTCGGTCGAGATGCCGATGACATTGAATCGCTTCCCGCCATAGCGGCGGGCAAGCCGGTCCAGCGAACCCATTTCCGACCGGCAGGGCCGCACCAACTGGCCCAGACATTGATGATCAGGGGCTTGCCACGGTAGTCGGAGAACTTTTTAGAATTGCCGGAAAGCCCTTGCAACGTCGCCTCGCGAAGAAAGCCGCCAACCTCGACCTCGCCGGGCGTGCCCGCAAATGCATTTGTGGACAGGGCGGTCACCCAGAAAAAAACCAGAAAAATTGCTCTCATTTACACAGACACCTGTTTGTTGAAACGCCATGCAATATTTATTTTAAAAGCGGATGATCCTCGGGCAATTGCTTCGAATACCAGATTGCAAGTTTGTGCCGCAAGGATTTTTCGGCGACCTGATCTTCCGGCAAAGGCTGAATGACTTTATCGTGAACCAGCAGCCTGTAGATATACAACAATTTTTCGCTCGCCGAATCGGTCGGTTCGAACTCGACTACGCCTCGCCCTTCCGCGTACTTCACGCCTGCGAGTAGCGCTTCCTTGAATAATGCCGCTTCATTTTTCAGTTTCTTCATGGCGCCCCGTCATTTTCCCCGGTACGGAAATATTACCATTATTGAGGTTTCCATAATTCGCGACAACACGCAAAACCAGTCACGCCTGTTTGGATGATGGTGAACCCTGTCAGACCCGTAGCCCGGATGCGGCGGGAGCGGAATCCGGGGGCATTTTCTCCATTCCCGGATAGCTTTGCATAGCCATCTGACTAGGCCGTCAAAAAACAACGGCCAAGTCATTGGTTAACACTGCGCTTCATCCGGGCTACTTGTTTGGTTCCGGCCCGACCGGCTTAGGTGTCATGAATTACGGAAAGATCAATAACGATCCGTTCCGGTTTTCGGGCGCGGGGAGTGTATTATACGGGACACATCCTACCAGGGGAGGAGTGATCCATGCGCGTCGCAATTATTGGCTCGGGACCCGCGGGCTTCTACGCGGCTGAGGCGCTGCTCAGGCGCACCGACACGGTTGTCCATGTCGACATGTTCGACCGCCTTCCCACACCGTTCGGGCTGGTGCGCGGTGGGGTCGCGCCAGACCATCAGAGCATCAAGGCAGTCGCCCGCGTTTTCGAAAAGACCGCCGCGCGCCCCACTTTCAGGTTTCTGGGTAATGTGCGCCTCGGGCACGACGTGACGGTGGAAGACTTGCGCCGCCACTACCACCAGATCGTCTACGCGGTGGGCAACGAGGCAGACCGCCGCCTCGGCATTCCGGGGGAGGGTATCGCGGGCTGCACGCCGGCGACGGTGTTCATCGGCTGGTACAACGGGCATCCAGACTACCGCCATGCAAAAATCGACTTGTCGGTGTCGCGTGTCGCGGTGGTGGGCAACGGCAACGTCGCCATCGACGCCGCGCGCATCCTGTTGCGCACGCCCGCCGAACTGGAAAAGACCGACATTGCGGCGCACGCGCTGGAGGCGCTGTGCCACAGCCGGGTGCGCGAGGTTTATATCCTCGGGCGGCGCGGGCCGGAGCAGGCCTCGTTCACGCCGCCCGAACTGAAGGAATTCGGCGAAATGGAAGACGTTGACCCGATTGTCGCACCGGAAGAACTTGCGGGCTGCGTCATTCCGGAAACCGCAGGCGGTTCGCGGCAGGAGAAGAACCTGAAAATTCTCCAGTCCTTCGTCGCGCGGCAGCCCTTGGGAAGGGCGAAGAAACTCCACCTGCGCTTTCTCGTCTCGCCGAAAAAGGTGATCGCCAACGCTGACGGCAATGTGGCCGGCCTGATGCTCGAGAAGAACCGCCTCGAAGTTCAGCGGGACGGCACGGTCAGCGCGCGCGGCACCGGCGAGACCGAAATCCTCGATGTCGGGATGGTATTGCCCGCGATCGGCTTTGCCGCCGAGCGGATTGCCGGTGTCCCCTACGATGCAAAAGCGCGGGTCATCGCCAACGATGACGGGCGCGTCGTCGACCCCGTCAGCCGCGCCGTGGCCGCCAACGAATACGTCGTCGGATGGGCGCGCACCGGGCCGCAGGGACTCATCGGCTCGCACAAGGGCGCGTCCGCTCACGTGGTCGAGCACATGATCGCCGACGGCGCCGGGCTCGAGGCGCGCGAGTTGCCGGAGCGCGAAGCGATCGACACCCTGCTGCGCGGGCGCGGCGTTCAGACCGTCTCCTTCGACGACTGGAAGCGGCTCGACGACGTGGAGGTGGCGCGCGGCGAACGGCGCGGCGCTCCGCGCGACAAGATTGTCGACGTATGTGCAATGCTTTCGGTGCTTGGCCAGCGCTGATAATGCGGGAAATTGGAGAGGTAGATGGGCAAAAAATCCGGCCGGCAAGATTTGCACGAATTGCGAAAGGCCGCCGAACTTGAGCTTGCCCGCCGCCCGCCGCTGATGGTGACGGCGCTCTATCCCGCAGAGAAGCTCCTGCATGAACTTCAGGTGCAACAAATCGAACTGGAGATGCAGAACGAGGCCTTGCGCCGGTCACAGGTTGAATTGGAGAAATCCCGCGACCGCTACCTGGATATCTATGAATCCTCTCCCGCCGGCTATCTGGCCCTTACGGCTGAAGCGGCTATCTCCGAAATCAACCTTACCGGTTCCGCGCTGCTCGGGGAGGAGCGCAGGAAATTGCTGGGCCGCCGTCTCGAGCAATTCATCGCGCCGGATGACAGGGGGCGGTGGCGAGAGTATTTTCTGCAAGGATTGAAAAAAGGCGGCGCGCACAGTTGCGAGCTGGAGTTGCAGCGCGACGACGGATCGAAATTTCATGCAGCTCTGGACTGCGCTTGCATCGAGACGACCGGCAGCCCAAAGACAGTACGCGCCGCGCTCACCAATATCACCAAGCGCAAGCAGATAGAGATCGAACTGAAAGAGCATCAAAGGTTTTTGCGCGAGTTGGCAGCCCAGGACGTGAAATTCCGGGAGGCGGAGGCCAAGCATATCGCCCGCGAGGTGCATGATGAACTGGGGCAGCTTTTGACGGCGTTGCGCATGGATGTTTCGCTGCTGCGCATCCAGTTCGGGGAACGCGACCCGGTTCTGATGGAAAAAATAAAAGGGGTGCTCGAACTGGCGGATAAGGCCATCCAGGGTGTGCGCAATGTGGCGACCAATTTGCACCCGGCAGTGCTGGACTTGGGGGTTGTCCCTGCCATTGCGTGGCTATGCGATAATTTTCCCCATCACACGAACACGGCATGCACGCTGCGGGTCGCCGACGCCCCGGTTGAATTGGACGAGGAGCGCACTGTGGCGATATTCCGCATTGTGCAGGAATCGTTGACCAATGTGGCGCGTTATGCCGAGGCGAGTAGCGTCAAAATCACGATCGGGCAGCACGGCGGCGATGTCGCCGTCGAAGTGTGCGACGATGGCAAGGGTTTTGTTCCAGCCGCCATACCGGCGATTGAATCCTTCGGCTTGATGGGGATGCGCGAGCGCGCCATTGCAGTGGGCGGCAAGGTTGAAATCACCAGCGCGCCGTCGAAAGGGACGGTAGTATCCGTCCGTATTCCAAACAAACCCAAGAGGGATATTTCATGATTCGCCTGTTGATCGCCGATGACCATGCCATTGTGCGCGAAGGATTAAAGAAAATCCTTGCGCTGACACGGGACATCGATGTCGCGGCAGAGGCAGCCAATGGCGCCGAGATAATCCGGCACCTGAACGGCAGTGCTGCAGGCGTCGATTTACTGCTGCTGGATATGGTCATGCCGGGTGTCAGCGGAGTGGACTTGATCGAGCGCATCAAGGCGTATCACGCGAATTTGCCCATTCTCGTCTTCAGCATGCACAACGAGCCGCAGGTAGCCTTTCGCGCGATCAGGGGTGGGGCTGCGGGTTTTATTTCCAAGGACTGCGATCCGGAAATCCTGCTGGAAGCCATTCGCAAGGTGGCTGGCGGCGGCAAGTTTATCGATCCGGTATTGGCCGAGCAATTGGCGTTCGACGCGATACAGCCAAAACGCCATGAGCCTCATACTTTGCTGTCCGACAGGGAATTCGAAGTGTTCCGCCTGATGGTCGCGGGCAAGCGTATCAACGAAATCGCCGACCAGCTTGCCATCAGCAACAAGACCGTCAGCACGCACAAGCATCACCTGATGGAGAAAATGAAGGTCGACAATCCCGTAGATCTGGTGCGTTACGCCATCCAGAATAATTTGTTCCGTTAGTCTAGGGAAATCCCTACCCCATCGGCATCTTTACTGATAGCAGAATCAGTACCGCCCGATATGTCGTTATCGTTAATACAAGCATAATCAGAAAATAAAATCATTCAATCGGTGCGCGGGCGTTTGCAAGATGCGAAGCCGGTTTTTCGGTGTGTGCGCAAGAGCAAGCAATAACGCACGGCTTCATGAAAATGGGTTTCACCGGCCAGTTCAATTCAATGGCAACGGCAATCAAAACCGGTTTTTCACATTACGGATACCTGGAGAACGAAATGTCGAATAGATATGAAAAATCTGATGTAACCCTGTTTGCCGGGAAGGCCATTCTGGACATGAAAAAAATGAAGGCCGAGTTGAATGAACACCGTTACTTCCTTGAGCGGAAGGTAGAAGTGGAAACCGCGCATCTGTTGAAACGTATCGCCTTGCTGGAATCCTGCAATGCAACGTTGAGCGGGATGCTTGCCTTGGCCAATAAGGAAATTTCTGCACTGAAGCGACAGCCCGCGCAAATCCTGCCGGCGAAATGTGCGGAGCAGAAAGATCGCGCCGCGAAGTTATACGTCATGAACAATCGGGCGCAAAAACCCGTTGGACCGGCCATGCGGGACAAATGGGACGAACATGCTGCCGCCTGATGCGGCCCGCTTTTCATATAAGCGGAAACATTCGGGATGCCGCGCATGAGGGGCCGGTGACGGGGGCGGATTTTTCATCCGGCGAAACGCCAGCAAAATCAGTAAATGGCAGGTCGGGTTTAAACGTAACTGCAATTTACCAAGGAGAAACATCATGAAAATAGAAGAGGTGCGCAACATCGCAAAGTCGCAAGGTATCCATCCCGGCAAACTTGCAAAAACCGAACTGATTAAGTCGATCCAGGCCAAGGAGGGAAATTTCGATTGCTTTGCCACCGCTTACAGCGGCGAGTGCGATCAAGGGGGTTGCATTTGGCGTGAGGATTGTTTTGAAGCATCTGTAAACTAAAGGAGAGCTATCATGAATCTGGTTAAATGGGATCCCTTCAGGGAACTGGAAGAAGTATCAAACCGCTTGAACCGCCTCTTCTGGCGGCCTCAGGCTCAGGCGGAATCAGGCCAGGAAATGCTGGCCTTGGCGGACTGGACGCCTTCCGTCGATATCAGCGAGACGGATGTGTCGTACCTGGTCAAGGCCGAAATTCCCGGCGTGAAGAAGGAAGATGTCAAGGTCACCATCCAGGACGGCATGCTCACCATCCAGGGCGAGCGCAGGCAGGAAAAGGAGGAGAAGGGCAAGAAGTTTCACCGTGTCGAGCGTTCTTACGGCAGTTTCATGCGCAGCTTCCGGGTGCCAGATGATGCCGATGAAAGCTCCGTGAAAGCCGAGTTCAAGGACGGCGTACTCAATGTTACGCTGGTCAAGTCCAAAAAGGCAAAACCCAAGTCTATTGAAGTCTCGGTATCGTAAAAAACCCGCAGGGGGTAACCCGGGGCGCAAAAACAGGGGCGGGTATACGGTCTCCAATTGATGGCGCGGCAGGAGCGCGTAGAGCATCGCCCAATTCAATTCCAGCCCGATCCTTACAACGGACGCGATGATTATGCAACTGCCGAAAGTTATTGTGATGGCCGATATCGTGGGCGAGATGGAAGTTTTGAGTGTGACTGCAAGATAAAGAGGTAAAATCCAGGCAGCCATGCAATCAATAAAAGGAGAAATTATCATGAGCCACGCAACCATGCCCGGCGGTTACCGCCAGGTACAGCGTCACGACGGCATCTTCCAGGAGCACGTGCATGATGCCTACAAGGCCAGGGGCAAGCTGCCGGAACCGGCGGTCTGCATGCAATGCGGCGCAGTTTTTCATGAAGGGCGCTGGCAGTGGCTATCGGCCCCGGCAAACGCGCACCGGGAAACCTGCCCTGCCTGCCATCGCATCCACGATCATTATCCCGCCGGCTTCCTGACTTTGAAGGGCGAGTTCTTCCAGTCGCATCGCGATGAGATCATGCATCTCGTGCGCAACCATGAAGTGCACGAGCGTGCGGAACATCCGCTCAAGCGCATCATGGCGGTGGAAGAAAAAGACGGCGCGACACTGGTGACCACCACCGACATCCATCTTGCGCGCGGCATCGGCGAGGCGCTGCATCATGCCTATCAGGGCAAACTGGAGTTTCATTACAACCCTGAACAGAATCTGTTGCGCGTGAGCTGGACGCACTGAAGACAGGCGAAGAGATGCGCCCCTTGAACCTGCCCGTTACGTCGCGAACCTGATGAGGGCTTCCGTAAACCGCGCGGATTGAAGTTTCAAGCTTGGTTGATGCGCGCCGGATCGGTTGCTCCTCCACACCCGTCAGGCTGCCATCCGGATTGATCGATGGTATGAGGACAACCCCATGAGCATGCCAAAACGGCTGATTTTTGCACTGTGCTTATTCTGCGGCATGTATGCCTCGGCGCACGCCCAATCGAAGCATGGCGAACCACGTGGCGAACTGCTTTACATGACACACTGCAATGCTTGCCACACCTCGGAAATACACTGGCGCGAGCAGAAGCTGGCGACAGACTGGAGCAGCCTTATAGCGCAGGTGCGCCGCTGGCAGGCCGGCATCGGGCTGAGCTGGAGCGAAGAGGAAATCGCCGATGTCGCTCTTTACCTGAACACGCGCCATTACGGTTTTTCGATCCCCGGGCAAAAAGGGTTGTCGCAGGATAAAAAACCCGTTCAGGCCTTGCGCCGGAATTCCGATTGAAATCCGGAACGCGCAGCCGGCTAAAAGGAGATCACCATGCCAATCAGTGAAATTTGCAACCGTGAAGCCGTCGTCGTGCAGCGCAATGAAACTACCCTGGAAGCGGCCAAACTCATGCGACGGCATCACGTCGGCGACGTGGTGGTCGTCGAAGAAGTAGGCGGCGTACGGGTTCCGGTCGGCATCGTCACCGACCGCGACCTCGTGGTGGAAATCGTGGCTCCGGAGCTGGATCAGGCGGCCATCACGGTGGGCGACATCATGGCGCCCGACCTGGTCACGGTGAAGGAAAATACCGGCGTGTTTGAGGCAATCCAGTACATGCGCGCCAATGGGGTGCGGCGCTTGCCGGTGGTGTATGAGAACGGCGGGCTGGCCGGCATCCTTACCCTGGATGACCTGCTGGAAATTCTGGCGGAAGAATTGCAGGCGCTCGCAAGGCTGGTGAGGCAGGAGCAGAACAAAGAAACCGTGAGCCGCCGCTGACCCGGCACAAATTTATAAGGAGAAACCATGCAGCTTCCATTGCAAATTACCGTCCGCGATATTGAACACTCGGAGGCGCTGGAAGCGCATATCCGCGACAAGGCGGGAAAGCTCGATGAATTTTTCGATCGCATCATGTCTTGCCGGGTAGTCGTTGAGGTGCCGCACAAGCACCACCATCAGGGAAAACAGTTCAACGTGCGCATCGATATCGGCGTGCCGGGCAGCGAGATCGTGGTGAACCGCGACCATGCCGAAGATGTTTATGTAGCCCTGCGCGATGCCTTCGATGCGGCAAAACGCCAGGTTGAGGATTACGCGCGCAAGCATCGCGGCGACATCAAGACGCACGAATCGAAGCGCATGAACAAAAACAGTGTCGTTGATACC
This sequence comes from uncultured beta proteobacterium, assembly GCA_963828205.1. Classification (GTDB taxonomy): domain Bacteria; phylum Pseudomonadota; class Gammaproteobacteria; order Burkholderiales; family Gallionellaceae; genus Gallionella. Next base: position 471,660 of record CAWHDU010000004.1, read on the forward strand.
GGGCAATAAAACACATTCAGGCAAACTGTTTCTCACCCCTGAAACAGCGAGTACGGCGCGCCTACCCTTCCTGCAGCACGCCATCCAGCAGCCGCAGACGGCGTTGCATCCGCCCTGCCAGTTCGTAGTCGTGGGTGACCACGATAAAGCTGGTGTCGAATTTCTCGTTGAGTTGCTGCATCAGTTCGAACAGCGCTTGCGCGCTGCTGCGGTCGAGGTTGCCGGTGGGCTCGTCGGCCAGCACGCAGGCCGGTTCGGTGACCAGCGCGCGCGCTACCGCGACGCGCTGGCGCTCGCCGCCGGACAGCTCCGATGGATGGTGGCGCAGGCGGTGCGCCAGCCCGACCTGCTCCAGCATCGCGGCGGCTCGCGGCTCGGTCTCGGCGCGTTTCAGGCCGCGGATCAGCAGCGGCATCGCGACGTTTTCCAGCGCGGTGAATTCCGGCAGCAGATGGTGAAACTGGTACACGAAGCCGAGCGCGCGGTTGCGCAATTCGCCGCGCTGCGCCTCGTTCATCTGCTGCATTTCCTGGCCGAATATCCGCACGCTGCCGCCGCTGGCATTGTCCAACCCGCCGAGCAGGTGCAGCAGCGTACTCTTGCCCGAGCCGGACGCGCCGACGATGGCGACGCGCTCGCCGCGCCGCACGTCGAGATCAACGCCTTTGAGCACCGGCACATCCTCCTTGCCGATGATAAAGGTCTTGCGCAGGTCGCGGCAGGAAATGACAGTATCTGTCCTCTGTCCTCTGTCCTCTGTCCTCTGATCACTCATAGCGCAACGCCTCCGCCGGCTGGGTTTGCGAGGCACGGTAGCTCGGGTAGAGCGTCGCCAGCAGGCTGATCAGGAAGGACATGGATGCGACCAGCGCGACCTCGTGATAGTGCAGGTCGGACGGCAGGTCGGTGATGTAATACACATCCTTGGCGAGGAATTGCACACCGAGCAGGCGCTCGATGAACGGAACCACGACGTCGAGATTGAGCGCCAGCACGATGCCGCCGCCGCTGCCGAGCAGCGTGCCGATCACGCCGATCACCACGCCCTGCACGATGAAGATTTTCATGATGCTGCGCGGCGACGCGCCGAGGGTGCGCAGGATCGCGATGTCGGCCTGCTTGTCGGTAACCGCCATCACCAGCGTGGAGACGATGTTGAACGCGGCCACCGCAACGATCAGCGACAGGATGATGAACATCATTTTCTTTTCCATCTGCACCGCGCGGAAATAATTGCTGTTCTGGTGCGTCCAGTCGTTGGCGTAAAGCCCTGGCGGCAACTTGCTTTGCAATTCGCGCGCCACGCGCGGCGCGAGGTCGATGTCGTGCAGCTTGCCGCTGACGCCGGTCACCGCCTCGCCGAGCTGGAACAGCTTCTGCGCGTCGTTGAGATGGATCAGCGCGAGGCTGTTGTCGTAGGGCGCCATGCCGATCTCGAAAATGCCCGCCACGCGGAATTGCTTGAGGCGCGGCATCATGCCGGCGGGCGTGATCTGGCCTTGCGGAGCGATCAGCATGATCTTGTCGTTGAGCCGCGCACCGAGCGTGCGCGCCAGGTCGGAGCCGATCACGATGGCGAATTCTCCGCCGCGCAGGTCGTTTAATGCGCCCACCTTCATCTTGCCGGAGAGCCCGGTAATCGCGGTTTCCTGCTGCGGGTCGATGCCGCGCACCATCACGCCCTGAACGCTCTGCCCGAACGACAGCATGCCCTGCCCGGCGACATACGGCGCAGCGGCGGAAACCTGCGGGTGCTGCGCGACCTTGCCCAGGACGGCTTGCCAGTCTTGCAGCCGCCCGCCGTCCGCAACCACCTCCATATGCGGCGACGCGCCCAGCATGCGCGCGCGGATTTCCTTCTGGAAACCGTTCATCACCGACAGCACCACGATCAGCGCCATCACGCCCAGCCCCATGCCGAGCATGGAAATCAGCGAGATGAAGGAGATGAAATGGTTGCGCCGCTTGGCACGGGTATAGCGCAGGCCGATGAACAGTTCGTAGGGTTGCAAGGTAGGGCTGCCGATGGTTGGAACGGACGTAAGTGTGCCACAAGACGGTGCCAAATGTTTTAGTCTTCACCCGCCGATGGTCAATTCGTCCCGGTTGATATACGTTTCAATCCTCGCCCGCGCCGAGGCGCGGGCGCTACTTCGGGGAGCGGCAGGGGTTTCCATAATTTCAGCGTGTTTCAATCCTCGCCCGCGCCGAGGCGCGGGCGCTACACGAAATCAGTGGCTGAACTTTATATGGAAAATAAGATGTTTCAATCCTCGCCCGCGCCGAGGCGCGGGCGCTACCTGCCTACAGCTAAACTCAAGCGCCAGTCAGAAATAGTTTCAATCCTCGCCCGCGCCGAGGCGCGGGCGCTACGAAATACGCCGCTGCCGCCGGACACCGTCGGCCAGGTTTCAATCCTCGCCCGCGCCGAGGCGCGGGCGCTACTTGGGTCGAGCGCAGCGAACATCTTATGCAGGTATGTTTCAATCCTCGCCCGCGCCGAGGCGCGGGCGCTACCCTGTATCGCTACCTGATAACATTCCGCGTGTTTGTGTTTCAATCCTCGCCCGCGCCGAGGCGCGGGCGCTACACAAGACAAGCATCCATATCCGCCACACGAGACATGTTTCAATCCTCGCCCGCGCCGAGGCGCGGGCGCTACTTCTTCCGAAGCAAAATCGCCAAGCAATGTAGATGTTTCAATCCTCGCCCGCGCCGAGGCGCGGGCGCTACCCTTATCGTCGCCGTCCAGCTTGACCTTGGACATGTTTCAATCCTCGCCCGCGCCGAGGCGCGGGCGCTACACGGCACCGGTTCGCTGACATTCAGAACGTATGTGGTTTCAATCCTCGCCCGCGCCGAGGCGCGGGCGCTACGCATGTTGCAAGGCTCAACAATGGACGCGGCGCTGTTTCAATCCTCGCCCGCGCCGAGGCGCGGGCGCTACGCGCGGTGTGGTTCCACCAAGCAGTTGGTATGGAAGTTTCAATCCTCGCCCGCGCCGAGGCGCGGGCGCTACCCGGCAATGTCTACCCACACGGTAGGAGGTATTGGTTTCAATCCTCGCCCGCGCCGAGGCGCGGGCGCTACGCGAAAGAAATACTCGATCGCGTCGCTCATTGTGTTTCAATCCTCGCCCGCGCCGAGGCGCGGGCGCTACCTGCGGGGCAGATCAGCGGCATAGTCCGCTCCAAGGTTTCAATCCTCGCCCGCGCCGAGGCGCGGGCGCTACTTCATAAAACCCATACCTAACACATTGATTCATAGTTTCAATCCTCGCCCGCGCCGAGGCGCGGGCGCTACATCATTCCAAGAGTTTTGCGCGGAGCACAACGATGTTTCAATCCTCGCCCGCGCCGAGGCGCGGGCGCTACCATTTGCAGTGCCAGATGCGCCCACGCTTCTTGAGTGTTTCAATCCTCGCCCGCGCCGAGGCGCGGGCGCTACGCCGCCCGTCAGGGTCGGGCGCTACCAGCTCAAGGTTTCAATCCTCGCCCGCGCCGAGGCGCGGGCGCTACTCTTGATCTCGATTGCCGATGCGCCGGACGACGTGTTTCAATCCTCGCCCGCGCCGAGGCGCGGGCGCTACCACCCGGCGGCGCAGGTTGCGGCTGCCAGAATCAAGTTTCAATCCTCGCCCGCGCCGAGGCGCGGGCGCTACAATCGCATCCTCGAATTGCCGATGTGTGTAATGCGTTTCAATCCTCGCCCGCGCCGAGGCGCGGGCGCTACAGAACATGCTCAAGCAAACAGGCACCCTAATAATCGTTTCAATCCTCGCCCGCGCCGAGGCGCGGGCGCTACACGAGCGTAAGGCGTGTGAGTGGGATGAAGGTTATGTTTCAATCCTCGCCCGCGCCGAGGCGCGGGCGCTACACGTCCGGCGGCGTACTCACTGCCGCCAATTCCGAAGTTTCAATCCTCGCCCGCGCCGAGGCGCGGGCGCTACGCCGCACGGGATTTGCAGCGCATCAGGGAACGGAAGTTTCAATCCTCGCCCGCGCCGAGGCGCGGGCGCTACAGTCCGCTCCCAACGTTCTGACTGGCAACGTTATAAAGCGAACTTTGCGCGAACCTCGAAAAAATTACTTTTCCGAAGTTCGCGCAATTCTTTTTGTGGAGCAATAATTCCACTCCGCACAATGTGTTACGTGATGCGCGAACCAGCCGGGTTTGAGTCGCTGCTTGTAGTTCGCGCATGGTCATATTATCAGTGGCCCTTCAAAATCCACGGCGCGAAAATGGCCATGTTCTTTAATGTGCAATTCTACCGGTTCGGTGAGGCGATATAAACGCAGGCAGTCCTCTTTTTCGTTGATTTCGGCAAGCAGGCTGCGTTCCAGTTCTTCATATTGCATCTGGTTGACGCGGCATTCGAATACGGATTTTTGTACGCGCTGGCCGACGCTTTCGCAAATCTTCGCCACGCGGCGCAAGCGGCGGCGGCCTTCTCTGGTTTCGGTGGATACATCGTAGGTGGCAATGATGAGCATGTCAGCGCGCAAGGAAAGGAATGTAGGTTTCGGTTTCGCCGCGTATGTGGCGTGCCAGCAAGCGCGCCTGGATTTGCGGCAGCAGGCCAATGGGCATTTTGGTTTCGAGCAGCGGATGGGTGATTTCTTCCTGTTTGCGTTCCTGGTAGGTGACAACGACCGCACGCCGCGCATCGCCTTCCAATAAAACTGCACCGCCTTCGCGTTCGACAAAATCATTCTTGCCGATCTGCCCGCGATTGATGAGGGTGAGCACCAGCCGGTCTGCCATGATGGCGCGGAATTCTTCCATCAAGTCGAGCGCCAGAGCGGCGCGACCGGGGCGCACGGCGTGGAGAAAACCGAGCTGTGGATCGAGGCCGACGGATTCCAGCGCGGAGCGGCAATCGTTCATCAGCATCGAGTAGAGGAAGGAGAGCAGGGCGTTGATGCGGTCACGCGGCGGACGGCGGGTGCGTCCATCCATGGCGAAATGCCCACGCGCGTCGCGCCGCACCACGCCATTCAAGGCGGAAAAATAAACCTTTGCCGCATCGCCTTCGATGCCGCGCACGATGTCAAGATCAGCAGCAAATGGCAGGTTGCGCACCGAAGCGCGTAGTGAAGTTGCCGCAGCGGTGAGTGTCTTGGCATCGGCCTCGTCAGCCGCCTCGCGCGCACCGCGCAGCAAAACTTGCCGCGCATTGCGCAATTTTCCGGCAATCATGACGCGAGAAACATTCAGCGCAAAAGCGGCATCCCCCGTCTGCCGATGCTGTGCCTGCCGCAGCAGGATGTTGCCGGAAACCGCGCCTTCCAATCGCGCCTTGAAACGCCCATTGCCATCCAGCAACACCAGGCTGATGCCCTCGTCCGCGCAGCGGTGCATGAGCGCGGGCGAAACCATGATGTTGCCGAGGCACACCACGCCGCCCAGATGATGCAGCGGCACCTGCATCTTTTTCTCCCGCTCCACATCCACGCGCAGGGTGTCATTCTCCAGATGCAGGTAGGAGTGGGGCGTCATCACGTAAAGGGTGTTGAGTATCTGGCGCATGGGTGCTATTCTGTGTACCTGATCGTGTACAGGAGGGTGTCATGGACTTTGTAACTACCAAAGAATTGCGAGCCGAATCCGGCAAGGTGTGGGCCAAGCTGGAAGCGGGTGAGGATATTGTGATTACGCGCAACGGCAAGCCGTTTGCGCTGATGGTGCATACAGAGGCGTCGCGTATGGAAAGCGATTTGCGCGCAATCCGCGCGGAACGTTTTTCCGACACCTTGCGAAAAATCCAGCAGCGTTCTGTTGAGCAGGGGTTGGACTCCATGACGATGGACGAAATCAACGCCGAAATCGACTTGATGCGCAAAGAGCGCAGGGAACGTGATGCGGGCAGTCATTGATACCAATGTGTTGGTATCCGCCATGCTTACCCCGGCAGGCGCATCGGCGAAATTGGTCGAAGCGATACGCACAGGCAAATTACAGCCGGTGTTGAGCCACGAAATATTCATGGAATATGTACAAGTGTTGAACCGGCCAAGATTTGGTTTCGACAAAAACGAGGTTGCCAGCTTACTTGAAGATATGACCGCATTGGCGCTTTTTGTGCGACCATCCTTCAAGGTTGCAGCCATCTTGCCTGATATGGATGACGAACGGTTTATCGCCGCTGCACTACACGCAGTCTGCCATGTCATTACCGGAAATGCAAAGCACTTCCCCGCCGAAACTGGCGTAAAAATCCTCTCCCCCGCCGAAGCGCTTGCTCTGCTGTAACCCGCGAAGTTTTTCATCCCTCAACCTCGAATAACATTGCAGCCATCTCGCGCTGCTTTTCTTTTTCTGCCATCGCCTGCGGCTGGCAAATCTCGTTCAGCGAACATTCCTTGCAGCGCGCATCGTTCGCGGGCGGCGGCAGCTTGCCGGAAGCGAGCATGGCGCGGATAGCGGTGACGGTGTCTTCCACCTGTTGCCGTAACTCGGGCGTAATGGCAACTTCGCGGCGGCGGCGCGAAGTGTGGTGATAAATCGCGCCATTCGAAACCGGCTTGCCGAACATATTTTCCAAACACATCGCCTGCGCGGCCAGTTGCAGATCGTCATTGATACGTTGTTTGCGTTCCCCATGCTTGTATTCCACCGGATAAATATTGCCATCCGGCCAGAATTCCACCACATCGCATTTACCGATTAGCCCAAACCGTTCAGACCACACTGGCAAGGCATATTCAGCCCGCGCTCCCTCTCGAGTTGTCACATACCCCGACTGATCCACGCGCTCGTGCTCGGCATTGCCGCGTGATGTATGAATATTGTCGGAAAATTCGCTTTCCAGATAAATCAAACCACAGCGGCGCGGGCAATAGGTGTACTGGTTGAGGGCAGAAACGTTGATGGGGTCGGAGGCTTCGTTCATGGCGATAGTGCTATGATGCAACCCGAACCATTTGCATGTTGGAGGATTTTATGGCGCAAATTCTGGAAAAACTGGAAGCGGAGGCTTTACAACTGTCCCCCAAGGAACGTGGCGAGCTGATCCATCGCCTCATCGTGAGCCTTGAGGCGGAACCGGAAGACTCGCCGGAAGCCATCGCCAAGGCATGGGACGAAGAAATCGCCCGGCGTGTGGCGGATATGGATGCGGGCAAAACGGTCTGGATTCCGGCAGAAGAGGTTTTTGCGCGCCTTGATGCCATTATCGAAAACGCACGCTGATTGATGCGCATCTCGTTCAACCCGGAGGCGCTTGCCGAAGCAGAGGAAGCGACCCGCTGGTATCGAGATAATGGCGGTACGTCACCCAGCCGTGCGTTCACCCAGGAACTGCGGCGAGTCGTCCGTTTGGCCGCAGAGCAACCCGGCATCGGCGTTACCGGACAGCATGGAACGGTCCGTCTGTATTTCAAGCGTTTCCCCTACACATTGGTTTTCCGAATTCAGGGATCATCTCTCAGAGTGATCGCGGTCGCCCATCAAAGCCGCCGACCCGGATACTGGGTTGGGCGGCGTTGAGATTTCAATAATTCCGATCAAACGCATTCGGTAATTTCATACTGCCAGCACCTCTTCATGCACGATATGCAAACGAATTACCTTGGGCATATCGCTTTCATCGAAATGGCAACGCACTGCGTCCCGCACCATCAGGCGCAATTCCGGCAACGTATCCGCCTCAGCAAAAATGGAATCACCAACCCCCCGTGCGGTGTAACCGCCTTCGGGAGATTGCTCCGCAAGAAATAGAATTTCGGTCATCTCACATCCGCATTAAACCCGCTATCCCATGCATCATGGTTGCATCAACTCAGGGTAACAGTTCAACACCAGCAGGAAGGCGGTCACGATGCGCTTCAACAACATAATCTGCAAATGTTCTGGGAGAGCCGGTCAATCCCTCGCGGTGCTTGATTTCGATGATGGCATTTTCAATCTTGCGGTCGGGGGCGGAAAAATCCAGCAGTCGATGCGCGGGGGCGCAGCCAAGCATCGCTTGACGCACTCGCTGGGCAACATCGCTGTCGGTGCCAACGTGCTTGAACACGTATAAACCACGGCAGGACATCACGCCTTTGGAGGCAGAGCGGTCGTGATCCCACATGCCTTTCAGCGCATCCCACAAGCGGGTTAGGTCATCCTCGGAAAATTTTGTACCTTGGGCGAGGTTGGCTGAAACAAAGCCTTTGGCGACATAGAGGCCATAGGGAATGAGGGCTTTGCGCCCCATGGTGCGGAGTTCATCCTCAGGCTGCTTATTTTCCCAAGCTACGAATTCGGCTGAACCTACATTGGCACCCTTGATCTCGTTATCAGCGACAGCCATGCGGGTAATTGAAATATCCATCGGCAGAATTGGGTCAATGGAACGCGAGAAAGCAACCTGTACCGGGCCTCGCACCTGTCCGGCGTTTGGGCCTGTGGACATGACAGCGCCGAAAGCGCGCACATCAAAAAAAGTATCACACATCCACTGACGCGCCCCATCGGCCTTATCCTTCGTAGTCATCCATTTTTTCTTCTGCCCATCGAACGGAGGCATGCCGCCTGTATTTTCGTGCCCAAGTGCGATCTTGGTATTCAAGTTCGTAGAGTGTTCTACAAAGATGGCATTGGGTGCTTCATTGCCGAAGGCTGTCTGAATATAGTTGCGTACCCGACGTTTGACGGCTACGTCGGAAACCAGTCCGCGCATGTCTTCCGGGTCGATGCGCGGACTGTTGCCCGCATCCGGGTCTCCATTCGGATTACCGTTTTCGCAATCGAAGAGATAGAGGAATTCGTAACGATTTTGGATTGCAGTCATTTTGTTTCTCCCTGTGTGGTTTCAATAGTTTATTTGTCTTTACGCAATGCGGCGAGTTGCTGGTAATAGCCAAGAGCAAACAACCCTTGGCCTTCAAGATTGAGTATTTGTGGAAAGCTGTCTTTGAGCTTGCCCGAAATTTCCATCATGGGTTCCTCAAATTTTGATTTAAGCCATGGCTTATCGGGCTTATTCAAATGGAACTGAGCATTGCGAACGAGGCGTCCAAGAATCAATCCTGGCATCTGGCTGGCGGCGGCATAATAACGCTGTATCACTCCGGCACCCACATCACCCAAAGCGGCATATTGGAGTTCGGCGAGTACTGCCAGCAGCCTTCCGCAGTGGTAAGCAGGTTCTGGGTGATCGGGATTGAGATAGGCTTTCATGGTATTGACACCTCCTTGTTGTAATCGAATGAAATAGGCTTTGATGAGACCCATGCGGGCATACAGCCTTGAAACAGTAAGTCCCAATTCAATGTCGGTGGGGCGCTCGCTCTTAGGGAAAAATGCTCGCTGCACTTCATCACTGATAAAAAAAGTGGGGAGGTGGGCAACGATGCGCCCAATTATCAACGGGGAAATTCTGCTGTTTTGGACAGCGGCGTGTAGTAACTGCTGTCGGACTGGTCCGATTGGCTTTACCCAGTCCTCATACTTCTGATTAGACTTTTTCTCCCCGAGCAGAGACGTCACAATAGTTTCAAATTTCTGACCCAGCGCGGCCTTTTTCCCCGTAATTGCACTGATTTCCAGATCGGAAAACCAGCATTCAATATTAACCGCAAGTGCTTTGAAATCGCCCGTCATCCAGTCTCGTACCATCGCACGTCCTGCGGCTCCAGAAAGGGTGATGGCGAAATATTGATTATTCAGGAGAGAGGGTCTCTCGCCCTTGTCGATGGACCCAAGCAAATCACGAACCGAAGCTAGGGCACCAGCTTTTTTTTGTTCCTCCGAGTAGAACCCGGCTAGAAAAGCCATCGGGTCATCTTCGGCAAGGACTTGATCACGGTACCAATACGCGACTCGCGTTCCTGCAATTTTTTTGGATACCTTTAGAAGGTCGGTAAGGCCATCGGCGTATAGCTGCGCATTGATCGCTGAGATAGGCGCGTTCCAACCCGCCTTCAGGCCGAAGGATGCAAAAGCTGGCTTGTCGAAACAAACTACCGGTGTTCCCGATTTGTTCCCGCCAACATCTTCCAGCCCTTTTACCGGAGGGTGACGATCCTTTGGGTCAATCAACTCGCCGGAGATCAAATCACGGACCTGGCTGCTAACTTTGGCGGGTTTTGTACTTGCTGTCTTTGCTAGCCCGTCTCTGGCAAGCCATGAACGCCACCAATCAAGTACTTCACGATCCCGGTGCGGGGAAAAAGGCTCCGTCAGCTCTCTTTTCGACTCTTTGTCACCAAGCACGATTTGATCTTGGAGCGGGCTGGATTTATCAATGCAGAACATAATCCAGTCGTTTGCAGTGGCACCTTGTTTGCCAAGATCCTGCCGCAATTTATCCACCTCCGTTTCGCTGGAGAAAAATACTGCGGCAGGTTTGAGAGAAGGTATGGCTTCTGCTGCTTCTGCCAGCAACTTTCTGAAGTAGGCATTACGCCGGTCTGATTTGTCATCGCTTTCTGCTTTAAAACCGCTTTTCTTCTCCTTGATATATAGAGCGGCTGCGAGCGCGTTTTCGATGAGAAAATGAGCACGCTTCGCATCCTTGCCAGCTCGCATGTTCGGCATGTCTGGGCAGCGTTCTTCTATGCGCTTTCCAGCATTCTTACCTTTCTTCTTCTCGCTGTAGGGCTCGATATTTATGTATTGATTTTTTGAGGAAATGTGCAACAGCCAGTGAATCGGACGCTTCGTGAAGCCTGGTTCGGAGTCTTTTACGTGTGCCCTAGCGTACTCAACGATATGATGCAGCATGAGTCACGCCCTCCCCGGCTTCTTCACCGCCGCGCTGTCGAACGGTGGCACTTCCAACACGCCTTTGCGGATGTGTGCGTCAAACAGGGTGATGAAGGGTTTATCTCTATCCTTCACAGCATCCTTCCGCAGATCGAACACGTCGTAGAGCATGAAACCCAGATGTTGATCCAAGGCTACGGGTGGCTGGATTTTTGCGCCCAGCGATTCGATATATTCAAAGAATGCGGGAAATTCGCGGCAACCGAAGTAGGGCTGCTGAAAGCACTTTCCCTGCTTGGCGCGTCGCTCGAAGCAAGCGTTGAACTTGCCGTAGTTAGAGGCGAAACCAGACTTGTGGACGATTTGTGCAGTGATCCGATAGCGCACGTTTTTGAGTGCCATGGTCTGACGTTGGGTGCGACCCGTGCTTTCGTCGTTGCCATCAGCCCAAAGTGGTTCGGCCTGCTCCTGCCCTGACATCCAACTGTTAATGGTTGCCACTCCTGGCACCCGCCCTTTAACCTCATTTCTCCGCAATGCGATGTAACGCGGCATTTCCAATACTTCGATACGCGTTACCTGCCAGTGAAAGTAAGGGTGCATGACGGTTTCCTTGCCTTGTTTTTCCCGAATGCCATCCCAATAAATCGCATCAAAAATTCCGCGCGCCGCAGAGGGTGTAATAACCGGGTAGGAAAACCGCTCGACCTTCATTTCGGGACGAGTGAAACAGGCGAGATCGCCCCAAACTTCCAAAGTGTGTATGCCGTTGGCCATGTGCCCTCCTTATGCGATAAAAACCTGTTCACCCTTGGGCGGATTCAATCCAAGGATGTCGTCATAGTAATCCCCTTCGAGGATAAACCACTCGTCCGACGTGCCGCCTCGTCTGAGTTTTGCAGGGATTGCCCAAGCGGGTGGGCCATCATTTGTCTGGTAGATGCTAACAGCAAGTCCCTGTGCGCGGCGTATCCACTTGGCAGAAATGCCTTCCCGCTCGGCTTCGCTACGCAATGTGTCAAACTCATCCCACCGATCTGCCCACGGAACCAAAACTTGAATGGAGTTCTGGTCGATAAGGCGGTAGTGCTTGGCAACCTCTGGGAAGTCCAGCTCCGTGATCGCATTGTTCAATGCTTGGTTTAGGTTGGCTGGATTGTTCAAATCATAAAGCCGCCGATAATAGTCGCGGAACAGAGCAGGATCGTTGATATTCAGATTGCCGTGCAAGGTCAACATCGTTCGCGTGACTTCGGCGGCTTGATAGTAGGCGTGTGTGGGGTAACACCTCCGCAGTTCTTCTTCGGCGTTTGGCTCAAACACCACCACCTTGCCCAACCTGCCTTGCTCGTTGAGCTTGCCTTCACGGTTGCAACGACCGGCGGCTTGGGCAATGGCCTCCAGCGGCGCGAGTGCGCGATAGGCCAAGGGGAAGTCGAGATCAACACCGGCTTCGACGCATTGTGTGGAAATTAAGCGGCAAGGTTTTCCATACTTGAGATGTTTCCGTACTCGATTCAAGACAGTGCGACGATGTTCGGCACACATATTGGTGGAGAGATGGAACAGACCTTCAGTTTCGGTTAGTTCATCAAGCAGGGCGAGGGCGTGTCGCTTGAGATTAACCACACACAAAACTTGCTTTGCACTATCACCACGCAAGTCCGCAGCCAATTCTGCCCAGCCACGTTTTTCTCCATCCTTCGGCCACGAAACCTTTACCCGTTCCAACACGCGGAACATCTCGGCGTGTCCCGGCACAGCTTCTTCGGGTTGCCAGCCTTGCACGGCGTACTTTGTCACCGCTGTGTGCAGCGTGTCAAAGGCGGGTTGGGTGGCGGTAGCAAAGACCACGCTCGAATGGTAGGCCGATGACAGGTGCGACAATGCCGCAAGCGTCGGCACAGCAAGGCCTGATGGCAGGCTTTGCGCTTCATCGAACAGGATCACCGACTCCATCAGGTTGTGCAGTTTGCGGCAGGAGGAAGGACGGTTTGAAAACAAGGATTCGAGCAGTTGCACATTGGTGGTCAACACAATCGGCGCATCCCAGTTCTCGGCCAGCAAACGACGCTGAGATTCGCTTGCGCCTTCGGCATCATGCCGCTCCACTTCAACCCCTAACCCGGCCAAGCTGTGATGTTCCAACACAAAGTTGTCTGTGAATGATTTGAATACCTTCCGATATTCGTGCGCTGTCTGTTCAATGACTGACAGGAACGGCAAGGCCAGAACGATCCGTTTCAGGCCATGCCGCGCCGCATGTTCCAGTGCGAATTTGAGCATGGCCAGCGTCTTGCCAGAACCGGTGGGGGCAGTCAGCGTGAACAAGCCGGGCTGCATTTGCCCTGCATGTTCAGCTGCACTCCACAAGGCTTCCCGTGCCTGCCGCACCTCAGTCTGCGCACCAGTAGCACTTCGCAGTTTCGCCATGTGGGCATCGAGTGCTGCGAGCGCCGCATTGGCATCCAACTTCGGCCCTTCAGGACGGGGGCACTTGCCTTGCGCATCACCCTCGAAGTGCGCCTCGGTGTCGAGAAAGTCCGCATCCACCAGACACGAAAAGAGCAGCCGCACATCAAGCATGTTGGCTACGGCTTGCGCCATGCCGTTTTGTAATGGCAAAGCTGTTTGTGCGGGTGCATGGAAGAGCAATCCATCAGCTTCTGCACATTGTTTGAGTTGCAAGTGGTCAGGGTCGCTCAGAGCAAGGCCGAATGGATGGCTTTGTGTGAGATTCTGAGGATTCATCCGGCGTAAAGAATCTAAGTCGGCGCGTTGCAGGCCGACATGATGCCCCTGAATCGCCAGCGCAGCGGCAATGGCATGATGCTCTTTGCCCAGCGCAACCCACGCCCCTTGCGACCAGTGGTCGAGGCCGGAGTCCTGCCCTTTTAATCGAGCTTGAAAACGATCCGCATACTTGCCCAAGTCATGCAGCAGACCAGCCAGTGCGGCCTCATCACTCCATGCAGCTTTAGCGGCAAATTTCGTGGCGAGCCGACTCACGCACTGGAGATGTTTAGCCAGAGGATGCCAATCCCCATTCGTATTGGCACTATGGGCATAAATCAAAATCGCTCTCCCCTTCAACCAACGAATCAACTTCGGCAACAGTAACAAACGGCTTTTTCCTCAGAACATCGGCTGCAAATGCCAAGGCTGCCAATACGTCTTCCGGCGTAATGTGCGGATAGGCCTCAACGACTTTATCAACGCTCCAGCCGGAGGCCATGCAATCCAGTATCAACTCGACAGAAATGCGTGTACCCGCGATGATGGGTTTCCCAGCCAAAATATCCGGGTTTGTGACAATGCGCGCTGTCCAGCGATGTTTTGTGGTTACACCCTCCATTTCACCTCTACCTTAACCCTATCCCACGGGTTGTTGCTGTTCTCCAGTCCGGTTATCGTTGCTTCCAGCATTTCCCCGCGATCCAGCAATTGCGAGACGGCGGCATTGTCCAGCCGGGGAATGTAGCCGAGCTTGTGGCCCTGCCACTCCACGCGCACGGCGCGGTCATCGTATGGATTGTCGGCTTCGCGCACCAGTTGCCCTTCGACAGGCTCAGGGCGAGCGATATGGTGTAGCCCCAGCGCTTCACCGTGGTGGTACGGGAATCCAGCCAATGGCGAAATCTGCAAGATTTTCGATGCGCCAAGGCTCGGCCTGGCGCGCGCAATCGCGGGCAGGGCGAGTCCGCCGACCAGTGCCGTGAGTGATTTCAGGAATGCGCGCCGCGACATTTATTCCCCTTGTTTAGTGCCGCCTTCGACAGGCTCAGGCCGAACGGTTGGTTAATTTGTTTTGCTTATTCTCCACACATGGTGACTCAAAAGCTGAGCTTGTTCTTTATTTGCACGAGATTTTTTCACTATAGCCCGAGTCGCTCCCTTAAATCAGCCACAATTTCTGGATCAAGCGGCGGAATCTGCTGCTTGCCGTGCCGTTCCATGTCCAACAGCAGTGCCTCGACCATTTCGCGGCCATCGCGGGTATTGATGGCTTGCAGCGGGGTCTTGCCGTTCAGGGCGGGGAGTTTCTCTTCCGGCCAGGCGCGGTAGTGTTGGCGCATGTATTCCGCAATGTGCGCCTGCACTTCGGGGCGGCTGTTCAGTTCGTCCACCTCTTCTTGTTGCCGCCGGGAAGGGGCCGCTTTTCCTTCTGTTTCCGCTCGCGCCAGCATGGCTTGTACCGATTCGAGCACGGTGGTTTTGTAGCGCGCATCAGGCAGCATTTTTTCGACGAGGCCGCGTATTTTCTGCGCGCGGTTTTCGGAATTGACTTCGATGTTCATGTTGCGACCGGCTATCTTGATGTGGCCGAGGATGGTGTTGTCCCAAGATTTGTTTTTCTTGTTGCCCATTTTCTGCCAGGGGATTTCGATGGTGCGCAATTCTCCCGCCGCGTCGAATTCCGCGTCGGCCAGCAGTTCTGCTTCGTCATACGTCAGGCATAACGGCTTGAACGCATCGAAGGCCGCGCGCGGCGATTCTATTTCATAGACGAGGCGGTGTGGCAACAGGGGTTCGCCGTCGGTGTTTTGCAGTTGCGGCATGGGCGGGTTGAGCAGGCGGTCAACGATGTCGTGGTAGATGCCCAGCATGTCGTAGCGGTATTCCCTGAGCAGCTCCGGCGTGATCGGTTGCTTGCCGCGTTCCATTTTCTTGCGCAGTTTCAGTACCGCGCTTTTTTGCATGGGCGGGAACATGAACGGCGCGCAGGCTTCGAGCAGGGATACGCCGTCGAGCGTTACCACCTTGCCGAACAGGATGTCCCCGGTTTGCGATTGGCGCGATCCCGCTTGCTCGGTAACGGCGATTTCCCCGCCGGTGAAGATGTCGCGCAAGTCGAATCCCTCGCCGGAACGGACGGTCAGGACATCGTAATAGCTGAATGGGGTATGGATGCACTGTTCGATGTAACGGGCAAGCAGCGGGTCGAGCTGGCGGCCCTTTTTGTCCAGATACGCCTGCCCCGGCGTGCGCCCGTCCAGCGCCTCGCGCTTCACCGAGGTGTTGCGCGGATCGGGCCGCCATTCGTAAAAGAACCAAGGCATGAAGATTGGCATGTGCGGGGTATCAATGGCGAACGGCTCGTCATGCCCATCGTCCTGTGGGGGCATGAAATCACCCCATGCTTCCTGCAATGCAGTCTTGCCGAAATGGGCCGTGGTGAATTCGAGCATCTGCATCGGCGATCCTTCAATGGCGCGGCGTATCCTGCGCCAGAGGAATTCCTCCTGAGGGGTTGTCTGTTCCGTTTTCAGGCAGCATTGCTTGTACTTTTTTCCGCTGCCGCATGGGCAGGGATCGTTGCGTCCGGTTTTCATGTTCTCACTTCGCTTTCATGTATTGTTTTGCGCCAAGCCGCAATTGTGACGCAACTTCATCGCGCAATGCTTGCGGTTCGATCACTTCTACTTCCGCCCCATGCTTGAGTATGTCCATCGCCAGTTCGCGCGGGTCGGAGTAGGGGATGCGCAACTCGTAACCGCCATCTGCCAACACCCGCCCTTGCTGTTGCGGGTGCCATTGTTCTTCCGCCACCCAGCGGGCGCGTTGCGGGGTGAAACGCAGCACAGCGGTGTGTTTGGGTTTGCCACCGAAGATGCCGTAACTCGAAGCAAAGTGCGCATCCAGTTCTTTCTCGGCGACATCTTTGGCGCGCTTCTCCAGTGTTTTCACATCGCGCAGGCGATCCACGGCGAAGCTGCGCAGTGCGTTGCGCTGGTGGCACCAGGCATCCAGATACCAGTTGTCCCTATAGTGAGTGAGGCGCTGTGGAGAGATTTCGCGATGCGTTTCCGCATCGTCGCTGCGGCTGTGGTAGCGGATGGCGAGGCGCTGCCGTTGCAGCAACGCCCCAGCTACGGTCTGGAAATGTTCGCCAGAAGCATTGCGTCCAGCCATGCGCAGGATGCGCACGCGCTTTGCGATTTCGCTGGAACCGTGCTGCCCGGCGGCGAGGAGTTTTTCGATGCGCTCCCTGAGCGGCTTCAGGTGGCCGTCGAGCAGGCCGGGCTGCATCTGTTCGAGCAGTTGCTGGGTGGTGAGCAGGGCATGGAGTTCGGCGGCATTGAACCAGACGCCGGGCAGTTCGAAAGTTTGCCCATCTTGCGTGTCGTAGTAATAGCCGTTGCGCTCGCGGTCGTATTCGATGGGCGCGTTGAAGTATAGCTTCATTTCCTGAATGATGCGCTTGACGGTGGCGCGCGAGCATTCGAGTTCCCGTTCAAGCGTGGTGCGCGAGACTGGGTGGCGACGCGAGGAAATCACACGATGAAGTTTGTAAATGCGTTGCAGGCGATCCATGTCCTGTCAGTTTCCTGTCAGGGCAGCTTGATGCAGGAACGCGCAGTAACGGGCAGTAGCTCGCACGTCACGAATGAGAAGAATGGAGGCTTGCAATTGTTATCCCTTTAATAACAAATCCGCTGTGCGCGGAAAAGCACTCCCTCACCTTGGCCCTCTCACGGAGGGAGAGGGGACTAAAGGAAGGGAGCTTGCGCCAGCCTCCTATGCTGATTATCCGCCGTGCCCGTGCCGTGCTTTGCGGCGCGGTTTTATTGCGGCGGTTGCGCAAGTGGTTGAACTTTAGGAGTTGGCTGTACTACTGTCAACCGGGCTACCAAAAAATAGCAGCCAAGTTGCTGGTTATCAGGGCGAAGATTTTGGGTTAATGGACAATCTGGGACTATCGCAAATGATAAACTCGCCGCCATGAGAAAAACACATTTGGTGGTTTGCGATTTATTCCTGCCGGCGGATTTAGCTGCTGAAGTTTGCGCGGATTTGCGCTTGCCGGCGCTGGAAAAGATGCTGGCGCGCGGTGTTTCGACAGGCTCATGCTCTTCGGCAGGCCCAGGGCGAACGGGGGAAGATGCTTCGCTGGAAGATTTGCTGTGCCGGTTGTTTGGCGTCCCGGTTCGGAACGAGGTGCCGGTTGCGCCGGTTTCCGCCGCCTTCGACGGGCTTGGCGCAGGTTGCTGGCTGCGCGCCGACCCGGTGCATTTGCGGTTGCAGCGGGATCAACTGGTGTTGCTGCCGGAGGTGGAGGTCATGGCAGACGAGGCAGGGCAATTGTGCGCTGCCCTGAACGAACATTTTGCGGGGCAGGGCATGGCGTTTTTTGCGCCGCATCCGCAGCGCTGGTATCTGCGCGTGGACAGGCTGCCGGATATCGAGACCGTGCCGCTGTCGCAGGCCGCAGGCCGCAATGTGCGCGGCTTGTTGCCCAGGGGTGGAGAGGCGGCGCACTGGCATCGGCTGTTCAACGAAATCCAGATGCTGCTGTTTGCGCATCCGGCGAACGAAGCCCGCGAGGCGCGCGGCGAATTGCCGGTCAACAGCCTGTGGTTGTGGGGCGGCGGCTGCACGGCGAGTGCATCGCCGCAGAAAACTTACGGCTGCGTCAGTTCGGATGAAGCGTTGGCCGGGATGTTTGCCGCGGCGGCAGGGATTCCGTTTTCAGGCTGGCCGGAGCAATGGTGCGATGAGGAGAGTAGCGGCAGACAATTGCTGGTCTGGACAGGCTTGCGCTCGGCCTTGCGGCGCGGCGACCTGGAGGCATGGCGCGCCGCGTTGAGGAGTTTGAAGCGGGTTATGCGCAGCCATTATGGCAATCGTTGCGCGCCGGAAAAATCTCGCAATTGCAGGTGGACATTTTGGGCGGGGATCGTGTCAGGCATCTATCGTTGACGCGCGCAGATGCCTGGGCATTCTGGCGGCGTACCAGGCCGCTTGCACAATATTCGATGGTGTAGAATGGCCGCAACGAAAACCGGGGAATGAGCATGCCTTTCTGGAATACCGCAATGCAGTTTTTCTGGCGCGAAGAGTCGTTGCCGGTGCTGGCGATGACGCTGGGACTGGTGTTCCTGCTGTTTCATTTGCTGAAAGAAGAGCGCAAAAGCGTCCTGAATACGCTGACTTTTTTCTTTGCCTGCCTGGCGCTGCAGTTTATCAGCAGCCTGATCCACGCGCTGCAGTTTGTCTCTGTTGCCGCGGCATTACACGAAGCCGGATTGATCGGGGCCGGCATCGCGCTGATTCGCCTGTGGGGGCTGGTGGTGTTCCGCATCATCTTGCCGCTGATGCGCATCACGCCGCCGCGCATCGCCGAAGACATTTTCGTCATCATCGGCTACATCGCCTGGGGGCTGGTGCGGTTGCGCTACGCCGGGCTGGACCTGGGCAGCATCGTCGCGACCTCGGCGATGATTACCGCAGTGGTGGCGTTCGCCATGCAGGATACGCTCGGAAATATCCTCGGCGGCCTGGCGTTGCAACTGGACAACTCCATCGAGATCGGCGACTGGATCAAGGTGGATGACATCTCCGGCCGTGTGGTGGACATCCGCTGGCGTTCCACGCTGGTCGAGACGCGCAACTGGGAAACCGTGGTGTTTCCAAACAGCCAGCTGATGAAGAACAAATTTCTGGTGCTGGGACGGCGCGCCGGGCAGCCGGTGCAATGGCGGCGCTGGGTGTGGTTCAACGTAAGCATGGACATACCGCCCGCCAGGGTGATTCGTGTGGTCGAAGAAGCCATCCAGCAGACCGACATTGCCAATGTGGCGAAGAACCCGCTGCCCAATTGCGTGTTGATGGACATGGACGACAAAGGCTACGCGCGTTACGCGCTGCGCTATTGGCTGACTGATCTGGTACCGGATGATCCGACGGATGCGGCGATACGCTGGCATATCATGGCGGCGCTGCAACGCGCGGGTATCAAGCTGGCGATGGAGGAAAGAAGCATCCATATAACCAAGGAAAACGAGAAATACGAAGAAATGCTGCACCGCCGCGAAATCCTGCTGCGCATCAAGACGCTGAAAGGGGTGGAGCTGTTCTCGCAGATGACCGAAGGAGAGCTGACGGCGCTGGCCGAACGCTTGCGGTTCTCGCCGTTTGCCAAAGGCGAGATCATTTCCCGGCAGGGTGCTACCGCGCATCTGGCTGTACATCATTATCCGCGGCGAAGCCGAGGTCTATCTGGAGACGCCGGACGGCGGCAGACGCGTCCTCCGTGATTTGAGCAAGGGCAGCTTCTTCGGCGAAATGGGGCTGATGACCGGCGCGGCGCGTTCCGCTTCGGTGGTGGCCAAGACCGATGTGGAGTGTTACCGGCTGGACAAGGAGATGTTCGAGGAAATTTTGCGCGAGCGCCCGGGTATTGCCGAGGAGGTATCGCAAGTGCTGGCGGTGCGCAAGGCTGAACAGGACAGCATGATACAGGGCATGGGCGCGGAAAGCGCGTCCCGGAACGCCGCGCAGCACCACGGCGAAATTCTCGCCACCATCAGGCGCTTCTTCGGGTTGAGCGGCTAAGAGCCTATTTCAGTAGGTTTCATACCCCGCGCCGCTTGCCTGCGGGATGCAGTGCAAGGCGCGGGCTGCGCAGTGTAGCCATTCTCCACAAGCAGGCCGCAACGCCGCAATGCGCCCGCAGGCAAGCGGCCTTCGGGTTGGGACTGGGCGCGGCGTCTGCTGTGTTGCACCGCTTGCCAATGGAACGACCATTGGCTGCGCGCTGCGCCTTGCATCCATCCACGCCCAGTCCCAACGCGGGGCATGAAACCTACTGAAATAGGCGCTAATCCTGTATCATCGCGTCCGGATCAACAAGAGCATCGAATCATGAAAATTACTTTTCTGGATTTTGAACAACCTGTTGCCGAACTGGAAAATAAAATCGAGCAACTGCGCTATGTGCAGGACGATTCGGCGCTCGATATCGCGGACGAAATTTCGCGCCTCTCCAGGAAGAGCGAAGCGCTGACCAAAGACATTTATGCCAAGCTCACATCCTGGCAAATCTCGCAGGTGTCGCGCCATCCGCAGCGCCCTTACACGCTGGATTACATCGAGTACCTGTTCACCGATTTCGAGGAGCTGCATGGCGATCGCGTGTATGGCGACGACAAGGCCATCGTGGGCGGGCTGGCGCGCTTCAACGGACAGAGCGTGATGGTGATCGGCCACCAGAAGGGGCGCGATACCAAGGAAAAGATCGTGCGCAATTTCGGCATGCCGCGCCCCGAGGGTTACCGCAAGGCGTTGCGCCTGATGCGCCTGGCGGAAAAATTCGGCATTCCCATCATGACTTTCATCGACACCCCCGGCGCCTATCCCGGCGTGGGTGCGGAAGAGCGCGGCCAATCCGAGGCGATCGGGCGCAACCTGTACGAGATGGCCGAGTTGCGCGTGCCGATCATCTGCACCGTATCGGCGAGGGCGGCTCCGGCGGCGCGCTGGCGATTGCGGTGGGCGACGCGCTGCTGATGCTGCAATACAGCACCTACTCGGTGATTTCGCCGGAAGGTTGTGCATCGATCCTGTGGAAGAGCGCGGAAAAAGCGCCGGATGCCGCAGAAACCATGGGCATCACCGCGACGCGCCTGAAGACGCTGGGGCTGGTGGACAAGATCATCAGCGAGCCGCTGGGAGGTGCGCACCGCGATTATGCGGCGACCATGCAGAACGTGAAGAAGGCGTTACAGGACGCGTTGAAAACGGCACAGAACAAACCGGTAGCCAATTTGCTGCAAGACCGTTTCAACCGCCTGGTGAGTTATGGCAAGTTCAAGGAAGCCGCGCTTCAATAACCCCCCATTCCGGCTTGAGTCCAGGGCGGCGTTTCTTCGGGCGTATGATGCATCCCCGGAACAAACTTTTTGAAGAATTACCGGCGCAGCTCGCGCCGCTGGTTCCCGCACACAGTTCTATCCTGGTAGGCCTGAGCGGGGGGGTCGATTCCGTCGTGTTGCTGCACCTGCTGCACCGGCTCGCGCCGCGTTTTTCCTGGAGGCTCTCCGCATTGCATGTCCATCACGGCATCAGCCCCAACGCCGATGCATGGGCGGATTTCTGTGCCGGGCTTTGCGCGAATCACGCCATTCCGCTGCATGTTGAACATGTGGATATCGCTCCGCTGCGCGCGCATGGCATCGAGGCAGCGGCGCGCAAGCTGCGCCATGCGGCGCTCGCCAGACAGGCGTGCGGCTTCGTCGCGCTGGCCCACCACGCCGATGACCAGGCGGAAACACTGCTGCTGCAGTTGTTGCGCGGGGCGGGGGTCAAGGGTGCGGCAGCCATGCCATTTATTAAGCGCGCCGGGACACATGCTCCCTCTCCCCTTGCGGTAGCCAATGACTTGGCTGCCGTTGTCGGGCAGCCTGGTCAGATGGCTAGTAGCTCCATCAGAGAGGGTTGGGGAGAGGGGGAGGCGTATCGCTCCGATTTGTTGCGCCCGTTATTGCACTTTTCGCGCCGTGAAATCCTTGACTATGCCGCCGCACATGGCCTGCGCTGGATCGAGGACGAGAGCAATGCCGACGACAGCTACCCGCGCAACTTCTTGCGTCATCGCCTGCTGCCGTTGCTGGAGGAAAAATTCCCCGCTTGCCGCGATACGCTGGCGCGCAGTGCGCGGCATTTCGCCGAAGCAAGCGGGCTGCTTGACGATCTGGCGCGACTGGATGCGTCCGATTTATTCCCCTCTCCCGCAAGCGGGATAACCAGCGACTTGGCTGCTTTGCCGTCTAGTCGAATGGCTAGCAGTTCCATCGGAGGGGTTGGGGGAGAGGGTAACGAGCTGCATCTGGAAGTATCGCGCCTGCAATCCCTCCCCCAACCCCGCGCCAAAAACCTGCTGCGCTATTTTTTGCACAGCATCGGCGCGCCGATGCCGCAAGCCGTGCAACTCGACGACATGTTGCGTCAATTATGCGGCGCGCGGGCAGATGCGGCGGTGTGTGCTGCCTACGGCGATTGGGAAGTGCATCGCTATCAAGGCAGGGTATATGCGCTACGCGCGCTGGGCGAATTCGACCGAAGCTTCGTGTTGCAGTGGTGCGGCGAAACCGGACTGGATTGGCCTGCGCTGAACGCCCGCCTGATTTTTGAGCGAACGCCTGGAGAGGGTATCGGCCTGGAGAAGCTGCAGCGAGCGCCCGTGACACTACGCCTGCGGCAGGGCGGAGAAACCCTGCGCCCGCATCCGGATGCCGCGACGCGCACCCTGAAGAACCTGCTGCAGGAACGCCGTGTCCCACCCTGGCAGCGCGACCGCTTGCCGCTGCTGTATTGCGGCGCTGAGCTGGTATGCGCGACCGGAGTGGCGATCGCGGCGGAGTATCGGGCAGCAAAAGGCGAGGCGGGTATTTCGGTATATTTGTTGGGCTGAATTTGCCATGCTGTAGCCCGGATGGAGCGCAACGGAATCCGGGAAAGAGCCGGGCGCCGCATTCCCGGATTGCACTGCGTTTCATCCGGGCTACGTATTCTGAATCAAAACAACTCGAGGGCGCGCCAGGCGCAGCACATCCGATGCGACACGCGGCTTACTGGCTGCGACACGGCGGGCAAAGCCTGATAGAATCGCGGGCTGGGATTTCTGATTAACTTTAAACTGTTTGGAGAGAAAAACATGGCTGTTGAACGTACCCTGTCGATTATCAAACCCGATGCCGTAGCCAAGAATGTCATCGGCCAGATTTATGCCCGCTTCGAGAAAGCCGGGCTGAAGATCGTTGCCGCGCAGATGCGCCACCTGAACCGCACCGAAGCGGAAGGTTTTTATGCGGTGCACCGCGAGCGTCCGTTCTTCAAGGATCTGGTCAAGTTCATGATCTCCGGCCCGGTGATGATCCAGGTGCTGGAAGGCGAGAACGCGGTACTGAAGAATCGCGACCTGATGGGCGCGACCGACCCGAAGAAGGCCGACAAGGGCACGATCCGCGCCGATTTCGCCGCCAGCATCGACGCGAATGCGGTGCATGGTTCCGACTCCGCCGAAAACGCGAAGATCGAGATCGCCTATTTCTTTCCGGCGAAAAATATCCATTCCCGTTGATGAAAACCAACCTCCTCGACTTTGATGTACAGCAATTGACTGACTGGTTCGCGGAGCACGGCGAGAAGCCGTTCCGCGCCAGGCAGGTGCTGCGCTGGATATACAAGGCCGGGGAGTCCGATTTCGATGCGATGAGCGACCTTGCGGTGCCGCTGCGCGAAAAATTGAAACAGATCGCCTGCGTGCAGCCGCCGAAGGTGGTGCGCGAGGAGCTGTCCGACGACGGCACGCGCAAGTGGCTGCTGGACGTCGGCACCGGGAATGCGGTGGAAACCGTGTATATCCCGGAAGCCGACAGCGGAACCTTGTGCGTCTCGACGCAGGCCGGCTGCGCGCTGGAATGCTCGTTCTGCTCGACCGGCAAACAGGGTTTCAACCGCAACCTTTCGACCGCCGAGATCGTCGGCCAGTTGTGGTGGGCGAACCATGAGCTCGGTAAGGATAGCGCCTCCGACACGTTACCGCGTAGCGGCCGTTTGCGGGAGGAGGCGCAGGCGGCCCTTCCCGCACCTGACGGCTCCGCCGCACCGTGTCAGGGCCGCCAGGGCAACTGGCAGATCAGCAACGTGGTGCTGATGGGCATGGGCGAGCCGCTGCTGAATTTCGACAACACGGTGAGCGCGCTGCGCCTGATGCTGGACGACCACGCCTACGGCCTGTCGCGCCGCCGCGTGACGGTCTCCACTTCCGGCATCGTGCCGGCGATGGACCGGTTGCGCGACGAATGTCCGGTCGCGCTGGCGGTGTCGCTGCATGCGCCGAACGACAAGCTGCGCGACATGCTGGTGCCGATCAACCGGAAGTATCCGCTCAAGGAATTGCTGGCGGCGTGCCGGCGTTATCTGGAAAAGGCGCCGCGCGACTTCATCACTTTCGAATATGTGCTGCTGGACGGCGTGAACGACAGCGTGCAGCAGGCGCATGAGCTGGTGCGGCTGGTGCGCGACGTGCCGTGCAAGTTCAACCTGATTCCGTTCAACCCGTTTCCACACCGCCCACATTGTCAAGGGGGAGACTTTACATCTTAAGCGTTCCAGCCCGGAAGCCATCCAGCGTTTTCGCGATGTGCTGATGCAGGCTGACATCGTCACTACGACGCGCAAGACGCGCGGCGGCGACATCGCCGCAGCCTGCGGGCAGTTGGCCGGGCAGGTGGAGGATAAAACCAAACGAACCATGCAACGCCACATGGCGTTGCATGGATAAAATAGCCGGGGGTGCGCTGATGAAAAAATCGATTGCCGTGTTGCTTCCATTGGTTGTTCTGGCGGGCTGCGGCACGCTATCTGGCGAAGGGCAGTCCGCTTACGAACAGCTTGACTCGCGTGCCAGAGCCAGCGCAAAGGTGCATACCGAACTGGCGGGCATGTATTACGAGCGCGCGAAGATGGGTATCGCGTTGGGCGAGATAGATATTGCCTTGCAGGCCGATAGTAATTATGCGCCGGCCTATTACATGCGCGGTTTGATCCACATGGATCTGCATGAAGACAAGGAAGCCGAGAGGGATTTTCAGCAAAGCCTGCGCCTCGACAAGACCGATCCAAAAGCGCATTACAACTATGGCTGGTTCCTGTGCCAGCGCGGCAAGGAAAAGGAGTCCATTCCATATTTTATGGCGGCATTGAAGAACCCTTTGTATGAAACGCCGGAACTCGCTTATCTGAATGCAGGGCTGTGCTCCAGAAAAGCGGGCAACAGCAAGGATGCCGAGGAGTTCCTGCAACGCGCGTTGCAGGTGCGTCCGGGATTGCCGCAAGCGTTGCTGGGAATGGCTGAAGTGAGTTTCGGTAATGGCGATTATGCCGCCGCCAAGAAATACTTTGCAAAATTTTCGGAAAAATCCGATAGCCTGACGGCGGAGCAGCTCTGGCTGGCAGTGCGCATCGAGCGCAAGGCCGGCAATCGCGGCGCAGAGACCAACTTTGGCATACAGTTGCGCAAGCGCTTCCCCGATGCGCGCGAAACTCAATTGTTCATGCATGGGGAATGATGGAACAGCTTCCCGAAAATAATGCCGGGCAAGGCGATAGCCCCGCCGGGATACCGGCGATTTCATTGGGAAAGACACTACGCGAGGCGCGCGAGCGCGCCGGCATGAGCGTGGCGGATGTAGCTCATCAGATCAAGTTTGCGCAGCGCCAGATCGAAGCGCTCGAAGCGGATGATTTCCAGCATTTGCCGGAGATGACGTTTGTGCGCGGCTTCGTGCGCTGTTATGCCAAAATATTGCAGTTGGATGCGCAGCCATTATTGGCATCCCTGCCGCAGGTGAACGCGGGCTCGGTGCAGTTGGCACCGATTTCCGTCGAAGTGCCATTTCCAAGTGCGCATTCGCCTCAACGGCAAAACCTGATCTGGCTGGGCGCGGCGTTGTTGTTGTCGGTTCTGGTTGTCGCATTTGCCGTATGGCATTTCACGACGCCGCTTGCGAAACCCGAAGTGGCAAAGGTTGAAACGCCGGCTCCCCAGCCCGCCAAAATGCAGATCATCCCGGCATCGCCGGTTGCTGAAGCGGGCGCGATGATTGCGCCGCCCGCCGCAAAGGCAGCGCAATTTTCGGCGGAAGCGGCGCAACCCCCGGTTCCGGCATCCAAGATACAGGTTTTTCAGGCTTTGCCGCCAACCCCGCCGGTAAAACCCGCAGCCCAATCAGGCGCGCCGCCGCAAGCTGCCATGTTGCGCCTGGCGTTCGATGAAGAATCCTGGACGGAAGTCAGGGAGAAAGATGACAAAATACTGTCATCTCAAGTCAATCCGCGCGGCAGCGAGTTGCGTCTGGATGGCCGTGCGCCATTTTCGCTGGTGATCGGACATGCTGCATCGGTGCGCCTGTACCATCGGGGTAAGAAGGTCGACTTGGCTCCCTACATTAATTCCGCAAGCGAAGTGGCGCGGCTGACGCTGGAATAAGCATGAGCGAAGCAACAATTAAACGCCGCCTGTCGCAACGGGTGCAGGTGGGCAAGGTGATGCTGGGCGGCGGCGCGCCGATTGTGGTGCAATCGATGACCAACACCGATACCGCCGATGCCGGGGCGACCGCGCGGCAGGTATATGAACTGGCCGAGGCAGGCTCGGAACTGGTGCGCATCACCGTCAATACCCCGGAAGCCGCCGCCGCCGTGCCGCTGATACGCTCGCGGCTGGATGGCATGGGCTGCGATGCGCCGCTGATCGGCGATTTCCATTACAACGGACATCGGCTGCTGACCGAATTTCCGGAGTGCGCGCAGGCGCTGGCGAAATACCGCATCAATCCCGGCAATGTCGGGCGCGGACGCAGCGACGAGGACCCGTTCGCGATCATGATTGCCACGGCGGTGCGTTATGGCAAGCCGGTGCGCATCGGCGTGAACTGGGGGAGCCTCGACCAGAATCTGGTGGTGCGCATGATGGACGAAAATTCGCGCTTGGCCGAGCCGAAAGATGTGCGCGAAGTGACGCGCGCCGCGCTGATAGCCTCCGCGCTGCAAAGCGCGCAGCGCGCCGGACAGCTCGGCCTGGCGCATGACCGCATCGCGCTGTCCTGCAAGGTCAGCGAAGTGCAGGATCTGATCGCGGTGTACCGCGCGCTGGCGCGGCAATGCGACTACGCGCTGCATCTCGGCCTGACCGAAGCGGGCATGGGTTCCAAGGGCATCGTCGCCTCGGCGGCGGCGCTCGCGGTGCTGCTGCAGGAAGGCATCGGCGACACGATCCGCGTGTCCTTGACGCCGGAACCGGGCGGATCGCGCACCCGGGAAGTGGTGGTGGCGCAGGAGATTCTGCAGACCATGGGGCTGCGCGCGTTTGCGCCGATGGTGGCCGCCTGTCCCGGCTGCGGGCGCACCACCAGCACCGTGTTTCAGGAGCTGGCGCAAGGCATTCAGGCGCACCTGCGCGGCATGATGCCGGTGTGGCGCGCGCGCTATGAAGGTGTAGAGAACATGAACGTGGCGGTGATGGGTTGTATCGTGAACGGGCCGGGAGAGAGCAAGCTGGCGAACATCGGCATCAGCCTGCCGGGCACCGGCGAGAGCCCCGCGGCACCGGTGTATATCGACGGCGAAAAGACGCTGACCCTGCGCGGCGACAACATCGCGGCGGAATTTACCAGGATCGTGGACGAGTATGTGGAACGGAAATATGTGAGGCGGGAAGCAGATAGTGGGGAGTAGGAAGTAGGGGTTCCCCACTTCCCACTCCCTACTTTCCACTCCCCAAGATTATTTTATGAGCAACGAAACTTTACAGGCCGTGCGCGGCATGAACGACATCCTGCCGGACGAGGCGGAGCTGTGGCTGTGGTTCGAGGAAGTGGTGCGCGACTGGCTGCACAGTTACGGCTACCGCAACATCCGCATGCCGCTGGTCGAGCCGACCGCATTGTTCAAGCGCGCCATCGGCGAAGTGACCGACATCGTCGAGAAGGAGATGTACAGTTTCGAGGATGCGCTCAACGGCGACCATCTGACGCTGCGCCCGGAAGGCACGGCTTCCTGCGTGCGTGCGGCGCTGCAGCACAATTTGCTGTATAACGCGCCGCAGCGCCTGTATTACAGCGGGCCGATGTTCCGCCATGAGCGCCCGCAAAAAGGCCGCTACCGGCAGTTCCACCAGGTCGGCGTGGAGGCCTTGGGCTTCGCCGGGCCGGATATCGATGCCGAACAGATTTTGATGTGCGCGCGGTTGTGGCATAAACTTGGCCTGCGCGATGTCGCGCTGCAACTGAATACGCTGGGCGATGCCGCCTCGCGGCACCGGCACCGCGTCAAGCTGATCGCTTATTTCGAGCAGCACCGGGACAGCCTGGACGCCGATGCGACGCGCCGCCTGTACACCAACCCGCTGCGCATCCTGGACAGCAAGAACCCGGCGATGCGGGAGCTGGTCGCCGCCGCACCGGGGCTGGCAGACGAGCTGGAGGATGACGCGCTCAGGCATTTCGACGAGGTGCAGGCGGTGCTCAGGCGCCACGACGTGGCGTTCGAAATCAACCCGAATCTGGTGCGCGGGCTGGATTATTACAACCGCACCGTGTTCGAATGGGTGACTACGCGCCTCGGCGCCCAAGGGACTGTCTGTGCCGGCGGGCGCTATGACGGGCTGGTGGAGCAGATCGGGGGCAAGCCCGCCCCTGCGACCGGTTTTGCGATGGGCATGGAGCGGCTGCTGGCGCTGTTGCTGGAAGACGGCATGGCGCTGCCCAAGGCGGAAGTGGATGTGTATGTGGTGCATCAGGGCGAGCTGGCCGGCCGTTTGGCCAGTATCGTGGCGGAGCGGTTGCGCGACGACCGGCTGCGCGTGCTGTTGCACTGCGGCGGCGGCAGTTTCAAGTCGCAAATGAAAAAGGCCGATGCCAGTGGCGCGGCTGTGGCGGTGGTGATCGGCGACGATGAAGCGCAGGCCGGCGAGGTCAGCGTGAAGCCGATGCGGGGCGGGGAACAGGTGCGGGTGAGCGTACAAAATCTCACCGTGGCAGTCAATCAAATTATCAAGTAGGAGAAGAAACATGGCAGCACTGGATTTGCATGAACAGGAACAAATCGACGCTTTCAAGGCATGGTGGAAAGAGAACGGCAACCGGTTGCTCGGCGTGTTGCTGATTGCTGTCGTCGCGATGGGCGGCTGGCGCGGCTGGGAGTACTACCAGCACAAGCAGTCCAGCGAAGCGGCGACCCTGTATGCAGGGTTTATCCAGCAACTGGAAAGCAATGATGTCAAGCGCATCAACGATGCCGCAGCCATGGTGATGGGGAGTTATGCCCCCAGTGGCTATGCCCCGCGCGCCGCGCTGCTGGCAGCGCAGGTGAATGAGCAGGTCAAGGATGCGGCGCGCGCCAAGACGCAATTGCAATGGATCATCGATCACGCCGGAGAAGCCGGCCTGAAAGATGTGGCGCGCCTGCGCCTGGCGGCGGTGCTGCTCGACGAGAAAAATTATGCGGATGCAATAAAGCTGCTGGAAGCCAAACATCCCGCCTCATTCGATGGCTTGTATGCCGACTTGCGGGGTGACGTATTGAGTGCCCAAGGCAAGAACGAGGAGGCTAAATCCGCCTACAAACTGGCTTATGAAAAGATCGATGCCAGGAGCACATACCGCAATTTGATCCAGATGAAAATGGATGCGCTCGGGGAAACAACAAAATGAAGCTGGCGCGTTTGTTGCTGATGCTTGCCTTGCTTGCGTTGAGCGGTTGCTCGACCGTGAAAGGCTGGTTCGACAAGAAGGATGAGACGGCGGAGCCGGCCAAGCTGGTGGAGTTTAGCGAGACCGCCAAATTCGAGGTGCGCTGGCATACCGATCTCGGTGATTCCGGCGCGAACTTGCTGCAACCGGCACTGACAAAGAATGCAATCTATGGCGCGTCCGCCAAAGGCACGTTGACGCGCCTGGATCGTGCCAGCGGCAAGCCGGTGTGGAGCATCGAAAGCGGCATTACGGTCAGCGGCGGCGTGGGCAGCGGCGAGGGGCTGGTGCTTGTCGGCAGCGATAAGGGCGATGTGCTGGCTTATGGCGAAGACGGCAATCTGCGCTGGAAAAGCAGGGTGTCCAGCGAGGTATTGAGCGCGCCGCAGGCGGCGGGAGGCGTGGTGATCGTGCGCAGCGGCGACGGGCGCATTGCCGGGTTGAATGCGGCGGACGGCAAGCGCGTGTGGTTGTACGAACGCAGCACGCCCGCCCTGGTGGTGCGCAGCCATGCCGGGGTGACATTGCAGCGCGATGTGGCCTTTGCCGGATTTGCGGGCGGCAAGCTGGCTGCGATAAAAATCAAGGATGGCTCGGTATTGTGGGAAGTCTCGGTGTCGCAACCGCGCGGCAATACCGAACTGGAGCGCATCAGCGACATCACCAGCAACCCGGTAGTGGATGACGGACAGGTTTGCGCCATCGCTTTCCAGGGGCGCGTGGCGTGTTATGAAGCGGCACAAGGCAACCCGTTGTGGAACCGCGACATCTCCAGCGACAAGGGCATGATGCTGCTGCGCAAATATCTTTATCTCAGCGATGCGAACGGATCGGTGATTGCGCTGGACAAGGCCAGCGGCAGCACGGTGTGGAAAAACGAGAAGCTGTTCTTGCGCGATACTGCCGCGCCCTATGCCTTGGGTAATTTCGTAACGGCGGGCGATTACGAAGGCTATCTGCACGGCTTGAACCGCGAAGACGGCGGTTTTGCCGCGCGCATAAAATTGGGCGGCAGCGCAATTCAAACCGCGCCGGTCGAGCTCGACAACGGGCTGCTGGTGCAAACGCGCGGCGGCGGGCTGTATTCGTTGTCCATCAAATAAAACCGGTCATTCAAGTCACGGAGAACACAGAGCTCACAGAGAAAATGGGGTAAGCAGGGATGGGCGATTTGTCGCCCAACTCGCAAAACAATCGGCTGCTGTTGCCGTTATGCCATCTGTCAGGCCATGTAAAAACCTGAAATCCGTTTGATCTCTGTATTTTCTGTGGCTAAATTTTGGATTACGAAAACTCACATAATGTTACCCACACTTGTTTTAGTCGGACGTCCGAACGTGGGCAAATCCACTCTGTTCAACCGCCTCACGCGAAGCCGCGACGCTCTGGTCGCCGATCTGCCGGGGCTTACACGCGACCGCCATTACGGGCGCGGCAGGGTGGGCGACCGGCCTTACCTGGTGGTGGACACCGGCGGGCTTGAACCGGTCGCCAAAGACGGCATCATGTTCGAGATGGCCAAGCAAAGCCGCCAGGCGGTGGACGAAGCCGACATGGTGCTGTTTCTGGTCGATGGCCGCGCCGGGTGTACGCCGCAGGACGCCATTATCGCCGGGCAATTGCGCAAGACCGGCAAACCGATATTGCTGCTGGTCAACAAGGCGGAGGGGATGGCGCGCGCCAAGGTGACCGCCGATTTTTTCGAGCTGGGGCTGGGCGAGCCGCTGCCGGTTTCCTCGGCGCATGGCGACAACGTGAACGAAGTGGTCGAGATCGCGCTGGAGAATTTCCCGCTTGAAGCGGCGGAAGAAGAATCCGCTGAAGAGCAGCCGCCGAAGCTTGCCATCGTCGGGCGCCCCAATGTCGGGAAGTCCACGCTGGTGAACGCCATCCTCGGCGAGCAGCGCGTGATCGCGTTCGACCAGCCGGGCACCACGCGCGACAGCATCTACATCGACTTCGAGCGCGACGGCAAGCAGTACACCATCATCGACACCGCCGGGGTGAGGCGGCGCGGCAAGGTCGAGGAGGCGGTGGAAAAATTCTCCGTGATCAAGACCATGCAGGCCATCGAAGACGCCAACGTGGTGGTGCTGGTGGTGGACGCGCGCGACCAGATCACCGAACAGGACGCGCATGTCGCAGATTTCGTATTGCAGGCGGGGCGCGCCCTGGTGCTGGCGGTCAACAAATGGGACGGCCTGGATGAATATCACCGCGATCAGGTCAAGCGCGACATCGAGCGCAAGCTGCATTTCTTGAGCTTCGCCAAACTGCATTATATTTCCGCGCTGAACGGCGTCGGTGTGGACAAGGTTTTGAAGTCGGTGGATGAGGCCTATGCGGCGGCGATGGCGAAGCTGTCGACGCCGAAACTCACGCGCGCCCTGATTGCCGCCATCGAGAAGCAGCAGCCGCCGAAAGGTTCGCGCTTCCGCCCCAAGATGCGTTACGCCCACCAGGGCGGCAGCAACCCGCCGCTGATCGTGATTCACGGCAGCGGTCTGGACGACGTGCCGGACAGCTATACGCGCTACCTGGAGCGCACCTTCTGCGAAATCTTCAAGCTGCAAGGCACGCCGCTCAGAATCCAGTTCAACTCCAGCAAGAACCCGTTCGAGGGTAAAAAACCCAGACCGCTCACCGAGGCCGAACAACGCAAGGCGCACCGTGCGCGGATACGCGGGCGCAAGCTGTACGGATAGCCGTATGTCGCTCTCGCAGTCATACAGCATCAGGGATGTCATTCGCTGGTACGAACAGGGCGAAATCCAGAAAGCCAAGGCTTACCTGAATTCGATCAGCCATCTGGAAATCCGTCCCGACAAAATCATCGCCGAGGTGAAAGGAACCGCGTCCCATCCTTACCGGGTGGAAATTTCCTTTGAGGCCAACAAGGCGGGCGAATTGAATATCGAACCGGTATGCAGTTGCCCGGTGCGCTGGAAATGCAAGCATACCGCGGCGGTATTGCTGTCCGCATTGTCCTTGCCGCGAGCGCCCGCGATCAATCATGCCGTGCTTGAGTGGGTCGAATCTTTCCGGCGCGCGGTCAAGGCGCCATCGAAGAAAACCGCCAAATCCGCGTCGAAACCGGAGAAATTGTGTTACGCAATCACCCGATCCGCCTATACGGACGCGCATGTCTTCGCCCTCTATAAGGGCAAGCTGGATGAAGAAGGGCGGCTGACGGGCAGGTTTGAGGAGTGGAGCAACGTCGAGCGCGCCTTGATAAAACCGCCGCAATTCGTTACCGAAGAGGATTTGCCCATCCTGCGCCTGTTGTGGCAACAGCGCGATAAATATGACTACTTTTCCGTCAAGGGTGCGCGGGGCAACGAGATTCTGACGCGCCTGCTGGCGAGCGGGCGATTGTATTTCATGAAAGCGATTGCAGGCAGCCGTTACCTGAGATCCGAGCCGGTTCATCTCAAGCAGGGCAAGGCGCGCAAAGCCCATCTGGAATGGGGCGTCGATGAGTCGGGGCGGATGGTTCCCAGAATTGTCAGCAATGGGGCGCTGGAAGTGCTGCCGTTCGACGAGGCCGTCTGGTACATCGATGCCGGTGCGGGAGAAGTCGGCCAGTTGCAGACTGTCCAGACACCCGCGCAGATTGCGCAGTTGCTCGATATGCCGCCGCTCGCCGAAATTGATGTCCCGGTGGTGTCCGAAGTGTTGCGCGAACTGGTTCCAGAACTGCCGCCGCCCAGCACCGAGCGGTTGCGCGCGATTGCGAGCCCGCTGACGCCGATGTTGCTGCTGGATACTTCCGAGCCGTCGTGGATAAGCAGTTTTCGCGGCTATCGTTACGGCACGCAGAAACTGGATTTTGCGCGCATCAAATTCCGTTATGGCGAAGCGGTCTTGCCGCCCGATCATCCAGGTGACTTTGCCATGCTGCAAAATGGCGAGACGGTGCGCGTGGCGCGCGACCCGAAAACGGAGAAGCGCTTTCTCAAATCGCTTGGCGAATACGGGCTGGAAGAAGTGCCGAGTTTCGGCCTGCTCGGCGACATCGGCGACCGGCCGGTTTTTGCGCTGGAAAGCGAAAAGGCGTGGCCGTTCTTCATACAGCAAACGGTTCCGCGGATGCAGGCAGCGGGATGGGAGATCGTCATTCCGCAGGGCTTCCGCCACCTTGTCCTCGAAGTGGAGGCATGGGAAGCGGAATTCAGCGAGCAGGATGATGGCTGGTTCAGCCTGAACATGGGCATTGTGGTCAATGGTCAACGCCTGCCGCTGGCGCCGATGCTGCATGCCTTGTTCAAGATCGATCCGCGCTGGCTGGACGCAATCCAGCTGGAAAAAATGGACGATGATGAACCCATCGAACTGCTGCTCAAGGAAGGCGGCAGGGTGCATGTACCCGCCGGACGCATCAAGCCGCTGGCGCGCACGCTGATCGAATTGTTCGATGGCAAGGGGGGTGAAATTCGCCTGTCCCGCTACGATGTGGCGCGCATCGACGAACTGGCCGGGATGGAGCGCTGGCAGTTCAAGGGCGTGGCCGCCGTGACGAAACTCGCCGATAAGTTGAAGAATACGGCAGGAATCAAACCGGTCGCCGCGCCGGAAGGTTTCGCGCTGCAACTGCGCCCCTACCAGATGGAAGGCTTGTCCTGGCTGCAATACCTGCGCGAACAGGAACTGGCCGGGATACTGGCCGACGACATGGGGCTGGGCAAAACCGCACAAGCCCTGGCGCATCTGCTGCTCGAAAAACAGAGTGGCCGCATGGACAAACCATCGCTGGTGGTGCTGCCCACCTCGCTGGTTTTCAACTGGAAACGCGAGGCGGAACGGTTCGCCCCGCAACTCAGGCTGCTTTCCCTGCACGGCAAGGAACGGGCGGAGCATTTCCCGGCGATTCCGCAGCACGATGTCATTATCACCACTTATCCGCTGCTGTGGCGCGATGAACAGGCGCTGGCTGAGCATGAATATCATCTGCTGATTCTGGATGAAGCGCAGACGGTGAAGAATGTCTCCAGCCAAGCGGCGCAAGTGGTGCGCAAGCTGAACGCGCGGCATCGTTTGTGCCTCACCGGCACGCCGCTGGAAAACCACTTGGGCGAACTGTGGGCGCAGTTCGATTTCCTGCTGCCGGGCCTGCTGGGCTCGTCCAAGGAGTTCACCAAAACCTGGCGCACCCCGATCGAGAAGCAGGGCAATGTCTTGCGCCGCGATTTGCTGGCCAGGCGAGTCAAGCCCTTTATCCTGCGCAGACGCAAGGAAGATGTCGCGCAGGAACTGCCGCCAAAAACCTTCATCATACGCAGCATCGAACTGGAAGGCGCGCAGCGCGACCTTTACGAAACGGTGCGCACCGCCATGGATCAGCGGGTGCGTGAGGAAATCTCCGCCAGGGGTTTCGCGCGCAGCCACATCATCATCCTCGACGCGCTGCTCAAGTTGCGCCAGGTGTGCTGCGATCCGCGTCTGCTGAATCTGGCCAGCGCCAAAAAAGTGAAGGAACGCGCCAAGCTCGACCTGCTGATGGGCATGCTGCCGGAACTGGTTAGCGAAGGGCGGCGCATCCTGGTGTTCTCGCAATTCACATCCATGCTCGAACTGATCGAAATGGAGCTGGTGCGCGAAAAATTGGGTTACGTGAAACTCACCGGCGACACGCGCAACCGCGAAGAGGTGGTGCGCCGTTTCCAGGACGGCGAAGTGCCGATTTTCCTGATCAGCCTCAAGGCGGGCGGGGTAGGGCTGAACCTGACCGCCGCCGATACGGTGGTCCACTATGACCCGTGGTGGAACCCCGCCGTGGAAAATCAGGCAACAGACCGCGCGCACCGCCTCGGGCAGACAAAAAACGTGTTCGTCTACAAACTGGTCGTGGCGGGCAGCATCGAGGAAAAAATACTGGCGTTGCAGGAGAAAAAGGCCGAGCTTGCCGCCGGAATCCTGTCCGAGGACGTCAACGGTCTGGTCAAGTTCGGCGAAGCCGACATTGCGGCGCTGCTGGCGCCGTTGCCGAGCGAGGAGGATGCATAAACCGCTGCCGGCTTAAGGATAACGGTTCGCGTTACGTACGCAGTCCGCCCAGTTGTTGGGCGTTTCGTAGAGGCGGATTCTCTCCAGGCGCAAGTGATTGCCGTAGGTGTCCCGATAGGCAGGATTGAGAATGTTGAACGCGATTTGCGCGAGATTTTCGGCTGTCGGCACGGCATCGAGGACGATTGTCTTGTGCTCCGGCAGGCTGGCGAGAAAATCGCATACCGCGCGGTCGCCGCGATATACCAGGAAGGCGTGATCCCATGCGTCGACCAGCTTTTCATTGGCGATGCGCTTCACATCCGAGAAATCCATCACCATGCCCTGTTCGGGTTGCCCTTCTGTTGTGATGATGTCGCCGGACAGGGTG
This sequence comes from uncultured beta proteobacterium, assembly GCA_963828205.1. Taxonomy (GTDB): domain Bacteria; phylum Pseudomonadota; class Gammaproteobacteria; order Burkholderiales; family Gallionellaceae; genus Gallionella. Next base: position 507,762 of record CAWHDU010000004.1, read on the forward strand.
ATCTCGATGGCGTAGCGGTGGCCGTGCAGATGCCGGCACTGGCTGTTGTGGTTGGGGATGCGATGTCCGGCATCGAATTCCAGGCGGCGGGTAATCAGCATGTGGACACTCCAATAAATTCATTATTCGGGCGCATCGCGGCGTTGCACGGTGCTCGCCCACTGCGCCTATCTGATTGATATGTCTTGCGTGCTGCGCGCCGCGCGCCTTGCGCTGCATCCCGAAGTAATGGATTTCTTGCAGTGTCCATGTTTATCTGCCTGGCTGGAATGGCGCGGATTATACCCTGTCAGGTTTTCAAAGCAGCGGCGCGCCGCAGAAATTCCTGCCGCGCTCCTTCATCTTGATCCGGGCCGTAGCGCAATGCGCTGTAGCGCGCGGCGAGGTCGCGGATGGTATCGGCAAGGTCGGGGCGCGTGGCGGCGAGACGCGCGGCGTAGTCCTGCGCGCCTTCGTGCGCGGCGCGCGGCAGGCCGGCTTTCGCCAATCTGCGGCACAGTTTGAGCCACGCCGACTGAACCTTGTCCGGCTGGCGCGCAATCAGGTGGCGCAGCATGAACAGCGCAAACAGCGCGACCAGCACGCCCACGCCGGCCATCATGTTGAGCGCCATTTTCTGCCAGGTCACGGATTCCATGCCGAGGCGGGTGAGGAAGGCGAACTGGCGTTCGCTGTTGTAACCCAGCACCCACTGGTTCCACTGGTTGGCCAGCGTGTCCCAGTTCAGGCGCAGGTTGCGCAGCCACTGCGGCGGGTTGCGCGCCATGAACGGCAGGGCGGCGTTGTTCATCACGGCGGCGGACAGGCCGCTTTGCACGCGCGCCGGGGCGATCGCCGCGGTCGGGTCGACGCGCACCCAGCCTTGGTCGGCGAGCCATACTTCCGCCCAGGCGTGCGCATCGGATTGGCGCACGATGTAATAGTTGCCCAGCTCGTTGTATTCGCCGCCCTGATAGCCGGTCACGACGCGCGCCGGAATATGCGCGGCGCGCATCAGGAATACGAAGGCCGAGGCGTAGTGTTCGCAGAACCCCTGCCGGGTTTCGAACAGGAAATCGTCTACGCTGTGAATGCCGAGCGGCGGGGGCTCCAGCGTGTACTGGAAATTCTGCCGGTTGAAATAGGCGAGGGCGGCGCGCACCACGGCATCGTCGCTTGCTTTGTTGGTGCGCCATTCGGCGGCAAGCTGCCGGGCGCGCGGATTGAGCGACGGCGGCAGTTGCAGCGCGAGCTGGAGTTGCCGTTCCGCTTCGTGCAGGTTGGCGCGATAGCCGAGATGGGAGCGCGCCTCGTAGCGCAGCCGCGCCTTTACCGGCTCCTGTTGTACGAGCCTGAAATCGTGGGTCAGCCTGGCGGGGACGGAGATGCGCTCGGGCATGTCGAGCGCGAACAGCCAGCTCTTGTTGTGCGGCTCCAGCGTGACGCTGTAATCGATCGTCTGCCCGGTTTCGGTGAATTGCGGGGCGATGCCGAAGGGGGTTATGCCGGGTGTCCAGGTGCGCCCGTCAAAATCCCACAACACCGGGCCGCGCCAGTACATCTGTTCGCGGCGCGGCGGTTTATCCGCATAGCTGACGCGGAATGCCACCTCCTCGGAAAGGATCAGGCGGCTCATACTGCCCGGCGCCATCTTGTCGTCCAGCCCGCTGCTGGCGAAGGCATCCTGCGGCATACCCCACAGCGGGCCCTGCACGCGCGGGAACAGGATGAACAGCACCAGCGTCAGCGGGATGGCTTGCAGCAGCAGGGTTGCCGCGATGTGTGCGCGGGTCTTGAAAGCGATGCTTTGCCCATGCAGGTGCACCCAGGTGGTGACGATGACCAGCAGCGTGGCGAGCATGTACAGCGCGGTGGGAATGCTCTGCGAGTAAAAGAAGTTGGTGATGACGATGAAGCAGGCGAGATAGACCAGCACCGTCGCGTCGCGGGGGCTGCGCAGCTCCATGAATTTCAGCGTGGTGAACAGGATCAGCAGCGCGACGCCGGCCTCGCGGCCGAATAGCGTGTGGAACTCGATAAGGATGCCGCCCACGCTGGCGAAGGTGATTGCCATCAGCAGCCAGCGTTTCGGCAGCGAATTGCCACTCCAGGTGAGGTAAGCGCGCCACGCCAGCAGGGCGGCGCACAACGCGCTGACCCACGGCGGCAGATGGTCGTCATGCGGCGCGGTGACCATCAGGATGGACAGCAGCAAGCCGTAGATCAGCGGCTTGCTCATCATGGTTTTGTCATTCCCGCGCAGGCGGGAATCCAGCAAAAACAAACATCCTGCGAAGCAGGTAAAGCGACAAGATCGCCCCGCATTGCTGGGAATTTCTTAATCATCTGGATTCCCGCCTGCGCGGGAATGACGGAAATTGAACAGGTCATTTTTCTTCAATTACTCCGAACAGCGCAATCCGGCGCAGGCATTCGTCGCGGTGCGCCGCGCCGTTGCCGGACGGTAACTCCCTGTCCGGCAGGCGCAGCCCGTAGCGCAATCCCAGTGCCTCGGCATCCAGCACCCAGCGCGTCATGCGCGCCAATTTGTCTTCGTCGTTGCGGTCGGGCGTGTCGGCAATATCCAGCCACAATTCTTCGCCTGCTTGTGCGGAGAATTGCTTCACCTGCAAACCCTGCCCGCGCGCAAACGCTTTCCAGGCGATGCGCGGCAGGGCGTCACCCGCCACATAATTGCGCAATCCGCTGAAGTCGTCGTCGCCGATGCTGCTGCGCTTGCCCGCACCATCCGGCGCATCGCCCGGCGGCAGCGGTGCGCCGGGCATGGGCTTGGGATAAACCACGCAGCGCGTATCGAAATGCAGGTACGACCACGCATGGAACAGGCCGAGCGGAAATTCGGTATACAGCGTCAATTTGCCCAGCGCCAGCCAGCCGCGTTGCGTAGCGGGCACCGGGAATGTGGCTTCGCTGTCTTGTCGGGCGGGCACATCGAAGCTGATCGTGTTGCCATTGCCGTTGCGCAGGCACAGTTGGTAGCGCGGCAATTTGCCGCGATTGCGAAAGTGCAGCACAAATTGCGCAGCCTCCCCACTGAACACGGCATCTGCATGGCCGGCGCGGATCTCCAGGTGCGCGAGGTTGCGGAAGGCATGCAGCATGGATATCACCGCTATCATCGCCAGCAAAAAAGTCAGCACGTAGCCGAGGCTCAGGTTGTAGTTGATGTCGCCGAGCAGCATCAGCACCAGCACGGTGGCGAGCGCCAGGCCTTGCCGGGTGGGCAGGATGTAGATGCTGCGCTGGGAGAGCATGACCGCGCCATGATCGTAGCGCTGCCGACGCAATGCCCAGGTGGTGAAGCGTTGTTTGAGTGCGTTGAGCACAGGGTTACGGAATCGCCACCGCCTCGATCAATTCGCGCGCCAGCGTGTCGCTGTTCTGTTTCTGGTATTCGCCAGCCACCTGCAGGCGGTGGCTGACCACGCCGGACAAGACTGCCTGCACGTCTTCCGGGATGACCGCGTCGCGCTCGTCGAGCAATGCCCAGGCGCGTGCGGCGGAGAGCAGCGCAAGCCCGGCGCGCGGGCTGAGGCCGTGCGTGTAGCGCGCCGCTTCGCGCGTATGGCGCAGGATGGCCTGGAGGTAGTCGAGCAGCGCGGGGGAGGCGAATACCTGCTTGACGCGTTGTTGCAGCGCCAGCAATTCCGCGCTTTCCATTTGCGGGTTGAGGCGGGCGATGATCTCGCGGCGGTCGACGCCGGACAGCAGGCCACGCTCCGCCTGCGCATCGGGATAGCCCATCTGGATGCGCATCAGGAAGCGGTCGAGTTGCGATTCCGGCAGCGGGAAGGTGCCGGCCTGATGCAGCGGGTTTTGCGTGGCGATGACGAAAAACGGCGTGGGCAGCGGGCGCGTTGTGCCTTCGATGGTCACCTGCTGTTCCTCCATCGCTTCCAGCAAGGCGCTCTGCGCCTTGGGCGTGGCGCGGTTCACCTCGTCCGCCAGGATCATCTGCGCGAAAATCGGGCCGGGGTGGAACTCGAATTTTTCGCTGTCGCGCTGGTATACGGATACGCCGAGGATGTCGGCGGGCAGCAGGTCGCTGGTGAACTGGATGCGCCGGAACTGCAAGCCCAGCGTACGTGCCAGCACCTGCGCCAGCGTGGTCTTGCCGACGCCGGGCATGTCCTCGATGAGCAGGTGGCCGCGCGCCAGCAGGCAGGCCAGCGCGAGGCGGATCTGCTGCGGCTTGCCGAGAATGATCTGTTCGGCCTGTTTAATGACGTTGTGCAGGGATTGGCTCATGGTTTTATTAGGGACTAGGGGCTAGGGCGGAGCCGGAGGATAGATTATTCTAACCCCTGGACTCCAGTCTCTAGCCCCTGTTTTCAAAACATGATCGCCGCCGCCACCTTGCGTCCCTCCGCCACCAGGATGTTGTAGGTGCGGCACGCCGCCGGGGTGTTCATGCATTCCACGCCGATACCGGCATCGGTCAATGCGCGGTACAGGCACGGATGCGGAAAGCGTTGCTGCGCACCGGTGCCGAGCAACAGCACGTCCGGCCTGAAGGCGAGGAACCAGGTGAAATGCGCCTCGTTCAGTTTGTCGAAACCGGCGGCATCCCAATCGCTGCGCACCTCTTCCGCCAGCACCACGATGCTGCGCTCATGGCGTTCGCCGTTGACCATGACGTGATCCGCGCCATGCGCGGTGAACAGCCTGGTGTCGCCGAGATTGGCCAGTTGCAGTTTCAAAGACTAGCTCTCCTTTGTCGTATGGCATTTGCTGTACAGGTGCGGCACGGGTAAAATCGCGCCCCTTGCTGTCTTATGCAGAATTTTATCATGCAGGGGCGCGATTTATCGCGCCCACATTAGGTGAACCGTGAAACCAATACTGAAATCGACCAAGCTTTCCAACGTGTGCTACGACATCCGCGGGCCGGTGATGGAGCGCGCCAAGCAGATGGAGGAAGAAGGTCAGCGCATCATCAAGCTGAACATCGGCAATCTCGCGCCGTTCGGCTTCGAGGCGCCGGAGGAGATCCAGCGGGACGTGATCCTCAACATGCCGAATTCATCCGGTTACTCCGACTCCAAGGGCATGTTCGCGCCGCGCAAGGCGATCATGCACTACTGCCAGGCGAAGAACATCCGGGGCGTTGGCCTGGAGGACATCTACATCGGCAACGGCGCATCGGAGCTGATCGTGATGGCGATGCAGGGGCTGCTCAATACCGGCGACGAGGTGCTGGTGCCCGCGCCGGATTATCCGCTGTGGACGGCGGCAGTCACGCTGGCCGGCGGTACGCCGCGCCATTACCTGTGCGACGAACAGAACGAGTGGATGCCGGATCTCGCCGACATGCGCAGCAAGATCACGCCGAACACGCGCGCCATCGTGGTCATCAATCCGAACAACCCGACCGGCGCGCTGTATTCCGACGACATCCTCAAGGAAATCGTCCAGCTCGCGCGCGAGCACGAGCTCATCATCTTCGCCGACGAGATATACGACAAGATGCTGTATGACGGCGCGACGCATACCTCGATTGCCTCGCTGGCCGACGACGTGCTGTTTCTCACGCTGAACGGCCTGTCGAAAAACTACCGTGCCTGCGGCTACCGCGCCGGCTGGATGGTGGTGTCGGGCGAGAAGAAACATGCGCAGGATTACATCAACGGCCTGACCATCCTCGCTTCGATGCGCCTGTGTTCCAACGTGCCCGGACAGTTCGCGATCCAGACCGCGCTGGGCGGCTACCAGAGCATCAACGACCTGGTTGCGCCGAGCGGGCGCCTGTGCAAGCAGCGCGACCTCGCCTGGAAGCTGATCACCGCGATTCCCGGGGTGACCTGCGTCAAGCCGAAAGCGGCGCTCTACCTGTTTCCGCGCCTCGACCCGAAGGTCTATCCGATCAAGGACGACCAGCAATTCATCCTGGAACTGCTGGAGACCGAGAAGGTGCTGGTGGTGCAGGGCAGCGGCTTCAACTGGCCGCACCCGGATCATTTCCGCGTGGTGTTCCTGCCGAATGCCGACGACTTGGTCGAGGCGATCGGGCGCATCGCGCGGTTTCTGGAAGGTTACCGCAAGAAACACGGCACAAATTAACAACACCGTAGGAGCCCGATTCATCGGGCGATTCAATCGCGCAACGAGTTGCGCTCCTACAATGAAAATTGAGCATAACGGACAATAAATTATGAGCATTAAACCCATCAACGTAGGGCTCCTCGGCATCGGCACGGTCGGGGGTGGCACTTTTACCGTATTGCAACGCAATGCGGAAGAGATCGCGCGCCGCGCCGGGCGTCCGATCCGCATCACCGTGGTGGCGGACAAGAATCTGGAGCTCGCGAAGAAAGTCACCGGCGGCACATGCCGCCTCACCGACGACGCATTCGCGGTGGTGAGCGACCCGGAAGTGGACATCGTCATCGAACTGATCGGCGGCTATGGCGTGGCGAAAGAGCTGGTGCTGAAGGCGATTGCCAACGGCAAGCACGTGGTCACCGCCAACAAGGCATTGCTCGCGACGCACGGCAACGAAATTTTCAAGGCGGCGCAGGACAAGGGCGTGATGGTCGCGTTCGAGGCGGCGGTGGCGGGCGGCATCCCGATCATCAAGGCGCTGCGTGAAGGACTGACCGCAAACCGCATCCAGTGGATCGCCGGGATCATCAACGGCACCACCAATTTCATCTTGTCCGAGATGCGCGACAAGGGGCTTTCCTTCGATACCGTGCTGAAAGAGGCGCAACGCCTGGGCTACGCCGAGGCCGACCCGACCTTCGACATCGAAGGCGTGGACGCGGCGCACAAAATCACCATCCTGTCCGCGCTGGCATTCGGTATCCCGATGCAGTTTGACAAGGCATATATCGAAGGAATCAGCAAGCTGGACGCGACCGATATCCGCTACGCCGAACAGCTCGGTTATCGCATCAAATTGCTCGGCATCACCAAGCGCACGCCTGAAGGGGTGGAGCTGCGCGTGCATCCGACTTTGATCCCGGCCAAACGCCTGATCGCCAATGTCGAAGGCGCGATGAACGCGGTGCTGGTGCAGGGCGATGCGGTCGGCTCGACGCTGTATTACGGCAAGGGCGCGGGCGCGGAACCGACCGCCAGCGCGGTGATCGCCGATCTGGTCGATGTCACGCGCATGCATACCGCCGACCCGGAACATCGCGTGCCGCATCTGGCGTTCCAGCCGGACCAACTTTCCGATTTGCCGATCCTGCACATGGACGAAGTCACCACCAGTTATTACCTGCGCTTGCGCGTACAGGACAAGCCGGGCGTGCTGGCCGACATCACGCGCATCCTCGCCGACGAGCAGATTTCCATCGACGCAGTGATCCAGAAGGAACCCGGCGAAGGCGAAGATCAGACCGACCTGATCCTGCTCACCCACCAGACGCGCGAAAAGCGCATCAATGCGGCGATCGCGAAGGTGGAGAGGCTGCCGGTGGTGGCGGGCAAGGTGACGAAGTTGAGGTTGGAAGAATTGGACAAGTAGTCATGACAAAACATAAGGGCATGACATCAGAGCAATTCCTGCAACATTTGCAATCTCATGCCGAATCCTTTGCTGCCGCAGTAGCGACTAATGAGGGTGATTGGATCATCAAAGGGTTCATCGACGTATATCAGCGTATTTATACCATCTCCGTTGATACTAAAATTGTTTCCAAGGTTCTTGAGCTACTGCTTTTTCCGATGTTCGTTGAATTCGGTAAGCAGCATGGTTTGAAAGTCGAATTGTCACCGCATCAAAATTTCTATCCCGACTTAACGTTTGTCGACAAAAAGACGGGAAACAAATTTGCTGTCGATATAAAAAGTACCTATCGAGTGGATGATGCGAATGTGAATGGCATGACACTAGGCGCATTTACTGGATACTTCCGTAATCGCAAGAGTAGAAAAAATACGCTGTACCCGTATGGCGAGTATCAGGGGCATTTTGTTTTGGGTGTGATCTACTCAAAACCCTTAAATGCAATTGATGAAAGAAAACAGTATGCGTTGAAAGATATTAAAAAGATTCCGTCAGTCATTAAAGATTTTCAGTTTTTTGCACAACCAAAATATCGTATTGCAGCTTCAAGGCCGGGAAGTGGAAACACCAAAAATATCGGCTCGACCGCACGGATTGACCACCTGTTGAATGGCGCGGGAGTTTTTGCAAAATTGGGCGAGGAGGTCTATGACGACTACTGGATGTTCTATTTGACAAAGGACATGGCCAATGCATTAGATATTGAGCGCCCCTATACCAATTTGAAAACTTACCTCGAATACAAGCAGCGGGGAGTTGATACGTTGCGCAAATACGAAAAAGAGATTTCCTCGCTTGGTGACGACGAACCGGGTGGAGAGGAAGATACGCAATGAGTTTGCCACCGCTCGTTCCGCCGATTAAATGTCAAGGTATAAAAACCAAACTGGTGGCTGAGATAGCCAACATGGCCGGGGAGTTGTCGGATGGTCGATGGGTCGAGCCGTTTTGTGGCTCTGGTGTGGTTGCATTAAATCTTCAGCCCAAGCGGGCGTTGCTCTGTGATTCAAACATTCACATTATTCGGTTTTACAAAGACATTCAGTCAGGCCAATTAACCTCTCTTGATGTAAGAGAGTTTCTGAGTGAGCAAGGGGCAAAATTGCTCTCTATTGGAGAGGCATATTTTTACGAGGTGCGAGAGCGCTTCAACAATAAGCCCAGCTCTTTGGATTTTCTATTTTTGAATAGATCATGTTTTAACGGGGTGATGCGTTTCAATCGTTCTGGCAGATTCAATGTGCCGTTTTGCCGAAAGCCGGAAAGGTTCGCGCCAGCTTACATCACTAAAATAGTGAATCAGGTGCAAACCATTTCCAGAGTGGTGTCAGTTTCTGATTGGGAGTTTAGGGTTGCCGACTTCAGAGAGTCGATTGCAACGGCGAAGCGTGATGATTTCGTTTATGCAGACCCCCCTTACGCGGGTCGGCACACGGATTATTTCAATGGATGGTCAGAGCGGGACGAGGCGGACTTGGCTGATTTACTCGCCAACTTGCCGTGCAAATTTATACTCTCTACTTGGCATAGCAATGAATTCAGAACCAATTTGCAAGTAGAAAAAAACTGGGTGTCAGAGCATTTTCATATTTTTACCAAGGCGCATTACTATCACGTTGGTGCAGCAGAAGAGTTGCGGCATCCCATGCTGGAGGCGTTGATAACAAACTTTGGTTATAACGAGGCCGTTGGCAGCCATGAGGCGCATCAACAATCATTATTTGTTGAGCAACAGCGTGCGCGCTACGCCACTATTTAAGCAAGCGAGAAATAAAATGAAATACACCAGCACCCGAGGCGGCATGGCCGCAAAACCCTTCACCGAAATCCTGCTCGGCGGCCTGGCCGACGACGGCGGCCTGGCGATTCCCGACCATTATCCGAAGCTGAGCAAGGCCGAGCTTGCGGCGCTGCGCGCCATGAGTTACCGCGAGCTGGCGTTCGAGGTGATCAGCCGTTTTGCCACCGATATTCCGGCAGCCGATCTCAAGGCGATCATCGCCAAAACTTATACCGCAAAAACTTTTGGCAGCGAGGAAATCACGCCGCTCAAGACGCTGGAGCCCGGCCTGCACATCCTCGGCCTGTCCAATGGGCCGACGCTGGCGTTCAAGGATGTCGCGATGCAGTTGCTCGGCAACCTGTTCGAATACGCGCTGGCGAAAGATCATGCCGAACTGAACATCCTCGGCGGCACCTCGGGAGATACCGGTTCGGCGGCGGAATATGCGATGCGCGGCAAGCGCGGCATCCGCGTGTTCATGCTGTCGCCGCTCGGCAAGATGAGCCCGTTTCAGACCGCGCAGATGTATTCGCTGCAAGACCCGAACATCTTCAACATCGCGGTCACCGCGCCGTTCGATGCCTGCCAGGACATGGTCAAGGCCGTGTCGAACGACCTGGCCTTCAAGGAAAAATACCAGATCGGCACGGTCAATTCGATCAACTGGGCGCGGGTTGTCGCGCAGGCGGTTTACTATTTCAAGACTTATTTCGCGCTGACCAAAAGCAACGACGAGCAGATTTCCTTCGCCGTGCCGTCCGGTAATTTCGGCAACGTCTGCGCCGGGCACATCGCGCGCCAGATGGGGCTGCCTATCGCGAAGCTGATCGTCGCGACCAACGAAAACGACGTGCTCGACGAATTTTTCAAGACCGGCGTGTACCGTCCGCGCCCGGAAACGCTGCACACCAGCAGCCCGTCGATGGACATCACCAAGGCCTCCAACTTCGAGCGTTTCGCATATGACCTGGTCGGGCGCGATGCAAAAATCCTCAGGGGCTTGTGGCAGCAACTGGAAAAGGATGGCTATTTCGATTTGAGCGGGACGCCTTATTTTGACAGGGTGCAGGAATTCGGCCTTGCCTCGGGAGCGAGCAGCCACGCCAATCGTGTCGCCACGATACGCCGCGTATACAGCCAATACGGCGTGGTGATCGACCCGCACACCGCCGACGGCATGAAGGCCGGGCTGGAACACCGCGAAGCGGGCATTCCGCTGGTGTGCCTGGAAACCGCGCTACCCGCCAAGTTCGAGGAAACCATCCGCGAGGCACTGGGGCAGGACCCGCAACGCCCGGCCGGTTACGAAAATATCGAAAGCCTGCCGCAGCGCTTCGATACGTTGCCTCCGGATGTCGGGCAGTTGAAGGCCTTCATTGCGGCAAGGGTTCCGGCGTGAGCCGCTATCCCTGCGACTTCGGGTTTTCTGAACGCACCCCATGAGCGTTCTGCTGTGGATCGTTGCGGCCAGTTTTGCCGGCGGCGCATTAAGTGTGCTGTGCGCCGCGGCGTTCGCGCTCAGCTCCCATGCGCAGCGCTACCTCGGCGCAATGGTGAGCTACGCCATCGGCGCGCTGCTCGGCGTGGTGTTCCTCGACATATTGCCCGAGGCGATCAAGCTTACGCCCAATGTGCCCGCCCTGAGCGGCACGGTGCTGTTCGGCATCCTGCTGTTCTTTGTCCTGGAAAAACTGGTGCTGTGGCGGCACTGCCATCATGAGCATTGCGAGGCGCATGAACTGCTGCAGGACGAGCACGGCCATGACCATGGGCGCAGCGGTTTGATGATCACGGTGGGCGACACCTTTCACAACTTCGTGGACGGCATTATCATCGCGGCCGCCTTCCTCACCGATGTACGTCTCGGCATCGTCACTTCTCTGGCCATCATCGCGCACGAGATTCCGCAGGAAGTAGGTGATTTCGCCATCCTGCTGCATTCCGGCTACAGCAAGGCCAAGGCTTTGCGGTTGAACCTGCTTTCCAGCTTCGCTTCCATCGCGGGCGGCGTGCTGGGTTACTTCGTCCTGCAGACCATGCAATCGTGGATACCATCGTTGCTGGCGCTGGCATCGGCGAGCATGATTTATGTCGCCGTGGCCGACCTGATACCAGGACTGCACAAGCGGGCGCAATTGCGCGATACCGTGCAGCAGGTCGGACTGATTGTGCTGGGCGTGGCAACGGTGGGGTTGCTGGGTTTGCTGATTGCGGAGTAATAGCCATCCTTGAAATGAGCGAAACTTCCCCGCAAGCCGCATCGATTCTGGCAGTAGAGGATGACTGCGGCGATTTTGGATTGATCCGGGCATATGTGCGGCTGTGCGGGCTTGGCGCCGGCGGCGGCAAAGAAACTGTGATGTGGGCGAAAACCCTGGCCGAGGGTATAGCCGCAGCCCGATGCAATAAGCCGGATGTCGTGCTGCTCGATCTGTCATTACCCGATTCGACGGGGCTCTCCACTGTGCAGGCGATGCGTGCCGCCTTGCCGGATGTACCCATCGTTGTGCTGACAGGACACGACGACAATGCCCTTGCCGTTGCGGCCTTGCAAGCAGGGGCGCAGGATTACCTGGTCAAGGGGCGATTCGATCAGGATGCGCTGGGACGCGCGGTGCGCCATGCGCTGGTGCGCAATGCGCTGGAACTACAGCTCAAGGAAAGTGAAAAAATACTGCTGGATTCCCGTAATTACCTGCAACAGCAAGTCAGTGAAATGGCATCCCGACTGAAAGAACTCAGGGGTGAATTTGAAGATGTCAATACGACACTGAAGGTGTTGCTCAGGATCAGGGACACGGACAAGTCTGCCGCGCGGGATGCGCTGATGCACGGAATGAGCCGGGAGATCGCGCCATTCCTGCTGAAGCTTAAAAAAAGCGTCCGGGACAGCAAGCAAATCAGCTTGCTGGGCGTTCTCGAAAATAATTTGCAGCACCTGGCCTCTATATACGGTAACCCCGGTACCTCCTCATTCCTCCACTTGCAGTTAACGCCGGTCGAAATACAGGTGGCATCCATGATCAAGCAGGGGCTGTCGACCAAGGACATCGCCACGGCCTTGTCGCTCTCGCCGGACACCATCAATGTTCACCGGAAACACATCCGCAAGAAACTCGGGTTGAGCGGTAAAACGGCCAGCCTTCGCAGCCGCCTGGCATCGTTGTCCGGCTGAAACAGTATCCGGCCCGGTACCTCCTGATGGTTATTTCCATAACCATTTGCTTACCTATTGATTTACGATTATAGATGCTTGCCTCGTTGCCTCCGCTGCATTAAGGTGCCGCAGAGCGCACTTGCTCTTTTGTGCAGGAAACTAACCCGGGTATTGAACTTGCTCACATTCCCTTTATCAGAGTTGCGCGCGCCATGACACGCACGTATCTCAGTAAGCTGTTACCGCTGCTGGTGCTGGCGATTGGATTCGCCGCAACTTATCTGTTGCAGCAGATGGCCTCCAATGCCGTACGCCAGGCACAGAAGGATGCCTTCAATTACCATTCCCGCGAAATCGTGCTGCGCATCGAGCAGCGGCTGGCAGCCTATGAACAAATCCTGCGCGGCACCAGGGGGTTGTATATCGCATCGAAAAGTGTCGAGCGGGAAGAATTCCGCGACTATGTGGGCACCTTGCAACTGGCGGGTAAATATCCGGGGATTCAGGGCGTCGGTTTTTCGCTGATCGTTCCGCCGCAGGAAAAAAACCGGCATATCGAATCTATCCGCAAGGAAGGTTTTCCAAATTACATAGTGCGCCCGGAAGGCAAACGCGACCTCTACACCTCCATCGTCTTTCTGGAGCCGTTCGCCGACCGCAACCTGCGCGCCTTTGGCTATGACATGTATTCGGAAGCAGTTCGCCGCGCGGCCATGGAGGAAGCGCGCGACTCGGATAAACCGGCCATGTCGGGCAAGGTCAGGCTGGTGCAGGAAACCGAACAGGGCGTGCAGGCAGGTTTTTTGATGTATGTGCCGGTGTACCGCAACGGCAGGCCGCATGAGACCTTGGCGGAGCGCCGCGCCAACATCGCCGGCTGGGTCTATTCGCCATTCCGCATGAACGATTTAATGGCCGGCATACTCGGCGACCAGATCAACAATGTTGACCTGGAAATTTACGATGGCAAGGATGCGAAGCACGAGTTGCTGATGTATGACAGCAATTCTGCCCAAGGGCACACTGGCACGGCATTGTATGAGTTTTCCCAGTGCCTTGAAGCCTCCGGCCGTAATTGGCATATCAGGCTGCACTCTTTGCCCGTCCTTGAGAAGAATATCGATACCAGGCGGGCCACGGTGATATGGCAGGCCGGCATCCCGATGAGCTTGCTGCTTTCGATACTGGCCTGGCAACTGGTGGGAGGGCGCGCGCGGGCGCTCAACCTGGCAGAAAAAATGACGAGCGAATTGCGGGAGAGCGAAGCTGCATCCCGCGCCATCATCGAGGCCATGCCCGTGCCCTTGGCGCTGAACGACGAGCGGGGGAACATCACTTACCTGAACCGTGCATTTGCGCAAACCATCGGTTACACACTGGGCGACATTCCCACGCTGGCAGACTGGTGGCCACGCGCTTATCCGGATGCGCAATACCGGCATCGGGTGGCCGAGAGCTGGCAGGAAAACCTGGAGAGGGCAAAACGCAGCAACGAGCCCTTTGCCCCGATGGAACTGAACATCAGGTGCAAGGATGGCTCGGCGCGCACTTTCCTGGCCGGTGCCGCAACCATAAAGGAAAGTTTTGCCGGAACACATCTGGTCATCCTGTACGACATCACCGCGCGCAAACAGGCAGAGGATGAATTGCGCACGCTTTCCACCGCGATCGAGCAGAGCCCCCTTTCTGTTGTCATCACCGACCTGGATGCGAATATCCGGTATGTCAACCCGCACTTCGTAAAAACCACCGGCTACAGCAGGGAGGAAGCGACCGGGCAAAACCCGCGCATTCTCCAGTCCGGACTGACACCGAAGGAAACCTACGACAAATTGTGGAAAACGCTTACCGGCGGGCAGGTATGGCGCGGCGAGCTTGTCAACAAACGCAAAAACGGAGAATTCTACTGGGAAGAGGTGCATATCGCGCCGGTCAACGATTCTGCTGGTGCTCCCATGCTGTATGTTGCCGTGAAACTCGAAATTACCCAGCGCAAACGGATTGAAGGCGTGCTGAAAGAAAGCAAGGAACACATCGAGATGCTGCTGCATTCGGTTGCCGAAGGGATATATGGCGTGGATATGCAGGGAAATTGCACATTCATCAATTCGGCCGCCTTGCGTTTGCTCGGATACCGGGAAGAAACCGAATTGCTGGGCAAGCATATGCACGACCTGATCCACCATACGCATAATGACGGGACCTGCTACCCCTCCTCCGAATGCCGTTTGTACCAGGGTATGCACACACGGGAAGATATTCATGTCAGCGATGAATTGTTCTGGCGCAAGGACGGGAGTTCTTTCTCGGTCGATTACTGGTCGCGCCCGACCGCGCTGAATGGCAAGGACGGCGCAGTCATCACGTTCTTCGACATCACCGAGCGCAAGGCCTACGAAGAAGAGCTCAGGCGCTCCAACGCCGAGCTGGAGCAGTTCAGCTACGCCGTTTCCCACGACATGCGCCAGCCGCTGCGCATGATCTCGAGTTATTTGCAACTGATCGAAATGAGCCTGGATAGCCAGCTTGACGACGAGAAGCGCGGCTATTTCAATTTCGCCATCGAAGGCGCCAAGCGCATCGACCAGATGCTGGTGGCATTGCTCGAATACTCGCGGGTGGGCAGGAAGGGCGAGCCGCCAACCTGGGCCGACAGCCGCGCCGTTCTCGACGAAGCGCTGCAATTTCTCCAGCCGGCGTTGATTGATGCGCATGCCGGGCTGAGCATCTCCGGCGAATGGCCCCGCATCCTTGCCAGCCACGACGAGATACAGAGGCTGTTCCAGAACCTGATCGGCAACGCCATCAAATACCGCGTTGCCGGACGGGCGCCGGAAATCGGTGTTATCAGCAAAGTGGTCAAAAATGAATGGCACCTGTGCGTAGCCGACAATGGCGTCGGCATCGTTCCCGGCCAGATCAAGCGCCTGTTCCAGGTATTCCAGCGCCTGCAATCGCGCGAAGCCTACGAAGGCACCGGCATCGGGCTGGCGTTGTGCCGCAAGATCGTCGAACACCACAAGGGGCGCATCTGGGCGGAATCGGCGGGAGAAGGGCAGGGCAGCAAGTTTCATGTCGTGCTGCCGGTGTTGCGGGAAAAGACAGTATCGATAACAGGAGGAACCGGAGTATGAATATTGTAACTTCACGAAAAATGCTACGCCCATTCCTGCTTGCCATCCTGTTGGCGAATCCGGTCTATGGTTTTGCCGCTCCCTCCGCTGCACAAACGGGCGCGGGCGAAGCCGCGCCGCTTGCCGATTATTCGCTGGAGCAGTTGATGAACGTGAGCGTCGAGGTCAGTTCGGCGGGGCGCAAGCCGCAGAAGCTGGAGGACACCGCCGCCGCCATCCATGTGATTACCCGGCAGGATATCCGCCGTTCCGGCATGACCAGCCTGCCCGAACTGTTGCGCACGGTGCCGGGCATGCAGGTGGCGCGCATCGACGGCGGCAGTTGGGCCATCAGCAGCCGCGGCTTCAACGCGAAGAACAGCGACAATCTGCTGGTGATGCTGGACGGGCGAGTATTGCAGACGCCAACCTTCACCGGCGTGTATTGGGATGCGCAGGACGTGGTGCTGGAAGATGTGGAACGCATCGAGGTGATACGCGGCCCCGGCGGCGCGCTGTGGGGCGCGAACGCGGTCACCGGCATCATCAACATTATCACCCTGCCCGCCTCGGCCACACAGGGCGGCATGGTGAACGGCGGCATCGGCAACTATGAGCGCCAAGGGACGGTGCGCTATGGCGGAATAATCGGCGAAACCGGCCATTTCCGCATCTATGCCAGGGATGCCGCCCAGGACAATTTCAAATTGGCTTCCGGCGCCCAGACTTCCGGTACTTGGGCGCATGACCAGCACGGCCTGCGCAGCACCGGTTTCCGCGCCGACTGGGATATGGCCGGCGGAAACTCGCTGACCATGCAGGGCGATACCTATACCGGGAGTTCAGACCACCTCGGCACGGTCGTTTCGCTTTCGCCGCCTTACAGCACCCCGCTCGGCTACACCATCGACCTGAAAGGCAGCAACTTGCTGGCGCGCTGGAGAAACGCGCTGTCGGCTACCGACGAGGTGGCATTGCAGTTTTACTACGACACCTATGAGCGGCGCTACTTCAATCTCGGCGAGCAACGCGACACTTACGACCTGGATTTCCAGCACCGCTTCCAGTTGGGCGAGGCGCACGACATCGTGTGGGGAGCGGGGTACCGGCAAACCCGCGACAGGATGGACAACACTTTCGCGGTGTCATATGTGCCGGCGAGCCGCACGGACAGTGTTATCAGCGCTTTTGTTCAGGATGAAATCGCGCTTGGCCAAGGTGGTGACAGGGACAAGCTGCACCTGATACTGGGCTCCAAGTTCGAGCACAACGATTACACCGGTTTCGAATATGAACCCAACCTGCGCCTGCGCTGGAAAATCGACGAGCGGCAAACCGCCTGGGCGGCGGTGTCCCGTGCCGTGCATACGCCTTCCCGTACCGATGCGGATGGCAACGTCGTCGCCACGGTTATCAAACCCGCCGCAACGATTTTCGCGACACATTTGCTGGGCAACCCGGCGATCCGGTCCGAGCATGTGCTTGCCTATGAGGCAGGCTACCGCAGCCAGCTTACCGAACAGGCGCAGATGGATGTCTCCGCATTCTATAGCGAGCACCACAACCTGATAACCATCGAACGCGAGGCAAATTTCATCGAAGCCGGGCACACGGTCATTCCGCTGGTACCCAACAACAGGGCGAGCGCGACGACCCGGGGGCTGGAATGGAGCGGAAGCTGGCGACCGTCCGGCAGGTGGCAGTTCAAGGCAGCCTGGTCATGGCTGAAGATGGGCATCCGCCGCGATGCGGGCAGCACCGACACATCGATCGAGACCGAGGTAGGGCGCTCGCCGCAGAACCAGTTCCAGTTTCACGTGCTGCACTCCCCGGCCGACAATGTCGACCTGGGCGCTTCGCTCTATTACGTGGACAGTCTGCCCAGCCTGAAAGTGCCGGCCTACACCCGCCTGGATGCGCGCGTGGGCTGGCGCGTCCGGCGCGATCTGGAACTCAGCCTGACCGGGCGCAACCTGCTCGATCCCGGCCACCCCGAATTCGTCAACGTCTCGGGGCCGAGAACCAGCGAAGTTCCGCGCAGCTTCTTCGGGGCGGCAACATGGCGTTTTTAGCGAGGTGGTTTCGCGGCGGCTTCCCCCTTTATAAAAGGGGGATCGAGGGGGATTTGTCGGTGGCTAAAATCCCCCCTGGCCCCCTTTTCCAAAGGGGGGGGGATATCGTCCTTGGCAATGGTTCGCCTTGTCTGCTGCGCGATGCTGCCGCTCGCCCTGTCGCCGGCACATGCCGCGCCGGCCGAATACGAGCTCAAGGCCGCGTTCATCTACCAGATCGCGAGGTTCGTCGAATGGCCGCCCCGCGCCGGCGAACCGGCGGGCGCGCCGTTGCGCCTGTGCGTGTTCGGCGGCAACCCGTTCGGCCCGGCGCTGGAAACCATCCGGGGCAAACAGGTCAACGGGCGGAGAATGGAAGTGTCGCTGCTCGACATGAGCGCGGACACCCGCGAATGCGGCCTGCTGTTCATCGCCGCCCCGGCGGAAAAACACCTCGAACGCATCGCCGCCATTTCGCGCGGCAGCGGCACGCTGACCATGGGCGACACGGAAGGGTTCGCGCGGCGCGGCGCGATAGTCAATTTTTTCGCGGAAAGCGGGAGAGTCCGTTTTGAAATTAACCTGGAAGCCTCGCGGCACACCGGGCTCAAGATCAGCTCGCAGCTGCTGAAACTGGCGCGCATCGTCCGGGAAGAGGCGCCATGAAACGGGCGGAATGGTTCCGCGATGCGCCGATCAAGAGCAAGCTGCTATGGATCGGCTTGCTGACTTTTGGCTTCGCGCTGCTGTTCGTCAGCCTGATCCTGACGGTGAGGGATGTCGTCGAGTGGCGCAACCGGACAGTGGCCGAACTGAGGACTTACGCCAGGGTGATCGGCGCCAACGCCGTGCCGGCCATGCTGTTCGACGACCGCAAGGCCGCCGCCGAGACGCTGTCCGCGCTGTCCGCCAAGCCGGATATCGTCCACGCCGTTATTTACGACAGGCAAGGGAAAGAGTTCGCGAGCTACCAGGAATCTGACCATGCGCACTATCCCTTGCCGTCCTCCGGGATCGAGGAGCACCGGTTCACCTTTGACAGCCTGACCATTTCGAGCCCGGTCAGCTTCAAGGATGAAGCGCTGGGCAGCATCTCCCTGGAGGCCGATCTGCGCGGCTTGTATATGGGGGTCATGCGCGGCATCGGGCTGATTTTCCTGGCGGCGTTCGGCGTGTTCCTGCTGGCCGCGTCCCTGTTTGCCAGGCTGCAGAAAATCATCGTCGCCCCGATCCAGGATATGGCCGGAGCGATGCAGGGCGTCATCACGGAGCAGAATTTCGCGGCGCGGGTGGCGGTTCACGGCAAGGACGAAGCGGGCATGCTGGCCGGCACCTTCAACATCATGCTGGAATACATCCAGTTGCGCGATGCCGATCTGGAGCAACACCGGGCGCATCTGGAGGAAGAGGTCGCGCAGCGCACCGCCAGATTGACCGAAGCGCAGCGTCTCGCCCATCTGGGCGACTGGGAATGGGATATTGCGGACAACAGGCTGGACTGGTCGGATGAAATCTACCGCATCTTCGGCCTCGCGCCGCAGCAATTTTGCGCTACTTATGAAGCGTTCCTGCAGGCCGTGCATCCGGAAGACCGGCAGCGCGTGGATACTTGCGTCCGCGAGGCGCTGGAGCAGAATCGCCCCTACAGCATAGACCACCGCATCGTGCTGCCGGACGGGACGGTGCGCCATGTGCACGAGCAGGCAGAGGTGTCGCGCGACGGGGAAGGGCAGCCCGCCAAGATGCATGGAACGGTGCAGGATATAACGGAGCGCAAGGAATATGAAGAAGATCTCAAGCGCTCAAACATTGATTTGGAGCAATTCAGCTACGCCGTCTCCCACGACATGCGCCAGCCGCTGCGCATGGTCTCGAGCTATTTGCAACTGATCGAGATGGGTCTGGCCGATCAGCTCGACGACGAGAAGCGCGAATACTTCAACTTCGCGATCGAAGGCGCCAAGCGCATCGACCAGATGCTGGTGGCGCTGCTCGAATACTCGCGGGTGGGCAGGAAGTGCGAACCGCCGGCATCGATCGAAAGCGGCGCCATACTCGACGAAGCGCGGCAATTCCTCCGCCCGCCATCGCCGAAGCACAGGCCAGGGTGAGCATCGAAGGTGAATGGCCGCGCATCCTGGCCAGGCACGACGAGATACTGAGACTGATCCAGAACCTCATCGGCAACGCCGTCAAGTACCGCATCGCCGGACGGGCGCCGGAAATCACCGTCACCAGCGAAGTGGCCGGGAATGAATGGCGCCTGTGCGTGGCAGACAACGGCGTCGGCATTGTTCCCGGCCAGGGCGAACGGCTGTTCCAGGTGTTCCAGCGCCTGCATTCGCGCGAAGCCTACGAGGGTACCGGCATCGGTTTGGCGTTGTGCCGCAAGATTGCCGAACACCACAAGGGGCGCATCTGGGCGGAATCGGCGGGCGAAGGCAAGGGCAGCAAATTCCATGTCGCGCTGCCGGTGCTGCGGGAGGAGAGGGCGATATCGGCAGGGGAAAATATATGAAAGCGAATACCCGATTTATTATTTTGCTGGTCGAAGACGAAAAGTCCGATGCCAGCCTCGTTAAATGGGCGTTGGAAGAAAACCGGATTCAGGCCGAATTGCACCATGTCTTCGACGGTTACGAGGCGCTGGATTTTTTGCGCCGGACCGCCCCGCGCTTTCAGGAAGCGCCGCGACCCGATCTGATCCTGCTCGACCTCAACATGCCGGGTATGACCGGACTGGAATGCCTCGCTGCACTCAAACAGGATAAATTCCTGTGCGATATTCCGGTAGTGGTGCTATCCACCTCGTATGCCGAAAGGGATATAACCGCTTCCCGCAACCTCGGCGCTGCCGACTACCTCTCCAAGCCGATGGATATCCGTCAACTGCTGGAAACGATCCGTATCCTGGGCGAACGCTGGGTAACTCCCCGCATGGCTGCTCCGGTACACGATAAAGGGAGAAGTGTATGAGCGGTGCTTCCGCACAATCTATTTCGATTCTGGTGATCGAGGACGATCCCGGTGATTTCGGATTGATCCGCGCGCATGTGCGGATGTCAGGCCTTATATCCGGCGGCGGCAAGGAGCCGGTGGCCTGGGCGAAGACGCTGGCCGAGGGGATAGCAGCAGCGCAATGCAGCAAGCCCAATATCGTGCTGCTCGACCTGTCGCTCCCGGATTCCGCAGGGCTGGACACGGTGCGGGCGATGCGCGCCGCCATGCACGATGTGCCCATCGTGATACTGACGGGGCATGACGATAGCGCGCTCGATGCCGCCGCTCTTGAAGTTGGCGCGCAGGATTATCTGGTCAAGGGGCAGTTCGAGCATAACGCGCTGGGCCGCGCGGTGCGCCATGCGCTGGTGCGCCATGCGCTCGAGCTGGAACTGGAACGCAAGAACCGGGAATTGCTGGCGCTGCATGAAAGCGACCTGGATGACATGGCTGTCGCGAGCGGCGTCATGAACCATATCATGCGCTCGAAGGGGTTGCATGATCCGCAAATCCGCTACTTTCTGCGCCCGACACAGCAATTCAGCGGAGACATCATTGTTGCCGACCGGGACAACAATGGCGACTTGCGCGTCATGCTGGCGGATGTGACCGGCCACGGACTGCAAGCCGCGCTGTTCTTGCAGCGCACCTTTCAGATATTTCGTGCCATGGCGAGAAAAGGGCTGCCGACCTGCGATATTGTCACAGAAATAAACCAGTACATGCGGGAACTCGCCATGCCCGGGCATTTCATCGCGGCAGCGGTGGCTCATATCGCCCATGATGGCTCTTCCGTCGAAATCTGGAACGGCGGCATTCCCACCGCCGTCCATGTGCAAAAGAACGGCGAACTGCATAAATTCCGCTCGCGGCATCTTCCCCTGGGTGTGGCGGATGCAGATAACTTTGAAACTACCACCGAGGTTTTGCATGCGCCGCCGGGAGCGTTGCTGCTCTGCTCGGATGGCCTGACCGAAGCGGAGAATGCTTCCGGCGAGCCATTCGGCGAAGCGCAACTTGAGAACATACTCCGGGCATCACTGCCGGATGAGCTTCTGGACAATATTCTTGCCGCGCTTGAAACCCATCTTGGCGGATGCGTCGCGCATGACGATTTATCCATTGTGCTTGCGCGATGCGGCGCTTGATTCCATGTCTAACCGAAAGCCCCGTAGCCCGCATGAAGCGTAGCGCAATGCGGGGGATGAAGCCGATAACTGCCGCGCCGTTTCCCGCATTCCACTTTGTTTCATGCGGGCTACGTGCTACTGATCGAAAGCGGAATGCGCCCAACATAATGACAGGTTGTATGAACGGAAAAATAGAGGAAAATCATGAGTGATGTTTCTCAGCAAACCGTATCGATCCTGGCGGTAGAGGACGATGCCGGCGATTTTGGATTAATCAGGGCGTATGCGCGGCAGGCCGGTCTTGGAAGCGGCGGCAAAGAGCCCGTGGCATGGGCAAAAACGCTGGCCGAGGGCATAGCCTCCGCCAGAAGCAGCAAGCCCGATGCCGTGCTGCTCGATCTGTCGTTACCCGATTCGTCCGGGCTCGCCACGGTGCAGGCGATGCGCGCCGCTTTGCCCGGTGTGCCCATCGTGGTGCTGACGGGGCGCGACGACCATGTTCTCGCCACCGCCGCTTTGCAGGCCGGCGCCCAGGATTATCTGGTCAAGGGAAAATTCGATCACGATGCGCTGGGCCGCGCGGTGCGTAATGCGTTGGTGCGCGAGGCGCTTGAATCGCGCCTGCGGCTGTTCGAGGTGGCGCTGAATTCGGTCGCCAACGGGATCGTCATTACCGACATTCATGCGCATATCCAGTGGGTCAATCCGGCTTTTACGCAACTGACGGGATTTTCGCTGGAGGAAGCGCAGGGGCGCAGGCCGAAAGACCTGTTGAAGTCCGGCAAGCATGACGCGGCGTTCTACAAGGGTATGTGGGAAACCATCCTGTCCGGACGGACGTGGCACGGCGAAATCGTCAACCGGCGCAAGGATGGTTCCCTCTATGACGAGGCGCTCACCATCACTCCGGTAACCGGCGAGAATGGAGCGATCCAGTATTTCGTCGCCATCTTGCAGGACATCACCGAGCGCAAGCAGGCAGAAGAGCAAATCAGCAATCTGGCTTTTTACGACACCCTGACGCAGCTTCCCAACCGCCGCTTGCTGAACGACAGGCTGGAGCAGGCGATGGCCGCCAGCAAACGCAGCGGCCATTACGGGGCGCTGATGTTCCTCGACCTGGATAACTTCAAGCCGCTCAACGACACCTACGGGCATGGCGTGGGAGATTTACTGTTGATAACCGTGGCCTACCGCATCGTCGGTTGTGTGCGCGAGGCGGATACTGTCGCGCGCTTCGGCGGCGATGAATTTGTGGTGATGCTAAGCGAGCTGGATGAAGATAAGGCCGAATCCGCCGCGCAGGCAGGCATCGTTGCGGAAAAAATCCGTGCCGCCCTGGCCGAACCCTACTTGCTCAAACTCAAGCATGAAGGCGAAACGGCAGTAGAGCACCATTGCACGGCGAGTATCGGCGTCGCGTTATTCATCGATCACGAGGCCAGCCCGGAAGATGTTCTCAAATATGCAGATATAGCGATGTACCGGGCCAAAGAGGGCGGACGCAACTCGGTTTGTTTTTATGATGCAGCGGATTGAACCTGACAAAGCAGCCAGCCACAGAGAACGCAGCATGTAGGGCGGATGAGCCGAAGGCGTTATCCGCCGCATGAAAGTTGCGCGACAGGTCGGCATACGGCGGATAGCTTTGCATAGCCATCTGACTAAGCGATCAAACAACGCTCGCTAAGTCATTGGTTAACGCTACGCTCATCCGCCCTACGATCTTGGCTTGGGCAGATTCGAGATATTCGCCATTCCCCATATACGAAACCGTTAAAATAGCCGCTTAGCAAAGGCGCGGCCAGACGGTCTCGCCGGTACCTGCCGTGCCGTGCGGCCAGAAATCAAGGTCAGATGAATTCACATGAGAACAAAAGGTAAAATTCCGTCAGTCGGTTTCGTCTCGCTCGGTTGCCCCAAGGCGACCGTGGATTCGGAACACATCCTCACCCGCCTGCGCGCCGAAGGCTACCTGGTTTCCGGCAGCTACCGGGATGCCGATCTGGTGATCGTGAACACCTGCGGCTTCATCGACAGCGCGGTGGAGGAATCGCTGGACGCGATCGGCGAAGCGCTGGCCGAAAACGGCAAGGTGATCGTCACCGGCTGCCTCGGCGCGAAGGGCGAGGTGGTGCGGAGCGCGCATCCCAAGGTGCTGGCGGTGACCGGCCCGCATGCCGCCGACGAGGTGATGGAGGCGGTGCATCAATACTTGCCAAAACCTCATGATCCTTACTCCGATCTGGTGCCCGCGCAGGGCATCCGCCTGACGCCGAAACACTACGCCTATGTGAAAATTTCCGAAGGCTGCAACCACCGCTGCACCTTCTGCATTATCCCCAGCCTGCGCGGCGACCTGGTCAGCCGCCCGGTCGGCGACGTGATGCAGGAAGCGCAGAACCTGGTCGACGCGGGCGTGAAGGAGTTGCTGGTGATTTCGCAGGACACGTCGGCATATGGAACGGACGTGAAATACCGCACCGGCTTCTGGGGCGGCAGGCCGCTCAGGACGCGCATGACCGAGCTGGCGGCGGCGCTGGGCGGCCTCAAGAAACCGGACGACGGGGGTGTTTGGGTGCGGCTGCATTACGTCTATCCGTATCCGCATGTGGACGAGGTGATTCCATTGATGGCGGAGGGCATCATCCTGCCCTACCTCGATGTGCCGTTCCAGCACGCCAACGAACGTATCCTCAAGCTGATGAAACGCCCCGGCGACAGCGGGGACGTGCTGGCGCGCATCAGGCAATGGCGTGAGACCTGCCCCGATCTCACGCTGCGCAGCACCTTCATCGTCGGCTTTCCCGGCGAAACCGAAGAAGAGTTTGAGGAGCTGCTGGATTTTATCGAGGAGGCGCAACTGGATCGCGTCGGCGCGTTTGCCTACTCTCCGGTGGAGGGCGCGGCTGCCAACGAATTGCCCGGTCACATTTCGCCCGAAGTGCAGCAGGAGCGGCTCGCGCGGCTGATGCTGCTGCAGGAGGAGATCAGCGAGGAACGCCTCGGGCACAAGGTCGGCAAGATACTCACCGTGCTGGTGGACGAGGTGGGCGAAGAAGGCGCGATCGCGCGCAGCAGCGCGGACGCGCCGGAGATCGACGGCCTGGTGTATATCGAAGACGGCCAGCAGTTAAAGGTGGGCGATTTTGCCGGGGTGAAAATCACCGGCTCCGGCGAGCATGACCTGCGGGCGCGGATCGGGGGCTGACGGCCATCTTCCGGCTGATATTGCGCCCGCATTGCCGCAGGAGCGCAACCGTGTAAAATGAAATACGTTCAGGGTGCTGCGGAAAAGCGGAGGCATCGGCCATGCCAGCGACGGTTGTGCCGCATCGGCGCCGGCAACGCCTGCGCGGCAGCAAGGGGAGAAGATGAGGATCCAATTCAAGTTGTGGCTGTTGACCATTTCCATCGCCCTTGTCGCGATGGCCGTTACCCTGCTGGTTTCAACCTACCTGACCCGCGAAGCGCTGGAAACGGATGCCAAAGAGAAGCTTGCCGCGGTGCTGGAAGCGCGCCATAACACGCTGACCCGCTATCTGGATACGATACACAGGGAATTGCATGTGTTGGCGGAGGCACCTGCCACCATCAAGTCGCTGGCGGCACTGAGCGAAGGCTACGCCAAACTGGGCGGGAACGCGCAAACGCTGCTGCAACAAAATTACTCGACGAAAAACAGCGAACATAAAAACCCGAAACCTTCGGTATTGCAGGGGTCGGATTATGACCGGGCTCACGCCGCCACCCAGGCGTTTATGCTGCAACGCCACGAATATTACGAATGGCAGGATATATTTTTGGTGGACACGCGGGGGAATGTGGTGTTCAGTTTTGCCAAGCACGATGATTTCGCCACCAACCTGTTGACCGGGCCGTGGAAGGACACCGGATTGGCGCATGCGGTGGTTCCGCTGCTGCGCGATGCGGTGCTGGATGTGATGAGCTACACCGATTTCTCGCGCTATGCGGCCAATGACAACAAGCCCGCCAGTTTTCTCGCGATGCCGGTGTTCGACCCGGGCAAGCAGGTGTTCCTGGGCGTGGTGGCGATCCAGTTGCCGGTACAGCAGGTCAACGAATTGATGAAAGACAAGACCGGGATGGGCGAGTCCGGCGAGACGTTCGTGGTCGGCAAGGGCGGCTGGATGCTGACCGATTCGCGCTTCGGCAAGGAGAGTTCGATCCTGTCCAGGCAACTCAAGACCAAAGCCGTGTCCAGAGTGCTGGACGGGGAGAGCGGGCTGGAACAATATCCCGATTACCGCGGCATCGATGCCTTCGTGGCGTTCAAGCCGCTGCAGCCTTATCGCGACGAGGCGGCGCTGGGAGATCGCCCGCTTTGGGGCGTTATCGCCAAGATCGACAGGGAAGAGGTGCTGGCGGAATATTATCAATTGCGCCTGATGCTGTTGCTGACCGGGGGCGTGCTGGTCGTTTTTGCCTTTGGCGCGGGAATATGGAGATCGCGCGGCATCACGCGCCCGTTGCTGCAAATAAAGGACGCGCTGACCGCATTGGCAAAGGGCAGGCCGGTCGATGTGCCGTGCCTCGAGCGCAGCGACGAAATCGGCGAGATGGCTGTGGCGGCCGAGGCATTCCGCGAAATGGCGCGGCGCATCGAACACGAGCACTGGGTTGCCGAGAGCGTCGCGTCGCTGACCGATGCGGTATCCGCAGAATCCATCATCGACAAAGCCGCCGACCGTGTCTTGCATTTGTTGTGCGGGAAGCTGGATGTGCCGGTCGGCGCGGTTTATTTGCTGTACGGCGGGCAGTACCGGATGGTCGGCGCGCACGGGCTGGCGCGGTGCAACCAGGACAAAGACGCTTTCATGCTTGGCGAGGGCGTGCTGGGGCAATGCGCCAAGGATAACCGGGCGGTGGTGGTGTCCCCGGTGCCGGCGGATTTGTCGGTTATCAGCACAGGTCTGGCGGAATTCCCGCCGCACGAACTGGCAATTTATCCGATCGCGCACAAGGGCGAAGTGCTTGCGGTGCTGGAGTTGGGCGCCGCCAGACCGCTCGACCCCGGCCAGCATGAATTCCTCGAGGCCGCATCCGGGGCGCTGGGGTTGCACCTGGCCAATCTGCAGGCGTCCGAGCACAATCTGGTGCTGCTGGCCGAAACGCGCAAGCAGTCTCGGGAATTGAAGGAACAGCAGGAAACATTGCTCAAGAGCAACGAAGAGATGCGGGCGATGACCGAGGAGTTGCGCAGCCAATCCGAGGAAATGAAAGCGCAGAACGAGGAGCTCAGGGCTAACCAGGAAGAGTTGCGCGCCCAGCAGGAGGAAATGAAGCAGAAGAACCTGATCCTCGAAACGCAGAGCGCGCAACTCAAGGAATTGCTGCGGGAAACCGAAACCAAAGCACGGGAATTGCAGCGCGCCAATCAATACAAGTCCGAGTTCCTGGCGAACATGTCGCACGAGCTGCGCACGCCGCTCAACAGCGTCCTGATCCTGTCCAAAAACCTGGCCGAAAACCAGGAAAACAACCTCTCGCCGGAACAGGTCGAGTCCGCCACGGTGATCGGCGAGAGCGGCGCGCAGTTGTTGACTTTGATTGACGACATCCTCGATCTTTCCAAGATCGAGGCCGGCAAGATCGAGCTGGTGAAAGAGGAATTCCGCCTCGACGACATGCTGGCGTATTTGCGGCGGATATTTGCGCCGCAAGCCGGGAAGAAGCGGATTGCTTTCAATATCGAGGTCGCCGCCGGCCTGCCCGAAACGATCCATACCGACAGGCAGCGGCTCACGCAGGTACTGACCAACCTGCTGTCCAATGCGGTCAAATTCACCGGCAGCGGCGAGGTGAAGGTGCTCGCCGCCAAGGCTGGCGAGGATTTGCAATTCGAGGTCATCGATACCGGCATCGGCATACCCGCCGACAAGATGGAACACATCTTCGGCGCATTCCAGCAGGCGGATGGTTCCACCAGCCGCAAATACGGCGGCACCGGGCTGGGGCTGGCGATCAGCCGCCATTTGGCGGAATTGCTCGGCGGCGAAGTGGCGGTGAGCAGCCAGCCCGGAAAGGGCAGCAGCTTTACGGTGCGGCTGTTCAAACAATTCGCCAAGCCTGAAGGCAAGCCGCCGCCTGGCCTGAAGCAGCCTGCCGTGTACGGCGTGGCCGCCGCGGCGAGCGACGGCGGCAACATTCTGGTGGTGGAAGACGATACCCGCCTGCTGGCCATATTGGAGCGGATGATCAAGGCGCTCGGCTTTACGCCGGTATGCGCCGCTTCTGCCGAGCAGGCTTTGCGGGAGGTAGGCAAGGCGTTACCGGCGGGCATCCTGCTGGATTTGGGTTTGCCGAAAATGAGCGGGATTGAATTTTTGCATCGCTTGAAGGAGGACAGAACCACGTCGCATATTCCCGTCTTCATCATGTCCGGTGCGACGGACAGCGGCGAGGCAAAGGTGCTGGGCGCATTGGGTTTCCTCAAGAAGCCGGTTACCCGCGACTCGATAGCGGCGGCAATCAAAACGATGGTTGCGGCGGAGCATGCGATTTTCAACAGCCGCGTGTTGCTGGCCGGCGGCGAGCCGGGCGATGCGGAGTCGATCGGGAAACTGTTTTGCAACGATCCGGTAGAAATCATCCATGCCGGTGCCGGGGCCGATGCTTTGCGGCTGCTGCAGACACAGCATTTCGACACGGTCATTCTCGATCTGGAATTGCCCGACACGGGCGGTTTCGAATGGCTGAAGCAGGCCGCCCACTGCCTGAACCCTCCGCCGGTGGTGATTTATTCGGCGCACGAGTTGAGCGAAGAAGAGGTATTCGAGCTAAAGGGAGTTGCGGAGAGCATCGTCACCAAGAGCCCGTCGAGCGAGCGTTTGCACGAAGAAGTGCTGCTGGCGCTGCATCTCGATATCGGCGCAAGCAAACTCGGCGCGGTTGCGGCCGGGCAGGCGGACGGCAAGAAATTATTGCTGGTGGACGACGATGCGCGGAACCTGTTTGCGCTCACCAAAGTGCTGCGCGCCAAGGGGTATGCCGTGGAAGTTGCTTCCGATGGCGCCAGGGCGCTGGAAATGCTCGCGCTGGGCGTGTTCGATGCGGTGCTGACCGACATCATGATGCCGGAAATGGACGGCTATGCGCTGATACGCCAGATACGCGAACTGGGATATGCAGATATTCCGATTTTTGCGATTACCGCAAAAGCGATGCAGGGCGATGCCGAGCTGTGCATCCAGGCCGGCGCGACGGCATATTTCGCCAAGCCGGTGGATGTGGACGGGCTGGTCGATATGATCGAGGTGAGGTAAGGGCGCGCCGCGCCGAGCCTCCACGGCGCGGTCATCGCGCAAATTCATGAAATGCATGGACCCGCAAAATGGCATTGCTCAAATGGAAGAATCATCGCATCGAAGACGTTGAAGTCGGGCTGGTGCTGAGCGCGCTCAAGGAACGCTATGGCTACGACTTTACCGGCTATGCGCGGGCGTCCCTGAAGCGCCGCCTGAAAGAGCTGACGAAGTATTTCGACGTGGCGCATTTGTCCGAACTGCTTCCGGAGATGCTGTTCAACGAGACCGTCGCGCAAACGGTGATCAACAGCATCTCGGTGCCGACATCGGAATTTTTTCGCGACGCGCAGGTGTGGAAAGCGGTGCGCGACACAATTTTTCCGCAACTGGACAGCTTTCCGCGGATCAACATCTGGCAGGCCGGGTGCGGGCGCGGCGAAGAAACCTACACATTGGCGATTTTGCTGCACGAGGCGGGCCTGCTGAAGAAGGCGCGTATTTTTGCGTCGGATATCAATTCCTCTTTTTTGCAGGATGCGCACGGAGGATGCTGGCCGCGGCGGGGCATGGAAACCTGGCGCAAGAACTACCGGGATGCGGGCGGCAGCGGGGATTTCGACGGCTATTTCACGGATCGCGGCGATGAAGTCGCGATCGGCGGCGGGCTCAAGCAATCCATCGAGTTTATCCAGCATAATCTTGTGGAAGACGATGTGTTCAAGGAGGCCCAATTCGTGGTGTGCCGCAATGTGCTGATCTATTTTGGCGAGGCGTTGCAGGAGCGGGCGCTGCATCTGCTTGCCCGCAGCCTGGAAAGAGGCGGTTATCTGTTGTTGGGCTATGCCGAAAAGATTATGGAATTGCGCGAAAAGTATCCCGATCTTGAGGCGCTGGACGACGATTTGCATTTATACCGCAAGGTGATCGGGAGACGGCGCCATGTATAGGATGCTGGCCATCGGTTTTTCGGCGGGCGGCATTCCCCTGATAAAACGGGTGCTGCATGCCTTGCCGAAAGAATACCCTTTGCCGGTCGCCATCGTGGCACACCTGCCGGGCGGGAAAAAGAGCCATCTTGCCGGCTTGCTCGGCAATGCCACTGCCCTGCCCGTCAGCACGGCGATGGACAAGGAAACGATTCGCGGCGGCAGGGCTTACCTGGCTCCACCCGATTACCACTTGCTGGTGGAGCGTGGCAGGCATTCCGCGCCTTCCTTCGCGCTTTCGCTGGATGAGCCGGTCAAGTCGTTGCGCCCGAGCATCGATGTGCTGTTCGAGAGCGCGGCCGAGGTATTCGAGTCCGGCCTGATCGCGGTATTGCTGAGCGGCGCAAATTCCGATGGCGCGGAAGGCATGGCATACGTCAAACAGTTGGGCGGTCTGGGCATCGTGCTGAACCCGGAAGAATGCGAATTCAGCGCGATGTCCGATGCGGCCATCAAGCGGGCGGATGTCGACTATGTCGCCGGTCTCGATGAAATCATCAGCCTGCTGCTTTCGGTGCATGAAGCATCATGAGAATCTCTGCTGCCGCTATGTATATTACGAACTGGAATTGCAGGATCGCGCATGACTGACAAACCGAAAATCCTGATCGTCGACGACAACCAGAACAACCGTCTCGCGGTGCGCACCGTGTTGAAGGGGGTCGATGCGGAAATGCGCGAGGCCGGCAACGGTTTTGACGCGCTGAGCATGGCGCTCGGAGAAGAGTACGCATTGATCCTGCTGGATGTGCAAATGCCGGAGATGGACGGCTACGAAGTATGCGAACAATTGCGCGCCGATCCCCGGACCGCCAACACCCCGGTCATTTTCCTCACTGCGGCCTACAAGGAAGCGGTCGACAAGATGCGGGGCTATGTGGCAGGGGCCACGGATTATCTGGCGAAACCGATCGAAGACCATATCCTTAAAGCCAAGGTTCAGGTATTCCTCAGGATGAATCACCAGCAACAACTGCTGCAGGAAGTCTATGAGGCGCAACAAAGAAGCGAGAGGGAACTGAAAGAAGCGCAACGGATCGCACATGTGGGCTGCTGGAGCTGGGATGTGGCAAGCGGCGCGAACCACTACTGGTCGGATGAGCAATGCCGCATCTTCGGCCATGAGCCGGGCACGATCAACCCGAGCCACGATTTATTCTTTCAGGCGCTGCATCCGGAAGACCGCGCCGGCGTGAAGGAGGCGCTGGATGCGGCTCTCGGCGGATATGCCCCGTGCAGCATCGAGTGCCGCATTTTGCTGCCGGACGGAACCGTCAGGCATATTCACTGCAGGGGCGAGGTCGAACGCGATGCGGCAGGCAAGCCCGCGCACATGGTCGGTGCCGTGCTCGACATCACCGAACGCAAGCTTGCCGAGGCGGAACTTTGTATCGCCGCAGCCGCCTTCGAGTCCGAGGAAGCCATGCTGGTCGCCGATGCCGGTGGCATGATCCTGCGGGTGAACGGCGCCTTCACCAATATTACCGGTTACAAACCCGAAGAAGTCATCGGCAAGAACCCGCGTGTGCTCGCTTCGGGGAGGCATGATGCGGGTTTTTATGCCGCGATGTGGAAGAGTATCCATGGCGCCGGCCATTGGGGAGGCGAAATCTGGAACCGGCGCAAAAACGGAGAAATCTATCCGGCGCATATCACTATCACCGCGGTTAAAGGCAAGGACGGCATCGTCTCGAATTACGTTGCCGCCCTCACCGACACCTCCTCCAGCGTGGCGGCTGCGGACGAGATCAGGAATCTGGCATTTTACGATCCTCTCACGTCGCTGCCCAACCGGCGGCTCTTGCTCGACCGGCTCAAGCACGGGTTGGCTTCCAGCGCGCGCAGCGGACGGAAAGGCGCGCTGCTGTTTATCGACCTCGACAATTTCAAGACGCTCAACGACACGCTCGGGCATGGCATCGGGGATATGCTCCTGCAACAGGTCGCCGGACGCCTCGAGTCCTGCGTGCGCGAAGGCGACACCGTTGCCCGGCTTGGCGGCGACGAGTTTGTGGTGATGCTGGAAGACTTGAGCGAGCAGGCGACCGAGGCTGCGACGCAGGCCGAAGCAGCCGGCGAAAAAATTCTGATCGCCCTCAGCCAGACCTACCAGCTTGCCGCGCACAAATACCACAGCACCCCCAGCATCGGCGTGGCCATTTTCAGCGATCACGGGCAGAATGAGGATGAGCTGCTGAGGCAAGCGGACATCGCCATGTATCAGGCCAAGAAAGCCGGCCGCAACACCCTGCGTTTCTTCGACCAGCAGATGCAGGACATCATCAGCGCCAGCGCCGCACTGGAGTCCGATCTGCGCCACGCCATCACCGGGGGGGAGCAATTGCTGCTTTATTACCAGGCGCAGGCCGATTCATCGGGCAGCCTGATCGGCGTCGAAGCCCTGGTGCGCTGGCTGCACCCCGAACGCGGTATGGTGCAGCCTGCCGAATTCATCCCGCTTGCCGAGGAAACCAGACTGGTACTGCCCCTGGGGCACTGGGTGCTGACCACTGCCTGCCGGCAGTTGGTGGCTTGGGCGGCGCGGCCGGAAACGGCACACCTTAACATGGCGGTGAATATCAGCGCCAAACAGTTCAGCATGCCGACATTCGTGGAAGAGATCCTGATGCTGGTCGATCACTTTGGAGTCAATCCCGCAAGACTCAAGCTGGAGATTACCGAAAGCATGCTGCTGGACAACGTGGACGACATCATCGCCAAAATGACCGCATTGAAAGCCAAGGGTATAGGTTTTTCCCTTGACGATTTCGGCACCGGCTATTCCTCCCTGCAATATCTCAAGCGGCTGCCGCTCGATCAGCTCAAGATCGACCAGTCGTTCGTGCGCGATTTTGCCACCGATACGAATGGCAGGGCGATTGTGCGCACCATCATTGCCATGGCGCAAAGCATGAACCTGAGCGTCATAGCCGAAGGGGTGGAGACGGAAGAGCAACGGCAGCTCCTCCTGAACCATGGCTGCACCCAATACCAAGGGTATCTGTTCGGCAAGCCGGTGCCGATCGAGCAGTTTGAGGCAATGCTGAAGCAGCGCTGATCGTTTCCGGCGATGCGGCGAATGCCGGAACTGCTACATCCGGCTTGCCGCCAGGTTGATCGGCGAAAGGCGGCTTAGAGCCTATTTCAGTAGGTTTCATGCCCCGCGCCTGCCCATGTCGCGCCTGAATTGCTCGCGTTCTTCCGGCGACATTTTCTCGAAGCGTTCGCGCATCTCCCTGCGCCGCGCCGCGCGCTCTTCGGGCGGGAGGCTTTCCCAGTGCTCCCTCATTCTTTCGCGCATCCCCGCGCGTTCTTCGGGGGGCATCTTTTCAAAGCGCTCGCGCATCTCCCTGCGGCGCTCCGCGCGTTGCTCGGGAGTCATGTTGTCCCATTCCTTGTGTCTTTCCGCGCGGTGTCTGGCGCGTTCTTCGGGGGACATATTCCCGAACTCCTTGCGCATCTTTTCGTGCATGGCCTTGCGCTCTTCGGGAGGCATCTTCTCCCGGTATTCATGCATGGCCTTGCGATGTGCGGCGCGTTGTTCCGGCGTCAGTTTGCGCATTTCTTCATGCATCGCCTCGCGTTCTTTGGCGCGCTGCTCGGGCGTCATGGCTTTCATGCGCTCCAGGCGCTGCATGTGATCCTGCACGGAAGGTGCGGCGGCCGTGTCGGCTGGCGCGATATCTGCGGCTTGGGCGTTGAAACTGAACGATGCGGCGATGCCGGCGGCAATCAAGGTCTTCAGAATGGCTTTCAAGGTTTCTCTCCGTATGGTTTTTGAGTTTGACGCCGTATCGGGTTTGACACCGGGTGGGGCGTTAAACACATGGTAGGATTGAACCGTAAGCGAAGTATTTCCACCAGAGGCGAAGATGTAAAAGTTTGTTTCAGTTTCCGTCTTGCGCCTTCAATTTTCCGTCTTCTGTGTATCATATCGCCATGATTCATCCGCAACGTATTCTCATCATCGACGACGACGCGCGCCTGCGCGAACTGCTGCTGCGCTATTTGTCCGAGCAGGGATTTGCGGTCAAGGCGGTGGCGGACGGCGGTGCGCTGGACAAGGCGCTGACGCTGAACCACTATCATCTGCTGGTGCTCGACCTGATGCTGCCGGGCGAGGACGGGCTGGCGATTCTGCGGCGGCTGCGCGGCGCGGGCGAGAACGTGCCGGTGATCCTGCTCACCGCCAGGGGCGACGAGATCGACCGCATCGTCGGGCTGGAAATGGGCGCGGACGATTATCTGCCCAAGCCGTTCAATCCGCGCGAACTGGTGGCACGCATCAATGCGGTGCTGCGGCGCAAGGGGTCGCAGCCGGCCGGCGCGCCCGATGTCGAGGAGAAAAGCATTGCCTTCGGCGATTGCGAATTGAATCTCGCCACGCGCGTGCTGACCAGATCCGGTGCGCCGGTTTCCCTGACTACCGGCGAGTTTGCCCTGCTCAAGGCACTGGTGACGCACCCGCGCCACCCGTTGTCGCGCGACAAGCTGATGGAGCTGGCGCGCGGCCGCGATCACGAACCGTTCGACCGCGCCATCGACGTGCAGGTGTCGCGGCTGCGCAAGCTGGTCGAAGCCGATCATGCCAAACCGCGCTTTATCCAGACGGTGTGGGGGCATGGCTATGTATTCGTTCCTGACGGAGCCAAGCCTTGATCGGCCTGCCGAGAACCCTGCTGGCGCGCTCTTTCCTGCTGATGGTCATCCTGATCGTGTTGTCGCTTGCCGCCTCCGTGGCGATTTTTCGCCATGCCGAGCAACAGCCGCGCACACAGCAAATGGCGCAACTGGTGGTGTCGGTGGTCAATCTCACGCGCGCCGCAGTGCTGTCCGCCGCACCGGAATGGCGCGGTGCGCTGCTGTCCGAACTGGCGGAATCCGAAGGGCTGCGCGTGCAGATCGCGGAGTCCGGGGATGCGCTCAAGGCATTGCCGGATCATCCGCCGGAATTGCGCATGATGGCAGAGAAAGTGCGCGCCAGCCTGGGCGGCAATACCCGCTTTGCGGCGGAGCGCAACGGCGTGGAAGCGCTGTGGGTGAGTTTTTTCATCGGCAATGAGGAATTCTGGGTGGCATTGCCCAGGGAACGCATCGAATATCCGGTGCCGCAGGCGTTGCTGATATGGGGCGGCGTGGTGCTGGCGCTGTCCATGCTCGGCGCTTATTTCATCGCGCGCCAGGTGGCGCGTCCCTTGAAGCGGCTTGCGCAGGCGGCGCAACAGGTCGGTCACGGTGTGACGCCGCAGCCTCTGCCGGAACGCGGCGCGCAGGAAATTGCCGCGGTATCGCGCGCCTTCAACCAGATGTCCGCCGATCTCGCCGCCGACGAGCGCGAGCGCGCGCTGGTACTGGCGGGTATCTCGCATGACTTGCGCACCCCGCTGGCGCGTGTGCGGCTCGCCGCCGAATTGAGTGCGGACGAATCGCTGCGCAAGGGATTGGATGCAGATGTGGAACAAATGGATGCGGTGATCCGGCAATTCCTCGACTATGCGCGCCTCGATGAGCATGAAGCCGCCGTTCCGGTCGACCTGTCGGCGCTGGTGCAAGAAACGGCACGGCAATTCGCGCCACAGGCCAAGTCGCTTGCGCTCGATTTGCCGCCGCTGCCGCCGCTTGCCGTGCGCCCGTTGCTGCTGAAACGCGCGCTTGCCAACCTGCTGGATAACGCCGTCAAATATGGCGGCGGCGAGATCACCGTGCAGCTC
The DNA here is from genome assembly GCA_963828205.1 of uncultured beta proteobacterium. Classification (GTDB taxonomy): domain Bacteria; phylum Pseudomonadota; class Gammaproteobacteria; order Burkholderiales; family Gallionellaceae; genus Gallionella. The sequence continues at coordinate 543,474 of CAWHDU010000004.1, forward strand.
AGGCAGGAGGGAGAGAAGGTCGTCGTGGCAGTGGCAGATCGCGGCGCGGGCATTCCCGCCGCGCAGCGCGAGGCCGCGAAGCGGCCGTTCGTGCGGCTGGAAAGCGCGCGCAGCGGCGCGGCCGGATCGGGCCTGGGGCTGGCGATTGCCGAGCGCGCCATACGGATACATGGCGGCGAGTTTTATCTGGACGATCGCGCCGGTGGTGGCCTAGAAGCCAGGCTGGTGTTGCCTGTAAGCTTGGCACGGTGATCGGGGTGACCGGCATTTTCCGACGAGCGGCAAACCGCCGTTCGGCATATTTTTCTTGCGATTCGCGGCAAAAGCGGGTAGGGTTGATACCGTAAATCGCTTGAGGAGTAAATCATGGACATCAGTAATGCCAGTGCCGCTTCCGTCAGTGCGCTTATCAACAGCGCGCAGCCGCAGCCGCCCGCGCCGAAAAATGAAAAGCAGCCCGAGGATCAATCGGAGAAGCAACAGGATTCCGCAAAGGTGAAATTGTCCGCGCAGGCGCAGCAGATGAGCCGCGCCGAAAATCAGAACAACAACACCGAGCGTGCCGCAGTCAGGCCGCAGGAAGTTGCCGAGCCGGCCGGCATCCAGTTTATGGCAGGCGAGAAAAAAGGCGGGCGCGTCGACACCTTCGTTTGAAGTTCAATCATTTCGTTCAATCGCGCCGCCCAGGCCATTACCGGACGGCGCACCGTAATTGCCAGCTATGAATCCGGACTGGAATCAATTTCTCGCGCAGCAAGGCGCAACCCTTGACGCGGGTCTCGTGCAGCATTTCGGAGATGCCGCCGCCGAGTTGCGCGCAACGGCGCAGGGCGCCGTGCTGTGCGACCTGGGACAGTTCGGCACGTTGCGCGCTTCCGGCGAGGACGCGCAATCCTTCCTGCAAAACATGCTGAGTAGCGACATCCGCGAAGCCGATACCGGCCGCGCGCAGCTCAGCAGCCTGAGTACCCCGAAGGGGCGCATGCTGGCGACCATGCTGATCTGGCGCAATGGCGGCGGCTATCTGCTGCAACTGCCGCGCGCGTTGTGCGAGCCTATGCGCAAGAAACTCAGTATGTACGTGCTGCGCGCCAAGGTGAAAATTTCCGACGCAAGCGACGAAATCGTTTCGCTGGGGCTGTCGGGCGAAAATGCGCAGGAAATCCTGGGCAGGCAGTTCGGCGAATTGCCGCAACCGCCGTTCGGCTTCATCGACACCGGACAGGCGGGCGTGCTGAAATTCAGCGATACGCGCTTTCAGATCAGCACCGCCGCACAACATGCGCCAACCCTCTGGCAAGCGCTCAGCCAGTACGCGCAGCCGGCCGGCAGCGTATGCTGGGATTGGCTCACCATTCGCGCCGGCATCCCCGTCATCCTGCCGCCGACGCAGGAACAATTCGTGCCGCAGATGGCGAATCTGGAGCTTCTCGGCGGCGTGAATTTCAAGAAGGGCTGCTATCCCGGCCAGGAAATCGTGGCGCGCATGCAATACCTCGGCAAAGCGAAGCGGCGCATGTATCTGGCTCATATTGATGTGGCGCATCCCGGCGGCAGCGCGGCGCCGCAGCCGGGCGACGAATTATTCAGCGCGGACATGGAAGGACAGGCCAGCGGCATGGTCGCCAACGCCGCACCCGCGCCGGGCGGCGGCTACGACGTGCTGGCGGTAGTGCAGATTTCCAGTCGCGAAGCGCAAACGGTGCATTGGAAATCCCCGCAGGGCGAGGCATTGCAATTCCTGCCGCTGCCATATCTTCTACCGCAAAACTGACCAACGCGGATCGGGTGCCGCCAGACCGGCACGTCGCAGCTATCCGGAATTTGGAAATTGTATCTTTTGTTGAAGCCGGGTCAAGGCGAGTTCTTGACGTTAAATATTTTGCTGAAATTGGCGATTTCCATCACCTGCAACGCCACGCCGGAAGCATTAAGCAGCGTGACCGGTTTGCTGGCTTCTTTGGCACGTTCATTCAGCAGCATCAGCATGCCTAGCGCAGCGCTATCCAAATAATCCACCCCGCTCATTTCAATCACGATTTCGCGCACTGCGGCGTTATCAATCAGGGATATATAGGCATCCTTGAAATCGCGATGCACCACAAAATCAAAACGGCCTGACATGGCAATTCGTGCCGAACGATCCAGAATTTGTACATTGATAGCCATGATAACCCCCTTCTCGAATAACCCGCCAAAGCGGGGCCATCCATAAAAGTTTGCACTCTGTCTGCTTGCCAGCCTCAAGCCTGCAATTTCTGGACATAAGGCATATAACGCTTATCGCTGCCCGCAATGTGTTTGACGAGCCAATCCTGCATGATTTTCAGAATACTATCACCGGTAATGGAAGTTGGGTCTTTATCGAAAGACTCTTTAATGGATAACAACTCCCCGGTAAATGCGTCGTGCTCCGCCTTGTGGCCGTCAAATCCCGGGTAGTTCGCCTTGCGCATCAACTTCTCTTCGGCACCCAAATGCATGGAGGCGTATTCAACCAGAAAATCGATGCGCTCCTTTATGGCATCGCGATCATTCTTGTCCGCGAGCCTGCTGAATTCCTTGATCATCTCGAAAAACACCCGATGATGCGCATCCATCAGCGTATTCCCTACACTGAAAGAGTCATTCCATTCAACCAATTCCATCATAGCTCTCCATTATCGTTATGTTCATATTCTTGCGCACTTATTGCGGTCGCATATTTCATGTCTTCGACCAGAATGTGCTTGCTGAGCCAGTCCCGCAAAAAGAATAGCACTTCCTGGTTGATTCTGGGGCTGAATCCATGCAGGTATTGCCAGCGGATGTCCTGGACGGTTTCGGTAAACGAGGCATGCTGGAGTTTGTGCGCAACCAGGTCTTGAAATGGGTAGCCGGATTTCTGCAAGAATTGTTCTTCGCGATCGAAGTGATCGATAGAGTAATTGAGCAGTTCGTCCAGCACGGATTCGGCAACGCGCCGGTTGCCAATCTTTTCCGCCGAAGCCAGCCGATTGATCAGGTCGACAAGGACGCGGTGATCGTTGTCCATGTCGGGAACATTTACCGACATTGCCTCTGTCCATTGGATCAGGGCAATATCCTTACGGTATTTCATTACCTTGAGAAACGCCTCGACAACCAGCGGGTCGAATTGATTTCCCGAATTGTCGCTGATGTAGGCGATTGCCTCCTGTTCAGTCCATGCTTTTTTGTAGGGACGTACCGAGGTAAGCGCATCGAAAACATCGACCAGCGCGACAATGCGCGCGGAAAGCGGAATCTCCTGTCCGGAAATCCGTGCCGGATATCCTTGTCCATTGTAGTGTTCGTGATGGTGCAGGGCAATTTCACAGGACAGGTTGAGCAGATAATTGTTGCCATCGAGTATGCGGCTGGCCTTTTCCAGAACCTTTTTGCCTTTCAGGGTGTGGGTTTCAATAATTTTGATCTCTTCCGGATCCAGCCTGCATGGCTTTTTGAGGATATCGTCAGGAATGGAAACCTTGCCCACGTCATGAAGAATGCTGGCGGTGCTGATGTGGCGTTCGAATTCCGGCGTGATTTTTTCCGGGTAATATCCCAACTCACCCAGAACCTGCACGATTTCATCGGTCATGATGGCCACGCGCAGAATGTGATCGCCGGTGTGCCGATCCTTGTGTTCCGCGAGGCTGGCCAGCGCAATGACCATGGCGCGCCCGGTACGCGTGGCCTGCTTGGAAAGGCTGTGCGTCCGTATCGAACTGGCAACCTTATCGTTCACGAATTTGAGCAATTCCTGTGTTTCGGCATCGATTTCCTGCGCAAGCTCAACATATACAAGTATGGCAAGATTTTCCGGGTGCGTGAAACAGAAAGTCACCGCATCCCGGTGGTAAAAGTTTGAATGCTGGCGGGCAGCAACGCTCAAACGCTCACGGATCAGTTCATCCTGTACGGAGGTGCCTATGGCGGCGGCAAATCGTCCTGTTCCTTGGGTAATCCGGAATGTATCTCCAGCAATGCTGCATTTGGCCAAGGTCATAAAGGATGATGCCCCCATACCATTGACATGGGCATCGCTGACCCTGGCAAGGTAATGAGCCAGATTCTCGTACAATGTTTCAAGCGTGCAGGCTTGGTCAATATCCCTGCAAATTTCCTGCACTCTATAGAGAAAGGACATAAAATTTATAGAGGAATATGTATAAACTAAACGAAAGTATAAAAGGTGAAATATCAAAACTTCTTTGAATTGTCAATCAAAAAATCAAATAACTCCTTGATGCATGTCAAACTTATGGAAGATTGAGGTTGCCAGTGAGGCGAGGAATCGAAGAGGCAGGCTCGAACTCTTCCGCAGACGAATGATCGCTGCGGGTCGGGAGCAATTCGTCGCAATAGCTAATAGCCCGCACTAAAGCGGAAGGTCAAGTTACACCATTACAGGAAATCCCATGACCGGGAGATGCTTGCCGCTGATGTTCGATTCATGAGAGCAGGTGACTTGCTGTTTTTTCTCGACCTGCCATTCGATTTTACCGTCAGAGGAAATACAGGCGATTTTTCCTCCCGAAATTAATTCGGAATGACGACAGGGGAGAATAGCGGTTACCCAGTCGATCATAAATCGTGACGAAATCGTGACCGAGCAGAGGTCGAAATAGCCCTTTTAGGACTAAATCTCGACTTGTTGGGGAAAGCAGAAAAGCGCTGAAATGGCTTGTCTGCGCTGGTTTTCGCTGGTTTGCGGTTACCGTGTATCTGGCGGAGAGGGGGGGATTCGAACCCCCGTTGGGGTATTACCCCAAACACGCTTTCCAGGCGTGCGACTTAAACCACTCATCCACCTCTCCGAAAGGGCGCGCAGGATAAACCAGAACGGCTTTTGCCGCAATCTATACATAGCGACAGAAATCGTAGCGAGCGGTTTGGGGGTGGGGGAAGCCAGCGCGCAGCGACCGGAGCATACACAGCAGTATGTGAGGATCGCGAGCACTGCCCGACCCCGCCCCCGAATCGCGCAGTAGATTTATGTCGCTATGTATAAAAGTGGTTCCTCCATTCGTGCAAGGCAGTAAATACGCCAAGTTCGCTGGTATCCAGCAGGCCGCGTCGTTGCAGGGTTTGGATGAGCGCTGGCTGGGTGCAGCGCAGGAAGAGGATGGCTGCAAGAGGGGTATTTTGTATCGATTCCCTTGGGTTGCTCACCAGCATTGTGCGATGGGAAGAGCGGAGCCTTTTTGTCCGAGATGGTCGAGCGTCAATACTCCGCAGCTATCCGATGCCATCGCGCCCGTCGGGGTTGCGTTCAGCGAATAGGTGCCAACCCCCTGGTTGGTGATGCTCAGGAGGTAATACGCGCTGTTATGCTCCCGGTCGATGGGTGAATGGTCAGGGTAAATGGCGCCTGCGCCATCTCCGAGGCTGGCATTGAGATAGGTGTTTTTCTCCGTGTAATGGCGCTCCAGCGCCTGGGCTGCACTCGATAATGCAGCTTTGGCGTCGGCACGGCGCGACTTTCTGACGCTATCCATATAGGAAGGGTAGGCGATGGATGCCAGAATGCCGACTATTACAACGGCGACCATGAGTTCAATCAGCGTAAAACCGGCAGCTTTTTTCATGGGGGCGCTCAGTGTTGTGCGGCAGATATTAGCCATATCTCAACAATCTGCTCCGTGCCGGATTGGGTTAGCGTTTTGAAGCGAATGCGGTCATTCTTCCTGAGCGCCAGCAGCCTGGTGCCGTGGACGGAGGTGGTGGCCAGAGAAAAAGAATAGCTCCTGCCATCCACAACCATGGTGTTGCCGCCCAGGCCGATTTTTCCGATGAATCCTTCCCGTTCGCTGCTCGCAGTCTGGGAGGGAGATGCTGCAGTTTTGCCTTGTTCTTCAGCCACCTGAATGGCGCCTGCATTCTGCGTCATAACAAGTGTCAATAGTATGGCGATATGAGTTGAAATTTTCATCGATGTTTCCTCATTGAATCTGTTTCCACGATACACGTCCCGATCCACCTGCTCCGGCGGATTCGAGAATTTTCTCGATTGTGCCAGATGAGAGGTTCAGATATTTGTTTTCCAGATTGGTGCTGCCTGCCCCACCCATAATGCCCGGAGCCGATGGGATGCCGATCATCTTTTTGCCGCTGGGCGGGATGTCGCTACCGCCAGAGGCGACCACATCGGCCGGGTTGATTATTCCATCGCCGGTTACATCCAGCACCGGGCTGAGAGGGTGGCTGCCGCTCAATGCATCCATTTCCATCAGCCAGCCGCTCCCGCCGTAACTGCAGATAGTTGTGTCGGGAATCATGGTGGTAAAGATGATTTTGCCGTTCCTGAGCTGCGAATCGTTCACTTGACGCTCCCCGGTGGCAGGCAGATCGATATACCAGCCTTTATGGATGCTCCAGTTGATGCTGTTATTGCTGGTCATTCTGAAATCGCCTGAAACACCGGTCACCTGCTGTTGCAGAAGGGCGCTTCTGCCGCTGACCTGGGCATTATCATCCCTGACGGCATAAAAAGTCTGGGGTGACGTGGTTGAGTTGTCGGTGGTTTCCAGGTATTTCCCGGTGCCGAAGTAAACCATTACGCCGCTGGCCAGATGCTTGCCTACTTCTGGGCGTGTGGTGATCGGCTGGGGGTTGTTGGCCGCGTCTTTGGCAGTGAACATGGGGGCGGGATTCGCGGGATTGCCAAATGCCACTTTCCACTGGTTGGGCGAGTTGCCGGTGACGTCGAATTTCCAGAGGTTGCCCAGCAGGTCGCCAGCATAGATGTAGTCGGTCACCCCGTCGCCGTTGGTGTCTACCGTGGTGGGCGTGGCGAGGCCATTGGGGGTGGTTGCCGACCCGCTCTTGGTGTTGATTTTCGCCATTACAGCCCCGGTTTCCACGTCCAGGATATAGAGCACCGCATAACCGCTGGTGCTGGCATGCCCGTCCGCCTCGGTATTGTTGTAGCCATTGCCGAATACCACCGCCCACTTGCCATTGGCCATCTTGACCAGCGAAGGCTGGCTGAAGCTGTAGCCGAGCGCATAGCGCATGGTGGCGTCGGTATCGGTGTCGGCGCTGTCGGTGAATTCCCAGCGCACGATGCTGGCTGCGTGGCTCTCGGAAAAAGTGGCGGGGTCGGTCACGTCAAGCGCAAAGAAACCCTGCCCGCCGCCGCCCAGGCCGCCCAGCAGCACGGTATGCCAGGCGCCGCCATAGAAAGCGTCGCCGGCGGTGGGCGAGCCATCGACGAAATAGCGGTGGCTGTAATTGGGTGAAGTAAGCTTGTTCAGGTTGCCATAAACCGTTGCCGGTATATAGGCGAGTTTTTCCTCGCCGCTGCCCGCCGAGAAACCATGCAGCATGCCGTCATTGCCTCCTATGTAGATCATCGGCGTACGGTTCTTGTATGAGGCAACAAAACCCGGATAAGGCGCCGTTTCGAAACCGCTCGCGTAATTGAAGGGAGGGGCGGCGACATAATAAGGCGCGGAATGAATCAGATCCCCAAGCTTGCTGGTGGCGCGGACGCGATAACCATTGCCGGCGCCCTCATTGCTGTTGCTGCCGCGAAGGTAGTCGAGACGCGCGGCGCCCTGGCCATCCGTCACGCCGCTGGCATTCCTGTTCAATGCATCGATCTGGGTGCTGTCCAGCTCATTCGCAGCCGGGCTGGCCGGATTGGACGGCCAGCGAAACGGGATGCCCGTGCTGCTGGAGGGCTTATAGGTGATGATGTTGCGGCCGTTGTCGTAATTCTGCGCATTGACCTTTTGCCCGGCATCCCAGGATGGCGCACCAATGGTTCCATTTGTCTGGATCGGCAGCGCGAGCAGTTGTCCGGACCAATCGCCGCTGCTGAATTTCGCCTGGTAGACGAAGGCATTGGTGTTCCAGATTCCGGTGTTGAGCGAAACGGCGGACGCGGCGCCGGTCTTGGAGATGATATCGTTGGCAACATTCTGGATGGCAGCCTGGAAACTGGCCTGGTCGGTGGCGAGATACGCAGTGCCGGTGCCGCCGGCATTTGCCATTGCGTTCATCACCGCCATGGCTTCCGCGTTGGCGACCGTGTCGCTCAACGCGACCACGTAAGTTTGCACGTCGAATAGGGTGCCGCTCTTGTTCGTGCCGCGCAGTGCGTTGACGGAGTTGATGGCGTCCTGCGCGGCAGCTCCGAAGGTCCAGGTTCCGGTGACCGGATTGAAAGTATTGGTGCGCTGCGCAGAGGTATAAAGCGTGCCGCTGCTGGTGCCCGTGGGCAGGCCATCGGTCACCATCATGACGAAATTCTTCTGGCAGGAATAGGCAATCGGGCTGGACTGGCTCTGGTAGGAAGACGAGAAATAGGTCTTTGCCGAATCCAGCGTGCCCTTGAGCGGAGTAAACAGCGCGCCATTCTTGATTTCGCCGCTGCTGGTGCCGGTTTCCGCCGCCAGCTTGGCTGTCAGGTTGTTGAAATGGGTGGCCGAGTCGGTTTGTACGGGTTCGTTTAACGTGCCTGCTCCGGTGATATTGGACAGGTATCCCCAGGCGCGCGGCAAATAAATCTGCCGGGTAATGGGTGGATTGGCGGGCAGGTATCCTGCATCGGTCGGCGTGAATGACCATGTGCCCTGGGAGCCGCTGAAGGCGCTGGTTGCCCAACTGTTGCCGGAGGCAGTGCTGTGGGTGGTGTATATCCTGTAACTGGTTCCTGCACCCGGTGTCAGGCCCCATAAAGCGGTATAGGCCCGGAGTTGGTGTACAGCACATCGTTGATATCGGGGTCGTCGCCGGTCTTGTCATAGGTGACGTAATTTCCGCCGCCGAATGCCTGCGGGTTGGCGACGCAGCGCCGATTGCCGTTCGCAGCGGAAATTCCGCCGACGCAATCGTCGGTAAACACCATGCCGCTGTCCGATCCGAGGTAGTAGGCGTGTGTTGTACTTGGCGGGCGGGTTGCTGGACATGCCATAGCTCATCAGCCCCCAGTTGAAGGTGGTGCGATAGTTTGAAATCGCGTCGCGAATCACCTGCCGGCCAATATTGCTGCGGGTCGCGGCATTGTCTCCGGCGATCAGCTTGCCCGCCATGGAGGCATCCATGGATTGCGAGTTGTCGTAAATGACCAGCACATTGGGCAGCACACCAGTGGTCAGGAACAGGGGAACGGTTGCCAGCGTCAACTGGGCGCCGTCGGCGGTGGAATGAAACAGCGGGCCGGCGCTGAATGCCAGCAGCAAGGCGGCAGCAAGGGGGTGTCGTTTTCCGGGGAGATTTGGTTTCATGTTTTCATGCTCCTTGCAGTACCGTATTACCTCTTGATAAACAAGCTTTGCAGGATGACACGGGATTCCGATCTCCCTCCAACGCCCAGCGCCGAAATGCGGTAAGCCACGCCGCCGGATGCCGGTTTGATCCCGGTGGCAATGCTTTGCCCGGGGCTCGCAGGCAGGGCGGGCAGCAACTCGATAAGGTATCTCGGCTGCGAACTGACCAGTTTCAACGGGCCTGTGCCGGTATATGCGCCATATTCGCGAGTGATCGATGCGTCGCTCCAGTCGATGCTCTGCGCCAGGGGTGTGGAGGAAGAAGGCGGCAGGCACAGCCCATTCGTGCAGGAAGCATCGAAACCGGAAGCAGGGCCGATGTTTGTAAGAATATCCAGTTCCGCATCGCGCAGGCCCGATTCCGCAGCCTGGAAGGCGAGGTTCAAGTCGCGGCTGTTCCCCGCCATGCGTTCTTCCAGGGTATTGATGGACATGGCGGAGATTCCCAGCATGGTCAGCACCAGCAGAAAAACCAGCCCGATGATCAGAACGGCGCCTTGCTCGCGCCGTACTCGCTGGTGGGGAATGAAAATCGGGGCGGCCATCACATTGTCCGGTTGCGCAGGTTGACGACGGTGGAAAACACGCGGCGCAATTTGCGGTCGACAGGCGTCACGGCCACGCCGTTGAAGGTGTAAGACTGCGGTTTGCCGGTGATGTTGTTGGCCAGCGTAGCCATCAGGAATGAAAGCTTGAGACTCCTTACCTGATTCATGTCCGTCACATTGTCTGCGGTCACATAGCGGTTTACGCTACGGTCATTGTCGGTGTCCTCGCCATAAAGGATCTGCATGCTTTCCACGCCGACAGCCAGCTCTTCCGGGGCTCCATCGGTCACTTTGCGCCACAGGGAACGGTTGCCGGTTCCTGCTGCGCCGGGCGCAATGAAGTAGGAGACCGTGACAAGCTTCATTATTTCCGCATCGTCGCGGAAGATTTTCCCCAGGTCGCTGGTGGCATTTCCGGGCGTACCGACCCCCGTGTTGTGCGCAATCGTTCCACTGGTATTCGGGTTTGCATTGGAAATCTGCAGGATGGCGGACGCGGAGCAATCGGTTACCAGGACGATGTCGAACTGGCTTAAACCGCTGCCGGCGTCAACATGCAAAGCGGCAGAATTGTTGTTCATGAAAGGGGCGGTTACGCCAATTCCCGGCTCTTGCGCACGGCGGATGGTGATCACATCGCTGTTTGCAACAGGTGGCGGAGTAGCCGCTGAAAGGGCTGAGGGGAGCGCGGGCGACCAGCTCGAAGCGGAGGCCTCAAAGCCCTGTAGTCCAACCATGAAGTCGTAATTGAAATCCGTTCCGTTGTTCAGCGTGTTTACAGGGGTAATATCGTTGCCGTTGCATCCCCGGAAGCTTGCCATGCGCAAATCCCTTATCAGGAACTCCATGGCGAAACGGCTATTGTCCTGGAGTTGCCACAATGAATCCTGCATGCGATAGGTTTGTTTGCTGCTGACAAAAACGGCGGCTATCCCGCCCAGAAGAAACAGGCCAATCGTGATCGCAACCATGAATTCGACGATCGTATAACCGCGCTGATTTGTATGCAGGGCGTTGGTCATGGCTTGAAACTCATCGCAAAAAGTTTGGGTGTGCCGCTCTTGTCGTCGTTCCACCATATCTTGATGGCATAGGCCGTTCCCAGGCCGTCGCATGCGATGGCAGCCGGCGTGCCGTCATCAGGGGTGCTGTCGAGACAGACAGCTCCGGAGCCCGAAGGCAGATTTGCGGCATTTGCCTGATTCCATTCGTGCAGATCGGTTTGCGCCATCAGTGCAGGGGTACAGCTGGAGGAAACGCAGCCCGGATTGCCCGGGTCGCCGGAAAGGTTGTTGTAGTTCCCATCATTGACGCCCTGAATGTTGGCGCGCATCCGGTCGGCCATGTCATATGCAAGGTAAGTTGCCTGGGATCTCAGCGCCGAGCCGTGGTTGGCGCGCAGCCCCGACAATTGCAAACCGGCGACACCCAGCAGGCCAACCGAGAAAACCACCAAGGCAATGAGCACCTCAATGAGAGAAAACCCTGAAGTGCGCGCAGGGAATGGCCGGACGGGAATCATTTGTTCGCGCTCATGAACAAATGAAATCACGGTTAATGCTGACGCGGCCCGTTGCCGTGATGCTGATTTCACGGCCTTTTTCGCCGCTGCGGCTATCGCATAGCCGGAATATCCTGGTGGTGCTCGCAGTGATATCCATAAAACCGCTGGGCAAATATACAATTGGCAAAGCGGCGCCAGTACCGGTCAGTGTGTTGCCACGCAGGTCTTCGTGAATGCGCAGTACCGCCTCGCCTTGATCCAGCAAATTGTTGCCGTTGCTGTCCACCCAGATTCTCCAGCCGCCATCAAAGCCGGATGTGGCAGGGCTGACAACCACGCGACTGCTTCTTCTGCCGGCTTCGCTGCGCGCCATGGCAAGTGCGCCGGTAAATTCGGCGGATTGCGAGGCCAGACGATTGTCGAGAATGAGTGTGTGAAGGTTGGGCACCGCCACGGCAAGCATGATGCCGGCAATCGAGATCGTGACCATCAGTTCAGTCAGCGTGAAGCCCAGAGCCCTTTTTGTTGTCGCAAGCATTGCTGAAACTCCTGCCTAATGGTTTCAGGCAAGGGGCGCAAACTTAAGATGGGTCAGGGGGTGAGCGGGGGAGGAGCAGCTGGTGAGGTACAAACGCTCACAGCATTCGAACCATGTGCGCTGGCAATTTCCATCTGGCGGCCCCACTGTCATAGAGTCATTCAACCCCTTAGACCGGTAACTTTGCGTCCCCGCCTTTCGAACGGGTTTGCCTTTTTCAGAGACGTATTACAAGTACGTTTTCACGCTACACAAAATAGCGCGCAATGTCAAGCTGTTTGTGAGTTAAAAGTGGTTTCTCCACTCGCGCAAATCAGTAAATACGCCGAATTCGCTGGTATCCAGCAAGCCGCGCTGTTGGAGGGTATGGATGAGCTCCGCCTGGGCGCAGCGCAAAAAGGGGTTGGTGGCTTTTTCCAGCGCGATACTGGAGGGCACGGTGGGGAGATTTGCCGCACGCTGTTGCGCGACTTGTTCGATGCGCCGCCGTATGTCCGGATTATGCGGCTCGCAGGCCAGCGCGAAGCGCAGATTGGCGGCGGAGTATTCGTGCGCGCAATACACGCGGGTGTCGCCGGGCAGTTGCGCGAGGCGTTGCAGGGAATGGAACAGTTGTGCCAGCGTGCCTTCGAAGTTCCTGCCGCAGCCCGCGCCGAACAGCACATCGCCGCAAAACAGGATGCCGGGGGTGAGGTTGGCCGCGACGAAGGCGAGGTGGTCATCGACATGGCCGGGGATTTCGAGGATGTCGAATGTGATACCTGCCCCGGTATTAAACGCGTCGAGTTCGAGCCTGTCGCCCTCGCGCAGGTCATGGCTGATAAGCGGATTGCCGGGATGTTGTCGCCCATATACCGGCACGTTGTATACTTCACGCAATTCTGCGATGCCGCCGGTGTGGTCGGCGTGGCGATGTGTGCACAGGACGGCATTCAGCCGCAAGCCGTGCGCATCGAGGAATGCCAGAACCGGCGCGGCCTCGCCGGGATCGACTACGGTGGCATACCGGTTATTGTGGATTGCCCAGATGTAGTTATCATGCAAGGCGGGTATCGCGGTAATGTTGGGCACGGGGCAAATTTGAAAGTAGACGATGCCGGATTGTAAGTCAACTGCGCGAAGTTTGAGCGAGTGGTTCGCCACGCCGCAAGGCGGCTATGTGCAGTCGCGCGAGCAGGCTTATTTCGACCGCACGGTGAGCGATATCTTCGGTTACAACGCGCTGCAACTGGGTTTGCCGGAGCACGATTTCCTGCGCAGCAGCAGGATGCCGCTGCGCTTCAGCGCAGGTAATCAGCAGGGCAATGCCGTGCGGTTGAGTTGCGCGGAACTGCCGTTTGCCAGCGCCAGTCTCGATCTGGTGGTGATCCCGCATGTCCTCGAATTTTCCGAGCACCCGCACCAGATTTTGCGCGAGGTGGAGCGGGTGCTGATGCCGGAAGGCAGCCTGGTCATCAGCGGCTTCAATCCGCGCAGCCTTTGGGGATTGCGCCGCGCGCTGGGCAGCAAGCAGTGCTATCCTTGGAACGGCCATTTTATTGCATTGCCGCGCATCAAGGATTGGCTGGCGCTGCTTGGCTTTGAAGTGGCGGGCGGTCGCTTTGCCGCCTACACGCCGCCGTTCCGCAAGACCAAATGGCTGGAGCGCTACGTTTTCATGGAAGCGGCGGGCGACCGCTGGTGGGCGGTGAGCGGCGGCGTGTATTTTCTGCACGCGATCAAGCGTGTGCACGGGATGCGGCTGATCAAGCCGCAGTGGAACGAGAAGCTGGTGAGCAAGCTGCTGCCGGTCGCGCCCAAGTTGAATAACAAGATCACGCAACGTAGCGAGGCAGATCCGCAATGAACCTGAAAAAAACAATTAGCCACAGAGCACACAGAGATCACAGAGAAAACCGATTCAGAGCAGCGAACCTCTCTGTGTCCTCTGTGATCTCTGATGTAACAACTAGCCATTCGACTAGGCCGCCAAAAGACGCCAGCCAAGTCGCTGGTTATGTGGCTTGAATTGAGGTTTTTAGATGAACAAGGATGTAGTTGAAATTTTCACCGACGGCGCATGCAAGGGCAATCCCGGCGTGGGCGGCTGGGGCGCGCTGCTGCGCAGCAAGGGCAAGGAACGCGAGCTGTTCGGCGGCGAGGCGCTTACCACCAACAACCGCATGGAACTGCTGGGGGCGATTTCCGCGCTGGAGGCGCTGAAGCGGCATTGCCATGTGCGCCTGCATACCGACTCGAAATATGTGCAGCAGGGCATCAGCGCCTGGATACACGGCTGGAAACAGCGCGGCTGGAAAACGGCGGACAAGAAACCGGTGAAGAACGAGGACTTGTGGCGCAGGCTGGACATGTTGGCCGAACAACACCAGATCGAGTGGGTATGGGTCAAGGGGCATGCGGGGCACGACGGCAACGAGCGCGCCGACGAGTTGGCGAACCGCGGCGTGGAACTGATATTGGAGCAAGGCAATGCGTAAGATCGTGCTGGATACGGAAACAACAGGGCTGGATCCCAAGCAGGGACACCGCATCATCGAACTGGCGGCGATCGAACTGGACGGGCGCAAGGTGTCGGTGCGCCGTTTCCACCGCTATCTCAACCCGGAGCGCGAGATCGAAGCGGGCGCCGTGGCCATACATGGCTTGACCTACGAACGTTTGCAGAATGAACCTAAATTCTCCGATATCGTGACCGGCTTCCTGGAATTCATCGAAGGCGCGGAGCTCGTCATCCACAACGCGCCGTTCAATATCGGCTTCCTGAACCACGAGCTGGAGTTGCTCGGCCTGCCGCCGTTGCCGAATCCGGTGACGGATACGCTGAAGCTTGCGCGCGAAATGCATCCGGGCAAGAAGAATGGCCTGGATGCGTTGTGCGGCCGCTACGAAGTGGACAATGCGCATCGCACCCTGCACGGTGCGCTGCTGGATACCGAATTGCTCGCCGAGGTGTATTTTGCGATGACGCGCGGGCAAAAAAGCCTGCTAGGCGAGGATGAAGCGCCCAAGACACGCCAACCAGCGGTGTTGAGCACCGATGTGTCGCGCCCCAAGCTGCGGGTGTTGCAAGCCAGTGCGGAAGAACTGGTCGAGCATACGCAACAACTTGCCGACATCGACAAGGCGAGCAAAGGTGTCTGCTTGTGGCTGCAACTTGAAGGGACGTGAGCGGGTCAGGCCATGCGTCGAGCCAAGGTACCAATGCGGGGCATGAAATCTGCTGAAACAGGCTCTAAGCCGCAAAACAAAAAAGCCCGGCACTTTCGTGCCAGGCTTTTTCACCAACTCAAGAACCGGTTAGGGAGCCTGGATGTTGGAGGCTTGCTTGCCTTTGGGGCCTTGTACTACTTCGAAGGTGACCTTCTGGCCTTCTTTGAGCGACTTGAAGCCGCTCATGTTGATTGCGGAAAAGTGCGCGAACAAATCTTCGCTGCCATCATCGGGAGTGATAAAACCAAAACCCTTTGCGTCGTTGAACCATTTAACTGTACCAGTTGCCATGTGTTTGCTTCCTTACTAAAAAACGGAGAAATCCCCCGCGACACTGTTTGAATCATAAGATCGCACACGGCAAAACCAGTACTGCAGATACTTTGAATCAAACACCAGAGCGCTTTTTACTCTTGTTTAGTTGATATCGTCAAGGGGTTTTATGAAATATTTTTCGATTAGGCTTGAAAAAGCATCGTTAATCATTAAGTATATTACCGGGAGAGGGTGTCAGAATACCCATTGAGGACTATGGCAATAAAACAGCAAAGCAGCTCGGTACTCGCCCCGGAACGTGCCAAAACAAAGCCTCCGCGCATGTACAAGGTGATCTTGTTCAATGACGATTACACCACGATGGACTTTGTGATAGAGGTGTTGCAGCGTTTTTTTGCGATGAACCGTGAACGCGCGCTGCAAACCATGCTCAAAGTGCATAATGAAGGTTCGGCGGTGTGCGGGGTGTATTCGCTGGATGTTGCCGAAACCAAGGTTGCCCAGGTATCGGCATTTGCAAAACAGCACGGGCATCCGCTACGATGTGGTATGGAGGGAATGTGAAATGATTGCGCAAGAGCTGGAAGTCAGTTTGCACATGGCGTTTGTCGAGGCACGGCAGAAACGCCATGAGTTCATCACCGTCGAGCATTTGCTGCTCGCCATGCTGGACAATGCTTCCGCCGCACAGGTATTGCGTTCTTGCAGCGTGGATGTCGAGGAGTTGCGGCAGGTTGTCGCAGCGTTTATCGACAGGCACACGCCGAGCGTCGCGGGCGAAGGGGATGTGGATACGCAACCCACTGTCGGCTTCCAGCGCGTTATCCAGCGCGCGATATTGCATGTGCAATCCACCCAGAAAAAGGAAGTGTCCGGCGCAAACATTCTTGCCGCGCTATTCGGCGAAAAGGACTCTCACGCGGTGCATTTCCTCACGGAGCGCGGTGTCAATCGCCTTGATGTGGTGAATTACATCATGCACGGCATCGCCAAGAATGAAGTCGGCAGCGCCGCGCAACCGCAGGGCGATACCGAAACCGAACAGCAAGCCGGCGATGAGGGTGTGCTGAAGAATTACACGCTGGATATCAATGCGCAGGCTTTGGCCGGCAAGATTGATCCGCTTATCGGACGCGATCTCGAGCTGGAGCGCGTGATCCAGACGCTGTGCCGCCGCCGCAAAAACAATCCGCTGCTGGTGGGCGAGGCCGGGGTCGGCAAGACGGCGATTGCCGAAGGCCTGGCGCGGCGCATCGTCGAGGATGATGTGCCGGAAATCCTCAAGGGCGCGCATGTTTACTCGCTGGATATGGGCGCGCTGCTGGCGGGCACCAAATACCGCGGCGATTTCGAACAGCGCCTCAAGGCGGTGCTGAAAGAATTGGGAAGTACGCCCAACGCGATCCTGTTTATCGATGAAATCCACACCCTGATCGGCGCGGGCGCGGCCTCCGGCGGCACGATGGACGCATCCAACCTGCTCAAGCCGGCGTTGTCGAACGGGCAATTGAAGTGCATCGGCGCGACCACCTATCAGGAATATCGCGGCGTCTTCGAAAAAGACCACGCGTTATCGCGCCGTTTCCAGAAGATCGATGTGCCGGAGCCGTCGGTGGAGCAAACCGTTGCGATTCTGCGCGGCCTGAGATCGCGTTTCGAGGAGCACCATAGCGTCAAGTACAGCGCGGCGGCTTTGACCAGCGCGGCGGAGCTTTCCGCGCGCTTCATCAATGACCGCCATTTGCCTGACAAGGCCATCGACGTGCTGGACGAGGCGGGCGCAGCGCAGCGCATCCTGCCGAAATCGAAACAGAAAAAGACCATCGGCAAGCATGAGATCGAAGAGATCATCGCCAAGATCGCGCGCATTCCGCCGCGCACCGTATCGCATGACGACCGCAATGCGCTGAAGAACTTGGATCGCGATTTGAAGGCGGTGGTGTTCGGCCAGAACAAGGCGATCGACGCGCTCGCCACCGCCATCAAGATGTCGCGCAGCGGCCTCGGCAACTCGCAAAAGCCGATCGGCAGCTTCCTGTTTTCCGGCCCGACCGGGGTCGGCAAGACCGAAGTGGCGCGCCAGCTGGCCTATGCGATGGGCATGCCGCTGCACCGCTTCGACATGTCCGAATACATGGAGCGCCATGCCGTGTCGCGCCTGATCGGCGCGCCGCCGGGCTATGTCGGCTTCGACCAGGGCGGCCTGCTCACCGAAGCGATCACCAAGCAGCCGCATGCGGTGCTGCTGCTGGACGAGATCGAGAAGGCACACCCGGATATATTCAACATCCTGCTGCAGGTGATGGATCACGGCACGCTGACCGACAACAATGGGCGCAAGGCCGATTTCCGCAACGTGGTGATCGTCATGACCACTAACGCGGGCGCGGAAGCGCTGCACAAGACCCAGATCGGTTTCACCAAGACCGCGACGGCGGGCGACGAGATGGCCGACATCAAGCGCCTGTTCACCCCGGAATTCCGCAACCGGATCGATGCCATCGTTTCCTTCGCGCCGCTGGATCACGAAGTCATCCTGCGCGTGGTGGACAAGTTCCTGATGCAGCTCGAGGAACAATTGCACGAGAAGAAGGTGGATGTCGTGTTTACCGATGCGCTCAAGGATTACCTCGCCGAGCACGGCTTCGACCCGAAGATGGGTGCCCGTCCGATGGCGCGCCTGATCCAGGACACCATCCGCTCCGCATTGGCCGACGAACTGCTGTTCGGCAAGCTGGCCAACGGCGGCAAGGTCACCGTGGACGTGAAGGACGGCAAGGTTGGCTTGGACTTTGCGGAAGAAGCGGTGGCGGTCTGATTCACGGGTTTGCGGAGGCGGCGCAATAATTCTGCCAGCAAGCGTAGGATGGGTGGAGCCATTCGACGGTGCTCAGGGTAAACTCCGCGATGCCCATCACCTCCGCCAGCAAACCATTCGTTGGTTATCGCTACGCTTCATCTAACCTGCTACAGAATGCCACCCAACAACTATCGCGGGCGCTTCGCCCCATCCCCCACCGGCCTTTTGCATTTCGGCTCGCTGGCCGCCGCCGTCGGCAGCTACCTCGACGCAAAACACCATCGCGGCGTCTGGCTGGTGCGCATGGAAGACCTCGATACCCCGCGTATCGTCGGAGGCGCCGCAGATGACATTCTCAAAATGCTGGAAGCATTCGGGCTGCACTGGGACGAAGACATCGTCTACCAGAGCCGGCGCACTGCCGCCTATCAGGAAGCTTTCGAACGGCTCCGCAGCGCCGGACATCTCTATCCCTGCGCCTGCACGCGCAAGGAAATCGCCGATTCCGCGTTGCAGCGCGGCGACGAACTGGTCTATCCGGGCACTTGCCGCAACGGTATTCTGGCAGGGCGGGAGGGCAGGGCATGGCGGGTGCGTACCGACCGATTTCCCTCGCATGGGGTGGAGGAGAGGGGGCGCGTTAAATTCGATGACGCCTTGCAAGGCCATATCGTTCAGCACCTCGAAAGCGAGATCGGCGATTTCGTCGTGAAGCGCGCCGACGGGCTGTTTGCTTATCAGCTTGCGGTGGTGGTGGATGATGCCGCGCAGGGGATTACCGATGTGGTGCGCGGGGCCGACCTGCTCAACTCCACGCCGCGCCAGATTTATTTGCAGCGGCTGCTCGGGTTTGCCACCCCGGCTTACATGCACCTGCCGGTGGCGGTGAACGAGCAAGGCGAGAAACTCGGCAAGCAAACCCGCGCCCAGCCTGTCGGGCAACGCGACATCGTTGCAACGTTGTACGCGGCGATTGTTTTCCTGCGCCAGCAGCCGCCTGCCGAATTGCGGCACGGCGACCTGCAAACCATACTGGACTGGGCCGTTGCCAACTGGCGGGCGGACGCAATGCTGGGCGTACTCAATGCGCCCGAGCCAACCAGAGCCATGTGCGATTAGCTCTGGTTTTGCCCTGGCTTGTTGTTCAGCGCGGCGGAGGAGGAGGGTAAGGCGCGGCTCCGGCGGGAGCGGGCGGCGGCGGAGGTGGCGAATAATAGGGGCGAGGCGCCGCATAGCCGGGGATCTGGTTGCCCTTGGCATACATGCACTGCTGGTAGGCGACGTCATAGCGCCGCTGCGCATCATACGAGGCGCCCGCGCTTTCGCCCGCGCCGATCATGCTGCCGGCAAGAAGCCCCGCAGCGGCGGCACCGCCGCTGTCATGCCCGCCGCTCAAGGCTCCCGCAGCGGCGCCGACAGCCGTCCCCACGATGGCGGCGCCGACGAAGTTCTGCGTGGCGGCGTCGTTGCGCGACTGGCCGACGGATTGCTCGGCAAAGCTGCGGCATAACTGGTCTTCCGCCACAAACACCTCAAAGGGTTTTCCCGGTGCCGGCATCACCGCGACGCGCGGCCCGGTAGGCGCCGTGGCGCATCCGGCTAAGACTGCCGCCAGAATCGGATAAGCAAGGATTTTTCGCATGATGAATTCCCCTCTCTTTGATTATTGAGCCGGAGCGCCGGGCGGTGTTGCCGGTACCTCTTTCCAGCCCGCCGGGCAACTTGGCACGTAAGGATAATAACCCTTGCTGGCCTCGCAGTAATACCATTTCTGGGCCTGCTGCTGTATGACAGGAGCGGTCGGCTGGGGAGCAGGCGCCGTAGCCTGCGGTACTACCACGACCGGCGGGACATAAGGGTCGGGGTAGGGATAGACAGGTTGCGGGTAGAAATACCACATTCCGGCGGCGATCCACCACCAGCCGAGCCGGCCATCGTGCCGACCATGATGCCATTTGCCGCCGCGCCAGACATCGAAATGGCGATGGTCGAAATGGCGGATGTCCGGGCGGGCCCAGCCGTGTCCGGGTCTGTGATGCCTGGGAGGAGGTTCTGCCAGGGCAGGCATGGCAGCGGCCAGAACAGTGACAGCCAATATTGAAATGATGTGCCGTTTCATGATGGTTCTCCTTTTGAATTTTTCCACGCGACGGAAAATTGTCTGAACTTCAGTCACTCCGTACTGCATTTTTCAATAGCCTGCAAACGCTGCCGGGTTTCTTTGTTTGCCATTCGATTGCTTTCACGGCGAGTAAATAGTACTCCAATGAGACTCGATGTTTGTAAACAATGTTCCGGAAATTGTTTCAGAATGTTAAGGGGGGATCAATATAAATAGTCTCCGTAGGTTGGGTTGAGTGAAACGATACCCAACACAAGCACCATAACCGATGGGTATCGCGTTGCTCAACCCATCCTACTGCTAAATCAAAACCGCCGGGGGTAGCCCGGCAGCTAGTCACTTTTTCTTGCGTCGCCAAGAAAAAGTAACCAAAAAGAAGGCAACCCCGGTTTGCCGCCCCCTGCGGGGGTTCCCTCGATCAGACACAAACAAGCGGGGCTGCGGAACTCGCGCTGTGCGCTCAAACAGTCCTCGCCTAAACCTCCGCTTGTTTGCATCCGATCGAGGCGGCGCTCAGGGGAATGGAAAGCGAAATGCTGGTTTTGTAGGGTGGGCAACTCGTTGCCCACCGATTATTGAATTGCCGCGTGGGCACTACGTGAAAGGAGAAGAACAGAAGTTGTAGCGCTGCGCGCAGCGCACGTTACCGATAAGAATGTCACAGAACTATTCGGCTATCTTGCTCATAGCATGGGTCAGCAGCACGTATAACCAAAAATTAAGGATACGAATATGGCTCGAACCTCGGCTGGCCAGTTTGACTGGATTGATTTTCAAACGCGGCAGTTTTCTCTGCGGAAGCGGATTGGTTTTGTTTTTGATTTGCATTTTGTTTTTCTTGTTTTTTTTCTGACTTCCCTGTCTTTTTCAGCAACAATTTATGCGGGTCTTTTGGGTTCATGACTGCATAAGCCGACTGAATCTGCATCAGACTGGAGCATATCAACAGCATCGAAATAACAGATAGACTTTTCATCATTACCCCCATAGGTTCATTGTAAACAATTAGACGAGCCACGCCCTTTGCCATCGAACTCAAATCTTGCGATGCCCCCTGTTTTAATTCCGAGCTTAAAGGCGTCTTCCGGCAATTCTGCAATTGAAAACCGGGGTTGAATTTTTATCAGCGTAACAGTAGTTACAGGGCGTTCCGGTATGCCAAGCATCGCGCTTGTTACACCAACAACTGGCGTGTTGAAGTCGTCAGAGTAAAGAGCTAATTTATCGCCCACCTTCAACATCGAGGTCTCTCCGGCATCCAGGTATACGCTTTGGCTTTCCACGCGGACGACACGAGCAGAGAAAGGCAAACATGCCATGGCTTCGCTGATTTTTATAGTTACGGCACTTATCAATCGGTTTAGCGCACGGCCGGATTCGGTTTGATAAAAGATACTGCTTCCGAAAGGCTTATCGTTGCCTATCATTACCTCACCCTGCGCATCGTCTTCCAAACGGTGCGAATACAATTGGACGCCGGTTAAACCGTCATGAACAGCAAATTCAATCTGGAAATGCCTTCTGGTCTTTCTGCCGAGCGACGTGCCCCAAAAACCATCTTTCCGGTCAATGCCCGCATCGAGCACCCTGCCAGACACCATAAACTGCGCCCCCGATTCGTTGGCAATCCGTATAACCGCCTTCTGTTGAAGTGCATCAACGTCTCTTGGAATATTGCCGCTCACGTAATTGGACAGGAATCCACCGCCAGCTTCCAAACGTCTGGAGAGTTCTATGGGTAAGCCGTCATAAATATTTCTGATGTCGTCAACTTGGATAGTATTTACTACATCGAATTGGGTGAACGCAACTTTCTTTTTTACCGCATGAATATTTGTAACAGAAGCTTCCCCTTTTCCTTCGGCACTCACTGCCACATGGTACATGGCTTGATCTTCCCACTCCCTGAGTATTGAATATCTGGCAATCCATTGAGTTGGCCGTATTTGCAGGCTTTGCAGCTGAACATTGCTTGCGTTCAGTTGCTCCGTGGACAGCACGTGGGCGCCCAGTGACAAAGACGCTTGAATCAAAGCATCTTCCAGCGCCCTTTGCCGTGCTGCATCACGGTCACCATGCTCAATCGTGGCAACCCCCTCGGCATATGTCTCACCTGTATGTGCTGTTTCCGCTTTTGCAAAGCCAACCGAGACTGTCAGACAGAGCAGCGCCGCAACGTATTTGCAGGCAATTCCCTTGCGTGTAAACACGCCTTACTCGGAATAATAGAATTTATTGCTATAGATATAACCTGGCCCGACAGCGCCCTTGACGTTCGATCCAACTACCTCAGTTTGCGGATTATTTTTTTCATACTGAGAGAATGCATAAAAGAAACGGCTATCCAACGTCAGTTCCATCGTCGTTTCATAATTCCCGTCATTCATCGGCGTTACAGCAACTATCTGCGCTCCGCGAAGATAGGCATCCACTAACACGCGGAAACTGTCCACTTGGGCCATCATGGCTGAAACTGTGCTGTTTCCATTGACACGTACACCCTGAACTTGCTCAGCCAGCGCGCGATAGGCATCCAATTTTGAGGTACGCATTGCCATCAATTTTTTCTGGCCTGGAGTATATCCTTCATAAGAGCTGCTCGCGCCATAGCCGACGGCGGTTATCTTGACTTCTTTAGATGCAAAAGCATGAAGATCGGGCGGATTCGATGATTGAGGTGGATTCGCTGATTGCTTAAATGCCTCCGCAGAACGCTGTGCATCACACTTGTCGCACAGTGTGTATGCACAGCCGGATGTCAAACTCACAAATCCAAACAAGACTGCGGCTGCCAAAGGCTTAAATTTACTACTCTGTGCTTTGGAGTGAGTAGGTGGCTGAAAATCTTTTTCGGTATTTAAATGTTCGTTCATTATGATGTCTCCCTGTTAAGTTAGAACTTCCACAAAAAGTAATTCATTGAGTTGTTTTTTCGCCGGTCAGCATTGCCAGTTTTCACCTGCGCCAGTTGCCGCAACAGGTTTTTGTAGAGGCTGACTGCCAGCAGGCATAGTCCCAATATTTTTCATAGACACTACCTTTTGTAGCTCGTCTTTTCTCGTTCCAGAACCGCATGCCACTGGCTGTAGAACGCAAAATTACAGAGCGCCAAAATAGATAAATCTGTGTATTGCGATGAGTCGGTTGCTGCCACCCATTTATCCGAGTGTGACTTATACGCGGCTGACTTAAACACGTCAACTGGGTAAAACTCATGACATGGTTTTTCATCCCAATTCTGCCGGCTTTGCACGCGAGGTGCTTGCCATGAATATCCGTGCAATGCGCGCAGAGCGCGGCTGGTCACAAGAGTTCTTGGCGTTTGAAACCGGGCTGCACAGAACCTTTATTGCCCATTGCGAGCGAGGAGTGCGCAACATTTCGCTAGACAACATCGAAAAAATTGCATGTGCCTTCGAAGTGCCGATAGCCGAATTATTCTTGCCGCATCAACATAAATAGCATCGAATTCTCGGACAGAATCTGCTGGCCGTATGGCGTGGAGGCAATGGCAACGTGAGAACTGACAGAGTTTGGGGATGTTTAACAACCTGAAGCAGCCAGCAGCAAACCCTCGTAATTTATGATCCGAATGAAATACTCTGATGACCGGTATCTGGCAGTAAGTATCGAGGGGTGAAAAGTCTGGTGTGTGTCAAAAGGGGGCGGTCGAGAGGATTAGCATGAGCTCCCGGTTCTCGGTCTTTGCGGGCAGTGGTGATTTCCTGAACAGAACGTGATGCCTAACTTAAACGTTAAGCCACCCCCCTCACCACCCCCGCAATCCCCTCTGCACACCTCTTCACCAATTCCCCATCCTCCCCCTCCACCATCACCCTTAACAGCGGCTCGGTGCCGGAAGGCCGCAACAGCACCCGCCCCTTGCCATCCAGCGCGGCCTCGGCATCCGCCACCGCCGCGCCGACCTTGCCGTTGGCGCAACAGGCCTTGGCGTCGGCGACTTTCACGTTGATCAGCACCTGCGGGTACATCGCGAGGTCTTGCGCGGCCTGCGCCAGCGTCTGGCTGGTGGCGCGCAGCGCGTGCAGCACTTGCAGGGCGGAGACGATGCCGTCGCCGGTGCTGTGCTTGTCGAGGCAGATGATGTGGCCAGAATTTTCGCCGCCGAGCTGCCAGCCTTTTTCGAGCAGCAATTCCATCACGTAGCGGTCGCCGACCCTGGCGCGCTGGAAGGGGATGCCGAGCTTCTGCATCGCGTGTTCGAAGGCGAGGTTGGTCATCAGCGTGCCGATCACGCCGCCGTGCAATGTGCCCTGCGCCTGGCGGTGTCTGGCGATGATGTACAGCAACTGGTCGCCGTCGTAGAGTTTGCCGGAGGCGTCCGTCATGATCAGACGGTCGCCGTCGCCGTCCAGCGCGATACCGATATCCGCCTTATGTTCGATTACCGCCTTGCACAGGTTGGCAGGCGCGGTCGCGCCATAGCCGTCGTTGATGTTTTTGCCGTCAGGTTCCGCGCCGATGGCGACGACTTCCGCGCCGAGTTCGTGGAACACGTGGCGCGCGATGTGGTAGGCCGCACCGTGTGCGCTGTCCACCACGATCTTCAGGCCGCGCAGGTCCAGTTCGCACGGGAAGGTGCTCTTGCAGAATTCGATGTAGCGCCCGGCCGCGTCGTCGATGCGCTTGGCCTTGCCGAGGTTTTCTGACGCGTTGGTCTGCATCGGGTTGTCCAGTTCCGCCTCGATGGCGCGCTCGGTCTCGTCCGGCAGCTTGGCGCCATGGGCCGAGAAAAACTTGATGCCGTTGTCTTCGAAGGGGTTGTGCGAGGCGGAGATCACGATGCCGGCCTGCAGGCGCAATGCGCGAGTCAGGTAGGCGACCGCCGGGGTCGGCACCGGCCCGGCCAGATACACGTCGATGCCCGCCGCGATCAGGCCGGCTTCCAGCGCGGATTCCAGCATATAGCCGGAGATGCGCGTGTCCTTGCCGATCAGAACGCCGGGGCGTTCGCCGCGCATGTCGCCGGAACTGCCCAGCACCTTGCCTGCGGCATAGCCAAGATGCATCACGAATTGCGGCGTGATGGGGTGTTCGCCCACGCGCCCGCGCACGCCGTCGGTTCCGAAATATTTTCTGCTCACGTTATCACCTTAAACCAAAAAACATTTGCCACAGAGTACACAGAGAGCACAGAGAAAGGCAACAACAAAGTCCTGATCCGGAGTCGCTGCTTGTTCGCCGCGCTTCGTTCTCTGTGTCCTCTGTGATCTCTGTGGCTAAGATTTTACGAATTTACTGCACTTAAAATCTTTAACGCATCCACCGTTTCGCGCACGTCGTGTACGCGCACGATGGATGCGCCGCGCTGCACCGCGATCAGTGCCGCCGCGACGCTCGCCGCCACGCGGTGATTCACGTCCTGCCCGGTGATCGCGCCGAGCATCGATTTGCGCGACAGCCCGGCCAGAACCGGCACGCCCAGCTCGCAGAGATTGCCGAGGTGGCGCAACAGGTCGAGATTATGCTCCAGAGTCTTGCCAAAGCCAAAGCCCGGATCGACCACGATGCGCTCGCGTCCGATCCCGGCAGCCTCGGCGGCGGCGATGCGCCCGCGCAGGAATTCGCCCACTTCGGCGATAACATTTTGATAGTGCGGTTGCTGCTGCATGGTTTGCGGGTCGCCCTGCTTGTGCATCAGGCATACCGCGACATTTCCGGCGGAAACCGCTTTCATCGCGGCGGCGTCCTGCAACGCGTTGATGTCGTTGACCATCTGCGCCCCGGCGGAAATTGCCGCCTGCATCACTTCCGGCTTGCAGGTGTCGATAGAAATCGGAACGGAAATGCCGCGCAAGCCTTCGATGATCGGCAGCACGCGCTCCAGCTCTTCCTGTACGCCGACCGGCTGCGCGCCGGGACGGGTGGATTCGCCGCCGATGTCGATGATGTCCGCGCCCTCGGCGATCAGTTGTTGCGCGTGGGTAATTGCGGCTTCGCGCCGCAGATGCTGTCCGCCGTCGGAGAACGAATCGGGCGTGACGTTGATGATGCCCATCACCAGAGGGCGGGAGAGATCGAGGTGGAAATTGCCGCAGTGGAGGAACATAACAACAGCCGCTAGTCGTTAGTCGTTAGTAGCTAGTTGGCGTTGTCCGCTACGCGGGGCGATTTTACTAACGACTAACGACTAGCGACTAACGTCTAACGACTGCCTTTCAGGTTTCCTGCGCAGGTTGCGTAGGTTTTGCTGCCGGTGCGGCATCCTGCGGCGGCTGCGGCGGCGCCTGGGTGCTTTGGCTTGGTTTGGGCGGGCGCGGCGGATTGCCGGCCATGATGTCGTCGATCTGGTCGGTGTCGAGCGTCTCCCATTCCAGCAGGGATTTGGCCATGACTTCGATCTTGTCGCGGTTTTCCTCGATCAGGCGGCGCGCCAGCCCGTACTGCTGGTCGATGATGCGGCGGATCTCCGCATCGACTTGCTGCATGGTCGCCTCGGAGATGTTCTTGTGCGTGGTCACCGAACGCCCGAGGAATACTTCGCCCTCGTTTTCGGCATACACCATCGTTCCCAGCGCCTCCGACATGCCCCATTGAGTGACCATGCTCCGCGCCATAGCAGTGGCGCGTTCAAAATCGTTGGATGCGCCGGTGGTCATCTGGTTCATGAAGATTTCCTCGGCGATACGGCCGCCGAACAGCACCGCGATGGTGGACAGGATGCGCTCCTTGTCCATGCTGTAGCGGTCTTCGGCAGGCAACTGCATGGTCAGGCCCAGCGCGCGCCCGCGCGGGATGATGGTGACCTTGTGCACCGGATCGGTCTTGGGCATCAGCTTGGCGACCACCGCATGGCCGGACTCGTGGTAAGCGGTATTCTTGCGCTCTTCCTCCGGCATCACCATCGAACGGCGCTCCGCGCCCATCATGATCTTGTCCTTGGCCGCCTCGAAATCCTCCATATCGACAAAGCGCTTGTTGCGCCGCGCCGCGAACAGGGCAGCTTCGTTGACCAGATTCGCCAGGTCGGCGCCGGACATGCCCGGCGTACCGCGCGCCAGGATGTCGGCCTTCACATCGGAAGACACCGGCACCTTGCGCATGTGCACCATCAAAATTTGTTCGCGGCCACGAATATCCGGCAGCGGCACCACCACCTGGCGGTCGAAGCGTCCCGGGCGCAGCAGCGCGGGGTCGAGCACGTCGGGGCGGTTGGTCGCGGCGATCACGATCACGCCGGAAGCGCCCTCGAAGCCGTCCATTTCCACCAGCAGCGCATTCAGGGTCTGCTCGCGCTCGTCGTTGCCGCCGCCGAGGCCGGCGCCGCGCTGGCGTCCGACCGCGTCGATTTCGTCGATGAACACGATGCACGGGGCGTGTTTCTTGGCCTGCTCGAACATGTCGCGCACGCGCGCCGCGCCGACGCCGACGAACATTTCCACGAAGTCCGATCCGGAGATCGAGAAGAACGGCACCTTGGCTTCGCCGGAGATCGCCTTAGCCAGCAGCGTCTTGCCGGTGCCGGGGCTGCCGACCAGCAGCACGCCGCGCGGGATACGTCCGCCGAGGTTCTGGAATTTGGACGGGTCGCGCAGGAAATCGACCAGTTCGGACACTTCCTCCTTGGCCTCGTCGCAGCCGGCCACGTCGGCAAACGTGAAGCGTTCCTTGTTTTCGTCGAGCATGCGCGCGCGCGACTTGCCGAACGAGAACGCGCCGCCCTTGCCGCCGCCCTGCATCTGGCGCATGAAGAATATCCACACGCCGATCAGCAGGATCATCGGGAACCATGAAACGAAAATATTCATCAGGAAGGAGGGCTCTTCTTCCGGTTTGGCTTCGATCTTCACGCCATTCTTGAGCAGGTCGGAGACCATCCACAGATCGCTTGGCGCATAGCTGGTGATGCGGTTGCCATCGGCGGTGGTCGCCTTCAGGGTGCGCCCTTCGATGGTCACCTTGCTGATGTGTCCCTGCTTCACTTCCTCGAGGAATTGCGAATAGTCGAGCTGCGACTGCGGAGCAGTCTGCTGGCGGCCGTTGAAATGGTTGAAAACGGTCATCAGCACCAAGGCGACAACCAGCCAGATCGCAATACTTTTAAACATGTTGTTCAAGATAACTCCTTAAGCGGCAACACTGCAGTCGCCATGCCAAGCCATTAAACTATGGATTGCCGGATTACTCAAGCTTTCCGGTGGCTAATAAATACACCTCGCTGCTCCGGTCGCGCGATGCCTTGGGCTTGCGCGTGGCCACTTTGGCGAAACGGCTGCGCATCAGCCGGTGAAAATCCTCGAATCCCGTGCCCTGGAATACCTTGACGAGAAAATGCCCTCCCGGTTTCAGGTGTTCGAGTGCGAATTCCATCGCCAGTTCCGCAAGATGCATGGCGCGCGCCTGATCGGCCGAGGCTATGCCGCAGATATTGGGCGACATGTCTGAAATTACAAGGTCGACCGGCCTGCCTCGCAGCAGGCTTTCCAGTTGCTGCAACACTGCCTCGTCGCGGAAGTCTCCCTGGATGAACTCTACTCCTGCCAGCGGATCGAGCGGCAGCAGATCCAGGGCGATCACCTTGCCGCTGCGTCCGACCTTGCCCGCCGCTGCCTGCGACCAGCCGCCCGGCGTCGCGCCCAGGTCCACCACGACTATGCCGGGCTTGAGCAGGTGGTCTTTGGCGTCGATTTCCAGCAGTTTGTAGGCGGCGCGCGAGCGGCGGCCTTCCTTTTGCGCAAGCTGCACGAAAGGATCGTTGACATGCTCGCGCATCCACTGTTTGCTTGTTTTGGAAGGCTTCATCGTACTCAGAGCCCATCCACAACTACTTCGCTCGCTACGTTGTGCATGGGCCTAATTAGGTTTATAAAAAACAATCACATTTTCTTTGGTATTAGCAACAACCTGATAGAATTCGCGCCTTAAATCTGGAAGCTTGTTATGTTATCTCTTACCGTACCCGAACGCCTCGCCCTGAAAGGCCGCGCCCACGCCCTGAATCCGACGGTGATGATCGGCAATGCCGGTCTGACCGAAGCCGTGTTGAAGGAAATTGCGGCGAGCCTGAAAATCCATGAGCTCATCAAGATCAAGGTCATGGCGGAACGGCCGCAACGCGAAGCCATCCTGGCTGAAATCTGTACCAAACTGAACGCCGCGCCGGTACAGCATATCGGCAAAATCCTGGTGGTCTATCAGCCTAACCCCGAGGCGCAATTGCCGGAAATCAGGAAAGCGCCACGCCACAAGGGCAAGAGGCCGCTGTCCAAGAAGCAGTTGGGCAGTCGCTAGACGTTAGTCGTTAGTTTCTAGTTGGTCTTGTCCGCTACGCGGGTTTTTGTTTAACTAACGACTAGCGTCTAACGACTACCAACTGCCTTTAGATATATTGCACGTTCACCACTTCGTATTCCCGCACTCCGCCCGGCGCCTGCACCTCGGCGATATCGCCGCTGTATTTGCCGATCAGCGCGCGCGCGATCGGCGAGCTGATGGAAATCTTGCGCTCCCGGATATTCGCCTCGTCGTCGCCGACGATCTGGTAGGTGACCACATCGCCGTTGTTGATGTCTTCCAGCACCACGGTCGAGCCGAACACGCAGCGCCCGTCGGCGCTGATGGTTTTCGGGTCGATGATCTGCGCGCTGCCCAGTTTTCCTTCCAGTTCGACGATACGTCCCTCAACGAAGGATTGGCGTTCCTTGGCGGCGTCGTATTCGGCGTTTTCCGACAGGTCGCCCTGCGCGCGCGCCTCGGAGATCGCATTGATCACCGCCGGGCGTTCCACCGTCTTGAGGTGGTGCAGTTCCTGGCGCAGCAAATCCGCACCGATGATAGTCAATGGAATTTTGCTCATACAAATACTTCCTCAGTTATTAGTCGTTAGTCGGTGGTCGTTAGTTGTGTTGTCGCTGCGCGTGTTTTTTGGTTTTAACTAAAAACTAGCGACTAACAACTAGCGACTAGACGTTGTTGCAACGATTGCAGGTCATATACCTGCAACTCGGCCAGATGCTGCATCCCGACGCAGGCGGCGCGCGCGCCGGCCAGCGTGGTGTAGTAGGTTATCCGCCCCTGCAACGCGGCATGGCGGATGGAATACGAGTCGCGCATCGCGGAGGGTTTACTGTCCACGGTATTGACGATGAGATTGACTTCGCCGTTCTTGATCATGTCCACAATATGCGGGCGGCCTTCCGCCACCTTGTTCACCACCGTCACCGCAACGCCGGCATTCCTGATGATCGTCGCCGTGCCGCGCGTTGCCAGGATGGTGAACCCCAGTTGCACCAGCGAGCGTGCGATTTCCACCACGCCGGGTTTGTCCGCCTCGCGCACGCTGATGAATACCTTGCCGTCCTTGGGCAATTTCACGCTGGCCGCGAGCTGCGATTTCACGAACGCCTCGGCGAAGGTCTCGCCGACGCCCATCACCTCGCCGGTGGATTTCATTTCCGGGCCGAGGATCGTATCCACGCCGGGGAACTTGATGAACGGGAACACCGCTTCCTTGACTGAATAGTACGGCGGGATGACTTCGCCGGTCACGCCCTGCTGCGCCAGCGTCTGACCGGCCATGCAGCGCGCCGCGATCTTCGCCAGCGGCACGCCGGTCGCCTTGGACACGAAAGGCACGGTGCGCGACGCGCGCGGGTTCACTTCCAGCACATACACGGTGCCGCGCCCCATCTTGTCATTTTGAATCGCGAACTGCACGTTCATCAGGCCGACCACGTTGAGCGCTTTGGCCATCGCTACCGTCTGGCGGCGCAATTCGTCCTGCATTTCCTTCGACAGGCTAAACGGCGGCAGCGAACAGGCCGAGTCGCCGGAGTGCACGCCGGCCTGCTCGATGTGTTCCATGATGCCGCCGATGATCACCTGCTTGCCGTCCGATACCGCATCCACGTCCACTTCGATCGCGTCGTTGAGGAAGCGGTCGAGCAGGATCGGCATGCGCTCGGGGAAGGTCTTGGACATCTCTTCGGCGTCGCGCATGTAGCGCTCCAGGTCGGTCTGCGCGTGGATGATTTCCATCGCGCGCCCGCCCAGCACGTTGGAGGGGCGCACCACCAGCGGATAGCCGATCTCGGCGGCGCCCGCGATGGCGTCCGCAACAACGCTCGCGGTGCGGTTGGGCGGCTGTTTTAGGTTCAGCGCGTGCAGCATCTGCTGGAAGCGCGCGCGGTCTTCCGCGCAATCGATCATGTCCGGCGTCGTGCCGATGATCGGCACGCCGTTCTTTTCCAGCCCGTGCGCCAGCTTGAGCGGCGTCTGCCCGCCGAATTGCACGATCACTCCGGCAGGCTTCTCCACCGCGACGATTTCCAGCGTGTCCTCCAGCGTCAGCGATTCGAAATACAGCCGGTCGGAAGTATCGTAGTCGGTGGACACGGTCTCGGGGTTGCAGTTGACCATGATGGTCTCGTAGCCGTCCTCGCGCATCGCCAGCGCGGCATGCACGCAGCAGTAGTCGAATTCGATGCCCTGCCCGATGCGGTTCGGCCCGCCGCCCAGCACCATGATCTTCTTCTTGTTGGTCGGTTGCGACTCGCATTCCTCCTCGTAGGTGGAATACATATAGGCGGTGTTGGTGGCGAACTCCGCCGCGCAGGTGTCCACGCGCTTGAACACCGGGCGCACATTCAATGCATGACGATACGCGCGCAATGCGGCCTCGTCGGTATCCATCAGCTTTGCCAGCCGCGCATCGGCAAAGCCGCTGCGTTTCAGCGCGCGCATCTCGTCCGCGTTCAGGCTTTCCAGGGTGCGTCCGGCCAGGGATTTTTCCTGGCGGATCAGGTCTTCTATTTGCACCAGGAACCACGGGTCGATCTTGCTGATGCCGAATACTTCTTCCACGCTCATGCCGAGGCGGAACGCATCGCCCACCGCCCAGATGCGATCCGGCCCGGGGCTGCCCAGCTCGGCAGCAATCGCCTCGCGGTCGGTGTATTTGACATCCAGGCCGTGTACGCCGACTTCCAGGCCGCGCAGGGCTTTCTGGAACGATTCCTGGAAGGTGCGGCCGATCGCCATCACCTCGCCGACCGATTTCATCTGCGTGGTCAGGCGGTCGTTGGCCTGCGGGAATTTTTCGAAGGCGAAGCGCGGAATCTTGGTCACCACATAGTCGATGGTCGGCTCGAACGACGCGGGCGTCGCACCGCCGGTGATGTCGTTTTTCAGCTCGTCGAGGGTGTAGCCGACCGCCAGCTTTGCCGCGACCTTGGCAATCGGGAAGCCGGTTGCCTTGGAGGCCAGCGCGCTCGAGCGCGACACGCGCGGGTTCATCTCGATCACCACCATGCGCCCGTCGTCCGGGTTGATCGCGAACTGTACGTTGGAACCGCCGGTATCCACGCCGATCTCGCGCAGCACCGCCAGCGAGGCGTCGCGCATGATCTGGTATTCCTTGTCGGTCAGCGTCTGCGCGGGCGCGACGGTGATCGAGTCGCCGGTATGCACGCCCATCGCATCCAGATTTTCGATGGAACAGATGATGATGCAGTTGTCGTTGCGGTCGCGCACCACTTCCATCTCGAATTCTTTCCAGCCGAGCAGCGATTCCTCGATCAGCAGCTCGCGCGTCGGCGAGGCCTCCAGACCGCGTTCGCAGATCTCGACGAATTCCTCGCGGTTGTAGGCGATGCCGCCGCCGCTGCCGCCCATGGTGAACGACGGGCGGATGATGGTCGGAAAGCCCATCACCTGCTGCACCTGCAACGCCTCTTCCATGCTGTGCGCAATCGCGGAGCGCGCCGAGGCCAGGCCGATGCGCGTCATCGCCTGCTTGAATTTTTCGCGGTCTTCGGCCTTGTCGATGGCCTCGCGCGACGCGCCGATCATCTCGACGTTATATTTTTCCAGCACGCCGTGCTTGGACAGGTCCAGCGCGCAGTTCAGCGCGGTCTGCCCGCCCATCGTCGGCAGGATCGCGTCGGGCCTTTCCTTGGCGATGATCTTCGCCACCATCTTCCAGGTGATCGGCTCGATGTAAGTCGCATCCGCCATGCCCGGATCGGTCATGATGGTGGCCGGGTTCGAGTTCACCAGGATGACGCGATAGCCTTCCTCGCGCAGCGCCTTGCAGGCCTGCGCGCCGGAATAGTCGAATTCGCACGCCTGCCCGATGACGATGGGGCCGGCGCCGATGATCAGGATGCTTTTTATGTCAGTGCGTTTTGCCATTTTTTTCAGTCGCTAGACGTTAGTCGCTAGTCGTTAGTGAAAAGCCGCGAAGCGACCACGCCAACTAACGACTAACGTCTAGCGACTAACGACTATTCATTAAATCAATAAATTTGTCGAACAAATAATCCACGTCGTGCGGCCCCGGGCTCGCTTCCGGGTGCCCCTGGAAACAGAATGCCGGCTTGTCGGTCAGCTCGAAGCCTTGCAACGTGCCGTCGAACAGCGAGACGTGCGTGACGCGCGCATTTGCTGGCAGCGTTGCCGCATCCACCGCGAAGCCGTGGTTCTGGCTGGTAATCATCACGCGCCTGCTCTGCGTGTCCTGCACCGGATGGTTCGCGCCGCGATGGCCG
The DNA here is from genome assembly GCA_963828205.1 of uncultured beta proteobacterium. Lineage (GTDB taxonomy): Bacteria > Pseudomonadota > Gammaproteobacteria > Burkholderiales > Gallionellaceae > Gallionella. Next base: position 577,258 of record CAWHDU010000004.1, read on the forward strand.
AACTTCATCTTGACCGTCTTCGCGCCGACCGCCAGCCCCATCAACTGGTGCCCGAGGCAGATGCCGTACAGCGGGACGCCAGCGGCGATGAATTTGCGCGTCGCGTCGATCGCGTAGTCGCATGGCTCGGGATCACCGGGGCCGTTAGACAGGAACACGCCGTCCGGCTCCAGCGCCAGTACTTCTGCCGCCGTCGTTTTCGCGGGTACAACCGTGATGCGGCAGCCGCGCTCGGCGAGCTTGCGCAGGATGTTGCGCTTCACGCCGAAGTCGTAAGCGACCACATGGTATTTGGAGTGCGCCTGCTCCGGGTAGCCTACGCCCAGTTCCCACTCGCGTTGTGTCCACGAGTAGGGGGCGGCGCATGAAACCTCTTTGGCCAGATCCATTCCTGTCAACCCGGCAAAGCCGCGCGCCGCCGCGAGCGCCGCCGCCTCGTCCGTGCCGGTGGCGATGCAGCCGTTCTGCGCGCCTTTGGAGCGCAGGATGCGCGTCAGTTTGCGCGTGTCGATCCCGGCGATCGCCACCACGTTGTTGGCTTTCAGGTAATCCGGCAGCGATTGCGTGCTGCGGAAGTTGCTCACCGCCAGCGACAGATCGCGGATCACCAGCCCGCTGGCGAACACCCGGCGCGACTCCACGTCTTCGCTGTTCACCCCGACGTTGCCGATATGCGGGTAGGTCAGCGTGACGATCTGCTTGCAGTAGGAGGGGTCGGTGAGGATTTCCTGGTAGCCGGTCATCGAGGTGTTGAACACCACTTCGCCTGCGCTGCTGCCGGAAGCCCCGATGGCTGTTCCGCGAAACACTGTCCCATCGGATAAAACTAGAATGGCAGGACTTGTCTGCGGCACCGGATGCTCCCAAAGCGGTTTACATAAAGAAGCGGGACGAACCGTGCGTTCATCCCGCTTTGAATTGGCGCGTATTATAGCGGATTAGCGGGGAGGCATCAAATGCCGCAGCCTGTTTTATGGGACTCGCTTGGCCGGATCCTGGCGGTAAAAAGCGGCCAGTTGCCGGTACACGTCCGGATATGCCTGTTGCAGGGCATGGGGCGTTTCAAAAAAAGCCTCGCTCGCCACGGCGAAAAATTCGGCGGGGCTTTCTGCCCCGTAAGGGTCAAGCGCCGTTTCCTCGCCGTTTTCCGCTTTGGCGCAGAAGTCGGCGAAGGCGGCAGCGAAGGCTTGCGCCCACTGTTCGGAGGACATCTCCCGGTGCATCGGCGGGAAACCGTTTATTGCGCCGTTCAGCATGTCCAGCTTGTGGGTGAATTCGTGGATCACCACGTTGACGCCGTCGTGTCCGCCGCAACGCACGGCATCGGCGCCCGACAAGATCACCGGCCCTTGCTCCCAGGATTCTCCCATTGCGGGATCGCGGACAACATGCACCACGCCATCCTCGTCCATGAATTCGTGTTCCGGCACGAATTCGCCCGGATAGACGATCACCGACACCCAGCCCGCATAATATTCCAGCCCGAGATTGAGGATCGGCAGGCAAGCCTGGGCGGCGATCTTGATCCGCGTGTCGTCGTCCAGCGAAAATCCGCCGGCTGCGACCACCTGCTTTTCGTGCAGGAACAAAGTGGCCAGCTCGCGCAGGCGCACCAATTCCTCTTGCGGTAGCCCGCGCAAAACCGACAGCCCGGAAACGGCGGCGCGCCACGCTTCGTCCGGCAGCATTGCGCGCCGCAAGACGTAACGCCTGCGCCAATTTTTGATGTTCCAGTTCATTTTCTTTCTATCGGGCGTGCTCGAATGGGAAAGAGATGCCTTGTTGTTTGTGTTTTAATAATAAAGGAAAGCGGACGGTAGCGTAGCACGGCGGCGCTGCGCGTCACGGGGAATTTGCCGGGGAGTCATCGGCTGGTTTTGCAGGGAGGATTTCATGAAGGCGCAGTGGGCAGGCATTGCGGCGGCGCTGATGCTGGCCGGGCAGGCAGGGGCGGCGCCGGATGCGGCGGCGTTTAATGCGTTGGCCAAGAAGAAAGGCTGCTTCAATTGCCATGGCATGGACAGGGCGATTCTGGTCCTTCGCTGAGGGACATCGGCAGGAAATATGGCGGCACTGCCGGCGCGCAGGACAGGCTGGCCGGAATCGTCAGGAATGGCAGCAAAGGCGGTGTATGGGGCAAGGCCGCCATGCCGGCGTATGCGAGGCTCGGCGACGACGACATCAGAATTTTGCTGCGGTTTATTCTGGAGCTCAGATAACCGCAATAAGGGTTAGCCTTGCAGCATGGTTGCCGGAAGGAGCCGCGGTTATTTGCCTGCCGGAGGTTTGCCGGTTTTCGGGGCGATTTGTACCAGCCTGGCATTAAGTGCTTCGCTTTTTTCAGCGACGTATTCGTTGCCGTAGTCCAGGCGCCATGCCCAAGCCGCGGCGCGCCGTGTTTTGAATGTCGTGTCAGACCAGTATTTGCCCGGCAGTGATTCCGGAAAAAAAGCTTTGGGAACGGCAGGGCCGGGGAAGAAAACGCTTTCGTCTGTTATGGTGCCCAGTTCAAAGCGGCTGGGCAGATGCCAATCGGCGAAGCCGCAGAGTTTTTCGGCATTAGCCGCTTTGGCGAAAGATTCGGTATCGCAATCGCTGCCGCTGCATGTTCCGCCTTTGGCTTTGCCGGCAAAGCCGCCATTGCTGTCCGGATTATGGTCGTACCAACTGTAGGTGTTGTTGATGTCATGCAAACCGGCGCTGGGACTTTTTACTTCCCAGATCAGGCCTGACTTGTTGTCCCGCACGCATGCCCAGGGTTGTTTGGCGTAGTCCTTGCCATCGTTTACGCTGCCGTCCTGGTTGAGGCGCGTCATGTCGAATACGGGCGGCTTGAGGGCGGGGATGTCCCGGCAACCTGCGATTACCAGAGGGCACAACAGTGCAAGCGCCATGCGGCTAAAGGAGGAGGCTTTTGATGCCATATTCTGAGGGGTCGTGTTTTTCATGTGGAGCGCCCGGAAATTAAGCATGGAATCGCCTGTTCGGTAAAGGGCGGGCATTATCGTGGAATTGCGCGGGTTGTTCAATACAGCCCTGCGCCTAATTATTACATTTGACAGAACCACCGGGTTTTGCCAAGCTGTGTCTATGTCACACGCCATCAGAAGATTTGTTGCAGTGATTCTGGCTATCTGGTTGCCGTTATTTGGCGGCAATGCGCTGGCTGTTTCGGTTGCCATGCAGGCGATGGAAGGCGGCGGCCATCCTGCTGTTGCGCAGGAAGGCGAGCATTGCTTGCACCATGCTTCTGCCACGCAGCACTCTTCTGCTGCGGATCAGGATCAATCAGCGGATATTCAGGACCAGCAGGATTCTTCCTGCGGAAGCTCAGGCATCTGTCATCTGGCCTGCTGCGGGTATATGGCGACCGTTTCGATTACAGTGGCGGAAGCTCAGCCATTTGCGATGTCGTATGCACCCGTTTCGACGCAGTTTCAATCCATTGCATTAACTCCGCTTGATCCTCCGCCTCTCGCCCGCGCTTAACGCGGGACGAGTGTTTTTGTTATTGCCGCAAGCACGCGGCTCTTTCAGTATAAAGTCTCGTCCCGAACTGCATGGCAGCCGCACTGCGTCTGCTTGTCTTCTGCACATTAAGGATTTTAAACATGGATACATTTTTGAAAATTATTATTGAGAAGCACGTCCTGTTGCAAGGCATGGCGCTGTGTGCCGCGTTGGGTGCCGCTTTACCGGGCGTGGCGCAACCGTTTCCGCAAGGCCCGGAGCAGGCCTTGCCTGTCGTGGAAATTTACAAGAGCGCGCAGTGCGGCTGCTGCAAACTCTGGGCGGAGCATCTCCGGAAGAACGGTTTCACGGTGGTTCTGCATGATGTGGACGATATACCCGCAGCGCGCAAGAAGCTCGGCATGCCCGATAAATACGGTTCGTGCCATACCGCAAGGGCGGGGCAATATCTGGTTGAAGGCCATGTGCCCGCAGCGGACATCAAGCGGTTGCTCAAGGAGCGCCCCCAAGTTGGTGGTCATGGGGCCATCGGCCTGGCGGTGCCTTCGATGCCGCCCGGCTCGCCCGGAATGGAAAGCGACCGCCCTGTGCCATACGAGACCCTGCTGGTTGGCGAGAACGGCGATGCCAAGGTGTTTGCGCGGCATTAAGAGTCTACTGAACAGGTTCTGAAGGAGCGAATCATGAAGAGACGTCTTGTTGTCGGATTGACGGTTTGCTGGTTGGTGGGTGCGTGGCTGCTGCCGGCTTATGCTGCCCAGGATCATATGCCAGGGGATCGCATGCTGGGTTCGGATCTCGCCGGGCTGCTGGAGTATGCGCGCGAGCATAACCCCATATTGGCGGCGTCGCGCTTCGATGCGGATGCCGCGGCGCAACGCGCACAGTCGGCGGCGGCTTTGCCCGATCCTTTGCTGCGTGCCGAGCTGATGGACATCACCAACCAGGGCACGAATAAAGGCACCAGCCTGCTGCCGTCGCAAGTGGGCAGCACGCGCTATACGCTCCTGCAGAGCGTGCCGTGGTACGGCAAGCGCGACCTGAAACGCGATGCAGCCGCGGCCAGCGCAGATCAGGCACAGGGGCAAAGCGTTGCAACCTGGGCGGAGTTGTCGGCGCAAATCAAGTCGGCTTATGCGCAATATCACCTGGTCGCCGGCAGCCAGAAAATCACCCGCGATCAGCTCGATCTGGTGGCGCAAATGGAAAAAGTCGCGCAGGTGCGCTATGCCAACGGGCTTGCTGCGCAACAGGATGCCGTGCGCGCACAGGTCGAGCAAACCGCCATCAAAACCGGACTGGTTGCGCTGAACAATTCCAGGCGGCAGGTCGAGGCGCGGCTGAATGCGTTGTTGTCTCGCCCGGCGAACCTGCCGCTCGCCACCCCGCAAAAACTGCGCAGCATCCCCGCAACCGCGAGCCTGGAAAACCTGGCGGCATTGGAACAGCGCATCCGCGAGCACAACCCCGATCTGTTTGTCGACGAAGCCGGGATTCGCGCAAGCGAAAAAAATCGCGATTTTGTCTATCGGAACCGTTATCCGGATTTGATGCTGGGCATTTCTCCGACGCAGTCCGGCAATACGGTGCGCGAGTGGGGTGTGATGCTCGAACTCAATATTCCGTTGCAGCAGGGCGCGCGCCGCTCGCAGGAGCGTGAATCCGATGCGATGCTTGCGGCGGCCAGGGCGCGCAAGGAGGCAACCGCCAACCGAGTGTTGTCCGCGCTGACCGAAAATCTGGCGGGTATCGAGGCCGCGCACAGCACCGAATTGCTGAGTTCCAGCGGCCTGCTGCCGCAGGCGAATGCCGTTTTCGAATCTGCGCTGGCCGGATACCAGAACGGCAAGGTGGATTTTGCGACCTTGCTGGATGCGGCTCGGCAAATCCTGAATGCCAGGCTGGAAGTGCTGAAGGCTCAGGCGGACGCGCAGATGCGCCTTGCGGAAATCGAACGGCTGATAGGAGACGAGTTATGAAACCGCTTACCGGAATAATCATAGGCGCGGCAGTCTTGCTGGGCGCAGGCGCAACCGGATATTGGTTCGGCACGCGCACGGTTACCCAGGCGCAGCCTGCGCCGGCTACAGTCAAGGCCGTCAAGGCAGAGCGCAAGATTCTGTATTACCGCAACCCGATGGGCCTGCCGGATACCTCGCCGACCCCGAAGAAGGATTCGATGGGTATGGACTATGTCCCGGTGTACGAAGGCGGTGAGGAACCAGGCAGCGCCGCTTCAACAGACTCAGGACAGGCTGGGTTGCCCATCGCTGCATCAGGGGGGGCGGCGCAGGTAAAAATCAGCATCGAAAAGGTGCAGAAGCTGGGGGTGAAGACCGAGCAGGCGGAAATGCGCATGCTGGATAAAACGGTGCGCGCCGTGGGCAGGGTGGAAGTCGATGAGCGGCTTATCCACAACATCGCCCCCAAGTTCGAGGGCTGGATCGAAAAGCTGCATGTCAAGACGACCGGAGAGCCGGTAAAAAAAGGGCAGGCATTGTTCGATATATACAGTCCGGAATTGGTGTCGGCGCAGCGCGAGTATGCGATAGCGCTGCAAGGTGTCGCGGCCTTGAAAGACGCGGATGCCGATGCCCGGCAGAGCATGCAGCGGCTTGCCGAAGCCAGCCTGCAGCGCCTCAGGAACTGGGATATTTCCGAGCAGCAGGTGAAAGAGCTGGCCAGCTCCGGGACGACCAGGCGCAGCCTGACTTTTCACGCCTTTCATACCCCGGCGAACGGCATCGTGCTCGAGAAGAAAGCACAGGAGGGCATGCGCTTCATGCCCGGCGACGTGTTGTACCAGATTGCCGATCTTTCCACGGTGTGGGTGATAGCCGATGTCTTCGAGCAGAACATCAGGCTGGTGCAGGCCGGCAGCAAGGCGCAGGTCAAACTGGATGCTTACCCGGACATGCTCTTCACGGGCGTGGTAAGCCTCGTTTATCCGACGCTGAATGCCGCGACGCGCACCGTGCCGGTGCGGATCAAAATTGCCAACCCGAAAGGTTTGTTAAAACCGGCCATGTTTGCCAACGTGGAAATTCCGGTGGGTGGCAAGGACAAGGTGCTGACCGTGCCGGCTTCCGCGGTGATCGACAGCGGCACGCGCCAGATCGTGCTGGTGCAGCTCGCGCCGGGACGCTTCGACCCGCGCGTGGTGAAGCTGGGCAGCCGCAGCGAAAATTATGTCGAGGTGCTGGAGGGTGTCGCGCAAGGCGAGCAGGTGGTGATTTCCGCCAATTTCCTGATCGATGCGGAGAGCAATCTGATGGCGGCATTGAGCGGTCTTGATATCCATGGCGGCAGCACGCCGCCAACCGGCCAGAAGAACACATCGAAACAGCCGGCGACAACGGTAGGGCATCAGGTGCATGGCACGCTGAACGCCATCGGCGCGGACGGCATCGTCAATATTACCCATGGGCCGGTCGAGGCGCTGGATTGGCCGGGCATGACGATGGACTTCGTGCTGGCCAATTCCGCATTGGTGGCGGGTATCAAACCGGGTACCTCAATCAGTTTTGAAATCGTCGAGCGCAACCCGGGTGAATGGGTGATTACCCGGATGCAGGCCAGACCGGCCAAGCCTCACGAGGGGCACTGACATGTTGACCGCCATCATCGGCTGGTCTGCACGCAACCGCTTCCTGGTGTTGCTCGCCACGCTGTTCATCACGCTGGCGGGCATCTATGCGGTCGTCAAAACGCCGCTGGATGCGCTGCCCGACCTGTCGGATGTGCAGGTGATCGTTTATACCGAGTATTCCGGGCAGGCGCCGCAGGTGGTGGAGGATCAGGTCACCTATCCGCTCACCACCGCGATGCTGTCGGTGCCGAAATCAAAGGTGGTGCGCGGCTTCTCGTTCTTCGGCGCGTCGTTCGTGTACGTGATCTTCGAGGACGGCACCGACATCTACTGGGCGCGTTCGCGGGTGCTGGAATACCTCAACAGCATCGCGGGGCGCCTGCCGAAAAATGTCGCGCCGCAACTCGGGCCGGACGCGACCGGCGTGGGCTGGGTGTACCAGTATGCGGTGCTCAGCGAGAAGCATAATCTGGCCGAATTGCGCACGATGCAGGACTGGTATCTGCGCTACCAGCTCACCAAGGCGCATGGCGTCGCCGAAGTCGCCTCGATCGGCGGTTTCGTGCAGCAGTACCAGGTGACGGTCGACCCCATCAAGCTGCGCGCCTTCGGCATTCCCCTGACGAAAGTCACCCAGGTGATCCGCGACGGCAACCGCGATGTCGGCGGGCGCGTGGTGGAAATGGCCGAGACCGAATATATGGTGCGCGGCAAGGGTTACCTGCGTGGCAAGGAAGATCTGGAAAACCTGGTGGTGAAAGCCGAACGCGGCACGCCGGTGTTGCTGCGCGACATCGCGGTAATTTCACTGGGGCCGACGAGCGGCGCGGGCTGGCCGAGCTGAACGGCGAGGGTGAAGTGGTATCCGGCATCGCGATGGCGCGCTATGGGCAGAACGCGCTGGAGGTGATCAGGAACATCAAGGACAAGATCGCCGAGATATCCGCCGGTTTGCCGGATGGCGTGAAGATTCAAACGGTGTATGACCGCTCCGAGCTGATCCAGCGCGCCATCGGCACGCTGAAACGCACATTGTTCGAGGAAGGCATGATCGTCGCGCTGGTGTGCATGGTGTTCCTGATGCACGCGCGCAGCGCGCTGGTCGCCATCGTGATGCTGCCCGTCGGTGTGCTGATCGCTTTCCTCACCATGCGCGCGCTGGGGATGAGTTCCAACATCATGAGCCTGGGCGGGATTGCGATTGCCATCGGCGCAATGGTGGATGCGGCGATCGTGATGATCGAGAATGCGCATAAGCATCTGGAGCGCCTTGGACAACAATTCTCCGCTGTGAATGCGGCGATGGATGCAAGGCGGCAAGGAGCCGGTGACGAGACATACCATGAAGGTAGGCGAGGAACCGGCGACGCAGCCAACGCCGCAGACGCGCCGCATTCACAGCGGAGCGCCGCGATCCTCGCCGCCTGCAAGGAAGTCGGCCCCGCATTATTTTTCTCGCTGCTGATCATCACCGTGTCGTTCCTGCCGGTGTTTACGCTGGAGGCGCAGGAAGGGCGGCTGTTCGCGCCGCTTGCCTTCACCAAGACCTTTGCGATGGCGGGCGCGGCGTTGCTGTCGGTGACGCTGGTACCGGTGCTGATGCTGCTGTTCATCCGCGGCAGGATCATGCCGGAATCACACAATCCGCTGAATCGTTTTTTGATCCGGAGCTACCGCCCGATCATCGCCGCCGTGCTGCGGCGCAAGAAAGCCACCCTCGTTGCGGCGCTCGTCGTGCTGGCGGTGACTGTTTATCCGGCGATGCGCATGGGCAGCGAATTCATGCCGACGCTGAACGAGGGTACGCTGCTCTACATGCCCGCATCGCTGCCGGGCATGTCAGTCACCAAGGCGGCGGAACTGTTGCAGACGCAGAACAAAATCATCAAGAGTTTTCCCGAAGTTGCCTCGGTGTATGGCAAGGCAGGGCGCGCGCAGACCGCCACCGACCCGGCTCCGCTGGAGATGTTCGAAACGGTGATCAACCTCAAGCCGCAGGAAGAATGGCGCAACGGCATGACCACCGACAAGCTGATCGCCGAGATGGATAAGGCGTTGCAGATCCCCGGTATGGCGAATTCATGGACGATGCCGATCAAGGCGCGCATCGACATGCTTTCCACCGGCATCCGCACGCCGATCGGCATCAAGGTGTTCGGCAAAAACCTGGAGGAAATGGAACGCGTAGCCAAGGACATCGAGGCTGTGGTCAAGAATATTCCGGGCACGACCAGCGCCTTCGCCGAGCGCATCACCGGCGGCTTTTATCTCGACATCGAACCGGATCGCAATGCATTGGCGCGCTATGGGCTGGCGATTGGCGAAGTGCAGGAGGTGATTGCCACCGCACTGGGCGGCGAAAACGTCACCACCACGGTGGAAGGGCTGGAGCGTTTCGGCGTGAACGTGCGCTATCCGCGCGAATTGCGCAGCACGCCCGAGCAGATTGCGCGCGAGGTGCTGGTGCCTGCCCCAATGTCAAACGGCGCGGACGGGGCGATGATCCCGCTCGGGCAGCTTGCCCGGATCAGCATCAGCAAGGGCGCGCCGTCAATCCGCACCGAGAATGCGCTGCTGTCCGCCTATATCTATGTGGATATCCGCGACCGCGACATCGGCTCGTATGTGGCCGAGGCGCGCAAGGCAGTGGCAGAACAGGTGAAATTTCCGCCAGGCTATTACGCCACCTGGAGCGGGCAGTTCGAATACATGGAGCGCGCCGCCGCGAAGATGAAGATCGTGGTGCCGATCACGTTACTGATCATATTTTTGCTGCTGTATCTCAACTTCAGGCGCGTGACGGAATCGTTGATCGTGATGCTGTCGGTGCCGTTCGCGCTGGTCGGCGGGGTGTGGCTGCTGTGGCTGCTCGGCTACAACCTGAGCGTGGCGGTGGCGGTCGGCTTCATCGCGCTGGCCGGCGTCGCGGCGGAAACCGGCGTGGTGATGCTGATCTACCTGGAACAGGCCTGGCAGAAGATTCAGGTGCGCTGCGTTGACGAAGGGCGCAAGCCGATGCCGGACGACCTGCATGCCGCCATCATGGAGGGAGCGGTGGAGCGGGTACGCCCGAAGATGATGACCGTGACGGCGATCATGGCCGGACTGCTGCCGATCATGTGGGGAACCGGGGCAGGTTCTGAGGTGATGAGCCGCATTGCCGCGCCGATGATAGGCGGAATGATTTCCTCGACGCTGCTGACGCTGGTGGTGATCCCCGCGTTGTATGCTTTGGCCAAGATGCGCGAGATTGAATAGCCGGATTATACGGAAGGGGTAAAATGCATCAGCATTTTGCCATCCTGAAACAAAGGTGACGATCATGCTGGACGAATTTATCCACGAACCGCGCATTGCGTACTTCTCGATGGAGATCGCGCTGCGCAATGAAATTCCGACCTACGCCGGGGGTTTGGGCGTGCTTGCCGGCGATACGATGCGCTCGGCCACCGACCTCGATCTGCAAATGGTGGCGGTCAGCCTGGTATGCCATGCCGGCTATTTCCGCCAGGAGATCGACGCGCAGGGACGGCAACTGGAGCATGCGGAGACCTGGGACATCAGGCGCTGGGCGCAATTTCTTGACGCCAAGATCGCCGTGCAGATCGATGGCCGCACGGTCTGGATCGGCGCCTGGCTGTATGTCCTCGAAAGCAACATGGGCGGGCGCCAGCCGGTGTTGCTGCTCGACACCGACCTGAATGAGAACAGCAGCGACGACCGCGAAATCACCCACTATCTCTACGGTGGAGACAACGTCTACCGGCTGATGCGTTGCGCCTCGCCGCAAGCACACTCCGGCAAGAAGGTGATGAAATAGGCTCTGACAAATTATGCAGCTCCCGAAAGTAGCTGGGAACCACAGGCCTTTTCTGTCGAATAGATCAGTGCTGAAGTTGCACCCATGCTACGCAATGCTCAAGCCAACATTACAGAGGTAATCATGAATAAGAAAATTATTCTCGAATCAACAATCACATGCCCAAAGTGTGGACACAAACAAGCTGAAACCATGCCCACAGACAACTGTCAGTGGTTCTACGAATGCAAGGCGTGTGGTGCTTTACTCAAGCCAAAGAAAGGGGATTGTTGTGTTTTCTGTTCTTATGGCACAACTCCATGTCCGCCCTCTTCAGCAGGGATGTGGCTCATGTTGTTCGTCGTAGCTACCACGGAATTATTTCTTGAACGTTCCCATTTCGGATCGCAGAGTGGTGATGTGAAATGAAACAAAGAATACCGAAAGCGATTTACAGCAAGGAATTTCGTGAACAGGCAGTCAAGCAGATCACAGAAGAAGGGTTGAGTACCAAGGAAGCGGCACGACGTTTAACATTGTCGGTTTCAACGTTGGCGCACTGGGTAAAAGTGGCACAGACAGGCAAATTGGGCGAGATCGGCAAGACACAGCGCCCGCTGACCGAGATTGAACTGGAGCTGGCCAAGACCAAACGGGAGCTGGCAGAAGTCAAAATGGAACGTGACCTGTTAAAAAAAGCGGCAGCGTACTTTGCCAGGGAAGTGCGGTGAAGTACGCGATGATGAAGGAATTGCGGGAGAATTACCCGGTGCCTTTCATGTGCCGCATCTACGATGTTTCGCCGAGCGGTTATTACTCTTGGCTGGGCCGACCGCCCTCAAGGCGGGCGCAGGAAGAAGTGCGGCTGGAAGTGGAAATCCGCGCTGCCCACCAGCGCACCCGTGAGACCTATGGCCCCGAACGCCTTCAGGACGACTTGGCTGAAAACGGCGTTAACACCAGTGTTCACCGCATCAAACGCACCCGCAAGAAATTGGGAATACGCTGCAAACAGAAGCGCAAGTTCAAGGCCACAACGAACTCCAACCACACCTTGCCGGTTGCGCCAAACTTGCTGGAGCAGAAATTCACAGCAACCGCCCCGAATCAGATATGGGTTACCGACATTGCCTACATCCCCACTGACGAGGGTTGGCTATATCTGGCAGGCCACAAAGACCTGTTCAGTGGCGACTTGGTGGGCTATGCCATGAGCGAGCACATGACCAAAAACCCGGTCAGCCAGTCTCTGTTTCGCGGTGTCGCGGCAAAACGCCCGCCACGCGGATTGATACATCACTCTGACCGAGGCAGTCAGTACTGCGCCCATGAATACGGCAAGCTGCTCGATCAGTTCGGCATGGTGGCTTCGATGTCGCGTCGCGGGAATTGCTACGACAACGCGCCAATGGAAAGTTTCTAGGGGTTGCTCAAGAATGAATTGGTGCATCACCGGCGTTTTAAAACCCGCGCCGAGGCCATTCAGGCTATCACCGAATATATCGATATTTTACAGACGGCAGCGCAAGCAGGCCAGGTTGGGTTATCTGTCTCCTGCTGCGTTTGAACGCCAGTTCTACGAAAAGAGGTTGGCTGCGTGAATCCGTTGGTGTCCATTATTGACAACCGGCCTCAAAGACCCAGTGTCGGGCAAAACGCTGGTATTTCTGACCAACAATACGACGCTGCCGCCGTTGACCATTGCCGCGCTGTACAAGAGCCGCTGGCAGGTGGAGTTGTTCTTCAAATGGATCAAGCAACATCTGCGCATCAAGCGATTTTTGGGAACGAGCGAGAACGCAGTGAAGACGCAAATCTGGTGCGCCGTTTCCACCTATGTGTTGATCGCCATCGTTAAAAAGGAGCTTCAACTCAATGCCTCTCTCTACACTTTGTTACAGATATTGTCGGCCTCAATTTTTGAGAAAACCCATATTTCATGCGCCTTGCAGCCAGATACTACTGGAATCATTGCGCCGCAACCGAGTAACCAAATGATTCTGTTTGATTTTAACCGGACACTATTAAGCCTTTGTAGGCTATCATCAATCCCGCTTTGTACAAGGAAAGTTTGTACAAGGAAAGTTTGTACAAGGAAAGTTTGTACAAGGAAAGCAAGTCTCCCAACCGCTTCCTGAAAGGATTGAGTATGAATAATTCTGAAGTAGTCGAAAGTTCCAACATAGCAGACAACCCTAGCAAGGCACCCTCTACCAAATCCCCGAAATTCTCTATCGGCGCAATTCGACGCCGAATACATCGCACACTTTCGTCAATCGCCGCAGCGGCTTGCATGGTTGTCGCCGGAAACGCCGCTGCTTTGTCCAATTCGGCTCAGGTTCCTATACTCCTTTACCACTCCGGTGAGGTAAGTTCACCTTGCGACTATGGCAGCTATGCTTCCGTCGCGCTTGCAGCGGATCTTGAGGCGTTCGCCCAAAGATCCGGACGGACCAGTAATGGTAGTACCTTTGTACTGGATCACTGAGTGGGCGCTTGGTCTACGGGATGGAAGCACGCTGCCCGACAAAGTCGTCGGAATCACAACCGATGATGGCAACGACTTGGATTGGATTGACGTTTATGCCCCGGGGTATGCGTGCGGTCCGACGCGAACGAGCTTCAGGTCGGTGATTCAATCATTCCACGCCGCCCATCCGTCTTATCCTTGGTATTCGCCTCATGTCACAACATTCGTCATTGCGTCCCCGGTCGCTCGTTCTTGGCTGAGCCCAGGGGGCCGTCCGCACCACAGTACTGGAACGACGGATGGTGGGCTGCAGCGAATTCATCGGGAATTATGGAAGTCTACAACCATAGTACGGACCACGATAGCACGGCTATTACGTATGGACAATATGACTCGAGTATGGGTTTCTGGTTGCCGGTCGGGGGGTATGTTGATGGCGCTTGGTTCGGAAAAAAAACCTTCGACCGGATCAAAGACGATGGGTCGAGCAACATGGAAGTAACCCAAGCTGCGGCTTTCATTGCGAGCAAGACAGGAGCGTGGCCTGATCTCTTTGCATACCCCGAAGGTAATGCTACGCCTGGTTTGCAAAGCTATTTTGCGAACTACCCCTCAGAGCACCAAACCCTGGCAGCATTCACCACGTCCGGACAATACGTATCGAGAGCTTCCAATCGGTGAGCCTTGGGCCGGTTCGTTTGGGGAAGGGATTGGACTACACCTGATGAAATAGAGGCCATTCTTGTTGGTGCAGGGTACTAAATTGTTGCTTCTATTCGTAGAGTGAATGAGGCATGTTTGAAGGCGACCGGCTGAAATTTGAATCTCAGCTGGTCGCCCGTATTTTCAAATCAGGCTACAACGCGTTCTTAGGCTCTGGCAACGCCTCGAAGCTGTTGCCGTAGATGGCTACTTCAGCAAAACTATTCTTTCAAGATGGCACGAAGATCGTCCGTAGATTTCCAGTGCCAACCACACACAAAACGCGGAATTGCCCAGCGGTTGGAATCGTTTGTTATGTACTGCGCGTCAGTTGTAACTGCGGCGACGATTCTATGTTCCGGTATATTGTCAGGGAAGTACTGGTGCAATAGATAGTCGGACGTTTCCCCGTACGGATAAGCAAAAATAGTAGACGTTCCCTCCCCGCAAATCGAATCCACATACTCGGACGCTTGTCGAATTTCCGCATCAGCTTCTTCATATGTTGAAACTACGGAAAATTTTCCTTTCTCCGGTATTGGCGTTGAGTCCAAACTGGTGTGATTGTGGTCCCAGCTATGGTTTTGAATGCGAATCACACCTTCTTTCTGTGCGGGTAACCACCATTCATCACTCCACCAGCCGCGTCCGACCATGCACGTGACGTCGAGTATCGTACGTGCTTCCGGTGAAACAATCACAAAGGAAGTCGCTTCGACGCTGGGTTGGCTTCTCCCTGGATCCGTTAGTGCAAATTCCCGCAAAATCTTCGCCATACTTTTCTGTTGCCCATGGGTCGGGTGGTCGAGGTCATACCAATCAAACCATGAACCATCATCGAAAGTAATAGCAACCCATTTGTTTGCTTCGTCCAAACGCTTATTTATCACAGCATCGGCAATCACGCTCAATGGGGTTATTGTCCAACCTAACGCCGTTAGCAACTGCAAGTCAGTCGCCAACGCGACATGATCGTTATTCTCGTAGTCATTACCGTGGATGTTAATCGAATGGTAGGTCAAGATTATCGCTGGCATATTTGGGTCGATTCATTTAAATGGTGGGCATATAGTATTCCAGGTCGCTGTGAGCCAAGTCAAAACGGTCCAAGGCCATGTACCTTCTCGAGCATTGCATGTTTTTCGGTATCGGAGGTGATTGAATTCCACCATGCAATCACATATTGGAAGTGAGTTTTTTGAAATCCAGCGCTCAGAGAGATGCGTTCGGACAATGGGTCACCACAATAGCCAAATACTGCCCGAGTTTTGTTGCGAAAGTGGTCAAACGCGGTAGACAAAGATAAATAATAGGCCCGCCTGCATTTCGCAAACTGGCGCGTTCCTCCTCGCTCATTTGCTTGAGAGCGCGCTGATCGACACACGCACCCCCAATGAGAAAACAACCTTGCCATTCATAAAAATGTATATAGCAGATCGGACGGTTTATAGAATCTTTGCCGTCATAATATGTTACCCAGTGGATCGGGTCCTCGGGTGGGTTATCGTGAAACTTCAATCGAAATAAATCCCGGACTTGGTCGCAAATTATTTCCTGAATACATATGCGAATAAACGCGCTTGCTTGATCCGGTAAGGTTAATGTTCTAATTGTTTGCATCTTCTCAGGCATAAGAGACATTTAGAATTAAGGATGATCGGTGGCAATGTTAACTTGGTCATAGAATCGACTCAGCCGGCTCCAAGAGCGGGTTTGACCATCGTGTCACGAAAATTATCCCATGATACACGATGAATTCTAGGCGAATTGAGCTTCTTCCCGGCAATGAACATCAAATTCACGCACCATTCCTTTTGCTAGTGACAGAACCTCCGTTCGTCGAAAGCACATGGTTAGTTACATGACAGTTACAGTAGAATGCGTGCTATTAACACTTTAGAGTCGCCTTTAGGGATCAGTAAACCCCCCGCCTTTAGGCGGCAGATTTTGATTTTCGTTGGCAACTATTGAACCTCAATTCATGGCGAGAATGATGGCTACTGGTTTTGACTTTGCTTCAGCCAGCCGTAAGGCTGGTATTACCGGCTTGAGCTGTATTCCGAAACCCTCGCCTTTAGGCGAGGGTCGTTCATCTAGCTAAGAAATTGGTATTCGCCATCGACAAAAAAAGAAGATTTCTGGTTGTCATCGTATTCTTGATTGTCGCCGGAGGTTCCGCAGGCATCGTCTGGTGGCGCAGTCAGCCGAATCTGCAGCGAGGTTGCCAGGCACGGGGTTCGATTGACACACCAAAGACTTTCGATTCCGGTCAGGGCAGCGTTCGCATCGAAGGATGGGCTGCCGATGCCGTAGGCGTAAAGCGTGTCGAAGTATGGGCTGGTGGCAAACTGCTAGCCAGCGTCAAGCTGAGCATCGCTCGCACTGACGTTCGAGCTGCGTTGCCGCAGTGTCGATTTCCACCCAATTCCGGCTATCTTGCATCCCTGGATCGCGGCAGCATACCGCCGCAAGCTGCGGCGCTGGACGTTCGCGCGGTAACTGACTCCGATACCGTATTTAAGGTCGGGCAGATCCCGTTTGACTATTCCAAGCCGATCGGAGTACTCGAAGAGTCAGCCACGATCGAGATGGACGCGCGCAATTTGATTGGCGGCTGGGTTATTGCGGGGCAGGGGCCAGTGACAGTGCGGGTTTTGGCGCACGAACAAGAAGTTCTGAAATTGCTTGCGACAAGCCGGCGTGACGATGTCGCCAAGGTGTTCCCGGCTTGGCCGCAAGCCGTAACGAGTGGCTATGAGGGTTTGCTGCTAATGCGCCAATTGCCGCGAGGTCGCTATCCCTTACGCATTCTATTTGATGACGGCAAAGGGCATGCAAGTGAAGTCGCCGGACCAGAAGTCATCAATGATCTCCCTTTCGGAAAGGTATTGGCGCAGCAAGACAAATTGGTGTCGCCCAATAGTGTCGAGCTGCGTGCGTGGCTGGCCGATGAAGATGGAATCCGCAGCGCGCGAGTGGAGACAGAAGAGGGACTCGTACTCGGTGAAATGAGACTGACCAAGGACAAGCAAGCGTTGTCCGAGTTTGTTGATCCTCGCTTCAATCGTGACAAGGCAGGCGAGGCACCGCTCAAGATCGGCAGGTTGTATAGTTTGAGCGTGGCGCGCTCCGCGCTTCCGGCCGGCTTGCAACGCTTACAGGTACGTGTCGAGGACAAGGTCGGCAAGACAGCGGTGCTACCAGGACCACTTGTGCTAGATACCAATAAAGGCCGCAGACAAGCTTGCGCCGGCGACAAACTCCGGGTGTTTTATCCAGGAAGGCCGGAGGACTTTCGGAATAAGTTCCATCAATTGCAGGAGTTACGCGCGATTGCGCAAGGCGGCTGCGTCGAGATCGGTTTGCGCGGCCGCGTCGAGTATTTGCGCACCACCAAGGGTCAGCAGGCCGACTATGTATTTGATCCCAATTTTCCGGAACGCCTGCGCTGGCGCAACGGCAAGGGAATGAGCGGCGGATCCTTGCGCGAACTGCTTGACACTGCGCTGCACTTTCATGCGCCACTGTTGATCACACTCGATGGTGGCGTCTGGGCCAACTCCAGGTTTGCTGCTCCGGACCTCGATGTCGTTGACATGCTGGCGCAGGACGAGCGAAACGTACAGTGGAATCAATTTGGCAAATCCGAGCCGCGCGATGCATTGAAAGGCCTAGCCGGCGCTACAGAAAGCCCTGAACTCGCCCGCATGATGAGCCTGAACCGATACAACAGCCGCTTTCTCGATTACAAGAAACGCAACCTGCAAGCAGCGGTGCGCGAGATCGTCAAGTTCAGCCAGGCACATCCCGACCAATACGTGGCCATCAATCTAGATCCAGATGAATACATCAACCCATGGTTCTACCTGACCCAATGGTATGACTACAACACCGACACGTTGCGCCAATACCGCGAATGGTTGTTCCACCTAGGGCCTTACGCAACCGGTGGCGAACTTGCTTTCTCGCGACACGAACCGGCGTTGACGCTGGCCGAAGCGAATCGACTTGCAAAGCAGTCTTGGAAAGATTTCGACGCAGTGGAGCCCCCGCGCCAGGCAATCGACTACAGCGATCAATGGCAGCAGTTGTGGACCCAGTTCAAACGCCATTTGGTGGCGCGTCATTACGATGACTTGGCTGCTTGGGCTGTTGCGGCTGGCCTGCCGGCAACGCATATATATTCTGCCCAGACTTTCATACAAACCGATGTCGCGGTGCGCGTCACTGATCAGGCGAACGGCTGGACCGACCAAGCTGGCGTATCGATCGAAGGCGCCAAGCCGCGCCAGGGTCATGTCGGTGCGATCCTGTATGGCCCAGCCAGCCGTAACCAGGGCAAACCGCGCAACGGAACAAGCTTGATCGACAACATCCGGACTATTGATCCAGATTGGGGCGTCGGCGAGTTCCATCCGGCGACCATTTCGTTCCCGGAACAGGCGCCGAGCCATCTCGAGGCCTACACCACGATGCAGACGTTGATCAATGGCGGAGTGCACTTCTTGTCGCCGATATGGGGCAGCTATGCCGGCGATAGGGTGGTACATCCGAATAATTTTAAAGCCTACGACGTGATGGAAGGCTCGGCCCATGAGTATCAGCTGGTCTGGTGGTTGCGCGCGATGCAGACGCGGCCTGTTGGAACCCTTTATTACCCGTTCGGAAATACGCTGGTAAAAAGTAAAGATGGCTGGAGCGGAGCCATTGGTACGGACGTCGAAAGCGGCTTTGGAGAACTGCGTCTGGGCGGTGAGGGTGCACACCTTGGCCTAGTTTCTCCAATGTGGGAGGGGCGTATGTTGACTGCTCCGACCGAACTCGTTGTGACAGGAAAATGGCCAGATCAAGTGGCAGCGACCGCGGAACTGACGCTTGACAATGGCGAATCGTTTCCCTGTTCGCTCAAAGGCAAGGGAAAAGGCGTTGCTAGCTGCGTATTTCCTGCAGAATCCGGTCGGCGAATGTCACGCTTGAATTTGCAGTGGACGAATTTTGGACAGAAAGCCGTGGTAACTGTTAGTAGCGTAATGATTAGGCCACTTGGGCAGCATTGATCCTGGCTGGACTCAGTTTGAATCTAATCGCGTGTGTAGTATCGCTTGAGCGTGGTTAGGTCAGTTATTGGAGGAATGGAAAGATGATTCGGAGTGGGATGGATAGATCGTCTCAAATTGGCGTTTATCAATAACCTGAAAGAAATCGAGATTAGCAACCTTGAAGTTGAAAACAGAAAGTGTTGCCACTAATAGTGGCACCGGCTCCGAAGTGATGAGCCGCATCGCCGCGCCGATGATAGGCGGAATGATTTCCTCGACGCTGTTGACGCTGATGGTGATCCCAGCGCTGTATGCTTTGGTCAAGGCGCGCGAGATTGAATAGTCTGCCTTACATGGAAGAGGCAAAATGCTATACCATTTCACGGTCTCAACCTGTTATCCCATTGACACTTGGAGGTTGAATCGGCGACCTGCAAAGGCCGCACTTCGGAGTTGAATCCACCGTAAGGGGATAATCATGCTCGACGAATTTATCCACGAACCGCGCATTGCGTACTTCTCGATGGAGATCGCGCTGCGCAATGAAATTCCGACTTATGCCGGCGGGCTGGGGATGCTCGCCGGCGACACGATGCGCTCGGCCGCCGACCTTGAACTGCCGATGGTGGCGGTCAGCCTGGTATGCCATGCCGGCTATTTCCGCCAGGAGATCGACGCGCAGGGACGGCAACTGGAGCATGCGGCGACCTGGGACATCAAGCGCTGGGCGCAACCTCTCGACGCCAAGATCGCCGTGCAGATCGATGGCCGCACGGTGTGGATCGGCGCCTGGCTGTATGTGCTCGAAGGGCACATGGGCGGTCGCCAGCCGGTGCTGCTGCTCGACACCGATCTGGATGAGAACGGCAGCGACGACCGCGCAATCACCCACTCTCTCTACGGCGGAGACAATGTCTACCGGCTCAAGCAGGAAATCGTGCTCGGGCTGGGCGGCGTGCGCCTGCTGCAGGCGCTCGGTTTCACCATCCTGCATTACCACATGAACGAGGGGCATTCCGCGCTGCTCGGGCTGGAACTGATGCGGCGTTATACTTATTCCACCGAGCACCTGCGCCCCGGCGAAGCGCGCTATGACATTCCCCGTGTGCGCGACCTGTGCAGCTTTACCACGCACACTCCGGTCGAAGCCGGCCATGACCGCTTTCCCTACGATCTGGTGCAGCGTGTTCTCGATAATGATTTCGATACAGAAACTGTCAAGCGGCTTGCCGGAGAGGACAGCCTCAACATGACACGGCTGGCGCTGAACCTGAGCGAATACGTCAACGGCGTTGCCAGAAAACACGCCGAAGTGTCCAACGCGATGTTTCCCGGCTACAAGGTACACGCGATCACCAACGGCGTTCACCCATATACATGGGCCGCCGAAAGCTTCCGCCAGCTTTACGACCATTACATCCCTGGCTGGTGCCACGAACCGCAATTGCTGATGCGCGCCGATTGCTGCATTCCCGATGCCGCGATCTGGGAAGCGCATGTTCAGGCGAAACAGCATCTCATCGATAAAGTGCAGCAGCTCACCGGCGTAGCGCTTAAGCCCGAGGTGCCGATATTCGGCTTTGCGCGGCGCATGACCGCGTACAAGCGCCCGGATCTTCTGTTCACCGACTTGGAACGGCTGCGGGCTATCGCGCGCAACCAGCCGTTCCAGATCGTGTTCGCCGGCAAGGCGCACCCGAAAGATGAAAGCGGCAAGCGTTTGATCGAGCAACTGTATGCGCATGCGCGCGATCTTGCCGATACGATCCCGGTGGTCTACCTGCCAGATTACGATATGGCGCTTGCCCAGACGCTGACCGCAGGAGCGGACGTGTGGCTCAACACGCCGCTGCCGCCGCTCGAAGCTTCCGGCACCAGCGGCATGAAGGCAGCATTCAACGGTGTGCCCAACCTGTCGGTGCTCGATGGCTGGTGGATTGAAGGCTGTCTTGAAGGAGTAACCGGCTGGGCCATCGGCGATACGGCGGGAATGCCAGACGGCAAGGCGCAAGTGTTTTACGACAAGCTTGAACAAGTAGTGCTGCCGCTGTATTCCAATAGCGACCACAGCGGGTGGATCAGGGTGATGAAGGGTGCGATCAGTAAAAACGCCTCGTATTTTAATAGCCACCGCATGATGCGCCGCTATGCGACGGAAGCGTACGCGCGGTGAAATGTACTCTTAATCGAGGCGGGCTGTCAGCTTCATCGGCGAAATACCGATGCATACGTCAGATCCCGAAATCAGGAGGAGTTTAAAATTATGAAATACGTGCCAAGCCTTCCTCCGCCGGTTACCGGTGCGGGAGCAGAACTGGAAGTGAAAGCGATGGCCGGGGTTCAACGCACCAAGCCTGTGCAGGCGCGCACCCTGCCGCCGCTGGTCGTGCAACCGCATGCACGGTACGAAACCCCGCCCAATGCTGTTGCGAAGGAGGAAAAACGCCACGATCCGCATGTTCACGGGGAACGCAGGACTTATTGCCGCCGCGTCGAACATCTGCCCATTCTTGTCGAATTGCGTTCGGGGACAGAACGGCGCAGGCACAACCAGAGAGCGAGCGACATGACGGAACATGTTGATGTGAAAGCCTAGCGGCTGCTCCGCCTTAGAGCCTATTTCAGTAGGTTTCATACCCCGCGCCGTTTGCCTGCGGGATGCAGTGCAAGGCGCGGGCTGCGCAGTGTAGTCATTCTCCACAAGCAGGCCGCAACGCCGCAATGCGCCCGCAGGCAAGCGGCCCTTCGGGTTGAGTCTGGGCGCGGCGTCTGCGGCGTTGCACCGCTTGCCAATGGAACGACCATTGGCTGCGCGCTGCGTCTTGCATCCATCCGCGCCCAGACCCAACGCGGGGCATGAAACCTACTGAAATAGGCTCTTAACCGGCATACATGGGTGTGTCACGGAAAGCTTCGCAACAGGAAAGCTTTGCCACACTTGCGCAAACAGCATCTTGCCCGCATCATATGCCGGCTTCATAATCCTCGCAGAATTGAAAAAAATTTCCTGAAAATGGCAATTTTTTTCAAGCCTGCGCCAGACAAAATTTCCTCAATTGCCTAGCCAATCAACTATTTGCGCAGCAATTTTTGGGTTTTTGCCGGGCAGCAATAACTCACTTTACGAACGTTGGCAAAAGGCTCACATGGCTGCATTGAAACTCCAGGAAAAGATTACCGGCCTGCTGGTGTTTTATTTTTTGATCGCCTTGGTTGCCATCAGCTCGACACTGTATGTGTCCTGGCGGCTGGAGGGTGGCGCCGCAGCGATTAACGATGCCGGCAGCGAACGCATGCGCTCGTTCCATATTGCTTTTCTGCTCGCCCAGCAGGTGCAACACCCATCCGTTGAATTGCGGCGTGACATCGAGGCGAAGATTGCACAGTTCGAGAAAGTGCTGTCCGACCTTGAACATGGCGATCCGCAACGGCCGCTCTCATTGCCCAAGGATGACAAAGTGCGTGCCCAGATGGGCAAGCTGCATCAAGCCTGGCAGACCGACATCAAGCCCCGCATCAGAGGCATACTCGATACCCCGCAACCAGCAGATCAGGAAAGGATGCTGGCGGAGTACCGGCGTGCCGTGGAAATTTTCGTGGATAGCGTGAACGACCTGGTGGGGATGATAGAGCACAGCAACGCCCATGCCACTATACTGCTGCGCTCCTTCCAGATCGGGCTGGTGAGCCTGGCGTTGATCGGCACGGTGCTGCTGATGAGCCTGTTTTCGCTGTTGGTGGTGCGCCCCGTCAACCGCCTGCGCGAGGGCATTCAGCGTATGGGCAAGGCTGATTTTGACGTGCGTTTGCAGGTTACCAGCCGGGACGAATTCGGCGACCTGGCAGAGGGATTTAATCAGATGGCGGACAAATTGCAGAATTTTTATGCCACGCTGGAACAGCGGGTAGAAGAGAAATCCCACAGCATTGAGGTAAAGAACCGTGAACTTATGGTGCTCTACGATGTGGCCGCATTCCTCAATTCTTCGACGGCGACAGAGCCGCTTTGCGATATCGTGCTCGACAAGTTGTCCGCGTTGGTGGGTGCGCGTGACGGTGTGGTGCGTCTGGTCGACACGAAGGGAGAGCAGATGAAAATTGTCGCATCTCGCGGAGTTTCCAAATCATTTCTTGCCGAGGAGACTTGTCTTGCCGTCGGCAACTGCCTGTGCGGAGAGGTCGCGCGTGACGGCGTTGCGGTCAGTTCCGATTTTTCCACCCCATTGACAAGGCCGCTGCTGCATGCGTGCAAACAGGACGGATTCCGGGCGGTGGTGGCGGTGCCGATCCGCTCCAAACAGCAGGTGTTGGGCATGCTCAACATGTTTTTCGACACCCCGCGCATTTTGCCGCCGTCGGAACTTCGGTTGATGGAATCGGTGGGGCAGCATCTCGGCGTCGCCATCGAAAACCAGCGGCTTGTCGCGCGCGAAAAAGAAATGGCGGTATCCGAGGAACGCAACTTGCTGGCGCAGGAACTGCACGACAGCATCGCCCAGTCGCTCGCCTTTTTGAACATTCAGGTACAACTGTTGCGCAACGATCTGCAACAGGGAAAGGTGACGGTCGCCTTGCAGGGGCTCGAGCAGATACGCGAGGGCGTGCAGGAAAGCTACGACGATGTGCGCGAGCTGCTGGTGCATTTCCGTACCCGCACCAATCATACCGATCTTGACGGCGCGATCCGCAGCGCCCTGGAGAGATTCGAAGGCCAGGTTGACATCCGCACCCATTTCAATCGCCGCGGCCCGAATATGGAGCTGTTGCCGGAGCATGTTCTTCAGGCGATGCACATTGTGCATGAGTCGCTCTCCAACGTGCGCAAGCACGCCAGGGCAAGCCGCGTTGACGTGGAGCTTGCCTGTGACGGAGAATGTGTCGGGCTCTGTATCAGTGACGACGGCGCCGGTTTCGACGTCACGCATGATGCGGGGGATACCCATGTGGGGTTGAGCATCATGCGCGAGCGTGCGCGCCGCATTGGAGCCGAATTGACGCTGGAATCGGCATATGGACAGGGCACGCGAGTGCGCCTTGTCCTGCCGCACAGGAGTGAATATAGAGCATGAAACCGATTCGCATTTTGATTATTGACGACCACACGTTGTTCCGTAGCGGCATCAAGCTGGTATTGCAGCGGGATGACGGGTTCGAGGTGGTGGGCGAGGCCGGCGACGGGCTGGAAGGCATCAAGCGCGCCAAACAGCTCAAGCCGGACGTGGTGCTGCTCGACCTGCACATGCCCGGCACCGGCGGGCTGGAGGCTTTGCGCCTGCTGAAGGAAGACGTGCCGGAAACGCAAGTTGTCATGCTCACGGTTTCGGAAGATTCCGAGGATTTGCTGGAAACGCTGCGCGCCGGGGCGCGCGGCTACCTGCTGAAAAATATCGATACCGATTTCCTGCTGGAGTCCATCCAGCGGGCGGCGCGCGGCGAATCCGTGATGTCGCCGCAAATAGCACACAAGCTGGCGGATTCGCTGCGTGTTCCGTCCAGGGAAAATGTTGCTGTCGCTGAAGTTAATCCGGACAAACTCTCTCCGCGCGAACGGGAAATCATCGTCATGCTCGCCCACGGCGCCAGCAACAAGGAAATCGCCCGCGTGCTCAACCTGTCGGAATCGACCATCAAGATTCATGTGCAGGGCATCCTGCGCAAACTCAACATCGCCAAACGTGTGCAGGCTGCCGTGTATGCGGTGGAGCACGGCCTCATTTAACATAAATCCCGCGAAGCAAGACGGCGCCTTTTGCGCTGTCTACCCAAAAGAACTAGTTCTTTTTCTTCATTAACTTATTCTTTGGAAGAATGGGCGTATCTTTAATATAGGCCTATTCTTGGCAATGCAGGGTAGCCGGATCTTCTTTAATAAGGAGTGGGAAAAATGAAAATGCTCATTTGTCACGATGGTTCAAGAAACGCGCAGTCCGCCCTGGAGAAATCCATTGCGATTCTCAAGTGCGAAAAGCCGGAGATAACCCTGGTAACTGTTGTTGAAGAACCGGCTGATGCCAGCAGCTATGATGAGGCGGCGTTTGAAGAGTTGCGCACAAATAGAGAGGCGGACTTGAAAAAGGCGGCGGATTGGGTGGTCAAGCGGGGCCTCGATGTAGCCGTGGTCGTTGCGATCGGCGACCCGCGCAAGATGCTGGTGGAGGCCGTCAAGAAGAAAAAGCCGGATATTGTGGTGATCGCCAGCCACCCTCCCGAAGGGGGAGTCAGGTTCGGCAATATCACGGTCAGTGTCAGCGACTATTTGATTCATCATATAACCGATTGTCCCGTGCTGGTTATGCAGTAAATAAAGGGCATAAAGGTTTTTTGCAGTACTTTTAACGCAGGGGGGTTAAAAATGTCAGGATCAGGAAGAACAGACGAAAAAACAATGGGCTGGATGGACCTGTTTAACTTTGGCAGGGCAGATGTCGTCGCCCTGCACAAAACATGGGTTGCGTTCTTTATCACATTCTATGTCTGGTTCAACATGGCGCCGCTCGCAACGACGATCATGAAAGATACCGGCCTCACGCTGGATCAACTCAAGGTGCTGGCCATTTGCAACGTGGCATTGACCGTCCCCATGCGCGTTGTTGTCGGTATGCTGTGCGACCGGATCGGCCCGAGGAAAACATTCTGCATCGTGATGTGGGCGATGGCCTTTCCGTGCATCTGGTTCGCTTTCGCTTCTTCCTACACGGAAATGCTGATCGCCAGGCTGATCCTGAGCGCGGTCGGAACGGGCTTCGTCGTCGGCATTGCGATGACGTCGCTCTGGTTCAAGCCGAGGGACGCGGGTTTTTCCCAGGGCGTTGAGGCGGGCCTCGGCAACTGGGGTTCATCCCTGGCTGCGATCACCATGCCGATCCTGGCGCTTACCGTGCTGGGCAGCTGGCGGTGGGCCATCGCATGCAGCGGCGTCGTGATGTTCCTGTATGGCGTGTACTACTGGTTCGCGATAACCGATGGCCCCGCAGGTACAAAACGGCCCGTGGCCAGAAAAGCCCAGGCGATCGAAGTTTCCACCTGGGGCGATCTGGTTCTTGCGATTATCTGGACCATCCCCATCTGGGGTGTGCTGTCGCTGCTGGTCAGGATGGTGACAAAGAAGGGTTACATCACTGCCGATGTTTCGTTCATCCTGTATGCGGTTATAGCGGCCATGGTGCTGTACCAGATCTACGGACTCATCAAAGTCAATGTGCCGATCCTCAAGGAGGGCGTACCCGAAGACGACAAATACCGGTTTACCCAGGTCGGCACCCTCAACGCGTCATATGTCGTCACGTTCGGCGCCGAGCTTGCGGTCATTTCGATGTTGCCGATGTTTTTCCAGAAGACGTTCGAGATGACTCCGGTGATGGCTGGCCTGTTCGGCTCGATGTTCGCGCTCCTGAACTTTTTTTCCAGGGCGCTGGGCGGTTATGTGTCGGATCGCACACCCACCAGGAAGCTCGCGCACATGATCTATCTTGGCGGCGTAACTGCAGGCTTTGTGTTGATGGGCATGATTACTCCTCAATGGCCTTTGTCCATGGCGGTTCTGGTCGTGTTTATCTGCGCGATGTTCGTCACCGGCGGTTGCGGCACGACTTTCGCGCTCATCCCGTTCGTCAAGCGGCGCATCACGGGGAATGTGGCGGGATACGCGGGAGCCTACGGCAATGTGGGAGCCGTCGTGTATACCTCGGCTTATGTCACTCTGACTGACAGCGAGTTTTTCCTGATGATCGGCGCGACGGCTGCTGCGGTATTCGTCTTCTGCCTCTTCTTCCTGAAAGAGCCTGCGGGCGCATTTGCCAAGGAATATCAGCTCTCGTCGGTTGACAAGGAAATGATGGCGGGCGGTGGACATTGATGTGGGTGGGAACCACGTTCAATTTAACAATTTTTTATTGAGCAGGCGTGTTTTCGAGGGGAAGTAAATTTTAGATGTCAAACTGTAAATAAGAGGGGAATTGATATTATGGCAAGATTACCAAGATGGGAGCCGGAAGACCCACAGTTCTGGAAAGAAACCGGTAGCGCGATTGCGTGGCGCACATGTGCCTTGACAACATTTTCGCTGATATTTTCGTTTGCTACCTGGTTCGTCATGAGCGCGGTGGTTGTGAGGATGCCTGCCATCGGTTTCAAGTTCACCACCATGGAACTTTTCTGGCTCGCGGCGATACCGGGACTCGCATCCGGCATCTTGCGGCTGATACACGCCCAATTCATCCCGGTGCTCGGAACCAGGCCGGTCGTGAGCATCTCGACCATCATCAAGTTACTGCCCATGGTCTGGCTGGGTTACGCGATCCAGGACACCAGCACGCCGTGGAGCACGTTCATGATCATCGGATTTCTCTGCGGCATGGGCGGCGGTGACTTCTCCTCATTCATGCCTTCCACGAGCATCTTTTTCCCGAAGAGGCTCCAGGGCGTCGCGATGGGCATTCAGGCCGGCCTCGGCAACTTCGGGGTGAGCATCGTCCAGTTTGTCGTGCCATGGATCATCGGCTTTGCGGCGCTCGGCGCCGTAGTCGGTGGGCCGCAGCCATTTGTAAAGGTTGATGTCCTCAAGGATATCGCGGTTACCAAAAACGCCAGCGGCATCGTCACGGACGTGGTCGCCAAGAGGCCCGATCTTGCGGCAGCCACGGTGATCACCAGGGATGGCGACGTCATCAAGGACGTGGTGATCAACGAGACGGAAACCACCAAGAACATGAAGGTGGAGCTCAAGAAAAACGAGGCAGGTTTGATTACGGACGTGGTGGTCAAGAAAGTGGTCAAGAAGGACATCTATTTGCAGAATGCTGCCTTTGTTTGGGTACCGTTCCTTGTCATCGCCTTTATTCTCTGTGCGATATTCCTGAGGAGCGTCACGGTTCCTGCGAGAGGTTTCAAGGGGCAGTTTGAAATCCTCAGCAACCTGAACCGGGCGAGAACGCATACCTGGAACTGCACCATTACCTATATCTGTTCGTTCGGTTCGTTTTCAGGTTATGCGGCCGCATTCCCGATGATGATCAAGACCATCTATGGCGGCTTTGACGGCGCGCCGGATCCATTGGCATACGCCTACCTCGGCCCGCTAATCGGCGGCCTGGTTCGCGCGATCTCGGGCGGCCTGTTCGACAAGATCGGCGGCAGCAAAGGGATGCACTGGACGACCTTGGGGCAGATCGCAGGTTGTCTGGCGCTGGTATTCGGCGGGTTCCTGGCACCCACCAGCCTCGACCAGTTCCAAGGATTCCTCTGGATCATGCTCTGGATTTTCCTGATGACAGGCACAAATAATGCGGCGACATTCCGCCAGTATCCGATCGTGTTCGCGTATTCGCCGGCCAAAGGCGCGCAGATGCTCGGCTGGACCGGCGCATGGGCGGCTTTCGGCCCGTTCATCTGGACATCGCTCATCGGCATGTCCATAACCAATACCGGCAGCGCCAAGATGTTCTTCATCGGCGTTTCGATTTTCTATGCCTATTCCTGGTTCCTGAACTGGCACTACTACACCCGCCAGGGAGCCGAGCGCTTCGATTACGGCAACTCCGGCGGCACATGGTGGGACAAGCTCACCGATAAAGAGAAGGAGCATATGAGGCACGTGGACTTGCACCTGCCTGATTGATTGATGTAATCCGCATGAGGGAAGGCCGCGGCCTTCCCTCTTTTTTTTCGGGAATGGTTATTCCCGGTGTC
Organism: uncultured beta proteobacterium; assembly: GCA_963828205.1. Classification (GTDB taxonomy): domain Bacteria; phylum Pseudomonadota; class Gammaproteobacteria; order Burkholderiales; family Gallionellaceae; genus Gallionella. Next base: position 606,015 of record CAWHDU010000004.1, read on the forward strand.
CCTGTTTGCTCTTGGCACAACGGGGAATTGAAAGCGGTCTTTCAAGCGCGTCATCCTTTATGGGTCTGTGGTTCATGCGAAATTTACTATGCAAAATATAAATACTATTGTCACCGTAGTGGGCATCATCTACGGGCTGGTGCTCATCCTGGCTACCTTTGTTCGTATCAAGTTCATCGAGCTCATGCGTATAGATGCCCTGGTTATACCGCAACCTACCGAGAGCACCCGGCCCGTGAACCTGGTCGCCGGTCTCCTGATTGCGGGCTACGGTATCTATTCATTGTTTGCCAGATGAGCAATTAACCTCAACTGACCTTCATTCTGCCGGCATCGAGAAGCGGGGGGCATGTAGTTAGGGGGCTAAAAATCTCCGACTGCGCCGTTACCCGAAAGAACTAGTTCTATTTCTTCGTTAGCCTGTACTTCGGAAGAATGGGCAGGATGCCCGTGCAAGTCTATTCTCGCAATACCGTTCCCAAGCCTTATTGGGCGTGCGGCCTGCTCGCCTTGAGCAAGCGCATACCGGGTATGCCGAGGAATCGAGCGGCTGTCGGTTGCCGGCCTCAGGATAAAGATTCGGAAATTATCCGGTACGTGATGTGGCAATCCATTGCGATGAGATGATCGGGTACAAAATGCCGGATGTTTATTTGGCAATTTAGAATAATTCAGAGGGTAAATTGTGATAAGCAGGAAAGAGCAGTGGGGTCCGCTGGGCACCGAAAGTACGGCCAGCCACGGTTCCACCGACATTGAGAGGTGGGATGTCGAGGACAATGCCTTCTGGGAATCGACGGGCAAAAAAATCGCCAACCGCAACTTGTGGATTTCGATCCCCAACTTGCTGTGCGGTTTCGCCGTCTGGCTGATGTGGGGCATCATCACGGTGCAGATGCTGAACCTCGGCTTTCCCTTTACCCCCGCGGAGATGTTTACGTTGACAGCCATTTCCGGGTTGATGGGGGCGACCATGCGTATCCCGGCATCGTTTTTCATCCGCCTGTGCGGCGGACGCAACACCATTTTCCTGACCACTTTGCTGCTGCTGATTCCTGCCATCGGGGCGGGCATCGCCTTGCAGGATAAAAATACGCCGCTATGGGTGTTTCAGTTGCTGGCGTTCTTTTCCGGTATCGGTGGCGGAAACTTTGCCTGTTCGATGTCCAATATCAGCGGTTTCTTCCCGAAGCGCCTGCAAGGCACAGCCTTGGGGCTCAATGCCGGGCTGGGCAATTTCGGTGTGACCACCATGCAGGTGCTGATTCCGCTGGCGATGACTGCGGGTGTTTTTGGCGCGCTGGGAGGCGGGGCGATGTCGCTGCTGAAGGACAGCGGCTGGATTCTTGGCAAGATTGCTGCCGGGACACCCACCTTCATCCAGAATGCTGGCTTTATCTGGGCGGCGATATTGGTTCCTCTGGTGATCGCGGCCTGGTTCGGCATGAACAACTTGTTGCCGCTGTCGCCCAACTACGGAGGCACGGTGGCGGCTTTCGCCAAGATACTATACCTGTGGGGATTGACCTGCCTGGTTGGCGCCCTGGGGCTCTACCTGTACCTTCCGGCACCGACCGGTCTTGGTTTGCTCAATATGTGGGTGGCGCTGCCGCTGATCATGGTTGCCGTGCTGTTCGTGATGAAACTTGCGGCGTTCGGCGAGATGAAGGCCGGTATCAACAAGCAATTCGCCATTTTCAGCAACAAGCATACATGGTCGATGTCCGCGCTCTACGTCGTGACTTTCGGTTCGTTCATCGGCTTCTCGATGGCGTTGCCGTTGTCCATCACGGTGATCTTCGGCGTGCAGCACATGCCTGATCCGGTGACCGGCCTGATGGCGCATACCATGAAAAACCCCAACGCCCCTTCCGCGCTGACCTATGCCTGGATCGGCCCGTTTATCGGCGCGCTGATCCGCCCGGTGGGCGGCTGGGTTTCCGACAAGGTCGGCGGCTCCATCGTCACGCAGATCATTTCGGCGGTGATGGTGGTAACTTCCGCTACGGTGGGCTACGTGATGTTGCTGGCTTACAAATCTGCTGCACCGGAAGAATACTTCATGGTATTCATGGTACTGTTCGTGGTCCTGTTTGCCGCCACCGGATTGGGCAACGGCTCCACTTTCCGTACCGTGGGCGTGATTTTTGACCGCGCGCAGGCCGGCCCGGTGCTCGGCTGGACTTCCGCCGTGGCCGCTTACGGCGCGTTCATCGCACCGGTAGTGATCGGCGCGCAGATCAAGGCGGGGACGCCGGAAAATGCCATGTATGGATTTGCGGCGTTTTACGCAATATGTCTCGTTTTGAACTGGTGGTTTTACTTGCGTAGCGGTTCTGAGATCAAGAACCCGTAAAGGGGTTATGTAAGGTGGGCTGGTCGCATTGTGAGGCAACCCGCAAAAGGAGAACTTCTAAAGAATTTGTCATGATGTGCTTGAATCGGCATTCGGTAGTTTGATACACTGAAAATTCGCTTTCGCCTTCGCCTGAATGACAAAATCGGGATTGTTAGAGGTACTCAAAATAGTGGTTGGTTACGGGCTTCAGAACAATAAAACCCGAACCGGAAAGTTTAAACAAAATTTTTACACAGGAGCAGAAAAAACATGAGTCATTTTCTCGATCGATTGACGTATTTTGTAAACAGCAAGGACAAAGAGACTTTCTCCGACGGCCATGGCATCGTCACCAACGAGGATCGTCAGTGGGAACAAGGCTATCGCACCCGCTGGCAGCACGACAAGGTGGTGCGTTCCACGCACGGCGTGAACTGCACCGGCGGCTGCTCCTGGAAGATTTTTGTCAAGAATGGCCTGGTGGCATTCGAGATGCAGCAAACCGACTACCCACGCACTCGCGAGGATTTGCCCAACCATGAACCGCGCGGTTGTCAGCGCGGCGCTTCTTTCTCCTGGTATCTGTACAGCCCGCACCGCATCAAGCATCCGCTGATCCGCGGTCGCCTGCTCGACCTGTATCGCGCCGAACGCAAGAGCGGCAAGGATCCGGTGGAAGCGTGGGCCGCAATCCAGGCCGACCCGAACAAGCGCAAGCAATATGTTCATGTGCGCGGCCTCGGCGGTTTCGTGCGCGCCAAATGGGACGAGGTCAACGAGATCATCGCCGCCGCCAACGTTTACACCATCAAGAAGTATGGCCCGGATCGCATCTTCGGCTTTTCGCCGATCCCCGCGATGTCGATGATTTCCTATTCGTCCGGCGCGCGTTACCTTTCCCTGATCGGCGCGGCCTGCGGCTCGTTCTATGACTGGTACTGCGACTTGCCGGCGGCTTCCCCGCAAACCTGGGGTGAACAGACCGACGTGCCGGAATCGGCAGACTGGTACAATTCCACATACATCATTGTCACCGGATCCAGCCTGCCGACCACGCGTACGCCGGATTGCCATTTTGCCGTCGAGGCGCGTTACAACGGCACCAAGATCATTGCGATGAGCCCGGACTATGGCGAACATGTGAAGCTTTCCGATCTGTGGATGCCGGTCAATCCCGGCACCGATTCAGCCGCCTTCCTGGCGATGGGGCATGTTGCGCTGAAAGAATTCTATATCGACAAAAAGGATCCGTATTTCCAGGAATACGCCCGCAAATATACCGATTTCCCGATCCAGGTGATGCTGCGCAAACAGGGGGACGCCTATGTGTCCGACCGCTGCCTGCGCGCCTCCGATTTTGCCAACAATCTGGGCGAAACCAACAACCCGCAATGGAAAACCATCGTCTATGACGAGAAGGCCAAATCGTTTGTCGCGCCAAACGGCTCGATCGGTTTCCGCTGGGGCGAAGACGGCAAATGGAACCTGCTGCCGAAAAATGCCGCCAACCAGCAGGAAATCCTCGCAGAGCTGAGCTGCATCGGCAGCAAGGATGCGGTGGTTTCGGTCGGTTTCCCGCACTTCGAACACGGCGAAGACAGTATGCTGTTCCGCAATGTGCCGGTGCGCAAATTGAAGCTGGCCAGCGGCGAGGAAGCGCTGGTCACTTCTGTATTCGACTTGCAGGTTGCACAATATGGCATCGACCGCGGTTTGGGCGGCGGCAATGTCGCCAAGGACTACAACGATGCCAGCGTGGCCTATACGCCGGCATGGGCATCCAAGGTTACCGGCATCAAGGCAATGGATCTGGAGCGCACCGGGCGCGAGTTTGCCGACAACGCTTCCAAGACTCACGGCAAATCCATGGTGATCATGGGTGCGGCGATCAATCACTGGTATCACAACGACATGACGTACCGGGGCGTCATGAACCTGCTGCACATCTGCGGTTGCGTGGGGCAATCGGGAGGGGGCTGGGCGCACTATGTTGGGCAGGAAAAACTGCGCCCGCAAGCCGGCTGGGCGCCGATCGCCTTCGCACTCGACTGGCAGCGCCCGCCGCGCCAGATGAATTCCACTTCCTACTGGTATTTCCATACCGACCAGTGGCGCTACGAGACCGTCAAGGGCGACGACATCATGTCGCCAGCCGGCAAGGCCAAGAACAAGGGCTACTCGCTGGCAGACTACAACGTTGCAGCAGTCCGCATGGGCTGGTTGCCGGCTTTCCCGCAATGGAACACCAACCCGCTCGACCTGGCGGACGAGGCCGTCAAGGCAGGCGCCACCGACGAGGCCAGCATCGCCAAGCATGTTACCGGGAAGCTCAAGACCGGCGAGCTGGATGTGGCTTTTGCCGATCCGGATGCAGAGCAGAACTGGCCGCGCAATATTTTTGTCTGGCGCGGCAACCTGATCGGCACTTCGAGCAAGGGGCACGAATACTTCCTCAAGCACCTGCTGGGCGCGCAGAACGCCGTGATGCAGGAGAGCGGCGATGGAAACAACAACAAGCTGATCAAGTGGCACGAAGAAGCGCCAGCCGGCAAGCTGGATCTGTTTGTCGATATCAACTTCCGCCTCAACTCGACCGGCGCTTATGCCGACATCGTGCTGCCGACCGCAACCTGGTACGAGAAGAACGACCTCAACACCACCGACATGCACCCGTTCATCCACCCGTTGACCGAAGCGGTGCAGCCGGGCTGGGAGTCCAAGTCGGACTGGCAGATTTTCCAAACCCTCGCCAAGACTTTCTCCGGTTTGGCCGAAAAACATCTCGGCAAGCGCAAGGACATCGTCGCTTTCCCGATGCAGCACGATTCGCCGTTCGAACTGGCGCAACCGTTCGGCCAGGTAACCGACTGGCACAAGGAAGGCATCGAGCCGATTCCCGGCAAGACCATGGCGCTGCTCAAGGTGGTGGAGCGCGACTATGGCAGCACCTATAACAAGTTCATTGGCCTCGGCCCGCTGATGGTCAAGCTCGGCAACAGCGTCAAGGGTCTCGACTGGAACACCGAAGCAGAGTACGAAGAGCTCAAGAAGCTCAACTACACGGTGAAGGTGCCGGGTGTCTCCTACGGCATGCCCTCTCTTGAGGAGGATATCTCCGTGTGCGATGCGGTGATGCGCATGGCGCCGGAAACCTGCGGCGCAGGTGGCTCACAAGTCATGGACTGCGCTTTCCAAGAAAACCGGCATCGACCATCATCACCTGTATGAGGCGCGCGAAGAGGACAAGATCACTTTCCATGACATTCTGGCACAACCGCGCAAGATCATCACCGCGCCGACCTGGTCTGGAATCGAGTCCGAGCATGTATCGTATACTTCGGGTTACACCAACATTCATGAGCACATTCCGTTCCGCACCCTGACCGGACGTGCCCATTTTTATCAGGATCACGAGTGGTTCCAGGACTTCGGCGAGACTTTCTGCACCTACCGTCCGCCACAGGACATGAAGTCGTTCGGCAATGTCCCGGCGCATATCCTGAAGAAGCCGCATCTCAAGCTCAGATTCCTCACACCGCATGGCAAGTGGGGCATCCACTCGAGCTACCAGGATACATTGCGCATGCTGACGCTGTTCCGCGGCGGACCTCATGTGTGGGTCTCGGAAACGGATGCGAAACAGATCGGCATCAAGGATAACGACTGGGTCGAGATGATTAACAGCAATGGCACCACGATGGCGCGCGCGGTAGTTTCGCATCGTATTTCGCGCGGCTCGGCGGTGATGCATCATTCACAGGAGAAGAATGTGAACGTGCCGGGATCGCCTTCCAGCAAAAAACGCGGCGGACACCACAATGCTTTGACGCGGATCATCATCAAGCCGACCAACATGGTCGGCGGCTACGTGCAACTGGCCTACAGCTTCAATTACATGGGCACGGTGGGCTGCAACCGCGATACCGAGATCATCCTGCACAAGGTGGAGGATCAGGATATCGACTGGCTGGAGCGGCCGCTTACCCCGGAACGGGAAGCGCAACGCAACCCGGACGGAATCGGCAAGCGCTAATCGCCGCGTGAACTAGGATAAATCAGGAGAAACTCATGAAAGTACGTGCACAATTCGCATTAATCTTCAGTCTGGACAAGTGTATCGGCTGCCACACCTGTTCCGTGACGTGCAAAAACACGTGGACCAACCGCAAGGGCGTGGAATATGTCTGGTTCAACAACGTCGAATCCAAGCCCGGCATCGGCTATCCCAAGCAGTGGGAAAACCAGGAAAAATGGAAGGGCGGCTGGACGGTCGAAGGCGGCAAGCTGGAACTGAAATCCGGAGGACGTTTTTCGAAGCTGGTGAATATTTTCTCCAACCCCGACTTGCCGGAAATCGACGATTATTACGAGCCGTTTACCTACAACTATGCGCGCCTGCAGAATGCGCCGTTGTCGGAAGCCACGCCGACGGCACGCCCGCTGTCGCAAATTACCGGCGAACCCATCGACAAAATCAAGTGGGGGCCGAACTGGGAAGACATCATGGCAGGTGAGTGGTCCAGCCGCAACGTGGACAAGAACATGGATAACGTTGGCCGGGAAATGTACGGCCAGTTCGAGCAGGTTTTTCATGTGTATTTGCCGCGCATCTGCAACCACTGCCTGAACCCGGCCTGTGTGGCTTCCTGCCCGTCCGGCTCGCTTTACAAGCGCGAGGAAGACGGCATCGTGCTGGCCGACCAGGATAAATGCCGCGGCTGGCGCTTCTGCATGAGCTCCTGCCCGTACAAGAAGGTGTATTACAACTGGGAATCCGGCAAGGCAGAAAAATGCATTGCCTGCTACCCGCGCGTCGAATCCGGCATGCCGACGATTTGTTCCGAGTCCTGTGTCGGCCGTATCCGCTACAACGGTGTCATCCTGTACGACGCCGACCGTATCGGGGAACTGGCCAGCACGCAGAATGAGCAGGATCTGTATGAAGCGCAGTGCAAAATCTTCCTTGACCCGAACGATCCGAAAGTGATCGCCGCTGCCGAAGCGGAAGGCATCAATAAAGACTGGATCATCGCCGCGCAAAAGTCGCCGATCTACAAAATGGCAATCGACTGGAAGATCGCCTTCCCGTTGCACCCGGAATACCGCACGCTGCCGATGGTGTGGTATGTGCCGCCGCTGTCGCCGGTGCAGAACGCAATCGACCAGGGCAAGCTGAAAACCGGTCCGGATGGCGTGATCCCCTTGTCCAGCGAGATGCGTGTGCCGGTCAAGTATCTGGCCAACCTGATGACTGCGGGCAAGGAAGCGCCGATCGTGAACGCCTTGAACCGCATGATCGCCATGCGCAGCTACCAGCGCATGAAACGCGTGGAGGGCGTGGTCAATACCACTGCCTTGGAGGCTGCGGGTATCACCGAGGAAATGGCGCAGGATATGTACCGTTACCTGGCGATCGCCAATTACGAAGACCGCTTCGTTATTCCGACCAGCCACGAGGAAGAGCGCCTTGACGATGCGCACGGCTTCCAGGGCCAGAACGGTTTCACCTTCGGCAACGATTCTTCGACCGGCATCAGCAAGGTTACGCTGTTCCCGCGCCGCCGCAAGGAATCCATGGAACCAAGGGAGCTCGCCCCGTTCGCGGGTGACCGTTAAGGGGAAAACCATGCAAATTTATAAAGTGTTATCGGTGCTGCTGGAATATCCGGAGCAGGAGTTGATCGACAACCTGCCGGAAGTTCGCGCGGCCATCGATGAAAGCACCGACATCGATGCTGAGGAAAAGAAGGCTTTGCTGAAGTTTCTCGATCACCTGTCAAGCAAGCCGCTGACCGAAGTGCAGGCGGATTATGTGAATACCTTTGACAGGACTCCAGAGCACAGCCTGCATCTGACGCATCATTTGTTCGGCGATGAGAGCGACAGGAATCGCGGCCCGGCACTGATCGATCTGAGCGAGATGTTCAAGGAGTACGGCGTAAAAACGGTGACCAACGAGTTGCCGGATTACCTGCCGTTGCTCCTGGAATTTGCCGCTTATCTTGACGGCAGCGAGGCGACGGTGTTCCTGTCCGATGTCAACAAGGTGCTGGGCCTGCTGGCCGATAACCTGGCCAAGGCCGGCAGCCCTTACGCTGCGCCGCTTTCCATCATCAAGAGTCATGCCACGTTGACTCGTTTGGCTGCATAAAATTTAAGGAGGATGAAATGCATGATTCAGTTTTTACCCTAAACAACCTGCTGTTCGGCGTATACCCGTATGTTTGCCTCACCGTGTTCTGGATCGGCAGCTGGTTGCGCTTCGACCGCGAGCAATACGGCTGGAAAAGCGATTCCAGCCAATTGCTTTCCAAAGGCTACATGCGCCTGGCGAGCAATTTCTTCCACTACGGCGTGATCCTGATCTTCGTTGGCCACTTTGTCGGCCTGTTGACGCCGCACAAGGTGTTCCTGGCGATCATGCCGGATATCACCCACCAATGGGTCGCCATCAGCGCAGGCACCATTTTCGGCCTTGCGATGTTGTTCGGCGGCGTTATCCTGTTGTTCCGGCGCTTCGGCAACTCGCGCATTTCGCTCACCAGCCGCTGGTCCGATAAATTCACCCTGTTCTGGGTGATGCTGACGCTGGTTCTTGGCCTGTTCACCATTCCGGTGTCCATCGGCCATGCCGGCCACGGCGATCCGCGCGTGGTGACCGCCATGGCGGAATGGATACAGAGCATCGTTTATCTGTATCCAAGCCCGCAATATCTGGAAGGAGTCGATATCATATTCAAGCTGCATGTACTGGCCGGTATGACGGTGTTCCTGATATTCCCGTTCACCCGCCTGGTTCACATCTGGAGCATGCCGTTCGGTTATCTGGCACGCGCATACCAGGTCGTGCGCACGAAGCGGTTGAAGTATCAGGAAATCAACAGATACGATCTCGGCAGATCGCCGGAACAATAAGCGGTTTCGGCAGTTCCAGTATTGTTGT
>CAWHDU010000005.1:0-491139 GCA_963828205.1 uncultured beta proteobacterium
TGAGATGGTCGGAATGAAAATGAAGGAAAAGAGAGTCGTGCCGTTTATAGTTCCTGTCTAAGCCAGGAAATTTCAGTGTAACATCTAGCCCTGCCCCCCATTTCCAGAAATAACCTTAACAATATTATAGTATTGCAAGATTTTCTATCGTGGTACCAAACGCAAATAGATTTGCATTTAGTAGAACTATATGCTAAAGTACCTGCATATGGTACTGAGAAGCCATTGGTTAAAATTAGTAGAATTAGCCTGGTCACGCAAATCGATAGTCTGGCTTTCGGGTGTGCGGCGTGTGGGGAAGACTTTTCTCTGTCAGAGTATTCCAAAACATCGAATACTTTGATTGCGAACTCCCACGAACACGTCGGCAGATGGAAGATCCTGAAGGCTTTCTTGAAAAGCTAAGAAATAAGAAAGTTGTGCTGGATGAAATTCATCGACTTCCCAATCCATCTGAATTCCTGAAAATTGCAGCAGACCATTTCCAATCCGTCAAACTCATTGCCACTGGCTCCTCAACTCTGCAGGCCTCCACTCGTTTTCGCGATACCCTGGTGGGAAGGAAGGCTGAAATATGGTTGACTCCGATGATGTCACAGGACTTAATAGATTTTGGAAATCAAGATTTGTCCTATCGCCTGCTTCGAGGTGGACTGCCACCTTTCTTCTTGAGCCCGAATCTACCGGAGACTGACTTTCAAGAATGGATTGATTCCTACTGGGCAAGAGATATTCAAGAACTTTTTAGGCTGGAACGGCGTGCGTCATTTCAGAGATTTATGGAACTCCTTTTTACCCAAAGCGGGGATTGTTTGAGGCCAGTCGTTTTGCTGCTCCCTGCGAGGTGAGTCGGGGTACGATTAGCAATTATCTTTCCGTACTTGAATCTACTTGGGTCACTCATGTCATTCGTCCGTTTTCAACACGTCGTTCTGTGGAAATAATTGCCGCACCCAAAGTTTATGCATTCGATACTGGATTTGTCTGCTTTTTTCGAGGCTGGCATCAGTTGAGAGAGGACGATTTCGGTCTACTTTGGGAACACTGGGTTTTGAATGAAATGTATAGCTATCTTCAGGCTCCCATTGTGCGTTATTGGCGAGATAAAAAAGGACATGAAGTCGATTTCATCTTGATCCCCCGTGGCAAGAAACCAGTTGCTATCGAATGCAAATGGAAGGCAGACCATTTTGAACCTGGGAACTTGAAAGCTTTTCGGAATCATTATCCAGAAGGATCAAACTGGATTGTCTGTCAGGATGTGACCCGAGGATATACACGCACCTATGCCAATCTGAAAGTGGAGTTCATCGGACTTGAAGAGGCTGGCGTGCGCCTCGGTAGTTTATTTCGAAGAGGATAATCACTCAATTTATAAAATAGAAATGGGCAATAGGCGAAAAGCATTAGGCATTAAGCGGTGGGCCATCGGAAGATGTTTCGGAATAGAAGGTTTGTCCCTGAGGAATCCCATAATCTAAGGAGGTATCGACATGCAACCATCTCTCGAAGCCAACAAGAAAATCGTTCAAGAGTTCTACAACCTTCTGATTAACAAGAAAGATTTTAAATCTGCTTCAAAATACATCGGGAATCAATACATCCAGCATAACCCCCTTGTGGCAGAGGTCCGGAGGGCCTCAAGGCTTTCGTTGCCTTTCTGAAATCGGATTATCCGGACGCGAGAAGCGAAATCAAACGGATCTTCGCGGAAGGCGATTATGTCCTTATCCATGTTCACTCGGTGCGCATTCCCAACACGCGGGCCGCGCCATTTTCGATCTATTCAGACTGGAGAATGGCAAGATCGTCGAACACTGGGACACGATTCAGGAGATTCCGGAATCGTCAGCCAATTCCAACGGAATGTTCTGATGATCTCTGGGGTCGTCGTACCCAGTTTGGTGCCAGGGTAGATGAGAATCAGGCATGTAATAATAGGTGAGATTATCTTATTGTGATATTATTTTTCAGTCTACTATCTGTTGGGCCACCAATAGGAGGCAACCATTTCGATTAAAATACCCGCAGTCATGACGTAGCACTCCAAAATCACATAGATACGAGAGTATGGAAATTTCGAAGGAGGTCAAACAAAATGGGGTTCATTCATAGTTGGGGTGGGCAGTTGCGCAAGCCTGAAGGAATCTTAGGCAAGTTGGCGGGACCCCTTATGAACTTAGCAAACCGACAACTGAACAACTGGACTATCGATCTGCTGGATATTAAACCAACTGACCATGTCTTAGAACTCGGCTTTGGGCCAGGTCTAGGCATCTGTAAAGTCGCAGCAATCGCGACTGACGGCTCGGTGGCTGGTGTCGATTTTTCCGAACTTATGGTTCGAAAGGCACGGAAACGCAACGCTGCGGCAATCTCTGCGGGTCGAGTTGATCTGAAACACGGTGACGTCTCCTCTCTACCTTATGATGATCAGACTTTTGACAAGGTTATCGCCGTTCAACTTATCTATTTTTGCCAACCCCCACACTTATTTCTAAAAGAGTCACGAAGGGTTCTCAAACCAGGCGGGAAAATCGCGGTTTCCTTCATAGCCAAAGACGATATGGCAAAGTACAAATTCACAAAGACGGGTGTATTTGCTTTATACACCGGTCAAGATGCTTTAAAGCTACTAACTGAGGCAGGGTTTACCCAAGCGCACTTCGAGATCAAAACGGTTAGGCCTGGGATGGGCATATGTGCTATTGCTGAGAGATAACCCAACTCATTGTCCCGTGGGCGAAACACCGCAGGAAATCGTGATTCAGGACAAGGACGAAGTCAACCAGGCGATGCACCGGATCGCCAAAACATTAAAATAGGGACAGCCTCACACATCCCATTTTTGATGTGGGAACGTTTTTACTTCTTTTGGCAGAATTCGGTGGAGAAGGGGACCGCCTGACTAATTGCAGCAGAAGGCAGTAGGCACTAAGCAGTAAGCAGAAGGCAACAAGCGGATAGCTAATGGCAAATAGCAGAAAACGCGCAGAAGAAGGCAGTAGGCAGTATGCAGTATGCAGTATGCAGAAAGATGGATAGGGAGACGGGGTGACACGGAGACGCGGTGAAGGGGAGGAACCAGATAGATTTGATGAAAAAGATTTTTTCTTATGAAGGTAAGGCGTTTTCGTTTATCAGGATTCTTATGTTGGGCTCCACTGGGGTCTTATTTTTATTCGTTTCTCCCGGAATAGCCTTTTCGTGGGGTGGTGTCATTGTCGACAAGGCAACCAAACGTCCCATTGAAGGGGCAGTGATCGTCAGATCATGGGATAAATATTATCCCACAGTCGAAGGCCCGCACAGCACGCTCTTCACCTTCAATGAGACAATTTCGGACAAGAAAGGAAAGTTTTCCCTTTTGCCGAAGGCCATACCTATGGGAATTCCTGAATTTTATGGCATTATGGAAAACAGGCCAATTGTATATAAGCCGGGTTATAAATTTCTCATTTTGGAGAAAAAGATATCGAGGATTGAATTGGAGAAGGTTTCGACGTTTCTCGGTCTAAGGGAGAAAGAAATAGAAAACACCAGATATTCTGGGCTGGATTACTATGAAACGAACCTATTCCAAGAGATGATTGAAAGGGAGGAGGATTTCATCAAAAGAAGATCTGTCCGGCCTGCAACGTATCAAGAGGTTTCAAGGCCCTTTGATTTTACTCCCTATTTTCATCAAGAAAAGGTTGGTATTGGTAAAGGAATCCCCGCGGCCCCCACGGTCCCCATGTCTCCTTTGCCTCCTGGAAAGAAAGAGATGGATGCGCCAATAAGGAAAATCCAGGGCTCCGAATCCATTGACCAACTCATTACTTTACTGGGAGATGAAGATTGGAGGATTCAAAATCTCGCAGAAAAAGCTTTAGTTGAAAAAGGCTCCTTAGCCGCAAATCCACTGATCAAGGCTCTACAACATGAAAATTCTGAGGTGAGATCGGGTGCAGCAAGAACATTAGGTAAGCTTAAAGACGAACGAGCCGTTAAACCATTGCTTTTCGCTCTGAGGGACAATCATAGGATGGTCCGAATAAACGCAGCACAAGCTTTGGGAGAAATTCAGGACTCCCTTGCATTAGAACCGTTAATCAAAGCCTTGGAGGATGAAGATTGGCAAGTCAGGGGAATTGCGGCAGAGGCCCTGGGGAAGATCAAAAGCCCCAGAGCCACACAAGTCCTCATGATAGCATTGGACGACAAAACTGCATTTGTTCGAAGAAAGGCCGCTTGGGCACTGGGAGAAATCAAGGATCCAAGCTCCGTCCAATCCCTGATCAAAACGATGGGGGATGAGGATTTCTTTGTTCCGGGTCAATCTGTACAGGCTTTATCTGTAAAGGCTTTGATTCAAATTGGGACTCCATCCGTGGAACCCCTGATTGCATCCATGAAGGAAGATCATTACAGAGTCCGAAGAGGTGCAGCACAAGCCCTGGGCAAGATTGGGGATCGTAGGGCCGTTGGCCCTTTAATGGAGGCCCTAAGAGATGAGGATCTTGAGGTGAGAAAAAATGCGGCACAGGCCTTGGGTGAAATACAGGATCCTGTTGCTGTCGTACCCCTCATCGTGGCATTGGAGGAGAGTGCCCTGTTTGGAAGTGCAGCGGAGGCTCTGCTGCGGATAAAAGATCCGAGTGCTATTGATCCTCTCTCGAAGCTTCTAAATAGCGATAATAGGCTTTTCCGGATGACTGCTGTTAAAGCATTAGGGGGAATCAGAGATCGGAAGGCAGCCGAAAAGCTTATTCCCGTCCTTAAGGATAAAGATTCACTAACCAGGTATATTGCCCAAAGGAGTTTGGTTGAGATAGGGACTCCGTCCGTGGAACCGCTTATTATCGCCTTGCAGGATAGGAGTCCAGAAGTTCGAATCGGTGCTGCGTTGCCGCTGAGGGTTATCAAGGACTCTAGGGCTGTCGAGCCTCTCATTGCTTCCCTGAAGGATGCCTCCCCCGAAGTAAGAAAGAGTGCCTCGTATGCTGTGGGAAGATTCAAAGATCCCAGATCTATTGAACCTCTGATAGCACTGTGGGATGACAAGGATTCCACGGTCAGATTAGAAGCTGCAGAAGTTTTAGCGGGAATGGGTCCAATAGCGGTAGATCCCCTAATAAATACACTGAACCACAAGAATTCGTACTTCCGATGGAGAGCTGCCTCTGTTTTGGGAATAATAAAAGATCCAATGGCAGTCGATCCAATTATCCATCTATTGAAGGACGAAGTCTCTGAAGTTAAATGGACTGCGGCAGAAGCTTTAGGGGAGATCAAAGATCAGAGAGCGGTAAAATCATTAATTGATCTTCTCGAAGATGATGATCTGGGGATTAGGGCGATAGCAGCGAAGTCGTTGGTTGGAACCACAGGGGAAAATTTCGGTCAAGACTATAAATCCTGGATGAAGTGGTGGGTGGAACGGCATGAATTAAGAAAGCAGTAAGAGTGAATAGGTATGTGGAGGGAAAAATAGAGACATCCCATTTTTGAATGGTTTTGAACTTATGACTTTAATGGTCTTCTGCGGTTCTTAATTCTATTCTTCAATCTCAGCGAAGGCTCGTACCGGGAATGAGGCACCGCGCACAATCCGAAGAGGCACTGCGTAGAATTTGAAATCTGTCCGGGGAAGAACGGACAGATTGCATAAGTGCTCAACGATGAGAATATCCGAGGCAAGAAGCCGCGTATGGGCAGGCCTAGCGGGGTCCATGGTGTCATCCACATTCCAGAAATCAACTCCGACGAGCTTCGCTCTTGAACGGATTAAGAGATCAATGGACTTTTCCGAAAGAAAAGGCCCTGGTTCCCAGTAGCCCTCCGTGCCCCATCTTTTGTCCCATCCGGTTCGAATAAGCACTGCCTTTCCGTCCAATTCTGAGTAATCAGCCTGTAGGGTGATGGAGCGGTTTGATGAAACAACTCCATCCAAAACGATTCCGGGTAATCCTGCAACCCTTTCGAGAGGAATCTGACTCAGGTCTAATCCGTCAGGATATCGATGAAATGGGCTATCTAAATAGGTTCCAAGGTTACAGACCATGTCCACCTTTCCAAGGTAGAATTCTGCCTGATCATTGATAACGGGAGCGAGAAGCCTCGTGGTCGAGAAAAGCTCCAATCTTTGGCCGAGGGCAGGCCAGGGTAGGCCATCATTCCGTCTTCAAGAACATGGTTCAATTCTACAAATTTTTTCATGGTCAGTCACCTTTTAAACGTCTGCTTTTCAATTAAGTTGAAAGGGCACCCTATTTCTCATTTCCCGATGAGGACAACGGTGCTTCTTGGGTTGGCGAGGTAATGATCCGGAGGGTCGATGAGGGCCTCCCTGCCTGTGTCAAGAAAATCGTCTCCATCCTTGAGACTTGTGTCGATCACTCGATACCATTTCTTGCCGTCTGCAAGCTCAGGAAGTCTGATGAACTGGAGGTTGAAGTCGGCATTGAGAATAAAGAAGAGATGATAATGGCCAAGTTCCGATCTTTCTTCACCTCCATCAAGCTGATAGCATAAGGTACGCAGTTCGGGATCATCCCAGTTCGGTCTCCCGAGATCTTTCCCAAACCATGAAATATCAGGGATATGATCCGCATCCAGATCCTTGCCGAGAAAGAATTTTCTCCTCTGGAGAATCGTATACCTTTTTTCAAAGGCGATCGCCTTCTTAAAAAAGTTGAAAGATCTCCGAATTTCTCTTCACATCGTCCCAGTGAAACCAACTGATCTCATTGTCCTGGCAGTAGGCGTTATTATTCCCTCTCTGGGTTCTCATGAATTCATCGCCACCGAGGATCATGGGTGTGCCCGAAGAAAAGAGGAGATAACAGACATAATTTTTTATCAATTGTTTTCTGAGTTGGAGGATACGGGGATCATCGGTTTCTCCTTCCACGCCGCAATTCCATGAATCATTCTCGTTCGACCCATCGAGATTATTTTCAAGATTGGCCTCGTTATGTTTGGAATTGTACGAGACGAGGTCGTTGAGCGTGAAGCCGTCGTGGCAGGTGATGAAGTTGATACTGTTATAGGCAGACCTTCCGTCATCCCCATATAGGTCGGAAGAACCCGTCAATCTCCAGCCGAGATCCTCTGCCTGTCCTCCGTCCCCTTTGCCAAATCTTCTGACCGTATCCCTGAACCTGCCGTTCCATTCCGACCAGTCCACAGGGAAATTTCCCACCTGATAGGTTCCAATGTCCCATGGTTCAGCAATCAGTTTGACTCGGTTTAAAACAGGGTCCTGTGAGATCGCATCAAAGAAGGAAGCCGATTTTTGGAAGAATCCATCTTCGCGGCCCAAAACAGAGGCGAGGTCGAACCGGAAACCATCCACATGCATCACTTCAACCCAATAGCGAAGGGAGTCCATGACAAATCTTATGACATGGGTATTGGCAAGGTTGAGACTATTGCCGCACCCGGTATAATTCATGTAATAGCGATAGGGTTCTGCGGGGGGCCTGTCAAACAGTAGTAGGTTGGATTGTCGATGCCTTTAAAGGATAAGGTGGGTCCAAGCTCATTCCCCTCGCCGGAGTGGTTATAAACGACATCCATGATGATCTCAATGCCTGCCTTATGAAGTTCACGAACCAGGGTTTTAAATTCATTCACCTGACAGCCGGGATAACGTCTTTGTGCTATAGGATGATTCAGGGGCAAAGAACCCGATCGTATTATATCCCCAGTAATTGGTCAGTCCTTTATTCAGAAGAAAATCATCAATATAGAATTCCTGGAGCGGAAGGAGCTCGACTGCATTGATTCCTAAATCTTTGAGGTGGGAGATCTTTTCAATAAAGCCTAAGTAAGTTCCTGGATTCTTAACCCCTGAGGAAGGGTGGGCCGTAAACCCTTTGAGATGGACCTCATAGATAATCAAACTCTGGAGTGGAATATCAGGAGGCTCATCGCCCTGCCAGTCGAAATGGTCATCGATGACGATGGATTTAGGAACCATCAGCGTATTATCACGCTTGTCAATGGAAAGGTCTTTCGCCAAGGAGTTTGGATCGTAGGCCAGAAGAAGGTCGTCCGTGTTTTTAAATTTGCCGGTCAGTGCTTTTGCATAGGGGTCGATCAAAAGTTTATTCTCATTGAACCGCATCCCATATCCAGGGTTAAAATCGCCCCTGATTTTATAGCCATAAAGCTGCCCCGCCTTTAACCCGTGGACGAAGGTGTGCCAGATATACTTGGTGCGTTGCTCAAGCTGGATGATATCGGTAGGTCCACCATCGGGTCTGTCAAACAGAAGAAGGAACACCTCACTGGCATGCTGTGAGTAGATAGCAAAATTGACCCCGTCCTCATTGAAGGTAGCGCCCAGGGGATAATATTTGCCCGCCGATATTCGTCTCTTCGTTTTGTGTCTTAATTCGTATTCCATCTCCTGCGGTTCCTATCTTAACACCTTCTCGTCGTGACCGCTTTTCAAAAGGGGTCAGGTGTACTAAGAAAATCCTATTCGAGGCTCTGGGTCTTGTCAAATCTTATCTTAAGGGTTGAATGGAGGAGGGGAAGCACTTATAATGGTTGCGTACATTTCCCTATGACAGGAGAGCGGAGTTGAAGAACCGGGAGATGGAGAAGAGAAGAAGAGGGTAGTTGGAGAGGAGAAAAGGTTCTTATCTTCCCTTCAAGAGCTTTTCCTTACATTCTGGGCAGAATTCCGGACCTTTCCTATCCGTATCCATCAACGAATTAGAAAAGAACATGACACATTGAGGATTTCTGCAGTGTCCCAATCCATAGGTGTGACCTAACTCATGGACTGCTTCGGTCAGTGCCCTCTTATAAAAAAGGTTCTGGTCTTGAGGGAGACGATAGAACTCCTGTCTCAGACGGGTGAGAGAGATGACGGCTGCTTTTTGGCCGCTTCTCCGAAGACAAAGTTTAATTCAGGGAACATAGAGATCCTGGTCAACAACCCCTAAAACCTTTCCATAAGCCATATATTCTTTCTGTTCCATAAGGGTCTTCAATATGGCTGTGGAGAGATACTGGTTTCTTTTCTTATTGTAGGCATAGTCCGGATGGGGCATTCCTTGTCCTGCCTCTACCTGCTTATTGAATATTTTACCCAAGTCTACCTGCAGCCTCTCGATCACTTTCTTATCGATCTCGCCAACCGGCACTAAGAGAATACTCATTTCGTGAATGCTCTCTTTTGCATATGAAGATGGATTGAAAGGGAACAGAACCATAAGGAGAGGGGTAAGAGCCAATGAACCCTCTTCACCCTTAGCTTATGATACCATTCCGCTGTCTTTTCATCATAAAATATCTTATGGATCCCTCCGTCACTCCCTTTGACCTTAAAGAATCTTTTGCTTGTCCTGTCCTCAATGTCTCTCTTCAATCCATCTCTCCTGAATTTCAACGACTTCAATTCTTTTCCACGAAGAATAAATGCCCTCGGAGTCTCCTCCCCTCGATAACCTGAATAGGCAATGACCTGAATCTTTTCTTCAGACATCTTTTTTGACTTCGCTTAAGATATCGGGAAGGAGGGAGTCCCTATTCCTCTGAGTGATTTCGAAAAACTTTATATCATGCCTTCTCTTTATCTCTTCGATGAATCCGCTCCCCTTTAGGGCAATAGTGGCAAGGACCCACTTCTCAGAGTTCAGACATTCTATCAAACACTCTTTGAATCGTTCAGAGAAACATTCCATCTTTCCGATTTCATCAATGATGACCAGGCGGGTCGATGGGTTGAGAAGTGGAATGGACCCGAGAAAGGCCTCAAACCCTTTGACATCCACTTTATATTTGCCCACTCGATGAGGGCTTTGGATGTCGGTATGAGAGAGAAGCCCTTTTCTTCCATCAAGACTGATCAATTCAAATCCCTTTCTTATGCCTCCTTCCCTTATCTCTGCTGTGTAAAAACCAACGGGACGAAGATCCTTGAGTGCCTCCACAATATTTTTGATCAAGGTGGTTTTGCCCACCCCTGGAAGCCCTGTGATGAGGATATTTCCCCTTGCCAACCCTATCACTTCATCCTTTTCGCGATTCCAATGAATTCGGAGAATGCTTGGATATTCTGCTGATCAAATTCAGCCCCACACCGCTTCCTATAATCAGGAATCCCCCCACGATAAAATGGTAAGTGATAGGATCCTTGAATAATAGAATCCCAGCCACTCCCGCAAAGACAATCTCGGACATCAAGATCAGGGAACCCTCTGATGCCTTACAGTATTTAAACCCGTGGTTCATGAGAAGCTGTCCAATCAGAAGCAGGAGTGCAAGCAAAACCAAAAGAATCCCACGGTGAGCTTCGGGGATCTTGAATCCCTGAACCCAGAAAGGAAAGGAGATGATCCCTCCTATTAGACAGAAATAGAAATAGATGATCAACGGACCGTTGGTTTGCCTTGCCTTGTAGATAAAGACCATGGCCATGCCGCCGAGACAACCACTTAAAAGCCCATAAATGTAACCGATGTTAAAAGAGTGAAAGTCTGGGTTGACAAAGATGTAAATGCCTAACAACCCAATCCCAATGAGAAAGATTTCGCCTATCTCGACTCCTGTTCGGAAAAAAAGAAAGGAGAAGAAAAAGGCAAAGAGAGGAAAGGTATATAGAAGGACGATGGCATTGGATAGGGGAATCATGGCGATGGATTTGAGTAGACAGAAGAAAGAGAGGGTTCCAAAAAGACCTCTTAAGACAAGGATCCGGGTTTGATTTCCCCTCAGGGAAATTCCTTTTGAAGAAAGGATCGGCCAGAGGATAGCACCTCCAATTAGAAACCGGGCGAAAGCAATCTGCGTGGGGGAGAAGAAAGAGGAAAGGTGTTTGGTGAGGATATCGGCAAACGAGAAGATGATCGCTGAGAGGAGCATCAGCCCCAAACCACTGATCAATAATCGTTTGAGGATCATTCTCATCGTGTCAGTCAGATGGAATCCTTCTCTCCTTTGAAGGAGGATGAAGGAGCGGGTTCCTCTACGAAAGAAGATTCGCTATTTTCGTTGATCTCTTCATATTCCGGGGCGATGATTCCTCTTTGAATCATGATGTTATAAATATCATTGGCTCGAGTCGTCACATAGCTCTGGTCTCCCAAAGGGTTGTATCTCTTCGGACTCGGAAGGATGGCGGCAAGCCTCGTAGCTTCAAAGGGCGTCAATTCGGATGAGGGTTTTCCATAGTAATGTCTCGAAGCGGCCTCGATGCCAAATATCCCTTCCCCCCATTCCACCACATTGAGATAGAGCTCCAGGATTCGTCTCTTTGAAAGGACTTTCTCCATCCTCCATGTGATGAGGGCTTCACTCATTTTTCTCAAGAGGCTTTTTTCCGGAGAGAGATAGAGATTTCTGGCCAGCTGTTGACTGAGGGTGCTTCCACCAAACTTTAATCTTTTTGCCTTTAAATCCCTTTCGATGGCCTTACGAATGGCTTCGTAGTCGAACCCTTCGTGTCCCCAGAACTTATCATCTTCCGCAATCAGGACGGCCTTGATGAGATAAGGGGAGATGTTTGAAAGAGGCACCCAGATTTGATGGATGTTGATCTTCCTGCCTTTCTCTTTCCATTGCTTCTCTCGGTATTCCATAAAGGCTGTCTTCTTGGGATTTTCCTTTTTCCATTTTGAAATATCCGGCATGAGCAAGGAATAGAGGAGGAAAAAGAGGAGGATTGGGCTTACTAAAAAAACGAACCACCGGAGCTGTCTTTTTTTGACCATCTGTTTGGCCGGGGCTTAAGGGTATCAGATTGTCAGATAGTGCCTGCCTGCGGTAGGCAGGGTTATCTGGATATCGGGATATCAGCTAAGAAATGGTCTATAAGTTGCCTAGTATCCTATCCCCTGATATCCTTCTTCCTGAGTTCCTGATTACCTGATAACCTTGAAATTATCCTCGAACAAAGGGATTGTGGCGTTTCTCGTATTGAATGGTCGAGGAAGGTTTGGGGCCGTAATTATGGCCGGGGAATACAATGGTTTCTCCGGGCAACACATATAATTTTTTCCGAATGGAGGTCTCCAACACATCCCAGGAACTTCCCGGAAAATCGGTCCTTCCTACGGAACCCACGAAGAGGCTGTCACCTGTAAAGACCATTCCATCGACATAGAGAGACATTCCTCCTGGTGAATGCCCGGGGGTATGGAGAACCTTGAGTCCCAGCTTACCCACTTGAATCGTATCCCCATCCTTGACTTGAAGGTCAGCGGGAGGAGAGGAAGCGGCTCTGAACATCGCAAGAAGATCGGAGGGGGTACGAGTCAGAAACGGAGCGTCCTCTTCATGAATGACGATCTTCGCTCCCGTTTTTTTGGCCATGGCGGAATTTCCCATAACATGGTCGACGTGAGCGTGAGTATTGACGATATATTTAATTTTATCGACACCTTGGGATTTTGCCTCCGAAAGCAAAAAGTCCGCATCATCAGCAGGATCGATGAACAGACCCTCCTTTGTCTCCTCGTCCCCGATAAAATAGCAAAAGACGGCAAAGTTCCCAACCTCATACTGCTTGACGATCATATGCTTCCTCCTGTCTCGACCCACCTTTTTCACTATAATTCATGAATTTCCAAACTTCAACTTTTTCCTTGACAAAACTCTTACCTTCTGTTCAAACTTGTTTCGGTCACAAAAAAGAGATATCGACAAATCTGACATAGCATGACGAAGGAGAGTCCATGGACTTCGAACTGACTCAAAGGCAGAAACAGATCCGTTTGGCTGCACGGGAGTTTGCGGAGGGAGAATTTCCAGGGGTGGCTCGTGAATATGACCGCCGGGAAGAATTCCCAAGAGACCTTTGGAAGAAGGCTTGCGAACTGGGTTTTATAGGTCTTTTTATCAAGAAAGAATATGGAGGCCTTGGATTAGGCTTTCTTGAATTTGCCATGGTGATGGAAGAATTCTGGAGAGTGGACCCTGGGTGCGGGAATATTTTATTGACCGCCTTTGGCTCCGAATTGATTCAGCTCTATGGTACCGAGGAACAGAAAAAGAAATATCTTCCTCCTCTCACCAAGGGAGAAGCCATCATGGGATGCGCGATCACAGAACCTGATGCAGGAAGCGATATCCTCTCCATTTTGACCATTGCAAGAAAAGATGGAAATGAGTATGTGATCAACGGATCAAAACAATTCATCACGAACGGAAGTATCGCCAATTATCTTGCTGTATTCTGCCTGACCCATCCAGAAGCAGAGTCGAGGCTCAAGAGGTTTGGAGTCCTCCTTGTGGAGACGGATCGGCCAGGGTTTGGCGCATTGAAGATTACCGGAAAGATGGGAATCAGGGCCTCGGATACTGCGGAGATAAGATTGAGCGATGTGAGGGTTCCGCAAGAAAACCTGATCGGGCAAGGAGATGGAGAAGGTTTTTCTCAAATCATGGAGCTCTTCAACATTAACCGGGTAATCGCTACGTTTCAGGGAGTGGGTGTGGCTCAAGGGGCACTGGATAAAGCAATCCAGTATGTAAAAAAGAGAAAACAATTTGGGCAGCCCATTGGTGCTTTTCAGGCCGTCCAATTTAAGATTGCAGAGATGGCCACCTGGATCGAAGCTGCCCGTGTCCTGGGCTACCAGGCAGGATGGATGATTGATCACGGAAAGGTGGATCCTAAACTGATCTCCATGGCGAAATGGCTTGCTGGTGAGGTGGGGGTTAAAGTCACGAATGAAGCTCTTCAACTTCACGGGGGTTATGGATATATTGCCGATTATGATATTGAGCGTTTTTATCGGGATGCGAAGATTGTTGAGATCTATGAGGGGACCAAGGAGATCGAGAAGAATACGATCGCTAGGGAAATCTTGGGGAGACTATAAGGGGATGACCATGATTAAGAAAGTTGGAATCATAGGGTGTGGGACGATGGGCGCCGGGATCACTCAAGCCCTAAGGTTTGAGGATGTTTTATGAAGCGCTAATGTTTATGTTTCGGCAGGTTGCTTTCTGGCTAAGTGGCTTATGAAGTTAAGCTGGACCATGATGAGAAAAGCGGGGAAAATGTCTGACAAGGATTTCTTTAGATGTTCGGTGACCGAAGGAGTGGTGCTCATTATCCCGCCATTCCTCAGGGCTTGTGGGTGCGTATGATATGAAAGAGGGGCTTGCAGCCTTCTTAGAGAAACGAAGCCCCGTTTTCAAAGATCAGTAGAAAGGAGAGACAATGAGAGACGTCGTGATCGCGAGTGCGACAAGGACACCCATCGGGGATTTTGGAGGATCATTAAAGGATGTTTCCACGACATCCCTGGCAATGACAGTCATTGAGTCTTCCATCCGGCGGGCAGAGATTGAAAAGAAGATGATTGGTCAGGTAATCATGGGAAACTGTTTTGAACCATTGGATCAAAATGTTGCGCGAATCGCTGCAGTCAAATGCGGTCTTCCGCTTGAAACGGCTGCCTTCACCATTGTTGTCAACTGTGCGTCCGGGATGCAGGCGATGATCTGCGGTACTCAGGCTATTCGAGACGGAGATATGGAGGTCGTCTTGGCAGGCGGGGTTGAAAGCATGAGCAACGCCCCCTATATTCTCACCACAACCCGCTGGGGTCAGCGCCTTCAGCATGGGCAATTGATTGATATGCTGTGGAGAGCCATGCAGGAGTATCCTATTGGAGCCGGAATGGGATTGACAGCGGAAAACCTGGCAGAGAAGTATGGGATTTCGAGGGAAGAACAAGATCGGTTTTCATTGCTCAGCCAACAGAGAGCTTGCAAAGCGATACAAGAAGGAAAATTCAAAAACGAAATCACTCCTGTCTCCATTCCGCAGAAAAAGGGGGAAGCGAGGATTGTGGATACGGATGAACATCCAAGACCTGATGTGACTTTGGACAAACTGGCGAAGTTACCCCCGGCCTTCAAACAAGGGGGAACGGTCACGGCAGGAAATTCATCAGGGCTCAATGATGCAGCGGCAGCAACAATTTTGATGTCTAAAGAAAAAGCGAAGGAAATGGGACTAAAGCCACTCGCTAAGATATTGGGTTACGCCATCGTTGGGGTGGACCCGTCCTACATGGGTATTGGGCCTGTTCCCGCGACAAAGAAAGTCTTGAGCAAAGTGGGTCTTTCCCTGAAGGATATCCAACTCATAGAAATCAACGAAGCTTTTGCCGCTCAGTATTTATCCTGTGAAAAAGAGCTAGGATTGAACAGAGAGATTGTCAACGTGAATGGAAGTGGTATCGCATTGGTTGCCGGCGATTTTCTCCCCGTTGCTGTCGCTGACGGTATAGAGCACCTGATCCGATATGCCGGGGTCATTGCCATCCGGCAAGCTCAGCTTGATATCCAGCCGCTCCTGCCCGCTTCCCAGCCTCATCCGCTCCGCCACCATGCGCGCCCGTTCCAGCAATACCAGGTCGTAGGGCTGGTTTGCATAATTAAGCGTAGCGAAATACCCCACAATGGAGCTGGCCAGCCACAACAGGAAGAGCGACGTCAGCAACCGCTCCATCAGGTGGCTGCGCAGCGAAAGAACCTTATCTTTCATAATGGTCATTCCATGTTATGCCCGGATGGGGCGGTTGATGTAATCACTCTCCCGCTTTATAAAGAAGAGGCAACGGAAAGGATACAATCAAGTTAGCCACAGAGTACACAGAGATCACAGAGAAAACGAAACAACTGCAGCACGGGAGCAATTCACCTTTTGGTGAACTTGCAAAATATGGAGAAGGTTTGCTTCTCTCTGTGCTCTCTGTGGCTCGAACTGAGGTTTGTAGTTTTTCGCTGCTTTGCCTGGTAAATGGAATTGTTTAATCCGGCAACGGTGATTTTCAGGGATTCACTTTATCGATAATGTAGCCGAGACCGCGGATCGTGCGGATGGTCACACCGGCAACCTCGATTTTTTTGCGCAGGCGGTGAATGTAAACCTCGATGGCGTTGCTGCTCGCTTCTTCGGAATAGCTGTATAGCCGCTCCAGAAGCTGATCCTTGCTGACCACCCAGCCGATGCGCGACATCAGCGCCTCCAGCACGCTCAACTCGCGCGTGGTCAGTTCCAGCGGCTCGCCGTTGATGGACGCGCGCCGCCCGACACTGTCGAAAGCCAGCGTGCCGCAAGTGAATACCGGGTTGATACCGCACTGGCCGCGCCTTAGCAGCGCGCGCGCGCGCGCTTCCAGTTCCGGCAGCTTGAACGGTTTGGCCAGGTAATCGTCGGCGCCGAAATCGAGCCCTCGGACGCGATCCTCCACGCCGTCCCGTGCGGTCAAAATAATCACCGGGACCTGGCGGTTGCGTTCGCGCAGGTTGCGCAACACGACGAGACCATCCAGCCGCGGCAGCCCGAGATCGAGAATGACCAGGTCGAAAGGCTGCTCCCCCTTGAGGATCGTGTCCGCATCCAGCCCGTCGTTGACGCAATCCACCGCGTAACCGGACTGGCGCATGGAGTTGCTTATGCCGTCGGCCAGCACTTCATCGTCTTCGGCAATCAGGATGCGCATTGAAGTTGTAAGTTTCGCGTAAGGTTAAGACAGTAAGGTTGCTAAAGAAGACGGTCTGGATATTACAGCCAACCGCCTTTTGGAAGGCCATTTTAATTGGGTGACGAAGAATGTCAAAACCGCAATCAGGCTTGGCGGCAATTGATGCAATGTCACTCTGAATCAGGTTTAACGATTGGTTGAATGCGCTGCATGGCATTCAATAGTTGGGCATCTACAGGATTTTCTCAAAAATATTTAGCTGGCGTAATTTAGTCAAACATACAGGGGGGAAATATGCAGCTTACTCAAAAGCATCACGAATACTGGAACCGGAACCTGAAAGTCACCGGCATCTTGCTGGCGTTGTGGTTTGTGGTGACCTTCGTCATGGGCTTTTTTGCCCGCGAACTCAACGGCATCACCATTCTCGGCTTCCCGTTCGGCTTCTACATGAGCGCGCAGGGATCGCTGATCAGTCTATGTGGCCATCATCTGGTACTACGCGCATTACATGAACAACCTGGACAAGGAATACGGCGTCCATGAAGGGGAGGAAGAATAATGGCCAGCTCAATCCACCGCTGCTTTCACCAAGCAGCTGACGAAATACTACAGTTTCTACACCGGCGGCTTCATCGGCTTCGTCATCCTGGTCGCCATCCTCGAACAGATGGGCGTGCCCAACAAGATTCTGGGCTATATGTTCCTGGGCGCGACCATCCTGCTCTATGCCGGAATCGGCTTCATGTCGAAAACCGCGGAAGTCTCGGAATATTACGTGGCGGGGCGGCGCGTGCCGGCGTTCTTCAACGGCATGGCGACCGGCGCCGACTGGATGTCCGCCGCGAGCTTCATCGGTATGGCCGGCACCCTGTACCTGTCCGGTTATGACGGCCTGGCCTTCGTCCTCGGCTGGACCGGCGGCTATTGCCTGGTGGCGTTGTTCCTCGCACCCTACCTGCGCAAGTTCGGCCAATTCACCATTCCCGACTTTCTCGGCGCCCGTTTCGGCGGCCACCTTCCCCGCCTGATCGGCGTGATTGCCGCGATCGTCTGTTCCTTCACCTATGTGATCGCGCAGATCTACGGCGTCGGCCTGATCACCAGCCGCTTCACCGGCCTGGAGTTTCAGGTCGGCGTGTTCGTCGGCCTCGCCGGCATCCTGGTGTGCTCCTTCCTCGGCGGCATGAAGGCGGTGACCTGGACCCAGGTCGCGCAGTACATCATCCTGATCGTCGCCTACATGATCCCGGTGGTGTGGCTTTCCATCGTATCACGGCTTCGGCCCGATTCCGCAGGTGTCCTACGGCTATGCGCTGCAAAAAGTGACCGACCGCGAGAAGGTGCTGAACGACAAGACCTCGCCGGATGGCGCGCGCGAAGAATCGGTGCGGCAGATATTCCGCGACCGCGCCGCAGCAGCCGACGCCAAGCTGAAAGGCCTGGAAGCAGGCGGGCCGGCTTTCCTTGCCGATGAGAAAAAGAAGCTGGAAGATAAAGTGGCTACGCTTAAGGCGCAGACCGAGCCGCCTGCTGACCCGAAGGCGATCGAGGCGGCTGAGAAAGCCGTCGCAGGTTTCCCGGCTGATGCTGCCAAGGCCAAGGAACAATGGACCAAGGACAAGGGCGTAAGCGCAAGGGCGGCGCCGATCAAGGCGCACGCCCAGCCTTTCATAGGCAAGGATGAGAACGCGAGCAATATCGCACGGAAGAACTTCCTCGCGCTGATCCTGTGCCTGATGGTCGGCACGGCCGCGCTGCCGCATATCCTGATGCGCTACTACACCACGCCTTCGGTGAAGGATGCGCGCCAGTCGGTGTTCTGGTCGCTGTTCTTCATCTTCCTGCTCTACTTCACCGCGCCGTGTCTGGCGGTGCTGGCGAAATTCGACGTGTACACCGTACTGGTCGGCAGCAAGTTCTCCGAACTGCCGGCCTGGGTGAGCGCATGGGCAACGGTGGACAAGACGCTGATGAACATCTCCGACATCAACGGGGATGGCATCGTGCAACTGGCCGAGATCGTCATCGGCGGCGACCTGATCGTGCTGGCGACGCCGGAAATCGCCGGCCTGCCTTACGTGATCTCCGGCCTGGTGGCTGCGGGCGGTCTGGCTGCGGCGCTTTCAACCGCCGACGGCCTGCTGCTGACCATCGCCAACGCGATGTCGCATGACCTGTACTACAAGATGATCGACCCGCAAGCCTCGACAGTGCGCCGCCTGGCGGTCTCCAAGGGATTGCTGCTGGTGGTGGCGGTTATCGCCGCCTACGTCACCTCGCTCAAGCCGGGCGACATCCTGTTCTTGGTCGGCGCGGCCTTCTCGCTGGCGGCATCGGGCTTCTTCCCGGCGCTGGTGTGCGGCGTGTTCTGGCGGCGCGCCAACAAGCTGGGTGCGATTCTCGGCATGACGGCTGGCCTGGGCATCTGCGCCTACTACATGTACATGACCTATCCGTTCTTCGGCGTCAAGGCGCCGCTGTGGTGGGATATCAACCCGATCTCCGCCGGCATCTTCGGCATCCCGGCCGGCTTCATCGGCGTGATTATCGGCTCCCTGATTTCCGCCCCGCCAAGCAAGGAAATTCAGGAACTGGTGGATCATGTCCGCTATCCGAACATAGAAACCGGATACAAGGCAGCAGCTTAATCAGCGGCTTAATCAACCAGGAATCCCCTTCCTGGTTTTTCGAGACCCGCCGTAAGGCGGGTCTTTTTTTGACAGGGGCGAAATTTGCCCAATAATCCATTAACACACAACTGGGTCATTCCCGCGCAGGCGGGAATCCAGCAAGGATAAGCATCCCGCAAAGCGGACAAAACGAACCGCTTGGGTGAGTTTCGAGGAACGGCCAAACCGCGATGTTCCCCACTTCGCGGGAAATTTTTAGTTATCTGGATTCCCGCCTGCGCGGGAATGACGGGCTTGGATTATTCGGGATTAATTAGAGTAGCTACCAGGGCATTTCCGGCAGTAGATGGATCAGATCATTGCGGCCGCTGTCCTTGATCAACTGGCGGGTGATCTTCGGGTCGAACTCGAGGAGCTTGTTGACCACCTGATCGACCTTATCCGGTTCACCGTTGTGATGGTAGGCCATGCCGAGCTGGTACCATGCATGGCCGTTCATCGGCTGCAGGCGGGCGGCTTCGCGCAGCGCGGCGGCGGCGGCGGCGTGTTCGCCGAGCGCGGCGTGAGCCAGTCCCATGCCATACCAGGCGCGGTCGAGGATGGGCTTGAGACGCACGGCTTCCTTGAATGATTCGATCGCCTGACGCGGCGCTTTCATCTGTTCGCGCACGAAGCCGAGGTTGTAATGGCTGTCGGCATCCTCCGGGGTGATTCGCAACACTTCGAGGAACCACTGTTCGGTGCGCGGATAATCCCCGCGCTGCGCGGCAATGGCCGCGAGGTGGCGGGCGGACTGGACATCCTGCTGGTCAAGGCGAAAGGCGATGGCATAGGCCTCGTAGGCCAGATCGGTCTTGCCGATGAAATGAAACACCCAGCCGCGGGCATAATGGCGCCAATGTTCGTAATTCATGAGTACAATCCCGCAATCAAAGTAAAGGTGCAAACAATAACATGGCTAACCCGGAAATTCTCATTATCAGCATCCTGCGCGCCCTGACCGAGGTCGCCTTGCTGAGCCTGCTCGGGCAGGGGTTGGTCGCCTTCCTGGCGGGCAGCAAGCGCGCGACAAACCCCGTATATCTACTGTTCCAGGTCATCACCAAGCCGGTGTTGAGGATTGTGCGAGCCACCACACCGCTGGTAATCATCGACAAACACGTGCCGTTCGTCGCCTTCTTCCTGCTGTTCTGGCTGTGGATTTTGCTGGCTTACGTGAAGCGCGCCCTCTGCGGCATCGAAGGCGCCGTCTGCGGTTAAAAACCATTTTGAAATTGCTGCGGAGGACATCTTGAAAGACACCCTGAAACCCGGAATCGAGCACCGGTTCAGCTTCCATCTGCCCGACACCAAAACCGTCCCGGCGCTTTACCCGGAATCGCCCGAATTCCAGGAAATGCCCGAGGTGTTTGCGACGGGTTTCATGGTGGGATTCCTCGAATGGGCCTGCATCGATGCGATCAAG
Organism: uncultured beta proteobacterium; assembly: GCA_963828205.1. GTDB lineage: Bacteria > Pseudomonadota > Gammaproteobacteria > Burkholderiales > Gallionellaceae > Gallionella. The sequence continues at coordinate 20,544 of CAWHDU010000005.1, forward strand.
CCGCACCTGGACTGGCCTGACGAGCAATCGCTGGGCACACACATCAATGTCAGCCACACCGCCGCCACACCACCCGGGCTGCTGCTGACCGCAAGGGTCAAGCTGGTCGGCATCAACGGCCAGCGGCTGACGTTCGAGGTGGAAGCGGACGACGGCGTGGACATCATCGCAAAAGGAACCCACGAGCGGTTCGTGATCGATAAAAAACGCTTCGACCAGAAAATCCGCAACAAAGCGGCAGCCCATGCCCGCAAGGCATAAAGCCCCGGCGATGCCATCGGCAACCGCCGGAAATAGCGAATTACTGTAAAATTCGACGATCTTAAAACTTAAGAGCCTATTCCCGCCCTGGAGAAACCGCGCCGCAACAGCATCAAAGCGCCGGATTCGAAAAGCCCTGAATCCATCAAATTAAAGGAACCTCATGCCTCCCTCCCCAAGCAAGAAATCGGTCAAGACGGCAAAGAAAACCGATACCAAGCTGTTCGTGCTGGACACCAACGTATTGCTGCATGACCCGACCAGCCTGTTCCGTTTCGAGGAACACGACATCTGCCTGCCGATGTTCGTGCTGGAGGAACTGGACAACAAGAAAAAGGGCATGACCGAAGTGGCGCGCAACGCGCGCCAGGCGAGCCGTTTCCTCGACGAGATCGTCAGCGACGCGCCGCACAAGATCGAGGAAGGCATCGCGCTGGAGTCCGCCGCGCACAAGAACTGCACCGGGCGGCTGTTCCTGCAGACCAGCTTCATCAAGCACGAGCTGCCGCAGCATCTGGAGCTGGGCAAGGCGGACAACGCGATTCTCGGCGTGGTCATCGGCCTGCTGAAATTGCAGCCGCAACGCTCGGTGATCCTGGTCTCCAAGGACATCAACATGCGCATCAAGGCGCGCGCGCTGGGGCTGGAGGCGCAGGACTATTTCAACGACAAGGTGCTGGAAGACACCGACCTGCTCTACACCGGCGTGCTGCCGTTGCCGGACGACTTCTGGGACAGGCACGGCAAGGACATGAAGTCGTGGCAGAAGGAAGGCCACACCTACTACCAGATACGCGGCCCGCTGTGCGCGGCGTTTTTCGTCAACCAGTTCGTCTACCAGGAGAACGGCACACCGTTCTATGCCGTGGTGCTGGAGCAGGACGAAAAAACCGCGTTGCTGCGCACGCTGACCGATTACACGCACGGCAAGAACAACGTCTGGGGCATCACCGCGCGCAACCGCGAGCAGAATTTCGTGCTCAACCTGCTGATGAACCCGGAGATCGATTTCGTCACATTGCTCGGCCAGGCGGGCACCGGCAAGACCCTGCTGACGCTGGCGGCCGGTTTGCTGCAAACGCTGGAAAACAAGCTGTATTCGGAAATCATCATCACCCGCGTGACGGTGCCGGTGGGCGAGGACATCGGCTTCCTGCCCGGCACCGAAGAAGAAAAAATGACGCCGTGGATGGGCGCGCTCGAAGACAACATGGACGTGCTGAACAAATCCGACGAGGACGGCGGCGACTGGGGGCGCGCGGCGACGCGCGACCTGATCCGCTCGCGCGTCAAGGTCAAATCGCTCAACTTCATGCGCGGGCGCACCTTCCTCAACAAGTACGTGATCATCGACGAGGCTCAGAACCTCACGCCGAAACAGATGAAGACGCTGGTGACGCGCGCCGGCCCCGGCACCAAGGTGGTATGCATGGGCAACATCGCGCAGATCGACACGCCCTACCTCACCGAAGGCAGCTCCGGGCTGACCTACGTGGTGGACCGCTTCAAGGGCTGGGCGCACGGCGGGCATGTCACGCTGCTGCGCGGCGAGCGGTCGCGGCTGGCGGATTATGCCGGGGAAGTTCTTTAAAGGACGAAGTGTTGTAGTTGTAGCCCGGATGCAGCGCAGCGGAATCCGGGGTTAGATCTATTGCGAAACATGGAACCCCGGATTCCGCTGCGCTGCATCCGGGCTACGATCTATCGTTTACACTATACGAGATGAACGACTCCAAAAAATCCGATGCCGAATGGTGCGAGGAACTCACGCCGGAGCAATACCAGGTGTGCCGCCAGTGCGGCACCGAACCGGCATTCAGCGGCGCATATTGGGATTGCCACGACGCGGGCATCTACCGCTGCGTGTGCTGCGGCACGGCGCTGTTCGACTCCGAAACGAAGTTCGATTCCGGCTCCGGCTGGCCGAGTTTCTGGCAGCCCCATCGCCCCGAAAGCGTCACCGCGCGCGCCGACACCCGCCACGGCATGGAACGCGTGGAAGTGCTCTGCAAGCAATGCGGCGCGCACCTCGGGCATATATTCCCGGACGGCCCGCCGCCCACCAACCTGCGCTTTTGCATCAACTCGGTCGCGCTCGCGCTGGACAGAAAATAACCTCTCATTGCCATCATGAAACTTCTCTTCGACCTGTTCCCCGTCATCCTGTTTTTTGTTGCCTTCAAGCTCCAGGGCATTTATGTCGCCACGGCAGTCGCGATTGCCGCCACCGTCGCGCAGATCATCTGGACCAAATGGCGGCACGGCAAAGTCGATACGATGCTGTGGGTAAGCTTCGCCATCATCGCCGTGTTCGGCGGGGCGACCTTGCTGCTGCAAGATGAAACCTTCATCAAATGGAAACCCACCGTGCTGTACTGGCTGTTCTCGGCGATCCTGCTGGTCTCGAATGTGGTGTTCAACAAGAACCTGATGCGCTCGCTGCTCCAGGAAAAAATCGCGCTGCCGCTGCATGCCTGGAACCGCCTGAACCTGAGCTGGAGCCTGTTCTTTGCGGTACTGGGACTCATCAATCTGTACGTGGCGTTCAATTATTCCACGGATAGCTGGGTGAATTTCAAACTGTTCGGTTTCACCGGCTTGATGCTGGTATTTGTCCTGGCGCAGGGCGTGTGGCTGGCAAAGTATGTGGACGAGAAGAAAGAGAATAATTAATGTGGTATGCCATCATCTGCCAGGACGCCCCGGACAGCCTGGACAAGCGCATGGCGGCGCGCCCCGCGCATCTGGCGCGCTTGCAAGCGTTGCAGGAAGAAGGCCGGCTGCTGCTGGCAGGTCCGTTCCCTGCGGTGGACGCAGTCGATCCGGGCGCGGCGGGCTTCACCGGCAGCCTGATCGTCGCCGAATTTGCTTCCTTGCAGGCGGCGCGGGAATGGGCGGGAACCGACCCGTATGCCGCCTCCTGCGTGTACAGGCAGATTTCCGTCCAGCCGTTCAGGAAAGTGTTTCCCGCATGAGCGCAGCGCGGCCATGATGCGCCGTCGCCTCGCCGGAAAGAATGCGATAGAGCGCCTGCGTATGATATATTTCCATTCTGCGCCGGTAGAATTGATGAAGCGCGAAATGCATGCACCCAACGTATAGGCGCGTACGCCGGGAAAAGTTGGTTAGTGATTTTTATTCCATCGAAGAGGAGTTGTAATGTTGAAAACTGGCAAATTTGCAGTACTGAAAAACGTAAGCACACTGGCTATTCTTGGCGCACTGGCGATCAACCCCGCCTTCGCCGAAGAAAAATCCGTCGCCATGGTAAATGGCGTTTCCATTCCGCAGGCACGTGTAGACAAGATCGTCAAGAACGCGGTCGCACAAGGCCAGGCCGATAATCCGGAACTGCGCAAAAATATCCGCGAAAACCTGATCAGCCGGGAACTTCTGCTGCAAGAAGCCAAGGCCAAGGGGTTGGACAAACAGCCGGATGTCCAAGATCAGATAGATACTGCACACCAGGAAATTCTGATCAACAGCTATTTACAGGACTACGTCAAGAATCATCCGATCGGCGATGATCAGGTCAAACAGGAATACGACACCCTGAAAGCCAAGATGGGCAACAAGGAATACAACGCCCGCCACATCTTGGTGGAAACCGAAGCCGAAGCCAAGTCCATCATCGCGCAACTGGGCAAGAAAGCCAAATTCGAGAAGCTCGCCGAGAAATCAAAGGATGCCGGCTCCGCAAAACAGGGTGGCTCACTGGGCTGGGCAGCGCCGGGCGGCTACGTTCCAGAGTTTGCCAATGCAATGCTCAACCTGAAAAAGGGCGAATACACCAAGGAGCCGGTGAAGTCGCAATTCGGCTGGCATGTCATCAGGCTGGACGATGTGCGCGACACGAAAGCGCCATCGTTCGAAGAAGTCAAGCCGCAACTGCTGCAGCGCCTGCAACAGCAATCCGTCCAGAAGGCAATTATCGACCTCCGCGCCAAGGCCAAGGTCGAGTAATCGGCAACACGTAGGAACGCAAAGGGGATGCCAGGGCATCCCCTTTTTATCCCGGATTATCCGTTATCCTGAACGCTGAACGGCACGGAGCAAGCGCTCCGGGCGTAGCGTCACGATGACGAAACACCCAGCTCCGCGCACAGCTTGCCCACCGTCGCCCGCAGCTCGCTCACTTCCGCTTCGAGCCTGGCGACATTGGCCTTGAGCGCGGCAATCTCGCCCACCGTCACATCACCTGCCGGTATGGCATATGCCGCTCCGGCGGCTGTGCGCTCCTCGATGGCCGGCGCTCCGGAGAGCAGGTGCATCCAGCGGTTTTCGCGCGCGCCCGGCTGGCGCGGCAGCTCCACCACCAGAGCGCCCGCCGCGCGCTCCGCCAGCTCGGCCAGAAAACTCTCGGTCGAAGAAATGTCCGCAAACTTGTGCAGCCTCTCACAATTGAGGCGCAATTCCCCCGCCGTCTGCGGGCCGCGCAACATCAGCATCGCCAGCAAAGCAGTCGATTGAGTGGGGATGTGCAGCACCCGCTCGATGTTGTGCCCATAACGCGACGCCCTCCCCCCGCTGGTTTCCACGATCAGCGACAACCCCCGCAGGCTGTCCAGCGCCGCCATCACCTCCGGTTCGGAAGCCTCGATCACCGGATCGCGGCTACTCTTCTGGTTGCAGCCTGAAACCAGCGAATTCAGCGTCAACGGATAAGAATCCGGCACCGTGCGCTGCTTTTCGGCGAGCACGCCGAGGACGCGGGTTTCAAGGAGTGAGAGAACGGGAAGTGTAGTGGTCATTGTTTATCTTCGTATTTGTGGCGGCGCGCAAGACTACGAACCATATTTATATTGTAATTCGCATGGGCAAAATAAATCGCGCCCCCGCGCTATTTATTTCAAATAATCCATTAGAAGAAACTGCGTCATACCGGTGCACATCCCACCGCACCGCCGATTGACGAGCCTGCAACAAGGTGTTACTTTGGTGGTACCCAATAAGGAACCCATCATGGCAGCCACCACCACACTGAAACTACCCGAAGAACTGAAGGCGCGCATCGCATCCGCCGCCCAAGCAACCGGCAAAGCGCCACACGCGTTAATGATCGATGCCCTGGCTACGCAAATGGCGTTGTTTGAGCGCCGCCAGGCCTTCATCGCATCTGCTATGAAAGCAGAGCAGGAAGTCGCCGAATATGGCCTGGTCTATGAAGCAGATGAGGTATTCGGTTACCTCCATGCAAAACTGGATGGCAAGAAAACCAGGTGGCCGAAAGCCAGGAAGCTCTGATGGTACGCCTCGTCTTTGCCCCGCAAGCGGGCCAAGACCTCAAGCGGTTAACCGAATTCCTGATTGACACCGATCAGAATACCGCGAACGAAACCGTAGATATCCTGATCGGCGGTTTAAGCATTCTGAAACAGCACCCGTTGGTCGGGCGCGCTGTCGAACAACATTATCGTGAACTGGTGATCTCGCGTGGCCGCGCCGGATATGTCGCGCTTTACTCCTACGATGTCGCCCGCAATGTGGCGCTCATCCTCGCCATCCGCCACCAGCGCGAAAGCGGCTTCATCGATTGACCCAGCCCGGCAATACCCCTCACAACAGTATTGACAATCCCCCAAAAAATAAAATAAAGTTCGCAGCTCTTGCAAATCCCCCGCAACGCACACCATACCGCAATGACGGTACGGGGCAGCCGGCGGAACCCCCAGGATAGGAGCTGGCGCAAGCGCATCCCAAGCGAGATGCGATGAAGCGTGGATATTTTCCCGCTTCACGATTGATTTCCGCATCGACGGAAACGATTGCCAGCAGCAATTCTTATTCAAAGGGGGATCTCAATGACTGCGAGTCTTTCTGCTTTTTTTTCATGCCGTTCCGGCAAGCAGTGGCGCGCCTCCGTTTATATCCAGCAATCGGAGGCCGCATGCTGAACAGTACAGTTCTGGAAGTCGCGATCGGGCTGGTTTTCTGTTATGCCTCCATCGCCCTCATCGTCAGCTCGATCAACGAAGCCATTGCATCCGCGCTGAAGCTACGCTCCAAGACCCTCCTGGAAGGAGTCAAATCGCTCGTCAACGACCATCAGCTCAACGGGCTTGCGCTCGACATATATAACCACGCATTGGTGAACCCGAAAGCCCCCGGAACGGCAAGCACGGAAAAAGACCTTAAGACTAAGCCTTCGTATATCGAACCAAAAAACTTCGCCACTTCCTTTATCGATTCGGTACAGACCATACCGGGTAATTTCAAACAACTGGGCGAAGATATCAACGCGATTCATGACCCCCAATTGAAACGGCTGCTCCAGGGCATGTACGCCCGCGCCTCGGGCGATATTGGAAACCTGCATACGCAACTGGCGGCATGGTTCGACGCGGGGATGGATCGGGTATCGGGTGACTACAAGCGCCAGACTCAACTCTACTGCTTCTTGATCGCCTTTGTAATCGCCGCTCTCTTGAACATAGATAGTTTCCATCTCTTCAAAACACTATGGGAACACGCCTCGATAGCCGCACAAATCAGCATGCCGTCGGCCAGCGCGCCAGATTGGGACCAACTGAAGAAGCTGCCCATCGGCTGGCAAGCCCCGTATAACGTAGGATTGCTGTCATTTTCCGGCTGGCTGATTACGGCGACGGCAGCCCTTTTCGGAGCACCGTTCTGGTTTGATCTGCTGCAACAACTGATACGGCTACGCGGTGCTGGAGCCAAGCCGGACAAGCCATCAAAGGTCGAGCCGACGGCCACGACCGCTCCCGTCACAATCACCGTGGCATCTCAACCCGGCCGACAGACCACAGAAGTTTCGAGTGAGCGCAACGCAATCCTTGATTTGCATGCAGATCGCAACAAAAACGACGAAAGCTACAGGCCGGTTCAGCCAGAGGAGCGCTGGTGATGGCCAACATTTGGCCCAAACAGGATTTTTCGTCCATGGTCGCCTTCTATGGAAATGTTGGCGAAAACCAGGCGAAGCTGACTCTCCCCTATCCGATGCGCCTTGCCTGGGATACCTCAAAAACAGTATCTCGCGTCACCTGCCACGCCAAAATACACGACAGCCTGGGAAAAATACTGACCGACATTTTTGCTCTTTATGGCAACAGCATCGATGAAATGAGCAAGGCGCGCATGGATCTTTTTGGCGGCTGCCTGAATGTGCGCAAGGTTCGCGGCGGAAATTCGTGGAGTATCCACAGTTGGGGCACAGCCATCGACCTCGACCCGGATCACAACACCATGGCCATGGCCCGTACGCAAGCGACCATGCCCAAAGAGGTCATCTCGATTTTCGAGAACGAAGGATGGGTGAGCATGGGAAATTCACGCAACTATGACTTCATGCATTTTCAGGCAGCAACTTTTTAAGACGCGAAACGGGATTCAAGGCTGATTAACTCACTTATCGAAAGGAGCGAAATATTATGGCTACGATACACGGAATGGGTTTGGGGCGTCATCGCGACTTGCCGGACTTCCGCGACCACACTGCGGAAACGGACGCGATCGATAAGATCGTCAGCAAATCCGCGCCGCTCAAAGCTGCTGCAAAGAAACAACCGGCATCGGTCGATTTGCGCAAATGGTGCTCACCCGTCGAAAACCAGGGCAGCCTGGGCTCCTGCACCGCAAACGCTGGCGTGGGGATGCTTGAATATTACGAGCGGCGCACCACCGGAAAACATATCGATGGATCGCGCCTGTTTCTCTACAAGGTGACGCGCGAACTGCTGGGTTTCAAAGGCGATGACGGCGCCTATTTGCGCGACGCCATGAAAGCCATGGTGCTGTTCGGCGTGCCGCCGGAAAAATATTGGCCATATTACGTCACAAAATTCAACGACGAACCGGGCAGTTTCTGCTACGCCTTCGCGCAAAGCTACCAGGCAATCAAATATTACCGGCTCGACCCCGCAGGCTCGCGGCCATCGGACACGCTTGCCGCAATCAAGAAGAACCTGGCTGCGGCATTGCCGGCCATGTTCGGATTTTCCGTTTACAGCTCCATTCCCCCGCTGGGCGATGGCAAGGGAGAAATCCCGTTCCCCGAACGAGGCGACTCCCTCGAAGGGGGACATGCCGTCCTTGCGGTAGGCTACGACGACAGCAAGCAAATCGGAAAAAACAAGGGCGCGCTGCTGATCCGCAACTCGTGGGGAGTGGATTGGGGCGAGAAAGGTTACGGCTGGCTGCCCTACGCCTATGTTGAAGCAGGCCTCGCCGACGACTTCTGGTCAATGGTGAAGGCCGAGTATGTGGATACGAATTTGTTCAAGTAACCCATATGTGCAGCGCTAAAGAAATAAGGAGAGGACATCACCATACCACCGCTTCAAACCACACCTCATCCATATGTTTGCGTTACCACGCAGAATCGCCAGGGATCGTGGAGAAATGGGGTTGTAATCGGCAAGATGCTTTCCAAAATAATAATGGCTCTCACCTGTAACGCAACATGAAAAATGCAGTTGCTATGCTTATGGCTGCAGCTTCTTTATTGGGGTGCGCTTCACATGCGGCCATGGACGAAAAAGGAAGAGCGGTTGTCCACCATTTTGGGTATATGCAAATAGTTAAACCACCGATATATCCATCGGAAAAGAAAATGAATGTAACTGGTGTTAAGTTACTCGGTTTTAGCGTTGGTGATGGATTTACTCTTGGCTACCAAAATAGTGAACGCATCGAAGTTCCAACAGACTGTCGGGTTCTTGTAATTGTTAATGATTCAAGTCAGCTTGAGCACTTATTGAATGAAATGTCTTTAATTAAGGGAGAAGAAATATGCGCGACAATATCGCCAAAATAATGCTAGGGATAAGCTTCATTGCTCTAGTGGGGTGCAGCACGCCAGAACATACCAATACACTGCTTTTTGTTACCTCAACCAAACTTGCCATTGATGCCTCTGCCACACCAACCGGCACACCTGAAATAACCGTTGGTTATAAAAGGCAAGAGGGAGTATGGATGCCCCTTCTCGCTAATACAGCTACTGGAAAAAACACAACTCCGGCGTCTTGCTCCAGCAATGACGATCCGAATTGTGTATTTCAAGGAAAAGAAAAAAATGGCGAGAAGATTGACGCTTATTCGGTGCTTGCAAGCTTTGGCGCAACATTTGGCGGCAACGCCGACACTAACATATCGGACGGCTCTGCTCCTAAAACAACGGCAAAAGTAACAGGTGGGTTGGCGCAATTTTTTGCCACCGGTATAGCTGCACAAAAACTGGCTGAGCACGGTAAAGCAAATCTTGTTTCGGTGCAACCAGCAGCAGTAGCTGAAGCACGTGCAAATGAAGCCGAACAGAAGCTTGCAACACTTCTTGGCACAAAATCATACGATACGGCTTTGGCTGACGGGAAAGGGAAAGCAACTCTCCTGGTTGCAAAGTCAGATGTAATTCTGGCCTCTGTTTCTACCGGCAAAGTTCTGGATAAAAGCAGATGGGATGCACTCGTAGATAAATCGGCGCTTACAGCCGAAGATAAAAGTAAGCTGAAAAACCTCGGGGACTTTGATAAGGTTAATAACGAACTATCGATGGATGCAGGCATGTCCGGTGCAATCATCAACCCATTACACTCTGCCGTTCAATAGGAGATCATTATGTCAGTCATAGTCATTAAGATTGTTGCCCAAGGTGACCCAGTCGGTGCAGCGACAGCGAAGGGTGAGTTGCTTGGTGCTGGATTCAATATAGTTTACGAGGGTAACGCTGAGGGCATAGGTGTCGATGCCAGAAGGCATGGTGATGGAGAACAAAAGTACGGGCCAGCATTTGTATTCATAGGTAAAAAATAATGGGTCTTTGTAAAATCGCGAATGGAACGAACTGGAACCGAATTATTTTTGAACTTGTGTGGCATAACAGGCGAAGAATTCATGCCGGTATTTTTTGCTTGTTCTAGCCCCGTGATATTACAGTAAACGATACCGATGACAGAGCAAAGAAAGCTTATCATGAGGCCAGTCAAACAAAGGGTGCATAAGCCCCAGCAAAAAGTCAAAGAGAAGTGGGGCTACGCGCTCAAAGAAGCCTTCCTGCGTTTTTTCGGCGACCTCAAGCTGTTTGACGGCCAGCCGCGCCTCTTTGTTTTGCCGCACCTGCTATCGACCCTTCCTTTCGGAGGCACGCTGCTCCATGACCCGCGCTCCTATCAGGTCAAGGGCGGCGACATGCGCAAGGCCATGGCGGACATCAAGCCCGGCGATATTCTGGTGCGCGGGTTCGATAATTATGTGGACGGGAAATTCATACCCGGCTTTTTCAGCCATGCCGGGCTTTATCTTGGCAAAGTGGATGCGGATACGATACATCGGCATTGGAACAGCACCTTTCCGGGCAGCACAATATCTGCGACCGATTATGCGCCTATTGCAGAGGTGCTGGAAAATGCAGTGTGCGGCGAACAGATGGTCATACACTCCATGAAAGACGGCATATTCATGGAAGACCTGCTCAATTTCTGCCGCTGCGATTACATGGTGGCAGTCCGCTTCCCGGAAGCCGTCACCCGATCAGCCGATGTGCAACAGCCCTATTCCGAAAATGAAGACATCAAGAAAGCATTCACAGGAGAAGAGCGCGAGATTGCCGGACGCTTGGGGAATGGCGCGCCCGTGGCTTTTGCAGACACATTCCCGGTCATGTTCAAACTCGCGCTGTCGCAACTGGGCAAGGAATACGACTTCGGCCTGGATTTTTCCAGCTTCAACAAAATGTCCTGCACCGAATTCGTTTACTACTGCACCAAATCCCTCGAATGGTGCTCCGGCGTCCGCCCGGTCGATGAAAAGGTTTTTTTCATCAAAGCCCCCGGAATCTCTCCCGATGGATTCGCCGGATCGCGCGAACTCGGCGTGTCGTTCGCCAGCCAGTCCGTACTGGACAAGGGCATCATCCAAATAATCAGAGGCCGTTATCCGGGGCCTTATGGAGATTTCTCCAGATGATAAAAAATAATTGTGACGTTAACCCGCTTCGTTATCAGAAAAGGTGTGAAGGAGAAATGCCACCATGAACCTCCTGATCCCTGCCCTGATTCTGCTGGCTATCACGCTGGTTATCTTCATCAAACTCACGAGGCGGGATGGCTCAGGGTCAGGCGATGATGCGTGGCCTTTCTATGCGAAGAAGCCGCTCACCAAGCCGGAGCAGGTTCTTTATCATCGCCTTGTCAGCGCTTTGCCCGATTGCATAATTCTGGCGCAGGTTCAGCTATCCCGCGTGCTCGGCGTGAAGCAGGGATTCAATTTTCACGAATGGAACAACCGCATCAACCGCATGAGCCTCGATTTCGTCGTGTGCCACAAGGATTCAACCATCGTCGCCGCTGTTGAGCTTGACGACAAGAGCCACGAACATGCCGCGCGCAAAGTGGCAGACGATAAGAAGGGGAAAGCGCTTTCGGCAGCAGACATCACCCTTATCCGCTGGCAAGTGAACGCGCTTCCCGATGAAGCGGCGATTCGGCTAGCGTTTGCGAAATGAAAACAATTGTGGCGCTATCCCGTTTAAATACTGAAAGGAAGTAGTTATGAGTTTGTCATCTGAATCATTTCGCAGTCACCTTATATGGAAATCATTAAATGACTTAGGGCCACTGATTGACCAGGCAATGAATCCAGAGCTTGCAAGCCAAACTCTGGAGGATCTCTACAGACTTAAATCTGTCCTCACTTTTACAGGAAAACGTTTGGCTGGTGCCGACCCATTTCTATTGCAATCCACGCATCTCGACAACATTTCTGCGGCACTAAATACTGCAGCGACTCAAGTTCGAGAGTTTATTTCAAACGGCAATGTGGCACATATAACGGCAGCGAATACGCATGCAGATACTGTGTTGACATACCTTACACAACTCAATGTTCAGATTACAACGGAAGATTTTATAGCTGCCAAAGAAGCCGCAGAAAGTTACCGACTTGGCGTCAACGAAATCCTTAATAACATTCAATCTAAATCCACTCAAGTCAATAGCGATGTCGAAGCGTCAAAAAATCAGCTTGCTGAACTTGTTAAAGAGATAGCCGCAGAAAGGACTAAGCTTGCTACCCTCACATCAGGGCACCAAGGTGAGTTTGATGCCGTACAAACTGAGAGAAATACTGAATGGCAGCAGGCCGAGAAGGGGCGACAAGATAGTTTTGATGCGGCCATGTCGAAATACGAGGATGAGCTAAAGAAAAAGGAAGACGCATTTACAAAATTTAAAGAGGAAATTCAGAGGCGTCATGAGGCATATGTTGAAGTGATGGCAAAGGAATTTGCAGATTCAGCAAAGCTAATTCATGAGGAGCTATTGGAAAGGAAAAGGGAAGTAGAAATACTTGTTGGCGTAATCGGGAATTTGGGGGTTACATCTGGCCATCAAAAAGCCGCAAAGTCGGCGAGAAATGCCGCCTGGATTTGGCAGGGCATTACTGTGCTTTCAATGGTTGTTTTAATTGCTCTCGCAATCTATATATTTCTCCCTCAGGTGGCAGGCACATTTTCCTGGGAGAGTTTTGCTGGCCGAGTATTCATCACATTCACTGTTGGCGTGTTGGCAGCCTATGCGGGGAGCCAAGCTGACAAATATCAAAAGATCGAGCGGTATAACAGAAATCTAGCCTTAGAGCTTGAGGCAATCGGCCCATACATTGCACCACTACAACAGGATAAACAAGACGAATTCCGGCTAAAGATAGGAGACCTGACCTTTGGGCGACATGGTGAAAATATGAAGGCAACTGATGAAAAAAGTCCAACATCAATAGCCGATGTTCTTGGCAAACCGAAAGAGTTAAACAGCCTCGTCACTGAGGTTATCAAGGCAACGTCTGACGCACTTAAGGCTACAAAGCAATAACGCTAAAATTTGTGGGTCTTCGCGTAATCGAGTGGGTGGAATTTAACATGAAATCCTCTGCAAGCCTTGTGGCATCTGGCAAAATCCGGTCTGCACCCCTTGCGGAAAACGGGAGGATTTCTCAATGGCTATTTCAACCAAGCGCAAGCGCCTGCTCGACGCATATCGCTTTCCCGGTTTCCGTCCGCTGGAAACTGTCCGGGGTATCTTTGGCGACCACAAGGCGCGGGTCGTCACGCTTGTCCGCCGCTCAAAAAAACCGTCTGCAACGCCTGCGGCTGTACGCATTCCGGCTGGTACGACAAGAAACCCCGGCGGGTGCGCGACCTGTCCTGCGGGGACACCCGCATCTATCTGGAACTGGAAATCCGGCGCGTGCGCTGCCGGAAATGCGGCAAGGTGAAACGCGAACGGCTCGATTTCCTTGCGGACAATCCCTTCTATACCAAGCGCTTCGCCTGGTACGTGGGCAGGCGCTGCCGGGCGAGCACTATAAAGGATGTTGCCAAAGAACTGAATCTGGACTGGCACACCGTCAAGGGACTGGACAAGCAATACATGGCCGCCCAACTGGAACGCGCCGGAACCCCGGCCCCAGGGCTATCGGCATAGACGAAATCTCGATCCGCAAAGGGCACACCTATCGCATCGTGGTCAGCGACCTGATCCGCGGGCGTCCGATCTGGTTCGGCGGGATCGACCGCTCGGAGGGCAGCATGCGGCAATTCTATGACTGGCTTGGCGAGAAGAAAGCCAAAGGCATCCGCCTCGCGGTGATGGATATGTGGAAGCCCTTCCGCAACGCCACCAACGAGCGAGCGCCTCAAGCCGCCATCCTGTTTGACAAGTTTCACATCATGCGGCATCTGAACGACGCTCTGGACAAGGTCAGGAAGATGGAATACGCCCGGCTGCAAGGCGAAGACAGGCGGTATATCAAGGGGCAGAAATACGTGCTGCTTTCCAACCACGAGAATCTGACGCTGGACGGCAGACGCTCCTTGAAGACCTTGCTGGCGGCAAACAAACGGCTGAACACGGCCTACCTGCTGAAAGAATCGTTTGGCCAGTTGTGGGATTACAGCACGGAAGGCTGGGCGCGGCGTTTCTTCGAGAACTGGAAGGCCAGCTTGAAGTGGCAGCGCCTGAAACCCTACGAGAAATTTGCCGAGATGATCGAGCGTCATTGGGATGGTATCGCCGCTTATTGCAAACCGGAGAACAAGGTCTCTCTGGGTTTCGTTGAAGGGCTCAACAACAAGATACGGGTTATCCGGCGCCGTGCATATGGGCTGCGGGATGAAGAATATCTGCGGTTGAAAATACTCACGTCTATGCTCCAGGCGCTCTGAAAATCATGAAATTTACCCACTCGATTACGCGAAGAGCCAAATTTGTTTGTACCAGCCGCATTATCCCAAAGTCATGTTTGACGGAGATGTCAAATGCAAACAATTAAAACCTATTTTCAACGAATACTCCCGCTTGCTGATTTGGATGAGTATGAGGATCGTGTTACCGCTGGTGAGATTGTCACAAATGTTATCCAGTTCAATCTCCTATATCAGGATTGTTTTAGCAATCATTTGATAGAAGAGCCTTGCGGAGATCATGGCGAATTACACCCAGAACTTGGCGATGGTAAGAGAATCATTGACTCGGACAATATAGACGCTTACTTCTTGAGAAATAAAGTAATTCCCCCGGAGTTGACCCGAACCGCCAATTCCGATCTTGTAGATAAGCTGGAAAAAAAACTCACATTTGATCAGTTCGTCAAGGCAATAACAGACCCCCCACTTCGAGCAGTACTACCAGACAACTCAAAAACTGTTGGCGAAAACCGTGTGTCCTATCTCATTGGTGACGCGGGAATGGGGAAGACGCTTACAATCCTAAAGATGCTAGATCGCATAAGAGAAATGAACCCGGATTATCGTGGCTATAAACCTCTTCCCATCTACATTGATCTACATGATGGCGCCTCGAAGCAGAATCACCCATTCCACACTATTGGTTCAAATTCATTTCGATCACTGACTCAGCGCATTATCAGCGCTGCAAATGACAGGGGTGTGCAGGGCCTTACACCTTTCTCTGCGCAAATGACAGAAGAGCAAATTGACGACAACATCAAGACTCTTGCATTACATATTGCCCGAAAGAAATTTTTCCTAATATTTATTTTTGATAACGCAGATAGGTTTTATTTCGAAAGTGCCAGATATAGTTTTTTCCCGGATTTTGCAAAGCGACGTGACGACCATATAGAAGACAACCTACTCGCACTGATCGATAAATTTGTTTCCGAAAGTGCGCTAGGAAAGATTGGTGCCTCTGTCTTATTTGTATGTCGCAAATACGTATTTAATCATTGTCGCCAACTTCAAGATGCTGCAAATAGATCAAGGTCTATCAGCGAAAAACACAGCGCATTTCAGGTATTCCCTATTTCAGGCAAACAAGCTTTGAATAACAGGCTTGAGCTAATGAGCGATGCAGTCAAGGTAGTTAAAGAGAAGTTGGGGTTTCGAGGCGAGCAATATGTTGAACAGCTTGATGCCTTACTTAACGCAATGACTGATGCAAAGAGTGGGCATGGGGAAAAAACTTTAAATACGGTTCTGAATTTATCTCATCAGGGCTTACGGTCGTTCTTTGATTTTTTATCCCAGATTGAACTTGATTACAGAAAAGACTACCAGATTATTGACCGGCTATTCATCAAGCCCCATAACCTCCTTAGGCTTTATCTTACCAACATGAGGAAACGCTTCTCCCAAAAAATCGGTCACTTCCCAAATATATTTTTGGTGGATGGTTTAATTGATATTCGCCCAGGCTTTGAGAAAGCGCATGTCGCGCATCTCCATACGTACTGGTTAAAATATTTTATTCTCAAATACACCTCATTACAGCCATCACAACAAGTGTCGTCAGACAAACTAATTACCTACTTTCGTAATGTCGGCGGATATGAGGATGAAATTGTTAGACTTGCTCTGGGTAGTTTATCCGACCCTAATGTTGGGCGGTGTTTAGATATTATCCCCAAGCAACAAACTGCATTGTATGTCCAGTTATTGAAGCTTTCTAATCGAGGGAAAATATTGGTCGATGGCTTGGCGGATTGCATGGAGGAGCCCCTGTGCTTTAGTTTCGACTATTTGCAATTAGTGACGGACGACATTTGGTTGTCCATACCAACTCCGTGGATTGATCAAATATTCGTTGAGGCATCCATAGGGCATACACTGAAGAATCATAAAACATATGGCGAGATGACGGCAAAGACGCTAAAAAATAAAGTGCCTGCTGTTCTCTATTTTCTTAGGGCGTTGCAGGCTTCACTTTCATGGGAGTGTTTGCATAGGCCTAACCTTGCAAACGATAAGATAGGCAGAGCCATTCTGCCCAATTTTGCAGAAATTGAATCGCGACTTTTTAATACTCTCGAAAGGATATTATTATTATTACCCGAAGGTGAATATCTGCTTAACAATGCGGAGTATCTATGGGAGAAACTTGAAAATGATGATGCTTTCGATAGACACTTTTCTAATTATGGAGCATCAGGTTTACTTATAGCTGAGGATATGTAATTTTTCGTAACTCAGGTAAAGAAAATCTATCAGCGATTCGTGGCCATGAATAAACAGAGTATTCAGTGACAGACCACGTTATCTAAACTGCAAAGAGAATACAGCGCAGCCCATCCTCCAGAGAGAGGCGGCTGCAAGAGGGGGCCATGAAATTCTGGAAGGTGGGCTGCTGGTTACTGGTATTGTTATGGGTTTGCTGCGGGGTGGCGCAGGCAGCGGACGCACGGGAGCATCAGGACAGATGCGCAACTGAGGACGGCAAGCATGTCATGTGGGAAAACGACGTGTTTACCGGGAAACTGCTGGGCCGTTCGGACAAGTGGTACACGAACGGCATCAAGTATTATTCGAGCGACCAGCCGGATTGCATTCCGGAATACCGGCTCGGTTTCTTGCAGGACTGGGTCCAGGCGCTGCGCGATGATCAGCTGGATGGAAAACCCGGCTATGCCATCCAGACGGGATATGCCTTCGGCCAGTTGATGTTTACTCCGAAGGATTTGACAATGGCCGAGCCCCAGCCGATGGACCGTTTCTGGGGCGGCTGGCTGTACAGGGGGATCGTGGTTCAAAGGCAGCCGGTCAACAAACTGCCGCCGGAAAAACGAAGAAAGCGCAAGGCCGGCAAGTTGCTGGACAACGATGAGCTGGAGACGCTGGAACTGGATGTGGGCGTGACCGGCACCATTTCCGGCGCCGAGCAGGTGCAGCGGCTGATTCACGCGCTCAGCAAATCGACCATGCCATCAGGCTGGGACAACCAGATCAAGACCGAGCCGGGCATCCAGCTCAGCTATACGCGCATCCGGCGCGCCTGGGAATATCCAGACAATGACCATGAAGCACCGCGCCTGGATTTCTCGTGGCATTACGGCGGCGCGGCGGGCACACTGTTCGATTATGTGAACGGCGGATTTACGCTCCGCCTGGGCAGCAAGTTGACGGACGATGCGCCCGGCGTGATCGAGAGCCCGTCCATCGGCCAGTTCAGAAAAACCAGCAACGCGCTATATGCGCTGGCGCGGCTCGACATGAAGGCGGTTGCCCACAACACATTCATCGACGGCAGCATGTTGCGCAACGATCCGCATGCATCCTATTTGAGCAGCAAATGGATCGTTCCCCAGCTCACGTTCGGCGGAGTAGTGGAGTGGGGCAATGGAAAAAAGGATTCGGAAGGTACACGGCTAAGCCTGCTGGTTCACCGGCGCGGCTCGGAATTCAGCTCTCCTGCGGGGCCGGGGGCGATCTTCAACTTCGCCACGTTGAATGTCGAGTGGGATCTGTGATGCGATCAGCGGGCATCTGTCGCCACGCGCTTCAGAAGGTAGCCTGGATGAAACGTAGTGGAATCCGGGAATAATTCCTATCTCGATCAATAGCCCGTCCTACGGATTATTTTCCGTTTGAAGAAAAAATGGAATGGGATGTCCTGTTTTCCCCGGATTCCGTCGCACTTCATCCGGGCTACTCTGCTCAACCGTGAATCCGGTTCAGCTGCCTCGCGATGATGTCGTGATTGAGCCACAGCACCGGTCCGGCGGGTTGCGATGCCTCCCCGAACATCAGCGGCCCGGTTCCTTCCAGCACCAGCGCGCTTAGGATGTCTGTCACCAGCACCTTGCGATCCTTGTGCATCTGGGTGATTTCTTCGGAGGTGCCGATCATCAGGTCGGCCAGCTCGGCGGAGTTGTCCATCGGCCAGGCCTCGAAATTGCGGAATGATTGCATCACGCTGCTTGCATTGTAGTCGTCGATTTTCTGCAACAGAGCTTCGAGTGACATTCCCTCATGCAGCAGGTTGCGGCAGGCCTGCCACTGCGCCTTGGCCCAGGCACCATCGCCTTCCTTCATGAGCGCCTTCAGCAACGGGAACAGCGAAAGTTCGACGCCGACGAATATATCTGAGGAGTTGGTGCGTATCTCCGGACAATTGAACACCGTGGCCTTAATGCCCTGCGCCCAGGCTTCCCGCGCATAGCGTTCGAGGCGCATCTTGGCGTAGCCCTGGGTATAGTTGGTGTAGGTCTGCCAGATGTAGTGGCTGTTGATGAGTATCTCGGTGCCGTGGTAGCCGTAGGCGGTGTAGCGCGCTTGCCCGCCGGTCTTTTCCAGCCGCGCGCGGATCGCGGCGCTGCCTTCGATCAGGTACTGGAAGGTGTTCGCGGTGACCTCGTCGAAATTCATCAGGCACAGTTTGCCGAGATCGCTGTCGATCAGCGCGCGCGACGGCATGAAGCGCTCGCCGCGCCCCTTGTAGATGCGGTTGGCGATCGCGAGGAACACCTTCACCTTGGGGATGCCGCCCGCCATGGTGTGCGCGAAGAACGCGTTGCTGCCGTCCGCGATCATGCCGTCAAGTTCGGCCATCACTTTCGCGACGGAATCCCTGAAGCGCTTGACGCCGACCTCGCGGCATTTCTCGATCTGCTGCCAGTCGAGCTTGTCGTCCTGCCAGCTCTTGAGCGTCATGCCGCCGAGCAGATCGGTCGGGGTCGGCTCGCCGGCGGGTGCGTCCAGATCGAAACCGGCCATCAGCGGTACATTGATAATGCGCCCGCCCAGATTGGCCTCGGCGGTAGCCAGCTCATCTCCGGTCAGCGCGCGCAGCGCGTTGTTCTCGTCGCGGCGCCCGACGGTGACGCCGATGATCGTCATCCCGGCCTTGCGCGCCTCGTTCGCCAGGCCGTTCGCATAACCCCTGCCGAACAGTTCGCCGAACAACACGAAGGTGTCGCCTTTGCGAAAGATGTTGTGCTGCGGAATCTCTCTTAACGAGACTGGTGCGGTCATATAAATGCTCTCCGATTCATTTGGCGTTATCTTAACCCAGATTGCTGATTGTTGAGGTTTATATACTTGGCGGCATCAATCTGCTGCGCAAACGTCGTGGCCGCCCATCGATTGCGAAAATGTTATTCAACAGGCCAATCCATTTCCACCCATGCGCAATTGGCGATTTTACCAAGCGCGGCCTGTTCGGGGTCATCCGCTGCCAAGGCCAGCGCCGCGAGGATCGGGTTTTCGTGGGACACGGCCATTATTACCCCATCCTGATGGCGCGCCGCGATTTCGTCCATGAAGCCGCGCAGGCGTTCCATCTGTTCCAGGAACGATTCGCCGTGCTCCGGCTTGATGCGCAACGGGTCGGTGCGCATCAGACCGTGGAACGCCTCCACCGG
Source organism: uncultured beta proteobacterium (assembly GCA_963828205.1). Taxonomy (GTDB): domain Bacteria; phylum Pseudomonadota; class Gammaproteobacteria; order Burkholderiales; family Gallionellaceae; genus Gallionella. Next base: position 40,419 of record CAWHDU010000005.1, read on the forward strand.
TAGCCCGTCCATGCCGGCCTTGCGTTCGTTGATGCGCGCATCGATTTGCAGCGGGCAGGCGTGGTGGCGCAGCAGAATTTCAGCGGTTTGCCGGGCGCGCGGAAATTCGGAAGCATAGGCGTAGGTAAAGCGCACCGCGCGCAATTCGTCCGACGCGGCCTCGGCCTGCGCCCTTCCCCGCTCCGTCAGATTCACAGCTTGTGCGGGGTCATCGTTGATGCGGCGGACGACATTCGCTTCGCTTTCGCCGTGGCGGATGAAGATAATTTTCATTGATAGGGTCTAATGGGTGGTCTAACTTCTACCCTCTCCCTAGCCCTCTCCCTGCAAGGGAGAGGGGATGAAAGCATCACTCCGAAAGCGGATAAAAGGGGGCTGCTACCCAACCCATTTCCTTGCATTCTGGAACATGCGCAGCCATGCGCCATTCTCTTTCCACTCGCGCGGATACCATGAGTTCTGCACGGCGCGGAAGATGCGCTCGGGATGCGGCATCATGATGCTGAAGCGTCCGTCCGGCGTGGTCAGGCCGGTGATGCCCTGCGGCGAGCCGTTGGGGTTGAGCGGGTAGGTTTCGGTGGGGCGACCGGTGTTGTCCACGTAGCGCAGCGTGACCAGCTCTTGCGCGGCTTGCAGCTTCTTCGCGTTGCAGAAGTCGGCATAGCCTTCGCCGTGCGACACCACGATCGGCATGCGGCTGCCCGCCATGCCGCTGAAGAAGATCGACGGCGAGGGCTGCACCTCGACCATCACGAAGCGCGCCTCGAACTGCTCCGACTGGTTGCGCGAGAAGTGCGCCCAGTTTTCCGCACCGGGAATGATGTCGTGCAGGTTGCTCATCATCTGGCAGCCGTTGCATACGCCCAGCGCAAACGTGTCGCCGCGCTGGAAGAACGCCGCGAATTCGTCGCGCGCCCTGCGGTTGAACAGGATGGATTTCGCCCAGCCCTCGCCCGCGCCGAGCACGTCGCCGTAGGAGAACCCGCCGCAGGCGGCGAAGCCCTTGAAGTCGGCCAGTTTGACGCGACCGCCGATGATGTCGCTCATGTGCACGTCCACCGCCGCGAAGCCGGCGCGGTCGAAGGCGGCGGCCATCTCCACCTGGCCGTTCACGCCCTGCTCGCGCAGGATGGCGATTTTGGGGCGGGCGCGAGGATTGAGGATCGAGGATTGAGGATCGAGGACAGCGCGAACGGGGGGCGGATTTTCGTTCGGGTCGTAAGTCAGCTTCACATGCAGCCCCGGATCAGCGGCATCGAGGATGCGGTCGAATTCCTGCTGCGCGCAGGCCGGATTGTCGCGCAGCTTCTGCATCTGCCAGGTCGTCCCCGACCAGATGCGTTGCAGGTTCACGCCGCTCTCGCTGAACAGTTTTTCGCCGCCGCGCGAAATCTCGATCATGCCGGTCTTGTTCAGCGTGGCGATCTTCTGCACGCTCTTCAGCCCGGCGTCGCGCGCCAGTTGCAGGATATGCGAAATGTCGCGGTTGCGTACCTGCACCAGCGCGCCGAGTTCCTCGTTGAACAATGCGCGCAGCGTGTCGCCGTGCAGTTCGTCGAGCCGGATGTCGAGGCCGATATGTGCGGCGAACGCCATCTCGCACAGCGCGACGAATGCGCCGCCGTCGGAACGGTCGTGATAGGCCAGCAGCTTGCCTTTGCCATTCAAGCTCTGTATCAATTCGAAGAACGACTTGAGCACCTGCGCGTCGTCCACGTCCGGCGCGACATCGCCAACCTGCTTGTACACCTGCGCCAGCGCCGAACCGCCCATGCGGTTCTTGCCCTGCCCGAGGTCGATCAGCAGCAGCGCGGTATCCAGATAAGGGGAGAGCTGCGGCGTGAGCGTGTTTCGCGCATCCGGGCATGGCGCGAACGCCGAGACGATCAGCGACAGCGGCGCGGTGACCGCCTTGTCCTCGCTGCCTTCCTTCCAGGTAGTCTTCATCGACATCGAATCCTTGCCGACCGGGATGCCGATGCCGAGTTGCGGGCACAGTTCCATGCCGACCGCGCGCACGGTGTCGAACAGCGCGGCGTCCTCGCCGTGATGCCCGGCCGCCGCCATCCAGTTCGCCGACAGCTTGATGTCGCCGATCTTTTCGATGCGCGCCGCGGCAATGTTGGTGAGCGCTTCGCCCTACCGCCATGCGCCCCGAAGCGGGCGCCTTGACCAATGCCAGCGGGGTACGCTCGCCGATGGCGAAAGCCTCGCCGCGATGGGTGTTGAAGCCCATCAGCGTGACCGCCACATCCGCCACCGGCACCTGCCACGGGCCGACCATCTGGTCGCGCGCGGTCATGCCGCCCACGGTGCGGTCGCCGATGCTGATGAGGAAGGTCTTGTTCGCCACCGACGGCAGGCGCAGCACGCGCTCGACCGCGTCGCGCAACCCGATCATGCCGCTGTCGAACGACGTCAGGCGCGGCGTCTCGCGCGCCGCATTGCGCGTCATCTTCGGCGGCTTGCCGAGCAGCACCGACAGCGGCATGTCCACCGGATCGTTGTTGAATTCGCCGTCATGCACGGTGAGCCGGTCTGCATCTATTGCCTCGCCGACCACGGCGAACGGGCAGCGCTCGCGCTCGCACAGCGCGCGGAATTCCTCGAGCCGTTGCGGCGCAATCGCCAGCACGTAACGCTCCTGCGACTCGTTGCACCAGATCTGCTTCGGCGACATGCCGGTCTCGTCCAGCGGAATCTTGCGCAGCTCGAAGCGCGCACCCTTGCCGCCGCCGTGCACCAGCTCCGGCAGCGCATTCGACATGCCGCCCGCACCGACGTCGTGGATCGACAGGATCGGATTGCCCTCGCCCATCTGCCAGCAGCGGTCGATCACTTCCTGCGCGCGGCGCTGCATCTCCGGGTTGCCGCGCTGCACCGAATCGAAGTCGAGGTTCTCGGCGTTCGCGCCGGTGTCCATGCTCGATGCCGCGCCGCCGCCCAGGCCGATCAGCATGCCGGGGCCGCCGAGATGCACCACCAGCGCACCGGCCGGCAGGTCGTGCTTGTGCGTGTGGATCGCCGCGATGTTGCCGACGCCGCCGGCAAGCATGATCGGCTTGTGGTAGCCGCGCATCTCGCCGCTGACCTGCTCCTCGAAGGTGCGGAAATAACCCGCCAGGTTCGGGCGGCCGAATTCGTTGTTGAACGCCGCCGCGCCGATCGGCCCGTCGAGCATGATCTGTAAAGCTGAAACAATGCGTGAGGGTTTTCCATAGGTTTCCCCCTCTCCCCCAGCCCCTCGCCCACAAGTGTGAGAGGGGAGCGTTCCCTCTCCCGCAGGCGGGAGAGGGCTAGGGAGAGGGTGGTATTGTTCCCACGGCTGCACAAATCCAGGAATGTTCAGGTTGGACACCGAGAACCCGGTCAGCCCGGCCTTGGGTTTGGAGCCGCTGCCGGTCGCGCCTTCGTCGCGGATCTCGCCGCCGCTGCCGGTCGCCGCGCCGGCGAACGGCGCGATGGCGGTGGGATGGTTATGCGTCTCGACCTTCATCAGGATGTGGGTCAGCTCTTCGCCGAACGCATAAGCCCCGTCGGCGCGCGGATAGAAGCGCTCGATGCGCGCGCCCTCGATGACGGAAGAGTTGTCTGAATATGCCACCACCGTGCCCTGCGGGCTGACCTTGTGGGTGTTGCGGATCATGCCGAACAGCGACATGTCCTGCGCCTCGCCGTCGATCACCCAGTCGGCGTTGAAAATCTTGTGGCGGCAGTGTTCGGAGTTCGCCTGCGCAAACATCATCAGCTCGACGTCGGTCGGATTGCGTTTGAGCTTCTGGAAATTTTCGACCAGGTAATCGATCTCGTCAGCCGACAACGCCAGCCCCATGTCGCGGTTGGCTTTCTCCAGCGCATTGCGGCCGCCCTTCAGGATATTCACCGAGGCGAGCGGTTGCGGCTTGCCGTGGCGGAAGATTTTTTCCGCCGCGCCGGCAATATCCGCCAGCACGGTTTCGGTCATGCGGTCGTGCAGCAGCGGCAACACTGCCGCCAGTTCGGCCTTGCCCAGCGGCTTGCCACTTGGGGTGGCAAGGTAATACACCACGCCGCGCTCGATGCGCTGCACATCCGACAGCCCGCAATGCTGCGCGATATCGGTAGCCTTGGTGGACCACGGCGAGATCGTGCCGATGCGCGGCACCACCAGCAGGCACTGGCATTTAGCCGCATCGACAGGCTCGCCCGCCGCCCGGCCCAGCCCCAGCACCCTGTCCAACAGGCCGGCTTGCGCCTTGCTCAGCGTTGCACTGTGCAGCGCGCTGAAATACCAGTGGCGCGTAGCGGCGATGGCGACGCCCCTCTGAAAGACACCGCGCCCGGCATCGTTCAGCGCGGCGCGCAGTTTTTCCAGGCGAAAAGCGGATAAGGCGGCGGTGCCGACAGAAACTCGAAACATGGTGTGTACAGTGAAATTAAATTCCGGGCGGGATTATACTATGCGCCCCTAACGGTACTTACCCGGAAATGAGCAAACGCACCCCCGCCCCCACGCCCATTACCCAAGGCCAGGTCATGGCGAACTTCCCGAAACGCCCGCGCGACAGCCACAAGGGCATGTTCGGCAGCGTCGCGGTGATCGGCGGCGCATCCGGCATGGTCGGCGCGCCGCTGCTGGCGGCGCGCGCCGCGCTCAAGCTGGGCGCGGGCTGCGTGCATGTCGGCCTCTTGGCGGATGGCGCGCCGACTGTTGATTTTCTGCAACCGGAGCTGATGCTGCACAGCGCGCATGACGCATTACACCTTGTTATTGATTCCGATAGCAGCATGAAAGAGTCCGTCATACCCGCGCAGGCGGGTATCCAGTTGAATAAAAACACTGGGTTCCCGCCTTCCCCACGCCTTCGCGAGGGTGACAGGGAACGACAAAATACGGTGCTTGCCATCGGCTGCGGCATGGGCACCTCGAATGAAGCTTACAAACTGCTGTACGAGGCGCTGAAATCCAGATTGCCTGTAATATTGGACGCCGACGCGCTGAACCTGCTCACCCGCCATGCCGATTTGCAGGACGATCTGCGCAACAGGAAATCCCCAACCATACTCACGCCGCACCCCGGCGAAGCCGCGCGCCTGCTGGATTGCGAGATCAAGGAAGTGCAGGCAGACCGCATCGCGGCAGCACAACAACTGGCGCAAAAGTTCGCTTGCAGCGCAGTGCTGAAAGGCGCTGACAGCCTGTGCGCCACGCGCGACGGCAGGCTATATGTAAACCAGACCGGCAACCCCGGCATGAGCGCACCCGGCATGGGCGACGTATTGGCCGGCATGATCGCCGCCTTGATCGCGCAGGGAATGGCAGCGGACGACGCGCTGCTGCTGGCGGTGCACCTGCACGGCGCGGCGGGCGACGCGCTGGCCGAGCAGCACGCCGCCATCGGCATGACCGCGACCGAGGTGACCGAGTGGGCGAGATGGCTGCTGAATCAGTGGATGTAACCTCGTAGCCCGCATGAAGCGTAGCGTAATGCGGGGAAAAGCCTGTATTACTTCCCGGATTCCGCTGCGCTTCATCCGGGCTACTTGCTAAATCGTCACACTATATCAAGGACATCATGAGCATCCTCTACCGCTACCTGATCGTCATCGTGGCATGCATCTCGCTGCTGATCGGGATGCAGATTCCCAACTTCGTCGATCAGTACCAGAAGCGGGTGGACGCGCATCTTCGCGAAGTGACCATCAATCTCCAGCCCTTTCAGGAGATCGCCAACAAATATTTCGGCGGCGACCTCGGCAAGCTGATCGAGTTAAACCTCAAAAGCAACGCCAAACCTCTTCAGGAGGAAGGCATGGCAATAGAGCAGATGGCCAAGCGCAAGCTGCGTTTCGAGGCCGACATGGCCGCGTTGCAGACCAGCCTGCCAATGAAGGCGCTGCACATCCTGCTCAACGGCGATCGCGAGATGATCGATGAAACATGGAGGCAATACAGCTATTCATTTCCATTCAATCAGGATGCGCTGCTGTTCGGGGCCGGGGTCGCCATCGCGATCCTGATAATCGCGGAGCTGTTATTCGCGCTGGCCCGCTTCGCCGGCGCAAAGGCATGGCGTCGGCTGCACCGTCCTTCCCCGTTCTCATCCACGTCAAAAATACAATGAGCCTCGTAGCCCGCATGAAGCGTAGCGTAATGCGGGGGAAAGCCACTGTATTACTTCCCGGATTCCGCTACGCTTCATCCGGGCTACACATTCAAACAGGGGAGGCAAACCGTGGTGCATTACCGCCGTAACCAACTACCCGGTGGAACATATTTCTTTACCGTAACGCTGGCCGACCGGCAATCTCACGCGCTTACCGAAAACATCGAGCCTCTACGTGCGGCTTTTCAATGCGTGATGGACAAGCATCCTTTTGAAATCGTGGCAATGGTGGTATTGCCGGAACACCTGCACGCCATCTGGGCACTGCCACCCGGTGATGCCGACTATGCCGGGCGCTGGCGCGCAATCAAGTCAGGATTTACCCGCGACCTGATCCACGCCGGAGTAAAGTTAACGCGCAACGCCAAAGGCGAATACAACCTGTGGCAACGGCGATTTTGGGAGCATACCTTGCGCGACGATAACGACCTGGCGCGGCATGTGGATTACATTCACTACAACCCGGTCAAACACGGCCTCGTGTCGCGCGTATCGGCATGGCCGCATTCATCGTTTCATCGTTACGTGCGCAAAGGCATGCTGCCCGAAGACTGGGCGGGAGAAACGAGCGAAGCCGTAAATGAAAAATACGGCGAGCCGGAACCCTCCAGATAACCATAAACCCCGTAGCCCGCATGAAGCGCAGCGTAATGCGGGGAAGAAGCCGATGGCCGCCGCATTGCTTCCCGCTGCGGCGGCTGCGGGATCATCGTTCTACATCAAAATCAAAATATGCTTGGTCTATACTGCCAACCCTTTTCGCTTTTTTCAAAGCTCACCGGCATGGATATTGTCTCTGAAAATCCCGGTGCTATGGCAAAAACCATTTTATCTATTGTTCTTTTCCCTCTACAAAATCGTGGCTCACCATAACCAGCCTCACACTTGTATCCTTTCGGATATTTCAACGTCACATCAACTTTCATTTCATACAGCTTTACCCCCATCAGCTCCATTTCTTGCCCATCCGTTTTCTTGACGTTCTCGACAACCAAATCACCTGAGTCGATATACTTTTTATAGTACTTAAGCACAGCTTCTTTGCCATCGGACTCCGACGGATTTGCGCTGAGACATCCAGCCAGGTTGACGCATATAGCGATCATCAATATCGCAACATATATCTTCATATTTTTCCTCCCTGTAAAATTTTAAGTAGCGGGGTTTCAACTCCGCCCCCCTACGTTAACTGGCTTAACTGTCATTCCGCCGAAGCAAGGTGGATAACTTGATTGCCATCGACATACGCGACTTGAACGTTAAAGGATTTATTGGCTGCGACCTTGTCATCCAAGAAGAGCTGGCTCTTGACTGTATATTTCCCCTGCGGAAAACCTTGCGGGATAGTAAACTTACCAGCAGATTTGTACTCTCCAGCCCCGTCAACAGCAGCGAGTTTGCCAACTTGAGGTGCGCCCTCTTTACCATCAGGAGTGACGAGCACCAGCTTCTCTTCAACCTTTGGGGGCGTGTTAGAACGCCCAATCAATGTGATGGTGCTGTTGGTAACAACTGCCCCCCCTTGTTTAACACTATTGGTGTTCGGTGTTACGTCATAGCCTCCCAACACAACTTTGTCTTTAGGTACATTAACACCTTCTTGACGTGCTTGCGTATTGACAGCTTCTGCGGTTGCCACCTTCTTTGACTCATAAGACCACCCAATAGCTGCACCAGCCAAGCCTCCGACCGCTGCACCTTGTGCACATTTTCCACCCAACAACACCGCCAAACCACATCCTGCCACGGCTCCTATTGCAGCACCAGAAGCGGCATTTTGCCCTTGACTCCCAGTTTGCCCTGGCGTTGCACATCCAGAAACAAGAAATAAACCTGCTACAGCAATCGCAATCTTTTTCATGAATTATCTCCTTAAAAAATTAATTACATCTTCCGTCAACCCACTGCTTACCGGCACTAACACAATCGAACATTTTGTCATTTAGCTGCACAGCTTTTTGTTTCATTCGCTGGCAATCTTTGTTTCCTTCGTCAATCATTTCACAAAATTTCATTGCTTCTTCTGCTTGTTTATAATTTCCCTGAGTAATATATTTACTTGCGTCATCAAGCAATTTGGTTACTTTTCCATTTTCGTGCAGTTTTTCTTGTACTGGTTGCGCTGCTGGTTTCGGAAGCGCCACAGGCTTTGCCACTGGAGGAATTACAGGCTGCACCACTGGAGAAATTACAGGCGAAACTATAGACAACGGAGCGAGGATAGGCGAAGCCGCTTTTGCCGCAACTGGAGTGGCGATTGGTTCGCTGGTGACGACTACGGCTGATGCGGGTGTAACTACCACCATAGTTGATTGTGCGTTCACCGCATCCGCTACCGGAGTCGGTACAGCCTGCCTTACACCGAACCACCAGTACGCTCCAGCACCCATCGCACAAAACGACAAAACGACGATAACGACAATCAGCCCGAACGGGCGTTTATTTGCTTTTTCTGACACAGGCACCTGCGGTGACGCAGTTGGCTTCCGAATAACTGGCTGCATAACGTCTGGTTCAGCTTGTTCCATCGGCGGCTTGGCTTGTGGCACACCCACTTTAGCGGCAGGCGGTGGGCTAACATTCTCTGTAATAGCCACCGTATTTTTTTGTAACTGAATAGCCTCTACTGCTTCAATTGATGCGCTGGACATCTTGTTCGATTCATCAGCTGGATGGGAGTTTTTCTGCTCAAAATTGAATCCGCATTTTCCGCAGAATTTTGCCGCGAGCTTGAGACTGTTGCCGCACATCGGGCATGACTTAGACTCTCCATCAGGTGTCGCCGACGCAATCTTGATTATGGCTTGCTGTGGCTGTTCAACAGGCAGCGGTACTTGTGCTGTCATAGATGCACCGCATTTTGAACAGAACTTTTTACCTGGCACGTTAGATTGCCCGCATGACAGGCATGGCACTGTAGTCACTGCGGCAACAGGTTCAGACATATTCAAACCGCTGCCACAACCACGGCAAAATTTTGCACCGGCACTATTTTCACTTCCGCATTTCAAACACTTCATCGTCTTACCCTCAATGAGAATTTTTATTTTGTGGTATACCGCATTGCTCACAGAATCCAGCGTTAGGCGGAATTTCTGCGCCACAGTGTGTGCAAAAATGGTTGGCAGATAATCGCCATGAATATCAACAGCAGGCAACGACAAACAGCACACAATAAACCTTGTTGCATAGTGATTTCCATAAGATCAATTTGAAAGCGAGTTATCTCTGACGCGCGCCGCAGTTGCCACAGAATACGTCGTCATCTACAACAGGCTGATTGCACTTAGGGCAGGATGGCATGGCAACCGCAGATGCTGGTTGTTTTGGAATCCGGGTTTGCTGTGCATTATCTTGGGATTCCACAAATGCCCGGCGGAAGGCCATTGGGTCGGAAATACCTATAATGGGTGCCTGCGGGATACCAGCGCCAGAAATGACCAAAGTCCCAAAGTTAAAAATTCGACCAAGGATGCCTTGTTCAACTTGGATGGTTTCGACTTTGCTGATATTCAGTTCAACAGTTCGTCGGCTGATGAGGCCAACTTTGGCAATAACGCGTTTATTGGTAAAAGCAAGTTCGGTTGTCTTGTAGCGGATATATGCGACTATCCAGAAAACAATGCCAAGCCCAAAAGCAGCCAAAAACAAAACTCCGAGTGCTATTAAAGGTGCCAGCGACCACAGGCTGACATTTCCTGTGTAAATAACTTTCTCGTCTTTGGTGAGTGTGCCTTCAATGTAGCTTGCCATTATTTTTCCTTAGGATGAATTAGAAAGTGTGAGTTATCTCTGACGCGCGCCGCAGTTGCCACAGAACACTTCGTCATCTGCAACAGGCTGATTGCACTTGAGGCAAGATGGTGTTTTAACCACAGGGGTTGGTTGTTTGAGCACCGGGGTTTGATGTGATAACTGGCTGCGTGCATCGGCAGCTTTTTCCTTAAACTCACTCATCTTGTTGCGCATAGTCGCTTCAAACTGTTCTGTTTCTTGATGACGGACAAAATTCAGATAGATGATGCAATTGCCCATGATTAGCGTAAGCATCGGAACCGCAGACGCGACCATAAAAATAATTGCGCCACCAAACCCTGCCGCAACAAGGTAACTGTCACCACTACTACCAAAACCACCGCCCATCATCATTCCGGCAAAAGCGCTAGTTAAATGGCTGGCATTACCAGAAGGTAAAATCATCGTAGATAGCGGTGTAACTGTGAATAATCCGTATGCCAAAATCCCAAATGTCACAGCGGCGGTTAACCCAACGATCAGCAGCAGTAAAATTTGAAAAATAATGACCGGGAGCAAGTTGGTGCGCGCAAGCGCAAACAGTTTTGCGACAACTTGCATAACTCTATTGCCATCCCATATTGCCGGCATGGAAAGCGGTGCGATTACATTCGCGTAAGCAAAAAATAATGCCCCCATCAACATTACGCTAACCGGGAATACGAATGCGTAAAGCAAAAGGCCAATCCCAGGAATCTTGCAGACAAACAAAATAATGGCCAACACAATCACGACCGCGACCACTATCAATCCAAACAGCAAAAACAATCCGATCATGCTTGGCAAGGTGACGAGTCCGGCAAATAAAGCAGAACCGACTGAACGTATCTCATTCCCCTTGGCTTGATCCATCAACAAGACACCTGTTGCCGACAATCCTGTCAGGAAAATCAAGGCTGCGGCCAAGGCTCCAATTGTTCCGGTAATCATTGCCATATTTGAATTTCCATTCATGCCTAATTTGGCGGCAAAGAACATGAACATACTCAAAACTATGAAGCTTGCTAATCCGCTTAAAGTAACAGTGACGTAAGCACGAAAGTTTTTGATTGCTTCAAGTGCCTCCAATAGGCTGCCCGAACTTTTTAGATGCTGTGCAACCTTGCTCATAAACCACTCCTCAATTATTTAACAATCTCACTGATTCGCGCTGTAAAGCCGCAGCAATCCACTAAAGCGACCCGCAGACTACCCCCCCACACACACACACAGTCAAGTCAAGCGAAGCACTTGCCGCACAACAAGCCACCATCGGCATGACCGCGATGGAAATGACCAAATAAGCAAGGTGGTTGCTGTGCCCACTGACGTAAGTTAATTGGCATGCTGTGCACCAATATGCGTGCCGCCGCATTCTGCCCAATATATTGTGAAGACGCAAACATAACTTCGCCGTACCTTGCCCCGCAAACAGGGAGAGGCAGTGGAACCAGAAGTTGCGTTTGGGATAGTGCTGCGAGAATTGCGCAAACAGCGTGAGCTGTCGCAAGAAGCGCTCGCGCATGAATCCGGCCTGGAGCGCAATTACATTTCCCTGCTGGAGCTTGGCCGCAATAGTGCAAGTATCAAAACCCTATTCAAGCTGGCCCCGGCTCTGGGCGTGTCGGTTTCGGAATTGATGGTTCAAGTAGAAATCACGCTGAACAGCGCTAAAAAACCTGCACGCTGAAGCCCCGTAGCCCGCATGAAGCGTAGCGCAATGCGGGGAAGAAGCCGATAACCGCCACATTGTTTCCCGCATTCCACTTCGTTGCATGCGGGCTACGTCAATTTCATACCACGCTGGCTGTTTGCTTTTAATTTGGCCTGCATAAGTTAGAATCGGTCGCTCAACCAGGACTGAACCAGCACACTCTAAAAATGGCCACCCCCATCGACATCCGCGAAGAAGCCGGCGTGCGCACGCTGCATTTCGGCTCCGAATGGATCCAGGGCGCGATGCGCATCGCGCGGCCGTGGAACCTGGAGCTGGAATACACGCGCGAGATGATGGCCGCGCTGCTGCTGCGCGACGCGCCGCGCAAGGCGCTGCTGATCGGCCTCGGCACGGCTTCGCTGACCAAGTTCCTGTACCGCCACTATCCGCTCGCGCATCTCACCGTGGTGGAGATCGAGCCCGCCGTGGTCGCCGCAGCACGGCAATTCTTCAAACTGCCGGAGGACCCGAAGCGGCTCAACATCGTGATCGGCGACGGCGCGGAATACATGCTCGGCCACAGCAAAAAATTCGACCTGATCCTGGTGGACGGATTCGACCGGCATGCGCGCGCCGGCGCGCTGGATACCCTGCCGTTCTATCAGGCGTGCCGCAGCCGCCTGAGCGACGATGGCGTGCTGGCGGCGAACCTGCTCGGGCACAGCCGCGGCTTCGAAAACAGCCTGGCGCGCATCTGCAAGGCTTTCGAGGATCGCGCGCTGCTGTTCCCGTCGTGCGAAAGCGGCAATGCCATCACCCTGGCGGCATCAGGCGACCCGATCGAAATATCTTTCGACGAGCTCAAGGAAAATGCGCTGGCCTTGAAAGAAGCGACCGGATTGAATCTGCTGCCGACGCTGGCGCGCCTCGCGCAAACAGGAACCTGTTTGAATAACCGGCTGGTGCTGTAGAAGCAGGTTGGCTACGGTTTATTCAAATCGCCGCGCCGCAGCGTCTGCGTTTTTTCCTGGCGTGGCTGGAACGCCCGATGCAGTGTGTCGTAGAGCGCTTTCGCGCGCGCGCCGTTGTCCTGGTTCACATTGCAGACGTAGATATCCAGCGTGACGGCGCGCAGTTCCGGCCAGGAGTGCACGGCCAGGTGCGATTCCGCCAGCACCACCGCCCCGGTCGCGCCGCCCGGACGGTCGCTGCCGCCGAACTGGTGAAAGGCCTGCGCCACCACAGTCAAACCCGCGCATTTGCAGGCCTGCAAACAAACGGCCTCCAGCCTTGCGACTTCCTGCAGCAAGGCATCGGCGCAAGCGCAGTCGTGGAAATCGGCGATGATCTGGAAACCTTTCATGATGCCTTCATTCTACGCCAGCAAGCTGGAATGTTTGACCGAGAGCGCGCGCATCACCCGTTCGGCGGCGAGCACACCGCGATACTGCGCTTCCTCGAACACCGAAAAACCGCTCAGGTCGGCATGCGCCAGATGCAGGCGGCGGCCCGGTTGCAGCAGGCGCTCGCGCGCCTTGCCATGGAGGAAACCCACGGTCGGCCTGACCATCGCATGGCCGTTGCGCCAGATGTCGATGCGTTGCACCAGCTTCGGCAAGTCGGGGTGCGGCACGCCCAATTCGCGCATGATTTCTTCCGCCCAGACGCACCACGGCGTATTCATCAGGCGTTGCCGCCCGCTGGCAGGCTGCTCGTCTGCCAGCGCGCGATAGTAGGTCAGCACGGTGGGGGCGTTGGTGACGCGCAGGTGCTGGTGCGTGGCGACCACGTAGCCTTGCGAAGATGTGCCGTAGAGCACGTTGTCCCAGGACAGCGGCGCGCCGCCGGCTATCACCATGCCCGGCGATGTTCTGGCGGGGAGCGAGCGCAGCGTGAGGTTGGCGGTCAGCCAGGGCGCATGACTCAATTGCCCGATGGCTGCGGAAAGATCAGCCGGGCAATCCGGCTGGATGCGCGGCAAGGCAAACAACGGCGATGCCCAGATGACGTGATCGGCGCTGATGCGCTCGCTGCGATTTTCGCCGGCATGGTAGACATCCATTTCCACGCCGCTGTTTTTCTCCTCGATACGAAACACCACTGCACCGGTCTGCAGGCGGCTCCCTGCCCGCTCCGCCAGGCGGCGCGTGAGCCATGCATTGCCCTCCGGCCAGGTGAGCAGGCTGCCGGGCGAGGCGTTGGCCGCCTCGCCGTCGCGGCAGCAGAAATAGTGCAGCCCCGCCCACGCGGAGGTCTGCGCCGCAGTGGTGCCGTAATCGTCGCGGCAACTGTAATCGGCATACCAGTGCAGCGGCTGCGAATCCAGCCCCTGCGCGAGCAGGAAAGCGCGCAAGGAAATCCGATCCAGCGCCAGCAGATCGGGATCGCGCGAACTGAGCGCCATCGGGATCGCGAAGGCCTTGCGTCCCTGCGCATCGCGGCGCTGCTTGTAGTTTTGCATCAGCTCTTCGAAGCGGTGGAACTGGTCGAGATCGCCGCGGCTCGCCCCGGTGTGCGGCATCAATCCGTCCTGCCACAGCCCGTTGATATACAGCCGTTCCTGCGGCGCGTGGCTGAGTTGCAGCTCGTCGTAGCGCGGCCGCGGATCGCGCGGATCGCCCTGCAGCACGCCGAACTCCGCCAGCATCGCGCGCACCGCGACCGACTCCCGCGTGGGGATCGGCAGGTAATGCGCGCCCCATGGATAGGCGGTGAACGCATTGTGCCCGGCGCGCGAATTGCCGCCCGGCTCCCGCTCCAGCTCCAGCAAAGTGAAATCTTCCACTCCGGCGCGCGCCAATGCCCATGCGGCAGACAACCCGGACACTCCGGCGCCGACGATGGCGATATGGACGCGGCGCTTGCTGCCCGGCGCGGAAAATTTCCCGTCGCGCAACTGGTGGCCGAGGCTGCTGGATACGCCGAGCAGCTCGCCCTCGGGGAAGTTTGCAGCCTGCGGCGAGCAGCCCGACAGGCAGGCTGCCGCGCCAATGGTTTTGAGGAAATCGCGGCGGTTCATTTTCTAGGCCCAACAAGCCTGGATGGAGCGTAGCGAAATCTGGGGAAACGTCCCCTGCGTCATTCCGGCGCAGGCCGGAATCCAGCTTGTCAAATAATTCCGCGTAGCGGACAAATCAGTATTCTGGTTTTGTCCCGCTACGCGGGGATACCGCCAATTAGCTGGATTCCGGCCTGCGCCGGAATGACGACTGCTATTTACGCAGATTAAACTCGTCACCGGATCACCTCATGCCATTCTTCCTCGAACACCCTCACCAGCCCCTGGTTGTTGAGGCGGTTGACCTCGACCGGCAGCCGCGCCATGTCGGGCGGGAAAGAAAACAGCGCCGGAGTAGAGGCGGCGGAGAGAAAACGCAGCGGCATCGGGTAGTTCGCCGGAGGCTGGTAGGGCCGGTGCGCGGCGATGATGTAACCCCACTCGCCGAACGACGGCACCATCGCGTGATAGGGCGTGGCCTGCAGGCCGGCCGACTCGATCGTCGCGACGATGGTCCAGAACGAGCGGCGCGCGTACATCGGCGAGGTGGACTGGATCACCGCCAGACCGTCGCTCTTCAAATGGCGGTCGAGCAGGCGGTAAAACGCCTCGGTGTAAAGCTTGCCGACCGAATAATTCGACGGGTCGGGAAAGTCGGCGACGATGAAATCATAACGGCCGGCATCCTGCTCCAGCCACACCAGCGCATCGGCATTGACGACATGGACGCGCGGCGAATCGAACGCATTGCCGTTGAGCTGCGTGAGCATCGGATGATGCGCGAACAGCTGCGTCATCGCCGGGTCGAGATCGACCAGCGTGATTTCCTGCACCGACGGGTATTTGAGAATTTCGCGCAACGCCAGCCCGTCGCCGCCGCCCAGCACCAGCACCCGCGCCGGGTGCGGCAACGCGGCCAGCGCCGGATGAACCAATGCCTCGTGGTAGCGGTATTCGTCGCGCGAGCTGAATTGCAGATTGCCGTTGAGGAACAGGCGCAGGTCGTCGCGCCAGCGCGTCACCACAATGCGCTGGTAAGGCGTGGATTCGGTGTACACGATGCGGTCGGCATACATGCTCTCTTCCGCCAGCGTGGTGAGCCGCTCTGCGCCGACAAAGCCTGCTCCCAGCAACAATGCGGCCAGCCCGCATTGCATGTAGAGCGCGCGCACCGGCAACCCGGTGCGGAACAGATGTACCGTCCACGCCGACACCGCCACATTGAGCAGCCCGAACATGAAGGCGCTGCGTATCAGGCCCAGATGCGGAGCCAGCAGCAACGGGAACATCAGCGAAACGGCCAGGGCGCCCAGGTAATCGAAGGTCAGCACCTGCGACACCAGGTCGCGGAAGCCCACATGCTGGCGCAGGATGCGCATCACCAGCGGAATTTCCAGCCCCACCAGTATGCCGATGAGCAGCACCAGCAGGTACAGCGCGAGACGGAACGGCCCTTCTATCCAGGCGTAGAGCAGGAACAGCGCCGCTGCCGACACACCGCCCAGCACCCCCACCAGCAGCTCCACCTGCACGAAGCGCAACGCCAGGCGATTCTCGATATATTTCGACAACCACGAGCCGATGCCCATCGCGAACAGATAGGTGCCGATGACGGTGGAAAACTGCGTGACCGAATCGCCCAGCAAATAACTCGCCAGCGCGCCCGCTATCAGTTCATAGGCGAGGCCGCAGGAGGCGATCAGGAAGACGGTGACGAGAAGGGCGGGGCGCACAATTCAGGGTAGGGTGGGCAGTATGGGTAGGGTGGGCAAGTTTTTTTGCCCACGCGGATTATTTGATAACACTCACACAGGACGGGTAAATAAGTTGTTTACCCGCACGGTAGAACGGTGGGCACAAGCCCACCCTGCGCGATTCAGCCATGCACCGCAGCGGCCACGATGATGGCAATGCCCAGGCACATCGCGGCAACGACGGTGGCGAGCGCCTGGTTGCGCTCCTTGACGATCTCCTCCCAGAGATTATAGGGAGTGATCTTGTCGATCACGATGAAGGAAACCCAGAATATCGTTATCCCCATCAGCGAAAATATGAAAGCATTGATGACCCATTCGGTTTTTATCATGTCCATGTGGCTCTCCTTTTGTTTGTATGGCTGTTTGTTATTTGTGATAGGTGCTGTGCTGCCCGCCGGGTTGCGGTTTGACTTCGTCGGAGCCGAACATGCTCGCGCCATTGGCTTGCAGGTAAATGAAGAATGCAAGCAGGGCGGCGTGGCTGCCGATGGAAATGAATTTAAACATGTGTCCCCGTTTCAATCATCGCCGTCATTGGAACCGCCGGAGTTGGCATCATTTGCTTCTTCGGCCTGCCCGCTGCCCGCCCAGCGCCTGGCCTCGAAACTGGCGCGCCGCAGCCAGTAAATCACCGGGAACAACAGCAACAAAAACTCGACGGTAAAGAAGTTATGCCAATTGCTTGCATTGCGCTTGATTTGCAACTGCGTGTTGACTCCCTTTGCCGGTGTCGGCGGCGATTCCGCATCCACGCTCAACAGGTAATGTCCGGGCGGAACTCTGGCTATTTCCGCGTCATCGCTGGTGCTGCCTTCCGACCAGCTGCCATCGCTGTCGTAGCCGCTATAGTAGCTCACCTCCCGGCGCACCGCATAGACTTGCCCGGTGTCGCGCGCCACCAGCTCCATGTCGAGAAATAGCCAGTTGTTATCCAGATTGGTGTGGTTGATGATGTGCAGATTGCCGGTGCGGCCGGTGACTTCAAACACCGGCGTGGTAACCGGTTCGCTGTTGCCCGCAGGAAAATCGAGGGCGGTGGTGTACACGGTGCGGTTATCCGCCATCACGACGCTGACGATCTGGATCACGAATGCGATCAGCGTGGCATACTTGAACGACCGCCACACCAGGCGATAGGCGGTTTCGTGCGGCCATGGCTGGTTGGGCGCAACGCCTTGCCGGGCAGGCATGGGTTTGTCGATCGCGAAAGCATTTTTCACCGCGTCCGGTTCAGTATATTCGCCGACCGTCCAGGTAATTTCGTTGCCGCTTTGCTCTTCGGACAACACGTAAGGCGGAGCGATGTAATCGCTTACCGTGACCGTCTCGTCGATGCCGACGCGCCAGTAAAATTCACCCGCCACGTAGCTCACTCTGGCCTCGCCTTCCTCGTAGAGGCGATACTGCTGCCCGCCGTACAGCAAAGCGGGCTTGCCTTTCAAGGTGGCGCTTTTCGCGGGCGCGGCATTGGTCGGCCAGGCAAAATTCCAGTGGCCGTCATATTCGGTGAGCCAGCGGAATCCCTCCGCCGGATTATGCAGCAGGTACTCGTCCCAGCTGTAAATCACACCGTCGCTCTTGCCAGTTCGCCGCAGGAAGCCGATCACGCGGTATGGCACGCCCTTGAATTTGCCTTCGGCGCCGAGCGGGATGAACTGGTCGATGAGCTGCCGGGCGGAAAATTTCCCGAGCGCCTTGATGTTCTCGTTGTCGTTATCGAGCAGGGAATGGCAACTGCCGCAGGTGACGCGAAGAATGCCGGGCGCATGCATTTCGATGGTGGCGCCGCAGGACGGGCACTGGATCGCATTGAGCTTTATCTTGCCCACGCCGACCTGCGATGCATCGCGCAAATTGGCGAAATGCAGGTCGGCGAAATCGACCGAAGCGCCGAGAAACAGCAGCGGGATTTCTTCGCTGTAATCGATGGAAGCGAAATTCCTGGCGGAGCGCAGGTCGGCGGAAGGCGCGTCGAAACCCGCGCCCACCTTGAACAGGAGCTCGCCAGCTCCGGCAATGCACTTGCCGCTCTCGATATCGGTGACGGTAAAGGGCTCGCCGTTCAGGGTCACCTCCATGCCGGCCTTCAAATCGGCCAGCGCCGGCAGCGGCTCGGGCGCCCTGGAAAGAAAGGTGACGGTGTAGTCGCCGCTGGCATCACTGAGCCAGCCGCTGCGCTGGTTGTCGAACAGCAGATGCCACTCGTTCCACACGCCCTGCGGGTATTGCAACTGGATGCGCCCGATCACGGCGAAATGCATGCCCTGGTACTTGCCCTCGGTACCGAGCTGGATCACGGAAGCGTCTTCCAGAAGCTCCGCCATTTTCCCGATATTTTCGATATCGGCGCCGCGGCGTATCAGCGTGCTGCGGCAATACTCGCACACCGCCATGATCGAGGCCACTGTGCGGAACGTGACTTGCGCGCCGCAGGTTGGACAGTTGGCGGTTTTCATGAAAGGCGTTTGCTGCTCGTTTGAATCAGGAGAGCTTCTTCAACAATTCCGCTTTCTTGGATTCGAACTCCTCGCTGCTGATGATTCCCTTGGTCATCAGTCCATGCAATTTCTCCAGCGTCGCCATGACCTCATCGCCGGAAACCGCGGCAGTCTGCTGCGGAGAGGCTTGCGGCTGGCCTTGCATGGGATTCAACGACTGCCCCATCGCCTGCGCCACCTGCTGGCCGACGCCGAAACCCACACCGACGCCCGCGCCCAGCCCGGCAAGCCCGCCCTCGTTCTGCGCTGCCAGCGGAATCGCGTTGGCGACCTGGTACTGCGTGTAGCTCTGCATGCCGCCCATGATGTTGACGCCGATGCGGTCGTCCAGCGCCTTCTGCAATTCTTCCGGCAGCGAGACGTTCTGCACCATCAGCGTCTCCAGCCCTAGACCGAAATTGGTGAACACCGGCTCCAGCTTGGCCTTGAGGGTGCGGCCGAATTCTTCCTGGTTGCCCGCCATGTCGATGAAAGGCACGCCGGATTCGCCGAAGATATCGCTGATCGCGGAGATGATGGTATTGCGCAACTGCCCTTCCAGCTCCTCGGTGGTGTAGCTCTCGCGCGTACCGGAAATCTGCTGGTAGAACAGCTTGGGATCGACGATGCGGTACGAATAGATGCCGAAGGCGCGCAGCCGCACAATGCCGAAATCCTTGTCGCGTATCGTAATCGGATTGGGTGTGCCCCACTTGCGGTCGAGCTGGATGCGCGTACTGAAGAAGTAAACATCCGACTTGAACGGAGACTCGAACAATTTGTCCCAGTTTTTCAGGTAGGTGAGCACCGGCAGGGTTTGCGTCGTCAGTTTGACCCTGCCCGCGCCGAACACATCGGCGATCTTGCCCTCGTCCACGAACATCGCCTGCTGGGTGTCGCGCACGGTGAGTTCGGCGCCGTTCTGGATTTCAAAATCCCGCATCGGAAAACGGTATGCCAGCACGCCATCCGTCTCTTCCGTCCAGTGAATAATGTCTATGAACTGTTTCTTTACGAAATCCATCAGCGCCATGATTCCTCCCGTGAGTTCAAGTAACGTGCATGGCAATAATGCCATCCTTTGCAATGAAGCTCGCCATGCCCGTTCCCCCTATCCAACTTTCCCCCGCAAGCGGTGGAAAGGGCAAACGAATCGCTTCGCGAGTTTCAAGTCAACCGGATAAAAGCATATCACTGCCGCCCATGCAGCGTCCAAGATTTTTGCCGGCGATTTGCCGCCCGAAAAACAAAAAGGGCGGGTCTATGAAGACCCGCCCTTTTTTCTTATGCTCTGCAAAAATCAGTTTTTCCTGCGCAGCGACATCCGCTCCATCAGGCCATCTTTCATGATGAACTGGTGCTTGACCGCACCCAGCACATGCACAACGACCAGCACAATCAGCACGTTCACCAATATTTCGTGCGCTTCGTGGGCGGGACCGGTAAATTTTGCGGGAAGCAGGGTCGCATCCCACGCCCGCAGCGCATCGCACAACTTGCTGGTCACGACCTGCACGACGCCGCTGGCCGGCACCAGCAACAGCACCATGTAGAGCGCGTGGTGAATGCCCTTGGCCACCTTGTCCATCAGGGACTGCCCCATCGGCGGCGGCGTGCCGTCCTTGCGGCGGAAATACAGCCGCGCCAGCGCCAGCAGCAAGACCATGGCGCCCACCACGCCGTGCAGCGCATAACCCATCAGCGTTGCGTTGCCCTCATGCCGAGCATCGCTTATTGACTCGCCCATAAACCAGGCGGCCACCAACAATGCCAGGGTCAGCCAATGAACGATCACCATGCGTTTGCTGTACTGCTTCATAACGTTTACTCCCGAAAATTTATTGGGCCTGCGGATTGAAAAATTATTGGGATTTCCATAAATCGGCGACAACATCTGAAACCCACCGCCCCATCATTCCGGCGCAGGCCGGAATCCAGGCAATTTTAAGCCCACGCAGTGAGACAACACATCAAATACGGCTTTGCCCGCTACGCGGAGTTATCTTGCCAGCTGGATTCCGGCCTGCGCCGGAATGACGGACTACATTTGTATATATCATGAATTACGGAAAAATCGGTAATTGCGATAGCCCCATGCGGAAAAAGTTCCCGTAAAATAAATCACCGGAAACGCGCTCTACCGGCTCTCCAGCTCTTCCCAGCGCGTCAGCGCCGCCGATACTTCCGCCTCGATTTCTTCGCTGCGCGCCTGCAATTGCCTGGCACGCTTGGGATCGCTGCGGAAGATGGAACCGTCCGCGAAATGCGCGGCGATGTCTGCCTGCTCGCGCTCCAGTGCCTCGATGCGCCTGGGCAATTCTTCCAGTTCGCGCGCCTCCTTGAAACTGAGCTTGCTGGCGGCTTTGGGCTTTTCTGCCGGAGCCGGCGCGCGCGCTGGCGTTGAAATTGCCGGCTTGGCAGAGGCACCGGATGCCGCAGACGAGCTGGCCGCCTGGAATTTTTTCACGCGCACCCAGTCCTCATAGCCGCCGGCATATTCGATCAGCTTGCCGTCGCCCTCGAATGCGATCACCTGCGTCACCACGTTGTCGAGAAACGCGCGGTCGTGGCTGACCAGGAACAGCGTGCCGTCATAGTTTGCCAGCAGCTCTTCGAGCAATTCCAATGTTTCGATATCGAGGTCGTTGGTCGGCTCGTCGAGCACCAGCACGTTGGCGGGCTGGGTGAACAATCGTGCCAGCAGCAGGCGGTTGCGTTCGCCGCCGGAGCAGCTCTTGACCGGCGAACGGGCGCGCTCCGGCGCAAACAGGAAATCGCCGAGATAACTGATGACGTGCTTCTTCTGCCCGCCGATTTCGACGTAATCCGAACCCTGGCTGATGGTGTCGGCCAGCGTCGCCTCGTCATTGAGTTGCTCGCGCAACTGGTCGAAATACGCCACCGCGATTTTGGTGCCGAGCTTCACCTGCCCGCTGTCCGGCGGCAATTCGCCGAGAATGATCTTGAGCAGCGTACTCTTGCCCGCGCCGTTCGGCCCGAGCAGGCCGATCTTGTCGCCGCGCTGGATGCGGCAGGAGAAATTGTCGATGATTTTGCGCGTGCCGTACGATTTGCTGACATCGACGAGTTCCGCCACCAGCTTGCCGGAACGCTCCCCTGCATCCACACTCATCTCGACCTTGCCAAGTTTTTCGCGCCTCGCGGCACGCTCGCGGCGCAACTGCTCGAGGCGCAGCACGCGCCCTTCGTTGCGTGTGCGCCGGGCTTTGACACCCTGGCGTATCCACACCTCTTCCTGCGCCAGCACCTTGTCGAACTTGGCATTCACCACCGCCTCGTCCGCCAGCATGCGTTCCTTGATCGCCTGATACGCGGAAAAGTTGCCGGGAAAACCCGCCAATTTACCGCGATCCAGCTCGACGATGCGTGTGGCGACATTGTCGAGAAAACGCCGGTCATGGGTGACGAACAGCACCGCGCCGGCAAAGTTATTCAGCAGCCCTTCCAGCCATTCGATCGACTCGAAATCCAGATGGTTGGTCGGCTCGTCGAGGATCAGCACATCCGGCTCTGCCACCAGCGCCTGCGCCAGCGCGACGCGCTTGCGCTGCCCGCCGGACAGTTCGCCGACGCGCTTGTCGGCATCCAGGTCCAGCTTTGCAATCGTGGTCTCGATACGCGCCTGGATCGACCAGCCGTCCTGTGATTCCAGTTGAGTCTGCAAGTGCTGCATCTGTTCCAGCAGCCTGTCCACGTCCGCATCCGGCTCGGATATTTGGTGCGAGACATGATGGTAATCGTGCAGCAGTTGCCGGATACCGCCCAGGCCCTGCGCCACCGCATCGAACACCGTGTCATCGGCAGCCAGCACCGGCTCCTGGCTGACGTAACAGATGCGCGCGGTCGGTGCGCGCCACACCAGCCCGTCATCTAAATTCCCTTGCCCGGCGAGTACGCGCATCATGCTCGACTTGCCGCCGCCGTTACGCCCGATCAGGCCGACGCGCTCGCCCTCGTCAAGCTGGAAATCGGCGTGGTCGAGCAACGCGACGTGCCCGAATGCAAGGCAGGCCTTGTCTAGTGTAATGATTGGCATAAATGATGGCTGCTCGTTGAAATAAAAACGTCAGTTCAAGCCACAGAGAGCACAGAGAGAAAGCAAATATCCAGCATCAATTGGTTTTCTCTGTGCTCTCTGTGATCTCTGGTGAAACTCCTAGCCATTCCACTAGGCTGCCAAAATACAGCAGCCAAGTGGCTGGTTATGTGGTTAATTGGTTTTTTTGGTTGAATGAAAATCACGCCGGGTCATTAAAACTCCAGAAGCGCAGCAACAGCGCGCACAACAACGCCAACGCCCCGGCGAACAAAAATGCGGCACCGGCGTTCCAGTAGTGCCAAACCGTGCCGAACAACAACCCGGCGGGAATGGCGCTCAACCCGACGGCGAGATGATACCAGCCAAACGCCGTGCCACGCTCGCGCTCGTCGGCGTACAGGCTGATCAACGCGCGCTCCGAGCCTTCGCCCATGCCGGCCAGCCAGCCATACAGCAGGGTGCAGACCCACAGCGCATTGCCCTGCTCGACCAGGCCGAGCGCCACAAAACCTGCGGCATATCCCGACCAACTCAGCATGGTCAGGCGGCGTTTGCCGAACGCGTCCGCCATGCGTCCGCCGAGCAGCGATGCTCCCGACTTGACGAGGTTCAGCGCCGCCCACAACAGCAACAGCTGCACCACGCTCATGCCCAATTCGTTGCCGCGCAGCAGGATGAAACTCTCCGAGACGCGCGCAAAGGTGAACAGCGCCAGCACCAGCAAATAGCGGCGCATGTTGTGCGACAGCGCGGCCCATGCCAGCGGCGCTGGCAGTTTCTGCTGCTGCGTTTCCATGCGCGGCGGCTCGCGTACACCAGCAATCAACACCAGCAGCACCAGCACGCCGGGCAGCGCCGACCACAGAATCACCTCGCTCACCGACCAGTTCAGCCAGCTCAATGCGGCAACGGCGAGCAGCGTACCGCCCAACGCGCCGGCGTTGTCCATCGCGCGATGGAAACCGTAGGCAAAACCGTGGATATCGGAATGTGTGCTATCCGCCAGCAGCGCGTCGCGCGGCGCATTGCGCAAACCCTTGCCGGCGCGGTCCAGGCTGCGCAGCAGCAGCAATGCGCCCCAGCCAGACACCAGCGCGAGCAGCGGGCGGGCCAGGTTGGACAGCCCATAGCCGAACACCATCAGTTGTTTGCGACGACCATGCTTGCTGTCCGAATAGCGCCCCGACCACAGCTTGAGAAAGCTCGCCGCCGCATCCGCTACGCCTTCCACCAGCCCGAGTATCACCGGCCCCGCGCCCAGCACGGTGGCGATCAGGATCGGGATGAACGGCGTCACCATCTCCGAAGCCAGGTCGTTAAAAAAACTGACCATACCGATTGCGACGACTGTGCCGGGTAGTTTATGTTTTTTTATGATCTGGTCAGAAGGCTGGTTCTGCATATGCGCAGTTTAAGCTAGAATGCGCCCCTGCTTAAGCAGTCAAGCTGTCCTCGTAGTTAAATGGATATAACCGGCCCCTCCTAAGGGTCAATTACAGGTTCGATTCCTGTCGAGGACGCCAAAAAGCTGTTTTTTCCTTCCATCTCCATCCATGAAACCCGGCTGAACAGTACATCGCTCCGCCCCGTTTATTGCCGTTTTATCCTGTCCATTATCGGTCCAAACCCATGTAATGCGCTGAATGCGGCGATGGCGAGAACGGGTTGCAGCTCTTGGTTGGCACAAAAAGAAAGGGGCAGTTGCCTGCCCCGAAAAACTAGGTATTGCACCTAGCGGGAGGAGTCCTGCAATTGCACTACAGAAAATCTGTGCCAGTCATTGAGCCTTCGAAACACCGTTAAGCCGAATGCAATTTAACCAATATCGAGACGTAATGCCATAGTCATTCGTCCGATCTGCAAGTTCTTAATGAAAGGCGCCAAAATATTGATGAGTGGTTGAAACGGGGAAGTAAACGGTTGGCCAGGCTGGGCTGAATTTTCGGCAACAGCAATGTCCGCAATCTGCGGAGGTCTGATAAGCGTATATTTCCCGGAATACGGCCAATCGCATCTTCGCGGTATCGACCGTTGGCGGAGGACGGGCTAGAACTCGGCTTTCTTGTGGAAAAAATCGAAGCACGTTTTCAGATAGCGTCGCCTGTTCTCATCCATTTCGACGAATTCGAC
Organism: uncultured beta proteobacterium; assembly: GCA_963828205.1. GTDB lineage: Bacteria > Pseudomonadota > Gammaproteobacteria > Burkholderiales > Gallionellaceae > Gallionella. The sequence goes on from CAWHDU010000005.1 coordinate 65,418, forward strand.
CCCGTACAGGTGACTTCCATTTTCCGCGCGCTGCCAGGCAACCCGCCCTGCAAGATTGACCGGTATCTGGTTCTCGTATTGCAGCAAATCTTCGTGCGGCAAATAAATATCGAGGTTTATTTTTTTGCTCTTGTCCAGCGGGTTCGGCAACGCGAGATTCATGCCGGTCATGCTGAAATCCCTGGTCACGCCTTCCAGGTTAAGGTCGCCCTGAGCAACCTTGACCAGCAAATTGTTATGGGCGCGCGGATAGCCGCGTTTCTCATGCTGCGCCGGTTCGATCACCCATGTTTTATCGAAGATAAATCCTGTCATCAGATCGTTCAGGCGCTTCGTGACCGTATACAAGTCGTCGCCAATCGTCGCCGTCGTTTCCACCTTGGCGGAGCTCTCGCGCAATGTGGCGAACAGGTTATCCAGCGTATCGTTCAGCATCGCCAGATTGTCGATCTGCTGCTTGCTGGCTTCAGAAATGCCGCGTGTGGCTTCGGCGAGACCGATACCTCTTCCACCATACCCCGGATCACGCTGGCCGTTTCGCCGGCGACCTGCTGGTTGGCATGCACCTTACCCACCACCACGTTCATCGAATCTGAAACCTGCATGACCTTGCCGGTAAGCTGCGCGATGATTTGTGACACCTCAACCGCCGAGCTGTTGGTTTTTTCGGCCAGCTTGCGCACTTCGTCGGCCACCACCGCGAAACCGCGCCCCTCTTCGCCTGCGCGCGCCGCCTCGATGGCGGCGTTGAGCGCCAACAGGTTGGTTTGCCCGGCAATGGTCTTGATGGCGCCGATGATATTGTGGATCTGGTCGGCCACCTGCACCAGCTCGGCAATCTCCGTCGCGGCACGATTAACCTCATGCGCCGTCTGCTCCATTTCCTCGATGTTTCTCTGGACGGTATTGATTCCTTCGTTCGCGCGCTGCTCCGTTTGCATGGCACGCTCGGTAGCCGATTGCGCGGACTCCTGCACCTTTCCGGAGATTTTGCGCAACTCCCCGGTCGCGTCGGTCACTGCCCTGGAGCGGCTTTGCTCCTTCTTGTTCACTTCGGCAATGTCGTGGGAAATCGCGGCTATCTGATAGGCGGACTGCCCCATGTGCCTGCCGCTGTCATCGACCTCCCGCATGATCTTGTTCAGGTGCGCCAGCACATCATTAAAGCTTTTTTCCAGAACGCCAAACTCGTCGCGGGACTTATTTTCCACTCCCTTGGTCAGATCGCCATCCTCGACTGCTTTCAAGGATTTGCACAACGACAGGATGGGCCGCACAAAGTGGGTGGCAAGCACCCCGATAATCATGAACTGGACGGCGAATTCGATGCCCGATTCCCAGAACGAATTGAAAATATAAGCCGAATGATTAGCGGACAACTGATCGACAACCTGCTTCGACACGCCGTTGGCGCGCGTGATCTCGACCATCTTGTCGAGCTCGTGCGAAGCCAGCATCCGGTTAAAAATGGTGGTCACCATCGTCACCATGAAAAAGCTCAGTTGCAGCTTCCAGCGAATGCTCAACGACATAAATCTTTCCAGCATATCAACCCCTCTTTATTATGGCCTGCTCCAGACAATATGCCGCCGCATCCTGTCATCCTCCCATATGCAGCCCGGTCAATCCGGCCACCACTCCATTTTCGCCCAGCATGTCCGCGAATGGTTACCGAAAAAGCGACCTAATCCAGGGCCATTATTGGCCTTTGTACTGAAAAATTCGCGAAGAAGGAAAGTGCAAAGCGCATGGAATCCCGCATGGCAATTCGATCAAGCTGCTCAATGCAGGCAACGCCGCATTGAGTAGTTCCATCAGGCGCCCCGCGCAGCAATCCTTATCTCAGATTACCCGCTCGTTGCCGCCATCGATCGGCACTTGCGCGCCGGTAATCTTCGCGAACAACGTGCCGCACATTTCCGCGATCAGCTCCGCCACGTCCTTGCTGGTGACTTCTTCGTGCAGCACGTTGTTGCGCTTGTAATCGTCGATGCTCATGCCGTAATGGGCGGCGCGCTGTTGCAGCACTTCCGGCGTCCAGATGCCGGTATCGAACACCGCGTTCGGATGCACCAGATTGATCCTGATCCCATCCTTGCCCCACTCCAGCGCGGCGACGCGCGCGACCTGCGTCAGCGCCGCCTTCGATGCGGAATAGGCCACCGCGCCGGGGCCGGGCGCCGGGACGTTCTTCGAGCCGTTCACCACGACGCGGCCATGCCGCGGCGCAGCTTTCAGCAACGGGTGCGCCTCGCGCATCACCGCCAGGTTGGAATCCAGGTTGATCGCCATCACGTTGCGCCACTCGTCGTCGGACAGCGCCTCGATCTTCTTGCCGCCGGGGAAGATGCCCGCATTCAGCACCAGCATGTCGAGACCGCCATAGCGGCGCAGCGTCTGTTCGATGATGCGCCGGATGTCCTGCGTTGATGTCAGGTCGGCGGTGATGCCCAGATAATCTTCACGAGCATAGTCCTCGCGGTTGCCGAATAACGTCGCTATCGCCGGATTGATGTCCACCGCCACGACCGCCGCGCCGCGGTTCAGGAACGATTGCACGCAGGCCTTGCCGATGCCGGATGCCGCGCCGGTCACCAGCGCGACTTCGCCGGCGAACGCTTTCGGCGCGCCGGCTTTCTTCAGTTTGGCCTGCTCCAGATCCCAGTATTCCATGCTGAACAGATCGGCCTCGCCCAGCGCCCGGTAGCCGCCGAGTTTTTCGCCGCGCAGGATAATGTCCTGCGTGTGCAGGTAGATGTCCTCGACGATCTGTGCGTCGCGCGCCGAGCGCCCCGCGCTGACCAGGCCGAACTCCGGGTCGATGATCACGCGCGGCGCGGGATCGAGCATCGTCAGCGGCATCTTGGCCGATGCGGAATTCTTCTCGAAATAATTCTTGTACGCCTGCGTGTAAGCCTCGACATCCCGCCCGAACAGCGGCAGGCGCTTGGTGCGGATCACGTGATCCGGCGTGGCCGGGCCACGCTGCGATATATCGGCAGCCTTCGGGTGGTGCGCAAAGGCCAGCGTGGCATTGCTGTTCTTGCTGCGCAGCAGCAGCGGAAAGCCTGCGGCGGCGGAAACCTTCTTCCTCAATTCCGGCAACGCCGCCCAGTTTGCGGCGGATTCAATCGCGGCTGCCGGAGGGAGCGGCGCGTTTTTATTCAGGTAATCCTCGGCGCGGCCGACCAGATCGATCATGCGGTCGTAAGCCTGCTTCGCGGTGTCGCCGAAGCTGAAGATGCCGTGGTTCATCAGCACCATGCCGATGGTGCGCGGGGTGGCCTGTTTGGGAAACACCTCGGCGCACAATTTGGCCAGGTCGAAGCCGGGCATCACGTAGGGCAGCACGATGACCTCGTCGCCGAATAGCTCACGGATGCGCGTCTCGCCATCGGCGGTATTGGTGATGGTGACGATCGCGTCGGCGTGGGTGTGATCGACGAAGCGGTGCGGGATCAGCGCGTGCAGGATCGCCTCGACCGACGGCGCGGGCGCCGACGGGTCGAGCGAAGCCAGCTTGAGCTCGCGCGCCATGTCGATGTCCGACAGTTTTGCCAGGCGCGACAGCTTCAGCATCGCATCCATGCGCACCGCGACGAAGTCCTTCGCCTCTATCGTGGCGAGATCGGAGCCGCTGCCTTTCACGAACAGCGTTTCCACATCCTCGCCGAAGATGTTCCTGCTGACGCCCTTCACCGAAGTGTTGCCGCCGCCGTGCAGCACCAGATCGGAATTCGCCCCAAGCAGCCGCGACGAATAAACGCGCTCCGCCAGAATGTCCTTTTGCTTGCCTGCTTCTGTATCGTTCCAGAGGTTTTCCATTGCTTACCTATCAGAATATTCTATGAGTATTAACAATTTTTTGCCACAGAGTACACAGAGACCACAGAGAAAACCGTAGCGCGTTGTTATGCCACCATCATTCTCTGTGTGCTCTGTGATCTCTGTGGCTAAAGGGTTTTACCGCAACACCTGCATCGCCCCGGCATCCGCCTTGACCACGCCGCGCTCGGTGATCAGCCCGGTCACCAGCCGCGCCGGGGTCACGTCGAAGCCGTAGTTGGCCGCGCGCGAACCCTGCGGGGTGACCTGCACGGTGCGCACCTGCCCGTCGCCACACAGCCCGGCGATATGCGTCACCTCTTCTTCGGCGCGTTCCTCGATGGGGATTTCCTTCACGCCGTCCTGCAGCGTCCAGTCTATCGTCGGCGTCGGCAGCGCCACGTAGAACGGCACGCCGTTGTCATGCGCCGCCAGTGCTTTCAGATAGGTGCCGATCTTGTTGCACACGTCGCCGCGCGCGGTGACGCGGTCGGTGCCGACGACCGCCATGTCCACCATGCCGTGCTGCATCAGGTGACCACCAGCATTGTCCACGATCACGGTATGCGGCACGCCGTGCTGGCCGAGTTCCCATGCGGTAAGGCTGGCGCCCTGATTGCGCGGGCGGGTCTCGTCCACCCACACATGCAGTGGAATGCCCGCGTCGAACGCGGTATAGATGGGCGCCAGCGCGGTGCCCCAGTCCACCGTCGCCAGCCAGCCAGCATTGCAGTGCGTGAGGATGTTGACCGTAGCATTTTTCTTCCGATGAATCGCACGGATGAGCTCGCTGCCATGCTTGCCGATGGCCGCATTGATCGCCACGTCCTCGTCGGCAATGCGCGCAGCCTCCTGCCAGGCCACGGCGGCGCGTTCGCCTTCGGGCAGCGGCGCCAGCAGCGCGCGCATCTTCTCCACGCCCCAGCGCAAATTCACCGCCGTGGGTCGCGCCGCAAGCAACACGCTGCAAGCCTCCGCCAGCGCGTCATCCGAAGCGTTGCTCCGCATCGCCAGCGCCACGCCATAGGCCGCCGTCACGCCGATCAGCGGCGCGCCGCGCACCTGCATGTCGCGGATCGCGCGCTCGGCGTCGCGCATGGTATTCAGGCGCAGGGTTTCAAAAACATGAGGAAGCCTGGTCTGGTCGATGATCTCCACTGCCACGTTGTCGGCGGCGGGCCAGATGGTGCGATAGGGGGTTCCGTTAATTTTCATTGGTCTGTGGTTATTGGTTGTGATTTATGAGCCACACAAATTTTGCATGTACAGTGAGCATCAGAAAAATGCCTCACCCCGACAACTACATTTCCTCTTCTATCAGCGCGCTGAAAAATAAGATCAAATAATGCGGATTCATTATTTTCAAGATACCTTCTCAGCGCATAAGCGCAAACGTCAGCAATCTGGATCATGCTGGTTAACTGGCTATCAACAAATAACGGGGTCTCAATGATATTTTCAATTTGGTCTAAAGCGTTCCGTTACTGTGGAACGTTTTCATCAAATGAGTGTGTTTCTTTGCGATAGTTTCGTTGTTGTCGTGAATGAGTAAGCCGTAATTCTTCTGCTGTTTTGCGCTAACAAGCTTGAGGTATTGTTCGAAACGGGAAACGATCTGATCGAAAGTTTGTTCGTCAAGGCTGTAGCGGCTTCGGCTGGGGTCAAAGTGAATTTTGTCTATGCATTCAGCAAACAGCCTTGCGAATCCCCAACCCGCAATACATTTAGCCACTTCTAGAATGAAAGATTGTCTCTCTTGAAAAGTTAAATGGATATAGTCTTTCGTCTTATCAAAATTTTTCTTGGTTTGCTGATAGTGCTTCGGGTTGCCAGATTTTTGCAGTTTTAGAATTTCTGCGCGACGTAATCTATCAACCTCATATCTTCGATTCTGATAGTCGAGGCTTTCAAAGTTTGGGATGTTTTTTTGTTCCGAGTATGGGCGCAATATCCAGCCCGTATGAATCTCTGCATGTTGGAGACCATATTGTTTCTTGACCAAAGAAACATCTCGGTCACAATCATTCCAGTGCCAAATCGGGATCGCAATTCCAGCTAGCACAAAATGCGATGTGTTACCTGGAATGCTGGATGTGCCGGACTCATCTATGTAACAAAGATACATGGATCACTCAGAGCAATTCACGAAAAATTGGCAAAAAAAAAGCGACTGGGGAACAGGGCTTATAGCCCCTCGACAAGACGCTTAGCGACTCATCCCAGACGCGAGCGAACTGTACTTCCACTGGCGCAACTTGTCAACCAGATGAGTCTGATGTGTAAGAGCAAAGTTGTAATGTCCCCTTCTGGCAAAGTAGAAATGTCCCCTTTTGATTCTCGAGTGGGGCGACATGATGGAAGAAGGGATCATTGCGATGAGCAAGAAAGAGCTGACACGGCTTGAGGTTGTGCGGCGAGTGACGGGCAAGCAGATGCGCCATTCCGAGGCGGCGCGCCGGTTGTCTGTGTCGGAACGCCAGGTAAAGCGGTTGGTGAGCGCTTTTCGCAAGGAGGGCGCCGCCGGACTGGTAAGCAAACGGCGCGGCCAGCCCTCGAACAATCGGATAGCCTCGGCCATCAAGGCCCAGGTTATCGAACGGTTGCGTGATCGCTATGCCGGCTTTGGCCCGACGCTGGCGGCGGAGTATCTGCAAAACGATGGATTTGGCCTCTCCAAGGAAACACTGCGCAACTGGATGATCGAGGCCGGATTATGGCGGGCCGGGAAGAAGCGCGCTGGTGTGCATCCGCCGCGTGAGCGCCGCCCAAGGCTGGGAGAGCTGGTGCAGATAGACGGCAGCCCGCATGACTGGCTCGAGGGGCGCGGCCGCGCTGCACGCTGATCGCCTTTATAGACGATGCGACCAGTCGGGTGATGGCCGCCTGCTTCACTCCCGCCGAGACGACACAAGCCTATTTGGATGGGCTGCACGCCTACGTTTTGGCCTACGGCTGCCCGGCAGCACTCTACAGCGACCGGCACGGCATCTTTACCAAGCACGACCCGGAGGATGGAGAGCCGACGCAATTCCAGCGAGCGACAGCAGAGCTTGGCATCGCCACCATCCAGGCGTTGACGCCGCAGGCAAAGGGCCGGGTGGAGCGGCTGTTCCAGACCTTGCAGGACAGGCTGGTCAAAGCGATGCGTCTGGCTGGCATTTCGGACATGGAAGCCGCCAACGCCTTCTTGCCAACCTATTTGCCCGAACACAATGTGCGCTTTGCCGTACCGCCGGCAGACACCGAAGACGCCCACGTTTCCTGCACTTTGGATGAGACATTGCTGGCTCGCGTCTGCACGACCCAGCAACGGCGCAAGCTGGACAAGAATCTGGTGCTCAGTTTCAAACGGCAGCGCTACATCATCCAGACCGGCGATACATCACGCTACGCCTTGCGCGGGCAAACCGTGACGGTGGTGGAATATCTGGATGGCCGTATCGAGCTGTTGCACAACGCGGAAATCCTGCCGTTCAAGGTGTTCGACAGAGCGCAGCCCATCGTCGCAGCAGTGGATGACAAGACGCTGAACATGCAAGTGGACAAGCTACTGAAACAACAACGCCTCCCGCCACACGCCAAGCCGAATCCCCAACATCCTTGGCGCAAACCCTACAACCCCAATCTCATCCAGGCAGCTCAACTCAGAATTTGAATGGGGACATTTCTACTTTGCCCAAACAGGGGACATTTCAACTTTGCTTTGACACCAGATGAGTCTGATGTGTAAGAGCAAAGTTGTAATGTCCCCTTCTGGCAAAGTAGAAATGTCCCCTTTTGATTCTCGAGTGGGGCGACATGATGGAAGAAGGGATCATTGCGATGAGCAAGAAAGAGCTGACACGGCTTGAGGTTGTGCGGCGAGTGACGGGCAAGCAGATGCGCCATTCCGAGGCGGCGCGCCGGTTGTCTGTGTCGGAACGCCAGGTAAAGCGGTTGGTGAGCGCTTTTCGCAAGGAGGGCGCCGCCGGACTGGTAAGCAAACGGCGCGGCCAGCCCTCGAACAATCGGATAGCCTCGGCCATCAAGGCCCAGGTTATCGAACGGTTGCGTGATCGCTATGCCGGCTTTGGCCCGACGCTGGCGGCGGAGTATCTGCAAAACGATGGATTTGGCCTCTCCAAGGAAACACTGCGCAACTGGATGATCGAGGCCGGATTATGGCGGGCCGGGAAGAAGCGCGCTGGTGTGCATCCGCCGCGTGAGCGCCGCCCAAGGCTGGGAGAGCTGGTGCAGATAGACGGCAGCCCGCATGACTGGCTCGAGGGGCGCGGCCGCGCTGCACGCTGATCGCCTTTATAGACGATGCGACCAGTCGGGTGATGGCCGCCTGCTTCACTCCCGCCGAGACGACACAAGCCTATTTGGATGGGCTGCACGCCTACGTTTTGGCCTACGGCTGCCCGGCAGCACTCTACAGCGACCGGCACGGCATCTTTACCAAGCACAACCCGGAGGATGGAGAGCCGACGCAATTCCAGCGAGCGACAGCAGAGCTTGGCATCGCCACCATCCAGGCGTTGACGCCGCAGGCAAAGGGCCGGGTGGAGCGGCTGTTCCAGACCTTGCAGGACAGGCTGGTCAAAGCGATGCGTCTGGCTGGCATTTCGGACATGGAAGCCGCCAACGCCTTCTTGCCAACCTATTTGCCCGAACACAATGTGCGCTTTGCCGTACCGCCGGCAGACACCGAAGACGCCCACGTTTCCTGCACTTTGGATGAGACATTGCTGGCTCGCGTCTGCACAACCCAGCAACGGCGCAAGCTGGACAAGAATCTGGTGCTCAGTTTCAAACGGCAGCGCTACATCATCCAGACCGGCGATACATCACGCTACGCCTTGCGCGGGCAAACCGTGACGGTGGTGGAATATCTGGATGGCCGTATCGAGCTGTTGCACAACGCGGAAATCCTGCCGTTCAAGGTGTTCGACAGAGCGCAGCCCATCGTCGCAGCAGTGGATGACAAGACGCTGAACATGCAAGTGGACAAGCTACTGAAACAACAACGCCTCCCGCCACACGCCAAGCCGAATCCCCAACATCCTTGGCGCAAACCCTACAACCCCAATCTCATCCAGGCAGCTCAACTCAGAATTTGAATGGGGACATTTCTACTTTGCCCAAACAGGGGACATTTCAACTTTGCTTTGACACCAGATGAGTCTGATGACTAATCGCCTTCAAACTCGCAGAGAGCAAACACCTTGTGCCCCAGCTTCTCCAGCCGCGCGCGCCCGCCGATATCCGGCAAGTCGATCACAAAGCAGCATTCGACGACATGGCCACCCATGTCCTGGATCAGTCCGGCGGCGGCTTCCGCCGTGCCGCCGGTGGCGATCAGGTCGTCCACGAGCAGGACGCGATCGCCCTTCTGGATCGCATCGGTGTGGATTTCGATGCGGTCGGTGCCGTATTCGAGCTGGTAGTCGCGCCCTATGGTTGCGGCGGGCAGCTTGCCTTTTTTGCGCACCGGCACGAAGCCCAAGGCAAGCTCATAGGCGACCGGCGCGCCGATGATGAAGCCGCGCGATTCGATCCCGGCCACCTTGTCGATCTTCATGTCTTTATAGCGGCTGGCGATTTCATGAATCGTTGCACGCAAACCGACCGGGTCTTTGAGCAGCGTGGTGATGTCGCGGAACATGATGCCCTTGTGGGGATAATGCGGGACGGTGCGGATTCTGGATTTGATTGGCATGATTAACCTGGTCGTTAGTTGATAGTCGTTAGTCGTTAGTCTTGAGCAACCGCCCCGCCACGGCGGACAGTTTCTCCAGCATCGCCGGATCGCGCGCTTCCGGCGCGGTGATAATGGCGTATTGCAGCGCGCTGCGGCAGCCGCATTCACTGCCTTTTTCATCGCCATGCACATGCGGTGCGACGCTCTTCACCAGTGCGCGTGCCTTGTCGGCGTTCTCCAGCAGCACCTTGACGATGGCCTCGACCGTCACGTGGTCATGATCGGGATGCCAGCAGTCGAAGTCGGTCACCATCGCGACGGTGGCGTAGCAGATTTCCGCCTCGCGCGCGAGCTTGGCTTCCGGCATGTTGGTCATGCCGATCACGTCGCATTTCCATGAGCGGTACATTTCCGATTCCGCGAGGCTGGAAAATTGCGGCCCTTCCATCACCAGATAGGTGCCGCCGCGCACCACCGGGATGCCGATCTGCTGCGCCGCCGCGAACAGGTGTTCGCCCAGGCGCCCGCACACCGGGCGCGCCATCGAGACATGCGCGACCAGGCCGCTGCCGAAGAAGCTCTTTTCCCGCGCGAAAGTGCGGTCGATGAATTGATCGACGATGACGAACGTGCCCGGCGCAAGGTCTTCGCGCAATGAACCTACCGCGCTCACCGAAATGATGTCCGTCACGCCGAGGCGCTTGAGCGCGTCGATGTTGGCGTGAAAATTGATCCCTGACGGCGGGATGCGGTGCCCGCGCCCGTGGCGCGGCAGGAAGGCGATAGGGTGCCCCGCCAGCTCGCCGATCAGGGCTTCATCCGACGGTTCGCCGAACGAAGATTCCACTTTTACCCAGCGGGTGTTCTCCAGCCCCTCGATGTTGTAAACGCCGCTGCCACCGATGATGCCCAACATGTTTCTTCCTCCCTATAAATACTGAAAACTGTCATTTCGACCGAAGGGAGAAATCTTTGTAGCGATTAAAAAGCAAGATTTCTCCCTTCGGTCGAAATGACAATCATATGAACAAAACACCATCAATATACAACCGGCACGCGCTCTGTCAGCGCGCACATCAATTCATAGCTGGCGGTTCCCGCCGCGCGCGCCACTTCTTCGATCGGCATGCCCTCGCCCCATAACACGACACTGCTGCCGACGCCGGCCTGCGGCAGTTTGCTCAAATCCGCATACAGCATATCCATCGAAACGCGCCCCAGGGTCTGTGTCGTTTGCCCGTCCACCAGCAGCGGTGTGCCGTTCGGCGCATGGCGCGGATAACCGTCGGCATAGCCGCAGGCGACGATGCCGATGCGCATTTCCCGCTCGGCGCGAAACAGCGCGCCGTAGCCGATTTCGTCGCCGGCGCGCAATTCCTGCACGGCGATGATGCGGCTGCTCAGGGTCATCGCCGGCTTCAGCCCGAACTGCTGCGCGCCGGCATCGGCGAAGGGCGACGCGCCGTACAGCATCAGGCCGGGGCGCACCCAGTCGCCGTGCGATTCCGGATAACGCAGCAATGCGGCGGAATTCGCCAGCGAGCGCGCCACGCGATGGGGCGCGGCGAAGCCGTTGAACCGGGCAAGCGGTTCGGCGATGCCGCGCGCTTCGTCGGCGTTGGCAAAGTGCGTCATCAGGGTGATATCGCGCACGGCACGATGACGGCGCAATTGTTCCATCGCCTGCGCCGCCTGTTGCGGCGCGAAGCCCAAACGGTTCATGCCGCTGTTGACCTTGAGCCAGACATCGAGAGCCCCTTTTCCCGATGGCAAGCGCCCCGGGTAAGCGTCGAGCAAGGCGATCTGCCATGTGCTGTGGATCACGCAGGCCAGGTCGTACCGGGCGACGATGTCCATATCTTCGGCAGTAAAAGCCCCTTCCAGCAGCAAAATCTTCTGGCGAAAACCCGCCTCGCGCAGTTGCGCCGCATCCTGGATGTCCAGCAGCGCAAAGCCGTCCGAAGCAGACAGCGCTTCTGCAACACGCAACATACCGTGACCGTAGCCATCCGCCTTGATCACCGCCATGATGCGCGCGGACGGCGCGGCGCGGCGCACCGCGCGGAGATTGTTCTCCAGCGCGCTCGAGTCGATATGGGCTTGTATGGGACGTGCCATGGAATTGCTTATTGCATGAAAATTTAATAGGCGCGAATGATAGCAGGGGCTATGCTTTCATGATATAAAACGGGCTGCCAAAAACACCCCCCAGTTTAATGAATCTCGGTTTTTACATCATCCTTGCGGCGCAGTTCTTTTCCGCGCTTGCAGACAATGCGCTGCTGTTTGCCGCGATTGCCCTGCTCAAGGACTTAAGCTCGCCGGCCTGGCATACGCCGATATTGCAGCAGAGTTTCATCATCTCGTACATCGTGCTGGCGCCCTTCGTCGGCGCATTCGCCGACTCGCTGCCCAAAGGGCGCGTGATGTTCATCAGCAATATCGTCAAACTGGTCGGTTGTATTTTCATGCTGGTCGGCGTCCATCCGCTGATCGCGTACTGCCTGGTCGGCCTCGGCGCTGCGGCCTATTCGCCCGCCAAATACGGCATTCTCACCGAATATCTTCCTTCCGACCAGTTGGTCGGGGCGAATAGCTGGATGGAAGGGCTGACTGTCGCCGCCATCGTGCTCGGCGCGGTGGTGGGCGGCGTGCTCATCACCCCGAGCATCGCCAACCCCATGCTGCTATGGTGGGACGTACCGCTGATCGACACCGGCATCGATACGCCGCCGGAGCTGGCCATCTCCGCCATCGTGCTGATCTACATTGGCGCCGCGATTTTCAACCTGTACATCCCGCGCGTGGCCATCGACCACAAACCGCTCAGCCGCAGCCCCGTTTTCCTTGCCAGGGATTTCTGGCACTGTTTCAAGCTGCTGTGGAAAGACCCGCTCGGCCAGGTTTCGCTGGCAGTCACCACGCTGTTCTGGGGCGCGGGAGCGACGCTGCGCCTGCTGGTGCTGGCCTGGGCGGCCGTCGCGCTGCATTACGGCATCGGCGAAGCTGCCAAGCTCACCGCCTGGGTGGCCATCGGCATCGCCATCGGCTCGGTGCTGGCGGCGAAGTTCGTCAAACTGGAACGCTCGGTAAAAGTGCTGCCGGTCGGCATCGCGATGGGAGTCGTTGTGATAATGATGATTCCGGTGACCAACAGCATGCTGGCGATTCTGCTGCTGATTACGATCGGCGCAATGGGCGGCTTTTTCGTCGTGCCGATGAACGCGCTGCTGCAGCATCGCGGCCACATGCTGATGGGCGCGGGACGCTCCATCGCGGTGCAGAACTTCAACGAAAACCTGAGCATCTTCGCGATGCTGGGGCTGTATGCGGTGATGCAGAAACTGGAATTCAGCATCTATTTCATCATCCTGGTATTCGGCTTGCTGCTGTCCGGTATCATGGCCGCGCTGAACAAAAAACACGGGCATGACCGTTATATGTAGGAATGCGGCGCGCCCCTACATCTTGCCGAGCAGCGCTTCAAACTCCCCGATCGGCACCGGTTTGCCGAACAGATAGCCTTGATAGGCCATGCAGCCATGCTGTTTGAGGAAGCCCAGTTGCGCCTCGGTCTCCACCCCTTCGGCGATCACGTTCAGGCGGAAATTCTGCGCCAGGCCGATGATGGTTTGCACCATGACCGCATCGTTCGGGTCGGTGGCGATATTGCGCACGAAACTCTGGTCGATCTTGATCTGGTCGAGCGGCAACTGCTTCAGATAGGACAGCGACGAATAGCCCGTGCCGAAATCGTCTAGCGACAATTTGATGCCGAGCGCTTTCAGCGCGTGCATCTTGGTCACCACGTCGGCGACGTCGTTCAGCACCACGCTCTCGGTCAGCTCCAGTTTCAGGCGCGCCGGGTTGACCTGATGCTCGCGAATCGCCTCGGTTACAGCCTCTATAAAATCGTGCCTCCTGAATTGCTGCGCGCTGACGTTGACCGCCAGTTCCAGGCCGCGCATTTGCTCGTTGCCCTCCCATGACGCAAGCTGCCGGCAGGCGGTATCGAGTACCCAATTGCCGATATCCAGGATCAACGAACTCTCCTCGGCGACCGGAATGAATTGGGCGGGAGAGACCATGCCGCGCTTCGGATGATTCCAGCGCGCCAGCGCCTCAGCGCCCAGCGGGCGATGCTCGCTGTCCACCTGGATCTGGTAATACAGTTGCAGTTCCCGGTTGGGGAGCGCGCGGCGCAAGTCGGTCTCCAGCGCGGCATGTGTTTCCACCGCATGCTGCATCGCGGGATCGAAGAAGCGCACCGTATTCCGCCCGGAATCCTTGGCCTGATACATCGCCATGTCGGCGCGTTTGAGCAAGACCTCCACCGGCTCATGGTTGCCCCGGTACAGGCACACGCCTATGCTCGGCGAACTGTGATGCTCATGATCCTTGAGCCGGTAAGGCACAACCAGCGCCGCGCGTATCTTTTCGGCAATCAGCGCGATTTTTTGCGATGCCTCTTCCGCATTCATGCTGATTTCTTCGATCAGCACCACGAACTCATCGCCGCCCAGCCGCGCCGCAGTATCCACTTCGCGCACACAGAGCTGGATGCGCCTGGCGACCTCGATCAGCATCAGGTCGCCATAGTCGTGTCCCAGGGTGTCGTTGAGCGTCTTGAACTTGTCCATGTCGAGGAACAGCACCGCGCCATAATGGCGGCTGCGCGCCGATACCGACAGCGCCAGCCGGAACCGGTCGAGCAGCAGGCGGCGGTTGGGCAGCCTGGTCAGCGCATCGTAAAACGCCAGGTTGCGGATTTCCTCTTCCGCCTCCTTGCGTGCGGTAATATCGCTGAAAATGGCGACATACTCGGTCGTTTGCCCCTGCTCGTTTTTTATGGCGGTGATGGTCAGCCACTTCGGATAAATCTGCCCGCTCTTGCGCCGGTCCCAAATCTCGCCGGTCCACATGCCGGTAGCCAGCAACTGTTGCCACATCGCCGCATAAAACGCCTTGTCCTGGCGGCCCGAGCTGAGGATGCGCGGGTTCTTGCCCAGCACCTCTTCCGGGGGATAGCCGGTGATGTCCTGGAACGCCCGGTTGACGCGGATGATATTCCCGTTGGCATCGGTAATCAGGATGGCTTCATGCGTCTCGAAGGTCGCCGCGGCAATACGCAAGGTATCCTCTGCCAGTTTTTGTTCGGTAATGTCCTGCACCGCCCCCACCGAGCGCAGCGGTTTGCCGGACACATCGAATTCGCTGGTGCAATGCTCGCGAACCCATTTGATGCGGCCGTCCGCCATCAACAGGCGGTGTACCACATCGTAAGGCTGGCGATTCTCCAGCGACTGCGTATAAGCCCGGTTCACCCGGTCGCGGTCATCCGGATGGATCGCGTTCAGGAAATTCTCATAGGAAGGCGAGAACCGCGCCGGATCAAGCTCGAATATCCGGTAAATTTCATCCGACCAGCGCAGCTTGCCGCTCGCCAGATTCAGTTCCCAGCTCCCCAATCGCCCCAGCCGCTGCGCTTCGTTGAGCAAGTCCTGGCTGTGCTGCAGCTCGATCTGGTTTTCGCGCATGGCCGCTTCCATATGCTCGCGCTCGTGGATTTCCTCCTGCAATTGCTCGTTGCTTACATTCAACTCGCGGATGCGTTCCTCGACGCGATCTTCAAGCGTGCGATACAACGCTTGCAGGTTTTCGGTCATGCGGTTGAACGCGCGCCCCAGCGCGCCGATTTCATCCGCGCGGCTCTGATCGACACGTTTGCTCAAATCGCCCCCGGCGATTTCATCGGCGGTGAGCGCGAAGCTCTTGAGCGGCACGACCAGCCGGCGGCCGAAATACAACGCAACGGCCCCGGCGAACAGCATCAATGTCAGCAGCGCTCCCAGAAGGATTTTTCGTTGCCGGTAAAGGGGCGCAAAAACCTCACCCGCATCCATCTTGACCACCATTCCCCAATCCAATTCCGGCAGATAGCGCCATGCGGCCATCACCTCCTTGCCGCTGTAATCGACCCCTATTCCGGCGCCGCGCTCGCCCAGCAGTGCCTTGCGCATCGGCAGCGTCGTCGTTTTGAGGTTTATCCTGCGTTTAAAGGCTGCCTGCGGATCGCTATCGAGCGGCGCGACAAAAATTGCCTGGTCGTCGTCGATCCGCCTGGCGAGCGCCGTCTCTCCGGTTAAACCCAGACCGATCGAATCTTTCGCCACCCGAAAAATACGATCGGTATTGAGCTGGAACGCGAGCACCCCTTTCAATGCGCCGCCGCGAATAATCGGCGCGGCAACAAACGCGGCGTGCGCATTGGAAGGCGCATAAAACTCGAAATCGGAAATGCTGCTTTCCAGTGTCATGCGCGACTCGCGGAATACCTGCGCCAGCAGCGAATCGCGATAGGGGCCGTTGAGCAGGTTGGTGGCAAAATCCGATTCATGCAGTTGCGTGTAAATGATCTCGCCCTGTAGCGTAATCAGGAATACATCGTAAAACAGCGAATTCTCGTCAATATAGTACCTAAAGTAATTATCGAATTGTTTTGCTGCCTTGTTGTATTCCGCCGAGCCGTGCCCGTGGCGCGAGTAAGCCGCCGACAAGCCGGACATGGCCTCTTCCACCAGCCTGCCGCGTGCCAGCAACCGGGCATTCTGCTCCCGCTCAAACAGATGGCTTTTGATTTCCAGTGTTTTCTTGTCCGCCAGGCGCGTAAGCCGGTTCTGTATTTCATTGCGCAACGCGGCTTCGCTTTGCCGCAAGGTGACATAACCGAACAAGGCCAGCGGCAGCAGCGCAACCACGACGAACCACAGCAAAAAACGCCAGGTGAGCGAAGCGCCGATCACCCCGGTATTCCGGCTCATGGCTGCGCTCCCGGCAACGCCTGTCGCACGGCAAGCCATTCCGCATGGCTGCGGTAAAACGGGAAAGGCGCCGGACGGATCGGTTGCACAGATTTCCAGACAATGTCGAACTGCCCATCGGGACGCGCCTTGCCGATAAGCACCGATTTCCATAGATGGCCGGTTGCATAGTCAACCGCAACAACGCCTTCCGGGGCAAGCAGGGTTTGCTGCGCAAGAATGGTTTTCACCTGCTTCATATCCGTCGTATTTATGCTGCGAACGGTATTCACCCAGAGCTTCATTCCGATATATGCTGCCTCCATCGGGTCATCCAGCACCCGCTCCATACCGAAGCGCCGCTTGAAGCGCTCGACAAAGGCCTTGTTCTCCGCGTTGTCCAGGCTCTGGAAATAATTCCACGCAGCGTAATGACCCGCCGTCAAATCGGCCCCCATTGCCGCCAACCCGGTCTCCGCAACACTGGTGGAAAATACCGGTGCTTTTTCCGCACCGATGCCCGCTTCATGCAGTGCGCGGAAAAAGTGCAAATTGCTGTCGCCATTCAGTGTGTTCAGGACAAAATCGGGGTGCTGCGCGGCAATTTCCTTCACCGCTGCCGCCATATCGCCGGCGCCCAGCGGCACATAACGTTCGCCCAGCAGCTGCCCGCCTTGCGCGAGCAAGATGTCCTTGACGATGCGGTTCGCGGTGCGCGGAAAAATGTAATCCGAACCGACCAGGTAAAAGCGCTTGCCCTTATGCTGCAAAGCCCACAAGGCCATCGGAATGATTTGCTGGTTGGGCGCCGCGCCGGTATAGACGATGTCGGGGGATTGCTCCAGGCCTTCGTATTGCAGCGGATAGAACAGCAGATGATGATGCTTCTCGACCACGGTTTTGACTGCCTTGCGGCAAGCCGATGTCCAGCAGCCGAACAGTGCCTGAACGCCATTCCGGACGATCAGCTTCTCCGCCTGCTGCGCGCAATATGCGGCATCCGAACGGCAGTCGGCGACGATCATCTCAATGGGCTGGCCGTTTACCCCGCCCGACTGATTGGTCTCCTCCACCGCCAGCCGCAGCGCATCCACCAGCGGCGCTTCGCTCGAAGCCATCGTGCCGCTGAGCGAGTGCAGCACGCCGATCCTGATGGCAGGTTTGGTGCGCCCGGATTGAGCGTACATCAATACGCCGACCAGCAGAGCTACCGCAACAGAGGCAACAAGAAGCAACAAACCGGATTTACCGCCGGGCAGTTTTTGCATGGATGGCGCGGACGCACGTAAATATCATCGGGGCAAATTTTAGCACGGCGCATCTCTCCAGCCGCTATTGCCCCAGCAGCCTCTCAAACTCATCGATCGGCACAGCCTTGCTGAACAGGAAGCCCTGATAAGCCACACAATCGCGATCCTTGAGCGAAGCCAATTGCGCCTCGTTTTCCACTCCCTCCGCAACCACGGTGATGCGATATCTGCTCGACATGTCGATAATGCTCTGCACCAGCAGCGCGACATTGCCGTCGCTCGCGACATCCTGCACAAAACTCCTGCCGAGCTTGAGCTGATCGAGCGGGAGCTGCTTCAGGCTGGACAGCGACGAATAGCGGGTACCGAAATCGTCCATCGACAGGCAGACGCCGAGCGCTTTCAGCGCGCGCATTTTTTCCACCGCACCTGGCAAGTCATCCAGCGCCATGCTTTCGGTCAGCTCCAGTTTCAGGCGCGCGGGATTTATCCGGTGCGCCCGCAAGACGCCGGCCAGCTTGTCCGCGAAATCCGGCATGGCGAATTGTTTGGCGCTGACGTTGACGGTCAGCACCAGATTGCGCATTTTTTCGTTCGCACCCCACAAGGCGAGCTGACGGCAGGCCGCATCCAGCACCCAATCGCCGATATCGAGGATCAGCGTGCTTTCTTCGGCAATCGGGAGGAACTGCTCCGGCATGACGACGCCGCGTTGCGGATGGATCCAGCGCAGCAACGCTTCCGCTCCCACCGGGCGGCTATCGTTATCCACCTGCATCTGATAATGCAGATGCAATTGCCGCCGCTCGATGGCGCCGCGCAGATCGTTCACCAATGCGGCGCGTGCTGCCACGTTGTTCTGCATGACGGGGTCGAAGAAGCGCACTGCATTGCGCCCGGCATCCTTGGCCTGGTACATCGCCATATCGGCATGCTGGAGCAATTCCTCCACCTGCTCTTCGTTGCTGCGATACAGGCTGACGCCGATGCTGGGCGAGCTTTGATGTTCGTGCCCGTTGAGCTGGTAGGGGCGCACCAGCGTCTCGCGGATTTTTTCTGCAACCAGCCCGACCTTGTACGAAGCCTCGTCCTGATCGTCGCCGGCCCCCTCTATCAGCACGACGAACTCATCCCCGCCCAGCCTGGCGACGGTATCCGCTTCGCGCACACATGATTTGATCCGCGCCGCCACCTCGATCAACAACAGGTCGCCGTACTCGTGTCCGAGCGTATCGTTGAGCAGCTTGAAGCGGTCCAGGTCGATGAACAGCACCGCGCCAAAGTTATTGTGCCGGGCTGAAGCGGTCAAGGCTGTGCAGAAACGGTCTATGAACAGGCGGCGGTTGGGCAATTTCGTCAGCGCGTCATAAAACGCCAGATTGTGGATTTCCTCCTCGGCCTTCTTGCGTTCGGTAATATCGCGGCAGAACACGAACAGTTGCTGCGACTCGGTCATGTGGGTTACGGACACCTCGATATCGATCTCGTGCCCGTCCTTGCGGCGATGGCGCGTCTCGAACCGGTCATAACCTTGCGCAACGACTTTTGCGATATGCGCATGAACTTCTTCCGGCGACTGCTCCAGCGCTTCCAGTTGGCTGATATGCATTCCCACCAGTTCATCGGTCGCATAACCCGACATCTTTGCGTAAGCCTTGTTGACTTCCAGCAAGTTGCCCTTCATATCGGTCATCCAGAACCCGTCTATGGCGGTATCGATCACCAGCTTATGCCGCCTCAGCGCCGCTTCCTCGTTCTTGCGGCCGGTGATGTCGCGGCCTGAGGCATAGATGAAATTCTGCCCTTCCAGCTCCACGCCGGAAGCGCTGAGCTCGGCATTAACCAGTGTTCCGTCCTTGCGGCGCCACAAGGTCTCGAACATCTCGCTCTTGCCGGCAAGCCCGCTTAATTTTGCCCGCAACTCCTCCTCCGTCCATTGCGCATCCCAGTCGGCCACGTTAAGGGTGAATATTTCTTCCTGGGTATAGCCCAGCATACGGCAGAACGCGTCGTTGGCCGCCAACAGGTTGCCCTGCGCATCCATCACATGGATACCATCCAGTGAAGTCAGCATCAATACCTGGTTGCGCCGCAGCAGCGATTCGGTTTCCCGCTGGGCACGCTCCAGTTCAATGGTGCGTTCCTTCACCCGCTCTTCGAGGTGTACCGACAGGTCGTGCAGGCGCGCTTCATTTTCACGGGACACTTTCAGCAGCGCGCTGAACCCATCGGCCATTTCGTTGAAACTGTCCCTCACCAGGCCAAGCTCATCGCGTGCGTCGAGATCGATCCGCTCGCGCAGGTTGCCGTTGGCGAAGGCATGCGCCGAACGGGCAATCGTCCAGATATTGACGATAATGGCGCGGCAGATACCGATCGAGAAATAGGCCACCGCCAGAAACAGCAAAAGGGCGATGCCAACGCTGAAGCGCAACGTATTTTCCGCACGGGCAAGGCGCGCCTTGATGAGGGTTTCAGTCGTCGGAAGCAGCGCTTCGTATATTTGCGTATAACTCCTGTCGATCGCCGCCGTGGCCATCCCGAAAAAATCATCGGGGCGCGAAGCAAAATGGCCGGTGAGAATATCCGATGTCACGCGGCTGGTAATCTGCTGTGCCGAATCGGCAACCACCCCCTCGAATAACTGTATCTGGTCGATCAGGCGGTTATGCGCGGCAAAGCTTTCGGCCATCGGCCAATTGATATCCTCTTTGCGCAGGCGCTCCCAGTCAGCCCTGATGTGCTGCAAACTTCCGCTCCGGGTCATGCCGGAAAATTGCTCTTCCCGCATTTCATTTAATGCTTCGGCCACTTTTCTTTCCGCGTCGGCACGGCCGCCCCGCATGGTCTCATCGCCGCCTAGAATTCCAGCCGAGAGCCCGCGGTGTTGTTGAAGTGCCTGCACAAGCCGGGGAAACGGCCTGATCAGCTCGAGACCTTTCAGTTCCCGCCGCATGAAGCTGATGTCCTCATCAAGACAGACAAACAGGCTGTATATCACCACCGCCACCGCGACCAGCGACATCAACCCCAGCAGCACGAATTTCCTGATGATGTCCAGCCGGCTCATCAGAGCCACGGCAGGCGCAAAAAATGCCTGCATCAATTTATTACCGCCGCTGTTTTCTGCCATGACCCTACCCCTTAAAGTACGCGGTATCACACAGCCATATTCACGTTGTAATTCTCCGACGCTATGCAGCTTAGTAGAATCCGGGCTAAAAAACCATGATGTGTATCAACTTAATTATTGCAAGAAACATGCGCGACGCGGACGCTCCCGCACCGAAGACTACGCCTCACCGTGTCGCGTCCGCTCCTCCATCACGTTCGGCTCAGCCGGAAAGTTGGAGGCGGAGGCGCGTTGCGGACGCTCCCGCACCGGAAGGCTACGCCTCACCGTGTCGCGTCCGCTCCTCCGCAACTTGCCGCGACATTTGAAAAGGCGCGTTGGAGGTGCGCTGCGGACGCTCCCGCACCGGAAGGCTACGCCTCACCGTGTCGCGTCCGCTCCTCCGCAACTTGCCGCGACATTTGAAAAGGCGCGTTGGAGGTGCGCTGCGGACGCTCCCGCACCGGAAGGCTACGCCTCACCGTGTCGCGTCCGCTCCTCCGCAACTTGCCGCGACATTTGAAAAGGCGCGTTGGAGGTGCGCTGCGGACGCTCCCGCACCGGAAGGCTACGCCTCACCGTGTCGCGTCCGCTCCTCCGCAACTTGCCGCGACATTTGAAAAGGCGCGTTGGAGGTGCGCTGCGGACGCTCCCGCACCGGAAGGCTACGCCTCACCGTGTCGCGTCCGCACCGCAAAACACAAATCCTGCCATGCTTTGGCTTTTTCCGTCGGGCTGCGCAACAGGTAGGCGGGGTGGTAGGTGACGAGCAGCGGGACGCCGCGGTATTCGTGCAACGTGCCGCGCAGCGAGCCCAACGACGCATCGCGCCCCAGCAGGGCGGTGGCGGCGGTCTTGCCCAGCGCGACGATGAGCTTGGGTTTTATCAGTTCGATCTGGCGTTGCAGGTAGGGCAGGCAGGCCGCGATTTCGTCCGCTTCCGGGTTGCGGTTGCCGGGCGGGCGGCATTTGACGATGTTGGCGATGTACACATTTTTGCCGCGCCTGAGTTTGATCGCCAGCAGCATGTTGTCGAGCAGCTTGCCTGCCTGCCCGACGAACGGCTCGCCCTGCGCGTCCTCATCCGCGCCCGGCCCTTCGCCGACGAACAGCCACTCGGCCTTTTCGTCGCCCGTACCGAACACCGTCTGCGTACAACCGGCGCGCAGTTTGCAGGCAGTGCAGTCGCGCACCATCGCCTTCAGTTGCGGCCAGTCGAGTTCGCCGATGGCCTGTTCACGGCCTTGATCGCCATTTTCTGCCATAACGGCTGCCGTGCGTGGCGGTTCGGCAAGCGTTATGGCAGCAGCAGGCTGCGCCTCATGCACGGCCTGTGCCGCCGCAACCGGCGCAGGCTGGTTCCGCCGCACCCATTGCGGGTAAAGGTTCAGTTCGCGCAGCACCGCTTCGTTTCTATCCACTAGCCCTCTCCCCCGCCCCTCTCCTGCGAGCGGGAGAGGGGAGATAAATCGCACGCCATTGTAACGGCATCCTCGCTGCCATCCTCATTCCGGTAATAATCGCGCCTTATCCCGATTTCGGCAAATCCTGCGCTGCGATATAAAGCAATCGCGGCCACATTGGAGGGGCGCACCTCGAGAAACACGCGGCGCAATTGCCTGACACACGCCACGTTCAACATCTCCGCCAGCATGGCGCTGCCCAAGCCCTTGCGCTGCTCTGCCTGCGCCACGCCGATGTTGAGCAGTTCCGCTTCGTCCGCCGCCTGCATCAATATCGCGTAACCGCGAATACTTCCTTCTCCGGTTTCATCCACGCGGCACAGATAGCCGCTGTCCAGCGCATCGGCAAAATTGCCGCGCGTCCACGGAAAGCGCTGCACCGCCCGCTCGATGGCGAGCACCGCATCCGCATCGGCCTGCGTCATCGCACGCATCAGCGTTTTTCACGCTCGGAGGTCTTCAGCGCCACTTTGTCGCGCAGGTACAGCGGCAATGCCTCCGCCGCATCCTTACCGAGACCCAGCGCGAACTGTGCCGCGCCGAGCACGGCGATTGCGGCGGCCTGCGGCACTGCGGCACCATCCGCACCCTGCAACTGCCCGGCATAGCGCCCGCTCAATGACGCGCCGTGCGCGGCAAAGCCGCTGCCCGCGCCGAACCAGCCTTCGCCCGGCAGCGGCGGCGCGTCTTCCGGCTTGCACAGGCGCGGCTCGCTCGCCGCCACCCAGGAATCATCGCGCCTCTCATACGCGGCGTGATAAATCTCGCCCATGCGCGCATCCAGCGCCGCGATGACTTTCCCTTTTCCCGAAGCCTCCGCCAGCGCTTGCAGAGTGCAGATGCCGGCCACCGGCAGGTTTGCGCCGAACGCCAGGCCCTGCGCCGCGCCGCAGGCGATGCGCACCCCGGTGAACGACCCCGGCCCCATGCCGAAGGCGATGCCGTCCATATCCTTGATCCCGAATCCTGCATCCTTGAGCAGTGCATCCAGCATCGCGATCAGCATTTCGGAGTGTTTCTGCACGGCCAGATCGCAGCGCTCCACGATCGCGCCGTCCTGCCACAGCGCAACCGAGCAGTATTCGGTGGAAGTATCCAAAGCAAGAATGTTCATCAAAGTCAAAACCTGTAAGCCACAGAGTTCACAGAGAACACAGAGAGAACCCACCGCATTCTCTGTGGCCTCTGTGGCCTCTGTGGCCTCTGTGGCCAATTCAAACTATTAAAAGCACCACCGCCTGCGCCGCGATACCCTCGCCGCGCCCGCTGAATCCCAGTTGCTCGGTGGTGGTCGCCTTCACGTTGACGGCGCTTTTCTCGACGCGCAGGTCGGCGGCGATATGCGCCACCATCTGCGGAATGTGCGGCGCCATCTTCGGCGCCTGCGCGATGATGGTCGCATCGACATTGCCGACGCGATACCCCTGCTCGCGCACCAGATGCAGCGCCTCGCGCAGCAGGATGCGGCTGTCGATGTCCTTGTACTTTGCCTCGGTGTCCGCGAAATGCCTGCCGATATCGCCCAGCCCCGCCGCGCCGAGCAGCGCATCGCTGATCGCGTGCAGCAGCACATCGGCATCGGAATGGCCGAGCAGCCCTTTGCCGTAGGGAATCTCCACGCCGCCGACGATCAGCTTGCGCCCTTCCACCAGTTGGTGAACGTCAAAACCTTGTCCGATTCTCATAACTCGCTTTCAAAAAATTCAAATTCTATTGCCACAGAGATCACAGAGGACACAGAGAGGGCAGCAGGTTTCTCTGTGGTCTCTGTGTACTCTGTGGCTAATTGCTTTTCTCTTTTAACAACAACTCCGCCAGCAGCAAGTCCTGCGGATAGGTCACCTTGAAATTAGTCGATTCGCCCAACACCAGCTTGGGCCGCAGCCCCAGCGCCTCGATTGCCGACGCCTCGTCGGTCACGCTGTTGCATTGCTGCAAAGCCTGCGCCAACAGCCCGGCGCGGAACATCTGCGGCGTCTGCGCCTGCCACAGTCCCGCGCGCTCTTCGGTGCGGGCGATGCGCTGTTGCTCATCGGCGCGCTTCAGCGTATCCGCCACCGGCACGGCGAGGATGCCGCCCACCTCATCGTCGCGCAATTCGGCGATCAGTTTGGCGATATGCGCTTGCGTCAGGCAAGGGCGCGCCGCGTCATGCACCAGCACCCAGTCGTCCGGCTCCAGCTCGGAAGCCAGCAGCCCGTTCAGCACGCTCTCCGCACGCGTCGCCCCGCCGCAAAACAACGGCTGCAGCTTGTCGCCGAAGCGCGACCAGTCGCAGGTATGGAACAGCGTATCATTGGGCGCCAGCACCACGAACACCGTGGCGATCTCCGGGCTGGCGCACAGTGTATTCAAGGCGTGAAAAATAAGCGGCTGCCCGGCCAGCGGCAGGTATTGCTTGGGCAGTTCATGTCCCATGCGCGCGCCGAAACCGGCGGCGGGAACCAATGCGTAAAATTCAGACATGGCGCGATTGTAAATTAAAAGACTGCCCGCGCGCATGGCTTATAATGGTCACCTCTGTACTAGCCATCGCCCCTTTCCGTTTGCCCTGATATATCGAAGAGTGAACGTACTACCCGGATTTGCATCGAAACATTCATGTTGTTCAGCTCAAAGCATTCCCGCCCCCGCTACACGCAACTGCACGGCTCGTCCGACGCATTGGCGCTGGCGCAATACGCCGCGCGGCATTCTCCGCTGGCAATCATCGCCGCGAACGCGCTGGAAGCGCAGCGCCTGCTGGAGGAAATCCCGTTCTTCGCGCCCGATCTGCGCGTGCATCTGCTGCCGGACTGGGAGACGCTGCCCTACGACCATTTTTCGCCGCACCAGGATTTGATCTCCGAGCGCCTCGCGACGCTGCATCACATCCGCAGCCAAGTTTGCGACGTGATCGTGGTGCCGTTGACCACCGCGCTTTACCCGTTGCCGCCTGCGGAATACCTCGCCACCTTTACCTTCTTCCTCAAACGCGGCGAAAAACTTGATGTCGCCAGGCTGCGCGAGCAACTCGCTTTCGCCGGGTACAACCACGTGCAGCAGGTGCTCACTCCCGGCGAATACTGCGTGCGCGGCGGCATCATCGACCTGTTTGCGATGGGCAGCGTGCTGCCGTACCGCATCGACCTGTTCGACGACGAGATCGAGACCATCGCCACCTTCGACGTGGATACGCAGCGCACGCTGTACCCGGTGCCGGAGATCCGCCTGCTGCCGGCGCGCGAATTTCCGCTCGACGAGAAAGGCCAGGCGACTTTCCGCCAGAGCTTCCGCGAGCGCTTCGAGGGCGATCCGTCCAGGTCGCGCATCTACAAGGACGTGAGCAAGGGCATCGCCCCGGCGGGCATCGAGTATTACCTGCCGCTGTTCTTCGAGCAAACCGCGACCCTGTTCGATTACCTGCCAAAGCATGCCACGCTGTGCCTGCATCACGAGGTCGAAGAAGCCATCACCACCTTCGCCAGGGATGCCGCGTCGCGCTACAACCTGCTCAGGGGCGACCCGCAGCGCCCGCTGCTGGAGCCGAAGGAATTATTCCTCGATGCGGAGCGGTTCTTCATTCGCGTAAAGGAGTTTGCGCGGCTGGATATTGTGGCGTCTCCATCTGTCGCTCCCGCGCAGGCGGGAGCCCAGTCAATTGAACCGCTGGATTCCCGCCTTCGCGGGAATGACGAAAAAACAAGCAGGGCCTCACCCCCTGCCCCACCGCCGCCATCCCACCCATCGCTGTTAACCGCCGCGCCGAAATCCCCACGCAGGCATTCCAGGATTTCCTGCAAGGCTTCGGCGGGCGCGCGCTACTGCTGGCCGACAGTCTCGGGCGGCGCGAAATCATGGCAGGCTATCTGCGCGAATACGGCCTTACCCCGGCGATATGCGAGAACTACGCCGAATTCCTGCAAAACGGTGCGGCCTTCATGCTGTGCGTCGCACCGCTGCAGGGCGGCTTCATCCTGACCGACGGGCAAGCCCGTCTCCCTCACCCCAACCCTCTCCCGTCTGCGGGAGAGGGGGCAAACGAATCGCTGCGCGAATTTTTTGATAACGAAAATATCGCACTGGTGACGGAAACCGAACTGTATGCCGCTCAGCCGCGCAGCCGCGCCGCGCGCGCCGGCAAGAAGAGCAACGTCGAAGGCATGTTGCGCGACCTGTCCGAGCTCAAGATCGGCGACCCGGTGGTGCACGAACAGCACGGCATTGCGCGCTACCGCGGGCTGGTCAACCTCGACCTCGGCGAAGGCGAGAATGAATTCCTGCTGCTGGAATATGCCGGCGAGGACAAGCTCTACGTGCCGGTGGCGCAACTGCACGTCATCAGCCGCTACAGCGGCGGCGCGCCGGAAGCAGCACCCTTGCACAAACTGGGCACGGCAGCGTGGGAAAAAGCCAAGCGCCGCGCGATGCAGCAGGTGCGCGACACCGCCGCCGAGCTGCTCAACCTCTATGCACAGCGCGCGCTGCGCAAGGGACATGCGTTCAGGCTGACGCCGCACGACTACGAGGCGTTCGTTGCCGGATTCGGATTCGAGGAAACCCCCGACCAGGCCGCCGCGATCGAGGCGGTGATCGCCGACCTGCAATCCGGCAAGCCGATGGACCGGCTGGTGTGCGGCGACGTCGGCTTCGGCAAGACCGAGGTGGCGCTCCGCGCCGCGTTCGTTGCGGCGCTGGACGGCAAGCAGGTCGCGGTGCTGGTGCCCACCACGCTGCTCGCCGAACAGCATTTCCAGAACTTTTCCACGCGCTTCGCCGACCTGCCGGTGAGGATCGCCGAGCTGTCGCGCTTCCGCTCCGCGAAGGAACAGGCGCAAGCGCTGAAGGAGATGGAAGAGGGCAAGCTCGACATCATCATCGGCACGCACAAGCTGATCCAGAAGGGCGTGAAGTTCCACAACCTCGGACTGGTGATCATCGACGAGGAACATCGCTTCGGCGTGCAGCAAAAAGAAAGATTGAAGGCGCTGCGCGCCGAGGTGGACGTGCTGACGCTGACCGCGACGCCGATCCCGCGCACGCTGGCAATGTCGCTGGAAGGGTTGCGCGATTTCTCGGTGATCGCCACCGCGCCGCAGCGCCGCCTGTCGATCAAGACTTTCGTCAGCCAGTACAGCCAGGGCGTGATCCGCGAGGCGGTGCTGCGCGAACTGAAGCGCGGCGGGCAGGTGTATTTTCTGCACAACGAGGTCGAGACCATCGCCAACATGGCGGAAAAACTGGAGACGCTGCTGCCGGAAGCGCGCATCCGCACCGCACACGGACAGATGGGCGAGCGCGATCTGGAACAGGTGATGCGCGACTTCTACCAGCAGCGCTTCAACGTGCTGCTGTGCACCACCATCATCGAGACCGGCATCGACGTGCCGACCGCCAACACCATTCTCATCAACCGCGCCGACCGCTTCGGCCTCGCGCAACTCCATCAACTGCGCGGCCGCGTCGGGCGCTCGCACCATCAGGCTTATGCCTACCTGCTGGTCGAGGCCGAAGCGCTCACCGCACAGGCAAAGAAACGCCTCGAAGCGATCCAGTCGATGGAGCAGTTGGGCTCAGGCTTCTACCTCGCGATGCACGACCTGGAGATACGCGGCGCGGGCGAAGTGCTCGGCGAATCGCAGAGCGGCGAGATGCAGGAGATCGGTTTCAGCCTGTACAACGACATGCTCTCCGCCGCGATCAGCTCGCTGCGCCAGGGCAAGGAACCGGACATGGCGCACCCGCTGGGCGTCACCACCGAAATCAACCTGCATACCCCCGCATTGCTGCCCAACGACTACTGCGGCGACATCCACCAGCGGCTGGTGATCTACAAACGCCTCGCGAACTGCAACACCCAGGATGAGCTCGACGAGATGCACCAGGAACTGATCGACCGCTTCGGCCTGCTGCCGGAGCCCGCGCAGACCCTGCTCGACAGCCATCGCCTGCGCATCCTCGCCAAGCCACTCGGCATCAGCAAGGTAGACGCCTCGTCGGAAGCAATCCAATTCCAGTTCGTGCCAAACCCGCCGATCGACCCGCTGAAGATCATCACCCTGATCCAGAGCAGGCGCTACGTGAAGATGGCGGGGCAGGACAAATTGCGCATCGAGCTGAAGCATGACGACCTGCATCAGCGGGTACTGGCGATCAGGAATTTTTTTGGTGCGTTGGGGTAAGCGACAGGGATGCGGTTCATCACACCCAAAGTGCATAAGGAAATTGATTAGCAAGTAATCTATCGTGGATTTTGCTGGGTATCGCAGCACTCAACCCAGCCTAAACGCGCTATCAGAGGTTCTTACCAAATTGATGCTACATGATTACCCTCTTCATCTTTACAACGGACTTGCATTCGCGTTACCTGAGTTGTCTTGTCAGAAAAAATCTTCTCGACATGCGGTTCCGGAAGGAAGAAAAAATACCATTGGACAGCTTTGGGTGGATATCCCCCATCAATACTAATAGCAGGACAGTGGTGTCCGGTTAACTTACAAATTTCCGAGCCAAAGTTGAGTATTGGCGCGGTTTATAAAGCAATTTATTTTGGTGCCGATTTGAAATCAGTTTACCCATATTCCGGTTCGAGTAACGTCCAGAGGTCGATACCTCTGGAGGTAAGTTATGAACATGGGCAAGACGCTGTTTGCACAGATCATGGAGTTCGTGCCATGGACCAGCTTTGCGCGCATCGTAGCGCGCTATGGCGGCGATTCGCGGGTACGCAGTCTGGCCTGCACCGAGCAATTCCGCGCCATGGCCTTTGCGCAACTGACTTACCGCGAGAGTCTGCGCGACATCGAAACCTGTTTGCTGGCCAATCATGCCAAGCTTTACAGCATGGGCTTTCGCTCGCCGATCAGGCGTTCGACACTGGCCGATGCCAACGAAGGGCGCGACTGGCGCATTTGGGAAGACTTGGCTGCATTGCTCATTCGCCGTGCGCGCAAGCTCTACTGCAACGACAGCTTCGGCATCGAGCTTTCCAACACGGTTTACGCGCTGGATGCCACGACCATCGATCTGTGCCTTTCGCTGTTTCCTTGGGCGCCGTTTCGTTCCACCAAGGCGGCGGTCAAGCTGCATACGCTGCTCGACCTGCGCGGCAACATTCCGGCCTTTATCCATATCTCGGACGGCAAGACCCACGAGGTCAATGTGCTGGATATGCTGACCTTCGAAGCCGGGGCGTTCTACGTGATGGATCGCGGCTATCTGGATTTCAGCAGGCTGTTCGCGCTGCATCAGACGGGCGCGTTCTTCGTGACCCGAGCCAAGCGCGGCATGGACGCGCGCAGGGTGTATTCGACGCCGACCGATCGGGACACGGGAGTCATCTGCGACCAGCGCATCGCACTGAACGGCTTCTACATCTCGCAGGACTACCCCGAGCAACTGCGGCGCATCCGCTTCAAAGACCCGGAATCCGGCAAAACGCTGGTGTTTCTGACCAACAATACCGCTTTGCCCGCATTGACGATTGCCGCGCTTTACAAGAGCCGCTGGCAAGTCGAACTGTTCTTCAAGTGGATCAAGCAGCATCTGCGCATCAAGCGTTTCATCGGCAACAGCGAGAATGCGGTGAAGACGCAAATCTGGTGCGCCGTCGCCACTTACGTGCTGATTGCTATTGTCAAAAAAGAGCTTCAACTTGATGCCTCTCTATACTCTTTGCTACAGATTTTGTCGGTGTCTGTTTTTGAGAAAACCCAGCTATCTCAAGCTTTCGCAGGCAGTGGGCAACTCCCAGAGCAGACAGATTTTGCTAACCAACTAAATTTGTTCGATTTTTAACCGGACACTACTGATAGCAGGACTAAGTTCAATCTTCCCATCTGCAACAGATGATGGTGTCATATAGCTACCCGACTCAAATTCCCCTTCACGCTGATAAAACCGTACCACCAGTCTGCAATTGGCAATTGAATGCCTCTTGCCAGTTGGATTTTGAACGCTGACTGTAACGGGAAAATATGGCATCAAAATCCTCGGTGATGCAGAAGCAATATCCTGAAAGTGTAAATATTGAGCCATGCTAATCGCTGCGCTCTCTGCAAAAGAGGTGCGCTGTTCAATACTGATTTCGAGACGAAGTTGCGACTGATGATAGTCCTTGTACTCCCCCCAAATGGATAGAGATGCACCAAGAATCGCAGCAACTGCAACAACTATTTTTTTGGTTGGTGAATTTTCAAGCCAGAGTGCCACCTTGGCACTTCGCGTTAACGGCGGGTTTGCTTTGCGAAAAATGGGTTTATTGTTATGGTGCACGTTAACTCGCTAAAAGTGTGATATCCGAACTCGATGAATTATCGCAGACATATCACGTACTATCTTCAACCCGTCGCCAACTCCACCTTCAACTTCTTCCCCAGCACCGCCGCCGCACTCGCCAACGTAGTCAGCGTGAGGCTGGTATCGTTCTCATCCAGCAGCCGGTTCAGTGCGGCGCGGCTGGTGTGCATCTTCCTTGCCATCGTGGTTTTGTTCAGGTTTTGCGCTTTCATTTCCTGCTCGATCTGCCATGCGATGACGCGCTTGACGGCGACGGCGGTCGCTTCGTCCAGCATGGCGTTTTCGGACAGGAAATCGTCGAAGTTACTGCCGATGTTTTTCTTGCTCATGCTCTTCTCCTGAGTTGCTTCAGCCGTTCTTTTGCCAGATCGAGGTCGGGTTTCGGCGTCTTCTGTTGTTTTTTGATAAACCCGTGCAGCAACACCATGATGTTGCCTTCCAGCGCGAATAGTATCCGCGCGATGCGCGTATCCAGCCTGATCCGCACTTCCCACACATCGCCATCCAGGTGCGCCACCAATGGCATGCCGAGCGGCCAGCCGAATTGCACGGTCTTCACATCTTCACCGATGATTTTTTTGTCTGTCGCCGGGAGTGCGTGCAGCCATTCACGAACCGGCTCATTGCCAGTTTCTGTCCTGAAGAAGCGGACTTCCAAGGTTGGCTGTTTCATGGCGCCAGCGTACCAATTTTGGTTCGCACAGGCAACCCTTTTTGTGAGCCACCCGGTTGCCCCCAGCATTTCATGCGCTGATCACGCGGCAGATTGGATCAATGGCTTGTGGAGTTGTCAGGCTTCTGCTTGCCCTTATTTTCCGTTCCCGTCTGTACAGAAGCCAAGCTGCACATGCTGGCGCGGAATGATTCCAGCTCCTGTGACAGCTCTTTGAAATCGGCGGAAGATGCCCAGAATTGCCTGATTCGCTCGTGTTCGGCGCGGCTACGCAGGCGCGGCTCGCGTTGCGCAGCCAGGCGCTGCTCCGTCCATAGCCCGCCCATCCGGTGGTAGCAGTCATGCTCGCGGCAGCCGGTGATGAACACGCCTTCGACCCCATGCTCGCGCAGCGCATATTCGATAAAGGACGGCGGCAACATGGCCGTGCACGGCAGGCTCATGACGGCCACGCTTTTGCTGCGCAATTTTCCGACATTTGCCGCGTTGTCGCAGCCGAAAACCATGACTCGCGCATCGCCTTCAAGCTTGGCAAGCTCGTCCATCATTGCCGCGCGAAGCCCGGAGATCGGCATGGAAGGCATTTCGATCCCGCTTACATATCCGGCTTCGCTCCTGAAAGCGGTCGAGGACGGGCATGATGCGACGCAAATGCCGCAACTGACGCAACGATCCGGCACGACCACCGCTTCTTCCGGGAAATGCAAGCCGTCGCTGCGCGGCTGCATCACTACCGCCTCATACGGGCAATCGGCAACACAAAGCCTGCACCCGCTGCAATGCTCAAGATTCACCTCGGCAACCGGTATCTGTTTATGCCTGGTCGGCAGCCACGGCAGCACGCAGAGCAGCAGGGTGACTCCGGTTACCAGCGCCCATACCTGGCCTGCCGGCCAGACGTTCAGCAGCGGGTAAATAAACAGATAGAGCCAGTCGATCCCGACAGTTCCCGGCTCGATCCCCATGTCCGCCGGCCCCTGGCTCAGCGCCGGTTTTATCAATGCGAGAGCCAGCATCGCCAGGAGCATCCCGATCACAAGCCCGCGCCGCGGATTAACCACCGGGTAGCTTACGCGCAGGATATGTATCCAGAAAAAAAGCAGCACAAACAGCGGGAAGGTCGCATGGGAAAACGATATCAGCGAAAAGAACCGCTCGTTGAGCGCTTCCTGAGAAACAAAACTTTGCGACAGCGGCCCGCTGAATATCGGCAACCAGTCGATCCACTCCATGGTGGCCACGGTGGAATACTGGGCCAGTTTGTCCCATACCATCCAGTAGCCGTTGATGCCGGTAAAGTAGATGACCCAGATCAGCAGCACGCCGGTAACCCAGGCAAACCAGCGCGCTCCGCGGTAGCGCCCCAGGATGAATTCGCGCAACATATGCAGCACCATCACGACAACCAGCGCATCGGAAGCGTAGCGGTGAAGGCTGCGCATGACGCCGCCGATGAACCATTGCTCCCTGGTGATATATTCGACGGACTGATAGGATACCGCTGCGCCCGTATCGTAGAACGCATAAAGATAAACGCCGCTGACGACCAGCACCCAGAAGAACATGAAACCCAGCGCGCCCAGATGATAGAACGGGTTGAGGTTGTTGCCGAAAATCCTGTTCAGGATGCCTTCGAACCGCAGCAGCATCCTGCGCGCGACAGGCTCGGTATGGTCGGTGGTATTCATGATGGCCTTTGCGTCAATGGCGTATGCGATACACCTGGAAATATCCGGTTGAATTCATCTGCCCAAAGCGCGATGGCATAATATAATGGCCCGGTTGCAAAACAATTCAATGGGGAACGGACTTGGAAATTATTTATTACACGATGGTAGCCGCGGGGCTCTACTTCATATCCGACTGGATACTCAACCGTATCGAAATTTCGCGCGGCGAACGCTTCAATAATCGCAGCGTCATCTTTTTCTTCATCATCCTGACGCTGGCAGTTGTTTCATTCACCATCATGAAATTTCTCCTGATTGCCTCGGAAGCGCCCCCCCAATAACGCACCGGCCCCGCGCCGGACGGCGCGGAATCCCCAAGGGAGACCGCACGTTGCAGATACCCTACGCCGGCCGGCGCATGGCCTTGAAGACCACGACCAGGAACATGATCCCGCCGATCACGGCGATCAACCCGCCCAGGCCCATCAACCCCATGCCTGCCGTCTGGGCAAAACCATGCAGCCCCTGCGCCGCTCCCGCGACTTTGCGCTGGACGCCATATCCGCCCGACCAGAGCAATCCGACGATATGGAGCAACTGCCCCACGCCGTATATGTAGGGCATCAAGGCAGCCCATTTCAAATCCGGCTCGCGATAGCCGAGGCGCGGCAGCAAATGCAGGGTCAACCCCATGAAAGCCAGGCTGATTGCGCCTCCGGTCCCGTGATAGTGCGCGGTGATGATCGTATTGCTTTCCCCGATCATGAAGCTGATCCCCCCGCCAATGGCGAACAATATGACGGACGACAGCAGCGCCGCGCGTTGCGGTTTTGCCGCCGGCGCGCCCGTTGCCGTAACGACCCCGTAAAGCACCGCCAGGCCAAGCGGCACCGGAGCGAACGCGCCGCCGATTTTCATCAGCTGGGTGAACTGCCCCATGTAATCGCCCATGTCTCCGGCAAAGCGCAGGTAAATAACCGGGGTTAAAAATACCGGCAGCAGTCCCAGCAACAGAAAGCCGGATGCCACCCGCGGGGTCAGCGGGATTTTGGCGCCGCACGCATCTGCCAGCCACAGCCAGCCGGCGAGCATCAACAGCGAATAGGTGAACTGCAACACATGGCCGCCGCCCCAGAACAACAGGTCATAATATTGCGTGCTTTCAAAAGTGTCCTGGATAATGCCATACGACCAGGCAAAGGCGATCAGTGCAAACACCGTGGAAATGGAAGCCGCATAGAAACCCAGGCGTATCGATCCCTCGCCGCCGCGCCACAAGCCCGCCGGCGGCACCGCAATCAGGCTGCGCAGCACCAGCACTGCAACGCCAACGGTAAAAATGATCAACCCCGAAAAAAAGAAAGTGCTCTGAATGACCGGCACATAATTGCTCATCAGCGGCTTGCCGACGGCAATGAAGGGAGATAAAACGATCACGGTAGCGCCCACTGACGCAAGTATCAGCGCCAGCCAGCCGAAGCCGATAAATCTGGATGACGAATTCAGGCTCCACAGCACGCCGGCAAACGCCATGAACCACAGCAATACCGACAAATCCACATGCACCACCAGCGCGCTATGGAAAAAGTCGACCCAGGGGAAAATATCCTGGACATAGGGAGTGCGCGCAAGCACCAGAAGGATGGCGAACAATCCTGCGCCAACCAGCGATGCAATGCCGAGCCATAACCAGCCGGCAGCAAGTTTGCGGCTTGCATCCGATGGTATGGAGACGGCGAACCCGCCCCGTTGTCTTACTTCACTGCCCGCCCCAGCGCCTTGGCTGGCATCCTTTTGCTGTTCTGCATAGCTCATTTATTTCCCTCGGGTTGAGATGTTGTAGTCAAATTCTTGTTCTTGAAAATAAATCCGCCTGTGGCCGATTTGAAATCGATCACCATGATGCGCCCCGGCGCCAGGTTGACGGTTTCCTCGCGCGCATAGTTGAAACCGTCCCCGTCATGGTCTCTCAGGCGCGCTTTCAATGTATGGATGCCCGCCTTCACCGGGATGCGCCGGTAAATATTGGAATTGCCGCTATGCGACAAACCGGTTGGCCTCATCACCACATGGTAGAGCTGTTTCCCGTCCATTTCCAGTTCGATGACGACGTCGGACCGCTCGCGCGGGCAAACCGTCGTCGCTTTACGCTGGAACGCAGGCAGCTTCGCAATCTCTTCCGGCGAGAGCTCATGGCACGCCCCTTTACGCTGCCCGGCATGCGCAAAGCTCAATTTGATCACTGTTTCGTCGGGCTGCAAATAGGTATAGGCCGGATCGGTGGAAAAGTAGCCGACCACTCCCATGAACAAGGCATAAAACAACCCCTGGCTGATATATTGCAACGGTTTAGACATTTGTCGCCCCCTCGGAGGATACCGGCGCTTTGGCAACCGGCGTTGTGTAGCATGCAATCGAAAATTTATCGAAAAAATACTGGTCTCCCGCCAATCCTTTGGCGATGAACGGCGCACGCGCCGCGTCGATCATTTCGGGCGAACCGCAGGCATATACCTGATAGCCGTCCAGTTGCGGATAATCCTGCAGGATGGCCTCGTGAACCAGGCCGGTTCTGCCCTGCCAGCCATATTCCGGTTTGGGCTCGGACAAGACCGGGATGAACTTGAAGTTGTCATGTTCGCGTTGCCATTTCTCGGGCAAACCGGCCATATAAAAATCTTCCGGCGTCCTGGCGCCCCAGTACAGCGTCATGGGGCGGTTCAGCCCGATCTCGAAGGCATGTTCCACCATGCCCTTGACGGAACCGAAGCCGCATCCTCCCGACATGAAGATGATGGGCTTGTCGTCCTTGTCATGCAGGAAGAAATTGCCATGCGGCCTTCCGCCTGCAGCACATCGCCCACTTTCATTTCATTGAACACGCGTGAGGTAAATTTGCCGCCTTTCACCATGCGGATATGCAGTTGCAGGCAGTCCGAATCGCGCGGCGTATTGGCAATGGAATAACTGCGTTTGGTGCCATCATCCAAGTGTACGGCGATGTACTGGCCGGGAATAAAATTCATCCGCTCGCCGCCTTCCGGACACAACTCGACCAGCATGACATCCGGCGCGGCCCGCTCCATTTCCCGTACGCGAAACTTCATGGTCTTCACCGGGATTCCCGCCGACTCATTGGTCTCGTAGTATTCGATCTGTAGATCTGACAACGGCTTGGCGCAACAGAACAATGCCTGGCCCTGCGCTTTTTCCGCGTCGGTCAGCACGCCTTCCTGATAGGTGCCGTAATCGACCGAGCCCTTCAATATCTTGCCCTTGCAGGCGCCGCACGCGCCGTCGCGGCAAACATAGGGCAGATTCAATTCCTGGCGCAGCGCCGCCTCAAGTACAGTTTCGCCATTTCTGGCAATCACCGAGTGGCCGGATGGGGATGGGACGATTTCATATTCCTGCTTGCCGCGCCCGGATCGCCCCATGAACGGCAACAGCAAAATAAGGAGGGTAAACCCGCCCGACAACGCCCACACCTTGCCGGCTCCCCAGGAATAATACAGGGGGAAAGTCCATAGATAGAACCAGTCCAGCTTCAAAACGAACGGCGCGGAATTCAGGTCAGAATGCCCCTGGCTCAATGCCGGGTAAACCAGGGAAAGCACTGTCATGGACAGGACCACTCCGATCGTAAGCGGCCTGGGCGGCGATGTTTTGGCCTGCGGGACGCGCTGAGTGTGAATCCAGATGAGAAGGAAGGTGCCCAGCGGAACGCCCAGATGAATCAGCGAGAGCAGCGTGAAGAAACGGTCGTTGACGCTGCCCTGCTCCAGAAAGTTGCGCGCCAGCGGGGCAGAGAAGATCGGCAGGGCATCCAGCCATTCTGCGCTCGCTACCGCAATGAACTGCGCCAGGCTATCCCAGGGCAGCCAGTAGCCGTTCACGCCGGCAATGTAAACCAGCCACAGCAATACGACGCCGGTAAACCATGAAAACCAGCGGAAACCCCGGTAACGGTCAAAAACGAAGTTGCGCAACATGTGCAGGACGCCGGCCAATAACATCCCGTCGGATGCGTAGCGGTGCAGGCTGCGCATCACGCCGCCCATGTACCATTGCTCATGGGTTATATATTCCACCGAGCTGTAGGCGTCTTCCACACCGGTATCGTAAAAGGCGAAGATATAAATACCGCTGACCACGATGATCCAGAACATCAGATAAGTGATCGCGCCCAGATAGTAGAATGGGTTCAAGGCTGGCCCGAAAATGACATTGAATCCGCTCTCGAGGCGCAGAAAAATGCTTTGACCGATGCGGTGTATAAGTT
The DNA here is from genome assembly GCA_963828205.1 of uncultured beta proteobacterium. Taxonomy (GTDB): domain Bacteria; phylum Pseudomonadota; class Gammaproteobacteria; order Burkholderiales; family Gallionellaceae; genus Gallionella. Next base: position 102,453 of record CAWHDU010000005.1, read on the forward strand.
TGATCACCTGTAACTCCTGAAAATTTTCACACTGAAAAAAGATGCGCCACGCCGGAAAAAGCGCTTTCCCGGCCCGGATCAATCATGGCTGGGGCGATCGCGCTTCGGGCTGCGGCGATATTCATAAATGATCCACCAGGCAATAAGCAGCGAAACCAGGACGCTGAACCCGAGCCCGTAAAAATAGCTGTAACTCACTGTATATTTCCCCGATCCCGCATCGTAAACCGTGCAGAAAAGCTTCACCTTGTTCGACAGTCCGGCCAGCCCCGGTTCTGCCGTTTTTATGTTGTAAATCATTTCCTTCAGCGGATCGAGCAACGTTCTGGTATCGAATTCATCGCCATATATCTGGCGGTAAACCTTGCCTTGCGCATCGATGAAGGTTGTCTGCGTGATATGGTTAAAGCCGCCTTCGTCGGTGGGATAAAAAGTAAACCCCAGATCCTTGCTTAATTTCTTGACAGTTTCGGGGTCGGAGCTGACAAATTCCCAGTTCGTCAGATCGATGCCCATCCGCTTGGCAAAATCGTCCATCGCCTCGGGCGTATCGTTTTCCGTGTCGAAACCGACCGTCAGTACGCCGAAGCTATCTGCCCCGAAAGCCGCCTGGGATAACTTGAGCGCGCTTAAACTGCGGGTTGTGGTCGCACAGATAAATGGGCAGTGCGTGAAGATCATGCTGATCACCAGCGGCTTGCCGCGATAATCGGCAAGGCGCACCTTGCGCCCGCTTCTATCCAGAAAGGTATAGTCGCCCAACTGTTTGCCTACTGCAGCCTGGCTTATCCGGAGGGCCTCCTTTTCGTCAAAGGACTGCGGTTTTGCCCCCTCCGGCAAAACCTGCGCCTTTACCGTCGGCGCTGGCGGATTTTTTGGCGTGTCGCGCCCGGCATCCCAGCTTTGCGCCAGGTAATACAGCATTCCGGGCAATAAAATCCCGAAACTGAAAACCGCCAAACCTATCGGCAACAAATAGCGACGCATAGCCACGCTTTCCTGAATTTAATCCTGTCGAACGATGCCACCCAGGCATCGATTTGAGTGCATCAAAAAATACCCGACCATTTTAATATGATATTTAAAAAAAATACAAGCTAAATTATATTTAGCTAATATACGCTTTAAAAAAGGAAATAAAAAAACCCGTCTGGAGGCGGCTCAGACGGGTTTCATTCAGGCAAGGCTGATCAGGCGCCGAAATTCACTTCCAGCATCAGGGCTATCATCAGGATACTGAATTGCACCAGCGATGCAACAAAATTGGCCATGGCTGCCTGCTTCGTCGGGTTGCGCACCAACTGTACGCTCTTGGCGATGAAGTAAACTCCCCCCAGCAGGGCGCCGGTAAGATAAATCCAGCCCAAGCCGTAGAATACCGGCAAAACGGAAACCGCCACCAGAAGAAGGGTGTGCCCCAGAATAATGCGGGCTGCCTTCTTGTCGCCCTTTACCACCGGCAGCATCGGAACGCCCGCTGCGGCATATTGATCGCGAATGACGATGGCGAGGCTCCAGAAATGGGGGGGCGTCCACAGGAACAGCACCAATGCCAGCAACCCGGGCAGCGGGCCAAACGAGGGGTCGACCGCCGCCGCGCCGGCAAGCACCGCGAAACTCCCAGCCAACCCGCCAAACACGATGTTCAGCCAGGTGCGGCGTTTCAGCCAGGCCGTATAGACGATGGCATAAGTAAATGCGCCGAGGAAAATGTTCAGCGCCGTCATCGCATTAAACGCCAATGCAGCCGAGGTTACCGAAATCGCAAGCATCAACCCGATGATCGCCAGCCATTTGCGGCTATGCTGGAAATAACCGTTCAGGAAAGGGCGATTCAGGGTGCGTGTCATCTTTGCATCAATATCGCGCTCGAAGTACTGGTTGAAGGCTCCCGCAGCCGCCGAGGCCATCATCACCGCCATCGACAAAACCAGGACTTGCCAGCTCGTCAGCGATTGCCCCGGAGTGATTGCCATGCCGCCCAATGCCGCCAGGGTAATCACCACACCGATGCGCAATTTGAAGAGATTGATATATTGTTTGATTATTGTCATCTTGTCGTCCGCTAGCCGGAAAAAGCGTTGATCGATTTCCGGATTTCCGTTTCTGAATACTTCTAACCTAAACCGGGGCGTTCTGCCCGGTTTAGGTTAGAAGTCTTCCTCTAACCGGATTCCATCCTCTTGAAAGAACCGGAGGGGATGCCGCAAGGCACCCCCCGCCGTTCCGTTTCTTAGGACAGTCCCCAAACGTTGGACAGATACTTGAAGTTGATGAAGTAGTACAACACAATCGTCACGAAAAGTATCAATGCCAGCACGAAGGTGCCAGGTGCTTCCATACCCCACAAACCGACATGTTTCTTTCCGGTCCGCTCGGCCACAACATCGGCATCTTCTACGCCCGGCCACTGCGGAGAACCTTCTGTGACCTTTTCACCGGTAAAGATGGATGCCAGTACGACCAGGATGAACATGACCGCGCCAACCGACATGGTGAGGCCGAATATCTCGCCCAAGTCCATCAGGCCCTTGGCGATTTCCGGATACTCATAGGCCAGCGGCTGTCCGGCAAACGAGATGTCCGGGTGGCGGCGTTGCACGCCGAGCGTACCGGCTCCCATCAGTGCGATCGAGAAACCCCATGCGCCGAGACTGAAGATATAAGGTTGCAACTTCGCCACGCCTGCCAGAGCAATCTTGCGCTGGAACACGATCGGAATCACCCAGTATGTCACCGCCATGAACGCCATGGTGGTGCCTGCTACCAGCGTGCCATGGAAATGGCCCGGCAGGTAGGCGGTATTGTGGACGAGCATGTTGAGCTGCTCCACGGTCATGATCACGCCGGAAACACCGCCGATGAAACCGAAACCCACCAGCGACAGGAACATGCCGGAGAAGATCGGGTTGCCCCAGGGCGCCTTGCGCAGCCACGTGAACAGGCCGGTATCCAGTCCCTTCTTGCGTTGCGCGACTTCGATGGAGCCAGGAACGGTCAGGCCGTGGATCATGCTGGCCAATACCGCCAGGTAGATCGCATAGCTGGTATTGAACATCTTCCATGCCGAGGTCAGGCCCGGATCAGCCAGCAAGTGGTGCGCGGAGCCCAGTTGCAGGAACAGGATATACAGCAGGAACGCGGTGCGGCTTACTTTCTCGGACATCGGCTTGGCGCCAAACACCAGCGAGGCGATGAGATACCAGATGGCGATGTGAGCCGTCACGTTGATCTGCTGCGAGGAGTGGCCGAAGCCCCACCAGATAACCCGGTACATCATGGGATCGATGTAGCTGATCAAACCAATCGACCAGAGGAAAGTCGGGATCAGGATCAGCGCGCCGGAAACGATGGTGAAAACGGCGATGACGGCAGCCACGACGCCACCGAACACCACCAGCGGCAGCGAGCCTTGATAGGTATTTTCCTTCTTGGCAACCACCAGCGTGGCGAAAAACACGAAACAGCCGATCAGCGCACCCACTGCAAACAGGATCAACCCCAGATAGAAATGCGGTGCAGCCTGAAGCGGCGGATAGGAAGTCATCATCACGCTCGAGTTTTGACCACCCCATACCGGTGCCAGCACTGCCACGGCAACCAGGGCTGCGCCGACAAGCATGAGCCAGAACTGCGCCCACGCCCACTTCGGCCCTGCAATCCGGTTGTTCAGCACATGCGCGCCGAGGAAATACAGCAGGGCCATTTCAAAGAAGATGATCCATACCGCCAGGTTAACCAGGCCATGCGCGGTCAGCGCCATGTAAAACAGTTCGGGAGACAGGAGCTGTATACTCGGTGCACGCGTCAGCGCCACCAAAGTGCCAAACAGGCCACCCACCAGCAAGAATACGACCGCCGCAAAGGCATTCCATGCAACCAGTTTATTGGCTACCTTGTGAACCTTGAGGCCGGTCACCGGGTCGACCCGGAAATCAGATGTTGTTGTCGCCATTATTCTCTACTCCTTTACGTAAATTCTGCCCAGCATCGTGTGATGCCCGAGCGCATTTGCGCCACCGCAGTATTCGCCGCATGCTATGGAAAAAATGCCAGTTTTATTGGGCGTCATGGTAGTAACCTGCTCGTAGCCGGGATAAACCTGGAAGTTGACGTTTTCAGGCAACAGTGAAAACCCGTGACCGACGTCGTAGGAAGAGATGTGCAGGCGGTATTTCTGCCCTTTCTTCAATTCGAGAATCGGGCGATATTGCCACTGCATTGCTGCCAGATAAACATCGCTGCCGGGCGGCGGCGCCACGACATCCTCGCCGGTAGCAGCATCCTTGCGGATGGTGTACTTCGCCGTCATGTCGTTCACTTTCTTGGCAAACGCCTCGGGAGTGGTTTTGTAAGTCTCGTTGCTCATGTTTTGCGGTCCGACAAAGTGCCAGCCCACCATCCAGGCAAACATGAATATGCACCATGCAAATGCAAGCGTTATCCACCATACCTCGGTACGCTCAACCGGTTCACGGAACCAGTCAGGATTTGTTGGCGGGGTATAAGACGTTCCCATAATAGTATTTCTCCTTATTTTGATTAATTCAAAGCAACCTTAATTAATTATGGAGCTGTCGGTATGCTGATTACGTCATACAATCCCCACAGCGTATAAAGCACCAGAGGCGTCAATACGCCCAGCGCCAACATCGCCCACTGGTTATCCAGCAGTTTCTGCATGAAATGAGGTCCCGCACCACTTGAAGTTGATCCCGACATTTTTACTCCTCCCTTGACAATTGATGGCTGACGCCATTGAAAGTTGATACAAAACAACCTGAAAAAACCGATTTTTTCCCCTTACTTTTCCATGCTGCCATTCCGGTTGCCGTATTCAAGACAACCTGGAAAATTCCAGACCAAACCGCTTGTTTAATGGCTGAGCAACATGAAAAGACCGATACCGAAATAAGCCGCAGCACTGACAGCCACCAGTACGGTCAACATCAACATTTTATTGTGCAGCATCTGCTGCACGAAGGAAACCGGCGCGCTCCCAACCTCGGACGATTCCATTTGAATACCCCCCTTTGCATTATATTTGCGACGCATTTCATGCGATTGTTCTGCGACAATTTGACGCATTTTTGAATTTTGTTCTAACTGGCCGAATGTGTCAAGCGTAGATATTGAGTTTTTCTGTCAAGTATTGTTGCGGCGCTTTTCTCGATGTCGCCGCGCACTTCGATTCAATTAAAAAATCAAATCAATACAATTATTTGCAAATTCACCACCGGAACGCATCGACCGGGCGCATGAAATATCCATTTCCCCGATTGGGGTTTTCTCAAGCCTTCCAGAGCGTCCAGATGCCGATGATGATGAAGCCCGCTCCGGCAAAGTAGTGCAGGTGCTTTTCACTGACGTAGTTCGACAGCGTGCCGCCAACCAGCACCCCGATTCCCGAAGCGGCGACCAAGGCCAGCGATGCGCCGAGAAAGATCGTCCACTTGCCGACCTCCTTGTCAGAGGCGAACAGCATCGTGGCGAGTTGCGTTTTATCACCCATTTCGGCGATAAATACCGAAGCGAATACGACACCGAGTATTTTCCAGTCCATGAATGTACCCCAAAGAAACTACTTCAATCCCAGCACATCCTGCATGTCGTAAAGGCCCGCCGGATTGGCGCGCAAATATCTGGCGGCACGCAACGCACCCAGCGCGAAGGTGGCGCGGCTGCTGGCCTTGTGGGTGATTTCGATGCGCTCGCCGGTGCCGGCGTAGAGTACGGTATGGTCGCCGACGATATCGCCGCCGCGCACCGTGGCGAAGCCAATGGTGGACGGGTCGCGTTCGCCGGTCACGCCTTCGCGGCCATACACGGCGCATTGCGCCAGGTCGCGCCCCAAGGTGCGCGCCACAACTTCGCCCATGCCCAGCGCGGTGCCGGATGGCGCATCCACCTTGTGGCGATGGTGCGCCTCGATGATCTCGATGTCGTAGCCGTGGCTCAGTACGCGCGAAGCGGTTTCCAGCAGCTTGAACACCAGGTTAACGCCGACGCTCATGTTGGGCGCGAACACGATGCCGATGTCCTGCGCCGCCGCCCCAAGCTGCGCCTTTTGCTGCGCGTTCAGCCCGGTCGTGCCGACCACCATGTTTACGCCCAGCCTGCGGCAGACATCGAGGTGGCGCAGCGTGCCTTCGGGGCGGGTGAAATCGATCAGCACATCCGCGCCTCGCAGGGCAGCTTCCGCATCCGCGCTTATTTTTACGCCGCAGGCCGCACCGGTAAGCTCTCCGGCGTCCCTGCCGAGCAACGGGCTGGCACTATGCTCCAGCGCGGCATGCAGCACCAGGTCATCGGCTTGCGCCACGCCTTCCAGCAAGGCGCGCCCCATGCGTCCACCGCTGCCGGCGATGGCGATTTTTATTTTATTCATAGCGAATCCTCTATTTGGCAACCTGCTCGGAAGCGATCAGCCACGCATCGCCGGCCTTTTCCAGTTGCAGCGTTTTGCGTGTGCTATCCCAGTACAGATCGGAACGGTAGCGCTGCGTGAATGAAACGGTTGCATGGCTGTCATCCTGCACGTTGATGCGGATATCGCTCAGCTCGACTTCGATCACTTTGGGTTTGCCGATACGCTCCAGGCGCTGCTTTTCCCATGCCTCGCGGCTCATGCCTTGCGGCTTGTAGCCCGGCAGGTACGCGGCCAGGTAGCCGCGTACATTCTTGGCCGACCAGGCCGCCGACCAGGCTTGCACGCTTTTCAGCACATCTGCGGCGAGATCGGCTTTGTCCACGGATTGCGGCGGCACTGCAACAACCGCGGAGGCTGCCGCAACTTCCGGGGTTGCGGCAACGGCAGGCGCCGCAGCCGGCGGCGCAAGCACTGGCACAGCCTGCCCGGGCTGGCCGGCATCGTCCATGCGCACCAGCTTGTCGCCTTCAAAATAAAGCGTCAGCCGCTGCTTCTCGACCAATTTACCTTGCTGGTTCAAGCGATATACATAGTCCCAGCGGTTGCCGTGAAAGGCATCGTTGATCATCGGCGTGCCCAGCACATAACGCACCTGCTGTTTCGACATGCCGGGCTTGAGCTTCTCGCGCATCTCCGCCGTAACATAGTTCCCCTGGCGGATGTCCATCTTGTATGGCGACAACACCGGCGTGTGAAGGTAACTGCACGAAGCCAGCAGCATGGAAAGCAAAATCAGTTTGATACGCATAATGGTCTCTGTTAATCCTAAAAACGGCAGTTCAAGCCACAGAGAACACAGAGGACACAGAGAGAGCCGTGGTTCCTCCACATTTTGCAGCTTCACCGAAAAGGTGAATCAATCCCGAGTTACAACCGTTTGTTTTTCTCTGTGATCTCTGTGTTCTCTGCGGCCAACTGCTTTTTCAGGTTAATTCCAGAATCCTGAAACCGCAGCATGATACCTTAGAGCGCCTAACATAATGAAATGCGTGTGCGGCTAAGGCATTCGGCTGCGGCACAAGGCGCACCGACGCGGCTTGGGTTATTCCCAAGCAAGGAGGCGCAACGCCGTGCAGCGGCCGAATGCCGACGCCCCGTCGGGTTGGGTTGGGCTTTGGCGGCGTGTCTGATGGAACTACTAGCCATTCCACTAGGCTGCCAAAATACGGCAGCCAAGTGGCTGGTTATGCGGCGTTGCGCCGCTTGCACGCAGAATGACTGCGGGCAGCGCGCCGCGCCTTGCATCCATCACCGCCAAAACCCAACGCAGCTCGTATTTCATTATGTTAGGCGCTCTTAAGCGGCCACGCCCAACATCTCCGCCGCATGTTTGCGCGTCGTGTCGGTAATCTTCACGCCGCCCAGCATGCGCGCGATTTCCTCGACGCGTTGCGCGCCATCCAGCACGGCAATATGGCTCAGCGTGACGCCGTTCTCCGCCGCCTTGCTCACCTGCCACTGGTGGTCGGCGGCGGCGGCGACCTGCGGCAAATGCGTCACGCACAGCACCTGATAATCCCTGCCCAGTTTCTTAAGCAAATGCCCGACGATTTCCGCGACGCGCCCGCCGATGCCGCTGTCCACTTCGTCGAAGATCAGCGTCGGCACGCTGGCAACCTGGCTCGCGGCAACCTGGATCGCCAGGCTGATGCGCGACAATTCGCCGCCCGATGCGACCTTGGCCAGGCTGCGCACCGGCACGCCGGGATTGGCGGCAACCTGGAACTCTATCGTCTCCAGGCCGTAAGTATTACCTTCAGCCAGCGGCAGCAGCGCCACCGCAAAACTGCCTCCCTGCATCGCCAGCGTCTGCATCGCCTCGGTGATCTCGCGCGCCAGTTTGTCTGCGGCTTTCTTGCGTGCCGCCGTCAATTTCTGCGCCGCAGCCAGGTAGCTTTGCTGCGCGGATTTTTCCTGTTGCTCAAGCGCGGCCAGATCGGCGTCGCCGCCCAGTTCCGCCAGGCGCGCCACGATGCGCTGCAAGGCTTCCTCCAGTTGTTCCGGCGCGACGCGGTGTTTGCGCGCGGCGTCCATCACGCCCTGGATGCGCTGTTCCTGCTCGTGCAGGCGTTGCGGATCGGTATCGAGACGCTGCTGGTAATGGCGCAACGCATACACCGCTTCCTGCAACTCGGCTTGCGCGCTCTCCAGCATGCGCAGCGTGTCGCCCAGGCTGGCATCGTGCGCCATGCCGTCGCGCAGGCGCGCCATCAGCGCGTTGAGTTGCGCGAGGCACGCGGTATCCGCCTCGCTCAGGGTCTCGATGCCGAAGGCGGCAGTCTCCAGCAGGCTCGCGGCATGCGCGAGGCGCGCATGATCCGCTTGCAGTTCCTGCCACTCCTCCGCCTTGAAACCCAAGCCTTCCAGCTCGCTGCGCTGGAAGCGCAACAGCTCGCGCTCGGCGGCCACCGCCTCGGCATTCTCGCTGAGGCTGATGCGGCTGCGGCGCAACGCTTGCCATTCGCGGTACATGGCCGCGACCTTTTCCGTATCGGCAACCACGCCCGCATAACCGTCCAGCAACATGCGCTGCGCGTCGGGGCGCAGCAGCGATTGATGCGCGTGCTGGCCATGGATATCGAGCAATTGTTCGCCGGCTTCGCGCATCTGTTGAAGCGTGGCGCTGCGCCCGTTGATGAAGCCGCGTGACCGCCCATTGGCATCCAGCACGCGGCGCAACAGGCACACGCCCTCGTCGCCCTCCAGTTCCTGTTCGCGCAACCAGGTTTGCAGATGCGGCAACGCGGCGATGTCGAATCCGGCGGCAATCTCGGCGCGCTCGCAACCGTTGCGCACCATGGCCGCATCGCCGCGCTCGCCGAGCGCCAGCGACAATGCATCGATCAGGATGGATTTGCCCGCGCCGGTCTCTCCGGTCAGCGCGGTGAAACCGGAAGAGAAATCCAGCTCGAGCGATGAGACGATGACGAAATCGCGGATGCCCAAAAATTTCAGCATTTATCTGGGAATTTCAGCATTTATCTGGATAACGGCAGCATTTATAGCATCTGGTTCCAGAGCAGCTTCTCGCGCAGCGTGTGGTAGTAGCTGTGCCCCACCGGATGCAGCAGGCAGGCAGGCTCGGGGTGGCGCGTGACGACGATCTTGTCGTGCAGCTCCAGCTCGTAGTTGGTATGGCTGTCGAAGCGCAAGCGGATATCGCCGCTGCGGTGCATCAAAATTTCCAGCACCGACGATCCTTTCACGACGATGGGTCGGTTGCTCAGCGTATGCGGGCATACCGGCACCAGCTCGAGCGCATCCAGGCTGGGGTGCAATATCGGGCCGCCGGCGGACATCGCATAAGCGGTCGAGCCGGTGGGCGTCGCCACGATCAGCCCGTCGGCGCGCTGGTTATAGAGGTATTCGCCGTCGATGCGCACCTCGAACTCGACCATGCTGCTGATATTGTTGCGATGCACCGCCACCTCGTTGAAAGCCAGACCGCTGAACACTTCGACATCGTCGCGCAGCACGCGCGCCGCCAGCAGCAGGCGCTGCTCGGTGACAAACTTGCCGTCCAGCATCGCCGCGATGCTGTCCTGCATGTTCTCCAGCGTGAGGTCGGTGAGAAAGCCCAGCCTGCCCTGATTCACCCCGACCAGCGGTATCTGGTGCGGCGAGAGCGTGCGCGCTATGTTCAGCATGGTGCCGTCGCCGCCGATCACGATGGCCAAGTCCACCGCGTGTGCCATCTCGGCCAGATTCATCGCCGGATAAGGGCTGGATTCGATCTGCTCGGCAGTCAGGCTATCCACCACCACGTTCAGCCCCCGGGACGACAGGAATGCGGCCAGCTGCAAAAGCGGCCCGGCGATTTCCGGAGCCTTGTGTTTGCCGATCAGCGCGATGTTCTGGAAGGGGAATTTCATGGGCGGGATTAAACCACATTGCCCAGGCAATGACAAAGCTGTTGATCGCTTCCGGAAGTGCATGCGCGGGGGAAATCCCGCCCCTGCATTTCAGCTCTCTTTCACCCTGAACCATGCCGCATACAGCGCGGGGAGAAACAGGCATGTAAGCAGCGTGGCGACGACCAGCCCGCCCATGATGGACACGGCCATCGGCCCCCAGAACACCTGGCGGGTCAGCGGGATCATCGCCAGGATCGCCGCCGCCGCGGTCAGCATGATCGGGCGGAAGCGGCGCACGGTGGAGCCGATGATCGCGTCCCATTGCGTTTTTCCGTCTTCCTCGTCCTGGCGGATCTGGTCCACCAGGATCACCGCGTTGCGCACGATCATCCCGGCCAGCGCGATGAAGCCTAGATTGGCGACGAAGCCGAACGGCACGCGGAACGCCAGCAGCGCCAGCGTCACGCCGATCAGGCCGAGCGGCGCGGTGAGCAGCACGATGACGGTGCGGCTGATGCTTTGCAACTGGATCATCAGCAGCGTGATCACCCCGGCCAGCATCAGCGGCACCACCGCCTTGATCGCGGTTTCGCCTTTCGCGGACTCCTCGATGCTGCCGCCCATTTCGATGCGGTAGCCGGGCGGCAAGCTGGCGCGCATGGCTTCCAGTTGCGCATCGAGTTGCGTGGAGGCCGTCGCGGGCTGCGTCGCGTCTGCCATGTCCGCGCGCACGGTCATCGTGGGCAGGCGATTGCGCCGCCAGATCATGCCTTCTTCCAGCACCGGAACCAGCCTTGCGAGCTGCGCCAGCGGCACATGCCGCCCGCCCGCCAGCGGAATATCCAAATCGATCAACCGCTCAAGTGAAATCTGTTCGCTTCCGTCTTTGTTCTGTCTTCCGCCCTCTGTTCTCTGCCCTCTGAATACCACATCGATCAACTGATCGCCCTCGCGATATTGGGTGAGCGCCACGCCATTCAGCCAGCCTTGCAGAGTCTGGGAAATCTCCTGGCTGGAAGTGCCGAGCTGGCGCGCGCGATCCTGATTCACCTCGATGCGGACACTTTTGATCTTTTCGTTCCAGTCGAAATTGACGTTTTGCAAATGCCCGTTGCCGCGCATCGTGGCCGCAACCTGTTCGGAGATTTCACGCAGCCTGGCCAGATCCTCGCCCATCACGCGAAACTGCACCGGGTAGCCGATCGGCGGGCCGTTCTCCAGCCGCACCACGCGCACCCGCAGATGCGAGTAGCCGCCGTCGGGCGCGGCGAATTTCGCCTCCAGGCGGCGTTTGATGTCTTCGCGTTCCGCCAGCCCTTTGCTGACGATGACGAACTGCGCGAAGTTGTCGGCGAACAGTTGCTGGTCGAGCGACAGGAAGAAACGCGGCGCGCCATTGCCGATATAGGAAGAGGAATGGGCGATGCCGGGATCATCCTTGAGCAACTGTTCGATGCGCTCCGCTTCACGCCCGGTGGCCTTGAGCGACGCGCCTTGCGGCAGCCACACATCCACCATCAGTTCCAGCCGGCTGGCTGCGGGGAAGAACTGTTTTTGCACGCCCTTGCCAAACGCCGCGATGGACAGCGCGAAGATCAGGGTGGTCGCGAGTATCACTTTCCAGCGGTTGCGCAAACACCATTCCACCACGGTGCGCAGGCGGCGATAGAACGGTGTGCCGTAAACATCCGCACCATGCCGTTGCGCCCTGGCGACAAGTTTTTCCGGATCCAGCAATCTGTAGCCGAGATACGGCGTGAACACCACCGCGACGACCCACGACACCAGCAGGGAAATGGTGACCACCTGAAAAATCGAGATGGTGTATTCGCTGGCCGCCGATTTGGAAAAACCCACCGGCGTGAATGCGGCGGCGGTGATCAGCGTGCCGGTGAGCATCGGAAAAGCCGTCGAGGTATAGGCAAACGTGGCGGCCTTGAAGCTGTCCCAGCCTTGTTCCATTTTCACCACCATCATTTCCGCAGCGATGATCGCATCATCCACCAGCAGGCCGAGCGCGATCACCAGCGCGCCCAAGGAGATGCGCTGCAGGTCGATGCCGAATATCTTCATCAGGAAGAAGGTGATCGCCAGCACCAGCGGAATGGACAAGGCCACCACTGTGCCGGTGCGCCAGCCCAGGCTCAGGAACGACACCGCCAGCACGATCAGAACCGCCTCGGTCAGCGAGTGCTCGAACAGGGTAATCGAACCCTTGACCACTTCCGGCTGATTGGCGACGACATGCACATCCACTCCGGCCGGGAGCCCGGCGGAAATATTTTTCATCGCCCGCTGCAGATTCTCGCCGAGGTTGATCACGTTGCCGCCCTTGTCCATGACGACGCCGATGCCGATCGCGGGCTGCCCGCCGACACGCATCCGCGGGCTGGGCGGATCGGCCAGGCCGCGGCTCACTTTGGCGATGTCGCGCAAACGGAGATGCTGCCCGTTGATCAGCAGATCGGCATCGCGCACCCGTGCGACGCTGTCGAAGCCGCCGCTGACGCGCAAGCGGATGCGGTCGCTGTCCGTTTCGACAAAACCGGCTGGCCCCAGCGCATTCTGTTTTTGCAGCGCCTCGGCCATCTGCTGCGGCGTGACACCGAGGCTCGCCAGACGGCCGGGCGACACATCGATGTAAATTTTTTCGTCCTGCACGCCGATCAGCTCGACGCGTTTCACATCCGGCACGCGTTTCAGATCCAGCGCGATGCGATCCGCATAACGGCGCAGCGCGCTCAAATCGAAACCGTCACCGGTCAGCGCGAAGACGTTGATCTGCACGTCGCCGAATTCATCGTTGGGAAACGGGCCTTGTACGCCGGACGGCAAGGTGTGGCGGATGTCATCCAGTTTTTTGCGCACCTGCCGCCAGGCTTCCGGCACTTCCGGCTTGGGCGTGTAATCCTTGAGGATCACGAACACCAGCGATTCGCCGGGCTTGGAAGCGGAGCGCAGCACGTCCACCCAGGGGGTTTCCTGCAATTTCTTTTCGATGCGCTCGGTCACCTCCTGTTCGACTTCCTGCGCCGCCGCCCCCGGCCACAGGGTGCGCACCACCATGACCTTGAAGGTGAAGTCCGGGTCTTCGGCACGCCCGAGGTTGAAGTAGGAAATCACTCCCGCGCCCATCAGCACGACGATCAGGTACAACACCATCTGCTGGTGCGCCAGCGCCCAGGCGGAAAGATTCGGCCCCTTCATTGCGCGCTGCCGCTCTCGATGATGCGGATTTTTTCCCCTGCCGCGAGCCGGTGCACCCCGTTGCTGACGATGCGCTCGCCCGCCGCGAGCCCGCCGGCGATGACCGCGCCGTCATCGCGGTATGCGGCAACTTGCACCGGACGCAGGCTGACGGTGCGGTCGGCTGCGACGATCCACACCGCCGCCTGCTTGCCCTGCTGGAAAATCGCACTCATCGGTATCAGCAGACCGTCGCTCTTCCTGTTCGCAGCGAAACGCACCCGCGCAGTCATGCCTAGCGCAACGGCCGGGCTGGCCTGGGTCAGTGTTATGCGCGCCGCATAAGTCCGGCTGGCCGGATCGGGCGCGGGAGCCAGTTCGCGCAAGCGCCCGCTCAACGGCGCCGCACTGTCTCCATCAGCCAGCAGGATAATCTCGGCGGCAGCGCCGGTTTTGAGATTGGCCAGTTGCGGCTCCGGTATCGCAATCGCCACTTCGCGCTCGCCGTGCTGCGCCAAACGCAGCACCGGCTGCCCGGCGCTTACCACCTGCCCTATCTCCGCCAAAGTTGCGGCAACCACGCCCGCATGATCGGCATACAAAGTGGTGTAGGCGGACTGATTGCGCGCCAGCCCGGCTTGGGCGGCTGCGGCCTTGAGCGCGGCTTCCCTGGCATCCAGCGCCGACTGGCTGACAAAACCCTTGCTGCGCAGCTCGCGATAGCGCTTCGCGTCGGCCTCGGCCAACTGATACTGCGCCTCAGCCGAGCCAAGCTGCAAACCCGTATCGCCTGGATCCAGGCGCATCAGCGCATGCCCTGCCTTGACTTGCGCGCCCGTATCCACCAGCCGTTCAACGATTTTCCCGCCGATGCGAAAACCCAGTTGCGTCTCATGGCGCGCGCGAATCTCGCCGCTATAAATGTTGCCGCCACCGGTTGCGGCAGAACCCACTACATGGGTCAGGGCCGGCTGCTCGATCTTGATTGCCGGAGCAGGCTCCTTGCTGCACCCGGCAAATGCGGGCACAAGAACGAGTAACAGGATGCTGCGCTTCATAATATTATTTTCGGATGATACGAAAAAGGATGGGCAATGTAGAGTCATGGTTGAGTACTGTCAACACTATTGAGCCGCCACAAACTTGCGGTGGTAGAATCCGCCCCATGCTCAACGACCGCGCACAAATCCTGCTCAAGACACTGGTGGAACGCTACATCAGCGACGGTCAGCCGGTCGGTTCACGCACCCTGCAACAGTATTCCGGCCTGGAAGTCAGCTCCGCTACTATCCGCAACGTGATGGCCGACCTGGAAGACATCGGCCTGGTCAGCAGCCCGCACACCTCGGCGGGCCGCGTACCGACCGGCTTGGCGTACCGGCTGTTCATCGACACCATGCTGGTCACCAAGCCGCTGGACAATGCGCGCATGCAGCAAATGGAACACCAATTGCAGCCCGACAACCCGTCGCGGCTGATCGCGCAGGCCTCGAACATGCTTTCCGAACTGACCCACTTCGCCGGGGTGGTCGCCACGGCCAGGCGCAACGCGATCACCGTGCGCCAGATCGAATTCCTGCGCCTCGGCGAGAAGCGCGTGCTGCTGATCATCGTGATGCCGGATGGCGAAGTGGAAAACCGCGTGCTGCTGATGGAACGAGATTATTCCCAGTCACAGCTCACCGAGGCCGGCAATTTCCTCAACCAGCATTACATCGGTTGCAGCTTCTCGCAGATCCGCGACCGGCTGCGCGGCGAATTGCAGCAACTGCACCAGGACATGAGCGCGCTGATGGCTGCGGCGCTGGCCGCGGGCGATGCGGCGGCAGCCAAAAAGTCCGAGGACTACGTCATCAGCGGCGAGCGCAACTTGCTGCATGTGGAAGAACTGTCCGCCGACATGAACCGCCTGCGCGGGCTGTTTAATCTGTTCGAGAAAAAAACCGAACTGTTGCAGCTTCTCGATGCCAGCCGCAGGGGGCAGGGCATCCATATCTTCGTCGGCGCCGAATCGGGGTTGGCCTCGCTGGACGAGTGCAGCGTGATTACCGCACCCTACTCGGCAAACGGACAGTTAATCGGCACGCTCGCAGTAGTCGGCCCGAAACGCATGGACTACGAACGCGTGATCCCCATCGTGGACATTACCGCGCGGCTGCTCGGCAACGCGCTGTCGCAGAACTAATGCATTGAATCGATATGACCTACCAGACCGAACCTGATTTCTCCCACGGCACGCCGGAAAAAACCGGCATCCTGCTGGTCAACCTCGGCACGCCGGATGCGCCTACGCCCGAAGCGGTGCGCCGCTACCTGAAAGAATTCCTGGGCGACCCGCGCGTGGTGGAAATGCCGCGCGCCCTCTGGTGGCTGATACTGAACGGCATCATCCTCAACACGCGCCCGAAAAAATCCGCCGCGAAATACGCCAGCATCTGGCTGAAGGAAGGCTCGCCGCTGCGCGTCTATACCGAAAAACAAACTGCGCTGCTGCATGGCTATCTCGGCCAGCGCACCAAGGCGCCGCTCGTGGTGGACTACGCGATGCGCTACGGCAATCCCGGCATCCCCCAAGCGCTGCGCAAGCTCAAGGAACAGAACTGCCAGCGCATCCTGGTCGTGCCGATGTATCCGCAGTACGCCGCCAGCACCACCGCCACGGTGTGCGACATCGTATTCGATGAGCTGCGACAAATGCGCAACATCCCCGCGTTGCGCATCATCAAGAGCTTCCACGATCACCCCGGTTACATCAAGGCGCTGGCGAGCAGCATCAACGATTTCTGGATGAAGAACGGCAGGCCGGAAAAATTGCTGATGAGCTTCCACGGCCTGCCGGAATACACCCTGACAAAGGGCGATCCCTACTACTGCGAATGCCACAAGACCGGACGCATGCTGGCACAGGAGCTAGGTCTGAAGGCCGGGCAATACGCCGTCAGCTTCCAGTCGCGCTTCGGCAGACATGAATGGCTCAAACCCTACACCGCCACCATCTTCAAGGAACTCGGCCAGCAAAAGGTAAAACGTCTCGACGTGGTCTGCCCCGGTTTCGTCGCCGACTGCCTGGAGACGCTGGAAGAAATCGCATTGGAAGGCAAGGAAGATTTTCAGCACGAAGGCGGCGGCGAATACCGCTACATCCCCTGCCTCAACGACCGCAACGACTGGCTGCACGCGCTGACCGACCTGGTGCTGGACAACCTGCAAGGCTGGCCGATAACGCCGGATGCGGCGGAGCTGGAACAAGGCAGGCTGAGGGCGCTGGCGCTGGGGGCGGCGCGATAGCACCGTAGGCGGAAAAGCACTGCGCCTTCCGCCGAATGGGAAACGTGATTACCGTATATCGTTTCCGGCGGATAGCTTTGCATAGCCATCCGGCTAAGTCACCAAAATACGGTGACATAAGCCGCTGGTTAACGCTACGCTCATCCGCCCTTGAGCTGGAAGCGAAGCGTTAGATTTCACTGGAACAACACCATGCCATACGTAAACATCAAGATCACCGATGAAGGCGTTACCTCCGAGCAGAAGGCCAGGCTCATCGAGGGCGTCACCAACCTGCTCAAGGATGTCCTCGGCAAGAACCCGGCGACGACCATGGTCGTCATCGATGAGGTTCCCACGGACAACTGGGGCGTCGCCGGCGAACAGGTTTCCTTGCGCAGGAAACGCGGCATGTAATGACTGCGGCAAACCCCATTGGCGTTTTCGATTCCGGCGTCGGCGGACTGTCGGTGCTGCGCGAAATCCGCCGCGAGCTGCCGGGGGAAGACCTGCTGTATGTGGCGGATTCCGGGCATGCTCCGTATGGCGACAAACCTGATCATTTGATCGAGGCGCGCTCGATCGCCATCGCCGAATTCCTGGTTAGCCAGCGCGCCAAGGCCATCGTGGTCGCGTGCAACACGGCGACCGGGGCGGCGATCGCAACGTTGCGCGCGAGATTCCCGCTGCCGATCGTGGCCATCGAGCCTGCCGTCAAACCGGCGGCGGCGAATACCCGATCCGGGGTGATCGGCGTGCTGGCCACCGGCAGGACGCTGGCCAGCGAGAATTTCGAGCGGCTGCATGCGCGGTTCGGCGCCGATATCGACATTCTTGTCCAACCCTGCCCCGGATTGGTCGAGCAAGTGGAATCCGGCGATTTGTCCGGCGGCAAGACACGCGCGCTGCTCGAGCAATACATCCTGCCATTGCTGGAGCGGCAGGCCGACACCCTGGTGCTGGGCTGCACGCACTACCCGTTCCTTGCCCCGCTGATCCGCGAGATTGCCGGGCCGTCGGTCACGATCGTCGATCCGTCCGCCGCGATCGCGCGCGAACTCCGCCGCCGGCTGGCGGATGACGGCCTGCTGTCGCAGGGGCCGCGCGCCGGCACGGAACGCTTCTGGAGCAGCGCTGCGCCGGATAAGGCGCAGCCGGTAATTTCCCAATTGTGGAAGGATGGGATGGAAGTAAGCGGTCTGCCGGGAAAATTTCCGGGGCGCACGGCCGGGTAAACACTCTCACTGCCACGCCCTGCTTTTTTTCAGCACATCGAGTTCAAAGCGCAATATGGCGAGCTCCTCGTTTGCGGAACGCAGGCGCTGGGCGATGACCTCGGCAAGGAATTTATACAGGACGGACACAAAGAGCGCCTGTTCGAGGGGATCCGCCATTTCGTTTATGAAGGAAGTGTCGATGGCGAGACAAACCGTCGGGCCGGCTGCCTCGACGGACGCGGAGCGCGCTTTCCCGTCAATGGCTGCAAGCTCGCCGAAAATACTGCCGGTCTTATCGAGCACGGCGATTTCCTTCCTGTTTCTTTTGATTTTCACCACGCCGGAAAACAGGATATATATCCAATTGTCGTAAGACTTTTCCTTGATGATGATTTCCCTGTCGTCGTACTTCCTTATCTTGCTGAAACGCAGGAGATCTTTGATATATTTATCGCTTACCGAGCCGAGAGAAGGGAGGTTCTGCAATCTCTCCGCGAGAAATTCATTGCCCTCCAGATATGGCGATTCCTGCATAGCTTAATCCTCCCGTCCCATAGAATTATTGGAATGAATATTTGATACCATCGCGATAGCCGGTTTTGGCATTTTATTCTTTAAATTGCGAAACAGTATTACGCTTCCCGGAAAGCGCGCGTCAAGAAATGTTGAATCCTGATGTAGAATAACACTACTCGGCGCCGGATAACCACACCGGCTTTCGCAAGCCAGGCACATTTTGCCCAACGCATCAATCGAGAATATTTTTCGTTTATATCTGATTCTGGTTAATCATGCCCAGGCAACTAATCGGTCGTTTTGAAATCCTGAGCGAACTCGGCAAAGGCGGGCAGGGAGCGGTGTATCTCGCGTACGACCCGCAACTCGACCGGAAGGTCGCCATCAAGACATTGCGCAAGCTGGGTCACAAGACCGAGCAATTAATCCACGAGGCGCGCATCGTCAGCAAGCTTCAGCACCCCAACATCATCACCCTGTACGATTACGGCGAACACGAAGAAACCCCTTATCTGGTTTACGCCTATATCGAAGGAAAAACCCTCGCCCAATTGCTGAAACAGGAAAAAACACTGCCGTTTGCACGGGCTGCGGAAATAGCCAGCGGTGTGCTGGATGGTCTTGTTTATGCGCACGAGCAGGGCATATCCCATCTGGACATGAAGCCGGCCAATATCATGATCGCCAGGAACGGCACCCCGATGGTGATGGATTTCGGGCTGGCGACAACGGCCGGCACTCACGAACAAACCCTCAGCTCCCCCCTGAGCGGCACACCCCGCTATGTTGCCCCCGAGATCATTTCAGGGCAGCACGGCGATTTTCTTTCGGATATCTATACCCTCGGCACGGTGCTCTACGAGATGGTGACCGGGGAATTTGCGGTCGGCGGCGACAATATGTACGAGGTCATGAATCGCGCGGCACATGAACAAATCGCCGCGCCATCGACCCGCACCGAGCAGATGGATGAAAAACTGGAAAAGATCATCCTCAAGGCCGTGGCAAAAAAACCCGGCGAACGCTACCCGAGCGCGGCTGCCATGAAACAGGAACTGCAGGACTACCTTAGCGAAACACGCGATGCGGCCACCGAATTCCTGCTCCAGCGCATGCGCAGCAAACAGGATTTTCCCGCCCTGTCCGGCATCATTTCCGAAATCAACCAGATCGTTTCTTCGGAATCGGAGAGCAGCAGCAAACTTGCCGGCACGATCCTGCACGATCTCGCCCTTACCAACAAGCTGCTGAAAGTGGTCAATGCCTCCTCTTACGGGCAATTCGGCGGCAGCATCAACACTATTTCCAAGGCCGTGGTCATCCTCGGTTTTGAAACGGTGCGCAATATCGCGACATCGCTGATCCTGCTGGAATCCCTGCAAAACAGGCCACAGGCGGTGCAGCTCAAGGAGGAAATCGTCAAGGCGGTCTTCGCCGGCGTTGTCGCCGCGCAATTGTCGGCGCGGCGCGATATCTGCGACATCGAGGAAGCGATGGTCTGCTCCATGTTCCACAATATCGGGAGATTGCTGGCCATCTATTATTTCTTCGAGGAAAGCCAGGAAATTTCCCGCCTGACCAAGCATGGTGAAAGCGAGGAGGAAGCCGCTGTCAGGATACTGGGCATTTCCTATCCAGAATTGGGGCTGGGCGTGGTGCGCAACTGGAATTTTCCGCCCCGGCTGATCGCCGGCATGCGCAAGCTGTCAGGCGAGAAAATCAAACCCGCGCACAGCGAACTGGATGACTTGGCCATAACGGTCAATCTCGCCCACGAGTTATGCGAGATTGCCGCATCGGCCAATTCACAGAGCAAACGGCAATCCCTGTGCGACCTGGCCGCGCGGTATGAAGGAGCAATTGAAATATCCGAACAGGAATTATCCGGCGCCATCAATACCGGGCTGAACGAGCTGTCCGGCCGTTCCGCCATGCTGGGCATCAGTACCGCCAACAGCCCGATGCTGAGCCGGGTGCGCGAATGGAACGGGCGTTCGCTGCAAACCGGCCAGACAAAAGACAAAGACGGGCTGGACGGCATGACCCGGCTGGACCAGGCGATAACACGGAATAAAGGAGAAGACGCCGCCACCCACATGCTCGATCCCGATGCGGTACTCGGCGCCGGCATACAGGATGTGACGAACTCGATGGTGGGCGACTTCAAGCTTAACGACATATTGCAGATGGTTCTGGAAACCATGTACCGCGGCATGGGATTCAATCGCGCCCTGATCATGATCCGCAACAATCAGCAGGCCGCCATGGTCGCGCGATTCGGGTTCGGCGCGGAAATCAACAAAGTGATCCCGCGCTTCCGATTTCCCTTGAATTTCGTGCCTGATGTATTTCACCTGTCGATCGAAAAAGGCCTGGATATTTCGATTGAGGATATTCACGCGCCCAACATCGCCGACAAGATTCCCGATTGGTACCGGGGCGCGGTCAATGCGCCCTGCTTCATCCTGTTGCCGCTGATGCTGAACGGCAAGGCGATCGGCCTGTTTTACGCGGACATGCCCGAAGCCAACAGCCTCGACATGTCACAGCAGCAACTGTCGCTGCTGCGCACCCTGCGCAACCAGGCCGTGCTGGCGCTCAAGCAAAAAACTTGAACACCCCCATTTTTCGGCACAAGCACATCAGATAGCGGCTGCACATGGTGTAAAATGCCGAAAATTTTCCATAAACATCCGGTTTTGTCAGCCGCTATGCGTCACCGCCGCCCCCTTTTCAATACCTGATCCGACCGGCCATGCCCATACAATCGATCGGCCGTTTTGAAATCATCAGAGAGCTTGGCAGGGGCGGGCAAGGGATCGTCTATCTCGCGCAGGATACGCAACTCGACCGCAAGGTTGCGATCAAGACCTTGCGCAATCTGGCGAGCCAGTCCGAGCAACTCGCCCGCGAGGCGCGCATCGTCAGCAAACTGCAACACCCGAACATCATCACGCTGTTCGACGCGGGCGAGCATCAGGGCGCACCCTATCTGGTCTATGCCTATATCGACGGCAAGACGCTGGATCAGCGGCTGAAACAGGAAGAGCATCTGTCCCTGGTGCAGTCGGCTGAAATCGTCTGCGGCATACTGGAAGGGCTGGCCTACGCGCACGCGCAGGGCGTTTCACACTTCGACATCAAACCCGCCAACATCATGATCGCCGCCAACGGCACGCCGATGGTGATGGATTTCGGCCTGGCAAAACTGGCCAGCCAGCAGAAACAAGGCGGCGCGCTGAGCGGCACGCCACGCTACATGGCGCCAGAACTCATCGCGGGCAAGCCGGCGGATTTTACGGCGGACATCTATGCCGCCGGCATCATGCTCTACGAGATGGTGACCGGGGAATTCGCGGTCGATGGCAACAATGTCTATGAGGTGTTGCACCGCGCCGCGAACGAGCGGATCGCCGCCCCTTCGGTGTACAACGAACTGATCGACGAAAAGCTCGAAACCATCATCCTCAAGGCTGTATCGAAGAATCCGGAAGAGCGCTATTCGAGCTGCGAAGCGATGCGCGACGCATTGCTGGCTTACCTCGGCGAGTTGGGTGAAGATACCGCGCAGAAATCGCACAGCCACAGCACGCTGAAATTCCTGCTGCGCCGGATGCGCAGCAAGCCGGACTTCCCCGCCCTGTCCAACATCATTTCCGAAATCAACAAGATTGTGGCTTCCGATTCAAACGGCGCCAACAAACTGGCAAGCACCATCCTGCAGGATTTCGCGCTGACCAACAAACTGCTGAAACAGGTCAACACCGCGACATACGGGCAATTCGGCGGCGCCATCAACACCATATCCAAGGCCGTGGTGATCCTCGGTTTCGAAACGGTGCGCAACATCGCGATGACGCTGATCCTGCTGGAATTCCTGCAAAACAAGGCACAGGCCGCCGACCTCAAGGATGAGGTGATACTGTCCATCCTGTCCGGCCTGGTTGCCGCGCAACTGCTGGACGAATACGACTTCCGGGATGCCGAGGAAATCATGGTCTGTTCCATGTTCCACAACCTGGGCCGCATGCTGGCCATTTTCTATTTCTTCGATGAAAGCCAGGCAATCGCACGGCGGGTCGAACAAGGCGAAGATGAAGATAGCGCGGCAATCAAGGTATTGGGTATACCTTATACTGAAATTGGCCTGGGTGTGGCACATAGCTGGAACTTTCCTTCCAGGCTGATCGCCGGAATGCGCAAGCTCTCCCGTGAGAAAATCCTCACCGCACAAGACGGCGCGGATCGCCAGACGGTCACTGTCAACCTTGCCCATGAGTTGTGCCAAATAGCCGCCCATACCGATATTCCGGAAAAGGAGCGCTCGCTGCGCAAACTGGTCAGCCGCTATGAGAGCACGGGTAAAATGTCCGAACGAAGACTGACCGGCGCCATGGATGCGGGCTTGAACGAACTGTCGCTCCGTGCAGGAATACTCGGCATCGGCATCCACAACAGCCCGATGTTGAAACGGTTGCAGCGCTGGAGCGGACACGCTCAAGCGGTCGAAAAAAACACGCCCGACAACGAATTCAACGGCATCACCAGACTCGATCAGACGGTCACTCTGACCGACGAAGGCGACATGCCGCCGCACAATCCGGAGGCCATACTCGGCGCCGGCATACAGGATGTCACCACCTCGCTGGTGGGGGAATTCAAGCTCAACGACGTGCTGCAAATGGTGCTGGAGACGATGTATCGCGGCATGGGATTCAGCCGTGCCCTGATCCTGATCCGGGATAACCAGCAGGGTGTCATGGCGGCGCGCTTCGGATTCGGCGCCGGCATCCGGGAAATCATCCCGCGTTTCCGCTTCCCGCTGCATTTCGTGCCGGACGTGTTCCACCTGTGCATCCAGAAGGGTGTGGACATCGCCATCGAAGACGTCCTCGCCCCCAACATCTCCGACAAGATCCCGGCCTGGTACAGGGACAGCGTCAACGCCCCCTGCTTCATGCTCTTGCCCATCATGGTCAAGGAAAAGGTGATCGGGCTGTTCTATGCGGACATGATTGAGGCCAAGGCGCTCAAACTAACGCAGCAACAGTTGTCGCTGCTGCGCACCCTGCGCAACCAGGCGGTGCTGGCGATCAAGCAGAAGACCTGACCGTGTGTTTTGTATTCAAGCCTTTTTCTGGGCCGGTTGTTCAACCTGTTCATTGCCGTATCAATCTCCTGCTGTGCAATGGTGGTGAAGTCCCGGTTTTTCGGGAAGTACTGTCGTATCAATCCATTCGTATTTTCATTAGTGCCTCTTTACCATGACGAGTAAGGATGCGCGAAGTAGAAATCTGCTTTCAGCCTTTTAGCGATCTCTTCGTGTCCAGCGAACTCGCGCCCGTTGTCTGACGTAATGGTGTGAACCTTTTTCCAGTATGGCTTCAGTAGCCCGACCATTGCTTGACCGACTGCTTGAGCTGTTTTTCGCTCAACCTTGCGTATCAGCGTGAATCCTGTCTTGCGCTCTACAATGCATACGATAGCTTGCCGGTGGTTCTTGCCAATGACGGTATCAGCTTCCCAGCCGCCAATCCGACTGCGGGCCTCGACGATGGCTGGACGATCCTCAATGGAGAGGCGGTTCGGAAGCGAGCGGTTTGGGGGTGGGGGAGGCCGGCGCGCAGCGGCCGGAGCATACACAGCAGTATGTGAGGATCGCGAGCACTGCCCGGCCCCGCCCCCGAATCGCGCAGTAGATTTATGTCGCTATGTATAACACTTGCGCTATCTCGCGTTGCTTATGTCCTGCTTTCTTTAAGGCGTAAATCTGGTATCGTTCTTCTCGGGTGAGGTGTGTGTAGTTCATTTGTGTAATTTCGACTTGCCGGTCAAAGGGCATGGATGCTACCGCATCTCGCCCACCTGGCCCGCGTTACTCAAAATTGCACTTCATCCTAAAATTCGCCTTTTTATTAGCAATGATGTAGCCTTGCCATCACCATCGGTCGATATTTTCGCTGATTGAAGCAGAGATAGCTAACAGAGACATACAAGGGAGTTGCCATGCGTTCATTCATCATCCGTTTTTTGCGAGTTGGGCTACAAACCGCCCATCCCTGCCAAACCCTATTCATCCTGCCGGGTTTGCTCTTTTCTGCGCTCGCTTCAGCAGGTAGCGTAGGCATCATTAATGGCTGCCAATACTCCACTTATATATGCGCTGACTACTACAGCTTCCCCGGCGATTGCAGCTCGGTTCCAGGATATCAGACTGTAACTTCATGCTCTACATCAAACGTGACAGGAACTTGCACTCTCTCATCAGGCTCATATTTAACTTATTTCTATCCAGATTTTTCCCTTTCAAGCGCCAAACAAATGTGCTCGCAACAGATTGGTGGGGTTTGGTCTGACGGCTATGTCAGCCCGGCCTTCTACGCACTATCCATCACCAAATCTGGCACCGGTTCCGTCACGAGCTATCCTTCCGGCATCAATTGCGGCAGCACATGCAGCGCCAGCTTTAACGGCAGCGTCACACTCGCCGCTACCCCGGCTTCAGGCAGCTACTTCGCCGGCTGGAGCGGTGACTGCACCGGCACCGGCTCGTGTGTAGTGACGATGAATGCTGCCAGGAACGTCACTGCCAACTTCAAGCCAAAGCCCTTTGTTGCCAACACCACTACCAGCATCACCCCAACCAGCGCCACCATCACCACCACGATCACGGTCAACACGGTCGATGCTGGCAAACAGGGTGCGGTGTACGTCACCGCCTGGATTCCGTCCACTGGCCTTGCCTCCCTGGGCATCATGGCTGCCTCATTGAATCATGCCATGAGCCTTACCGTGACCGACGACAACCCCTACCTTGGCGGAGAGGTCAACTCACGCCAGGAAACGCTCGGAGAGATGCTGGCGACGAGCGGCACCACTTGGGTGCTGGTGCAAAAGACCTCCACCGGCTGGGCGCTAGTGGTCAATGGGCAACTGATCCCTTATGCTACAGGCGTGCTGGGTTCATTGAACAGCGCAATGAGCATTCTTAACAATACCGATCCAACAAAACTGCTGGGTTCCCAGTTCTGTGTGGGCTATGGCACCAGCGATACGGAGATGATTACCTCGGGAAAGATGCAGGCGGTGGCGATCATCCCCGATGCGACCGGCAACGCCGCGGCCAACGGCAGCTGCAACGTCGCCAATGTCGTCGTCGAGTTCTACAACACCAACCTCGACAACTACTTCATCACCGCCGATGCGGGCGAGGCGGCGCAGGTCGACAACGGCATGGCACGGGCTGGAGCCGCACCGGCAACACCTTCAAGTCGGGCGGCACCACCTCTGTCTGCCGCTTCTACGGCAGCTACTCGCCCGGCCCAACTCGCATTTTTATACGGTCAATCCGGCGGAATGCCAGGGGCTGAAGGACCAGCAAATCCCCGCAGGCGATCCGCGCAAGCTCACCGTGAAGAGCTGGAATTTCGAGAGCCTGGATTTCGTGTCGACGCCGCCGACCACGGGAGGGGTCAACGGCGCCTGTCCCGCCGGCACCACGCCGGTGTACCGCGCCTACAACAACGGCTATGCGCGGGGCGTCGATTCCAACCACCGCATCACCGGCAGCCTGACGGCGATCCAGCAGGTGGTAAACAGGGGCTGGAGCAACGAGGGCGTGGTGATGTGCGCGCCGAATTGAGGTAGCGATTCGAGCGGCTGTTTTCCGGAAAATCAAAGGGCGGCAATGGGTCGTATGTGGCGGTTCGAAAAAGTTGAAAGCGGGCATCCAGCAGGTAGCACTTCCATAAGATTCCCACAGTCCGGTAAGACCGAGGTGCGGAACATCACCACAATCTTCCTGTACTTCTGCTTCTGGCGCTTTGCAGAAGCCCGCGGCTGACAGTATGAGTGAACCAGATTGCGGCTATTACATGGCTACAGTTTGATGAAATGCTCGCGATAGTGCCGCAACTCGGCAATGGATTCGTAGATGTCGGCCAATGCCTCATGCTTGTTGTGCTTCTTGATGCCCTGCGCCACTTCCGGTTTCCAGCGTTTGGCGAGTTCCTTGATGGTGCTCACGTCAAGGTTGCGGTAATGGAAGTAATCCTCCAGTTTCGGCATCCAGCGCGCCAGGAAGCGCCGGTCCTGGCAGATCGAATTGCCGCACATCGGCGAGGTGCGGGGCGGCACATATTCCTTGAGGAACTCTACCATCTGCGCTTCGACCGCAGCCTCGTCGAGCACGGAAGCCTTCACCTTGTCGATCAGGCCGGACTTGCCGTGGGTGGATTTATTCCATGCATCCATGCCCTCCAGCACGCTGTCCGGCTGATGCACCACCAGCACCGGAGCCTCGGCGATGGTTTCCAGGTTGTTGTCGGTAATCACCAGCGCAACTTCGATCACGCGATCGGTATCCGGGCTCAGGCCGGACATTTCCATATCTATCCAGACAAGGTGGTTGGGGTTTTGTGCCATAATTCGCGCGTCTTAAATGTGAACGGTAAGGCGCATATTGTGTCATAAGCGTACCCCTCGCGAAAACTGAATTCACACCTCCATGACCGCAACGCAATTTACCTTTATTTTTGTCATCTCATTGGCATTCACCTCGCTCGCCAGACTGTGGCTGGCGCGGCGCCACCTGGCGCATATCGCCGCCCATCGCACCGCGGTGCCAGATGCGTTCCGCGAAAAAATCACGCTCGCCGGACACCGGAAAGCGGCGGATTACACTTCCGCAAAAACCCGTTTCGCGATGCTCGGCATCCTGTTCGACGCCGCGCTGTTGCTGGCTTTCACGCTGGCGGGCGGCATCCAGCTCATTGCGGACATCTGCAATGGCTGGTTCGGTTCACCTATCACGCGGGGCGTGGCGGCCATCGTTGCGGTGTTGCTGTTTTCATCGCTGCTGGAAACCCCGTTCAGCCTGTATCGCACCTTTGCCATCGAGGCGCGTTTCGGTTTCAACAAAATGACCCTGGCGCTGTATCTCAAGGACGCGCTGAAAAGCCTGCTGCTCGGCGCGATTCTCGGCCTGCCGCTGCTGTCCGGCGTACTGTGGCTGATGGAACGCATGGGCGAGCACTGGTGGCTGTACGTGTGGCTGGCATGGATGGCGTTCAACCTGCTCATCCTGTTCATCTACCCGACGTTCATCGCGCCGCTGTTCAACAAGTTCACGCCGCTGCAGGACGAGGCGCTGAAGGCGCGCATCGCGGCCCTGCTCGGCAAATGCGGTTTCACCGCCAGCGGCCTGTTCGTGATGGACGGCAGCAAGCGCACCGCGCACGGCAACGCCTACTTCACCGGCTTCGGCAAAACCAAGCGCATCGTGTTCTTCGACACGCTGCTGGAGCGCCTGAGCGGCTCCGAGATCGAGGCGGTGCTGGCGCACGAGCTGGGCCACTTCAAACGCCGCCATGTGCTGAAACGCATCGCGATGACCTTTGCCATGAGCCTGGGATTCCTGTGGCTGCTCGGCCAGTTGATGCAGACCGCGTGGTTCTATCAGGGACTGGGGGTCAGCACGCCATCCACCGCGCTCGCGCTGCTGCTGTTCTTCATGATCCTGCCGGTATTCGGCTTCCTGTTTCAACCGCTGTTTTCGGCCTATTCGCGCAGGCATGAGTTCGAGGCCGATGCGTATGCCGCAAAACAAACTGACGCAGCGGATCTGGCGAACGCGCTGGTCAAGCTGTACCAGGACAACGCTTCCACGCTCACCCCCGATCCGCTGTATTCCGCATTTTACGATTCGCACCCGCCCGCAGCGCTGCGCATCGCCCGTTTGCAGCTCCCCGGTTTCCAGCCCCATTGAGATGGGCATCATGGAACCGGCAACCCCATCGATGCTGCCATGCGCCACGAAAGCGGGCGCACTGCCCAAGCTCTGATGCCTGTCATTCAAGGGCAAATTGTTGCCGCATTCGGCCGCCAATACCTGGCGCGCCTGGACGACGGCAGCGAACTCGCCTGCCTGACGCGCGGCAAGAAGAGCGAGGTGGTTTGCGGCGACAGGGTGGAAATCAAACTCACCGGCGACGCCTCGAAGGAGAACGGCGCGCAGGGTGTGATCGAACGCATCGCGCCGCGCCGCTCGCTGCTGCACCGCTCCGACGCGTTCCGCGAAAAACTTATCGCCGCAAACGTCACGCAGATCATCGTCGTGGTCGCCGCCGAGCCTTCGTTCAGCGACGAACTGCTGGCGCGCTGCCTGGTCGCCGCGCAAGACCAGAGGCTCGACGTGCTGATCGTGCTGAACAAATGCGACCTGGCCGACGCCGCAGCCGCCGCGCGCCGGCGGCTCAGGCCTTATACCGCCATCGGCTACCGCGTGCTGGAGCTCAGTGCAAAAAAAGACGTGGCGCAACTGCGCCCGTTTCTGGCAGGCCACACCAGCGTGCTGGTCGGCCAGTCCGGCATGGGCAAATCCACGCTGATCAACGCGCTGCTGCCAAACGCGCAAGCCGCCACCCGCGAGATTTCCAGCGCGCTGGATTCCGGCAAGCACACCACCACCCACGCGCGCCTGTACCGGCTGGACGAAACCAGCTCATTGATCGACTGCCCCGGCGTGCAGGCGTTCGGCCTGCACCACCTGAGCTTCGGCGGGATAGAACAGGGCTTTGTCGAATTCGCGCAATACCTCGGCCAGTGCCGCTTCCACGACTGCCACCACACGCACGAGCCGGGCTGCGCGCTGCGCGAAGCCGTCGCGGCGGGCAAGATCGACGCAAGGAGGCTTGAGCTGTTCCAGCAGATCGCCGCGAACAAGGCATAGCGCCAGTAATTCTCAAGAGAAATTGGCCACAGAGTACACAGAGATCACAGAGAGAAAACCGCTGGTTAAAACAAACCCTATCGAGGTTTCCATAATCAAAGACAGCGCCGCATCATTCAGAACGAAATTCGGAAAATGAAACACTTGCCGCGTCATTCCCGCGCAGGCGGGAATCCAGTGGGTTTAAACAAAATGCATTTTTGTCTTGCTGGATTCCCGCCTGCGCGGGAATGACAGATTTGTGTACCATGAATTTAAGGTAAGCCACTACCTGAGCAGGCAACAAAGAAACCATTCAGCACTGCAATGGCGGCTCATCCATCAGCGCTATCTGCTCCCGCAACTCCAATATCCGGTCCTGCCAGTAGCGCTGCGTATCGAACCAGGGGAAAGCTGCGGGAAACGCCGGATCGTCCCAGCGCCGCGCGATCCACGCGGAATAATGGATCAGGCGCAAGGTGCGCAGCGCCTCGACCAGATGCAGTTCGCGCGGGTCGAACTCGTAAAAATCCTCGTAGCCCGCCAAGAGATCGCTTAGCTGTTGCGTCTGTTCGGCGCGCTCGCCGGACAGCAGCATCCACAAATCCTGGATCGCAGGCCCCATGCGGCTGTCGTCAAAATCGACGAAGTGCGGGCCGACATCGGTCCACAGCACGTTGCCGACATGGCAATCGCCGTGCAGCCGCAAGCTGCGCACTTCGCCGGCGCGCTCGAAGCAGCGCCGCACGCCGTCCAGCGCCTGCGCGGCCACGCCGCGATACACCTCGACCAGCTCCGCCGGAATGAAATCGTGCGCCAGCAGGTATTCGCTCGGCTCTGTGCCGAAACTGCGGATGTCCAGCGTCGGGCGATGCCGGTAAGACTCCAGCGCGCCGACCGCATGGATGCGTCCGATGAACCGCCCCATCCATTCCAGCGTGTCGCAATCGCCCATCTCCGGCGCGCGGCCGCCGTGCCTGGCGAACACCGAGAAACGGAATCCGTTGAAGGCATGCAGCGTGCGGCCGCCGATGATCAAGGCGGGCACCGCCGGAATCTCGCGCTCGGCCAGCGCAGCGACGAACGCATGTTCATCCAGGATCGCCGCATCCGTCCAGCGCGCGGGGCGGTAGAACTTGGCGACCAGCGGCAAGCCGTCCTCCATACCAACCTGATAGACGCGGTTTTCATAGCTGTTGAGAGCGAGCAAGCGGCCATCGCTGCGCAGGCCGATGCTGTCCAGCGCATCGAGCACGGCATCGGGGGTGAGCGCCGTAAAGGGTTGGGTGTGCATGGGGAGATTGTACGGAGAAACTCAGCGAGCGTCCCCGTTTCCGTTCGCGTCTATTATTCCAGCCTCTTTGATTTATTTGGGTTTAACTCATTTCTAGCGCTTCCCTATATCTTCCGGCCTATATATTTCGGTCTATTGACCTGGATGTTGCCAGAGTGTAGGGTGCGGGGCAGTAATTCTGGATGGCCGAAACGGGGAGAATCGTGCAGAACAGAAATGCCGGACATATCGATGAAATGACGCCGTCAAACGGAATGGTGGCGGGGAGCGTCATCAAGCGCATGGCGCCGGGCGCGCCCGGTACGCGGCGGCTGGCGGAACGGTTTGGTGAATCGCTGGTGTGTGTCCGCTACCGCGAAAATCACGCGCGCGGGCTGCGCTACACGACCGTCGAAATCATCGTCGACCAGCGCCCCTTCGATGCGCCGGAAGACCTGGTGCATGTGGCCTATGCCGAGACCGCGCTGCGGCACAAGGTCAAGGATGCCGGCGGACGCTGGGATCGGGAGTTGAAACTGTGGCGCCTCCCCCGCACCGCCGTCCGCACTCT
This sequence comes from uncultured beta proteobacterium, assembly GCA_963828205.1. Lineage (GTDB taxonomy): Bacteria > Pseudomonadota > Gammaproteobacteria > Burkholderiales > Gallionellaceae > Gallionella. Next base: position 133,475 of record CAWHDU010000005.1, read on the forward strand.
CGGCCTGGCCGGCAGAGTGGTAAAACATGCCTAATAGTGGAGATACCGTGTATCCATCTATAGACACAGAACTCCACCTATGGCAACAAATGCCTATAGGTGGACATTTTTTGATGTCGCCTACTTTACGTTGGGCGTCATTCAGGGCGCGCGCATGAGCCTTCTTCATGAAATCCAAGCTGCCGTACTCCAAGAGGGGGCGAGCCTTGGGCCAATACTTCTCAGACTTCGGCTTCTGGCAGCTCGGATTGGAAGTCAGCCCCTTGCAGAGTGGGTGCGACACGAGTCGGAGGGGTACCCGCACGACGCGGAACTCCCAGACTATCGATTTATCCCTGTTAGCTACACAGCCAACTTCTCCGGGCCGTTTGGGTCCGGAATCAAGAACGCGCCTATCTCACCGTACTTGGTGAAGAAGTTCGCAGGGGAGCATTGGGTACGCCATGAAATGCGGGAGAGCATCGCAGCAGTGGACGACTTGCTGGCCACCGCCGAAGACGGCGGCCATTTAGGAATAAATGCCGCCGACCTTATTCTTCTGCTCCAGGGCAAGGTCTATCCAGACTTCGCGTGCAATTCGGTCACTGGAAGCATCCCACGCTCATCGCTTGCCTCCATTCGGCACGCAGTGCGCAGCCGCGTACTCGAACTCACCCTTGAACTTGAGAAGGCTGTGCCAGATGCTGCCGCTGTAGCCATAGGCCCTGCTGCTTTGCCATCTGCGCCTAGCGCGGCCGCAGCAACGCAAATTGCACAACAAATCATCTACGGCAACTTCACATCAATCGCTGCCACGGGCGATGGGGCAACGATCCAAGTCGCGGTGGCCCCGCATGACGCAAGGAGCTTGGCGCAGTTTTTGACTGGTTCTGGCATGGCGGAAGAGGACGCCCAAGAGCTAGCGCGCCTCGCTGCTTCAGAAAAGCCTGAGAGCAACGAGGAGCCCATGGGTCCTCAAGTGCGCAACTGGCTCGTCGAGAATCTCAAGAAGGCTGCGTCTGGCACTTGGAAAATGGGAGTTGCAGTCGCCACGGATGTGGTCAAAGAAGCGTTACTCAAGTACTACGGTCTCAAGTAGCCGGGTTCACGAAAAATGACGCCCAACCCATCATTCCACCGGACCTGCGCGAAAAGCCGCGCAGGCCGGTGAATTCAGACGTTATGCCGACTAAATTGATGACTATGGAAAATTACACGGCACCCGAGTGGAGAAATTCCGCGCTCATTACGATTGACACACAATGCGACACCCTTGATGGTCAGCCATTCGAGATTCCAGGGACGACAGCAATTCTCCCGCGTATGAAGTCGCTCCTTGCCGCCTTTCGTTTGACGGGGCGACCAATTATTCACATTGTACGAATCTATCAGGCCGACGGATCGAACGTTGATCTATGCCGCAAAGAGCTGGTAAGAAAGGGCGCGCACTTGGTTTTGGCAGGGTCTTCCGGGTGCCAGTTGGCGTCGGACATTCTTCCCCCAAAAGGAATACTACTTGACGATGGCCTGCTGCTTTCTCATGGTATCCAAACAATCGGCACTAACGAGGTGGTGATCTATAAACCGCGCTGGGGCGCGTTTTACAATACGCCTCTGGAGCAGTATCTCCGCAAACAGAATGTTTCAACACTTATATTTTCCGGGTGTAATTTCCCGAACTGCCCGCGCACCTCAATTTACGAGGCAAGCGAAAGAGATTTTCGGGTTGTGCTGGTAGATGATGCTGTCTCCGGCCTTTACGATCAGGGGCGGATTGAAATGAAAAATATCGGAATTGAATTGTTGTCAACGAACCAAGTCATTGATGCAGTTAAGCACATCAATAAAGCATAACCCGTCAGTCGAGAGGGACTGCGCAAAAGCGCGCAGCCCCTCACTTTTACGTTGGGCCTCTAAAACCTGAGCCGCCTACCGCATTGACTCTGGTTAGCATATTTGCTAACCTTCAAGCATGGCATATTCCATCGAATACTTTCATGCAAAAGTACAAGCCACTGTCGAGGCTTGGCCTGTAGATGTTGTCGCTGACTACGCAAGAATTGTTGAACTTCTTATCGAGCATGGCCCGAACTTGCGTTTGCCCCACTCACGCGCCTTTGGTGGCGGGTTGTTCGAGTTACGCCCGCGCGGCAAATCGGGCATTGGAAGAGCGTTCTACTGCTTTCTTGTCGGGCAGCGCGTGGTGATACTGCACGCTTTCATCAAGAAATCACAGGAAACACCCGTGCAGGAAACCAAGCTTGCGCGCAAGCGAATGAAGGAGATACAAAATGACTGACCTTAAATACGACCCTGTGCCGCACAATCAAAAAGCTTTTCTTGAAAAGGCATCGAAACGCCGTGGCTTTCGCGAGGTCTACGATGCCCTTGAAACCGAGTACGCACTCGCGCACGAAATGTTGTCCGCGCGTACACGCGCGGGACTTACTCAAGAAGCTGTGGCTGATCGCATGGGCACCACCAAGAGCGCCGTATCAAGGCTTGAAGGCGCAGGAAAACATGCGCCTTCCATGGCATCGCTCAAGAGATATGCCGATGCGGTAGGCTGTACGCTCAAAATTGAATTCATTCCACAGCCGATGAAACGACGTATCGCAGCCCAACCCAACGTTCGAGCGGACGCGCCAAAAGCGGCGCGCCGCTCAACTTGACGTTATGCAGTGATCGGATACCGCTCATGTCTCCTCTGACTACCAGATTTTTTCTTGGGCTAACACTCCTTCTCGCAGTAGCTGCGGCGGTGTTCGCGCTAAGTGGAATACAGTCCGGTCAAAAAGAAGCTTGGGCAACACTTGCCGCTGCACTAGCCGTTGTGACTTCGATGGTATCTGCATGGGGTGCCCAAAGAGTGATTGAACTCGAAGAACAAAAATTAGAGCCTTATCCTTATCCCCAATTTGATGCAACTAGCCGGTACGGTTTGTTGCTATTGAAGATCACCAATTTCGGTGGGGGTGCGGCGCATAACATAAAGCTTGTATGGGACAAGCCTCTAAAAAACTCGCATGGTCAGGAAATAAGGTTTTCGCCCGACTCTACATCAGGAGAGCTGTCCATTCTCGTGCCTGGACAGCACATTTCAAAAATCGTTGATGGGCACTATCAATTATTTCAAATCGAAGGCCCGCACATTTACAGCGGCTCCGTCGAATATCAGGACAGTAAAGGAAGAAAGAAGAGCCATAGGTTTCTACTTGATGCGGAAGCACTCAAGGGCACTCCTTCTTATGATGAGGAAGCCACCAAAACTCACCATGAGCTTCAAAAATTACCTGACCGACTTCAAGAGCTTTGCAACGAGGTAAAGAAAATTGGCAGTCAGTTGGAGCGCCACTAAAATGCGGCATAACCCGTCAGTCGAGAGGGACTGCGCAAAAGCGCGCAGCCCCTCACTTCTACGTTAGCTTCCATGAGGTGAATTAATGGAATCGTTTTCACACCTTCTTTCTGCATTATCCTCACTTGCGTGGCCCGTAATTTTCGCCGCAATGCTATTTAAATTCTCTGAACCGCTAAAGAAGCTCATCGAGTCGGCGCGAGGTCGAAAGTTCACGATTAAAGTGGCGGGGAACGAACTCACGATGGAAGAGGCCTCCGAGCAACAACGACTGATAGTTAGCGACATCCAGTCAAAACTAGCTGAGCTAGAAAAGCGATTATCAATTACTACTGAGCCGCTGAATCTTACAAGTGCGCCGATGCGCAGCAGCAAACACATTCTATGGGTAGATGACCGCCCAAAGAACAATAGCTTTCTTGTCGCATCACTTGGAGAGCAGGGTGTGAAGATTGACATTGCTCTTAGCACCGAGGAAGGAGTTGAGAAATTCAAGACAGGTCAGTACGACATGGTAATTTCCGATATGGGCAGACCAGAAGGAGAGAAGGCTGGAATTGATCTTGCAAAGAAAATCAGAGCGCTCAATACAAGCATCCCATTTTTTATTTTCTGTGGGAGCTGGGCTGCACGAAACTTGAAGGAGGAATCTCTCAATGCTGGCGTTACACGCATCACGTCATCAGGGACAACTTTGCTCAGCGTCTTGCCATTATCAAATGGAAGCTAACCCGACATTCAACCCGGACTCCGCAAAAGCGCGGAGCCGGTTAATTTTACGTTAGGGCAACCTGAATGTTTGCACTCAAAGATATTGAAAGTCTGAGGAACCTCGCTTCGATTCTTACAATCCCATTTTTTGCCGCCGCTTATCTTATCGACGGAGCACTTGAAACTATCCACGATCCATTTTTAGACTGGCTGAGAAATTTTCCTCATCCGTTGGTTCAAATTGGTGGGTGGGCTTTTTGGCTGCTTATTGTGGTTGCCGTCGTAGCTATAATTTTTCTGCTCATCGACCAAGCTATTGTTTGGGTGCATGTCCAAACTGGAGATAAGTTTGTGATGCCGTGGGTTGGTTTCACTAGCCTTACTGCGGGAGTATTCATATTTTGCTATGTGTTCCCTAAAATGCCATTATCGCCACTCAATCCTTTCTGGCATCTTGGGTTTCTTGCGTATGGTTTATCTTTGGTTGATCGTGCAGCAAAGCCCTAACCCGGCAGTCGAGAGGGACTGCGCAAAAGCGCGCAGCCCCTCACTTCTACGTTAGGCATATCGGCAAGTTGTCGCGTTGGCATGCCATCGCAACGCAGGCTCATCTTTGGGGCATCTAAATAAGTAGTACCAAAAATTTAATACCAAGTAAATTAAATTCCAAAATGAAAAAAATAATCATCATCATAACCGCTTCTTTTGTGTGCAATCTTTCATATGGTCAGTGGCTACCTAATCCGCACGATGCAGGTTTATTTACATACGAAGCGGTTTGCAATGCCAACCGCAGACAGGTTCGAGTCAAACTTCTAGAACCCACGCATTTTTTGATGGCGACCGATGTGCAAAAGGACGCCATTCTGTATGCCGTGAGGTTTAGCTCCACTGCGGCTTTAACAACAGGAAAGACTCAGGTCACTGGTGTAGCATACTGCGAACCCTATGTACCCAAAGAACTTGGTTTCTTTGCTAGCTACAACGCGAAATCCCAGAATGCAAGGAGTGCGCGGACTGGGTTCAGCCAATGCTTGTTTGACTTCAACGAAGATGGCGTTTTTGATGATGCAACCGGCAATGCCTTTTACTTCCCAGATTCATCCAAGGCCTCAAATTCACACCAGTACCGCTATGAAGGCGTGGATGCCTCGGGATCCCCTGAGCTTGGTTGTCCTCGACCGAAAGCGCCCAAGGATGCCTTGGTCGTCGCTGACCAAATTTGGAATGCCTTGACCGAAACTGAGCGTCAAATACTCAAGCAAAATGGCGAAGTCGACATAGTGTCGACGCGCGAAATTGGCATTGTGCTGAATGCCCAACAGGTAAACGAATCAACTCGTGGTAGCAGCGCCGGCTCGGTTATAGGCGAGAGCTACGCAGCCGCCAACTATATTGATAAGTCCGTCGACAATGGAACGTACTCGGCGAAGGGACAGCTTGGCGCCCAAATTAAAGGTGCCGTGATTGGTGGTTTGTTGAATACCGCACCGCGTGCCATTTTCATTACACGGTACACTGTCAAGACAGCATCCGGGGAGATTTTGGTGGCTGATAAAGTCAGCAACGATAGAGGATTCACTGTAGCAAATGGTCTTTGCGTCGAGTTTCCTGCCATTGAACCGATAGGACAAAACCCTTGCGAGGCAACATTGGAATCATTCCGGGCTAAGCATTTCTCAAGTAGTCAGCCTAGCTCAGCGTCTGCAAAGACCAAAGAAGACCGTCTCCGTGAATTAAAGGACTTGTTCGACCGAGGTTTGGTTTCAGAAAAAGTGTACTTCGAGCATCAAAAGAGCATTCTTGACAATTGAGCACTAACAATACTGACAATAGCCCTTGTTGCGCACCACGCAACGCGCTATCATTCACACATGATTACATCGTTTCGCCACAAAGGTCTGCGGAAATACTTTGAATCCGGCAGCTTAGCCGGAATCCAACCTGCACACGCGAATCGTCTCAAAATGCAGTTGGCGGCACTCGATACCGCTCAAACTATCGAGGACATGGACATTCCCGGATTCCGGCTTCACCCGCTAAAGGGAAGTGAGCGTGGGCGTTGGTCAATATGGGTAAATGGCAATTGGCGCGTCACGTTCGAGTTTGAGAACGGCAACGCATTTGTTTTAGATTACGAGGATTATCACTAATGGCTATGCACAATCCACCGCACCCCGGAGCATTTATTCAAGAGGTTTATCTTGCGCCGAACGAAATCAGTTGCAGGGAACTCGCCCTCAACTTGGGCGTTGCCGCTTCGACTCTTAACCGCGTCCTGAACGAAACCAGTGGCGTGAGTCCTGAAATGGCTCTCCGCCTCTCCAAAGCATTGGGACGCTCACCCGAGAGCTGGTTGACGATGCAAGATAATTATGACTTATGGCAAGCTAAGCAGACTGTAGACTTGAAGAAAATTCACAAGATTGAGTTCAGATATGCCTAACCCTACGCTCAAGCGGGACTGCGCAAAAGCGCGCAGCCCCTTAGCTCCACGTTGGGCGTCTTAAGGAGCCAGTATGCTGACGGACATTGGAGAATACTTCGTAGGTGCCTATCTTCAATTGAAGCTCGACTGTGACGTTATTGACTACAACGTTCGCCCGCCTGGCGGTGGCCTCCAAGGACTCGAAGAAATGGATGTTATCGGCATAGACTTGAAATCGCACCGTGCCTATCTTTGCGAGGTTACAACACACATACGTGGCCTCCTCTATGTTGATAACCTCACGACGGTTGAGCGCATTAAAAAGAAGCACGCGAGACAAAAACGTTACGGCGCGAAGTATTTGGAAAATTTCCAGTGCCAATACATGTTCTGGTCGCCTGTTGTGCCAGTCGGCTACATCACTGAGGGCCTTTCACATTTGCCAGACCTTGAGCTTGTAATCAACGGGGAGTACAAACGGCGCATTGAAGAACTCAGAGTTCTCGCACGGGAAACAACCCACGATGCACGCAACCCCGTCTTTCGTGTTCTCCAAATTCTGGAGCACATGCGTGGGTAGCCGCCCAACCCGACATTCAACCCGGACTCCGCAAAAGCGCGGAGCCGGTTAATTCCACGTTGGGCATCTTTAAACGCTCGTAGAGCCACTTGACATGCGTACGCATTAGCGTACCATATGAGTTTCTTTGAAGGAGCACGAAATGAACACACTTACCGCCAGCGAAGCTCGCGCAAATCTGTACCGGCTCATTGATCAAACAGTAGAGTCTCATGAGCCAATCATCATTTCCGGAAGACGCAGCAGTGCAGTACTACTCTCTGCGGAAGACTGGAGCGCAATTCAAGAAACCTTGTACCTTTTGGCCGTGCCAGGCATGCGCGAGTCCATAAAGACAGGGATGACTGAACCTCTCTCAAAAAGCTCGAAGACACTTAAGTGGTAGGCTGGAAAGTTGTTTACGCCAAGCAGGCAATGAAAGATGCAAAAAAGCTTGCTGTAAGCGGACTTAAACCAAAGGCGCAAGAACTGCTCGAAGTTCTTGCCATTGACCCATTTCAGAACCCACCGCCCTTCGAGAAGTTGGTCGGTGATCTTGCGGGCGCATACTCTCGCCGCATCAATATTCAGCACCGCATCGTGTACGAAGTCTTTACCAAAGAGAGAACGGTTCGTGTCCTGCGTATGTGGACGCACTATGAGTGAGCAGCAGTCCAACCCGGCAGTCGAGAGGGACTGCGCAAAAGCGCGCAGCCCCTCACTTTTACTACAAGGGTTTCCCCAATTTAGCAAGCGGTTCTGATTTTCTATCTCATTGCCATTCTCCGTTCCGTTTTCATATCGCGCTGCTTGCATCGTGCGAGAAGGTGAAGGACTGCTAAACTACAAACGGTCATGTTGGGCTATTGCCCGGACCCTGATGAAAGACGCGCGCCGGGGCCTCATTCGTTAGTCGGGTTCAACTGCTCCCCAGTAAATTAATCAGGCTCTCCCGGCGCGGGTCCAACCCGCTTCACATCAACGCTGGCAGTACACGGTGATTCTTTGGTCGCCGCCCGGCGGCGCGTATATTCCTTTCAGGTTTCTTTATTGGCAGACGGTTCTGGTTTTTACTCTTTGCCCAACTCCAATTTAAAATCCTCGCCGTACTTCAACACCGCCCACGCCAGCCGCGCATTCTTCGCCGCGATGGCGATCACCGCTCGCCAATAGCCGCGCCGCTCCTGCAATGCTCTGGCCCAGCGGCTGAAGCGATCCTGCTTGTCGCCCAAGCTGTTGAGCACGGCACGCGCGCCCATGACCAGCAGGCTGCGCAAGTAGCTGTCTCCGGCCTTGGTGATGCGCCCCAGTCGCGCCTTGCCGCCGCTGCTGTATTGCCCCGGCACCAGACCGATCCACGCCGCAACCTGGCGTCCGTTATCAAAGTCGTGGCCGCCGCCCATGCTGGCCAGCAGCGCGCTCGCGGTGACAGGGCCGATGCCGGGGAGTTGCATCAACCGTTTGCCTCGCGCGTCGTCGCGCGCGGCTTTAGCGATGGCGCGGTCGTATTCGGCGATCTTCGCGTCGATGTCTGCGGTGTGCGACAACAGGTCGCCGACACACAGGTTGGCATAGCCCGGCAGGTCTTCCAGATAGGCACCGATCTCGCGGCGCAGGCAGATCACCTTCTGCGGCAGCACGATGCCGAATTCGGCGATCAGGCCGCGCAGGCGGTTGTAGGCTGCGGTGCGTTCCTCGACAAACCCCTGCCGGGTGCGGTGCAGGCACAGGATGATTTGCTGGTGTTCTTCCTTGACCGGAACGAAAAGCATGGACGGGCGGGTGACGGCTTCGCAGATCGCGGCGGCGTCCGCCGCATCGTTTTTGCCGCGCTTGCCGGTCATGCGGTAGGGCGCGACGAACTTCGGCGCCATCAGCTTGACCGTGTGGCCGTATTGCCTGAACTGCCGCGCCCAGTGGTGTGCGCCCGAACATGCTTCCATCCCGATCAGGCACGGCGGCAATTGCGCGACCAGCGACAGCAAATCCGCGCGCGAAACTTTCGGCTTGACCAGCGCGGCGCGGCCAGTATCATCTACGCCATGCACGGCAAACACGTTCTTGGCGAGATCGATTCCTACGGTGATAATGCTCATGGACTTCCCCTTTCGTGGTGTTGATGAAATGACGAGATTCCATCATGGCACTTGTTGCCGCCTGCGGCTTCCGCCGCAGCCTCGGGACGGGGAAGTCCCTTTCATTCGTTAGGCCTTACAACGCGATTCACCATGACATACGATAAGAACAAGTCACCTGTTGGTTGGTACGTCGGTTCGTATCTTTTGCGATTTGTTGAGCTAGATGACCCTAACCGCAATGACCCAGAGGCTAGGTTTACGTCTTGGGAAAACACGGTTCTTGTTAAAGCCTCGTCTATCGAGGCTGCGTACACAAAGATTGAGAAAATCGGAAAGCTAAACTCAAAACCATACAAAGGAGGCCCACAAGGCATTCCCGTTCAATGGGAATATCTTGGTGTGACGGAGGTTCTTCCGATCTACGAAGACATTGAAGACGGTGCAGAGATTGCCTGGGCTGAAAGAGCACCTAGAAAACTTAGGAAGTTGAGGGAATGGATAACGACAAAGAGCAAAATTCGGCAGTAGGTGCGGTAGGGCCTAACCCTACGCTCAAGTTCGCTCCCTTTGGTCGCTGGGACGCGCCTTCGGCGCGCCCCTTAGCTGCACGTTGGGCGTATCCGCATCGCCTTCAATGCGGCAACTGAAAGGGAAAAAACATGATCAGGCAATTCAAAATGTTGGCTAATGGCACTGGCAATATCCTCGTGACACAATCGCAAAAACTTTCAATGCACCCAACAAGAAAACTATTGTTGTTATCTGCTATCGCTTCTCTCCTTTGCGCTTGCTCACCAAAAGAGGAAGCATGCGACATGACTGGCGAGAGGTATGGAAAGATGATGAAGGAGGGAACTCCTTTGAACGAAAAAGATAAGGCGTGCGTTCAGGCGCTAATGATCAAAGGTTTTGAAGACGCAGCCCAGAAAGCCAAAGCTGAATCTGAGGCGCATCCAGTGGGGCAAGAAAAACAGGTTTATAAGAAATTCGATTTATATCCGCCTAAAAAATAACACTCATACATTACGACTTTGTCGCTTCGTGGTTCAGCCCATCACTTCACCGAACCTGCGCAAAAAACCGCGCAGGTCGGTGTAGTCATTCGTTTGGCGAAGCTGTTGAAAGGATTCATTTTCGGTGCATGTATTTACTAATCATTGGGGGCGGATGATGTTTAAGACAAATGCAAATATTACGGATAAAAAAAGGTTCTTGTTTTCTTCTTCATTTCTTATCATTTATGGCTCGGCATTGTTTATATTTAGCGCGTTTTTGTATCCACAGCTTGTAAACTTGGTCAAGGCGCTAACGTCTGCGAGTAGTGCATCAATTTGGTTTTATGGGCTAGGCTGGGTCGCCATTTTATTGGTCGGAATTCTTTGGCTGTGCTGTCTCTTGATGTTTGAGGTTGCGAAAGGGGAGCTGCTTGCCTTAATGCGAGCGCGCTAGTGTGATGCCCAACCCGTCATTCGAGAGGGACAGGCCAGAAGCGGCCTGCCCCTCAATTCTACGTTATGCCAGCATACTGAAGGAAAATGGTTAAAACACCAGAGATAGTAGATGACATTGTTAGCGCCGTTTCTGAGAAATTGGGGCGTGAAGCAATATCTAGAAAAGTAAATAATCGTGACGAGTATTTTGTATTAGATCTGGCATTTTCATATTTTCAGAAAGCTGACAGAAATAGACGAAACGATTATCGCAGTGGTTATCTGTACTTTGAGAAAGAAGGTAAAAATCATTTGTTGTTCGTCTTGGCACACACGCCAATAATGACCTCATTTTTTAAAAGCAACTTTGAATATGACATTTTCAAAAACATTATTCTGGATACCGCACAATACAGAGATGAGCATTTCTTGCGGTTTAAACAAAACAGCAAATATGAAAGAATTAAAACAACAAATATTCAAGAGTTCCTTCATGAACTTGACGAAATAGAGAAGAATGGTTTTGGAAGGGCGGTATTTGGTAAAGATGCTAAGGGCAAAACAGGCATCGGCAACGTATTCGTTTTGTGTCTCGGAAGGGGCTTCAATCAAAAAGACATCAGCCAAATAATTGCTAAAAGTTGGTATTTATTTTTATGGTTGTATCCTTCAAAGCCTGTTTTTACAAGGAATGCATCATTAAATAGAAGCCTGAAAAAGATTGAGTCTGAGTGCGAAATTGAAAAAATTAAAAACCTGCCAATAAACATTCTTCGCACAGCTTGCTCAGGACAAATTGAAGGCGCACATATAAAACCACACAAACTTGGTGGCTCGGACAAATTATCAAACGGTTTATGGTTGTGCAACCATCATCATCGAATGACAGAAGGTAAGCTTGAAGGCTGCCGGGGTGTAGATACATTTGACGTTAACTATAAAAAGGCATAACCCTACGCTCAAGCGGGACGCCGCAAAAGCGCGGCGCCCCTTAGCTCCACGTTCGGCCCTGTAAAAACACGCCACGCTTCTCGTTTGACAAATGTCTTTATTGTAGCTACAGTAAAGCATGCAAATTGAGTTCGATCCAGCCAAAGACGCAACAAACCAGACGAAACATGGCGTCTCTCTTTCATTGGCAGATGAACTCGACTGGGAAGCTGCGCTGGTTTGGGTCGATGACCGCTTCGAGTACGGCGAGTTGCGCATGATTGCACTCGCACCGAAGACAGTGATTCTCTACTACGTAGCATTTGTGGAACGTGGCAACATGCGAAGGATTATTAGCCTGCGCCAAGCCAATCGTCGCGAGGTAACACACTATGTCAAAAATATCTAAACGCCCATCTGTTGTAATGCCTACTCTGCAAGAAGACAAGGTTATTACCGCTGCGGCCAAGGCAGATCCCGACGCCCAGCCGCTCACGCCAAAGCAGTTGAAATCAATGGTTCCATTACGAGCCGTGCGCGGTCGCCCCAAGTCAGAGAGTGCAAAGCAACTCGTATCAGTGCGCTACAGCCCCGAGGTTTTGGAGTTTTTCAAATCCACTGGTGAAGGTTGGCAGTCACGCATGGACGGAGTGCTGCGCAACTATGTCACGCGCCATTCACGTAGGGCATGAGGTACAAGCCGAACCCGCCGTTCAACCCGGACGCTCCGCCAAAAAGCGTGGCGGAGCGCCGGTTAACTTTACGTTGGGGCTTCCGTCGCAGGCTTCTTGACAATTCACCCTGCGTACATACAATGTATTCATGATTAAGTTCGAGTGGGATACAGCCAAGGCGACCTCAAACAAGAAAAAACACGGCATTTCGTTTGAGGAGGCTCAATCTGTCTTCTATGACGAGTTCGCGGTGCAATTTTTTGATGAAGAGAATTCTGTGTCAGAAGACAGATTTCTGATGCTTGGTTTCAGTGATGAAGCTCACCTCCTGATTGTCTGTCATTGCGAACGTGATCGAGGCAGCATTATTCGGATCATCTCGGCAAGAAAAGCCACGAAAATCGAGAGTAACTATTATCAAGGAATCAGACCATGAAAACTGAATACGATCTGTCAAAAATGAAATCCAAAAAAAATCCTTATGCGGCCAAGCTCAAAAAACCCGTCACGATGCGGTTGAGCGAAGACGTTATTGGCTATTTCAAACAAATGGCTGATGAAAAGGGTGTCCCATATCAGAGCCTCATAAATCTTTACTTGCGCGACTGTGTTTCGAGCCATAGAAAAATTGATATTTCATGGCAACCAACACCCTAACCCTACGCTCAAGCGGGACTGCGCAAAAGCGCGCAGCCCCTCACTTTTACGTTAGGTTTCTGGTGGAAAGGAATAGAAATGTTCGCCGTAAATTTTGACGAGTTGCCATGGGAGTCGCCTTTGCCAGGCGCTCGATTTAAATCATTTTCTCGTGATGGTAAGAAGTTGCGCATTGCCGAGTTCACCAGCGAGTTTGTTGAGCCGCACTGGTGCGAAAAAGGACATGTCGGCATTGTCTTGAGTGGCGAGCTTGAAATTGACTTCAAAGGTAAAGTGGTTCGCTACCCAGAAGGCACTGCAATCTTTATTCCTGCCGGAGCAGCTAACGGTCACAAAGGCCGAGCAGTTACGCCAATCGTGAGGCTGTTCCTTGTCGAAGAAGCCTAACCCTACGCTCAAGCGGGACTGCGCAAAAGCGCGCAGTCCCTTAGCTCCACGTTGGGCGTCTTCACAATGACTCGTTTTTACTTCGCCGCCGCAATAGCTCTGCTTGGGGCTGTCCTCGCTGTTATTGCGCTGATTCAGGGGCAACCAGTCACATCCCTTTCGCTCGCGCTGGCTAGCCTTGGGGTGCTTCTTGGTGTATGCCAAAGCATTTCTAATCCGTTGTTTCAAGCTGCTGCCGCAATAATCGGAGCCATTGGGCTAATTGCCGTGTTTCTTTACCACCGTAGTTTTGACACAAAACTACAAGAGGCTCATTCCGCAGTTCTTTCATCTTTCGTCCAGATGGATATCTACTGCAAGCCAATGCCCCTTGAGCTTCAAAACATAAGCTACTTTGGTGTAAAGGCATGTGCAATCCAAGATACTGCAAATCAGATGTCCGCAACGTCTGAGTTGGCGAAAGGCTTGTATTTGGGCCAACACTCTCCATCGCGGATTCCGCCTACTCCGCAACTAATGCACCGGCAAAAGACTACTGTGCGCTCGCATACAAAGCAGCAGCCGCAGCCTGTCCGAACGCATTTCTCTCATTGTCTTTGGCTCACAAAGAGGCTCTTCTTGGAGCATTGAAGTGACGCCCAACCCGGCAGTCAAGCGGGACTGCGCAAAAGCGCGCAGCCCCTTACTTTTACGTTATGCCTACTATGACTGACGACCAGCGCCCACCTATTCCGACTTCGTTAAAACGCCAAGTTCTCGTCGAGGCGGGGCATCGTTGTGCTATTCCGACTTGTCGCCAAACCCCTGTTGAGCTCGCCCACATCGTTCCCTGGGCCACCTGCAAAGAGCATGCGTTCGACAATCTGATTGCGCTTTGTCCTACTTGCCATACACGGTTTGATCGCGGCGACATAGATCGCAAGGCGATGTTCAACTACAAGCACAACTTGGGTGTCTTGAACTCTCGCTATGGTGACTTTGAGCAACGAGTGCTCAAGGTATTTGCCGACAATCCGCAGACGAATCAAATTTGGTTGCCCGGAGGGCTGGACATCATGCTTATGTACCTACTGCAAGATGGTCTATTGATGTACACAGGCCAAGACAGCGGCATCATCATGAACGACATGCCATCCCAGAAGCTATATGCGCTTACGGCAAAAGGCCGTGAGTTCATTAACAAATGGCTGGGGTCGGGTGAAATTGAATAGTAGGCATAACCCTGCGGTCCACCGGACGCTGCGCGATAAAGCCGCGCAGCGTCGGTGACCTCCACGTTAGGCATTGTTACTGTTGAGAGGTTAAACATGAGCAACGGAGAAGGTGCAAGTTGGAAAGCAGGTTTTTTGCTATTGATAGTTGTAGCCGGAGGCAGTTATGAAGTCGGACATTTTATTGGTGGCGAGTCTCAAGAACATATACATGATGAGATTGCCATAACGGAGCAACTCCAAGATTCTGTTCTGCGAGCACAGGGCAGTGCTAGCATAGGATGTAAAATTACTGACCCATCCGGCGATCAAAGAAAGGTTTATGTGGAGCCGCTTAAAAACGACCCTTTAGGTGCCACTGTAGTTGTACCAGATGCTGGCGGTAACCCAAAAATTGTTCAGTGCTCCTTGGTGCAGTGGGACATTGTCCGCCCCACACGCTTAGTTACTGTCTGGATGGCGAAGAAGAAATGACAATGCCTAACCTTACGTTCGAGCGGGACGGCGCAAAAGCGCGCCGCTCAACTTGACGTTATGCAATAGGTGCCTCGTGACCGCATACAGAAACTTTACTGTTGATCTCCCCCAGAGAATTCAAGACTTAGATCAAGAGTTTTCACCGATTGCCATGCGCAAAAACCTTGATGTCACCTATTTGCTTATGAAATTAGCAACTGCATTTTTGCTGCCTTACGAGAGGGCTTCAAATACCAGTGGAGCAACACGGTCTGATATCAGCAATACGCAAAACATACGCAAGCATCTTGAACTTGATAAACCGTTTAGCTCTTCCACGTATTGCAACAATTGCGAGCAATGGTGGCAATACAACGTAGACGATTTCTCAAATGGGCCAAGTAGCTGGTTTGGTCAGAATAGCAAATTAGACCTTACTACCGATAAAACTCTAAAGGTCATACGCCACGCAATTGCACACTCAAACCTTTATTTTGGTGGTGAAAGAAAAGACATAGAGCATATTTTCTTTGGCAAGAAAAATGAAAGGGACGCACAGACGGACAAGTATTTTGTGATTGGCTGTACCATTCCAGAACTGAATCATTTGACAAAATCATGGCTTACAAATGTTCAGAAATTACGCGTAAGCCCCGAGCTTATCTGGACTGAACTTGAAAAGGCTGAGAAACCTCAGAAACCTCAGGCAGAAACCTCAGGGACAGACCACGGTTTTCTGATAATCTGACTGGATTCAATCCATCCGGATTTCTCCATGCCCCGCCGCCCCCGCCTCGTTCTGCCGAACATTCCGCTGCATCTGATTCAGCGCGGCAACAATCGTCAGGCATGTTTCTTTGCCGATGAGGATTACCTTTTCTATCTTGACTGGCTGGCGCTGTATGCGGGCTCGACCGGCTGCCGTATCCATGCCTATGCGCTGATGACCAATCATGTGCATCTGCTGGTGTCGGCTCAGCACGATGCCGCACCGGGGGAGATGATGAAGGCGTTGGGGCAGCGCTACGTGCAGTACGTGAATCGCACCTACCGGCGTAGCGGCACATTGTGGGAAGGCCGTTTTCGCTCCTGCCTGACGCAGGCGGAAGACTATCTGCTGTCCTGCCAGCGTTATATCGAACTCAATCCGGTGCGGGCCGGCATGGTGGAGCATCCGGCAGACTATCGCTGGTCTAGCTACCGCGCCAATGCGCAGGGGGAGGAGAATTCGCTGGCGGTTCCACACGAGGTGTATGCGGCACTGGGGGCGGATGCGGCGGGCCGTCAAGCGGCGTATCGGGAATTGTTCAGGCATGAGCTGGAACCGGGGTTGGTGGATGAAATCCGCCGCGCAACGCAGGGTAATTTCGCGCTGGGAAGTCCGCTGTTCGCCGAGCAGGTCGCGGCAGCATTGGGGCGTCGTGCGGTGCCGGGAAAATCGGGGCGTCCGCGCAATGTGGCGGAACCGGAATCAGGGGGTATGTTTGGGTGAAAACCGTGATCTCCCTATTGACGTTGCGACTTCCATTCGGCGGATAACGGCCTGCGGCCTCATCCGCCCTACAACTTATTCACGATCAACGATTGCTTAACCGAGTGCCATCAGGCCCCCTATTGACGCATAACCCTACGGTCGACCTCTCATGCCAAAAGGTGACAATAGGCACACATTACAGTAGACTTACCGCGTGAAACCATTTCGCTGGAACCCTGAGAAAAACGAGACGCTGAAAGTTGAGCGTGACATTTCCTTTGAGGTGATAGCGCTTGCGATTGAGGCGGATGGTTTGCTTGATGAGTTGCGCCACCCAAACGCGGAAAAATATCCAAACCAGTCCGTTCTTGTCGTGGCATTTGATGGTTATGTTTATCTGGTGCCTTACGTTGAAGAGCCGGATCACTATTTCTTGAAGACGGTGATTCCAAGCAGGAAGGCCACCCGTGACTATTTGCTTATGGAGTAACCGAGATGAAAAAACTTGATACGTTCGAAAAAGACTTGCTGGCCGCCTACGAGAAAGGCGAGCTTAAATCCACCTCTCCGTCAAAAGCAAAGCTGGCAAAATTCAAGGCCGCTGCGACAGCCACCTTCCTCAAGGAAAAACGGGTCAATATTCGCCTCTCCTCGCCCGACCTGATGGATATTCAAGCCCGAGCGCTTGAAGAAGGCATGCCATACCAAACATTGATCGCCAGCGTGCTTCACAAGTTTGTATCAGGACGACTTGTAGAGTTGCCGTCAAGTCTAGCCCGGCGTTCAACCCGGACTCCGCAAAAGCGCGGAGCCGGTTAATTCCACGTTGAAGCTGTAGAAAAACTCAAAATGCAAAATTCGCACGTGCAGCTTCCACCACTTCTACCCCCATCCTAACCTTCCCCCTGCAAGGGGGAGGGGACTATCGGTTCTAATGGACTATTCGGGTTCAAATGGGGCGGCTCAAAATGCTCATTTACTCTATGTAAACTCCGCTTTTTGCGAGTTGGGCGGCAACGGCAATCCGCCCACCCCTGCCAACCCCACTTCGCCCGATTTTGCCTTGCACCGCATCCCTTGATCGCTTTGTGGCACAGTAAGACCAAGGAATCTCTGATTGAGTCCTGAACGATTTCGTTTCACGATGCCGGAAGCGAAGCCCGATTGGCCCGGGGCTGAAACCTGCTGGAACAGGCCCTAAACCTTGAATTGCGCAACGATGTCGTTCAGGTTGCCCGCAATGCTGCGCAGGTCATTGGCATTTTCGGCCACTGCCCCGCTTGCGCTGGCTGTTTCCTCGGCCATTTGAGTAATCCCTTCCATCGAATTCGCTACCGCTTTTGCGGCCGCATCCTGCTCTCTCATGGCCCGGCCAATCTCGTTGATATGAGTGTTGATAACACCGGCTCCTGCCGCGAGGCCGGTCAGGATACCGTCTGCTTTCCGGGAAAGCTCGAGACAGGCGGCGACGAGCGCCACGTTTTCATCCATGGAAGTGCAGGTGTTGCCGATATCCTGCTGTATCTCCGCCACCATCGCCGAAATTTCCTGCGTGGATTTCCCGGTCTGCTCGGCGAGTTTCCTGACTTCATCCGCGACGACGGCAAAGCCGCGGCCTTGCTCCCCGGCTCTGGCCGCTTCGATTGCGGCATTGAGCGCCAGCAGATTCGTCTGATCCGCAATCCCCTTGATCGCTTCCACTATCCTGGTAATTTGTGAAGAACGTTCCGACAGTGATTTGACGAGGTTTGCGGTTTGCCCGGTGTTCTGGGTCAATCGCTCCATGCTCTGCTGGACTTCGCCAATCGCCGCGGACCCCTGCATGGCATCGTCGCGGTTTTTCACCGAAATTTCGTCGCTGCTTCTTGCGGAATCCGCTACCGAGGTGATCGATACCGACAGTTGCTCGATTGCCGCAGCGATTGCCGCGCTCTTCTCCGATTGTTGCGCTATCGATTCGCTGATGCTCTGCGATCCCGATGCAACGGCCTCGGCGCTGGCTTTAACATTGTTGCTGTTCTCCCTTACGGAGAGAAGCGTTGTCCGCATTTTCCGCAGGAGATCATGAAATGCCCTTGCGATGCGCCCGATTTCATCGAAGGATTTCACGCCGGTCGACATGGTAAAGTCCTTGGTTTGAGTGATGATGACCATGGCCGATTCAAGCGCCGACACCGGGGCGGCAACGGAACGGATAATCCACAAGCTGAACAGCGCGCCGAGGCCGACTAAAATAATGACAATGGCGACGATGGAATTCCGGGTAAAGGCGTAGGATTCCTTCTGCCGGGAAATCTCGATTGCCGTCACCTTTTCCAGAAGCGCTGACAGCTCGTCTGCCGCGTCGAGCACGTTCTTGGCTCTGGGGTTCATCTCTTTCAACAGAATGAGCGTACCCTGATCATAGTCGCCCTTCTTGACCACCTCGACCACCTTCTGAATGCCGTTCGCAACAAAATCCTCGCGGGCAACCTTGAGTTTCTGGAATGAGCTTCCCTCGCCCTCGAAAAAACTGTGCTTTGCATATTTTTCGAAAGCTTGATCGATTTTGCCCTGGTTGGCGGCAATCCTATCCAGGTGGAATTCGATCTTGTGATCGTGCAGGCTCGACGTAGCCATGGCCGGGTTGTGTTGCAATATCAGCAAGGCCTGGGCCTGTTATCCTGGATAATGGTCCGGATATCTCCCAGAATTTGCGTGGGAACAAGGTGATCGGCGGCCAGCTCTTCCGAAAAGTCGTTGCCCTTTTTCAGCGACAACAAGAGGCTCGCGCTGATGGCAACAAGTGCGATGAGAAAGACTCCCGCCAATAAAACCAACTTTTGCCTGATTGATAGCTTCAAAACATCCCCCTGAAAAAAATATAAGCGCAAACGAACACATGGCGCACGGCCCGCTTCGCAAACCCCTGAAAGCATAACGTGTGGATTTTAACCCAGGAAAATTTAATTTATGCTCCGGCAACATAAAAAATCCGACGCACATGTATAAATCATGAGCAGCCTTCTTCTTCTTTGACACACATGATTTTCTTGGCTAAGATGAATTTTTCCAAAACCGCCTGCCGCAAAATGCCTTTCTATCCTTTGTTAAGAATACTGTCCTTCGTTGGTCTGGCCGCTGTTTCATACCCCTCGAACGCGGAAATTTTTTCAGTCATCGAACCGAAACCGATCAGCGAATTCTGGGTGAACCCGGGGTTTTACTCTTTCCACTTCAATAAAAACAAGGGGCTTAACGACAACAACTTCGGGCCGGGAATCGAATACCGTTATTCGACGGTCAGTTCTGTCACCGTCGGTTCATTCGATAACAGCGACAATGAAACTTCACATTTCCTTGGCTGGTATTGGCAGCCGCTCGAACTGGCTCGCGCGTCTCGGCGCGGTGGTTGGAGCCCTGGACGGGTATCCTAAAACGAGAGACGGCGGCTGGTTTCCCGCGGTCATCCCCGCCGTCAGCATGGAATACAAATATGTCGGCACAAACATCCTGATTGTCCCCAGTTACAAAAACAGGCTGTATGGGGCGATTTCCGTTCAAGTGAAACTCAGGGTGTTTTGATAGAGATAAGCAGTGTTTGCGATTCATGCGCAGCAAAGAGGCCGGAGCAATCCGGCCTCTTTGCTTTTAAGGCTCAAATCAAACATCGAACTGCAAGCGCGCCAGCCGCGCGTATAGCCCGCCCTGCTTCCGCAAGTCTGCGGGCGTGCCGGTCTCGACGATGCGCCCGTGTTCCAGCACCACGATGCGGTGCGTTTTCTGCACGGTGGCCAGACGGTGCGCGATGATGAGCGTGGTGCGGCCATGCATCGCGGCGTTCAGGCCTTCCTGCACGAGGATTTCCGATTCCGCATCGAGCGCGCTGGTGGCTTCGTCGAGCAGCAGCAGCGGCGCGTCCTTCAGGATCGCCCGCGCGATGGCGATGCGCTGGCGCTGGCCGCCGGACAGGCGGGTGCCGCGTTCGCCGAGGAAGGTCCGGTAGCCTTCCGGCAGGCGACCGATGAATTCGTCCACCTGCGCCGCGCTGGCGGCGGCGATGACTTCCGCGTCGCTCGCGGCGGGGCGGCCGTAGCGGATATTCTCCAGCGCGTTGTCCGAAAAGATCACCGGGTCTTGCGGCACGATGGCGATCTTGTCGCGCAGCTCGTGCAGGCTCAGTTGGCGGATGTCCTGGCCGTTGAGGCGGATGCAACCGCCGGTCACATCGTAAAAGCGCAGCAGGAGCTGGAACACGGTGGTCTTGCCCGCGCCGGAAGGGCCGACCAGCGCGACGGTTTCGCCGGGGGCGATGTCCAGCGTAATGTCGTCCAGCGCGGCGGTTTCCGGGCGCGCCGGGTAACGGAAGCCGACCCGCTCGAAGCGGAGCGCCGCCTGCCGGGGCTGTTGCAGCGCCTGCGGCGCGGCAGCCTCGGCGATGACGGGCTGCGCATGCAGCAATTCCAGCAGGCGCTCGGTTGCGCCACCCGCGCGCATCACGTCGCCCCACACTTCGGCCATGGTGCTCACGCTGCCCGCCACCAGCACCGCATAGAGGATGAACGAGGCCAGTTGCCCGCCGGTCATGCTGCCTTGATGCACCAGGTTCGCGCCGACCCACAGCACGAAGATGATGGCGCCCATCGAGGCCGCGATAATCACCGCGGTCAGCGCGGCGCGCACGCGCGTGCGCCGGATCGCGCTGGCGAAGCTCGCTTCCGCGCGGCCGGTGAAGCGCCCGGTTTCCTGGCGCTCCTGCGTGTAGGCCTGCACCGTCGGGATCGCGTTGAGGATCTCGCCGGCCAGCGCCGAGGCGTCGGCGACCCTGTCCTGCGATTCACGCGACAGCTTTTTCACTTTGCGGCCGATGGCGAAGATCGGCAGCATCAGCAATGCCATCAACCCGAGGTTCAATGAAAACAGATAAAAGCTGGTGACCGCGAGCATGACCATGCCGCCGATGAACTGGAACAGGCTGCGCAAGCCCATCGAAACGGAGCTGCCGATCAGCGACTGGATCAGCGTGGTGTCGCCCGTCAACCTCGACAGCACTTCGCCGGTCTGCACGGTCTCGAAAAATTGCGGCGATTGCAGCAGCATCCGCGCATACACCGCGCTGCGCAAATCCGCCGTGACCCGCTCGCCGACCCAGGTCAGGGTGTAATAGCGCGCCGCCACGGTCAGCGCCCACAGGACCGCCAGCCCGAACAGCAGGACAAAATGGCTGTTCAGGCTCGATGTGCCCAGCAGCCCGCCGGTGGTGTTCTCCCGTTGCCCGAAACCGAAATCGATCAGGTCGCGGAACGCCAGCGGCACCAGCAACATGGTCACGGAACCGAGGCACAGCAGCGCGAAAGCCAGCGCGACCCGCCCGCGATAAGGGCGCAGGAAAGGCAACAGGTCACGCAGCGGAGACAGGCGCCGGACTATGGCAGGCTGGAGCGGTTTCGGAAGGGGCATCTGTTGTTGAGCTTGATGGAGAATGGTCTATTTTCCCATTTTCGGGGAACCGGGACGGAAAAATATTAACGGGGGAAGAATGATCTGATCCCTCATGGCACCCGGTTAAGAGCTATTTCAGCAGAGCCGTAGGGCGGATGAGGCCACAGGCCGTTATCCGCCGAATGAAAGTTGCGCGAAAGGTCAGCATACGGCGGATAGCTTTGCATAGCCATCTGACTTGGTTGACGCTACGCTCATCCGCCCTACATGCTGGCAATGGGGGCTGGAGGGGGTGAAGGCGAACGATGGGATGAATGATGCGGCGCTCAATCCGCGCCCATCAACATCCCGAAGAACCGCTCGATTTCCTCGCGCGACATTTGCCGCGAGGTTTCGAACTGCGCATGCGCCTGCGGGTGCCGCATATCGAGGCGGATGCCCCACAGCGGGCGGGTGGCGGTGGGCAGCATCGCGTAGCGCACGTCGCCGAGCAGGCCCGGGTCTTCGGGATGCAGGGCCAGATAGCCGTCCGAAAAAAAGTCGAAGCGCCGGATGTCATGGCTCAGCATCGAAGCGGTGGAAAGCGCCGGCAGGTCGCGGGGCAGATCGAAGGCGCGCACCGTATTCCCCGGATAGATCCGCGTGTCTCCGCCCGGCCCGATGCGCACCGCATCGACGTAATAGACGCCGTTGGCGCGGTAGATCGAGCGCCACAGCAGCAGGTTGCCCATGGTCGGTTTGACAGTCAGTTTTGCGGCCTCGTGCCCGCGCAACGCAGCGGTTGCGCGCATCGCCTCTGCGGCGCGCTGATGCTGGATCCAGCCGATGGACAGGTACGCCGCCGCCAGCATCAGGCCGATGCGCGCCGGCAGCGTCTTGCGCCAGCGCAGCCCGGCCAGCATCGCCGCGCCGAGGATCAGCGAAAACAGCGGATCGAAGATCGGCACGATGCTCCAGGCGATGCGATCTCCGGTAAACGGCCACAGCAGGTGTGTGCCGTAGCTGGTGCAGGCATCGAGAAGGCCGCTGGTGGCGCAGCCCAGCAAGGCGTACAGATAGATGCGCCGGAAACCGAGCGGGCGCCCGTACGCCTTGAAGGCCGGCCAGAGAATCAGCGAGGCCAGCAACGCGCCGGCGGGAATGAAAATCAGCGAATGGGTGAACTGGCGGTGGTATTCCAGAACCAGCAGCGGGTCGGTGTCCGAACGGATCAGCGCATCGGCATCCGCCAGCAAAGCGGCGAAAAAACCCACCACCGTGGCGGCGCGCGTCTCGCTCTTGCTGCTGCACGATTGGGCGAGGGTTCCGCCCAGAAGGCCGTGGGTCAGGATGTCCATTCGCTCACCTTCTGTCAGCCGAGCAAACTCGCCAGCGTCAGCAGCAACAGCAGGATCAGCCAGAACACCACCGAACGCCACACCAGCCCGATGGCGCTTTGCATGAAGCCGGGATCGGCATCGTCGCCGGCGCCCAGTTCCGGCCTATCGAGGAACAGACCTCCTTGCGGGATCGGCATGCCGAGACGCACGCCCAACGCTCCCGCACCGCTGGCCAGCAATATCCCCGCTTCCTTGTCCGGCCAGCTCGCCGCCTGGGTGCGCCAGCAATATGCCGTGTCCTCGAAGTTGCCGACGATGGCGAAGGTCGCGGCGGTCATGCGGATCGGCAGCCATTCCAGCACATAGAACGCCTCGCGCGCGAACCCGCCGAATTTGCTCCCGGGAAATTCGCCCAGTTCGGCCTCGTCCTCGTCGCCCCAGCGCTTGCGCAAAAACTGCCCGATGCGGTACAGCAACGCGCCCGCCGCACCGCCGATGCCCAGCGCGCTGAACAGCACGAACCACACGATCACGCCGAACACGTTGCGGTGCGAGGCGATCAGCCCTTCCTCGATGGTGACGCGCGCCACTTCTTCGGCGTTCAGTTCGTGCGAAGGCACGCCGCGCCACTGGGTCAGCAGCCCGCGCGCCTCCTCCAGTTTGCCGTCGCGCAACGCCTGATGAATGCCGGTGAAATAGTGGCTGAACTGGCGAAAGCCCATGGTGAGATACAGCACCAGCACGTTGAAAGCCCAGGCAAACACCGGATGTACGCCGCACAGCAGCCAGTACAGCGCCGCCACGCCGGCCAGCAGCGGCAACACCGCCAGCAGCCAGGCGATCTTGCCGTGCTTTTGCTGGCCGGTATTGAAGTGATCCCGGAAAAAATTGACGTAGCCGGACAACCACCCATACAGGTATTTACGCGAGGAAAGCGGCTGGAGTTGCTCCAGCAGCAGCGCGGCGATCAGGGCAAACAGGCTCATGGCATCGGGAAGGCATGCATACAAACGGATATGCGAAGATACCACACAACTTTGCGGCTTGTGCAGGCAGGGGCCAACAAAGGCGCGCTTTGCGGTTATTCGGCCTCGCGCCTCTTGACTCTTTTACTTGCTCACAATATAGCCCGCTCCATTTACGCAACCGCCGCAACAAAACCGCGCCGCAACCCGCAGCATTATAGCCGGGGGTTTACCTCGCTGAATTACCCGGGATAATCCTGCCAATCCACTGGCCGCAGGTGCAGGCGCGTTTCACCCGGATACACCGGAATCATCGGTGCATGGAGTGTGCCCTACTTCGGTTCCGCATACAGCTTCCCCGACAACAGGCTGGCAGAAACAATCAGCATTGCGCCAAGCCAGTCGCGCAGATGCATCGCTTCGCCGGCGAGAAAATACGACGACGCGGCGGCAACCACCAGCTCGAACAGGAACAGGACGATGGCGCGATTGGCGGGCAGATAGGCAAGGGCATACTGCACCGCGAAGCTGACGGCGCACAGCACGACGCCGAGCAATACGAGCACCAGCCAGGCCCGCGCATCGATCGTCAGCAGTTGATCCGGCAGGCCGCCTTGCCACCATAGCAGCGGCGCGGTCAGCAGCGCCGTGCCAAACCACACGCTGTGGGACTTCGCCTCGACGCTCAGATGCGCGGCGCGCCGCGACACCACGTTGGACAACGCGAAAGCCATGCCCGCCGACAGCCCGCTCCATTCGGCAGGGTTATTCGGCAGAGGCAGGCCGAGCCGCGGCTCCCACAACATGATGAATGCGCCGCCGAAGGACAGCGCGATGATGAAATAGCCGTAGCGGTTAAGCCGCTCGCCGAGCAGCCAATAGGAGAACAGGATCGTCCACAGCGGCGCGAGATAGAACAGCAGCAGCACGCGCATCACTTCGCCGTGCAGCACCGCCAGCACATAGCCCAGATTCGTCCAGCCCGCGCTCAATACCAGCGCCACCGCCCACCAGCGAACCCCGCCTTTATCCTGCAGGCGCAGTTCGCGCCACACGCGCGGCAGCATGAACGCGCCGCACAGCATCGCCAGCAAGTAGGTGACCAGCGTCGCCAGCGCGCCGGACACGCCGGCATCCTGCAGCATGCGGTAGGGATACCAGATCAATCCCCATACCAGCGCGCCGCTGAACACCCCGGCAATCGGCAGCAGATTTTGTTTTGATGGCACTGGTACGCCCCTTATAATCGCCAACTGATAAATTTAAACCGCCGTTCCCGTACGTGCGTAAACGGCAAACAAAAATGAACCCAGACTTGCAAAAACTGCAACCCTATCCGTTCCAGAAACTCGCCGCGCTGTTTCGCGAAGTCACGCCGAATCCGGATTGTCGCGCCATCAGCCTGTCCATCGGCGAACCGAAGCACGCCACGCCGCAGTTCATCAAGGACGCATTGACCGCCAACCTCGACGGGCTGGCGAATTATCCCACAACCGCCGGCAGCGACGCGCTGCGCCATGCCATCGCTGACTGGCTGGCGGCGCGCTACGGCATTCCGCTGCCGGATGCAAAGTCCCAGGTTTTGCCGGTGAACGGCAGCCGCGAGGCGCTATTCGCCTTCGCCCAGACGGTGATCGACCGCGGCAGGGACGATCCGGTGGTGGTCTGCCCCAACCCGTTCTACCAGATCTACGAAGGCGCGGCGCTGCTTGCCGGAGCCACGCCGCATTTTCTCAACACGCTGCCCGCAGACAACTATGCGCTGAATTTCGCGCAACTGCCGGAAGCAATCTGGCAGCGCGCGCAACTGGTCTACGTCTGCTCGCCGGGCAACCCGACCGGGCGCGTGATGCCGCTCGCCGAATGGCAGACGCTGTTCGAGATGAGCGACCGCTACGGTTTCGTGATCGCATCGGACGAGTGCTATTCGGAGATTTATTCTGGCGACAGCAAACCGCTCGGCGCGTTGCAGGCCGCGCAGCAACTGGGGCGCTGCGACTACAAAAACCTCGTGGTGTTCTCCAGCCTGTCGAAACGCTCCAACGTGCCGGGAATGCGCTCCGGTTTCGTCGCGGGCGACGCCAGGGTGATCGAAAAATTCGCGCTGTACCGCACCTACCACGGCTCGGCAATGAACCCGGCGGTGCAGGCCGCGAGCATCGCCGCATGGAACGATGAGGCGCATGTCGCGGAAAACCGCCGCCTGTATGCGGAGAAATTCGCCAGGGTGCTGGAAATACTCAAACCGGCGCTGCCGGTCGCGCTGCCGGATGCCGGCTTCTACTTGTGGGTACGCACGCCGATTGCCGACACCGCCTTCGCGCAAGCCTTGTATCGCGACTATAATGTGACCGTGCTGCCGGGCAGCTATCTGGCGCGCGCAGCACATGGCGCGAATCCCGGCGAGAACTTCGTGCGCCTGGCGCTGGTCGCCAGTACGGAAGAGACAGTGGAGGCGGCACAAAGAATTGTTAAATTCAGTCGCTAGTCGTTAGACGTTAGTCGCTAGTTACAGCAAAAACCCGCGTAGCGGACAACATCAACTAACGACTAACGTCTAGCGACTAACAACTACAAGGGAATCATCATGGAACATTTGCAGCAAATCATCGAACAGAATTTCGAACGCCGCGCCGAAATCACTCCGCACAACGCCGATGCGCGTCTCAAGGAAGCGGTCGATACCGCCCTCACCCAGCTCGACCAAGGCAAGCTGCGCGTCGCGGAAAAGATCGACGGGAAGTGGGTGACGCACCAATGGCTGAAAAAGGCCGTGCTGCTGTCGTTCCGCATGGAAGACAACTCCTTCGTCAAAGGCGGTTTCACCAACTACTACGACAAGGTGCCGTCCAAATTTGCCGACTACAACAGCCGCGATTTCCGCGAAGGCGGCTTCCGCGTGGTGCCGCCTGCTGCGGCGCGCAAGGGCGCATTCATCGCAAAGAACGTGGTGCTGATGCCCTCCTACGTGAATATCGGCGCCTATATCGACGAAGGCACGATGGTGGACACCTGGGCGACGGTCGGCTCGTGCGCGCAGATCGGCAAGAACGTGCATCTCTCCGGCGGCGTCGGCATCGGCGGCGTGCTGGAGCCGGTGCAGGCCAACCCCACCATCATCGGCGACAACTGCTTCATCGGCGCGCGCTCGGAAATCGTGGAAGGCGTGATCGTCGAAGACAACAGCGTGATTTCGATGGGCGTGTTCATCGGCCAGAGCACCAAAATTTACGACCGCGAAACCGGCGAGGTAATCTACGGCCGCGTCCCGTCCGGCTCGGTGGTAGTCAGCGGCAGCCTGCCTTCCGCAGACGGTAAATACAGCCTGTACTGCGCGGTGATCGTGAAGAAGGTGGATGCCAAGACCTTGGGTAAGGTGGGCATCAATGAATTGTTGCGTGGAATCTAGTAGCTAGCCGTTAGCAGGTAGTCGTTAGTTGATGTTGCCGCCGCTACGCGGCGGTGGTTTAACTAGCGACTAACGTCTAACGACTAATAACTGAGGGGAGTACCATGATCGTCACACCATTGCTGCAACTAGCCGTCGACAAGCAGGCTTCCGACCTGTTCTTCTCGGTCGGCGCGCCGGTCAACATCAAGATCGAC
The DNA here is from genome assembly GCA_963828205.1 of uncultured beta proteobacterium. Lineage (GTDB taxonomy): Bacteria > Pseudomonadota > Gammaproteobacteria > Burkholderiales > Gallionellaceae > Gallionella. Next base: position 161,118 of record CAWHDU010000005.1, read on the forward strand.
GGCATCGTCATGCCGGTCAATGCGCAGGTGCTGGATGCAGAGGTCATCAAGCGCATCGCCTACGAGATGATGACGCCGAAACAGATCGCCGAGTTCGAAGCCAAAATGGAGATGAACTTCTCGTTCCGCGCCGATGGCACCGGCAACTTCCGCGTCAACATTTTCCGCCAGCGCACCGATGTCGCCATCGTGATCCGCCATATCAAGGGCAAGATCGATAATGTGGAAAACCTGCACCTGCCCAACGTGCTGAAAGAACTGATCATGGAAAAGCGCGGCCTGGTGCTGGTGGTCGGCGCCACCGGCTCCGGAAAATCCACCACGCTCGCCACGATGATCGAGCACCGCAACAGCGTCAAGAGCGGCCATATCCTGACCATCGAAGACCCGGTCGAATACATCTTCAAGCACGGCAAGTCCATCGTGAACCAGCGCGAAATCGGCACCGACACCCTCGGTTACGAGAATGCGCTGTCCAGCGGGATGCGCGAAGCCCCTGACGTGCTGATGATCGGCGAAGTGCGCGACCGCGACACCCTCAAGCATGCGCTGATCTTCGCGCAGACCGGCCACCTGTGCCTGACCACGCTGCACGCCAACAACAGCTATCACGCGCTGAACCGCATCGTGAATTTTTTTCCTTACGACTCGCGGCAAAGCGTATTGTCCGACCTGTCGATGTGCCTGCGCGCGGTGATCTCGCAGCGCCTGGTGCGCAACGTGCAAGGCAAACTGATACCCGCCGTGGAAGTCCTGCTGAACTCTTCGCTGATCGCCGACCTGATCAAGAACGACGAAATCGAAAAAATCCGCGAAGCCATCGAGAAGAGCGTCTCCGCCGGTTCGCAAACCTTCGAACAGGCGCTGTACAGGCTGTTCAAGACCGGGCAGATCACCAAGGAAGAGGCGCTGCGCAACGCCGATTCGGCGAGCAACCTGTCCACCCTGATCGATTTTTCGGTGCGCACCAACACCATGAAGGTGCCGGTATTCAATGCCGACGAGGAAGACTCGGCAAAAAGCCCGAAGCCGTCGTCCGACTTGGGCGGCATCAAGCTCAATCTGGATGAACCCGATTAAACCGGCAAATAGCCGCCAGCGCCATGTCCGAAACCCTGCAACTCGCCAAACAGCTCATTGCGCGCCGCTCCCTGACCCCGGCGGACGAAGGGTGCCTGGACATCGTCGGCGCGCGCCTCGCGCCGCTCGGTTTCAACATGGAGAAAATGCGCTGCGGCGATGTGGATAACCTGTGGGCGCGGCGCGGCAATGCCGGGCCGCTGGTGTGCTTCGCCGGGCATACCGACGTGGTGCCTGCCGGCCCGCTGGACAAATGGGACAGCGATCCGTTCGCGCCGGAGGTGCGCGACGGCATGCTGTACGGGCGCGGCGCCTCCGACATGAAGGGCTCGCTGGCGGCGTTCATCACCGCCATCGAAAAATTCGTCGCCGCCCATCCGCAGCATCGCGGCTCCATCGCCGTGCTGCTGACTTCCGATGAGGAGGGCGTGGCGGTGGACGGCACGGTGCGCGTGGTCGAGGCGCTGCGGGAGCGCAACGAACTGATCGACTACTGCATCGTCGGCGAACCAACCTCGGTCGCCAAGGCCGGCGACACCATCAAGAACGGGCGGCGCGGCTCGCTGTCCGGCACGCTCACCGTCAAGGGTGTGCAGGGCCATATCGCCTATCCGCATCTGGTCAGGAATCCCATCCATCTCGCCGCACCGGCGATTGCCGAGCTGGCCGCGACGGCATGGGACGAGGGCAACGAATATTTTCCGCCGACTTCCTGGCAGATTTCCAATATTCACGGCGGCACCGGCGCGACCAACGTGGTGCCCGGCACGGTGGAAATCATGTTCAACTTCCGCTTCTCGACCGCCAGCACGGAGGATGGCCTGAAGGGCAAATTCCGCGCAATCCTCGACCGGCATGGCCTGGAATACGACTTGAACTGGGAACCGGCCGGCAAGCCCTACCTCACACCGCGCGGCAACCTGGTGGATGCGGTCAGCGCCGCAATACGCGAAGTGACCGGCGTGGCCACCGAACTCTCCACCAGCGGCGGCACTTCCGACGGGCGCTTCATCGCCGGCATCTGCCCGCAGGTGATCGAGCTCGGCCCGCTCAACGCCACCATCCACAAGATCAACGAATGCGTGGCGGTGGCCGATCTCGACGCGCTGTCGGATATCTACTGCCTGACCCTGCGCAAGCTGCTGTCCGAATGAGCGGAGGCGACTGATGAGCAATTATTTTTCCGGCGCGACGCACAACCTGCACACCGTACGCGATTGGCTGCGTTTCGCGGTGAGCCGCTTCAACGAGGCAAAACTGTTTTTCGGGCACGGCAGCGGCAACGCCTACGACGAGGCCGCCTACCTGATCCTGCATACGCTGCACCTGCCGCTGGACCGGCTCGATCCGTTTCTCGATGCGCATCTGACCGACATGGAACGCGCCGAAGTATCGAACATTCTCCAGCAGCGCGTCGAACAGCGCGTGCCGGCCGCCTACCTGACGCACGAGGCCTTCCTCGGCGACTTCAGCTTCTACGTGGACGAGCGCGTCATCGTGCCGCGTTCGTTCATCGGCGAACTGCTGCTCGAGCAGCTTGCACCGTGGATCGCCAAACCGGATGAAATCGGCAGCGTGCTGGACTTGTGCACCGGCAGCGGCTGCCTCGCGATCCTCGCCGCCTATGCCTTCCCCAATGCCGGCGTGGACGCGGTGGATCTGTCGGCGGCCGCGTTGTCGGTCGCCGAACGCAACGTTGCCGGCTACGATCTGCAGGACCGCGTACACCTGATCGAATCCGACCTGTTCGCCAAGCTGGGCGGCAGGCAGTACGACCTGATCGTCAGCAACCCGCCCTATGTGGACGCCGCGTCGGTCGCCGCGCTGCCGCAGGAATACCTGCACGAGCCCAAGCTGGCGCTCGGCAGCGGGCACGACGGGCTGGATGCGACGCGCATCATCCTCGAACATGCCGCCGCACACCTCACCGCGAACGGCCTGCTGGTCGTCGAGATCGGCCATAACCGCGAGGTGCTGGAAGCCGCCTACCCCAGCCTGCCGTTCACCTGGCTGGAAGTCAGCGCGGGCGACCAGTTCGTCTTCATGCTGCACAAGAACGACCTGTAATGAACAGGAACCCCTAGGCAGTCACAAACAATCATGCTAATCGCGAACACGAAGACTGATTCAGTTTTATCCCTTTTCTCCGGAGCTGGTGGCTTCTCTTATGGTTTTTCCAATGCGGGGCTGCTGCCAATTTGCGGTGCAGAAATCAATAAGGATGCTTGCGCCACATACGAAGAAAATATCGGAAGCACTTGCCACAATGTTGATCTTTCGGCTGTTGAGCCAAATTTCTTCCGGGAACTCTTGGGCGCAAAAGAACCCTTTGCGGTGATTGGAGGCCCCCCATGCCAAGGATTTAGCACTGCTGGGGCGCGTGACACACAAGACCCACGCAATCGATTGATCTTCAATTATCTTCGAATAGTCGGAGAAGTCCGCCCAAGGTGGTTCATTTTTGAGAATGTTGAGGGTCTACTCACTTCAGGTTATGGCGCGGATGTTTTTGCTTTAGTGCGTGAATTTTTGGCGCTTGGTTACTCGGTACGAGTCCATAAGGCCAACCTTGCCGCATATGGTGTACCGCAGACACGAAAGCGCGTGCTAATCATCGGCAATCGTTTAGGCGTGGATTTTAGCCTGCCCGACGAGACTTACTCGTACGACTCGGGAAAGTCTAAGAAACCGAGTTCTAAGCCGTTCGCGCCCACGCTTGATCAAGCGCTTGCAGGGCTTGGAGTCGCCGCACGATCACGATCGGCGACAGTGCCCTACTTGACGGTAGAAGCGGCTAATTCCTTCGACAAACTAATGCGTGCTAAAAACACCATCGGGAGCGTCACAGAACATTTTCATTCAACAGTCACCAGGGAAGAAAAACTGTATTCATTGCTTAAACCAGGGCAGACCATGAAAGACTTGCCTGAAGAGTATCAACATGACAGCTTTAAGCGGCGTGCGTTTCGTCGTGTAATGGATGGCACCCCTTCTGAAAAACGAGGTGGTGCACCTTCAGGCATCAAGAGGCTATATGGGGACTTACAGAGCCTCACTATCACTGGAGCGGCGCCACGGGAATTTATTCACCCGCACGAAAACAGACCTCTAACCATTCGTGAATGTGCGCGAATACAAACTTTTCCAGATCACTATCGGTTCTATGGCAATGCTACAAGTGTTACGCAACAAATTGGAAATGCCGTACCTCCGCTAGCGGCAACTGCAATTGCCAGGCATCTACAAGCAATTGATGGTGCATTTGGTTCTGGCATACAACCACCATCTTGTAGATCAGAACCTCGCCTACTTGGTTTTGTGCTGACCGAATCCACTGGCATGAGCGAGGCGCTTCAGAAAACCGAACGCATGCTCAACAGCCTCCTACAACAAGAATTGGATCTTGCATGAAAAATCCCCCTCCCAAACTCGATGCCGAGGAATCCAAACTTCTTACGAAGGTGATGACACTAGGAACTGCTACAAATCTTCCAGTGGTCATGACGCCAAGTGAATTGGTGAAATTGATTGGCGTTGTTTATCGCGACACTGGCAGGACTGGGCAACTTGATAAAGTGTGTCCAGGAATTTCTGCGAAAATTGTGCCGCATCATGATTACTATTCAGTTCCAGATGATTGGTTCATAGAGCCTATACAACTTGATGAGTTCGAACATATTGAACTTATGCGTCTTGGCACCAAACAGATACCAGACTTCGTGACCTATCTTCGGTGTCTTTCGGAACTTCACAAACGCCGACGCAAGTACGCAATGATCCTTTCCGCGCAGCCAATGCCCACGATGGTTCAAGTATCACCACGTGCGCTGGTTGAGTATGGTCGTCTTGATACAGAGGCGCTCGCGTCATGGCTCACGTGGCGAAAATTCTTCTACGATCTTGACAATCGTTCTGCACAAGAAACTGGTTATCTTTTCGAACCCGTTCTTGCTGCTGCCATTGGCGGTGAGCCAAAAGGCACTCGGGCCAAAGTTGTGAAGCGCACCGATGATCACAGTAAAGGGCGGCAGGTTGATTGCTGGAAAATCAGGCCTGACGGCAAACCACTTGCTTACGAATTCAAGCTTCGCGTGACTATTGCTGCAAGCGGACAAGGTAGGTTCGGTGAAGAACTTCAGTTTGCGGAAGACTGCGCTAGCTCGGGTGCCATCCCTGTACTCGTTGTCCTTGACCCCACACCAAACCCACGACTTCGCGACCTGCAAGCCGAGTTCGAGGCAAAGGGAGGGCATGCGTTCATCGGCGATGCCGCATGGACACATCTCGAAAATGAAGCTGGCGGCATCATGGCAACATTCATTGAGCGGTACGTTCGAACACCGATCTCTGCAATTTCCGCATTCGAAATCGAAGTGGGCAGAGACACAGATCGAAAGCGGCTACGGTTGTTAGGCCTTGAAGCACGCATGATTGAAGGTGATCTCGTTTTCAAAATCGGGGGGCACGAACGATTGATAGAGCGGGTTGAGGACGCAACTCTTTCGGATGATGGATCAACGCCGAATGATGAATAGCAGAGAATCGCCTACGTATTGCACGGCAAACATCCCCTAAATACCAAATAAGCATCCCCAATGTCTGCCGATCACTACGAGAACTTCCCGGTCGCCTCGGTCCTGATGCCCAAACGGCTGCGCAGGCCGGTGGCGGCAATTTACCATTTCGCGCGCGCGGCGGATGATATCGCCGACGAAGGCGACCTGCCCGATGAGGAGCGGCTCCAGCAGCTCGACGAATTCCGCGCCGAACTGGCGCGCATCGCCGCCAATGAAACTCCGCTGACGCCGCTGTTCCTGAACCTCGCCACCGAAATCCAACGGCACGCGCTGCCGATGCAGCCGTTTTACGACCTGCTCGACGCCTTCTCGCAGGACGTGGTGAAAAAGCGCTATGAAAATTTCGGCGAGCTGCTCGACTACTGCCGCCGTTCCGCCAACCCGGTCGGGCGCCTGCTGCTGCATCTCTATGGAGAATCCACGCCGGTCAACATCGCCTACTCGGACAACATCTGCACCAGCCTGCAACTGATCAATTTCTGGCAGGATGTCGCGAAGGATTACGCCATCGGCCGCATCTACCTGCCGCTGGACGAAATGGCGCAATACGGCGTGAGCGAAGAGCAGATCGCGCGGGGCATCGCCGACGACGCATGGCGCGGGTTGATGCAGTTCCAGGTGAGCCGCACCCGCGCCATGATGATCGCCGGCGCGCCGCTCGGCAGCATTCTCACCGGACGCATCGGCATGGAGATGCGCATGATCATCGCGGGCGGCCTGAGCATCCTGCGGAAACTGAAGAACGCCGACTACGACATGTTCAACAAGCGCCCGGTATTGCGCCCGCTCGACTGGTTTGCCATGCTGGTCAGAAGCGCGCCATTCATTTTCTGACCTGGCAACTCCCATATGACACCCGAACAATATTGCCAGGACAAGGCCGCAAAAAGCGGCTCCAGTTTCTACTACAGCTTCCTGTTCCTGCCGCCGGACAAGCGCCGCGCCATCACCGCGCTGTATGCCTTCTGCCGCGAGGTGGACGATGCGGTGGACGAGTGCTCGGACGCGAACGTCGCGCGCGCCACGCTCAACTGGTGGCGCGGCCAGGTGGCGGAAATCTTCGGCGGAAAGCCGCAGCATCCGGTGGCGCAGGCGCTGGTTCCGGTAGTAAAACAATTCAACCTCGCGCAGCCGCTTTTGCTGGAGATCATCGACGGCATGGAAATGGATATCGACCAGCCGCGCTACCCGGACTTCGGGGCGCTGCAACTGTATTGTTACCGCGTCGCTTCGGTGGTCGGGCTGCTGTCGGCAGAAATCTTCGGCTACCGCGACCGCCGCACGCTGGAATACGCGCACGACCTCGGCATCGCATTCCAGCTCACCAACATCATCCGCGATGTCGGCGAGGATGCGCGGCGCAACCGCATCTACCTGCCGATGGATGAAATGCAACAGTTCGGCGTGACGGCGGCGGACATCCTCAACGCGCACGAGACCGAAAACTTCCACAAGCTGATGACGTTCCAGATTGAACGCGCGCAACGCTACTACCGGCAGGCGCTCGACCACCTCCCCGCTATAGATCGCAAGGCGCAGCGCACCGGTCTGATCATGGCGGCGATCTACCGCGCCACGCTGGACGAGGTCGCAGCCAGCGGCTGCCATGTGCTGAAGGAGCGCGTCTCGCTCACCCCGTTGCGCAAGCTGTGGCTGGTTTTCAAGACGTGGCTGAAGAACTGAAACACCCCATCTCCCTAACCCTCCCCCGCCTGCGGGGAAGGGAACGATCGTCATTTCTCCCTTGCGGGAGAAATAATCCATGAACCCTGCCGTCATCGGCGGCGGCTATGCCGGTATGGCGGCTGCGGTCGCACTGGCGGAGCGCGGCATTCGCGTCACCGTGTTCGAGAGCGCCCGGCAGCTCGGCGGGCGGGCGCGCAAGGTTGTCTTTTCAAATCAGGTTGCGCATGCCGGCGAAAGCCACCTCCCCTCTTTCCAACTTTTCCCCGGAGGGGGAAAGAGCAATCGTCCCTTTCAGGGGGATGATCTGATCCTCGACAACGGCCAGCACCTGCTGCTCGGCTGCTACCGCCAGACCCTGCGCCTGATCGAACAGGTCGGTGGCAATATCGAAAATGATTTTCTGCGCCTGCCGCTGCAACTCGATTTGCATGGCGAGTTTTCGCTCAGGGCGCCGCGCCTGCCAGCGCCGCTGCACCTGCTGGTTGCCCTGCTGACCGCACAAGGCCTGTCGTTCAGCGAACGACTGAAAGCTGCGCGCTTCATGCTCGCGCTACGCCGCATCAACTTTCATTTACCCAACGACATCACCGTCGCCGAACTGCTCGCGCAACACGGACAGAACGCCGAACTGGCGCAAAAACTCTGGGAGCCGCTGTGCATCGCCGCGCTGAACACGCCGATCCAAAAGGCTTCCGCGCAGGTGCTGCTCAACGTGCTGCGCGACGCGCTAAACCGGTCGCGCGCCGACAGCGACATGCTGCTGCCGCGCGTGGATTTCACCACGCTGTTTCCGCAGCGCGCCGCGAACTATGTCGGACGGCGCGGCGGCAGGGTGTTCACCTCTTGCGGCGTGGAGGCGATCATCCCCAAAGACAACGTGTTCGAACTCGCCAGCGCACGTGGAACAGAGCAGTTCAGCCATGTGATCTGCGCCGCGCCGCCCGCAGTTGCCGAAAAACTATTGCGCCCGATCGCGGCGCTCGAAAATGCAGTGGCGCAAATCGAAGCCTTGCAGCACCAGCCGATCTACACCGTATATCTGCAATATCCGCCGGGAGTGCGCCTGCCGCACCCGATGATCGGCCTGCACCGGCGCTTCAGCCAGTGGCTGTTCGACAAGGGGCAAATCTCCGGTCAGCACGGCCTGCTTGCCGCTGTCATCAGCGCGGAAGGCATCCATCAGGAATTGCCGCAAGCACAACTGGCGCAAAAAGTAATCGCGGAACTGCGCGAAGAATTCGGCATCGCCGAGCCGCCGGAATGGCTCAAGGTCATCGCCGAAAAACGCGCCACCTTCTGCTGCGCGCCCAACCTGCAACGTCCGTCGCAACTGACCGCCGTGCCGAACCTGCTGCTTGCGGGCGACTACACTGCGGGCGACTACCCCGCCACGCTGGAAGGTGCGGTGCTGAGCGGCTTGCGCTGCGCCGGCCTGATTGCCGGATCACGATAATGCACATCCAGCAGCCCGGGTGCAGCGCAGCGAAATCCGGGAGCGCCCGCCAGGGCGCAGAAGAATCTTATTCAAACCAGCGTTTTCAGAAACCCCGGCAAAGCCGCCCGCTGCTTTGGCTTGAGGCCGGAGAAAATGCTCAACAGACGGCGCTCTTCCGGCCGCATCCGCTCGCCAATATCTCAGCGGCACTTTGCCCATTTTCACGGCGCCTCAACTTGGCGCGCCGACCAAGAGCTTCAACATCTGTATCTGCCGGTGAACTCATTGTTATACATAGCGACAGAAATCGTAGCGAGCGGTTTGGAGGTGGGGGAGGCCGGCGCGCAGCGACCGGAGCATACACAGCAGTATGTGAGGATCGCGAGCACTGCCCGACCCCGCCCCCGAATCGCGCAGTAGATTTATGTCGCTATGTATAGCCTTCTGATCTTAAAGGTTCAGGCTCAATTTGAATCGCACCACCTGCGGCATTAGCGGCTATGCAACTTTTCCTGCAACCACACTTCGATAAGCGATTGGTATGGCACATCACGGGAATCGGCTGCGGCCTTGATCGAATCCAGAAGATGCTGAGGTGGCCGCAGGAAAATGGTTTTTGTCGTGGGCTTCAGGTTGGGCAGCACAACCCGCTGGGCTTTCGTCCAGTCTCGAAATACTCTGTGGAATCGCGCCTCTCCCAAAAAACCCGTTCTTCGACTTCATTTGCGAAATGTGGAATCGCTTTAAATTGTTTGCTCATAAATCATACGCTCCTTCCGGTGCATGTCTCTGGCCGAGATGGCATTGTTGCAAGCATCCCTTAATGGCCGAAAATAAGTCCTTGCATTCACAGCGCTGTCAATGCTCCTTGCCGTCGATGCGCGGCTGCATGAGGATGGGGATATACCTCCATGCGAGCATTCCAAAACAGGCGAACCAGCACGCCGCCGCGAGATGTATCCAGTGCAGGTAACCGGCGGGATAAATCTGCGGCGCGGCGATGCGCAGCACGAATGCCAGCATCATGATCCACAGCGCCAGCTTGTCGAGCGCATCGAAGACCACTTTCCTGCCGGTATGCCCCTTCGATATCCTGACGATCATCCCGGGAATGACCAGCCCCATCACGCCGAAGGTGAAGGCATGCATCGATACGGACAATGACCATTCAGGATGGATGGTATGTCTGCCAAATTCGATCAGCAATTGGGCGATGATGGCGAGGTAGCCCAGGAACATGATGCCGATGTCGAGCCGCCGCATCGCCAGTTGCGGCTTCCAGAAAACGAAGCGCGCGGACAGCAGCAGCGCGAGCAGCAAGGCGAGCCAGCCCGACAGTTGCGCCGGCATCAGTCCTCCGAACACCAGCAGCAGCGCGAGCAGCTTGATCGAGTTGTCGAGCGCCGGTTTGCGCAGGATCGCCACGCTGAATATGCTCTTCATGAACTGCGCCAGCGTGCGTTCCATCATCACCAGGAACGCCATGCGGAACAGCCCCAGCGCCATGCTCCAGCCGATCGGCGCGTATTCTGCGCTGAGCATCAGGTTCTTCGCCAGCAGAAACAGCGGGAGGATCACCAGGAAGAAAATATTGTCGCGGCGGTAGGTGTCGTCCTTGCGGTTGCGGATCAGCGTCCACAGCACCATCGCCACGATGGCCCCGAGGAACAGGTTGTTGGAAACCATGAAGAGGAACGGCGGCCATGCGCCCTCGAACCACATGCCGATGCGCTCGAACACCCACGCGGCAGCCAGGAACACCAGCGCGTTGCCGTGATAGCCGCGCACGTTCACCCAGTTCTTGGTCGAGGTCAGCAGGAAGCCGCCGAGCACCGCCCAGCCGAAGCCGAAGAACATCTCGTGGGCATGCCACTGCATCGCCGAAAACGAAGTCGCCGGCGCCGCGATGGCGCCCGAAAAGAACAGCGCCCACAGTACCGGCAGGCTCAATCCGGACAAACAGGCCAGAGCAAAAAATGGCCGGAAGCCCACCAGCCATAAGGGATGCGCGGACAGCTTCATCTCGCCCTCCGGTCAATCATTAGCGCTAACTGAAACATTCGGTCTTTTCCTTTAATTAAATATGTAGCCCGGGTGAAACGCAGTGCAATCCGGGAATGCGGTGCTTTGTTCTTCCCGGATTTCGTTGCGCTTCATCCGGGCTACGAATTGGTTTCCCACTTCCTATTTCCTGGCGCCAGCCCTGCGCGCCGCCTTCAACTCCTCGGCCAGTTGCAACACCGACATCGCGTAATAATCGTTGTTGTTGTAGCGCGTGATGACCTCGAAATTGTTGAACGCCAGCCAGAATTCCTTGCCGTCTCCCACTGTAAAATCGATGAGACGCGCGGATTTGTCCGGCGCGTATTTCACGCCCGGCGCCACGCCCGCCGCCGCCCATTCGGCCAGGCTGCGCGGCGTCCTGATTTCGCCGGGGCAAGCTTCCTCGCCGACCTGCGCGCGCGCCGCAACCGGCTCACCCCTGATCCAGCCATAGCCTTGCAGATAATTGGCCACGCTGCCGATCGCATCGCGATCCTCGTGCAGCAGGTCGATCGTGCGGTTGCCGTTGAAATCCACCGCATAGTTGCGATAGCTGCCCGGCATGAATTGCGGGATGCCCATCGCGCCGGCATACGAGCCACGGATCGCCAGCAAATCGAATTGCCGCTCGCGCGCCAGCAGCAGATAATGCTCCAGCTCGCCGCGAAAGAAATCCGCGCGGCGCGGGTAATCGAACGCCAGCGTGGCCAGCGCATCCAGCACCAGAAAATGGCCGGCATTCTGCCCGTAGATGGTTTCCACGCCGATCACCGCGACGATGATTTCCTGCGGCACGCCGTATATTTTCTCGGCGCGGTGCAAGGTTTTCCGGTATTTGTTCCAGAACTCCAGCCCGAGCCTGATGCGCTTCGGATTCACGAAAGCCGCGCGGTATTCAGCCCACGGCTTGATGGTCGCGGGGCGGGAGATCGCCTCGATCACCTCCGGTCGATGCCGCGCATGGGCAAACACGCTCACCAGCTCGTCTCGGCTGAAGCGGTGCCTGGCAACCATTTCATCGATGAACTGGGGGATTCCGGGAAGCTCGGCGGCTTGAGCGGAAAAAGAACACGACAACAGCAGGGATAAAACAAATCGCATGATGCGCGCATTTTAACTCGACAGCCCGGCCCGCCACTGCTAAATTTCGTGCTTGTACAAACTCGAAACGAAAGCGGGCGCCATGGAAAATACCTCCCAGCATCATCCCCTCATCATCCTCGGCTCCGGCCCCGCCGGATATACCGCCGCCGTGTACGCCGCGCGCGCCAACCTCAACCCGGTGCTGATCACCGGCCTGGCGCAGGGCGGGCAACTGATGACCACCACCGAGGTGGACAACTGGCCGGCCGACCCGGACGGCGTACAGACCTCGACCTGATGGCGCGCTTCCAGAAGCACGCCGAGCGTTTCAACACGCAGATGATTTTCGACCACATCCACACCGCCAAGCTGCAACAGAAGCCGTTCCTGCTGACCGGCGACTCTGGCAGCTACACCTGCGATGCGCTGATCATCTGCACCGGCGCCTCTGCGCAATATCTCGGCCTGCCATCCGAGGAAGCCTTCATGGGGCGCGGTGTATCAGGCTGCGCAACCTGCGACGGGTTCTTCTACCGCAACCAGGAAATCGCGGTGATCGGCGGCGGCAACACCGCTGTGGAAGAGGCGCTGTACCTTGCCAACATCGCCAGCCGCGTCACGCTGGTGCATCGCCGCGACACCTTCCGCGCCGAACGCATCATGATCGATCACCTGATGGAAAAAGTGGAGGAAGGCAAAATCGTCCTGCAACTGAACAGCGTGCTCGACGAAGTGCTCGGCGACGCCAGCGGCGTGACCGGCATGCGCGTCAAAAACGTGCAGTCCGGCGAAAAGCAGGATATCGCGCTGAAAGGCGTGTTCATCGCCATCGGCCACAAGCCGAACACCGACATCTTTGCCGGGCAACTGGAAATGGACAACGGCTACATCCGCACGCGTGGCGGCAACCAGGGAAACGCCACGGCAACCAGCATCTCCGGCGTATTCGCGGCAGGCGACGTGCAAGATCAAATCTATCGCCAGGCATGCACCAGCGCGGCGACCGGCTGCATGGCGGCGCTGGATGCGGACAAGTATCTCGCCTCGCTGGGCAAAACCTGACAAGACCTCCGCACAACTACTGCGCTCACTTTTGCCTTGTCTCAGTTTCGCTCATGACGTTGTGAAGAGGCCTTTACTACCGCCACAAGAACCCCCGGACGATGCCGCGCTGTTCCGCGCGGCAGTCGGCGAAGTGCAGCCGCTGCCCGAGCAGAACCGCATCGAGCCGCAGAAACCGCCGCGCAAACCCCTGCTGCGCACCCCCGCTCCGCCTCTTGCAATCCCCGACACGCTATCCGATTCCGCCGCCGAAGATACGCCGGATGATTTTTTGCGCAACGGCCTGTCGCGCATAACCCTGCGCAAGCTGCGGCGCGGCGACTGGCCGGTGCAGGACAGCCTCGACCTGCACGGCAACACCTGCAACGCGGCGCGCAGACTGTTGCAGGAATTTTTGCATGAGGCGGCGCAGCGCAGATTGCGCTGCGTGCTGGTGATCCACGGCAAGGGAACAAACAGCACGGGCGGAGAAGGCGTGCTGCGCAAGCTCGCGCGCCACTGGCTGGCGCAGCGCCCGGATGTGCTGGCCTATTGCGACGCGCTACCCGGGGGCGGCGGCAGCGGTGCGGCGCTGGTGCTGCTGAAGGTGATTGAGTTGCCCATCGAATAGCTGCAAGGTAAATCGTCCCCGATTCACTCCCGCCCTTCACCTCCCGAAACTCAGGGCTCCCTCTTGCACCGTCCCTGCTTCTCGAACCAGTAGGCAACGTTTCCCACAACCACGATGCTACCCGAAATTACTGCGCTGGCCGCTGCGGTCGCAGAAGCAGCAACAAGCAGGGCAACACAACCATCACCGCCACAGCCCTGGAAGGCGGCTATCTGGACAGGCTGAAGATCCATCTGCCTTGCCTTGATCCGGCAGTCCGTGTCATACACCTCTGCCGTTACTGGCACGTAAATGCATGCTTGGAGCAGCGTCGAGACAACAACGGTGAACAGCAGAACGGGTCTGAGGTTGAGCATTCGGTCTCTTTCTGGCGCCTGGCATAATGGGGTTACGAATTTGCGCCGCCTCCTGGCGCCCGGTTCTCAGCCTAACCAGACAGCCCACAAAAGCAACAAAATTTACACCAGCTCTTTTATCAGGTCAGGGTGTTTATCCAAAAGCTTGAATAAATTGATGACCGCCGCCACCGGTTTAGCCTGCCCGCGCTCATAGCGAGAAAAGGCATTTTTACCACCACCGGCCAGTTTGGCGGCTTGAGCCTGGGTGAGTTTTAATCGCTTGCGAATCCCCTCCAACTCGCTGGCCATTTGACGGTCCACTTGATCACGAAACGCCAGCCATGCAGCCTCCTCAGAAGCGTCATAAGCTAAAATTGCCTCGTCACATTTGTCGCAAAACGCCCCATGCAATTCAGATTGGTATGGGTGTCCTTTATAGTCTCGCATCGCGACCTTGCTGCCATCATGCAATACTCCCGTCGCACATACCGGGCATGCCTGCCCGCCCCATTTACTTTTTTTCATCTCATCGCTCCTTAAATGAAATCACAAAATATTCACCCGCCTGCTGAAACTTGATATAAAGCGCAACTTCCTGCCATTCCGAGTGATACACGTCCTGCCACACGCGGTGATTCGAATCGGTCGTCATGCTTTTATAAAAATCCACGGCAGTTAAACCCTGTACCACAGCCAAAGCATCCATCTGCGCCATACCTACCGAACGAATCCCTTCAAGCGCCGATAGCGTCAGATTCATCGCTTCCGGTGTAGTCATTTGAGCCTGAATCGCTTTTAGCAAGTAATGCGGCTTATGTTTTTCCATTTATTCATTATTCCCCTAATAGGGGATTTTGTCAAAGTATGTTGCTACCAGTCAGAATTGTTTAAGCGCATATATATGGGCGCACATTCCAGCCACTCACCATCATCTGCTTTGGAACGGCTTAATTGTCTGCTGATAAGTCTGCATCCCCCCATTCAATTAACCCGAAGGACTCGAAATATCAAAACACATGGGTATTTCGTAACAAGCCATGCATCTTCTCAGCCTATCTTTGGATGGATCATCTCCGCCGCCCGCACCCACAGGCCGAATTCGGCTTCCGTAACATAGCCCAGCGCCAGCGCCGCCTGTTTCAGTGTGCTGCCGTCGCGGTGGGCGCGTTTGGCGATTTCGGCGGCGCGGTCGTAGCCGATATGCGGGGTCAGCGCGGTCACCAGCATCAGCGAGCGTCCCAGCAGTTCCGCGATGCGCTCGCGATTGGCTTCGATCCCGCGCACGCAATGTTCCTCGAAGCTCGCCATGCCGTCGGCCAGCAGGCGCACGCTTTGCAGGAAGTTGTGCGCGATCATCGGCCGGAACACGTTCAGCTCGAAATTGCCGGAAGCCCCGCCGATGTTGATCGCGACATCGTTGCCGAACACCTGGCAGCACAGCATGGTCAGCGCCTCGCACTGGGTCGGATTCACCTTGCCCGGCATGATCGAACTGCCCGGCTCATTCTCCGGGATGCCGATCTCGCCCAGCCCGGAGCGCGGGCCGGAAGCCAGCCAGCGCACGTCGTTGGCGATCTTCATCAGCGCGGCGGCGAGCGTCTTGAGCGCGCCGTGCGCCGCGACCAGCTCGTCGTTCGCGGCCAGCGCGGCAAACTTGTTGGCGGCACTCTGTAATGGCAGGCCGGTGCTGCGCGCCAGCCCGGCGGCGACACGCGCGCCGAATTCGGCATGGGTGTTCAACCCGGTGCCGACGGCGGTGCCGCCGGCCGCCAGCCGGTGCAGCGACGGCAGCGCGGCGAGGATCGCCGCTTCCGCGTGTTGCAGTTGCGCGGCGTAACCGGAAAACTCCTGTCCCAATGTCAGCGGCGTCGCGTCCTGCAGATGGGTGCGGCCGATCTTGATGATGCTCTCGAATGCGGCGGATTTTTTCTCCAGCGTCGCGCGCAGCGCGCGCAACGACGGCAACAGTTTCCAGGCAATGCCGGCAACCGCCGCGACATGCATCGCGGTGGGAAAGATGTCGTTGGACGACTGGCCGAGATTGACCTCGTCGTTGGGGTGCACCAGCCGCTCCGCGCCGCGCAGGCCGCCGAGCAGTTCCGAAGCGCGATTGGCGAGCACCTCGTTCATGTTCATGTTGCTCTGCGTACCGGAGCCGGTCTGCCAGACGGACAGCGGAAACTCATGGCTGTGCAGGCCGGCCAGGACTTCATCCGCCGCCTGCACGATGGCATCCGCCCTCCCGGCTTCCAGCAGGCCAAGGTCGCGGTTGGCCAGCGCGCAGGCGCGTTTCACCGCCGCCAGCGCGAGGATGAGTTCCTGCGGCATTTGCTCGGTCGAGATATGGAAGTATTGCAGCGAACGCTGCGTCTGCGCGCCCCACAGGCGTTCCGCCGGTACTTCGATGGGGCCGAAAGAGTCGCGTTCTGTTCTGGTGGTCATGGCGGTTTCCTTATTGATAATTCAACTTCGTCATTCCCGCGCAGGCGGGAATCCAGTTAAAGGTAAAGTTACCTTGCGCAGCAAGGACAAAACCGCAATGGCATGTTGAATAAAACCACTGGATTCCCGCCTGCGCGGGAATGACGGCTTTACTTTGACACCAGCTCGCGCAGCACATACGGCAATATCCCGCCGTGGCGGTAGTAGTCCACTTCGATCGGCGTGTCGATGCGCAGCAGCAGCGGCACCTGCTGCGCGCTGCCGTCCTTGCGTTTGATGGTCAGCGTCACATCCTGTTGCGGCTTCAGGTTTTCGCCGATGCCGCCGATGTCGAAAATTTCCTCGCCGGTCAGGTGCAGCGCGGCAACGTCGGCTTCGCCCTTGAACTGCAACGGCAGCACGCCCATGCCGACCAGGTTGCTGCGGTGGATGCGCTCGTAGGATTTCGCGATCACCGCCTTCACGCCGAGCAGTTGCGTGCCTTTCGCCGCCCAGTCGCGGCTCGATCCGGTGCCGTATTCCTCGCCGGCGAAGATCAGCGTCGGCGTGCCGTCGGCGATGTGCTTCATCGCCGCATCGTAGATCGCCATCTGCTCGCCGTTATACAGCGTGTAGCCGCCTTCGACGCGGCTGCCGTCGTCCCTGGCGGGCAGCATCAGGTTTTTGATGCGCACGTTGGCGAAGGTGCCGCGCATCATCACCTCGTGGTTGCCGCGCCGCGCGCCGTAGCTGTTGAAATCCTTCACCGCCACGCCCTTGCCTTGCAGGTATTTTCCAGCCGGCGTTGCTGGCTTGAAACTGCCCGCCGGGCTGATGTGGTCGGTGGTCACAGAATCGCCGAAGATCGCCAGCGGTTTTGCATTGCGTATTTCCGCAATGCTTCCGGCCTGCATGGCGAATTGTTCGAAGAACGGCGGGCGCGCAATGTAGGTCGAATCGTCCCATTGGTACAGGTTGCCTGCAGGGGCGGAAATCGCGTTCCACAGCGGCAGGTCGCGGGTGAGGTCGGAATACAGCCTGCGGTAGGTTGCCGGGTCGGCGGCATGTTTCATCATCACCTGTACTTCGGCGCTGTTCGGCCAGATGTCTTTCAGGTATACCGGCCGCCCGTCCCTGCCTGCGCCGAGCGGCTCGCTGTCCAGGTTGATGTTGACGCGCCCCGCGATCGCGTAGGCCACCACCAGCGGCGGCGAAGCCAGGTAGTTGGCCTTGATGCTGGCATGGACGCGCGCCTCGAAATTGCGGTTGCCGGACAGCACCGCCGCCGCGATCAGGTCGTGCGCGGCGATGGCTTCTTCGAGCCGCGAATCCAGCGGGCCGGAATTGCCGATGCAGGTGGTGCAGCCGTAAGCCGCGAGGCCGAAACCGAGCTGCGCCAGCGGCTCCAGCAACCCGGCTTTGGCCAGGTATTCGGTCACGACCCGCGAGCCGGGCGCGAGCGAGGTCTTGACATGCGGCTTGACACGCAAGCCCTTCGCCACGGCCTTCTTCGCCAGCAGGCCGGCAGCCAGCAGCACGCCCGGATTGGAGGTGTTGGTGCAGGAGGTGATCGCGGCGATCAGCACGTCGCCGTGGCCGACCTCGACCACCGCTTGCGCTTCTTCCGCGCTTTGACAGCGATGCGCCGGGGTCGGGTGGCCATCCTGCATCTCGATCTCGCTCGCCGCGCTGCTGCTGCGGCTGCCCGCCGCCGGTTGGCCCGCAGGCCCGCCTTCGGTCAGGCCGCCGCCGGACATCGGGATGCACACTTCGCCGCTGTACTCATGCAGCTCTGTGGCGTAGCGCTTGCCCAGTTCGGCAGCCGGCTTGTTGAAACCGTTTTCCGCCACCGGTTTGCTGAACAAAGCGTTAAAAGTTTCCTTCATCTTTGACAACGCGACGCGGTCCTGCGGGCGCTTCGGCCCGGCCAGCGACGGCTCGATGCCGTTCAAATCCAGCTCCATCACGCTGCTGTAATCGATGCTGCCCGCCTGCGGAATGCCGTACAGATTCTGCGCCTTGAAGTAAGCCTGAAAGGCATCCACCTCCTCGTCGCTGCGCCCGGTGTAGCGCAGATAGTCCACCGTGACATCGTCCACCGGGAAGAAGCCCATGGTCGCGCCGTATTCCGGCGCCATGTTGGCGATGGTGGCGCGGTCGGGCAAGGTCAGCGCGGCGGTTCCTTCACCGAAGAACTCGACGAACTTGCCGACCACTTTCTGTTTGCGCAACAGTTCGGTGACGGTCAGCACCAGGTCGGTCGCGGTGACGCCCTCGCGCAATTTTCCTTTCAAATGCACGCCGGCCACGTCCGGCGTGAGGAAGTACACCGGCTGGCCGAGCATCCCGGCTTCCGCCTCGATGCCGCCCACACCCCATCCGACCACGCCGATGCCGTTGATCATCGTGGTGTGGCTGTCGGTGCCGACCAGCGTGTCAGGGAAATACACTCCATCCTTCTGTTGCACGCCGCGCGCGAGATATTCGAGATTGACCTGGTGCACGATGCCGATGCCGGGCGGCACGACCTTGAAAGTCTCGAATGCCTGCATGCCCCATTTCATGAACTTGTAGCGCTCGTTGTTGCGCCCGAATTCCATCTCCATGTTGAGCCGCAGCGCATCCGGGCGATTGTAGTAATCCACCTGCACGGAGTGGTCCACCACCAGGTTCACCGGCACCAGCGGCTCGATGATCTTCGGGTTCTTGCCCATCGAAGCTGCGGCGTCGCGCATCGCGGCGAGGTCGGCGAGCAGCGGTACGCCGGTGAAATCCTGCAACACGATGCGCGCCACGATGAACGGAATCTCTTCGGTGCGCGCCGCGTCCGGCTGCCAGTTCGCGAGCTGGCGGATGTGCGCCTCGGAGATTTTCTTGCCGTCGCAGTTGCGCAGCACCGCCTCCAGCACGATGCGGATCGACACCGGCAGGCGGGAGATAGCGCCTAGCCCGGCGGCTTCCAGTGCGGGCAGGGAATACAGCGTACCCTGTTTTCCGTTGGCTAATTTGAAAGACTGGCGGGTATTGAACAGGTTGTGTGTCATGGCAGAACCTCCGTGTTGGTGGAATGCGTGACTACAAAATACCTAACTTGCAACCATTATCTAAATCAAAAACATTTAGCCACATAACCAGCGACTTGGCTGGCGTTTTTTGACAGCCTAGTCGAATGGCTAGTAGTTACACCAGAGAACACAGAGTAAAAACGGTTTTAGAGAAAAGTCTATTTACCTTTTGGGGAGACCACGAAAGGCGGTTACCCCTGACATTCTCTGTGTTCTCTGTGAACTCTGTGGCTTGAACTGGGTTTACAGGATTACTCGTCTTGCAACGCCTGGCCCGGAAACAGTTCTTCCGTATAGCCGAATTTGGTGATATCCCGAATGCGCATCGGATACAGGATGCCGTCGAGATGATCGCATTCATGCTGCACGACGCGCGCGTGAAACCCGCTCACCGTCCGGTCGATCGGCGTATCCTGTTCGTCATGTCCACGATAGCGGATATTGCGGAAGCGCGGCACGAGCCCGCGCAAACCGGGCAGGCTCAGGCAACCTTCCCAGGCGCCCTCTATTGCCTCATCCAGCACCGTGACGGACGGATTGATGAGCACGGTTTCCGGCACCTCTTCCGCGTCGGGATAACGCGAACTCTTCTCGGCCCCGAAAATCACCACGCGCAAATTCACGCCGATTTGCGGTGCGGCCAGCCCGGCGCCGTTCAATGCCTGCATGGTATCGCGCATATCCTCCAGCAAGGCGCGCAGTTCGCCGCTACCGAAGTCCGTGACCGGCTCGGCGCGCTGCAACAGCCGCGCATCGCCCATGCGCAATACCGGCCTAACGGGCATGGCAAGCCTCCTCACCGGTAGGGAAGGGTACGGTTCGCCGTTGCGCGAGATTCATGCTAATCGCCATTGCAACTCACTACACATTCAAGAATGCCGCGCACCCGTTCCATCGCCGCAACCGCGATAGCGTTGACCCGCTCCATGTCGATTCCCCGCTTGTTGTCGCCGCGCCCCGCCGCATAATTCACGACGACAGCGAGGATGGCGTATTTCATCCCCAGTTCCATCGCCAGCGCGGCTTCCGGCATGCCGGTCATGCCGGCCATATCCGCACCGTCGCGCTCGTAGCGGTTGATTTCCGCGATGCTGTCCAGGCGCGGCCCCTGAGTTGCGCCATACACGCCGCCATCCACGCAAGACTGCCCCACGGTGTTCGCGCTTTGCAAAATACGGCTGCGCAATTCCGGGCAAAAGGGCAAGGTGAAATTGGCGTTGGTATAGACCGAGTCGCGCGTATCGTAAAAAGTGGCATCGCGCCCGTGGGTGTAGTCGATGATCTGGTCGGGCACGACAATGGTGCCGGGCGTCAGGCCGGCGCGGATGCCGCCCACCGTAGCAATCGAGACGATATTGCTCACGCCCTGTTCGCGCAACGCCCACAGGTTGGCGCGGTAATTCACCAGATGCGGCGGGATGGTGTGGCCATAGCCGTGACGCGCCAGGAAAATCACTTCGTGCTGGTTCAGCGTGCCGAACAGAAATGCGCCGGAAGGCTCGCCATAAGGCGTGCGCATGACCTGCCTATGGGTGATTTCCAAGCTCGCCAGTTCTGTCAGGCCATGGCCGCCGATGATTGCCAGCATAAAACTATCCTTTCTTTAGCGCTTATGGAGAGTGGGTAGCGGGAAGCAGGGAGTAGGAAAACCCCACGCACTTCCCACTTCCCTCTTCTTAATCTTTTACCGCGTAAATGGCTGGCAGGTTGAGCCATACCCCTTCGATATCCATGCTGCGGCCGGACACAAAACAGTACCGCTCCACCCCGGAATTGCGCAGCATCTCCCGCGCATTCTCAACGGAAATGCTCATGTGCCGCGGCAGCACCTGTCCAGATCCAGACTATTCAAATAATCGGCGAACTCGATGCACAATTCCGGATGCTTCAACCCCAATGCCACGGTGGCCTGCAAATATCCCAGTTTCGAACCGCAGTCATAGCGCGTTCCCCTGAAGCGATAGGCCAGCATCATTTCTTCCCGCATCAGCGCCGCAATCCCGTCGGTCAACTGGATTTCCCCGCCCGCTCCGGCCCGCACATTTTCCAAGTGATGGAAGATGCGCGGCGTGAGAATGTAGCGCCCCACTACGGCCAGCGTCGAAGGGGCATCTTCCGGCCTTGGTTTCTCGACGATGGAACGCACCTGTTCGATGTCCGGCTCCAACGGTGCGGCTTCGACAATGCCGTAGCTTTTGGTCTGTTCGCGCGGCACATTCTGCACCCCCAAGATCGAGCATTGATGCTGCCGGAACACGTCCACCATCTGCTTCATGATGGCAGTATCACCGTCGATCAGGTCGTCCGCCAAGATCACCGCGAACGGCTCGTCTTGCACCACCGGCTGCGCGCACAGCACCGCATGCCCCAGCCCCAGCGCCTCGGACTGGCGGATATAGATGCAATTGATGTGCGCGGGGATCACTTCGCGCACCAGGCGCAGCAACTCATCCTTGCCATGCACCGCCAGCTCGGCCTCCAGCTCGTAGGCCTTGTCGAAATGATCCTCGATGGCGCGCTTGTGGCGCCCGGTGATGAACACCATGTCGGTGATGCCCGCCGCCACCGCCTCTTCCACCGCATACTGGATCAGCGGCTTGTCCACGATCGGCATCATTTCCTTTGGGCTGGCCTTGGTGGCCGGCAGGAAACGGCTGCCCATGCCGGCTACAGGAAAAACAGCTTTCGTTATCTTCTTCACTGCAAACCCCTCCGTGTGCGGAACGCCATGAATACGCAACCCCGTTACTATAATCCGTCCGGATAAATAGGCATAGTGTACTTGATCGTCGCCAATGCAGCCGCTTGCGCCCGGCCAAACGCCTTCCATTCCAGACGCCCCTCCTTGAAGTTGTGGCAATACTGCACGGGCGATATGATGGGCAGCAGCACTGCCCACAATATCCGAGAGACAGCATCCGACATGGTTTTCAGTTCCAACATCTTCCTGTTCGCTTTTCTGCCGCTGTTTCTGCTCTGCTATTACCTGGTTCCCGCACGCGCCAGGTCGGCGCTGATACTGGCTTTCAGCTATGCGTTCTATGCATGGTGGCGCCCCGAATTTCTCGGCCTGCTGGTGGGCGTGACAGCGGCCAGTTACGGTTTCGCGCTGGCGATCGGCGCGACTGACGACGAGCGCCGCCGCTACCGTCTGCTGGCCGCAGGCGTCAGCCTGAACCTGCTGGCGCTCGGCTATTTCAAGTACGCCAATTTCGGCATCGACAGCCTCAACGCCCTGCTGGCCGGGCTGGGGATGAATGCCGTCGAATTCACCCGCGTCATCCTGCCGATCGGGCTATCGTTCTACATTTTCCATGCGATCAGCTACCTGGTCGACATCTACCGCCGCGACGCGCAACCGGCGCGCAACTTCATCGACTTCGCCGCGTTCATCGCGCTGTTCCCGCATCTGGTCGCAGGGCCGGTGCTGCGCTACCACCTGCTGGCCGAACAATTCCGCAGCCGCGTACATTCCTTCGAGCGCTTCGCGCGCGGCTGCATGATCTTCATGATCGGCTTCTGCAAGAAGGTGCTGATCGCCGACTCGGTCGCGCCGCTGGCCGACGCCGCTTTTTCGGCGTCCTCGCCCACGCTCGCCGATGCCTGGACAGGAGCGCTGGCCTACACGATCCAGTTGTTTTTCGACTTCAGCGGCTACACCGACATGGCGATCGGGCTGGCGCTGATGATCGGCTTCGTATTCCCGGAAAACTTCAACGACCCCTATCTGGCGCGCTCGATCACCGAGTTCTGGAAGCGCTGGCACATGTCGCTGTCGAACTGGCTGCGCGTGTATCTGTATTTCGGCCTGGGCGGCAACCGCCGCGGCATGACCCGCACCTACATCAACCTGTTCCTGACCATGCTGCTGGGCGGCCTGTGGCATGGCGCCAACTGGACGTTCGCGCTGTGGGGCGCCTGGCACGGCGCGTGGCTGGTGCTGGAACGCTACTGGATGAACCGCTTCGGCAGGCCGCTATTTCCCGGTTCGCTGGCGGCGCCCGTTACGCTACTGCTGGTGATCGTCGGCTGGGTGCTGTTCCGCGCGGTCGATATCGCGTCCGCGGGGCGCATGTTCTACGGGATGCTGGGGTTGAACGGTATCGCCTTCAGCGGCCCGGTCGGATGGCAGGTCACGCCCGACCGGCTCGGCGTGCTGGCGGTCGGCATCGCGCTGGTTTACGCGATGCCGTGGCTGAAACGGCAAAACCTCAAACCTGCACGTTACCTGCCGATCCCCCTGTTCCTGTGGGCGGTGGCAACCCTGTCGTCGCAGTCGTTCATCCCGTTCCTGTACTTCCAGTTCTGAGGCCGCGATGACCGACCAGAATATTCCCGTAACGAGCGAAACCCCAGCCGCATTTCCATTCAGCGACAGACTGGCCGCCGCAATCTTCATTTGCGTGATGCTCGGCGGCGCCTGGCAAATCATTCGCGCATCGCAACAAGTCGAATGGAGTGAAGTACCGCATAGCTGGATGGATTTCCAACAAGGTAAAACAGCCAATGTTCTGGAAAAACAGCTCGACCAAAAACTGCCCGAACGCACCACGCTGATCGCCGCCGCCAATTCGCCGCGTTATCTGCTGTTGCGCAGCGGCGGCGACCAGGTTCGCGTGGGCCGCGACAGCTGGCTTTTCTTCACCGACGAACTGCGCTTTCATGCCGACGCGAACAGCCACCTCGCCGCGCGCGCCGATCTGCTCGGTGCGGCGGCCTCGGCGCTGGAACACAACGGCGTCAAACTGGTCGTTGCGCTGGTGCCGGACAAGGCGCGCATCTACCCGCAACACCTGCCCGCGGGCAATGTTCCCGATTACAACCGCAGCCGTTATCAGGACATGCTGAGCGCGCTGCAAGCACGCAACGTCCATGTGGTCGATCTGCTCAAACCGCTGGCGCGCGCCGCGGCAAACGGCGAGGTCTATTACCGCAGCGACACCCACTGGAACCAGGCCGGCGCGCAGATCGCGGCCGAAGCCATCGCCGCCGAAGTGCGCCGCCTGAACGTCGATTTGGGTGCCACTGCATTTGCCACCGAAACAAGCGCCGCTGCAACCGAACGCCCCGGCGACCTGATCCGGCTTATGGGGCTAGGGAACGCCCCGAATTTCCTGCGCCCCCCGCCCGATCGTGAAGCCGTGATGGTCACGCGCCAGACCAGCGCGGACAGCGGCGGCCTGTTCGGCGACGCTTCGCTGCCGGTAGTCCTGACGGGCACCTCCTATTCGCTGCGCGGAAATTTTCATGGGTTCCTGCAGCAGGCCTTGTCGGCCAAGGTACTCAATGCGGCGAAGGATGGCGGCGGATTCTTACAGG
The DNA here is from genome assembly GCA_963828205.1 of uncultured beta proteobacterium. Taxonomy (GTDB): domain Bacteria; phylum Pseudomonadota; class Gammaproteobacteria; order Burkholderiales; family Gallionellaceae; genus Gallionella. The sequence continues at coordinate 185,837 of CAWHDU010000005.1, forward strand.
CAGCTACACAGTACCTGAAAGACGAGGCGTTCCGTTCTGCCAAACCCAAAGTGTTGATCTGGGAAGTGCCCGAGCGGTTTATGGGAGACAGGCTGGAAGGTGAAGAGAAGTGGCTGCAGGGTGTTGGATTGCGCCGATAATTTTACATCCGGAGCGGAAGTAAATATTGCGGGGGTACAGTCGCGAGCGTCCGTTTTCCGGCAAGCAATTCGATAAACAAGTTTCAGCTTCGTGCCATGAACAAATTATCAGTGGAATCGCTGCTGCCGTCCGGTTGTCGGCCTTACTGGGCTGTGGAAATTTTATGGAAGTGCAGCTTGCTGGATGTCCGCTTCCAACTTTTTCGAATCGTCACTTTTGACCCAGATTACTCCAGCGCCGCCGCAATCGCCATGAAGCTCTCCAGCCCGGCTTCAATGTTCTCGATAATCTCGCCCGCCAATATATCCGGTTCCGGCAGGTTATCCAGATCGGCGAGGCTTTTGTCCTTCAACCAGAAAATATCCAGGCTGGTCTTGTCACGCGAGATGATCTGCTCGTAGGTGAACTTGCGCCAGCGCCCTTCCGGGTTGCTTTGCTCGTCCCATGTTTCTTTCCGCTTATTGCGATTCGCCGGGTTGTAGCACGCAATGAACTCCTGCAAATCCTCGAAGCGCAGCGGCTTCTTCTTCAGCGTGTGGTGGATGTTGGTGCGATAGTCGTAGAACCACACCTCCTTGGTTCACGGCTCCTTGCTGGCGGCGCGGTTGTCGAAGAACAGCACATTCGCCTTCACGCCATTGGCGTAAAAGATGCCGGTGGGCAGGCGCAGGATGGTGTGCAGCTCGGTCGTTTCCAGCAGCTTCTTGCGCACCGTCTCGCCCGCGCCGCCTTCGAACAACACGTTGTCCGGCACCACCACTGCCGCCCGCCCCGTGCTTTTCAGCATGGTGCGGATGTGCTGCACGAAGTTGAGCTGCTTGTTGGAGGTGGTCGCCCAGAAATCCTGGCGGTTGTAGGTGAGGTCGTCTTTTTCCTGCTCACCTTCCTCGTTGGTGAAGCTCATTGAGCTCTTCTTGCCGAAGGGCGGATTCGCCAATACATAGTCATACGTCTGCGGCGACGAGGCCACTAGGGCATCGTTGGACGAAATCGAGCCCTCGCCGTCGATCTCGCCGATGTTGTGCAGAAACATGTTCATCAAGGCGAGGCGGCGCGTGCTCGCCACGATCTCGTTGCCGAAGAACGTCTCGTGCTTGAGAAAGTCCTTCTGTTTCCTGTCGAGGTTATTCGGGGCAACCAGAAAATCGTATGCCGCCAAGAAGAAGCCGCCCGTGCCGCAGGCCGGGTCGGCGATGGTCTTCAGCGGCTCGGGCCGCACGCATTCCACCATCGCGCGGATCAAGGCGCGCGGCGTGAAGTATTGCCCCGCGCCGGACTTAGTGTCCTCGGCGTTGCGTTCCAGCAAGCCCTCGTAGATGTCGCCCTTCACATCCGCGCCCATGGTGACCCACTGCGTTTCGTTCACCATGTCGATCAGGCGATACAGCTTGGCCGGATCCTGAATCTTGTTCTGCGCCTTGGTGAAAATCTGCCCCAGCATCCCCGGCTTGTTGCCCAGCTCGCGCAGCAGCGTCACGTAATGCACTTCCAGCTCCGCCCCGCGCTTGGCCTTCAGGCTCTGCCAGTTGTGCTCGGCGGGAATGCCCACCTTGCGGTTGTAAGGAGGCTGGCTGTACTCGTCGGCCATCTTCAGGAAGATCAGGTAAGTAAGCTGCTCCAGATAGTCGCCATAGCTCACCCCGTCGTCGCGCAACGTGGTGCAGAAACTCCAGACCTTGGAGACGATGGATGCGGTTGCGTTCATAGTGTTGTTACCCTCTTTATTACCCTTACTAAAGGGCAATTACCCTTTCTTTTTCCATCGAGCGGCCGGCCCCGGCCTTGGCATTCGATAGCATTTTCTTTTTGTCGCTCCCGCAATACGCGCCGCACCATGTCCTTGCTCACACCGGGGCAAGCCTGTTCCACCTGGGCAACAGTAAATTCGCCCACGAAGCGGTTGATCGCCGCCAGCACCAGATCGGTCTTCGATCCGCGCGGCGCCTTCACTTCACCCACCCGCTCGGCGAATTCGCGATATGCCATCTTGAGGATAGACAGCATGTAATTGATGTAAGGCCACGGATCATGCTTGCCCTCATGCCAGCCTTGCGAGCTTTGCTCCAGCGTCTCGTAATAGCGATCCTTGTTTTCCTCGATCAGCCGCTCCAGGCTGATGTAGCGCCCCACCTCATACCCCATTTGATAGCACTGAAGCAAAAGTGAAAGCCGCGACACACGCCCGTTGCCATCGCGGAAGGGGTGGATGCACAGGAAATCCAGATTGAATGCCGCCATCGCAATCAGCGGATGAACCCAGCGCTCATCCAGGCAGCGCTGCCAATCTGCAACCAGCCCCGCCATTGCGGCAGGCGTGCCCGCCGCAGAAACGGGGCGGAAGCGCACCCGCTCTTGCCCATCGGCATAGCGCTCGATGATGTCGCCGTCTTTTTCCTTGTACTTGCCCGCATCCCAGATTTGCCCGCGCGCCAGCCGGTGCAGCTCGCACAGCGTCGCCTCGCTCACCGGCATGCGCCCAGCCCCTTCGTGGATAAGCTTCAACGCATCGCGATACCCGCGCACCTCCTCCTCGTCGCGGTCGCGGAACAAAGGCTTGGCCGCAACCAGCACATCGCGCACCCGCGAGGGATCGACCGACACCCCTTCGATGCGGTTGGAAGAAACCGCGCTCTCGATCAGCGCATGTTCGCGCAAGGTTTTCAGCCGCTGCGGAGACTGCTGCGTATAAAGCTCCTGCTTGCCGCGAAACTCGCCGAGGTCGGCGAGGTACCAGGACGTGCTGGCGGGAATGGAAATATTTTGTGCGGAGAAAAGACGCAAAGTGTTCATGTTGTTCGCCTCCCTGTCTTGCGCGCAACCGATGCGGCAGCTTTCCTTTTTGAAATGGATTTCCGAACTGCCTTTTCTCCCACATGCCGCCCCTTGCCAGCGGGAACCAATCCCTGTTCGCGCATCCACTTCAGCCCCCGGAAAAACTTGTATCTTTCAATTTTCAGTTTGGAATCGTGCCAGTTTTCCCGCGCCTCAAAAACAATATCCTCGTCGCTGGGCGAGCGCCCAAGCAACAGCAAGTTATTCCACGCCGCATAAAGTGTCGCCACAATTTCTGCTTGCCGCCTATTCAAGGGCAGCAGCTTATTGATGAGCACATCCACCACGTCAGCCCGCTCGCCAAAGGCATTGCGGGTCTTGAGTAGCAAGGCGTCAAAATTAGCGCGCTTGGTAAAGACGTACGCACCATCTTTCTGCTTGCGCACATCAAACCAGTTCATTTTTTTTGCACGGGACTCGGCATTAATGAGTCGGGAAAAATCGTTGGGCCTGCGGCAGCTTTCACCGGCTCGCGCCCCAGATCAATACCCAAGTGCGCCTCGACCAAGTGAACGATTTTCTCAGCCTTTACATGACCGAAGTTAGCCAGATACCTTGGTGTGTGTTCATGATGCTGATAGGCTCGCGCCAGAATGCCCGCATGTAAATCCGTAGCGGAGATGTTGGGGAACTTGACCGGAAAGTGAATCACGTTCGACTGAACCGGTTTGGGATCGACAGCCTGCTTAGCATTGCGCGGTTTCACCATGGCGGCGGCTTTCTCCGCTTTGATGCGTTCCAGCAAAACAGAAGCGGGTTCGTCGTTAGCATCCTGCGCGACCAGTTGGCCGGAGAAGGCTTTCTTCAGAATGGACTGGCGCAGTGCTTCGGCTTGTTGCAGCGAGGCGGCGAGGGTTTGGTCGAGTTGGTCGGCTTCGAATAGGCAGGCGTCCAACAATGCCACGATTTCTTTCTGCTCTTCAATTGAACAAAGAGGCAAAATCAAATCGGACACACGCTCTTTGTTAAGTGCTTTTTGATTGTTTCCAGAGCCAATCCTTCGAGTAATCTCGTACTGATATACAAGGTACTGATATACAAATTCGGGTGGGCAATCAGATTCAGAAACACGAATCGCGGCCGTGTTCTGATTATGTGTCGCTTCAATATTCAGTATGGCAGCTTGACCTCGTGTTTTCCCTTCACCAATCATTGCAAGCATCACTGTCCCGACTGGGTGAATTTCAGTCGATGCGTTCTCGTAACCAATGTTTGTAATTTTTTCTTTTGTTTCTTTGATCCGACAAAAAGCAACTTCACCACTGCTTACCCATGAAATATCACCATTCCAGAAATCAGCACGTTTTCTACTTGGCGTCGAACCCACGTAAACATTGAATACTTGTCCGAGCTTCACCCAGCCCCACCCCTCCGGCAATTCAGGCAATTCCGCCAGTTCTGCGGCGGTGAGCGGCGGCAGGGGTTTCGGGGCTTTGGGTTTGCCGCCGCCGGCGGGTTCCCACTGCTGGAGTTGTTGCCGGTAGCGCTGTTCGCGCTCGGTCTGGATGCGCGCGAGCAAGGCGGCGGCGGGTTCCAGTTTGGCCGCTCGGGGCTCTTGCCCTCTCGCGGCATTGGCATCCGGGTTGGCTGCGCGCCACTCTCGCGTGAGCTTGCCTTCGAAAGCGTGTTTCAGCAGCGCTTGCCGATACACCCTGAGCTGCTCGCGGGCAGTCTTCAGGTTTTCGATGCCCTTGTCCAGCTCGGAAAACAGCTCCTCGATTTTGGCGACGATGCGGTGTTGTTCGTTGAGTGGTGCAATTGGGAAATCGTAATTCCAGAGCAAGTTTGGATCAACGTGAGGTATGCCGACACCCTTGGTTCGCGTGTTTATTTGCTGATATTTTGACTGCAAAAAATAGAAGGCGTAGTCATTGACCATTGATGGAAAATAAATACGGACCAGTGTGCTGCCGAGCGCGCCATTTACTCCTTTACCTACCAATCCAGAACGTGATCCGTCCCATACCATCAGGAAGTCTGTTTCGTAGCAAAGCCGACAACCTATGCCATCAGTCCATGTACGTACTACCTTCTCTTCAAAAGTTTGAATGTCAACGTAGGGGATGGTGTGCGAAGCGGTTTGAGATTTAGATTCGTTCTTCGGCTTTTTCCCTTTTTCGTTTTCTACGAAATCACCGAGTTTCACTCTCACCCACGAATTCGGCAGTTCTAAGTTTTTACCTTCCATCTTCACGCTACCAATACCTCATTCAATTCATCCAACAGCGCATCCATGCGCCCGCCGAACAACTGGTGCAGCTTGCCCAGCCCGCCTTGCCCGTCGAACGGGGCCATTTCCAAATCGTCGCGTTCCATGTGGATGGAGACGGCGACGTGGTCGCGGATCATGCGCAGCCAGTTCATTTGCTCCTCGTTGAATTTTTCGCCGCCGCCGGAGTGATGTTTCAGCACCCAGTTCTGGAAGTTGCGGCGCACCAGTGCGTCGTAGTTGGTGAGCGTGGCATCCAGCCCGCACACGCGGCGGATCAGCGCGACCAGCGCGGTGAGTTCGTTGATGGGCTGGCCTTTGTAATCGTCGAGCTGGGCATAGGCCTGCCACACGCGCACCGGGGCGAGTTTGGGTTTGTCGGTCTTCAGCTTGTCCAGCACCGCGCGGATCATGGCGTAGGTGATTTCACGCCGGCGCTGCGGCTGGTCGAAGAAGATGGCGAGGGCTTCGATGTGGTCGCGGTTGGCTTTCAGGTATTCGGCGAATTCGTCGGTCAGCGCCTGTGCGTTATTGGCGGCGTCCTTGTCCCATTCGGCGCGCAGCACGGCATCGAGGTTGTCGTGGTCGATGGTCTGTTCCTTGTCGCGGCGGATACTGTCGATGAGTTCGATCAGTTCGCCGTTCAGCACCTTGGCGGCTTCGCCCACCAGTAGCTGTTGGGCCAGTTCGCGCTGTGCGTCGCCGGGGTCTCCATCTTTTAGCCCGGCAATTTTCAGCGCGCGGGCTTCGATGTTGTCGGCATCAATCGCGCCGAACAGTTTGCTCACCAGTTGCGTGAGTTCCAGCCCGCCCGCTGCCTCGCGGATGCGGCGCTGCTCGTCCACGTCCAGTTGCTTGTTGAGCCGCGCCAGGCGCCCGGCCAGCGAGCTTACGGTGTCTTCGTCGCTCGCACCCAGCATCACGCCCATGGCTAGGTCTTTGAACGGCACAGTAGGTTTGGTGATGAGCGGCTGGCTGGAAGTTTTGAGCGACTTGGTGACGCCGACGGCATCCACGATGACGTAATGCGTCTTGGCGCTCTTGGCGGAGGGCGTGACTTTTTTCAGGTCGTCGAGATCGAAGGTGCGCGTGCCGCGCCCTTTCATCTGCTCGAAGTAGTTGCGGCTCTTCACGTCGCGCATGAACAGCAGGCATTCCAGCGGCTTGACGTCGGTGCCGGTGGCGATCATGTCCACGGTGACGGCGATGCGCGGGTAATAGGTGTTGCGGAACGCGGACAGCACCGACTTGGGGTCTTCGTCTATCTTGTAGGTGAGCTTTTTGCAGAAGGCGTTGCCCTCGCCGAATTCCTCGCGCACGGTCTGGATGATGTCGTCGGCGTGGCTGTCGGTCTTGGCGAAGATCAGGGTCTTGGGCACTTCTTCGCGGCCGGGAAATATCTCGGGCAGTTTGTCGCGGAAGGTGCGGATGATGGTGCGTATCTGGTCGGGGTTGACCACGCTGCGGTCGAGCTGTTTGGCGGCGTAGGCTTCGTCTGCGCCGTGCTGTTCCCAGCGCTTCTTGCGCGTGAGTTTTTCGCGGCGCTCGACTTGCTGTTTGGCCGTGATCTGCGCGCCCTGTTTGCTGACTTGCGTTTCGATGACATACACCTCGTTGCCGACGTTAACGCCATCGGCCACGGCTTTTTCGTGGCTGTATTCGCTGACCACGTTTTTCTTGAAGAAGCCGTAGGTGCGGTTGTCCGGCGTGGCGGTGAGGCCGATCAGGCTGGCATCAAAGTAATCCAGCACCTGCTGCCACAGGTTGTAGATGGATTCGTGGCATTCGTCTATGAAGATGAAGTCAAAAAATTCCGGCGGGATTTTTTCGTTGTACACCACGGGTAAAGGCTCTTTTGGTAGCACCAGTTCAGCAGGGTTAATGTCCTCTGCATCTTCTTCCAGTTCTCTGCCCTTGAGGAGGGAATATAGGCGCTGGATGGTGCTGATGCAGACTTGGCTATCCCTGGCGACGAAAGAGTTTTTCAGGCGCTGCACGTTGTAAAGCTGCGTAAAGTTCCTGTTATCGTCGAGTGGTGTGTAATTCATCATTTCCTGCTCGGCCTGTTCGCCCAGGTTGCGGGTGTTGACCAAAAACAGGATGCGTTTGCCTTCGGCGAATTTCAGCAGGCGATAGATGGAAGTGATGGCGGTATAGGTCTTGCCCGCGCCGGTAGCCATCTGGATCAGCGCGCGCGGTCGGTCTGCCCGAAACGAATCTTCCAGATTGACGATGGCGCTGTGCTGGCAGTCGCGCAGGCGTTTATCCGGGGCAAGCGGCGGAATGTGGTGCAGCCGTTCGCGCATCGAGGCGCTTTGCGACAACCATTCCTTGAGGGTTTCCGGGTGGTGGAAGTTGAACACCTCGCGCGAACGCGGCTTGGGATCGCGGCCATCGGTGAAGCGGGTGATGATGCCGGTGCTTTCATAGAGGAAGGGCAGCGGCTCCTTGTTGTTGACCCATTTCAGCTTGGCGGCAGCGTAGCTACCAGTTTGCTCTTCCACTTCCGTAATCTTGTGGCCGATGTCTTCCTTCTTGGCTTCGATGACGCCGCAGGCTTTCCTGTCCACAAACAGCACATAGTCGGCGGGGCCAATGTCAGTCTGGTACTCGCGCACGGCAACACCCAGCCCGGCATTCAGGTCGAGTTTGTTTTTCGACTGCACGACCCAGCCCGCCTGCTCCAGCAGCGCGTCGATGGTGTCGCGGGCTTTCTGTTCGGGGTTCTGGTTTTCGGTCATCGCTAAAGCGAGGCGAGCCACATAAGGGCAACCCGCAAATGATATAGGAACCAAGAAATTGGAGCGAGATAAATGAGCACCATCGATCGAATATGCTCAATGTGGTGTACTGGGCGAAGCCTGAGTCGACGGCGATAGCTGTAACGCGACTTGGCGGCGTGTACTCGGGATCAAGGCATCAGTTCACAACCAGCTTGCTGACCTGCCGATTAGCGGACTTCCACTACCGGCTGAATCAGGCAATCTGCGTAGGCCGAGAGCCGGAAATCCATAGGTCAGGTGCTACATACAGATGGCTTGTGTCAGATCAACTCCGAACTGCTACAGATAAATCCTGGCGCACAGCGTGTGCTGCGTGGCAAATTGTTTTTTTCACTTGAGCAAATCCTCCGGCTGCCGGCACACCTGCAGCCCCCTGAACTCGAACGCGCTGCTCTTCCCGGGGAAGATGCGCAGCTTCGTGAAGCCTTTTCCGTCCGAAGGCAAGGGCGCCTTGAACACATGCTCGGCGCCATTCCCCGGAACGGGCACGTCGAACCAGCGCGTTTCCACCCCCGCGCCGGACGCTTCCAGCACCATTTTTTTCGAACCGGTCGTGGCAACGCTGGCGGCCAGGTAATCCAGTTTCCCGATCGGTTTGTCGAAGCTCAACTCGATGAAATCCTGGTCGGTCGTCTTGCCCGCCGCAACGTTATCGGTCGCGCTTGTGACAATGCCGCCGGCAACCACTTTTGCCGCAACCGGCGACGGCGTGCAACTGCTTTGTACCCAGGCGGCGGCGCGCAGCAGCCATTCGGTGTTGTCGGAGTGGTAGCGCGCCTCGCGGAATTTATAATCCGGAGGAGAATCCATCAAGCGCGCAGGTATTTCCCATATTAGCAGTTTCGGCTTGTTGGTCTGAAAAGAATCGTCGCGCAGGTAAGATTCCATACCGACCCATGCTCCCCGTGTGGCTTCAACCCAGGCCGTGAGAATGTCGCGTTGCAATGTATAGCGCAATGCATCCGAAAATCCGTACCATGGGCCGGAATAGCTGCTGCCTATCAGCGTGATTGCGGCAGTGGCGCCATCTCCCAACAGGCTGCCGGAAATTTTTTGCTCCTTGCTCACGAAGAACGGCAGCACCTGCTCTGCCGCAAAATCTGGTGAGCCCGCAGGCAATAATTTAATCATATCGCGCTGCGTCGAATTTACCTTGAGCTTGCCCCAAGTCATGGCGAATTTTTCTTCGGGTATAGCCTCCAGCGTTTTTTTCAACGCCGGATTGGCGTCGATCCCGGCGCGAATGGCCTCGGCAGCCAGCATGGCGCCTGCCGGTGACCAGTGTGTATCCAGGCGTAAAAATAAGGGTGTATCGCTCTTGCGTTGCGTGCTGTTCAGAAACGGCCCGTTGAGGTCGATCACGTTGACCTGGCCGGCGCGCAAGGCCTGCACCATGCGATCGTATTTCCCCGCCATGTACTGGCTGACCTTGATGTCGTCCGGAAGATATTCCGCATAGATGCGCGTCTTCATCGGCGGCATCGTAAACACCATCATAATGCCATTGCGCGCCAACGCCTTGTTGAAACGCCGGATCAGGTCAATGGATGTGTTAGTCGCCGGCTCATCGGCAGCATCGGGAAATTCGCCGCGAAGATAGAGCCAATCGTTCTTGCCGACAAAGCTCCGCCATCCACTATCATTGCCGGCATCATCAGAAGCATGCGCAAACGGGCTGCTTAATACACCGGCAAACAAAATGCCATATAGCCATCGAGAAAATCGGGATGCTCGCCGCTTCATCGTAACTCGTCCCCTCCAAAACCCAATACCCGTTCAAATTAAACCAAGGATGCGCTGAACAAGTCTCCATCCGTCATTCCGGCGAAGGCCGGAATCCAGTATTTTAGTTACGGCGTAACCTAAAAGTTAGCCTTCACTGAAACTTCAACTTCGTTTTCAATAGGCTGGACACCGGCCTTCGCCGGTGTGACGACTTATTCAGCGTTTGCTACTTGCCGGTATAGCGTTCGACCTTGTTTTGCATTGCGCGCGCAACCAGTTTGCCGCCCTCGCCGGGCAGCAGCAGGAAACTGTAGGTGCCGCCCGGCGCCATGGCGGCCGTGGCGCGCGCCTGTGCGGCTTTATCGCCAGGTTTGGCGGCGATCAATTCTATCGTGATCGGATTGACCGACAGATGGCTCGATGCGCCCGGTGCGACGTTGGCGAACACCCTGGTCTTGCCGTCCACGGTCAGCACGTCCAGCGGGCCGGATTTCGCGTCGAGGTGGTACACCGCCAGCACCGCCTTGAGCATGTTCGAATTCGCCTTGTCCTCGAACACCAGCGGCTTGGCATCGGCGCGCAGCGTGGTAAAGGCCACAGTGATCGCGCGCCCGCTGTCCACCTCCATGGCCGCCGAAACGCTGGCGGCAGCTTTGCCCGCGGGGTGCAGCGCGAAGGTATGCTGCCCCGCCGGGATCACCAGATAGTCGCTGGCTTCGCCGCCCGCCAGATTGCGCACGCGCTGCTTGCCGTCCACCACCAAGTCGACCGCGCCTTCGCGTCCGGCGTGGATCACGCGCACATAGGCCGAATTGGCCGGAGGCTCCGGGTCGTAGAGCAGGCCGGAAGATTGCGCGCCGGCCATCGTGGCCTGGGCCAGCAGCATGGCGGTGGTGGCCGCGCGTAAAAATTCTTGAAAAAATCCCGAACGCGTCATTTGAAGCGCGAACTCGGTTCCAGCGGCTCGGGCGGCATGAACACCGGCTGCGCGCCGGGTTGCCCCAGGGCATAGCGCAGATACAGCATGGCCCGGTTGGGCGCATAGCTCTGGGCGCGGTCGATCGAGAACAGCCCGCCGGCAAAAAACTGCGGGGCAACCTGGTACTCACACGATGCCGTCATGGAATAGCCCGTTCCCCTGCTCGGTGTACCCGTGTAAACCGGCGTGATGAAATTGACCGGCGCCAGGGCGTTTGCCTTTGCCTGCATTGCGCTGTCCGTGGGAAAGAACTGCGCATCCCGCATTCTGGTGCGGGTTGCGGAAACCGAACCTTGCAGCATGTATGAGAAACGCGGGGAGCGTGCTGCGTAGGTAATCGGCAACGACACCGAACGGTAATTATGCGGGCTGAAATAGCCGCCATGGCCGAAGGTATATTCACCGGCATTTTCCGCAAACCCCCAATACATACCCGTTAAACCTGCTATAAGCCGGCGGTTCTCCTCGGAAATCATGCGCCATTGACCGCCCGCCATGACTTGAGTCCAACGATTGGATTGCACATTGCGCCCGGTCAGGTTGTGCCAGCCTAGCGTTGACCAAAAACCGAATGCCCCGCCCTTGTCGATGTTGAAATCGAGGCGCGCGCCGGTCGCGACCACCCCGCCCCAAGTTTTTCCGGTATTGGGGTCATGGCTGCCCGCAAAGGAAAGCAGGCTGTCGGTGACCGGGCGGCGCGATGCCTCGAGCGTATAGCCGAACCCGTCAAGATCGACTTTTTGCCGTATTCCGCCGACGGCATTGGATACCGGAAAATTGCGCGGGGTAAACCCTATATCCGCGCTGAAATCTCCGCGCTGGTAGCCCGCAGTGAACGACATGCCTTGTGCATTCTGATTGAGCGGAGCTGATGCACACGCCGGCTGGCAGAGCAGCAGGCTGCCGAAACGATCATTGGTGGTGTTCACATCTCCCGCATTCAATTTGACCAGGTCGGTTCGGAAAAATACTTCATCGTTCGTATGCCAGGGCGTTTTGTATTCCAGCGGAATTTCCGAGGAATGAAACTCGGACATTCCGGTCGTGCCGCTGCGGCTGCGCACTTCAGCCGCAGAAGAAAACCAGGTCGCGCGGCGGTCGATAAGCACTGCCAGTCTTTTCTCCTTCCAGTCGCGCTGGATTTTTGCCGGCGAGCCCAGCTCGTCGAAACCGATTTGCTCGTATGGCACGGCGCCGCCCGGCATCTGCCCGAAAGCCTGCGCCCCAGCCGGGGCGCGTTCGGCCTGCTCTGCGGCGACCGACTTTTTCAGGTAGGCTATTTCATTGTCCAGGCGCCCATCGCGATGAGCCATTTGCGCGGCTTCGTAGAGCACGATCGTGTGGTTTGGGTATCGCTCCAACAAGGTATCAAGCTGTTGGCGCGCACGCGCCTGTTCACCCAGCGCAAGGTACAGGCCGGCCATTTTCAAGCCATTGTACGGCTCGCCCGACGTATCCCCGGCCGCCCATTCGTCCAGCAGCGCAAGCGCGGCGGCGCGGTCGCCGGATGCCATTTTTGTCTCGACCAAGCCGCGCATCGCATCGCCGTCCCCGGGTTCCAACCGCAAAACATGAGCATAGGCAGACTGGGCCGATGCCCATTGTTTTTCGGCCTGATAAGCGCGCGCTTCGGCGAGCAGCAACGGCGCGCGGTCCGGTACGGTTTTCAGCAAAGGCGCGAGCGTCTGGTGCGCCAGTCCGGGGGCGCCCGAATCAGTTTGCGCATTTGCGGTGTACACGGCGAGAGATTCCTGCAAGAAGAACAGCTCCCGCGCTTCTTCGGATGATAGCGAAGGCAAGGCAGCAATAGCATCCAGCTCGGCGCGCAACTCCTTGGAACTCTTCATCGCGAGATAGCCGGCATGGCGCAAGCGCCAGCGTGTGGAAGGGGGGGTATGCGCAGCTCGCAGCCCGTCGAACATCCTGTCGGCCTGCTTATAATCGCCCAGCCTGCCCCACGAGGCCGCGACCGAGAGGCCTGCTTCCTCGTCATTTTCCGCAAGCGCTTCCGCTTCCTGCAACAACTGCGCGGCTTCGTTCCTGCGCCCGGCTTTCGTGTGCGCATCGACGAGTTTTTCCAGATTATTTGCCCACAAACGCGATATATGCGCGGGGCGCTTGTCGGCCGGAATGCGCGCCAGGGCGGGCAGGAATTCATCCGGATCGCCGGCCTGCGCTTCCACTGCGGCAATTTCCATGCTGCCGATCGTCTTGCTCAACACGTTGCGCTGCTCGGGCGAGAGCTGGGCAATAAAGCGTTGCGCCTGGGTCATGCCCTGCCGCCGGTAAATGGCGGCCAACCCTTCCAGCGCTTCGCTGTTCAATGGTTCGATGGACAGGGCTTGCCGGTAAGCGGCTGTTGCGGCGCTGGCCTGGCCGCGATCATCCTGGACGCCGGCAAGAATTGCATAGGCATCAACCACTTTTGAATCCAGCTTGATCGCCTCATTCAATTTACTTTCAGCCAGCGTGAAATCTCTCGCCTTACGCGCATCGCGCGCCTCGTGCAGAAGCTGCCAGAATTGCGCGGTCTTGACCAGGGATCGCCACCTGCTGCTCTTTCCCTGCGTCAATTGCAAAGCCCTGGTGAACAGCTCGTGCGCTTGCGCATGCTTCTCCTGCCGCAGGCGCAACAATCCCATTTCGCCGACCGCGTCGGCATCGTCGGGATGTTCCCGCAATGCCTTTTCCAGCAACGGTTCGGCGGCAACCGGATCCATCTTGTCCAGCAGCGAGACAGTTTCGGCTTTGGCGCGGAGACTGGGGGCAGGCTTCATCCGGCGGCGTTTTTCTTCTGCCAGAATGATCGACTGCTGGCGCTCTTTTACGGTCGAATCTTCGGGGTCAAACGCAAGGTACTCCTGCAACAGCGGCAAGTCGTCGGATGATGGAGTGCGGCGCAACAGCACGTTGCGCCAGATACCTTTGGCCTGCTTTTCGAATTCGGGCATCTTGGCTGTTTCGACGACGACTTGCAGGCTTTTCCGGTCTACGGGACGATCCCCCGAATAACGATAGGATTCATGCTCCGCCAGCGCAAGGCGGTAATACTGGTTATCCGGGTATTCCAGCGCGAGCCGGCTCAAGCCGTCATAGGCCGGTTTCCAGCCATTTTTTGTATTGGCCACCAGTTGCCAGTATTCCAGCGCCAGGTCGCCGTCCGGCGGGCCATCCGGATACAGCGCGCGAAGCGCTGCCAGGGCTTTTTCGGTTTGGCCGGAATTTTCCGGCAAACGCGATTGCTTCACCAATTCGCGGGCTTCCCGGAATTTATCCTTGTCCGCGCCGTATAAACGGATCAGGGTCTCGATTCGCCTGATCGCGGGGTGATCCGGCTTGACGCCGCGCAGCTTGCCAAGAATGTTGCGCGCAATATCGAGATGCTCCGCCTTGGCTTCGATAACCCCCATGACCGCCAGACCGTCGGGGTGATCCGGCACAACATGAAAAAGCTTTTCCAGCGCGCTCTTTGCAAGGTCGGCCCGGCCGCGGTTTTCCCAATATCTGGCGCGTTCCAGCAAAACCTTGACGGGATCGCCGGGCGCCGCGCGCGACACTTTGGGCGGTGAACTATCCACCGCGGTCACCGCTGCATGGGCGCGGGTCTGGCCTGCGTCAAGAATGAGGCTCGCTATGGTGGTGTCCAGTTTTTTGTTGGCGGGATCGCTGGCCACCGCGCGTGAAACCTTGAGTGGCGAACTATCCACCGCGCCCATCGCTGCGTGGACAGGAGCCAAGCCCATGCCAAGAATGAGGCTCGCTATGATGATGTCTAGTTTAACGATGTCTGATTTCATGGGCATGTCCATCGCGGTTTCAACAGGCCATTGCGGTCGAATTTGTAGCGCTCCTCGATCCAGCCCAACCCGAAAAGGGTCAACACCTGGTCGTAGTAGTTGTCTGCCCGGCCAAGCGGATCAAGCGCGACGATGCGCTGATTTTGCTGGCGCAGCGCGCCCGTCATTTTAGATGCTTTCAGGAAGGGCAGCAGCGCGGCCGAAAATCCGGCCGGCCGCTTCCGTTGCCCGCCCCGCTGCGGATATTGATTTCGCGCGGCGGCACGCCATGACTGGACACGTAGCGTCCCATCGGCGCCAGTTTTTTCAGCAACATCGGGTATGCGGGATCCCGGCTATCCAGCATCCCGGCCCACAAATAGACGCGAATGGCATTAAAGCTGCCTTCCGAGACGGACGGGCCATCGACCTCAAACCCTTTTCCCGCGCGGTAATTGACCCATTCCGGAGCGAAACCGGATGGCGCGGAGCGGGTGATAACCTCCAGCGATGAGGCGGCCAGTTTATCCCAGCCTGACTTGGGATAGATCGCGGCAAAGCGGCGCATAATCTGTATCGGCAGATAGCTGGGATTGAGCCTCCATGTGGCTTCGTCGGGGTGAAAGCCTTTCGGCGCCGGTAACAGCGCGAGCCCCAAACCGGGAATGTCCGCAGTCTCCTCGCGCAGAATACGCGCCGCCAGAAGCTCGGCGAGCGCCGTGTATTTCGTATCCTTCCACAGCCTCCCGGCCTCGCTCAGCGCGTATGCGATCCACAGGTCCGAATCGGCAGCCGCATTTTCGTCCATGACGCCCCAACTGTCATCGGCGCGTTTGCCCCATTGCCAGGCGGGAAGCCGGTCGGTCAAGTCGCCGCCGGCCAGATTGTTTTCGGTCCAGCGCAGGATCAGATCGAACGAGGCGCGATCATTCGCGATCAGCGCAAACATCAACCCGTAGGACTGCCCTTCCGAGGTGGTGACATGCTGCGCGAGGGAGCGGTCGACGACACGCCCTTCATCGCTGACGAATTTATCGCGGAAGCCGCTCCATGCCGGCCATATTTCGCATTTATCCCCGCTCGCAGCGGCGGGAAGTGGAAAGGCCAGCAGGCCGGCAAAAACAACAAAAGTTGTATTGATGATGGAGCGTTTGAACAATTTTCTTCCCCAGGCCGCCTAGAGGCGACTGACCGCGCTGTACAGGTTTATCCGGCCAAATTATAGCCCGATAAAACAATTACGCTACAGCTTCGGCGCGCAAGATTTTCTGGGTAAGCGCGGCAATTTCCGGCAGGCTGGTGGTGAGCACGCGCTGTTTGACGTTCGGCACTTGCGCCGAGAACATCGAGAACTGGTGCAGTCCATGTCTAGGCAGCCCATCCGCCTGCAGGAGGATGTTGTTGGGTACTTGGTATTGAGCCTACAGACCATAAAGCCGCTAATTTGACCCACATAGCCAAATTATACTGGCCAGAAGAACTAGGCACAAATGACTATGCCGAAATACATAGACATTTCGGCATATTGTTTATTAGCCGGGATGCTGAAACACTGCGCACCTGGATGGATGGCAAGTGACGGGCTCCAGTACCTTTGGGAATAACTCAATGGAAGGGAACTTAAATGACACACAGAATGCGAATTAGCACCGCAGTGCTTGTACTTTGGTGCGCATGGGTCAGCATCGCACACGCCGACGCACCGGCCACACCCGGATCATGCATCTGGTTTGCGGACAAGGATGCCATCTATCAAGTCGCATCCGACACCAATCAGGTGACCAGGACTATTGCGCTGGACAATGCACATAACCTGGCAATGAATGGCAGCGACTGCGGCGTCTGGGCGGTCGCCGGCAAGCAGTTGTACAAATTCGATGCCGATGGTGTGCAGACGCAGCAAATCGCATTGCACGCCCTGAACGGCAAGCTCGACGATACCGCGCAAGCCGCAGTCGACCCGTACGATGGCAGCGTATGGCTGTCGGATAACAAGACGCTGGTTCATGTCGGCGCAGATGGGCAGCTCATCGCAACCGTGACGCCGCCGGGCAACATCGCGAGGTTGATGGTGGCGATCGACCGGAGCGTGTGGATACTCGCCAACAAAAATCTCTGGCATTACAGCCCGCAAGGCGTCCTGCTTGCCACCCATGACTTGCACCAGCTCCTCGGCCCCGAACCCAAATATATGTCCATCGACAACCTGGGCGAGGCGCTATGGCTTGCCGGCGAAAAGCAGCTCACGCAGATTCGCCTCAATCAGGCCGACCCTCTGGGCATACAAATCACGCTGCCGGATACGGCGAATGCCCTGACTATCAACCCGCGCACCGGAGAAGTATGGGTCACCACCGGCAAAACGCTGTTGTCGTACGGATGGGACGGCGCACCGGGTCATGCGATCGACCTGAAAACGCTCAACCTCAAGAACGCTGGCCAGTTCGCGTTCGATCCCGCAACGCAGTCGCTTTGGGCTGCCGCCGACCATGCGGTCGGACGCTTCTCCGCGCAAGGCGACTTCATCGCCAGCCTTACGGCAAAAAATGCCGATATGGCGCTTGCCGTACCCGCCTTTGTCCTGACGCCCACTCTGTCGCTGATCCGGCCGCCGTCAATGACGATCACGAACAATCCTACGCCGACGATCAGCTACGGTTACGGCACATTGTGCAACAACCAGCCATGCGGATTTGCCCCGGATTATTTCAGCGGCTACACCATTGCTGCCATATTGAATCAGGCATCGATCGGCCCCTTTACCTTTAACCAGATCAATGGGGAAGCCAGCTTCACGCCCGCCGGCAAACTGCCGGAAGGCCAGAACACGCTCACCGCGCAAGCCACCGACGAGTTTGGACACACCTCAAACACCGTCAACGATGTTTTTACAGTCGATACCATCCCGCCCAGATTCTTAAGCATCATCCCGGCAGAAGGCAGTATCACGAACACGCCCCCCGTGATCATCCAGGGCGTCGTCGATGACGTTACCGCCGGCGTCTGGCTGAGCGGCGTCGGCAACGCGGCGAATACGACGACCAGCAACGGCAATCTCAATTTCAGTTTCCCGGTCATGCTGAAAGAAGGGCTCAATACCTTCGATCTCTTGGCATGGGATAAGGCGAACAATAACAGCAGGTCAATATTGCATCTCACTTACAACGCCGTAAGCATCGCGGTAACCGGTCCAGTCAATGGCGTAACGGTCAACGATAACAACATACTGGTTACCGGCACATTCCAGGGGCCGTCGAACACCGGAATTAGTGTCAATGGCATCGTTGCGACGCAAAACGGCAACAGTTTTTATGCCAAGGTGCCGCTGCAGGCCGGTGCCAATACACTCACCATTACCGCCACAACGATAGCGGGTGGAACGTTCACCCAAACGCTCAATGTCGTCAGCAGCGGCCCGGCTCCGGTTCAAGTGACTGCCAGCGCGATGAGCGGCATCGCCCCGCTGACCGTGGCCTTTACGGTGCAGAACAGGACGGCAAATGCCATCACGAAAATCGAAGCCGATTTCAATCGCGATGGCGTTACCGATTTCACTACGACTGACCCAGCGGCAACCCTGCAATACATTTACACCACACCCGGTGTTTATCAGGCGAACTTCAAGATCACCGACAGCCAGGGCGCCGTGGTAGAGAAGACCGTGATGATCGTCTTGCAGGATGCGGCGCAGATCGATCAGATGCTCAAAGCGCAATGGAACAGCATGAATAACGCTCTGGTTATTGGAGACAAGGCGCAAGCAATGTCTTATCTCAATTCGCATGCACAGGAAAAATATGGGCCGGTGTTCGACGCGTTGATGGCGGATTATCCGCGCATCGTTGGCACCTGGTCTACTCCTGTGCGCGGCAGTATCTCAAATAATATTGGCGAATACGCTGTCATAACTACCAATGCAAATACACGCCGATTGTTCCTGATTTATTACGTCAGGGGCACGGACGGTGTTTGGCGTTTGGATTCGATGTAAGGAGATCGCCATGAAAATTTATCAAAAGTTCTTCTCCGTTTTTTTACTGATCCTGGTGTTGCCGTTGCAAGGCTGCGCCACCGCCTATTCGGCCAAGGAAATTGAAGCAAGGGTCATCGATGCGGACACCAAGCAACCCTTGGAGGGCGTAAATGTGGTGGCACATTGGGTGCTGAGCTTCGGCATGGAGGGGGGGCAGCAAACCGACCTGATGCTGATGGAATCAGTCACCGACAAGGATGGCCGGTTTAACTTTCCGGCATGGGGGCCGAAATCCATACCGTCAGGGTTGCCTTGGGAAGCGCGCATGAAGAGTCAAGACCCCGAAATCATCCTATTCAAGAGCGGATATGAGTGGCGGGCGCTGTCCAACGAGATCACCGGCCCTTACCCCGATGCAGGCCCCGCAGTGCGAACGTCGAGATGGAATGGCAAAACCATTGCGATGAAGAAGTTTGAAGGATCATTAGATCGGTATGGGTCGATGGTTGATGGTGTTCTGACGGGTGTCAGTTATGGGCAATGCCGATGGAAAAATATACCGCGAATACTTGTTGCCTTAGATAAAGAATCAGTGCAATTACGGAAACAAAAAGTTTTTACCGGCTTGCCAACAATTAGCAAAATTGAGGATATCTCAGTCGGAAAGGACTGTGGTTCGGTTAAAGAGTTTTTCAAGGATTACTTAAAATGAAAAAAGTCCTTATCTTCGCGTTGGCTGGGATTCTCTCTACATCGCCTGCATTCGCCTATGACATATCAAATCATTTCGATATGTCTAAAGAAGCGGCAAAGCGTTCAGTGCTGCAAACAGACCCAAATGTTTTGCTTAATCTTGGACTGCGATCATGGGGAGATGCAGATCAAAAATTCTCAGCTACTGAAGGCGAAAATTCAATTGAGTTCACGGATGGATGTGAACATGCAATCAGATTCTCTATTCTGGACCTGATAGGTTGCGGTGCCCAATTTGAAGACGTCCCCGGCGCGCGCTCTGTCAACCATTTCTATGACCCCACCAATAATGGTTCACTGAAGGTGCGGGTGCCTCCCCTTATCTGGCCTGGGTGACACCCGGCATCACCTCCCCGGATTGGGCATTGAAGGATAACAACGACAGTTCGGCACAGGCGTTTTCATACAAGGATGCACGAAATTATTTTTATCAGGCACTGACCACGGGATCGCAGCAAGATCGGGATGCGTTTTGGGGCAAACTATTCCAGAGCATTGGGCAGGTAATTCATCATGTGCAGGACATGGCGCAACCGCAGCACGTGCGGAATGACGCACATGTGGATAAAAAGTGGCTTCTTCCTTACTACAATCCAAGCCTGTATGAAAGCTATACAAGAGATAACAGAGAAGGCATCAAAGCGTTCTTTTCCTTGCCAAGTTCCGAGCCGGCCTACACCAGCGATAACCCTGGAGCGTTCAAGACGCCGCGCGACTTTTGGATAAATGCTCAGCACACTGGATTGGCCAAATTCACCAACCGCAATTTCGTCAGCGCAGGAACCAATTTCAAAATAGATCAAGGGCAACCCGTAGTTGGCGCTACCTACGCCTCGCCGGTGCCGGGCCATCCGCAGGACGTACCCATTTCCCAGCTTTCGCCGCCCCCTCCTCAGGATATTCTCACGTCCTGCGGCGCCAGTCAGGGGCCGGACTGCACGATGTCGTTCTATGCGAGCAACGGCCCAGACGTGGTCAATTCGCGTGCCTCGGCCGTTTCGATTTTCGATCAGTACCTTCAACTGCGACCAGTACAATACAGCGATCCGATTGCATATCAGACGGACCGGATTTCCACGCTGAACCGCTATACGTTTGACGCCGCACACCCGCTTCTGCTACCGAAGGCCGTTGGTTACTCCGCTGGCCTCATCAACTATTTCTTCCGTGGCAAGATCGACTTTGAGCCCGATACCAACAACGCAGGCAAATACACCATCAAGAACTTCGGTGCGGAGGGCATGGCAGGCACATTCACGCTTTACTACGATGCCGTGGACGGCAAACGCTATCCGGTGGCGGGTGATGCGCCCACTGAAACCTGGACTAATCGCACAATAGACGCAAACCAGCAGTTAAATAACCTGAGCTTCACCCCGCCCACCAGTCCGGCGCCCAAAAACCCCGACGAATACATGCTAGTGTTCAAGGGGAACATGGGAGAAGAGAAGACTGAGAATGGTGCAGTGGGTGCGGTGCTCGCAAAGTTTTTGCAGCCGGGCGGCGCGACGGATTATGTTGCGATATCGATGCCGAACCCGGTGCCGTACCGGGGGGTTTCGATCGGAGTGGGGGAAAAGGGCACACCGCATCCGAGATGGCAGTATCCGACAGGCGGGTATTATTGGACAAATGGCATATATTTTTCGCCGCAAGCACTGGGGGTGCAGGGGGAAGAAGCCTTATACGCAAAGCCAGCGATTTTAAATATTACCTCAACGACAAATGGAGTCGTCACGATAGTGAACTCTGTTTCGTTTCAAGGAACGCTGCCAACCTACGAAGCACTTAGGAGCGGCACATTTTCATATACCCAGTATCTTCAACAGGGGAACGCCGGGATGCCAGTCTATGTAGGGGGCAGAACGAACTTAGTAGTCAACAATGTGGCGCAAAACCCCCCGATATTACAGGTGTTTGACATATCCTCTGCCGTAGCTGCCATAACCGCAGCAGGGGATGCTGCTTACGCTGCGCAACTGGCAGAGGATATTGCCGCTAATTTGGCGGGTGCTAAAACCTACGTCATGGCCTCCGACGGCACGGTGCTGGCGAGTGAGGTGCGGAACGAATACACCACCGAGAGCGGTTTCGTGGGGGTGCGCTACACGACAGCGCACGAGGATTACAACAACTGGAGGGACAACTGGAGCGGGGGGTCAGATATGTGGATGTTCGACTACTCCACTAATCCAGCAACCTTTGTGTACAACCACAAACTCGCATTCGTAGTGCCCGAGGACTGTATTACTTTCGGAGGGGGCACCACGCCTATACAACCCCCCCTAGCTTATGCGGGCACAGACGGATTAGCTACGGAATGGAACGCAGATTGGCAAGCCGGAGTCGCCGCCTTCAACCTCCGCCGCAAGAACTGGTTTAAAAAGAACTCCGACGAATTTATTGCTGCCCTCAAGACGGGATTCGCGCCTGGAACGCAAGGCGTGACGCACACAGAGTTGCAAACAGGAAAACTTCCGGCGAACTGGGAGTACCAGATCAAGCGTGACGTGGATGTGGAATACAACAATTACCCACGCGATCAATACAATGTCAGTGTCGGTAGACATACGCGCCGCGCTGTTCAATATAGAGAAGCGGCGTTTTCGGAAGACGTCCAAAGCGATACCTCAGATGGACTCACGCAAGCGGGGGTGATGGTCACGAAGCGCGAAGTAACCTTGGAGTATCAAATCCCGGTAGTACAATTAGATGGTACAACCACGACGGAAACACGCAATACAACTGTAACCGGCTACCTGACGCAAACTGTTACACAGCACAATTATGACGACGGTAATGGGGATAATGGGCTCGATTTTTCGCTGAAGGATGACTACGATAACTGGTACAACCCAGAAAACACGACGCTACCGCTCGGTGTGCCAAGCACCATTACAGCCAGCTACATAAAAGACAGAACAAACAGCCGAATCGGGATCGTGCTGAATGGCACGGTGCAGAATGGATATAACGCCGATTCACTAAATGGAATCCCAGCCAATCCGATAACTTATGCACTTTACAATCCTCCCTATCCGAAGTGGTCAAGCACGATTCACGCTGACACGATACCGGATTTCATCGCCACATGGCACAAAGATGCCAAGATCGAGTATCTGGTTGATGGTGTCGGCGCATCAAATGCGCTAAATGATTCCGCTCTGTACGGCGTGAAGCAAGTCGAGATTACGCCGGTCGGGTTGATCGCGAACGGGAGCGGCAATGCACCGGCAGGCACTTCGCTCGGGATTTTCTCCAGCGGAGAAGTCGGCAGCGCAAGCCGAAATCTACGGGACAGCCGTGTACAATTTTGACTGGCAGACCGGTGCATTTACGTTTAATAAATGGAAGCCTCTGCACCATGCTGATGGTAATGAGGTCGCAGCGAAAGTTATTGATCTACCTGCTGGCACAACATTGAGTAATTTCCAGGTGAATTGCATCATCACCTATAAAGGCTTGCATTGGCCGGATGTTATTGCCGCAATCGAGGTACGCGATAAGAGTCTTCCAACCGCTACCAGCACTTCTGACAAGATACTTTACGAGCTAATTAAGGCGATCAAAGCAGAGCAATGAGCAAGGTGAATCACATTGCGGTCGACGCAAAGAAGAGGTTTTAATCTGCGATAATTAGAGACGGATTATGAGAGGAATCAATTTGAATCGGTGGTTCTAATTCCAAGTGCGCCACCCGCTACAGTTACGATGCCGACGGCCTGCTGACCGGCGCGGGAAGCATGACGCTCGCGCGCGATCCGGGCAACGGGCTCGTCACCGGGGGAATCCATGGAGTCACCCATTGATTTCGGCAGCCATTGATGGCCGCGACGCAAGTGCGGCATAACCACGCCAAAACCTATGGTGCCTCTAACAAGAATCAATGAGAATCAATGGGGTCGGACTCGATTGATATTTAGTTAACCGTGCTGTAGACTGCCTCATCCGTGAGGCAAGAGGTGGCTGATGGCGCGCTTACCCAGATTCGTACTCCCCGGTCAACCGCAGCATGTGATCGTGCGGGGCAATAATCGCAGCGAGATATTCTGCGCTGATGCCGATTACCGGTTCTACCTTGAAAAATTACAGTTGGCCTGCGACAAGCATGGCTGTGATATTCATGCCTATGTACTGATGACCAACCATGTGCATTTACTCATCACTCCCCATGAGGAACAAAGCCTGAGCAAAGCCTTGCAAATGCTGGGGCGCTACTACGTGCAGTACTATAACTACTGCTACCAGCGCACCGGCACATTGTGGGAAGGGCGCTACAAAGCCACCTTGATCGATAGCGAAGCCTACCTGCTGACTTGCATGCGCTACATTGAATTAAATCCGGTACGGGCGGGGATGGTCGCGCATCCGTCTGAGTATCCCTGGTTCAGTTACCATCACAATGCGCTGGGGCAGCCGAATGATCTGCTGACTCCGCATCTCGAATACCAGCGTTTAGGCAGGACGGACGAGGCGCGACAGGTTGCATACCGCCAGTTATTCAAGCATCACATTTCTGAAAGCAGCGTTGCTGAAATAAGGGAAGCGACCAATAAAGCATGGGTATTAGGAAATGACCGCTTCAAGCAGCGTGTTCAGCAGAAATTGGAGAGACGCGTTGAGCCGGCAGCCAAAGGCGGGGATAGAAAATCAGCGCAATTCAAGATCAATCGAGTCTAACCCTGAGGCCACGTGGTGCGCACGTTTCCGCGTTTTGCGGATTGCTGTCAATCGGCAGCATCGGCGGCATATCCATGAAGCGATTGCCCCCAAACTTCTTTACAAAAGTTGAATTTCAAAGTTAAATCCGACTCTTCCCGGGCATAGCCATTTACAGGCTGGCAGCGCATATTCTGTAAAGCAATTGACCGGGCATCAATCAACAATTTCCGTAATCCGGTAGGCTATGATGAGCGAACTCAAGCAACTTGGCCGTTATGAAATTGTCCGCGTACTGGGCAGCGGCGCGATGGGCATCGTATATGAAGGCCTCGATACCCGGCTCAACCGCCAGGTTGCCATAAAGACCATCATCAAAAGCGCGCTGGCCGATTCGGAGCAGGCGGCGGACTACTCCGCAAGGTTCATGCGCGAAGCCCAGGCGGTAGCGAAGCTCAACCATGCCAACATCGTTACCGTTTACGATTTCGGCGAGGAAGGCGATGTCGCTTACTTCGTCATGGAATTCATTCAGGGCAACGAGCTCAAACAGTTCATAGACAGCGGAGTCCGTTTCCCCCTGTCCAAGTCGCTCAACATGATGATCAAATTACTGGATGCGCTGGATTACGCCCATTCCCAGGGAATCGTCCACCGCGACATCAAGCCGGCGAATATCATGATCGACAAGGCCGGCAAACTGAAGCTGACCGATTTCGGCGTCGTTAAATTTGTGGACAGCCAGGAAGGCACACAAGCCGGAACCATGGTGGGAACTCCGGGTTACATGTCTCCCGAGCAAATTCTCGGCACCGGCGTCAGCCCGAAATCCGATATTTTCGCGGCCGGCGTCATCCTGTACCAGTTGCTGACCGGCAAAAAACCCTTTGTCGGAGACGGCGTATTTATCGTTCAGCAAAAAATCGTCAATGAAGACCCCGCTCCCCCTTCATCCATAGACGCAACCCTGCCGCCATTTCTCGACCAGATCGTCAGCAAGGCATTGGCCAAGAAACCCGAGCAACGCTACGCGAATGCAAGCGAATTTGCCGACGATCTCAAGCACTGCCTTTCGATGGATGCCGCGCAACAGCTTGGCGGGAAAACATCGGGCCTGGCAGGCGCTTCGCAGCCGGACGATGAAAGAACCGTCGTTTCGGCAAGCGGCCCGCGGCAGGTCGACGAAAAAACGGTCGTCGCCTCCTCGGTAAAAAGCGCCATCGAAAACGTCAAGGCCGAGGATGTCAGCCTGGACAAGTTTCTCGAGGAGCGCCAGAAGCTCGATGCGCTGTTCACCGACAAATTCACCCGCTTCATAACGGTCATGTTCACCGACCTCAAGGGTTCGACGACGATTGCCGAGAACGAGGGAGACATGGTCAGCCGCATGCTGATCAAGCACCAGAACGACATCATCCTGCCTGCGGTCAAGGAAAACAACGGGACATTCGTCAAGTCGATCGGCGACGGCACGCTGTCCTATTTCGAAAACGCGCTCGACGCATTGCGCACCGCGATCCGTATCCAGCAGGGCATGGATGCGCTCAACATGTCGAAGACCTTCAAGTTTCCGGTGCTGGTGCGGATCGGGATGCATTCCGGAAAGTGCGTGGTCGAAGAAAACGACATCGCCGGCGATGTCGTAAATACCGCGTCCCGCTTCGAATCCGCCGCCGATGGCGGAGGCATCCTGATGTCCGAAGATACCTACAACGCCCTGTCGGACAAGTCGGAAATTTATTGCCGTTTCGACAAGCAGGTAACCCTCAAAGGCAAGAAGGAACCCTACAATGCCTACAAGGCGTTCTGGAATCCGCGCGAGATCGAACTCGATAAAAAACAGGGCACCCAAACGCCCGCAGCAGCCGCACCCGCTTCAACCTCGAAATGGAAACTTGCGGTGCTTATCGCCATCCCGATCCTGGTCGTCCTTATCCTCACCCTGTGGCAGCCCGTATCCAGCAGGCTGTCAGCCAAAGACAACGTCCGCTCCATCGAGCACAGCGTCAACGAACCGAAATAACCCCTATTTCCCCGACGTCCGGCCCAGCTTGCGGCTGGCGCGATAGCGCCGGAGCGCCCACAGGATTGCGTAAGCCAGACCGATACCCAGCAGGGCCATCAGGGCGTAGTACACGTACGGATGCGCGTAAAGATAGGACTCCAGCAGGGAGGCTTTGCCCGCCTTTCCCGTCGTATATGACTCGCCGATCTTGTAGCTGTACACCCTGGGCTTCTGGAAATGCGCCCCCATATCCACCAGCATCAGGCCGCCCTCCGCCTTCGCCTGCACGTCGGGATCCAGCAACGTCTGGCTGAACTTGAGCAGCGAGCCGCCGTTTTCCGCCGCGATGATCAGGACGCTGCGCCCCGGTTCATAAGGCGAGCCGAACTCCATCAGGTAGCCGCGCCCTTCGCCCAGCCGGCTTGTTTGTTTGCTGTTGGCTATGGTGTATTCCCCGTCCCAATCGCGCACCACCGGATAAGGGATATTCGATTTTTCGCCGAGGAACAAGGCGGCTTTCTTTTCAAATTCAGGCGGTATCTTGCCCGGTGGCCCGATCACGATGAGCTCGCCTTTCCACTCCTTGGGCGGCTTCACGTCTATCTGCGTCGCCAGCAGGGGGAACCCGTTTTTCTGGGTAATCATCCCGACCAAATTCATCGTCGCGGCAACGGAATCCGCGTTGACTTCCGACAGGTAAATTTTCGATTCGAACCCGTCCGGCCAGCGCGTGAACGGGAACCCGTTCAGCATGAATAATTCCAGCTTGGGCAACTCGACAAAATGGGGCATGTCGGGAAAAGTCAGGGTCGATTTCTCGAAAATGGTGAGGAACATATTGCCCAGCAGCGCCACATCGCATTCCTGGAGCGGCGGGTGCATCTCCACCCCGAAGGCAATGACGTTCCCCCCCGGCTTGAACAGGTAGGTCGGAATATCGACCACGTAATCGTCGAAGAACGAACCCTCCTTGTTGCCGAGGTGGATGGCCTTGACCGCCTTGTCGTTGACGATAATATTGAGCGCCGAGGTATCGTGCAGCCCGGCGCCGTATGCAAAACTCAGATGGAGCTTGGCGCTCAGGTTTTGCTGGATCAGGAAATCCACCGGCAGGCGGAAATTGATGGTCTTGCCGGTCGGGTTAAGCCCCTTGAACGTCGTGGACGGAAAATTCAGCGTCTTGAAGGTGTAGGTCTTGTTTGCATGCACCACATCGCGCCCGCCATATGCTTCGATTTCCGGCATCTTGAAGCTGTAGGCATTCAGCTCCGGAGAGCCCGGAAAGCCGAAGGAAATGTTGGCGAAGGTTTCGGCGGCGAGCTTGACCTGATCGTACTGCTCTCCGGTCACGGACAGCAGCACATGAGCGGCATCAAACTGTCCACCCCCAGCCGGCAACGCAAAAATCTTGAGATACCCGCCCTCGACCTTGCCCAGGCTCAACCCCCTGGCATTCAGGAAGCCGTCCACGAAAGCCTTGCGCCCCACCAGCACGTTGTCGATGCCCGGCACAACATCCTGCGAGACGGTGAAGGTGACCTTGCGGTAGTCGTAGCGCCGCGCGATTCCCGACGACACGATGCCGAGCGAGGTCAGCGACTCCGCCGACTGGTCTTCCGTGATCAGGTTGACATGGCCTTCGGGGAGGGTCTTGGGGTCGAAAAGAAAGTCGGCGATGCTCGACAGCGCCAGCGGCACCGCCATCTCTTCATACTCCAGTTCCAGGATGGAATCCTTCAGGTTGATGGTCGTCCATAAATCCGGCGAGCATGGCTTTTCGCATTGTTTGCCCAGAACCGGTATATGCTGGGATGCGGCAAATGCGATCTTGTTGTAGCCAGGTTCGAGGTATTGCACCGGCAGGTTCAGCTTGACCAGGACGTCCGGGCTGGAAGGGTTGAGTTTGGTTTGCGCTACCGGAACGTTGTTGACCTTGACCGCCAGTTGCGCGAGTTCGCCAAGCATGTTGTTGGACGAAGTGTAGTGCAGGTCAATGGTCGCCCTCCTGATTATCCAGCGGTCCGGCAAGGGGATGCTGACGCTCTGCTCGTCGCTGGTGCAGGTGAGCGTCATGGTCTGAGATGGCGCCAGTTTGCTCAGGGGCATCTGCAATGTCAGCGCGGCGGATACTGCCGGAAGCAGCAGCCCGAACAGCAGGGTGGCGAACGAGCGCAGCCTCACGCGGCGCCCCGCACCCATCGAATTGTTTTTGTCAACCATACTTGCGCACGCCACATTTTCCGCAACATCACCCGGAGCATCACGATGCTTTGATAAGAACCCCTGGCTCCCATCACCAGCAAGCGCCACAGCATCTTGATTACCCCCCCCGAATTGGAGCGTTCCCCCCATTTTTCCAGCCAGCGTTTGCTGTCGCCGTACACATAGGCCACCGCTTCGGCGTATTTGATTTTATCGAGAATAAACTCTGCCCCGCAATTATACAAGCCGCTTTTCTCGACGATACGCTGTAACTTCGCCTCGAACCGGAATGTCCTGCCCCGGCTGTTTTGCACCTCCAGCACGACATGCTCCCGATTGACCAGGGGGTACGGCACCTGCACCCGGAAGCTCATCCCCTTGAGGGAAATATCGGCGACCTCGCCCGCCAGATCCAGGTTGAGGCGCGGAATGGATACTTTAACCGGCTCCCTGACATTCACGCGATGGAAGAAGCGGATCTGCTTGCGCTCCCAGAAGGCGCCCAGCGAGATGGTCAGCAGGAACAGGTTGTAGGCGCACCAGATGCCGGTGATGACGAGCGTGTCGCGCAGGATCGGCTCCGAGAACCACTTGAAGACCCCTACCACGATCGCCAGGCAGTTCACGGCAATGACCAGGAAAAAAACGATCGCGAGCGGATTCAGTGATTCGTTTTCCTGGGTCTGCCCCTTCGGGGTCACCTTGAACGACGGCTTGCCCGGGTTGAGGATTACCGAGATCACGGCCGGAACCAGGAACATGGCCTGGATGCTCTCATACAGCTCGGAAAAGAAAGGCTCGCGCGTCCGCCCGTAGAAGAAGTCCATCAGGAT
Organism: uncultured beta proteobacterium; assembly: GCA_963828205.1. GTDB lineage: Bacteria > Pseudomonadota > Gammaproteobacteria > Burkholderiales > Gallionellaceae > Gallionella. The sequence goes on from CAWHDU010000005.1 coordinate 214,707, forward strand.
GAAGGTCGAGAGCACATAGGGCAGGCTGTACTGCAGGATTTGCATCAGCGAGGCATGATAGATCATCAGGCCGCCGATCAGGAAAAGTGCCGGCGCGATGTAAAAAGCAATGCGCGCGAACCCGAAAAACCAGAAGAAACAGGAGTTGAAATAGCAGATGCGCTGGTGCAGGCTCAACCCGGGCGCCAGCAACGGGTTGTTCATGATGAACAGTTGCGTCATGCCCTGAGCCCAGCGCGAGCGCTGCAGGATGTAGTCGTCGTAGTTTTCCGGCGAAAGCCCGCAGATCATCGGCATATCCATGTAGGCGCTGTTGTATCCCTTGCTGTGCAAATGGAAGGCGGTCTCCGCATCCTCGGTGATGGTCTTGCCGGAAATGCCGCCGGCCTCCATCAGGAAACTGCGGCGCAGCAGCGCGGCGGAGCCGCAGAAGTAGCTCGAATTCCAGAAATCGAGGGAGCGGTGGATTTCGCGGTAGAACATGTCGTTCTCGCCGTTGGTGCTGCCGGCGCTCGACGCGCTTTTTTCCACCGGGGTCGGATTGATGAAGAAATGCGGCGTCTGCACCAGGAACAGCTTGGGGTCGGCCAGGAAGTATTCGACGGTGCGCTGCAGGAAATCGCTGGTCGGCACGTGGTCGCAGTCGAGCACCAGAATCAGGTCGCCTCCGGTATGGTTCAGCGCGTGGTTGATGTTGCCCGCCTTGGCGTGACTGTTGGTTTCGCGCGTGATGTACTCGACGCCGAGTTCCTGCGCCAGCGCGCGCAGGCGGAAATGGCGTTCCCAGGCTTCCTGCGACGAATTCGGCTGGTTGCGCTTGTTGATGGTTCCGCCGTCGTCGCAGATGGTGATGCGCAGTTTGTCTTTCGGGTAATCGAGCTGGGTGGCCGCAATGGTGGTGACGCGGATAATTTCGTCGGGCTCGTTGTAGGTGGGGATGAATATGTCCACCGTCGGGTATTTGGAAACATCCTCCGGCAGCAAGGCCGGGCGGTTGCGCATCGGCCACAGGTTGACGAACATGCCGAGGAAGTGGATGGTGATGGCATAGACCTCCGCAAGGTAGAGCAACGCCATCGCCAGGAAATCCAGCGGGCCGGTATAGACCAGGCTCTCGAAGCTGCGCCAGAGGAGGTAGCGCATCGCCAGATATCCCGATAGCAGAATGATCATGAAACGCCAGGGCGGGCGTTTGAACATCTGCCACTTGGATAGCACGAACAACAGAAGCAGGCAGCCCCACCCCATCATCAGCTTGCGCCGATCGTCGAAATGCTCCATGGATAGATCCAGCAGGTACAACAGCATGCCCGCCAGGATGAACGGCAATAGGGACAGCAGCCTTTGGGACAGATCCTGCGAGGCGTGTACCATGATGCTGTTTATCGATTTTTGTATGAAATGCATCGCCCACGATCTACCGGTAAAAAACCCGCGCGCATCCTGCACTGTTTTCGATGGAATGTATATATGCCGAAATGCCTATATATTCCGGCCTAGTGTCGATACGCCCAACATGCAGTATGACCTATAAGCAGCCTATGCGCCCCAGAAATTCCGTTTCGTCCAGCACCGCCACGCCGAGCTCGCGCGCCTTGTCCAGCTTGCTGCCCGCCTCGGCTCCCGCCACCACATAGTCGGTCTTCTTCGACACGCTGCCGCTGACCTTGGCGCCGAGCGCCTCCAGCTTCTCCTTGGCCTCGTCGCGGCTCATCGCGGCAAGCGTACCGGTCAGCACGAAGATCTTGCCGCTCAACGGCAGCTCCGCCGTTTTCCGCTGTTCGTGCTCCGGCCAATGCACGCCGCTGGCGCGCAACTGCGCGATGACCTCGCGGTTGTGCGCTTCCGCCAGAAAGTCCACGATGCTCTGCGCCACCACCGGGCCGACATCGCGCACCTGCTGCAGGCTTTCCGCATCGGCGGCGAGCAGGTTATCCAGCGAGCCGAAGTGCTGCGCCAGGTCTTTTGCCGTCGCCTCGCCGACATTGCGGATGCCGAGGGCGTAAATGAAGCGCGCCAGCGTGGTGCGCTTGCTGCGCCCGATCGCGTCCAGCAGGTTGAATGCGGATTTTTCGCCCATGCGCTCCAGGTTGGCGACGACCGACATGCCGAGTTTGTACAGGTCGGCGGGCGTCTGTACGATGCCGTCATCCACCAGTTGCTCGACCAGCTTGTCGCCCAGGCCTTCGATGTCCAGCGCGCGGCGGCCGGCAAAATGCAGCAGCGCCTGCTTGCGCTGCGCCGGGCAGAACAGCCCTCCGCTACAGCGCCAGTTTGCCTCGCCTTCCTCGCGCACGATGCGGCTGCCGCATACCGGGCATTTGCCGTGCAGGAGTTTGGACAGGTCGAACGGCTCGCCGGCATTCGCCGGACGCCGCTCGAGCACCACCCCGGCCACTTCCGGGATCACGTCGCCGGCGCGGCGCACGATCACCGTGTCGCCGACGCGCACGTCCTTGCGCCGCGTCTCGTCCTCATTGTGCAGCGTGGCGTTGCTGACCGTGGTGCCGCCGACGAACACCGGCTCCAGCTTGGCCACCGGCGTGAGCTTGCCGGTGCGCCCGACCTGGATGTCGATGCCGCGCACCACGGTGAGCTGCTCTTCCGCCAGATACTTGTGCGCCACCGCCCAGCGCGGCTCGCGCGAGACAAAACCGAGTTCGGCCTGTAGCGCAAGGCTGTTGACCTTGTACACCACGCCGTCGATGTCGAACGGCAGGCTATCGCGCTTTTCGGCGACGCGGCGATGGAAATCCACCAGCCCTTCCGCGCCGCGCACTACCGCGCGCTCCGCGCTCACCGGCACACCCATCTGCGCCAGCGCATCCAGCACCGCGCCATGCGTCGCGGGCAATGTCCAGCCGCGAGTCTCGCCGAGGCCGTAGGCAAAGAACGACAGCGGGCGGCGCGCGGCCAGCGCCGGATCGAGCTGGCGGATGCTGCCCGCCGCGCCGTTGCGCGGATTGACCAGCGTCGGCAACCCCTGGACTCTTTGCTTTTCGTTGTAGCGCTCGAAGTCGCGACGCGACATATAGACCTCGCCGCGCACCTCCAGCACCTCGGCCTCGCAACCTTGCAGATGCAGCGGGATGCAATGGATGGTGTACACGTTCTGCGTCACGTCCTCGCCGGTCTCGCCGTCGCCGCGCGTCGCGGCCTGTACCAGCACGCCGCGCTCGTAGCGCAGGTTGATCGCGAGGCCGTCAAATTTCAGCTCGCAGGCATATTCGACCGGCGCTTCGTTCCCGCCCAAACCCAGCTCCTTGCGCACCCGCGCGTCGAACGCGATTGCGCCCGCGTCGCTGATGTCGGTCTCGGTACGGATCGACAGCATCGGCACGGCATGGCGCACCGACCGGAAGCCTTCGAGAATTTTTCCGCCGACGCGGCGGGTCGGAGAATCGGGAGCGGCGAGCTCGGGATGCTGCGCCTCAAGCGCCTGCAACTCGCGGAACAGCCTGTCGTATTCCGCGTCTGGAATCAGCGGCGCATCCAGCACGTAGTAGGCGTGGTTGTGCCGCTCGATCTCGGCGCGCAGAACTGCGATACGGTGTGCTATGGAAGAATTCATCCTGGGAAAATCAATTAGCCACATAACCAGCGACTTGGCTGGCGTTTTTTGCCAGTCTAGTCGAATGGCTATAACCAATGACTTGGCTATCGTTTTTGGATAGCCTAGTCAGATGGCTAGTTGTTTCATCAGTAGTTATATCAGAGTGCACAGAGATCACAGAGAAAAACAAAGTAGCACAATGTGAACAGGCCTTTCTTGACATACGCAAAGAAGGGGTTTCTGGACAAAGCACTCTCTGTGCCCTCTGTGTTCTCTATGGCAAATTTTTTTGTTTTCCAGTTTATCGGAAAAGTTCATGCAAACAGGCGGCGCGCTTGTCCGCTGCCCGGCGCAATCCCGTTGTCGCGCATTTTCGCCTCGACTTCGGATATCTGCGCTCGGATACGCGCCAGCCCCTTATCGCTCAACACCACGCGATGGTCGTCCACCATGTGGACCTGCAACTCCCTGGCCAGATCGTGAGCGACGCGCACCATCCGGTCGAACTGTGCGGTCGGATTCTCCACGCGCGGCACGTCGAGCAACAATGTAATGCCTGGCGTGCCGAAGGTTTCCAGCGTGTGGTGCTGGAACGGCCTGTTGTCCTGGTTGATCAGATTAAACGCGCTATGCCCATGCGCATCCAGCGAGTGGAAAGCACCGTCCGCTTCCAGCGTCATGCCGTGCAAGGCTGCGGCCTGCGCGATTCTTGCGCCCAGCAACAAACGCTCGCCGGGCGGCACCAGATTGATCCCGGCCATCTGATCCACCCCGGCGCAGAATGCGTCCAGCCCAAGCGCGCGATGGTGCGCCTCGCCGACATCCGGAGCGGCGGTATCGGCCTTGATATGCCTGGCGACACCCAGCGCCAGATCGCGGAAATCCGCCAGCTTCGCCGCGCTGGCAGCGCCGCCGCGATCCGCCAGTTGCAGCGCGATGCGGAAGCGCGAGTACAGGGTCTGGCTCTCGGCGATGGCGCGCTCCCATTTTTGCCCCGCGGTCTGCCCGCTCAATGTCAGCCCGCACACATGCACCGGCTTGCCGAAATCGAACTTGCGCTGCCACAGGCCGTCCAGCACGGCGGCGGGGCTGGGTTCAACCGGATGCAATTCAACGATGAAATCGCTGCGCGCATCCAGCAATGCGCATGACCCGTCCGGCAAAGCGGCGGCGGATATCTCTGTGGCAGGAGTAGCATGGGTGGCAGGGGTGGCCTCCGCCGCAACCTCGCCCGCATCACCCCCGGCCACAGGTTCCAGAACAGGCTCTACCGGCCTGGCAGCGCTTTCCTGGTACAGCGCGTCCGCATGGCTCGCCTTGAATGCCGCGCCGAATTTGCGCCGGTACTTGCGCTGCTGCCACCAGCCGAAGAGATACACCGCGACGATCACGCCGAAACCGATTGCCAGCAGTGCTGCCTGTAGTTCACTCATAATTCTGGATACCGAAAATGGGCGTGTGGATTATCTCAAGCGTAACGGCAAATGGCAAAATCACGCCAACGGCAGCTCCGGGTTGCCGATGCCGATGGCGGCGACTTCGCCCAGCGCCTTCAGGAACGGGCGCTGCTCGTGCAACTGATCCAGCGATTCGGGGTGCGCCCTGCCGCGCATCTGCGCGAGGCGCGCCTTGCTGGTGGCGGGCATCTCCCAGTGCAGGCCTTGCAGCAGTTCGTCCGCCGATTCCGGCCTGTTGCACACCAGCACCATGTCGCAACCGGCGTTCAGCGCGGCCTCGGCGCGCTGCACGATCCCGCCCGCGACCGCCGCCCCTTCCATGGAGAGGTCGTCGCTGAAGATGACGCCCTCGAAGCCCAGTTGGCCGCGCAGGATTTGCTTCAGCCAGACTGGCGAGAAACCCGCCGGGCGGCTGTCCACCTTCGGATAGACGACATGCGCGGGCATCACCGCGGTCATGCCGTAATCCACCATCTGCCGGAACGGTACCAGATCGCACATCTCGATATCGACAAACGCGCGCTCGTCCACCGGGATTTCCAGATGCGAGTCGGCCTGCACGAAACCGTGGCCGGGGAAATGCTTGCCGACCGTGTGCATCCCGCCTTGCCGCAAACCCACCAGCAGGCTGTGCGCCAGTTCGGCAATCGCCTGCGGGTCGCTGTGGAACGCGCGGTCGCCGATCACGCCGCTCTGCCCGTAATCCACATCGAGCACCGGCGTGAAGCTGAAGTCCACGCCGCACGCGCGCAACTCCGCCGCCAGCACATAGCCCGTCTGCTGCGCCAGATGCCGCGCGCGCTGCGGATGCGCATCCCATATCCTGCCGAGCTCGCGCATCGCTGGAATCTTCGTGAAGCCCGCACGGAAACGCTGCACCCGCCCGCCCTCGTGATCCACCGCGATCAGCAGCGGCGGCGCGCGCAACGCGTGGATCGCGGCGGTAAGCTCGGCCAACTGGCCGGGCGACTCGTAGTTGCGCGCGAACAGGATCACCCCGCCGGCCAGCGGATGCCGCAGCCGCGCCTCATCCTCCGCAGCCAGCCGCGTCCCCAGCACATCCAGCATCACCGGCCCCAAGCCCATACCTGCTCCCGAACGGTTAAACCCAAATAATCCATTAGACCGTAGGTCGGGCTAAAGCCCGACCTACAATCCCTTGATTTACCGATGCCTCAAACGCTAATGGACAATCCGGGTTAAATCAAAATGCGGCGGATTATAAAGCTTTTACCCGGAAAACTGCGCCGGGCTGCCCGGCATCGCTCAGAAATAGGCCGTTTGGCATAAGCCGTTTGGTATATTGACTCCAGGATGGAATGCTGAAACACTGCGCGTGGTAATGGGCGGCTTTCCGGGAAAGGCTGGAGTAACGGCGCATAGCCGACAATAACCGGAGCATGGCAGACAGATGTAAATTCAACAAATCAACAGGGGAGAAAACCATCATGAAAATTCGTTTTACACTTAGCGGTATGGCGATAGCGTTGCTTTCTGTTTCGATGCCCGGTTGCGCCAACATGGAAATGGGCTCAGAAAAGGCCAAAACCACCGCCACGGGTTCGGCGGGAGGATCGACATCGCAGAACGCGAACAGCCAACTCGAGAAATGCCCTGCCCCCCTGGGAACGCTGGCAGTGGTAGAAGATACAGACTCACCGTGGTACCACAGGCTGACCCATGAAGCGAAACTTGGCCCTACCACGCCGGTACTCAAGCTGCTCGTCCAGCAGTCGAACTGCTTCGTGGTCGTCGAACGCGGCAAGGCGATGAGAAATGTAATGCAGGAACGCGAGTTGCAGAGTTCCGGAGAATTACGCAAAAACTCCAATTTCGGCAAAGGGCAGATGGCGTCAGCCGACTACTCCATGAGCCCTTCCATCACCTTCAGCAACAATAATGCCGGCGGCGCCGGCGCGGCGATTGGCGGCATTTTCGGGTCGGTCGGCGCAGCGATTGGCGGCAGCCTATCCATCAAGGAAGCCAGCACCATGCTGACCCTGATAGATAACCGTTCCAGCGTACAGCTTGCGGCGGCCGAAGGGAGCGCCAGAAATACGGATTTCGGCGCCATGGGCGGCCTGTTCGGAAGCGCCCTCGGCGCGGTGGGCGGCGGCTATTCCAACACCGCAGAAGGAAAAGTTATCGTTGCGGCATTTACCGATTCCTACAACAACATGGTGAAAGCCCTGCGCGCTTATAAAGCTCAGGCAGTAAAAGGCGGGCTAGGGACGGGCGGGCAACTTTCCGTTCAAGGCAGTGAGGAAGCCAAGCAAAGTGCGGCATCCGACCCGGCAAAACCGAAAAAGAAAAAATAAGCGCGCGACTACCCTCGTGGCTGAAAGGGCACATTAACCGGCGGGCATTGCGCCGCATGATGGAACCCGCCCCTGAAAAGCAAAAGGGCCACATTGTTTTGCAAAAGCCCAGAAACAAACTCGATCCTGGCTCTCATGGCACTCGGTTAAGCAATCGTTAATCGTAAATGGGTCGTAGGGCGGATAACGGCCTGCGGCCTCATCCGCCCTACATGCTGGCTTAAGCATGCAGCATAGATTAAACGGGTCAGGGTCGAGCTGTTTTAAGAGCGCCTAATCTATGAATAATAACGCGTAAAGTTTCTGGCTCGAGTTACCTTGTTCCAACGAACCTTTCCCCACCGCGCTTTTTCACCTGATCACGGACACTGCCGTCTGAACCCATGAAACCATCCGCCGACGCCGCTACATCCGGGAACGAAGCACCGCCCAGATACTGGTCTCGCGCGATCAGCGGCGAGGGCTGTGATGTCCTGACCTATGCGATTCGCGATGGCGCCGGATATTTTGTCATGCTTGCCCTCGGTGCGGCCTTGCTGCTTGGCGGCGTCCGGGCGATTTATTGGATAACCTCGGAAGGCGAGCTGACCGTGGCAGGTGTCATTTTCTTGCTGCTGATACCGGGCGGCGCGATGCTGTTCGGAGTCTACTGCCTGAACGCCGCACTGTGGCGGCGTTGCGAATATCAGCTTGGCCTGATCGCCTTCGAGGCGCGCCACTACTCCCTGTTCGGGAACAAACGTCTGGAGATACCACGCCAAGCGATAGAGGCGATCAGCCAGGCCTACGTGCCGCCCGGAAAATCGGCGCCAACGGATGCACAAGGGAATTGGGTCACCTTCGTGGCCTACCGCGACGCGGCGAAAGGCAAACTCGACGAATACGCCCTAGATGGCATGCACAGCAAGGAGGAGGCACGCTGGCTCGGGCAGATCCTGTCGAAATGGGCGAAGGCGCCCCTGAAACGCGGCTTCGGCGAAGAGTTCGAAGAAGCCGATCCGGACGAATTGCCGGAACCCTGAAACAAAATGCCTGACCAGGATGGAAAAACGGAACGTATGAAAACACGGCATGAAAAAAAGCCGGGCCCGGCTGCGCCCGCTCCAAAACCCCCATTCGGATCACTGACCCCGCGCCGGAAAAACTGGATGATCGCGCTTGCGATAGCCGGATTGCTTGCCGTGCTGGCATCCGTTTTTACGCCGCGACTGCCCGAACCGCCTACTCCCGCCGCCCCGACGCGCTATCTTGACGACCAGGCTGGCCTGCTGTCTCCGAAATTCGCCGCCGCCAAGAATCAGTACATCCAGCACCTGTCGCGCACGATGCGCATCGCGCAGGTCAATATCGTCATCTTGCCGCGCACACCGTCCGGCGAGCTGGAGGAGTTTACGATTCGCGCGGCAACCGCATGGAATGTGGGCACGGGCGGCGTGGACAACGGGCTGGTGCTGTTCGTCTTTCGCGATGACCGTAAGCTGCGGCTTGAAGTCGGTTATGGGCTCGAATCGGTGATCACCGATGCGGTCGCGCACCGCCTGCTCGAGGAACAGCTTGTTCCGGCGTTTGCGCGCGGCCAGTACGAGGCGGGCATCGAAGATTTCCTCGACGTGCTCGACAAGACGCTGGAATCCTCGGAGGCCGCAAGCCATCGCGCTTCGCCCTACGCCGAAATGATACCGTTCGTGCTGAACGTGCTGCGCCACAGTCCGCGCTTCGCCCGCCAGGCCTGGCGCGCCTTCGTTGCGGCCGACACCGGCGGGCGCATCGTGCTTTCGCTGTGCGGGGTGGCGTTCACCGCCTTGCTCGCATGGGCGCTGATCGTGATCGCCTCGGGCGTTCCGGCGCTGCTGCTGCTCCCCTGGCGCCTGTATACCAACCAGGATTTACGCACGGTGCGGATCGAAACGCTCAAGGGGCAATTTTTCTCGAAAGAGGCTATCGAGCGCCCGCCGCCATTTCTGACCAATCTATCCAGCGAGCTTCAACTTGGGGCAATCGCCAACTCGATGCTTATATTGGCGGGAATCGTCTTCGGAATTGCGTTCCTGTCCGTTGATTATACGGCCCTGATTGGCGGTTCAGGCCACTACAGCGGAGCCGGCGCAACCTTGTCCTGGCCCGTGCTCTGAGACAACTTGCCGGGTTGCGCCCGAAACAATAAGGCACAAGCCGGATATGATAGTCAGCACAAGATGGGTTGAGCAACGCAAAACGCATCGGCCCTTTTCATGGGTTTTGGCTTCTGGATTTTCTTTCCCCCGCGCGCCGCCTCGCAAGGGCGGCAAGCCGGGATGGATGGTCTTGCTGAAAAGCTGAAAAAGCGTGTTGTTGCTGTTTTTTGAACATCGGCCTGTGGCACTTATATAGATTGACAACAGAACATTCGTTCTCTATTATGCAAAGAACGTTCGTTCTGCACAGGTGATGTCATGACTGATTTCGATACCCACACACACGAGTCCAACCCCAAGGACACTGAATATCTGGCGAAGCTGCAAGACTATTACGCCGAATGGAAAAGCATCCCCTCCTACGCTTCGCTGTGCGAGGTATTCGGCATCGCCTCCAAGTCATGGGTTAAGGCGATTCTGGACCGGCTTGGCAAAGCTGGCTTTATCGAGCGCACGCCTGATGGCATGTGGATTCCGACAAGCCAGTTCTTTGCCCGCCCCTTCGCCGAATCGTCTGTTCAGGCAGGAATGCCGGTGCCGGTAACAGCGACCCAGGGCAAGTATTTCGTCATCGACGAGATGCTGATCGAAACCCCGTCCCTGACCACGATCATTCCGGTCAAGGGCGATTCGATGATCGATGCGGGCATCCATGACGGTGATATTGCCGTGGTGGAAAAACGCCTGTCCGCCAATGTCGGCGATATTGTGGTGGCTATCGTCGACAACGAATTCACCCTGAAGACATTGGCCCGCGAGCGCGGCCAGTTCATCCTGCGTCCGGCCAACCCCGCTTATCCGGTGATCCGCCCGAAAGACACGCTGGAGATATTCGGCGTATTGGTCGGCCTGATTCGCAAATACCGGAAATAATGCCATGCAGCAAGCCAACCTCAGCTTTGGCCGTCGTGCCAAACCTTCTGCTTTACTGTCACTGACCTACCCCAACAGGGAATTGTTCCAGCGGCATCGCGCCTTGTTGCGCCGTGCCGTTCCAGCGGGATTCCCCTCCCCTGCCGACGACTATGTTGAGCGCCGGCTGAGCCTCGACGAACATCTGATCCGGCACAAGGAATCCACCTTCTTCATGCGCGTGACGGGCGATTCGATGCGCGGTTTGGGCATCTTCGACAGAGACTTGCTGATCGTGGATCGTTCCACCACAGCGACCAACGGCTGCGTGGTCATCGCGGTCGTGGATGGGGAATTTACAGTCAAGCAGTTGATGCATACCCCGGAGGGTCAAGTGTTGCGTGCCGCTCATCCGGATTATCCCGACATGCCGGTCAAACCCGATCAGGGGTTTTCCCTTTGGGGCGTAGTGCAATGGAACGTGCATAAGGTGTAAGCCATGCAACGCGCCATCGCACTGGTGGACTGCAACAATTTCTACGTTTCATGCGAGCGGCTGTTTCAGCCGAAGCTGGAAGGCAAGCCGGTGGTGGTTTTGTCCAACAATGACGGCTGTGTGGTGTCACGCTCGCAGGAAGCCAAAGACCTCGGCGTCAAGATGGGCGTGCCATGGTTCCAGATCAATGAACACGCCGAACGCCACGGCATCATCGCTTTCTCTTCCAACTACACCCTGTACGCCGACCTGTCGAATCGGGTGATGCCGCTGTTGTCGCAGTTCGCACCGATCCAGGAGGTGTATTCCATCGACGAAAGCTTTCTCGACCTGACGGGCGTGGCCATCAACTACGCCGAATACGGGCAGCAGATGCGGCGAACCATCAGGCGGTGCGCCGGAATTCCGGTATGTATCGGTATCGCATCCAGCAAGACGCTGGCCAAGCTCGCCAATCATGCCGCAAAAAAACAACCCCGGTTCGACGGGGTGTGCGACTTCAACGCGATGCCTGAACGCGATTTGGACGAGCTGCTCGCGCGCATCGAGGCCGGTGAAGTGTGGGGTGTAGGCAAACGCAGCGCGGCAAGGCTGCGAGAGATGGGCATTGTCACGGTGCTGGACTTGAAGCGCGCTGCGCCCAAACGGATTCGTGGCGAGTTCAGCGTGGTGCTGGAACGCACGGTAGCGGAATTGAACGGCGTGGCCTGTCTGGAGCTGGAAGATGTCGCGCCAGCCGGGCAACAGATCATCTGCTCGCGCTCGTTCGGCTCCCCGGTATCCGGCCTGCCCGATTTGGAGCAGGCGGTGGTGGCCTACGTCACCCGCGCCACAGAAAAGCTGCGCCGCCAACATTCAATAGCGGGCGGCATTCAGGTGTATATCCGCACCAATCCCCATAGGGAAAAAGACCCCCAATATCAGCGCGGCATATTGATGCCCATGCCTGATCCGACTGATGACACGCGCTTGTTGTGCCGTGCAGCCTTGAGCGGCCTGCATCGGATATACCGCAGCGGCTATAGCTACCAGAAGGCTGGCGTGATGCTGGCGGAGATCATGCCAAGCGCATCACGGCCACGCACGTTGTTCGATGACATGGAGGCACGGCAAAAATCGAAAGCACTAATGGCCGCTCTCGACAACATCAATCGTCGCATGGGCAGTGATTCGCTGAGGCTCTTGGGGGAGGGCACTGGAAAAAGCTGGGCAATGCGTCGGGACAACGTATCGAGGCGATACACTACAGAGTGGACTGAATTGGCGGTGGCATGTTGAGCGGCCTCTTTTTTTACCCCCCCGATCACTACCGCAAAAGGCAACCGCCTAACGACAAACATTGTTATCGCCAGCCAGAAATCCGCCCACGAAAAACATGAAAGGCGCGAAACCAAACGGGAAGTTGCCTTGCTCTGCGACCCACCCATTGCGAATCAATTCACAGCATGTGAGTCTTTTGAGTTTTTTGCGAGTTTCCGCCTTGCGGCGAAATGCCTGTTTACTTCATTCGCATTTTTTGCGCCTTTCGCGGACAACTGCTTTTTCCAAATTCAATTCGGCGCGCACATCACCACGCCCTCGTTGCTCCAGCCCCTGTTTACCACCTGCTGGATCGCCGTCAGGCTGCCGGTGATGCGGTGGTTGGAATCGACGCCCCGCGCATAGCCGTTGTTGTAGGCGCGGTAGACCGGCGCGGTACCGGCGGGACAGGCGCCGTTGATCCCGGTTGTGGTCGGCGGCGTCGACACGAAATCCAAGCTCTCGAAATTCCAGCTCTTCACGGTGAGCTTGCGCGGATCGCCTGCGGGGATTTGCTGGTCCTTCAGCCCCTGGCATTCCGCCGGATTGACCGTATAGAAATGCGAGTTCGGGCCGGGCGAGTAGCTGCCGTAGAAACGGCAGACAGAGGCACTGCCGCCCGACCTGAAAGTGTTGCCGGTGCGGCTCCAGCCCGGCCCGCCATGCCGTTGTCGACCTGCGCCGCCTCGCCCGCATCGGCGGTGATGAAATAGTTGTCGAGGTTGGTGTTGTAGAACTCGACGACGATTCCCGTGACGTTGCAGCTTCCGTTGGCCGCGGCATTGCCGGTCGTATCGGGGATGATCGCCACCGGCTGCATTCTTCCCGCCGCGATCATTTCCGCGGCGCTGGTGCCGTAGCCGACGCAGAACTGGGAGCCGAGGAGGTTTGCCGGGTTGGTGTTGTTGAGAATGTTCATGGAGGCCAGCGAATCTCCCAGCACGCCGGTGGTATACGGTGTCAGTTGGCCGTTGCTCACCAGCGCCCAGCCGGAAGGTGTCCGTTGAATCAGTACAAAAGCGGGGTCGGTTATAGCCATGATGGCGCCCAGGATCCCTTGCCGGCTGTTGACTTCGCCGCCGAGGTACGGATTATCGCCGGTCACGGTCACGCTCATGGCTTTGTTCAAACCGGCAGTCAATATACCAAATGCGCTCAAGCCATTGGCGGGCGCCCAGGACGTGATAAACACCGCGCCCTGCTTGCCCACATCGGGGTTGTTGAAAGTGATCCGGGTGGTAATCGTCGCGCTGGTTGCAGTGATGTTGGTAGTGGTGGTGGCAACAAAAGGAGCCTGCTTAAAAGCAGCAGCAAGCTTTCCGGAAAAACTGCCGCCAATCCCGTAGTAAATATTAGTCCATGTGCCAGAGATTACGCCGGTTGTCGAATTGATTGTGCCGGCAAAAGTTGCACCATCTGACACTGAGCCACTGGTCATGGTTAATGATCCGCTCGACGATGCCTGCCCGTTAACGGTATATATACTTTCGTCAATACCCGATCGTGCCATGCCAGTGATCGATCCGCCGGATGAAATCGTAATTGTCCATGTCCCGTTATCTCCACCCGAATATGTACCGGAGTAATATCCGGCATAACCGGCAGCATCCACTGGGGTAATTACGAAAAAAAACAAACCGGACAACGCTAATAAACGAATGATGGACAAATGCATAATGTTCTCCTTGCCATATTTTGATCCGTTAAAACCTCGCTTTCAAATTCACGCTGGCCAGATTCCCGGCAATCTGCTTGAACAGATTCGCCGCATAACCTTTTGCAGCCCAGTGCTCGCTTCCGATTCCCAATGCAGCCCGAGCATCATATCCCAGCCTGCGGTGATCTGCATCAGGTTTGCTGTAGCATCGGAGAAGTTGATTTGATTCTGTGAAATTCCATCAGAAAAGCGAAAAAATATAAATCTCTCCAAGGAAACGAGGAACAAGCCGTCATGCCCGTGAAGACAGGCACCCGGCTCATTGACTTGACTGGACTCTCACCTCCGGTGAAGTAATGAATTCGGGCTTGTTTGGCGCCCCCCTGAATATTTTATATCCGGTCTGGTTTCTTTGGATTTGGGTAAAAATTGAATGTGGGCTGAAGTTCGGCAATTGGCGGTAAAGGAGATATTCATCCTTGCTAACCGCCTACCCGTGAATAGCCCATCGTAACTTTGCGATCAGATAAATTATTCGTGCTACCCGGCCATTTGCGAAGGCAACAACCAACATCAAACTGACTTTCAACTCGCTCCAAAGCAGCCTTTAAGAAATGCCTGCAGACAGGAGGGAGCCAATTCTTCAAGTCGGGCAGTTGCACTTCAAAACCGGATCCGCAGTATAATTTTCCGGCTCGAATATCAAATTCCGGCTCAATATCAAACAAACTTGGAGAAATACATTATGGGAAGCAATAAATTTCGTCTGGTCACCCGCAGCGATTTCGATGGGCTGGTCTGCGCCATACTGCTCAAGCACCTCAACATGATCGACGAAATAAGGTTTGTTCATCCGAAGGACATGCAGGACGGCAAAATCGAAATCGGGCCGCGAGACATCACCACCAACCTGCCCTATGTTACAGGCGCGCATCTTGTGTTCGACCACCATGCCTCCGAAATCATACGAAATACCGGTGAGCGAGCCAATCACATTATTCACACCGACGCACCTTCTGCCGCGCGAGTGGTATATGACCACTTCGGCGGAACCAAGGCTTTCCCCGCCGAATGGAACGAAATGATGATCGCTGTAGACAAGGCAGATGCCGCACAGTTTTCACGCGATGAAATCCTTCACCCAAGCGGCTGGGTACTGCTCAATTACCTGATGGATTCACGTACCGGTTTGGGGCGGTTCCGCGACTTTCGAATTTCCAACTACGATCTGATGATGGAGCTGATTGATTATTGCCGCAAGCACGGCATCGAAGAGATTTTACGGTTGCCCGACGTAAAGGAAAGAGCCGATATGTATTTCGAGCACGAGGGAAAATTCAAGGCGCAGTTGAAGTCTTGCTCGAAGGTATACAAGAATCTGGTGGTGCTCGACCTGCGCAACGAGGAAATAATATACGCCGGCAACCGCTTCATGATCTACGCGCTATTTCCGGAGACCAATATTTCCGTTCATGTAATGTGGGGACTGAAAAACCAGAACACCGTGTTTGCTACCGGTAAATCCATAGTCAATCGCACCTCCAGGACAAATATAGGCGAATTGATGTTGCAATATGGCGGCGGCGGGCACGAGAATGCCGGTACCTGCCAATTGGCTAACGATAAAGCAGATGCAGTGTTACGGGATTTGATCGCCAGAATCAACGCGGACGGCTAACACTACGCAAGCCAGCACGAACTCTGAGGGTGTCCTGAATCTCATGCAAAAGTGTCACCAAACAGAGATATCAAAATGGTTAAGCGTTTCTACCTAACCATTTGAATTTAATGGCGCGCCCGAAGAGATTCGAACTCCTGACCCCTTGGTTCGTAGCCAAAAAACGAACTGTTTTACCCAACTGCTCAAACTACAACAAACCTATATACAGCAACACATTAAGCGTGTAATATCCTCAACGGGGTTACACGAATTTGCATCAAATATCACCTAATTTGTAACCCCGGCGTAACCCCAGTAAATGTAACCCCTAACCCCGGAGCTTACAACATGGAAACCAAGTTCAATTTCACCAAAGTAGCGCTGGATAATTTACCCATTCCACCCGCCGGCAAGCGTTCCACCTTTCACGACACCAAGGCCACCGGGTTACAGCTCCGGGTCACTTCCGGCGGCGTTAAAACCTTCTCGCTGTTTCGACGCACCAAAGGCGGCAATCCCGAGCGCATCACGCTGGGGCGATACCCCGACATGACCATCGAGCAGGCGCGCAAGCAGGCAGCGCAACATAATCTTGCTATCGAGTCCGGCGCCAACCCCGCCCAGGCCAAGCGCAAAGCCCGTCAGTCTGCCGATGGTGAATTGACTTTGCGTCAGGCGTTCGACCGCTATGTTTCCGATCACCTCACACCGCACGGCAAGCGCACCGTCACAGATTTACAAGATAACTTTGCCCGTTACCTTGGCGAGGTCGCGGAGGGCACCAAGAAGCCCCACGGCAAGGAACGCACCAAACCAGATTGCGCGGTGAACTGGGAACGCCGCAAGCTATCCAGCATCGAGCCGGGCGAGGTACGGCGCCTGATGATTGATCTCAAGGACGGCATCGGTGTGCATACCGCCAATCGTACCTTGGAGCTGCTGCGCGCTATCTACAACAAGGTTATTGCGTGGAAACTCTACACAGGCGAAAACCCATGCCACGGGCTGGAAAAATTCAAGATGAAAACGCGGGAGCGCTTCCTGACCGGCGAAGAATTGCCGCACTTCTTTGTCGCTTTGGGTCAGTCCGAAAATAAAGATTTCCGTGACTTCATTCTCTTGAGCCTGACCACCGGCGCGCGTAAAGCCAACGCGCTGGCAATGAAGTGGGGCGACATAGATTTCGATAACCAGATATGGACGGTGCCGGGTGAGTCATCCAAAAATGGCGATCCGCTCACTATTCCGCTTACATCGGTAACGATTGAAGTGCTGGAAGATCGAAAAGGGGGGAAATCAGAGTGGGTATTTCCTGCCCCTCGCAGCGCATCCGGCCACATGGAAAATCCAAAAAAACACTGGGCAGCGTTATTGAAAGCCGCTGATCTGAAAAACCTGCGGATTCACGATCTGCGCCGGTCGCTGGGTTCGTGGGCTGCAATGTCGGGCGCCAGCCTGACCATCATCGGGCGCGCACTCGGCCACAAGAGTGTTGATGCCACTCAAATTTACGCGCGCTTGCAGGTCGATCCGGTGCGAGCAGCAATGGAATTGGCCACCTCGCAAATGCTTGGCCGAGGTGGTTACAAGGCAAGCGCGGAAGTAATTCAACTTGAGAAAAGTGCATAAGGGGCAACCATGCGTAAAAAAAGTAAAGTAGCTGAACAAACAACACAAGGCTTAACTTCTGCGCCATACACACCAGACACCGAGTATTACCCAAGCCACTTCCCTGTTCAAACGGGCTACTGGGATCAAGTGGATGCATTTAGCGTATACGATGCCGCGCTGCTGATGTTCGGCATTGACCCGACTACCTTTCGGGAATACGGTGAATCATGCCGTACCGTGGATGACCTTATCGGTTCCGATGAAATGCCGGAAGGATACAGTGACCATCTGGCTCTAATGAAAAAAGCTGTTGCTTGCGGCTCACTGAAAGCTGCACCTCTTTGCAAAGACAATCACGATGATATTGATTATAGAAAAACACTCATTAAACGTGCCGATTTAATCACATGGTGCAAAACTAAAGGTTACGGTCTTCCAGCAATTTTTTTCCCTGTTGCCAGCAATAAAAAATCCTCCGAAAAATTACCTGCTCATACGCGAGAAAAAATGCTCAAGATAATTATTGGCATGGCTGTCAAAAAATATAATTACGACCCCAAGGCTGATCATAACAAAGCAACTGGTGAAAATGCTGGTTCGATTTTCGCCGATCTCCAGCAACTGAATATATCTGTTAATGCGGACACAATCCGAGGGTATCTCGCCGAAGCAAAGACGTACCTTTAACTCAAAGAATCCTTTCTAACCGAATTCGGCTAAGTTCTAACCGAGTTCGGCCTAACCCGCTGCACACCTCTATAGATTGCGAAACGTAACGACGCTGCACCCGCTGCTCAGTTACTTAATAACTTTTATGGAGGTACACCCATGCACTACAAATCCACCGATGGCACCCCTGCCATCACCAAATCCCAAAACAAACTGCTCGACACCGGGCCTGCCGCCGACTACCTCGGCGTAACGCCGCGCACCTTGGAGGTCTGGCGCTGCGTAAAACGGCACGCTATCCCCTACATTAAAGTTGGGCGCCTGGTGAAGTACCGCCAGTCCGATCTGGATGCGTGGTTGGAATCCCGCACTATTGACATCGCAACATAATAAGGAGAAAAAATCATGAACCAATTCACATCCCGCCGTTTCACCCCCCGCGAAGTTGTTAGCGTCCTTGGCTTGACCAACCTCGGCGAGCTGGCAAAGCTCCGTTCCAAGGGCTCGCGGCAACATGATTCCACCTTCCCTCTGCCGGTAGGTGGCCTTTTTATTGAAGCCGAAATTCTGGCATGGAAAAAATCCAAAGAAATTCAAATTACCACTCCGCCGCCATCTATCCCAACACCCACCTATGACCGCCGTAGCGGCGTAGCAAACCGCCGGAGGCAGACATGAACGCGCTCGACGACTTGAGAAAACGCTGGTCACATAACCGCTTTCAACGCGCCATGCAGCAGTATCAGGCTGTGATGGTGAAGCACAGCGACTTGATGGAAACCGAAAACGGGATGCTGTCCATGCTGATGGTCTCCGGTATCGCGCAGCTTGTAGCTCACGGGCTGGAATCACCAGCAGCACTTGCTGACACCATCAAGCAGGAATCAATCAGGTCAGGCATCCCGGAGGATGCCCTTGCAGTCCACGCCCGGTTTTCCAGTGAGATGGTGAAGTGTTTCGAGTTCGATAAACAGATAAGCAAAAGCCCGCGTTGACGCGCGGGCTGAGAGGAAATAAGACATGAACATTATATCAGCAGTTGCACAAAATACAGCCACCGGATCGCGAAATTTATCAGTGACGTTTTACAAAAATGAGCGGTCCACAACGCCTTTCATAGCCAATATAATCGGGCCTGAAAAACTCTCTGAAATACTGTCAAAGAGAAAGTTCAGACCCGACAAATCCGGCCCCGCCTTTTCATTGCACAAGCTCAAGGACGGTGGCACGCGCAAAAACTCCGATGTAATAATTCGCTCCGGCATCGAAGGCGATATTGACTCCGGCACCACGCTGGACAATCTGCGCGCAGCCATTGCCCCGTATAGGTGGATTGCATACAGCACCCACAGCCACAACCCGGAAAAAGGCAAGTTCAAATTCAGACTTGTTATCCCCTTCAGCCGGGACGTTTCCCCCGTCGAGTGGCCTCATGCGTGGCAAGGATGCAACAAGCTGCTGGGTGGCGTGCTAGACCCGAGCACGAAGGATATTTGCCGCCTGGTCTATCTGCCCAGTTGCCCAGCTGATAAAGAGGAGTATGCATTTTATGAGCAACATGACGGCGACCTGATCGACCCGGACATGCTGATTGCACTGGCACAGAAGGCGCAGCCGGATGCAGACCCTCTCGCGCTGAACCATGCCCTGGCTGCCGCACTAAAATCTCCGCCACCACCTGAAACACCAGAGGAAATCGCTCGAGTTCGCTCCATGTTGGAAGTGAACCCTGCCGATTGCATTCGTGAGAAATGGCGAAACATAACCTGGGCAATCGCTTCGACTGGCTGGCCGTGTGCAGAAGATTTGGCGAGGCAGTGGAGCATGACCGCGCCGGACAAATACACAGAAGAAGAATTCGACAAGGTCTGGCACTCTTTCAATCCGGCTGGCGGTATTGGCCTTGGTACACTATTCCATTATGCAGTAGAAGCAGGCTGGCGCGATTCCGGGATGACTGCTCCGGCGGATATTACACTCGGCGATACATCCGGCGACATCAAAAATGGCAAAGCTTTTTCCAATCTGTTTCGCGACAAATTGCTCTTCGTTCACGAGACCGGCGATGTGCTGAAATTTGAAGAAAGCGCCGGCTGGATTCAATCGCCGCCGGGCGAGGCTGACCGCGCTGGCAAAGAAGTTGTGGCAAAAATGCGCGCATACGCTGCGGAACAATGGAAGCTTAATCCTGATGATCCAAAAACAAAACGCATGATGCAGCACGTTGATCGGAGCAGCGCCGAACAAAGAATCAGCGCCATGATAAACATGGCGCGATCTGAACCGGGTATGACCTTGCAACTGTGCGAGCTTGATGCCGATCCCATGCTGCTTGGTGTAGCGAATGGGGTGCTTAACCTGCGCATCTGCGAACTGATGCGCCCGGCACCTTCGCTGCGCGTCACCAAGCGATGCCCTGTGTCATTCGACCCTGCCGCCACCGCACCGACCCTCACGGAATTCATTGCGCGCATCACGCAAGGCGATCCGCCACTCGCTACATTTCTCCAGCGCTTGGCCGGGTACTTGCTCACCGGTGATGTGAATGAGCAATGCTTCGCTTTTCTCTATGGTCTCGGGCGCAACGGCAAAACCACCTACGCTGAAATGCTTTTTTGGCTGCTGGGCGATTACGCAGTTGTGTTACCTACCGCCACGCTGATGATGGGTAAACGCGATCCCGGCGCGTGCAGCCCCGACCTGATGCTGTTGAAAGGCAGACGCTTGGCGCTTGCATCGGAATTGGAGGAATCCGCACGCTTCGCGGAAGCCGCCATCAAATCCATGACCGGGGGCGACACGATGACGGCACGCAATCCTTACGGCACGTTTGCCAGTTGGACGCCCACGCACAAACTAATGATTGTCGGCAATCATCGTCCTGTCATTTCAGGCGGCGACCACGGAATATGGCGGCGGGTTCGACTAATTCCTTTCAGCGAAATCATTAACGACAGCGAGTGTGACAGCAAGCTCCCGGAGAAACTACGCGCCGAAGGCTCCGGTGTCCTCAATTGGGCACTGGCCGGTCTGCGCGACTGGCAACAACAAGAACTGAATCCGCCAGCCAGTGTAAAAGCTGCCATCGCTGCCTATCATTCTGATATGGATATTCTGGGCGAATGGCTTGACGACCAAACCGAGGCCGACCCCAGCGCCAGGACTGAAAC
This sequence comes from uncultured beta proteobacterium, assembly GCA_963828205.1. Lineage (GTDB taxonomy): Bacteria > Pseudomonadota > Gammaproteobacteria > Burkholderiales > Gallionellaceae > Gallionella. The sequence continues at coordinate 235,623 of CAWHDU010000005.1, forward strand.
CGCTGTGCTATATCGCGCCTATTCTTGTTGGGCAAAAGATTCTGGCTGGACAAGACCAATGACGCGAAATTCTTTTGGCAGGCGATTAACAGATCGCGGCATTGCCACATCCAAAGCCAGCAACGGCAACAAGTGCGCGAACGGAATACGCCTCAATGCGGAAGGGCAACGTGCCGCTGCCTGTTTTATATGACAACTGCCGGAGCATTCGGAGCAATTTTGGCTATTTCCAGAAACTCTCTCATGAGAAGAGTTGTATAGAGATTTCAGAAACAAGGGGTAAATGCTCCGAATGCTCCGGGATGTAAAGTCAATTATCGCCGCCACCAGTCATTAGAATGTAAAGGGAGTAAATATGGATGCGTACATCCTTAATTGGGAAACGCAGATCAAAAAAGATGCCGATGAGAGTCGCCGAATCGGCAACCTGGAGCGTGAAGCTCAAGCTGTAAACCAGCTTGACAAACAGCGTGACCTTGCCCGCCGCACAAAGCCGCTCACTGAGCAGATCGAAGAACTCATGCGCTCACTGCCGCCGCAGCTACGCGACAGGCCCTGGAGCATGACAGATCTCGTGTGTCGTCTTCGGGGCAAGTACCGAGACAGACCCCACGCGCAGCATGTTGGCATTGCGTTACGGTCACTTTCATGGCGTTCGGAGCGGCGCTGGGGTAATGGTTTTGATGGTGTGCGTGTGTGGATACCGCCGGTGATCGAGTGATGTTATATGGCAATGAAGCAAGGCATGGCCTGATATTGCCTTAGAAAAATCACTTCTATCTGCCACCTAAATAATCGCAGCAGTTCCTCACCATGTTCATTACGAATGCGCGCTCGTCTGGTGAGAGCTCGATAATCAATGCATCAAAAACTGCCGCCTCATTTGCTGCTTCAGGTCGTTGCTTCGACAGCAGATCACCAACAGATAAACGCAGGGCGGTGGAGAGTTTTTCCAGCGTCAACAACGAAGGCAGATTAGCACCACGCTCAAAACGTGAGACTGTTTCGGCGTCAACACCGACACGTTCTGCCACCTGCTCCTGAGTCCATTTAAGTTGCTTGCGCCGCTCGGCCACATTCTTTCCAAGCCGTTTAGCCAACCGTTCCGATTCTTTCTGTTTATCCACCATGTTGTTGCCCTCGAAAGCGGCAGGATGGCTGGCACTGGAATATGTGAACAGGGTATGTTATGTTGCTATCGCTATCAACACATATGTTGACTTATGGGCTACAAAAAATGCACGTCGCTTCGTTCGCACCTTGCTGCCTTGGCCACAAAGTCGAGTTAGCTTAGAAATGAAATTTTTTCTAGTCGTTCTCTCGCTTGTCCTATCTTCCCCCGCATGGGCTGACATCACCGGGAATGTTGTTGGCGTGGCTGATGGCGACACCATCACGGTGCTGGACGCGGACAAGTTGCAGCACAAAATTCGATTGACCGGAATTGACGCACCCGAGAAAAAACAACCTTTCGGCAATCGTTCAAAGCAAAACCTGAGCGATATGGTTTTCAACAAAACCGTGACCGTGGAAACCATCAAGCGCGACCGCTACGGGCGAGAGTTAGGCAAAGTGCTGGCTGGAGGCAAGGATATAAATCTTGAGCAAGTCCGCACAGGCATGGCGTGGCATTACAAAGCCTACGAGCGCACGCAGTCCGGTACGGACAGACAAGCCTACGCAGACGCAGAGAACGAAGCCAAGGCCGCTAAACGTGGGCTATGGGCGGATTCCGAACCAACGCCACCGTGGGATTTTAGGCACAACAAATAAAATGGGATATTACAGAAGTTGGCGATCAAGGGGTTGGGGTGGTTCATCTGGCCCGTCGAAATACTCTGTTCTAACCGGTTTGTTTGGTAGTGCGGTTGGGGAAATCCGTCAAGCTTTCATGAATCTTGACAAGGATGCACGTGATGAGTTGTTTTCGGATTACGGCGCAATTCATGGCGACTCTGCGGAAAATTACGCTAGGAAGACTTTTCCAAAGTGGAAAAGCAGGGCTACGAAACTTTCTGGTCAAACAATGGAAAGGCTTGTCGAGCTTGTTCCTCCCTATCTATCGCCGGAACAGCGTTTTTCGATTTTGCAGTCCGTCCTGAAGTTCCACAAAAAATCTGGCGCATGGCGCACAATAAAAATCAATGTTAAGGAACCAGCGCAGGGCTTTGCAGAATTGCGGCAAGCGTTGGCATCAATGTCGCATGACGATGTTTTGGCCCACCTTCCTGAAAATGTGATGAAGGCTGCATCTTGGCTTTACGATGACGATATTACGGCAACCCGCGCGATGCTCGCGGAAGCGGAACGTTTAGAAAACGATATGATTCGCTCAAAGGCAACAAGGGAAATCGAGCTACTCAGAAAAACAATATCAACTGGGCAAGTTCAAGCGGCGACCTATTCCGTAGAGATGCCTGCTGGGAAATTGAATGTTGTGGCCTTTACTCCTTCCAAGTGCTTTGTTGCGACTGTCTGCTTTGGTGAATATGCCCCAGAAACGGTAACTCTAAGAATATGGCGAGACCAATATTTGGTCGAGCAAGAATGGGGTAGGAAATTCATTGTTTGGTATTACAACAATGGTGAAGAATTTGCCAAAATTACTTCTCGCTCTTCGGCATTGCGAGGCGTGGCGAAGGCTTGTATCAGTATGTTTGCGAAAGCCGTGGCGTATAAATCGAATCGGAGTGTCAAATGAGTGACGAAAAAAATTTGCCAGTGCGCACACAGAACAAGAATGCTGTCCAGTTGCATGATAGCGGTTTGCGAGCTGGTTCATTAGTCGAGCAGTCGCTGAGTTCACTTAACAAGCAACAGGCGCAGAATTTAATGGCGAAGGCCGGTGAAGAAGCCTTGCGGTTAGAAGTGAAAGGCCGTGAGCAAAATATGGATTACATTGTTGGAAAAAAAGCTGCTGAAGATCATATCGACACATTTAATATGATTGAAAAGGGCGGCAAATTGACGAGCCAGAAGGTCACGTCGGATATAAAGACTGGCGCTGGAAATATGCGCATTGAAAGCAAATCAGGCGCAACCTGTTTTGTCGCATCGATTGCCTACGATGACCCTAATCATCCAGACGTGATGTTCTTGCGCGCCTTCCGTGACAATGTTTTGAGCAAATCAAAAAATGGACAATCCTTTATAGCCTGGTATTGGATAAATGGCCCCAAGCTCGCCATGATCATTGGCAAATCTGCGGTTCTTCGTAAATCGGCGAGATCAGTCATTTCAAAAATTGTTTGGTTGCTGAAATAAACCAACTCGCTGATCAAAGATAAAAGGCCACGCGGAGCCGACAAAGTGATTAAGCGCCTATGTTAAACAGAGGGGGTTGGTGAAGCTGTGTAATGTCAGCAGGCAGCCATTTATTGAGCGCGCCGACAGGAGGATTCATGAGTCAAATTGGTAAAGCTATTATGGCGATCAAGCATCTGTTTGATAGGAGCCAGTATAAAGAACAGGGGCTTTTACTCAAGAAAGATAAAGAATTATTCATTGCAGCATATAAGTTCAACAAACTCATTGAAGATTTTGAACGCAGAGAACCTGCCTGGACGGATGAAATCAGAAATGAATATACTGAAGAACTAGCTCATATCGCTAAGCAAAACGATGGCGCCTCTAAGGCCACAACAAAAGGTAGTACGAGAGCAGCAATTATCGTGCGTGATAAGAGTGGAAAAGAAAAAAAGATTACTGTTGCAACAAAATCAAAACAGCCACCCGACCCATCCTCATTGCGCCTAAAGATATATGAGGAGGCATTACAGAAAGAAGCGGCATCCATGAGGCCTGAGGAGCTAAAGAAAGAGATTGAAGTTCTGAGAAAGCTTGAAAAAAAATGCCCGAGCGCCGCCGTAAAAATTCGCCTATGGGCTTTTAATGACGTGTATGTGCGTCGAGATGATTGCGGCCCTACGGGCAGGGAAATTCGTGTTCCACAAACTAGCTAAACAGTGAATACCAATACAGCAAGAGCGGCGTGGTTCGCCATGAAACACAAATCAAAGCCACCACCCATTTTTATATAAACAACGGCAATGAAAAAATTAAATATAGCGCAGTTTGCATCTGAACTAGGATTGCCGGTTTCCTTGCTGCTTGAGCAGTTGAAGGCGGCTGGGGTTAGCAAAGACCAGGAATCCGATTCGATTTCCGAAAAGGATAAGTCGCAGTTGCTGCTTCATTTGCAAGCGCGTGGTGCCGAGAAACCCACCGTAAAAATTACGTTGAATCGGCGCGAGACCACGGAAATCAAAAAGGCCGACAGCTCCGGTTCTGCGCGCACCATTCAAGCGGCAGTGCGCAAGCGCCGTGAAGAGGCACAAACGGTTGTCGCTGAAGCAGGCGCACCTTTAAAGGAACGTGAGGTGAGCGTAGAAATTGTTGCGTCAGTTATAACTCCATTGGCAAATGTCACAGCAACACCAGCAGTGCCAGAATTAGAAGGTGAGCTTGCTTTGGAATATCTTGAGCAGCTCATACCGAAAGCTACTCAGTTAGCTCACAGATTTGATATAGCTAATGGAAAAACAGGATGGTCATACGGCAAGATATTTTTGCCAGAACTTCTGAAAGGGGCAACATGCGGTCTGCTAGTAGAACCCTATCTACTCAAGCACCATCAGGTAAAAAATTTAATTGATTTTTTTACTGCCATTCAGGGAGCGACAAAACTTAAAAATTTCTGGGTGGTTACCGGAATAACCACCGATGAAAAGTCGGCAGGTACCGATGCGAAGTTCAATAAGTTGGCGGAGGAAATCTTCCAGCAGGCCGGTTTCACGCTACATTTTAAAAGGGTAGAAGGCATTCATGATCGCCACGCCGTTTTTAACAATGGCGTTATGTTCAAGTTGGGGCGCGGCCTTGATATTTTTAAGCCCGCAGGAGGGTTGGCTCTGAATAATCAAGAATTGAGAGAGGTTCGTGCGTGCGGTGTTGATGTATTCCGCACAGTCTAATTGCACGTCATTTAATTTTCTCGTAAAGCAAAACAGTAAAGGGGTGCCGTAAGTAAAAGGGCTCACCGTCTGCCATGCAGCAAGAGTAAACCGAGTTTACACAGGTGAAAAACAGTCTGTGAAGTGCGAGGCAGGGATCAAGGGCGGCACCCTGTATGTGTTGCTGTGGTTCATACCCGGGGGCATCGGTGGCATGGCAATATCTCTCCATCCGCGCAGTGGCATTGGGAATACTCAGCATCGACGAGAGGAAAATAGAAATGACAACTCAGATTTCAGAAACATTGCTCTATAACAGTCATAAATATCTAATGGATAATGCACCGCTTGAAGATTTTTTTGAGCTCAGCGGTAAACGCGCGCCTTTTTTAGTGCTTGGCACACATTGCTGGCGTGGTTATTCAGGCAATTGGTCTCTATCAGATAACAAGCTCCGGCTTGAACACCTAAATGGATATATTGCCAAAGGCCCATTGGTGGAAATCGCCGATAATGCATTTAGGGAAGGTATTGATATTGATACTGACGATCCGTCTCAGTGCAGCAAAATCACGCTTGCAGATATATTCCCAGGTACTGAAGGTTCGGTTTTTGCACACTGGTATTCTGGCGAAATTAACGCGCCGCTAAGCGATGAGGTGAAGCGAAGCAAAGACGGTGAAGACGTGATTGTTGAAAGGACATTAAAGCTCGGTTTTCAAGACGGTCTTTTAATCTCGGAAGAAGTGACGTTGGAATATCATTTCTCCCGAGGTGAAATTGAAAGCGGTCTCACTAGCGCAGATGTATCTGTTCGGCAGAAATTTGCTAATTCTTTGAATGACTACAAGCCAACTCCTGCTCAAATTGAGCGAGGGATGTTAGACGAGGATGGTCTAGTTAGGATGTTATTTACCATACATGCGCGGAGGGTGAATTTTCCTTTTACTTCCGAGCAATTGGAACGAGCGTTAACTGATGAAAATGTACATCTTCGAGATTATGTAACCTCTACATTCAGGGAGTACAAGTTCACACTATTTCAACTAGAGCGCGCCCTCAAGGATGAAAGTCCTCGTGTAAGAAGCAATATTGCCATGCATTACGGCGATCAACTTAAAACGGAACAAATAGCGCGTGGTCTCTTGGATAAAGAAAGTAATGTTAGATCTGAATTTGCTGCTTTAAGAAGCGAGAATTTCAGTGATCAGCTTACACCTGAACAAATAGAGTGTGGGTTAACGGATGAAGACGAAGAGGTGCGAATGGAGTTTGTTGACAATGATGATGTTGTGCTGTCGCCAGAGCAAATACAAAGGGGTTTAAAAGATCCAAGCATGTGGATTCAGCTTGAAATCGCAGCAAGATATAACTGCGATCTAATTGAAGTGCTCACGATTGACCCAGACGATCAAACAATAATTAATAACCTCTATGAGATCAACGGAACCAAGGTTCGCAAGCGTGATTTATTTAGAGAGGGATTCGCTACCGAGCTAGTCAGCACCACCCAGGATGAACGCTATCGCCAAGCGCGAGGAATATTTAATGCGAGGATCGACTACTGGCGAAAAAGTGAAAAATTGGATTTGTTTTCCGCCTTCAAGATTCTTCAGCAGCTCGCCGATGAAAATTACGGCAAGGCTTATTACCCGCTATCGCGCCTCTATGAGACCAATCGGGATGATGAAGAGAGTCAAGAACGCACTAGCCATTACGCCAAGCTGGCTTTTGATTGGTGCTACGCAAACCGTGACAATCAGGATGCGGAATTGTGGGGTGATCTGGGTTATATGTACATGCATAGCATTGGCGTTGAGGAGGATTTAGAGGAGGCCGTGTTCTGGCATCGAAAGGCGGCTGAGCATGGTGATGCCGAATCCCAATACCAGCTTGGGGATATGTATAGGTTTGGGATAGGTGTCACTGAAAATCACGAAGATGTTTTGAAGTGGTTCCGACTGGCAGCAGATCAAGGTCATGATATGGCGCTTGCTAACATTGTGAATGTGTTGCGAGAAAACAGAAAATCTCGAGACTTTGAGGAAATTGCGAAGTGGGTTCGAGTTGCTGCCGGACAAGGCGGTTGGCATGCCCAAAAAGAGCTTAGTAAGTTGTATGTATTAGGGGAAGGTGTACCTCAAGATTACGTCGAGGCAGAGAGGTATTTTATGCTGGCGCTGGATCATGGATATGGAATTGATACCGACCTTAAATTGGTGCAGGAAATCCTGCGAATGCAAAAAGAGCTGGCCGCGCACAGGGTGGCGTAATTTGAGGTGCAAAGTCAGTTTACACACTGTAAAAAACAGCCCGTGAATTACAAGCAACATCTATTGACCGGCACCCCTTCTGATGTTCTGTGGCCCATGGGTGGGGGTGGATCATCAGCATGGCGAATATACCTTTGTTGGCGCACCGACACGCTTGGGCGACATTAACCACAACGCAGTTTCTTAAGGAGAACTACTTAATGACACCGGAAAAATTATTGGCTGCTAGTGAAGCCCTCTCAGATGTAGCGGATACCATTGATTCATGCACCGTGCAGAATACAGAAACGGTGAAGGCTAAAATAATCTTACATATGGCGAATGCCTATTTACTCGAACTGGCGAGTCATGTTGGTGAAGGTGTTGATCCATGTGATGCAGTAATGAAGATGTCGCTTTTATCTGAAGCTCGGCAAACTAAACCAGCTGAAGATAACGTCTGAACACTACACCTCATAGCCCGCTCAGTCACGGCGCTTGCAACAAACCCGCAAGCCCCGCGCCATCGCTATCGCACTGGCATCGAACAGCGCGCAGAAGGCGATGAACCCGCCATCTGCTTTAGCTCCGCTCCAAGTGTGTCCGCTCCGTTCCCGCCGCCACCTCACCACTGCGCCCTTCGCGAAAAAGACCTCGCCAAGGGCTTGCGGTTCGCTGTCGGCTATCGCAGTGGCATCGGACAGAGCGCCGAAGGCAAAAAGCCGCCATCGGCTTCCGCGCTGTAACACGCTGGTTTCCCTCCGTTGCCGCAGCCGCTTCACGACTTCGCGCTTCATGGCTTCGCATGAAGCCGCTACGCCATCAAGCGCTCGCCGTTCGCAGGCTGCTGGTGCATGGGTAGCCTGAATGTGCAGCGCCCCCGCGAAGTGCCATAAAGGCGTTGTCGGCTGCGCCGGTTGTATGTGTGTGGCGGTATTAAACATAACGGCGTCTTATGCAAGTGCTGCGCACCGCTTGCGCGCCTCCCGGTCGCATAAGAGGCCGTTATGTCTCGCGTCCTTCGGGTAAATGCCGCCACACAAGTCAAGGTCAACGTCCATCACTTGCAGTGAGGGGCAGCAAAACGGGGCTGGTGATCCGTCGCCCCTTCGCCTTTTGCTGCGTGGTCGTGCCGGTCTATGTCTTGTCTTGTTGTGGTCGCTTCGCGGCTTATGTGGGGGGCGCTTTCCCGCTAACGCCCCCCATCCCCCTAGCGGCCAAGTGAAGCAAAGGCATGGCCGCACCCGTCCGCACTGCCACCCCTTGCCTTGGGTAAACCTGCATCCCCGCGCGCAGTCCACTGGCTTGCGCCCTGCATCGCCCGCTGGTTCGCGCAGAGACGGGCAAGGCGAGGCAATGCTTATTCGGTCGGCTACGCCGGTTTGGTTTGTTTTTGTGAGGCGTGGTCGCTGCGCGGTATCGTTCACAGCGGAAGTGCATTTTGTTTATCGCGGCAACGTCACGGTGCAGGCATGAATCAGAAGCGCCTTCACCGTCACGCCACCGCTGCCGTGTGCGGGTCGTGCGCGTCAACAAAAAAACCATGCCGGACAAAACCCCGGCACTGGCTTTTTCATTGCCACACACCACCCTGAGAGTCAGGCTTGGTCGCTGCGCGTTCTGTTTGATTGCCCCCGCCCACCCAGCCTGTCAGGCTGCGCGGGGTCGCGCTGCGCTGCTCCTTTCCCGCTCACCTGCCATGCTTCCCATCCGCCCCAAGTGGCTCCCTGAAAAATGCTTTAGATTGGGGTTTTAATGTAACCCCGGCGTAACCCCGCAAAGAAAAAGGGCTAAGCATTTCTGCCTAACCCTTTGATTAATTGGTGCGCCCGGAGCGATTCGAACGCCCGACCCCTTGGTTCGTAGCCAAGTACTCTATCCAGCTGAGCTACGGGCGCGTGTGATTATTGAGCCTGGCGGAGAGGGAGGGATTCGAACCCTCGATACAAGTTTAAGCTCGTATGCGCCCTTAGCAGGGGCGTGCCTTCGACCTCTCGGCCACCTCTCCGAAGGCCGCGAATAGTAATGTAACTGACCTGAAAGGTCAAACGATTATGCGTCTTCCTGGTCGAGACCAAATGCTTTGTGCAACACGCGCACCGCCAGCTCCAGATATTTCTCGTCGATGACCACGGAAATCTTGATCTCCGAAGTGGAAATCATCTGGATGTTGATGCCCTCTTCCGCCAAGGTACGAAACATTTTGCTGGCAATGCCGACATGCGAGCGCATCCCGACGCCGACTACCGAGACTTTGGCTGCCCTGTTGTCGCCGATCACGTCGCGCGCCCCGATGTGCGGTTGCACCTTGCTCTTCAGGATATCCATCGCCTTGGCGAATTCGTTGCGATGCACCGTAAATGAGAAGTCGGTCGTGCCGTCCACGCCGACGTTCTGGATGATCATGTCCACGTCGATATTGGCATCGCTGACCTGCCCCAATATTTGATAGGCGATACCGGGTTTGTCTGGCACGCCCAGCACCGTGATCTTGGCTTCGTCGCGGTTGAACGCGATTCCGGAAATAATGGCTTGTTCCATTTTATTGTCTTCCTCAAAAGTAATCAGCGTGCCTTCGCCCTCTTCCTCAAAGCTGGACAGCACGCGCAGCTTGACCTTGTATTTCCCGGCGAATTCCACCGAGCGGATTTGCAGCACCTTGGAGCCGAGGCTGGCCATCTCCAGCATTTCCTCGAAAGTGATGCTCTTCAGGCGGCGCGCTTCCGGGACCACGCGCGGATCGGTGGTGTAGACACCGTCCACATCGGTGTATATCTGGCATTCGTCGGCGTGCAGCGCCGCCGCAACCGCTACGCCGGTGGTGTCCGACCCGCCGCGCCCCAGCGTGGTGATATTGCCTTGCCCGTCCACGCCCTGAAAACCGGCCACCACCACCACGCAGCCGTTCGCCAGGTCGGCGCGGATATTCTGTTCGTCTATGGATACGATCCGCGCTTTGGTGAAGGCGCTGTCGGTGAGAATCTTGACCTGTCCGCCGGTATAACTCTTGGCTTTTATCCCCAGTTCCTTGAGGGCCATCGCCAACAGGCCGATGGTGACCTGCTCGCCGGTGGATACGATCACATCCAGTTCGCGCGGGTCGGGGTGCTTTTGAATTTCCTTGGCAAGCGCAATCAGCCGGTTGGTCTCGCCGCTCATGGCGGATACCACCACGACCACCTGATGCCCGAGAGCCTTGAATTTTGCGACGCGCCGCGCCACGTTCTTGATGCGGTCTGGGCTGCCGACCGATGTACCGCCGTACTTCTGAACTATCAATGCCACGATTTTTCCACGCCTGACTTGAACTGAAAAGTATGCAATTCTATCGCAACTGCCCAAAAAAAACGAGGCGGCGAAAAGCCGGCAGCTTGTAGCGTAAAGGGCGCGCGGAAAACGCACAGATTGTTGGCTGCCCGCTACAGTCTACCCGCTACAGGCTATACTATCTCCATGCCTGAAATCACCCCGCGCAGCATTCCCACCCCAGCCGAGCAGCACTTGCTCGTTAGCGGTTATGCGTCAGCCCTGGCAAGGATTTTTGCGGCGCGCGGCATTACGGACAGCAGGCAACTAGATACCTCATTGGCCGGATTGCTGCCGTTCGACAGCCTGAAAAATGCGCGGGAAATGGCCTGTTTGCTTGCCGATGCCATCGCCGCAAGAAAAAGATTTCTGGTCATCGCCGACTACGATGCCGATGGCGCGACTGCCTGCGCAGTGGCAGTGCGCGGGCTGTGTGCCTTCGGCGCAAAAATCGATTTCATCGTGCCGAACCGCTTCGAATACGGCTATGGGTTGACGCCCGAGATCGTTCACCTGGCAGCGAAATCCAATCCCGACATCCTGCTGACGGTCGATAACGGCATCGCCAGCGTCGAAGGCGTCGCCGAAGCCAACCGGCTGGGGATGCAGGTATTCGTCACCGATCACCACTTGCCCGGCGATACGCTGCCGGACGCAGCCTGCATCGTCAATCCCAACCAGCCCGGCTGCACATTTCCCGGCAAGCATCTGGCAGGCGTCGGCGTGATGTTCTACGTGCTGCTGGCATTGCGCGCGGAACTGCGAACCAGAGGGCAGATGACAGAGGACAGGGGACGGAAACTTGTCGAACTGCTCGATCTGGTCGCGCTGGGAACAGTCGCCGATGTGGTGAAACTGGATCAGAGCAATCGCATTTTTGTGCAACAGGGACTGCAACGCATCCGCGCCGGGCGCGCTTGCGCGGGGATCAACGCGCTGTTGCAAGTGGCTAAAAAAAATCCGGCAAAAGCCTCCAGCCAGGACTTGGGCTTTACCGTCGGGCCGCGCCTGAATGCGGCGGGGCGGCTGGACGACATGAGCCTGGGCATCGACTGCCTGCTGGCCGACGACGCTGCAACCGCCTCGCAAATCGCCGCAAAACTGGACAGCCTCAACCGCGAGCGGCGCGGCATCGAAGCGGAGATGCAGGACAGCGCGCTGGCGGCTCTGGAGGCAATCGACGCCCGCGATAAATTCGGTCTCGCGTTGTTCGACGAAACCTGGCATCAAGGCGTGATCGGCATCCTCGCCTCGCGCCTCAAGGATAAATTCCATCGCCCGGTGATCGCTTTTGCGCGCGCCAGCGACGGCGAATTGAAAGGATCGGGGCGTTCCATCGCGGGTCTGCATCTGCGCGATGCGCTGGATCTGGTCAGCAAACGCCATCCGGCGCTGATCAAAAAATTTGGCGGGCACGCGGCGGCGGCGGGCTTGAGTATTGCAGAAGCCGGATTTGAGAATTTTGCCGCCGCCTTCGAGCAGGTATCCAGCGAATTGCTCAACCCTAGCGACCTGGCGCAACGCATCGAAACCGACGGCGCGCTGGAGCATGCCGAGATGAATCTTGACGTGGCACGCTTGCTGGACGAACAAGTTTGGGGCCAGGGCTTCCCTGCCCCGCAATTCAATGATGATTTCGCCGTGCAAAACCAGCGCGTGGTTGGAGAAAAGCATCTCAAGCTGCGATTGAGTAACCGGGGAAAACTTATTGAGGCGATACTGTTCGGGCACAACGAACCCTTGCCCGAACGAATCCATGCCGTGTACAGCCTGAGCATCAATGAATACAATGGCTCGCAGAGCCTGCAACTCATCATCCGCCACTGGGACGCAAAGGAGTGAAGCGATGGAAACCGGCTTTCTGCAGGGCAACGGCATCGAAGCCCTGCCGCAATTCCTCACCAGCCTCGCCATCGGCCTGCTGATCGGGCTGGAACGCGAGCGCAACCCGTCGGCCAAGGCCGGGCTGCGCACCTTCGCGCTGGTCGCCGTGTTCGGCACCTTGTCCGCGCTGCTCTCCACGAAACTCGGCTCGCCCTGGCTGCTGATCGCCGGCCTGCTGGCCGTGGCGGGCATGATCATCGCCGCCTATATCAACACCCCTCGTGACGAAAGCGATCCGGGCACTACTACCGTAGTCGCGCTCGTGCTGTGTTACGGGCTGGGCGCAATGATCTGGTATGGCCTCGCCAAACTGGCGGTGATGCTGGCAATCGGCATTACCGCCCTGCTCTATTTCAAGCCTGAATTGCGCGGGCTGTCGCAGAAACTCACGCGCCGCGACCTGGTCGCCGTGCTGCAATTTTCCGTGCTGACTTTTATCGTGCTGCCGATCCTGCCGAACCAGAATTACGGCCCCTACGGCGCCTTCAATCCGCATCATGCCTGGCTGATGGTGGTACTGATCTCCGGCATCAGCCTCGCCGGCTACGCCGCGCTGCGCGTGGTGGGAACCCGCTATGGCGCACCGCTGCTGGGTTTTCTCGGCGGCCTTGTTTCCAGCACCGCCACCACGATGATTTATGCGAAACACGGCAAGGGCAGTAACCAGGTTGCACTTAACCTTGCCGCGTCGGTAATCGTGATTGCCGGTATGGTGGTGCTGCTGCGCCTGCTGGTGGTCAGCGCCGCAGTCGCCTATGGCGCGTTGCCCGGCCTGCTGCCGGTGCTGGCGGGCGGCTTGCTGTTTGGTTTGGTAGTCGCGTTGTACAACTGGCGCAAGATGGGCGAGGCCACCGAACTCTACATCCCGGAAACCTCCAACCCGGCGGAACTGCACACCGCGATCAGCTTCGGCTTGCTGTATGTCGCCGTGCTGCTGGGCGCGGCCTGGATGGCGGATATCGCCGGCAGCCAGGGACTATATGCCGTGGCACTGGCATCCGGGCTGACCGATGTGGACGCCATCACCCTGTCCAGCCTGCGCCTCTTCAACCTCGGCCAATTGAGCGAACAACAGACCGTCACCGCGATTGCGCTCGCCGTCCTTGCCAATCTCGCATTCAAATTCGGCATGGTGGTTTTCATCGGCGGTCGGGCTCTCGCCAGTCAGGTCGCCGCCGGCTTCGGCGCAATCGCCTGCGGAGTGCTGGTGGGGCTGTTTGCGCTATAATCGCGCCCTTTTCAGCAAGCGACAACATCATGGAAGCGGAACAACTCAATTCACTCGCCAATCAGTTACAGGATTTAGCATCGCGTAGCGCCGAATTGCGGAGGTATCTTTGACTTCGATATCAAGCAGGAACGCCTGACCGAAGTCAGCGAGCTCGCCGAAGACCCCGCCATCTGGCAGGACGCCAAACGCGCGCAGGGGCTGGGGCGCGAGCGCAAAATGCTGGAAGGTGTGGTACTCGGCCTCAAGCAAGTCCAGCAGAATCTTTCCGATGCCACCGAACTGTTCGAGATGGCCAAAGCGGAGAACGACGACGAGAGCCTGCAAGCCACCGCCGCCGACATCCAGGACATCGAGAAGCGCGTCGCCGCGATGGAATTCCGCCGCATGTTCGCGCACCCGATGGATCCGAACAACTGCTTCGTCGACATCCAGTCCGGCTCGGGTGGCACCGAAGCGCAGGATTGGGCAGCAATGCTGCTGCGCATGTATTTGCGCTACTGCGAACGCAAAGGCTTCCAGATCGAAGTGCTGGAACAATCCGACGGCGAAGTCGCCGGAATAAAAGGCGCTTCAATCAAGGTGATCGGCGACTATGCCTATGGCCACCTGCGAACCGAAACCGGCGTACACCGCTTGGTGCGCAAATCGCCGTTCGATTCCGGCAACCGCCGCCACACCTCGTTCTCCAGCGTATTCGTCTATCCAGAAGTGGATGACTCCATCGAAGTCGATATCAACCCCGCCGACCTGCGCGTGGACACCTATCGAGCCAGCGGTGCTGGTGGGCAGCACATCAACAAAACCGATTCGGCGGTGCGCATCACCCACCTGCCGACCAATATCGTGGTGCAGTGCCAGAACGACCGCTCGCAACACCGCAACCGCGCCGAAGCGATGGCGATGCTGAAATCGCGCTTGTACGAGGAAGAGCTGCGCAAGCGCAACGCCGAGAAACAGGCGATGGAAGACGGCAAGACCGACATCGGCTGGGGACACCAGATCCGCTCCTATGTGCTCGACCAGTCGCGCATCAAGGATTTGCGCACCAATTACGAAGTCGGCAACACACAGGCCGTGCTGGATGGCGACCTGGATGATTTCATTTCGGCCAGTTTGAAGCAAGGAGCCTAATTCGTATCCGGGCGAAGCATGCCATTGCGCATGCCGACATGTTCCAGCCAAGAAACCCCGTCAGCGGTTATCGCTGATAGCCTCCATCGTATGAATAATAGGGGACGGAATAATAGGGGACGCACCACGGATATTTTCTACGGAGAAAAATGGGAGACGTAACCCGATTACGCTTTTTTAATCGGGCTGTGCCCCCCATTTTTCAGCTTGCTTTGGCTCGCCACGAATAAATAGCGCCCAAAGGCACATGACAATACTTGTGTCACAAGTGTACAATACGTGGCACAAAAGGAGCTTCCATGAAAAACCTGAATATCCGTGAAGTCCGCCAGGAGCTGGCGCATCTGGACGACTTGCTGAACCGTGAAGGTGAGCTGGTTGTCACCCGCCACGGCAAGCCGATTGCGCGCGTGCTGCCGTATGCACCCATTTCCCGTATGCCCAGCCTCAAGGAATTCCGCGCCAAACAACCCTACCAGACTATTCCAAGCGAAGTCTTGATTCGTGAAGATAGGGACAGCAGGGACTTCTGACAGATGACTGTGCTTTTTGCAGACACGAGCGCTTTATTCAAGTGGTATATATCCGAGGCGCACTCCGATGATGTTGACGCGTTATTTTCCGGCCAATCATGGGTTACCATCAGCCAGTTGGCCGGGATGGAGTTGCGCAGCGCGTTGGGTCGGCGGCGGCGCAGCAAGCTCATCCCTTTGCGGGTCGAAAAAAGTGTGCTCGACCTGTTCCAATCCCATCAACGGCTTGGCAATTTGCGCGTCCTGTCCATAGACAACAATCTCTGCGCGGAAGCGGAACGTCTGATGCAGGCTTACCCTAAAATCCCCCTGCGCACGCTGGATGCCATGCAGCTCGCCGCCGCAATAATTGCAGGCACTCCAGAATTCGCTACCGCAGACCGTATCCAGGCATCGGCGGCACGCGCGGCAGGATTGCTGGTACATGATTTTTCTTGAAAGTAATTAACCATGACAACCGAAACTATCACCTCCCCGCAAGACGAGAACCAGATCATCACGGAGCGCCGCGCAAAACTGGCGGAGATACGCAAGGCGGGCGTCGCCTTTCCCAACGACTTCGAGCGCAAGCATCTGGCGGACGATTTGCAAACCGCTTATGGCACGATGAGCCACGACGAATTGGAAGCCGCACATGTCAGCGTGGCCGTGGCCGGGCGCATGATGTTGAAGCGGGTGATGGGCAAGGCCAGCTTCGCCACGGTGCAGGACATGAGCGGCAAGATTCAGTTGTTCGTCAGCAACAACGACACCGGCGAGGAGGCGCACAACGCGTTCAAGCATTATGACCTCGGCGACATCCTCGGCGCGGTCGGCGTGCTGTTCAAGACCAAGACCGGCGAGCTTTCCGTGCGCGTCAGTCAAATACGTTTGTTGACCAAGGCATTGCGCCCGCTGCCGGAAAAATTCCACGGCCTGTCCGACCAGGAGCAGAAATACCGGCAGCGCTATCTCGACCTGATCACCAACGATGGCGCGCGCAAGGTGTTCATGACGCGCACCCGGATCATCCAGGCGATCCGCGAATTTTTCATCCGCCACGGCTATCTGGAAGTGGAAACACCGATGATGCACCCGATCCCCGGTGGCGCGGCGGCCAAACCATTCGTTACGCATCACAATGCGCTGGACATGCAGATGTACCTGCGCATCGCGCCGGAGCTGTATCTGAAACGCCTGGTGGTGGGCGGCTTCGAGAAGGTGTTCGAGATCAATCGCAATTTCCGCAACGAGGGATTGTCCACGCGCCACAATCCTGAATTCACCATGATTGAATTCTACGAGGCGTACCGCGACTACAAATACCTGATGGATTTCACCGAGAACCTGTTCCGTGAGGTGGCGCAGAAAGTGCTGGGCACAACACTGATCACCTACCAGGGTAACCCTCTCGACCTGGGCAAGCCGTTCCATCGCCTGACGATGGTGCAGGCGATCCAGAAATATCACCCGCAATTCACCGATGCGCAACTGAGCGACCGCGACTTTCTGATCAACGAATTGCAAGACTTGAAGGCCAAGTACAAACCGGCTGACGGCATCGGCGGGCTGCAGCTGTCGCTGTTCGAGGAACTTGCCGAGGCTCACCTGTTCGAGCCGACCTTCATTGTCGATTACCCCGTCGAGGTCTCGCCGCTGGCGCGCAGCAGCGATAAAAACCCGGAAATCACCGAGCGCTTCGAGCTGTTCATCGTCGGGCGCGAGATCGCCAACGGCTTCTCCGAATTGAACGACGCCGAAGATCAGGCCGCGCGCTTCGATGCGCAGGTCGCGGCGAAAGACGCGGGCGACGAGGAAGCGATGTTCAAGGATAACGACTTCGTGCGCGCGCTGGAATACGGCCTGCCACCGACCGCCGGAGAAGGCATCGGCATCGACCGTCTGGTGATGCTGCTCACCGACAGCGCCAGCATCCGCGACGTGATCCTGTTTCCGCATATGCGGCCGGAATGATCCAGCTCCAGTTCGTCGGGGAAACTGCGTTGAGCTGCCATGCTTGATAACGCCACCCAAACCCGCCTGCTGCAGCAATATCCGATGCTGCGCGAATTGCCTGCCGCAGAGCTGGAAACATTGCTGGCATCCGCAAGTGCAATGCATGTTCCGGCTGGAACGGTGGTGTTCGACGAAAACCAGCCTTGCCAGGGTTTCCCGCTGCTGCTGTCCGGCACCATCCGCGTCATCAAGGCCGCGCCGAACGGACGCGAGCTACAGTTGTATCGCGTCATGCCGGGCGAGAGCTGCATCCTCACCAGCAGTTGCCTGCTCGGCCATACCCGCTACCAGGCGCGCGGTGTCAGCGAGGAAGCGCTGGAAATGGTGATACTGCCCGCCACCTCTTTCCATACCTTACTCGGCAAGCATGAAGCGTTCCGCAACTATGTCTTTCATCTATTTTCAGACCGCCTCACCGACCTGATGCAACTGGTAACCGCCGTCGCTTTTCAAAAACTCGACCAGCGCCTCGCCAAGCTGATCGTCAACAAGCCCAACCCGATACATGCCACCCACCAAATGCTCGCCGACGAACTCGGCAGCGCGCGGGAAATCGTCAGCCGCCTGCTCAAGGGCTTTGCCGAGCAAGGCTGGGTCAGGCTCGGGCGGGAACAGATCGAGATCACCGATGCGGCATCTCTCAAGCGATTCGCCGAGCTATAACAACGCCAGACCATCTGCACCCTGTGTGATTTTTATCACTGACATCGAGGTGTTGTTCCTCTAACCTGCGAACATCACTCATTCATTAAGGGGTTCAACATGAAAACGAACGAAGGAACAATCGACCGCGCATTGCGTGTGATCGCCGGCTTGATATTGATTGCATTGGCCGCTACCGGCACGGTAGGCGTATGGGGCTGGGTCGGCATCATGCTCTTGCTGACCGGCGGTATCGGCTTTTGTCCTGCCTACACGCTGCTGGGGATCAACACCTGCCCGATGAAAAAATAACAAAAGCATTTCCTCTCCTCCCCTTCGCCCGATAGTCTTTTCCGTCTGTCGGGCGTTTTTACGCCCAGCGTTCCTCGGCAATATTGAGTTTATAATCAAAACATGACAGTCCCGGCCCACATCGACCTGCAAATCACCGGCATGCACTGCGCATCCTGCTCCGCGCGCCTGGAAAAAGTATTGAACCAGTTGCCGGAAGTGGCGGCCACGGTGAACATCGCCACCGAGAAGGCGCATATCGCCTACAACCCGCACCAAACAGATATTGCAACTCTCATCAAGGCCGTGCAGGGCGCGGGTTTCGATGCCCATCCGCTACGCGACTTTGCCGCCGAAAAATTGGCGCGCGCTGCCGCTTACCGCAAAGAGCAAATACAATTTTTCATCTCCGTACTGCTCACGCTGCCGCTGCTCGCTGAAATGTTGCTGATGTTCGCCGGCATCCACGTCATGCTGCCCGGCTGGCTGCAATGGCTGCTCGCCACACCAGTGCAGTTCTGGATCGGTCGGCGTTTCTATGCCGGCTCATGGAGCAGCCTGCGCGGCGGTGGCGCGAACATGGATGTGCTGGTGGCGCTCGGCACCAGCGCGGCGTATTTGCTGAGTTGCGCGGTGCTGCTGGCGAATTTTTTCGGAATGGGGCTGGATCAACCGATTTATTTTGAAGCGAGCGCCACGCTGATCACGCTGGTGCTGCTCGGCAAACTGCTGGAAGTACGCGCCAAGGGCAAGGCTTCCAGCGCGCTGGAAGCGCTGATCAACCTGCAACCGAAAATGGCGCATGTCGAACGCGACGGCGCCATGCAGGAACTCGCCGTCGAGCAGATGAAAGCGGGCGATGTGTTCCTGGTGCGCCCCGGCGAAAGCGTGCCGGTCGATGGAGTGGTACTGGAAGGAACATCCAGCCTGGATGAGGCTATGCTCACCGGAGAAAGCATCCCGCAAGGCAAGCAGTCCGGCGACAAGGTGTATGCCGCCACCTTCAATCAGCATGGCCTGCTGAAATGCCGTGCGTTGGCGGTGGGCTCGCATACCCAGCTCGCCGCGATCATCCGGCTGGTGGAGCAGGCGCAAGGTTCGAAGGCCGCGATACAAAAACTCGCCGACCAAATTTCCGCCGTGTTTGTGCCAACGGTGGTGGTGATCGCGCTGCTGACCTTTGCCGGTTGGTGGATGGCGGGCAGCGGTTTTACTACAGCGCTCATCAATGCCGTGGCGGTACTGGTCATTTCCTGCCCCTGCGCCTTGGGGCTGGCTACCCCAACCGCCCTGGTCGTATCCACCGGGCGCGCCGCACAGGCGGGCATTCTGGTCAAGGATGCCGCCGCACTGGAGCGCGCGCACAAGCTTGCGGTGCTGGTGGTGGACAAGACCGGCACGCTGACCGAAGGCAAGCCGGGCGTGACCGACTTGCTGCCGATGTCCGGTGTGGACAATACAGAATTACTGCAAACGGCGGCGATGCTGGCGCAGGGTTCCACGCACCCGCTGTCGCGCGCCCTGCTCGATTACGCCCGCATCAGACAAGCAGCACCGATGCAAAGCGTTAACATCAACGAAATATCCGGTCATGGCCTGCGCGCCGAAATCGACGGAAAGCGCTACCTGCTCGGCTCACCCGGCTTCGCCCTGCACGAAGGGATCACCGTCGATGAACGGCAAATACTGGGTTTGCAGCAACAAGGGAAAACCGTCATCGCGCTGGCCCGTGACGGAGCGTTATTGGGCTATATCGCCTTCGCCGACCAACTGCGCACCAGCAGCCGCGCCGCCGTGGCGCAACTCGCCGCGATGGGCATCCGCGTGGTGATGCTGAGCGGCGATAACCACGCCACCGCACAGGCAATTGCACAACAGGCAGGCATCGCGGAATTCCGCGCCGAGGTGCTGCCGCAGGACAAGGCCGCGCAGGTGCAGTCGTTCAAGGCCGATGGCAGGCTTGTCGGCATGGTCGGCGACGGCATCAACGACGCGCCTGCACTGGCCGCTGCCGATGTCAGTTTTGCGATGCGCAGCGGCAGCGACATCGCCATCGAAGCGGCCGACATCACGCTGATGCGCAATGATCTGACAAGCGTGGTGGATGCCATTTCCCTGTCGCGCGCCACGCTGAGGAAAATCCGCCAGAACCTGTTCTTCGCATTCGCCTACAATGTGCTGGGCATCCCGCTCGCCGCGCTGGGCATGCTCAACCCGGTGATTGCAGGCGCGGCAATGGCGATGAGTTCGGTGTCGGTGGTGAGCAACGCGCTGCTGCTGAAACGCTGGAAGCGGCAGGCCTGAGCGTTTCTTTGCGCTTAAAGCGGCGTATTGAGCGAGCGTAGCCCGGATGAAACGCAGTGGAATCCGGGATGGATGGAGCGCTGAATTCCCGGATTGCGCGTTGCTTCATCCGGGCTACGAGCTATGTAATATTTCAGTGGAGGAGGCCGCTTTCGCCGTCATGCACATGCCCATGCGCCAACTCTTCCGCGGTAGCCGGGCGCACGCCCGTCACGGTGCAATTGAAGGACAGCGTCTTGCCGGCCAGCGGATGGTTGCCGTCCACTGTCACTTCATCGCCGGTTACATCCACCACGGTGTAAAGCAAATAATCATCGTCTTCTGAACTCTCTGGGCCGCCTTCGAACTGCATGCCGACCGCAACTTCTTCCGGGAACGCGCTGCGCGCTTCTACTTCGACCAGTTCATGGTCATACTCGCCAAAGGCATCGTCCGGTTGCAGAGTCACATTGCATTGATCGCCGACATTTTTGCCGTGCAAAGCCTCTTCGACCAAGGGAAAAATGCCGTCGTAGCCGCCATGCAGATAGCTGACCGATTCTTCCACTTTTTCCAGCAGCTCGCCTTCTGAATCGAATAATTCATAGCGCAGGGAAACAACCGAGTCTTTGGCGATTTTCATTTCATATCCTTTATCAGATTAAAAATTTCCTGCGCGTGCCCGTGGGCATGAACGCCATATACGGCATGGCGCAGCATACCCCGCTTGTCAATGACAAAAGTGGAACGCTGAATGACGTGCTTCTTGTGCCCGTCCACCTCTTTTTCGACTATGACGCCATAGCGTTTGCAGACGCGCGCATCGGGATCGGAAAGCAGCAACACCGACAACCCGTATTTGTCGCGAAACGACGCATGGCTCAGGCAATCGTCGCGGCTGATGCCGATTACGATGGTGTCCAGCTTGGCGAAGTCGTCATCAAACTCGCTGAATTCATTGGCTTCCAGAGTACAGCCCGGCGTATCGTCTTTGGGATAGAAATACAGCACGACATTTTTCTTGCCCTGCTGCGAGGCAAGCGCAAAAGTTTCCATGTCGGCATCCGGCAACTCGAAGTGCGGCGCTTCCATTCCTGTAGTGAGACGAACAGACGGCATTGATGTTTCCCCTTGTGCGGCATTTTAAACACTTTTCGGCTGCATTATAAAAATTTTTGCGCCGCCATGTCGCGCATGATGCGGCTATAATCATTCCGCATAAAATGTGTCCCATGCCCACCCTGATCGAACGGATCGCTTTACCGGCGGTATCTGGGCAACTAATATTCCCGTCTGCATTTCAGGAGCGGATCATGAACGATGGCATGCTGCAACACACCAGGCTGGACGGTATTGTGGACTACACCGCCGCGCTGGATACGCTGTGCGAAGTGGCATCCCATAACCTGTATTTGTTTGAAAAAAACTTTGACGGCCTGGGGTTTAATACTGAAGCGCGTTATGATGCATTGCGCAGCTTTCTGCTCGCCAGCCCCGCCAACCGGCTGTTTGTGCTGGCGCATGATACACGCTACCTGTCCACCCTGTGCCCGCGCATGATGATGTTGCTGCATCAGTTCGGCAGCGGCATGTTTATCCATCAAACGCCTCCCCATCTTCAACAAGTCACCGAACCGTTTTCCGTTGCGGACGATACGCATTATGTGCGCCGCTTCCATTTCGACGATCCGCGCGGCATTCTGGCGCAACATGATCCGGAAAATGCGCGCGTATTGAAATCGCGCTTTATGGAAATGTGGGCCGTTTCACGCCCGTCGGCATTTACCACAAGGCTGGGGTTATAGCAAAAAAAGTTGCAAATCCATTGGATTTCCTGTATCCAAGTGCTAGAATACGCCGCCTTTGATTTTGTGTGCATACCTGTTATTAATCCCGGATGCATTTTCAAAGTTGGGTAAAAATTTGCGCTTTTTAACTTTAACTCCCGAGGAATCGATAATGAAACTCTCTGCTCTTGTTGCTGCCCTGTTGGCTCTTGCCTTGACCGCTTGCGGCGGAAAACCAGCCGAAGCTCCAAAACCTGCACCTGCACCTGCGCCTGTTGCCGCACCTGCTCCTGCTCCAGCGCCGGCGTCGGCTCCTGAAGCCGCTTCTGCACCGGCTGCTGCATCTGCCGCTGCCGCTGCACCGGCTGCTGCATCTGCCGCTGCCGCTGCACCGGCTGCAAAGCACTAAGCATCGGGCTCAAGGCAAACAAAGAGCCGGCTTAAGCCGGCTTTTGTTTTCATCACCCCGGCCTTCAACTGATTTCGCGCCAGGCAAATCCCTCCTCCTGCGTCGCCACCCCCACCCAACCAGCTTCGCAATTCAGCACACTGCTCAATGCCTCCACCGCGAGTGCAGCCGTGTTGTTCTTGCGGCTCAGATGCGCGGCAATCAAGTGCTGCAAACGGCTTATATCCACTCTACCCAGAATACCGGCAGCGTCCCGGTTGCTCAGATGCCCCAGATTCCCGCCCACACGTTGCTTGAGGTTGTAGGGATAATCGCCGTTCGCCAGCATGCCGGGGTCGTGGTTGCATTCCAGCACCAAAGCATGACAACCGCTCAACGTCTGTTCGATATGCGCCGTACCGCATCCCGTATCGGTCAATACACCCAGTCTCCGAGCACCGTCATTGAAAACGAATTGCACCGGTTCGGACGCATCGTGTGGAACGGTATAGGGGATGATCTCGATCTCGCCGATTGCAAACGCCTGGCCGGGATCAATTTCATGAATATGGGCAATATCGTCAAACGTTTCCGGCTGGCTTCGCAAAGTACCGTTGGTGAGCCAGACCGGCAAGTCGAATTTGCGCGCCAGCCGCGCCACGCCGCCGATGTGGTCGCCGTGCTCATGCGTGACGATAATACCGTTTAATTGTTCCGCGGAAACGCCCAAACGCGCCAGCCGCAAAAGAGTGTCTTGCAACCCGAATCCGCAGTCCATCAGCACTCGCGTCTCACCGGCCGCAACCAGCAGCGCGTTGCCTTCGCTGCCGCTACCCAGCGAAGCAAACTGCATCATCGCGCTTTAACGTAAAACTCGCGTAGCGAGACCTCACCTCTTCCCTCCCGCAAGATTATAGATTCGGCACGAATCAAAGTATAAGGCCGTTCGTGTTGAGCTTGTCGAAACATGAATATCCTCAAGGCCTTCGACAAGCTCAGGCCGAACGGAATGTAATTTCTATTCGTGCCGGCTCAATATCTGTTCAACGCCCTGCGGGCTCCTGGCGTGATCTCCCGCCGCCGTCCCCGCGTTTTCCTTCGCCCTGGCTGCGCCCTTGCGAATCGGGCTTGCCATCTGCCTGATTTATATTCTTGTAAATCGACTCCAGCATTTTATTGCTTGCCTTGTCGCGGTCGCCATTCTGGTCGGTGACAGATACTTCGCATGCTGCGCCACCATCCTTGACGATTACCCGATATTGCTTGCCGGCTGCTGTCCTTCCAGAACATCAGCTTGTCCGTCCAGCTATTTTCAGCCTTGGCAGGGCGCAGGAAATAGATGCCTTTGGCCCTGTCTTTATCTTCCACAGTCAGCCCGGCGCGCTCGATAGCCAGCCCCGCTATGCGCCAGCTCTTATCGAATGCGTCGCTTATTACAATGACGCTGTTGCCGTCGGACGTATCCAGCAATTTGGCAACACTTGCAATGGCCGGCGCGCCACCCGCCGCCCTGCCATTCGCTGCGGCAGCAGTAGCTGCCTGAGCCAGGCTACCGCCAAAACGCACCATCAGGCGTTGCAGCATGGCCGCCTCCATCTCCGGATCCTTGGGGCGAGCTTGCCACTTCGATGAATTCCAGTCGGCCAATAACACTTCTTCCATTCCGCGATGGGTAATGTAAATCTCGGTGCTCACGCCGTCCTTGCCGCGCTCCAGGCGCGTACGATACTGGTCACGCTCGGCAGCCGAATAGAGATTTTCAAACACTTTCCCAAGCAGACCGCGAATACCGCCCTCAGGAATCTTGGCGCGGTTCTCCGCCCAGTCGGTTTCCATCACGCCTGCCGCTTGATCTTCGCTTTTGATAGTCAGTCCATTTTCCTGCCAGAATGCCTTGACCACAGGCCAGACGTTTTCCGGTTTATCCTCCACCACCAGCCAGCGCTGTGCTTCATTGCGCTCCATGCGCACACCCCTCACCTCCGGCAGCACCGCGCTACCGCCACGGCCCCGTGCCATGGATGCGCCTCCCTTGCTGTAATCGGAAAATGTCGCAACGGTTTCAGCATCGCCTTGCGGCACTTTGTAGCGCCCGTCGCTGCCGGGTGTTGTCAGGTCAGGAGGCACTTCCAGCGACGGCACTTGCACCGCGCCGGCGCGGTAATCGATACGCTTGCCGCTTAAACCGATCGATTCGCAACCCGCCAAAGAAACCAGCAACATGCCGGAAATTCCTATAAACAAAACTCTCATCGCTTTTCTCCAGCCTTACAACTCGGGTTAATCAAGCACACCGGCCTGCCGCATCGCCGTCTCGACTGCTTCATGCGCGGAATGCGACAAGGGTGTGAGCGGCAAACGCAGTGCATTTTTCATTTTGCCCATGCGCGCCACCGCCCACTTCACCGGGATCGGGTTGGCTTCGACGAACAGGTTGCGGTGCAACCCGAGCAGGCGGAAATTGATTTCACGCGCTTTCTCCACCTCACCGCGCAGCGCCGCCGCGCACATTTCGCGCATCAGCTTCGGCGCGACATTCGCCGTCACCGAAATCGTGCCGTGCGCGCCGAGCAGCAGCAACGCCAGCGTACTGGCGTCGTCGCCGCTGTAGACCGCAAAGCCTTCCGGCGCGCGCTGCAACAAATCGCTGCCGCGCTCGATGTTGCCGGTCGCATCCTTGATGCCGGCGATGTTGGAAATCTGCGCCAGACGCAGCACGGTATCGTTGTTCATGTCCGCCACGGTGCGCCCCGGCACGTTGTACAGAATGTGCGGCATGTCCACCGCCTCGGCGATGGCCTTGAAGTGCCGGTACAAACCTTCCTGGGTCGGTTTGTTGTAGTAAGGCACCACCGTCAGCGATGCATCCGCGCCGGCCTTCTTCGAGAACGCCGCCAGTTCGATGGCTTCCTTTGTCGAGTTCGCGCCTGTTCCTGCGATGACGGGGATGCGCCCGGCCGCGTGCTTCACCGCCTCGGCGATCAGCAGCTCATGCTCTTCGACATCCACGGTAGGCGATTCGCCGGTGGTGCCGACCACCACGATGCCATCCGTCCCCTGCCCGACGTGAAAATCGATCAACGCACGGAACGCCGCCAAGTCGAGGCTGTCGTCCTCGTGCATCGGCGTGACAATTGCCACAATACTGCCCTTGATCATTTTTTTTGCCACCGAAATAAAGCGGCATTCTACCGCAATACGGCAACGCGCCAAAGGGCGGCATAACAAGCGGGTGCGATTCAAACTGATGTGGCGGGGTGCGTAGTACGTAGCCCGGATGAAACGCAGTGTAATCCGGGAACGCGGCGCTCCGTTCTTCCCGGATTCCGTTGCACTACATCCGGGCTACAACACCACGCAGGTACATGAAATAATTCAGCGAAGTAAATCCCCGTCTCTGCCGTGGGTAAATTAACTTCCACATCAGTTTGAATCGCACCCGTAACAAGCGTTACGTTGATGCTTCCCGCATCAGCCCATCCGCCTCGGCCAGGACATCAGCATTTTCACCAGTTCGGCCTGGCGCCGCGCGCCGGTCTTTTCCCGGATGGCGCGCAACTGGCTGCGGACGGTGTTGATGCTGACGCCGAGCTCCCCCACAATCGGGGGAAGCGATGCGTGTTCGAGCAGCAGATTCAATATGCGCGCTTCCGCCGGAGTCAGGCCGTGGACTTTCGCGAAGCCATCCAGATCGACTTTGTCGATGGCCCCCGAATCGTGGATCATCAGGGCGATGTTTCCGCCAAGCAGGCAGACAATCTGGGCAAAGGCCTCCGTCCAGTGCGCCGGATTGGTCGCCGCTTCATAGATGGCGGGTAGCAGCGGCGCGATTGCGGCGCAAATCGCCGGGTCATTTTGTCGAGCCTGCATTAGCATCATCTTCCTCCCAGAATTTATCGTTCCCACGCGGAGCGTGGGAACGATAAATACATGCCCGACATGGTGTGCATAGCCCGCCCTTGGTACTATTGATCTTTACATAATTGGCGACAACATCTTTCCCCCTTCCCAACCCTTTCCCCGGAGGGAGAAAGGCTCGTCTTCCCTCTCCCTCCGGGGGAGGGACTGAGGGTGGGGGAGATTTTCTGATTGCGGCGGCACTGTCTTCAATCATGTAAATCTCAATAATCAGAAGCTGAACCTGCCCTCGACCCCGAACATGCGCGGCTCGCCGCGCTTGACATACTGGTTGCCGAAGAAATCGCGACCGCGCGCCGCCGTGTAGCCGCTGTCGAACAGGTTGCGCGCCCACAGGCTCAATTTCAAGGGAACATTGCCGGCGGCAAACGACACGCGCGCGTTGACGATGTTCCGGCTGCCGAGGATGTCGGTGGTTTCGTTGTTGTCCACGCCGCTGTAGGACTTGCTGCGGTGGCTGACTTCGCCGTAAAAATCGAGCCTGCCGCCCAGTGAAGGGGCAAATATGCTGTAGTTGGCGGTCACGGCAGCCGTCAAATCCGGCGCATCGGGCAGGCGCTTGCCTGCCGCATCGCCTCCGCCCGTAAGCCCGCCGGGGAAGCTGTCGAACGTCGCTTTCAGGACGCCGATATTGCCGCCGATGCCGAGGTTGCCGGTCACCATTGCGCGCAGGCTGGCCTCCGCGCCCTTCGATTCGGCCTTCGCCGCATTCCTGAGTTGCATTTCCGTCCTGCCGCCGCCGAGGTCGGCAAACTGGAACACTTGGAAATCCTTGAAGGTGCTGCGAAACACCGCGAGGTCGTACGACATGCGGCGGTCGAGCGCAGAACCTTTCAACCCCAGTTCATAGCTATCGACCGTTTCCTTGTTGAAACCGATCTTGTTGGCGAGCTGGGCCGGGGTCTGGTAGTCGAAATTCCAGCCGCCGCTCTTGAAGCCGGTCGAATATTTCCCGTAGAAATTGAGCGATTTGTTAATTGCGTAGGTCGCGCCCACCGTGGGCGTCACCACGCCGTCAGAGCGGCCATCGGTGTAATTCATGGCCGTACCCATCGGCGGGGTGCCGCTGTGGGTGCCGTCGATGTTGTAGAACAGGCTCTTCCTCTCGTCGGTGTAGCGCGCGCCAAGATTGAGCGTCAGCCTTTCAACCAGGTCGTAATCCAGCGAGCCGAACAGCGCGTAGGAATCGGTCTTCACAGTGCCCCACAACGGCACGGTATTGCCGGGCGCAAGATTGGTCAGGGCGCCGAAGGGAATCGGGAAGGGAACGAGCGGGTGCTTCACCAAAGTATTGTTATCGTTGCCGACCGTCGCCACGCGATTGGTGTTGGCCGTCTCCTGCATCAGATACACGCCGGCGACATAGCGCAGCGGGCATTTGGCCGCAGACGCGATACGGATTTCCTGCGAGATCTGGCGGAAGCCGTCGGCATAGTCGACACGGAAGATGTCGTTCGGGCTCCAGTCCACGTCGTTCAGCGTGTGCTGGTGCGTGTCGCGATAGCCGGTGATGGCCGTCAGCGTGTGGCCTCCGGCCATGTCGTAGCTCACCGTCAGGTTGAGGCCGGAGAGCGTGTTGTTGACGTGCGGTATGGTGTTGTAATTGACGGTGCGATCGTGATACAGCCCGCCCGGCAACGGGGCGTCGAACATGCCCGTCACGGCTTCGCCAAAGGCGATGTTCTGCCGGATGTCTGAATGGTCGGCGGAAAGACTGATCGACAGCCGGTCAGTCGCCCGGAAGGCGAGCTGGCCGCGCACCGAGGCGCGCTTCAAGTCGTCGAGTTTCTGGCTGTTGAACAGGTTGGTGGTGTATCCGTCGCGCGTTTCGTAACCGACGGAAAGCCTGCCGGACAGCCTTTCCGCCATCGAGCCGGAAATATTGGCATAGCCTTCGCGTGAATTGTAATTCCCTACCCCTGCGCGCACCGTGCTTTCGAAGGTTTCCGACGGCGCGCGGGTGATGATGTTGACTGCGCCGGCCACGGTGTTGCGCCCGAACAGGTGCCCTTGCGGGCCGCGCAGCACCTCGACCTGCTCAATGTCCAGCAGGGACTGGTCGATGGCCTGCGCCTGCCCCATATAGACGCCATCCACGTAGACGCCGACGCGCGTATCGAAGCCGATGTTGCGCCCGCCTCCGCCCACGCCGCGCATCGTGACGGTGTTCACGCCTAGCTGCTGGTCAAGTGAGAAATTCTGCGCCAGTTGCTGCATCCCGGCCAGCGTCGTGGCGTGGGTGTTTTGCAGCGCATCGCGGCTGACAACCGTCATCGCAATGGGAACTTCTCCGATTGGCTCGGCGCGCTTCTGCGCCGTGACCACCACTTCGCCAAGCGTTGCCGGCTCGCCCGAAACAGCCGGCGGTTCGGCGGCATGGCAACACATTGCAGCCAGCGCCAAGGCCGACCCGACAGCAGCAAAAGAACCGCTGCCCAAGAATTTGAGCCTAAAAAACGACATGCACCTCCCCCGTGTGCAGCTTGCTTATGGAAGCATCGAAAAAGCCCTGACAGACCGGACACCGTCCTCCGGCGGCGCGACGAGCTAATTCAGTGTTTTCTTATTTTTATCGTCATCATCCGAACGAATAATGACGGATCAATTATCTGTCATCAGAATCGCCTGCACAAGCTTAGAGCCTATTTCAGTAGGTTTCATGCCCCGCGCCGCTTGCCTGCGGGATGCAGTGCAAGGCGCGGGCTGCGCAGTGTAGTCATTCTCAACAAGCAGGCCGCAACGCCGCAATGCGCCCGCAGGCAAGCGGCCCTTCGGGTTGGGACTGGGCGCGGCGTCTGCTGTGTTGCACCGCTTGCCAATGCGCGGTCGCGACACGTTACTGCGCAGCAGCCGTTTGCGGGAGCGACCGCAGGCGACCATTCCCGCACCAAACGCTTCGCGCGCCGTGTCATGGTCGCCACCATTGGCTGCGCGCTGCGCCTTGCATCCATTCGCGCCCAGTCCCAACGCGGGGCATGAAACCTACTGAAATAGGCTCTTATTAGGAATCTGCTAAATCGGGAAGTGGATGCAGAAAATCGCGCATCATTTAACGGGAGGTATGCATGGAGGTGCGGCAACAGGTTTCGCGGTTCAGGAATTTCACCTTGGGTTTTGCTGTTTTGGCGATCTCGCTTGTCGCTCTGTCAGTTTCAAAATTGCCGGAAATATTTCTCAGCCCAACGGGAGGAGCAATCGCCTCGGCCATTGCGCTCAGCTCATCTGCCGCAATCGTGCTGGCCTTGTTGCTCGGAAACGAAGCCAGCGAATAGCCGCCACCCGACGTGCAACGCTCCCCCCATTCCCACTGCCCATTACCTGTGGCAGCAGTTTGTCAGCGCACGGGCATACCAACCTAATCACGGCAAACCGTAGTACCCAGCTTGCTGGCCGCCTTTCCAGCTGGTCACCATCGTGCCGCTATCCTGCGGGGCAGTGCTTGATTGGGCGGTCGGCCCTGTGAAGGCAAACAGACGGGCGGAACAGCGCTGTTATGGAAGCTCGCACAACGGCTCCAGCGCGGCGATATCGTGATTGCAGACCGCTACTACGCGGGCTATTTCCTGATTGCGCTGTTGGTGCAGCTGGGTGTTGACGTGGTCATCCGGCAGCATCAACGTCGGCACACGGATTTCCGGCGCGGTCAGCGGCTGGGTGTGAAAGATCACATTGTGAGTTGGCCCAGGCTTCAGCGCCCGAGTTGGATGGGCGCAGATACTTATGCCAGCATGCCCGAGATGCTCAGGATGCGCGAAGTGAGCGTCGGTGGCTGGACGCTGGTGACAACGCTGATGTGCGCCAAGGAAGTCAGCAAGCGTGATCTGTTCGAAGTCGTATCGTGCCCGCTGGCAGATCGAGTTGGACTTGCGTTCCATCAAGACATCCATGCGGATGGATGAGCTGCATTGCACGAATCCGCAGATGGCGAGGTAGGAAATTTCCGTGCATCTGCTCGCCTACAATCTGGTGCGCGCGGTGATGGCGCAGGCGGCGCACCCGGGCCGCGTGCTGCCGCGATAGTCGAGTTTCAAAGGGGCGCTACAGAGGCTCAATGCCTTCGATGAGAATTTGCGTCATCGCCCGCTCGGACGACCGGTGCTGCGCCATGCGCATCTTCTGGCCGGGGTTGCGCAAATGAAACTGCCGCACCGACCAAGACGGGTTGAACCACGAGCGCTGAAGCGAAGACCGAAGCCGTTTCAATTGCTCACAGAACCGCGTCAAGTATTGCGTGCATGGCTTATGGCGAAACAACAGCAACATATTGCGGCATGCTTAAGTTAGTGCCATTGGAGCCTGCGCTGTAATCCCCCCGCTAAACCACGACTGAACTGCCACCTGCTAAAGCAGGTGGGTTAGCGCAGCCTGTCGCAGAGGACTAAAGTCCTCTTGCTCGCGCCAAGCCAAACGCGCAACGCCAGCAAGGAGAAACGTAACGGGGTTGCTCCACTCTTGCTGAATTCGCAAGGCTGAAGCTGACCGGCTAAATCCGGTGGCTTAAACCTTGCGATTGATAGCCAAAAAGTGGGGAAAGGCAAGGTGCGGGGCGTCAATAAACTTATCGCTTATGCGGGCACTTCTTCCTGACGCAATCCGCATAGATATGAAGCGAGTGGTCGTGGACGGCAAAGCCGCGCTCGGCGGCAACCTTTTTCTGGCGTGCCTCGATGCCTGCATCGTAGAATTCCTCGACGTGACCGCATTGCAGGCAAACGATGTGGTCGTGGTGGTTGCCCTGATTGAGCTCGAACACCGACTTGCCGCCCTCGAAGTTGTGGCGCACCAGCAGGCCGGCCTGCTCGAACTGCGTCAGCACGCGGTAGACCGTAGCCAGCCCCACGTCGTCGCCGCTGGCCAGCAACTGCTTGTACACGTCTTCCGCGCTCATGTGGCGCTCTTGCCCTAACTCGAACAGCCCCAGTATCTTGAGTCGCGGCACGGTGGATTTCAGGCCGGCGTTTTTCAGGTGTTCCGGTTGTGGTTTTTCCATATCGACGCCTCTTGTCACTTTCCGGCATCATGCCTGAAAGCGCTTGCAATTGCAAATGAGAACTATTATCATTTGCAAAAATTACCGACAAAGGATTGCCGTGCCTTCGACCACCCTGACCACCATGCACCCCGGCGATTCCGCCACCATCGTCGCGATCCACGCAGAAGAAGCCCTGCATCAACGGCTGCTCGCGCTGGGTTTCCGCAGCGGCAAGCGGGTCGAATTGATCCGCAAGGCGAGCTTCTCCGGCCCGTTGCAGGTGCGCATCGGCACCACCGACGTCCTGCTGCGGCGCAGCGAGGCCGCCAAAATCACGGTGTGCAAGGTATGAAACGCGTCGCGCTGCTCGGCATGCCCAACACCGGCAAGTCCACGCTATTCAACCGCCTGACCGGCGGCGCGGCGCGCGTCGGCAACTGGCCGGGCATCACCGTCGAACTGCTCAGCGGCAAAATACTGCTGGGCGGCGACATGGTGGAAATCATCGACCTGCCCGGCATCTACGATCTGCACGGCTTCTCGGATGACGAACAGGTGGTGCGCCACTTCCTGCACGACAACGTGCCGGATCTCGCGCTGGTCATCCTCAACGCCACGCAGATCGAACGCCAGATGAGCCTGTTGCTGCAACTCAGGCAACTCAACATGAACTTGGTGGTGCTGCTCAACATGGCGGACGAAGCCAGGAAATACGGCATCACCATCGACGGCAAAAAGATGTCCGAACTGCTGGGCATGCCGATTTTTCTGCTCAGCGGCAAATATGGCACCGGCTATCCCGAAGCCCTGCAGGCCATCGCCAAGGCGCTGCGCTATCCCACCCCCGGCATGGCCGAACAGTTGCGCAGCCAGCTGGAGCAGGACGGGCATATCGAAACGGAAATGGCGCGAGTGCTCAAGCATGCCGTGCAAATCCCGGCGCAACTGCCGGAAAACCTCACCGAGAAGCTCGACCGCGTGATGCTGCACCCGTGGCTCGGGCTGCCGATCTTCTTCGCCATCATGTACCTGCTGTTCCAGGGCGTTTTTCTCCTCGGCCAGCCGCTGCAAGGCTGGGTCGGCGGGCTGCTCGGCTGGCTGCGCGAGGCCGCGCTCGAACCCGCGTTTGCCGGGCTGCCCGCCTGGCTGTCCGGCCTGCTGCTCGACGGCATCTACAACGGCATCGCCACCGTCGCCGCCTTCGTGCCGCTCATCGTGCTGTTCTTCCTGTTCATGGCGATGGTGGAAGACAGCGGCTACCTGTCGCGCGCCGCGTTCCTGATGGACGCGCTGATGG
The DNA here is from genome assembly GCA_963828205.1 of uncultured beta proteobacterium. GTDB lineage: Bacteria > Pseudomonadota > Gammaproteobacteria > Burkholderiales > Gallionellaceae > Gallionella. The sequence goes on from CAWHDU010000005.1 coordinate 268,485, forward strand.
CGCGCCTCGGGCTGGACGGGCGCGGCTTCGTCATGCTGCTGATGGGCTTCGGCTGCAACGTGCCGGCGCTGATGGGCACCCGCGTGATGCGCTCGCGCGCGATGCGCCTGCTCACCATGCTGGTGATCCCGTTCTCGCTGTGCTCGGCGCGCTTGCAGGTGTTCGTGTTCATCACCGCCGCGCTGTTTTCGCCCAAGGCCGCGCCGGCCGTGCTGTTCAGCCTGTACCTGTTCAGCTTCGCCGCCGCGATCCTCACCGCGCTGCTGTTCAAGGACAGATTCAGGAACAGCGAGCCGTTCGTGCTGGAACTGCCGCCGTACCGCTTCCCCACCGCCTACCAGATCGCCATGCGCGGCTGGCTGGAGATCCAGCATTTCCTGCGCCGCGCCACCAAATTCATCATCGCCGGCGTCGTGCTGGTCTGGCTGCTCACCCACCTGCCGCCATCCGCCGCACCCGCCGGAGGCGACACGCTGGCCGGCATAATCGGCAGTCTGTTGCATCCGGTATTCGCGCCGATCGGCATCAACGAGCAGCTCACCATCGCGCTGATCTTCGGCTTCGTCGCCAAGGAGATCGTCATCGGCTCGCTCGCGGTGATTTACGGCCTGAGCGGCACGGCATTGAGCGGCGCGCTGGAGCAGCAGCTTGACTGGGTGCAGGCATACAGTTTCATGCTGTTCACCCTGATCTACACGCCCTGCCTGTCCGCCATCGCCACGCTGCGCAGCGAATCCAGAAATATGCGCTTCACCCTGTTCGCCATCGCCTGGTCGCTGTCCCTGGCCTGGCTGGCGAGCTTCGTGTTCTATCAGGGTGCGAAGGCGTTGGGGTTCTAAGATTTTGAGCGGGAAATTTTCGTGCTGTATGCACGATATTCAATATCTGCATCCCATCCTCGAAAACCCGGATGAACGCGATATAAGGGAGCAGGTTTATAACCGCTTCACGCGCGCCCGCGATGCGTCCGCTCGCGCGTACCCGCTCAGGGAAGGCCATGAACTATTCAAGCTGAGGACGATGCGGCGCTCGACGGCTTCGGCGGTCGCCGCCCCTGCTTGTTGGTAAAATAATACGCAAGGATGTTTTCGAAATCGGAAAGCGCCTCGTTTGTCCAGGCAATCCACATCTTTGCGCGGCTATATTTGAAAACCTTGCCTTGAGGCGGTCGCGGATTTGCTGCATGGCGCCCTCGTGTTCGACCAGGGCAGTTTCTCCGGGATCGACGCGGCGCATGGTGCCGGTCACTTTATCGAGCGCCCATGCGCCATACCCGGGTGCCTTGTCCATCAACATTTCCGGTAGAACCGTATCGGCAGCGTGGTACGTCTCGAATGGCAATCATCATACCGACAGGCGCTGGTTGTTCCTGGCTATAAGAACGGGTTAGCGTTGCGCGGAATCGAGAAATTCCTCGAAGTGGCTTTGCGCATCTCGCGCTGTCATAACTTTCATGCCCACACCTCTTGGGGTTGCAATCGACGTATGCATTGTATCTGCGTAAGGCGTTTTCAAGGCAATTCTTTTGATGGCGGGGGTGTATAGGGTGTTTTTTAGAGGGTATCGTGCCATTTTGGTATTATGTTCTTGAAGTTGGACATGCTACTGTTCGAACGGTATCTGGCCGCAAGTGTTATCCGCACTAAAACAGCATGGGACAAAATGAGACGATGTACACGGATACTCTATAAATTATTAACATGTTTCCGTTGGTAAACCAAGTAAAATGCCTAATCTTGATTGTATGAAGTGCAAGTGGCCAGAGGATCAAATTCTCTCACCCCGGCCAGTTAAATCGATGGTTCCGGTAAACCCCAATTCTGGTTATTCAAGCCGATGCGCATCCTGATCAGCAACGACGACGGTTATTTCGCACCCGGCCTGGCATGCCTTGCCGGACATCTTGCGCGGGTCGCCGACGTAGTGGTGGTCGCGCCGGAGCGGGACCGCAGCGGCGCGAGCAATTCGCTGACCCTGGATCGCCCGCTCAAGCTGAGCCGCGCCGCCAATGGTTTTTATTACGTCAACGGCACACCGACCGATTGTGTGCATCTCGCCGTCACCGGGATGCTGGATCAGGAACCGGACATGGTGGTGTCCGGCATCAATGCCGGCGCCAACATGGGCGACGACACCATCTATTCCGGCACGGTCGCGGCGGCAACCGAAGGATTCCTGCTCGGCATCCCCTCCATTGCGGTTTCGCTGGTGAGCAAGGAATTTGCCAATTACGAGACTGCCGCCAGGGTCGCCGCCGGGCTGGTACAGCGCTTTGCCGGGAAGACACACAGCCATCCTTGGCTGCTCAACGTGAATGTACCCGATGTGCCGTACGACCAATTGCAGGGCATGGAAGTGACGCGTCTGGGCAAACGGCACAAGGCCGAGCCGGTGGTGAAAGCCAGCAATCCGCACGGCGAAACCGTGTACTGGGTCGGCGCGGCGGGCAAGGCGCAGGATGCAGGCGAAGGCACGGATTTTCATGCGCTGGCGCAGCAGCGGGTCGCGATTACCCCGCTGAAAATCGACCTTACCCAGTACAACCAGATCGATGCGGTGCGCGGCTGGCTCGGCCAATGAATACGCGGTTTAACGGCATCGGCATGACCTCGCAGCGCACCCGCGCACGCATGGTCGAGCGGCTGCGCGAGCAGGGCATCAAGGACGAAGCGGTGCTGGCGGCGATGTTCGAAGTGCCGCGCCACCTGTTTGTCGACGAGGCACTGGCGAGCCGCGCTTACGATGACGTGTCGCTGCCGATCAATTTCAACCAGACCATTTCCCGGCCCTACATCGTGGCGCGCATGATCGAAATTCTGCGTGCCGGCAAACCGCTTGGCCGCGTGCTGGAAATCGGCACCGGTTGCGGCTACCAGGCGGCGGTGCTGGCGCAGGTGGCGAAAGAGGTCTATACCGTGGAACGCGTCCAGCCGCTTTATGAGCGCGCCAGGCGGCAGTTGCGCGATCTGAAGCTGCGCGGCGTCAGCGTGCGCTATGCCGACGGCAGCGCCGGATTGCCGGAGGCCGCGCCGTTTGACGGCATCATCATGGCCGCTGCCGCTCCTGCGCTGCCGTCGGCTTTGCAAGAGCAGCTCGCGGTCGGTGGTAGAATGACGCTGCCGCTCGGCATGCAGGAGCAATGGCTGTATCTGGTCGAACGCGATGCGGGCAGATTCCGCGAAACCAGGCTGGAGCCGGTAAAATTCGTACCGCTGTTGTTGGGGAAACAATGAGATCGATTCAGATTTATGCATTATTGGCTGCTGCTGCCATATTGGCCGGCTGCGCTTCGAGCGGACAACGCGCGCCAGTCGTCGATCGCAGTGAAACGCCCAAGAAAAGCGTTGCCGCTGCCGATGTAACGCGCAAAAAAGCCCCCCTTGAAAAAGATTGGCGGCCTGAAGCCTATGTCGTGCAGAAGGGCGATACGCTTTACAGCATCGCCTTCAATTATGGGCTCGATTACCGCGAGCTGGCCGAATTGAATGGTATCCATGACCCCAATGTGATCCAGATAGGGCAGCAGATCCGGCTGTTCCGGGGCAGCGCGGCTTCCGTAATCCGCCCTCCCTCGGTCGACAGCAAGCCGATAGAACCGCCGGTAAAGCCGACGGAGCCGACGGTGAGGGAACAGCCCAGGCTCGCGAAGTATGCCTACAGCGAGGCGGCAGTGGCGCGGATCGAAAAGCTTCAGGAACAGGCCATGCCCGATGTGGCGGTTGCCGCCAAACCTGAAATCAAACCCAAGTCTGAAGTCAAAGCCGAAGTTAAACCGGAAACAAAGCCGGATAGCGATACCGATAATAGCGAAGACGAGGCGCTGGAATGGGGCTTGCCCGCCAATGGTAAATTGATCGGCGAATTTTCCGAATCGGCCAACCGCAAGGGCATCGATATCGCCGGCAAGCTCGGCCAGCCGGTCACCGCCAGTGCGCCCGGCAAGGTGGTGTACAGCGGCAACGGGCTGCGCGGTTATGGCAAGCTGGTCATCATCAAGCACAACAAGACCTATCTCAGCGCCTACGCGCACAACGACCAGGTGCTGGTGAAGGAAGGGCAGAGCGTCACGCGCGGGCAGAAGATTGCCGAGATGGGCAACACCGATGCCGACCAGGTCAAGCTGCACTTCGAAGTGCGGCGTTTCGGCAAGCCGGTCGACCCGGCGAAGTATCTGCCGCCCGGCAAATCTTGAGCGACCCTCCGACTGTGCTGATGAAACAACTAGTATTACAAATCATAAGTTTCGAAACATTATTTGGAACCTACGCGCATCCGCGTAGGGCGGATGAGCCGAAGGCGTTATCCGCCGGATGGATAATCATACGGCGGAAGGCGCTACGCTTTGGCCGCAAGCTCGAAACTTCGCTACGCTCGTTTTCCGCCCTACAGGTTTTGAGCATGTTCCATTATTTCTGGTTCGCGACACTAGCCATTCCACTAACCCACAAAAACCGTGGGTAAGTGGCTGGTTATCATGACAGGCGAAACTCTTAACATCACCAACCACGACCGCGGCAGCGCGGCATTGCGCTACGTCTATCCGGTGGTATCGCGCCGTGCCGGCGGCGTCTCGGTCGGCATCAATCTCAATCCCGACAACGCCTGCAACTGGCGCTGCATCTACTGCCAGGTTCCCGATCTGACGCGCGGTGCCACACCGCCGGTCGATCTGGTTGTTCTGGAAAAAGAACTGCGCGATTTTCTCGATGTGCTGCTGCACGGCGACTTCATGCAAAGCCGCGTCCCGGAAGGCATGCGGCGCATCAACGACATCGCGCTGTCCGGCAACGGCGAGCCGGCCAGCGCCGCCGAATTTTCACAGGTCGTCGAACTCGTCGGCCGCGTGCGCCGCGATATGGCGGTGCCGGAAGCGGTAAAAACCGTGCTGATCACCAACGGCAGCCTGCTGTATCGCAGCGAAGTGCAGCAAGGTCTGCGCACCATGGCATCGCTCAACGGCGAAGTGTGGTTCAAACTGGATCGCGCCAGCGAGGAGGGGATGCGGCTCATCAACGACACAAGCACCAGCATGGGCAAGGTGCGCGACAATCTCATCACTGCCATCGCGCTGTGCCCGACCTGGCTGCAAACCTGCTGGTTTGCGCTGGACGGAGAGCCGCCCGGCAAACAGGATGAAGAAGACTACCTGGAATTTATTTCAGCGTTGCTGCGCGACGGCCACAGACCGCAAGGCGTGCTGCTCTACGGTTTGGCGCGGCCTTCGATGCAACCTGAAGCACCGCGCCTGTCCGCATTGCCCGCAGAAAATCTGCAAGCCTTCGCAAGGCGCATCGGCAAACTCGGTTTGCCGGTCAAAATAAACCTTTAGGTACGCGTTGTCGCTGAAACGCGCCGCTTATTGCGTTATCAATTCGGCGCGCACATCACCACGCCCTCGTTGACCCAGCCCCTGTTTACCACCTGCTGGATCGCCGTCAGGCTGCCGGTGATGCGGTGGTTGGAATCGACGCCCCGCGCATAGCCGTTGTTGTAGGCGCGGTAGACCGGCGCGGTGCCGGCGGGACAGGCGCCGTTGACCCCTCCAGCGGTCGGCGGCGTCGACACGAAATCCAGGCTCTCGAAAGTCCAGCTCTTCACGGTGAGCTTGCGCGGATCGCCTGCGGGGATTTGCTGGTCCGTTCAGCCCCTGGCATTCCGCCGGATTGACCGTATAAAAATGCGAGTTGGGCCGGGCGAGTAGCTGCCGTAGAAACGGCAGACAGAGGTGGTGCCGCCCGACTTGAAGGTGTTGCCGGTGCGGCTCCAGCCCGGCCCCGCCATGCCGTTGTCGACCTGCGCCGCCTCGCCCGCATCGGCGGTGATGAAGTAGTTGTCGAGGTTGGTGTTGTAGAACTCGACGACGACATTGGCGACGTTGCAGCTGCCGTTGGCCGCGGCGTTGCCGGTCGCATCGGGGATGATCGCCACCGGCTGCATTCTTCCCGCCGCGATCATTTCCGCGGCGCTGGTGCCGTAGCCGACGCAGAACTGGGAGCCGAGGAGGTTTGCCGGGTTGGTGTTGTTGAGAATGTTCATGGAGGCCAGCGAATCTCCCAGCACGCCGGTGGTATACGGGGCCAGTTGGCCGTTCTGCACCAGTTGCCAGCCGGAGGGTGTCAGTTGAACCAGCACTGAGGTGGTGGGGTCGGTTGCCGCCAGCAGGGCGCCGAGGGTCTCTTGCCGGCTATTGACCTCGCCGCCGGGGTAGGGGTTGTCGTTGGTCGCGGTCACGCTCATGGTCTGGTTCAAGTGGGCGGTCAATATGCCAAATGTGCCCAAACCGTTGACCGGAACCCAGGCGGTAATGAATACCGCGCCCGTCTTGCCGACATCGGGGGCGTTAAAAGTGATATGGGTGGCGATCGTCGCGCTGGTCGCCGTGATGCTGGTGGTGGTGGCGGCGGCGAAAGGCGCCTGCTTGAAGGTGGCGGTGACGCTCTTTGCCGCGCTCATCGCCACAACACAAGAGCCGGTTCCGGTGCAGTCGCCGCTCCAGCCGGCGAAGGTGCTGCCGGAGGCCGGGGTGGCGGTGAGGGTGGCGCTGCCGGATAAACTGGCACTGCATGTGGCGCCGCAGTCGATGCCGGCCGGGCTGCTGGTGACGGCGCCGGAGCCGGAGCCGGATCTGGTGACGGTCAGGGCGTAGGTGGTCTGGCTGGCATTGCCGGAGGATTGGCTGACATAGCTGTCAGACCAAACGCCATAAGGCTGGCTCGCGCAGACTTGTTTGGCGACCGAAAGAGGATACCCTGGATAAAAATAAGTGCTGAAGAAACCCGAGGATGTGCAAGTTCCTGTCACGTTTGATGATGAACATGAAGTTATTGTCTGCATCGTTGCTGATGTGCCGCAATTGGCAGTGCCAACGTAGTAATCCTGGCAAAAATAATAGGAGGAAACATTGCAAGCGTAAAGGACGCCTCCGCTACTTGCTGCTGTTGCAAGCGCCGGAATAAGCAAACCCAATACGATGAAAAAACGGATGATGAGTGAACGCATGAAAAACTCCTTTAAAATTTTGGTTCATTAAAACCGCGCAACCAGATTCACGCCAACCAGATTTCCGGCGTCGCGCTTGAGCAGGTTCGCCGCATAGCCTTCCACGTTCCAGCGCTTGTCTTCCGATTCCCAGTGCAGCTTGACCGTCATGTCCCAGCCAGCAACCAGCGGCGTCTGATTCGCTTCGTCGCTGAAGCGCTCCGAACGCCACACGGCCTGCGCGCTCACGATCACGCGCTGGTCGCCCGCCCATGTCATGCCCAAGGTGGCGCGATGCTCCGGCAGGTAGGGAATATCCTTGCCGCTGAAAGTTGCGCCGGTATTTTCCGAATGGGTGTTGGCATAGCCGAAATAACCGGCGAAGTTGCGCGACAGGACGTGGTTGACGGTGAAGCCGCCGCTGGTGGCGGTGCCGCGCGCGAAGACCGGCGAGGCTTCGAGCTGGTCGGGCGCGGCAAGATTGGCGATGCTCTTCTGGCGCAGACGGTCGAGATTGGTAACGTCGGCGCGCGTGTTTTGAACGCCGTCGAGCGGCGAATTCAGGTTATCCACTTTCCTGCGATCGGCAAATGCGTTCAGGAACCAGGCAGGCGACAATTCCCAGTCGAGTTGCCCGCGATAGCGGGAAAGCTTCCCGCCAGCATACACGAGCGAGTCGTCGATCGGGATGCCGGCGGTGGCGACCGGCTCCAGCGAATTGTAGGAGGCGGGGCGCAGCCATTTCTGGTAAGCGCCGCGCAGGGTCGCGCCGTTGCTCAGGGTATAGGCAGCTCCCAGTCTCGGTGCGACGAGGTCGCAGTCATAGCTTTCGGGAAAGAGCTGTGTCACCGGCGGTACGCGATCTCGGTAGATGTTGATGTCGCGCGTCTTGGTGTAACGCTGCCAGGCAAAGTCGCCTTGCAGATTGAGGCGTTCGCTGACGCGAAAACGGTCCGACAGCCACAGGTCGCGGGAGCGATCATCGTCGCGCTGATTGAGCCGGTCGGAAGGCACTGCCCCCGCGCCGATGTGGTAAAAGTTTTCCTGGATGAGCGTGTTGGTTTTTTCCATGTTGCTGTATTCCGTGCCCCAGCTCAGCTCGTGCTGTTCGTTCGCGGCAAAGGTGTGGCGGAACTGGATATCGCGTTGATCCGGTTGGGTCTGGAAATTTGACGCGTTGGTGGCCGTCCCCGAATTGGCCGCCGCCGATGTCACCTGATTGACGGTCGAGGATTCGTTCCCCGTGCCGATTTTCAGCCAGGCTTGCGACTGCGGGCCGAAACGGTAATGCGCGCCGAGATCGAGCCGCTCGTTGCGCCCATTGACGCGCTGCTGGACGGCGCCAGCAGGACTCAGCGCAATGTCGGCGTCGAACGCGTTGGCGTAGGCGAACAGGCCCAGTTCGTAGGTCGGACGGGCGCCGAGCGCAACGGTGTAGGTGTTGGCGCCGGCATCGAACGCCATGCGGTCTGGCCGCGTATCGTCGCGGATGACCTCAGCAAAGTAGGCAAAGGGGGCGGCTGAATTGGCAAAGCCATTGGCGGTGATGGTCGGCTCGGTGAGACTGAAATCGCGGCTGGTGTTGTAGCGGGCGCCGATGTTCCAGTAGTTGCCGGGGCGCTGGATGAGCGTCGAGAAGCGGTTCGAGGCGCCGAACACGGTAGGGTCGGAGAGGAAGCCTTGGAACAGTTCGGATTTTTTGTTGAAGTCCCCGGCATAGCGGTCGGCGAGAAACAGGTGGCTGCCGGCCCAGAACGGGTAATACGAGTCGTGCGCGTAGCTTCTCGCCCAATCCTCGAGACCGAATGCGGCGAGCGCGCTGCCGAGGTTCGCGCCGCCCTTCTGGTCGTTGGCGACCTGGTTAAGCGATTTGAGGTAGGGCAACAGAGCAAGCGCGCGGCGTGCCGTCACCAGCGCATCTCCCGGCCGCAACTGGTCGTTGCGGATCATGCTTTCGAACAGATCGGGAAGCGGGTCTTTCGGGTCGAGGTCGCGCGCGCGCGACAAAGCGAACAGCGCGTCGCGAATCCGCCCCTGCTGGTAATAGGCAACGGCGAGGGTGGTTTGCGCCCGCGCATAGCGCGGCTCGATCAAGGTGGCGGCGAGCAGCCGGTTGATGGCCTCATTGGTGTTGCCGGATTTGAGTTCGACGAAACCGAGGCCGGTCAGCGCGACATAATCGTCGGCGCGTTCTTCGATCGCCTGTGTGAATGCGGCGCGCGCGGCAGCGAGATTGTCGGCAAACGCTTCGAGCGTGCCGAGTTCGCCGCGGAAACCGGCGCCCTGCGGATCGAGCGAAATGGCCTTGTTGAGACTGGTGCGCGCGTTGCTCACGTCTTCGCGCTCGGCTTGCACCACACCGAGGCCGTGCCAGGCGCGCGCCGATTCCGGCGCGGCGGCAAGCGCCGAGCGGTACGCATCCGTGGCGGCTTGCGCATGTCCTTCGAAGCGTTCGAGCTCGCCTTCGGCGATCATGACTTCGGCAGAATGCGGGTTGCGCGCGCGGGCGGCGGCAAGCGCCTTCCCGGCCTCGGCGGTCTCGTCGCGGATCAGAAGCAACCGCGCCCGCCACACATCGAAGCGCTCGTCTTTCGGGTATTGCCGGGCGCCTTCGCGCAAGGTCGCCATCGCCTGTTCGATCTCGCCCGCCATGACCTGAAAATCGGCGCGCAGCAGTTGCGCCGTGCCTGTGGCTGGCTGTTGCGCGGCAAGGCGTCCGACTGCGAGCCGGGCGGCAGAGAGATCGCCAGCCCGCAGCAGGGCACCGATTGATTGCAGCGCCGCATCTTTTGTGACGTCAAGCTCTGGGTAGCGCCGCGGATCGACCGTGAAGCTGCTCACCCACTGCACGCGCTCGCGCGGATTGCTCAACATCCTTTTCACTGGCGCGACGCCCATCTTGGCCTGCGCCTGTTCACCGGCACCAATGCTGACGCTGCCCTGATCGTTGGAGAGCAGGACTTCGCCGGAGAGCACCGTCAGGGTTGATGTGCCGTCTTCATCGACCACCAGTTCCCAGTCGGTGCCGCGAATGGCGGCCAGCGCGGACGGCGTCTCGACGGTAAGCTTGTCCGGAACATTTTTGGATTGCGTCCATGAGCGGCCCGCGCTTTGCTTGAGGACCGTGCCCATATCGCGGTTATCGCCCACCTGCTTGATCTGAACCATGCTGTTCGCGGCGAGACGAACCTGGGTCTGGTCGATCAGTAATACGGCCATGCGGCTCGCATCACCGGTGCGCACAAAATTGCCCTGTGCGAGTTTCTGGCGAACTACGGCATCGCGCCAGCGGGATTCCGAAGCTTCCCGGTATTCTCCCCTGCCTTGCAGGCTTACAATTTCGGCAGCGTCTGGAGATGCAGCATTCGCAGCCCATGCATGGACGACAAGCACCAGTGTTACGGATAGCTGTAATAAGCGTTTCATCATGTATTCTCCATTAACAAAATAATGCGTTAGCCACCGTCGTTGATTGTAGCAGGGTGAAGGAATGAGTATGGCCCCGATCAATTCGGCGCGCACATCACCACGCCCTCGTTGCTCCAGCCCCTGTTTACCACCTGCTGGATCGCCGTCAGGCTGCCGGTGATGCGGTGGTTGGAATCGACGCCCCGCGCATAGCCGTTGTTATAGGCGCGGTACACCGGCGCGGTGCCGGCGGGACAGGTGCCATTGACCCCTCCAGCGGTCGGCGGCGTCGACACGAAATCCAGGCTCTCGAAAGTCCAGCTCTTCACGGTGAGCTTGCGCGGATCGCCTGCGGGGATTTGCTGGTCCTTCAGCCCCTGGCATTCCGCCGGATTGACCGTATAAAAATGCGAGTTGGGCCGGGCGAGTAGCTGCCGTAGAAACGGCAGACAGGGGTGGTGCCGCCCGACTTGAAGGTGTTGCCGGTGCGGCTCCAGCCCGGCCATGCCGTTGTCGACCTGCGCCGCCTCGCCCGCATCGGCGGTGATGAAATAGTTGTCGAGGTTGGTGTTGTAGAACTCGACGACCGAAGCTGCCGTGGTTACCGGCGGTTGCGTACCGGTTGCGGTTGCTTCGCAACTGACCGGGCAGTATGAATCTGTGTCGGACGGGATAGTGGCCACGGCGCGAGTCTTCACCTCCGTCGCGCCGGTGCCGTAACCGGCGCAGAAGTCCGCGCCGCCGAGGTCGGAGGTATCGGTGCCGTTGAGGATGGTCTGCGCCGCGAGGCTGTCCCCGAGTACGCCGCTGGCGTAGGGGATCAGTTGCCCGTTGGTCACCGGCTGCCAGCCCGAGGAAGTCAATTGAATCTGCTCGCAACCGGTCGTTGCCGCCGCAGCACGCACCTTGCCTTGCGACAGGCTGTGCATGGTTGGAGAGCTTTGCGCCACGCCGAACGTGCCCGCCGGAACCATCGCCGTGACGAACACGGAGCCGGCCTTGCCGACATCGGCGGCATTAAAGGCGATCCGGGTAGCCAGGGTCGTGCTGGCGCTGCCCAGCCCCGCGCCGGAAGCTACGGCCCAGAAGAGCGGGATATTGTCGCCAGGGGCGGAAACATCCGGGATCAAGTCGAGCGGGCCATTGCCTGCTTCGTTCGCCACCAGCACCGGCGTCTTGCGCATCGCCAGCGTACCGTCGCCGAGTTGGCCGACGTCATTGCCGCCCGCCGACCATATCCGGCCATTGCTCTTGAGCGACAGGGTGTGGGAATCGCCCGCGGCAACGGACGAAAAGCCTGTGCCGACCTGCTTGGGCACGTTATTCTGCGCCATCGTACCGTCGCCGATTTGCCCGGACTTGTTCGCCCCCCACGCCCATAGACTGCCGTCTCCCTTGATGGCCAAGGCATTGTATTGCCCTGCGGCGACGGACGAGAAGCCTGTGCCGATCTGAGTTGGACGGGACAAGCAGGGAGAATTGTTGCAGGTTTCGGTCGAAGCCGTGCCGAGCTGCCCATACCAGTTTGCGCCCCATGCCCAGAGGCTGCCGTTGCTCTTGAGAGCCAGGATATTGTATTGCCCTGCAGCGATGGCCGAGAAGCCCGTGCCGATCTGCTTGGGCGCGAGGCTGTCGGCGGTGGTGCCGTCGCCGAGTTGACCATACCAGTTGTTGCCCCAAGCCCATAAGGTGCCGTCGCTCTTGAGCGCCAGGCTAAAATTATTGCCCGCCGCGATGGCCGAAAAACCTACGGCAATCTGTCTTGGCCGCGTTTTTGGATCACCGCTGGTGCTGATGCTATTCGAGGTCGTGCCATCGCCCAACTGGCCAAAACTATTCCCACCCCAAGCCCAGAGACTGCCATCGGGTCTGAGCGCAAGGCTATGGTTCCATCCGGCCGCGACTGCCGAGAAGCCGCTGCCGACCTGTTTCGGGCTGCTGGCAAACGTCATCGTGCCATCGCCTAACTGACCAACACGGTTTGTGCCCCAAGCCCAGAGGCTGCCGTCGCCCTTGAGCGCCAGAACATGGGAGTAACCGACTGAAACTGCGGTATAGGCGCTTCCCACCGTCTTGGGAAGAACGCTGAACGTCGCCGCGCCCTGGCCGAGCTGGCCGCGCTCGTCGTCACCCCAGGCCCAGAGGCTGCCATCGTTCTGAAGCCCAAGGGCGTGCCGCTGTCCGGCCGCCACGCCGATATAGCCTGAGCCGATCAGCCTCGGAACGGTGCTGAAGTTCGTCGTGCCGTCGCCGAGCTGGCCTTTATCGTTGACTCCCCACGCCCAGAGGCTCCCGTCGCTCTTGAGCGCATAAGCAGTCTGAGCGCCTGCGGCAATGGACGAATAGCCAATGCCAACCTGCTTGGGGGTCAGGGATCCCGTGCCGGCTCCCGAAGTGCCGTCGCCAAATTCGTTGGAACCCCAGGCCCAGAGGCTGCCGTCGCTCTTGAGCGCGTAGCTGGTAGCGTATCGACCTGCGGCAATCCTGGCGCTGGCGTATCCCGTGCCGATCTGCTTCGGCGCAGTCACGTTAGTCGTGGTGCCATCGCCGACCTGACCGTTCCAGTTTGCGCCCCAAGCCCAGAGGCTGCCATCGTTCTTGAGCGCGAGATTGTGGTACCAACCTGCGGCGATGGTCGAAAAACCCATACCGACCTGCTTGGGTATACGGCTGTTGACCGTCGCTCCGTCACCGACCTGTCCGTCGTGATTGTATCCCCAAGCCCACAGGCTGCCGTCTGACTTGAGCGCGAGGCTGTGGCCATAGCCTGCGGCGATGGCCGAGAAGCCCGTGCCGATCTGCTTGGGAACGGAGCTGTCGGTGTAGCTGCCGTCGCCGACTTGACCATTATTGTTGGAGCCCCAGGCCCACAGGCTGCCGTCGCTCTTGAGCGCGAGGCTATGGCTATAGCCTGCGGCGACCGCCGAGAAGCCCGTGCCGATCTGTTTGGGCTTGCCTCGGTCCGTCGTCGTTCCGTCGCCGAGCTGGCCGTAATCGTTCGAGCCCCATGTCCACAGGCTCCCGTTTGCCCTGAGCGCCAATGTGTGGCTGTCTCCCGCCGCAATTATGGTTTTTCCGGGCGGCGCCGATGTAGCAAAGCCTTTGCTGACCGGCAAGGGGTCCGAGGACTGCAATGACCTCCCCTGACCGAGCTTGCCTCCCTCGTCGCTGCCCCAGCAGTAGAGCTTGCCGCCGGTGTTGATCGCGCAACCGGTGTCTCTGCCTGCGGAAATCTGCGGCGTGACCGCAGCTATGGCTGCGTCATTGATCGCAATCGCCAGTGCCACCATTAACGCAAAAGCAAAAAACCGGCTTGCTTTATTTCGCATGAAATTCAATTCCATTTTTTTCCAGCGCTCTGCTGAAACCGTTCCATACAATTCGAGCCAACCAGGTTCCCAGCATCCTGAAGTCTGCCGCGTTACGCTATCTAAAATCAATTCGGCGCGCACATCACCACGCCCTCGTTGCTCCAGCCCCTGTTTACCACCTGCTGGATCGCCGTCAGGCTGCCGGTGATGCGGTGGTTGGAATCGACGCCCCGCGCATAGCCGTTGTTGTAGGCGCGGTAGACCGGCGCGGTGCCGGCGGGACAGGCGCCGTTGACCCCTCCAGCGGTCGGCGGCGTCGACACGAAATCCAGGCTCTCGAAAGTCCAGCTCTTCACGGTGAGCTTGCGCGGATCGCCTGCGGGGATTTGCTGGTCTTTCAGCCCCTGGCATTCCGCCGGATTGACCGTATAAAAATGCGAGTTCGGGCCGGGCGAGTAGCTGCCGTAGAAGCGGCAGACAGGGGTGGTGCCGCCCGACTTGAAGGTGTTGCCGGTGCGGCTCCAGCCCGGCCCCGCCATGCCGTTGTCGATCTGCGCCGCCTCGCCCGCATCGGCGGTGATGAAGTAGTTGTCGAGGTTGGTGTTGTAGAACTCGACGACGACATTGGCGACGTTGCAGCTGCCGTTGGTCGCGGCGTTGCCGGTCGCATCGGGGATGATCGCCACAGCCTGCATTCTTCCCGAGGTAATCATCTCCGTATCGCTGGTGCCATAGCCCACACAGAATTGGGAACCCAGCAGTTTTGTTGGATCGGTATTGTTAAGAATGCTCATTGCGCTGTTCAATGAACCCAGTACGCCTGTAGCATAAGGGATCAGTTGCCCATTGACCACTAGCGCCCAGCCGGTGGAGGTCTTTTGCACCAGCAACCAAGTGGTGCCGCTCGTCGCCAGCATCTCTCCGAGCGTTTCCTGGCGTGAGTTGACCTCTCCGCCAAGGTAGGGGTTGTCATTGGTCGCGGTGACGCGCATCCCTGCATTCAGGGGGGTGGTCGATATGCCCAGTGCGGAAAGGCCACTGACCGGCACCCAAGCGGTGACGTAAACTGCGCCCTGCTTGCCCGCATCGGCGGTGTTAAAGGCGATGGTGCTGGTGATCGTAGCGCTGGTCGGGGTGATGACGCTGGTGGTGTTGGCGACGAAAGGCGCGGGCTTGAAGGTGGCGGTGACGGATTTGGCCGCGCTCATCGTCATGACACAGGTACCGACGCCGGTGCAGTCGCCGCTCCAGCCGGCGAAGGTGCTGCCGGAGGCCGGGGTGGCGGTGAGGGTGACACTGCCGGATAGAGTAGCGCTGCAAGCAGAGCCGCAGTTGATGCCGGCAGGGCTGCTGGTGACGGTGCCGGAGCCGCTCTTGCTCACCGACAACATGTAATTAACAGGTTGCTTATTAAACGTGGCCGTTACCGTCTTTGCCGCGCTCATGCTTACCGTGCAGGTGCCACTTGCGTTGGTGCAGGCTCCGCTCCAGCCGGCGAAGGCGCTGCCGAAGGCTGGGGTGGCGGTAAGCGTCACGCTGGTGCCGCTGGTGTAGCTCTCCGAGCAGTCGGGTGCGACCAGGTAATAAATGTTTGGCTCTGGTACGTAGCAGGAAATGCCCGGTGGGCTGGATGCGACGCTGCCGTAGCCGGAGCCGGTATTGGTAACGTTGAGTGCATAAGAGGCTGGCGCTGAGGTGGCACGGGTCATCTGAAAAAAGGCCGTGCTACCTTGATTAATCAGGGTTAACGATACGCTGTCGGGCATGCAAAATTCACTGACTGAAAGGTTGTTCCATCATGATGACAGTTCGAATCCATGGCATAAAATAAAGACTGGAATTGATTAGCCGTCAGCAGGTCTTGAGAAGAAACAAAGAAAGGGGAACAGATGCTGCTGGCTGCGCCCTTATTTTGACAGGTGGTAGCATCAAAATCGTTATTCGTATAATACGCCGAAGAATACGCACCATTGGCGTAGGTCAAATTGAGTGTACCCAGCTCCGTTAGTTGCATGAGGGATAATAAATCTCCACATTCCAGAGCCCGCTGGCAATGATCGTGGTCGTATCCGCACGTACCGGCAATACATTCAGCATTATGACAACCAGAAACAGTTTGCAAATTGCAGACAGTACCGCACAATATCCTCGTGTTGATCTCTGACGGGAAGGTTTCTCCCCATCGCTCTCACGCCGTGTATCGGAAAAAAATCTGCCTGCTCCGCGAACCCCATCCATTCGCACTTGAAGCATGGTCATTTTCTCCTGTGTTAGCCTTCCAGCCGCTCCGATGGAGACGGATTACTCAATTAATTGCAGCGCATCAATAAAAATCTCCGCGCTCTGAATTTGAAGACCGCATCATAAATACCCGGTAAATCCCAAATAAGGGGATTTCTCACAATTATTTTGTGACTTTGTACCCAAAGGTTCAGGGTTTTTCGTTCAGGATGATGCGCCGCCTGCTGTCGACAGAAATATAGCCTCCTTCAGCCAGGTCATGCATGATCCTCGAGACCATTTCGCGCGACGCGCCCACGAGGTTCGCGATTTCCTGATGGGTCAGTTTCTCGCCGATCACCAATTTTCCATCCTGTTCCCTGGCAAGTTGAAGCAGGGTGCCGGCCACCCGCCCGTACACGTCCATCAATGCGAGGCTGCCGACTTTTCTGGTGGAAATGCGCAGCCTTTTGATCAACCCGAGCATCAATGGGGTCACGAGTTCCGGGTTTTTGGCCATGCAGTCAATGAAGTCTTCTCTGGTGACGACAGTCAATTGGGAATCTTCCAGGGTCATCACGGAAGCCGATCTCGCTTCGTTGTCGATGAGCGCCATCTCCCCGAAATAATCGCCCGGCTTCATGATGTTGAGCACGATTTCCCGCCCCTGCTCGTCTGCGAGATATGCCTTCAGTTTTCCGGAATGGATCACATAAAGGCAACTGGATGAGTCGCCCTCGTTCAGGATGATGGTGTTTTTCGGGTAAAGCCGCTTCTTCCCGGCCTTGCCGAGAATTTCGAAGACGCTTTTTTCCTGTGGGGAATGGTGTGTTGCGGAAGGGATATTCATTTGCGCGAATCAGGGAAAGCTGCAAAAAAGAAAACTGCGGCCCGACACGGCGGCGCTTGCATGGCCCGGTACAGACGATGATAATGAAATGCAGAAAATTACCCGCGGTCTTGCTGACCCGATGATGTTCATGAATCCGTTCCCTCCCTTGTTGTTTTTCTGAACAGTTATGATCGTCTTGCCTGCCGCTTATCGTTGTCCCATGAAGGTGCATTATTGAGCTTTCCATAATAGAAGGCAACAACTCTGCTTTGTCAGGTCGGACTATGCCAGACGCTCCGTGCATAGCCCGCCCAATGAATGTCATGAATTATGGAAAGATCAATAAGGCACAGATACGTAGCCCGTATGAAACGCAGTGTAATCCGGGAACGCGGCGCTCCGTTCTTCCCGGATTCCGTTGCACTCCATCCGGGCTACAATACTGACCATGTTATTCCGGCATATTATTCCGGCTGCGCCAATTTGGCTGGCCGGGCTTCTGAAATAGGCGCTAAGCTAATTTGCAGAGACTCCACAATCGAGTTCTGCTATCGTACTCTTATCTTGTAGTCCGGCAATCTGATCGAATCACCCATGAAAGGCATTACTCTCGCTAAACAAACGCCCGGCGTTCCCGCTCTGGTGCTGGTGGCGCTTGCCGCCCTGTGCTGGGCGATTGCGGTGCTGGTGTCTATGACACCGGCGTGGAAGCAGGTCGAGCTCAGGCTGCTCGATGGCATGATGGTCGCATCCGCGCCGAACAAGTCGTCATTTCCGATCACGGTGGTCGGCATCGACGAGGCTTCGTTTTCCGAGTTGGGCTTGCAATGGCCCTGGCCGAGACGCCTGCATGCCGAACTCATCGACCGGCTCGCCGCCGCCGGCGCCTCGATCATCGTATTCGATATTGTTTTTGCCGAGCCTTCAAACAAGGAAGACGACAAGCGTTTCGCAGATTCCATCCGCCGCGCCGGCAACGTCGTGCTCGCCGCCGACCGCGTGTACCGCGAATCGGCTTCGATACGGCAATGGCTGCGGCTCGATCCGCTCAAGGCGTTTACGGATGCCGGCGCGCAGGTCGGCCTTGCCACCGTGGCGCTCGATTCCGATCTGGTCATACGCCAGATTCCCGAATCCGGCGATGCGCTGTGGCGGGCCGTCGTAATCCGCCTGATCCGCGAGCATCCAGAAATCACGCCGAATCTCGGTATTTCTCCCGGGTCATTGATCCGCTATGCAGGCGGCGACCATACGTTCCCCTATGTTTCCTATCACGAGATCGTGAAGCCGACAGGCTCGATCCCGGCAGATTTTTTCAAGGACCAGGTCGTCATCATCGGGCGTGACATCAAGGCATCGCCGGACGTGGAAAGCGCGCAGGCCGATCTTTTTGCCACGCCGTTCCTGGCGAGCACCGGCTGGCTTACGCCCGGCGCGGAAGTGCATGCGAACATCATTGAAACCATGCTCGGCAAGAGCGCCATTACCCGTCCGCCCGCCGCCGCCATTGCAGTGCTGCTGGCGCTCGTCGCGGCGGCAAGCGCGTTTGCGATGCGGCGCTGGCGGCCGCTGTGGAGCGCGCTTGGCGGCGTGGCGATCGCCGCCATGGTCGCCGCAATGGTGTGGGGGTTGTTCCTCAAGTGGAACCTGTGGGTGCCGGCCGGGTCTTCGTTTGCCATCATTCCGCTGATGTACGTCAGTTTCGGCGGTTGGTCATATGTCGCAGAACAGATGAGGCGGAAGGAGATCACCCGGGTATTCTCGCTCTACGTCACGCCCCAGGTCGTCAATTATTTGATCGCGCATCCTGAGCGCATCAATCTCGGCGGCGAGCGCCGCAGGATCACGTTGCTGTTCACCGATCTCGCCGGATTTACCACGTTCTCCGAGGTGCTTTCGCCGGAGCGGGTGACACAATTGCTCAACCGCCATTTCACCAGCATGACCGACATCGTGCTCGAGCACGAAGGCACGGTGGTGCAGTTCATCGGCGATGCGATCATGGCCTTCTGGGGAGCGCCGCTCGACGACGATGACCAGGCGTATCACGCTGTCGCAACCGCGATCGCGATGCAGGAGGCGATGGCCGAATTGCGGAAGAGCTTCGCAAGGGAAAACCTGCCGCAGATACATATGCGCATCGGCATCCATAGCGGGTCGGCGGTGGTCGGCAACCTTGGCTCCGCGAAACGGTTTGGCTATACCGCCGTCGGCGACGACGTCAATCTTGCGGCAAGGCTCGAAGGCATCAACAAGCTCTACGGCACCGGTATCATGATGAGCGGCGATACGGCGCAGCAAGTCAGGGACCGGATCGCCTTGCGTCCTGTCGACAAGGTTATCGTGAAAGGCAAGAGCCATGCTGTCGAGGTCTTTACCCCATGCAAGAACCTGACGGTCGCCGAACTCACGGAACAGGCCATTCGCCTGTTCCGGAACCAGGAATGGGATATGGCGGAAATACGCTTCCGCGAATTGCTTGCCATCGCGCCGGAGGATAGTATTGCCAACCTTTATCTTAAACGCATCGCCGCATTTCGCATCGCGCCTCCCCCGGCGAACTGGGATGGGGCAATGGAGCTGGAAAAACTATAGGCGGGGGCCGGAGCGCAACAAGCGGGGCGGGGCTATCGATAGCGTCCCCGGTTTGCGGGGAGCCTTGAAAGTATTTCAACAATCGAGCGTTTATTGAGGATCGTATAAATGGATGACAATGCTAACCAACATTCCGTCATTCCCGCGCAGGCGGGAATCCAGTATTTCGCATGGATTCCGGCTCGCGCGTTGCGCGTCCGGAATGACGGTATGGTTGTAACTCACTTATACGATCTTCAATAATTTCTTATGCCTCCAACTCCGGAAAAATTCGGCTACCGCTTTGAAATCAGGCGGGAGCTTGGCAGGGGCGCCTCGGCGAAAGTTTATCTGGCGTTCGACACTTACGCGCAGCGGGAAGTCGCGCTCAAGATAACCAATCAAAACCTGTTTGACGATGAGGACGATGAAGCGCGCAACCGCAAGATGTGGTTGAATGAAGCGAGGCTTGCCGGAAAACTCAGGCACCCGTTTATCGTCCAGGTCTTTGAGGCCGGCAGCACCGATGAGCATGACTATCTGGTCATGGAATACATGCCCGGCGGCACGCTTAGGCAGTTTGCTTCACATGGGAAGCTGCTTCCCGTCGAACGCCTGGTCGATATTCTCTACAAGGTCTGCAATGCGCTGGACTACGCCAACAAGATGGGAGTGCTCCACAGGGATATCAAGCCGGCCAATATTTTATTGGGGGCGGACGACAATGTGAAGGTCTCGGATTTTGGCGCCGCGTTCCTGGTGGGCTCGGAATCCACGCAGATAGAGACCGTGGGCACGTTGCATTACATGGCTCCCGAGCAATTCAAGAAGGCTGTACCCACAATCCAGACCGATATTTATTCGACGGGAGTAATGGCCTACCAGCTCCTGACTGGAAGGTTCCCTTTTGAAGCAACTTCCCACGAGAGTCTTATCTACCAGAAGCTGCACGGGGAGGTATTGCCGCTGGAACAGGCACGAGCCGATATTCCGCAGTCGCTGCGCTTCGCGGTTCACCGCGCCATGCACCGTGACAGGAAAATGCGCTACAGCTCATGGAAGGCATTTTGCGATGATCTGACCGCTTCCATGCCGAACTTGCCCAGGCCTGACGAGACTTTGTGCGACAGCACCCGCTTTGATTTTTTCCGCAAGCTGCCATTTTTTGCGGATTTCGGGGATACGGAAATTTGGGAAACCGTGGGAATGACCAGTTTGTCCAGATACAAATCAGGGGCTTGCCTGGTTCGGGAAGGAGACAAAGGCAGCAGCATGTTCATCATTGCCAGCGGCGAAGCCTCGGTGACCAAAGGCGGCATCGAACTTGGCAACATGCGCTCCGGGGATTTCTTCGGCGAAATTGCCTATATCAAGGAAAAACAACAGACCCGCTCTTCCACCGTTACGGCGATCAAGGACATGGAGGTAGTGGAAATCCATGGCGATGCGTTAAATCATGCTTCGGCAGAGCTGCAAGCCAGGTTTTCCAAGGCGCTGTTGAAGCTGCTGGTGGCGCGAATCGAGAAATCGGATGACAAGCTCGTATCAGGCAGG
This sequence comes from uncultured beta proteobacterium, assembly GCA_963828205.1. GTDB lineage: Bacteria > Pseudomonadota > Gammaproteobacteria > Burkholderiales > Gallionellaceae > Gallionella. The sequence continues at coordinate 289,362 of CAWHDU010000005.1, forward strand.
GTCTCCGCATGATGCGGTAAAGGGCGAGACACTGCACTAGCGTTGACAGGCGTACATCTTGCGCAGGAAAAGATCAATATCCGCATTCATCAGGCCGACCGGCATTGCAGCCTTGCTTACACATTCATGATGCAGCGCCAAAGCAGGAATCCAGACAGCGCACAGGACTTCATCGCCGTAATCCGATGAGGTTGTTTCGACGCGCTCGATTTCATAGCTGCTCATATCCATGCAAAACGTTCCCATGATCGGCCTCCTGTTTCTGCGGGTTTGCGCACATCGCGCCGCCCTTGTTAAGGATATCGGCAGGCGCAAGTAAAAATTTAGCAGAGCCTCATCGTGCCGGCCGGAATGCTTTGGTATCATGCGCCCCTTTCAAGAAGACTCACTCATCAGTAGTCCGGATGTCAAACCAAGCCAATGTTGAACCAGCTTAACCCCGCGCAGCGCGAAGCGGTAACCTATCTCGACGGCCCTTTGCTGGTGCTCGCTGGCGCGGGCAGCGGCAAGACGCGCGTGATTACACAGAAGATCGTCCATCTGGTGCAGCAGTGCGGCTATGCGCCGCGCAACATCGCCGCGATCACCTTCACCAACAAGGCGGCCAACGAGATGCGCGAACGCGCTGGCGCGCTGTTGCAGGGCAAGGATGCCAGGGGGCTGATGGTGAGCACCTTCCACTCGCTGGGCATGAACATCCTGCGCAAGGAGGCCGCGCTGCTGGGCTACAAGCCGCAGTTCTCGATTTTCGACAGCGGCGACACCTGGAAGATCATCGGCGAGCTGGCCAATTCCGGCGACAAGCAGGAGATCCGCGATATCCAGACGCAGATTTCCAACTGGAAGTCGGCCTTCATCGCGCCGCAGCAGGCGGCGCAGGCAGCCGAGAATGACGAGGCGAAGGTGCAGGCACACATTTACGCGCGCTACCAGGAGACGCTGCGCGCCTATCAGGCGGTGGATTTCGACGACCTGATCCATCTGCCGGTGGTGCTGTTCAAGGAGCACCCCGAAGCCCTGTTCCGCTGGCAGAACCGGCTGCATTACCTGCTGATCGACGAATACCAGGACACCAACGACTGCCAGTACCAGTTGACCCGGCTGCTGGCGGGCAGCCGCAACGCATTTACCGTGGTGGGCGACGACGATCAGGCGATCTACGCATGGCGCGGCGCGAGCATCGAAAATCTGCACAACCTGCGCAACGACTATCCCAATTTGCGCGTGATCAAGCTGGAGCAGAACTACCGCTCCTCGCAGCGCATCCTGAAGGTGGCGAATCACCTGATCAACCACAATACCAAGGTGTTCGAGAAACGCCTGTGGAGCGATCACGGCATCGGCGATCCGGTGCGCGTCTACGCGGCGCGCGACGACGAGCACGAGGCCGAGAGCGTGGTGATGAAGCTGATGGCGCACAAGTTCGAGCATCGCACCCGATATTCCGATTACGCGATCCTGTACCGCAGCAACCACCTGTCGCGCGCGTTCGAGGAACAGTTGCGCACTCAGCGCGTACCTTATACGGTGAGCGGCGGCACATCGTTTTTCGAGCGCGCCGAGATCAAGGACATCACCGCCTACCTGCGGCTGATCGCCAATCCGGACGACGACCCGGCCTTCATCCGCGCCATCACCACGCCGAAGCGCGGCATCGGCAACACCACGCTGGAAAAACTCGGCAGCCATGCCGGGGCGCGCCACATCAGCCTGTTCGAGGCGGCTTTCGAGGCGGAGATGGAGCAGCAACTGCCGCCGCGCCAACACGAAGACCTGATGACTTTCTGCAACTTCATCAACCGCCTCCAGGAGCGTGCCGACAAGGATCCGTGCGGCGAACTGCTCGATGAGCTGCTGCGCGCGATCAACTACGAGACATGGCTATACGACAGCCACGAGCCGCGTCAGGCCGATACCAAATGGGAGAACGTGCAGGAATTCATCGGCTGGCTCAAGCGCAAGGCCGAAGCCGACGAGAAATCGCTGATCGACATGGTGCAGACCATCGCGCTGATCAACATGCTGGAAGGCAAGGACGAGGAGCCGGATGCGGTGTCGCTGTCCACGTTGCACGCCGCCAAGGGGCTGGAGTTTCCGCATGTATTCATTGTCGCAGCGGAAGAGGACATTCTGCCGTTCCGCGACAGCGACGAAAAACAGATCGAGGAGGAACGCCGCCTGATGTATGTCGGCATCACGCGCGCCGAGCGCAGCCTGCAAATCAGCTACTGCAACCGCCGCAAGCGCGGCAAGGACTGGATGGCCTGCGAGCCGAGCCGCTTCCTGGAAGAGCTGCCGGAAGGGGAATTGGCCTACGCGGGTGGCCACAAGGAGGCCGCACAGACTGTCAGCAAGGGAGAGGGCATGGACAAGCTGGCGCGGCTGAAGGCGATGCTGAACAGGGAGCCGGTCTAGAGTGTCATGTGTAGTAGTTCAGACTTAGAGCCTATTTCAGTAGGTTTCATACCCCGCGCCGTTTGCCTGCGGGATGCAGTGCAAGGCGCGGGCTGCGCAGTGTAGCCATTCTCCACAAGCAGGCCGCAACGCCGCAATGCGCCCGCAGGCAAGCGGCCTTCGGGTTGGGTCTGGGCGCGGCGTCTGCGGCGTTGCACCGCTTGCCAATGCGCGGTCGCGACACGTTACTGCGAAGCAGCCGATTGCGGGAGCGACCGCAGGCGACCATTCCCGCACAAAACGCTTCGCGCACCGTGTCATGGTCGCCACCATTGGCTGCGCGCTGCGCCTTGCATCCATCCGCGCCCAGACCCAACGCGGGGTATGAAACCTGCTGAAATAGGCTCTTAGAGCGCCTAACATAAGCTGCGTTGGGTTTTGATGGAACAAGTCATTCCATTTCACGATCAATAATGCATTATCGTAGGGCGGGTTCTACCCGCCAGATAAAGCTGTCTGGCATAGCCAAGCCTACGAATTATTTTCCGTTTGAAGGAGAATTGGAATTAATTGTCGATGCAAGAGTACCAACAGCAGCACATTATAAAATGTGCCGCAAAAAAGCAAAAAGCCGGCAGGGAGACTGGCTTTAAAATTGCAACCTATTGTTTTATTTGGTCGGGGCGAGAGGATTTGAACCTCCGACCACTTGCACCCCATGCAAGTACGCTACCAGGCTGCGCTACGCCCCGAGGGCGCGGATTATAGCAGAGCGGCATGAATGATGAAGTGTTATTACGCGTTTAACAGCCCGATAATTTCACGAATCTCATGACGCAACAACGGAATATTTACCGTTGCCGCCGGTACGCCAGAAGTGCTCTTCATTTCATCGGGAGTATTGGGAATTTCTCCGGAATGGCCGAGGCGGTTGCGTGCGCCGCTGATGGTAAAACCCTGTTCGTACAACAACTCGCGGATGCGGCGAATCAGCAGCACTTCATGGTGCTGGTAGTAGCGGCGATTGCCGCTGCGCTTGACCGGTTTGAGCTGCGTGAATTCCTGTTCCCAGTAACGCAACACATGCGCCTTGACCCCGCACAACTCGCTGACTTCACCGATGGTGAAATAGCGCTTGGCGGGAATAGGCGGGAGCTCGGAATTAGGTTTGTGGCTTTCCATGATAGGACTTTTCCACCATGGTTTTCAGTTTCTGGCTGGGGTGGAACGTCACCACGCGGCGCGCGGTAATCGGGATCTCCTCGCCGGTTTTGGGATTGCGTCCGGGACGTTGCGGCTTATCGCGCAACTGGAAATTGCCGAAACCGGATAGCTTGACGCTCTCGCCATTCTCCAGTTGCGCACGAATTTCTTCAAAGAATGCTTCCACCATATCCTTTGCTTCGCGTTTGTTGAGGCCGACCTTTTCGAACAGCAAATCAGACAGTTCGGCTTTTGTTAATGTTGTTGTCATTTTTCTCCCTTATTCCAATTCCATCTCGATGGAATTACATACGCAACTGCGCACCGTGCCGCTGCAATACCCCCACCAACAGCGCGATGCTTGTTTCAATTTCAGAATCCGTCAGCGTTTTTTGAGTATCTTGCAATAACACACGGAATGCAAGGCTTTTTTTGCCTTGCTCGACACCCTTGCCGCGGTATACGTCAAACAGCGCAATCTGTGCCACTCCGGGTGCCGATGCAGCCATCATCGCATCCAGCAATGTTTGCACGGAGACCGCTTCATCGACCACAACTGCCAGATCGCGGCGTACCGGCGGGAATTTCGAGACCTCTAAAGCCTGATGCACGACAGCCTGCATCAGTGTATCCAGTTCCACCTCGAACCATTGCACGGCCAGCGGCAATTCATATTGCTGCTGCCATTGCGGGTGCAGTTCACCTATAAAGCCCACCGCCCGTTCGCCCAGAAAAATACACGCCGAACGCCCCGGATGCGAAGCGGGATGCTGCTCCGCAACGATGCGTAATTGACTCGGCGCAAACAGGGCTTCAATATCGCCTTTTACATCATAGAAATCCACGTTGCGCGCAATATCGCCCCACTGCTCAGGCAGGGCCGCGCCATAAGCTACCCCGGCCACACGCTCGTGTTGCACGTAAGCGCCTTGCTGCACGGAGAAACAGCCACCGATCTCGAACAGGCGCACGCGTGGCTGCTTGCGCGCGAGGTTGGTGCGCAACGAGGCAAGCAAGCCGCCGAGCAGGCTGCTGCGCATCACGCTCATCTGGCTTGCGATCGGATTCTGCAAAGCGATGGGCGCATTGTTTCCGCACAAGTCGCGCTCCCATCCGGATTCAACAAAAGAGTAGTTGATGGTTTCCTGGTAGTCGCGCAACACCAGCGACTGGCGCAGCTTCGCCAACGGACGCTGCGCCTCAATTTGCGGCAGCATCGCCATGTTTGCTTGCGGTGTCTTGGCGGTTAACTTTTCGTAGCCGTAAACGCGCGCCACCTCTTCAATCAAATCTTCTTCGATGGCAATGTCGAAACGGTAGCTGGGCGGCGTCACGCTGAATTCATCGCCCGCCCGCAGGAAACCCATATTGAGGCGCCCAAGTATCCCGGCGATCTCATCGGCGCCCAGCGCCACACCCAGCACACGCTCCACCCGTGTCAGACGCAGCTTCACCGGATGGCGCGCAGGCAACTCGCCCAGCACTTCGATCACCGCTCCAGCCTGTCCACCGCAGACATCCAGGATCAGTTGCGTGGCACGATCCAGCGCGACCTGCGTGGCGGCAAAATCCACGCCACGCTCGAAGCGATAAGACGAGTCAGAGCCAAAACCCAGACGACGCGACTTGCCGGCAATCACTCTGGGCGAAAAGAACGCGCTTTCAAGGAAAATGTCGGTGGTTGCATCATCCACCGCGCTGCCCGCGCCGCCCATTACACCCGCCAGAGCGACCGGCGCTATGTCATCGGCAATCACCAGCATGTCGTCTTGCAACTCTAACGTTTGATCATTGAGTAGCTTGATCTGCTCTCCTGCCTGCGCGAAGCGCACTATTATGCCGCCATGCAGCTTGTTCAGATCGAAGGCGTGCAAGGGCTGACCCAACTCCAGCAGCACATAGTTAGTCACATCAACAATTGCACTGATGCTGCGCAGGCCGCAACGCTCCAATCGCCGCACCATCCAGGCGGGTGTAGCGGCTTTCGCGTTTACTCCGGCGATCGCGCGCCCGGTGTAGCGCGGGCAAGCCGCTACGTCAGCAACCCTGACGTTAATTTTTTTGTTGCTCGCCTGCACAAACGAAGGTTCGTCCAAATCAGGCAAGGGCGCGCGAACCAGCGCGGCGACTTCTCGCGCGATGCCGTATAACGACAGGCAATCGCCACGGTTCGGCGTGAGCTTGAGCGTAATCAGGTGGTCGTCCAGATCGAGATGCTGGCGTATGCTCTGCCCGACCTCCGCGTCGGCGTTCAGCTCCAACAACCCGCTGCTTTCTTCCGCCAAACCTAGCTCTTTCGCCGAGCACATCATGCCGAAGGATGCGATACCGCGCACCTTGGCCTGCTTGATTTCCATGCCCGGCAGCTTCGCACCAACCAAGGCACACGGCGCTTTCATGCCGACCATGACATTCTGCGCGCCGCACACGATGGACAGCGGCTCGCCCTGCCCCACATCCACTTTGAGCAGATTGAGGCGGTCGGCATCGGGATGTTTTTCCTTGCTCAATACCTGCGCCACCACCACCTTGTCGAATGCGGGCGCGACCGGGGTCATTTCTTCAACTTCCAGCCCCGCCATAGTCAACATATCCGCCAGTTCATGACTGGGGGGAACCAGTTCATGGCTGAGGGGAAATTTATCCACGAATGAGCGCAGCCAGGATTCAGAAAATTGCATGGTCAGTTAAATTGCTTCAAAAATTGCAGATCATTCTCAAAGAACAACCTCAGATCGTTCACTCCGTAGCGCAGCATGGCCAGCCGCTCCACGCCCACACCAAAGGCGAAACCTATGTATTTCTCGCTGTCTATGCCAACATGTTTCAGCACGTTCGGATGCACCATGCCGCAGCCGCCGATCTCCAGCCAGCCACCCTTCCAGCTCATATCAAACTCTGCCGACGGCTCGGTGAATGGAAAGAACGAGGGACGGAAGCGTACATTTATAGCTTCGCCCTCAAAAAATTCCGTAAGGAAAAAAGAGATCACGTGTTCAAGATTGGCGAAGCTTACGCGCTCGCCTATCCACAAGCCTTCGACTTGGTGGAACATCGGCGAATGAGTGGCGTCGGAATCCACGCGATATACGCGGCCCGGCGCGATGATACGGATGTCGGGCATATCCTTCTGACGTTTATACTTATCCACATGCGCCTTCATGTAGCGTATCTGCACCGGCGAAGTATGGGTGCGCAGCACATGCTGCGGGTCGATGTAGAACGTATCGTGCATCGCGCGCGCCGGATGGTTTTCCGGGATGTTCAGCGCGGTGAAATTGTAGAAGTCGCTCTCGATTTCCGGGCCGGACGCGGTGGCAAAACCCAGCGAGTGAAACAACTGCTCGATGCGTTCCAGCGTGCGCGTCACCGGGTGCAAGCCGCCAGTGCCAAGGCCGCGCCCCGGCAGGGTCACATCCAGCGCTTCCGCCGCCAGCTTCTGTGCCAGCTTGTGTTGCAGCAACGCATCGCGGCGCTGTTGCAACGCGGCTTCGATGCCATGCTTGACCTGGTTGATGCGCGCGCCTGCTGCCGGTCGCTCTTCGGCAGACAGTTTGCCCAAGCCTTTAAGCAAGGCAGTGAGGCTGCCCTCCTTGCCCAGGTATTTTGCTTTGACCTGCTCCAATTCAGCTTCATCGCTGATTGCGGCGAACTGATGCAGGGCATGATCGAGAATTTGTTGAAGCTCTTCCATCTTGCTACTCCCCTCCCCTGACAAGGGGAGGTTGGGAGGGGTTAAGAAACAAAAAAGGAGGCGGGATACGCCTCCTTTACACCCGCATTGGGTTACGGCGCAAAAAATGCGCCTAACCCAACCTACACGCCGAGGCTGGCTTTGGCTTGTGCCACGAATTGAGCAAACGCCGCCTTGTCGAACACGGCAATATCCGACAACACTTTGCGGTCAACCTGAATTGACGCTTTCTTCAGCCCGTTCATGAACACGCTGTAGCTCAGGCCCTGCTCGCGCGCCGCCGCATTGATACGCGCGATCCACAGGGTGCGGAACTGGCGCTTCTTCTGACGGCGATCGCGATAGGAATATTGCCCGGCTTTCATTACCGCCTGCTTGGCGATACGGTAAACATTCTTGCGGCGGCCGCGATAACCCTTGGCTAGCGCCAATACTTTCTTATGGCTGGCGCGCGCGATGACTCCACGTTTTACTCTTGGCATGGTCTTCTCCTTATGCGTAAGGCATCATGGCGCGAACCGATGCTGTGTTGGTTGCGTGGACTTCGGTCGTGCCGCGTAATTGACGTTTGTTCTTGGTGGTCTTTTTGGTCAGGATATGGCGCTTGAACGCTTGCGAGCGTTTGACGCTGCCACCGGCGCGGATCTTGAAACGCTTGGCCGCCCCGCTTTTGGTTTTCATTTTGGGCATGATTGCTCCTTAAAGTTATGATGCCAGGTGTTTTCCGGTGGAAAAACTTGATGACCCATACACCACTTGTTATCGGGACTATTTTACTGCTTCATCGAACCGGCCATCCCATTACTGCCGATCCAACCAAACTTATTTTTTCTTGGCCTTCGGCGACAGCACCATCACCATCTGCCGGCCTTCCATCTTGGGAAACTGCTCGACTACGCCGTGCTCTTCCAAGTCCGCCCTGACGCGCTCGATCAGGCGCATACCAATTTCCTGGTGGGCCATTTCACGGCCGCGAAAGCGCAGCGTAACCTTGGTCTTGTTGCCGTCATCCAAAAACTTGATCAGATTGCGCAACTTGATGTTGTAGTCGCCTTCGTCCGTACCCGGACGGAACTTGATTTCCTTGATCTGGACCTGCTTCTGCTTGAGCTTGGCCTCGTGCTGCTTCTTGCTTTCGGCATATTTGAATTTGCCGATATCCATGATGCGGCACACCGGCGGATCCGCCAGCGGCGAAATCTCGACCAGATCCAGCTCTGCTTCACCCGCCAAACGCAACGCTTCCGCGATGGCAACAATCCCGAGGGGCTCCTTTTCTACACCAATGAGGCGCACTTGCGGTGCGGTAATCATTTCATTGATGCGCTGCGATTTATCCTGTGCTATTGCAATGTCTCCACTTGAACAATATTTAAGCCGTGCTACCCGCCACGATCTCGGCTTTAAAACGCTGAAGCAATGCTTCCAGCGTCATCTGTCCGAGATCTTCACCACTGCGGGTACGCACGGCCACCAGTTTTCCGGCCATTTCCTTATCGCCGACAATCAGCTGATAAGGCAACTTCTGCAAGCTATGTTCGCGTATTTTATAGGTTATCTTCTCATTACGCAAATCCAGTTGCACGCGCAGCCCGGCATCGCGCAATGCCTGTACCACTTGCGTCGCATATTCCTCCTGCGCCTGCGAAATATTCATCAGCACCAACTGCACCGGCGCCAGCCACAGCGGGAACGCACCCGCATGGTGCTCGATCAGGATGCCGATGAAACGCTCCATCGAACCGAGAATCGCGCGATGCAGCATCACCGGCGGCTTGCGGCTGTTATCTTCATCGACAAACTCCGCATCCAGCCGCACCGGCAGGTTGAAATCCAGTTGAATGGTGCCGCACTGCCACAAACGTCCGAGGCTGTCTTTCAGCGTAAATTCGACCTTGGGGCCGTAGAACGCGCCCTCGCCGGGTTGCACCTCATAGGCCAGACCATTCTGCTGCAACGCCGACGCCAGACCGGCTTCGGCCTTATCCCAGGTTTCATCGGAGCCGACGCGCTTCTCCGGGCGCGTAGATAATTTGACCAGCACTTCGTTGAAACCGAAATCGCGGTACACCTCGTTCAACATCACGATGAAGCGCGACACTTCCGGTTGCACCTGATCCTCGGTGCAGAAAATATGCGCATCGTCCTGCGTGAAACCGCGCACGCGCATCAGGCCGTGCAGCGATCCGGATGTCTCGTTGCGGTGGCAGGAGCCGAATTCCGCCAAACGCAACGGCAGGTCGCGGTAACTGTGCAGGCCGTGATTGAAAATCTGCACATGCCCCGGGCAGTTCATCGGCTTCACCGCGTAATCGCGGTTCTCCGAACAGGTGGTAAACATGTTGTCGTGGTAGTTTTCCCAGTGGCCGGATTTCTCCCACAGCGCCCGATCCATGATGGTCGGCGTGCGCACCTCTTTATAATCGTGCTCGCGGAACTTGCGGCGCATGTACTGCTCGACTTCCTGCCACAGCGTCCAGCCCTTGGGATGCCAGAACACCATGCCGGGCGACGAATCCTGCATGTGGAACAATTCCAGTTGCTTGCCAAGCTTGCGGTGATCGCGTTTCTCGGCCTCTTCGAGTTGATGCAGGTAGGCATCCAGCTCTTCCTTCTTCGCCCAGGCCGTGCCGTAGATGCGCTGCAACATTTCGTTCTTCGAATCGCCGCGCCAGTAGGCTCCGGCCAGCTTCATCAGCTTGAACGCCTTCAGCTTGCCGGTGGACGGCACATGCGGGCCACGGCACAGGTCGGTGAACTCGCCTTCGCTGTACAGCGACACGTCCTGATCCGCCGGGATCGACCCGATGATCTCGGCTTTGTAGTGCTCGCCGATATGCTTGAAATACGCCACCGCCTCGTCGCGCGGCAGCACACGGCGCGCCACCGGCAAATCCAGCTTGGCGATCTCGCCCATGCGCTTCTCGATCGCCGCCAGGTCTTCCGGCGTGAACGGGCGCTTGTAGGAAAAATCGTAATAGAAACCGTTTTCGATGACCGGCCCGATAGTCACCTGCGCGTCGGGAAACAATTCCTTCACCGCGTGGGCCAGCAAGTGCGCGGTCGAATGGCGGATGATCTCCACACCGTCCGCATCCTTGTCGGTGACGATCGCCAAAGCGGCATCCTGCTCGATCAAATGCGAGGTATCCACCACCTTGCCGTCCACTTTTCCGGCCAACGCGGCGCGCGCCAAACCCGCGCCGATGCTGAGCGCAACGTCGGCGACGGTGACAGGCTGCGCGAAACTGCGCTGCGAACCGTCCGGCAAGGTGATGGCTGGCATATTGCTTTTCCAAAAATACAAAGTGCGGCATCGCCGCACTCGGGAGCCCGCTGAAACAGGCTCTAATTGTTGGTAGGCACGATTGGACTCGAACCAACGACCCCTACCATGTCAAGGTAGTGCTCTAACCAGCTGAGCTACGCGCCTAAAAGGATGCGCATTGTATCCGAAAGCCCGTTGCGCTTCAAATTAAAATCGCGCCGGGTTTTGCGATGGGTTAATAACCGCCGGAAGCCAGGTTGTCGAAGCGCGTGTATTCGCCGCGGAACGCCAGTTCGACTTTGCCGATCGGGCCATTGCGCTGTTTGCCGATGATGATTTCGGCTTTGCCCTTGTCGGGGGAATCGCTGTTATAGACTTCATCGCGGTAGATGAACAGGATCAGGTCGGCATCCTGTTCGATCGCCCCGGATTCGCGCAAATCGGACATCACCGGACGCTTGTTGGGGCGTTGCTCGAGGCTGCGGTTCAACTGCGACAGCGCGACTACCGGCACATGCAATTCCTTCGCCAGCGCCTTCAGTGAGCGGGAAATTTCCGAGATTTCAGTGGCGCGATTTTCACTGGCCTTGCCCGCATTGGAACTCATCAATTGCAAGTAGTCCACCACGATCAGGCCCAGCCCACCATTCTGGCGATGCAGGCGGCGCGCCCGTGCGCGCACCTCGAGCGCAGACAGCGCGGCGCTTTCATCGATATGGATCGGCGCATCGTTGAGCCGTCCGATGGCGTGGGTCAACCGCCCCCAATCGTCATCCTGCAAACGCCCGGTGCGCAGGTCGTGCTGGTTGAGTTTGCCCACCGAGCCGAGCATGCGCATCGCCAGTTGCGAGGCGCCCATTTCCATGCTGAAAATCGCCACCGGCAGCTTGCTGTCCAATGCCACGTTTTCGGCGATGTTAATGGAAAACGCGGTCTTACCCATGCTCGGGCGTCCCGCCACGATGATCAGTTCGCCGGCCTGCAAGCCGGAAGTCATGCGATCCAGGTCGGTGAAGCCGGTTGCCGTGCCGGTCACGTCGCTTTGATTGTCGCGCCCATACAGCGTCTCGATGCGTTCCACCACCTGGTTCAACAGGGGCGGCATGGCGATAAATCCCTGTTGGCCGCGCGAGCCGGCCTCGGCGATTTCGAACACTTTACTTTCCGCCTCATCCAGCAACTGTGCGGCATCGCGTCCGGTCGGATTGTAGGCGCTGCCGGCAATATCGGTGCCGACCTCGACCAGTTTGCGCATGATGGAACGCTCGCGCACGATTTCGCCATAGCGGCGGATGTTCGCGGCCGACGGCACGTTCTGCGCCAGACTGCCCAGATACGGCAAACCGCCGGCCTTGTCCAGTTCGCCGGCAATCTCCAGCGCCTCCGCGACGGTAATCACGTCCACCGGCTTGACCAGTTCGCTCAGGCGCACGATTTGGCGATAAATCAGGCGATGCTCGTGGCGGTAAAAATCGTCGTCGGTCACCAGATCGGCGATCTTGTCCAGCGCACTCGCCTCGAGCAGCAGGCCGCCCAATACCGATTGCTCCGCTTCCACCGAATGGGGCGGCAATTTGATCTGCTCGAGCTGTGCGTCCGGCCTGGAAAAATTCTGCATTTGATTGAACTGATTAAATACTGTTGTGCGGCGGATATTTTACCCGCCTAAATTGGATTCATCCTAGAAAAAGCAGTTAGCCACAGAGAGCACAGAGCTCACAGAGTAAAAACAAGCAGTTATGGCGAGAAACCCATCTACCTTTCGCGAGACCACGAAAGGCAAACAAACTCGAACACTCTCTGTGTTCTCTGTGAGCTCTGTGGCCTTTGGTTCATGGAAACAAAAAAGGGCTGTTGCCAGCCCTTTTTGTATTGCCTTGATACAGCGGCGTATTACTGTTCGCCGAGCACCGAAACGGTGATATCAACCACCACATCGGTATGCAACGCGATGCCGATGCGATGATCGCCGATCTGCTTGAGATGGCCGGCCGGCATGCGCACCTGCGCCTTTTCGACTTCATACCCCTGCGCTGCCAGCGCCGCCACGATATCGGCATTGGTGACGGAACCGAACAGCTTGCCGTCCACCCCGGCCTTTTGCACGATCTGCACCGTCAATCCGGCCAGTTTTTCGCCGCGCGCCTGCGCTTCGGCCAATCTGGCTTTTTCGGCCGCTTCGATCTCGGCGCGGCGCGTTTCGAACTCGGCCATATTGGCGGAAGTCGCGCGCTTGGCCTTGCCTTGCGGGATCAGGAAATTGCGGGCAAACCCGTTCCTGACTTTGACCACATCACCCAATTGGCCGACGTTGGTCACTTTTTCCATCAAAATTATTTGCATGACTGCGCTCCCTAGTGCAAATCGGTGTAAGGCATCAAAGCCAGGAAACGCGCGCGTTTCACTGCTGTGCTCAACTGGCGCTGAAAGCGCGTCCTGGTGCCGGTGATGCGCGCCGGAATCAGCTTGCCGTTCTCGGAGATGAATTCCTTGAGTATGTTCACATCCTTGTAATCCACTTCGGGTATTTTCTCGACCGTGAAGCGGCAAAACTTGCGGCGTTTGAACAGGTTGTTGCGTGAAGAACGCTTGTTCTTGTCATCCTTCTTTTTGTCTATACGGGCCATGTTATTTCCTTATTCCAAAATTATGCTGCCGGTATCCGCGAACCCTCTAGCGCGATTAACCAGACACTTACCCATTGTTTCTTGATGGGTCGGTGGAATGGCTATGCAACGCCAATTCGCCGCCGATGAAAAGCTGATGCGCGCCAATAGCGAACGGTTAAATAGCCGCTGCAACGCCTTCTTCGGCCTGTACCGCAACAGCGGCGGCTTCGGTCGGCACGGAGCGGGATTTCTCTTCTTTCATCATCGCGGACGGCTCGGTAATGGCCGCCTTGGCCTTGACGGTTAAATGGCGCAGCACGGCATCGTTGAAGCGGAAGGCATGCTCCAGCTCTTCCAGGATTTCCTGGTTGCATTCGATATTCATCAGCACGTAATGTGCCTTGTGGATTTTTTGAATCGGGTAAGCCAACTGACGGCGTCCCCAATCTTCCAGGCGGTGGATTTGACCACCCTTGGAAGTGACCAGCGTGCGATAACGCTCGATCATTGCGGGCACCTGCTCGCTTTGATCGGGGTGCACGATAAACACGATTTCGTAATGACGCATTACATCTCCTTATGGTTAAAGCCCCCCGCCATGCGTAGCGGTGGAGCAAGGTATGCGAAGCCGCCTATCGGCCTCACAGGGGCGCGCATTATAGCGGAATAAGCTTATGCGTCAAGAAATTTGGGGGTGCAAGGAATAATGGCAAATCCTGGCGGGGCATCGCATGCTATCGGCTCAATGATTTGAGGGCATCGCCCCGGCGCCATGTTATGAGAAAAAACTTGAATATCAAGAGCGCCCGGTTATTATTTGTTACCATTGGTTCAATGACTGCGTCTTTATATATGATGATGCCCATAGCATAATTACAAATTCTCCCCGGGAAGCAGTTTCTGAACACATTAGTTAATCCGAAGAAAGCACTACCATGTCAATCAGTTCCGCCCCAAGCGATACCCATCCTTGTAACCTGGTGCAAGGGCATTGCCGTCAAGGCAGAAGAAGCCGAGTCATCCTGCCAAACATCAGGTTGATCCTGGCCGCACTGATTGCGGCATTTCTGGCAACGGCATGCAGCAAAGGCAGCTCCGCACCTCCCCCGTCCGGCGGGATATCAGTATTGGCGGGCGAAAGCAGGGTCACCGTCACGTGGGACGCGGCTCCCGATGTCGAATATTGGCTGTTCTACGCCCCGGCAAGCAGCCTTTCAACTTCAAGCTGGAACTCGATTCCCGGTAGCCACGCAATCGTAAAGGCGGTTTCGCCACAAGTGGTAACCGGCTTGACAAACGGCGTCACCTATTCATTCACGTTAAACGGCAGAACGGATGGCGGGCCTGGCGGAGTGGGTACCCCCTCGGTTTCTGCAGTGCCGCGAATGGCCGGGTCAGCCTGGAGCGCAGGCAGTCCGCTCAGCCCAAACGATCTTCGCACTGTCACAGTGGGCACGGTGACCACGACGGGTACGGCGGTAACCATGTATGTAGCGGCAGGAGCCGGTGGCACCATGTATTCGAGCAGCAACGGCACAACGTGGGCGCCAATCAATTACACCACCGCAAACAGCATCTATGGAGCAACGTATTTCGGAACCTATATGGCAGTAGGCGCCGGCGGGGCCATGCTATACAGCACGGATGCCGTTACATGGGCAGCCGGAACAACTGGAACCGCAAACAACCTTTATGCAATTGCGAGCAACAACGTTAGTTTAAGGGTGGCGGTCGGGGCAAACGGAACGATTATCACCAGCACCGACGGCAAGACATGGTATGCGGCGGCAAATTCCGGCACTGCAAAAGACCTGTATGGCGTAACCTACAGCGCCTACAACGGAGGCACATGGATGGCCGTCGGCGCCGGCGGCACGATAGTCGCGAGCGCCGACGCGACAAATTGGCACGCCGTTACTTCAAACACGACTGCTGATTTAAATGGCGTTGCCTATGGCTATAGCGACACGACCCTCGGCACCACCACGTTTGTGGCGGTTGGCGCCGCCGGTACGCTGGTCACGAGCACCGATGGCGCAGCCTGGACTCTGCAAGCCCCGCTGGCTGCAAGTGCGCTGAATGCGGTGACCTATGGCCTGCAGTTCGTTTCTGTCGGCGCGAATGGCGCCATTTTTACCAGCACGAACGGGACAAACTGGACGGCGCAGTCATCCGGCGTCTCCGGCAATCTGAATGCGATCGTGCATTCCACGAGCGGTTATGCCGTCGTCGGTGCGGGCGGCGCCAACTTGTTCTCGCAGTAGCAAAGAGCTGATATATGGACTGGCCCATCGTTGTTTAAGGAGGTACCGGCCAATTCCGGCTTGCTCCCTCAGCGTCCGGTTCATTTACAAATCAGGCTGCCTACGCTGCCGCACCGCTTCGAACAGGCAGATTGCCGCAGCCGCTGCGGCGTTCAGTGACTCGACCTTGCCGCGCATCGGAATGGCGATTGTTTGCGTGGCAAAATTCAGCAACCCATCGGACAACCCCGCCCCTTCGTTGCCGACCAGAAATGCCACCTTGCCGCGCAAGTCGCAGTCATACAGGCTGCATCTGGCTTGCAGGCTGGCCGCCAGCAGCGTGCCGCAAAATGCCCTGGCCACGCCCGATAAATCCTGACGCTCATGGATATCCAGCGCAAAATGTCCGCCCATCGCGGCGCGCAGCGCTTTCGGCGACCACGCATCGGCGCAACCCGCGGACAGAAACACCGCATCGCATCCCGCCGCCGCCGCCGAGCGCAACATCGAACCGAGATTGCCGGGATCCTGAATATCCTCCAGCAGCAGCGCGAGGCGGCTATCGGCTATCGTTCCCGCCGGACGGGGCAGGTCGATCAGTGCGAGGATGCCGGTCGGCGTTTTCAGTTCGCTGAGTTCGGCGAACAACTTGTCGTCCAGCTGCGTCACCGGCACGTCGGTGGCGCGTTCGAGCAATGCCGTTATTTCCGCATCGTGCAACGCGGCCTCATTCAGCAGGATGTTTTGCGGCCGCTTTCCGGCATCCAGATACGCCGCCAGCAAATGCGCTCCGTCCAGCAAGGCCTGGCCGGCCTTGCCGCGCTGCCGCGCAGAGCCGGAGAGTTTGGCGAGTTCCTTGAAAAAAGGATTGTCGCGTGACTGGATATGCTTCATGCCTTATCATCTTCCATCCGTAGGGGCGCAATTGATTGCGCCCGGTTTGTTGCACCATCGTCATGCTGGGCGCGATGAATCTCACCCCCTTCGTTACCGGTTCGGGCGTGATGAATTGCGTCCCCACAATGCAAATGAATTACGCGTTCGCCGCTGTTTCCTGCTCCAGCAACGCACCGATCTCTTCCAGCGCCGGAAGCTCCTGCAAAGCGCGCAGGTTGAGGTCGTCGAGCATCTGCTTGGTGGTAGCGAACAGTTCCGGTTTGCCCGGTGTGTCGCGCGTGCCGACCACTTCCACCCAGCCGCGCGCTTCCAGCGTTTTCAGTATCTGCGATGAGACCGCCACGCCGCGTATTTCTTCGATGTCGCCGCGCGTGACCGGCTGGTGGTAGGCGATGATGGCAAGCGTTTCCAGCACCGCACGCGAGTAGCGCGGCGGCTTCTGCGGATTGAGCAGATCGAGGTACTGCTGCATCTCCGGCCTGGCGCGGAACCGCCAGCCGCTGGCCACGCGGGTCAATTCCACGCCGCGCCCTTGCCAGTCCTGCGCGAGTTCTTCGAGCAGCGCCTCCATCTGGCGATTGTCCAGCGACACGTCGCTGAGCTTCTTCAGCTCCGAAGCCGGCAGGGGTTCCGTGGCGGTCAGCAGCGCGGCCTCGAGCACGGTCTTGAACTGCTCGGTATTCATCTTTCCGCCGAACAGATCAACGGGGATCGAAACCTCGTCCTGGCTGGCTTCGGTTTCCACGGGCAGCGGCGCTTCACTCTGCGGTAACGGCTCGGCTTGTTCTGACATAAATACTCCCCAATGTTTCGCTTTGCTGGATTTCCACCAGATATTCCTTGGCCAGTTCGAGGATGGCGATGAAGGTGACCACCAGTTTCGCCACGCCGCCTTCCACGTCGAACAGCTGGTCGAACGCGACGTACTCGCCGCCCTGCAGGCAGCGCAGCACATGCGTCATCTGCTCGCGCACCGACAGTTGCTCGCGGCGCACCTTGTGATGCTTGTTCAGTTTGGCGCGCGCCAGCAGCCCCAGCCAGGCCTGGCGCAAATCCTCCACGCTGACGGCTGGCAGGCGTTCCTGCAGGGTGCGCTCGATCAGCACCTGCACGATCTCGAAGTCGCGCCCGGCCTGCGGCAGCTCGTTGAGTTTCTGCGCGGCCAGCTTCATCTGCTCGTATTCCATCAGGCGGCGCATCAGCTCGGCGCGCGGGTCTTCCGCTTCCTCCTCGCTGGCCTTGGGCGGGCGCGGCAGCAACATGCGCGACTTGATTTCGATCAGCACCGCCGCCATCAGCAGGTATTCGGCGGCCAGTTCCAGGCGATGCTGCTGCATCATCTCGATGTAGGCCATGTATTGCCGGGTCAATTCCGCCATCGGAATGTCCAGCACATCGAGGTTGTGCCTGCGGATCAGGTACAGCAGCAAGTCCAGCGGCCCCTGGAAATTCTCCAGCACCAGCTCCAGCGCGTCCGGCGGGATATACAAATCCTGCGGCATCTCCAGCAGCGGCTCGCCGTGGATGCGTGCGACCGGATTAAGTTGAAGTTGTACTTCGTTCATCGCTCAAACTCCGCTCGTGGAACGCCGGATTGGCGGATGATGGACAGCAAGGTGCCGATGCGAATCTCGGCATGAATGGGAACAGGCACAGTAATCGTGGTGGTATCGTTTTTCTTCTGCATCACTACATGGCTGCCGCGTTGCCTTACTTCCGCAAAACCGTGCAGCGCAAGGATCGCACACACTGTCTTGCCGGAAAGTACGGCCAGTTTAGGCAACAGCAACCTCTAAGCGCGTGACATAGACTTCATTGTGCAAGCGTCCGCTAATTTCTTCCGGGGCGGCGCATTCCAAAAATAATTCAACCGCCTCGCGCAGGTTGTTGCGTGCTTGGTCGACGGTATCTCCCTGGCTGGCAACATCCAGTTCCGGGCAAAGCGCAGCATATCCATCTCCCTCGCGCTCAATAACTGCCGTAAATTGATAATTCATATCCCCGCCCTCCGCAAAATTATGTTCAAGTATAGCTCAGCCCCATCGCCTCGCGCACGTCGCGCATCGTTTCGCCAGCCAGTTTGCGCGCCTTCTCGCAGCCGTCGGCGATGATGTTGCGCACCAGCGCCGGGTCGTCCAGGTACTGCTGCGCGCGTTCGCGCATCGGGCGCTGCTCCGCCAGCACCGCGTCGATCACCGGCTGTTTGCATTCGATGCAGCCGATGCCTGCGGTGGTGCAGCCCTTCTGCACCCACTGTTTGGTCTCGTCATTGGAATACACCAGATGCAATTGCCACACCGGGCATTTTTCCGGGATGCCCGGGTCGGAGCGGCGGATGCGCGCCGGGTCGGTCGGCATGGTGCGGATTTTTTTGGTCACGCTGGCTTCGTCTTCGCGCAGCGTGATGGTGTTGTCGTAGGACTTGGACATTTTCTGCCCGTCCAGTCCGGGCATTTTCGATGCTGCGGTAAGCATGGCTTCCGGCTCGGACAGGATCATCTTGCCGCCGCCTTCCAGATAGCCGAACAGGCGCTCGCGGTCGCCGTGGCTCAGGCTCTGCTGTTCGTCGAGCAAAGATTTGGCGGACTCCAGCGCCTCGTCGTCGCCCTGTTCCTGAAAGCGGGTGCGCAGTTCGGCATACAGCTTGGCCTTTTTTCCGCCAAGCTTTTTGACCGCCGCTTCGGCCTTTTCCTCGAAGCCGGGTTCGCGCCCGTAGATGTGGTTGAAGCGGCGCGCGATCTCGCGGGTAAATTCGATATGCGGCACCTGGTCTTCGCCCACCGGCACCTGGGTGGCGCGGTAAATCAGGATATCCGCGCTTTGCAGCAGCGGGTAGCCGAGGAAGCCGTAGGTGCTCAAATCTTTCTCGGAAAGTTTCTCCTGCTGGTCCTTGTAAGTCGGCACACGCTCCAGCCAGCCCAGCGGGGTAATCATCGACAGCAGCAGGTGCAACTCGGCGTGCTCCGGCACACGCGACTGGATGAACAGCGTGGCATGGGCGGGATCGACCCCGGCGGCCAGCCAGTCCACCACCATGTCCCACACGCTTTGCTCGATGGCCTGCGGCGTGTCGTAATGCGTGGTCAGCGCGTGCCAGTCGGCCACGAAGAACAGGCATTCGAATTCGTGCTGCATCTGCACCCAGTTTTTCAGCACCCCGTGGTAATGCCCCAGGTGCAGGCTCCCGGTGGGGCGCATGCCCGATAAAACACGATCAGCAAACATATCTTCTAAAGCCCGAATAACAACGAAATCAATTTAAAGGTCAAGTTTACCAGCGGCATGAGTATCCAGCCTAACACCGGCGTGATCGCCAGAAAGATCAGGATGAACATGCCGTACGGTTCGATCCTCGACAACTGGTACGCCTGGCGGTGCGGCAGCAGGCTGACCGCGACGCGCCCGCCGTCCAGCGGCGGCAGCGGCAACAGGTTCAGCACCATCAGCACGACGTTGATCCTGATGCCCCATTCGGCCATCCCCGCCAGCGGCTCGGCAAAATAACTGCCCTGGAACAGCCACGCCATTTTATAGAAAAATGCCCAGCCGAGCGCCATGAATAAATTCGAGGCCGGCCCGGCCAGCGCCACCCACAGCATGTCCTGCTTGGGGCGGCGCAATGCGCCGAAATTGACCGGAACCGGCTTGGCCCAGCCGAACAGGATGCCGCCCAGCCACAGCGTCAGCAGCGGAAACAGGATCGTGCCGACCGGATCGATGTGGCGCAGCGGGTTCAGGCTGATGCGCCCCTGCTGGTAAGCGGTCATGTCGCCGAAATGGCGCGCCACATAGCCGTGCGCCGCCTCGTGCAGCGTGATGGCGAATAAAATCGGAATCGCCGCGATGGCGATGGTCTGGATCAGTTGTTCTGTTTGCATTTAATTTTTTATCCCGTAATTTTTGTAGGGCGGATGAGCGTAGCGTTAACCAGCGGCTTATGTCACCGTATTTTGGTGACTTAGCCGAATGGCTATGCAAGGCTATCCGCCGCATGGCTGCATGTGGCTCACAAACGTCGGAAGGCGCTACGCTTTGGCCGCAAGCTCGAAACTTCGCTACGCTCGTTTTCCGCCCTACATCTCTTCAATTCCAAAAGGCGCGACATCGCCCTTGCCGCGGCGCAGCAACACCGGCGTATCGCCGGTCAGGTCGATCACGGTGGTGAAATCCGAACCCACCGCACCGCCATCGATCACCAGCTCGACTTTCTTTTCCAGCAATTCGCGAATCCGTTCGGCATCGTTCAGCGGCCATTCCTCGCCCGGCAAAATCAGCGTCGAGCTGGACATCGGCTCGCCCAGTTCTTCCAGCAGCGCCAGCGCCACCGGATGGTCGGGAATGCGGATACCGATGGTGCTGCGCTTGGGGTGCTGCAAGCGTTTTGGCACTTCCTTGGTCGCCTCCAGAATGAAGGTGTAGCTGCCCGGCGTATTGCTTTTCAACAGGCGGAACTTGCTGTTGTCCACGCGCGCATAGCGCGAAATTTCCGACAGGTCGCGGCACATCAGCGTCAGGTGGTGCTGTTCATCCAACTGGCGGATCTGACGGATGCGCGCCACGGCGTCCTTGTCATCGAGATGGCAACCCAATGCGTAACAGGAATCGGTGGGATACACCACGATGCCGCCGTCGCGCAGCATTGCCGCCGCCTGGCGGATCAGGCGCGGGTTGGGGTTGTCCGGGTGTATCGTGAAAAATTGCGACATAAAACTCAGATTTCATCCCAACTAGATATAACAACTAGCCATTCGACTAAGCTGTCAAAAGACGACAGCCAAGTCGCTGGTTATGCTGCGTTGCAAAAAAATTTAGTTCCGGCCAACCTAAAGGTTACCCTACACTGAAACTCCGTTTTCTTGCTTGCATATAACCCATATGCGGCGCGGCGAAATTTTTCCCGCGCCTTGCATTTGGGCGAACTCTGAGTTTTCCTGCGCCCATTTTCAAAAGCTCTATTTATCATACTGCTTGCCATGCTTCCCAGACCGGACGACAACCCAGCGGAAAATCCGGCAGCCGCCCCATATCCCGCCAGCTCTCGTCCGGGCCGTGAAAATCCGAGCCGCATGAGCACAGCAAATTGAATTCCCCGGCATACCTCGCGAACTCGGCATGCTGCTCCGGCGTATGGCTGCCGCTCACCACCTCGATCGCCTGCCCGCCGCATGCGACGAACTCGGCCAGCAACTCATGCATGGTCTTCTTGCCCATGCTGTTGCGCCCGGCCATATAGCGGCCGGGATGCGCCAGCACCGCCACGCCGCCGCCGCCGCGCACCCAGCTCACCGCATCCGCCAGCTTCGCCCATTGGTGCGGCACATAGCCCGGTTTACCCTTCACCAGATAGCGGTTGAACACGCTCTTCACATCCTTGCATTGGCCGGTTTCGACCAGATGGCGGGCAAAATGGGTGCGCCCGATCATGTTGGGATTTCCCGCATAGCGGTACGCGCCCTGCAACACGCCGCCGATGCCCGCCTTGGCCAGCGACTCCGACATTTTCATGGCGCGCTCGCCGCGCCCGCTGCGCACGTTGTGCAGCCCTTCCACCAGCGGCGGATAGGCCGGGTCGATGCCCAGGCCGACGATATGCACAGTGTGTGTGCGCCACGTCACGGAAATCTCCACACCGTTGATGAAAGCCATGCCGTGTTGCGCGGCAGCGGCGCGCGCCTCATCCAGCCCATCCACGTCATCGTGATCGGTCAGCGCCAGCACCTTCACGCCGCGCCCGGCGGCGCGCGCCACCAGCTCCGCCGGAGCGAGCGTGCCGTCGGAAATGCTGGAATGGCAATGCAGGTCGTAATCAAGCACTCTGAAACCTCTAAAAATTCCAATTCCGGTTCCCGCGAAGGCGGGAATCCAGCGGTTTTATTCAATATGCCTTTAGTCTCATACCAGCCCAATGATCTCAAAACATGACAAGAATCTTGAAATTATCAAACATTGGCAATGGGTTGAATGATGGTGAGCCATATCAGGCCCGTAGCCCGGATGCAGCGATAGCGGAATCCGGGGGCATCGTCTCGTCTCCATCCCCGGATTACACTGCGTTTCATCCGGGCTACTTGTTTGGTTCCGGCTCGTCCGGCTTAGGGTTTGTCCTTGCTGCGCAAGGAACTTTTTTATCTGGCTGGATTCCCGCCTTCGCGGGAATGACGACTCCTCTTGTACTCCCATCATGCTTACCCGCCGCCCTTCTTCATCGCCTTCCCCTCTCCGGCGCGCCTGCGGCGCACCTCTTTGGGATCGGCGATCAGCGGGCGGTAAATCTCGATGCGATCCCTGTCGCGCAGCAATGTATCGGCCTTGACCAGCTTGCCGAAGATGCCCATCTTGTTGGTGTCCAGGTCGATCCCGGGATATTTTTCGAGCATGCCGCAAAGCCTGATGGCTTCGGCGACCGTCGCCCCTTCGGGCACGGGTTGCCTGAACAGCGTTTGCTCTTCGGGCAAGGCATACACCGCTTCGATATTGATTCTGCCGCTCATATATTCGTATAAACCTTTTCCGCGCGCTGGATGAAAGCATCCACAAAACTGTTGGCAATGTAATGAAACACCGGCCCGACCAGCTTTTCCAGCAACTTGCTGGAAAATTCATAACGCAGGCGAAATTCTATTTTACAGGCTGTATCGCTCAACGGGATAAACCGCCAATGGCCGTCCAGATGCCGGAACGGCCCGTCCTGCAAGGTCATGTCGATCTGATGCGGCGGCGTGCGCATGTTTTCGGTGGTGAAATGCTGTTTGATATGGTGGTAATTGATATGCACCGTGGCATGCACCGTCGTGCCCTCCACTTCGGAAACGCTTGTCCCGCCGCACCATGGCAGGAACTGCGGGTATTCCTCCACGCGATCCACCAGATTGAACATCTGTTCCGCGCTGTGCGGAACCAGTACTGTTTTTTCTACGAACACCATTGCTTCTCAAAGTTGCAAAACCAAAGGCTGGTAGAATAGCCGAACACACCGCAAAACACATCTGTTAATGAGCATCGTACAGAACAAAAAGGCATTCCACGATTACTTTATCGAGGAAAAATACGAGGCCGGCGTCATGCTGGAAGGCTGGGAAGTCAAGGCCATCCGCGCCGGACGGGCGCAACTCAAGGAAGCCTACGTCACCGTAAAGGATGGCGCGCTGTATCTGTTTGGCTCGCACATCAGCCCGCTGCTGAACGCCTCCACCCACATCCACCCCGACCCCACGCGCACGCGCAAGCTGCTGCTGCACAAGCACGAAATCGACAAGATCATCGGCAAGGTGCAACGCGCCGGCTATACGCTGATGCCGTTGGACATGCACTACAAGAACGGTCGCGTCAAACTCGAAATCGGCCTGGCGAAGGGCAAGAAACAACACGATAAGAGGGCAACTGAAAAAGAACGCGAAGGCAAGATGGAGGCGCAACAGGCGATGAAAAAACTGCGGCGCGGCTGATCATGAAAATTCTTTGCCGCCTGTTTTTCGCTCTCGCCGTGCCGATTTCTGCCACAGCTATCGCGCAACCGACAGGAGCAACCATGCCCGCTACCGAACACGCCAAGCAACAAACCGCCTACCTCGCCGGGGGCTGCTTCTGGGGCATGGAAGAACTGGTACGCCAGATTCCCGGCGTGCTGGAAACCGAGGTCGGCTACACCGGCGGCAACACGCCGGACGCAAACTACATGCAGGTGAAAACCGGGCGCACCGGCCACGCCGAATCGCTGAAGATCGTATTCGATCCCAAACAACTCACCTATCGCCATCTGCTGTTCGAATTCTTCCGCATGCATGATCCGACCACGCGCAACCGGCAGGGCAACGACATCGGCACGCAATATCGCTCGGCGATTTTTTACGTCGGCGAAGAACAGAAACGCACCGCCGGGGAAGTCATCAAGACCGTGGAATCTTCAGGGGAATGGAAGGCCAAGGTCGCCACCGAAGTCGCGCCGTTCAAGGAATTTTACCGCGCCGAGGAATATCACCAGAAGTATCTGGTGAAATACCCGCAAGGCTATACCTGCCACTACATCAGAAGGATGAAGCTGGGGGAGTAGCCTTCAGGATTTCAGCATTTTTCAAACCAAAGTCAGCGACATTGCTACACCTCCGTCAATCTTCAACCTCACGGACAATGCGCGCCATCTCGGTCTTGCTGTGGACTCCGAGAGTGGTATAAATAGCTTGCAGATGATTGCGCACCGTTACTGGCGCAATATGCAATTCTACCGCGATCTCCCGGTAATCCATGCCCCGCCCGAAGCGAATCGCCACTTCAAGTTCACGGGGGCTTAATTGATCCACCGTGACTTTTCTCCTGACGCCGAGCAAAAGCATGTCATTCAGCGCCTTGATCGTGGCAACGATGCATTGGCCTGTGTATTGGCGCCGTACATCGCCGGATAATGTCTCCAGCAAAACAGAGGGCAATCGCGGCCCCTGCCAATCCGGCCATTCGGAAAACATCAGTTTGTCAAAATTATGGCTGGCGCTGTGTAGCACCCCTTTCTTGTCGCAAATCGCCCGGACATGGTCGGTCAGGGCGCCGCCCTTGTTTGGAAATCGTATGAAGTTGAAGCGATTGCTGTTCCATGTTTCAGCAAGATGCGGCATTAAATTCTGCTTGAACAGCCGTTCGGCTCCGGTGAAAGGTTGCCCCGGATTGGCGCGGTAGAAAGCCACAGCCGTAAACAATTTCAATACCGGTTCGGCGATGTGCGTCGTCAGGACATGCTCCATGCCGAAGCGTTTGATATGCGCCATCACGTCTGGATGAAGGCGTGGCAGCCAATAAGGGTCGGTGGTCAGCGCGGCGTTAACCGTTTGCCCCATGCGGCTGTATGTTTCAAAACCCAGTGTGTCATGCTGTTTGATGCGCTCGTAATTTTCCAGCATTTCCGGCGGTTGGCGATAAACGCAAGCCGTATGAATAATCCCGCCCTCCGGCCCCATTACCCCGGTTACCCACAAAGCAGAATCGAAGGCGATCGCTTCCCGTGCAGCTTCCAGCGCCCGCGTCTGAAATTCCGTTGGAGGAATGTTCTGCGCCTGGCGGTAAAGTTCGAGCAACAGGCCACTGAATGCTTTCATATACCCCCCAATAGGTGCGTCAGCAGTTCATCGAATCGCCAAACCCAGGCGCAGTATATATGCGGCAACAAACCATACACCAGCAAAAATGATGCATATGCATCATTCTGGAATTCATTGCTCTCATATAGCATGTCTTCCAAATCAGCATTCCATCTCCGTCATCGCTGCTGGCACGATCCGGTTACCCGCCGCAAGAACATAGCGGGCGTGAACTGAAAACCGGGATCAACCATTCGGAGAGCTCATCGGTATGCTGTTTCAAAGTAGGGTTCATAATGACATCGAGCATTTTGCTTCTTCTTCGCGCCGCTGCGGCAAATGTTTGCCCACCTTCATGCATGCGCCTCAGCAAGCAGCTTTCTGTTCCAACCACACCAGGCCGGTCAATTCGAAAACAGGAGGTTTGAAATGTCTGCATCGATACGTTATCTGGGTTGTATAGCTTATTTTCTAACGGTTGTAGCAGGCCTTTCAGCGTGCAGCGACGGAGGCGGCGGAGGCGCAGCCACGAACCAAACCATAATCAGCGGCGTGGCCAGCAAGGGGCCGCTCAACGGCTCCACCGTTTGTGCGTATGCCATAACCGCCGGTGCCAAGGGCGCTGCTCTCGGCAGTTGTGCGACAAACATTGTCAATGGCAACTACAGCATCGAAATTGGCACTTACACCGGGCCAGTTCTTTTCGAGGCCACGGGCGGCACTTACACGGATGAGGCCACCGGCGCAACAGTAGCCCTCGTCTCGCCCCTGCGCAGCATATTGAGCAACGCAACCGGAAGCGCGGCCAACGTGGCTGTCACCGCCCTGACCGAGTTGGCCTACCAGATGGCGAACGCGGCGCCTGGGGGTCTCACCAGCGCCAACATCCAGGCTGCCATTGCAGGTGTGCAAACAAACTTCGGCGTCGCCGACATCATCAACACTCTTCCGGTGGATGCCCTCAATGTCCCGCCTGACGCCTCACCCGCGCAGAAAACCTATGCCCTTGCCCTGGCGACTATTTCGCAGTACCAGAAGAATCAGCCAGCCGGAACAAGCGTGGCCAACAGCTTGCAGACAATTCAGGCATGCCTTGCCGCATCGACCAGTTGCGGCACGGGCGCCACGAATGTCGGTGTAAATCTGAATGCAGCTCTGAACACTTTTCAGGCCGGCCATCCGGCATTCTCAAATATGTCCTCGCCGGTGCTTAATTTCGGATCCCAGCCGATTGGGAATGGTCAGGCTGCAACGGGTGATTTTCCCGTCAACGTACCATACGCAACGGCGCTGATCGGCAAGGGTATGCCTGAAGCATTCGCCCGATTTTTCGCCGCCGCCAAATCGACCATAAACTGCCCCGGTAATACGACCTGCACCTATTCGATTGCCTACCCTAACGGTGCGACGCGAAACGTAACCTTGACGGCGACCCAAAACCAGCAATATACGCCGACAGCAGACGAACTCGCCAGAATGGCTTCGGTCAGCAACCCTGTTTATGACGGCAAATTTTCTGCAACCGGCATGGAGGACAACACGAAAGATACCCAAATAAATATCAGTTTTTTCGTCCCGGCGACGGGCATTCCCACAAGCCCGTTATCCGTGGCGCCGGCATTGCCCATGACGAAAAAGAAGGCTGACCGTGCGCAGATACTCGCCGTGAACGGGTACGACGGCATGAGAATAAATATGGCGGAGATTGGGACAAAAGGCGTCGATGTGGGCGCTGGTACGGTCTTGGAAATTGCCCAGTATATGAGCGAGTGGCATGGCGCGAATAGTCTGGGGTCTTTGGCAGGAAAGTTAGGAAACGTCCATCAATTGTCCGGAATCTTGAAAGATTCTGCTGAGGCTATGAAAATGTATCAAGAAACCAAAGCGTTGCTGGATGAGCTTGCCGCCCTCGAGGAATGTGCCAAAAATCCGACGAATTCGCTCACGCAAACCGACCCAAACTATTCGGCAAACACCGTGGCCAATTTGCAAGCGGCGCGCGCCAGGATAAATGAATACGGCATAGCAAGAATACTCAATCAAGTGGACGCAACCGCCGAGGGATTTGCATTCAAGGGAGGCGCATCGCTTCTCACCATCCCGATGACGCAGGGTCATGTCTATATCGAAGAGACCATGAAAGCTTTAAGTGAGCAAGAAATGAAATGGGCAAGGGACTCCGTCGTCTCTTGCGTTCCTACCTGCCCGACGAATCTTGTGGCGACCGGTGTGTCGGAAAGCCAGATCAACCTTTCCTGGAGCGGGTCATTAGCTTCCGCTTCCACGGCGGTGACAAGGTATAAAGTACGCCGCGACGGAGCTTATGTGGGCAATACTTTTAATACGTCATATACGGATAATGCCGGTCTGCAGCCATCGACGATGTACTGCTACATGGCCTTGGCCTTCAATGATTACGGCGAGTCGGCAAATTGTGCCCAGGCGTGCGCGCGCACTAAGGGGCCACCCACCGTGTATGCCACCAGCCCTGCAAACAACGCAACAAATGTTGCCGTGAGCAGCAAAATTACTGCCACATTCTCCGAGGCAATGGATGCCACGACCATTTCAACCGGCACCTTTACCCTTTCCGGCGTTGCAGGCACCGTCACCTACAGCGGTTTTACCACCACCTTTACGCCCTCGGCCGAGCTTAAACCCTCAACAACCTATACGGCAACGATAACTACAGGGGTAAAAGACATTGATGGAAGTGCCATGAAGGCGAACTATACATGGAGCTTTACCACGGGTGGAAATGTCGCTGGCAACCTCCAGTTCGTGCTTACCGGAGAGAGAGGACAATATATCAAAGGCAGTGCGGATATTACCTGGAACCTGCGCTCGGACAGCAACATTGCTCTTACAGCTTACTGGCCGACCGGAACCATCACGGTCAATATCGCTCGTGAAGATTGCGACCCTGTGCATGTCACGAAGGCCATTAGCGCCACGAACATGGACACACCGTACGATGCGACGGATGATGGTGGGGGTTTGGATGTCTATAGCAGCAGGAGTTTTGTCTTCCCCAGTACGTATTGGTTCTGGCTGCATACGGATAATTGGGATCAGACATTTTACTGCGGACAAGATAAGAAGCCGTCCATAGCCCGCGATTATTCTCTGTGGCTGGAGGTCGGAACATGCACGCCTGGTTTCTTTATCCCTTATACCGATGCTGCAAGACTTACGGGCACCCTCTCCTGTGCCAAATATAATCTGATGCCTATGGGCGGCAAGCTGGATGCAACATGGGATTTCAAAAACCTTAAGTAGCTCGTGGCAAAAAAGGAGCCTGTCTTCTTTTTTGCCAGTAAGTTAGTGAGGTAAACCCCCGGCTATGCCGGGGTAATTCCTGAAGTTTGACATTTTCGGGATTTAATCCTCGGTTTCACGCCTGATTATAATTTCAGGGACACATGTTTTTCTGTAGCGCTAATTTACCGGGGTGGCTCTGCTCGAACTCCCTTTACACCGCCTGTCACAATCATCCTCGCGCCACGCCGATCGCCATTACGCATATGATCAATAGCCCCAGCACCAGGTTCAGCGCGACCAGTTTGCGGATTCTGCCCAATATTTCCCCCGCCTCTTTCCAGCGCTGCTTGGCGACATGCAGGCTGAACGGCACGTAGCAGGCGAAAAACACATAACCGAAAATCGCCATCATCGCCAGCCCCACAGCCAGCATGATGTGGATATGTCGCGCCGCGTGGGCGATGCCGCCGTACAGGTAGATCAGGTAAAAACCCGTGACCAGTATCGCGCCGGACGCGCCCCATACCCAGTTGAAGAAACGGCGGAACACCGCGTCGAGCAGCTTGAGGCGTTGCGGCGCTTCGAGCGTTTCTGCGGCGGCGGGGCGCAGCACCATATGCGCGAAGAACATGCCGCCGACCCAGATCAGCACGGCGAGCAGATGGATGAGCTTGAACAGGGTCATTCGTTATCGGCCGGTTGTTGACGAGGCAGTACGATACCTTAAAGCGCCTTGTTCTTCTATAAACCTAAAAACCTTTTTTCATCCACGAAGTGGGTTAAGCAGGGATGTGTGTCTTTTGCCCAACTCGCAAAAGCATGAAAGTCACAAATAAAAATCAGGAACCAAACAAGTAGCCCGGATGAAACGTAGTGTAATCCGGGGATGGAGGTGAGACAATGCCCCCCCGGATTCCGCTATCGCTGCATCCAGTCTACGAAAATAAAAGCTCGCGCACGGGTTTGAAACTCTTGCGGTGTACTTCGGACACGCCGTGTTCGCGCAACGCGGCAAGGTGCGCGGCTGTCGGATAGCCCTTGTGTCCGGCGAAACCGTAAAGCGGATACCGTTCGTGCAGTTGCAGCATCAGCTCGTCGCGCGCGGTTTTCGCCAGGATCGACGCGGCGGAGATCGCCGCGACCTTGCTGTCGCCCTTCACGATGGCCTGGCTGGGAATGCCGGTCTGCGGGCAATGCAGGCCGTCCACCAGCACCTGCTGCGGCTGTATCTTCAACGCCAGCACGGCGCGGCGCATCGCCAACAAGGTGGCTTGCAGGATGTTGAGGCTGTCGATCTCGTCCACTTCCGCCCAAGCCACCGCCCAAGCCAGCGCACGCTCGCGGATGAGCGGGGCAAGCCG
The DNA here is from genome assembly GCA_963828205.1 of uncultured beta proteobacterium. Lineage (GTDB taxonomy): Bacteria > Pseudomonadota > Gammaproteobacteria > Burkholderiales > Gallionellaceae > Gallionella. The sequence goes on from CAWHDU010000005.1 coordinate 319,357, forward strand.
GTCGCGCTGCCGCTCGGAAAGTTTTTTGGAATCGGCCAGCCCCGCGATGGGGTTGGCCGCATCGAGGATCACCGCCGCAGCGCTCACCGGCCCGGCCAGCGGGCCGCGCCCGGCTTCATCCACGCCGCAAATGAGTATGGTCGATTGAGTGATTTCCCTCTCCCCTACCCCTCTCCCGTAAACGGGCGAGGGGAATTACACTGTTGGCAGGTACGGCATGATGGCTGCCGCAGCTTTCTGCGCGGTATTCTGGCGCAGCATTTTATGCAGCGCACGGAATGCCTCTTCAAGCCGCACCACGGCATCCTTGTCATTGACCAGATTGAGCAATGCCTGGGCGAGATTCTCCGGCGTAGCATCTTCCTGGATCAACTCCGGCACGACGAAGCGCTCGCACAGGATATTGGGCAGGCCGAAGTAAGGCTGGTAGCTTTTGCGCTTCATCAGCCACCACGAAAGCGCGGGCATCCGGTAAGTGATGACCATCGGCCGTTTGAGCAGGGCGCATTCCAGCGTGGCCGTACCGGAGGCCACCAGCGCGATGTCGGCGGCGATCATCGCATCCTGTGCATGGCCGAACAGCAGCGTCATCGGCAACTCCCGCGCATCGTAATCGTAAAGCGCCTGGTCAAAAATGCCGCGCGTCTCGCGGCTGACCAGCGGCACCAGAAAACGGGCATCTGGTATTTGCTGCAAAATCAGCTTGGCGGTTTCGATGTAGGTGCGCACGTGATGCTTCACTTCGCTCCTGCGGCTGCCGGGGAGGAAAGCGAAAACCCTGGCCTTCAGCGGGATGCGCATCGTCTCGCGCATCTCGGTGCGCCGCGGATAATCCGGCAACATGTCGGCAAGCGGATGCCCGACATAATCGACCGGGATGCCGGCTTGCTGGTAAAGCCTGGGTTCCTGCGGGAACAGCGCGAGCATGTGCGATACGGCGCGCTTGATTTTTTTGATGCGTTCCCCGCGCCACGCCCAGATCGACGGGCTGACGTAGTGGATAGTGGGGATGCCGCTCGCCTTGAGCACGAGTTCCAGGTCGAGATTGAAATCCGGCGCATCCACCGCGATGAACAAGTCCGGGCGGTTGGCCAGAAAATAATTTTTCAGCTTGCGGCGGATACCGGTGATCTCGCGATAATGGCGCAACACCTCGACATAGCCGCGCACCGCCAGCTTTTCCATCGGGAACAATACGTTCATCCCTGCTGTCTGCATTTTCGGGCCGCCGATGCCGACAAACTCGATATCGGGGCGCACGCCCCTCAGGGCTGCCATCAAGTGACTGCCGAGCAGGTCACCGGAGGCTTCGCCCGCGACGATGCCGATTACAGTTTTTTTCTGCTGCATGAGAAAACCTTTAAATGATTCGATCAGCGGACGATGCCGCGCTTCGATGCGGAGAGAAAGTCGGCCAGCGGCTGCAACTCGGCATGTTCCGCCACTTGAACCTGGATCGCGGCTTTCGCTTCATCGAGGCTCAGGCCGGATTTGTACAGCGTCTTGTAGGCGCGTTTGATCGCCGCGATCGCCGCCCCGGAGAAACCGCGCCGCTTCAACCCTTCGGCGTTGATACCGTGCGGCGCGCTGGGGTTGCCCGAGGCCAGCACGTAAGGCGGCACGTCCTGCAACAGGATCGTGCCCATGCCGGTGATGATATGCGCGCCGATCTTGACGAACTGGTGCACCACGGTGAAGCCGCCGAGGATCGCGTGGTCGCCGACATGGACATGCCCGGCCAGTTGCGCGTTGTTGGCGAATATGGTGTGGTTGCCGACATGGCAGTCGTGCGCCAGATGCACGTAGGCCATGATCCAGTTGTGGTCGCCGACGCGCGTCACGCCAGCATCCTGCGCGGTGCCCAGATTGAACGTGCAGAACTCGCGGATGGTATTGTGATCGCCGATTTCCAGGCGCGTCGGTTCGCCGGCATATTTTTTGTCCTGCGGTATCTCGCCCAGCGAGCAGAACTGGAATACGCGGTTGTGCTGCCCGATGCGCGTATGCCCGCCGATCACTACATGCGGGCCGATCACCGTCCCCGCGCCGATTTCGACATGCCCGCCGATGATGGAATAGGCGCCCACCTCGACATCGCCGGCAAGCTTCGCACCCGGGTGGACAATGGCTGTTTCGTGAATCATTTTGAACCCCAATTCAAAGCCACATAACCAGCGACTTGGCTGGCGTATTTTGCCAGCTTAGTCGAGTGGCTAGTAGTTATATCAGAGTTCACAGAGAACACAGAGAACGGCGGCGTTTCTCTCTGTGATCTCTGTGAGCTCTGTGGCAAACTGTTTTTCAATACGTCAGGCCACCGATTTGACGGTACACATCAACTCCGCTTCGGCGGCCAGTTGCCCGTCCACCTCGGCCCTGGCGCTGAACTTGAACACGCCGCGCATGCTGCGCGTCAGCGCCACCTTGATGATCAACTGGTCGCCGGGAACGACCGGGCGCTTGAAGCGCGCACCGTCGATGCCGGCAAAGTAATACACCGAATTTTCGTCCGGCTTGTTGTCCATGGATTTGAACGACAGCAGGGCGGCGACCTGCGCCATCGCCTCGATGATCAGCACGCCCGGCATCACCGGATGGTGCGGATAGTGGCCGGGGAAAAACGGCTCGTTGATCGTGACGTTCTTCAGCGCGACGATTTCCTTGCCCGGTTCGAGCGACAACACGCGATCCACCAGCAGGAACGGATAGCGGTGCGGCAGGTGTTCGAGGATAGCGCGGATATCCATTTGCGTGCTCATTAATCTTTCCCTTTTAATAATGCCCGTTTTGGTGTTTCAGATTTTAATAAACCAAGTTCCTGCTCCAGTGTCTTGACGCGCTTCACCAGATCGTCGAGATGCCTGAGGTGGACGGCATTCTTGCGCCAATCCTCGTTGCTGCTGAACGGGAATATCCCGCTATAGCTGCCGGGCTTCTTGATGGACTTGCCGACCAGCGTGAACGACGAATATCTCGACATGATCGGCTATTTGCAGGTGCCCGAGAATGCCTGCGCTGCCGCCGATGCGGCAATGGCTGCCGATGGTGGTGCTGCCGGCGATGCCCACGCATCCGGCGATGGCGGTGTGCGCGCCGACCCGCACGTTGTGCGCGATCTGGATCTGGTTGTCCAGCTTCACGCCGTCTTCGATCACCGTGTCGTCCAGCGCGCCGCGGTCGATGGTGGTGTTCGCGCCGATCTCGACATCGTTGCCGATCACCACGCGGCCAATTTGCGGTATCTTGACCCAGCGCCCCTCATCCATCGCGATGCCGAAACCGTCCGAACCGATCACCGCGCCGGAGTGCGCAATCAGGTTATCGCCGATCACGCAGTCATGATAAACCACGACATTCGGGTACAGCCGGGCATGGCTGCCGATGACCGTGTTTGCGCCGATGCAGCAGCCCTCGCCGATTATCGAATAAGCGCCTATTGCGGCGCCCTCTCCGATGACCGCCGTCGCGGCGATACTGGCCGTCGGGTCGATCTGCGCGCCCGCCCCGACGACAGCGCCCGGATGCACCCCCGGCGCGGCTTCCGGCAGGGGATTGAGCAAGGCGGAGACTCTGGCGAAATAGGCATAGGGATTATCGGAAATGATGCGCGGCAGGCCGGTCGCATCCGCATCCGCCTCGCCGAGTATCACCGCGCCGGCCCGGGTGCCGGCAAGCTGCGTGCGATATTTGCTGTTGGTGAAAAAACTGATGTGGCTTGACTGCGCTTTTTCCAGCGTGGCTATTTGAGAAATGCGCACCCCGGCATCCCCGAGTACGCGCCCGCCAAGCTGCGCCGCGATGTCAGCCAACCGATAGGGGATATTCATCCTGCATATCGCTTATTTGCTGTCCTTGCCGCTATCGGTTTTCTCGCCGGCGAGATGCTTGATCACCTTGTCGGTGATGTCTATTCTGGGATTGCGATATACCGCTTCCTGCAGGATCAGGTCATAATTTTCCGTTTCGGCAATCGCCTTGATCGCTTTGTTGGCCTGCTCCAGCACGATGGACAACTCTTCGTTCTTGCGCAAATTCAAATCTTCGCGAAATTCGCGCTGCATGCGCTGTAAATTCACGTTCAGGCTGGTCAATTCGCGCTCCTTGTTGCGGCGGTCCGCGTCCGGCAGTGCGCTGCCTTCTTTCTCAATCGAGGCTTGCAACTCTTTAGCCTGCTTCATCATTTTCTTGATTTCCTGATCGCGCCCGGAAAATTCTTTCTCGATTTTCTTTTCCGCCTTCATTGCCGGCGCAGATTCGCGCAACACGCGTTCGGTGTCCACCACGCCCACCCTGAAATCCGCAGCTTGCGCCGCTCCTGCTGCCAGCAATATGGCCAGCGCACATGCTTTTACTATCATCGTCGTTTTCTCCATCACTCACTCCTTGCGTATTATAACCAGCTACTCATGCGCCGGTCTTTTGGCGTCCTGGTCGAATGGCTAGGGATACGCGGATTTATTCGGTTTTGCCGTTCCCGCGCAGGCGGGAGCCCAGTTAAATAAAGGCACTGGATCCCCGCCTGCGCGGGTATGACGAATTAATCCGCGTTTCCCTAGTAGTTTCATCAGAACATCGAACCCATATTAAACTGGAATTTCTGCACCTTATCCAGCGGCTGCCTGTTAAGGGGTACGCCATAGCTGAACTTGAGCGGCCCCATCGGAGACATCCAGGTAATGGCTGCGCCGGCAGAATAGTGCATTCCGGTGCTGCCCGGGAGATCGGTGGGGCCATAGACCGCGCCCGCATCGAGAAACCCGCTCAAGCGCACCGATTTATCCTTGATTCCAGGAACCGGCACCAGCAATTCCGCATTGCCAACCACGCGCTTGGTGCCGCCCAATACCGCGTTCGTCGAATCGCGCGGCCCCAGTGAACTGAATTCGTACCCCCGTACCGAACCGGTGCCGCCGGCATAAAAATTCTTGAAGAACGGCAGTGACTTGGCGCCATAACCGCCCGCAACACCGGCTTCGCCGTTTAACAACAGGGTAATATCGCTGCTCACCGGGCGGAACCACTGATGCTGGTAATTCAGCTTGTAATAGCGCATGTCGAATACCGGCAGGGCGATTTCCGCGAAGGCTCGCTGTAACGTACCCTCGGTGGTGTAAATTGCGCTATCGCGGGTATCCCTGCCCCAGCCGATTGTCCCTAACAAACTCCTGTTTAGCCCCCCAAAAATATTGACATACTGCGTCAGGCGCGTCGGCGGATCAGTCAATAGCCCCAATTGTGTGCTTTCAAATGCAAGACCGTAGCTGATCCACTCATCTTCTGCTATCGGCACGCCGAAGCGCACACCTCCGCCCAGGGTATGGGATGTATATTGGCTCACTGCCGTACTGTTCGAATCGGTGTTGCGTTTATAAACATCGAAGCCGCGGCTCACACCGTCATCGGTGAAGTACGGGTTGGTAAAAGAAAAAGAATAAACCTGATTGATTTTGCTGGTATTGATTTGCGTGGAAATATGGTTGCCGCTGCCGAATACGTTGGCTTGTGTCACGCCGGCCATCAGCGTCAATTTTTCACTGGTTGAGAACCCGGCGCCCACCGAAATATTGCCCGTGGCTTTTTCCTTTACCGAAATTTTTACATCCATCTGGTCCGTGGCGCCTTGCACCTGGGGGGTTTCCACATCGACTTCCGAGAAGTAGTCCAGCTTATCAACCCGCTGCCTGGATTTCTTGATTTTCTCCGCATCGAACCATGCGCCCTCGACCAGGCGGAATTCGCGGCGGATGACCTCGTCGCGCGTTTTGTCATTGCCCACGATATTGATGCGGCGGATATACACGCGCTGTCCGGAATCAACCACAAAATTGAAAGCCACCTGGTGCTTTTCCTTGTCCAGTTCGGGAATCGCGTTGACATTGGCTAAAGCGTAGCCGTCCTGCCCCAGGCGTTCGCCGATCTTCTTGCTGGTTTCGGTCAATGCCTTGCGCGAGAAAGTGTCGCCCGTATTTACCTTGATCAGCTTCTCAATCTCTTCCTTGGGTATCATGGTATTGTTGGAGACTCCGACTTTGGATACGGTATATTTTTCACCCTCGCTGAAATTGATGGTGATATAGATATCTTTCTTGTCAGGCGTAATCGAAACTTGCGTGGAATCGATGTTGAACTCCAGATAACCGTTATCCATATAGAACGAGCGCATCGTTTCCAGGTCGGCTGACAGCTTCTGCTTGGAATACTGATCGTTCTTGCTGTACCAGCTCATCCAGTCCGGCGTGCTGAGCTTCATCATGTTCAGCAGCTCTGCCCCCTTGTAGGCGTGATTGCCGATCAGGTTGACTTGCCTGATCCTTGAAACCTCTCCTTCCACCACATCGAACACGATGCCGACGCGATTACGCTCCAGGTCGGTAACGGTTGTTTTGACGCTCACGCCATATTTGCCGCGCGCCACATATTGGCGCTTCAACTCCTGGATCGCTTTCTCCAATGCGCCTTTATCGAAGATGCGCGCCTCGGCCAGTCCCGCATCTTTCATGCTCTCCTTAAGCTTATCGTTGGCAAACTCCTTGATGCCATTGATCTGGATACTGGCGATTGAAGGGCGCTCGCGCAGCAGCACGATCAGCACGCCCTCCTCGACTTCCATGCGCACATCCTTGAAGAATCCGGTAGCATACAGGGCGCGGATCGCCGCGGCTGCCTGCTGATCATCCATGGTATCGCCGACCTTGACCGGCAAGTAATTGAACACCGTGCCCGCTTCGGTGCGCTGAATACCCTCGACGCGGATATCCTTGACGGTAAACGGTTCAACTGCCCAAGCGGGGGACATGCAGAGCAGGGAAATCAGCCCCGCCAGTTTTTTTAATTTCATTTTCTAACCTGAGATTAGGCGATTAATGTCGTTGTAAATAGCAAAGACCATCAGCATGCCGAGCAGCGCGATGCCGATTTTCTGGCCGATTTCCCAAGCCAGCTCGGAAACCGGGCTACCCTTGACCAGTTCGGCGACATAATACAGCAAGTGACCGCCATCCAATAAGGGGACCGGCAGCAAATTCAACACACCGAGGCTGATGCTGATCAACGCCAGAAAGCTGAAGTAAGCCGCCACGCCCACTTCTGCGGACTGGCCGGCATAATCGGCGATCGTGATCGGGCCGCTCAGATTTTTCATCGATATCTCGCCCATCACCATCTTGCCCAGCATTTTCAGGCTGATTACAGATGTTTCCCACGTCTTGCGCAAAGACCGGCCGAATGCCTCAAACGGGCCATAGCGCACCTCGGTCAGCATCGCCTGCCATGCCGCATGATCCACTTGCGGGGCCGCGCCGATCTTGCCCACGGTCTTGCGGGTGCCCGGCCAAGAGTTTTTCGGATCGGATTCGGCAACTGCCTGCGGTACCACCGCTATATCCACCGTTGCTCCGCCGCGCTGAATTTCGAGTTTTACCGTCTGCCCGGGGTGCGCGCGTATTACCTCCACCATCTCGCCCCAATGCCGCAGCACCATTCCATTGGCGCGCAGGATACGATCCCCTTCCCGCAAACCGGCGCGCTGCGCCACGCTGTTTTCTGCAACCTTGCCGACAACCGGCAGGATCGGCGGCCTGTAGGGATGCAGCCCGAGCTTGCCGAGAAACTCGCCATCCAGATCCTTCGTTTCCAGGCTGCTTATATTCAAGAGATGGAACAACCGCGCACCGCTGGCATCCTGCGCTTCGATCTTCACTTCGCCAGGCTGCGCAGCCTGTCCCGAGCCTGATCGAAGTGCCAACTCCAGCAACGTCCAGCGCAATTCTTCCCAGTTCGGAATCGCCTCGCCGTTGATGCCGAGAATGGTTTCGCCCGCCTGCAACTGCGCGGTGGCCGCCGCAGACCCCGGCGGCACATCGCCCAGCACCGGCTTCAACCCCGTTACGCCGGACACAAACAAAGCCCAGTACAGCACAATGGCGAGCATGAAATTCGCCAGCGGCCCGGCCACCACGATCGCCATGCGCCGCAGCACCGGCTGACGGTTGAAGGCGTATGGCAGGTCTTCCGGAGCGACTTCGCCTTCGCGCTCGTCCACCATCTTGACATAGCCGCCCAGCGGAATCGCGGAAACCACCCACTCGGTGGCATCCCCGGAGAAGCGCTTGCTGTATATCACCTTGCCGAATCCGATCGAGAAACGCAGCACTTTCACCCCGCAGCGGCGCGCCACCCAGTAATGTCCCAGTTCATGGAACATCACCAGCAGCGCGATCGCGCCGATGAACGCCAGCAAGGTGATCATATTGGTTGGATGTGCCGTTGCGCGGCGCGGCGCGCTTCGGCATCCGCACCGAGTACATCGTCGAGACTATTGACCGCGCCAACCGGCAGCGCATCCAGCACCGCCTCGATGACGCGCGGGATCGACAGAAAGGAAATCCGCTTGTCGAGGAAAGCCGCCACCGCCACCTCGTTCGCGGCATTCAGCATCGCCGGAGCGGTGCCTGCCGCGCGCAATGCCCGGTAGGCCAATGCCAGGCAGGGAAAGCGCCCGAAATCGGGCGCGGAAAAATCCATCGTCGCCACCTTGAACAAATCCAGTGGCGCCACACCTGAGTCGATACGCTCCGGCCAGGCCAGGCCATAGGCGATCGGCGTGCGCATGTCGGGGTTGCCGAGTTGCGCCAGCACCGAACCGTCCACATATTCGACCAGCGAGTGGATCACGCTCTGCGGATGCACCACTACCTGGATGTCGGAGGCAGCAGCGTTGAACAGCCAGTGCGCCTCGATGACCTCCAACCCCTTGTTCATCATGCTCGCCGAATCCACCGAAATCTTGCGCCCCATCACCCAGTTGGGGTGCGCGCAGGCCTGCTCCGGCGTGACGTGCTGCAATTCTTCCAGCGGCGTATTGCGGAACGGCCCGCCTGATGCGGTGAGCAGGATGCGGCGCACTCCGTTGCCCGCCAGGTCGCCGTCATAGCCGCGCGGCAGCGCCTGAAAAATCGCGTTGTGTTCGCTGTCGATCGGCAACAGCACGGAGCCGCTGGCGCGCACCGCATCCATGAACACGTTGCCCGCCATCACCAGCGTTTCCTTGTTCGCCAGCAGGATTTTTTTTCCGGCGCGCGCCGCCGCGAGCGTCGGCTGCAACCCCGCCGCGCCGACGATGGCCGCCATCACCGTATCGGCCTCCGGCAATACAGCAGCCTGTTCCAGCGCCGCCGCACCACTCAGCACTTCGATAACCTGCCTCGCTTCATGCAGGCGCCGGCGCAACTGCGCAGCGGCATCCTCGTCCAGCATGACCGCATAGCGCGGCTTGAATTGCAGGCATTGCCGGAACAGCAAATCGATCTGGCAGTTTGCCGTCAGCGCAACAACCCGGAATTTATCCGGATGGCGCGCCACCACGTCCAGCGTACTGGTGCCGATACTGCCAGTGGAACCGAGGATGACCAGGTTTTGCATATCGTCAACTTATTGAGCTTTACATAATTGGTTACAGCATGCGAAACCGGCCATCCCGTCATTCCGGCGAAGGCCGGAATCCAGCTTGCCATACAGTTCTGCGCAGCGGACAAAGCCACGTTTATGGCGTTGCCACGCTTCGTGCGGGTGTTTTCCGATTGCCTGGATTCCGGCCTTCGCCGGAATGACGATTGTTGTATGGGTGTTCGTCATGAATCATGTAAAGATCAATAGTTTCTGCAACAGCATCGCCATCGCGGCGAGCGGCAGGGTCGAGGTCAAGGCGTCGATGCGGTCCAGCAATCCGCCGTGCCCCGGCAGCAACGCCCCGCTATCCTTGACTCCTGCCTGGCGCTTGACCGCCGACTCGAACAGATCGCCGATCACCGCCAGCCCCGTCCATAACCAGGAAGCCAGCAGCAGAATCGGCAGCACTTCGCGATGGGAAAAATAGGGGCTGAAGCCCCATACCATGACCACATAAACCGATACACCCAGCAGTGCGCCCGCCACGCCTTCCCAGGTCTTGCCCGGGCTGATGCTGGGGGCAAGTTTGTTTCTGCCAAATCGGCGCCCGGCAAAATAGGCGGCGATGTCTGCTACCCAAACCAGCCCCATCACAAACAGCAATATCCAAGGGCTCGGAGCCGCCCCGCGCAGGTCCAGCATCGCAAGGCCGGTCGGGATCAGCACCGCCCATCCGGTCAGCGCCATGAAAACGGGTTGCCTGACCTTCCAGCCTGCCATCAGCCATGATGGCACGACGATCAGCCACAGCAAGGCCGAGACGGCATAGACAGCCAGATGAAGATAAAGCCGTTGCGCTTCGGTGGCGCCGGCATCCGCCCACAGCAACCCCAGCATCAACAACAGGGTAAGCACCCAGCAGATATTCGCCCGCCCGCCGCTCAGGTGCGACAGGCGCGACCACTCTGCGGCTCCTTGCATGACCATCGCCACAATCAGCGCAGCCCATGCGGCTGGCGGCAGCGCAAACAGCGCCGTCAACAGCAATGCCAGCAAGATGGCGGCGGTAACCACCCGCGATTTAAGCATCCGCTTTTCCTAACCCCTCCCGGCCTCCCCTTGTCGGGGGAGGAGCTGCAATCTCACGCGATTTAACATCTGTTTTTCCTTCCAGCTGTTCGCTGGTGCGGCCAAAACGCCGTTCGCGCTTCTGGTACGAGGCGATCGCCGCCTCCAGCTCCTTGCGCCCGAACGCCGGCCACAAGACATCGGTGAAGTACAGCTCGGTATAAGCCAGTTGCCACAGCATGAAATTGCTGATGCGCTGCTCGCCGCCGGTGCGGATGAACAGGTCGGGCTCGGGCGCGTCGCTCATGGAAAGATAGGGAGACATATCCTCTTCAGCGAAGCCTTGCGCCAGTTGCGGATGCTCCCTGAGCATGGTTTGCACCGCCTGCATCATGTCCCAACGCCCGCCGTAATTAGCGGCGACGGTCAGGGTCAGGCCATTGTTGCCGCCGGTCAGTTGCTCGGCATGCTGCATGGCCTGCCTGAGCTTGTCGTCGAAGCGGCTGCGGTCGCCGATGATTTTCAGGCGGATGTTGTTTTCGTGCAGATTGGAGACTTCGCGCTCCAGCATCTTCAGGAACAGCGACATCAGGAAGGAGACTTCGTCGGCGGGGCGCCGCCAGTTTTCGCTGCTGAACGCGAATACCGTCAGGTACTCCACCCCCAGTTCGCGGCAGCTTTTCACCACCTCGCGCAACGCCTCCACGCCGCGCTGGTGCCCCATCACGCGCGGCAGGAAACGCTGTTTCGCCCAGCGCCCGTTGCCGTCCATGATGATGGCAATATGGCGCGGAACGGCTGGGGCGTCGGGGATGATGCTGGTAGAGCTTTGGAATAGCGCCATGATCAGATAACAGAAGACATAACCAGCGACTTACCCAGCGTCTTTTGCTGGGTTAGTCGAATGGCTAGTTGTTTTATCAGAAGACAGAAGACAGAGCCTTGCCTGATGAAACCACTAGCCATTCGACTAGGCTGCCAAATAACGCCAGCCAAGTCGCTGGTTATGCTGCGCAGGAAATTTTTAATAATAAAGCCGTGGCGAAGCCACACAATATTCTGTCCTCTGTCCTCTGTCATCTGTCTTCTGATGTCAGACCGCCATCAGGTCGGCTTCTTTCGCTGCCAGCGCCTTGTCGATCTCGGCGACGTAGCGGTCGGTCAGTTTCTGTATCTCATCCTGGGTGCGGCGCTCTTCGTCTTCGGCGATTTCTTTCTTCTTGAGCGAATCCTTGAGGTGGTTGTTGGCATCGCGGCGGATATTGCGCACCGCAATCTTGGCGTTTTCGCCTTCGGTCTTGATCACCTTGATCAGGTCGCGGCGGCGTTCCTCGGTCAGCATCGGCATCGGCACGCGGATCAGGTCGCCGCTGGTCGACGGGTTCAGACCCAGGTCGGAGTCGCGGATCGCCTTCTCCACTTTTGCGACCATGTTCTTTTCCCACGGCTGTACGCCGATGGTGCGCGCATCTGCCAGGGTGATGTTGGCGACCTGGTTGATCTGCGTCGGGTTGCCGTAGTAATCCACCATCACGTGATCCAGCAAACCGGCATGCGCGCGCCCGGTGCGCACCTTGCCCAAGTCCGCCTTCAGCGCTTCCAGCGACTTCTGCATCTTTTGTTCGGTCGTTCTTTTGATATCCGCAATCACAGCCCTCTCCCGATAAAATCTAAAACCTCAATCAAGCCACAGAGATCACAGAGAACACAGAGGTAAAACGAATTTCCAATCTTTATATCAATATATTAATTTTGCATAGTGTTTGAGAACGGCAGCATTTGCAACCAATTGTTTTTCTCTGTGAACTCTGTGTTCTCTGATGTAACTACTAGCCATTCCACTAGGCTACCAAAATACGGTAGCCTAGTGGCTGGTTATGTGGCTAATTGCCTTTCCCAAAATCAATCACAGCGCACCAATGTGCCTTCGCCTTCGCCCATCACCACTCGCCTCAGCGCGCCCGGCTTGAAAATGCTGAACACGATAATCGGCAGCTTCTGGTCGCGGCACAGCGTCAGCGCCGTCGCATCCATCACCTTGAGATTCTTGCCGATCGCTTCGTCGAAACACAGGCTCTGGTAGCGGGTCGCTTCGGGGTCTACCTTCGGGTCGGCGGTATAAACGCCGTCCACCTTGGTGGCCTTGATCACCACATCGGCGGACATTTCCACGCCGCGCAACGCGGCGGCGGTATCGGTGGTAAAGAACGGGCTACCGATGCCTGCCGCGAAAATCACCACCTTGCCGTCTTCCAGATAGCGCAACGCCTTGCCGCGGATGAACGGCTCGGCAACCTGTTCCAGGCTCAACGCGGACTGCACGCGGCAATCCAGGCCGGCGCGTTTCATCGCATCCTGCAACGCCATCGAATTCATCACCGTCGCCAGCATACCCATGTAGTCGGCGGTTGCCCTGTCCATTCCCGCCGCAGCCGGAGCCACACCGCGGAAGATGTTGCCGCCGCCGATCACGATCGCCACTTGCACACCCAAGCCCACCACTTCCGCAATCTCGGCCACGATGCGCTCGATCACCTCGCGGTTGATGCCGTAGCTGTCGTCGCCCATCAGAGCTTCGCCCGATAGCTTGAGGAGAATGCGCTTGTAGGCCGGAGCAGCCATGTGGTTCAGTCTTTCTTGGCGGCAGCCGCTGCGGCAGCCACTTCTGCCGCGTAGTCTTCGACCTTTTTCTCGATGCCCTCGCCGACCACGAACATCTGGAACGCGGTCACCGATGCGCTCTTGCCCTTGAGCAATTGCTCGATGGTCTGCTTGCCGTCTTCCGCCTTGACGAATACCTGCCCGAGCAGCGTCACTTCTTTGAGGAATTTCTGCACCGTGCCATCGGCGATTTTCTCCAGCATCGCGTCCGGCTTGCCGGCTTCGCGCGCCTTCTCGATGGCGATGCGGCGTTCGGTCTCGATTTCTTCCGGGTTCACACCGGATGCGTCGATCGACTTCGGCTTGCTCGCCGCGATGTGCATGCAAATGTCGCGGCCCAGTGCTTCGTCGCCGCCGGCAAAGTCCAGCAGCACGCCGATCTTGCTGCCGTGCAAATAGCTGGACAGCTTGCCGGTGGTGGTCGCGTAGCGCGCGAAACGGCGGACAGAGATATTTTCGCCGAGTTTCATCACCAGCGCCTTGCGGGTTTCCTCGACGGTGCCGGAGCCGTTGGCGATCGCCATGCCGGACAATGCTTCGATATCGGCCGGATCGTTCTTCGCCACCGTCTCGGCGACATTCTTCGCGAACGCCCTGAAGTCGTCGTTCTTGGCCACGAAGTCGGTTTCGCAATTCACTTCCGCCACCGCGCCGGTCTTGCCGTCTGCCGCGATGAACGTGCTGACCATGCCTTCGGCAGTCACGCGCGATGCCGCCTTGCTCGCCTTCGCGCCGCTCTTGATGCGCAATTGCTCTTCCGCCGCCTTGAAATCGCCGTTGGATTCAACCAGCGCCTTTTTGCATTCCATCATGCCGAGGCCGGTCGCCTCGCGCAGTTCCTTGACCATGCTTGCAGTAATCTCTGCCATTATCGAACTCCATAAAAAAACTTATAAAAAAAGGGCCCGCGCCCCTTTGTGCGACTAATGCTGTAGGGCGGATGAGCGCAGCGTTAACCAATGACTTGGTCGTCGTCTTTTGACGGCCTAGTCAGATGGCTATGCAAAGCTATCCGCCGCAGGTTGTATTGCCCACAACCCGTCGGAAGGCGCTACGCTTTGGCCGCAAGCTCGAAACTTCGCTACGCTCGTTTTCCGACCTACGCGGTTTGCTCTTCTGTTGATTCCGCAACCTGCTCGACCAGTTCGTTCATGGCTTGCGCGCGGCCTTCCAGCACCGCATCGGCGATGCCGCGGGCATACAGGCGGATCGCCTGCGTCGAATCGTCATTGCCGGGAATGATGTAGTCCACACCGAGCGGAGAATTGTTGGTATCGACCACGCCGATCACCGGGATGCCCAGTTTCTGCGCTTCGACGATGGCACCCTTCTGGTAGCCCACATCGATCACGAACAGCGCGGTCGGCAAACCCGGCATATCCTTGATGCCGCCCAGGCTGCGGTCCAGTTTTTCCAGTTCGCGCTTCATCATCAACGCCTCTTTCTTGGAAACTTTTTCATTCGTACCATCGGCAGTCATCTGCTCCAGTTCGCGCAGGCGCTTGATGGATTGCTGCACGGTCTTGTAGTTGGTCAACATACCGCCCAGCCAGCGATGATTCACGAACGGCGAGCCCGCGCGCACCGCCTCTTCTTGCAGGATGTCGCGCGCCTGGCGCTTGGTCGCCACAAACAGGATGGTGCCTTTCTTTGCCGACAATTTGCGCACGAAGTTTTCCGCCTCGGCGAACATCGTGACAGTTTTTTCCAGGTTGATGATGTGTATCTTGTTGCGGTGACCGAAGATGAACGGAGCCATCTTGGGATTCCAGAAGCGGGTTTGGTGGCCGAAATGAACACCGGCCTCCAGCATTTGACGCATAGTTACAGCCATGATTACTCCAATCGTAAGGGTTATTGACTACCGCTCGCCAGCCTGACCCATTATGGGCACCCCAACTTGCGCGAACGGGAAATTTGCCCCGGACTATCCCGGAGCGGCGCGCATTCTAGCACTAATGCGCCTCCTGACTCAACTTCGTAAAAGTTCTAAACTGGACACATCGCGCGCCTTGGCTCAAAATGCCCGGCCTCGGAGGGCTGGCCGAGCGGTTGAAGGCACCAGTCTTGACAACACGCCACGCAGTGGCTTGTTGCGGCGTAGACTAACCTTCAGGTTATGTCGTAGCCAAAACTGGCAACAGTATCAAATAGCAGAAATATACGGAGGGCTGGCCGAGCGGTTGAAGGCACCAGTCTTGAAAACTGGCAAGGGTTCGCGCCCTTCGTGAGTTCGAATCTCACGCCCTCCGCCAAGACCGCGTTTTAACCAGTCTCAAGAAATCTCTCAAACCCGCACCGCATATAGCTTTAGCGGGTTTTTTAATACTCAATCCGGCATCAACATACTGAATTCCCTTGTAAAAAAGGCCGGATCATCTCCGGCCTTTTTCTTTACCGATCCGTTCCCTGATACTTATTTCTTGGCACCGTTGACTGCCGCTTTCAGATTGGCGCCAGCCTTGAATGCCGGAACCTTGGATGCCTTGATTTTCAGCTCGGCGCCAGTAGCCGGGTTGCGGCCAATGCGTGCCGCACGCTTGCGCACTTCAAAGGTGCCAAAGCCAACCAGCGCAACGTTGTCACCCTTCTTTAGCGTGGCAGTGATGATGTCAATCAATGCTGCAATATTGCGGTCAGCATCAGCTTTGGTGCTGCCTGACTTTGTTGCCAATGCGTCGATCAATTCTTTACGATTCATTTAAGTTATCTCCTCTAGTCGGTTACTGCACTATGCAGCGGTTTGAAGTTTAGCATTAAAAATGCCCGCCAGGCCCCTGTATGGCGCTACAAGGTATACCTGCCATGATTCCACGCCTTTATGGAACCCCTGTAAATCCATTTTATGAGCATCCGCTACGCGTGCTACCCGGCTTAGACCACTCCGTACGAATCGCAGCGTCGCGTACTCACTTAGAGCCTGCTTCAGCAGGTTTCATACTTCATCGCCTGTCAATCCGATTTTTTCTTCAGCATTGCTTGCAGGCCGGCGAAAGGATTATGGGTCGCCACTGCCTGACTTCCGCCCTCCCTGTCTCGCATCGCTTCATCCAGAACGCGCGAGTGCTCATTATCGTGGCAGTACAGGCAGAGCAACTCCCAGTTGCTGCCATCCGCCGGGTTATTGTCGTGATTGTGGTCTCTGTGATGCACCGTCAACTCGCGCAGACGCACCCCGGAAAATTCGCGGCCGCACCGCCCGCATATCCATGGGAACAGTTTGAGCGCCCGCTCGCGATAGCCGGCCTCGCGCAATTCACGTTGCTGGCGCGCTTCGGCGACAACGCGGTCGAGACGTGCGTGATCAGGGGTGGCGTGTTTAGTCATGGCCGATAGCTGGCGCAACTATATCAGGACGAACCGCAGCTATCCATCGATTTGGGATGATTAAAAAAAACAAGCAGAAATCAGGCGTGCCCAATGTGGTGCAGCAGGTTAATGCAGTTATGCATGATCCAGAAACTTAAACTCCGCAACAAGCATGTGGTGATCTGAAGACATTGTCGGTTTCACGGCATGACGCACCGGCTGCAGATGCCGGTTGTAGAAAATATGGTCGAGCACGTAGGGGCGGCGGCGCCATGTGCTTTCTTTAATCTGTACGGTATGGTAGCCAGCTTCGGCAAACTGCCGAACCAGCAAGTTATGGTCGCTGACATTAAAATCCCCGCCGAGCAGTACAGGGCCACTCGTGCGGCGCAACTGCTCGATGACGAGTTGGCGCTGCTCGATGTAGTCTTCGCTTGACAAGTTGAGCATGAAATACGCCAGGAGATGTGCATTGAAGATATGAAGTTCGTGTCCGGCAAGCGTGGTTTCTGCGCCGATGAGAAGACGGTCGGTGGGCGTTTTTTCTTCACCCTGAAATTCGAACCGGATTGGCGGTGATGGCAGGTCGTACCGGAAGGTTTCACGCAACGGCGTTTTTGAAAAGATAGCCAGCCCTATGCCAAAAGGTAATTCGCGAGGATCGGCTTTCGGATAAGCAAAATAGCTGTAATATGCTTTAAGCGCCGCTTTCAGCCGTGTGTAATTAGGTGGCGGATCGGGTTGCACACCGTCAGGCCGGGCATGTTCCACTTCCTGCAACAGCACGACATCGGCGTCATGGCCGAGAATTTCCGAGATGGTCAGTTCGAGGTCGATAGACCCGCAGTCTGGATTTGCATCATCCCATCTTTGTCCGAACTGCATGTTGAACTGAAGAACTTTGAACGTACTCATGTGCACGGATGAGGCAAGGTATTGTCAAGTTGCGCACATGATAGCGCGGCAACAGCAAAATGGAAAATCGGGGCGACACCATTGCTGCAACATCTCCCTGCCTGCATATTACTGCTATTACCCGTAAACTGGAAAAAATGACACAGATGGATGTGTGTTGGACAGTACACAGAACTACTGGTGAAAAAACCATCCATCCATCTAAACAGCCAAAAGACAGTTGCCAGAGGGTGTCCTGAATTTTGTGTAAACGGAATTCATTAATGCTGCGGCATCCGTTCCTCGAACTGGATAGTAAAACGATTCAGTGCCGCTTTCCAGTCCCTTATCGGCATCGTCCATTTTTTGCTGATGTTTTGTATGGCCAGGTAGAACAGTTTTAGCAGTGCCTCGTCAGACGGGAACGAGCCACGGTTCTTGGTGATTTTCCTCAGGCTCATGTTCAGCGACTCAATTGCGTTGGTGGTGTAGATCACCCGGCGAATTTCCGGCGGGTAGTCAAAGAACGGCGTGATACGCGCCCAGTTGCGCCGCCAGCTCTGGCCGATGGCCGGATAGTCCTGATCCCACTTGGCCTCGAATGCCGCGAGATGTTGCTCCGCCTCCTCAACAGTGGCGGCAGTGTAGATGGCGCGCAGATCGGCCGCAACCGCCTTGCGCAATTTCCAGCTCACGTAGTTCAGGCTGTGGCGCACCATATGCACGAGGCACAACTGCACGGCGGTTTTGGGGAACACGGTTTCAATGGCTTCCGGGAAGCCCTTCAGGCCGTCCACGCAGGCGATGAAGATGTCTTGCACGCCACGGTTCTTGAGTTCGGTCACCACTTGCAGCCAGAACTTCGCGCCCTCGGTATGGGCGACCCAGATGCCCAACAGCTCCTTCTCTCCATCCAGCTTGATGCCCAGCGCCAGATACGCGGCCTTGACGCGCACCGCACCGTTATCGCGTACTTTGACATGGATGCAGTCGAGATAAACGATGGGGTACAGCGCATCGAGCGGGCGGGACTGCCAGGCTTTGACATCCTCGATGACGGCATCGGTCACCGACGAGATCAGACTGGGCGAAACCTCGGTGCCATACATTTCTTCCAGATGGCCTTGTATCTCGCGCACCGTCATGCCACGCGCATAGAGCGATAGAATCTTGTCGTCGAATCCCGTCCAGCGGGTTTGATGCTTGGGGATAAGTTGCGGTTCAAAACTGCCTTGCCGGTCGCGCGGGATTTCTATCGGCAGTTCGCCGAATTCGCCCTTGAGCGTCTTGCGGCTGGTGCCGTTGCGTGCATTGCCCGCAGGATTGGCTACCGGCTCATGTTTGTCATGCCCGAGGTGCGCTGCCATTTCAGCTTGCAGGGCGCGTTCTACAACGGCCTTGGTGAGTTGCTTGAGCAGGCCGTGCTCGCCGAGCAGGTCTTCGGGTTTCTGGTAATCGGCCAGCAGTTGGTCAATTAAATCGGGCGATGGTGCTTTCTTTGCTGCGGTCATGTTCACTCCTCCTTGAAGTTAGGCAGTTTCCTGCCAAATGACCGTTTACACAAAAATATTTACACCCTCAGTTGCCAAGTTGCCGGTTATAGCTGTCGTGCTACCCACGGCGAAATTGCTTCAACCTTTCGTCTTCGCCAAAAATACCGTCACTTCTTCCCGGTCGTGATATAGC
Source organism: uncultured beta proteobacterium (assembly GCA_963828205.1). GTDB lineage: Bacteria > Pseudomonadota > Gammaproteobacteria > Burkholderiales > Gallionellaceae > Gallionella. The sequence continues at coordinate 338,362 of CAWHDU010000005.1, forward strand.
TGCTTCGCCATCATCCGGTAATTGATCCCTTCATCATCCAGCCGTTTGCGGATGCCGCCTAACGCGCTGTCCAGTGCGGTGAGCCGCTGTTTCATCGGCAATTTCAGATTGAAAATCGCGTGTTTGCACCAACCAGCCGCGAACCACTCTTCGATCAGCTTGGCGACTCTGGAAGGTTTTTCCACCATGTCGCACACCAGCCAGTCCACGGCCTTGCGCGGCGCGTATTTGAAACCGTCCTGTTTGAGGTGGTGTACCAGCGGGTGATTCGCCAGCACACCTTTCATCGGGCCGTTGTCCACCGCAGTGACGCGGATGCCGCGCTTGACCAGTTGCCAGGTCCAGACCTCCGGGTGCGGCGCCGAGATCGACTGCGGTCATGCCTTGTCGCAATAAACGGGTTTGTTCGCTGCGACCCATGAACACCTCGATGGCTTCGGCCAGCTTCATCGTCGAGCGGCTCGGCGCTTCGGGGGGCATCGACTGGCGCACGATACCCATGATGGCGCCCGCGCTGTTGTGCGGGTCGCTGGTGCCGATCAATGCTGATGATTTGCCGGGGAAGAAGAGGTGCAGGCGCGGCAGTTGTTTGCTGGTGTCCGGGGTGTCGTCTTGCAACTTGCCTTGCTCGCGCAACGCGTTTTCCAGCAACGGCTGAAAGCGGCGGGTGAAGGTGGACAGCAGTTTTCCCTCGTTGGTGTCCGGCGCTTCCAGCCACAGTGTGCCGAAGCTGCCGGGAATGCCGGCGATGGCGGCAAGGATCGGCGTCAAACGGTCGCGTTCCGGCAGGGCGGCGATGGTGTGATGCAAACGGATCAACTGGCGCGCGAAGATCAGTTCGCGGCAAGACAGCGATTGTCCGTTGAGCGCGATCACGGCGTAGCCGCTGTCCGCAATGATCTCGGGTTGCTCCGTGCCGACGACGGGTTTTTGTTGTTTCGCCTGGCGCAATGTTTCCTGCGCGCAATCCTGCTCGAAGCCGGGGCGGCAATACAGCAGCCAAAGAGAGGGTGTAGGTTTTTGCATGGCGCGCATTGTGGCACATGGTAATATCCGCGCCTCTTTTTTTATGCATCGGCCATGGCAAAGCGTTATGATTTGATCGTGTTCGACTGGGACGGCACGGTGATGGATTCGACGGCGGTGATCGCCGGTTCGATCCAGGCGGCGTGCCGCGATCTGGGGTTGGCGGTTCCCGGCGATGAAGCCGCGCGCCATGTGATCGGCCTCGGGTTGACCCAGGCGTTGCGCCATGCGGTGCCGGACGCGCCGGAGTCGATGTATGAGCCGCTGGTGGCGCGTTACCGCCATTATTTCCTGGCGCAAGACCGGGCGATTCCACTGTTCGAGGGCGCGCGCGAAACGCTGGCGGAACTGCACGATGCGGGGCACTGGCTGGCGGTGGCGACCGGCAAGAGCCGCATGGGGCTGGACAGGGCGCTGGAATCCACCGGGCTGAAGAAGTATTTTCATGCCACGCGCACGGCGGACCAGACTTTTTCCAAGCCCGACCCGGCCATGCTGCTGGAACTGATGGATGAATTGGCGGTCGGCGCCGGGCGCACCCTGATGATCGGCGATACCACGCACGATGTGCAGATGGCGCAGAATGCCAAGGTGGATGCGGTGGCGGCGGGCTACGGCGCGCACCCGCCGGAGCAGTTGCAAGAATTGAACCCGCTCGCGCTGGTGAAAGATTTTGCGGAATTGCGCGCGTGGCTGATGGTCAACGCTTAATGGATTTTGACAAGGAAATATGATGTCGGATCAAAACAACAACTGGGAACGCGGCGTGCTGGAAAAACTGGCGATGTCGGCCATCCAGGAGCAACGCCGCGCGCGGCACTGGGGCATCTTTTTCAAGACGCTGACCTTCGGCTATTTGTTCATCCTGCTGTTCCTGGTGATGGGCTGGATGGGCAAGTCCGAGCAGGCGCTGAGCACCGGCAAGCATACCGCGCTGGTGAATATGCGTGGGGTGATCGCGCAGGATAGCGCGGCGAACGCCGACAACATGATTTCCAGCTTGCAGGATGCGTTCAAGGACAAGGATACGCAGGGCGTGATCCTGAGCATCAACAGCCCCGGCGGCAGCCCGGTGCAGGCCGGGCAGATCAACGACGAAATCCGCCGTCTGCGCGCCAAGTATCCGGCCATTCCGCTGTATGCGGTGGTCGAGGATATCTGCGCTTCCGGCGGCTATTACGTGGCGGTGGCGGCGGACAAGATTTTCGTGGACAAGGCCAGCCTGATCGGCTCGGTCGGCGTGCTGATAGACGGTTTCGGCTTTACCGGCACGATGGAGAAGCTCGGCGTGGAACGCCGCCTGATTACCGCCGGGAAAAACAAGGGCTTCCTCGACCCGTTCTCGGCAGCCGACCCGGCGCATCAGGAATTCGCCAAACAGATGATCTCGGAAATCCACCAGCAGTTCATCGACGTGGTGAAGCAGGGGCGCGGCAAGCGCCTCAAGGAAGCGCCGGACACCTTCAGCGGACTGGTGTGGAATGGCCAGCGCGGCGTGGAGATGGGGCTGGCGGACGGCATGGGCAGCGTGGAATCGGTGGCACGCGATGTCGTCAAAGCCGAGAAGATCGTGGACTTCACCACGAAGGAAAACTTCGCGGATCGCCTGGCGAAACGCTTCGGCGCGGGTGTGGCGAGCGCGATCGGATTCACGGCGCACGGCGGAGCCTTGTTGCGTTAACGCAGCAGCGGCTTCAGCTCCTTCAGCACGCTGCGCATCAGCAGCGGCTGCGCTTCTTTCGTGGGGTGCAGGTTGTCGGCCTGAAACTGATGCGGCGCAATCCCATCGAACAGAAACGGCAGCAGCCGGACGCGGTATTTCCTTGCCAGCTTCGTGTACACTTTGCCGAACTGCGTGACATAAGGCTCACCGTAGTTTGGCGGCAGCCTCATGCCGACCAGCAGTACCTTGGCGCGAGCTTCTCTGGCATCTTCGATAATCCGGCTCAAGTTGGCCTCGATGCCGGGGATATTGAAACCGCGCAATCCGTCATTCACACCAAGTTCCAGGATCACGATCGCCGGGCGATGCTGCCGCAATGCCCCGGCGATACGCTGCCGCCCGCCCAGCGCGGTCTCGCCGCTGATGCTGGCGTTCACGATGCCGAACCCGGGGTGCGTGTGTTTTAATTCCTGCTGCAGCAGGCTGGGCCAACTTTCTTCTACTGCGATGCCGTATCCGGCTGATAGACTATCGCCGAACACCAGTATGTTTTTCGCGGCATGGGCGGCATGGGGTAGCAACAGCGCAATGAATAGCAGGGCAAATATTAAAGCCGTCATTCCGGGCTTGACCCGGAATCCAGCGTTTTGATTAAACTGGATTCCCGCCTTCGCGGGAATGACGAAACCAAAACTCTTTGAGGTGTCAGCAATATTCATGGCAACGATTGTGCAGTCTATCAACCTGAGCAAGCAAGTGTTGAGTGGCGATCAACCGCTGGTCATCCTGCATGAGGCAAGTTTCATGGTAGATGCCGGCGAGAGCCTCGCGATCCTGGGGGCGTCCGGCTCCGGCAAATCCACCTTGCTTGGCTTGCTTGCCGGGCTGGATGTGCCGAGCAGCGGCAGCGTGTTGCTCGACGGCAATGATCTGTTCGCGCTGGACGAGGACGGGCGCGCGCGGCTGCGCGGCGAGCTGGCCGGATTCGTATTCCAGTCGTTCCAGTTGCTGCCCGCGTTGAACGCGCTGGAAAACGTCATGCTGCCGCTGGAACTGCGCGGCGTGGCAGATGCGCGCGAACGCGCCGCCGAATCGCTGCGCCAGGTCGGCCTGGGCGAACGCGCGCACCACCTTCCCAAACACCTGTCCGGCGGCGAACAGCAGCGCGTCGCACTGGCGCGCGCCTTTGTCACCCAGCCCAGGATACTGTTCGCCGACGAACCCACCGGCAACCTCGACGCCGCCACCGGCGCGCAGATCATCGAATTGATGCTGGAACTCAACCGCGCGCAGGGCACGACCCTGATCCTCGTCACCCACGACGAGGCGCTGGCGCGACACTGCGGCAGGCAGTTGCGGCTGGAGGCGGGGAGGGTGATACAGTGAACCTCCTCCACCTATCCCTCAATCTCCTGCGCCGCGACTGGCGCGCCGGGGAGTGGCGCGTGTTGCTGCTGGCGCTGGTGCTAGCGGTGGGCAGCCTTTCTACTGTCGGGTTGTTTGCCGACCGGATGCGGCTGGCGTTGCAGCAGCAGGCGACGAGCCTGATCGGCGGGGATTTGCGCGTCGTATCCACGCGCCCCTTGCCGCCGGACTATCGGGCCGCGGCTCAGGCGCGCGATTTGCGGACGGTTGAAAGCAGGGCTTTTCTGAGCATGGCGCAGCACGGCGAGCAGGCCGTGCTGAGCGAAATCCGGGGGGTGGAATCCGGCTATCCGTTGCGCGGCAGGATCGTGATCGACGATGGCGGCGAACATGCTGCGCAGGCCATTCCTGCGCGCGGCACGGTCTGGGTGAACGGGCGGCTGTTGCGCCGCCTCGAATTGAAACTCGGCGACGAGGTCAGCATCGGCAAGCTGCGCTTCGTGTTGGCGGCGCGCATCGTGCGCGACCTGGATCACGCCGTCAGCTTTGCCAATTTTTCGCCGCGCGTGCTGATGAATGGCGACGATCTCGCCGCGACGGGCCTGCTGCAGGAAGGCAGCCGCATCAGCTACCGCCTGATGGTTGCGGGCGAGGCGCGGCAGGTTGAAGCGCTGCACAAGGAACTGAAAGGGAAATTATCCGCCAGTGAAAAACTGGAAGACGTGCGCGATGCCCGTCCGGAAATCCGCACCGCGCTGGAACGCGCCGAGCACTTTTTCGGGCTCGCCGCGCTGACGGCCGCAATACTCGCGGGTGTGGCGATGGCCCTGGCGGCGCGGCGTTTCGTGCTGCGCCACCTGGATACTTGCGCGATGATGCGTTGCCTCGGTGCGCAGCAGGATCAGGTGCTGCGCCTGTTTCTCTATCAATTTTTGCTGCTGGGCGCTGTCGCGGTGCTGCTCGGCTGCGGTCTGGGTTACGCCACGCAGGCCGGCCTGGCCACTTTCATCGAGTCGATGCGCGATGCGGAATTGCCGCGGCCCTCCGTGTTGCCGGCGCTCCAGGCGGCAGCGAGCGGGTTTGCGCTGTTGCTGGGTTTCGCATTCCTGCCGCTGCTGCAATTGCGCAAGGTGTCGCCGTTGCGCGTGTTGCGCCGCGAATTGGGCGCGCCGCAGGCAGGCACGGGGATGGTTTACGGTGTCGCGGTGCTGGTGCTCGCGGGGCTGTTCCTGTGGCAGGCAGGCTCGGTCAAATTGGGATTCGCGATGCTGGGCGGATTGCTCGCGGGCTTGCTGTGTTTCTTCGGGGTGGCATGGTTCCTGTTACGCGGCATGGAAGGCTATGCCATTCGCATGGCCTCGCACTGGCGGCACGTCTTTGCCAACCTGGCGCGGCATGGGCGCGCCAATGCGATGCAGGTTGTCGCGCTAGGGCTGGGCGGCATGGCGTTGCTGTCGCTGACGCTGGTGCGCAACGATCTGCTGCAAAGCTGGCAGGGCAAATTGCCGCCGGATACGCCGAACCGTTTTGTGGTGAACATCCAGCCGGATCAACAGCAACCCCTGCTGGATTTTTTTGCGCGCGCGCAATTGCCGCAGCCGCAGTTGCTGCCGATGGTGCGCGGCAGGCTGACCGCCATCAACGCGCGCCCCGTCGATGGCGACAGTTATTCCGACCCGCGCGCCCGCGAACTGGTGGAGCGCGAATTCAACCTCTCATACGCCGAAAAAACGCCAGAGTGGAATGAGTTGGTGCGGGGACAGTGGTGGGCATCTTCTTCGGGCAAGGGACGGAACGGAAAAGATGCGGCACAGCTTTCGATGGAGGAAGGCATCGCCGACAGGCTCGGCATCATCCTTGGCGACGAACTCACCTACAACGTGGCGGGAGCGTCTTTCACCGCGCGCGTTACCAGCCTGCGCAAGGTGCAATGGGATTCGATGCGGGTGAATTTTTTCGTGATCGGCACACCCGAACTGCTCACGGATTATCCGGCGAGCTATATCACCAGTTTTTACCTGCCGCCGGACAAGGTACACGGTGGCGACCAACTGGCGCGGGAATTTCCCAATCTGCTGGTGATCGATACCGGCGAGATGATCGCGCAGATGCGCACCCTCATCGGGCAGGTTTCGCAGGCCATCAGCACCCTGTTCGTATTCACCTTGCTGAGCGGCATCGCGGTGCTGTATGCCGCGCTGCTTGCCGCGCAGGACGAGCGCATCCAGGAGGCCGCGATCCTGCGCACCCTGGGTGCGGACAGCCGCTACCTGAGGCGTTTGCACCTGGGCGAATTTGCCGTGCTGGGGTTGTTGGGCGGCCTGTTCTCCGCTGCGGGCGCGTTGCTGCTCGGCTGGGCGGTGGCGCGCTTTGTGCTGGAAATTCCGTTTCAGCCGAGCGCCATCATCTGGCCGGTCGGCGGATTGGGCGGGATGCTGGTGGTGATGCTGGCTGGGTGGCTGGGTACGCGGCGGCTGGCCGTGTTGCCGCCACTGGCGATCTTGCGCGAGTAATCCGGTATTTTAAATACCCGGAAAAAGCATTTGGCCACAGAGAACACAGAGATCACAGAGGAAGCGGGATAAGCAGAAATGCAGGGTTTTGTATAAGCAGGCGGATGAAACGCCAAACCGGTTTACAGGTGAGTCTAAGAATCGATGAATACTGCCCATCTCTCTGTGGGCTCTGTGAACTCTGTGGCTTGAACTGCGGTTTTACTAAGCCACCAGGTCGATCTGCTGCAACGTCCCCACGCTGCCGTCCTCGTTCAAATAGATGCCGCTGCTGCGCACCTGTCCCTGCAAGTCGTTTGCCGAATTTTTCAGGTCGAACGGGGTGGCGACGTTGCCGAGGTAGAGCGCGCCGACATTGCGTTGCATCAAGGTGCTCAGCGTATCCTTGCCGGAGGCGTCCTTGTTGAATATTTGCAGCTTGGAATAGACGGCATCGTTTTCGTCTATCCATTGATTGCCGTCGCTGTCATAGGCGGCCAGGTCGGCAAAGCCATTGCCGCTTTGCGTGCCGAACAGCTCGGAGCCATCGTCGATTACGCCGTTTTCATTCTTGTCCAGCGCCAGGAACCCGCTGCCAGCGCCGACGAAGGAAATATTGTCCGTTTTGCCGTCGCTGTCGAGATCGAAACTGAATTTCGTATCGGTCAATTGCGCCGCAGTGCCGTCGAAATTGATGACCAGCGGGTCTTTTTTCACGGCATCGCCTTTGCGGACGGATACATTGGTTTCCTGGAAGAATTCCCGGTCCATTTCCAGGGAGAGGTTGAATTGAATCTCCTTGCCGTCGGATGTCTTGATGACACCCTCGGCGGCGAAGGATGTCTGCTCGGACTCGTGAACCGTTTCATGCCGGTCGTATTCCATCCCCCAGCCCTGACGCTGGCTTTGCGCCGGCTGAGCGGCCTCGGCGGTTTTTTGCGACTGCGCCTGTGCGGTATCGTCAAGCTTCAGGTCATCCGGATTGAACACTTTGACCCTTTTCCCTGTCAACGCCTCGATCAGGCCAATGAGAATTTGCATTTTCGGATCATTGCGTACCCGGTCGTCGGCATCTTCAATTCCGGAATCGGCATGAACATTTGCGTTTGCCGGTGCGTGAGAAGCTGCATGGGCATTTGCGGCAGCCTGGCGGGCGGCATCGGATATCGTCGCCACGGTCGCCTGGACGGCGGCGCGATTCTCGGCGGCGCGCCCCTCAAAGTCGGGGCGCTTGGGCCGACCCAAGCGCGCAAAGACTCTTCAACACTGACCTGTCTGGAGCTTGTGTGCTGGCTGGCAAGGCCGATGGCTGAACTTTCGATTTTCATCAGGCTACCCTTCCTATCATTTACAAGCGGTTTATCGGCCTGATTCAGACAATCTTTAGTGGTTCTTAATGAAATTCCGCAAGCCGGATAAGGTATTGAAACTTTCCCGGTATTTCGTTAGTCTTATGGAACATTAATTTAAACGGTTAACTTTTCAGGGGCCAAACATGCAATACCAGACCATAACGCAAACCGGCGCGCTCGCCACCGAACAGAACAAGGTGCTGCGCAACACCTACATGATGCTGGCGCTGACCATGATTCCGACGGTGATCGGCGCGTTTATCGGCACATCCATCAATTTCTCGTTCATGGCGGCAAGCCCGATCATGTCCTCGCTGCTGATGTTCGGCGCGATGATCGGCATGCTGTTCGCCGTTACCGCGCTGCGCAACAGCGTGTGGGGCATCGCCGCCCTGCTCGGCTTCACCCTCATGGCGGGCGTGTTCCTCGGCCCGATCCTGCAAGTGGCGCTGCATCTGAAAAACGGCGCGCAACTGGTCGGCATGGCCGCGGGCGGCACCGGCGTCATCTTCTTCTCGCTGGCGACCATCGCCACCGTGACCAAGAAAGATTTCAGCTTCATGGGCAAGTTCCTGTTCATCGGGCTGATCCTGCTGATCGTCGCGTCGCTGGCGAACCTGTTCTTCCAGATCCCCGCGCTGTCGCTGACCATTTCCGCGATCGCCGTGCTGATTTTTTCCGCCTACATCCTGTTCGATGTCAGCAACATCGTGCATGGCGGCGAAACCAATTATGTAATGGCGACGCTGGCGCTGTATATGAACATCTACAACCTGTTCATCAACCTGCTCAGCCTGCTGATGGCGTTCAGCGGCGAACGGGATTAGTTTTCACGTTTTGAACAAAAGGCGGCCGATGGCCGCCTTTTTTGTGTACCTTGCTCCTCCAGCATCAGGGTTTTTTCGGTTTGCGCTGTTCCGGCCGCAAGCGCGGCGCGAGCAGTTCGTCGGCTGCATCCGCATCCAGCGCGTCGCCGTTTGTGCTCTCCATTGACTGCTCGAAATCAGCCCAGCCGCGCACACCGGTCTTGAGCGAAACCACGTTGCTGAAGCCCATCCTTTGCATCGTGTCGGCGGCGAGCACCGAGCGCTTGCCGGAGCGGCAGATCAACACGATTTCCTGATCGCGCCCGGCAGCCAGCGGCGGCACGGTCTCGTCGTAATCCCATTCGCAAGCTTGCTCCAATATGCCGCGCGGCACGTTGAGCGATCCCGGAATATGCAGCAACGCAAACTCCGCCGGTTCGCGCACATCGAGCAGCACCGGCGCATCGCCCGCAGCGAGACGCCTGCTCAAGTCCCACGGCATGATCTCTTTCACGCGCGTCAGCGCTTCGGCAACCAGGCCGTCGTAGCGGCTCATGGCTTGACGAACACCGCGATGGATTCCACATGCGAAGTCTGCGGAAACATATTCATCACACCCGCCGCTTTCAGTATATAGCCCTTGACATGCACCAGCACTTCCGCGTCGCGCGCCAGCGTGGCGGGGCTGCAAGAAACGTAGACGATACGCTGCGGCGCGGTTTCCGGGGCGATGGATTTCATCAGCTCGATTGCACCGTCGCGCGGCGGGTCGACCAGCCATTTATCGAAAGGCCCCAGCCGGACAAGCGCGGCCTCATCCGTTTCGAACAGGTTCATCGCCTTGAATTCAACCCCCACCCCACCCCTCCCCCGGAGGGAGAGGGAGTCTTTATCGAGGCCATTGTATTCGGCGTTCTGCCGCGCGCGTTTCACCAAGGCCTCGCTGCCCTCGATGCCCAGCACCTGCGCGCCGCCGCGCGCGATGGGCAGGGTGAAATTGCCCAGCCCGCAGAAAAAATCGGCGATGCGTTCGCCCGGTTGCGGCGCCAGCAGGCGCATGGCGCGGCTTACCATCAGCCGGTTCATTTCGCTGTTCACCTGGGTGAATTCGGTCGGCGCGAACGGCATGGTGACGCCGAATTCCGGCAGGCTGTAGGTCAGCGGCGGCGCATCCGGCGGATAGAACGGCACGACCGTTTCCGGCCCTTTGGTTTGCAGCCAGAACTGCACCTGGTGCGTATCGGCAAATCGCCTGATCGCCGCCTCATCCGGCGGCGAGAGCGCCCGCAGGATGCGCAGCACCAGCACATCCACATGCTCGCCTGCCGCCACCTCGATCTGCGGCAGAATGTCGCGGACGGTGAAACTTTCGTTCAACTCCCCCAGCAGCGGCAACAAGGCGGCGATCTTGGGCGTCAGGATTTCGCAGTGCCGCATGTCCGCCACATATTTGCCGTTCTTCTCGCGGAAGCCCACCAGCGTCTTGCCCTTCTTCAGCACGTGGCGCACCGACAGCCGCGCACGCTGGCGATAGCCCCAGGGCTGGCCGTAAATCGGCGGCAGGATGGTTTCCGGTTTGACCTTGCCGATACGCTCCAGGTTGTCTTCCAGCACGCGCTGCTTGGCCGCGACCTGCGCGCGCGCCTCCAGATGCTGCATGGAGCACCCGCCGCACACGCCGAAATTCGGGCACTTCGGCTCGACGCGCATGAATGACGATTTGAGGATATCCGCCACCCGCGCATTCTCGAAGCTGGGCTTCTTGCGGTAAGGGGAATAAGTGACGCGCTCGCCGGTCAGCGCGCCTTCGATAAAAATCACCTTGCCGTCGGCATGCGCGATGCCGCGACCTTCGTGGTCGAGGGATTCAATAATGACGGAGTTCATTTTTCACATAGGAAGACAATCATTCCCTCTCACTTGACGGGAGAGGGTTAGGGAGATGGTGAAAACATTACCCCTCTCCCCCGCCCCTCTCACACAAGGGGAGAGGGGTTCAAGAGGCAGGCCACTGCGACAGGAATTCCTTCCAGTGCGGCTCATCGGATTTGGCCAGCGTGCTGCGCACCAGTTCGCATTCCTGCCCGTAGCGCGCTCTGGTTAACTGTCCGCGCATCAACTGGAAGCGCGCGAACACCAGGTACGTGTTCACCACATCGGTCTCGCAGTAGTTGCGGATTTCGGCGAGCCTGCCCTGCTGGTACGCTTCCCACACCTTGCTGCCATCCATGCCCAGCTTGCCGGGGAAGCCGATCAGCTTGCGCCAGCTCGTCGAGCGGCGCGTTGGCGCGCCCGGTGTACATCGCCAGCAAATCCATCAGGTCGAGGTGGCGCGAGTGGTAGCGGCTGATGTAGTTGTTCCATTTGAAGTCGCGGTCGTCCTCGCCCATATCCCAGTAGCGCGGGCACTGCACGCCGTGGATCAGGCCGCGGTAGTGCAGCACCGGCAGGTCGAAACCGCCGCCGTTCCACGACACCAGTTGCGGGGTGTATTTCTCGATGCCGTCGAAAAAACGTTGGATGATGCCGGCTTCACCCTCGTCCGGCTCGCCCAGCGACCACACCTTGAAGCTGTCGCCCTCGCGCAGCACGCAGGAAATCGCCGCAACGCGGTGCAGGTGATGCGGCAGGAAATCGCTGCCGGTTTTCTGGCGGCGCAACTGGAAAGCCATCTCCGCCACTTCCGCGTCGCCAACGTTCGCATCCAGTTCATGCAGCGCGCGCAGCCCGGCGATGTCGGGGATGGTTTCGATGTCGAAGACGAGAGTAGGATTCATTTGTATCACATATTCGATAATTCGTAGGGCGGAAAAGCGTAGCGCCTTCCGCCGAAGGAGATTCTCATACGGCGGAAGGCGCTACGCTTTTCCGCCCTACATGCTACGGTTACTTGAAAAAACCTACTTCTGCTTCCACGCTCCTCCGCTCTGCACCCACCAACCTGCCTGGGCGCGCTGTATCCAGCGTTGCGCGAAGGTGCCGCGGATTTCCGCCTGCCATTCGGGATGCCCGTTGGCGTTGGCGATTTCGGCATACAGCGCATTGCGGTCGCTGTTCTCGGCGGCCACCAGCGCGTTCACCGCCTGGCGCTGCGCCAGCGGCACGGCGCCGGCGTCGCGCAGCGCGACCAGGCCGTCCGCGGTCAGCCCCACCGCGCCGCTGGCATAGTGGGCGGCAAGCTGCGCATGGCGCGCCTGCATGCTCTGCTTGATGGCGTTCACGCCCGGCGTATTGACTTCGAGGTCGGCGGCGGCAAACACGTTCAGCGCGGTTGCCAGCGCAACCAGCGCAACCAGCGCAACAAAAAATTTGATCGTGGCATTCATTTTGTCTCCTTTACGGCGGGTTGGTTTGCGGCAGGTTTTTGGGTCTGCCACACTTCCTCGATGATCTTGTCCGCCGCCTTTTCGGCGGCTGCGGCGGGAAAGTAGATATTGATGGTCACGCAAGCGCTCAATGCGAATGCCGCCAGCGGCAAAGCTGCCCAGACTTTTTTAGCGAAACTCGCTGCTCTCGTTTTCATCACGATTCCTTTCATCCTTAAAACCTCAGTTCAAGCCACAGAGATCACAGAGAACACAGAGAGGATCAGGGTTTATCCGCCTTTTGTTGCCTCACCGTGAGATGAATAGACTTCTTGCCATAGCCGTTTGTTTTACTCTGTGAACTCTGTGTTCTCTGTGGCTAACTGCTTTTCTAGGTTCATTTAACGACGGCTTGCATATTGCCCTGCGTCACCCGCTTCAGGCGCGTGACCAGTTCGCCCCACGAAACATCGCGATTGTAGCCCATCACGGTGATTGCCGGAATGCCGCCGCCCTCGACAATAACATAAGCCCCGCCGCTGCCATTATCTGTGCCGCCCATCGCGCACACGCCGTTGCGCAGCGCACAGCTCCAGCCGATGCGCCCGTAGCCGAAATTCTCGAAAAAACGCAGGTAACTACGCTGGATCGCTGCCGCCGCGCCAGCACCGCCCAGCGCGGAAATGTTCTGCACCGCTTTCTGGCTGATCTTTCTGGGATAGTCTCCGGCGCTGCTGGACAGGCGCGCGTCGAAGCGCGCCGGCTGCCAATCCTGCAACTCCAGATTGTTCACATCCACGTCGATGCGCCCCTGCATGTTGCCGAACGAAAAAGTGCGCGTCAGCAGGTCGAGATCGAGCTCGCGCATACTCAGGTTGCCGGACAGGCGCGGCGCGCGCCCGAACGGGTCGATCAATTTAAGCTGCGTCGCCGCCACGGTGCCGCCGAACACGTCGAACATCAGCGCGCCATCCACGTTGATTTCATTGCCGTCGTAGCTGACGCCGGGAATGCTCCCCGCCAGGGTGCCGAGCATCTTCGGCCAGCCCGCCGCCCGGCTGAATTGCTCCATCGAAACCTGGCCGAGCGAGGCGGCGAACTGCCAGCGCCACGCGGCATCCTTGCGGTGCAGCCTGAAATCGTACAGTTCGAGCCTGCCGTCCAGCACCGGCAAGGCGCCATGCGCCACGCCGAATTCCATGCCGCGCATCTCTACCTTCCACTGCCCGCTGCCCAGCGGTACGCCGAGCAGCGCGCCGCCGGCGAAAACGATGCTGGCGGTGCGCGGCGCATCCGCCTGCCAGTCGATGTCGCTGTGTACGCCAAGCAGCGCAAAGCGCCGCTCCGCATCGGCGATGCCCGCATCGCGCAAGACGAGATGCAGCGATTGCGTCGCAGCGTTGCGATATTGCCAGCCCATATCGGCATGGCCGTACATGGATGATTCCGCCAGCGCGCCCTTACCCAGAAACGGCTTGACGTAATCGGCAAACAATTTTCCCAGCGCAAGGTTTTCGCCGCGCGCGTCGCATTCCGCCAGCGCGCCCTGCTTCATGTCCCAGAGCGCCGCGAACTGTACGCGCCCGGCTTCCGGCAGATCGACTGTAGCCTGCCCGATCTTGAGAGATGCGCCGTCGAGGCTGCCGGACGCGCTGGCTTTATGCGCGCCATGCAAATACAACGGCTGCCAGAACAGCTCGCCGGACCGCCACGCGATATTGCCTTGCCAGCCCCAAATATCTCCCTTGCGCGCGGCTGCGAACTGGATGGTTCCGCGCAGTTTTTCCGCCGCATGTAAACCGCTCGCGTCGCTGAATCCCGTATCGGCCAACCGCAAATCCGCGTCGAGAGCGGCCACGCCGGACGCGTCACCGCTGATGCGCAACGTGCCATTCAACTCGCCCTGATTAAGTTGAGGCATGGACGCCGGAAGGAAGATTGCGAGTTGTTTGCCCGGCACGTTGCGCAACTGCGCCAATGCCCGCCAGCCGCCCGTATCGAACCGGTAATCGAATTCCAGGGTCGCACCCGGCAGTTGCGCCATATTTCCGCCGTGGCAGCTCATGCTCGCCGCCGAAAGCGCGAATCTCGCGCAACGGATATGCACGTTGCGCAGGCTGCGCTGCCGCACTTGCAGCCCGGAGATGCGCAAATCCGCCGAGCCGTCCTCCGGCAATACCAGCACAATGCCGCGCGCGGAAAAATCCGGCGCGGCAATGCCGGCAATACTCAGGGAAAGTTGCGCGGCGCCGGCCGCAAACGAAGCAAGCAACAGCGGCGCGCCTACGCCCCAATTACAGCATGGTTTGAGAATGGATCGGCGCACGGAACGCACCCCGTTACTGGATCGGGGCGGCTCTGTGGAAGCGTTGCACTGCGGAAAACAGGATGGCGATCTCTTGCTGGCTCAGATCCGGATAGGTTTCGCGCAGGGTTTGCCGGGCATACATAGTCAGCGACATGCCTCCCCAACCTTGTTTAGGATCGAAGAATGGCGCGGTTATCCGGCATGCCCCATCGAAAATCGGGCGCAGGCCACCATGCACGCGCCGCTCTCCGGCGCCGCCGGTTCCCGCATCCGGGTTTGAATCATGTTGATCGGGCAAAGACATGGCAAAGGCGTTTAAACAGGTTATTTATTAGTCTCTTACCAGTTAAATGATGTCAAAACGTGACAAGATTTTTTTCAACGGAACCGTAGGGTGGGCTCCGCCCACCATGTCGGGCAAAGCCCGACCTACATTTTTGGTTCCGGCTCGTCCAGCTCAGGGCGACAGTGTCATCCAACCGGGTTTGTTCGTCAAGAAAAAAAAGCCTGCTTCAGGAATATCGTGCAAGCAATTCCTCGAATTCCTTTGCCGGCACCGGCTTGCCGAACAGGTAGCCCTGATAGGCATGGCAGCCGTTCTGTTCGAGAAACGCGCGTTGCTCTTCGATTTCCACTCCTTCGGCGATGACTGTCAAGTCCATGCTCCGGGCCAGGGCGACGATGATTTTGGCGATGGCCGCATCGTTCGAGTCGGTGAGCACCTCCCGCACGAACGACTGGTCGATCTTCAACTGGTACAAGGGCAGGCGTTTCAGGTAGGAGAGCGAGGAATAGCCGGTGCCGAAGTCGTCCATGGAGAAGTTGATGCCGCGGGCTTTCAGCGCGGTCATTTTTGCGATGGTGTCATCCACCTTGCCCAGCAGCAGGCTTTCGGTGATCTCCAGCTTGAGCCTGGCGGGATTTACCCCGAAGTAATCGACCAATGCCAGCACCTCTTCAACGAAAGTCGGCAGGTGGAACTGCTTGGCGCTGACATTCACCGCCACGGTGAGATGGGCCATTTCCGGCTGCGTTGCCCAGGCCGCCAACTGCCGGCAGGCAGTTGACATCACCCAGTGGCCCAACGGCAGGATCAGCCCGGTTTCCTCGGCGAGCGGGATGAATTCGGCGGGGGACACCATGCCGCGTTCGGGGTGCTGCCAGCGCACCAATGCCTCGGCGCCGACCATGTGCCCCGATGAATCGACCTGCGGCTGATAATAGAGCAGGAATTGTTCCTGCTCGGAGACAGCGCGGCGCAGATCGGCTTCAAGCGAAGAGCGCTCTTCAAGATCCGCCTGCATGGCAGGATCGAAGAAACGCAACGCATTGCGGCCGGAAGTTTTCGCTTCGTACATCGCCATGTCGGCGCGTTTGAGCAGCTCATCCACGGCGACATCGCGGCCATGGAACAGGCAGATGCCGATACTGCTGGAACTGTGGTGTTTAAAGTCCTTTAACAGGTAAGGCTGGTTGAGAACTGCGCGAATCTTTTCCCCCACCGCCTCCGCCTGGATGGCGGCCTGTTCGACTTCTTCACTCAGCCCTTCCAGCATGACCACAAACTCGTCGCCGCCCAAACGGGCAACGGTGTCCCCCTCGCGCACGCAGTCTTGCAGGCGCCATGCGGTTTCAATCAACAGCAGGTCGCCGACATCGTGGCCCTGGGTGTCGTTGAGCATCTTGAAGTTATCGAGGTCGATAAACATCAGGGCAGCATATTCGACGCTGCGGGCGCCGGAAGCCATGGTGTGGCTCAGGCGATCCATCAGCAGGCGGCGGTTGGGTAATTTCGTGAGCGGGTCATAAAAGGCAAGGTTGTAAATCTCGTCTTCATTCTGTTTGCGCTGCGTGATGTCGGAAAACACCGCGACATAATGCGTTACCTGCCCGCCCGCATCGGAGACAGCGGTGATAGTGATCCATTCCGGGTAAATCTCGCCATTCTTGCGCTTGTTCCAGATTTCCCCATGCCAGTATTTGTCGCGGATAAGGCGTTCCCACAGGTTGCGGTAG
Organism: uncultured beta proteobacterium; assembly: GCA_963828205.1. Taxonomy (GTDB): domain Bacteria; phylum Pseudomonadota; class Gammaproteobacteria; order Burkholderiales; family Gallionellaceae; genus Gallionella. Next base: position 354,695 of record CAWHDU010000005.1, read on the forward strand.
AACTCCGCATCCTGCCGCCCGGACTGGAGCATGGCGGGAGTTTTGCCTATCGCCTCGCTGGCGCTGTAGCCGGTCAAACGGGTGAAGGCGTAGTTAACCCGGAGGATGCGGCCATCCCGGCCGGTAATCATGATGCCTTCCTGCGTCTCGAATGCGGTAGCGGCGATGCGCAGCTCCTGCTCGGCCTGCATTTGCCCGGTGATATCCTGCACCGTTCCATGCATCTTGACGGGCTGCCCTTCCCCGTCGCGCGACACCTCTGCCTGCTCGTGCACATGGCGCACCGTCCCGTCCGGCAGCACGATGCGGTGGTCTATGCTGTAGGGGCGATTCTGCTCCAGCGCCTCGCGGACGCAAGTATCCACGCGCTGCCGGTCTTCCGGATGCACGGCCTGCAGGAACGCTTCATAAGTAGCGCAAAATTGCTGCGGCGCGAGGCCGAAGATGCGGTAGATTTCATCCGACCAGTCCAGCCTGTTGTCCGCAATATCCCATTCCCAGTCGCCCAGATGGGCGAGACGCTGCGCTTCGGTCAATCTGGCGGTGCGCTGCGCGACCTCTTCCTCCAGATGCGCCCGGTGTTGCTCCAGATCGGCATCGCGCAACTGGATGTATTCCAGCATGATGTTGAAGGTGCCGGCCAGCATGCCCGCTTCGTCCTTGCCGTGAACCGCCACCCGCGCCGCGAAATTCTGCTCCGTGATGACGCCCTGCATCGCTCCGGCCATATCCTGGATCGGGGCGACGATGATTTTCTGCAGCCTGGCAAACAGGGACGCGGCCAGCAGGAACACGCCGAACGCCGCCAGGAAAATCAGCCCGATGCCGCGCATGACCCCCATATACAAGCCGCGCAGATCGGCCTCCAGGGAGATGCTGCCCAGCGCTTCATCCTTGAAGCTGACCGGGCTCGAAATGGTCAGGCTGTCAAAGGTGAACCGGTGCTCCTCGATCCCGGAGGACGGCAAGGGATAGTGCGCATGGTCAGATTCCTGGTAGCTCGCGAACTCTTTCCCTTGCCTGTCGTAAATAACGGCGTGGACAATATCCGGCTTGGCGGACAGCGCGGACAGCGTCTCGGCGGCGGCCTTGCGGTCGTCGAACAGCATGGCCGGCACGGCGTTGGCGCCGATCACCCTGGCGTAAGTCCTCAGTTCGGCCACTGTCCGGTTGCGCCACTCGACGACATCCCTCACCGTCAGGATCAGGCTGACGAACAGCAGCGCGAAGCCAAAAGTCAGCAAGCCGATCCATAGCAGCTTGCTCTTGATCGGCGCATCGCGGAACCATTCCGCCCGTTTCATGGCGCCTCTTCCCGGACGATGCGCGCCAGTTTCAGCAGCTGCGAGCTGATCTTGAGCCCGGTGTGCCGCGAGGCTTCCAGGTTAATTTCAAAACGGACTCTCCCGCTTTCCGCGAAAAAATTGACTATCGCGCCGCGCCGCGCGAACCCTTCCGTGTCGCCCATGGTCAGCGTGCCGCTGCCGCGCGAAATGGCGGCGATGCGTTCGAGGTGTTTTTCCGCCGGGGCGGCGATGAACAGCAGGCCGCATTCGCGGGTGTCCGCGCTCATGTCGAGCAGCGACACTTCCATTCTCCGCCCGTTGACCTGTTTGCCCCGGATGGTTTCCAGCGCCGGGCCGAACGGGTTGCCGCCGAACACGCACAGGCGCAACGGCGCGCCCGCCGGTTCGCCGGCGCGGGGCGGCCATTCGACGAACCTCGCGATCTGGTAGATGAACGCGGCCTTGAGCTCGTATTCGGCCGGCGCGGCATGTGCCGGCGACAGGGCGAGCGGCAGCATCGCGCAACACAGCAGCCGGATAATTGCCGCGCCCACCCGGCGGGCAAGCGGCGGTTTGGTGTCCGGCGTCAGAACTTCCAAGTCGCCGTTCCGTAAATACTGCGCGGCACCTCGCTGGTCGCCGGCCCCACGAGGGCGGAAACAAATTCCGGATGCCGGCGGTCGAGCAGATTGCGCGCGCCCAGGCCGAGTTCCAGGTCGCGATTGGGGCGCCAGCCCCAGCGCGCATCCAGGCGGGTATAGGCGGGAATGTTCTGGTTGGGCAGTTTATCCACATAATAGAGCGAGACGTCCAGGTCGGTACGTGCATTCGGCGCATGGTGCGCGTGGAATTGCATCTGGTGCCGGGGCGCATCGCCGGCTTTGGCTTCGATGGCGCTGTCGGCGCTGTCCGCGTCGCGGCGAATGCGCATTTCCAGCCAGGAATAAGCGGCCTTGAGCTGCCATTTTTCCGCAGGTTGCCAGCTTGCCGACAACTCCAGCCCGTGGGTTGCCGCGCTCGCCTTGCTTTGAAACTGCTGTGGCGCAACCACCCGGGGCGGCGGCCCCGCCTCGACATACGGCGCCAGCGGCTCCAGGGTCATCAGGTTGCGGTATTCGTTATAGAAGCCCGTCGCATCCAGATGCAGCCGTTCGGAAGGATGGGCACGGTAACCCGCCTCGTAAGCGAGCAACTCTTCTGATTGAGCCGCCGGGCTGCCGATGAGCCGCATCAGCGCTATGGAGGGTGTGCCGGCCTTGGGGGAAGCCGCCGCATTAAACTGGACATCCGAATAGGCGCGGGAAGGAGTGCGCACGGCGCGCGATACCGCCGCCCAGGCCATCTGACGTTCGTCCAGCGTCCAGCGCAGGCGCAGGTTGGGTTGATATTCGAAACCGCTGTAGTCGTTGTGCTCGAACTTGGAGCCCAGTATCAGGTGCAGCTTGTCCCTGTCACCACCTTGGCCAAGCGCGATTTCATCCTGAAAAAAAGCGCTGACGATGCTGTCCCGGCGGCGGGGCGGCACGAACGACAATATAAACGCATTATTCAGTTCATCGCCCGTCTGCCGGTAGCCCACCCCCCACACGAAATCGTGGTTTCCCGCCGCCAAAAACCGGTGCTGGAAATCCGCATCGCAGGTATCCCGCTTCTCGCCGATGCCCCCGCCCTGCCGCTCGTAATAATCGCAGTAAAACTTGAGCGACCACTCCGAGGTGGCGGACAGCGCACGTTTCCAGCCCATCAACAGGTTGCCGCTTTTTTGCGCGATGGTCGTGTCCAGCGGAAGCGTCGCGGGAGGAGACAACTGCGCGGCCCGGATGGTTTGATCGGCGCTTACATCATGGAGACTACCTTGCGCCATGACCGTGTCGCCGCCGGGCAGAGTCCAGTCCGCGCGGAAACCGGCGCTGCGCATGTTGCGCTGATCGTGTGCCTGCGCGCCGCCGGCGAGCGGGAAGTTATCCTGGCCGATGCTCTTGGCGTAGATACGGAAATGCCCGGTTTCCCCGATCTCGCCGCCGTAGCGCACCGTCCCCTGCCACTCGTGATTTCCGGGCCGCTCGTGAATTCCTGCGCCGGCATTCACCATGCCCCCTTGGGTCGCCGCCGCGGACCGGGTGATGATGTTGATCACGCCGTTGACCGCATTCGCCCCCCACAGCGTGCCGCCGGGGCCGCGGATCACCTCGATCCTTTCGATGTCTTCCAGCACCACATCCTGCGCATCCCAATACACGCCGGAAAACGTCGGCGTGTACAGGGTGCGCCCGTCCAGCAGCACCAGCAGTTTGTTGCTGTATCTCTGATCGAAGCCGCGGCTGCCGATGGCCGGGGTATTGCCGTTGATCTGCGCCACCTGCAAGCCCGGCACCATGCGCAGCAATTCGGGGATGCCGGTCATGCCGGAGCGGCGGATATCTTCCCGCGTGATCACGTGGATGGCCGTCGCGGTATCTTCCAGCTTCTGCGGCTTGCGCCCCGCCGAGGTCACCTCGACGTTCAGCAGTTCTTCGATGGAAAGCCCGGTGAGATCGGCTTGTGCATCCGGCGCAGGTGATCCGGCAGCGGCATGCATGGGCGCCGCCATACCGAGCGCAACTCCAATGACCGGCATCCAGAAAACGGAGCGGGAAAAACCTGCAATCGCCATTACCGGAAGCCCCATACTCGTCGCAACTTCATCTGCGCGTCACGCGAAATTCTTCGCCACAAAATCCCAGTTCACCAGATTGCCGAGAAAGGTCTCGACATATTTCGGACGCAGGTTGCGGTAATCGATGTAGTAGGCGTGCTCCCACACGTCCACGCACAGCAGCGCCTTGTCGCCTGTAGTGAGCGGCGTACCGGCCGCGCCCATGTTGACAATGTCCGGGCCGCCGTCGGCTTTCTTCACCAGCCACGTCCAGCCGGAGCCGAAATTGCCCACGGCGGAAGCCTGGAAAGCCTTCCTGAAATCGTCGAGGCTGCCCCATTTCTTGTTGATCGCATCCGCCAGCGCGCCGCTTGGAGCGCCGCCGCCATTCTGCTTCATGCAGTTCCAGAAAAAGGTATGGTTCCACACCTGCGCCGCATTGTTGTAGATGCCGCCGGCGGGCGCTTTCCTGATGATGGCTTCCAGATCGAGATTCTCGTATTCGGTGCCCTTGACCAGGTTGTTGAGGTTGGTGACGTAGGCCTGATGATGCTTGCCGTAATGGTATTCGAAGGTCTCCTTGGACATGTGCGGTTGCAGCGCGTCCATCGCGTAGGGTAATGCGGGCAGGGTATGTTCCATTTCAGTCTCCTTGACAAGGTTAACTTCGGGTGGCAAATAATTATCTCGACGAATTCTGCTCCTGATTTTCGCGAAGTGTAACATGACGCCATGACTGCCCTGCCCCGCTTTTTGTGCGATGAAATGCTAGGCCGGCTGTGCCGCTACCTGCGCGCCGCCGGATACGACGCGTTGTTGGCCAACGGTGGCCGCGGCGACGCTGAGCTGCTACGGCAATGCCTCGAAGAAGGGCGCTATTTAGAGCCTATTTCAGTAGGTTTCATGCCCCGCGCCGTTTGCCTGCGGGATGCAGTGCAAGGCGCGGGCTGCGCCGTGTAGTCATTCTCCACAAGCAGGCCGCAACGCCGCAATGCGCCCGCAGGCAAGCGGCCCTTCGGGTTGGGTCTGGGCGCGGCGTCTGCGGCGTTGCACCGCTTGCCAATGGAACGACCATTGGCTGCGCGCTGCGTCTTGCATCCATCCGCGCCCAGACCCAACGCGGGGCATGAAACCTACTGAAATAGGCTCTTATTGACGCAGGACCAGCTGGTGCGGGAACACAAGGCGGCGCCAAGCGTGGCTCTGCTGCTGCCGCAGGGCGATCTCGACCGGCTCGCCGCCGCGCTCGGCGCGCACTTCAAACTCGACTGGCTCGGCCATGCCTTCACCCGCTGCCTGGAGGACAACGCGCCGCTGGTTGCCGCGGACGCCACGGCACAGGCGCGCGTTCCCGCCGATGCGCTCAGGCCGGATGAGCCGCTGTGCCATTGTCCTGAATGCGGGCGGGTTTACTGGCGCGGCTCGCACTACAAGCGCATGCGCGCGAAACTGGCCGCATGGCAGTCGGCCAAAAGCGGGGCCTCTGCCCCGCAATGAACATCGATCAGAACAGTTCGATGTCGTCGCCTTTTTTCTTCATATCGCTCATATAGCGGTCCAGCGCCTCCTGTACCGGCACGCCCTTCATCACCGCCTCGAACAGCGCGTGCTCCTCGGCGGTTGTGTACTTGCTGCGGATTTTTTCCTGCAACCCCACCCACTCGTTCGGGTTGTACAGGCGCGGGCGGTCGGCCACCAGCCCGCTCAATGCCGCGAGGCTGTGGCAGACATGCGTCAGGCGCTGTGTCAGCTTGTCGTAGAACTGGAAGGCGATGATGGACTGCTGCACCATGCCCGTCACGTTCTCGGCCATGCGCTGCATCTCCGCTTTCTTGCCGCCGTCCGCCCCGTCGTCCGGCAGGCTGTCCAGCACATCGGACATCGAACGCAAATATCCGGCCATGCTGGTGAAGCTGTCGGTCAACACGTCAACCGAGGCATTGCTGTCCTTCATCGCGTGCTCGATCTGCCCGGCCGCGAGCTCGAGCATCAGTATCGTCTCACGCAACAGGTTCCAGTCCAGGTCCGGGTTATGCGCCCGGGTTCCGCCTCTCAGGTTCTCATTCATCGTCAAGCTCCTCCTCCTTGTGTCTTTATCGCCGCCAATATCAATTGTGCCAGTATTGTTTTCCAGGCCAACGCCAAACCCCGACGATCAGGATAATACACTCAACGCCCCATCCGCAAACACCAATGCGCAGCGTACCGCCCTGCCCGCATAAACCGTTTGCATCGCGCTGCGGTATTCCTCCATCTGCGCGCGATAGCGCGCGGCATCTTCGCCGCGTGACAACTCCGCATCAGCTTCAGCTGATAGCGGATTGCCTGCCTTTGGTGCGCCCAGCTTGTAGTCCAGCACCCATACTTCGTCATCGAATTCCACCAGCCTGTCGATGCGCTTCAGTTCACCATGCGCGTTGACATAGGGCATCTCGTTGCAGGCGTTGCGGTATTGCTGCGGGTCGAAGAAGCGCGCGAGTTGCGGTACTGTGAGCAGGTGTTGGGCTTGTTGCCAGAGGAGTTCTATTTCGGTAGAGGGGATGGCAAGGCGTTGCTGAAGTTCACGCTCGTCCGCCACGTTGCCATCCGTGATGTGTTGCAGCAGAGCATGCAGCCAGATGCCGCGCTGTTGTTGCGCGGTGTTGCGGGCGGCGCGTTTGCCGGTGGGGAGGATGGGGGGTAATTCAACCTTAGCGCTCTTGTCATTCAGGAGTAGGCAGGAAAACGAGCTGCTTGCGGCGAGTTTCGAGGGACGGCCATCCAGCGATTTATCATCTCCGCATAGCGGGCGACACAAAGGATTCGTCTCGCTGCGCGAAGCTTGTTCGACTATCTGGATTCCGGCCTGCGCCGGAATGACAGGTTGGGTGGTTGCCGCCGCGATGCGGTCGTACCAGGACAGCGCCTTCTTCCTCTCCTCTTTGTCTTCGCCCTTGCTGTTGCCGCTGACGATCAGCGCCTGTTGCGCGCGGGTCATGGCGACGTAGAGCAGGTTCATCTCCTCGCGCGCCTGCTGCGCGGCGTCCTGTTCGAACAGCGGCGCGCGTTTCCTGCCGCGCGAGGCCTGGTCGGCATACATCGAGAAGTGCAGCGGCTGCGGCTCGTGCGCAGGCCAATCGAGCAAGACGTCGTTGCCTTCCCGGCTCTTCTTTTCTGCGTTCGCGTCCAGCAGCCAGACGATGGGCGCTTCCAGCCCTTTCGCCTCGTGCACGGTGTAGATGCGCACCGCGTCGCCCGCCGTGCCTAACCTGCCTTCGTCCGGCGCATCATCCGTGCTGTCGCGCAATTCGCGCAGCTCCTGCAAAAAGCGCGGCAGGCTGGGGTAGCGTCCGGCATCCACGGAGAGCGCGATCTCCATGAAGGCGTGCAGGTTAGCGGCGACCTTGGCGCGCATCTCGGGCGGCAACACGGCGTTGTAGCGTGCCAGCACGTCGCCCTCGAAATAGATGCGGTCGAGCAGGTCGTGCACGGGAAGTTTATCGGCGAGGGCGAGCCAGCTTTTCAGCAGGCTGGCGGCGCGTTGCAATGCGGGCGATGGATCGGCGAGATGTTGCAGGCGTTGCCACCATGAGGATCGAGGGTTGAGGACTGAAGTTTGAGGGAAAACATCAGCTCCGTCTTCACACGCTGCCTTGCTCAATCCACAATCCTCAATCCTGAATCCTGCAATCGCCATCAGGTCTTCATCGCTGCACGCGAAAACCGGCGTGCGCAGCACCTGCGCCAGCGCGAGGTCGGCAAACGGGGTGATGAGGAACATCAGCAGCGCCTGCACGTCTTCCGCCTCCAGCGTGTCGAGCAGGCCGCCGCGCCGCGAACTGAGGAAGGGGATGTGGCGCGCGCGCAGGGCTTCTTCGTACACCGCGAGATGGGTGCGGCTGCGCACCAGCACCATGATGTCGCCATAAGTTGCGCGGCGCTCTTTGCCATCTTCGTTAACCGACCAGCCGCCGACGATGGTTTGCAGCAGCTCGGCGAACTGTGCGGCTTCCTTGTGGCGCGCGCCTTCCTCGGCTTCAGCTCTCGGCGTGGTCAGCGGGTCGCGTAAACCCGGTTTGCTTGATGACGGCTGATTCTGTCCTCCGTCCTCTGTCTTCTGTCCTCCGGCGAGCGGCAGCACTGCTACATAGCCGAGCAAGCCGGCATGTTCGGCAGTGTGCGGCTCAAAATCCACGAAGCCTTCGGGATGGCCGGCGAACACTGCATTCACCGCATCCAGCACGGCGGGCGCGTTGCGGCGGGTGTGGTTGTTGTGCAGCTCGTGCGCCGCGAAATGTTCCTTGAGGTAGTCGCGCGCCATTCCGAACAGCCGCGCATCGGCGCGGCGGAAGCGGTAGATGGATTGCTTGGGGTCGCCGACGACGAACACGGTGGGCTGTGAATCCACCGCCACCGCCGCATCGAACCACGCGCGCAGTATCTGCCATTGCAGCGGGTTGGTGTCCTGGAACTCGTCGAGCAGCACATGGCGGTAGCGGCTGTCGAGTTTGTACTGCATGGTCTCGGCGTGTTCGCTCTGTTGCAGCAGGCGGCACAGTTGCCATTCCAGATCGGAAAAATCCATCTGCTGCTTCTGCTGCTTGAGCGCCTGATAGCGTTCGAGCAAGGCCACGCCGCAATGCAGCACCGCCTCGTTGAGGCGATACGCCTGCCGCTCGGCAAGCGTGTCGCGCACGGCTTGCAAATTGGCATGCAGCAAAGCCAATGCTCTATCGAAAATCGCCTCGTCCTGTTTTCTGGTGTGCTTGAATTTGCGTGGCTCACCTGCTTGGGTAAAAAGCAGCGGCCACACTTTCATGAATCGCTCCTTCGCTACCGAACCAGTCCATGCGCGCTCCAATTCCGATGCCTTGTTTTTTTGCGTATCGGTGCCATTTCCTGCCAACCGGTGTATGAACGAAAACAGCGATTCTTCGCTGATTCCGCATCTTCCCCATTCCTCCGGCGGATCGCCTTCCAGATCGGCTTCGAGTTTATTCCGCAAGTTCTTCAGCGCGAACGTCAAGGCGTCATCCTGCCCCCGGCTATATGCCCACCACTCGGCACGTTTGTTAAGGAAGTTGAACAGCAGCTTGCGCGTGCCGTGCAGGCCGCACTCTTCAAACAGCCATTGCATGTGCCGCGCTCCGACGCCGTCCGGCTGCTTGCGCATCTGCTCCAGCAGCTCTTCCCATGCTTCTTCCTGCACGCTGCCCGCGCGTTCCAGCAGGCTCATACCCTGCATCACATCGGCGTTCAGCGGCGCGCGCCGCATGACCTGCATGAACCAGCCGTGGAAGGTGCTGATGGTGATGCCCGGTTGCGCCAGCAACACGTTGCCATACAGGCTGCGGGCGCGCTGCGCCTGCTCATCACTCAATTTATCCAGCCCGCGCTCGACGAAAAACTGGCGCACCGATGCATCGTCGCCCATCGCCAGATCGCGCAGCCAGAGCTGCAAGCGCGCCTGCATTTCCTGCGCCGCCTTGCGCGTGAAGGTGATCGCGAGTATCTGCGCGGGCTGCGCGCCGTCCAGCAACTGGCGCACGATGCGCGACACCAGCAGCCAGGTCTTGCCGCTGCCCGCGCAGGCTTCGACGACGACGCTGCGGCGGGGATCGAGGGCAATACGGTTATCCATTTTCCCTCACCCCTGCCCCTCTCCCGCCTGCGGGAGAGGGGAACTGATTCCTAATTCCTGATTCCTGAACCCCGATTCCTGAACCCCACTCGCCCTTTCTGCACACGCCGCGCATCTCGCAATGCACGCACACGGCATCGATACCGTTCGCGGGCAAACCCGCACCGCCGCGTATGCCGCCCATCGCCTGCAGCAGGCGCTCGACATTGAGTTGCGCCAGTTGCGGAACATCGTATCTGGGTTCCACCAGCTTCACTTTTCCATTTTCGATGCTGACGAATGCCGCATCCGCCGCTTCGTGCGCGTAGGCGTAGCATGCCAGTTGCACGTCTTCACCCGGCTCGCGCAGCTTGTTGCGCAGCACTTGTTCGCTCTGGGTCTTGTAATCCAGCACCCGCTTCTCTTGTTCCCTCACATCCAGCCGGTCGATGCGCCCGCGCAGACTCACTCCTTCCAGTTCCCAATCGAAAGCGCTCTCCGCCTCGGCATAGCGCCAGCCTTGCGCCTCGTTTTGCAGTTGCCACTCGAGGTAGGCGGGCAACGCCGCTAACCAGCGCGCCAGCCAGGCGCGTGCGGCGAAATCCTGCTGCAACAGATCGGCGAACACTTCTTCGCTGATCCGGCGCAAGGTGGCTTCCAGCTCACCGGCAGGATGCCCGCCCACCTGCGGGTAGCGTTCATGGAAACGGCGCAGAATGTCGTGTACGCGCTCGCCGTAATCGCGTTTCTCGATGGTTTCCTGGACTTCGTCGAGTTCATTCAGGCGCAGGATATGCCGCGCATAGAACTGGTAGGGGCAGGCGACCAGCGAGTTGTAGGCGCCGATGGAGACGCTTGCCGGCACAGCTTCTGTTGCAACGCCCGGCGCAGGCTGCACGACTTGCGGCAACGCCGCACTATGCGCCTCTTCCGCCGCGAGGCAGGCATGCAATTCGTTGTCGCTCAGGTCGTCTCCATGGTTCGGCGTATGCAAGTCGCGCAGCATCTCCAGATACGGGCTGAGCAATCCTTTTTCGCCGTTGCGCTCCTTCTGCCAGGTGGCCAGCACGCAGTCGTTCAGCGCCAGCAAGGCCAGCAGGTCGTCGCGTTGCCGTGCGGCGTGGGTGCTGCGCGTAGGCAGGCCGAGCGCGCTGCGCACCGCATCGTTGAACCAGCGCCCGCCGTCCGCCGCGCCGGGCAGATGGCCGGCATCGCACCCGAGCAGCAACACCGCATCGAAGGCGCGCCAGCGCGTCGCCGCGAGGTGGGTGAAGCGCACCGGGCTGTCGATGCCGCTGTCGCGATAGGTCTGCGTGCCCAGTTGCTGCGCCAGCCAGCGCCGCCACTCGGCAAAGCGGTAACGCCCCGCGTCGGCAGCCAGTTCCCGTTGCCAAACCTCGAGCGCGCGCAGCAATTGCGCGCCGGCCTCGTCCTGTTGCAGGCCGGTGTCGATGCCCAGCACATGCAGGCTTTCGCGCAATGCTTCCAGCCACTCCGCCAGTGTTCTTTTTTTGCCTTGTTCCAACAGCATGGCAGCCTGGCGCAGGCGCGCCAGCGGTTGATGCAGCGCCGTTTCATGTTCGGCCAGCGCGACGAATTTTTCCAGCCCTGCCACCACCCCCTGTTTGCGCAGCAGTTGTTCCAGCCGATACACCGCCGCCTTGCGTTCGCTCGCAGATATGTCGGCGAAGATGAACGGTGACTTGAGCAGGTCGAGCAGGTCGTGGTGATAGAAATCGCTTTGCAGCGCGGTAAGCCAGCGATCCAGCGCCGTACACACCGACAGCGTATCGAAGGTCCAGCCGGTCTCGTCCGCCACCAGCACTTGCGCGCGTTCCAGCAGGGCACGCATGCGCCGCGCCACGACGCGATCCAGCACGACGATGGCGATGTCGCGCTTGCCTGCCTGCAACCAGCGGCGCACCTGCATGGCAGCGGCGCGCGCTTCCTGTTCGAGGCTGGTTGCGGCGAAGAAGCGCGGTGCCACAGTTTGCGCTGCCATCTCGCGCAAATCGAACACCTCTACCGCCGCGCGTTTGGCATATTCATCGAGGAAGCGTTGCTCGAATGCATCCCAGCCCGAGGCGCGCAGCACAAACAAGGGCCGGCTTGCCTGCGCCGCGAGCTTCGCCAGCCGTTGCTGGCAGGCACGCGCCGCATCCAGCCCATCGCCCGCCTGCATCGCGTGCCACAGCTCGAACACCAGCCGTGCCTCCAGTTGCAGCGCGGCGTTCTGCCGCGCCCGGTACGCCTGCTGCACGGCGGCGGCGAACGCCTCCGCGTCGCGCGGCAAGGCATCGAGCGAATGGGTGAGCTCATCGAACAGCGCGAGCAGTTCCCGCGTCATGCTCCACAAGTCTGCCTGCCCGAACCACTGCTGCTTGCGCAGGTGCTGGTACAGCAAGGCGCTGCGCTGGCTATCGGCAGCAACGGGCGCATCGAGCGGAACGGATTGCGCCCAGTCGTTGAGCGTCACCATTTGCGGCAGCAGCAATGCTGGCAGATTGGCCGCCGCGCTTAACGCTTGCGCCAGCGGCTGCGCGACATGGTAATTGGGCAGCAGGACGGTCGCCCCGCGCAGGTCGGGCAAGTCCCGCGCATGGCGGGACAGTATTTGCTTTGCAGCTGTTTTATAAAAACCAGAACTCAAGGGAGCCTCTGCACAATGCGGGCCGCGCAGCGGAAACTATTCCATCAGCGCACAAGGAAGCGCAGCTTATCCTTCACGCCGCGCCACTTATCGGCATCGGCGGGCGCGTCCTTTTTCTCGACGATGGGCTTCCATTTTTTTGCCAGCCCGGCGTTCAGCGCGATGAACTGGCGCTGATCCTCCGGCAAATCTTCCTCGGCAAAAATGGCCTCCGCCGGACATTCCGCCACGCACAGCGTACAGTCGATGCATTCGTCCGGGTCGATCACCAGAAAATTCGGCCCTTCGCGGAAACAGTCCACCGGGCATACTTCCACGCAATCCATGTACTTGCACTTGATGCAATTTTCCGAAACCACATAGGTCATGGCGGCGCTCCAGATGATCGAAAGTCGAGCTATTCTAGCAGAGCAGGGCATTTGCCAAGCTGCGAGATGCAGCTGCGATAAGCCTTGACGCCTTCCCTTGCCGCCTTTACCCTGCGCGTAAACCGGTTTGAGGTTCCCGTTTTACAATTTGCCGGCTTTCCGGGACGGCTATATTCTAGTATCGAGAACCGGAAATAACGGAACATGCTCAAAACCTGTAGGGCGGAAAAGCGTAGCGCCTTCCGCCGTATGATTTCCATTCGGCGGATAACGCCTTCGGCTCATCCGCCCTACGCGGATGCGGGCAGGTTCCAGATGATGTTTCGTAATTTATGATTTGTAATACCAGTAGGGTGGGCTCCGCCCACCATGTCGGGCAAAGCCCGACCTACATTTTGGTTCCGGCTCGTCCGGCTTAGGGGGAAGTATGCCGAAATTCGATTTCTCCGTGACAACGCGCGATGGGCAAAAAGTCGAGAGCGTCCAGATTTTCGGCAAGGATCTGGCGGACGCGGAACGCAAACTGCGCCAGATGTACCTCCATTGCCAGGTGATGAATTGCAGGGTAATCAACCCTGAAAAGGAATTCTCCCAATCGGCCGACATAGAGGATATGTTGTCGCTGATCGCCAAGCAGAACTGAACTCCATCAGTATCAGATAAAGCCGTCCGCCATCAATTCGTCGAGCAGCGCATTGTAATCCTGCGCCCCGCGGCTGTTGGGCGCGTGCTCGAAGATTGTCTTGTTCAGCGACGGGCTTTCCGCCAGGCTGACGTTTTCCGCAATGAGCGTCCGGCAAACATCCGCGCCGAACTCCTTTTCGGCCATAAGCAGGATATTCCTGGCCATGCGCCGCCGCGAGTCAAAGCGGGTGAGCAGATAGCGGCGGTTTACGCGGCGCTTCAGCACCCGTTCGAGCGCCTTGAGGGTTTTCTGTATCTGGATGGCGCCCTTGATGGACAGGTAGTCCGCCGACACGGGAACGATAAGGCCATCGCAGGCGAATATGGCATTCAACGAAAGGACGCCAACCAGCGGGCTGCAATCGATTATCCAGTGCCTGTTCCCGGCTTCCGTTTTTTCCGCCTGCAAACTCAAGTTCAGCTTGTTGATCGCGTTGTAGCCCTTGCCGTACAGCGCATCCACCTTGGATAACTCTATGTGCGACGGAATGATGGCGATTCCGCTGGCCGATTCCTGGATTATTTCGCACAACGGGCGGTTGCGCTGGAACAGGCTGTAAATGCTGTCATCACCGGAATGTGCGGTAATACCGGCAATGGCGCCGAATTGCGCCTGCGGGTCAAGGTCGATACCTGCCGGCTTGTGTCCGCGACGCGCCAACGCGGCGGCAAGATTGAGCGCCGTGGTAGTTTTGCCTACCCCGCCCTTCTGGTTAAATACAGCGACTATAGTCATGATCCGGTAAAAGTCACGGTTAATATTGCTTCTTGGGGCATTTTAGCAGATTGGGTCGGCAGCCTTTACAAGGCTTTACCGGCATCCGCCAAACCGCCTATAATTGCCAAAAAGAACCGCCGGACGACATGAACACCACCCGCATCCTATTAGCAATCGCTGCCCTTGTGCTAACCGGCTGCGCCACCGCATACGCGAAAAATCCGGCAGACCCCCTGGAGCCGTTCAACCGCGGCATATACCAGTTCAATGATGTCGTCGACAAGGCCATCGCAAAACCGGTTGCGCAGGGCTACAACGCCGTGATGCCGCTTCCCGGCAAAATCATGGTAAGCAATTTCTTCTCCAACCTGGATGACTTAACCGTCGTAATCAATGACCTGCTGCAATTCAAATTGGCGCGGTTTATTTCGGATGGCGGACGCCTGCTGATCAATACCACGGTAGGCGTCTTCGGACTGATGGATATCGCAACGCCGCTTGGTCTGGAGAAACACAGCGAGGACTTCGGACAGACGCTGGGCTACTGGGGTGTCGGCAACGGGCCGTTTATCGTGCTGCCCATCCTCGGCCCAAGCACGCTGCGCGACAGCGTGGGGCTCTATTCGGACAGCCGCCCGAGCGGGCTGCGCCAAGTACATCCTATCCGCAGCCGCAACCAGTTGTATTTGACCCAGTCAATCAACCACCGCGCGCAACTGCTGGATCAGGAAAAAGTGCTGGATGAAGCTGCGCTCGACCGTTACGAATTCATCCGCGACACCTACCTGTTGCGCCGCCAGAGCCTGGTATATGACGGCAAGCCGCCACGCGAAAAAGACGAGGAGGATGAAAACGGCTTCGAATACCAGAAGACGCCTGCCACCAATACGCCTTCATCGCAACGGAATACCGCGCCCACAACTGCGCCGGCCAGCACATCCGCACAGCGGCAACCGGAATTTGCCGCGCCGCAAAACGATACCGGCCGCCCCAGCATCCACAAGGTATGGATTGCGCAGCGCACCGGGATACGCTAGCCTAGGCGCCAAGCTAGCGTTGCATCGCCATCCGACCACCCGGTCGGCGAACGGCTCATCGGCTAGCGGCAGCAAAGCCGCTGGCTAAAGCCCGATCTACATGGAAAGAAGCGGACATGGACAACAACGGCAGCAAAGCATAAATGCAAAAAATCTTCTCCCCTGCCATCGCCCTGCTGAACCGCATGGGCTACACCAAGAAATTTACGCTGCTGTGGCTGTTGTCCATGGTGGCGATTGCCGTGGTGGTGTACAGCCTGTCCGTCATCCTTGACCGGATCATCCAACCCTCGAAGCGGCAACTGGAAGGCCTAGTGCTGATCAAGCCGATCTCACAGACCGCGCAGGCCATCCAATTGCACCGCGGAATCTCGGCCGCGCAGCTCGGCGGCAACGAAACCATGCGCGACAGGCGTGCCACCCAGGAACAGAAAGCCTCCGCCGCATTCAAGGCTCTGGAAGGAAAGCTGCCTGCCAGCCTATCTTCAAGCGAAGACTTCCGGCTTATCAAGTCAGACTGGGAACGGTTACGCAAGGAAGGCCTGAGTTTGACCGTAGCCGAAAATTTTGCCGCACAAACCCGCCTGATCCGGCAACTCCAGCTATTCGAGGTGTCTGTCGCCGACGAATATTGGCTGACGCTGGATCCGGAACTCACCACGTATTACCTGCTCGACACCGCCCTCGACAAACTGCCGCATGCGCTCGAACACCTCGGGCGGATTCGCGCATACGGCACCGGCATTCTGTCGAGGAAACAAATCACCGGGCAGCAGAAGGTCGATTTGAGTGTCATGGTCGCCGAACTCGGCAATGCGCTCCAGTTCCTCGACATCAACCTCGATAAGGCAGGACGCCATAATCCGGCGATGCATAAATCGCTCATGGCGATGTCCGGAGACATCGCCAATTCGGCGCGCAAGGTCACCGACCTCGTCGCATCCGACATCTTCAGCGGGCGTTTTGCCACGCCTCCCGATGCCTACCTGAATATAGCCACGGCGGCGATCGACAGGAGCTATGCGCAAATGTACGACTCCCTGCTGCCGGCCACCGAAGCCCTCATCAAGGCGCGCATCGCACAGGCGAAAAATACGCTGTACCTGAGCACCAGCATCGCTTTGCTGGCGCTTCTGATAGTGGTTTATTTTTCGGTCAGCATGTACTACGCCATTATCGGCAGCATCCGGTCGCTTGCCCGCTCCGCGCGCGCCTTTGCCGACGGCGACCTGGATACGCGCATCGCGCTCGACACGCACGACGAACTCGGCTGGGTGGGCGACAGCTTCAACGAAATGGCCGACGGGTTCACCGCCATGCTCGAGGCGCGCCGCGAAGATGAAACGCGCCTGCGCGCCACCATCGAAACCGCGATGGATGCCGTGGTGCAAATGAATGCGGCAGGAATCATCACCGGCTGGAACGGTCAGGCGGAAAAGATTTTCGGCTGGACGCGCGAGGAAGCGGTCGGACGGACATTGAGCGAAACGATCATCCCTCCCCAGTACCGCGAGGCGCACCTCAGCGGCCTGGAGCGTTTCCTGGCATCGGGTAAGGAAAATATATTGAATTCGCGGGTCGAGTTGCTGGGGCTGCATCGCGACGGCCGCGAGTTTCCCATCGAATTGTCCATCGCGGCAATCAACACGGCGGGCCAAGTACGAGTTCAGCGGCTTCATCCGCGACATCAGCAAGGAGAAAGAATCCGAGGAACTGATCTGGAACCAGGCCAACTTCGATACCCTGACCGGCCTGCCCAACCGCCACATGTTCAACGACCGCCTCGCGCAGGAAATCAAGAAAGCGCATCGCGCCGGCATGAAAACGGCGCTGCTTTTCATCGACCTCGACAAATTCAAGGAAGTCAACGACACGCTGGGACACAGCATGGGCGACATCCTGCTGAAGGAAGCGGCGCGCCGCATCGGCGGGTGCGTGCGCGAAACCGACACCGTGGCGCGGCTGGGCGGCGACGAATTCACCGTCATCCTGGCGGAACTCGACGATACCGGCAGCATCGAACGGGTCGCCGAAAACATCCTGCAAAGCCTGGCCAAACCGTTCCTGCTGGGAAACGAAACGGCCTATGTGTCGGCCAGCATCGGCATCACGCTGCATCCCAACGACGCCACCGAGGCGGAAGACCTGCTCAAAAATGCCGACCAGGCAATGTATGCCGCCAAGCATGAGGGACGCAACCGCTTCAGTTATTTCACGCAGTCCATGCAGCAGACGGCACAAGCGCGGCTGCGCCTGACCAACGAGTTGCGCGGCGCGCTGGCCGTCAGCCAGTTCAGGGTTTATTACCAGCCTATCGTGGACATGGCTACCGGCCGCATCGACAAGGCAGAGGCGCTGATCCGCTGGCAGCACCCGCAGCTCGGAAAAGTCAACCCGTCACAATTTATCCCGCTGGCCGAAGAAACCGGATTGATCGTCGAGATCGGCGACTGGGTATTCAAGGAAGCGGCGCGCCAACTGAAGCTGTGGAGGACGCTGTACCACCCCGGATTCCAGATCAGCGTGAACGTGTCGCCCATCCAGCTCAGCGGCACCATCGGCAGTTCGTACAAGAGGTGGTTCAGTTATTTGCAGGGGCTGGAGTTGCCGGGAAAGAGCATGGTCATCGAAATCACCGAAGGGGTGCTGCTGGATGCTGACCCGAACATTATCGACAAACTGCTCGAATTCCGCGACGCGGGTATCCAGGCGGCGATCGACGATTTTGGCACGGGCTACTCGTCGCTGTCCTACCTGAAGAAATTTGACATCGACTATCTGAAGATCGACCAGTCGTTCGTGCGCGACCTGGAGACCGATCCTGACGACATGGCGCTCTCCGAGGCCATCATCGTGATGGCGCACAAGCTCGGTCTGAAGGTGATCGCCGAAGGGGTGGAGACGGAAGCGCAGCGCAAGCTGCTGGCCGTTGCGGGCTGCGACTATGCCCAAGGGTACCTGTTCTCGAGACCGGTGCCGACGGAAGAATTCGAGGAATTGCTGAAAGGGCAGCAACCGGAAAACCCCCAATTTCAGATATGACCCTGCGCCAGCATGAAGGAGCGTCAACCAAAAGGCCTGCATCTTTGTAGGATGGGTTGAGCGAAGCGATACCCATCATGCGAGCTACAGCTTTTCGTTAGTGCGCGGAGCGCAGCGCCTCGATCCGCTCGTCCAGCGGCGGGTGGGTCATGAACATTTTGGCGAAGCCCTTGCCGCCGGAAATACCGAAGGCGGCCATCTTTTCCGGCAATGCAGTCTGTTCGTGGTTGGCCTTCAACCTTTCCAGCGCGGCGATCATCTTGTTGCGCCCCGCCAGATTGGCGCCGCCCGCATCGGCGCGGAATTCGCGCTGGCGCGAGAACCACATCACTATGACGCTGGCCAGCACGCCCAGCACCAGTTGCGCCGCGATTTCGGCGACAAAGGCGCCGATGCCGGGGCCGTTGCGCCCGTCGTTCTTGAGCAGCACCCGATCCACCAGGATGCCGAACAGCTTGGCGAAAAAGATCACGAAAGTGTTGACCACGCCCTGGATCAGCGCCAGCGTCACCATGTCGCCGTTGGCGACGTGGCTGACTTCATGCGCCAGCACCGCCTCCGCCTCGTCGCGGCTCATGTTGTGCAGCAGGCCGGTGCTCACCGCAACCAGCGCATCGTTGCGGTTCCAGCCGGTGGCGAACGCATTCACGTCCGGCGCATCGTAGATCGCCACTTCCGGCATGCCGATCCCGGCCACTTGCGCCTGTTTGCGCACGGTATCCACCAGCCAGCGCTCGGTCGGGTCGATCGGGTTCTCAATGACCTGCGCGCCGACCATATGCTTGGCCGACCATTTGGACATCGCCAACGAAATCAGCGAACCCGAGAAGCCGATCACCAGCGACATCACCAGCAGCGCATTGAAATTGATGGCACCGCTCTGGTCGAGTATCCGGTCCACGCCGAGCAGGCGCAGCGTGATGTTGATCACGAACACCACCGCAAGGTTGGTCAAAATGAACAGGAAAATTCGTTTCATGCTATCGTCTCCATTGTCTGAAAATACGGCGCGCAGTTTAACACCGATCGCCATCCGGCTTGCTATATGGGGCGCACCCCAAATTTTTCAAGCGCGCGATTGGACGGAAAAAATTCAAACAAGTTCACATGCTTGCCATTGCCGCCGAACAATACTAGGATTGCCTCCAAACCATGTCCGATCGTTACACTCATACCGCCATCGCCCTGCACTGGGCAATCGCCCTGCTGATCTTCGCCGCCTTCCCGCTCGGCGTATACATGCACGAGCTTCCGCTATCGCCAGACAAGCTCCGGCTGTACAGTTATCACAAGTGGATCGGCGTCACCGTCTTCCTGCTGGCCGCGCTGCGCATATCTTGGCGCTTCACCCACCCCACGCCGCCGTTGCCGGATACCATGCCGCGCTGGGAAAAACTTGCCGCCGACACCGTGCATTACCTGCTGTACGCGCTGATCTTCGCCGTGCCGCTGAGCGGCTGGCTGATGAGCTCCGCCAGGGGCTTCCAGACCGTATGGTTCGGCGTGTTGCCGCTGCCCGACCTGGTGGGCAAGAACAAGGAGCTGGGCGATTTGCTCAAGGAGGTGCATGAGAGCCTCAACTTCACCATGCTCGCGCTGGTGCTGGCACATGCCGGCGGCGCGCTCAAACACCATTTCATCGAGCGCGACGCGATACTGGCACGGATGATTCCGTTTCTCGGGAGGAAAACATGAAACGCTTGCTGCTGGCTCCGCTGCTATTTGCCGCCTCGCTGGCATCCGGCACTGAATTCACCGTGCTGCTGCCGCAGCAAAGCAGCGTCACGTTCGTGTCGAAACAGATGGGCGTGCCGGTGGAAGGCCGCTTCCGGAAATTCGCCGCCCGCATCGCGCTCGACCCGGCCAGGCCGGAAACCGGCACGGCGCGCATCGACATCGACCTCGCCAGCATCGACACCGGCAGCGCCGAAGCCGACGCCGAAGTCGCGGGCAAGGCATGGTTCGACACCAAAACCTATCCTGCCGCCAGCTTCGTCTCCGGCAGCGTCAAACCGTCCGGAGCGGGGCGTTACGAGGCGCTCGGCAAGCTGACCCTCAAGGGCAAACCGCTCGACGTCCGGGCGCCCTTCACGCTCAAACAGAATGCCGATACACTGGTCATCGACGGCATGTTCCCGATCAAGCGTCTCGATTACGGCATCGGCTCGGGCGTCTGGGGCGACACCGACACGGTCGCCGACGAGGTGCAGGTCCGCTTTCACTTTACCGTTGCAAAAAAATGAATCCACGAAAGGAAAACAGCATGAACAAACTTCTCGCAACCCTCTTGGCCAGCCTGCTTGCCGCGCCCGCCTGCGCCGCCGACAACTACACCATAGACTCGCGCCACACCTTCCCGGTGTTCGAGATCAACCATATGGGTTTTTCCACCCAGCGCGGGCGCTTCAACAAATCCAGCGGCAAGATCACGATCGACACCGCCGCAAAAAAGGGCAGCGTCGAACTGACGATCGAGGCCGCCTCGATCGACATGGGACTGGACAAATGGGATGAGCACATGAAGGCCGAAGATTTTTTCAACGCCGCACAATTCCCGACCATGCGCTTCGTCTCGGACAGGCTGGTGTTCGACGGCGACAGGGTGGTGGCCGCCGAGGGCAGCTTCACCCTGCTCGGCGTAACCAAACCGCTGACGCTCACCGTGAGCAACTTCCGCTGCACCATGCACCCGATGGCCAAAAAACCGGCCTGCGGCGCGGATGTCAGCGCCACCCTGAAACGCTCGGACTTCGGCATGACCAAATACGTGCCGATGGTGAGCGACGAAGTGAGAATCTTGTCGCCGGTCGAAGCGTTGAAAGACTGAAGCTCTCCGCCATTTCAAAGAAAGGGCAAGCCTGCCGGCTTGCCCTTTTGCGTTACAGGCTTTGAGGTACTACCAGCCCGACTCTCTTTCCGGCGTCGCGGAAATTTTGTGGATGCTCAGGTCGGCGCCGTTGAATTCTTCTTCCGCATCGAGGCGGATGCCGACCAGTTTTTTCAGCGCGCCGTACACCGCATAGCCGCCGGCAAAGGCGATTACCACGCCGAGCAACGTGCCGATCAATTGCGCCATGAAGCTCACGCCGCCGAGGCCGCCGAATGCCTTGAGGCCGAAGATGCCGGCAGCGATGCCGCCCCATGCGCCGCACAGGCCGTGCAGCGGCCATACGCCGAGGACGTCGTCGATCTTCCAGCGGTTTTGCGTCAGGGTGAACATCACCACGAACAAGGCGCCCGCCACGCCGCCGACCAGCAATGCGCCGATCGGGTGCATCAGGTCGGAGCCGGCGCATACCGCCACCAGCCCGGCCAGCGGGCCGTTATGCACGAAACCGGGGTCGTTCTTGCCTGCCCATAACGCGGCCAGCGTGCCGCCCACCATCGCCATCAGCGAATTGACCGCGACCAGTCCGCTGATCTTGGTGATTTCCTGCGCCGACATCACGTTGAAGCCGAACCAGCCGACCGTGAGTATCCACGCGCCCAACGCGAGGAACGGGATGCTGGAGGGCGGATGCGCGGCGATGCGCCCTTCCTTGCTGTAGCGCCCGCGCCGCGCGCCGAGCAGCAGCACCGCCGCAAGGCCGATCCAGCCGCCCACCGCATGCACCACCACAGAGCCGGCGAAGTCGTGGAACTCCGCGCCGAAGCTTGCATTCAGCCAATCCTGGACACCCAGGCGATGGTTCCAGGCGATGCCCTCGAAGATCGGATAGATAAAGCCGACCAGCATGAAAGTGGCGGCCAGTTGCGGATTGAAGCGCGCGCGCTCGGCGATGCCGCCGGAAACGATTGCTGGGATCGCGGCGGCAAAGGTGAGCAGGAAGAAAAATTTCACCAGCTCGTAGCCGCTCTTTTGCGCCAGTTGTTCCGCACCGGTGAAAAAATGCACACCGTAAGCAAGGCCGTAGCCGATAAAGAAATACGCCAAGGTGGAAACCGCGAAATCGGCCAGGATTTTGACCAGCGCGTTGACCTGGTTTTTCTTGCGCACCGTGCCCAGTTCCAGAAAAGCAAAACCGGCGTGCATCGCCAATACCATGATTGCGCCGAGCAAAACAAACAGAACGTCATTGCCAAATTTCAGGTTTTCCATGCATCTCTCCTTATGATTACGAATAACAAAAGAAAAGCAAGATACGTTCCACAATCTCAATAGATTGATAGTTAAGGGTAAATCATGGATGCATCAAGCGGGAGCCGCTTTGCGTAAGAGGAATTGGTGCGTTTTATCACCGCTCTGCCGCAGTTTTGCACCAGCGCGGTGCGCACTTCCACAGATAAACCGGTTTCATTGACCGTTCTTTCGTTCACAGGTAGGATTGCGCACCTCAATGCCCAGCGGGTTGACTTCTATGCGTCGCAAACTGGTTGCCGGAAATTGGAAGATGCATGGTGCGCTGGCTCAGAACACCGAGTTGCTGGATGCCGTACGTGGCGGGATGAATCAAATCCGGAATGTCGATTGCGCGGTTTGCGTGCCATTCCCATACTTGTTCCAGGCGCAGCAAAAGCTGTCAGGTAGCGCGGTAAAGTGGGGCGCACAGGATGTGCATCAACTGGAAAAAGGCGCCTATACCGGCGAAGTGTCTGCCTCGATGCTGCGCGATTTCGGCTGTAGTTATGTAATCGTCGGACACTCGGAGCGGCGCGCTTACTACAGCGAGAGCAGCCACTTGGTGGCCGAAAAGTTTCTGGCTGCGCAGCATGCGGGTATTACCCCTATTCTGTGTATGGGTGAAACGCTGGAGCAGCGTGAAAGCGGCATTACCGAGACGGTGGTTGCAGAGCAACTGGATGCGCTGATTCAGTTGGGTGGAGTGGATGTTTTGCGCAATGCGGTGGTGGCTTATGAGCCGGTATGGGCAATCGGTACCGGCAAAACCGCAAGTTCCTCGCAGGCACAGGCAGTCCACGCATTTATCCGCCAGCGGGTTGCATCTCTTGATGGTCAAATTGCATCGGGATTGTGTATACTTTATGGTGGTAGCGTGAAGGCGGGTAATGCGGCTGAATTGTTTGCGATGCCGGATATTGATGGCGGGTTAATCGGTGGGGCTTCCCTGGTGGCGGATGATTTTCTGGCGATTTGTCGCGCTGGTCAGGTTTGATTTTGTCTTTAGCATAGTATTTTAGGAGTAGCGTGTGGAAACATTGGTTTGGGTAGTGCATGTTTTGACGGCCGTGGTGCTGATCGGCCTGGTGCTGATGCAGCATGGCAAGGGTGCCGACATGGGAGCGGCGTTTGGCACAGGTTCTGCAGGAAGCCTGTTTGGCTCCAGCGGTTCCGCGAATTTCCTCAGCCGCAGCACGGCAGTCGCTGCGACGGTATTTTTTATTACCAGTTTGGCGCTGACTTATATTTACGCCCACCCCGCGCAACAGCAAGGCGTGATGGATAAAGTGAAGCCGGCAGCCACCCAGGCGGCTCCGGCTGCGCCAGCGGCTAACCCTGTTGACGACTCGAAGTCCAGGGAGATCCCGAAATAATTTTGCAGTAGTATCGCCGATGTGGTGAAATTGGTAGACACGCTATCTTGAGGGGGTAGTGGCGCAAGCCGTAGCAGTTCGAGTCTGCTCATCGGCACCAGATATAAATATTAAGCCGGCACAAAAGACTGCCGGCGCAAACAAATAAGAAAGTGATTCCGGGCGAACCGGCAAATCACAACAGATACAGATCTAAGGGGAGGAAACTCAATGTTGGAAAATTATTTTCCGGTGCTGCTGTTCATCTGTATTGGTATCGTGATGGGCGTGGCTCCTTTGGCGCTGGGCAGGCTGGTGTCGCTCCATCGTCCGGACAGCAAGAAAAATTCTCCCTATGAATGCGGCTTCGAGGCTTTCGAGGACGCGCGCATGAAATTCGACGTGCGCTATTATCTCGTCGCCATCCTGTTCATCCTGTTCGATCTTGAAATTGCCTTTCTTTTCCCGTGGGCGGTCGTGCTCAAGGAGATCGGCACCTTCGGCTTTGTTTCCATGATGATTTTTCTTGCCATCCTCGTGGTGGGCTTTGTCTACGAATGGATGAAGGGAGCGCTGGAATGGGAATAGAAGGTCTTTTGGAAAAGGGCGTCGTCACCACGACGCTCGATACCATCATCAATTACACCCGCACCGGGTCGTTGTGGCCGATGACTTTCGGGCTGGCCTGTTGCGCGGTGGAAATGATGCAGGCCGGCGCGGCGCGTTACGACCTGGATCGCTTCGGCGTGGTGTTCCGCCCCAGCCCGCGCCAATCCGACGTGATGGTGGTGGCAGGTACGCTGTGCAACAAGATGGCGCCGGCGTTGCGCAAGGTATATGACCAGATGGCCGAGCCGCGCTGGGTGATTTCCATGGGTTCATGCGCCAACGGCGGCGGCTATTACCACTATTCCTATTCGGTGGTGCGCGGCTGTGACCGCATCGTGCCGGTGGATGTGTATGTGCCGGGCTGCCCGCCGACGGCGGAGGCTTTGCTGTACGGCATCATCCAGTTGCAGAACAAAATCAAACGAACCAATACCATCGCGCGTTAGGGTTAACTATGGCTGCTGATTTGAGTACGTTGCGTACCAGTCTGACGGATTTGCTTGGCGACAGGCTGGCCGGCATGGACGAGAGGCTGGGCGAGCTGACCGTGGTGATCAAGGCCGCCGGGATGCTGGATACATTGACGCGCCTGCGCGATACGGCGGGTTTCGAGCAGATGATCGACCTGTGCGGCGTGGATTACTCCGCTTATGGCGGCGATGCATGGGAAGGCCGGCGCTTTAGTTCCGACGTAACCCATGAAACCGGGTTAGTCTCCACTGAAGTGGGGCAAGCAGGCATTGCGCCGAATGGCGCAAGCTCGCAAACTTGCAAAGCTCGTTTTGCGATCGTCTATCACCTGATGTCGGTAAAGCATAACGCGCGCCTGCGGGTGCGCATCTTTGCCGAAGAAGACGATTTTCCGGTGCTGGAATCGGTCACGGACATCTGGTCGAGCGCCAACTGGTACGAGCGCGAGGCTTTCGATCT
The DNA here is from genome assembly GCA_963828205.1 of uncultured beta proteobacterium. Taxonomy (GTDB): domain Bacteria; phylum Pseudomonadota; class Gammaproteobacteria; order Burkholderiales; family Gallionellaceae; genus Gallionella. The sequence continues at coordinate 379,725 of CAWHDU010000005.1, forward strand.
GTATGGCATCGTGTTCACCGGACATCCCGACCTGCGCCGCATCCTGACCGACTATGGTTTTGTCGGTAACCCGTTCCGCAAGGATTTCCCGCTGTCCGGGCATGTGGAAATGCGCTACGACCCGGAACAGCAACGCGTCGTGTATCAGCCGGTATCGGTCGAACCGCGCGAAGTGACGCCGCGCATCGTGCGCGAAGAAAACTACGGTCGCGGTTGAGGAAGCGCAAAATGGCAGAGATAAAAAACTACACCATGAACTTTGGGCCGCAGCACCCTTCGGCGCACGGTGTGCTGCGCCTGGTGCTGGAGCTGGACGGCGAAGTCATCGAGCGCGCCGATCCGCATATCGGGCTGCTGCACCGCGCCACCGAGAAGCTGGCCGAACACAAGACTTTTCTGCAGACGCTGCCTTACATGGACCGGCTGGATTATGTCTCGATGATGAGCAACGAGCATGCCTATGTGATGGCGGTCGAAAAACTCGCGGGCATCGACGTGCCGCTGCGCGCGCAATATATCCGCGTGATGTACGACGAGATTACCCGCATCCTGAATCACCTGCTATGGCTGGGCGCGCACGGGCTGGACATCGGCGCGATGACCATGTTCCTGTATTGCTTCCGCGAGCGCGAGGATCTGATGGATGCCTATGAGGCGGTATCCGGCGCGCGTCTTCATGCCGCCTACTATCGCCCGGGCGGCGTGTACCGCGATCTGCCGGACACCATGCCGCAATACCAGGTATCGAAAATCCACAACGCCGCAGCGGTGAAAAAACTCAACGAAAACCGCCAGGGTTCGCTGCTCGATTTCCTGGAAGATTTCACCAATCGCTTCCCCACTTACGTGGACGAATACGAAACACTGCTGACCGATAACCGCATCTGGAAGCAGCGCACCGTCGGTATCGGCGTGGTCACACCGGAACGCGCACTGGCGCTGGGGATGACCGGCCCGATGCTGCGCGGTTCCGGGGTGGAATGGGACTTGCGCAAGAAACAGCCTTACGAGGTCTATGGCCGTCTCGACTTCGACATTCCGGTCGGCACCAACGGCGATTCCTATGACCGTTATCTGGTGCGCGTCGAGGAGCTGCGCCAGGCCAACCGCATCATCAAGCAATGCATAGAGTGGTTGCGCAACAATCCCGGCCCGGTGATGTCGGGCAATCTCAAGTTTGCCCCGCCCAGGCGCGAGGCGATGAAGCAGAACATGGAGGAGCTGATCCATCACTTCAAGCTGTTCACCGAAGGGATGCATGTTCCGGCTGGCGAGGCCTATGCGGCGGTGGAGCATCCCAAGGGCGAATTCGGCATTTACCTGATCTCCGACGGCGCGAACAAGCCTTATCGCATGAAGATACGCGCGCCCGGCTTCGCGCATATGTCCGCGCTGGACGAAATGTGCCGCGGGCATATGATTGCCGACGTGGTGACCATCATCGGCACGCAGGACATCGTTTTTGGTGAAGTTGATCGTTAAAGGGTGTTATAAATGTTGTCAGAACAAATACAAACCAGGATCAACCGCGAGCTGAAGAAATATCCGGCGGACCAGAAGCAGTCTGCGGTGATGTCCGCGCTGCGTTTCGTGCAGGACGAGAAGGGCTGGATTTCAACCGACGATATGGCCGATGTCGCGGCCTACCTCGGCATGGCAAAGATGGCGGCATATGAAGTGGCGACCTTCTACCACATGTACAACCTCAAACCCATGGGCAAGCATACCCTCACCGTGTGCACCAACCTGCCCTGCACACTGGGCGGAGCCGAAGATACGGTGGCTTACCTGAAATCGAAGCTGGGCATCGGGCTGGGCGAAGTGACGCCGGATGGAAAGTACGGCCTGCGCGAAGGAGAATGCATGGGAGCTTGCAAGGATGCGCCGCTGTTTACCGTGGACAACAAGAAACTTTGCGGTCGCTTGAGCAAGGAAAAGATCGATCAAATCTTGGCGGAATTGGATAAATCATGAGAGGGCCAGTCATTCTCACCACGATGGATTTCGACCAGCCCTGGACGCTGGAGAACTATCTCAAGGTCGGCGGCTACCAGGCGTTGCGCAAGGTGCTGACCGAAAAAATGTCTCCCGATGCGATCATCGCCGAGGTCAAGCTGTCTGCGTTGCGCGGGCGCGGCGGCGCGGGCTTCCCGACCGGCCTGAAGTGGAGCTTCATGCCCAAGAATTACACTGGCGACAAGTACATTGTGTGCAATTCTGACGAAGGCGAGCCGGGCACCTGCAAGGACTGGGACATCCTGCGCTACAACCCGCACCTGCTCATCGAGGGCATGGCGATCGGCGCCTATGCGATGGGGGTCAAGACCGGCTATAACTATATACACGGCGAAATTTTCGAGGCCTACGAGCGCATGGAAGAAGCCTGCGAAATCGCGCGCGCCGCCGGGTATCTGGGCGACAACATTCTGGGTACGGATTTCTGCTTCGATCTGCACAACCACCTGGGTTATGGCGCCTACATCTGCGGCGAAGAAACCGCCTTGCTGGAATCCATCGAGGGCAAGAAAGGCCAGCCGCGTTTCAAGCCGCCCTTTCCAGCGACTTTCGGCCTGTACGGCAAGCCGACCACCATCAACAACACCGAAACCTTTTCCAGCATCCCCTACATCATCCGCGAAGGCGGGCAGAAATTCCTGGAGTTGGGCAAGCCCAACAACGGCGGCACCAAGCTGTTTTCGGTATCCGGCCACGTGAACAACCCCGGCAATTTCGAGATACCGATGGGCACGCCGTTCAGCGAGCTGCTGAAAATGGCCGGCGGGGTGCGCAACGGGCACAAACTCAAGGCGGTGATTCCCGGAGGCTCGTCGATGCCGGTGCTGCCGGCCGAGATCATGATGGGGCTGACCATGGATTACGACACCATCCAGAAAGCCGGCTCCGGCCTGGGCAGCGGCGCGGTGATCGTGATGGACGAAACGACCTGCATGGTGCGCGCGCTGGAGCGCCTGTCTTATTTCTATCACGAGGAATCCTGCGGCCAATGCACCCCGTGCCGCGAGGGAAGCGGCTGGCTGTATCGCATCGTGCATCGCATCGAGCATGGCGAAGGGCGCAAGGAAGATCTGGATTTGCTGTTGAGCGTGTGCGACAACCTTGCCGGGCGCACCATTTGCGCTTTGGGCGAGGCGTCGGTTTGGCCGGTGCAGGGGATGCTCAGGCATTTCCGCGACGAATTTGAATATCACATCGAACACAAGCGTTGCTTGGTGTAAAGCTGACGGGTCAGGTGCGTAATGATCAACATTGAAATTGACGGCAAGCAGGTAGAAACCGAGAACGGCTCCACCGTGATGGATGCAGCGCACAAGGCGGGCATCCATATTCCGCATTTTTGTTACCACAAGAAACTGTCCATCGCCGCCAGTTGCCGCATGTGCCTGGTCGAAGTCGAAAAAGCGCCCAAGCCGTTGCCCGCCTGCGCGACACCGGCTACCGAGGGCATGAAAGTCCACACCCATTCCGAGAAAGTGGTCAAGGCGCAACAGGGCGTGATGGAGTTCCTGCTGATCAACCACCCGCTGGATTGCCCGATTTGCGATCAGGGCGGCGAATGCATGCTGCAGGACGTGGCGATGGGTTATGGCGCGACGGCGTCGCGCTACAGCGAGGAAAAACGCATCGTGATGCAGAAGGATATCGGCCCGCTGATTTCCACGAAGGAAATGAGCCGCTGCATCCAGTGTACGCGCTGCGTACGCTTCGGGCAGGAAATCGCCGGCATGATGGAACTGGGCATGGCGTTCCGTAGCGAGCATGCCCAGATCATGAGTTTCGTCGACAGTTCGGTGGACTCCGAGCTGTCCGGCAACATGATCGATTTGTGCCCGGTCGGCGCTTTGACCAGTAAGCCGTTCCGCTACTCGGCGCGCAGCTGGGAATTGTCGCGGCGCAAGTCGGTCAGCCCGCACGACGGCCTGGGCTCCAACCTGGCAGTACAGGTAAAAAACAACAAGGTGATGCGCGTCACGCCCATCGGAAACGAGGCCGTCAACGAATGCTGGATTTCCGACAAGGACAGGTTCGGCTATGAAGGGCTGAATTCGCAGGAACGCCTGACCAAGCCGATGCTCAAGCAGGACGGCAAGTGGCTGGAAGTCGAATGGCCGGTCGCGCTGGAATATGTGGCGAATGGCCTGCGCTGTGTCACCAAAGAGAATGGAACCGATCAGATCGCCGCACTGGCGACGCCGCACAGCACGCTGGAAGAGCTCTTTCTGCTGCAAAAACTCATGCGCGGCCTGGGCAGCGGCAACGTGGACTTCCGTCTGCGTCAGTCCGACTTCTCTTCGGACGGCAAGCAGCAAGGCGCACCCTGGCTGGGCATGCCGGTGGCCGACATCAATAGCCGCGACCGTTTGCTGATCGTCGGCAGCTTCCTGCGCAAGGATCATCCGCTGCTGGCGCAACGCGTGCGCCAGGCGGTCAAGAAGGGCGCACAGGCCAACATCTTGCATGCCAGCGACGACGACCTGCTGATGCCGGTCGCCAACAAGGCCATCGTCGCGCCAGGCGAACTGGTGAACGTACTGGCGCAAATCCTCAAGGCGCTGGCCGCCGAGAAGAAGGGCAGCGCGCAGGGTGTCGAGAGCGTCACGGTCGGCGGCGTTGCCGCTGCCATTGCCAAGAGCCTGGCAAGCGGCGAACGCGTTGCGGTATTGCTCGGCAACTTCGCGCAGCAACATCCGCAGGCGGCGCAGATCGCCTTGCTGGCGGAACGGATCGCCGCGTTGTGTGGCGCGAAGTTCGGCTTTCTCGGCGAGGCGGCCAATAGCGTTGGCGGCCACCTTGCCGGAGCGCTGCCCGGGAAACAGGGCATGAATGCCGGGCAGATGGTGGCGTCGCCGCGCAAGGCTTATGTTCTGCTGAATGTCGAACCCGAACTGGATATGCACGATCCGCAGCAGGCGATGACCGCGATGTATGCCGCCGATATGGTGGTGGCATTGTCCGCTTACAAACATCGCGCAACCGATTATGCCGATGTGCTGTTGCCGATCGCGCCATTCACGGAAACCTCCGGCACGTTCGTCAGCACCGAAGGGCGCAAGCAAAGCTTCAAGGGAGCGGTGAAGCCGCTCGGCGAAGCGCGCCCGGCCTGGAAAGTACTGCGCGTATTGGGCAATCTGCTCGATATGGAAGGCTTCGATTACGATTCCAGCGAAGCGGTGCGCGATGAAGTGTTGCCCGGTGCAAACATTGCAGAAAAATTGAACAACACCTTGGACGCAAATGTAGGCCGGGCTTCGCCCGACATGGTGGGCGGAGCCCACCCTACCTCCCACGCAGCACTACAGCGCGTGACCGACATACCCATTTATTCCGCCGATGCGGTCGTGCGTCGTGCGACATCGTTGCAAAAAACGCACGATGCCGCAACGCCGTGCGTGACGATGCATAGCGGAGAATTGCGCAAGCTGGGCGTGAAATCCGGCGATACCGTGAAGGTTAGCCAAGGCAGTGCAACGGTGCGTTTGACGGCGCGTGCGGATGACTCCCTGCCGGCCGGAACAGCGCGCGTGGCGGCGGGCCATCCGGCGACGGCAGAACTGGGCGCGATGTTTGGAACGATTGCTGTGGAACCGATTGATATAACAACTGGCCATTCGGCTAAGCTGCCCAAAGACGGCAGCCAAGCCGCTGGTCAAACTGGGGAACGGGCATGATGGAATTGCTGCATACCTTGCAACTGGCCGGGCAAGATCTGCTTGGCCCGGCCTGGCTGCCGATCTGGACGGTGGTGAAGATTATGCTCATCGTGGCGCCGATCATGGGCGCAGTCGCCTATCTGACGCTGGCGGAACGCAAAGTCATCGGCTATATGCAGATCCGCATCGGCCCGAACCGCGTCGGCCCATACGGTTTGCTGCAACCGATCGCCGACGGCGTGAAATTGCTGTTCAAGGAAATCATCATCCCGAGCGGCTCCAACAAATTCCTGTTCGTGCTGGCGCCGGTCCTGGGTTTGGCGCCGTCGCTGGCGGCCTGGGCGGTGATTCCGTTTGGCGAGGGGATGGCGGTCGCCGATCTCAACGCCGGGTTGCTGTACCTGCTGGCGATGACCTCGATGGCGGTGTACGGCATCATCATCGCCGGCTGGGCATCCAACTCCAAATACGCCTTCCTCGGCGCGGTGCGTTCCGCCGCGCAGATCGTGTCCTATGAAATCGCGATGGGCTTCGCGCTGGTGTGCGTGCTGATGGCTTCGCAAAGCATGAACCTGGGCGACATCGTGCGCGGCCAGCAAAGCGGCGTCGGGCTGCTGGGCTGGTACTTCATTCCGCTGTTCCCGATGTTCCTGGTGTACCTGATTTCCGGGGTGGCGGAAACCAATCGTGCGCCGTTCGACATGGCCGAAGGCGAATCGGAAATCGTCGCGGGCTTCCATGTGGAGTACTCCGGCATGGCGTTCGCGCTGTTCTTCCTGGCCGAATACGCCAACATGATCCTGATCGCCTTCCTCACTTCGATCATGTTCCTGGGCGGTTGGCTGTCGCCGGTGCCGTTCCTGCCGGACAGTTTCATCTGGCTGCTGGGCAAGGCTTCCTTCATCCTGTTCCTGTTCCTGTGGTTCCGCGCGACCTTTCCGCGCTACCGCTATGACCAACTGATGCGGCTGGGCTGGAAAGTGTTCATCCCGCTCACCATCATCTGGGTGGTGGTGGTGGCCGTATGGATGCAAACCCCGCTGTGGGTCTGGTAAGCGGAGGAAACGAATATGGAAAAAATTACAAACTTCTTCAAGACATTCCTGCTCTATGAGCTGGTCAAGGGCATGGCGCTGACCGGGCGGTATTTCTTCGCGCGCAAAATCACCGTACAGTATCCCGAAGAGAAGACCCCGCAGGGCTTCCGCTTCCGCGGACTGCATGCGCAACGCCGCTATCCCAACGGGGAAGAGCGCTGCATCGCCTGCAAGCTGTGCGAGGCGGTGTGCCCGGCTTTGGCGATCAAGATCGAGCTGGCTGAGCGCGAGGACGGCACGCGCCGCACCACGCAGTACGACATCGACCTGACCAAATGCATCTTCTGCGGTTTCTGCGAAGAGTCCTGCCCGGTGGACGCAATCGTCGAGACGCGCGTGTTCGAATACCACGGCGAGAAACGCGGCGACCTGTATTACACCAAGCCGATGTTGCTGGCGAACGGCGATAAACTTGAAGAGCAGATCGCCAGGGATCGCGCGGCGGATGCCAAGTACCGATAAGAGGACAGCCAGATGAATTTCGAGACCATCGTATTTTACGTGTTCGCGGCGCTGATCGTGTTCGCGGGGTTGCGCGTGATCACCGCGCGCAATCCGGTGCATGCGGTGCTGTTCCTGGTGCTGGCGTTCGTCAGCTGCGCGGGTGTCTGGATATTGCTGGAGGCGGAATTCCTCGCCATTACGCTGGTGCTGGTGTATGTCGGTGCGGTGATGGTGCTGTTCCTGTTTGTGGTGATGATGCTGGACATCAACCTGGTCCAGTTGCGCAAGGATTTCTGGCGCTGGCTCCCGTTCGGCGCGATATTGGCTGGCCTGATGGCGATTGAAATGATCCTGGTGCTGGGTTCGTCCGGGACGTCGGCCGGAAAAACGGCCATCAAACATGCGGCCGGTTACAGCAATACCAAGGAGCTGGGCAGGCTGATCTATACCAACTATGCGTATCCGTTCGAGATCGCCGCTGTGTTGCTGCTGGTGGCTATGGTGGCCGCAATCGCGCTGACCCTGCGCCGCCGCAAGGATGCCAAGTCGCAGGTGGTAGCCGAGCAGGTTGCGGTCAAGAAGGCGGATCGTTTGCGCATCGTGGCCATGAAGTCCGAGAAACTTGTGGTCGGGCACTCGTCCGAGTGCAAGGATTCAGCGACAAGTCAACCCAATTGAGGGAGCAAGAACAACATGTTGACCCTTTCACATTATCTGGTACTGAGCGCCGTGCTGTTTGCCATCGGCGTGGTCGGCATCTTTCTGAACCGCAAGAACCTGATCGTATTGCTGATGGCGATCGAAATGATGCTGCTGGCGGTCAACACCAATTTCGTGGCGTTCTCGCATTACCTGCACGACACCGCCGGGCAGGTCTTCGTGTTCTTCATCCTGACCGTGGCCGCCGCAGAAGCCGCCATCGGCCTGGCGATACTGGTGGTGCTGTTCCGCAACCTGAACACCATCAACGTTGACGATCTCGACAGTTTGAAAGGTTGATCCGCATGAGTATGCAAAACCTGTATTTGCTGGTTCCTCTGGCACCGTTGGCCGGGGCGGTCGCCGCCGGCCTGTTCGGCAAGATGCTGGGGCGCACCTGGTCGCACCGCATCACCATCGCGCTGGTGGCGGTGTCGTTTTTTGCGTCGCTGGCGGTTTTCAACGATGTCCTCGCCGGCAATGCATTCAACGGCCCGGCCTATACCTGGCTGACTTCCGGCGACACCAGCTTTCAGGTGGGCTTCCTGATCGACAGGCTTACCGTCACGATGATGTTGGTGGTCACCTTCGTGTCGCTGATGGTGCATATCTACACCATCGGTTACATGGAAGACGACGACGGCTACCAGCGCTTCTTCAGCTACATCTCGCTGTTCACCTTCTCGATGCTGATGCTGGTGATGGCCAACAACTTCATGCAGTTGTTCTTCGGCTGGGAAGCGGTGGGGCTGGTTTCCTACCTGCTGATCGGCTTCTGGTACAAGAAGGAAACGGCGATCTACGCCAATTTAAAAGCTTTTTTAGTTAATCGCGTCGGCGATTTCGGTTTTCTGCTCGGCATCGGGCTGGTGCTGATGGTGTTCGGCACGCTGGACTACGCCGCGGTATTCGCCAATGCCTCCAGCCATGCCAAAGACATCGCTCCGATTCCAGGCGTATCGTGGAACATGATGACGGCGATCTGCATCCTGCTGTTCATCGGCGCGATGGGCAAGTCTGCGCAGTTCCCGCTGCATGTCTGGCTGCCGGATTCGATGGAAGGCCCGACCCCGATCTCCGCGCTGATCCACGCCGCGACCATGGTGACCGCCGGTATCTTCATGGTGGCGCGCATGTCGCCGCTATTCGAACTGTCGGACACTGCCCTGTCCTTCGTCATGGTGATCGGCGCGATCACCGCGCTGTTCATGGGCTTCCTCGGTATCATCCAGAACGACATCAAGCGCGTGGTGGCCTATTCCACGCTGTCGCAGCTCGGTTACATGACCGTGGCGCTCGGCGCGTCGGCCTACTCGGTGGCGATTTTCCACCTGATGACCCACGCTTTCTTCAAGGCGCTGCTGTTCCTTGCTGCGGGCTCCGTGATCATCGCGATGCACCACAACCAGGACATCCGCTACATGGGCGGCCTGAAGAAATACATGCCGATCACCTGGATCACTTCGCTGATCGGTTCGCTGGCGCTGATCGGTACGCCGTTCTTTTCCGGCTTCTACTCCAAGGACAGCATCATCGAGGCGGTCGCGCTGTCGCATCTGCCCGGCTCCGGTTTCGCCTACTTCGCCGTGGTGGCGGGGGTGTTCGTCACCGCGTTCTATTCGTTCCGCATGTATTTTTTGGTATTCCACGGCAACGAGCGCTATGACCAGGCGCCGCATGACGACCATGGCCACGACGACCATGGGCATCACGGCGGCAAACCGCACGAAACGCCGTGGGTGGTGACACTGCCGCTGATCCTGCTGGCTATCCCTTCTGTGGTAATCGGCTTTGTCGCCATCGAACCGATGCTGTTTGGTGGCTATTTCGGCAACGCGATATTTATCTCCGAGCATCACCACGCGCTGCACGAGATGCACGAGGAATTCCACGGCGCAGTTGCGATGGCGCTGCATTCGCTGACTACCCTGCCGCTGTGGCTGGCAATTGCCGGGGTCGCGAGCGCGGCGTTCTTCTACCTGAAACGCCCGGACATCCCGGCGCTGATCCAGAAAAAATTCCAACTCATCTATACCTTGCTCGACAACAAATACTACTTCGACCGCTTCAACGACTGGTTCTTCGCCGGCGGCGCGCGCGGCGCGAGCGGTTTCCTGTGGAAGTTCGGCGACATAAAGCTGATCGACGGGTTGATGGTGAACGGCTCGGCAAAGCTGGTCGGGATGTTCTCCGGCGTGGTGCGTCACCTCCAGTCCGGTTATATCTACCACTATGCGTTTTCCATGATCATCGGCGTGTTCGTGCTGTTGACCATGCGGAACTGGTTTTAAAAGTTGGGAGCGGGGAGTGGATAGCGGGGAGTGGGGAAAGGGGTTTCCCACTATCCACTTCCTATTTCCAACTTCCCAGAAATTAGAGGAATGACAGCATGATTTTCGGATTACCCGTTATTAGCGTCGCAATCTGGTTGCCGATCGTTTTCGGCATCCTGGTGCTGGCCACCGGCGGCGACAGGAATGCTCCGCTGGCGCGCACCCTGGCCATGATCGGTTCGCTGCTCGGTTTTCTGGTGACGATTCCGCTCTATACCGGTTTTGTGCGCGACACCTCGGAGATGCAGTTCGTCGAGCTGCACGACTGGATCGCGCGCTTCAACATCCACTACCATCTCGGCGTGGACGGCATCTCGGTGCTGTTCATCCTGCTGACCGCATTCTTTACGCCGATCGTGGTGCTGGCCGGATGGCAGGTGATCGAGAAACGCGTCGCGCAATACATGGCGGCGTTCCTGATCATGTCCGGCGTCATGATCGGCGTGTTCGCCGCGCTCGATTCCATCCTGTTCTATGTGTTCTGGGAAGCGATGCTGATCCCGATGTTTCTGATCATCGGCGTATGGGGCGGGCAGAACCGCGTGTATGCGGCGGTCAAGTTCTTCCTCTATACCCTGCTCGGCTCGCTGCTGATGCTGGTGGCGCTGATCTACCTGCACAACCGCTCCGGCGGCAGCTTCGCGATTCTCGATTTCCACAAGGTCGCACTCCCGATGACGGCGCAGATACTGATCTTCATCGCATTCTTCTTCGCGTTCGCGGTGAAAGTGCCGATGTTCCCGGTGCATACCTGGTTGCCGGATGCGCACGTCGAGGCACCGACCGGCGGCTCGGTGGTGTTGGCGGCGATCATGCTGAAGGTCGGCGCCTACGGTTTTTTACGTTTCTCCATGCCGGTCGTGCCGGATGCCAGCCATCAACTGGCCGGCGTGATGATCGCGCTGTCGCTGATCGCGGTGGTGTACATCGGACTGGTGGCGCTGACCCAGAGCGACATGAAGAAACTGGTGGCGTATTCCTCGATTTCGCACATGGGCTTCGTCACGCTGGGATTTTTCATTTTCAATGCTTACGGCATGGAAGGCGCGCTGCTGCAAATGATCTCGCACGGCTTCGTGTCCGGTGCGCTGTTCCTGTGCATCGGTGTGCTGTATGACCGCATGCATTCGCGCAACATTGCCGATTACGGCGGCGTGGCCAACACGATGCCGGTGTTCGCCGCGTTCTTCATGCTGTTTGCGATGGCGAACAGCGGCCTGCCCGGCACCAGCGGTTTCGTCGGCGAATTCATGGTGATTCTTGGCGCGGTGAAGGTAAATTTCTGGTATGCGTTCGCCGCTGCGACCACGCTGGTCTTCGGCGCGGCCTACACGCTGTGGATGTACAAGCGCGTGATTTTCGGCGCGGTGGCCAACCACCACGTCGCCGGACTGACCGACCTGAATCTGCGCGAAAAGGTTATTTTTGCAATTCTGGCGGTGACCGTGCTGGGCATGGGCCTGTACCCCTTGCCGTTCAGCGAAATCATGCACGCGTCGGTGAATGACCTGCTGGTGCATGTGGCGCGTTCCAAGTTGCCATAAGACAGCTTGCAGCTGGTAGCTTGTGGCGAGTAGCCAAGCGGGTTTTGCAACAAGCTACGGGCTACAAGCTACCAGCCACAAGCTAACTAATTTTGAGGTAGATATGTATTCGATGATCAATTTAATGGCGGCCGGTGCGGAGGTTTTTCTGCTGATCATGGCATGTGCGATCCTGATTGCGGACTTGCTTATCAGGCAAAGCGGCAGGCTGGTTACCTACATGCTGGTGCAGTTTACCTTGCTGGGCTGTGCGCTGCTTACCGCCGGCGCGCACAAGAATGGCGTGGTGTATGCTTTTCATAACATGTTTGTGGGCGACCTGTTGTCCGATGTACTGAAGCTGCTGACCTACCTGGCAGTGGCAATGATGCTGGTGTATTCGCGCCAATACCTCACCGTGCGCGGCCTGTTCAGCGGCGAATTCATGGTACTGGCCCTGTTCGCCATGCTCGGCATGATGGTGATGATCTCCGCGAACCATTTCCTCACCCTGTATCTCGGCCTGGAAGTGCTCTCCCTGAGCCTGTACGCGATGGTCGCCTTGCAGCGCGATTCCGCCGTCGCCACCGAAGCCGCGATGAAATACTTCATCCTCGGCGCGCTGGCTTCCGGCCTGCTGCTGTACGGCATGTCCATGCTGTATGGCGCAACCGGTTCGCTGGAATTGGGCGCGGTGGCAAACGCGATCAAATCGGGCAGCGCGAACAAGAGCCTGCTGATATTCGGCCTGGTGTTTGTCGTATCCGGCCTGGCGTTCAAGCTCGGCGTGGTGCCGTTCCACATGTGGGTGCCGGACGTATACCACGGCGCGCCCACCGCGATGACCATGCTGATCGGCTCGGCGCCAAAACTCGCCGCTTTTGCCTTTGTTGTGCGCATCCTGGTCGAAGGGCTGCAACCGCTGGTACAGCACTGGTCGGGCATGCTGGTCATCCTTTCCATCGCCTCGATGGCGCATCGGCAACATCACCGCGATCGCGCAGACCAACCTCAAGCGCATGTTCGCCTATTCCACCATTTCGCACATGGGTTTCATGCTGCTCGGCCTGCTGAGCGGCGGCATCGAAGGCTACGGTGCAGCCATGTTTTACACCGTGATTTATGTGCTGATGTCGCTAGGCGCGTTCGGCATGATCATGCTGCTGTCGCGCGAAGGCTTCGAGGCCGACACCCTCAACGACTTCAAGGGTCTCAACCAGCGCAGCCCGTGGCTCGCCTTCCTGATGCTGCTGCTGATGTTTTCGATGGCCGGCGTGCCGCCCACCGTCGGCTTCTATGCGAAATTCTCGGTGCTGAATGCCGTGGTGCAGACGGGGCATATCTGGCTGGCCGTCGTTGCGGTGCTGTTCTCGCTGATCGGCGCGTTTTACTACCTGCGCATCGTCAAGCTGATGTATTTTGACGCGCCTGAAAGCCATGCGCCGATTACTGTAGGCTCGGACACCGCGCTGCTGATAAGCGTGAACGGCCTTGGCGTGTTGCTGCTCGGCCTGCTTCCAGGCACGCTGATGTCGGTTTGCGCCGTGGCGGTGCAGCAATCCTTGTTGCTGCCTTGACGCGGTTTGCGATGCCGCCGCGCCGGAGCACTCCCGTCATGAGCGGGAGTTTTTGTTTATGCGCCGGAAAATCGCCAAACGTGGCAAAATGCGCCCGTCGGCAAAGCTAAGAGTCTATTTCAGCAGGTTTCATGAAACCTGCTGAAATAGACTCTAATAAGGGGCGATATGGAAGCATATTGGATTTGGTGGCTGGCAGCGCTGGTGCTGGTGATCGCCGAAATGTTCAGCGGGACGTTCTATCTGATCGCTGTTGCATTCGGGCTGGCGGTCGCCGGTCTGGTCGCGTATCTGGGCGTGGCATGGAGCGGGCAGGCCGCCGTTGCGGCAGTGCTTTGTTCGGCGAGCGTGGCAGGGATCTATCGCTGGAATAAACAGCATGCCAAGCCGCATGAACAGGCGAATCTCGCCTATGATATCGGTCAGGACGTGCATGTCGTTCATTGGCTGGATGAACGCCGTGCGCGGGTCAGCTATCGCGGCGCGGAGTGGGACGCCGAACTGTCCGGCAAGGCGGCGGCGGATGCGGCCAGGCAGACATGGCGCATCAAGGAGATCGTCGGGGCTCGTTTAATCATCGAGTAGCACATGTGCCGGTTTCTGCGCAATCACCTTAACTCGGGGGGGGGACAGCATGAATATATTCATCATCGGATTAGGAATCTTCGCCGTAATTCTGGCCTTCCAGTCGATCAAGATCGTACCGCAGCAAAACGCGTGGGTAGTCGAGCGGTTCGGCAAATTCAACAGGACGCTGGAGCCCGGCCTGAACATCGTCATCCCGTTCATGGATCGCATCGCCTACCGCCACCGCCTCACCGAATTTCCGATCGACATCGCCCCGCAGGTTTGCATCACGCGCGACAATACCCAGGTGCAGGTGGACGGCGTACTGTATTATCAGGTCACCGACGCCGCGCGCGCCAGCTACGGCACCTCGAACTACCTCGCCGCCATTACCATGCTCGCGCAAACTGCGCTGCGTTCTGAATGCGGCAAGCGCGATCTGGATAAATTGCTGGAAGACCGCGATGCGATCAACCGCACCGTGGTATTCGCGCTCGACGAGGCCAGCCCGAACTGGGGCGTAAAGGTGCTGCGCTACGAGATCAAGGACATCACGCCCCCGCAGCAGGTGCTCGCCGCGATGCAGAAACAGATCACCGCCGAGCGCGAGAAGCGCGCGCTGATCGCCCAATCGGAAGGCAAGAAGCAGGAAGAAATCAACCTCGCCGAAGGCAAGATGACCGCGTCGATCCGCGAATCCGAAGGCACCCGGCAGGCCGCGATCAACAACGCGCAAGGCGAAGCTGAAGCCCTGCTGCTGGTCGCCAACGCGACGGCAGAATCCATCAGGGTCGTGGCGGGCGCGACACAGAGCGAAGGCGGCCTGGTCGCCGTCAACCTCAAGGTCGCCGAAAAATTCGTCGATGCCTTCGGCAATATCGCCAAGCAGGGCAACACCATGATCCTGCCCGGCAACGCCGCCGATATTGCCGGACTGGTCGCCACCGCGATGCAGGTGGTGAAGAAAAGCTGATATATTGCGAAATTGATATACAAGATCAAGACAACGAAATGACACCGACCGATTTGCCAGGCAGTTCCTCCGATATTCCGCCGGAAGAATTGTTGCTCCCCGGTTTTATCTCCGTCCGGCCGGATGGAGTGATCGTCGATCTGCGTGCGCTGACACTGGTATCCGGCGGCTTTGAGCTTTTCGTCAACCGTCTGTTTACCGGGGGGATACGTTTTGTTGATCTTGACTATGCTGCTTTTCTCAAGCTGCTATATGACGCCGACTGGCTGGCGGCAATGAAGGGCAAATGTACCGAGGCAAGAATTGCCACGAAAATTGCCCGGTTTTTTCCGGAGCGCCAAGCGCTCTACAGGACAGTGAAGTTGCATAATGGCGGAAATAGCGCCGAATATGTTTTTGAGCCGGCCAGCATCGATGAAACTTATGAAGAGCCGGTTTATGGCGAGCCGGGCGAAGACGGCGTCCGCCCGGTTATCGGGCAAGTAAGCAAAACCAGGAAAGTGCCGACCAAACTGGATTTTGATGAATTTGTCGCCGATATGTGGCTCAAAGGAGTGAAATTCGGTATCGATGCGGATGCCGTGCGTCAGGCTATCGCCAGCGGTATGACTGCCCGCGTGACGGCCGCCAGGCATCTGGAACCAACAGAGGGGCGCGACGCCGAAATTCTGGAGGTATGCCCCGATTTGCGCCGCGATAATTCCCCCAAGATTTTACGGGATGGCAAGGCTGACTTGAGGGTGTTCAAGAATCGTTTTCCGCAAACCGTCAAAGGGAAGCGCCTGCTCAAAAAAATCCCGAGGGTGCTGGGCAAGCCGGGCTACAGGGTGACAGGCGAGGTCATCGAGCCGAAAATACCCGAAGATGTGAGCTTGCACGTGCTCGCATTGGCCGGGACGGGTGTGGAGCAGGGAGCCGATGGCGAGTATATCGTATCGACGATAGACGGCTTCATCATCCGGGATGATGGATCGGATGGTATTTCAGTTACCGAAAAAATAGAAACCACAGGCGGCGTCAGCGCCAAGGGGACGGGCGATCTGGTACTGAGCGCAGACGAATTCGTCGAGCATGGCGAGGTCGAGGGAGGATGCACGGTAAAGGGCAAGCACATGACTTTCCTTGCCGACGTCTTTGGCAACGTCATTTCCAAAGGCGGCAACATTTTCATTGCGGGCAACGTGGCGAGCGGCCGGATAGAATCCCAGGGCGGAAATATCACTCTGGGCAAGCGTGCATCGCGCGCCATGGTTATCGCACGCGATGGGGAGGTGACGGTTCACGGGTGCGAGCTCAGCACGATCATCGGCAGGATTGTCCGTGTCGAACGTGCGGTGAACTGTGAAATAATCGCCGATGAGGTGTTCGCCGATGTTGTTGAGGGATGCACGATTGCGGCGAAAAAATCAAGATTGCTTCCGCCGATGAATGCAGGGGCAAGGAGACTCTGGTGACGATGCTGATCCCTGACTTGTCCGGATTTGACCAGGGCATCGCGACATTGAAAAAGAAAATTGCCGATGCCCGGGAAAGCAGCAAAGCCAAGCTGCAGGAAATCGAAGCGCTGAAATCCGATCAGGAGTTTGCGAAATATCTGGCGTTGCACGAGAAAATCAAAAGCGGCGCAATCAAGCTGACGGCAGAACAGGCCGTAAACTGGCAGAAACTGGCGGGGAAAAACGCCATGGCAACCAATCAGTTGGCGAAGCTCAATGCGGAAATAAATGCGCTTGACCTTTCCGCGAAAGAATCTGAGGAAGAACTTGCCTGCGCCACACGTGACCGGGATGCAATTGGTGGGGGCATCTCCTGTGTCATCGATAAAATTATCGGCCATACCATAGGGCAAACGATGCAATCCGCTAGAGGCGCAGATATTTTTATCGGCATGCCGGGCAATGACATCAGGAATATCCTGCAGAAAATGGATAGCCGTAAGGCGCGGATTTTCTCGGAGGATTCGGGCTCGGTCGGCTGGAAGTTCAAGGAGTAAGTTGGCTGCTATTCCGTCCGGAACGGGGTATGAAGCCTGCTGAAACAGGCTCTAAGCAAGGATTTGTTGTGGATTTAAATGAAACCTGTCTGGATACGGCATGGATGTACGACGGCAGCTTCATCAAGGTGCGCAAGGATCATGTGCGCCTGCCGGACGGACAGGTGCATACCCGCGAATACATCGTCCACCCCGGCGCGGTCGCCATACTGGCGATGCTGGACAACGGCAATCTGGTGATGGAGCGGCAATTCCGCTACCCGTTGCGGCGCGAATTCATCGAGCTGCCTGCCGGCAAGATCGACAACGACGAAGACATCCTGCTGTGCGCGCAGCGCGAACTGCTGGAAGAAACGGGCTATGTGGCGAGTGAATGGACGCACCTCGCGACGGTGTGGCCGTGCATCGGATATGCCGACGAGCGCATGGAGTATTTCCTGGCGCGCGGACTTGCCCATCAAGGCAGTCAACTCGATGACGGCGAACTGCTCGAAGTGTTCGAGCTGCCTTTGCCGGAGGCTATCGAGTGGATCAGGCAAGGCAGAATCAATGAAAGCAAAACCATCGTCGGCCTGTTCTGGCTGGAAAAATACCTAAACGGCTGGCGCTAACCCCTCCCAGCCTCCTTTGTCGTAACCGGCGACTTGGCTATCGCTAACCAGCGGCTTATGTCACCGTTTTTGGGTGACTTGGCCAAACGGCTATTGATCGGGCACGAATAAAGAATCACGTTCGCCCTGATACTTCGACAGGCTTGTATGGGGTACAACCATTCGTGTGCAGATACTCCAAACACGGGCAGCGTGGGCTTAAGGTAGTGCCATGAGAATCAGACTTTGAAGCGTACCACCGAATCCCTGAGCGCACCGGACAGCCTGTCAAGCCGGATCGCGGTATCGCTGCTCGATGCGGCTGCAGCGCTGTTCTCCTCGGCCATCTGTGCGATTTTCTCGACGTTTCCCGCAACCTGGTGAATCGCGGCATCCTGCTCGCGCACCGCATCGGCGATGCTCTGGACATTGTTCGCCACCTCGCGCGAATCGTCGCCGATGCGATGCAGCGCGGTTTCTGTCCTGCCGACAAGTTCAAGGCTTTCCGCAACCTGGGTATTGGCCTTCTGCATCCCCGTGACGGTTCCGCCGATGTGGCTCTGGATATCGCCGATCAGCGCGGCGATCTCACCGGTCGCCTTTGACGTGCGTTCCGCAAGTTTGCGCACTTCGTCCGCCACGACCGCGAAACCCCTCCCCTGCTCGCCGGCGCGCGCCGCTTCGATCGCGGCATTCAATGCCAGCAGGTTGGTTTGATCGGCAACTTCCTTGATCACCTGGACGATACCGCCGATCCTCTTGGAACTCTCATCGAGCCGCCCCACCTTGTCACCCGACTCGCGGATCAGCGTGGCGATGCCGTTCACGTTTTGCACCGTCTCGATCATGACAGCAAGCGCCCTTTCGGTTCCGGCCAGGGATTTCTCGACAATCTCGCCAGCAGTGCGGGCATTTGCGGCGGTCTCGCTGACGCTGACGGAGACTTCCTCGATGGCTGCGGCGACCGACGAGGCGGCATCCGCCTGCGCCGACGAGCTCCTGTTGACCTGGCTGCTCGAAGTGGCCAGTTCGCCGGATGCGTCGGCGATGCCTTCGCTGGAGCGGGTAGTCTGCAAAATGATGTTACGGAACTTCTCCATCAGGAGATTGATCGCCTGCCCGACGCGCGCCGTTTCCTGCGTACCCTTCTCGGGGATGCCGCAGGCGAAATCGTCATGCGCAACCGCATACTCCGCCGCATCCACGACGGCCTTCAGCGGGCCGCTAACACCGCGCGCCACCCATGCCGATACCGCCAGGGTGATTACAACCGCCAGTGCCGCCAGCAGCAGTTGCGCCAGAAAAAGCATGCGGTTGGACGCCAAGCGGCTGCTGACATCGGCATTGACATTTTTCGTGAGCAATTGCTCGACTCCGTACAGGCCGTTGATCTTGTCGGTGCTTTGCTTGAACCACGCCGCCGGATCCACGTCGAATCCGCCTTGCACAGAGCGTTCCGCGATGATTCCGCGCATGCGTTGCACTTCTTTGGCCGCCTCGCCTTCAAGCGCCGCTTTCAGCGCCGCCTTTTCCTGCCCGGATGCGGAATCGGTAAATATATCCAAGTAGGCTTCCTGCTTGAATATTTTTCCCAGCATGGCGCGATACTGGGCAGGCTCGACCTTGTTGGCGACAAAAGCCGCCACGGTCAGCGCCCGTTCCTGCCCCGCGTTTTCCTTGGCATTTGCAAAAGCGTGGTAAGTCAGCAGTTTTTTCGCGATTGCCGGGTCTTTGTTGTGCTCGGCAGCGGTGCTCATCACATTCATGAGCCCTTCGATGTTGCCAGTGAAAAAAGCGGTCGACTCCGTGGTGGAAATGGAAAACTGGCTGGCCTGATCGCGAAGCTTGGCAAGCCCTTCGAGCATATGCCGGGCTTCTTCAATGGCTTTCTTCATCTCCGGCATGGAGCCGGTATCGAGCGCTTCGGTCAGCCGCTTGTAAGCCGCCAGCTTCTCGTCTGTCTTGGCGCGAATACCGGGCAGCGTATCGGAAAACTTCTGCCCCTTCGACGAAACAAAGCCGGCCGTCATGCCGCGCTCGACCTGCATGGGGTGGATCAGGTCTCCGGCGGACACCGCCACTTCCATGAGGCTGCGCGCCTGATCTGCGTTCTGGTAGCGGTCGAAGCTGTCCCAAATCAGCATGCCCGAAGACAGCGCCAGCGCTACCACGGGTACCGCCGTCAGCAGGGTGAGGCGTTGCGCGATTGTAGAATGTGTCATTACTTTCCTTCAGTTTTGTAGTTACGTTTAAATTTGCAGGCGAAACCCCAAGGCGCATCGTAATCAACCCAGATCAAAAGCGAATCAACGATTAGGTGCGAAAAAACCGGCCATTCCCGCTGCGCCTCACATTACCCGCACGAATCAGGGTTCAGGAGGTAATACAGGAATGACGATGCGGGAAGCAGCCACCCCAAAAAAGCCGCTAAGAACCCAGCAACGCTTCAAACTCCTCCACCGGCACCGGCTTGCTGAACAAATAGCCCTGATAGGCCATGCAGCCGTGCTGCTTGAGGAAAGCCAGTTGCGCCTCGGTTTCCACGCCTTCGGCGATGACGCTCAGGCGGAAATTGTGCGCCATGTCGATGATGGTTCGCACCATCACGGCATCGTTCGGGTCAGTCGCGATATCGCGCACGAAACTCCGGTCTATCTTGAGTTGTTCGAGCGGCAACTGCTTCAGATAAGACAACGACGAATAGCCGGTGCCGAAGTCGTCCATCGACAACCCGACGCCAAGCGCTTTCAATGCATGCATTTTCGTCACAATATCGGCCACATCCTCCAGCACCACGCTTTCGGTCAACTCCAGCTTCAGGCACGACGGGTCGATACGGTGTTTTTTTATGGCTGCCTTGATCTTGTCCACAAAGTCGGGCAACTTGAATTGCCTGGCGCTGACGTTTACGGCAAGCGTCAGGTTGCATTTCCGCTCGTCTTTGCACCATAAGGCGATCTGCCGGCAAACCGTATCGAGCACCCAATGGCCAATATCGACAATAAGCGAGCTCTCTTCGGCGATGGGAATGAACTGGGTGGGAGAAACCATGCCGCGTTGCGGGTGGTTCCAGCGCAGCAGCGCTTCGGCGCCGAAAATGCAGCCTGCATCGTCGGTCTGCGCCTGGTAATGAAGGCTGAATTGCCGCTCGGCCAGCGCGCGGCGCAAGTCCGATTCCATGGCAGTGCGCGCTTCCAGGGCGGTCTGCATGTCCGGATCGAAGAAACGCACGGCATTCCGGCCCGCCCCCTTCGCCTGATACATGGCGATATCCGCATATTTAAGCAATGTTTCCGCGGTGTCCCCACGATCGGCAAACAGGTTGATCCCGACGCTGGCTGTGCTGTGAAATTCGCGTTCATTGACCATGCAGGGCAGGTTAATAGCCGCGCGGATTTTCTCGCCCACCTCATCGGCTTGCGCCGCCGCCTGTTCCGCACGGCTCGCCAAATCTTCCAGCATCACCACAAACTCATCGCCGCCGAGCCGCGCCACCGTATCGCCTTCGCGCACGCATGACTGCAGGCGCCGCGCCATTTCGACCAGCAACAAATCGCCGTAATTGTGCCCTTCGGTGTCATTGATTGTCTTGAAGTTATCGAGATCGATGAACATGATCGCACCATGCCTGCCGCTGCGCGCGCTGGCTGCCAATGCATGTTGCAGGCGGTCAAGCAGCAGGCGGCGGTTGGGCAGGCTGGTCAGCGGATCGTAGAAAGCGAGGCGGTTGATTTCCTCTTCCGCTTTCTTGCGCTCCTTGATGTCGAAAAACGAACCGACGTAATTGGTGAGCGTGCCGTCCGGCGCGGTAACTGCCGTAATCGTCAGCCACTTCGGATAAGTCTCGCCGTTCTTGCGCTTATCCAGCATTTCCCCGCTCCATTTCCCTTCACGGAAGATGGTCGCCCACATCTCCTCATAAAATGCCTTGGGTCTCCTCACCGGGCTGAGCATGCTGGGGTTGCGGCCGATGACCTCCGCCGCCGTATAGCCGGTAATATCCTGGAACGCCTGGTTGACCCGCAGGATTTTCGGATGGCAATCGGTGATCACAATCGCCTCGTGCGTCTCGAAGGCAATCGCGGAAATACGCAAATCCGCCGCGACACCTGCCAATTTCTCGTGTGCCAGCCATTCAATTTTTTGTTTTTTCCACCACGTCCACAGGACGATTCCGGCACCCAGGATAAAAAATGCGGCAATGATCCAGACAATTGTTTGCAGGCGCTGGACATGCTTCATCACCTCGTCCGTGTCCATCTTGACCGTCATGCCCCATGAAGTATCCGGTACGGCAATGTTATATGCCAAGGTAGGCTTGTCGCGGTAATCCCATGCTTCCAGCGGGCCGTAATAGCCCTTCCCCAGCATTTCCACGGTTGGAATGATATGCGCGCCATCGCTGTTTTTTATCGGCAGCCTGAGCTTGAGCGCAGTATCTTTTTTGTAACGCAATTCATTGAGAAACAGCACATCGCTGCCGTCCCTGGTAACCAGCAGGGTTTCGCCGGTATTGCTTTCCACCGGCCAGGACTGGATCAGTGAAAACATGAAACTCAAATCGTCGCGCAGCACCAGAACTCCCATAACCGCCGAAGTGTCCGTGTTTCTGATGGCGATGAAAAAATCCAGCAGCGGCTTGTCCGGTGCGGACGGATCACCAAAGTAGATCGGTGAAACACTGGAATCGGAGGATTTTTCCTGGATCAAGCGCAGCGCGATGGACTTGCCTGTTTCGGACAGCCCCATATATTTCCCGCTGCCATAGCGGATGTTTGCCTTGTTATCCAGCAGCAGCACCCCGCCATAATGAAAGGCGGTTAATGCGGCTTCCAATGGTTGCCTCACCGTAGCAGGGGCATTACCGGACGGATTCACAAGCCAATGCTTGACCGAAGGGTTAATGCTCAGGAAGTTCGAGGAAACCAGCGCATCGCCCTTGCGCTCCTGTAAATATGCCTGAATCTGCCCGACCTTGAGCTTGCCGATACCGTGCAAATTCTCGTATGCCTGATTCTTCATCGATCTGCTTTAAATTGCTGAACACGAAATGGCTCGCCACACCGACAAGAATGACGAAGTTAAGGAACAAGCCGATCGCTACAGATGCGGGGTAGCGGTTAACTATGCTTCGAGTGGGCATCAGCACTATTTTCCGTCAGCGGTAAACTATCCACGCGAGGGCAGCCCTCGGCGTCAGGCCGCCTGCACGGCAATCCGGTCGCGTTGCGCGATGATGCGGTTATGCTCGTCCACATAGACGAGTTGCGGGTGGAATTTTTGCAGTTCCAGTTCGGTGTACATGGCATAGCTGGCGATGATGAGGATATCGCCCGGGTTGGCCTTGTGCGCGGCCGCGCCATTCACGGAAATCACGCCGGAGCCGCGCTGTGCGCGGATCGCATAGGTGGTGAAGCGCTCGCCATTGGTGACGTTGTAAATATCGATCTGCTGATATTCCCTGATGTCGGCGGCATCCAGCAGGTCGTCGTCGATCGCGCAGGAGCCTTCATAATGCAACTCGGAATGCGTGACGCGCACCCGGTGCAGCTTGGCTTTAAGCATAATTCTTTGCATGAGGCACTTCCCTTTCGAACAGGGCGCGAATTATATAGCAATCAACCAGCGAGACAAACCTCGATATTGTCCAGCAGGCGGGTGTTGCCCAGCCTGGCCGCCGCCAGTATCACCAGTTCGCGCTGCGCCGGATCATCCTGTACGGGGCTGGCCGGGTGCAAATCGGACTGGTTGCGCACTGCCACGTAATCCGGCAGCCAACTTCTTGCGGCAAGGGCTTCGACCGCCTGTTTCTGCAATCGTTCAAAATCTCGCTCGCCTTGCAGGATGGCCGATTTTATCCCCTGCAGCGCACGGTACAGAAAAACCGCCTCGCCGCGTTCCGTTGCGCTCAAATACTGGTTGCGCGAGCTCAGCGCCAGGCCGTCGGCCGCGCGCACCGTCTCCCCGCCGACGATGCGCACCGGCAAATTCAGTTGTGCGGCCAGTTGCCGGATGATGTGCAGTTGCTGGTAATCCTTCTTGCCGAACAGCGCAGCCTGCGGCTGCACAATGTTGAGCAGTTTCAACACCACCGTTGCCATGCCGCGAAAATGCCCGGGGCGCGCCGCGCCATCCAGCTCGCCGGCAACCGGCGGCAGCTCGACGAACACGGCCTGCGGCACCGGGTACATTTCGCTGGCCGGAGGCGCAAACACCACATCCGCCAGACCTTGCAGCATGGCGCAATCCGCTTCCAGGGTACGCGGGTACTTGTCGAAATCCTCGTTCGGACCGAATTGCAGCGGATTGACGAAAATGCTCGCCACCACGCAGTCACCGTGCTCCCGTGCGAGGCGCATCAGGTTGAGATGTCCCTCGTGCAGGTTGCCCATGGTCGGCACGAAGGCAACGCTAATTTCGCCGCGCAGGCGCTGGCGCAACTCAGATATGGAAGAAATAATTTCCATTTCAGTCTTTCATCAAAAAAACATCATCAAGCGTAAACACCACATTCACCCAAGACAGAGTCATGCCCAAAATGGCACATGCTCCGCAAATTTCCTGGATTTATTTTCCGGGTTTGCCGGTTTAATGAGCTTGCGATCAGTGGCTTCCTGCAAAAGCGCAGACACCATTGAGCTGCGTTTCTCCGGCATTTTCAGACGCTCACGCAATGACTTGTTTGTCATCGCGCCGCCAGACAGATATTTAAGCACTGCATGCTGATAACAAGCATCCAGTCGTTCGCTCGGGGTCATTTGTGCAAATGTTCTTGGCGAGAGCAATGTAACCTTGAAATGGTTGGAGCCAGCCTCGAACTTTATTGGGGGAAGCCCATACAGCTCCACCTCTAAACCGGCCTTCAAGAGTCCCGATCCTTGTTCCTCGCAGATTCTGAACCGACGAAACGCGCGCGCCAATTGTTCATTGCGCGATTCCGGTTGCGTACCTATCAATCGGTCGAGCTGTTTGGAAGGGAGCAGCCCACCGGGGTTTGAGATTTCAATCCGATCATCGAATATCTCGATTAACGGCCCCGCGCCCGTAACGGAAAAGTCCTGATGTATCAGCGCGTTTGCAATAATTTCGCGCAAGGCTGTTTCTGGATAGACAGTGCGTTTGACACGCAATGCCTGTTCAATGATTTCACTTTGCGGCAACTGTGACATAACGAATTGCAGCAGCCCTTGAAAACTGATGGCGTAGCCTTTAGTGCCTTCCTGCTCCAGCTTCATATTGGCTTTGTTGGTGTCGTTATAAACGATCACCCTGACAGCCTTGCGGCTGATATCTGTAAAGTCGCTCAGCCTGCGGGCGGCAGCGATGGCTCCAAGATTGGTAATGTAGCCTCCGTTTGCGGGTTCGCGGGTAATGAAACTTTCCGCCACCATCCAATCCAGCATTTCATCCCTGGAAGAAGGCGCAGGCCGCTCCAGCATGGCAAGAATTGGCTCGACAGAAAGCTTTGCAAGCAGCGTATCCTCATCCAGCAACACTGAGGCGCGAAGCTCCTCCCAGCGGGGAGTTCTGCTATGCAGCATAAGAGTGCCGATTTCTTGCCGGGAAGCTTGCCGCGTTGTGCCATTTGAGCGAATGAATGCGTGCTCCAACCCTTTGCCTCGCAAATGCACCGGCTTAACGGGCGATTCCGGCACATGGACAAAAAGAAGGCGAATGTCTCCATAATTTTCTAATGCGTGATCCAATGCCAATGGCGGCTCTATGGCATCTCTTCCAAGGTTCGCCAATTGGTTGGCGACCTTCTCTACTTCGGCATCGGAAATACCGGCAGGCGCGCCGGAATTGTCCACGCCATAGACCAAAAATCCGCCGCCGGGATAGTTGGATAAGGCGGACAGATGCTCTGCCAAGCGTTTCTTGTCAGAAGACAGGGAAGCTTTCCAGTCCAACTCATTTAGCTCGTGCCGGGGTGATTCCAGGCTTCCCCTCAACAAAGCAAGAGCACGATTCAACCAGTTTTTCATCTGGACGTTTTCAACTTAAATAAGAACATTAAACATATCAATATGTTACAAGCATGATACGTTCTGGTCATAAATAAAGCCAGTCTCGCCACCGGCTCAACATTTCCGGCAACGTGGGTGGATTGCGTCAGGTTTTTAGTGGTTGAAATAACTTGCATCATCGCCCCGCCAGCAGGCTGGTCAATGCCTCATAGCGGCGGAACAAAAAGGCGACGCGCTCGCTGTCGTCCGCCCATTTCTTTTGCCCGCCATCGGCGAGGTAGGCGGCATCCACCGCTTTGTCCAGAGCCTTGTGCGCGGCGCGCAGATCGTCCGGCATGGTGTTCGGGTTGTAGAGATCGGCCAACGTGCTTTGCGGGTGGTGCGCGCGCGCATCCAGCACGGCTTGGGCGGCGGCTTCGATCGCTGAAACCCCAACCCCTCCCGGCCTCCCCTTGTCAGGGGAGGAGTCGCTGCGTTGCCCGTTGCTCGGCTCTCCCCCTGACAAGGGGGAGCCGGAGGGGGTTTGCGGCCACGGGAAATTGTTATAGACGATGCTGGCGGAGTAGCGGTAGCGGCTTTCCAATCGTCCGCATACTGCACGCATCCACGCGTTGTGCATGGTGCTGCACAGAATGCCGAAGTGGTAGAGGGTGGCGTTGGGTACTGTGTAAACCAAATTACTGGCAATTGTGTTTGATGACAAAAAGCCGATTGGAATGAATGCGCGATTTTCGGATGACACCCCTGGCACTAACAAGTAATTTGTTTCAGGCTGGCGATCTTCACCAAAAAGACGCGGTGTTTCCGCGAGTTTGCGAGTGGTATCTCGGGTGCTGGACAGGCGATGTTGCTTTACCGCATCCACACGCGCGGCGATATGTGGCAAGGCGTGCAGTTCATTCGGCTGAATATTTTTCAGCCACAAGCACCAGCGGGCTGCGCCATTGATAAATTCCTCCGAGCCCAGAAAAGGTCTCAACCATTGTTCAGCTTTTGGTTCGACGGCAAGCAGCGCATTTCTTTCTTCATCGCTCAACAACAAATGCCCGCCGTCGTTTGGCATAGAACCAAACGCCATATTAGGCACGTCACTGATCGGTTCCCTGCGGTTTGGCAACACCACTTGCGGCGCATCCACCAGATAAGGGTTGATCTGCGTGGCGGCGATTTCGTGCGGTTCGCCCGCAATGTCGGCATAGTCGAACAAACGTGGCTGCGCCGGATTCTCGCCGCGCCCGAACCCGACGATCACGCAATGCACGGCGGCTTTGCCGGGCGCGTCGTTGCTCCATTTGAAGGTGCGGTGGGCGAACTGGATGTGGATACCCTGGCGCAACATCGCGCTCCACAACACGCCGACTTGTTCGCCCTGGGTGATGGAGTTGGTGGAGACAAACGCGCAGCGGATGCGCTGCCGCGCCAGCTCGTCGGCCTGATCGGCCTGCGCGAACAGGTCGCCCAACACGTTGGCTTGCTTGCCGAAGCGTACATTCTCGAACTGCGCGCGGTCGCGATCCAGCGCGCCGAGGTTGTGCCCGGAAAGATACTGTGCGGCTTTTAGATACCAGCCCGCGACGTAATCCAGCACGCCCGCGCCTTTCATGCCTTTGGCAACCGTATCCAAATCTTCCTTCTGTTCCGCGCTCTGAAATTGTTTGCCGATAAACGGCGGGTTACCGAGGATGTAAGACAGGCGCTGCGGCGGAACGAAATCTTCCCAGTCCAGCCGCAAAGCGTTGCCACGGCGGATAGTAGCTGAGACGGTGAGCGGGATGCGGCTGAAAAAATCGCTGAACGCCTGCCCCGCCCGGACGTTCATCTGGTGATCCATCAGCCAGAGCGCGACCTGTGCAATCTGCGCGGGAAACTCTTCCAGCTCGATGCCGTAAAACTGGTCAACATTGACCTGTATGGCTTCAAAGATATGCGCGACCTTGCCGAATTTTTGCGCGGCCTGCAGCACATCAAGTTCCAGTTCGCGCAGCTCGCGGTAGGTGACCACCAGAAAATTGCCGCAGCCGCAGGCGGGGTCGAGAAAGGTGAGGCCGCGCAGTTTTTTGTGGAACTCGAACAATTTATTTTTGTGGTTCTTCACCTGTTCGAACTCGGCGCGCAGCTCGTCCAGAAACAGCGGGCCGATGAGCCTGAGGATATTCTTTTCGCTGGTGTAGTGCGCGCCGAGCTGGCGGCGGCGATCTTTCGCGTCCAGCTCGATGATGGCCTGAAACATCGCGCCGAATATCGCCGGGGAAATCGCCGACCAGTTCAGCTCGCAGCAGTCGATCAGCAGGCGGCGCATCGCGCCGGTGAAATCCGGGATCGGCAAGGTCTTCTCGAACAAGCGCCCGTTCACATAAGGGAAGCGTGCGAGGTCTTCATCCAGCGATTTCTGCCGTTCGCCAGTTTTGGTCGCCAGCACTTCAAACAGCTTGGCCAGCAACGCGCCGGTATCGCTGCCATCCTCTCTGGTGTGATTCTCGATCAGTTCGAGAAAAATATCTTTGGGGTTGAAAATGCCGGTGTCGTCGGCGAACAGACAGAACACCAGCCGCACCAGGAACACCTCCAGCTTTTCGCCGCCGTAGCCGTCTTTTTTGAGCAGGTCGTGCAGCTCGCCGAGCAGTTGCACGGCGCGCTCGTTGATCGGGTCTTCTTCGCGGATGCGCTGCGCCTGATAGCCCGCGATGAAACCGAACAGGTGGATGTGGTCGGCAAATTCGCCGAGCGGAAATTCGCATTCGGCGCGTTCTTCGAGGTCGTAAAAACGGAATTTGGCAAAATCGCATACCACGATGTAGCGCGGGTGTTCTTCCGGCTTGAGACCGTGCAAATAACCGAGGGCTTGCTGATATGCAACGTGTAAATCTTCGCCCGCGCTTTTGTGTTCGCCGAGCAACATGCCCGGCCAGAATACGTCCATGCGGCCTGTTTTGTTTTTGCCCGGCGCGGCTAATTTCTGGACTTGTTGCTCGAACACCGCGACACGCCTGCGTCCCACGCCGAAAACCTCGAAGAATTGATCCCAGAAGCTTTGCGCGTCGCCGCGCTCGGAAGTCGCGCCCGCCCACTCTCCGCTGAAGCGAGCGGCACGTACGCGAATTTCATTCCAGTTCAGGGTGGGCATGAATAAGTTCGGTTGGCATTAAAAGCTGTGTTCCTGCCCCGGAAAGCTGCCCGCCTTCACCTCGGCAACATAATTCTTCACCGCCGCCGCAATGCTCCCCACCCCCTGCATATAATTCTTCACGAAGCGCGGCTTTTTGCCCGGATAAACATCCAGCATATCGTGCAGCACCAGCACCTGGCCGGAACAGGCCGCGCCCGCGCCGATGCCGATGGTGGGTATGGAAAGCGCGGCGGTGATCTCCGCCGCCAGCAAGGCCGGCATGGCTTCCAGCACGATCATGCCTGCGCCTGCCTGTTCGAGTGCCGCGGCATCTTCCAGCAATTTCTGCGCGGCAGCGGATTCCTTGCCCTGCACGCGATAGCCGCCCATCTGGTGCACCGATTGCGGGGTCAGCCCGATATGCCCGCACACCGGGATGCCGCGCCCGGTGAGGAATTTCACCGTCTCGACCATCGCCGCGCCGCCCTCCAGCTTGACCATCTGCGCGCCCGCCGCCATCAGCCGCGCGGCATGCACAAAAGTTTCCCGCGGGCTCACCTGGGACGTGCCGAACGGCATATCGGCGACAACGAATGCCTGCTTCGAGCCGCGCGCCACGCAGGCGGTGTGATAGACCATATCGTCCAGCGTAACCGGGAGCGTGGTTTCATGTCCCTGCAGCACCATGCCGAGCGAATCGCCGACCAGCAGCACATCCACGCCCTGCGCTTCGAGCAATGCGGCGAAGCTGGCGTCATAGCAGGTCAGCACGGCGATTTTTTCATTCTTGCCGCGCATCGTATGTAATTTTGTCAATGTGTTTCTCATCAGAACCCCCTATCCAATTTTCTCCCGCTTGCGGGATAACCAGCGACTTGGCTGCGGTCGTTCGCAGCCTAGTCGAATGGCTAGTTGTTTCATCCAGAAAGAGCAATCGTGAATCGCTTCTCGCAGGGATATTGCCCGTGGGCAATAACTCGCAAAAACAATTTCAATCCCGCCCCCTGCTGAAAAACTCGCGCGGCCCGCGCATTTCCTCGATGCGCTGCAACAGCAACGCAAAATCCTCATTGCCCTCTTCAAAGTTCAAGCGTTCGGTATTCACCATCATGACCGGAGCCGCATCGTAATGATAGAAGAAATCGCTGTAGCCCTGTGCCACACGCAGCAAATAGCCATCCGAAATCGTTTGTTCGAACGGCTGGGCGCGGCGGCGCACACGCTCCACCAGCGTTTCCGGCGCGGCCTGCAAATAGATCACCAGGTCCGGCACAGGCGCCTGCAATTGCAGGGAATGGTAAATCTGCTGATACAGCGCAAACTCTTCATCGCCCAGGTTGAGCCGCGCAAACAGCATATCCTTGTCGAACAGATAATCCGCCACGGTGCTCGTGCGAAACAAGTCCATCTGCGCCAGATCGCGCACTTCGTTGCCGCGCTGGAACAGGAAAAACAATTGCGCCGCCAGCGCATAGCGCGGCGGATCCTGGTAAAACCTGGCGAGAAAGGGGTTTTCATCCGGCTTTTCCAGCAGCGCCACGGCGCCGGTATGTTGCGCGAGGCGGCGCGCCAGACTGGTCTTGCCTGCGCCGATCGGCCCTTCCACCGCCACATAGCGATATTTGTCAAACAGCATCTGGAGGCATCTCCAGCATTTGATCCCGGTATCTTTCAAAAGCCACACTGGCGTGGCCTATGCCGGGTATGCAGGCATCCGGCACAATCTCCAGCAGCGGCTGCAGCACGAAAGGGCGCAAGTGCATCTGCGGGTGCGGAATGGTCAAGCCATGCTCATGCAGTTGCACATCGTCATACAGCAACACATCCAGATCCAGCGTGCGCGGCGCATTGCGAAAAGTACGTTCGCGACCATGCCGATGCTCGATTTGCAGCAAGGCTCGCAGCAAGGCTTGCGGCGTCAGGGCGGTTTCAATTTTCGCCACCGCATTCACGAATTCAGGCTGATCCGGATAACCCATCGGCGCGCTGCGGTACAGCGACGAATGGACAATGAGCCGCGTCTCAGGCAGCCCGTCGATTTCTGCAAAGGCGCGTTGCAATTGGCTTTTAGGGTCTTCCAGATTGCTGCCCAGCCCGATGAAGGCAATATGCGACATAGTCTCTATGCTCCGACTCTTCATGATTTGCGTAACCCGGATAGCTTTGCATAGCCATCTGACTAGGCCGTCAATGAACAACGGCCAAGATCGGTTAACACCGCGTTTCATCCGGGCTATATGCTAGATTCCTGCCCGCCAATAGGGAGACTATTATGCAGCCGGCTCACTCGCTACTGCCGGCACGTTCGCCGCTTCCGGCTTCTTGCGCGGCTTGCGGCGGCGGCGTTTTTTCTCTCCGGCCTGTTCCGGTTGCAGCATTTCCGCCTGGCGTTCGGCACTGGCATCCTGGAATTCATCCCACCACAAGCCGAGTTCCTGATCCACTTCGCCGCTGGCGCAGCGCAACAACAAAAAATCGAATCCGGCGCGGAAACGCGGCTGCGCCAGCAAACGGAACGGGCGTTGTCCGGCGCGCTGCTCGAAGCGTTGCTGCAGCAGCCAGATTTCCTTCATCACCGCATCGTGGCGATGCGGAATGGCGAGTTGCGCTTTCTGCCTGCCGAGCACTTCATCCATCGCCGCGTGCATTGCGCCCACCGGGCGTTCGCCCTGCTGCACACGCAGATTCCATGCCGCCAGCACTTCATGCCACAGCAAGGCAGCAAACAGAAATGCGGGGGAAACCGGTTTTTCTTGGCCGAGGCGCTCGTCGGTGTTGCGCAATGCCAGCATGACGAATTTTTCGCCCATCGGCTGTTCCAGAATCACATCCAGCAGCGGCAGCAGGCCATGATGCAAGTTCATCTTGCGCAACTGCTGGATGCATTCCACCGAATGGCCGGACAGCAGCATCTTCAGCACTTCATCGAGCAAACGCGACTGCGGCACGTTGTCGAGCAGGTCTTTCATCCCGGCGATCGGCGCGGCAGTTGCCGCATCCAGCCGGAAATTCAGCTTGGCGGACAAACGCACCGCGCGCAGCATCCGCACCGGGTCTTCACGGTAACGCGCAGCGGGATCGCCGATCATGCGCAGCAGGTGTTTGCGGGTATCGGCATAGCCGCCGTGATAATCGTAGATATCCTGGTTGGCCGGATCGTAGAACAGCGCATTCGCGGTGAAATCACGGCGCGCCGCATCCTGTTCCTGGTCGCCGAACTGGTTGTCGCGCAACAGGCGGCCGTGCTCGTCGGTCTGCGCATCTTCGGCCTCGATCATGCTGCGGAAGGTGGTGACTTCGACCACTTCTTCGCCGAACATCGCATGCACTATCTGGAAGCGCCGCCCGATGATGCGCGAGCGGCGGAATACGCGGCGCACCTCCTCCGGAGTGGCATCGGTTGCCACGTCGAAATCCTTGGGAGCGCGGCCCACCAGCAAGTCGCGCACTGCGCCGCCCACCACGTAAGCCCGGTAACCCGCCGCTTGCAGGCCGTCGGTAACTTTTTTCGCCCCGTAGCTGATTTGTTCGCGCGCCACGCCATGCAATTCGAACGGGATCATCTGTGCGTTGCCTGCCGATTTGATTTTTGCAGGCTTGCGAAATACGCGGTTGAGGAATTTTTTGATCATGCCATCTTTAAAAATAAAGCGCGATATGGCCGCGCAAAAGGTCGCGAATTATACACCGCCTTACCCCGTCCCCAACGAAAAACGCGCCTTGCGGCGCGTTCATCAGTGCGTTTAACGGCGCTTAACCCTTCAGGCAGGCGCTCATGAATTTCTTGCGCTCATCGCCCTTGAG
This sequence comes from uncultured beta proteobacterium, assembly GCA_963828205.1. Classification (GTDB taxonomy): domain Bacteria; phylum Pseudomonadota; class Gammaproteobacteria; order Burkholderiales; family Gallionellaceae; genus Gallionella. The sequence goes on from CAWHDU010000005.1 coordinate 412,067, forward strand.
TTCCTTGGCCTTGGCGTCGGCATTACAGGATTTCATTTTATCCTGTTGCGCAACGGGGGCGGCGGCGCCCGCTGCCGGTTTGGCTTCCGCCTTGCCGGCCTTTTTCTCCGCTGCAGCAGGCGCCGCGTCAGCTTTCAGCGTGTAATCCTTGGACAAGCATTTCTTCATGAACGCCTTGCGTTCATCGCCCTTCATGCCCGTCGCTTCCTTGCTGCAACCCTTCATTTTTTCGCCGGCCGCAAAGGCCGGGGCGGAAACGGTAAATGCAAAACCCAGACAAGCCAGTACGATCATCTTCTTCATGGGAATCTCCTTGGAGTTAGTGGTGGCGGCAAATCAACGGGGGTAAACACTGCACTCCCGGAGCGCATCCTAACTTGCACCAATCGCATGGTCAACATGCGGTCTCTTCCAATACTTGACTTAGAGCCGATTTCAGAAATAGCGCGCTGGCATGTTTGGGTTATCGCCGCAAAGCGGCGGCAAAACCACCAGCCGCTTGCACGGGATGCCCGCAGAACAGTCCCGGACGAAATGGGGGGTGAAGCTTTCGCGGAGGCGGCGCGAAAACCGGATAATCCCGCCCTCTCCGCCAGACAAAAAAAACCGCCCAGCGGACGGTTAAATGGGGTAAAGCGATAAAATCGAATTGTCCGGTCATCAACCGGGTTCTAAGTCGTATGGATAGGCCTGCAGCACAGGTTTCATCAGCATATCCTCCTTGGTGATGTGCTCGACCAGCCACTCTCTCAAGAATTGGGGGTAATGGTTCATGATGTACTCGGGCCATGTGCCGTTCCTGGCTTCCAGCTGACCCCATGTGTGCTGGAGTTCTTTCTGCAAATGCTGATGCCATAGCCTGTGTTGATCAAAAGGGAAGTTGATCATCTGCGCAAACCATTCTTCTTTTGCAAAATGGCCATGCACACAATTCATCATCTGCCTGTATACCTGCAACAAGGCGGCACTGTCCCTTGTTTTAAGCACGTATTCCATGCTGTTGATCATGCCGATCAACTCTTTATTTTCGGCATCGAGCGTTGCGTTTCCGACACTCATCTGTTTCGTCCACAATAAAGCCATCGTGCTACCTCAAAACTTGATTGTTATGGGATTATTGCGGCGAGCGTCAATATCCGGGTGTATGCAAGGCCCCATGCCTGCTGTCCAGGCGGCTTGTGATACCCATTGCCATAAGGCCGCGCGGACCCGGGTGAGCTGGAAAGCCTTGTCGAAAAAATAATCCGCCCCGGCGCGCTTGCAGCGGTCGAAGTAAAACTCGTCGGTGCAGCCGGTCAATATCATGGCCTTGATGCCGGGGTGGCGTTTTTTGAGCACCTCCAGCATGCCGATCCCCGCCCCATTTCTCAGGCTGATGTCGAGAATCACGAGGTCTGGCAACAATGCACCGATACGCTCGATCGCCTCCACCCCATCCGCCGCATGGCCGATTACCGTAACGCCGGAAATATCGGACAGGATAGATCGCAGGTTTTCGAGCATGATCGCCGAGTCTTCCACAACAAACACCTTCATCGCTTCGCCTTCCGTCGCACCGTTTGCGCCTGAAAAACCTGGAGCGAATGATGCCCGCCCGCATGCTGGATGCGCATCGGTGTTTATCCGCATCTGGCGTAGGCGGAACGGCGGATTTAGGGTCGGTGTTTGTCTGACAGGGCGCGCATAAGGTGCGCGGTGGTGCGCGGCGGCGGGGGCGGTTATTCCATGAGGCGTTTTTCGACGGCGTAGCGCATCAGTTCGGCATTGTTGCGCAGTTGCATTTTATCCAGGATGCGGGTGCGGTAGGTACTGACGGTTTTCACGCTCAATGCCAGGGAGTCGGCAATTTCCGAGACTGTCCTGGCCGAGGCGAGCAGCAGAAATATCTGATATTCGCGGTCCGACAGGGTTTCGTGCGGCAGCTTTCCATCCGGGGCGCCGAATTCGTTGGCGAGCATTTCGGCCACTGCCGGGCTGATGTATTTCTTGCCCGCAGCCACGCGGCGCACCGCTTCCATCACGACCTCCGGCGCGCTTTCCTTGGTCAGGTAGCCGGCTGCGCCGGCCTTGATCAGGCGCACGGCATACTGGTCTTCCGGATAGATACTGAGGATCAGCACCGGTAATTTCGGTTTTTCCTCGTGGAGCTGCTTGAGCACGTCGATACCGCTCAGGCCGGGCATGGCAATATCGAGCAGCGCCACGTCGCAATCGTTGTCACGAATCCAGCGCAGCGCATCCGCGCCATTGGAGTGCACCGCCACAATTTTCATCTCGCGGTTCTCTTCCAGTATCTGCTTCAACCCCTGGCGCACGATGGCGTGGTCGTCGGCGATCAGGATGCGGATCATGCTCTTTCTCCTTCTTGATTGTTGGCGGATAGCGGCAAGGCCACCGCCACATTAAGCCCGCCGCCGGGCAGGTTTTCGAATCTGATCTTGCCGCCCAGTTGCCCGACGCGCTCGAACATGCCGCGGATGCCGTGGGAAGTCGGGGCGATGACATGCCCTCCCGCCATGCCGCAACCATTGTCGCTGATCGACAGCGCAACCGCTTCGCCGCCATGACGGAATTCGGCTTCCACGCTGGATGCACCGGAATGCCGCGCGATATTGGTGAGCGCCTCCTGGAAGATGCGGAACAGCGCGATCGAGCGCCGCTTGTCCAGGTTACCCTTATCCTCGGTGCAGCTTACCCGGCACTCGATGCCGGTGCGTTTCCGGAATTGCGCGGCCTGCCATTCGATGGCCGCCAGCAAGCCGAGATCGTCGAGTATGGTCGGGCGCAGTTCGGTGATAACGCGCCGCGTCACGCCCACCGCGTTGTCGAGCAACTGCGACATCGACTCGATGCGCTCCAGAAGCGGCACCGACTCCTTGCCTGCCGGCAACCCGCGCGCCAGCCAGTAAATCTCCATTTTAATGGCGGTCAGCGTGCCGCCCAGATCGTCGTGGATTTCGCGCGCGATGCCGGCCTTTTCCTCCTCGCGCACATTCTGCAGGTGCGCGGAAAGGTCGCGCAACTGGCGCTCCGCCAGGTTGTGCTCGGCAAAATAAGTAGCCAAGGCCATGCCGACCACGGACAGAATCATCATGTAAAGCCAGTAATTGGTCAGCTGGGTCGCGGCGATGTCATCGGCGAAAAAACCGGTTCCCTGATGCGCGCCCAGCAAGGCCTGGGCAGACACCATCACCAGGGCGATCATGGTTCCCCAGGTGCCCAGGCGCACCGCCACCCACGCGATAAACAAAAACATGGTGTAGCCTTTTGCCACCGGACCGATGCTGTCATGAAACCAGTCGAGAAAAACAGCCTGCCCGGCCAGGAATGTCACCCCGAGCAGCAATGCCGCCACATGCACCCGCTTCATTTCCAGCCAGTCGCTTTTTTCCAGGCGCCAGACCAGGAACAGCGGGGTAATCAGGATGATGCCGAGCGTATCGCCCATCCACCGGTGTGCCATATTCAGGAGAAAACTTTCCGAAGCCGGCAGCCCGGAAACCAGCATTGCCGTGACTCCGGCCAGGGCGGCGATACTGCTGCCGATCCCTCCCATCAGGATCAGCCGCAGGTAATCGCGCAAGGTGCGCAGGTGCGAATCGAATTTGCCGTCGCGCGTGAGCAGCCATGCGCCGGAAAGCGCCGCCAGCGTATTGCCCAGCGATGCGGTCACAGTTACCCAGAACGGGTAATTTGACATGGCGTGGATCAGGAACGATCCAATGAACACGCCCAATGCATAGCGCCTTCCGCCGATCAGCAGCGCGGCCAACGCCCAGCCACTGGCAGGCTCGAAAACGCTGGCAACGGCATCGTTCTTGAAATAGAGATGGACAACATGGGCCAACAGCGCATAGAGCGCGGCTACGCCAATCTGTTTCGACAGCTCTGTCAAGCGGCGCCGGGTATTTGAATGGGGCTTATTTGAATGTGGCATCTCAATCCGTTTTCCTGAATCAGGATGGCATGTTTTGGCTTGCGTATATTGCTCCGCCACGCCGCGTATTACAATAGCCGGGAATCATTCCAGATTTTACAGGAGTTGCGCCATGCCCGATCAATCCGACCTGCCGATGTTGCGCGACAAATTGCGCGCGTTCGCCGAAGCGCGCGACTGGGATCAGTTCCATTCGCCGAAAAACCTGAGCATGGCGCTGATGGTAGAAGCCGCGGAACTGATGGAGCATTTCCAGTGGCTGACCGAGGCGCAGTCGGCCGAGCTGCCCCCCGGCGGCAAGCAGGCGGTCGGCGAAGAACTGGCCGACATCCTGCTGTATCTGGTGCGCCTGTCGGACAAGCTGGGCATCGACCTGCGCGAAGCCGCGCTGCGCAAGCTGGAGAAGAATGCGGTGAAATACCCGGCGGAATTGGTACGCGGCAGCGCAAAGAAATACTCAACCTAAGCCTGACGAGCCGAAACCAAAAAGGTGACGGTTTTCGTAGGTCGGATGAGCGTAGCGTTATCCGACACCTCCATGTCGGATAACGCTACGCTCATCCGACCTACAACGGCACTCAGACTACTGACACGCGCGGCGCGCCCTGCCGCATCGCCCCGATCACCGCCGCCTGCCCGAACCCGGCGCGGTGGAACATCGCCAGCACCTCGTCTGCCGCCTCCGGAGCGACCGCCGCCAGCAGCCCGCCGCTGGTTTGCGCGTCGGCCAATAGCTGGCGCTGCCAGGTTTGCAGATGCGCGGCGAAATCCACTTCATGCCCGTAGCTCGCGAGGTTGCGCCCGATCGCGCCGGGGCTGTAGCCTTGCTGCACCAGCGGCAACGCCTCGGACAGGAGCGGCGTCTGCTCAAACTCCACCTCTGCCTCCAGCCGTGCGCCGTGGCACATTTCCAGCAGGTGGCCGAGCAGGCCGAAGCCGGTCACATCGGTCAGCGCATGCACGCTATTCAATTCGGATAGCGCGCTGCCCACCGCGTTGAGCTGCGTGGCGGCGGCGATCAGTTGCACATAGCCGGCGGCGGACAGCACGCCCTTCTTCATCGCCTGCGCCAGCACGCCGACGCCCAGCCCCTTGCCGAGAATCAGCTGGTCGCCCGCCCACGCGCCGCTGTTCTTCTTCAGCCTGTCCGGGTGTACGATGCCGATTGCCACCAGCCCGTAGATCGGCTCGGTCGAATCGATGGAATGCCCGCCCGCCAGCGGGATGCCGGCTGCCCGGCAGACCGCTTCGCCGCCTTGCAGGATCGCGCGGATCGCGTCGACCGGCAGCTTGTTGACCGGCATGCCGACGATTGCCAGCGCCATGATCGGCGTGCCGCCCATCGCATACACGTCGGACAGCGCGTTGGTCGCGGCGATGCGGCCGAAGTCGAACGGGTCGTCGACGATCGGCATGAAAAAATCGGTGGTCGCGATGATCGCCTGCCGGTCGTTGAGGCGGTACACCGCCGCATCATCGCTGGTTTCCGTGCCGACCAGCAGGTTGGCGTACGGCAGCTTTTCCTTTGCTTCGCCAAGAATCTGCTGCAACAAGGCCGGCGCAATTTTGCAACCGCAGCCGCCGCCGTGCGACAATCGGGTCAACTTTACTTCGGTCACGAATCTTTCCTCTTTTAACGATGCTATTCAGAACCGCGAACGTATCACAGCTCGACGAATTTGACGAAATTATCGACGTGCGCACCCCGGCGGAGTTCGCCGAGGATCACATTCCCGGCGCGATCAATTGCCCGGTGCTGTCCGACGAGGAACGCATCGCCGTCGGCACGCTGTACAAGCAGGCGTCGCCGTTCGAGGCGCGCAAGGCCGGCGCGGCGCTGGTCGCGAAAAATATCGCGCGGCATCTGCAAACCCGCTTTCAAGACCGCCCGAAGTCTTGGCGCCCGCTGATCTACTGCTGGCGCGGCGGGCAGCGCAGCGGCGCGATGAGCATCATCTTCGCGCAGATCGGCTGGACGACGCACAAGCTGGAAGGCGGCTACAAGACCTACCGGCGCGACGTGCTGGAAAAACTGGCGACGCTGCCGCAGCAGTTCATGTTCCGCGTGATCTGCGGCGCAACCGGCTCCGGCAAGAGCCGCCTGCTCGCCGCGCTGGCAGACAGCGGGCAGCCCAACAACAAACCACAGGTTCTCGATCTGGAAAATCTGGCGCAGCATCGCGGTTCGGTGCTGGGCAGACTGCCTGGCCAGGCGCAGCCTGCGCAGAAATGGTTCGATAGCCTGTTGCTGCAAACCCTGCAAAAACTCGACCCGGCGCGCCCCGTTTATGTCGAGGCGGAGAGCAGCAAAATCGGCACCATCACCCTGCCCGACGCCCTGTTCAACGCGATGCACGCCGGCGAATGCCTGCTGCTGGAAACGCCGCTCGAAGTGCGCGTCGCCGGGCTGCTCGAAGACTACCGCCATTACCTCGCCGACCCGGAAACGCTGATCGCGCATTTGCGGGCGCTGCACCGTTTCCATGGCAGCCAGCAACTGGAACACTGGACATCATTGATCCGCGCCGGAGACTTCGCCGCGCTGGTCGCGGAACTGCTCACGCTGCACTACGACCCGAGCTACTTCCGCGCGACCTCCAAGCACTACGCGAATCTCGACCGGGCGCGGCGCGTCCCGCTGGACAACCTGTCGCCGGAAGCGCTGAAGGAAATAGCCGCAACAATCTGATTAAAAAGGACATAATGCTATTCGCTTAAAAGTGTCTCTAAAAATTCAAAATTTCTGATGGGTTAATCTGGTCTCGTCTTGTACACGACCAGACGTGAAAAAGGCCCGCATCGCTGCAAGCCTTTATTTAACTGGTGGGTCGTCGCGGACTTGAACCGCGGACCAAAGGATTATGAGTCCTCTGCTCTAACCAACTGAGCTAACGACCCGTAAATGTTAGCCTTCGCTGTCGAGAAAGCTCTTGAGTTTCTCGGAGCGCGACGGGTGGCGCAGTTTGCGCAGCGCCTTGGCTTCGATCTGGCGTATGCGTTCGCGGGTCACGTCGAACTGCTTGCCGACTTCTTCAAGCGTGTGGTCGGTGTTCATCTCGATGCCGAAGCGCATGCGCAATACCTTGGCCTCGCGCTGCGTCAGGCTGTCGAGAATATCCGCCGTCGCGCCGCGCAGGCTCTCGTAGATTGCCGCATCGATCGGCACGGCGGTGTTCGAATCCTCGATGAAATCGCCGAGGTGCGAATCGTCGTCGTCGCCCACCGGCGTTTCCATGGAGATCGGCTCCTTGGCGATTTTCAGTATCTTGTGGATTTTGTCTTCCGGCATTTCCATCTTGATGGCCAGCGTCGCCACATCCGGCTCCAGGCCTGTCTCCTGCATGATCTGCCGCGAGATGCGGTTCATCTTGTTGATGGTTTCGATCATGTGTACCGGGATGCGGATGGTGCGCGCCTGGTCGGCGATGGAGCGGGTGATCGCCTGGCGGATCCACCAGGTTGCGTAGGTGGAAAACTTGTAGCCGCGCCGGTATTCGAACTTGTCCACGGCCTTCATCAGGCCGATGTTGCCTTCCTGGATCAGGTCGAGGAATTGCAGGCCGCGGTTGGTGTATTTCTTGGCGATGGAAATCACCAGGCGCAGGTTGGCCTCGATCATGTCGCGCTTGGCGCGGCGCGTCTTGGCTTCGCCGTTGGTCATCTGCTTGTTGATTTCCTTGAGGTCCTTGATCGGGATACCGACGCGCCGCTCCAGGTCCAGCAGTCGCCGTTGCTGCTCGACGATGGCGTGCTGGTAGCGTTCCAGCGTTTCGCCGTAGGGCTTCTTCGCCTTCAGTTCCTGCGCGACCCATTGCAGATTGTCCTCATTGCCGGGGAACACCTTGATGAAATGCGGGCGCGGCATCTTGCCTTTGGTCACGCACATTTCCTGGATGCTGCGCTCGCAACGGCGCACTTCTTCAACCAGTCCGCGCATGGTGTCGCACAGCGCATCCACCTGTTTCGCGGAGAAACGGAAACTGATCAATTCGTCCGAGATGCCGGACTGGAACTTGTCGTATTGCTTGCTGCGATAGCCGTATTTTTCGTAAGCCTTGCCCATCTTGTTGAACAGGTCGGCAATCACGGCAAAACGCGCCAGCGCATCGGCCTTCAGTTGCGCCAGATTGGCGGCGGCGGCGGCGGCCATCGCCTCTTCGTCCTCTTCCTCGTCGGCGGCATGATTGCCGGTTTCTTCTGTGTCTTCCACCTCTTCGTCGCCCTCGGCGCCGATGACCGCTTCATCTACGGTATCCACAAAACCGTCGATCAGCTCGTCGATGCGCATCTGGTCGTTTTCGACCTTCGTGGCCAGCGCCAGGATTTCGGCAATCGTCGCCGGGCATGCGGAAATCGCCTGGATCATGTGCTTCAGGCCTTCCTCGATGCGCTTGGCGATCTCGATTTCCTTCTCGCGGGTAAGCAGCTCGACCGTGCCCATTTCGCGCATGTACATGCGCACCGGATCGGTGGTGCGGCCGAATTCCGAATCCACCGTGGACAGCGCGGCTTCCGCTTCCTCGACGGCGTCCTCGTCTGCCGCCACGGGCGCGGTATCCGTCATGATCAGCGTTTCGGCATCGGGCGCCACGTCGCAAACCTTGATGCCCATGTCGTTGATCATGCTCGCCACGCCTTCGATCTGCTCGACTTCGAGCATATCCGGCAAGTGGTCGTTGATTTCCGCGTAGGTCAGGTAGCCGCGCTCCTTGCCCAGCACGATCAGGGCTTTCAGGCGCGTGCGCCGCGCCTCGATATCCTGCTGCTGGTCAACGACAGTCAGCGGAATATCGACAGCTTGTTTCTTGTCCTGTTTTTTCTTGTCTTTAGGCTTTGCCATATTCAGATTCCCGATTGCGTAATGCCGCAGAAAAGCGGCGGATTATACCCGAATCCGGCCGGATTTTCCCAGCCTTTCCCCAGACGGGGTGCGATTCAAACTGATGCAGGAATTATTTCGCGCACCCGCACGGCGTTGCGGTCTTGCAGTCGTAGCCCGGATGGAGTGCAACGGAATCCGGGAAGAACGGAGCACTGTATTCCCGGATTGCACTGCGTTTCATCCGGGCTACCTGTTCCACGCATCAGTTTGAATCGCACCCTCCCCAGACTGCATCTCAACGGCTGGCTGCATCTCAGCGGCCCGCTTGCCGGTAGCGCTCGCGCTCGGCCTCGCTCAGGCACGCCAGCCCGCCCTGCGCGACCTTGGCCTGCAACGCCTGAAACTCATGACGGCGCCGGTTTTTGTCAAAACTGCTCACCAGACCGGCAAACTCGCCCTCCACATCGAACCCTTCTCCCCAGTTCAGCATGTCCGCCTCCGCCGCCGCCAGGGTTTTTTCGTGCGCCGTGCCCTGAAACATCTGCATCAGCGCGGCGCCGTTCACCTCGAACCCTGCTTCGCGCAGCACATAAAGCACCGCCGCCACCGCCTCGGCTTCGGTGCCTTCGCCATGCCAGTCGGCATCGATCTGCGCGCCCAGCGCGGGCTGCGAAATCAGGCATTGCAGCAACAGCCGGTGCGACGAAGGCGCCGCACGCCCGGCTTTCTGAAAAGCCCGGGGCGCCGCGCGCGCGACCGGTTTGATCTCGTACAGCGCCTCCAGTTCCGCCTGGCTCACCCCGGCGAGCGCCGCGACTTCCTTGCGCAGCAGCAACGCGGTAGCCGGCGCGGTGATCGCGGTCAGCAACGGTTTGGCGCGCTGCAACAGCTGGTTGCGCCCTTCCTGGGTGCGCAAGTCCAGTTCCGCGCCGGCTTCGCGCAACAGGTAAGAGGACAGCGGCATCGCTTCCTGGACGCGCTGCTCGAAAGCGTCCTTGCCGAATTCGCGGATGAAACTGTCGGGGTCGTGTTCGACCGGCAGGAACAGGAAGCTGATACGCTTGCCGTCCTGCAGGTAGGGCAGCGCATTTTCCAGCGCGCGCCATGCCGCCTTCTGCCCCGCCTTGTCGCCATCGAAACAGAACACGATATGCTCGGCCAGGCGCAACAGTTTCTGCACGTGATACGGCGTGGTCGCGGTGCCCAGCGTCGCCACGGCATATTCGACGCCGTGCTGCGCCAGCGCCACCACGTCCATGTAGCCTTCCACCACCAGCACTTGCTGTCCGCCGCGAATGGCTTTTTGCGCCTGGAACAGGCCGTACAGTTCGCGGCCTTTTTCGAACAGCGGTGTTTCCGGCGAGTTGAGGTATTTGGGTTCGCCCTTGTCCAGCACGCGCCCGCCGAAGCCGATGATCTGGCCGCGCACGTTGACGATGGGGAACATGATGCGGTCGCGGAAGCGGTCGTAGCGCTTGCCTTCGTCGCCTGTGATCACCAGGCCGGTCTCGGTCAGCGTGTCGCTCTGGTAATCCGGGAAGGTCGCCGCAAGGTTCTGCCAGCCATCCGGCGCATAACCGATGCCGAATTTCGCGGCGATCTCTCCGGAGAGGCCGCGCTGCTTGAGGTAATCGATGGCGCGCGGCGACTGCTTGAGCTGCTCGCGGTAATAGCGCGTGGCGGTCTGCATCACCTCGTACAAATCCGGCGCAACTTTCTGGGCGTATTCTCTCTGTGTATCGCCTGCGGCGGGGCGCTCGTGCGGCACATCCAGGCCGACGTTGCGCGCCAGTTCCTCGATCGCCTCGACATAGCCGAATCCGGCATGCTCCATGACGAAACCGATCGCCGTGCCATGCGCGCCGCAGCCGAAGCAATGGTAGAACTGCTTGGACTGGCTGACGGTAAACGAGGGGGATTTTTCGTTGTGGAACGGGCAGCAGGCGACGAAATTCGCGCCGGCCTTCTTGAGCGGCACGTAGCGCTCGACCACATCCACGATATCGAGGCGGTTAAGCAAGTCCTGAATGAAACTTTTCGGAATCAAGCCCGCACCTTTCATCTCTGCCGGCAATGCGCCAGCGGAACGGTTAACCGGGAATTACTTGCTGAGTTGCGCCTTGATCAGCGCGGAAACCTTGCCCATGTCGGCGCGACCGGCCAGCTTGGGTTTGATCGCGCCCATCACCTTGCCCATGTCCTGCGGGCCGGCGGCGCCGGTCGCGGCAATCGCCTCGGCTACGGCGGCGGCGACTTCGGCTTCGCTCATCTGCTGCGGCATGTAAGCGGCCAATACACTCATCTCGAATTTCTCGACATCCGCCAGATCCTGGCGTCCGGCCGCTTCATACTGGCTGATGGAATCGCGCCGCTGCTTGTTCATCTTTTCGATGATGGCGACCACGTCCGCATCCGTCAATTCGATGCGCTCGTCCGCCTCCGACACGGTGGGGCGCAGCCCTTCGGTGCGGGAGGAGGCGGAAGACGGCATTCCCGCCCCGGATGCTTCGCAACGCCGTGTCCTGCCGTCCACTTCGCGCTGCTTCATCGCAGCGAGCAGCAGACGGATCGCCCCGAGGCGCGCCGTATCCTTGGCGCGCATCGCGGCTTTCATATCTTCGGTGATTTGCAGCTTGAGACTCATGGGCGGTCTATAAATCCAAATTTCATTCCAACTGCGGCGTTGCTCAGAAATTTTCTTGCTTACATATTACCCAATATGCGGCGCGGCGAAAATTTCTTCGCGCCTTGCATTTGGACGAACTCTGAATTTCTAGAACCGCCCAAATATCCAAACCGGTCACCGCATCCGGGGCGGATGCGGCATACCGGTCAGTCTGGATTAGTAAAGCTTGGGGGGGAGAACCTGGCTGCGCAGGCGCTTGTAATGGCGCTTCACTGCGGCCGCCAGCTTGCGCTTGCGTTCTGCGGTGGGCTTCTCGTAAAACTCGCGGGCGCGCAGATCGGTCAGCAGGCCGGTCTTTTCCACGGAACGCTTGAAGCGGCGCATCGCAACTTCAAACGGCTCATTTTCCTTAACTCGTACAGTTGTCATAAACGAACTACCTTCTACCAAAAAATTGAGGGCGCGATTCTAGCAAAACCGCTTGCCCCCCACAACCGGAATTTAATTGACGGCAATTCTGGCAAATTTGCGCTTGCCGACCTGCGCCACAACCACCGCGCCCGCGTTGAGTTGCAGGGCTTTGTCACTGACCTTTTCGCCGTCGAGCTTGACTCCGCCCTGCTCTATCATCCGCAACGCTTCGGAGGTGCTGGGAACCAGTCCGGCCTGCTTGAGCAATTGGGCGATGCCGATACGGCCATCCGTGCTGGCGACGGCGATTTCCGGCATGTCGCCCGGCAGCACACCTTGCTTGAAGCGCGCCTCGAATTCGGCCAGCGCACTTTCGGCGGCCTGCTGCGAATGGAAGCGCGCCACGATTTCCTGCGCCAGCAATACCTTGATGTCGCGCGGGTTGCGCCCATCCGCCACTTCTTCGCGCCAGCCGCCGATTTCGCCCAGGCTGCGGAACGACAGCAATTCCAGGTAGCGCCACATCAGCGTGTCGGAAATCGACATCAGCTTGCCGAACATTTCCTGCGGCGTGTCGGTGATGCCGACGTAATTGCCCAGCGACTTGGACATCTTGTTCACGCCGTCCAGGCCTTCCAGCAGCGGCATGGTGAGTATGCACTGCGGCGCTTGCCCGTAATGCTTTTGCAGCTCGCGCCCCATCAACAGGTTGAATTTCTGGTCGGTTCCGCCCAGTTCGATGTCCGCCTTGAGTTCCACGGAGTCGTACCCTTGCACCAGCGGATAGATGAATTCGTGGATGGCGATCGGCTGGTTGCTTTTGTAGCGCTTGCCGAAATCGTCGCGCTCCAGCATGCGCGCCACCGTGTGCGTGGCCGCCAGCTTGATCAGGCCAGCCGCGTTGATTTTATCCATCCAGGTCGAGTTGAACACGATCTCGGTCCTGGCCGGGTCGAGCACCTTGAACACCTGGTCGCGGTAGGACTGGGCGTTTTCCAGCACTTGTTCGCGCGACAGCGGCGGACGGGTGGTGTTCTTGCCGGTGGGATCGCCGATCATGCCGGTGAAGTCGCCGATCAGGAATAGCGCGTGGTGCCCCAGATCCTGCAACTGGCGCATCTTGTTCAATAAAACCGTGTGGCCCAGATGCAAATCCGGCGCGGTAGGATCGAAGCCCGCCTTGACGCGCAACGGGCGGCCCTGCGCGAGCTTTTGCTTCAATTCGTCTTCCAGCAGCAGCTCATGCGCGCCGCGCTTGATCACGGCCAGCGCGTCAGCCTGCATTTTTTGTGTTTGCTCGGTCATCGTCAATTCCGGTTCGGGAGAGGCAGGGCGCCATTCATTCCCGATTTACAATCATTCGTCTGTCTCATTGTGCCACTCGATTTTATCGCATGCCATCAGTCAGTCCGGTTTTCAGGGAATGCCGGTTTCTGGTAAAGTGCGCCCCAATCGAAAAACGCAACGGCTTGCCCATCAAAAAAATCGGCAACCCGGGGAGGCGCGAATGTTAACCCAAAACTTGCTCAGCCACGAACGCAAAATACCGGAAAGCAGAAAAAAGCTGCGCTGGTTCGTCATCCTGTCCACGATGCCGTTGCTTGGCGTGATCACCGCGTTCGGCCTGGTGCCGCAAAACAATCTTGGCTCGACCTCGACCAGGATCGCCGTCGAAGATATCGCGTTGCCCAAAGTTGCGCCAGGCGCAGCCGTCCCCGCCAGTTTCTGGCGCAACGAGCGCGTGCAGCGCGGCGATACCGTGGCCGAGTTGCTGCGCCGCCTGAATGTCGAGGATGCCGCTGCCAGCGCCTATTTGCGCACCTCCGGCGAAGCGGAACCGTTCCGCAAACTGGCCGCCGGCAAGGAAGTACAGGCCGAGATCAATGCTGCCGGCGGACTCATTTCGTTGCGCTATCTCGGCGACAACGGCGCGCAATTGGTGATCGAGAAAAAAGACGACGGCTACGCAACCCGCTTCCTGCCGGCGCAACTGGAAAAACGCCTGTTCGTGCGTACCGGCGAAATCAAAACCAACCTGTATGCCGCAACCGACGCTGCCGGAATGCCGGAAGCCGCCGCCCGCCAATTGACCGAGATTTTCGGCGGCGACATCGACTTTCACCACGACCTGCGCAAGGGCGACAGGTTTACCGTAGTCTATGAAATGACCTACAGCAACGGCGCGCTGGTGCAGACCGGGCGCATCCAGGCCGCCGAATTCGTCAACCAGCGCCAGGTTTACCGCGCGGTATATTTCCAGGGCGACGGGCAACAAGGCGATTATTACACCCCGGAAGGCAAGAGCGTGCGCAAAACCTTTCTGCGTTCGCCCATCGAATTTTCGAGAGTGAGTTCCGGCTTCGCCTATTCGCGGCTCCATCCGGTGCTGAAGGAGTGGCGCGCCCACAAGGGAGTGGACTTTGCCGCGCCCATCGGCACAAAGGTCAGGGCGACTGCGGACGGAATCGTTTCGTCCTTCGGCAAGCAAGGCGGCTACGGCAACTTCATCACGGTCAGCCACCAGGGCCGCTTCAGCACCGTTTACGGGCATTTGTCGCGCTTCGCCAAGAGCCTGCATAAAGGCCAGCGCGTGGCGCAAGGCGAGGTAATCGGCTATGTCGGCATGACAGGCTTGGCCACCGGCCCGCATTTGCACTATGAATTCAAGATCGACGGCCAGCAGCGCGACCCGTTGCGTGTCGCGCTGCCGAACGCGCAACCGGTCGGCGCTGCCGACAAAACCGCATTCCAATTGCTTGCCGACAGCTTCGTGACCCGGTTGAACCAATTGCGCAACACCAACCTGGCCAAGCTCGATTGACAGAAGCGCCCAAGTGTTGAAAAACGTTCCGTGCAACCTCCAGAGCTATATATCGGGTTAATGTCGGGAACCAGCCTGGACGGCGTCGATGCCGCCCTCGTCGATCTCGGTCGCCCCGAACCGCAACTGCTCGCCAAATATTACCTGCCCTTCGATGATGCGCTGAGAAGCGACCTGCTGGCGCTGCATTTGCCCGCCCACAACGAACTGCATAAGGCGCAAATTGCCGGCAATCTGCTCGCAAGGCTTTATGCGCATAGCATTCCCCCGCTCCTGTCGCAAGCCGGCATTTCCGCGAAACAGGTCAAGGCGATCGGCTGCCATGGCCAGACCATCCGCCACTGCCCGGAGCAAGGCTACACGCTGCAAATCGGCAATGCCGCGTTATTGGCCGAATTGTCCGGCATCACGGTCGCCGGCGACTTTCGCAGCCGCGACGTCGCCGCCGGCGGACAGGGCGCGCCGCTGGTTCCCGCGTTTCATGACCGGGTGCTGCGCCATCCCGGTATCCATCGCGTCATCGTCAACATCGGCGGCATCGGCAACCTCACCGACCTTGCTCCTGACAAGCCGACAACAGGCTTCGACTGCGGCCCCGGCAACCTGCTGATGGACGCCTGGTGCAGGCAGCATCTCGGCAAGCCCTTCGATGCCGGCGGCGCATGGGCAGCATCCGGCAACGTGCTGCCCGAACTGTTGAAACGGATGCTGACCGAACCGTTTTTCGCCCTGCCGCCGCCCAAGAGCAGCGGGCGCGACCTGTTCAACCTGGCGTGGCTGCAAGGCAAACTGCAAGGCGGCGAACGGGCGGAGGATGTGCAGGCCACGCTGCTGGAGCTGACTTGCCGCACCATCGCGCAGGCTATCCGGCAATATTGCAGCGGCGCAAAGGAAATTTACCTGTGCGGCGGCGGCGCGCATAACCAGGCGCTGCGCAACCGCCTGGTCGCCCTGCTCCCGGACAGCACCGTGCGCACCACCGATGCGCTCGGCGTGGACAGCGACTATCTCGAGGCCATCGCCTTCGCCTGGCTGGCGCAGCAGGCACTGCACGGCAAACCCGCCAACCTGCCGCAAGTCACCGGCGCAAAGCACCCCTGCATACTGGGCGCGGTTTATCGCAATTCATGATGCGCTAATTCAGCGTGTTATTCTAAAAACAGCAATTCAAGCCACAGAGAACACAGAGTTCACAGAGGAGACATAATTGGCTGCCGTAAATGTTGCCTTCATCCATTAGTGAGCAGAAAAATATGTGGCGCCTGCTTCATCTCTGTGATCTCTGTGATCTCTGTGATCTCTGATGTAACTACTAGCCATTCGACTAGGCTGGCAAAAAACGCCAACCAAGTCGCTGGTTATGTGGCTGATTGATTCTTCCAGGTTCAATATTTATTCGGAGAGGAAACCGATATGTCAGAACTCAATGATCCGAGGGTGTTGTTTGCGGCAGAGCGCACCTTGCTCGCGTGGAACCGCACCAGCCTGACGCTGATGGCTTTCGGATTCGTCATAGAGCGGTTTGGATTGTTCGTGCATTTGCTGCTACCGAGGCAGGGAGCGCCTATCGAGAGAGGCGTTTCGTTCTGGGTCGGGATCGCGTTTGTCCTGCTGGGCGCATACTCTGCGGTAGCCGCAACCATGCAGTACCGCAAGGTAATCAAAACACTGAAGCCCATCGAAATCCCTGATGGCTACAGCACCAATGGAGGCGCAATTATTAATTTACTGGTCGCCATTTTGGGCATTGCGCTGATCGTTTATCTCTTCTCCGCACGATGATGCCAAATCCGCTTGCCACCGCTAGCCGCATAAAATGAAAACGGGGTGCATTGCACCCCGTTATTTTCAAACAGCCTATCGTTAAACAGAAAACGACGAGCCGCAGCCGCATGTCGATGTGGCGCTCGGGTTTCTGATGACGAACTGCGAGCCTTCCAGCCCTTCCGTGTAATCGATTTCCGCGCCGGCCAGATACTGGAAGCTCATCGGGTCGATCAGCAACTGTACGCCGTTCTTGGTCATCACGGTGTCGTCTTCGTTGGCTTCTTCATCGAAAGTAAAGCCGTACTGAAACCCGGAACAGCCGCCGCCGCTGACAAAAACGCGCAGCTTGAGATCTTCGTTGCCTTCCTCCTCAATCAGTTGTTTTACCTTGTTGGCCGCGTTGTCGGTAAAGATCAACGGATCTTGTGTTTCGGCTGCCGGCGTCTCCGTTACTGCGCTCATGTCTGTCTCCTTAATAAATTATTCACCGCTATTCAATTTGAATGCCACCACTTTATCCTGTGCCGCGACGGCGCTGTGTATCAGGCGCCCTTCGACGATTGCCCCCAGCTGGATCTCCAGCGTTTTGTAGTGCACATCGCCATTGACCCTGGCTTTTCCCTGTAGTTCCAGATATTCGCTGGCGACCACCGGGCCGTTGATCATGCCATTGACCACCAGATGCGTAACGGTCACCTCGCCGATCACTTTTGCGTGCTCGCTCAGCACCAGCGTACTCGATTTGCCCTGCGTGGCAGCGACATTGCCGTTGACATTCCCGTCAATGCGCATTCCGCCGCTGAAATTCAAATTGCCTTCGATGGTGGTGCCGACGCCGATCAGGGAGTCGATGCGGTTTTGCGGCTTGCTGTGTTTTTTGCCAAACATAAATCCTCCTTGCGCCAAGTTTTTTACGATAGCCCGATGCTCTGCCTTACAGTTGGTTCGTGCGCGCCTTGCTCGAATATCCGCACCTGTATGCTCTCCAGCTGGACATCCTGTGGCAATTGGATGCTTTGTTCAATGCGCTGATAATACTTGAAATTGAGTTGAAATTGGGCGCTCTCTGAAGTATTTTGCGGAAATACTTGAGTGGTTCTCTGACCGTCTTTCAGCATCGTTGCGACCAATTGATAGTTGCCGACAAACTCCTTGGCGCGCTGTCCGCTCTGCACCAGCAGCATGCGCAGATGGTATTCGCCGGGCATTTTGTCACGCTCCAGCCTCAGACGATGCACTCCCAGTTCGCCTTCTTTGCCGCGCGTTGAGGTAAGATTCTGGAAAAACGCCAAGTCTTCTTGGAGGCGGGCATTTTCGTCAGTCAGGTTTTTTAACTGCTTGGAAGTTTCCTTGCTGCTGGCCTGCTCGATTTGAATTTGCCGCTCATATTGCGCAACCTGGCTGCTCAGTTGTGTATTTTCCACACCCAGCTTGGCGACCTGCCCGCGCAATTTGGTCAGTTCCTCCTGAGTTTCTTCGCGATGAAACCCCGCCAATTCCAGCCCGCTGCCGTATGCCCACCAAGCCAGCGCCAGCGCCGCCAGCACGAAGGGCACCGTCAGGCTCCAGCGCAAATACCACGGGATATGCGGGCGCACCGACAGTTTCGGTGCGGAAATGCTGAAGCTGCGTTTGACGCGGCGCCACATCTTACGGTAGCAAGGGTACGTTGTTGAGGGCGGCAGTTTCCGGCAACCCGAACATGATGTTCATGTTCTGTACCGCCTGTCCCGCGGCTCCCTTGGTCAGGTTGTCGATCACCGACAACACTACCACGGTATCGCCGCCCTGCGGCCGGTGTACCGCGATGCGGCAGCAATTCGCGCCGCGCACCGAACGGGTTTCCGGATGGCTGCCGGCAGGCATGACGTCCACGAACGGCTCATTGGCATAACGCTGTTCGAACAGCGCCTGCAAATCCGTCTCGCGTGTCAGCCTGCCATACAGCGTGGCATGGATGCCGCGGATCATCGGTGTCAGGTGCGGAACGAACGTCAGCCCAACCTCCTTACCGGCCACGCGCGCCAGCCCCTGCCTGATTTCCGGCAAATGGCGATGCCCCGCAACCGCGTAAGCCTTGAAATTGTCCGCCGCTTCACAGAACAGGGTAGCGATTCCAGCCTTGCGGCCAGCGCCGGAAACCCCGGACTTGGCATCGGCGATCAAACTGCCCGCATCGATCACGCCCGCTTCCAGCAACGGGATGAAGCCCAGCTGCACCGCGGTCGGATAACAGCCGGGATTGGCGACCAGCCGCGCCGGCTTGATTTGCGCACGGTTCACCTCCGGCAAACCGTACACCGCTCCGGCAACCAGATCCGCGCAGGCGTGGGTCATGCCATACCATTTTTCCCATACGGCGATGTCCTGCAAACGGAAATCGGCGGCCAGATCGATCACCTTCACGCCCGCATCCAGCAGCGCGCGCACCTGCTGCATGGCGATGCCGTTCGGGGTGGCGAAGAAAACCAGGTCGCATTGCTCCAGATGCGCTTGATCGGGATGAGTGAACGGCAAATCCAGATGGCCGCGCAGGCTGGGGAACATCTGACTGACCGGCGTACCGGCATCGGTGCGCGAAGTGATCGCCTGCAACGCAACCTGCGGATGTGCCGCCAGCAGGCGCAGCAATTCCACACCTGTATAGCCTGTCCCGCCAACTATGCCAACCTTGATCACATCTTGCTCCACTTGAGTGTATCTCCCGCGTAGGGCGGGCTATGCCCGCCGGAACAAATTGTCGGGCAAAGCCCGGCCTGCAAACCATTTTATTTATCGAATGATACACGGAAATGACAAAGCCGCCCGAGGGCGGCCTTGTCGGACAATCCAAAACAGCTTAACGTTTGGAGAACTGTTTCCTGCGGCGCGCCTTGCGCAAACCGACTTTTTTGCGTTCCACTTCGCGCGCATCGCGGGTCACCAGGCCAGCATGCTTCAACACGGCCTTGAACGAAGCGTCGTAGTCGATCAATGCACGGGTGATGCCGTGGCGCACCGCGCCCGCTTGGCCCGATTCGCCGCCACCGGAGACATTCACCATGATGTCGAACTTGGTCAGGGTTTCAGTCAGCGTCAGCGGCTGGCGCACAACCATGCGGCCGGTTTCGCGGGAGAAGAATTCATCCACCGGCTTGTCGTTCACCACGAAGCCGCCCTTGCCCGGTTTGATAAATACACGCGCCACCGCGCTCTTGCGGCGGCCGGTTCCGTAGTTGTAATTCACGCTCATCGTTATGCTTTCAACAAATTAACTGGTTTCGGTTGCTGCGCTTCATGCGGATGCGTCGCGCCGGCATACACCTTCATCTTGCGCAGCATTGCATAGCCCAGCGGGCCTTTCGGCAACATGCCCTTGACCGCCTTTTCCAGCACACGGCTCGGATGGCGCGCCTGCAGCTTGGCAAAATTGGTGGTGTACAAACCGCCCGGATAAGTCGTATGGCGATGGTACAGCTTGGCTTGCGTCTTGTTGCCGGTCACGCGCAGCTTGCCCGCGTTGACCACGACGACGAAATCGCCGGTATCCACGTGCGGGGTGTAAATCGCCTTGTGCTTGCCGCGCAAACGCGAGGCAATCTGTGCGGCCAAACGGCCCAGCACCTGATCGGCTGCGTCAACCAGAAGCCAGTCGTGCTGGACTTCTTCGGCTTTGGCGGAGAATGTTTTCATAGCCACTATTCCTAAAAATTCAATAAGTAAACCTCGAAGGGCGCGCATTTTATGCCGGGCATCCTCCCCTGTCAAACGAAAGTTGCCTCCATCTCCCGGTATTGGGCTGCGCGGAAAGCCCGGTATTGGGCCGCACGGAAAAACAAGTGCCCCCGCCGCCTGTTCATGCGCGCAACAAGCCGTCCAGCCAGACCTTCCAGCGCGCATATTTTTCGGGCAATCCGGGCACGCGCCGGCTGGTATCGACCTTATCGGCGCATCTGGCGCCGTCGGGGAGCGCACCTGCCGCCAGCCGTGCCGCGCCGGTCAGCCCGGCATCGTGCTGGGCCAGAAGATAGGTGGCCGCAAACGGCACGCACTGGGCTATCCCCTGCTGCAAACAGGGCAGGCCGGACAACCCGCCGGACAGGTAGACGCGCTCGATGCAGAATTCGCGGTGCAGGTCTTCCAAGATGCGCGCCACGCGGAAGACGATCCCCTCCAGCAGCAGCGCCGCGACGCGTTGCGCCGGCAAATGCTCGACCGATGCGGAGAACGACAATCCAATATCCCCCCGGAAGTAGGGCGCGCCCAGCCCGCTCGGTTCGGCGAGACAGAAAATGTCGTCCTGCGCCAGGTCCTCCGCGCGGCAGGTAGCGGCCGCATAAGGCGCCAATGCCGATGCGATGGAATTGAGCGTCCCCTCGGCGGCAAAATGCGCCTGCCCGGCATTGTCCTGCCAGACCAGCGTCTGGAGATATCCATCTGGGGCGTTGCGCCCGTGAGGGAGGCAGCGGATGACGAAGCCCCCCGTTCCCAAGTTGACCAAGGCCTCCGGCTGCGCTGCGGCGATGCTCGCCACGAGGGCTGCCGATTGATCGCCGACGCTGGCTTGCAGGGTCAAGCCGTTCTCCAGCCGTAGCGCCCATCCCGAGGAAGGCCGGATTTCCGGCAGCGCCTGGCGCGGCACGTCGAACAACTCGCACAACAACGGCGACCATTGCCGGCTATGGATGTCCATCAGCAGGGTGCGCGCCGCCATCGAAGCATCGGTCAGGTGGTGCCTGCCGCCGGTCCAGCGCCAGATCAGAAAAGTATCCAGCGTCCCCAACAGCCATTCGCTATCGGACAGCCGCTCGCGCCAGGATGGATTTTCATTCAGCATTACGCGCAGCTTCGGCGCCAGATAATAAGGTGTCAGCGGCAGCCCGGTAAGTTCGCGTATGGCAGCCTCCTTGCCGCGCAGCGCCGCGCAACTTTCCGCGCCGCAGTCGTCCTGCCACGAGATCAACGGCGTGACCGGCTGTCCGGTGGCGCGCTCCCAGATCAGGAACGAAGAACGCTGGCTGCATAAGCCGAGCGGCGGGCGCTCCGCCGTCTGCGCCAGGCATTCGGACAACACCGCCTCGGCAACCGCCGCGTACGCCAGCGCATCACTCTCGTAGCGCCCGCCGTCCGCCGTCACTTCGGGCGCGTCCCGCGCAACGACCCCGCCGAGTGTGCCATCTTCCGACAGCAAACCGGCCTTGATCGCGGTAGTGCCCAGATCGAGGGCGATGGCGCGCATCAGGGGCGGCAAGCCTCGGCCTCTTGGGCGACCCGGCCCGCATCCCACCCCATCGCGGCGGCAACCAGTTCGGCGAGGCGGCGCAAATCGCCTGCATCCAATCGCGCCAGGATCAGCAGCGGCATGCGGCGGCGCAACAGGTCGCTCAGATGAACGGCCATTTCGTGGCGCGCGCAAAACAGCAGATCGGCATGAATGAACGGCAGGGTGGGTAAAATCCTTTCGGCCAGGCAGGGGTCGCCTTCGACGATGCGAAACACCTCGCCCACCCGCTTGCCGTGGCGGCGTATCAGCCATTTCACGCTTTCCTGATCGATGCCGAGCCCGGTTGCCTGGGTGCTTGCGGCGACGAACCACCGGGCATATTCCGCTTCCGGCGCCCAGGGAAAGGTGCGGCTTCTGGTTGCGCAAGGCGTATCGATGCACAGTTGCGCGCATACTGCATCGACGATGCAGGCCGCGTCTTCGCGCGCCGAGGTGAGCTTGCCGCCGATGGAGTAATGCGCTCCATTGCTCGCCGTCTTCAGCTCCCAGTCGCGGCTGACGACTGACGGCGATGCAGCGTCGCTGCGTTTCATCACGCGCAAACCGGCATAGCTGCCGACTACATCCTTTTCCGTCCACGCGGTCTTGAGGTAGTGATTGGCTTCGGCCAGCAGATAGGCGATTTCTTCCGGCTCGACGGCGACACGGTCGAGATCGCCGCTGTAATCCGCGTCGGTGGTGCCGAGCAGTGTCATGCCGTACCACGGGATCAGGAAAAACACCCGCCCGTCCGACTTGGCGGTCAGCAGCAAGGCTTCGTCAGTCGGCAGCGCAGGCATGACCAGATGCGTGCCCTTGTCCAGCTGGCACCAGCCGCGCCCTTGCTCCGATGCGGCGGTCCACTGGCCGGTGGCGTTGACCACCTGCCGCGCGGAAATTTCCGCGCTGGCGTGGTCAAGCCGATCCTGAACCGTCGCGCCGCTCGCTCGCCCGTTAGCCTCGATCAATCCGGTCAGCCTGCAATAATTCACGCATACCGCGCCGTGCGCCATTGCGCCGGCGACCAGTTCCAATACCAGCCGCGCATCGTCGGTCTGCGCATCGCCGTAGGTGAAACCGCCTTTCAGCCCATCGCTGCCGAGAAACGGAAAGCGCCCGGCAAAGGCCCGCGCATCGAAATGGTGGTGAACCATGTCCGGGCTCTGCTTGCCCGCAAAAAAGTCGTACATGGATAAGCCGGCCTTCAACTGGAGAGTGCCGACGCGGCTATCCGCATACACCGGCAAACCGAAGCGCAACGGCCAGACGCGATGCGGCGCCATTTCCAGCAGCATCTGCCGTTCCACCAGCGCCTTCTTGACCAGCTTGAAATCGAACGACTCCAGGTAGCGCAGCCCGCCGTGGATCAGCTTGCTGGATGCTGACGAGGTCGCACCAGCCCAGTCGCCCTGCTCGACCAGCGCGACGCTCAAGCCGCGTAGCGCCGCGTCGTAAGCCGTCCACGCGCCATAGATGCCGCCGCCGACGACCAGCAGGTCGAATCGTTTGTTGGTGAGGGAGGGAAAATTACGGTTCATTTATCTTGTGTTAGTCGAGTGAGCGTAGCCCGGATAAAACGTAGTGTAATCCGGGATGGCCGGAGCGCTGGATTCCCGGATTACGCGTTGGATTCCCGGATTACGCTTTGCTCCATCCGGGCTACATTGCTACGTTGCTTCATCTGTCTCTCGCCTGCAAAGCCTTCTGCGGCACATCGCTGATCAGGATATCCACGCCCAAGTCGAGCGCGCGGCTTATCTCTTCGCCGCTGTTGCAGGTGTAAACCGCGATGCGCTTGCCGTATTCGCGCAACACGCCGGTCATGGCCTCGTCCAGCGTGTCGATGTGAACGCACAGACCATGAAGAAAAGGCTGGGCGGCCAGCATGCTGTGCGCGTAATCCGCACCGTGCTCCGGCTCCAGGTTGAGCACCAGCGGAAACTGCGGCGCGCAGCGATGCGCATAGATCAGGCTGGCGAGGTTGAACGACGACACCATGACCGCATCGCCCTGTGCCGCGCCATTGTTCGCCCTGGCCAGCTCGAGCGTTTGGCGCACCTTTATTTCGTGGCGCGAGGCATGTTCCCATACGCGGTTTTTTATTTCGAGCAGCAAGCGGCAGCGTCCCCGATAGGCATCCAAGAATTCCTGCAAGGTCATGATGCCTTCCAGTGCCGCTCCCGGAGAGAAATGCGCGGCAAAATTCATCGCCCGCAACTCGGCGTAATCGAAGTCGTCGATGCGCTTGCCCGGCAGGCCGAGCTTGCCGAGAAAGCGGTCGTGCCACAGCACGGCGATTTCGTCGCGGCTGAGCTGGATGTCGGTCTCGATGCCGTCGATGGGATAGGCGAGCGCCTGATCGAACGCACTGCGGGTATTCTCCGCCGCCTCGCGGTTCGCGCCGCGGTGAGCGAAGATCAGCGATTGCCTGGAATGGTTCATGCGCCAGCACCCGCCTGCGTCATCGGGCTAGCGTTTTGTGCAGGCGAATTTCCACAGAATCTCGACGCCGCTGTCCGGGGGAACCGGCCTCCACCTTGAAGTAAAAGAGTCGCTATAGACTACTTTTCCCTCGCCCATGTTTTTGGAGTACTGAGAGTAAGCGCGCCTTCTCGATTTCATTTCCTTGCAGTCGTATTCATTCTGGTCCTTCGCGGACAGATACTTCTCGCCCATGTCTTTTCTTGGCGTCTTGAAATCGGTCAGGTGCCACATTGTCGCCATATCGCCCGCCCTCTTGACGCTGGCGGGATCGACATAAATGGCCGTGTTTTCATTGCTGCCGACATCTATCCACTCCGCCATCGCATTATTGCCCGCCGCGGTCAGCAGCAACATCAAAATAACTTTACGCATTGCAATTCCCCATAAATCGGACTTCGATAGTATTTGTTTCCATGAGCCTGTTTCAGCAGGTTTCATGCTACCACTTTTTTTCTGCCTGTGGGCTAATGGCCGGCGCACCAACAAATTATTTGGGTTTACGGCGGTAATCGTCAACAATATCCCCTCAGCCGCCCACGACAGTCAAGAAAAACCATGCGCCCTTCCCTTGCCAAAACCGTCGCACCCCGCGAAGTCTGGGCCTGGGCCATGTACGACTTCGCCAACTCCGGCTATACCACGGTGGTCATCACCGCGATCTTCAACGCCTATTTCGTTTCGGTGGTGGCGGGCAACCAGCCCTGGGCGACGTTCGCGTGGACGGCTGCGCTGGCGGTTTCATACGCCGCGATCATGTTCACCGCGCCGCTCATCGGCGCCTATGCGGATGCGTATGCCGCCAAGAAAAAGCTGCTGGCCTTTACGACTATCGGCTGCGTGATCTTCACCGCGCTGCTTTCATTTGCCGGGCCGGGCAGCCTGTGGCTGACGATCCCGCTGATCGTGCTGTCCAATTTCTTTTACGGCAGCGGCGAAAATCTGGTGGCGGCCTTCCTGCCGGAACTGGCGCGCGGGCGCTCGCTCGGCAAGGTGTCGGGATGGGGCTGGAGCTTGGGTTATGTCGGCGGGCTGGTAAGCCTCGGTGCCTGCCTCGCCTATGTGACCTGGGCGCAAGGAAAAGGGCAGCAGGCGGCGGATTTCGTGCCGGTGACCATGCTGATCACCGCCGCATTGTTCGCGATTTCCAGCCTGCCGGTTTTCATGTTCCTCAAGGAACGTGCCGTGCCGCAACCGCATTTGCAGGGGCTGAACCTGATGCAGGAACCTTTCGCGCGGCTCAAACAAACCATCGCGCACGCAAAAAATTATCGCGACCTGCGGCGCTTTTTGATCTGCACGGTGTTTTACCAGGCGGGCATCCAGACGGTGATCACGCTCGCCGCGATCTACGCGCAGCAGGCTATGCACTTCACTACGCAGCAGACCATCACGCTGATCCTCGTGGTCAACATCACCGCCGCCATCGGCGCTTTCCTGTTCGGCCATCTGCAAGACCGCATCGGCCATGTTCCCGCCATCGCATTGACGCTGATCGGCTGGATCGTGATGGTCGGCCTGGCATGGGGCGCGAAAGGCCCGAGATGTTCTGGGCCTCCGCCAACCTCGCGGGAATCTGCATGGGTGCCAGCCAATCCGCCGGGCGCGCGCTGGTCGGATTATTGAGCCCGGCCACGCGGCGCGCCGAATTTTTCGGGCTGTGGGGGCTGTCGGTCAAACTCTCGTCGATCCTAGGGCCGCTGACTTACGGTGCGGTGAGCTGGGCGACACAAGGCGACCATCGCCTCGCCATCCTGATCACCGGCAGTTATTTCGGCGTGGGGCTGGCGATCCTGTCCGGAGTGAACGTGAGGCGTGGCAGGCGCGCGGCGCTACGAACAATAACCTGATGCATAGGGCATAAGCCTAAAAAAGCGCTTGCCACAGAGACCACAGAGAAAAAACCGGCCCCACACATTTTTGCGGGCAGCCGCTATGTGACTTGCCGACGAGAAACATCCCCACCCCAAATGATGGGTCAAGCCAATATTTACGGCAACCGATGGTTTTCTCTGTGAACTCTGTGTTCTCTGATATAACCACTAGCCATTCGACTAAGCTGTCAAAATACGACAGCCAAGTCGCTGGTTATGTGGCTAACTGACTTTATGGGTTACGGCAAGCTGTCGATAAACCGCCTCATGGAAATCTTGAGCGCCGCGAAATTCGGGTTGTACATCAGGCGCCGCACAGTGCCTGATTTAAGGTTGGCCTCGGTGATCTCTCCCAGCAATACTTCGCCGTGCATGTTGTTGCAGGCTTCGTATTTTTCCATGTCGTCCGGATAGTAATGGATGCAATTGGAATATTCTCCCCCCGCCCCGTAGTGCGGGTCGTCCGGCGGCAGCACGATGGCCGTATGCGCGGAGCTTAGTATTTTCTGCGCGGGCACCGCGCTGTTCACCAGTTCCAGCTTCTCCGCCGGAATGCCGGGCGGAGGATTTCCCGTGTCGGCTGCATACAGCACCAGCCTGCTGCAGGGGTGATGCGCTTGCGCCATGAACTCGATGGTCGCCGGCGTATTGGCGGTGGTATCGTCCCGGCTGGCTGCGGCAAATATCGGGATGCCTATTTCAGGTTTGCGCAGCAACAGATTCAATTCCTTCGCCAGCGCATACATCTGCGCAGCGGCATTCTTCGGAAAAGATTCATATTTATATATATCCTTATCCGGGCTGATGCCTACCCATTTCGCCGACGGAATCAGCCAGCTATACAGCCGGTGCAGGTTTGCCCACGCCGCGCGCGACGTGATCTCGAATGCGGGAGAAAACAGGAACAGGCCGCGCACCCGGTCATCGTGCATGCTCTGGTAAACGCTCAGCGCCCCCCCGGCGGAGAACCCTGCCAGATAAACTTCGTCGACCTCTTCCGCAAGCCTGCCGGTGCCATAAGCCACGGCCTTGGCCCATTCCCGCCAGGTAACCTCGAGCAGATCGCCGGGCTGCGTGCCGTGTCCCGGCAACAGGATTGCCATGACGCGAAAACCGTTCTCGCGGAAAAATTCGGCCAGATAACGCATGAAATAAGGGGAGTCGGTCAGGCCATGCGCGAGCAACACGCCGCGCCGGTAAGGCTTGCCCTTTCCGCGGTGCGCCTCTCCCTCAGGATGCAATTCGAACGGGGCGTTCCCGGCGACCGCCTTTTCCGGCCCAGCAGTTCCAAGCATGACATGCACGCGCCGCAGCATCGCCGTCGTGCGCCGCACATATTCGCCGAACGCCAGCCCCTCGCCCATGAAACGGGCGTTCTCGCCGGATGGCCGATGCCTCGCCTCAAGACGTGCTCCGCCGCTGTCGCTTCCGTTCATTAACACTCCTCACATTCTCCGGCCATTTTACCCTCTGCAAACAGCGCCATGCAGATGTCATAATGGCGCCTGCCCGTCACCCGAAATCTTTATGTCCTGGTTCGTCACCAACACCATCGCCGCCTTCCTGCTGCCGCCGTTAAGCCTGCTGCTCGTGCTGGCGCTCGGCCTGTATCTGCTCTACCGCCGCCGCAAGCTTGCCAGGCCGCTGCTGCTCGCCGCATTCGGCCTGCTGTGGCTGAGTTCCACGCCCTATTTTGCCGAAGGCGCGCTGCACATGCTCGAGGCTCATACCAACGCGCTGGGAAACCCGCCTCAAAATGCCGATGCAATTATGATCCTCGGCGGCGGAACATATTTCCATGCGCCGGAATATGCCGGGCGGAACACCGTTAATGAACATACCCTGGTGCGCTTGCGCTACGGCGCAAAACTCCAGCGCGAAACCGGCAAACCGGTGCTGGTGACCGGCGGCAAACCGCATGACAGCCAACTTTCCGAGGCGCAGCAAATGCGCGCGATATTGGAACAGGACTTCCACGTGCCGGTGCGCTGGGTAGAGGATTCTTCCGGCAATACTTTCGAGAGCGCGCATCGCTCGTTCCGCATGCTGCAACAGGAGGGGATCAGCAGGGTCTATCTGGTGACGCATGCCTGGCACATGCCGCGCGCCGCCGATGCATTCCGCCACGCCGGATTCGAGGTGGTCGAGGCGCCGACCGCTTTCACTACGCGCTATCGGACTGACCTGCTGGCATTTCTGCCATGCGCCGACGGGCTGCGCGACAGCAAAATTTTTATTCATGAAATTATCGGATTGCTCTGGTATCGGATAAAGTTATACATAGCGACATAAATCTACTGATGAAACAACTAGCCATCTGACTATGTCGGCAAACTACGCCAACTAAGTCATTGGTTATGCGCGAACCTGCATCGGGATCGCGCGGTGCTCGGTATCCTCATGTACTGTGTGTACACTCCGGTGCCTGCGCTCCGTGCTTCCCCGATGCCGGCCCGCTCGATACGATTTCTGCCGCTATGTATGGCAATCTCCGGCATTTACTCTTGAAAGGAACAACATGAAAGCGCGCGTCAAATGGGTTGAACAGGTCTCGTTTCTGGGCGAAACCGAAAGCGGCCACGCGGTGTTGATGGACGGCTCGCCGGCAGCAGGCGGGCGCAATCTCGGCCCGCGCCCGATGGAAATGCTGCTGCTCGGCGCGGGCGGCTGCACCAGCTTCGACGTGATTTCCATCCTGAAGAAAAGCCGCCAGGCCATTACCGATTGCTATGTGGAGCTGGAAGCGGTACGCGCCGAAACCGACCCCAAGGTATTCACCAAAATCCACATGCATTTCGTCGTCAAGGGCAAGGACATCAAGCCGGAGGCGGTCGAAAAAGCCATCAAGCTGTCGGCGGAAAAATACTGCTCGGCTTCCATCATGCTCGGCGCGACTGCCGCGATCACGCATGACTTCGAGGTCATCCAGGAACAGGGTGCGGCTGAAAAATAAACCGCGCCGTTTTCCGCAAAAAACGCCGGTCGCGTGAATCTTCGATGAACCCGTTACGGCTGGCCTTCTACACGACGCTGACCATGGTCGCCTTCGCGGCCAACTCCCTGCTGTGCCGCATGGCGCTCAAGGAGACCGCCATCGATGCCGCGAGCTTCACCACCGTGCGCCTGCTTGCCGCCGCGGCGATGCTCTGGCTGCTGATGCGCTGGCAGCGCCAGGCGCCGCTCAAACACGGCGCCTGGCGCAGCGCGCTGGCCTTGTTCATCTATGCGGCCACGCTTTCCTTCGCCTACCGCACCATCGACACCGGCGCGGGCGCGTTGATGCTGTTCGGCGCGGTGCAGGTGACCATGATCCTCGCCGGATTCATCGCGGGCGAACGCATGAGCGCATTGCAGGGCATCGGCTTCGCGGCGGCGATGGCCGGGCTGGCGATACTGGCGTCGCCCGGCGTGGAAGCGCCGTCCGTGCTCGATTCGATCCTGATGCTGGCGAGCGGCATCGCCTGGGGCGTGTATTCCCTGTCCGGGCGCGGACAGCCGAATCCCGCTGCCGCCACTGCCGGGAATTTTCTGCGTACCGTACCGCTCACCATCGCGCTCTCCCTGACCGCATTGCCGTGGCTGCAACTGGACGCGCGGGGCATGTTGTATGCCGTGCTCTCCGGCGCGCTGTCTTCGGCGCTGGGCTATATCATGTGGTATCGGGTGTTGCAGCACATGCGCGCCATGACGGCCTCGACGGTGCAACTCAGCGCCCCGGTGCTCGCCACCCTGGCCGGCATCGTCCTGCTGGGCGAAGCGCTCACGCGCGATCTGCTGATCGCTTCCCTGCTGATCCTGGGAGGCATCTGGCTGGTGTTGCGCTACAGAAAGGCATGAATGCGAACGGCAAGCCAAGTTCAACCGGGAGTATCCGAAATTTCCTGTTTTGCGAATGTCCGGTTTCGACTGCGGATTCAACCGGTCGATGCAACGGCTTGTCCAAATCTTTCAGCGGGTGTTTCGTAGTTTAGCGTTTTTCTTGGCCGAAAAGGCTTGGCAGAAGGTGGGCAATTGGGCTGAACTCGCTATCTTCCTAAGTACGGGATGTCTGAGATGCAGACAGTTGCTTCGTATCCATGTGACCTCAAGAGCAACTCAACGGTTTTTCTACGGGTGGGACTGAGTGGATGCGGGCCAACAATGACTTGCTTGATCGGGAGCTTTCTAGCTGAACCATCATCCGTTCCAAAGAGGTCCAAGTATGGAACAAGCATTCCACCCCGAGTCATAGCCGAAATGCGTCTTGGTTCGCGAGCTTCTCCAGACTGCTTTGCAAGCCGCAGAACTTCTTCATTTGGCGGAATCGCGACAACTCTCACTTCTTGTTCCTCATGAAATCCCCAGTGCTTGTATAGGCAAGAAAGTGTGATCATCGCGTCGTAGGATTGCTCCATGCTGCTTGGCTTAGGAGAGCGGTATAGTTCGCGTATGCCTGCTCGAAGCACGCTTTCTGCATCAGCGATCTCTTCACTTGCTCTTTGGTCTGCATCAGGCAAGCCGTAGTAGTAGACATCGCCCCATTGCATGCTTTGGTAATAGTGCTGCACAATTTCCTCATTCAATAGCTCTTCAAGCTTCGAGGAATCAAAGATGATGGCGTAACCACCGTCTGTACCATATCCACGCCACTGGCTTAGTAGACCATTCTGTCTCACTCTGTCGCTTGTGATGGCGCTAAGGGAAAAAATATGCGGCTGGTGAAAAGACAACATTGATTCGCGAAGCAGGGAGGCAACAATATTCGTTTGTTTTTCAACAGCCTCATCGAATCCTCCATCACTTTCGACCTTTTGGGCGATATTTGGATTTTGTACTAAGTCAGACAATGCCCCAACCGCTTCATCACGAATGATTTCAACCAGCCTAGTGTCTAGGAAGTGAGTAATCTCTTGAGAGTCATTTAGCGCCAAAGCATGAGTTGCCCAAAGAGCTCCTGACGAGACGATACCTGCCAGCCCCGAGCCGGTCGTGTAATGCATTAACTCTTGATGAACCTCTGTAACCCGCTTAGCCATACTTGGTGTACGCGTGGATCGTAGGAGAGCCTAACAGTTTTCATTATGACAGTTTCGTCCGGACAGTACCTAATTACGCAGCTCGGGTATTTAAGCGTCCGCTTTGGAGAACATTATTGGGTGACTGCAATTGGCACATCCCGGCCATTGGACAAATCCCCTACCCCCCCGCCCACCCCGCGTTGAGCATCCGGTCCTGCTTGTCTTCCGGCACGCGCTGCATGAACGCGCAATCCTGCCGGTGGATGGTGATGCCACGGTCGCGCGTGACGTAGCCGATGATCGCATCCGGCTTCTCCGGCTTGCAGCACTTGGCCATCTTGATCATCAGGTTGTCCACGCCCTCGATCAGCACGCCCGTCGATGAAGCGCGTTGCGCGGCGGGCTTGTGGGCAACGGGATGAGGGATGGCCGGCGGCTTCGCGGGAACTTCCTGCTGGATGGCGAGGACGACACGGCGCGGGGTGATTTCGCCGCGCCCGAGGGCGGCGAGCAGTTCTTCCAGCTTGTGAAAGTTCAGGCGCTGCGCGACCTTCTCCTGGTTGACGGCGATCACACCGAGACGTTGCAGTTCGCGATCGAGCAACAGCCTGCCCTGCGCGACGCTGTCGTCGATGTTCTGCGTCTTGAACCAGTGCCGTACCTTGGCGCGCACGCGCGCGCTCTTGATGTAGCCGAGCTGCGGGCTGAGCCAGTCGCGGCTCGGCGCGCCCTGTTTCGCGGTGAGGATTTCCACGCGCTGCCCGTTCCGCAACGGGTATTTGAGCGGCACGATGTTGCCGTCCACCTTGGCGCCGCGCGTGCGGTGGCCGAGGTCGGTGTGCAGGGTATAGGCAAAATCCACCGGGGTCGCGCCCCTGGGCAAATCCATGACCTTGCCTTGCGGCGTGAACACGTACACGCGATCCTGCAGCAGTTCGTTCCTGAACTGTTCCTGCAGGTTGCCGCTATCGGCCAGCTCCGCCTTCCAAGCCAGTATCTGGCGCAGCCAGGCGAGCTTGTCGTCCAGGCCGGCTTCGGATTTCCTGTTTTCCTTGTAGCGCCAGTGCGCGGCGACGCCGAGCTCCGAATCGTGATGCATGTCGTGTGTGCGGATCTGCACTTCCAGCGCGAGCCGGCGCGGCCCGGTCACGGCGGTGTGCAGCGAGCGGTAGCCGTTGCCCTTCGGGTTCGCGATGTAGTCGTCGAATTCGCCGGCGATGGGCGGCCACAGCTCATGCACCACGGACAGCGCCGCGTAGCAGTTCTGAACGTCGCCTGCGAGGATGCGCACGGCGCGCACGTCGTACACTTCGCCGAACTCGACCTGCTTGCGCTTCATCTTGCTGATGATGCTGTGGATGTGCTTGGGGCGCCCGGTCACTTCGGCTTCGACGCCAGCTTCGGCCAGCGCCCGTTTGAGCCGCGCGATCACTTCCGCGATGTAGCGTTCCCGGTCCATGCGGCGCTCGTCGAGCAGTCCGGCCACTTTCTTGTAGAGCGCCGGCTCCAGGTAGCGCAGCGACAGGTCTTCCAGTTCCCACTTGAGCTGCCACACGCCGAGCCGGTTCGCCAGCGGAGCGAAGATGCTTTGCGTTTCCTGCGCGATCTGTTTCTGCTGCTCCGGATTTGCGCCGGACAGGTTGCGCAGGGTCTGGGTACGCTCGGCGAGCTTGATGAGCACGACGCGGATGTCTTCCACCATCGCCAGCAGCATCTTGCGCAGGCTCTCGATCTGCCGCGCGGCCTCGTCCTTGTCTTGCGCGCCGCGCATCTCGCTGAACAGGCGAACCCGCTCCACGCGCGAGATGCCTTCGACCAGCGCCGTCACGTTGCGGCCGAAAAGCCCGGCCAGCGCCTCGGCCCATTCCTCCAGATAATCCGGCATGGCGTGCAGCACGGCGGCCGCGATGGTTTCATGGTCCAGGCGCATGCCGATCAGGATGGACGCCGAACCGAGCGCATGCCTCAGCAGCGGCGCGCCGGTGATTTCGACCTGCCCGTGGTAGAACGGCGCGGCGAATTCGCACGCCTTACGTATCAAGGAAATCTCGGCAGGGGGATAAACGGCAGACAACGCAGCCAGCCACTGCCCGATGTCTGCGCTATCCTCGCCCGCGAGCGGGGGAAAGTCGTGCTGAACGGAAACCATGCGTCTCAAACCGGGTAGAAAATCCTGACGCGCAGATTACACGGATTGAGGGCCATGTCCACTATTCCGGCCCGCCGCATTTCCCTGCCGGCTACTTGCTGCCCTTTTCCTTTGCCTTGAAGAATTGGCACTGCTGTCCGGATGCCTCCACAACAACCAGAACCGGTTGCCGCTCACTCTTGAAGTCGAGGGCGCGGCAGCCATATCTCAAATGGGCGTCATGGGTAATGTAGTAGTAGGCGCAGTTGTTGCAAGTTGCGGGCTTGCCGGCTGGTTCAGTATCCATGGTTGGCGACATTCAGCAAATATGGCGTGTAAAAAAGGTCGTTGCGTTTACCCGAACACTTTCACCAGCTCCGCACCAGGATCGTCCGCGCGCATGAAAGCTTCGCCGACCAGAAATGCGTGTACGCGGTTGCCGCGCATCAGCCTGGCGTCTTCCGCCTTGAGGATGCCGCTTTCGGTGACCACGATGCGATTCGATGGAATGCGCGGCAACAAATCCAGCGTGGTTTGCAGGCTCACCTCGAAGGTGCGCAGGTTGCGGTTGTTCACGCCGATCAGCGGCGTGGCCAATTGCAGCGCGGCATCCAGTTCCTCGCCGTCATGCACTTCCACCAGCACCGCCATGCCGAGGCCGTGCGCCAGCGCCTCGAATGCCCGCATCTGCTTCACATCCAGCGCGGCGGCGATCAGCAGGATCGCATCCGCACCCATCGCGCGCGCCTCGTAGATCTGGTACTCGTCCACCATGAAATCCTTGCGCAGCACCGGCAGCGCACAGGCGGCGCGCGCCTGCTTCAGGTACTCCGCGCTGCCCTGGAAGAATTGCGCGTCGGTCAGCACCGACAGGCACGCCGCGCCATGTCGCGCGTAGCTGGCGGCGATTTCGGCGGGGCGAAAATCGGCGCGCAACACGCCCTTGCTCGGGCTGGCCTTCTTGATCTCGGCGATCACGGCGGCCTGGCCTGCGGCTATTTTGGCGCGGATGCTGCCTGCGAAATCGCGCGCCACCGCAGCCTGCTCCGCCTCGGCGCGCAGGGCTGCGAGGGGCTTTGCGGCAAGGGCGGCAGCCACTTCCTGAGTTTTGACCGCGAGAATTTTTTTAAGGATGTCGGGCATTGTCGTATTAAACTGGATTCCCGCCTGCGCGGGAATGACGAAATAAAGGCGCGCATTTTACCACCAACCCCGTCATTCCCGCGCAGGCGGGAATCCAGTAGAATCGAGGCTATGCAGCCTGTCGTGTATATTCTTGCCAGCCAACGCAATGGCACGTTGTATGTCGGGGTGAGCAGCGATTTGGTTAAACGTATCTGGCAACACAAGAATCACCAAATTGAAGGATTCACTTCGCGTTACGATATTCATCTTCTGGTTTATTTTGAATCACATGCTGATATGCTGGCGGCAATTACCAGAGAGAAGCAGATCAAAAAATGGAATCGTGCATGGAAAATTCGATTGATCGAATCAGTTAACCCGACTTGGCGCGACCTGTGGAACGAGATTGTTTGACTGGATTCCCGCCTACGCGGGAATGACGGAGGATAGATGGAAGACATCAAGCAATACATGAAGGGCGTCGGTCAGGCGGCTCGCGCGGCTTCGCGCATCATGGCTCAGGCCGACACCGCCGCGAAGAACCGCGCGCTGGAAGCCATCGCCACCGCCATCCTGGATGGCGGCGTGCAGCTCATCGCCGAGAATACCAAGGATGTGGCCTCTGCAAAAGCCAACGGGCTGGACAGCGCCTCGGTGGATCGCCTGACGCTGAGCGAAAAAACCATCAAGAGCATGGCCGAAGGGCTGCGCCAGATCGCGCAACTGGCCGACCCGATCGGCGAGATCAGCGGCATGAGCTACCGCCCTTCCGGCATCCAGGTCGGCAGGATGCGCGTGCCGCTCGGCGTGATCGGCATCATTTACGAGTCGCGCCCCAACGTCACGGCGGACGCCGCCGGGCTGTGCCTGAAATCCGGCAATGCAGCGATCCTGCGCGGCGGCTCGGAAGCGATTCATTCCAACCAGGCGATCGCTGCCTGCATGCACACAGGACTGCGCGCCGCCGGGCTGCCGGAGACCGCCGTGCAGGTGATTGCCACCACCGACCGCGCCGCGGTCGGCGAACTCATCACCATGAAGGATTACGTGGACGTGATCGTGCCGCGCGGCGGCAAGAGCCTGATCGCGCGCATCTCCGAGGAAGCGCGCATTCCCGTGATCAAGCACCTCGACGGCATCTGCCATGTGTATATCGACGACGCGGCCGATCTCGACAAGGCGATCCGCATCGCCGACAACGCCAAGACGCACCGCTACGGCGTGTGCAACGCGATGGAGACGCTGCTGGTCGCGCAGGGCGTGGCCGCCAGGGTGCTGCCGCCGCTGTGCAAAATCTATCTCGAGAAGAATGTCGAACTGCGCGGCGACGCTGCGGCGCGCGCCATCATCCCGCAGATGAAATCCGCTACCGAAGAAGACTGGCGCACCGAATATCTCGCGCCGATTCTCGCGGTGCGCGTGGTTGCCGGACTGGATGAGGCCATCGAGCACATCAACACCTACGGCTCGCTGCACACCGACAGCATCGTCACCGAGAATTACACCAGGGCGATGCGCTTCCTGCGCGAGGTGGATTCCAGCTCGGTGATGGTGAACGCCTCGACGCGTTTTGCCGACGGCTTCGAATACGGCCTCGGCGCAGAGATCGGCATCTCCACCGACAAGATCCACGCGCGCGGCCCGGTCGGGCTGGAAGGGCTGACTTCGCAGAAATTCATCGTGCTGGGCAACGGGCAGGTAAGGATTTAACAACCGTAGGATGGGTTGAACAAAGTGATACCCATCCATTCGATTTTTTGTACCCCTTAAGTTGGGTATCGCTACGCTCCACCCAACCTACAACTTCCTGAAAAATTGCAGGAGACAAACATGAGCCAGACCATCGAGATAAAAGTACCGGACATCGGCAATTTCAAGAATGTCGCCGTCATCGAAGTACTGGTCAAGGCGGGCGACGCCGTCGAGCCTGAGCAATCGCTGATCACGATGGAGACCGACAAGGCCACGATGGATGTGCCCAGTCCGGTTGCGGGCGTGGTGAAGGAATTAAAGCTGAAGGCCGGCAACCGGGTCAGCATGGGCAGTCCGATCCTGCTGCTGGAAAGCAATGCCGCAGTAGCTCCGGCTGGCGCACCAGCTCTCCAGCCAACGCCGCCCGTTCACGAGGCGCATGTCCCGGTAACCATGGCCAAGGGCGACTTGCACGCCGAAGTGCTGGTGCTCGGCGCAGGCCCCGGCGGCTACACTGCCGCGTTCCGCGCCGCCGACCTGGGCAAGCAGGTGGTGCTGGTGGAACGCCATGCCAGCTTGGGCGGCGTATGCCTGAATGTCGGCTGCATCCCGTCCAAGGCATTGCTGCATGTCGCCAAGGCAATTAACGAAGCGGAAGAGATCGCGCAGCACGGCGTGACCTTCGGCAAGCCGCAGATCGACATCGACAAAATCCGCTCCTGGAAGGAAAGCGTCGTCGTCAAACTCACCGGCGGCCTGAAACAGCTCGCCAAACAGCGCAAGGTGCAAGTGGTGCAAGGCGAAGCGAAATTCGCCTCGCCCAACAGTCTCACCGTCACAACTGCCGAAGGCAACAAGACCATCAGCTTCGATCACGCGATCGTCGCGGCGGGCTCCAGCGTGGCGCGCATCCCCGGTTATCCCTATGACGACCCGCGCATCATCGACTCCACCGGCGCGTTGCAGCTTCATGATGTGCCGCAGCGCATGCTGATCGTCGGCGGCGGCATCATCGGGCTGGAAATGGCCACGGTGTACGACGCGCTCGGCAGCAGGATCAGCGTGGTGGAGCTGGCCGACGGCCTGATCCCCGGCGCGGATCGCGACCTGGTTAAGCCTCTGCACAAGCGCATCGAGAAACGCTACGAAGCAATTTACCTGAAGACAAAAGTGAGCAAGATCGAAGCGCAGAAGAACAGTTTGAAAGTCACCTTCGAGGGCGCGCAGGCGCCCGAACCGCAGCTCTATGATAAGGTGCTGATGGCTGTCGGCCGCCGCCCCAACGGGCGCGACATCGGCGCGGAGGCGGCGGGGGTAACGGTCAACGAGCGCGGCTTCATTCCGGTGGACCAGCAGATGCGCACCAACGTGCCGCACATCTTTGCGATCGGCGACATCGTCGGCGAGCCGATGCTGGCGCACAAGGCGGTGCATGAAGGCAAGGTCGCGGCGGAAGTCATCGCCGGGCACAAGGCGTTCTTCGAGCCACTGACCATTCCGTCGGTGGCTTACACCGACCCGGAAATCGCCTGGATGGGATTGACCGAGACGCAGGCCAAGGCACAGGGCATCGAATACGAAAAAGCCAATTTTCCGTGGGCGGCTTCGGGGCGCGCGCTGTCCATCGGACGCGAGGAAGGCGCCACCAAACTGCTGCTCGACCCGCAGACGCGCCGCATCCTCGGCGCGGGCATCGTCGGCGCCAACGCCGGCGAGCTGATCGCCGAGGCGGTGCTGGCGCTGGAAATGGGCGCCGACATGGAAGACATCGGCCTGACCATCCACCCGCACCCGACCCTGTCGGAGACGCTCGGCTTTGCTGCCGAACTGGCCGAAGGCACGATCACCGACCTACTGGCTCCACGGAAGAAACATTAACCGTCATTCCCGCGAAGGCGGGAATCCAGCTAAAAGAAAAAATCTCCGCATTGCGGAGGCAGCACCTTAACAGCATGTTGAATAAAACCCCTAGATTCCCGCTTTCGCGGGAATGACGAAGTGCTTATGGTGTATGTAATACACCCCACAGAATTATTATTCAAGGAGCCTCGCCATGCAAACACACAGACTGATTCGCACCATTTTTGTCGCATCGCTTCTGCTTACCTCCGCCGGCGCATCCGCCCTCGACCTTTCCAGCTTCAGCAACAAGGATCAGGTCGCCAGCCTGAAGCAGGCGCTGACCCAAGGCGCGGAGACCGCGGTAAAGAATCTGGCAAAAGAGAACGGCTATCTCGGCAACGACAAGGTGCGCATCCCGCTGCCGGAAAACCTGCAAAAAGTGGATGGCGCGCTGCGCAAATTCGGCATGGGCAAATATGCGGACGAGCTGACCACTTCGATGAATCGCGCCGCCGAAGCCGCCGTGCCGGAAGCAAAAACCCTGCTGGTCGGCGCAGTCAATAAAATGACCGTGGACGATGCCAAAGGCATCCTCACCGGCGGCGATGACGCCGCCACGCAATACTTCCGCAAGAGCACCGAAACCGCGCTGACGGACAAGTTCAAGCCCATCATCAACAAGGCGATGCTGAAGGTGAAGGTCGCGGAAAAATACGACCAGTTTGCCGGCAAAGGCGTGAAATTCGGCCTGGTGGACGAGCGCGACGCCAAGCTCGACGACTACATCACGCGCAAGGCGCTCGACGGCCTGTTCCTGATGATGGCGGAGCAGGAGAAAACGATCCGCGCAAACCCGCTGGAAGCAACGGGCAATCTTGCGAAGAAGGTTTTCTCGGCAATCAAGCTTTAGCACGGCTACTGCGCCAAACATTCGCATGAGCGACTCCGCCAGCCTCCTGTCGCTCTTCCTCGGCAGCTTTTTCGCCGCCACGCTGCTGCCCGGCGGCTCGGAAGCCGTGTTGTTCGGCGTGCTCAAAAGCTACCCGGAAATGCTCTGGCCCGCGCTCCTCATCGCCACGCTCGGCAACACGCTGGGCGGCATGGTGAGTTTCGGCATGGGCTGGCTGCTGCCGCAAACCCAGCAACTCAAGCATGTCGAAAAAGTACGCCATTACGGCACGCCCGCATTGCTGCTGGCATGGGTTCCGCTGGTCGGCGACGCGCTGTGCCTTGCCGCCGGGTGGCTGCGCCTCAACCCGTGGCAGGCCGCGCTGTTCATGGCGCTCGGGAAATTTGCGCGCTATTGGGTGATTGCGGCTGCCATCGCCTGAAGCGATTGCACAAATCGGTGTTCTGCAAAAAAATAAAAAATCGCTTATTAATTATGCCAAAATCACTCCTGTGAAACCTCTCGCCACCCCAGTTACGGAAGAATTTACATGGCACCACAAAAAACACAGGGATACCCGGTCCTGATTATCGGTGGCGGGCGTGGAGGCCATGCCCTGCTTGAAATGTTCAACGGAGATAACCTGGTCAAGGTTATCGCCATAGCAGACACGAATCCCGACGCCCCCGGAATCCAGCTGGCAAAAAGGTACAGGATTCCAACCTATACCGATGCCATCGAGGCAATACGAGCCTGCAAGGACTATCCGGACTGTATCGTGTACAACTTGTCGCACGATGATGCGATCGTCGAAGAAGTGGCCAAAGTCTTCGGCGATAAAAGGGTGGCAAGCGGCATTGAAGTCAAATTGTTCTGGCAGATGGTGACGAACCTGAAGCAAACCAAGGGAGAGCTCGAGAAAAGCCAGAACCAGTTGCAGGCGATCATCCGCAACGTAATGGACGGCATCATCATGATCGACGAATTCGGGGGTATCCATGGGTTCAACCCGGCAGCCGAGCAAATTTTCGGCTATTTGCAGCAGGATATATTGGGCAAGAATGTGAAAATGCTGATGCCGGAGCCGGACCGAAGCGAGCATGACTCCTATCTCGACCGGTATTTGCAATCCGGCCAGGGCCGGATACTCGGTGTGCGCGGGCGCGAGGTGACGGCCGTGCGCAACAACGGCGAGCAGTTCCCCTTGGAATTATCCGTATCGGAAATGGTGCTGGGCGGGCGGCGTTACTTCATCGGCATCGCCCGTGACATCACGGAACGCAAGCTGGTCGAGCAGAAGCTGGCTCATTTTGCCCACCACGATTATTTGACAGACCTTCCCAACCGGATCTTGTTCCTGAACAGCTTTGGGCATTCGGTTCTACTGGCCAAGCGCAATAACTACAAAGTAGCGGCCTTGTTTCTCGATCTCGACGGATTCAAGAAGGTCAACGATACGCTGGGGCACGATGCGGGCGATCAGTTGCTATGTGAAGTTTCCACGCGGCTGAAAGAAACCATCAGGGCCTCGGATACGGTGGCACGGATAGGCGGGGACGAATTCACCTTTGTGCTGAACAATATCGGCTCGGATGCAAACGCTTCGAGGATGGCGGCTAAAATAATCGCTGCCCTGGCGAAACCGTTCGAATTAAAAGGACAGCAGTGCCATGTGGGAGGCAGCATCGGCATTTCCATATATCCGGACGATTCCAAAGATACTGAAACGCTCATCAAGCAAGCCGATGAAGCAATGTACCTGGCGAAGCAAAGCGGGAAAAACACCTATAAATTTTATCGGGATGTTGCGGCAACGGCCCGGTAAATGAATATTTCGGCTGTGTGCAAGGTAAGCCGCAGCCATCGATGTCCGGGTTTCACTTTCCGGCTTTCCGCATGGAACCGGTCGGACAATGCGACAACCGGCCTGCCGCCGGACCGAACTATTGCGGGAAATAAAAATGACCCTCCAGGCTCTACCCGGAAAAACGCTGCGCCTCGTGATTCATGGCCGCGTGCAAGGCGTGTATTTCCGCGACTCGATGCGCCGCGAAGCGCAAAATCTTGGAGTCGCAGGCTGGGTAAAAAACCGCAGCGACGGCACGGTGGAAGCCGCGGTGCAGGGCGAATCCGCCGACGTGGACGCCATCGTGCGCTGGGCGCACTGCGGCCCGCAGCATGCACAGGTGGAACGGGTTGAAATCGAGCCGCATGACGGCAGCTACACCAGCTTCGAAGTCATCGGGTAAGCATGAAAGCTGCCCTCGCTGCGCTTGCGCGCCGCATCGCCGATAATGATCAGTTCCGCTTCAATAGCGCCTCAAACTGCCCAATCGGCACCGGCCTGCTGAACAGATACCCCTGATAATTGGCGCATCCCTTGTTCATGAGGAGTTGCCGCTGCGCTTCATCTTCCACCCCTTCGGCTATGACGTTCAGATTCAGGCTCTGCGCCATGGCGATAATGGTGCGCACAATCGCCTTGTCGCTGTCGTCCGAAACAATATCCTGCACGAACGACCGGTCGATCTTCAGCTGGTACAGGGGCAGCAGTTTCAGATGGGAAAGCGAGGAATAACCGGTGCCGAAGTCATCCATCGAAAAACTGATGCCGCGTGCTTTCAGCAGGTTCATTTTTGCAATGATGTCCTTTACTCGCTCCACCATCAGGCTTTCGGTGATTTCCAGCTTGAGTCTGGCGGGATTTATCCTGAAGTAATCGACCAGCGCCAGCACCTCGTCAACGTAAGTCGGCAGACGGAACTGCTTGACGCTGACGTTCACTGCCAGGGTGAGATGCGCCGTTTCCGGCCGCTCCCCCCAGGCCGCCAGCTGCCGGCAGGCGGTTGCCAGCACCCAGTGGCCCAAAGGCAGAATCAACCCGGTTTCTTCGGCAAGCGGAATAAATTCGGCGGGGGGTACCATGCCGCGCTCCGGGTGCTGCCAGCGCACCAGAGCTTCCGCGCCGGTCACGTGCCCCGATGAATCGATTTGCGGCTGATAATAAAGCATGAATTGCTCCTGCCCGGAGATGGCGCGGCGCAGATCGCTCTCCAGGGAGACGCGGGCACTGATGGAGTCCTGCATCTGCGGATCGAAGAAACGCAGGGTGTTGCGGCCGGCTTTCTTGGCCTGATACATGGCGATGTCTGCCTGCTTCAGCAGCTCTTCCTGGCTTTGCTCGTGGTCGCTGAAAATGGCCACCCCGATGCTCGGGGTGCTGTGGTGCCCGT
The DNA here is from genome assembly GCA_963828205.1 of uncultured beta proteobacterium. Lineage (GTDB taxonomy): Bacteria > Pseudomonadota > Gammaproteobacteria > Burkholderiales > Gallionellaceae > Gallionella. The sequence goes on from CAWHDU010000005.1 coordinate 453,954, forward strand.
GCACGCCAAGCTGATAGGGTTGGCCGAGGACGGCCAGAATTTTCTCGCCGACGCTTTCGGCCTGTGCCGCCGCTTCGAGATTATGCTCGCTCAAGTCTTCCAGCATCACCACAAACTCGTCGCCGCCCAGGCGGGCGATGGTATCGCCTTCGCGCACGCAGGATTCGAGGCGTTGCGCGACCTGTTGCAGCAGCAAATCCCCCATGTCGTGGCCGAGGGTGTCGTTGAGTGCCTTGAAATTATCCAGATCGATAAACAGCAGCGCGCCCTCGCGGCGGCTGCGCGCGCTGGAAGCCAATGCCTGCTTGAGCCGGTCCATCAGGAGCCGCCGGTTGGGCAGATGGGTGAGGGAATCGTAGAACGCCAGGCTCTTGATTTCTTCTTCCGCCTGCTTGCGCCCGGTGATATCGCGGACCGTCGCCTGCAAGACCTTCCTGCCGTCGAGTTCCATGCTATCGAACAGCACCTCGGCGGAAAATATCTCGCCGGTATCGACACGCCGGTGTACCCACTCGAACCGGCGGCCTCCCTCCTTCAACGCCAGGGCGATCTGCCGGTTGGCCAGCGTCATCGAATCCGTGCCGTCGGGCTGCTCCGGCGGCGACAGATCGGCGGGGTGTTTCCGGCAGAACTCCTCCCTGGTTGCGCAGCCGAACATGGCCAGCGTCGCCTTGTTGCAGTCGAAGAACCCCTTTTTGTCGAGCAACATCACCGCGTCGCTGGTCGAATCATAAAGTGTGCGGAGCCTGATCTCGGATCGATGCAAGGCTTCCTCGTTCAGCTTGCGCTCGGTGAAGTAGGTCGACAGCGCCATGCCGACCAGGGACAGCGTCATCATGTAAAACCAGTAATTGGCCAGATGTGTTTGTGCGATATCGTTGGCAAAGAAACCGACCCCATGATATGCGCCCCACAGTGCCTGGATTGCCGCCATGTTCAAGGCAACCATCGTTCCGCGTGTTCCCAGACGCACTGCAACCCAGGTAATGAACAGGAACATCCAGTAACCTCTGGCTATCAGTTCAAATAAGTCACTCGTTGAATGGAACCAGCCGAGAAAAACGATTTGCCCGACCATGAATGTCAGGAAGAGCAGCGGGATGGATTCGAGCACCCATTCAACCAGCTTTTCATACGTTTTTTCTCTTTCCCGCCACACCAGGATCAAGGGGGTAACCAGGGCGATTCCGAGCACATTGCCCATCCAACCGTAAGCCAGGGTCGCAACATAATCTGCGGAAGCCAGTACCCCGGAAGCCAGCCATGCCGTGCTTTCAAACAGGGCGCAGATGATGCCGCCAATGCTCCCAGCCGCAATCAGCCACAAATAAGAGCCCATGGACTGGAGGGGTGAACCGGAGTTGCCGATGCGCGTGAACAGCCAGGCAGCGGCAAGCGCCTCCAGCGTATTTCCCGAAGCGATAGTGGCAGCCGCCCATAATGGGCCTCCCGATACCGCATTGACCAGAAGCGCCCCGAGGAATATCCCCCAGGCATATTGCCTCCCGCCAATCAGCAGGATGGCCAACGCCAATCCGCATGCCGGTTCGGCGATACTGGTAATTCCTTCTTTTGCGAAAAGGAGATTATTGATATGCGTAAGATACCCATAGAACGCGGCCACGCCGAGCATTTTCAGCAGGAATATCGGGCGGGCTTGGGTATCCGGATTGTCCATGGTCTTTTACGTCATTCGCGCTACTCGCAAACTCAAAGTGTACGGCTGCACTTGCAGGCAAACTTTATATCGCTGCCGATAGTATAAGCAATTAATGAATGCGCGGATTCAATAATTGGCCAATTCAATGATAAAAAACGAGGCTTTGTCATGCCATCGGCATCGAAGTCATTTGGGAACATACCCGATAGATTTCAGCGCATCGAAAATCTTCTGCGCCAATTGTGCGTGGCCGGCGGCATTGGGATGCAGGGGGTCGCCCTTCATCTGCGGGTCGGACAGAACGTCGGCGATCGCATCTTCGATCAATGGAGCCTGTTGTTTTTCGGCAACCTGACGGTAGAAATCCGCTGCCGACAGATTTTGGAAAACGGCGCCCGCGACGCTCGGCTTCGGCGTTGCCAGCAGTACCGGCTTCGCCCCGTGAGCCTTGATCATGGCGAGTATTTTCTCCAGATTGGCGATGGTCTCTTCCTGTTGGATACGGCGCAGCATGTCGTTACCCCCCAGCGCCACCAGCACCAGAACCGGTTTGTGTTCCTCAAGAAGCGCCGGTAAGCGGTGCAAGGTGCCGCCGCTGGTGTCGCCGCTTACCCCGGCATTGATTACAACCCATCCCGTCCGGCTCGCCAGCAGATTCGGCCACGCCTCTTCGGGAGCCACGCCAGCCCCGGCGGTCAGGCTGTCTCCCAGCGCCACAACACGGCTTCCCGGGGGAAGCACGGCCTCCTTTGGCTTGCTGCCGCAGGCGGCGACAAGGGCAATGGCGGCAACCAGCAAAAAGATACGCCGAAAAATATCTGCATTGAATCGGCACGGACAATCGGGTGAACTCATTCTGTAACTCCTGTACGTTCGTCAAGTCCGGCGCTCTTAATCCTGCTTCCTCCTGTCTTCTCTAAAAGCGGCCGCCAGCTTCGCCTTGAAGGTGACAACAATGAAAGAGAGACGCTGCTTGATGTGCTGGTAGGCTTGCCATTGGTCGAGATAGGCGTGGATGCGATTGCGGTAGTACATGACCCAAGTGTAGAAGCGCGCAAACCAGCCGAGCTGCATGAGCGCCGGGCGGGTCAGGTTGAAGATGCGCGAGAACAGCGCCAGACCGGCAATTTTGGCAAAGATGAAGATCGCGCTGCCGAGCAGCCAATGCCCGGCAGCAATGGCATGCAATCCGAAAAGTTTTGCCGGGATGAGAATGGCGCTTGGCAGGATGAATGTAAAGAACGCCCAGCGCGGCGGTAAGGCTGCAATGCGCCGCTCGACGGCGTGAATGATGCGCACGGCCCCAAGCCGTGCCATGACTGCGGCGGTCCAGTCCCAGATTAATTCTTCGACAAGAAAGACAGTTGCGACCAGCCAAATAAACGGGGAGAGCAGCAGGCGTTTCAGTTTTTGCAGGCTGGTATCCATGTGGTTTAGATTTTACCGAAGTTTCTCTGTTCACCAAGGGCAGCAAGCGACACATACCGGATACTGGTATTGCTCCAGAGCTGTGAATTTAATTCGACCACGGCCCCTTTAATTTTTCCTTTAATTTTTAATTCATGCGCCCGAACGTCTTGATCCATACAAGTACGATTAATCGCCTTTTTTGGATTCAGCGACCTTCTTGTATTCGCACTTAAATTTCGCGTTCTTGGGATCGGTGAATTCGTAGGTAAGTTTCTTATTGCCCAAGACCATTGTCTCTTTAACAACGCCATTATGTTCCGTTGCAGGGCATTTGGTGCGTGTCGTTATATTTTCAAACCTGTTTTCGGATTTTTCATATGCCCAAACATAAGAGCATCCACCTTTAACCGCCTCTTTCACCAGAGACTTATCCTTCATATTCATAGGCCATGAATGCCGGCTTCCAAAAAGAAAAACTCTCTTTTTGCCTTCTTTAATAATTAAAGTTTGCAGGCTTCCCGCAGGGCATTCAGATGAACCTGAAATAAGTTCATATTCTCCTTCAAGTGCTGCTTGGGCGGAGTCGCATAGAAATAGCACGGATAAAATAATAAATAACTTCGCTATCGTTTGCATCGTCATTTCCGGTTGTTGCCTAAAATGCCACTGTACTGATGAGCAAGCGCAGAGCGCAGTAGCGCTCCAGCCAAACAAAATGCCTGAGGGTCAAGTATAGAGAGTATTCAAGACAGAATGCGCTATGTTAATCTATTCAAATTGCACTTTGAACCTAAATCCGCCGGATACGCATTTGTCCGCACTTGAAAGAAAAAAATGAAAACCTCACTTTCCATGACCGTCCTGGCCGCAGTCACCGTTGTAATGTTGTCGGGGTGCGCCAGCCACACTCCTTCGCTTCATGGTGCTGCCATGAGTGGTGATGTCAATACTGCAAGGAGCTTGATTGAAAGTGGGGCCGATATGAATGCCAAGGACGAGCACGGCTCTACTCCCCTGGAGTGGGCTTTCATGGCAGAGAAGACAGAGGCCGCAAAATTGCTCATTAATAAAGGCGCCGATATAAGTGCCAGAGACGTGAACGGCTGGACTTTTCTTCACCAGGCAGCTTCTAGGAAAGGCTTTATCGAAATTGCAGAGGCGCTCATTAATAAAGGCGCCGATGTGAATGCCAGAGACAATTGGGGCGGAACTCCTCTTCGCGTTGCAGCACAGCATGGCAACCTGGAGATCGCAAAGTTGCTCATCAGTAAAGGCGCCGATGTGAACGCCAAGGACAAGAACGGCACGACTCCTCTAATGGTCGCGAAAACCGCAGAAACTGCCAATCTTCTCGTCTCCAAAGGCGCCGATGCGAATGCCCGCCACAAAGATGGGAAAACTGCTGTAGAAGCCCAGCGTGATTATATGAAACAAGTGAGTGATGCGAAAATTGCATATCAGCAAAAGGCCGCACAGCAGAAACAGGAAGAGCTGGCACAGCAACGGCAGCAAGCTGCTGAGCAGCAACGGCAGCAGGCCATACAGCAACAGCGGCAGGCTGAACAGCAACAGCAGCAAGCAGCGAGTGAACAAGCCGGCAGTGGCAACCCTCTCATGGGTATGCTGGGCTCAGCCTATGCGAATCATGTCGGGAGCAAAATCAGTTCCTCCGGCATCGCGGGCAGCAAGAGCAAAATTGTGGGGGATACCGTCTCCAGCATGGGCGCCATGATTCAATCGGGCCAAAGCGTATCCGGTGATGCAATCGCGAACCAGATGGGCGTGAACATTATGAATCGCACTGCCGCTGCTGTCAGGGCCGACAATACCGCTGGAAGCCGCGTATTGGGCGATACCATGTCGAACATGGCAACCCAGGTAAGAAATAACGATACCTCGGGAACGTTGGGTTCCGCGATTGCCGATGCTGCCGGGGCATCAATACGGGACAACACGATAGGCATGGCAACGGCCAAGCTTGCGACGCCGGCAAAGGGTGGCATTAGCGGGAGTAGTGCGAATAGTGCAAACTCTGGCGCTGGAACGCAGAAGCTTCCACCCTCTGTGCCTGGTACGAGTGGTACGGGTGGAAGTAACTCTGGAACTTCAGCATTGATTGGTAGATGGGTGCTTATTGGTACTTATTGGGGAAGCGGCCCGACCCTGACCATAACGAGTAATCAGATAATAGATAATAAGCTGGGAACTTATTCTTATACGTCGAGTGGCAGCACCGTCAAGCAGACATTAGAGAGCCCAACTCCCATCAATGCATCTCCGATTGGATTCAGTACGATATGGAGCTATAGCATCCTTAGAACATCTGCTGGTACGACTCTAACTACTACTTATAAGGGCGGCTACGAGGACAAGTGGGATTATGCGGGGCGGTAACAGCTTTGGCCAAAATTTCGATGTTCTTCAAAAAGGCTGGACGTATCACCTAAAAGTTTTGGCTACCTATGGAAAATCGAGCAAACGGCTGCTCTTGGCACCAAGCAGAAGTTTGCGATTGATTGCATAGTAGTTATGCCGCCATTACATTTCTGCCGCTAACTGCCACTCAACATCCCCAGCCCCCACGCCACGCCGAACCCCGTCACGTCGCTCGCGACGATGCCCAGCCCGTCTTCGCAGCGGCTGGAGGAAAGGTCGATGTGCAGCCACGGCGTATCGTCGACGAAGCGCTTCAGGAAGCGCGCCGCGAGGATGTGGTCGGCTTCGCCGTCCAGCGTGCATTGCTTGATGTCGGCGACTTTGGATTCCAGCGCCGGCCTCGTAGTCCTCGTCCATCGGGAAGGCGCACAGGCGCTCGCCGCTTTGCCTGCTCGACGTTCACCGCGCGCTGCACCAGATCGTCGCGGTTGCCCAGCACCCCCGAATAGCGCGCGCCGAGCGCGGTCGCCATGCTGCCGGTGAGCGTGGCGAAATCGATCATCAGGTTCGGTTTGGCGCGCGACGCCAGCGTCAGCGTATCGGCCAGCACCATGCGGCCCTCGGCGTCGGTGTGGATGATCTCGATGGTGGTGCCGTTGAGCGCCGTGACGATGTCGTTCTGCTTGTAGGCCTTGGGGCTGATGTGGTTCTGCGCCAGCGCCAGCCAGCAGTCGAGGTTCACCGCCAGTTTGTTCTGCGTCGCGGCAAGCAGGATGCCGAGCGCCACGGCGGAACCGTTCATGTCCTCGTGCATGCTGTGCATGTAGCGCGACGGCTTGAGGTTGTGCCCGCCGGTGTCGAAGCAGATGCCCTTGCCGACCAGCGCGACGGTTTGCTTCGCCCTGGGGTGTTGGTAGCGACAGATGCACGATGGCGGCGTCTTCCGGATCGCTGCCCTGCGCCACGGCGACGAATGCGCCCGCGCCCATCTTGCGCAGCTTCTTCATGTCGAATTCTTCATGCTTCCAGCCGTGCTGCCTGCGCCAGCTTTTTGATGCGCTCGCGCGATACAGCGCCGGCGTCAGTTCGTTCGGCGGCAGTACCGTCAGCTCGCGGCACAGCAGGTTGCCTTCGGCCTGCGCCTTGAGCGGCGCGAAGATTTTTCGGTCGGCAAAACCATACAGCTCGATCTTCTGCAGCGGCTTGCGCTCGTCCTTCTTCTTGTGCACCGGCAGCAGCGCGCCGTTCACCCATGCGCCGTACACCGCCAGCCCGGCGGCGCGCCTGCGCTGCGCCTCGTCGCCGAGCACGGCGATGCCGATGCTCTTGGGGTTTTCTCCCAGCAGCAACTGCAAGGCCTTGCGCACCTGCACCTGCTGCGCGAAGGTGTCTTTTGCAAAATCCAGCATCGCCCATGCCACCAGTGCGCCGTTTCCGGCATTGGCGGCGACCGGCGATTTCGCCAGTTCCTCGGCCTTCATGTCGCGCCGCGCCAGCACGGCCTTGAGCAGGGCGGCGTGCGGCAGGTCTTTGGGCAGCGCTTGGCCTTCGGCAGCAGCACCAGCAGGTGCGCAGCGGCAGGCAGGGTCTGGGATAGGGTGAGTTGTGCTAGCATGGCGGCCTCGATAGGTGATGTGACTTCGTCATTATCCCGTCAAAAAACCATTTGTCACAGCAAAACACAGAGAGAATCGCAATTCCCGACCAATTCGCTGGGTACTGACTATAGCTTGAATCTGCGATTCACACGTCTCTATGCGCCAATACCTTAGACCTGATGCAACACGTGCTCGACCACGGCACGAAAAAATCCGACCGCACCGGCACCGGCACGGTCAGCGTGTTCGGCTACCAGATGCGCTTCGATCTCGCGCAAGGCTTTCCCGCTGGTCACCACCAAGAAGTGCCATCTGAAGTCCATCGTCCACGAGCTGCTGTGGTTCCTGCAGGGCGACACCAACATCAGATACCTCAAGGAAAACGGCGTTTCAGATCTGGGACGAATGGGCGGACGAGCACGGCAACCTCGGCCCGGTGTACGGCAAGCAGTGGCGCTCGTGGGCCACTGCGGACGGGCGCGCGGTGGATCAGATTGCCGAAGTGGTGGAGCAGATCAAAAAGAATCCCGATTCGCGCCGCCTGATCGTCTCGGCGTGGAACGTCGGCGAACTCGACAAGATGGCGCTCGCGCCCTGCCATGCGTTCTTCCAGTTCTACGTCGCGGACGGCAAAGTTATCCTGCCAGCTCTACCAGCGCAGCGCCGACATCTTCCTCGGCGTGCCGTTCAACATCGCCTCCTATGCATTGCTCACGCTGATGATGGCGCAGGTATGCGGCCTCAAGCCGGGCGACTTCGTGCATACCTTCGGCGATGCGCACCTGTACCTGAACCACATGGAACAGACGCAGTTGCAGTTGTCGCGCGAACCGCGCGCCGCTGCCGACTATGCGCATCAATCCCGACATAAAGGACATCTTCGGTTTCCGCTATGAAGATTTCACGATTGAAGGCTACGATCCGCATCCAGCAATCAAGGGTGTGCCCATAGCGGTATGAAAAAACCAGAGATTGCGATCATCGTCGCGATGGCGAGCAACCGCACCATCGGCATCGGCAACACCCTGCCATGGCGCATCCCGGAAGACCTCAAACACTTCAAGGCGCTCACCATGGGGCATCACATGATCATGGGGCGCAAAACCTTCGAGTCCATCGGCAAGCCGCTGCCGGGGCGCACCACCGTGGTGGTGTCGCGCGACCGCAACCTGAAAATAGACGGGTGTATCGTGGTGCATTCATTGCAGGAAGCGATTGCTGCCTGCGCAAACGACGAAGAAATTTTCGTGGTTGGCGGAGCGGACATTTATGCGCAGGCGCTGGGTTTGGCGGATACACTTTACGTCACGGAGATTCAGCAGGATATTGCCGGGGATGTCTGGTTCCCCGAATTCGACAAGTCGAAATGGCTGGAAACATCGCGCGAAATGCGTCGCCAGGAAACGCCTCAACTTCTGGATTATCACTTCGTCGAGTACCGGCGCAATCAGAAGACAGGGGGCAGTTGACAGAACGTTGTGTACCGCAGCGTGCGGTGCGCTATCTCATCAAAATTGCGGCGCAGCCGCGACAACACCTCTGTCATCTGTCTTCTGACTACCTCACGCAATCCACGTAATATAGCTTCTCGCCGTTTTCTTCCCCCACCAGCCCGTGGATGTCGCTCTCGAAGCCGGGGAATTTCCTGTTGAAATCGCGCGCGAACTTGAGATAGTCCACGATAATCTTGTTGAAGCGCTCGCCGGGAATCAGCAACGGGATGCCGGGCGGATAAGGGGTGAGCAGCACGGCGGTGATGCGTCCTTCCAGGTCGTCGATCGGCACGCGGTCGATCTCGTCATGCGCCATTTTGGCGAAAGCATCCGAAGGCTTCATCGCGGGCTGCATGTCGGAAAGGTACATCTCGGTCGTCATCTTCGCCACGTTGCGCGTCTTGTAGGTGTCGTGAATCTGCTGGCACAGGTCGCGCAGGCCGACACGCTCGTAAAGCGGATACTTGGCCGCGAATTCGGGCAGGATGCGCCAGATCGGCTGATTTTTGTCGTAGTCGTCCTTGAACTGCTGCAACGCGGTGAGCAGCGTGTTCCAGCGGCCTTTGGTGATGCCGATGGTAAACATGATGAAGAAGGAATACAGGCCGCACTTCTCCACGATCACGCCATGCTCGGCGAGATATTTGGTGACCATCGCGGCAGGAATGCCGGTCTCGTCAAAGTTGCCGTTGAGGTTGAGCCCCGGCGTGATGATGGTCGCCTTGATCGGGTCGAGCATGTTGAAGCCGGATACCTGCTTGCCGAAACCGTGCCATTTGTCGCCGGTCTTGAGCATCCAGTCTTCGCGCGAACCGATGCCTTCCGCGGCGATTTTGTCCGGCCCCCACACCTTGAACCACCAGTCCTTGCCGAATTCGTCGTCCACCTTCTTCATCGCGCGGCGGAAATCCATTGCCTCGGCGATGCTTTCTTCCACCAGCGCCGTGCCGCCGGGCGGCTCCATCATCGCTGCCGCCACGTCGCAGGAGGCGATGATGGCGTATTGAGGGCTGGTCGAGGTGTGCATCAGGTAGGCTTCGTTGAACACGTGGTGGTTCAGCTTGCGCATCTCCGGTTCGCGCACCAGTATCTGCGAGGCCTGCGACAGCCCGGCCAGCAGCTTGTGCGTGGACTGCGTGGAGAAAATCATCGACTCCTTGGCGCGCGGCCGGTCTTTGCCGATGGCGTGCATGTTCCTGTAGAAATCGTGAAAGGCCGCATGCGGCAGCCACGCTTCATCGAAATGCAGCGTATCGATGCGCCCGTCCAGCATCTCTCTCAGCATCTCCACGTTGTAGACGATGCCATCGTAAGTGCTCTGCGTGATGGTCAGGATGCGCGGCTTCCTGGTCTTGTCCTTGATGAACGGATTGGCGTCGATCTTGCGCTGGATATTTTCCGGCTCGAACTCGGCCTTCGGGATCGGCCCGATGATGCCGTAATGGTTGCGCGTCGGCGTCAGGAACACCGGCACCGCGCCGGTCATCATGATCGCGTGCAGGATGGATTTGTGGCAGTTGCGGTCCACCACCACGATATCATCCGGCGCGACGGTGGAATGCCACACGATTTTGTTCGAGGTCGAAGTGCCGTTGGTGACGAAGAACAGGTGGTCGGCGTTAAAAATGCGCGCCGCGTTGCGCTCTGAAGCCGCTACCGGGCCGGAGTGGTCGAGCAATTGCCCGAGCTCGTCCACCGAGTTGCACACGTCGGCGCGCAGCATGTTCTCGCCGAAAAACTGGTGGAACATCTGCCCGACCGGCGACTTCAAAAACGCCACGCCGCCCGAATGCCCCGGACAGTGCCATGAATAGGAGCCGTCCTGCGCGTAGTGCAGCAAGGCGCGGAAAAACGGCGGCGCCAGCGAATCGAGATAGGACTTGGCTTCGCGGATGATGTGGCGCGCCACGAACTCCGGCGTGTCCTCGTGCATGTGGATGAAGCCGTGCAGCTCGCGCAGCACGTCGTTGGGAATGTGGCGTGAAGTGCGCGTTTCGCCGTACAGGTAGATCGGGATGTCGGCGTTCTTGAAGCGGATTTCCTGGACGAACGCGCGCAGCGATTTCAGCGCGACCTCGGTCTCCTCCACACTGCCGCCACCGAATTCCTCGTCGTCGATGGACAGCAGAAATGCCGAGGCGCGGCTCTGCTGCTGCGCGAACGAAGTCAGGTCGCCGTAACTGGTCACGCCGAGAATCTCCATGCCCTCTTTTTCAATCGCCTCGGCCAGCGCGCGGATGCCCAGACCGCTGGCATTCTCCGAGCGAAAATCTTCGTCGATGATGACAATTGGGAATCGGAATTTCATGGCTTGCTCCCTATGGGGATAACGAATTGGCGCGGATTGTCGCAGATTTCAAGGGCAGCGTGAAAAGTTTAGGCTCACATTTGCCGAAGGCCTGGAAACCGGCGGGGCGCGATTTTAACCAATTCGCCGCTATCGTGCGCGATTTGCTAAAATCCGCGCCTCTACAGCATTCTGGCAATTTTTCATGACCACGCAAAAAACTTCCGCCGAACCAAGAAAAATATTGGTCACCTCCGCGCTGCCCTACGCCAACGGCAGCATCCACCTCGGCCACCTGGTCGAATACATCCAGACCGACATCTGGGTGCGCTTCCAGAAAATGCAAGGCAATACATGCCACTATGTCTGCGCCGACGACACCCACGGCACGCCGATCATGCTGCGCGCCGAAAAGGAAGGCATTACCCCGGAACAACTGATCGCGGACGTCTGGAAAGAACACACCCGCGACTTCGCGGCATTCCACGTCGAGTTCGACCATTACGGTTCGACCAACTCGGACGAGACCCGCGAATTCGCCGAGCGGATTTACCTCAGGCTCAGGGACGAAGCCAGGCTGATCGAAAAGCGCTCCATCGAGCAGTTCTACGACCCGGTCAAGCAAATGTTCCTGCCGGATCGTTTCATCAAGGGCGAATGCCCGAAGTGCCACGCCAAGGATCAATACGGCGACAACTGCGAGGCGTGCGGCGCCACCTATGCGCCCACCGAGCTGATCAACCCGTATTCCGCCGTGTCCGGCGCACAGCCGGAACGGCGCAACTCCGATCACTACTTCTTCAGGCTCTCCGATCCGCGCTGCCAGGAATTTCTGCGCGAATGGACGCGCAGCGGCACGCTGCAACCCGAAGCCGCCAACAAGATGCAGGAATGGCTGGGTGCTGAAGGCGAGAACAAGCTCTCCGACTGGGACATCTCGCGCGACGCACCCTACTTCGGCTTCAGGATTCCCGGCACGGAAGATAAATATTTCTATGTGTGGCTGGACGCGCCGGTCGGCTACATGGGCAGCTTCAGGCAATTGTGCAACGCCAAGGGCATCGATTTCGACGCCTACTGGAAGCAAGGCTCGAAGGCCGAGCTTTACCATTTCATCGGCAAGGATATTTTGTACTTCCATGCGCTGTTCTGGCCCGCGATGCTGCAACATGCCGGCTTCCGCACCCCGACCAAACTGTTCGCGCACGGCTTCCTCACCGTGAACGGCGAGAAGATGAGCAAGTCGCGCGGCACCTTCATCACCGCAAAGAGCTACGTGGATCACATCGGAAACACCGAATACCTGCGCTACTACTATGCCGCGAAACTCAACGGCACGATGGAAGACCTCGACCTGAATCTTGATGATTTTGTGGCGAAGGTGAACAGCGATTTGATTGGAAAATACATCAATATTGCGAGCCGTTGTGCGGGGTTTATCAGTAAAAAATTTGGCGGCAAGTTGGCTGTGGAGTTGGTAGATAAATACCTTCCTGCCCAGCTTGAGAAAGCGGCCGATACTGCAATCACAAGCTTTAATGCGAACATGGACGACAAAGCTGCCGCCAACAAAGTAATCAGATTACCAAACGAATTGGCACTAGTTGAGCTACTGCCAGAAATACAAGGTCGCGCTCCACAACTTGCCGAACTTTATGAGCAAAGGGATTTTGCCAAGGCAGTCCGGCAGATCATGGAATTGTCAGATATGTGTAATGCGTACGTTGATCGGCTTGCACCTTGGAATTTGGCCAAAAGTTTTGAAGAAAACTCCGAGCGCATCCATATTGGTTGCTCGATTGCCATTAATGCTTTTCGACTTCTTACGCTATACCTGAAACCTTTACTACCAGAACTTGCGACAAAGGTAGAGATGTTTCTCAATATTGCGCCACTTAAATGGAGTGATGCACAATTGTTGTTGAAAGATCACTCAATTAATTCCTATGAGCACCTAGCAACCCGCCTTGACCCCAAGCTGATCGAGGCGATGGTCGCCGCCAACCAGGAAAGCCTGAAACCCATGCCCGAATCCCATTCGCAAGTACGCCACGCCGAGGCACAGCAACACTTACCCTATCCCTTAAAGGGCGAGGGGGCAAACGTCGGCGCTGTTGCGCCAACTATTTCAATCGACGACTTCATGAAAGTCGATCTGCGCGTGGCGAAAATCGTCAACGCGGAGCATGTCGAAGGCGCGGAGAAACTGCTGAAGCTGACGCTGGATATCGGCGAGGAGAAGCCGCGCACGGTGTTCGCCGGCATCAAGTCGGCCTATGACCCGGAAAAACTGAAGGGCCGCCTGACGGTGATGGTCGCGAACCTCGCGCCGCGCAAGATGAAGTTCGGCCTGTCGGAAGGCATGGTGCTGGCGGCATCCGGCGATGCGCCCGGCTTATTTATCCTCAGCCCGGATGACGGCGCACAACCAGGGATGCGAATCAAATAGGATGCCCCTGCGAACCATCTGCACAACCTGATTCACCCGCAATCGCGAGAGACATCACCGCATGTGCATCAAGCGTTTCTCGCCAAACGCGCCGCCATACTGCCGACCGGTTGAGTGCCGACCCATGGCAATTTCTGGGCGCGCGGTTCAGATAGGTCAATCGCACGGGCTGCTATTGGATTGATCGCATCCGCTCGCGACATGGTCAGCACGGCGAATGATGATACCTGTGTTGGCTGCAAAACGCTCTATCTGCTTGCCACCGCCAAGGCGAAGTTGCTCGGCCAGTACCGCTATGTGCGCAATCATCCGGTGCTGTGCCGTCTGGCGCTGGGTAAGTACCCCCAGGTTTTACCGGTGAATACTTAGAGCGCCTATACATAGCGACAGAAATCGTAGCGAGCGGTTTGGGGGTGGGGGAGGCCAGCGCGCAACGACCGGAGCATACACAGCAATATGTGAGGGTCGCGACAACGAAGTTGCGGTGCAGGCTCACATGCGCAGCATGTTATGCCGGAACCAACACTGCCCGACCCCCCCGAATCGCGCATGACCAATGACTTGGTTGGCGTTGTTTACCAACTTAGTCAGATGGCTAGTTGTTTCATCAGTAGATTTATGTCGCTATGTATAGTAGCAGTTTTAGCGAGCTCCATATTGTTCGGAACTCGCTGCAAGCCGTTGCCGGCACCAGAGAAGATACGCACGCTCCAGCGTGCTAGCCGGCGGCTGCGCACATGACTGTTCCCTCTGAAACCCATCCCTTGCTGACCAGGTCTTGAACCACCGACGCATCTGTGGTGAAGCGGTGGTTGGAATCGTTGTACATCCACCTGTTGTTATAAATCCGGTTGATTGCGACAGTATTTGTTGGGCACGAGCCATTGACTGGCAATTTTATGTAGTAAGCGATGCCTTCATAAGTCCAACCGGGGTCTTTCTTCACTTGCGCGCACTCGCCCGCATCGGCGGTGTAGAAATGGGAATTCGGCCCTTTGCCGGGCGTACCATAAAACCTGCATACCGGCACCGCGCCTTGGGAGCCATCTCGCCAAGCGAGGTAATAGTCTTTGGTGTCGGTTCACCCCTGCCCCGCGCCGCCAGTCAGTACCGATTGCGATTCTCCCGCACCTGACGTGCGAAAGTAGTGCATGAGGCCGGTATTGTAGTACTCATATACCAACGAATAAGGTTTGAGCGCATCGACCATCAGCAAGGTTTGATATGCATCGACAATACCGACGCCGCACATCGGATAGTATGTGGTGCATTGCGAATTGCTGGGAAAAGAACGGCTGCCATAGAGCATGGCAAGTTGCAGCATTTCTGGAGCTATCTGGGAATCTCTTGCCAGCGCGAGCGCCGCAATGCCTGCCACATGAGGCGCGGCCATGCTAGTGCCCTGATATGGCACGATTGCAGCCGTTGTTTCCGGAGCGGTCTTGCCGGTATTCACTGTTGAGTAAATTCCGCCAGCACTGCCGTAGGTCGTGCTCATATCGCCGCCGGGCGCGGATATATCCACCTTGTATTCTTTGCTGTAGTTGCTATAGCTCGCACGATAGCCAGTGGGGCCGACCGCGCCGACGGTCATGACTCCTTCGCAAGATGCCGGAACATAGCTTGCGGCTTCAGCGTTACTGTTACCCGCCGCAACCACGATCAGCACACCTCTGGCCTTGATCTGGTTGATTGCGGTCTGATAGGCCGACGAGGTACTGCAGCCGTTCGCCGACAAGCTGCCAAGGCTCATGTTGATGACATTGGCAGGGTTAGAGTTGGCGGGTACGCCAGGAACCGCAATGCCCGCTGCCCACAGCATACCGTCGATAACATCCGAGCCGGTGCCGCCACACTTGCCGAGTACGCGCACTGGCAATATACGCGTCTTCCAATTGACTCCGGCAATACTCGCAGAGTTATTGCCAGCCGCCGCGATAATTCCGGTCACATGGGTGCCATGCCAATTGCTGTCCTTCTGAACTGAGCCGGTGCCGCACTCGCCCGTAAGGTTCCAGTTCCCTGGATCGGTTGGATCCGCGTCTCTGCCATCGCCATCGTTGGCGGCGGTAATATTTGAAACAAAATCATATCCTGCGACCAAGCGGCTGGAAAACTCGCTGTTCGGCCTTGACCCCGTATCAACAACGGCAACGATGGTGTTCGCCGATCCCGTGGTGACGTCCCATGCAGGACCCATATTTGCCGAACCGGCGTACGCCGTTGAACTCATCATATTCCATTGCAGAAATGCGGAGGGATCATTGGGCGTCAACAAATGGTTCGTCCGGGCATCAGGTTCGACCAGCTCGATATTTATCGACCGCTTGAGGCAATCAATGATGGCTTGCGCCTCGCTCCAGCTGAGTGGGGCGGCAAAGCGGAAAACAAAACTATCCAGTGACATCGCGCGGACAAATATCAGCGTGGCCTTCGCCAGATTGTTGATTTCGTCGATCAGGGTTTGGGGAGGAGGCAGGTTTTCCCGCGACAGACGCTTGGCTTCGGGGGAGGAAAATCGAATGATCAAGCCGTTCACTGGCGGACCAGCATCCTGGCCGGTGCTGGCCTCGGCGCGCTTCAATGTTGCTTCAACATGCCTCATTGCCGGCATATCTCCGGAAGCACTTACCGCCGCATCCGGTAAATTGACATCCATGCCGGCGTTTTTCAAAATCTTGCCTACGCTGGCTTTGGCTTCGCCGAGGTCGGTCAGCCCTCCAGCTGAGGCACTACGAACAGGACCGGCAATACAAACCGCCAGAAGACACACTTGAGCAGCCAGAGCAAAACTTTCTGGATGATGCCGCATAGTCGATTTTCCTTTCATTTTGTTGTAGTTAGTATGTGATCCACCAATATATTATCTCAATCAGCCCTGCAAAAATACGGGTAATAGTCGCGCAAATATCAAGAAATATATATATGCCGAAAGGCCTATATATTTCGGCCTATTGACATTGAATGCGGGTTGGATTAGCGCCGAATGGTTGGAATTGGCACCAAGGTGAACTTGGTGTTGCATTATTCCCAGCCCGGAAGCTCGCTTCGCCGAGGGCGGCTAACGATGCAGTTATTCGACTTTCCACAAGCGGTTGCTCGAATATAAATCGTACCGCATCTTCTCGATCAATTCGGCGCGCACATCACCATGGCCTCATTGCTCCAGCCGCAAAATACTACCTGCTATACATAGCGACATAAATCTACTGAAATAGGCTCTAAGTTGGCAAACAACGCCAACCAAGTCATCGGTTATGCGGTAGTTTGGATCCATACCCCCGATAAAGCCGTTGTAGTAGCGCGTCCTTCTAAACCATCACTGGATGATTTCCTGCATCCCAGAATGATACAGCTTGACGTTGTCGCGGCCGTTTTTCTTGGCGTGGTACATGGCGATGTCGGCGCTTTTGACCAGCAGTTTTTCGTCGGCGCCGTGTTCGGGGTAGACCGCAACGCCGATGCTCGATGAAATATGCAGGGTGTGGCCGGCCAGCTCGAAGGGCTGGACGAGCGCGTTGCGTATTTTCTCGCCGACCATGCCGGCATCCTGCTCCGTTTCCACGGCAGGCAACAGCACGACAAATTCGTCGCCGCCGATGCGCGCGGCGGTGTCTGACGCGCGCAGGCAATCCTGGATGCGTTGCGCGGCTTCCTTAAGCAACAGATCGCCGACCGCGTGACCGTAGGTATCGTTGATCGGCTTGAACTTGTCCAAGTCGAGGAACATCATCGCCAGGCGGCTCCGGTCGCGCTTGGCGGCGGCCAGCGCCTGTTGCAGGCGGTCGCTGAACAGCGCGCGGTTGGGCAAGTGTGTGAGCCCGTCGTACTGGGCCATGTGGCGCATATGCTCCTCGATGTCCTTGCGCTCGGTGATGTCGGTGGAAATGCCGCACAGGGCATAGATGCTGCCGTCCTCATGCCGCAGCGGGAGCTTGACCGACAGATAGACCGCCATCAGCCCGGTAAGGATGTTGAGGCTGGTCTCTTCGGTCTGTGCCGTTTCTCCGCCCCGCAAGACGCGGAGATCGTCCTCGCGCCGTTCGGCTGCGGTATCGGCGTCGAAGAACTTGTAATCGTCGTAGCCCACGATCTCTCCCATCGGCGCGTCGAACAGCTCGCGCAGCAGGCGATTGGCGAACAGGTAGCGCCCCTGGGTGTCCTTCACGTAGATATACGCGCTGACGTTCTCCAGAATATCGGAGAGCAGTTTCTCGTTTTCCCTGAGCGCTTGGTCGGCACGGCTCCGCCCGAGCGCAATTTCGGCCAGATTGGCGGTCTGCTCGACCAGATGGATGTCGGTATCGTCCGGCTTGCGCGCTTCACCGAGATAAATGGCGAGCGTGCCGAGCACCTTGCCGGAAGCGGTGCGGATGGGTTCGGACCAGCAAGCCCGCAATGCTGCCTCGCGCGCGATTTCCCTGTGAGCCGCCCAGTATGGATGGTCCTGGATGTCTTCGACGATGACGCGCTGGCCGGTAAAGGCGGCGGTGCCGCAGGAGCCGGAGCCGATGCCGATTTCCACCCCATTGAGTGCAGTGTTGAAAAAATCGGGCAGGCTGGGAGCTGCGCCGGTCAGAAGATGTTTTCCCGCACCGTCGAGCAGCGAGATGCTGCACAGCATGCCGGGGCTCTCCTGCTCCACGCCCCGCACGATGGCCTCCAGAATGGTTGCAAGCGGCGCGCCATGCGCCAACAGCTCGAGGACATGGTTGCGGGATTGTTCGCGCTGTTCGAAATGTTCGCGGGCGGACGCGCCACGGGCAAGCCTGCGATTGATGCGGATGAAGTAGAAGGCGGCGGCGCCGATGACGATGACGCCCAACAGCAAGACAAGCGCTACTTCAACCATGCCGGCCTCCCGCTAGTGCAGCGTCTCGCAAATGGCTTGACAGAATGAAACCGATGGATTTTTTGCCAGACAAGGCGCGACACCGCAACCATATTGGGCATATGGTAAGGTGGTGCAACGCCGTATGGCGAAAAAAGACGCGGTTTCATGTCGAGTTATTTGCGAGGCACTGCACTAGTTGCTTTCCAGCACCACGAAGGCGACGATCATGTCACGCTCGTCGCTGACAGAAAGGTGGTGGCCGTTGATGCCCAACTGCGCAAGATAGGCGCGCAAGGCTTCATCGAATTGCAACACCGGTTTGCCAAGGCCGTCATGCGTGACGCCGATGCGGTGCATGGTGACGGGCTCCCGCATACCGCTGCCGACCGCCTTGGCGAACGCCTCCTTGGCGGCAAAGCGCTTCGCCAGGAATCTGGCCGGGTCGGCATGTGCGCCAAATTCCGGCAATTCGCTCTCGCTCAACAGCCGTTCGGCAAAGCGTTTGCCGTAACGCGCCCACAGCGCTTCGATGCGGGCGTATTCGACGATGTCCGTGCCGATGCCGAAAATCATCCGTCATTCCCGCGCAGGCGGGAACCCAGCCGTCAAAAGGTTCTTCATCTTCCGCACCGCCGCGTCCAGCCCGATGAACAGCGATTCGGCGATGATGGCGTGGCCGATATTGAGTTCGACGATACCGGAAACCGCGACGATGGGCCGCACGTTGTGATAATGGAGGCCGTGTCCGGCATTCACCCTCAGGCCTTGCGCATGGGCGTGTTCCGCCGCGACGCGGATGCGCTCCAGTTCATGCTGCCGCTCCGGCACGCTGTCCGCCTCGGCGTACTTGCCGGTATGCAGCTCGACTACCGGCGCGCCGATGCGCCGCGCCGCGTCGATCTGTTTTTGATCGGGATCGATGAACAGCGACACGCGGATGCCCGCTGCCGCACAGCGCTCGCAGGCCGCCTTGACGGCGTCGAAATAGCGCACCACGTCCAGCCCGCCTTCGGTGGTCAGTTCCTCGCGGCGTTCCGGCACCAGGCAGAGATCATGCGGCTTGATGCGCAATGCGTTTTCGATCATCTCTCCGGTGACCGCGCATTCGAGGTTCATGCGTGTTTGCAGCATGTCGCGCAATATTTCGACATCGCGATCCTGGATATGGCGGCGATCTTCGCGCAGGTGCAGCGTGATCGCATCTGCCCCCGCCTCCTCGCAGATCAGCGCGGCGCGCACCACGTTGGGATAGCGCGCTCCGCGCGCCTCGCGCAACGTGGCGACATGGTCGATATTCAGTCCGAGTTTAATCATAATTTCTGCAAATCCTTAATCAGTGTTGTAGTTGTAGCCCGGATGGAGTGCAACGGAATCCGGGAAGGACGGTGCGCCGCGCCCTTGGATTTCACTGCGTTTCACCCGGGCTACATATCTTAACCGTGACGGGTTTATCGCTTTTCAATCTATGTAATCTGCGGACAACGGCTTCCGGTTCTAAAGTTTCTGCAAGTCCTTGATCAGCTCGCGCGTGCGCAATATTTTCCCGCCGAGATGGTGATTCAGCAACATGCGCATCAGTTGCTTGCTCTGCTGCGCGGTGGCCGGGTCGGCATAATCGTCCGCCGCCATGTCGAGCAGGGTCTTGCCCAGCACCGGCAGCCCGGTTTGCATATCACCGTTGTCCGGCACGGCTCCACGCTCCACGGCATAACGATAACAGACTTCGGCCTGGATCGGTTCGCCGTTGCATGCCTCGCGCTCCAGCAGCAACGCATAACCCAGCTCCTGCAGCAGGTGTTTCTCGAAGCAGCGCAAGGTGGCGGCATGATCGGTTTCGTGCGCCAGGCGATGCAAAGTGGCGCGGTAATAATCGAACAATTGCTCGTGCGGGTCATCGCGCGCCAGCAGGTTGAGCAGCAATTCGTTGAGATAAAAGCCGCACATCAATGCCGTGCCTTGCAGATAAGGCTGCCCGCCTTGCCATTCCGCGCCGTGCAGCGTGCGCACTTCGCCCTTGCCGAACCAGCTCAACAGCAACGGCTGGAAATTCATCAGCACGCCGCGCAGGCTGGACTTCGGCCGCCGCGCGCCGCGCGCCATGATCGGCAGACGCCCGTGCCCGCGGCTGAACACATCGAGGATCAGGCTGGTTTCGCGGAACGGGTAGCTGTGCAGCACAAAGGCCGGTTCATCCTGCTGCCTGTTGCGGCTGGCTGCGGTCATTCGTAACCCAGGGAGCGCAGCACGCGCGCGTCGTCCGCCCAGCCGCTGCGCAGCTTGACGAACACTTCGAGATACACCTTGCCGTCGAACAGCTTCTCCATGTCGAGGCGCGCCTGCGTGGCGATCTCCTTGAGTTTTTCGCCTTTCTTGCCGATCAGCATCGCCTTGTGCGCTTCCTTGTCCACCAGGATCGCGGCGTGTATGCGGCGCAGCTTGCCCTCCATCTTGAATTGCTCGATCACCACGCTGGTCGAGTAGGGCAGCTCGTCGCCGGTGAAGCGGAATATTTTTTCGCGCAGCATTTCCGCGGCCAGGAATTTTTCGCTACGGTCGGTGATGCCGTCCTTGTCGTAGATCAACTCGCCCGCCGGCAGATGGCGGCGCAAGACTTCGCGCAACTCGTCCAGCTTGGTATCCTGTTTGGCGCTGACCGGCACGATGTCGGCAAACCTGAAATCCTGCGAAACGCGTTCGGCGAAGGTGAACAGTTGCCCCTTGTCGGCCACCTCGTCGATCTTGCTGATCACCAGCACGACAGGCCGGTTATCCGGCAACAGCTTGAGCACTTCCCGATCGCGCTCGTCGTAGCGCAACGCTTCCACCACGAACACCACCACCTGCACATCGCGCAGGCTACTGGTGACGACGCGGTTCATGCCGCGGTTCAGCGCGTTCAGGTGTTTGGTCTGGAATCCCGGCGTGTCCACGAACACGAATTGCGCGCGCTCGTCGGTGAAGATGCCGTGGATGCGGTGGCGCGTGGTCTGCGCCTTGCGCGAAGTGATGCTGATCTTCTGCCCGATCAGATGATTGAGCAGCGTGGACTTGCCCACATTGGGGCGCCCGACGATGGCGATGAAGCCGCTGCGGAATGGTTCAGGCTGGCAATCCGCATCGCGGGTGCTCGCAAAATCAGCAGGTTGTTGCTGTTCTGTCATTTTCAAACCCTAAGCCGGACGAGCCGGAACCAAGCAAGTAGCCGGATGAAACGCAGTGTAATCCGGGGATGGAGAAGATGCCCCCCGGATTCCGCTCTCGCTGCATCCGGGCTACGTATCTGCGGCTAATCATGGTATGTCTCGTAATTGCTGGTAGGCCGCCTGCGCCGCCTGCTGCTCGGCATTGCGGCGGCTGCTGCCCGATCCGCGCGTGGCGATCTTCAACGACGGGATGGCGCATTCCACCTCGAAGGATTGATCGTGCGCCAGGCCTTGCGTGGCGACAACGCTGTAGGCCGGCAAGGGGATGTGTTTGCCTTGCAGATACTCCTGCAACAGGGTCTTGGCGTCCTTGCCCAGCGTCTGCACATCGACCTTCTCCAGGTAAGGCACAAACAGCCCCAGCACGACCTTTTCGGCGGCGGCGAAACCGCCGTCCAGCAACACCGCGCCGAACAAGGCTTCCAGCGCATCCGCCAGGATGGAAGGGCGGCGGAAGCCTCCGCTCTTGCGCTCGCCTTCGCCCAACCTTAAATGGCTGCCCAGGTCGAGCTGCTGCGCGAGCGCCGCCAGCGTATCTTCCCTGACCAGGTTGGAGCGCAGCCGCGACAGCTCGCCCTCGCTCAATTGCGGATAGCTGTTATACAAGTAGTTGGCGACGATGCAGCCCAGCACGCTGTCGCCCAGGAACTCCAGGCGCTCGTTGTGCTCGGGCGCGTAGCTGCGGTGGGTCAATGCGCGATGCAGCAATTGGGGCTGCGCAAACACATACCCCAGTTGCCCGCACAGCGTGCTGCTTTGGTTATTTGGCACTGGTCAGGTTAAATTCCAAGTACAGGCTGACGTTGGCCGCCAGCGGCACCTTGACGGCATAGCTCGCGCTCAATACCAGCCTCCCGCCTTCGGTGGCGATCTCGATGTCATCCGGTTTGACCGCGGTGACGTTGTCGATCGTGGCGCGGTTGAAGAAGGACATACGGATCTCTTTATGGCTGGCCTTCTGCATTTCCGGATTGTTGGCGATGACGGTGAAAATGTTTTTGACCTTCATGCTTTCCATGTAGGCCGGTATCAGTTTAAGCCCGGTAATGCTGACGAGCACCAGGATAAACGCCCCGATAATAAACCCGAAAAAAGTCAATCCACGCTGTTTTGCCGGCATTGCCTTGTTCATTTTACCCTCCTCGCTTCAGTTAACAGACAGGCCGACCCGCTTCAGGTCGGAAAAATTCATCCAGATGAAAAACGCCTTGCCGACGATCTGGTTGTCCGGCACGAACCCCCAATAGCGGCTGTCGCGGCTGTTGTCGCGATTGTCGCCCAACATGAAGTAATGACCGTCCGGCACCTTGCAACGTACCATTTCATTGTCATAACTGCAATTTTCGCGCCCCTTGAAATCGGCAACCGAGCCCAGATGCAGCGTCGGCACCTCCGGGTTCACCAGCATCTCGTGCTGGCGCCCCCCCAATGTTTCGAGGCGTTTTTCGGTATGCACAAAGTTCAGGCCGGTCTCGACGTAATTATAATCGCCATCCGCCCGTTGCGGCTGCTCGACGCCGTTGATCCATAACCGTTTGTTGCGGTACTCGACGCTGTCGCCGGGAAGCGCGACCACGCGCTTGATATAATCCAGCGCAGGGTTTTCCGGGTAACGGAACACCATCACGTCGCCGCGCTCAGGATTGTTGATCTGCACCAGTTTTTTGTTGACGATGGGCAGCCGGATGCCATAAGTGAATTTGCTCACCAGAATGAAGTCGCCCACTTGCAGGGTCGGAATCATCGAACCGGAAGGTATCTTGAACGGCTCGACCAGGAAGGAGCGGATGAAAAACACGATCAGGATGACCGGGAAAAAACTCTTGGCATATTCCACCCACCACGGCTCGGCAGCCTCTTTACCGCGCCTGGCCGCAAGGACAAAGCGGTCGAGCAGCCATACCCCGCCGGTAGCCAGCAGCAACACAAACAAGATCAGCGCAAAATCCATTGTAGTTCCTTAAATTCAAAAGCTGGGGGTTAGGGGCTAGAGGCTAGGGTACTGCCTCACTATGCGAGTTTTTCCAGCCTCCAACCCCCAGTCCCTAGCCCCTGATTTAGCCCCCTCAATCATCGACGCGCAGAATCGCCAGGAAGGCTTCCTGCGGAATTTCCACGCTGCCCACCTGTTTCATGCGCTTCTTGCCGGCCTTCTGTTTCTCCAGCAGTTTTTTCTTGCGCGAAATGTCGCCGCCATAACACTTGGCCAGCACGTTCTTGCGCAGCGCCTTGACGTTTTCGCGCGCGATGATGTTCGAGCCGATTGTCGCCTGGATCGCCACGTCGTACATCTGGCGCGGGATCAGTTCGCGCATCTTGGCCGCCACTTCGCGCCCGCGGTGCTGGCTGTTGGCGCGATGCACGATCACCGCCAGCGCGTCCACTTTTTCGCCGTTGATCAGCATGTCCACCTTGACCACATCGGCGGCGCGGTATTCCTTGAACTCGTATTCCATCGAAGCGTAGCCGCGCGATACCGACTTCAGCTTGTCGAAAAAATCCAGCACGATTTCCGCCATCGGCATCTCGTACACCAGCACCACCTGCTTGCCGTGGTAGCTGATGTTGATCTGCACGCCGCGCTTCTGCGTACACAGCGTGATCACCGAGCCGACATATTCATTGGGCATGTACAAGTTGACCGTGACGATCGGCTCGCGGATCTCCTCTATTTTGGACGGGTCGGGCAACTTGGACGGGTTGTCCACCGTCAGCACCGTGCCGTCGCGCAGCGCCACTTCGTAAATCACGGTCGGCGCGGTGGTAATCAAGTCCATGTCGAACTCGCGCTCCAGCCGCTCCTGCACGATTTCCATATGCAGCAGGCCGAGGAAACCGCAGCGGAAGCCGAAACCCAGCGCCTGCGACACCTCCGGCTCGTAGCGCAGCGCGGCGTCGTTCAGTTTGAGCTTCTCCAGCGAGTCGCGCAACGCCTCGTACTGGTTGGATTCCACCGGGAACAGCCCGGCAAACACCTGCGGCTGGATTTCCTTGAAGCCCGGCAACGGCTGCTGCGCGGGTTTGGCCTGATGGGTGATGGTATCGCCCACCTTGGCCGCTTTCAGTTCCTTGATGCCGGCAATCACGAAGCCCACCTGACCGGCGGACAATGCCTCGCGCGGCTGCGATTTTGGCGTGAACACGCCGACATGTTCGGTCAGTTGCTGCGCGCCGGTCGCCATCAGCAGGATTTTCTCCTTGGGCTTGAGCGTGCCGTTCACCACCCGCACCAGCATCACCACGCCGACGTAGTTGTCGAACCACGAATCGATAATCAGTGCCTGCAGCGGCGCGGCGGGATCGCCCTTCGGCGCAGGCACCTTGGCGATCAACGCTTCCAGCACGTCCTGCACGCCTTCGCCGGTTTTGGCGGAGCAGCGCACCGCATCGTGCGCGGCGATACCGATCACCTCCTCGATTTCCTCGATGGCGTTGTCCGGGTTGGCGGAAGGCAGGTCGATCTTGTTCAGCACCGGCACAACTTCCACGCCCAGATCCAGCGCGGTGTAGCAGTTCGCCACGGTCTGCGCCTCCACGCCCTGCGAGGCATCCACCACCAGCAGCGCGCCTTCGCAGGCGGACAGCGAACGCGACACCTCGTAGGAAAAGTCCACATGCCCCGGCGTGTCGATCAGGTTGAGATTGTAAAGCTGCCCGTCGCGCGCCCGGTATTGCAGCGCGGCGGTCTGCGCCTTGATGGTGATGCCCCGCTCGCGCTCCAGCGCCATGGAATCGAGCACTTGCGCTTCCATTTCGCGGTCGGATAACCCGCCGCACAATTGAATGATCCGGTCTGCCAGCGTGGATTTGCCGTGGTCGATATGGGCGATGATGGAAAAGTTGCGGATTAACTGCATGAGTACCTAAATAAAACGCCTAAACCGGCTGATTCGCAAAGCGCGGATTCTAGCCGATTTAGGCTTGGCTCGCTGAAGAGAGAAGGGAACCTACGAAAAACCATGGCATGTAGCGTGTAGGTCGGTCATTCCGCGCCCAACAACCCAAAAACCACCGCCCCCCAGAATTATTTGCTGGGCGCTGAGTACGTTACCGCACTGTTATGAAGACGCAGACTCGCCCGCATCTATCGGTGCAGGGTGGCTTCCTAAATAGAGCGTATCGTAGCTGAGGTCTATCTCACCTGGCCACTCAACCGAACCAGCGACGACACGCACCCCCATGAATGTGCTGCGTTCGCGCAAGCGTTTGAACACACCTTTGTCCAAATAAGGTTTGGTATCGAAAACGCGCTGTTCGCCATTAGTGAAGGTGAGCAGCAATTCATGATTTTCTAGTGGCTGGACGGTTGCAATATAGGGGTTCATGTCGTCTCCTAGCGTAGCGGGTCAATGCGGAAAGGCTCTTCTCCCTTGACGGCTAAATCCCAATCCGTCAGCAGGTCTTCCTTATGGATGAGCATCCAAGCCTGAATCAGCTTTTCCTTGTTGGGCGGCATGTTGCCTGAAATACGTTCGCCTGTTTCGATCAGGTAAACGGCTTGCTGATTTTGGCACTCTGCATGAATATGCGGCGCATGATGTTGCTTGTCATCGTAAAAATACATGCGAATGAGGATACCAAAAAACATGCTGATGGTCGGCATGGCAAACCCCTGTTATTGAAGAGTTGCGCAATTGTAACCAACATCAACTCAAAACAATAGAAGCCTGAAACCTATCCGTAACTGATGAAAAATCCGCTGCGCGTCACCAGGAAACGTGGTCTCCTGAGGCTCTCCAAGCGTGAGTAGACTGGAAAAGTTGGTGCGGCCAGTTCGCAAAGCACGAATTCTAGCCGATTTAGGCTTGGCTCGCTGGCTTGTGATTACTTTCCCATCAGCCCCGTGAATGAACTGACTCCCCCTGCTACTTTTTTGTTTTTGCCTCCGGGTCGAGCAGGATCGGCGCCGAGAAGGTCACGTCGTATTTCCATTTCTGGCCGAATTCGTTTTGCGTTCCCTCCGTATAGAAACGCCCGGCAATCTTTTTTTCGTCAAATGCACTGGGCTTCCATTTTACCCACGATGCCGAACTCACGAATGTCTTGAACGCCGGGTGCAAGGGTTCCGCGCTCATCACCCTTGCATCCGGGTTCAGGGATACCCGCAAAGCGGCCAGCCCTTGCTCCCGCGACATCGCTTCAAGCTGCTCCCTGTTGCGGGCCACCGCTTCCGGCAGCTTCCGGTCTGAAATCACCACCACGACATCCATGTATCCCGGCTCGGTAACACTATCCGCTTCATAGGCCACCGCATATTTCAATTGGGATGTCTGCCCGTTTGCCGTCAGGGTTCCCGCAGCCTCTTCGGCAACGGCACAAGCGGTCGTCGTCAAAATCAACATAAGCGTATATCCGATAGTTTTTATCACGATAACCTCCTCAATAAGTTTTCGGACACCAGTGAAGCGCAGCCCCTTGAAGCAAGGTACCCAACCTGGGATCATCGCTTTCCTTAACGGAAAGCCGGATCATTTTCCGGAAAAACGGACTTCCGGACTGCCGAGCGCCTGCTTCAGGCCCTTGTCTTCGCTTGGCATCTGGCCGATGAAATCCTGGCTGTGGCTGCCGCCGATCTTCCAGCCACTTGCGTCTTTCTCGAACATCTGCACCATGAAACTCAGGCCTTCCTTTGAGCGTTTCTTGTAAGCCATGCGCGCCTGCTTGCCTTGCATTTCCAATTGCACGAACTGGTAACCTGACAGATTGGGGGCAATCATATCGGCCATATCCTTGAGCTGTGCGGCCGTAGCGCCGGGCGGAATCGACTGGTTAGCTTCCGCCGTCCGCAGGGAGCGGAAGGTGGCCATATCGCCCTTGTGAGCGGCGGAGGAAAATTTGGCGTAGCGGCTCTCGAGTTCCTTGACTGTGGCATCGTCATACCGGGTCGTCGATTTAGCCGCCGACCCGGCAATTAAACTGGCGGGGTTCAGCAGGATAAAAGCGTATGCCAGGGATACAAAACATTTTTTCATTTCTTGTTCCTCCGTTTAGTGTTGACTATCACGATTACCTGGCACGGACGATCACTGCGCTGATCGCGTCCAGGCCGATTGCGGCATCGTAGAATTCCCTGCCAGTCAGTTCGGACAGGTGCACCACGTTGTCGCCGACCTTCATCACCACGCCGCCAAATTCCTCCCCGCCCTTCAAGCGCAGCTTGACCTGCTTGCCCGTCTGCCGGACGAGAATGGATTTGATACTATCGCCGTTCTGAATTTCAATTTTTATTGCCTCTGCCGCATGCAGGTCGAAAGCCGCCATGCACAATCCAGACGACAGTAGCAGAACCCAGACTATTCCCAAGTTTCGGATCATAATTTTCTCCTTAAAATACTTAGAGCGCCCATCCTATTGCTGCGCGTTCAATCCACCTCACGCCACCGTAACGCCCCTTCCAGCACCAACATCGGGATGAAGCGGCGATTGAGCGCCAACCACATGCATATCGGCGCCACGGCGGGCAGGATCAGCGCGCCGAACTGGTAGCCAAGCGCGATCCCCTCGATCTGCCAGCCCGAAAAACCTGTTTGCGCCGACACATCCGCCACCGAAGTCACCGCCGCCTGCTTGAGCAGCTCGAAGCAGATGCCCCATGCCTGGAACGGAATCAACAACAGCGCCCCCAGCGCCAGCTTGCGCCAGCGGTTAGCCTCGCTTCCGGCCAGCAGCAGGGCGGCAAATAGCGGCAACCCGAAACCGTAGGTCAGCGGGTTCACTTCCAGCACCAGGGTGTATTCTCCTTCCGGCATACCGGGAGCCGCAGCGAGCCTCAAGGCGGTGGTCACGCTGAAAATGCGCTGCGCCCATTCAGCGGATTCCACCCAGCCGCCAAACAGCGACTTCATCACCCAGACCGACACCATCGCGGCGGGAGCGTTGAACCATTCCGCCTTCCAGTACCACAGGCCGAGGCACACCGGCAGCCACAGCGCGGCCTTGAGCAGGAACGGGTAAAGGGGGTTATGCGCCATGAAGGGCAGGTTGTTGCGCGGGCATCGCGCGCATCCAGATCAGCCACACCACCAGCACGTCGAGCATGATGAACCCCTGCCACAGATAGAGGTGGGCGAACTCGAAGGCGTCCATGCGCCATTGTCCCAGATAGAACAGGCTGATGATGCGCAGGATGTTGACCGCCTGCACGGTTGCCATGCCAAGCAGGAGACCGATCAGTTTGTGGCGCCAGGGCGCGGGGAAAGCGAACATGGCCGCCGCGAGGATAATGCAAGCCTCGACCGCGTTGCACCCTGCCTCGATGGCAACGCCGAACCCGTTGGCCGGGTTATGGATGATGTTGCCGTAAGAAACGATTACAGGGTCGAACAGGGCGATCAGGCAAGCGCAGGACACGGCCAGCGACGCCGTCCAGGGGCGCACCAGCGCCTGGCCTGGCGGGGTGAGTTCAAACGCGAACAGCCCGCCCAAGATCAGCAAAAACAAGAGAAAGAATCTCAGCATGAATGCATGTCATGTTGACCTCAAGAAGCGAGTTTACCCGCGTTTTTTTAGCGGCCAAGGCCGCTCACAACGCCGGTTGCCGCCGCATCCCCGCCAGGCCGAACACTCCCAGCAACCCGGCCAGCAGGATCAAACCCCATTCGGACAGTGTCGGAATGCCAGTCGCGCCGCCGCTTCCGCCACCCCCTGGCCCTGATCGACGATGGTGCCGTTGATCGCCAGATCATCGTCCCCCAGCCCGCCATCGGTGATGCTGAAGGTGACGGTGTTGCCGACGATGGTGGCGGGAAGCTGGTACCAGTGCGGCACGACGTTACCTGGCGCGGGGCCGTACTTCCAGTACACCGCACCCGCAGGGATGGCTTGGGGATAGGTGATGGTCATGGTGATGGTCGAGCCCGGCGTGCAACCGCTGGTGGTGAAATCGAACAGCCCTTGCGGAAAGGTGTAGCCCGCCGGCGCCGTGCCTGCCGGCGGTGAAGCCGGATTGCCGGTGAGCGGAATGAACTGGCTCGTCGTGTAGCCGCATGTCGCGCCGCCGCCGCTGAAGCTGGCGGTGATGTTGCCCGTGCCGGTGGCGGAAGGCGCGGTGTAGCTGGTGATGCCTGGAGGCGGCGCGGCGGCGACGACGAACTGGATCGCGTCGGCGTTGCTCGCGCCATCGACATCGCTGGCGGTAACGGTGACGTTGTAGGTGCCCGCCGCGCTCGGTGTGCCGGAGATGACGCCGGTCGCGGCGACGAGCGCCAGCCCCGGCGGCAGCGCGCCGGAGGCGATGGCGTAGCTGAGGATCGGGTTGGCCTGGGTCAGCGTCACGTAGCCAGACAGAGCGAGGCTGAAGGCCGTGCCGACGGTGGCGCTTTGGTTTGGCACGTTGCCCATCACCGGCGGGGTTCCGGGCGGTGGCGCGGCGGCGACGACGAACTGGATGGCGTCGGCGTTGCTCACCCCGTTGATGTCGGTGGCGGTGACGGTGACGTTGTAGGTGCCCGCCGTGGTCGGCGTGCCAGAGATGACGCCGGTTCCGGCGACGAGCGCCAGTCCCGGCGGCAGCGCGCCGGAGGCCACGGCGTAGCCGGTGACGGGGTTGCCGTCGGTGAGACTCACGAAAGCGGACAGATCAAGACTGAAGGCCGTGCCGACGGTGGCGTTTTGGTTTGGCACGTTGCCCATCACCGGCGGCGTGCCGACGGCGACGATCTGTACGCAGGCGGAGAACTCCGAGGTGTTGTTGGCGGCAGTATCGTGCGCCAGCATAGTCACGAATTTGCCGACTGCCCAGCCGGTAGGCATGGCGCCGTAGCTGAGCGTGTTGGCCAGATGGCCGTTGGCGTCGGTGCTGAAGGCCGGACTAGTGCCGGCGAAATATTGCCCCTCGCCATAACCCGAGGCATCGCAGGCGTCGTTGGCGTAGGCGCTGATCGCGTATGACGTGCTGGCGGCGCTGTCCAGCGTGAAGACGATGTCCACGCCCCCGCCGTTCACCGTCGCCGAGGCGATGACCGGGAAGTTCTGCAGGCCGTTGGGGCCGGTGTCGGCGTCGAGGCTGGCTGGCGCGTCGTTGGGGGTGACGGTAAAGATGGCTTCACCAACCGGTCTCAGATTGATGCCGAGGCCGGCATTGTTCCATATCCAATTGGCGTCCAAGCGGTTGCCGCCGATATTGCCATAAACATTTATGCCATCGTTGACTACGCTGTTGGCGATGCCATTTGCGGAGATATTGTTGCCCATCCCGGGCAATGTGGTCGTCAGAATCGATACTCCACCGGTAATTCCCAAGGGAGCCCCGCCCACCGCGATGCCGATGGTGTTGCCGGAAACGGTCGTGAGGGACGCGGACCACAATTTAATGCCAGTCCCGGCGGAAATCACGTTTTTGGTGATGGTGTTGCTGCTGGCCGTTCCGCCAGCCGGTCCGCTGATCAAAACGCCGGTGTTTGCCTGGCGAGCCAGTGTGCCGGAAATGTCGGTGCCGATCAGGTTGCCGACGATGGAGTTGGAATCCACGCCTTCGACACCGACGTCATACACTCCGTGCCCGGCAATCAGGTTGCGGCGCGCGGCTATGGTGCCGCCAACCGTATTGCTGGCGGCCGAGATTTTAACCCCATAATCACTGTTATTCACGCCGCCGCTCGTGGTTCCGTCCGCCATGATGCCGATGAAGTTGCCATCGATGAGGGCGTTTGTGCTGACGACCCTGATGGCCGCACCGGTGCCACGGAAATTGTAGATGGACAGCCCGTCGATCCGGCTGTTGGGAGAGGCAAGCTCCAGGCCGTTCCAATTGGCGGGGGTGCCGATGCCATCCAGTTGGATCTTGATCTGGGTGTCGAGGCCCAGGGCGTTGGGGTAGGCATTGGCGGCCAGGGTGTTGGCGGTGGAACCCGGCTGGGTGTAGCCGTCGATATGCACGGTGCTGGTAATCAACATGCCGCTCGTGGGAGAAATAGTGCAGACCCCGGTGCCGACATTGCAGCCCGCATCGGTGGCGGAGGGGATGTCGAAGCCGATGGTGTCGCTGGTGCCGAAGACGCCCGCAACCGGCACGCACTCTTGGACGCTCGCGCCAGTATTGACCGCTTGGATCGCCTCGCGCAGGGAGCAAAAGCCGTCGGCGGCAACGGTGTCGGCGGTGGTGGTGACGGCAAGGGTCGCGGCGACGTTGAGGGTTGTGCCACCGCCGTGGTAGTTGTAGATGGCCAGCCCGCTGAGCCGGCTGTTTATGCCAGAGAGCCACAGGCCGTCCGTATTGGCGGGGGTGTTGATGCCATCCAGTTGAATCTTGATTTGGGTATCGAGGCCCAGGGCGTTGGGATAGGCATTGGCGGCCAGAGTGTTGGGGACGGCACCCGGCTGGGTGTAGCCGTCGATCACGACCGTCTTTGTAATGATTGGCAGGGCCGAGGTCGGTGAAATGGTGCATACCCCGGTACCGACAATGCAGCCCGCATCGGTGAGGGGCGGAATATCGAAGCCGATGGTGTCGCTGGCGCCGAAGGCGCCCGCAACGGGCATGCACTCGTTGACACTCGCGCCGGCATTGACCGCCTGGATCGCCTCGCGCAGTGAGCAAAAGCCGTCGGCGGCAACGGTATCGGCGGTGGTGGTGACGGCAAGGGTCGCGGCATGGCCGGCCGGGGCGATGGCGGCACAGATCAGCGCGAAAAGATACACCATCCGGCGCGGGTTCAAGATTGATAGCATGTGGTGTTGCTCCTCTTAAAGTTTGTGTCGGTTTTGCCGCCCTTTCCTCTTGCGCAACTGGCAGCGGTGGTTGCGGCGGCAATATTCGCCGCATCCAGCGGCGGCGCGCCCATGAATACAGCCTGCAACAAGGCCAGGTCGATGGGAATGCGGCAGAACGGGGAGGCGGCGGTAGGGAAGATACTTAAGGCGAGTAACGGATCGGTAACGGATAGTGTTTTTTCCGGAACCAGCAAGAAATTTTCATTTCTTCCTCATGTTTTCCCGGTGGAACGCGGATAACTGCCAGGCTTCGAGGCTCTTGGCAATCAACAGGCAGAATTCAAAAAGAATAGGATGCAATAGGCCGCGCGGCCAGCGCATCCACCCAGCAGCAGCTCGGATTGAGACTTATCCTGCCGCCCTGGTTTTTGATTGTTTCTTTGCCGATCAAAGTCCTGAGGCGCGACAAGGCCATCTTGAACGAATTGTGCGCCATGTCGCCTTCAGCATCTGGCCAGAGGGTATCGGAAATATATCCTTCCGTCGCCTGCCCGCCGCAGTCGATCAGCAGCTTCAATATCTCGATAGGTTTTTTCTGGATTTTTCCTGAAAATTCGAAAGGCTTTCCATCCTTCACGATCTCGAATCTTCCGAGGGTGTATATCTTTATGGGGTAGGGCCAGTTTTCCGTAAATGCTTTATTCGGGGGAGGAATGAGATTACGTTTCACAATAAGGCGTTGGACGTACCCCGACTCAATTCCATGCTCCAGCGCCTTTGCGCAAAGCCGGGCCATGACTTCGGGACTCCACCGGATAAAATTAGAATATCCGTGTTGAGCGCCAATGCCCATCGCCGTACGCAGGAAGCTCAGACCTTCTATTTCTTTTCCAGATTCAAAGGAAAACCGCGCACCCTGAATGTTGCAGCAAAATTCCATGCGTTTAATTCCTCTGCCGGATTTTATCGCGCGTGCAAGGTAGGCCGCCGCCTCCGCATATTTCCCCATATCGAACAACACTACTGCTTGTGCCGCTTCCATAGCGGATTGGGCCAGGCAATAACCAGTATCTTTGGCAAGGGTAACCGCATTTTCTCCATGCCAAAGAGCGCTCTGATAATCCTTTCTTCCCCATGCAACAGATGACAATAGGTGTTGATATTGCGTCCGTCGGAATAGGCGCGTCATATTCAAATCGGCGATATCTTTGATATACCCGGCCGCCTCGTCATAGTACCCAGCGCTTATACTGCTTTCGGTTCCCATACTGTCAAGCAGGACTTTCACGAGGTGTATGCCGGTACGTTCCGCCAGTTGCCTCCCCTCTCTGACTGCCGCAACGCAGGCATCATGCTCATTCATAAGCCACGCGTACATGGCCTCCATGACATACCACATCTCTCGTGCAAGAGGGTCGCCGCAAGGTGCTCTGCTGAAGGGCTTCAGAGTATTGATGATTACAGCGGCCTTTGCGCTGTCATCCGACCATAAATAGTAATAAAGCAGGTTGCTCCCCAGCAGCATCCTGAGCTGAATATTCTGGCTGTTAAGAACTGTGAGCATGACCTTATCCGCCCACATGGGCAGGTCGGGATGCAATGGTTTTCTCCATGTCATCGCAATGAATATACCTGCAGCAACACGCGCCTCTATCTCCGGTGACGGGAATTCAGGTTGCCCGGAAAGAAGCTCTTCTATAACCTCGATCCAGCGATCCACAGGGGCAAAGTTTCCCCATTCATAACCAAAGGTATCTATGATATTAGACCAAGACAGCAATATGCCGCTTGTGTCGTTCCCCGCTTTGAACAACTCAAACGCCTTTTCGAGCCAGCCTCGGCTTTCAATGGGATCAGAAGCCATCCGGCAATTCCCAAACCAATAAAGAAGCCATGGAGAGCCCTCAATAATTTCTTTGGGTATACCTGATATCCAACCTTGAAGAGTGCTGCTTCTGCCTTGCGTTATGAGCGCTTGCGCATGTGCTAGAGCCAGTTTGGCCAAGCCACCCCAGTCCTTCGCTTCTTTAAAGAGACCGGCTGCTTCCTCTATATTCCCCGCTTCTGCGAGTAGTAAAGCGGCTGCCTGGCGCGTCTTTGACAATTCGCTTTCCGAGAATTCTTCCTTTGCCTTTGCCTGAAGAAACTCCCTGAATAAGGGGTGGTACTGATAGCCCTGCAAATACCATTGGGTAAAATAATTGTGCCTGCTGAGCCTATCCAGTATCAGTGGGGCAGAATCAATACCGGTAAGTTTTTTTGCCACGGCAGGGTCTATCTTGGGCAGGAAGGCGGTTTTCAATAATACCTCCTGGGTTACCTTATCCGATTTATTGAATATCTCATTGGCAAAATAATCGAATACCTCGCGCTGCGTGTTAAGCGATGGTGCGGTTTCAAACCCGCTTTCACGGGCGTTCTCCATCATAAGCACCAGCCCGGACGCCCAACCTTCCGTCTTTTCGTAAAGCTGTTGCTGCGCTTTTTCAGCCAGCTTTACCCCGTGCGCATCAACAAATTCCGCAGATTCATCCAACGTGAAGCGGATTTCGTCCAGCCCCAGAAGTTGCATTTTATTGCTGGCCCGTCAGTCTCGAAAGCTGGGCAGGCGATTCTGCGCGGCTGATGGCGATGAAGTTAATTCCTTCGGGAATCGCATCCAGTGCTACGGCAATCATATCGTGCAAACCCGACTGGAGCGGCGCATCCTGATAGTTGTCGAGGACTATGGTAAATGGTGGTTTTAACCGGCTAAAGAGATTTTCAAAATAGCGCCTGGTAAAGGTCGGGATGCCTTGCAGGTATTCAGGGGTAAGCAGCGGAAGAGGTTTTTTGTATCTTGGAGCAGCTTTTTTTGCAGCCAGTCCCATGTAATAGAAAAATGTGGCGAGGTCGCCATCCCCTTCGTCTATCTGATACCACAGACAGTGTTGTTTCCTTGAATCCAGCCAGCTTGCGACAAGCGTTGTCTTGCCTGAGCCAGCCGGGGACGCGACCCATGTGACGGGTTTTTTCATGCCCGCATCAAGGAGGCGAAGCAACCTGTTGCGCTTCACGGTGCCGGATAATTTCGGGCGAGCAATCTTGGCAATAGATGCCACTTTCATTTATGTTCGGCCCGAGTTTCGTTAAGCACAACCTGCACATTACGAAAATCGCCTATAACCGTCAAGGAAAAGCTCGTACGGTGTCTTTGCAGGCTGTTAGTCCGGCGGTGCCTGGTTACACCGCAAACGGCATTTTGTACAACATAACCCAATATCCGTCGCGTAGCGATCATGCCGGGTTACGTCTGACGGATTAACCCGGCACGCTGGTTGAATTACTTCTCGTCGAGCCTGATCGCCACATACGATGCCGCCTCGCCGCGCCGTACCAGCAATGCGACATTCTTCCCCTTGCCAACCTGTTTTAGAATTTCGTTGAATTGTTTCAGCGAGCGGATCGATACGTTGCCGATTGCCAGCAGCACGTCTCCCGGCTGCAATCCGGCGGCGCGCGCGGCGGAACCCTTGACTTCCTCCACCAGCAACCCGCCGTCGATTTGCAGCTCCTGGAGTTGTTCCTTGCTCAGCTCGCTGGCCGCGATGCCCAAGCGTGAAATCATCTCGCCCCCATCATCGGCCTGTTTCTTGGCGGCGCGCGCCTGCTTGCCGTCTTCCGGCATCTCTGCAACCTCCACGGTGACCTGCCTGGATGCGCCTTTGCGCCACAATTCGACCGCCACCTTGCTCCCGGGCTTGGTCGCCGCCACGATGCGCGGCAAATCCCTGGAGCTGTCCACCGCTTTGCCGTTGAATTTGAGGATCACATCGCTCGGCTCGATGCCCGCCTTGTCCGCCGGGCCGCTCTTTTCCACGCTGCTGATCAGCGCGCCGGCAGGCTTGCTCAGGCCGAACGATTCGGCCAGCTCGCGCGTCAACTCCTGGATCGTCACCCCGATACGCCCGCGCGTCACCTTGCCGCTGGTGCGCAACTGCTCGGTCACTTGCGTCGCCACATCGATCGGAATGGCGAAAGACAGGCCCATCGAGCCGCCCGAGCGGGTGTAGATTTGCGAGTTGATGCCGACCACTTCGCCGTTCATGTTGAACAGCGGCCCGCCAGAGTTGCCGGGGTTGATCGCCACGTCGGTCTGGATAAACGGCACGAAATTGTCCTGCGGCAGGGAGCGCCCCTTGGCGCTGACGATGCCCGCCGTCACGCTGCTGTCGAAGCCGAACGGCGAGCCGATGGCGACCACCCATTCGCCCACTTTGAGTTTATTGGGGTCGCCGGGGGCGATTTTCGGCAGGCCGGTCGCCTCGATTTTCAGCAAGGCCACATCGGTGCGCTTGTCGGCGCCGATGACCTTGGCGCGGAACTCGCGCTTGTCGGTCAGGCGCACGGTGATTTTATCGGCGCTATCCACCACATGCGCATTGGTCATGATATAGCCGTCCGCGCTGATGATGAAACCCGAGCCCAGCGATTGCGACTCCTGCTCGCGCGGCGCTTGTCCATGGGGCATCTGGGGCGCAAAGCGGCGGAAAAAATCATAGAACGGATCGTTCTCCGGCACATTGGAAAAACCGTGCGGATTGCGGATGATTTGCGTGGTGCTGATGTTGACCACCGCAGCGCCTTGCTTTTCCACCAGGTCGGTGAAATCCGGCAAATCCTTGGCATGAGCGGTTATGCCAAAAACCATTGCAGCGGCAAGCACACAAAAACCAGATAATTTTTTTAGCATAAAGCCTCCTTATAATAAAAAAATCAAAAACATCCAAGTCGGGAAAAGTTGAGCGTAATGTGGGTGCCCGGCTGGAAAATTCAAGCTTCATTGCCTGTTAAACCTAGTGTAGTGCGCCACTCTGTTTGGAACTTATGCAAACAGCCAATGCTGCATCGTAGGTCGGGTTCAACCCGACATGTCGGGCTAAAGCCCGACCTACAAGGGTTTGCGATAAGTGCCGCTAATAACGGTGCACTACACTAGAGAGGGGGTAGAAACGTGTAACTTCCAGCACTTCTACCCCCATCCTAACCTTCCCCCTGCAAGGGGGAAGGGACTGCCGGTTCTAATGAATTATTTGGGTTCAATCAGCACACATCTCCAGGATGGTTATCTGCCGGTGTAGCGCACCGAATCGAGCACCTGCATCACCGCGCGCGGCGAAACGTCGCCGACCACGTTAATCAAATGCTTGTCCACCACCTTGTGGTACAAATTCACCGCGCCGCGGC
>CAWHDU010000006.1:0-243046 GCA_963828205.1 uncultured beta proteobacterium
CCGAATCAGACGGCATCCGGGATTGCCGTCACGTTGCGCGACAAAAAAACAAGCTCCGACTTTGAGCAATTCACCTGGCTGCATACTTTCCATGAAAACAGCGATCTCCAGCTCAATTATTTTCACATAGGCCGGAATATGAAGGATGACCGGTACAGCATGCCTTGTGTAAGGCTCTTGGCTGTCCTGGCACCTTGAGTTTGGCTGCTTCCGGGAGTTATCCGATCAACGATGATGCCGTTGTTCACCGCCACAACCTCGAATTGCAGCATACGCTGAGAACTTCTCCCGAAAACCGCATCGTGTGGGGAATGGGAATGCGCCAGGATTCTGCGGAAGCGCCGAATTCGTTGCGTGACTCACCGGTAACCTGGAGGGAGTATCGCCTGTTTGCCCATGACGAATGGCGCATCACCCCGGCCAGTCTCGTGAATATCGGCGGGATGTGGGAGAGGGATGCGCTGGGGCAAGAGCGCGTTTCGCCGCGCGTTTCATATAACTACCATCTGTCCCCGCGAAATACGCTGCGCGCCAGCATTTCGGTCGCCTACCGCAATCCTGAAATGATCGAAGAATTGGGTGACCATCGTTTTCCGGTGGGCATGGTGGGCGGCAAACAATATTTCTTCCGCGACGTTCTGGCGTCTGGCGGGTTGAGCCCTGAGAAAACGGTTGCCCGGGAAATCGGCTATATCGGGAAGCTGGACGAGGCCGGATCGACTATTGACTTCAGGGCATATCACGATCAGATCACCGATATGATTTGGGTGGATCCCGTTCCGGACGCTGCATCAATTACAGGCCAGGCAAACAGTCTCAAAAGCGATTTCAATGTTTATTTTAGCGGGCTGGAAGGCACACTTAAGTACAAGCTGGGAACGCGCAGCACATTGACCGTGAATTATGCGCATCAGGTTGCCAGTGGGCGTGCGACCGTTAAACCGACCGCGCTGCCAATGTCAGCACTTGAAAAATCTGCTACCGGCTTCTATGAGACTGCACCGTTAAATAGCGCCAGCCTGTTGCTTTCGCATGATTTTTCCGGCGGACTGCATCTTGGGGCAGGGTTTTATCATACCGACCCGGTGCGGATCAAGGATGCCGGAAAACTGCAACCGTTGACGCGCTATCTTGACTTGCGGATCGCCCGGCGCTTTGGCGCATGGCGAAACAAGAAAGAAGGATCGGGCGGCGAAATCGCCTTGGTGGTGCAAAACGCGCTGAGCGACCATTATTTTGAATACAGCACGCAAGCCATCATCGAGCGGCGCGCCTGGCTGACCGCAACGCTGGGATTCTAGGCTGCCTGCCGTGTTTCGCCAATTTGCCATCCTGATGTCAGCAAGCGCAATCGCGCTGCTGACAACATTGGCTCAGGCAGAAACACTGAAAGTCAGCCTGGTTGCCGGCGGCGGCAGTCAGCCTTACCAGCAATTCTCGGACGCG
This sequence comes from uncultured beta proteobacterium, assembly GCA_963828205.1. Taxonomy (GTDB): domain Bacteria; phylum Pseudomonadota; class Gammaproteobacteria; order Burkholderiales; family Gallionellaceae; genus Gallionella. The sequence continues at coordinate 1,447 of CAWHDU010000006.1, forward strand.
CTCCACAAGGCACTTGCCGCAAGCAAGGCCGATGTAAACGTTGTTGAATCACGGGCCGGCGAAGGCGCCAATGCTGATTTGGTTATAGCCGTAGGCATGAAGGCAATGGAGCTTGCCATCGACAAGTCCGGCGCGCCGGTACTGGGGGTAATGATTCCCAGAATGGCTTATGAGGCGCTGCTTGATGGACGCTCCTCGCCTCATCCATCAAAGGCAATCTCGGCGATTTATCTCGATCAGCCCTGGGATCGGCAAATGAATTTTATCCATGCGGCGCTTCCCAGGCACAGCGTGATCGGCTTGCTGTATTCGCCGGACGCGCGCATCGTCCTCCCTCGTTTGCCGCGCGGGATGTCAGTCAATGCCCAATCGGTACGGTCGGCCGAAACGTTGTACAAAACCCTGGAAAACATCCTGGACAACAGCGATGTGCTGCTGGCCACTCCCGATAGCGAAATTTACAGCAGCAGCAATGTGCGCAATATTTTGCTGACCAGCTACCGGCATAAAGTCCCGCTGATTGGCATCTCGCGAGCCTATGTGAATGCAGGCGCAATATGCGCCATTTTTTCCACGCCGGAACAGATTGCCGAGCAGGCTGCAAAAATGGTCGTGTCGTTTGCAAAGAGCAGGCAGTTGCCTGCACCGTATTATCCCGAATTGTTCAGCATTGCCGTCAACCAGCAGGTTGCGCGTTCATTGGAGATTGAGCTGGATTCGCCGGAAGTGATACGGGAGCGTATGGATAAAGCAGGGGAAAAGCGCTGATGAAACAATTCGGCATACGCCAGTACGTTGCTATTTTGACGTTCGTTCCATTGCTCATTATGGCGATCTTCCTGGAGTCCTATTTCCTGCGGGAACGTTTTTCCGAGATGGATAATGATATGCGGGAGAAAGGGCAATTGTTGGTACACCAGATTGCTTTGAGCAGCGAATACGGCGTGTTCTCGAACAATCTGGAGTTTTTGCAGAATATTGCCGTCGGGGCTTTGCAGCAGACGGATGTGCGCGGCGTGGCCGTTCTGGATGCGGACAACAGGTTGTTGGCCGGCGCAGGCCAGCTTTCCAGCTCTTTCGGCCGTGAATTTACCGGCCAGGAGCTAACCATGGCAAGGCTGATGTCGGTGTCCGCTCAGGGCGTTGATGACGCGGTCATTTTTCATGATTCGGTCAACGGGCAGAGCTTGTGGCTTTCCCATGCAATTATCCCGGCGCAGATCATGTTGGGCGACGGAAACGAGAAAACAACGCCCATGAAAGCGACGGGTTTAATTATTCTGGAATTGGACAAGTCCCGTTATCAAAAGCTCAAGGCACATATGTTCTGGGTTACGGCGTCCGTGACCCTGCTGTTCCTGGCGGTTGTTTTATATCTGGTTTATATCGCCAGCCGCAAAATCATTTATCCTGTCCGCAAGCTCAGCGAGGCCGTGCAGGCGATAGGCATGGGCAAGCTCGATACGCGCATTTCCCTGTCAACGGGAGTGCGCGAATTGGCCACTTTGATAGAAGGATTGAACACGACGACCGAACATCTGGAACATGAACAGGAGATTCTGCAACGTTGCATAGACGAAGCAACACTGGCTTTGCGCGAAAAGAAGGAAGAGGCGGAGCGCGCCAGCCACGACAAGAGCCGTTTTCTGGCGGTAGCCAGCCATGACCTGCGCCAACCGCTGCATGCCCTGGGTTTATATGTCGCCGAGTTGCAGCGCAAGCTGGCCGGCACCGAGCATCAACGCCTGACCGAACAGGTGGAGCATTCTGTCGAAGCGCTTTCCGCGCTGTTGAATGCTCTGCTCGATATTTCCAAGCTGGATGCGGGTGCGGTTGTTCCGCAGATAAGCACCTGCAATGCAGATGCCATGTTGAAGCGCATTGCGGCGGATTATCAAATGCTCGCCAGCATCAAGAATATTCGCCTGGTTGTACGGACATGCACCGGACATGCCATTACCGATCCGCAGTTGCTGGAGCGCATCCTGGCTAATCTGGTAAGCAATGCGATACGCTACACCTACGAGAACGGCAGCGTTCTGGTTGTGTGCCGCCGCCGCGGGAAATTTTTGCGCATCGAGGTGCGCGACAACGGTGTCGGCATTTCAAAAGCCGATCAGGGCAACATATTCCGCGAGTTTTTCCAGTTGGCGCAACCGCAACTGGATGCCGGAAAGGGTCTTGGCTTGGGGCTGGCCATCGTGGATCGTCTGGTGAAGTTGCTCGGGCACCGTCTCGAGTTGCGCTCCGTGCCCGGCAAGGGGTCGGTCTTTGCCGTGGAAGTGCCGGTGGCGACCCAACCCGGCAGAATTTCCGGTGCTGCCGTCATGGGGAAATATACTGGCTCGGCGCAGGAGCAGGAAATATCGCCCTTGGCCGGGAAGAGATTGCTGATTGTTGATGATGACGCGGCGGTGCTGTCCGCCTCAGCAAGCACCCTGGCTTCTTGGGGTTGCCGGGTAAGTGCGGCGGCATCGGTGGCGCAGGTGGAGCAATTTATGCGCGACGGGATGGAATGGGATTTTATTGTCAGCGACTATCAGTTGGGAAATGATATGAACGGCATCGATGTCATCGAATTAGTGCGCCGTCATCAGAATCAGCAGATTCCCTGCATTCTAATCAGCGGGAATACCAGCCCGGCAATCCTGAAGCTGGCCAGCATAAGCGGGCATCATTTGTTGCACAAACCCGTCAGGCCGGCCAAGCTCAGGTCGTTGATCGTGCATTTGCTGAAAGGCGGCGCATAACAGAGCTGAGGCAGAGTCGCCCCGAATTCCATATGCGAAATGACGCCGGCTTGCGCTTCTTCAGGCTTGCTCAGGGCGATGAGTCTTGAGTGTGCGTGACTTGCCGCTATAATGACGCGACACTCCCACTACCAAACCGCCCATGTACCAGAGTTACTTTGGCCTCGCCGAAGCGCCGTTCTCCATTGCGCCGGACCCGCGCTATCTCTATATGAGCCAGCGCCACCAGGAGGCGCTTGCACATTTGCTCTATGGGGTGAATGGCGGCGGCGGATTTGTGTTGCTCACGGGCGAGGTGGGCGCCGGCAAGACTACGGTATGCCGTTGCCTGCTCGAGCAGATTCCGGAATCTTGCGACGTGGCCTACATCTTCAATCCCAAGCTGACGGTAGTGGAACTGCTCTCGACCATCTGCACCGAATTCGGCATCGCCTGTCCGCCCGGCAACACCAGCGTCAAGGTGTACGTCGATTGCATCAATGCCTACCTGCTCGACGCCTATGCCAGGGGCAGGCACACGGTGCTGATCATCGACGAGGCGCAGAACCTCTCCGCCGACGTGCTGGAGCAGATGCGGCTGCTCACCAATCTGGAAACCAGCCAGCGCAAACTGTTACAGATCATCCTGCTCGGCCAGCCAGAACTGGCGGAGATGCTGGCGCGACCGGAGTTGCGGCAGCTCGCGCAACGGGTTATCGCGCGCTATCACCTGGGGCCGCTGGATAAACAGGAAGTCGCCGCCTATGTGCGGCATCGTCTCGAGGTTTCCGGTACGCAACGCCAACTGTTTCCGGCCGCATTGATGGGCAGGCTGTACCGTTTGAGCGGCGGCATTCCCCGGATCATCAACGTGCTGTGCGACCGGGCATTGCTGGGCGCCTACGCGCAAAGCAAGGAGCGGGTCGATCGCGCGACGCTGACGCAGGCGGCGCGCGAAGTGTTCCACAATCCGGCGGCGCAACCACTCAGCATGATGCGCCCCCTCCTGGCAGGTTTGTTGCTGGCCGGCACTGTGCTGGCGGTGATGCTGTACCGGCCCGCTGCGCAACAGCCGGCACCGGCGAAAGCCAAAGTTGAGGCGGAGGCCGCCAAGCCGGCAGCAGCATCGCCATCGCCGCTTACCCTGGAATGGCCGGCAGCAGAGCCGCTTTCGCGCAGCGAAGAGATGGCTTACGCCGCGTTGTTCAGGGCATGGGGTGCGGGCTATCAAGCGGGGGACGAGTGCCGGCAGGCAGAAGCCGCCGGTTTGCGTTGCATGACCGCGCGCGGCGGGCTGGATGAACTGCGCCAATTGAACCTGCCCGCAGTCCTGCTCATGCAGGACGGCCAAGGCCAGAAATTCAATGCAACATTGACCGGGCTTGACGATCAATCCGCTACCTTTGCAGTCGGCGCAGAAACCAGGACGGTCACCCTTGGCGCCCTTGCGGAGCAATGGTCTGGACACTACACCCTGCTGTGGCGCATGCCGCCGGTCGCAAGCAGGAAGATTCGCCCGGGCGATCGCGGGCCGGATGTGGAATGGCTGAGCAAGCAACTCGCGCAACTCCATGGCAAGACGGCGGAAACCACCAGGAACCAGGTGTTCGACGAAGCCATGGTGCGTCAAGTCAAGCAGTTCCAACTCGCTCAAGGGCTCATTCCAGACGGCGTTGTCGGCGCCCAGACCATGATGCGCCTGAGCGGAGCGGCAGACATGACGGTGCCGAAACTAATCCGCGAGCAAGGGAAAAAATAGGCATGTCGTACATCCTGGAAGCGCTCAAAAAATCCGACCAGCAGCGTCAGCGCGGCTCGACGCCCACCTTGCCGACAGCACAGGTCATAGTGGCTGCGCCAAAACGGCCCTTGCTTATGTATTACGGCGCGCTTGCGGCGGTACTGCTCGGCGCCGGCATCGCGATCGTCTGGCTGCGCCCCTGGCAGGCGGAGCAACCGGCTCCTGCGGCAGAATCTGCCGCCGCGAGACCATCAATCCCGACACCGCAACAGGCTGCGCCGGCACCGCTGCCCGCGCTGCCTGAAATGGCCAGAAAGCCGGCACCGGAATTGCCGGCGCCGAATACGGCGCCAGCCGTGCAACCTGCTCCGAGAGTCGAAACCATGAAACCGGAAGCTTCAGCGCCCGCCGGCAGCGCGATACCAAGCGCGATTATTATTGCTCCGGCACACGTGCCGGAGAAGCTCATGCCGGAGAAACCCCTGCTGGAGAAATCGGGCAGCCCTGCCGGCGTTGCACAGGATCAGAGAACGATACCCATGGCCGAACTGCCTCCTGCGATTCAGCAGGAGATTCCCGCCATGACGATCCAGCTCCATGCCTATTCGAGCAATCCCGCCGAACGCCTCGTCAGCATCAATTTCCGGATGCTGCGGGAAGGCGGATCGCTGGCGTCGGGTATCAGGCTGGAGGAAATCACGCCGGACGGCATGATATTCAGCTACAAGGGATATCGTTTTCAGCGCGGCGCCCGGTAGCGCTGTGTTGAAGTCTAGGCATGTGCAGGATTGAGCCACCGGAAGCTCACTTGCTCGTAGTCCTCGCCTTCGGCCAGCAAGCCGGTCAGTTTGATATCGCGGCTCTTTTCTCCCATCATCATTTCGTAGATGTTATCCGGCATGTAGCTGCCGGATTCCATGAGCATGGTGGCGTTCACATAGGAGTTGTAAGCGTCCGGCAACAGGATGACGGGCAGGTAATCGTATTCGAACGAGCCGGAGCTGGTTTCCCAGTTGGTTGCTTTTTCGGCGCCCTTGCCGAGGGCGCGCAGCCATACTGACAGGGGTCTTTTTGCGAGGATTTCGATTCCCACATGCACCGCGCCTTTCGGGTCGGTTTGCAATCGCCGGATCATGCCAACCCACCATAATTGGCCGTTCTGCGACTTGAGGCCGCACAGTTCGCCAATCTTTACCCAGGCGCCTGCGGTCTTCGGGATGATGCCGCCGATTCCATTGGCGCTCAAATCCGAAACGGTCCATGCTTCCGTGGTGTAATCGATATCTCCGGTGGTGGCGAGATTGATCTCCGAGCGCTCCTTTAACGCGGCTGCATCCTTTTCGGAAAGATTGGCCACGCGGCCAAGATCGATGCATGTCACCAGTTTGCCGATGGTTCTGAAACTGTGCACCACATCGATGGCGGCGCTGATGCCCTTGCGTTCCTGATGCCGGTGCGGCTGATCCTTCCCCCAATATAATTGCAAATGCTTGAGCACCGTAAGCTTGCCTGCCGGAGTGAATTCATTGCCGAAACGTTGCTCCTCCTGGAGCAGGCTGCGCTCGTTCTGATCGATGATCCCTTTGATCTTGGGGATCGCCCTGGTTGCCCCAAAGAAGCGCATGGACGGAGTTGCCTGGAGCTTGCCGTCGGCATTTCCGGGAGCGCCAGGCCTGGACAGATCGATGAAGTGCGCACAATCCGGGTCAGTCGCCGTCCGGAAATCGAAGGAACTCACCAGACGCCCGGCAATGCGGTAACTTACCTCAATCTGGTCCGGCGCCAGCGTACCGGGAGAAGATTCATAGAGTATCAGCGCCCGCAACAGCTCTCTTTGCGGGCTGGTGTGAATAACCTGTCCGGGATAGGCGTAAACCATGGATTCGGCGAACTGGTTGGCCTCGGCGAAGCTGTAGCAACTGCACAGATGATCCCAGGCCGATTGTTCGATTTCCACATAACGCATCATTTCCAGCTTCATCCGTTCGGCAACGGCGCGCAATAACCGGACGCAGATAACCGCCATATTTTCCTTGAGGCTCAAGGTTTTCTTTTCGGCCTGCCGGTATTCTGAAACGCATACGGCATAGGCTTCGGCCAGCGCCCGCACAAAGCCATGCATCCCCTGCCATTGATGCAGGCCATGAAAATCCTGCAAATGGGGCGCACCGAGATATTGGCGCAACAACTCGGCATACAGCGGCTGCCCGGTTTCATCCAGCAACATGAAAATTTCCGCGCGGACTTCGGGGCGGAAGCCGGGGGTATCCTTGACCGAGGTCAGCCAGGAGGTGATTTCATCCAGCGCCTTGAAGGCATTGTCTTTTGGCAGGTCGGCGAGAAGATTCCTCGCTTCCTTGACGTCAAACATGGGGTGGTCGGGCTTCCCCTCTAATATATCGTGCAAAGAGAACATGATCCGTTTCAACCTTCCAATTTGACGAAGCCCGGGCAATTCATGGGAGCCATCGTAGAGTATTTTCGGGTAAGTCCGACGAGTTGGATATCGTTAGATAACGGTTGAATGATAGCGGAACAGCCTTTATTAGAGAAGGAATGCTTAAGAGCACCTTGCGCCCGAGAATGTTCGGGCTGCTGTAAGTGTGTTGGATAGTGTGCACAATACTGGGCACACTGTCTTTGATAAATCCGAGTTGGTCGAACTAAGAGCCTATTTCAGTAGGTTTCATACCCCGCGCCGTTTGCCTGCGGGATGCAGTGCAAGGCGCGGGCTGCGCAGTGTAGCCATTCTCCACAAGCAGGCCGCAACGCCGCAATGCGCCCGCAGGCAAGCGGCCCTTCGGGTTGGGTCTGGGCGCGGCGTCTGCGGCGTTGCACCGCTTGCCAATGCGCGGTCGCGACACGTTACTGCGAAGCAGCCGATTGCGGGAGCGACCGCAGGCGACCATTCCCGCACCAAACGCTTCGCGCACCGTGTTATGGTCGCCACCATTGGCTGCGCGCCGCGTCTTGCATCCATCCGCGCCCAGACCCAACGCGGGGCATGAAACCTACTGAAATAGGCTCTAAGGCATTGATTCTTCTGGTGGGCGGTACTGGGTTCGAACCAGTGACCCCTGCCGTGTGAAGGCAGTGCTCTACCGCTGAGCTAACCGCCCCGAAGAGGGCGCGGATTAGAGCATAACGCGGCAATCACAGTCAATGGCTCAAGCCACAACTTTGTGCGGGAAGCCGGTAAAACTCGTAAAATGCGCGCCTTGTTTTGTCTTGTCTGTTCAACTTATGACCATACGCACCCGTTTCGCTCCCAGCCCTACCGGCTATCTGCATATCGGCGGCGCACGCACGGCCCTGTTTTCCTGGGCGTACGCGCGCAAGCTGGGCGGCACTTTTATTTTGCGCATCGAGGATACCGATCTGGAGCGTTCCACGCTGGAATCCGAGCAGGCGATTCTGGACGGGATGTCGTGGTTGAACCTGGATTACGATGAGGGGCCGTTCTACCAGATGCGGCGCATGGATCGCTACAAGGCGGTGATCCGGCAGATGCTCGATCAGGGAACGGCCTATTACTGCTATACCTCGCCGGAAGAACTGGAAGCGATGCGCGAGGCGCAGCGCGCGCGCGGCGAGAAGCCGCGCTATGACGGGCGCTGGCGACCGGAGCAGGGCAAGGTTCTTCCGTCTCCGCCGGATGGCATCAAGCCGGTGGTGCGCTTCAAGAACCCGCTGCACGGCGTGGCGGCGTGGGACGACATGGTCAAGGGCAAGATCGTGTTCGAGAACAGCGAACTGGATGACCTGATCATCGCCCGCGCCGACGGTACGCCGACCTACAACTTCTGCGTGGTGGTGGACGATCTGGACATGAATATCACGCAGGTCATCCGTGGCGACGATCACGTCAACAACACGCCGCGCCAGATCAATATCCTCAAGGCATTGGGGGCAACGCTGCCGCAGTACGCGCATGTGCCGATGATCCTGGGCAGCGACGGCGAGAGGCTGTCCAAGCGGCATGGCGCGGTGAGCGTGATGCAGTATGCCGAAGACGGCTTCCTGCCGGAGGCGCTGGTCAACTACCTGGCGCGCCTGGGCTGGTCGCACGGCGACGAGGAAATTTTCTCCATGCAGCAATTCATCGAATGGTTCGACTTGCGCCATATCAGCAAATCGGCGGCGCAGTTCAATCCGGAGAAGCTGCGCTGGTTGAACCAGCATTACATCAAGCTGGCCGACAATGCGCGCCTGACCGAACTGGTGCGCAAGCATCTGGAGAAGCGCGGTGTGCAGGCGAGCAATGCGCCTCCACTGGAAGCGGTGGTTGCGTTGTACAAAGAGCGCACCGCGACGCTGCTCGAACTGGCGGACGAGGCAGAGGTCTTTTATATCGAGATACATCCGGCGCAGGAGTTGCTGGATGTGCATCTTGTTCCGGAAGTGCTGCCCGCCTTGCGCGAACTCGCCGAACGTTTCGCCGATGTCGCCTGGGAAGCCACTGCGCTGAATGCGCTGATAAAGGAATTGCTGGCCAGGCACAATCTGAAAATGCCAAAACTGGCGATGCCGTTGCGCGCGATGCTGGCCGGGCAGACGCATACGCCGCCGGTAGATGCCGTGCTGGCGTTGTTTCCGCGCGAAACCGTGATGGCTCGCCTGAAAAGGCATCTATAATTTTTTTGGGAAGCCAGCTTTACAAGCATAGGTCGCATCACTATAATGCGCGCTCTTTTCGGGGTACGGGGGTATAGCTCAGCTGGGAGAGCGCTTGCATGGCATGCAAGAGGTCAGCGGTTCGATCCCGCTTACCTCCACCAAAAGAGCTTTTGAAATTCAAAGTCCCTATCGTCTAGAGGCCTAGGACATCGCCCTTTCACGGCGGTAACACGAGTTCGAATCTCGTTGGGGACGCCAGCCATACATGTCACAGCAGGCGCTTGATTATTCAAGCTGCCCAGGGGGAAACCCGGTGGATCTTTATCTTCCGCCGCGATCTTGTCAGCCGGGATGTTCAGGCAGTTTCTCGCCAATGGCGAATTCCTGGCCAGCAGCTTCTGCCGGAGCGCATTGCCGGATATATCCATCTGGCTCGCTTTGAGATTTCCATTACCGGCAGAGATGCATCATCGCGTGAGCCAGGAAGTTCGGTGAATAATGCCTTGCGAGATAGTGACCGGATTTGACGGGAACGGCCTGCGGATGCACTATGACGGCGTACGCGGCATGGGGTGGGATTGGCGATCGGCTTGCGATAAGCGAACCATGAGGTTTGACGGGCGTGAGCCAGGCATTGCGATGAAGACGTCGCATTGCGGTTGGCGTACCTGTACATGAATGATTTCAGTTATATCGGCGGCGTGGTGATAAGCCTATGAAAGAAATTTTGCAGTACCTGAAAAAGTATGGCGAGCAGCTCGACAGCGAGATCGCTTTGGCTACAGGCACATCGGTTGCCAGCGTACGCCTCTGTTTGTTGGAGCTTGCCGCCAAAGGAGAGATCATGACGTGCCATTCGATCAGGTACGAGAAGGGCAAGAAAATCGAGGGAATAAGATGCCGGCTGGCCGGATATATTCCTCCGGCAGCGCCGGGCAGGAAATCAAGGTCGCAGTTGAAGTTGTCTTAGAGCGCCTAACATAATGAAATGCGTGTGCGGCCAAGGCATTCGGCCGCAGAATGGCTGCGGGCAAGCGCCGCGCCTTGCCTGAGCGTGTCACACCCGTGCGGGCTCAAAGCTCGCATCAAGATTCAGATCGTCGCAGTAATCGAGGAAATTCCCGCGCAAGGTGGGGATGTGGACGTTGGCATGAATGCCCACCGTCATGGTGACGGAAAACATGGGTGTGCCGGTGTGCGGCGCCGGGTAGGTGTCGGTCTGGAGTTCCTCGATATTGATACCGTTCCGGGAGAAAAAAGCGGCCAGGTCGCGAACGATACCGGGATGATCCATCGCCACCACGTCCACTTCATAGGGAATCGCCGGCAGCTTCCGTTCCCGTTTCTGGGTTCGTTTGTGAATAATGCTGAGCCCCAGCTGATCCCCCAGCGCCTCCATTTGTCCTTCGAGCTTGGAAAGTGCGTTCCAGGGCCGGAAAGCAGCATGATCAGGGCGAACTGTCCGCCCAGTACGGCCATGCGGCTTTCTTCGATATTGCATCCGCTTTCTGCGATTTTGCTTGAAAGCCGGTCGACGAGGCCTACTTTGTCTTCTCCTGAAGCGGTGATGGCCAGAAAATTATTTTGAGTGTCTATGATCATGGTATTGCTGGAATGCAAGGGTTGAATGGACGACGGTTAAATATCCGGAATGATAATGCATCGGCATTGCGAATCTGCTCTAAATAATATATTAGCCGCCTGTATGGCAATTGCCTGTATCAACGCGCATCGGTTGTACGAGGTGAATTTTGCTTTTCAGGCGCCGCCGCAGGCCACAGGGATTCGAAAGGTTTGATGGGTGGAGCGCTATCCAGGCTTGCGGCGAGCTGCGCCGTTTCACGCTCCAAGCCGTTATCCCGCCACTTTATGCAGTTGCCGCCGCTTTCGCCGGCCTGCTGCAGGGCTTCATTAGCGCGGGCAAGCAGGCTGGTCGGCGTGTCGTCCGGATTTGCCTGGGTAATGCCCAGGGATACGCTGATAGGCGGCAAGGCGTCGCCACTGGGCAATTCGATCACCGATTCGTTGATTGCCGTTCTCAGCCTTTCTGCTGCAATGCATCCATCGGCCAAGGTGGTATGCGGCATGAAAACGGCGAATTGTTCGCCGAGAAAGTGCCCTGCCTGGTCGCTTGGGTGCAAACAGGTCAACAGGGTGTGCGCGGTGTCCCGCAGCACCTGTTCGCTGCCGAGCTGGCCATATTTGTCGTCCAATTCCCGGAATCGATCTATTGCCACCATCATGAGACAGCATGGCCGCTTGTCGAAAGCATAGCGGCGCAAGTAGCGGTCGATTTTCTCTTCTATCCATTGCCGGTTATAGAGGCCTGTCATTTCATCGACCATTGCGGCGCCCGCAAAACCGTGATCGTACTCATTGCTTTCCGCCACGATCTGGGCGGCGGGACGAATGCGCATGCTGAGCACGCTCAGCATATTGTGCGCGGCCTGATGCGAGGCATCGATCAGTTCCCACAGTGCTGCATGGTCGATGGCAAGCAACTTGCAATCGGTGGCGGCAATGACGTATGCCGGGATATGCACGTCCCCTATGATGGACTCTTCTCCCACACATTCACCTTCGCCTAGCATGGCGACAGGCTCGACGCCGGAATTTTTTGTCTGGATGCTCAGGCGTCCGGAAAGGATGATGTAAATTACATTATTGGCCTGGCCGGGAACCAGCAATGCCTCGCCTGAATTCAAGGTGCGCAGTCTGGAATCGCCTAGCTTTTCGGCGAGCAATTTGCCAGACACCCCCCGGAACATGGGAGCGATTTGCAGCACTTTAAAAACTTCGGGAGAGAGACTCACGTCGTTACCTCTTTGCGGTTAATCAATCCAAAATATGCGCGCATCAAGCCACACCAGGAATTGACCGGTTGCGTTTAACGAAAACCGGCTTGGCGATGATACCTCGAAAGCCTTGATTTGCGTCTATTTTAAATCGATTTTGTGATGGACAGTTATCGATGCGCGAAAAACGGCCCATCCGGTACTGCAAGCTGAAAGAGGAGTTGGATCGGGTTTTGTAGTTACGCCGATAGTCGATGATGCATCAGAGTGCCGAAAAATGCCGGTAGAACAACTTTTTCACAAACTCTACCGTCACAAGATAGCAAAGTACCATGATCGGCAGGATCAGGAAGAACAGCGGCGGCGGTGCGGCGAAGCCGAGATGCGCCGCAAATGGCATGAACGGCAACGCTGTGGCTATCAATACGACCAGCAGCGAAGTGACGGTCAGCGCAACCGCAGGGCGGCTCTTCATGGGGCTGCCACGGGTGCGGATGACGAAGATCACCAGCACCTGGGTGGCGATGGATTCGATGAACCAGCCGGTGTGGAACAGCACTTCGCCAGCCTCGAAGACCTTAATCAAAATAAAGAACATCAGGAAATCGAACACCGAGCTGACCGGCCCGACCACCCACATGAAGTTGCGGATGAAGGTCGTGTCCCAGTGCCTGGGGTGGGCCAGTGCGTTGTTGTCGACGCTGTCCATCGGGATCGTTAGTTCCGAGATGTCGTAGAGCAGGTTGTTGAGCAGTATCTGCGCCGGCAGCATCGGCAGGAAGGGCAGGAACAGTGTGGCGCCGGCCATGCTGAACATGTTGCCGAAATTGGAGCTGGTACCCATCATGATGTATTTCATGATGTTGGCGAAGGTGCGGCGGCCTTCCATTACACCAGCGTGCAGCACGTTCAGGTCGTGGCGCAACATGATGATGTCGGCGGCCGCCTTGGCTACGTCCACGGCGCCGTCCACCGAGATGCCGACATCCGCCGAACGCAGCGATGGCGCATCGTTGATGCCGTCCCCGAGGTAACCGACCGTGTGCCCCTGCGCTTTAATCGACAGGATCACGCGGTTTTTCTGCGCCGGGGTGACGCGGCAGAACAGGTTGGTGTCCCGCACGCGCACCGCCAGCGTCGGGTCGTCCAGATGCTGTATCTCGCTGCCGTTCAGCGCGCCCGTGACCGGCATACCCAGTTGGGCGCACACGTGGCGTGTAACCAGTTCGCTGTCGCCGGTGACGATCTTGATGTTGATGCCGCTCGTTGCCAGCGCCTTGAGCGCGTGCGCCGCGCTCGCTTTCGGCGGATCGAGGAATGCGGCGAAACCGGCGAAGATCAGCTCGGTTTCGTCGTCGACGACGGCATGCGGATGATCCAGAGCCACCGGGCGCGAGGCGATGCCGAGCACTTTGAAACCTTCCCGTCCGAGGTCGTCGTGCAAGGCCTGGATGGATGCACGGGCATTTTCGTCCAGCGGCAGCGAGTACAGCGTTTCGCCGACAGCGTAGCGCGCCGACAGCCTGAGAATATCCTCGGGCGAACCCTTGACTACTAGCATCCGTTTTTCGCCTTGATCCAGTAAAACAGAGACGCGCCGCCGCTCGAAGTCGAACGGCACCTCGTCGATCTTGCGCCAGCCGCTTGCATCGATTTCCTTGTGCTCGAGGATCGCGTCATCCAGCGGGCTCTTCAAGCCGGTCTCGAAATAGCTGTTGAGGTAGGTCAGCTTCAGCACCTGCGCGCTGTCGTTCCCTTGCGCGTCGAGGTGGCGCTCCAGTTGGATGCGCCCCTCGGTGAGCGTGCCGGTCTTGTCGGTGCACAGCACGTCCATGCTGCCGAGATTGTGGATCGCGGCGAGCTGCTTCACGATCACCTGCTTTTTCGCCATGCGCAGCGCGCCGCGCGACAGCGTCACGGTGATCACCATCGGCAACAGTTCCGGCGTGAGGCCGACGGCCAGCGCGATGGCGAACAGGAACGATTCGAGAAATGGCCGGTGGAAATAGGCGTTGATCAGGAACACGAACAGCACCAGCAGGATCGTCAGGCGCATGATCAGCATGCCGAAGCTCTGCGTGCCCAGCTCGAAAGCGGTGGGCGGCGGCTTGACCACCAGCGAGTCGGCGATATTGCCCATCGCGGTGTCGGCTCCGGTGCGGCAGACGACAGCCTTGGCCATCCCGCTGATGACGGAAGTGCCCATGAACACGGCGTTCCCGGCCTGGCCGAGGTCTTCCGCCGCTGCGGGCAGATCGTGCGCCTGCTTTTCGACAGGATAAGACTCGCCGGTCAGCAGCGACTGGTTGACGAAAAAATCCTTCGCCTCCAGCAAGCGGCAATCGGCCGGGATCAGATCGCCAGCGGAAAACAGCACTACGTCACCCGGCACCAGACCGGCGATCGGAATCTCCTGGGCATGGCCGTCGCGCAGCACCGTGGCGCGCACCGCCACCGCATGTTTCAACTGTTCGGCGGCGCGCCCGGCGCGGTATTCCTGGACGAAATCCAGCGTCACGCTCAACAGCACGATGGCCCAGATAATCACGAACCCGGTGATCTCGCCGGTCAGCGCGGACACGGCGCTGGCTGCCAGCAGCACCATCACCAGCGGGTTCTTGAAGTGGCTCAGGTACTGGAGGAGCAGCGGACGTTCGCCGTAGTCGCGCAGCGTGTTGGCGCCGAACCGCGCGGCGCGGGCTTGCGCTTGCTGTTGGCTCAGTCCGGACGGCAGCGCCTCCATCTGCGACAGAAGCGCTTCGGAAGGCAGATTCCAGAACAGGGCATCGGGGCGGTCCATAGTGCTTACCTTTTTGGCGCGGCCAAGCGTGGCGCTTTCAGTGAAGTCATCGTACTGCCGGAATGAGGCCAGCACAATAAACTTTATCAGCATACTTGGGTCGAATGCAGCAATGCCACGGAACCGGCATGTTTTCCGGCTATGCCGTAACAAAAACCTTTGCACCCACCAGCGTAAACCTATGGGATATTCAGGTAGAATTCCCGCATGAGCAAGGCATTCATACGCAATAGCGACACCGAAGACGACGAGCACGAACCCTCGGCGCAGTTACCTGCGGGCGTCAAAAATTACATCACGCCCAACGGCTACCGCAGGCTGAAAGAAGAGCTGGATCACCTGTGGAAGGTGGAGCGCCCTGCATTGGTTAAAACCATTACCTGGGCGGCTTCCAACGGAGACCGCTCGGAAAACGGCGATTACATTTACGGCAAGAAACGCCTGCGCGAGATCGACCGGCGCGTGCGCTTCCTGCGCAAGCGCATGGAGCTGGCTGAAGTCGTCGATCCGGCGCAGCGCGGCGGCTGCGAACAGATATTCTTCGGCGCGACGGTGACGGTTTGCGACGACAACGGTTGCGAGAGCACTTACAGCATCGTCGGCGTGGATGAGGCAGAGGTGAGCTCCGGTTTGATCAGTTGGGTCTCGCCGCTGGCGCGAACGCTGCTCAAATTGCGCGAAGGCGAAGTGGCGACATTGCGCACTCCGGTCGGCGCCCGGGAGCTGGAAATCCTGTCAGTGACTTATCGCGAACTGGGCTGACTCGAACATTCGCCCCTTTTGGTACAATGGCGCCGCTCGGGCAAGGATGACGACACATTAACGCACTTGGGGGTTTACCATGAAAAAGATCGAAGCGATTATCAAGCCGTTCAAACTGGATGAAGTGCGCGAGGCGCTATCCGAGCTGGGGGTAAGCGGCCTGACGGTCACCGAGGTGAAGGGCTTTGGACGGCAAAAAGGGCACACCGAGCTGTACCGAGGCGCGGAATATGTGGTGGATTTTCTGCCCAAGATCAAGGTGGAAGTGGTAATTTCAGCCGATCTGCTCGATACGGCGGTTGAAGCGATTATCAAGGCCGCGCGTACCGGCAAGATCGGCGATGGCAAAATCTTCATCTCGACGGTCGAACAGGTCATCCGTATCCGCACCGGGGAAACCAACGAGACCGCGCTGTAATTTCAGGCGGAGCGGGTGAAGTGATTTACCGGCCTGCCCGGCATGCGTATAATGCGCGCTTTGCCGGGAGCATGTTTCATGCGCATCATTCAAAAAGCACTGACCTTTGACGACGTTCTTCTCGTCCCAGCCTATTCCAATGTATTGCCGCGCGATGTCACCCTGCGCACCCAATTGACCCGCAATATCAACCTGAATATTCCGCTGCTGTCCGCCGCGATGGACACCGTCACGGAGTCGCGCCTGGCGATTGCCCTGGCGCAGGAGGGCGGTATCGGCATCGTGCACAAGAACATGTCGCCCCATGCGCAGGCAGCACAGGTCGCCAAGGTCAAGCGTTTCGAAAGCGGCGTGGTCAAAGATCCCATCACCATTACGCCCGACATGACGGTGCGCAACGTGCTGGCCTTGACGCGCCAGCACAGGATTTCCGGGTTGCCGGTGGTGCAGGGCAAGCTGGTGGTCGGCATCGTCACCAACCGCGATCTGCGCTTCGAGAACAATCTCGATCAGCCGATCCAGAACATCATGACCCCGCGCGAGCGGCTGATTACCGTCAGGGAAAACGCCAGCCTGGACGAGGCGCGCGGCCTGATGCACAAGCATCGCATCGAGCGCGTGCTGGTGGTCAACGATGCATTCGAACTGCGCGGGCTGATGACGGTAAAGGACATCCTCAAGTCCAGCGAACATCCGCTGGCCTGCAAGGACAGCCTCGGCCGTTTGCGCGTCGGCGCTGCGGTCGGCGTGGGCGAGGGCACCGAAGAGCGCGTCGCGTTGCTGGCCGAAGCGGGCGTTGACGTGATTGTGGTGGATACCGCGCACGGCCATTCGCAAGGCGTGCTGGATCGCGTCAAATGGGTCAAGAACAATTATCCCGCAGGTCGAGGTGATCGGCGGCAACATCGCTACCGGCGGCGCGGCGCAGGCGCTGCTCGATCATGGCGCGGACGGCGTCAAGGTCGGCATCGGCCCCGGTTCGATCTGCACCACGCGTATCGTCGCGGGCGTCGGCGTGCCGCAGATCGCGCGCGATCCAGAATGTGGCGAAAGCCCTGCAAGGCACCGGCGTGCCGTTGATCGCCGACGGCGGCATCCGTTATTCCGGCGACATCGCCAAGGCAATTGCGGCGGGCGCGCATGCCGTAATGCTCGGCGGCTTGTTTGCCGGCACCGAAGAAGCGCCGGGCGAAATTGAACTGTTCCAGGGACGCTCCTACAAGTCCTATCGCGGCATGGGCAGCCTGGGCGCGATGCAGCAGGGCTCCAGCGACCGCTACTTCCAGGAAGGCGAAGGCAATGTGGACAAGCTGGTGCCGGAAGGCGTCGAAGGCCGCGTGCCATACAAGGGCAGCGTGCTGGCGGTGATCCATCAGCTGATGGGCGGCCTGCGCTCCAGCATGGGCTATCTCGGCTGCGCCGACATCGCCATGATGCACACCAAGGCCGAATTCGTCGAAATCACCTCTTCCGGCATCCGCGAGTCGCATGTGCATGACGTCCAGATCACCAAGGAAGCGCCGAATTACCATATTGACTAGTTGGTAGACGTTAGTCGCTAGTCGTTAGTTAACCCCGGCGCGGCACGTTTTTAACTAATGACTAACGTCTATGCCCGGATATCGTGACCTTAAAGTTTGGCAGGCGTCCATGCGGTTGGCTGAGGAAGTTTATCGCCTGAGCGCGCGGTTTCCGAAACATGAACTTATGGTCTTGCCGGCCAATTACAACGCTCGGCGGTTTCCCTGCCATCGAATATTGCGGAGGGGCATGGGCGCAACTCACACAAGGAATTTAATCATTTTTTGGGCATAGCCTTGGGGTCGTTGGCGGAACTGGAAACGCAACTCATTTTAGCCCAACGTTTGGATTATCTGACTGAAGAAGAAATCAGTACAGTCCTGCAAAACGCCGATGAAATCGGCAAGATGCTTAAAGGCCTGCAAAAATCCCTCATCACCAACTAACGACTAACGTCTAACGACTAATGACTGCTCATAAAAAAATCCTCATCCTCGATTTCGGTTCCCAGTACACCCAGCTCATCGCCCGCCGCGTGCGCGAGACGCATGTCTATTGCGAGCTGCATCCGTGGGATATGCCGGAAGCCGATATTCGCGCCTTTGCGCCGAGCGGTATCATTCTCTCCGGCGGCCCCAACTCGGTGTACGAAGACGAAACGCCCAAGGCGCCGCAGGTTGTGTTCGAATCGGGCGTGCCGGTGCTGGGCATTTGCTACGGCATGCAGACGATGGCGGCGCAACTGGGCGGCAAGGTCGAGAGCGGCAAGGTGCGCGAGTTCGGCTACGCGGAAATACGCGCGCACGGCCATTCCAGATTGTTCGACGGCATCCAGGACAAGACCAATGCGCAAGACCACGGCCTGCTCGACGTGTGGATGAGCCACGGCGACAAGGTGACTGCTCTGCCGCCGGGCTTCTCGGCGATCGCCTCCAATGAAGCCACGCCTTATGCCGCGATGGCGGACGAGGCACGCCGCTTCTATGCGGTGCAATTCCATCCCGAAGTGACCCATACCCCGCAAGGCAAGGCGTTGATTGGCCGTTTCGTGCATGACATCTGCGGCTGCGGAGGTGACTGGAACATGCCGGACTACATCGGCGAGGCGGTGGAAAAAATCCGCGCGCAGGCCGGTAAGGATGAAGTGATCCTGGGGCTGTCCGGCGGGGTGGATTCCTCGGTGGCGGCGGCGTTGATCCACCGCGCGATCGGCGACCAGTTGACCTGCGTGTTCGTCGACAACGGCCTGTTGCGCCTGAACGAAGGTGTGCAGGTGATGGAGACTTTCGGCAACCACATGCACATGAAAATTACCCATGTCGATGCCAGCGGCGAATTCATGAAACACCTCGCGGGCGTGACCGACCCGGAACAGAAACGCAAAATCATCGGCCGCGAATTTGTCGAGGTCTTCCAGCGCGAAGCCAAGAAATTGCCGCAGGCGAAGTGGCTGGCGCAGGGCACGATCTATCCAGACGTGATCGAGTCGGCGGGCGCAAAAACCAAGAAAGCCCACGCCATCAAGTCGCATCACAACGTCGGCGGCCTGCCGGAAAGCCTGCACCTCAAGCTGCTGGAGCCGTTGCGCGAGCTGTTCAAGGACGAGGTGCGCGAACTAGGTGTGGCGCTGGGACTGCCGGCGGATATGGTGTACCGCCATCCCTTCCCCGGCCCCGGCCTGGGCGTGCGCATCCTCGGAGAAGTGAAGCGCGAATATGCCGAGCTGCTGCGCCGCGCCGATGCCATCTTCATCGAAGAGCTGCGTGCCACGGAAGACATGGACGGCAAGAGCTGGTACGACAAAACCTCGCAGGCCTTCGCCGTATTCCTGCCGGTCAGGAGCGTCGGCGTGATGGGCGACGGGCGCACTTACGAATGGGTGGTGGCATTGCGCGCGGTGCAGACCCAGGACTTCATGACGGCGCACTGGGCGCATCTGCCGTACGAACTGCTGGGCAAGGTATCCAACCGCATCATCAACGAAGTGCGCGGCATCAACCGCGTTGTGTACGACATTTCCGGAAAACCTCCAGCCACCATCGAATGGGAATAAAATAGGCACTGGCCGATTTGATCTGGCAAATTGAGGGTCACATTATTTGAAAGCGTTTCCATGTCAACACTTGCAGAAGCACATGACGAATATTTGAACCAGATACTGGCGCGCCATGGCCATAATTCGTCCAATCTGCTGCAAATTCTGCGCGAGGTTCAAGAGCGCTCCGGTTACATTCCTTCCGAAGCCGTAAAATATCTCAGCATCAAGCTGGACATCCCCCGCGTAAGGATCGAAGGAGTAGCGACGTTTTACTCTTTTCTGCATTTGCAGCCGAACGGCGAATACCGTGTGCTGTTCTCGGACAACATCACCGACCGCATGTTGGGCAGCCAGGCGCTGATGGAGAAGATGTGCCAGCAGTTGTGGCTGCAACCGGGCAAGGTCTCGGAAGACGGCCTGGTCAGCATCAACACCACCTCCTGCACCGGCATGTGCGACCAGGGCCCGGCGATGCTGGTCAACGGCCGCGCCATCACGAGCCTGACCCACCAGCGCGTACAGGAGATCGGCAGCCTGATCCGCAACCGTACGCCGCTGGCGGACTGGCCTGCCGATTTCTTCCGCGTTGAAGACAACATCCGCCGTAGCGGCCAGCTGCTCGATAGCACCTTTGCTCCCGGCGACGTGTTGCGAACCGCTGTGGCGCTTGGCGGCAAGGGTATCGTCGAAGCAGTCAAGAATTCCGGCCTGCGCGGACGCGGCGGTGCGGGTTTTTCCACCGGGTTGAAATGGGAAGCGTGCCGCAACGCGCCGGGCGCGGCGCGCCATGTGGTGTGCAACGCCGATGAGGGCGAACCCGGCACCTTCAAGGATCGCGTGCTGCTTACCCGCCAGGCCGACCTGGTGTTCGAAGGAATGACGCTGTGCGCGCTGGCCGTCGGCGCGCAGCACGGCTACCTCTACCTGCGCGGCGAATATCGCTACCTGCTCGAACCGTTGCAGACCGTTTTGCAGCGCCGCCGCGACAACAAGCTGTTGGGCAAAAATATTCTCGGCCAGCCCGGCTTCGATTTCGATATCGCCATCCACCTGGGCGCGGGCGCCTATATCTGCGGCGAGGAGTCGGCGCTGATCGAATCGCTCGAAGGCAAGCGCGGCGTGCCGCGCAGCCGTCCGCCTTTCCCGGTGACGCACGGCTACCTGCAACAGCCGACCGCCGTGGACAATGTCGAGACTTTCTGTAGCGCCGCGCTGGCGATGCAGATGGGCGCGGAGAATTACCGCGCCATCGGCACGGAAAAATCTTCCGGCAGCAAGCTGATCTCGGTGTCCGGCGATTGTCCGCGCCCCGGCATCTACGAATATCCGTTCGGCGTGAGCGTGCGCCAGGTGTTGCAGGACTGCGGCGCGGTGAATACGCGCGCGGTGCAGGTCAGCGGCCCTTCCGGCGTATGCGTCGCGGAGAGCGAGTTCGACCGCAAACTGGGCTTCGAAGACCTGCCCACCGCCGGGGCGTTCATGGTGTTCGACGACAGCCGCGACCTGTTCGAGGTGGCGCGCAACTTCGTGCATTTTTTCGCGCACGAAAGCTGCGGTTTCTGCACGCCATGCCGCGTCGGCACCTCGATGCTGAAGGCGACGATGGACAAGATCGCCGCCGGGCTCGGCACGAAGTATGACCTGCGCGAGATCGAGCGCCTCGATCAGGTGTTGCAGACCAGTTCCCACTGCGGGCTGGGGCGCAGCGCCTGCAACCCGGTGCTGCACACGCTCAAGCATTTCCGCCCGGCTTATGAGAACCGCCTGAAATTTCTGGAATTCAGGCCTGCCTTCGACCTCGACGGCGCGCTGGCGCGGGCGCGCCAGATGACCGGGCGAGACGATGTTGGCGCGCATCTGAAATCGGAGGAAACATGAATCGTAGCCTGGATGGAATGCAATGGAATCCGGGATTTTGTGGCGCTATGGATGTTCCCGGATTCCGCTACGCTGCATCCGGGCTACATCTTGTTGCGGGAATGATGCTTTTAATGGGGATGGCGTGAAATGACCGACACCTTTCAGCTTGACGGCGCAAGCGTCCCGTTCGAGCCGGGCCAGACCGTGATGCAGGCTGCATTGGCCGCCGGGCATTACATCCCGCACCTATGCTACCACCCGGAATTCAAGCCGCACGGCAGTTGCAAGCTATGCACGGTCAAGGTCAACGGACATACCACCGCTTCCTGCACGATGCCCGCCGAGGCCGGACTGAATGTGGAAAGCGACATCGAGGAAATGAACGGTCTGCGCCGCACGCTGGTGCAGATGCTGTTCGCCGAGGGCAACCATTTCTGCCCGTCGTGCGAGAAGAGCGGCAATTGCATGTTGCAGGCATTGGGTTACGACCTCGAAGTGCGCACTGCCGGTTTCCGCCACATGTATCCTGACCGCCCGCTGGATGCCTCGCACCCGGACATCCTGCTCGACTTCAACCGCTGCATCCTGTGCGAACTGTGCGTGCGCGCCTCCTCGCGAGGTTGATGGCAAAAACGTGTTCGGCCTGTCCGGGCGCGGCATCACCAAACAGCTCATCGTCAATGCGGCATCCGGTTTGCTGAAAGACACCGACATTGCGCTGACCGACAAGGCGATGCACGTCTGCCCGGTGGGCGTGATCCTGCCCAAGCGCGTCGGCTTCAGCGTGCCGATCGGCCAGCGCCGCTACGACCAGCGCCCGATCAGCGCGCAGGCGCTGGACGACGCGCCGCGCCAGGCCGATGCCGGAGGCAGTTGCGGCGTCTGCGAGGGAAATCCATGAGCAAGAAAAAACAATTTGCCACAGAGATCACAGAGCACACAGAGAAAACCATGCGCACTGAACACACTCTCTGTGTACTCTGTGATCTCTGTGGCTTGAATTTGAGGTTTTTCGTTTTCCCAATGGGTAAGTTTCAAACATGAACTCACCCGCCAAACCCAAACTGCGCGTCGCCACTACCTCGCTCGCCGGCTGCTTCGGCTGCCACATGTCCCTGCTCGACATCGACGAGCGGCTGCTTGCGCTGCTCGAACTGGTGGAATTCGATCGCTCGCCGATCACCGACATCAAGCATTGCGGCCAGTGCGACATCGGCATGATCGAAGGCGGCATCTGCAACGCGGAGAATGTGCATGTGCTGTATGAGTTCCGCAAGAACTGCAAAATACTGATCGCCGTAGGCTCGTGCGCGATTACCGGCGGCCTGCCCGCGCAGCGCAACCACCTCGACTTGGGAAGCTGCCTGACCGAGGTGTACCTCACCGAACCGGGTCTAGCGCATGGCCACATCCCCAACGACCCGGAACTGCCGCTGCCGCTGGACAAGGTACACCCCTTGCACGAAGTGGTGAAGATCGATTATTTCATCCCCGGCTGCCCGCCGTCGGGCGACGCCATCTGGAAATTCCTTACCGACCTGATCGCGGGCAAGACGCCCGAGCTTGGGCATGGGTTGATTAAATATGATTGATATAAATAATCTGGAAACTGCCGCGCATCCGGAAAATCTGCGCCGCGTCGCCATCGAGCCGGTGTCGCGCGTCGAGGGGCACGGCAAGGTGACGCTGCTGCTCGACGAGAACGATCGCGTACACCAGGTGCGGTTGCACATCGTCGAGTTTCGCGGCTTCGAGAAATTCATCCAGGGGAGACCCTACTGGGAAGCGCCGGTGATGGTGCAGCGCCTGTGCGGCATCTGCCCGGTGAGCCACCATATCGCCGCAAGCAAGGCGATGGACATGATCGTCGGCGCGACGCTCACGCCGACGGCGGAGAAGGTGCGGCGGCTGATGCACTACGGGCAGATATTGCAATCGCATGCGCTGCATTTCTTCCACCTGTGTTCGCCCGACCTGCTGTTCGGCTTCGATTCGGATGTCGCGAAGCGCAACATCGTCGGCGTCGTCGCCGCCTACCCGGAGATCGCCAAACAGGGTGTGCTGCTGCGCAAATACGGGCAGGAGGTGATCCGCGTCACGGCGGGCAAGCGCGTGCATGGCACCGGCTCGATCCCCGGCGGGGTGAACAAGAATGTCAGCGCGGAAGAGCGCGATTATCTGCTGAAGGACATCGGCCAGATGATCGAATGGAGCCGCGCATCGGTCGGCATCGCGCGGCAGTTGTTCGAAAAAAACCTCGACCTCTACAACAATTTCGGAACGTTCAGGACGCACACCCTCAACCTGGTGCGCGCCAACGGCGCGCTGGACTTGTACCACGGCGGGTTGCGCGCGCGCGACATGAACGGCAACACGCTGTTCGACCACTACGACTACCGCCATTACTGGGACGTGATCTTCGAGGACGTAAAGCCGTGGTCGTACATGAAATTTCCGTTCCTGCGCAGCCTCGGGCCGGAAACCGGCTGGTATCGCGTCGGGCCGCTGAGCCGCGTGACGCAGTGCGACTTTATTCCCACGCCGCTGGCAGAGGAGCAGCGCAAGGCGTTTATGGAGTTTAACGGCGGCTCGGCGACGGGCGCGACGCTGGGCTTCCACTGGGCGCGCATGATCGAGATGCTGCATGCCGCCGAGCTCATCCAGGAACTGCTGCATGATACCGACCTGCAAGGCAACGACCTGGTCAACATCGGCAAACGCCAGGAACGCGGCGTTGGCGTGATCGAAGCGCCGCGCGGCACGTTGATCCACCATTACAAGGTGGACGAGCACGACCAGATCGTGCGCTGCAACCTGATCGTCTCCACTACGCACAACAACCAGGCGATGAACGAGGCGATCCGCCAGGTGGCGCGGCAATACATCGACGGTCGCAAGCTCACCGAAGGCCTGCTCAACCATATCGAGGTCGCGATCCGCGCCTTCGATCCTTGCCTGTCCTGCGCCACCCACGCGCTGGGCAAGATGCCGCTGGAGGTGGAGTTGCTGGATGCGGAGGGCGGCACAGTTTCCAAGCTTGGCCGTTCGGTTGATGGCGTGTTCAGTTAAAATGATATGGGATCGAATGTAGGTCGGGCTCCGCCCGACAAGGTGGGCATAGCCCACCCTACCAAGGCCATCACGCACGGGCATCATCCCCCGTGCGCGCAAACCCTGTTTTTCCCCTCCCTCTTGGCCGCGTAAAGGGCATCGTCGGCCAATTTTATAAGGTCATTCATCTTTATTGTGTCCGCGGGATATGAAGAGACGCCTATGCTTACAGTCACGTTATGGGTGGTATCCCCTTCATCGTCACGAAACCTCAGCCCCTTGATCGTGCGCCTGATATTCTCCGCGACCACCATAGCACCTTTTTTATCGGTCTCCGCAAGGATAACGGCAAACTCCTCGCCGCCGTATCTGGCTGCTATGTCCACACCTCTGACGCTATCGCAGATAGCAACGGCGCACTTCCTTAAGACCTCGTCTCCCTTGGGGTGGCCATATCTGTCGTTATACTGTTTGAAGTTGTCCGCATCGATCAACAGGATGGATACCGGAGAGCTGGCCCTGATGGCCCTGTTGATCTCGAACTCCAGCCGGTTATAAAAATGCTTATGGTTGTAAAGACCGGTGAGGCCGTCGGTAATGGCTTCCTTCTCCAACCTTTTCGTCCTGTCGAGGAGGCTGTCGGCCATCTTGTTGAAATCCACCGCAAGCTCCTGCAGCTCGTCGGCGGTGCCTATGTGTATCCTGTGCTCGAGCTGGCCCTCAGCTATTTGCGTCGCTCCTGTCTTCAGGGCATGTAGCGGCTTTATCAGTATCTTATGGAAGGTATACCCGATGAAGGCAAATCCGGCCACCGACAGGAGAAACAGGGTAATCCTGAGCATTGTGAAATTGTTTATATCCCGCGCCAACGCTTTTCTGTGAAGGCCTATTTTTTCCTGATGCAGCTCCACGAGGCTGTTAATGAGCACCCTTATCTCGTCGAGGTCGCCGATATTCAAACTACCCTTCTGACCTGCCTGCCGGTCAAGGATGAGCGCAACCCTGTCGATTGTCGCCATCTCCCATGCATCGTCATTGTCTTCCTTGCCTGCATCTATTTTGCGGTGCATCGATTTTACTTCGCCGATGGTTAGCCTGAGCTCTTTCAGATACGCATCCGCAACAAGGTGGTAGGCGCGCTTATCGGCAGAAAGGGAAGGGTTCTGCGAGGTGCTGTAGAGCCGGTCGAAGGTGCGCAGCAGGTAAGCGTTATCCCTCTGCTCCGAGGAGAATCTTTCGGCCTCTTCATAAGACTTGCCGATGAGGTTTATGGAGATATACCCCGTAAAGGCCAGGATAAAAAACATGACAAAGAATGCGCTCAGGACTCCCATGAGCCTTTGCGCTATCCGTAGCGCCATTGCCCTGATCAGGAAATAGGAGATAAATAATGCCGCAGCGGTTCTGAATAGCTGGATCGGGATACCGGTAAAGGCAAAAAATGACTCATTGTTGATATAGGGCGACAACAGGAACTGGCCCTTCGGGGCGATAAACCCCGCCAATACGCCATAAGCGATAAAGGTGTACCCGCACCACCTGAAATATCCGGCGTAGCCAATCGGGAGGAGGTTTTCGTAATAAGGGTTGCGCGACAGTTTATAAAGTCCCGTGCCGGCAATAACCGTGGCCGGAAAACACAAGAGGTTCCTGAACAGGATTTCCAGCTCTTTTGTCTCCGGCAAGCCATTCCAGAAATATGCGGGAACAGCCAGAAGAAACAGCATGGCGGCAAGCCCGATAAAGAGAATGCTGGTTTTTGCCGACATCTGCTCGATGTCCCGGTTTAGCCTGAGACCAAAGGCGAGCATGAAGAGGAAAGAAGAGGCGAGCAGGGCGAGCCGTATGTAAGAGAGCAGGGGCCGGCCCCTTGGTCATGCACGAGCCGCGCGTATTGCAGGTACATATCCATCCACTCGACTGTCGCATGGGTGAGAGCGAACAGCATGAGGTAGCCGAATGCGGCGGAAAGCCCTATCGCTCTCAGCGACTTGAAACTGAACAGGATGGACAGGAACAGGTAAAAGAAGCTGCAGCCATAGATGACAAAAATGGCTACGAGGTTTTTTTCGAGAAACGTGGAGTAATCGAGGCCGAACATTATGATCCGTGTTGAGAATAGGCAGATTCAACCGCACAAGCCAAAGTATCATTGACGCAATGAACCCTGTCAAACTATGCCGATCGTTATCTCCGAACCATGAAAAAGCTGCAATCCTAGGGTTACAATCATACGCCAAAGTGGCAACCACAACCAACGGACATTGCGCTATATGTGTACATTCTTTGATGTCGATTTACTCTGCTCCCAGGGCTTATGAAAGCAACTACCCTGATTTTTGCCATCGGTAACGAATCGCGCGGCGATGATGCGCTTGCGCCGCTGCTGGTACGCAGCATGGAAGGGTGGACGGAGGCGGCAGGGCGAATCGAGCTGGTCGAGGATTACCAGTTGCAGGTCGAGCATGTCACCGACCTGGTCGGGCGCAACGCGGTATTGTTCGTCGACGCCGATGTGTCCTGCAACGAGCCGTTTCATTTTTCCGAAATTACCGCCGAAAAAGACCGCAGTTACACCAGCCATGTGATGACCCCGTTCGCGCTGCTGCATACCTATCGGCAGGTGTATGGAACGGATGCGCCTCCCGCTTTCCTGCTGCGCATTCGCGGTTACGATTTCGAACTGGGCAATCCGTTGAGCGGCAGGGCGGCGGCCAATCTGGAGGCGGCAACGAAGCGGATGCGCGAATTGTGCGCAGATGGCGACTTGCAAAACTGGCGGCAGCGCCTGTTAGTGGCTTGATGCGGGTCGCAACATCGTGCCATCATGGCAACCCAATTTCAATTTACTCCGATAACTTATAAAACCGGGAGAGCACCATGCCGCAAACCAAAATTCTGCTGGACGAATCCGACATCCCGACACACTGGTACAACGTCGTTGCCGATATGCCCAATCCGCCTGCGCCGCCGCTGGCCGGACGGCAAGCCGATCGGGCCGGATGCGCTCACCGCCATTTTCCCGATGAGCCTGATCGAGCAGGAGGTATCCGCGCAGCGCTGGATCGAAATTCCGGAGAAAGTGCGCGAAATTTACCAGTTGTGGCGGCCATCGCCGATGTTTCGCGCGCACCGGCTGGAAGCGGCGCTCGGCACGCCGGCGAAGATTTACTACAAATACGAGGGCGTTTCACCGGCAGGCTCGCACAAACCCAACACCGCCATCGCCCAAGCCTATTACAACAAGGAAGCGGGCATCAAACGTATCGCCACCGAAACCGGCGCGGGGCAGTGGGGTTCCTCGATGGCGCTGGCCGGGCAGATGTTCGGGCTGGAGGTGCGGGTATACATGGTCAAAGTCAGCTACCACCAGAAGCCTTACCGCCGCTCGATGATGCAAACCTGGGGCGCGGAAGTGTTCGCCAGCCCGAGCATGGAAACCAACGCCGGGCGCGCCGCGCTGGCGGAAAACCCCGACAATCCTGGTTCGCTCGGACTGGCGATTTCCGAGGCGGTGGAAGATGCGGCCACGCGCGCCGACACCAATTATGCGCTGGGTTCGGTGCTGAACCATGTGCTGTTGCACCAGACCGTGATCGGGCTGGAGGCCAAAAAGCAGTTCGAAAAAGTTGGCGATTATCCGGACATGATTTTCGCCCCGTGCGGCGGAGGCTCCAATTTTGGCGGCGTCGCCTTTCCGTTTTTCGCCGACAAGGCTGCAGGAAAGAATGTGCGGCTGGTGGCGGTCGAGCCGACTTCCTGCCCAACGCTGACGCGCGGCCATTATGCCTACGATTTCGGCGACACCGCCAAGCTTACGCCGATGATATTGATGTACACGCTCGGGCATGATTTCATGCCGCCCAGCATTCACGCCGGCGGCCTGCGCTACCACGGGGATTCCGCGCTGGTGTCGCAGCTTTACCATGAAAAACTGATCGAGGCGGTGGCGGTGCCGCAACTCGCCACCTTCAAGGCGGGTGTCACTTTTGCGCGCGCCGAGGGCATCATTCCCGCGCCGGAATCCAACCACGCCATCGCCGCCTGCATCGATGAGGCGCTGCGCTGCAAGGAAAGCGGCGAAAAGAAAACGCTGTTCTTCAACCTTTCCGGTCACGGGCATTTCGACATGGGCGCCTACGACAGCTATTTCAGCGGCAAGCTGGAAGATTTCACTTATCCGGCAGAGGCTATCAATGCCGCGCTGGAACGGTTGCCCAAAGTAGGGTAGTTTTCTGCCGGTTTTGCCAGCAAAAGTGCGGGCGGCTAATGGATTTTTCGATGAAGCAGGGGGACTACACGAAAACGCTGGAGTGGCTGAAAACCAATCCTTCTGTGGATGAGCTTTGCGCAAGATATCCCGAGGAATGGGCAGCGGTGCAACAGGAGATTTCCGCCATCGTCGAGCGCGGCATCGCGGAGGAATTGAAAGTCTATCTGGAACGCTTTTCCGCGCCCGTTGCATCGTCCGGGAAGGCGCAGAAAAACCGGGAAGCCGCGCTGTCGCAATTCATACGCAGCCGCATGGCGCACGAGTCCGTCAAGAAGCTGTGCCTGTCCACGCTGGCCGCCGACGCGGGGGTGACGAAAGGCAAGCTGCGCTTCAACTGGTTCAATGGCTTCATCGCACAGAAGCTGCTGTTCTCAAGGGGGCTGGAGCGCAAGCCGGCTTCGCTGTTCTGGTTCCGCCTGCTCTGGCCGCTGGTCTGGCAGAAAAAGCGGTTGATGCCGCTGGTGCAACCGAAGGGGATTTATTGTTTCTATTCGCGCGAACTGGTCGAGGCGCTGGCCGGGATGATCGCTTCCAGAAGCTGCCTGGAAATCGGCGCGGGAGACGGAACCCTGACGCGGTTCCTGAGAGATAGCGGTGTGGAGCTTACAGCAACGGACAATCATGCCTGGCAAAATGCCGTGGAGTACCCGGAATGGGTCATCAAGCTCGATGCCCGCGAGGCCTTGACCACTTATTCTCCGCAGGTGGTCATCTGCTCCTGGCCGCCGTCGCAGAACAATTTCGAGCGCTGCGTGTTCGCCACGCCCAGCGTACAGCTTTACATCGTCATCGGCAGCCGCCACCAGTTTGCGTTCGGCAACTGGAAAGACTACTTGAAACAAGCCGCTTTCGAGCTTGAAAAAGACAAGAAACTGGGCGCATTGGTGCTGCCGCCCGAACTGGGGCCTGCGGTTTATGTGTTCCGGCGGAAGCCTGGCGCCGATTCTGTTTGCACTGCCTGATGGAAAGGCCTGCGGCGAGGCAGTTTATTGTATATTGGACTACTTGGAATAAAATCCGGCACCAATGTGATCAACGCTTGGCGTTATCGGGCGCGCTCCGGCATCGTGGTGCAGAACAGAATCGACAGATGCGGATGCTTGCCATTTAAGGGTAACAAGCATAACCTTGCAAACTGTCAGGAAATGTCAGTTATCGCCCCCGTGCCGATTCAGGTGATAGCCAATAATTAATAAAAAACGATTTTGATTGGGAGAAAATAAATGGCGGATTCAACTCCGAAAAGCATCAGTATTAAAACCCGTTTGTTGTTGATCATGGCCGCCGCCCTGGCCGGAATGATACTGATTGCGGTTTTTGCCTTGCAGTCGGAGAAAGCCACCTTGCTCGAGGATCGCAAGGTCAAGACCCGCCATCTGGTCGAGGGCGCACACAGCCTGCTCGGCCATTATTACGAATTGCAGCAGAAAGGTGTGCTCACCGAGGACGCTGCGAAAGATGCGGCGCTGAAAGCGATCAAGGCGTTGCGCTACGAGCAGAAGGAATACTTCTGGGTCAACGATTTCACCGCGCCGGTGCCGAAAATGCTGATGCACCCGACAGTGCCTGCGCTGGACGGCAAAGTGCTCGATGCCGAAAAATTCAACTGCGCCACGAGCATGCAGGGCGGGCTCGACGGTCCCATCGAGAGCACCGACGGCAAGAAAAATCTGTTCGTCGCCTTCAACGAAGTCGCCAATAAGTCCGGCCAGGGTTATGTCACCTACAACTGGCCAAAACCCAAGGAGGGCGGCGGCACTACCGCCGAACTTTACAACAAGCTGTCTTTCGTCAAAAAATTCGACGGCTGGAACTGGCTGATCGGCTCCGGCATCTACCTCGACGATGTAGAAAAGATTTTCTGGAACCATGCCGCTTGGCTGATCGGCATCATCATGGCGATAACCGCGCTGATCGGGGGGATCATGATGATGGTGATCCGCCGCATAACCCGGTCGCTGCATGAGCTGGGCGATGCCATGAGCCAGATCCAGACCAGCAACGACCTGTCGCGGCGTGTAACCGTTACCGCCAGGGATGAGATCGGTCAGATCGGCCATTCCTTCAACCAGATGATCCAGAGTTTCCAGGAAATCATTCAGCAGGTGGTTTCCAATTCGCGCGGCGTCATGCAGGCTGCGGGCAAACTTTCCGAGTCGTCGCATCGCGTCGCCGTCAGGTCGCAGAGCCAGAGCGATGCAACGACATCGATGGCGGCGGCGGTGGAAGAGGTGACAACCAGCATCAGCCATGTCGCCGACAGTTCCCAGGAAACCCATGATATCGCCCACAAGTCGGGGGGGTTATCCGCCCAGGGCGGCGAGGTCGTTCAGGGCGCGGCGGCGGAAATGAGCAAGATTGCCGAGTCGGTGAACCAATCCTCGCAGTTCATCGAGCGATTGGGCGAACATTCCAACCAGATTTCCGCGATCGTCAACGTCATCAAGGAAATCGCCGACCAGACCAACCTGCTGGCGCTCAATGCCGCCATCGAGGCGGCGCGGGCCGGCGAACAGGGGCGCGGTTTCGCCGTGGTGGCGGATGAAGTGAGAAAACTTGCCGAACGTACTGCCCGCTCTACCGAGGAAATTACCGCGATGATCGGCAGCATCCAGAGCGGCACACAACACGCCGTGGAGAGCATGCAGGAAGGCTGCGCCCGCGTCACAGAAGGGGTGGCGATGGCGAACCGCGCCGGCGATTCGATGAGCCAGATCAGGGAGGGCGCAAACCGGGTGATTACCGCCGTCAGCGATATTTCATCCGCGTTGCGCGAGCAGAGTTCCGCCAGTAGCCAGGTAGCGCAGCAAGTCGAAATTATCGCGCGCATGACCGAGGAAAACAGCGTGGCGGCGAATGAAATTGCCGGAGAGGCGCAGCAACTGGAAAGCCTGGCTGGAGCGCTGGAGACGGCGGTCAGCCGGTTTAAGGCTTAACGTGAAACTCGCACAGCGATTCGTTCGCCCCCTCTCCCTCCGGGGGGATAACCAGCGACTTGCCCGCTTGCGGGCTTAGTCGAATGGCTAGTTGTTTTATCAGGGTTGGGGTGGGGAAAGCGGGCATGGCGAGTTTCATTATCGGGGGCGGCATCATTGCCATGCCCGTTAGGGGCACTTCCAACATTCATCCCCTCGCCATCGCATGTTGCATGTTTGGATTATTCAGGTCATAAGGGAGGTTAGCGTGATGGGTCAATCGGCTTGGATGCGGTTATTTGCAATGGCGGGACTATTGCTGCCGTCTTTTGCCTATGCGCATGCCGGTGCTGGCGAGGCCAGCGGTTTTCTGCATGGCTTCACGCATCCGGCAGGCGGCCTGGATCATGTCTGCGCGATGCTGGCGGTCGGGCTGTGGGCGGCGCAGATGGGCGGGCGTTCCGTGTGGGCAGTGCCGCTCACGTTTGTAGGCGTGATGGCGTTGGGCGGCGCCTTGCCGATGCTGGGCATCAGCCTGCCGCTTGTCGAGCAGGGCATCGTGTTGTCGGTATTGCTGCTGGGCGTGTTGATCGCCGCGTCGATCCGTTTGCCGCTGTGGCTGAGCGGCAGCATGGTCGGTTTGTTTGCGCTGTGGCATGGGCACGCGCATGGCGCCGAGATGCCGGAGCTGGTTTCCGGGGTCGGCTATGCGTTGGGCTTCATGCTGGCGACGGCATCGCTGCATGTCGCAGGTATCGTGTTTGGTTTGGGTATGCAACGCCTGTCAAGAGAGCGCCTGACTCAAGCGGCCGGTGCGGGCATTGCGCTGTGCGGGATGTATCTGGCAGCGACGTAGCCGGCCATAGGCGTCATTTATTGAATAACGGCGCTGAAAAATAAAACTGCTGCAGACCGCATTGTAAAAATGCGGGAAATAAAGAGGGTGGGATATGACTTCTTTGTATTGGTTGCAATGCGGGGGGTGCGGCGGCGACACGATGTCGCTGCTCGGCACGGAAACCCCTGATGTGCCGACGCTGATGCAGTCGCTTGGCGTTGAGCTGCTGTGGCATCCCTCGCTGTCCAATCTTTCGCCAACCGTGCAAGAGGCGCTGCTTGGCGAATTGAAATCCGGCGCCAGACCGCTCGATGTGCTGGTTGTCGAAGGTGCCGTCGTGCGCGGCCCGGACGGCACCGGCATGTTCGATGCGCGCGGTGGACGACCGCGCAAGGATATTGTGGCGGCGCTCGCCAGGCAGGCAAAATTTGTGGTCGCGCTGGGCACCTGCGCGAGCTTCGGCGGTTTTGGCGTCGATGGCGAGATCGACGCAACCGGCTTGCAATTCACCGGGTCGCAGAAAGGTGGCCTGCTGGGCGCGGATTTCCGCTCGAAGTCGGGTCTGCCGGTATTCAATCTGGCCGGTTGTCCCTGCCACCACGACATACTCGGCAACGTCCTGCTGGCGCTCACTGCGGGGGCAAAAGTCGAACTCGACGAGTTCCAGCGTCCGGTGGACTGGTACGGGATGACGGTGCACCAGGGTTGCACCCGCAACGAATACCACGAGTACCGCGTCGAGGAGGAGGATTTCGGCCAGAAAGGTTGCCTGTTCTTTCACAAGGGTTGCCATGGCCCGCTGGTTGGTGGCACCTGCAACAAAACCCTGTGGAACCAGCGCTCATCGAAGACGCGCGCCGGAGTCCCGTGCTTCGGTTGCACCAATCCGGAATTTCCGACTCCCCACCCTTTCTTCGAAACCCGCAACATCGAAGGCATTCCCATCGAGCTGCCGATGGGCGTCAGCCGCGCCCATTACATGGTTTACAAGGGCATGGCCGCCGCCGCCGCACCGGAGCGGCTGAAGAAGCGGATTACCGAAGTCTGATATGCCGGCATCTGAATAGAAGGCGCGCCATGAACTCCAGCAGAAGAATCACCGACATTCCACTCAACCGTGTCGAAGGCGATCTGGAAGTTCGCGTCGAGCACGGCGACGGCGTGATCACCGACGCATGGAGCGCCGGCATCATGTATCGCGGCTTCGAAAACCTGATGATCGGCCGCGGCGCCCTCGACGGGCTGGTGATGACGCCGCGCATCTGCGGCATCTGCTCGACTACCCACCTGATGGCCGCCGCCCGCGCGCTCGATGCGATTGCCGGCGTCACACCGCCGGATAACGCCCTGCGCCTGCGCAACATCGCGCTGATGGCAGAACATGTGCAAAGCGATGTGCGCCAGAGCGTACTGATGTTCATGGCCGATTTTGCCAATCCGGCGCATCGGCGGCATTCGCTGTTCGGGCAGGCGCAGCAACGTTACACGGCGATGAAAGGCAGCTCGTTCATCGACGTCATCCGCGAAACCAAAAAAATGCTCGAAGTCGTCGCCATGATCGGCGGGCAATGGCCGCATTCTTCCTATATGGTGCCGGGCGGCATTGCCTTCGAACCGTCGCAGGCCCATCTGTTGCAATGCCTGCAGATCGTGCGCAGCTACCGGCAATGGTACGAGCGCCGCATCCTCGGGTGCAGCATCGAACGCTGGCTGGAGGTGGACAGCCGCGCCGCGCTGGATAGCTGGCTGGGCGAAAACGGTGCGCAGCGCGAAAGCGAGTTGGGTTTCCTGCTGCGTTTCGGGCGCGAATTCGGGCTCGATACCATCGGCCGCGGCAACGAGGCGTTCCTGTCCTGCGGTTCGCTCGACCTGCCTGCCGACACGGCTGTGCCGGCCTCGACCACGTCCCTGCCGGCTCAGAAACGGCAACTGGTGGCGTCAGGCGTTGTTCGCCGCAAGGCAGCGGAAGCATTCGACCACGAGAAGATAGCCGAGGATGTTTCACATGCCTGGTACAAGAATGCGCTGGGCGCCCTTCATCCATTTGCTGGAGAAACGCAACCCAACGTGACGGGGCGGGAAGGCCGCGCTTATTCCTGGATCAAGGCGCCGCGCTATGACGGCTCGGCCGTCGAGACCGGGCCGTTGGCCGAGGCGGTGATCGAACGCCGCCCCCTGTTCCTGGATTTCCTCGCCGGGCCGGGTGTCTCGTCGCTGACCCGGCAACTTGCCCGCCTGACGCGTCCGGCGACCCTGCTGCCGGCAATGGAAACCTGGCTCGGCGAATGCCTTGCCACGCACGGCGCGGCGATCATCGCCGGCAGCGGTCAAGTGCCCGATGGCCGCGGCGTCGGCCTGACCCAGGCCGCGCGCGGTGTGCTCGGCCATTGGGTGAGCATAGAAAACGGCAAGATTGCGCGCTACCAGATCATCACCCCGACTGCATGGAACGGCTCGCCGCGCGATGAAGGGGGCGTGCGCGGTGCGTGGGAAGAGGCGCTGGTCGGCACCCCCATCGCCGACCCGGATAATCCGGTCGAAGCGGGCTACGTCGTCCGCTCCTTCGACCCCTGCCTGGTTTGCGCCGTACACACCGTGAAACGCAATAACTGACATGGCTGCCCGCATCCTCTGCATCGGCAACCGTTTTGTCGGCGAAGACGATTTCGGGCCGAGGGTCTACGACAGGCTGGAGGGCATGGAGCGCCCGGCGGAGGTGGAGATTGTCGATGGCGGCCTGGCCGGCCTCAACCTGTTGCGTTATCTCGAAGATGGCAGGCAGGTGGTTTTCGTCGATGCGGTCAGCGGCTTCGGCCCGATCGGCGAAATCACCGTCATCGACGGCGACATCGTCGCGCGCCAGGCTACCGGCAGCTTTGGCCACGAAGCCGGTTTGCCTTTTCTGCTGCACATCCTGCCTGCGGTGGTCGATAACCCGCCGCCGCGGATTCGCCTCGTCGGCTGCGAAGGGGGAGCGTCGGATGGCGCGGTGCTGGACGCTGCCCGCCTCAGCCTGCAACTCGCTCTGGAGGCTTGATGAGCCGCTTGACGCCCGACGTTATTCTGGATGCACGTGGAGGTCGCCATTGATGGAACACCATGATCCTGTGCTGGCCAAGGCAGACAAAAGATATGACGCGCTCGTAGAAGAGAACCGCCTGCTGATCGCGGAGGTTCGCGTGTCGCGGGAAGCGGCGGATATCACCACCAAACTGGTGGTCGAACAGTTCGAAAAAACCGAGGCGCTGCTGGCGAATGTCGAAAAGAAAAACTTGCAATTGGAGCAGGAAATTGTCATGCGCAAGCGCATGGAGGCCGAATTGCAGGAAGCCAAAGAAATCGCAGATGCGGCCAGCCGCGCAAAAAGCGATTTTCTTGCCAACATGAGCCATGAAATCCGCACGCCGATGAACGCGATCATCGGCATGTCGCATCTGGCCTTGCAAACCGACCTGAACGCCAAGCAGCGCAACTACCTCGAGAAGGTGGAGTCCGCAGCCAGGAACCTGCTCGGCATCATCAACGACATACTTGATTCATCCAAGATCGAAGCGGGCAAAATGGAGCTTGAGCAGGCCGGCTTCTATCTGGAAGATGTCATGGAACACCTGGCGGATATTTCCGTTATGAAGGCGCAGGATAAAGGGCTGGAGATGTTGTTCAATGTCGGCACCGATGTGCCGACCGCGCTGATTGGCGATTCGCTCCGGCTGGGGCAGGTGTTGATTAACCTGGTCAACAACGCCATCAAATTCACCGAGAAAGGTGAAATTACCCTGGGCATTCACAAGATCGCCGGCGAGGCTGGAGCCGTGCATTTGCGCTTTGATGTGACCGATACCGGTGCAGGCATGACCGAAGCGCAAGTCAGCAAACTGTTCACGGCTTTTTCCCAGGCGGACAGCTCGACTTCGCGCAAATACGGCGGCACCGGTTTGGGTCTGACCATCAGCAAGCGTCTGGTGGAAATGATGGACGGCAACATCGGCGTGGAAAGCCAGCCCGGCGTCGGCAGCAGGTTTCATTTCACCGCAAAATTCGGTTTGCAGCCAGAGCAGCGCCACCTCGTGACCACCATCGAGGAGGCGACGGGACTGCGCGTTATGGTGGTGGACGACAATTTAAGCGCACGCGAAATCATGCTGTCCATGCTGGCGTCGCTCAAGTTCGATGCGACTGCCGTGAGCAGCGGCATGGAAGCCATTGGCGAACTGGAGCGCGCCCAGCTGGAAGGCAAGCCTTATGGTTTGGTGCTGATGGACTGGATGATGCCCGGCATGGATGGCATTGAAACCATCAGGCGCATCCGTTCCGATGACAAGCTGGTGCATACGCCGACATTCGTAATGGTGACAGCTTACAAACGGGACGACTTGTTGCAGCGGGCGCATGACACTCAAATCGAGGGCGTGCTGATCAAGCCAGTGAGCCCCTCTACTCTGGTCGACAGCATACTCAATGCCTTTGGCAAAGATGCCGTGCACCGCCCGCGCATAAAGGAACAGCAGGGTGAATACCTTGCCGCAAAGAAAGCCATGTGCGGCGCGTATCTGCTGCTGGTGGAAGATAATGCGGTCAACCAGGAGCTGGCATTGGAAATCCTCATGGCTGCCGGTATCCGGGTCGATGTTGCCAGCCATGGCGCCGAGGCTTTGGAGAAAATATCGCAGGCCGATTACGACGGCGTATTGATGGACTGCCAGATGCCGGTGATGGACGGCTTCGATGCCACCCGCAAAATTCGCGAGGATGCGCGTTTCGCCCATCTTCCGGTTCTCGCCATGACGGCCAACGCGATGGCGGGCGACAAGGAGAAGTGTATCGAAAGCGGCATGAATGACCACATCGCAAAACCGATCGATGTCGGCCAGCTCTTCATCACCCTGGGATGCTGGATCAGGCCGAAAGCGGCCGCCGCCGAATCAGGCGCCAAAACAGGCATTGCGAAAGCGGCGAAAGACGACGAGGTGCCGTATATAGCCGGGCTGGAAACAGACAAGGCATTGAAGCGCGTCGGCGGCAGCGTCAAGCTGTTACGCAAGCTGCTCAACCGTTTCAGCGAAACCGAAGCGGATGCAATCAAGCGCATCAAGGCGGCCATCGAGAACAACGACGCCAACACCGCTACCCGCGAAGCGCATACGGTGAAGGGGCTGGCGGGCAATATAGGCGCCATAAAAATGGCGGAGTGCGCCGGCATGGTCGAGGACATGTTGAGGCGGGGCGAGTCCGATGGCCTGGCGCCGGCTTTGAATGCGATGGAACAGGAGCTGGCTGTCCTGCTGGAGCGGATAGTCGCTGTGATGGGGCCCCCGCAGGCCACGGAGGACGCGCCGGTGATCGGAGGTTCCGTGAACATGACGGTGCTCGCCCACGAGTTGCGGCAGCTTGCCGCACTGCTGGCGGATGATGATTCCAAAGCCGGCAAGATAGTGGACGGCATTGCGGACAAACTCGCCGCAGCGGGCCAGGATATTTCCGCCAAACAGCTCAAAAAACTTATTGCCAAATACGATTTTGAAGGGGCGATGGATGAGTTGAATGGAACGGCGCACGCTTTGGGGATTGTTCTCTGATGCGCTTCATTCTGGCGCCTGGCACGGCATCAGTGAATTTAATTTTGCAATAATTTAGAGGAACGCATGATCGAGTTACAAACAAAACAAACGATTCTGGTCGTGGACGATACGCCAGAAAATATTGATCTGCTGACCGAGGTTCTCGACCCGCATTACCGCACCAGAATAGCGACCAATGGCGAGAAGGCACTGAAAATAGCCTTTTCCAGCACGCCTCCCGATCTTATCCTGCTCGATATCATGATGCCTGGCATGGACGGATATGAAGTATGCAAAAATCTGAAGGAGAACCCGGCCACGCACGGTATTCCGGTGATTTTCGTCACCGCCATGAGCGAAGTGGCGGACGAGAAGAAAGGGCTGGAAATGGGGGCGGTGGACTACATCGCCAAACCGATCAGCCCGGCGATCGTGCTGGCGCGAGTCAAGACCCATCTTGCGCTTTACGACCAGACGCGCCATCTGGAGAGCATTGTTGAACAGCGCACCGCCGAGCTCGAGAAAGCCCGGCGGCATATTATTTGCCGCCTCGGGCGCGCTTCCGAATTCAAGGACAACGAAACCGGCAACCATGTCATCCGCATGAGCCATTATTCCCGTCTGATCGCCCAAGCCTTCGGATTGGGGGAAGAATCCGTCGATATATTGTTTAATGCCGCGCCGATGCACGATGTCGGCAAGATCGGCATCCCCGACAACATCATGCTCAAGCCCGGCAAGCTCGACGAAACCGAATGGGTGATTATGCGCATGCACCCGGCAATGGGGGCAGAAATTATCGGAACCCATCCCAGCCTTCTGCTCCAGACAGCGCACAGCGTCGCGCTGGCGCACCACGAAAAATGGGATGGCAGCGGTTACCCGAAAAAGCTCAAGGGCGAGGAAATCCCGTTGCTCGCCCGGATTGTCGCCATCGCCGATGTTTTCGACGCCCTGACATCGGATCGTCCTTACAAAAAGGCATGGCCTATTGAAGAGGCGGTGCGCGAAATTGAAAGATGCGCCGGCACGCACTTTGACCCTGATCTGATCGAGCCTTTCAAGGCGGTATTGCCTCAAATCCAGAAAATCATGGAGCAATACTCCGATAAACACGGAGCGCTGGATGACCTGGCTTTTATCAAGAGCGGCGGCTAAACCCGTTTTGCCATACCATCGTCATGCTGACCGCCAAGAGCCGGGAGCCCGATCGGATACGCGGGTTGGAAGAGGGCGCGCATCGATTCATCACCAAACCTTCGATCCCGATGAAATTTTCGATCTGGCGCGCGAAATACCGGGACAGTAAAAGAGGATCATCCGCATGTTTTTTCGCACCCTTCAGGCAAAATTCATCCTGCCCGTTTCAGCCCTTGTCGTCGCCACCACGCTTATCCTCGTCGCGGCCATTTCGATCAACAACAGCCGCAGCATCGAGCAGTCCGCCCAGAGCGAAAGCCAGGAGAAACTCTCCAACGTAGCGCGGATCCTTGCCGTCACCGACGCCATCATGATGGAGCGCGTGAAGGGCTCGATGAAACTGCTGATGGAACGCGGCGGCGCCATCGGCATTCCGCACCAAGGCAATCCGGTGACGGTCGAAAGCAAGACGCCGCCCGACCTGATTTTCGGCAGCCAGCCTCAGGCGCACCGCTTCGAACTGGTGGATGGCGTAACCTCCAGCCAGGGAGGCACCGCCACGATATTCTCAAAGTCCGGCGAAGAATTCGTGCGGATCAGCACCAACGTGAAAAAAAGCGACGGCAAGCGCGCCATCGGCACGATCCTCGACCCCAGCGGCAAGGCTATCAATGCGATCCGCGAAGGCAAGGCTTTTTATGGCCAGGTGGATATCCTCGGCAACCCCTTCCTCACCGGCTATGAACCCATGTTCGATAGCCGGAACAGCATTGCCGGTGTCTGGTATGTGGGTTACCAGGTTGACATGCAGGCCTTGCAGGAATCCATTGCCAAAAGCAGCATTCTGAGTAACG
Source organism: uncultured beta proteobacterium (assembly GCA_963828205.1). GTDB lineage: Bacteria > Pseudomonadota > Gammaproteobacteria > Burkholderiales > Gallionellaceae > Gallionella. The sequence goes on from CAWHDU010000006.1 coordinate 41,357, forward strand.
GCTTTGTCGCCCTGATGGATGATAAAGGAAAGGTGCGCTTCCATTCTGATAACGTCTCCCCTGAAGTTGCCTTGAGTGTCGCAAACGGCAGTATCCATGGATGGGTGATAAAAAAAGAAACCTTTGCTCCCTGGGGGTTCGAGATCGTGGCTGCTTACCCCAAGGGCGAAGTGAGCGGAGCGGTAAGAAAAGCTGTTTTCACCGTGGTGTCGATAGGCGCGGTGTTGGGAGGCATTCTGATGGGCATGCTGTTCTGGCTGTCGCGTTCGCTGGTTATCAACCCCTTGAACGAGGCGGTTGCCGCTGCCGGGAAAATCGCCGATGGTAATTTGACTTGCAAGATTGTCACACGGCGCGAGGACGAAATTGGTGTTTTGCTCAAGGCGTTGAACCACATGCAGGAATCACTGCTCCAGATGATCGAGAGGATTACCAGCAACACCCATAGCATTGACAAACTGGAGGCAGCCAAACAGCGGCTGCAAAAACTCGATCAACTGAAGTCGGATTTTCTTTCCTCGGTTTCCCACGAATTGCGCACGCCGCTCACTTCGATCAGAGGATTCGCCCATCTGGTCGAACGCGAATTTTCCCGCAGTTTCGCGCCCCTGGTGGAAGAAGATGCCGGGTTGAACAAAAAATCCAAGCGCATCCGGGAAAATCTGGAAATCATTCTCAAGGAGTCGGATCGTCTCACCCGCCTCATCAACGATGTACTCGATCTGGCCAAGATCGAGGCGGGGCGCGTTGATTGGCATGACGCTCCGGTCCAGGCCGAGATATTGATACGTGATGCTGTCAATGCGGCACGCGGCATGTTTGACCAGAAACCTGGCGTCGAACTGAAAGTTGAAGTCCAGGGCGGGCTGCCGCTGTTTGTCGGCGACGCCGATCGCATGTTGCAGGTGCTGGTCAATCTGCTCCACAACGCCGCAAAATTTACCGAGCAGGGTGCGGTGACGGTACAAGCCTTCCTCAATCCGGAAAGTCTGATCCAGATCGACGTCAGCGATAGCGGCATCGGTTTCCCCTCGGAAGAAGCCGAAACGATTTTCGACAAATTTCAGCAGGCCCAGCATGGCGACACCCTGAAGGATCGGCCCAAAGGTACCGGCCTGGGGCTGGCGATCTCGCGCGAAATCGTCGAGCGGCACGGCGGAAAAATTCGGGCGCAATCGCAACCAGGCAAGGGCAGCGTGTTCACCGTGTTGTTGCCGCCCGCCGCCGAAAGTCTGGTGGAAACCACCGGGATCACCTCGCGCATCGCATCCTTTTCCGCCGAAGAGCAGCGCAGTGCAGCGGACGGGGCGACATCGCCAGGCAAGAGCGGGAAGCCCAGGGTGCTGGTGGTGGATGACGACGAAGGCGTGCGCGATTATCTCACCCAGTTATTGCAGGAGCAGGACTACGACGTCATTGCCGCGGCAGACGGGCAAGCGGCCCTGGTTGCCGCACAAGAGTTTCATCCTGACCTGATTACCATGGATCTTGCCATGCCGGTGATGGATGGGCGCACCGCCATCGCCAAGCTGCGCGCCGATCCCGTATTGCAGCACATTCCCATCATGGTGGTATCGGCGCTCCCTGATTGGGATACGGCGGGCGGTGATTTGGCCATGACCAAGCCGCTCGACGAGCCGCGTTTCCTGAAGAACATTCATTTGCTGCTGGGCGACGGCGAAATTGCGGAGCTGAGGAAAATGCATTTCCTGGTGCTCTACGAGACGGATCGGGATTCGGCGATGGCGCCGGGTGGCTTCACGGTCCATTGCGAGGTGGATTTTTGCCGCATCGATGAACTGCCTGCCCGCATCCAGTCAGGTTTTCAGGGCATGTTGGCAGTCCCCGTCAATTTGCTCGACAAGGTCGATTTGCACATGCTGAACGCAGCCGCATCGCTGGAAGTCATGATCATGCCTCTGCAGGCGGCGCGCGAAACCAAACCGGGAATCGCGACGCCGCAACGCACAGCAGAATAAACATTAGGAGAAGACGATGAGCAAAAATGCAAAAATCGCGATTGTGGACGATGAAGTCCATATCCGCTCGCTGCTGGAGCAAACCTTGGAAGACCTGGAGGGAGAGCCGGAAATCCTGCTCGCCGCAAATGGCGCGGAAGGTTTGGTGTTGATCGAACGCGAACGGCCTCAACTGGTGTTTCTGGATGTGATGATGCCGCTGATGAACGGTTATGAGGTTTGTGCGGCGGTGCGTAAAAATCCCGCGCTGAGCGGTACGACCATCGTCATGCTGACCGCCAAGGGTCAGGAATCCGATCGGGTACGCGGGTTGGGAGAGGGCGCGCATCGATTCATCACCAAGCCGTTCGATCCCGATGAAATTCTCGATCTGGCGCGCGAAATATTAGGCCAATCTTGATTAAAGCGGAACACTATCTCAAACCCGCATGGGTGCGCCGGCAGTTCGAGCTGGTGCTTCCACTGCTGCCGGCCGGCAGCAGCGCGGCGTTGCAGCTTGGCGGCAAACTTCTGGTGGAAATGAACGGGACTGGCTGTGAACTGGCCGAGGGTGCGCCGGGCATACAAGCTTTTCCCCTGATGCTGGAAGGAGAACGGGTGGGGATGTTGCTATTGCGCCTGCCAGCGGGGAGTGAAATTGCGCAGGCGGAAACATGGGGCAGATTCCTTGCCTATACCCTGCAAGGAATGCTCGAATCGGAACACGGGCGTCGTGCGGTGGCGCGCGAAACACTCGAAAGCTACCGTGAGATGGCTTTGTTGCAACGTGCCGTCACCGGACTCAATCATTCCCTCAAGCCTGTCGCAGTGGTTACCGCCCTGCTCAAGGAATTCGATGGGCGCAACAGTACGGCGGATTGTGGCGCGATATTTGTGAATACCGCCGACAGCAACGATTGGAGCCTGGCCGCATTTTTTGGCGAAAACGCCAAAGAAGACTTTATCCGGCTCAAGGATAGCCGCATGTTTGCCGGCTTGGCCGCGCGCGAAACAGGTGACATCGTCAACGATTTGCCGTCATCCGCACTGCGTACAGAGGAAGTGGCGGGCTGGCAGGCGCTGCTGTGGCTGCCGCTGATTTCGCATGGCGAGAAACTGGGCTTGCTGGTATTGGCTTCCCGCCGTCAGGAAGGTTTCAGCGCGGCCGACCTGAAGCGTGCGCAGACGTTATCTTCCGTTGCCGCCACCGCGTTGCGCAACGCCCAGCTTTACGCCGCCGAGCAGAAGATGTTCCAGTCCTTCGTCAGGGTCATCGCCACCGCCATCGACGCCAAGTCGCCCTATACCGCCGGCCATTGCCGCCGTGTACCGGAGATCGCGCTGATGATTGCGGAAACGGCGCACAAAGCCGGCAATGGACCGTTCGCCGATTTCGTGCTGGACGAGGATGAGCGCAACACCATGGAAATTGCCGCCATGCTGCATGATTGCGGCAAAGTGGTCACGCCGGAGTGGGTGGTCGACAAGGCTAACAAGCTGGACTGCATCGCCAATCGCATCCACCTGGTCGCCTTGCGCTTCGAAGCGCTGCGGCGAGACGCGGCAATCGACTACTACCGCGCGTTGGCAGAGGGAAATGAGCAAAAAACCGCCGAGAGGGTTTATCAGGAGCGCCTGTGCCAGCTCGATGAGGATTTCGCATTCCTTGAAAAATGCAATTCGGGCGGCGAGTTCGTTTCCGGCGAGCATGTTGCGCGCATTCAAGGCATCGCCATGCAGCGCTGGGTCGATGCTCGAGGAGAAACACACCCATTGCTGACCGAGAACGAGGTTTACAATCTTTCCATTCAACGCGGCACGTTGAACCAGGAAGAGCGGAAAATCATCGAAGATCACGTCGTTCACACCATCAATATGCTGTCGCACATTGCGTTTCCACGCTCATTGCGCAACGTCACGGAATACGCCGCCGGGCACCACGAACGCATGGATGGCTCGGGTTATCCACGCGGCCTGAAACGCAATCAATTGTCCATTCCGGCGCGTATCGTGGCGATTGCAGACATTTTCGAGGCGCTCACCGCGCCCGACAGGCCTTACCGCAAACCCGGCACATTGAATTGGGCCATCAATATCATGCACCGCATGAAACTGGACAACCACATTGACGGCGACTTGTTCGATCTGTTCCTTTCCGAAAAGGTTTTTCTGGCTTACGCAGAAAAACACCTTGCCGCCAGCCAGATCGACGATGTGGATATTGGCATTTATCTTTCCGTGCAAGGTTCATAGAGATGGTTGCCAGGTTAAAGTTGAGCCTGTTTTGCGATCCCGTTTACGATAGGCGAAATGCGACTACTGTCCGGGAGTACGACCATGCATGAGATATCGCTGGCCAAAAACGTTCTGCAAATCATCGAGGATGCGGCGAGCAATCAAGGGTTCACGCGAGTCAAAACGGTGTGGCTGGAAATCGGCCAACTGGCCTGTGTGGAAAAAGAATCGATGCGTTTTTGTTTTGATGCGGTGATGCGCGGCAGCATCGCGGATCAGGCGCGCCTGGAAATTGTCGAGACGGCAGGGCGTGGTCAGTGTGTAAAATGCTCGCTGGAAATCCCGATCGCCGCACTTTATGAACCATGCCCGAACTGCGGCAGCTACGAGATACGCGTGACTGGCGGCGATGTGATGCGAGTCAAGGAATTTGAGGTTGAATGATGTGTACAACATGCGGATGCGGTAATGGACAAACGCTCATCGGAGGGCATGCTCTGCGCCCGCAACGCAAGGCGGACGGGCCGATGCATTTTCGTGCGCACGAGGCCAGTGCGCGCAGGGTGGAGGCGAGTGCATCGCGCATTGTGAAGCTCGAACAGGATATTCTTGCCAAAAACAACGGCTATGCCAATGCAAATCGCCGCCACCTGTCGGAACGCGGAATTTTCGCGCTCAACCTGGTGTCCAGCCCAGGCTCGGGCAAAACCACCCTGCTGGTCAAGACCATCGCAGCCCTGAATGGGGCACAGCCGCTCGCGGTCATCGAGGGCGACCAGCAGACCGAGAACGATGCGGCGCGCATCCGCGCCGCCGGTGCGCCCGCCATCCAGATCAACACCGGCAAGGGCTGCCATCTGGATGCGCAGATGGTCGGCCAGGCGATGCGGCAGTTGGATTTGCAGGACGGCAGCCTGCTGCTGATCGAGAATGTCGGCAATCTGGTTTGCCCCGCGAGCTTCGACTTGGGCGAGGCGCACAAAGTAGTGATCCTGTCGGTCACCGAAGGCGAAGACAAACCGCTCAAGTATCCCGATATGTTCCGCGCGGCAGACATGATGCTGCTCAACAAGTGCGACCTGCTGCCGCACCTGGTGTTCGATGCCGACGTGGCCATCGAATACGCGCACCGCGTCAATCCGGAGCTGCAAGTGATCCGCATCTCGGCAACCAGCGGCGAGGGCATGGCGGAATGGCTGGAGTGGATCAGGAAAGGCTGCTGCAAGGCGGCTACCGCAAAACCGGAAGCGTCGCTTGGATAAAATCATTGCTTTGCCGTTTTCCGGACCCTCGATCCTGGCCTGCGGAGCATGGCTGAAGAACACCGTCTGCGTTACGCGCGGCAGCGAGGCACATATCTCGCAACTGATCGGCGATCTGGGCAGCGCCGAGGCGCGGCAGATGTTCGACGACACCGTGGTGTGGCTGTGCGACGAGCTCGATGTGCGGCCCGAGGCGGTGGCATGCGACCTGCATCCCGATTTCTACTGTACCCAATTCGCGCATGCCTATGCCGCGCAGCGCGGCTTGCCGGTCATAACCGTGCAGCATCACCATGCGCATATCGCCGCGCTATGCGCCGAGCATCACATCGGCGAAGCAGTGCCCGGAGATGCAGTACTTGGCCTGGCGCTGGATGGCGTGGGGCTGGGTACCGACAACATGCCGTGGGGCGGAGAACTGCTGCGCGTGGAGGGTGCCGGTTTCGAGCGCCTCGGCCATCTGGCACCGCTGCGTATGCCCGGCGGCGACCATGCCGCGCTCGAGCCGTGGCGCATGGCGGCGGCGATGCTGTTCCAGTTGGGGCGCGGCGATGAAATCGCGCGGCGTTTTCCGAACCAGCCTGGAGCGCAGACGGTGGCGGCGATGCTGCAGCGCAACCTGAACTGCCCGGCAACCTCCAGCATGGGGCGGCTGTTCGATGCCGCCGCAGGGTTGCTCGGGGTGAACGAGGTACAGGCCTTCGAGGCGCAGGCCGCGACCCAGTTGCAGGAACTGGCGCAGCGCCACGGTGAGGTCGCGCCGCTCGAAGGAGGCTACCGGATTGATGAAAGCGGCGTGCTGGATTTCTCGCCGTTGCTCGCGGCGCTGGCCGATTGCCCCAGAGGAAACAATGGCGCGGATCACGGTGCTGCGCTGTTCCATGCCACGCTCGCTGCGGGCATGGCGGAGTGGGTGGAGCGCGCCGCGCACCGGCACCACATTGCGCAGGTCGCGCTTGGCGGTGGCTGCTTCTTTAACGATATCCTGTTGCGCACCCTGTCCGAAGGGCTGACCGCGAAAGGGCTGCAAGTGCTGATCGCTCAACGCATGCAACCCGGCGACACTGCGATCTCGCTCGGCCAGGCGTGGGTCGCGCTGCAATCCATCAAACTGGGAACCTGATTATGTGCCTCGCGATCCCCGCCTGCGTCGAACAACTCATTACCGGAGACAGCGCCATCGTAAACCTTGGCGGGGTGCGCAAGGAAATATCCCTTGCGCTGGTCGATGACGTTGCGGTCGGCGATTACGTGATCGTGCATGTCGGGTTCGCGCTGCAGAAGCTCGACCCGGATGGGGCGGCGCAGACACTGGCGTTGTTCGCGGAAATCGGTGCGAGGTGAATAGCCATGACGACTACAGCACCGGCATTTCAGGTTATTCCAAACATCCAACCCCCCGCACCCACCTTGTCAGGGGGGCGAGTAACTCCTCCCCTGACAATGGGATGCTGGGAGGAGTTAGGTTTTTAGACGCACAGCCAGAATGAAATACGTCGATGAATTCCGCGACGGCGCGCTTGCCCGGAATATCGCCGCCAACATCGCGCGCGAGGCCGACCCGCAGCGCCGCTATCACCTGATGGAATTCTGCGGCGGCCATACCCATGCGATCTCGCGCTATGGCATCGCCGACCTGCTGCCCGCCAACGTGCGCATGATCCACGGCCCCGGCTGCCCGGTGTGCGTGCTGCCGGCGGGGCGGGTGGAGAATGCCATCCAGTTGGCGCAAACGCCGGATATCACGCTGTGCTGCTACGGCGACCTGTTGCGCGTGCCGGCGGCCGACGGCATGAGCCTGCTGAAGGCGAAGGCGCGCGGCGCGGATGTGCGCATGGTGTATTCCAGCGCCGACGCGGTGAAGATCGCGCAGGAAAATCCGCAGCGGCAGGTGGTGTTCTTCGCGATCGGCTTCGAGACCACCACGCCGCCGACGGCGGTGGCGATCCGGCAGGCGCAGGCGCTCGGCCTCAAGAATTTCAGCGTGTTCTGCAACCACGTGCTGACCCCGTCGGCGATTTCGCACATCCTGCAATCGCCGGAGATACGCCAGCTCGGAGTGCTGGCGCTGGATGGCTTCATCGGCCCGGCGCATGTCTCGACGGTGATCGGCAGCCGCCCTTACGAATATTTCGCCGAGGAGTTCCAGAAGCCGGTGGTGATCGCCGGGTTCGAGCCGCTCGACGTGATGCAGGCCATCCTGATGCTGGTGCGCCAGCTGAACGAAGGCCGCGCCGAAGTGGAGAACGAATTCTCGCGCGCGGTGACGCGCGACGGCAACGTCAAGGCGCAACTGCTGGTCGCGGAAGTATTCGAGTTGCGCCGCGTATTCGAATGGCGCGGCCTTGGATTGGTGCCCTACAGCGCGCTGCGCATCAAGGCACCCTATGCAGAGTTCGATGCGGAATTGCGCTTTCAGATACCGGCGCTATCGATTCCCGATAATAGGGCATGCGAATGCGGCGCGATCCTGCGCGGCGTGAAGCGACCGCAGGACTGCAAGCTGTTCGGCACGGTCTGTACGCCAGACAACCCGGTGGGCTCCTGCATGGTATCGAGTGAAGGGGCATGTGCGGCGCATTACAGTTATGGAAGATTCCGGGAGGCTGCTTGAAAAACACAATCAAACCAAACTACACCCGCCCGCTCGACTTCAAGCATGGCCGCGTCGACATGACCCACGGCAGCGGCGGGCGCGCGATGGCGCAACTGATCGACGAGCTGTTCCTCGCATCGTTCGACAATGAATTCCTGCGCCAGATGAACGATCAGGCACGCTTTCCTGTGACCAATGGGCGCATGGTGATGTCCACCGACAGCCATGTGGTGTCGCCGCTGTTCTTTCCGGGGGGCGACATCGGTTGCCTGTCGGTGCATGGCACGATCAACGACGTAGCGATGTCGGGCGCGCGACCGCTGTATCTTTCCGCTGGCTTTATTCTGGAAGAAGGTTTTCCGCTCGCCGATCTCAAACGGATCGTCGAGTCGATGGCGCAGGCGGCGCGGGATGCAGGAGTGCCGATCATCACCGGCGACACCAAGGTGGTGGAGCAGGGCAAGGGCGACGGCGTGTTCATCACCACCACCGGTATCGGCGTGGTGCAGGAGGGCGTCAACATTTCCGGCGAGCGCGCCCGCCCGGGCGACAAAATCTTGGTATCCGGGATGCTCGGCGATCACGGCGTCGCGATCATGTCGCTGCGCGAAAACCTGACCTTCCATACCAGTATCCAGTCTGACACGGCGGCACTGCACGGGCTGGTCGCGGCGATGGTCGCGGCGATGCCGGACATCCATGTGCTGCGCGACCCGACGCGCGGCGGGCTCGCCACCACGCTCAATGAGATCGCGCGCCAGTCGGTGGTGGGCATGATGCTGCATGAAGATAAATTGCCGATCCGCGAACAGGTCAAGGCGGCGTGCGAATTTCTTGGCCTCGACCCGCTGTACGTCGCCAACGAAGGTAAGCTCGCGGCGATCTGCGCGCCGCAGGATGCCGAGCGGTTGCTGCAGGCGATGCGCGCGCACCCGCTGGGGCGCGATGCCGCGATAGTGGGTGAGGTGATCGAAGATCCGCACCATTTCGTGCAGATGGAAACCGCGTTCGGCGGGCGGCGTGTGGTCGATTGGCTGACTGGTGAGCAGCTCCCACGCATCTGTTAAAACTGCATCGTGAAAATCCTGTTTCTCACCCACAGCTTCAACAGCCTAGCGCAACGCCTGTATATCGAGCTGGCGCGGCGCGGGCATGAGGTGTCCATCGAATTCGATATCAACGATGCGGTCACGGCGCAGGCAGTCGAGCTTTATCGCCCCGAGCTTATCGTCGCGCCGTTCCTCAAGCGCGCCATTCCCGAGATGATATGGCGCAACCACACCTGTTTCGTGGTACACCCGGGCATCGTCGGCGACCGCGGGCCGTCGGCGCTGGACTGGGCGATCATGCGCGACTGCGCGGAATGGGGCGTCACGGTGTTGCAGGCCAGCAGCGAAATGGATGCTGGCGACATCTGGGCGGCGGAAACCTTCCCGATGCGGCTGGCGAAGAAGAGCAGCCTGTACCGCAACGAAGTGGTCGAGGCGGCGGTGCGCGCGGTGCTGGCGGCGGTGGAGCGCTTCCCCCACCCCAACCCTCCCACGGCGGGAGAGGGGGCGAACGAATCGCTACGCGATTTTCATGTTAAAGATTTTAAACCGATGCCGCTGGACTATTCACGTCCCGAGGTGCTTGGCCGGCTGCATGCGCCGATCAGGCAGACCGACCGCGCCATTGACTGGAGCCGCGACGACACGCGCACGGTGCTGAAAAAAATCCATGCCGCCGACGGTTTTCCGGGTGTGCTCGACCAACTGTGCGGCGAGCCATATTACCTGTTCGATGCCTGCGCCGAGGGTACGCTGCGCGGCAGCCAGCCGGGCGCGATCATCGCGCAGCGCAACGGCGCGATCTGCCGCGCCACACTCGACGGCGCGGTGTGGATCGGCTACCTGAAGCGCAAGACTGAAGGCGAACCGTCACTTAAATTACCCGCTGTACTTGCGCTGCAAGGGTATCTCGCCAGCGTACCGGAGTCGCCGCTCGACCCGTTTTCGTCGAACACTGGCGAGACCTATCGCGACATCTGGTTCGAGCAGAAGAACGGTGTCGGCTATCTGCACTTCGCGTTCTACAACGGCGCGATGAGTACTGAACAATGCGAGCGGCTGCGCGAGGCCTATCTGGCCGCCACGCAGCGCGATGTGCGCGTCATCGTGCTGATGGGCGGCGCGGACTTCTGGTCGAACGGCATCCACCTCAACTGCATCGAGGCCGCCGCCAGCCCGGCGGACGAATCCTGGCGCAACATCAATGCGATGAACGACCTGACGCGCGCCATTGCCGCGACCACCACACAGATCACCATCGCCGCGCTGCAAGGGAATGCAGGCGCGGGCGGCGTGTTCTTGTCGCTTGCGGCGGATCGCGTCTATGCGCGCGAGGGCGTGGTGCTCAACCCTCATTACAAGGGGATGGGCAATTTGTACGGATCGGAATACTGGACCTACCTGTTGCCGCGGCGCGTGGGCGAGGCGCGGGCGTTCGCGCTGACGCAGAACCGCCTGCCGGTGGGTGCCGAAGAGGCGCGGGCGATGGGGCTGATCGATGGATACTTCGGAATTGATAGAGAAGATTTTCTCGCAAGGGTAACGCGGATCGCCGAAGGACTGGCTACCAGTCCGGATTACCCCACGCTGTTGCGGGAGAAGGTTGCGCGGCGCGAACGCGACGAGCGGGAAAAGCCGCTGGATGCCTACCGCGCCGAGGAACTGCAACACATGAAACTCAACTTCTACGGCTTCGACCCCAGCTATCATGTGGCGCGCTACAACTTTGTCTACAAGATTCCGCATGCGTGGACGCCGCTGTATCTGGCGCGGCATCGCAGCATTGCGAGTTGATTTTGTAGGGCGGATGAGCCGTAGGCGTTATCCGCCGGATGGAATTCACATGCGGCGCAATGCCATTCGGTTATTGCGCCCTACGCGGGCTGGCGCGGCACCGCCGCATTGCGAATTGAGGGAGCCTTTAGTGTGAGTATGTATTCCGTAACACCGCAAGGCATTTCTCCACATTTTCAAGATTGATATCTTTCTGAATCTTGAGCAACTCCGTTAAGTTTCTCAAGGAATCCACAAGAGCCCCAGCTATTGTGTCAACATAGGGCGATATTGCTTCTCTGTCCCAAGGTCGAAAATAAGCAACCCGATGGTCATCGTTTGAGATTTCAAGGTGGCGCCGTTCAAGAATATTGAGATTGTTGTGAGAGTGCTGGCAAAGCAGAGCATAGACGGATTCATACATTTCAGTTAGCTCTGCTTTTTCAAATCGTTCCTTGATTTTTAGTGGACCCAGCCCGCGAGTTTTTAATTCATGCAGATCTTTTTCAACCTTCTGCGCGTGATCGTGTATACCGCTTTCTGCTGCTAACGCCTCCAGATATGGGTTAGTGTCTCCAGAGTCGATAGCCACTTTTAAAACCCTAGACTGTTCGTTGAGAAATGCGGCCTGCATTCTAAAGATGTACTCTGGACAGCGACACAAGTTGACCAGGTCAACATAAGCCTCCAGAAGGCTTCGCAGAAGGACAGGCAAGGCTGAGCATTCGTTGGCTTTCAATAATGTGATGCATGCTGAGGCTGTTTCGAGAACGGTGCCGTGTAAACATATACAGTAGAGCTGCTGGGGGTGATTTCGATCAAACCTAAGTTGACCGTTACGGTCGGTAACTTCTTTATGTAGATTGCCCAGATGTTCGATGAGTTCATTCATACCGTGATTTAAATCAAACTATAAATTATTTGGTTTTTGGCCGAATAACGCATTACGCACACAACACGCAAAACTCCACATTAACAATACGCCAAAAGATACAATCCTTAATCGGCCGCACAATCAGGGCGCGCGCTTTGGTATGTTCTGCTTGAATGATGGATCAGGCTTGGCAACCAGCGGAAATTGACTGGGGTCACGGATTGACTCTACAGTCAGATCGACATCAAGTAGAGGCCAGTAGAGGTGGTTGGGGGTTGGCCATTCGACGGTGGTAACTTGATCAAGAGTAGCCTGCCTGAACTAGGGAAACTCTGCATAGGGGACAAACAGCTCCTCGTTTTTCAGGAGCAACCAGAAGCCCTTTTTCGATACTAGGGAAACTTCGATTTCAGAAGTGGCTACGCCAGGCATGGGTAATCTCCTCGTAATGATCCTGCAATCGATGCCTCGTTGAGTTGCTTGTTTGAAAGCCCCTGATTCATTGCCAGCTCGATCTGTGGCTCCAGCCAGAATTTGGCTTCTCCGTCCGTATGCGCAACATGAACATGCATACGCGGTTCTTCGCGTGAAAAAAGAAGAAACGAAATGCGCCTTGACGGAATATGGTGGGAGCCATGGGCAAATCATAGCAGTTTTGACGCGGGCAAGTCTTGCATGGGCGATGTTGCAAGTTGCCGGCTGCAAAGCATCGGGAGCGTGCGATATTGACAGCATCGTGAAAGGCCATTACTAATGCGCCCTTTCAAGGTTTGCTCAGAGGATGGAAATGACGGAGCAGTTCCGGTGGTGGCGCAAAGGTGACCTGGACGGGTTCTTCGGCCTGTTCGTCGACAATCTCATCCAGCTCATTTTGATCGTCGTGCTGTGCGGCGCGATCCTCAAGATGCCACCAGAGATGGTGTATGGGCGCATCCTGCCGGGCGTCGCGGTGAGCCTCTTGATCGGCAACCTCTTCTACGCCTTCCAGGCGCGGGCGCTGGCGCGGCGCACCGGACAGCCCTATGTGACGGCGCTCCCGTATGGGGTCAACACAGTCTCGTTGTTCGCCTATATTTTATTCGTGATGAAGCCGGTGCTCGACCAGACCGGCGACGTGGAGCTGGCGTGGAAGGTCGGCCTGGCCGCCTGTCTCGGCTCCGGGCTGATCGAGCTGGGGGGTGCGTTCGTGGCCGGATGGGTGAAGCGCATCACGCCGCGCGCGGCGCTGCTGGCGACGCTGGCGGGCATCGCCATCACCTTCATCTCGATGGATTTCTGCTTCCGTATCTTCGCCGACCCGCTGGTGGGCTTCATCCCGCTCGCTTTCATCCTGATCCAGTACATCGGTCGCATCACTCTTCCGGCGAACATTCCCGCCGGTTTCGTGGCCGTGCTGGCAGGCACCGCATTGGCGTGGGGCATGGGCAGGATGGACGGCGCCGCGCTGGCGAATGCGATGCACATCCAGGCGCAGATGCCGCACCTGTTCATCGCCGACCTAGTGGACGCGACCTTTTCCGCCTACATGATTGCCTTCCTGCCGGTGATCGTCCCGATGGGGCTGTTCAACCTGCTGGGCTCGCTGCAGAACCTGGAAAGCGCCGAAGCAGCCGGAGACGTGTACCCGGTCAAGAGCTCGCTTGCGGTGAACGGCCTCGGTACGATGGCGGCGGCCTGCTTCGGCAGCGTGTTTCCGACGACGATCTACATCGGGCATCCGGGCTGGAAGCACATGGGTGCGGGCGCCGGATACTCCATCGCCAACGGAATCGCAGTAACCCTGTTGTGCCTGCTGGGGCTGGTCGGGTTCGTCGCCGCGCTGATCCCGGTCGAGGCGGGGGCGGCGATCCTGTTGTGGATCGGGATCACCATCGCGTCCCAGGCTTTTCAGGCCACGCCGAGAGATCACGCGCCCGCGGTGGTCGTCGGCTTCTTCCCGGCGTTGGCCGCGTGGGGGCTACTGGTGCTCGAAGGCGCCTTGCGCGCCGCCGGAACCAACATCGAGGCGGTCGGCATGAAGGCGCTGTCGGTGCAGATACCCATAGCGGGGCTGATCTCGCTGGAGCGCGGCTTCATCTTCACCTCGATGATCCTCGCCGCGATGACGGTGTGCCTGATCGAAAAACATTACCGCGCCGCTGCCGCATGGGTCGCCGTCGCCGCGGCGATCAGCGCCACCGGCCTGATGCACGGCTACGCGATAGCCAACGGCGCGATCATGAACGCCTACGGGCCTTCGCACACCTGGCCTTTCGTGATCGGCTACAGCGGGATCGCGGCAGTCTTCTTCGTGCTCGGTATGCGGGAGAGGCAATGGTAGTGCGGAATTATGAAAGCGCTGAACAAATTCGAACCCGTCACTCCCGCGAAGGCGGGAGTCCAGTTAAAAGATAAATGAGCTGGATGCCCGCCTTCGCGGGCATGACGACTTATTCGGCGTTTCCTTATTTAGCCTGATGGATTTATTGGAGAGTTACAATGCGTAAGATTATTTTGCTGATGATGCTGGCAATCGCCGGTTGCGGTGACAAGGAGCCTGTCGGCAAGACAGGAGCCGATGCACAGCAAGGGCAGAATACAAGTTTGAATAGCCAGTTCGGTGCGGGGCCGCGAGCACCCGAGGCAAAATTTGCCGAGATGAAACGGAAAGCGGAATCCGGCGATGCGAAATCACAACTCGGCCTCGCCCGGTTGTATTACAACGGGGACGGCGTAACGAAGGACGATGCCAAGGCGGCGGAGTGGTACCAGAAAGCCGCCGAACAGGGGAACGATTTTGCGCAATACAAGCTCGGCGCGATGTATGACAAAGGCGAAGGTGTGCCCAGGGATGCGGCCAAGGCAGCGGAGTGGTGGCAGAAAGCGGCCGCGCAGGGTAATGATGCCGCGCAAGAAGCTCTCAAACTGCTTTCCTTAAAACAACCACAATGAAATTAAGCAGCCTATGTAGGTTGGGTTAGCGGCTTTATCGCGTAACCCAACATAATCCAATTCAAGGGAAAATGAAACACCTAAAGTCGACATGGAAGAAGCGGCAGAACGCATGAGGATCACCCAGCCGAAGGTATCCGACATGATGCGCGGCGACTTCTCCAACCTGTTCGAACGCAAGCTGATGGAGTGCCTGAATCGGCTCGGCTACGACATTGAAATCAAGGTGAAGCCGATTTCTGCGCCTGCCGGGCATTTGATGCTGACCATCGCTTGATGGCTAACGATAATTGACATGTAATATCATTATTGATACCATAATTTAGTGAGCGGAATCGATAAAATTCTTGAGCAAATGAAGCGCGAGCCCGCCAATATTTGCTTTGCTGACCTGCGGAAAATCTGCGAGGCTCATTTCGGCAAGCCTCGCAATTCGGGCAGCAGTCATTTGATATTCAAGACACCATGGCAAGGCGATCCGCGCATCAATATTCAGAATGACAAGGGCAAGGCAAAGGCATACCAAGTAAAACAAGTGCTATTGGCAATCGAACGGCTGGGAGTCAAACCATGAACATCAACCACTATACCTATCGCGTCACTTGGTCGCAGGAAGACGGTGAGCATGTCGGCCTGTGCGCCGAGTTTCCATCTTTATCCTGGCTTGCGCCTACTCCGGAAAAGGCACTTGCCGGTATTCGCCGCATTGCTGGCGAAGCGGTGGCCGACATGCAAGCCGCAGGCGAGCCTATCCCTGAACCGTTGTCCGAAAGGCAATACAGCGGGCGCTTCATGGTTCGTGTGCCATCGCAAGTGCATCGTGCGCTTGCTACCGAGGCCGCCGAGCAGGGGGTCAGCATCAACCGTCTGGTGAGCGCCAAGCTGGCGGCCTGACTTGCCTTCCATCTCCCTCCGGGGGAGGGATTGAGGGTGGGGGAGATTTTCTAATTGCAGCAACACTGGCAGCATTTTGGGAAGCACAATAAGTTCTGCGCTTGTATTATTCTTGGGTGAGCGTTAAGGTAACAAGGGGCTGGCAAAAAGACGGTTCCCGTTCCTCAAGGAGTCAATCAAATGAATTGGCAACAACACATTCACGTCGACCCTGCCATCTGCAAGGGTCGCGCCTGTATTACCGGGACTCGCATAACGGTCAGCAGCGTGCTCGACAATCTGGCGGAAGGCATGACGACCGATGCCATTATCTCAAGCTACCCGCCGCTCACCGCAGACGATATACATGCCTGCATGGCTTATGCTGCGGCGTTGGCGCATGAGGAACTGCTGCCGCTTGAGGCATGAAGTTCAAATCGACCAGAATCTGCCGATTGAAGCCGCCGACCTGCTCGCGGCTGCCGGACACGATGCCATGACGGTTTATCAACAATCGTTGGGGGGTGCCTCCGACGAACGTATCGTTGATGTGTGCAAGAATGAAGACCGCATCCTGATTACCGCCGATCTCGACCTGTCGGACATCCGGCAATACCCTCCGGCACAGTCACCAGGATACATGGTGTTGCGCTTGCCACGGCAAAGCAAGCAGGCGTTGCTTGATCTATTGGCGAAAGCCATTCCCATGTTCGCGGTGCGCCCGATCAAAGGACGCCTCTGGATTGTCGAGCCTGATCGTTTGAGGATTCGCGGTGGAGAGTGATTGGGGGATTTCGAGCCTGGAGCCTTTAGCCCACGCTGCTTCCACTAGGCGAATTCGGCTCAACAGGTCGCCCCAGCACAAAACTAGATCAGCATTTAGGTGGTAAATTCGAATTTTTAAAAGGAATAATGCATGAATAGCAATAACAATGAAAACTGGTTTGATGACTATGCAGAGGAAGCTGACGATATCCAAGTTGATGAATACGATATCACCGCCGCACCGAACGACTTTAATGTGCTGACAATCAACAGCTTTCTTGAGTCCGGTGCCGTCCGAATACCAGGTTTTCAACGAAATTTTGTTTGGGATATTGTGCGTGCATCTAAGCTAATCGAGTCATTGATTCTTGGGTTGCCTGTTCCCCAAGTATTTCTCTATGAAATTGAGAAAAATAAATTTCTTGTTATTGACGGACAGCAGCGGCTTATGTCCATTTATTACTTTATAAAGCAACGTTTTCCTCGTAAAGATAAACGAACTGAACTGCGGACAATATTCGATCAAAACGGGAAAATCCCTGAAAATGTAATCCATGATGATGCGTATTTTGAAAACTTCCGTTTGAAGCTTCCTGAAACGCTTCCGAATCACAAAAATAGATTTAAGGGGCTCAGTTATCAAACTTTAGAGGGATACAAGACTCAGTTCGAACTCCGAACAATTAGAAATGTGATTATTAAGCAGAACTCCCCTCAGGGTGATGACTCCTCAATGTTTGAGGTATTCAACCGATTAAATACTGGCGGTGTAAACCTGAAGCCACAGGAGATTCGTACAAGCATGTACCACTCTCCGTTTTACGAAATGTTGTATAGGGCAAACTCATTACCTTCTTGGCGCCGAGTTTTGGGTAACCAAGAGTCTGACCTTCACATGAAGGATGTTGAAATCCTTCTGCGTGGCTTCGCCATGCTAATCGATGTGAAAAATTACGCACCTTCGATGGTTAAATTCCTGAACCAATTTTCCCGCAAGAGCCGGAGCCACGTCACAGAACAGAATAGCTTCCTATCTGATTTACTGAACTCTTTTTTGGAGGCTTGCTCCCAACTCCCAGAAGACGCATTTCTGAGCAAAAAAAGTGGGCGATTTAATGTAGCACTTTACGAGGTCGCATTCGCAGCAGTGTGTGGCGGAGCGTTGCGTGAGCAACGTCTAATTAGTGGGCATGTATCTGCGGAGCGACTCGCTCAGTTAGCGTCTGATGAAAAATTTGTCAATGCAACGCTCGAAGGAACAACAAAAACTACGAATGTAAAACTCCGCCTAGAGCGCGCCGTTGAGATTCTTGGGGTTTATTAATATATGCGAGGCGCAACCTCAGTAGACCGGCTTTACAACGAATCTTCTGCGGTAATACAAGCACTCCAGAACACTCCAGAAGTTTCTCTTCAGGTAACTGCTGCTGACCACTTTCGGAAGGCTCTGTTGCTCGCGGCTGCCAGTTACTTTGAGCACCGTATCTGTACCTGTGTCATTGAATTCGTGCGAGAGCGGTCTGGAGGATCTAACCTAATCGAGAGCTTTGTCCGAAACAAAGCTATTTCTCGGCAATATCACAATTGGTTCACATGGGACGCGAATAACGCTAATCAGTTTTTTGGCTATTTTGGAACCGATTTCAAGTCGTCCATGATTTCAAAAGTAAATGAGTCAGATGAACTGCGTTCTTCTGTTCGGGCATTTTTAGAGGTAGGAAATGAACGGAACAAGCTTGTTCACCAGGACTATGCAACATTTCCCCTAGAAAAAACTCTTGATGAAATTTACCGCTTGTACCAAGACGCTTGTCGGTTTGTCGAATACTTACCTATCGCATTACGCGAGTCTGATGCCCAACTCGGCGCGCCAGAGGACTCGCCGCATTAACCCATTTAAAGTTTCTGTACAACATGCCCCCTGAAATATCCGCTATAACAGAACACGGCACCATTGGCCCTTGCCACGTCGGCCGATGCCTTGCTGGGTATCAAGCGCCAGCAAACCAATCCCACCCGCTGGAGCGGACAGAACTGGCATCCATTTGCCGCCGCGTTGCGCGATAGCGGCGTCGAACTGCGCGAAAACATTGCCGCGCGCGGCACCTTTGCCACCGATGCGGGCGGCACGGCTTACGGTTTGCCGCATGGCGTGGTGATCGCGCGCAGTGCCGCGCAGATTGCTTCCTTGCTCAAGGCGGCGCAACAATTCTGTGTGCCGGTCACGGTGCGCGGCGGCGGGCTGACCACCGAGGGCGAGTCGGTTGCGTTCGGCGGTGTGCTGCTGGACATGACCGGGATGAGCCGGGTGTTGCATGTCGATAGCGATGCGCTGACGGTGCGCACCGAGGGCGGGATTTTCTGGCACAGCCTGGCCGAGGAGCTGCGCCGTCATGGCATGGATTATCTTTCCGCGCCGCTCAACCTGACTTCTTCGGTCGGCGGCACCTTGGGCGTCGGCGGCATCGACGTCAATTCGCCGCGCCTCGGGTGCAGCGCCGACCAGGCGCTGGCATTGCAGGTGGTGACGCCGACCGGCGATATCGTCGAGTGTTCGGATACGCAGCATGCCGAGCTGTTCCGGCGCGTGATTCTGGGCTACGGGCAGTTCGGCGTGATCACCGAGGCCACGCTGAAGATTCGCCGCTATACGCCGCTGCGCATGCATTACTTCTATTACGACTCGCTGCGCACCGCAATCGAGGACATGCAGTTGCTGAACCGCAACGACGCCAGCGACTATTCGGGCATCCTGACCATCATGGATTGCGCGGTGAACCTGCTGGTGGCCTTCGATTCGGACGAACGCGAAGCCGACTTCCGCGCGAACTGGCAGCAGCATCTGCGCGGCCACGGCGAGCCCGGTTTCGCGCTGTGCATGCTGCGGCGCTATGCGTTGCGCCCGTGGAAGCTGCCCGAGGCGTGGTATTTGTTGCAGCGCAAGCGCGAGCTGTTTCCCGAGTTTCGCCGCCCCGAATACCTGCGCGACGGCCTGATGTACGACCGTACCGTGGTGTTCTCGCGCGCGGTGTGGAAATTCTGGGGCAGCAAGCAGATGGTGATTCCCGATCTTGCGACCTCCGCGGAAAAATTCGCCGCGGCGGTGGAGCGCGGCAACGCGGTATGCCGCAAATACTTTCCGCATTACACGTTGTACATGGTCGGCATCAAGCTGCGCCTGGAGCACAAGGCGCATTACGAAATGTCCTGCATTCCGCCCGATGCGGAGGGCTGGGCCTACGGCTGCGAGTTCGAGCCGATGATGGATGGCCGGGTGTACAGCCGCGATTATCTGCAATCGTTCAAGAACGCGATCTACGACATCGGCGTCGAGCTGGGCGGCAGCTATTATCGCTTCGGCGGCATGATGAAAGGCTATATCCGGCGCGTGTTCGGCGACGAGGTGGTGGATCGCCACCTGGAGATGAAGCGCGAGGCCGATCCGGCAATGATCCTGAACCGGGATGTGATCTTCTGATGGCCAACTACAAAAAACATTTGAAGGCCGCACAAAAGAATCACCCGGATTGCAGCGGGTGTGGCCTGTGCCTGCTGGTGTGCCCGTTATGGCGGCGCAAGCGCGACCTGCAACACAGCCCGCAGGGGTGGGCAAAGGCGTTGCAACACGGTGCCGAGCCGGACGATCTGGCCAATGCGGTGCGGGACTGTACCCTGTGCCGCGCGTGCGATCCGGTGTGTCCGGAACAGATCGATGTTAGCGGCATGATACTGAAGCTGCGCGGGCAACTGCCGCATCCGCAAACGGCTGCGCTGCAAGAACGCATGGCGGCGCAGGCGCGGTGGCCCACTTCGGCCTATCGGGGAAAGACCGCGTTGCTGGCGGGCGAAGCGTTGCGTGCGCAGCCCGCACTGCTGGATCGCATCACGGCATTGCTTGGAAAATCGGGTGTGTTTGCCGTGGTTGAAGATGATGGCTCCGATATTTCGCTGGCGCTGGAAGCGGGCGTCGATGTTCCCGTCGCAAGATTGGCCGCATTGATCGAGCCGTTGCGGCGCGCGGACAAGGTCATCGCTACCGATGGCCTGCTGCTGCCCTATCTGGCGCAGTGGCTGCCTGCCGCAAAGATACTTAACCTGGGCGAAACATTGAGTTCGCTTGACGCAATCCGCCGCAACCTGCGTCCCACCGACCTGTACGTGATCGAACCGCGCGCCTACCATGCCGACTATGTGCGGCTGGTCAAGCACTATGATCGCCTGCGCAAGGAGCGCGGCTGCGACTTCAACCTCGACCTGCAACGCATCGCCATTCCCGCGACCGTGCGCGGCCTGCCTCAACGGCTGGGATCGGTATCGTCGGACGACGATGCGCAGGCGCGGTGGGTATTGCATGGGCGGAATATTGAACGCATCGTGGTCGAGAATCTGGAAGATCGCGCGGTTTTCGAGAGGGTCAGCGAGGTGCCAGTGGCGCATCTGGCGGAGTTGGCGGAAGATGGCCGTAATGCCAAAAATTAGAACCTGTTGGAGCGGGCCATGCCCGCGAACAGTTTAATCGCGGGCATGGCCCGCTCCTACATTATTTGAAGGGATGTTGCGCTGATGCGTACAGTTGATGTTGTCATCGTCGGAGCGGGGCTGTCGGCGGCCGCCGCCGCCAAGCGGCTGGTGGATGCCGGTCTGGAGACCATCGTGCTGGAACGTTTCCAGTTGCCGCGCCACAAGATTTGCAGCGGCATCCTGTCGCCGCGCGGGCATCGTTTTCTGCTGGAAAACTTCGGCCCGTTGCCGCGCGAGACGCTGCACGATCCGGTGTCGTGCCGTGGCGTGACTTTTCACTTTCCCAGCATGGTGTCGATCCCGATGGATTTCTTCGGCGGCACGACGCCGCACCTGCACCGCAAGGAGGCAGATTACTGGGCGATCAAGCGCAGCGGGGCGGAAATCCACGACCAGACTGCGTTCACCGGGTTGCAGGACAACGGCGACCATGTGATCGTGCAGGCCAGGAGGATGGGCGAGCCAGTCGAGTACCGCGCGCGCCAGGTTATCGGCGCGGACGGGCCGAGTTCGCCGGTGATCCGCGCGCTCTACCCGGAATACCAGCAATCCATCCCGTGGTTCTTCGTCGGGCAGAAATTCCACGAGATCATCGACTGCCCGCTGGACGAGCAGTATTTCCATTTCTGGTTCCACCCCGGCCTCGGCCACTACACCTGGAGCCACGCGCGCGACGGGCGGCAGATCGTCGGCGTGGGCTTCAAGCGCGGCGACAATTTCGCCCGCAAGCATGCGGCGGTGCAGCAATACTTCGAGGACAAGCATGGCGTGAAGCTGAAACCGGCGGACGACGACCACGAGGGCTGCGGCGAGAATTTCGGGCCGTCGCTGATCAACCGTTATGTATTCGGCAAGGGCAACGTGCTGATCACCGGGCAGGCGGCGGGTTTTCTCAACATGATCGGCGAGGGCATGAGCTGCGCGCTGCATTCCGGCGCGATCTGCGGCGAGGCCATCGTGGAAGCGCGGCTGCGCAACCGGCCGATGCAGGAGATGTACCGCAGAATGATCGCGTCGGAAGTGCGCCGCACGACCGACCAGTGGAACCCGCTGAAGATTGCCTTCGACCGCCCGCACGAGGCCGATTTTCCTGCCGCGCTGATGGAGCTGGGCTGGCGCGACCGCGCCAGAGTGCTGCGCGACATGTGGAACTTCGTCGTGCTCTACAAGGAGTTCAAGTGGGGCAGGCAAATCATGCGCGCCGCGTTGCAACGGCCTTTGCTCGGCGGGTATTCGATGCGGCGCTGGCTCTGAATACCTGGATACTCTACATATGCAAACTGCTTACATCAGCCACCCGCTCTGCCTCAAGCACGACATGGGCGATTTTCATCCGGAATCTCCGGCGCGCATCCACGCCATCGAGGATCAGTTGATCGCCGCCGGGTTGTTCGATCTTTTGCAGCGCCACGAGGCGCCGGAGGCGACGCGCGAGCAGTTGTTGCGCGTGCATGCTGCGGGCTATGTCGAATCCATTGAATCTGCCGCGCCGCAGCACGGCATGGTGCAGCTCGACGGCGACACCGCGATGAACCCGTTCAGCTATCCGGCCGCATTGCGCGCGGCGGGCGCCGTGGTGCTGGGCGTCGATCTGGTGATGGCGGGCAAGGCCGGGAATGCCTTCTGCAACATCCGCCCGCCCGGGCATCATGCCGAACATGCGCGCGCGATGGGGTTCTGCATCTTCAACAACGTCGCGGTCGGCGCGGCGCATGCGCTGGCGCAGCACGGCTTGCGGCGCGTGGCGATCGCGGACTTTGACGTGCATCACGGCAACGGCACGGAAAACATCTTTCATGATGATCCGCGCGTGATGCTGTGCTCCACCTTCCAGCATCCGTTCTATCCGTATTGCGGCGCGGGCAGCGGCAACGACCACATCATCAACGTGCCGCTCGCCGCCGGGACAGGCGGGGAAGGGTTTCGCGACGCCGTCACGCGACACTGGCTGCCCGCGCTGGAGCGTTTCCGCCCGGAGCTGCTGCTGTTCTCGGCGGGGTTCGACGCGCACCGCGACGACGACATGGCGATGCTGCGGCTCACCGAAACGGACTATATGTGGGTGACGGAGAAGCTGAAACATATTGCGGGGAAATACGCGCATGGCCGCATCGTTTCGGCGCTGGAAGGCGGCTATGAATTGCATGCGCTGGGGCGTAGCGCGCTGGCGCACGTCAAGGTGCTCAGCGGCCTCTGATTTTCCTTCTGGCTACCCCTTCGAAATAACCCGATTTTCCCGCTCTGTTCCGCGCTTTACCTGCTACCCGAACTGCTATCTTTACTTATGAATAATTGAGTAAAGGGTTGGTGCGATCGCGCATCAACCGGCACAAGGGGGTAGCGCCATGTCAAAACCAGCCGTAATCCGCTTAGTCAACACCGACAACGAGGAATATATCGCCGAATCGCAAGCCATCCAGGAGGCGCGGGCGCGCCTGGAGGCCGAGATGCAGGCGGATATTTCCGCGCAGGCGCGCGCGCGCGCCGAAGCGCATGCTCGGGCGGTGGCGCAGGCGCGCGCGCGCACCGAAGCGGAGTTGACATCGCTGATCGAGACCAACTGCAAGGATGAGGCACGGCTCGCAGAAACAGTCCAGATCAAGTTCGATGCAGAGAAAAAGCTGGCCCGCGAGTTGCAGGAAAAGCTTGCTTGCGAGATGCGGCTCCAGGAAGAAAACCAGGCAAGGCTGCGCGCCGAACAACAGGCGCAGGAAGAATTGAACCAACGCCTGCAGCAGGAACAATTCGCCCGCACTGCGGCCGAGAACAAGGCCAAGACGGAGCGCGAGCTGGCGGGGCTGATCGAGCAGCAGCGCAAGGCGGAACAAGACGCCAAACTGCGTGCCGAAGCCGAGATTCACGCCGTTCAGATGGCCATCGCCGAAATTACGGCCCGTGCCGAACGGGCCAGCGCAGAGCGCCTTGCGACGGAACAGGCACTGAAAAACCAGGTTGAAGAAAAGCTGCAACTGGAATCCCGGTTGCGCGAGATGGCTGCGCAGCGGGCCGAGGCGGAAGCCGAAGAGGCGCGCATCGCCAGGAACCGGCTCAATGCCGAGCAAACCGAGCTGGAAAAAATCAACATGCGCACCGAAGCCGAGCAGCGTGCCGTTCATGCGGCGGAGAATCGCGCCCGGCTGGAACAGGAGTTTGCCAAGCTCGCGCAGGAAAAAGAATCGACGAACCATGCGATCACGCGTGCCGTCGAAGAGAAGATCGACAAAGAGCAACAGGTTGTCGCGCTGACGAACTCGAAGCTGAATGCCGAGCAAGCCGCCGCCGAGGCAGCGGACGCGCGCGCGCGCGCCGAAGCGCTGGCGCTGTCCGAGATCGAGGCGCGGCTGGCCGCTTTCCGGGATGCCGAACAGGCCGCGCGCGCGCGCGCGGCGGCGGATCATGCCGCCGCAGAGCTTGCCACCCAGCGCAGGCTTGCCGAGGAACAGGCCAGGGTAGACGCCGAGGCGCGCGCGCGCGACGAGCGCCTGGCTTATGAGGCGGCCAGGCAGCGTGCCGAATCGGAAGCGATTGCGCGGGTCGGGGCGGAACGCAAACTCAAGGCGGAGCAGGAGGCGGCCGCGTTGTTGCTGGCGCAAACCGAGGCCGACAAGAAAATGTTGCAGCAGCGCGAGGAAGCCAATTCCTTGTTGCGCCAGGCCGAGCAGGAGGCGAAGGATCGCCTGGCTGCCGAAAGCATGGCGAGGCAGGCCGCCGCGCACAAGCTCCAGGCGGAGCAGGATCTGACCGTACTGGCGCAGCAGCGCGCCGAGGCGGAACTGGCGGCCGCACACGAGATGGATATCAAGTTGCAGGCTGAAACGCGGGAAATCGCTACGGCAAACGAACGCGCCGCTACGGCGCGGGAGGCGCTCCAGGTAACCGAGCAGAATATCGAAACCGAGAAGCGCGCCCTAGCCGCAATCGAGGCGCGCATGGCCGCCGAGCTGCGCATGATCGAGGAATACAGCGAGTGCATCGAGCTCGAGGTTTGCGCCAGGGAAGCTGCCGAGGCAACCGCAGAACTGAATGAACAGGCGCTGCAGGACGCGCGCGAGAAGGAACGGGCGGCGGTGCGCGAGATGAATATCGCCAAAGCCCGCGCGGAAGCAGAGAGCCAGGCGCTCAAGGCGGTGGAAGAAAAGATCCGCGCCGAGGCGCTTGCCGCTGTCGCCTTCCGCAAGCAGATCGCCGAAGCAGAATTGGCGCGCGATACCGCGATGGAGCGCGCGGAAAAGATGGCGAAGCTGCGTGCCGAAGAAGCGCGCAAAGCCGCCGAGGCGGAGGATGAGCGTCTGCGTTGCGAAGAGCTGGCCATTGCTGCCGTGCGCAAGCGCAGCAAGGCCGCCGAGCGCGCGCGCCAGGAAGCGATACAGCTCGAGCAGATCGAAACCGGATTGCTGGCGCAGCAGCAGCGCCAGTTCGATCAGGAGCACGAATTGCTGATGCAAGCCGAGCAGCGCCAGGCGGCTGCCGCAGAGGCGGAGCGGGTCATGCAGGCGCGTATCGAGGCGGAGCGCCTGGCGGTGTGTGCCGAGCGGGAAAAAATCGCGGCGGAGCAGGCCGCCATCAACCGCGCCAAGGAACTCGCCGGGGCGGCCAGGCGGCAGCGCGAAGAAACCGCGCGGATGGTTGCGGAGGCAGCCGAGGCGGAGCAGGCGCGATTGCAAGCCGAGCAGGCCGCGCAACGGGCCGCATCCGAACGGGCGGCCATTGCGGAGCAAGCCGGACAGCTTGCCATGCGCCAGCATGAAGAAGAGCAGAAACTGCTGGCGCAACAGCAGGAGAAACTGGAGAACGAACAGCGGGTGCTGGCCGAAATCGGGATGCGCGTAAAGGCTGAAGAGCAAGCCAGTGCCGCCCTGGAAGAACGCGAAATCGCCGAGCAGCGCGCCCGCGAAGCGGCGCAGACCAGGGCGATGCTGGCTCAGGAGGCAACGCTGGCCGCGCGGCAATGTGCCGAGCTGGAAGAGCAGGAAAATATGCAGCTTCGCGCGCATATCGAACAGACGCGCGCCGGAACGGATACGCTGCAAACGGCGGCGCGTTTGCGCAAGAACCGGAAAATTGTCCGGGTAGCGAAAGGCGCCGGACTGGTTTCTGCCGTGGCCGCATTGATCGGCCTTTCACTGCCGGCGTTTTACACGCAGGAAGCGGCACCCGTGCGGCCAACCGAAGCCAGCCAGCCCATCCGTTCTGTCGCGGCGCAGGCGGATGAAAATGCGGTCGTCCAGACCGAAGCGGCGACCGGGCAAGTCAAACCGGAAACGTCTCTGGTTTGGGGCGGATTGAAGATGACCGGTCAGCTCGGACAGAAAGAACCGGCGGAGTAACCTGTTCGCGCGCCAGATGGCACACCGTCAGAATCGTAGCCCGGATGCAGCGATAGCGGAATCCGGGGGACGTCGCCTCCCTTCCCGGATTACACTGCGTTTCATCCGGGCTACTTGCTGTTCTCGCGCCGGATGGCGCGCCATCAATCGTTCATCAAGGCGTGACGCAACGCCTCCCTTTGCTCGGGCTGCGCGAGCGCTTCACCGCTGATCCAGAATACGTCCTCGGCGCGGCTGCCCAGCGTGTTGATCTTGGCGCGGTGCAGGCGGATATTGTGCCTGTCCAGAATCAGGGCGATATGCGCCAGCAGGCCGGGGCGGTCACCGGCAACCAGCGACAGCACATGCATCCCCTTGTTGTCCGGCCTGATCTCGACCTCGGTGACGATCGGGAAATGCTTGAGTTGCCGGCTGACGCGCCCCGGCGAGGCAAGTATGATCGGTTTGGCCTGCGCGATCTGCTGCGCCAGCTCGAATTCGATGTAGGTCATGATGTCGCGGTATGCCGTTTCTCCTTGCGCGGCCTCCATGATCTGGAAGCTGTCCAATGCGTAGCCGTGCCGCGTAGTATGAATTTTCGCCTCGGCGATGGTGTAATTCATGCGCGCGAAAAAATTGCAGATGCGCGCAAACAGGGCGCGCTGATCCAGACAATACACCATCACCTGCAAACCTTCCCCGGCGCGGCTCAGGCGCGCCTTCACAACGGGTGCGGCGACATTGGCCTTGAATGCCAGCAGGCGGGTGTGCCAGGCAACCTCCTGCGGCGTGTGATCCAGAAAATAGCTGTCGTCGAGTTGCGCCCATAGCAACTGGTAGGCATCGGGCGGCAGCGCATAAAGGTTGAGCGCTTCCGCCGACGCGCGGCGGATTTCGCCGAGCTGGTCGGCAACCTTGCCGTCGCTCAGGTAGCGGCGCGTCTTGTGGAACAGGTCTTCCATCAACCTGGCTTTCCATGCGTTCCATATCTCCGGGCTGGTACCGCGGATATCCGCGACGGTCAACAGGTACAGCGCGACCAGATAGCGGTCGTTCTTGATCTTGCCGGCAAAATTGGCGATCACCTCGGGGTCTGACAGGTCTTGTTTTTGCGCGGTAGTGGAAAGGGTGAGATGGTGTTCGACCAGCCACACGATCAGGTCGGTGTCGTCGCGGCTGAGTTGATGCAGCGAGCAAAATGCGCGCGCATCCTTTTTGCCCAGTTGCGAATGGTCGCCGCCGCGCCCCTTGGCGATGTCGTGGAACAGCCCGGCGATATACAGCACTTCCGGGCGGGCGAATTCGCCCATCAATTTGCTGCACAGCGGGATTTCCTGCGCATATTCCGGTGCGGTAAAACGGCGCAGGTTGCGCACCACCTTCAGGATATGCTCATCCACCGTATAGACGTGAAACAGGTCATGCTGCATCTGGCCGACGATGCGCCCGAAGGCGGGGATATAACGGCCAAGGATTCCGTACTGGTTCATGCGCCGCAGCGCGTGCAGCACTCCGTGCGGCTGGCGCAGGATTTCCATGAAGCGCGCCCGGTTAAACGGGTTGTAGCGGAATGCCGCATCGACCCGGCGCTGTGCGCGCCACAGCGCGCGCAGTGTCTTTGCGCTGAGATCGGTCAGTTCGGCATGTTGCTCCATCAGCAGGAATAGTTCGAAGATCGCTTCGGGCGCGCGTTCGAAGAGCGTTTCATCGCGGATTTCCAGCAGCGTGCCGATAATCCTGAATCGCTCGTTCAGGATGTGTTGTGCCGGCGTTTCGCGGAATAAATAGTCGTGCAGGTTCTGCAGCATGATGGTGTTGAACTGGCGCACCGCCAGTTTGGTGCGATAGTAGCGCTGCATCAGATGCTCGCTGGCGCGGCGGTTTGCCGATGCGCCGATGCGCATCTGTTCGGCGAGCTGAGTCTGGAAGTCGAACAGCAGACGGTCTTCGCGCCGCTTGGCGAGGTAATGCAAACGGATGCGCAGTGTCGCCAGCAGCGCGCTATGGCGCGCAAGCTGGCGCGCTTCCGTAGCCGTGAGCAGCCCGATTTGCGCGAGCTCGCTCCAGTGCGTTCCCAGGCCGGCAGCACGCGCGATCCAGGTGACGGTCTGCAAATCGCGCAGGCCGCCCGGGCTTTCCTTGAGGTTGGGTTCGAGGTTGTAATCGGCTTCCGCGAAGCGCGCGTGGCGCCGCTGCTGCTCTTGCAGCTTGGCAAGATAAAAGGCGCGCAAGTCGAGGTTCTGCTGCACGTTACCGCACAATTCGTCGAACAGTTCCTCATTGCCGCAGAGCAGGCGCGCTTCAAGGAGGTTGGTCTGCACGGTGATGTCGGCCGATTCCTTCATGCATTGTTCAATGGTGCGGACGCTGTGGCCGACTTCCAGCCCGATATCCCACAACACCCCGACCAGCCGATGCAATTGCTGCTGCAGGGCTTCGCCCGGCTCTGCATCCAGCAGGATCAGCAGGTCGATATCCGATCTGGGGTATAGCTTGCAGCGTCCGTAGCCTCCTACCGCCGCCAGCGCGATGCCGTCAGGCATGGCGAGTTGCCGCCAGACGCGGCGCAGGTAGCGGTCGATCAGCCGGGTGTGCGCAGCGAGCAAACGCGCTGCATTGTTATGTTTCAGGAAGCTTTGCTCAAGCACCGAACGATCGCTGCGCAGCGATTCGCGCAACGCGGGCACATCGTCAAGGCTGTCAAAGGGGTGGCGGGGGAGGGCAGCCATCGGAAACGGTCAGCACTTCGAAGCCGGTGTCGGTGACGAGGATGGTGTGTTCGTATTGCGCCGACAGGCTGTGATCCTTGGTGACTACCGTCCAGCCGTCGCCGAGATGCTTGATGGCCGCCTTGCCGGCGTTGATCATCGGCTCGATGGTGAAAGTCATGCCGGCTTCGAGCTTCAGGCCGGTATTCGGGCGGCCGTAATGCAATACCTGCGGTTCTTCATGAAAACGCCTGCCGATGCCGTGCCCGCAGAATTCGCGCACCACGCTGTAGCCGAGCGGCTCGACGAAGCTCTGGATGGCATGGCCGATATCGCCCAAGTGCGTTCCCGGTTTGACCGCGCGGATGCCGCGCCATAGCGCCTGCCAGGTGATTTCGCAGAGCCGCCTGGCCTTGATCGACGGTTCGCCGACATAGAACATCCGGCTGCTGTCTCCGTGATAGCCGTCCTTGATGACGGTGATGTCCAGATTGACAATATCGCCGTTCTTGAGCACCTTGTCGCCCGGTACGCCATGGCATACCTGGTGGTTGATCGAGGTGCAGATCGATTTGGGGTAGGGCGCGTGCCCGTGCGGCGCATAATCGAGCGGAGCGGGGATGCCGCGTTGCACATTGACGATCAGGTCATGGCACAGCCTGTCCAGTTCGTTGGTCGTCACGCCTGGCTTGATGAACGGCGCGATGTAGTCGAGTACTTCGCTGGTCAGGCGGCCGGCAACACGCATTTTCTCGATTTCTTGAGGGGTCTTGATGGACACGGGCATATGGTTTGTGCTTCTTTTTTGGGGTGCTGCTTTCAGGGTGACCGAGAATATCATGCGATTTAAACTCACGCCATGCTTGACCAATCAACCTGAGCCTGGCAATTAGAGGTTTCATACCCCGAGTTGTAACCGGGCGTGGATGAGTTTGCAATTAACCCTATGTCGGTGACGGCTGGATCCTTTTCTGTGACAGTAAAGGTGTTTAGCTGTTAGGCTTATGCTGTATTCTTACAGTGGCTGGTCTTTCTGCTTTTCATGACGAGTCGTATAAAATGGAATCTGTATGAAGAATCGGGTTAATTATGCTGCAGTAAAATTTGTTCTCGCATCAATTTACTACCTTTTTGGAGTCCAAGTAATAGCGGTGACTGTTCCATGGATCGAATAGGGAAATTCCAACCCAGGAATGTTCTTGGCAAAGGCGCGTCAGGTACGGTCTATCTCGCCCTCGACACGTTCTCGGGAAAAGATATCGCACTGAAAGTTCTGGATCCGGAAGTCGTGAGGAACGCAGATTTCGACCAGACAAACATCATGCAGTTTATGAACGAGGCTTCGCTAGCCGGAAAGCTCACGCATCCGCATATTGCTTCAATCCTCGAGGCCTCGGTGAACAAAGACTCTGGCTACATTGCCATCGAGTATGTCCCTGGAGGTAACCTGTCGCAATACACCGTGCCAGGAAGCCTCCTCTCGC
Organism: uncultured beta proteobacterium; assembly: GCA_963828205.1. Classification (GTDB taxonomy): domain Bacteria; phylum Pseudomonadota; class Gammaproteobacteria; order Burkholderiales; family Gallionellaceae; genus Gallionella. The sequence continues at coordinate 71,692 of CAWHDU010000006.1, forward strand.
CGGAAGACGCCATACAGATAGCATTCAAGTCATGCGGCGCACTCGATTACGCGTTCCGCCAGGGCATCGTGCACCGAGACATCAAGCCCGCGAACATACTGGTAGTGAGCGGCACCAATATAAAAGTGGCGGATTTCGGCGCCGCATACCTGTGCAAGGCTCCGGAGACACAGATTGCGTCGATTGGTTCGCCCTTGTACATGTCACCCGAACAGGTAAGAGGCGATCCGCTCGATTTTCACAGCGACATGTTTTCGCTCGGCGTGGTGCTTTACCAGTTATTCACGGGGAAGCTGCCCTATGCGGCTTCAAACATTGAAGAACTGTTTGCGAAGATCCTTTGTGAGATGCCGCCGGCGCCAAGCTCTCATCGCCCCGATCTAAGCAAGGACATCGACTGGATTATCCTGCAGATGATGTCGAAAACTCCGGAGCAACGCTACTCGTCCTGGGCAGACCTGGCGCTGGATATCGCGAAGGCCGGGCGTCTTAGCGTCTATCAGAGCGAGATACCGGACAGCGAGAAATTCGCCGCGATTAAGAAGATACGGCTGCTCGGCAATCTGGACGATGCCGAGTTATGGGAACTGGTTCATGCTTGCAAGTGGTCGCGCGTACCGGCGCGCACGGTGATCGTGCGCGAGAAGGAGAATGGTAGGAGCCTGTTCTTTCTCGGTAGCGGGAGGGCCAAGGTAACCAAGCAAGGCCGGCTGCTAAATCTGCTCGATGCCGGAGAATGCGTCGGCGAAATGTCTTATGTTAAAGAGGGTGAAATTTCCCGGCAAGCGACGGTGGAGGCCATCGCGGACGTACTGCTCGCGGAGTTCGAGAAGGAAGCACTCGAAAAAGTCAGCCTGAGATGTCGCTACCAGTTTTACCTGGCGCTGACTCACTCGCTGGTCGATCGCCTCATGCTTGCTGATGAGAGGATAATACAGTCCGGATAATCAAATAAAAGGACAAAGTAGCATCGCGAGATGCCCCTTTAAGGATATGCAAATAAGCAATAGGCTAGAGTAAAAATTTAGTGCGCAGCAACAGTTAAGCTTAATATGAGATAATTGAAGCGAATAAATGTCCTGTGTATGCTTTTCGGCAAATTTTGCGCCCACAACCGTTAATGGCCACAAGTTATCGTGCGTATGACGTCAGATTTATTTATCGAATCTCTTGAAAACCAAATGGATGCAGCCGGTTCAAGCGGATCGCTGCCATTGCCGGTATATGTGTGATTATTTGATTATAAAGGTAAATAATGGTGCCCAGAAGAGGACTCGAACCTCCACAGTGTTGCCACCGCTAGGACCTGAACCTAGTGCGTCTACCAATTCCGCCATCTGGGCATAGATTTGCGAAGGCGCGCAATTTAATTGTTAAAGGATTTATTGTCAATGAATAATTGTTTCCTACTATTGTCTTTTTTCCCGCTTGCGGTAAGGGCGATTCATGAATCGCCCTTACCGATAGGGGGCGCGAAGCGATGAAAAAGAAAAATAATTTACGCTTGAAAGACCCCCACTTGGAGCGCGAGCGCGAGCAATACGAGCATCCGTTGCCGAGCCGCGAATTCATTTTGCAGATACTCACCGAGCAGGGCGCTCCGGTCGGCGACGAAGAGTTGATGCAGTTGCTGCACATCGAGGCGCATGAAGAGGAGTTGTTCGCGCGCCGGTTGCGGGCCATGGAGCGCGACGGGCAGATCATGCGCAACCGCAAGCACGCGATCTGCGTGATGGAAAAGCTCGACCTGGTCAAGGGTAAGGTGCAAGGCCATCCGGACGGATTCGGCTTCCTGGTTCCCGAGGGCGGCAGCCCCGACATGTTCCTCAGCGAGAAGGAAATGCACAAGGTGTTGCACGGTGATGTGGTGATGGTGCGGCAATCCGGCGTGGACCGGCGCGGCCGCCCGGAGGGCAAGATCGTCGAGGTGCTGGAGCGCGCCAATAACCGCGTGGTCGGACGCCTGTTCGAAGAGCACGGCATCCAGTATGTCGTGGCGGAAAACCGCCGCATCACCCAGGACATTCTGGTCGCTCCGGGCGAATCCGGCAGCGCCAAGGGTGGGCAGGTGGTGGTGCTGGAGATACTGCAACACCCCAGCAAAAATGCGCAGCCGATCGGGCGCATTGTCGAGGTGTTGGGCAACTATGCCGACCCCGGCATGGAGATCGAAATTGCGCTACGCAAGCATGACCTGCCGCATGAATTTCCCAGGGATGCGGAAAAACAGGCCAAACAGATACCTCCTGTGGTTGCCGCCAAGGATTGGGCAGGGCGCGAGGACATCCGCGATTTGCCGCTGGTCACGATCGACGGGGAAACCGCGCGCGACTTCGACGATGCGGTGTACTGCGTGCCGGAGAAAGGCGGCTACCGCCTGGTGGTGGCGATTGCCGACGTCAGCCATTATGTGCAGACCGGAGACGCGCTGGATCACGAGGCGATTTTGCGCGGCAACTCGGTATATTTCCCGCGCCGCGTGATCCCGATGCTGCCGGAAGAATTGTCCAACGGCCTGTGCTCGCTGAATCCGCAGGTGGATCGGCTGTGCATGGTATGCGACATGCATGTCGGCAATAACGGCGACATCGGCAAGTACCGCTTCTATCCGTCGGTGATGCATTCGCAGGCGCGGCTGACTTACACGCAGGTCGCGGCAATGTTGGCCGAGCCGGATGGTGGGTTGGCCAAGAGTAATGCGGCCACATCCCGCGACACGTTACTGGCGAAGCCAGCCGATTGCGGGAGCGGGTGTGAGGCGGCCATTTCCGCCCCGGATGCTTGGCAACGCCGTGAAATGGCCGCCATTGTGCCGCACCTGCAAAATCTCCATGCGCTATATAAAAAGCTGCTGAAAGCGCGCGAGAAGCGCGGTGCAATCGACTTCGAGACCGTCGAGACACAGATGATCTTCACCGATCAGGGCAAGATCGAACGCATCGTGCCGGTGGTGCGCAACGACGCGCACAAACTGATCGAAGAGTGCATGCTGGCGGCAAACGTATGCGCGGCGGGCTACCTGCACGAACACGGCCATACCGTGCTGTATCGCATCCACGAGGGGCCGACGCCGGAAAAACTGGAGGCGTTACGGGAATTCATGAAAGAGTTCGGCTTGCAACTGGGCGGCGGCGAGGAGCCGCAGGCGGGTGACTATTCCAAACTGCTCAAGCAGATCAAGGGCCGCCCCGATGCCGGGCTGCTGCAAATGGTGATGCTGCGCTCGCTGCGCCAGGCCAAATACGAGCCGGAAAACGTCGGGCACTTCGGCCTCGGCTATGAGGCCTACACCCATTTCACTTCACCGATTCGCCGCTACCCTGACCTGCTGGTGCATCGCGCCATCAAGGCGGTGCTGCACGGCAAGCAATACAAGCCCGCGCAGAAGTGGAGCGAGCTCGGCGTACACTGCTCGATGACCGAGCGCCGCGCCGACAATGCCACGCGCGATGTCGAAGCGTGGCTGAAATGTTTCTATATGCGCGACCACCTCGGCAGCGTATTTACCGGCTCGGTTTCTTCGGTCACCAGCTTCGGCATGTTCGTTTCGCTGGACGATCTGTATATCGAAGGGCTGGTGCATATATCAGAACTCGGCAAGGATTATTTCCATTTCGACGCCGCCAAGCACCAGTTGCTCGGCGAGCGCACCGGGCAGCGCTACCGCCTCGGCGACCGCGTGCAGGTGCGCGTCGTCAAGGTGGACATGGAAAGCACCAAGATCGATTTCGTGCTGCACGATGTCATCGAGAGACCCGAACAGCGGACTGAGCCGAAAGACACTAGGAAGGCATCCAAAGGCAAAAAGCGGCATGGCTGATTTGCGCCTGATATACGGTTTTCACGCGGTCACATCGCGCATCCGCCAGAGCCCGGAAGGTGTGCTGGAACTTTACTTGCAGGCGCAACGCCAGGATCCGCGCATGCGCGACCTGGTCAAGCTGGCGGAAACGAACGGCGTGCGCATCATTCCGGTGGAAGCGGCGCGCCTCGATGGCATGGCGGGCAATGCGCGGCATCAAGGTGTCGCGGCGCGCGTCGATGCATCGCGCCGCGTGCAGCATCTGGACGATGTGCTGGACACGCTCGAAGAACCGCCGTTGCTGCTGGTGCTGGACGGTGTGCAGGATCCGCATAATCTCGGCGCCTGCCTGCGCAGCGCAGACGCGTTCGGCGTACACGCGGTGATCGCGCCGAAAGACCGCGCGGTCGGCATCACCGCCACGGTGGAAAAGGTCGCCTGCGGCGCGGCGGAAACCGTACCGTATATAACCGTCACCAATCTCGCGCGCACGCTGCGCGAATTGCAGGAACGCGACATATGGGTGGCCGGTGCGGCGGGCGATGCCGAACAGGACTTGAACGGTTTCAGGCACAAGGGCGCGCTGGCCTGGGTGCTGGGCGCGGAAGGCGAGGGGTTGCGCCGCCTGACGCGCGAAACCTGCGACGAGCTGGTGCGCATCCCGATGCTGGGCAGCGTGGAAAGCCTGAATGTCTCGGTGAGCGCGGGCATCTGCCTGTTCGAGGCGCAGCGGCAGCGGGCGGAGATAACAACTTGATGTAGGGTGGACTTTGCCCACCATGCCGGGCAAAGCCCGACCTGCGGCTGCGGATTGCCGGGTAACATGAGGAGGGATGAATATGATGTTTTGCGATCGTGATGATGCGGCGCGCCGATTGGCGGAAGCGCTTGCGCAATATCGCGGCCAGAACCCGCTGGTGCTGGCGATCCCTCGCGGCGCGGTGCCGATGGCCAAGATCATCGCACAGGAACTGGGTGGCGAGGTGGATGTGGTGCTGGTGCGCAAACTGCGCGCGCCTGGCAACCCGGAATTCGCCATCGGCGCGGTGGACGAGACCGGCTGGACACTACCTCGGCGACTATGCGGGGCGGGTGGCCGGCAGCCGGGAATACATCGAGAACGAGAAGGCTGCGCAGATGGAAGTAATGCGCGAGCGGCGCGCCAGTTATACGCCGATACGCCCGCCGCACGACCCGGCGGGACGCATCGTCATCGTGGTGGACGATGGCCTGGCGACCGGCTCGACGATGATCGCCGCGTTGCATGCGTTGCGCGCCAAGGCCCCGAAAAAGCTGGTCTGCGCCGTTCCGGTCGCTCCGCCCGAGACGCTGGACAAGGTTGCGCCCTACGCCGACGAGGTGGTATGCCTGAGCGCGCCGGAGATGTTCTATGCGGTGGGGCAGTTCTACCAGTCCTTTCCGCAGGTGAGCGACGAGGAAGTGATCGCGTCGCTGGCGGCGGGTTGACTTGTATTTTTCGCAACAACTTTAAAGAAGAGTATCGATGATGAAGAAAAAATCCCTTCGTGTTCCGGTCACTCAAGGCCTGAAGGATATTTACGCGATGGACATGCATACCGCCTATCAGGCCGCGTGCATGGGGCATTTTAATGTTATGGCTTTCGGCAGGCTGGCGGCGGCCATTTCGGTCATCCGCTCGGCGCTCGAGCAGAAACAGACGAAAATCCCCCATGCCATCGAAACGCTGGATGCGGCCATCGAAACATTGGTGGCGGTGAGAAAAAGAGGCGATGAAACGGATGTGTGGGAAATAACCGAAAACGAGCGACCGCCGGTGCTTGAAGGGATCGATATGGCCGAGCAGTGTATCGGCACACTGGATGTCGCCCTGCTGGCGCTGACCGCAGACAGGCTGTTCGGGATAATCGGCAGCGGACAATCCGGTTAGCATCAGGCTCTCATGGCATTCGGTTAAGCAATCGCTGATCGTGAATGGGTCGTAGGGAGGATGACGTTAACCAATGACTAGGCCGTCGTTTTTTGACGGCCTAGTCAGATGGCTATGCAAAGCTATCCGCCGAATGAAAGTTGCGCGAAAGGTCAGCATACGGCGGATAACGCTGCGCTCATCCGCCCTACATGCTATCGTGCCACAACAGTAAGCACCTCATCGTCACCGGGCCGTAATCCCTTAACCGAGTGCCATGAGCCTCTGGCTCTTATCACGGCAGTTTCTTAAAGATGTTGCGCGAACCAGGAAGCCGCGCTGCGCGCCGCCTCTTGCAGCGTCCCGGCTTCTTCAAATAAATGCGTCGCACCGGGAATCAGGATGATATCCTTCTCGCAGTTCATCAGCGCATAGGCTTGCTGGTTCAACTCGATCACGCCGTAGTCTGCGGCGCCGACGATTAGCAAGGTCGGTGCGGTGACGCGGTTCAGGGCAACCTCTCCGGCCAGGTCAGGGCGCCCGCCGCGCGAAACTACTGCGGCAATCTTGTTTCCCATTTCCGCCGCTGCCTGTAAGGCTGCCGCCGCGCCGGTGCTGGCGCCGAAATAGCCTATCTTCATGGTTTGGGTTTGAGGCTCGGACTGCAACCATGCGGTGGCGGCCAGCAGGCGGCGCGTGAGCAGCGCGATGTCGAAGCGCGTCTCGTAATTCCTGTCCTCCTCGCGCGTCAGCAAGTCGAACAGCAGCGTGCCGATGCCGCGCTGTTGCAGCACTTCGGCGACATAGGTGTTGCGCGGGCTGAAGCGGCTGCTGCCGCTGCCGTGGGCGAACAGCACCACGCCTTTCGTTGAGGGCGGCAGGATCAGCTCGCCGTCGAGTTCGACTTTGCCTGCTGGAATATGCACGGCGCTCATATTGTTCCTTTCATGATGATCGGAATGCGGTGCGCCCCGAATGCCTTGCCGAATTTTTCAAAGTGCCCGGAGATTTTTGCATGGCAATCCGGGCAATGTCCGTCGGGAGTGAGACGGTATTGCCTGATTTCGTACCAGTCGCGCACGATCAGCGCGCTGCCGCATGACGGGCAGTTCGTGGTGTCCCCCTCGAGGTTATGCACGTTGCCGGTATAGACAAACTGCAACCCTGCGCCCTGGGCGATCTTGCGCGCCTCAATCAGCGTTTTCAGCGGGGTGGCGGGGACGTCGGTCATCTTGTAGTCCGGGTGGAACGCGCTGAAGTGCAGCGGCACATCCGCGCCGAGTTCCCTGACGATCCATTCGCTCATCGCGTTGATTTCCTGCGCCGAATCGTTGTGGCCGGGGATCAGCAACGTGGTCAGCTCGACCCAGACATCGGTTTCCTGGCGCAGGTATTTCAGCGTGTCCAGCACCGGTTGCAGGTGCCCTCCGCACAGCTTGACGTAGAACGCGTCGGTGAATCCCTTGAGGTCGACATTGGCGGCGTCCATTTTGGCGAAGAACTCGCGGCGCGGCTGCTCGTGGATGTAGCCCGCGGTGACCGCGACGGTCTTGATGCCGAGTTCATGGCAGGCATCGGCGGTGTCCATCGCATATTCGGCGAAGATTACCGGGTCGTTGTAGGTGAACGCGACGCTCTTGCAGTCATGTCCTGCGGCGGCGCGCGCGATGGCTTCCGGGCTGGCCTGGTCGGCGAGCCGGTCGAAGCTGCGCGATTTGGATATGTCCCAGTTCTGGCAGAACTTGCAGGCGAGGTTGCAGCCGGCGGTGCCGAACGAAAAGATGCTGCTGCCGGGATAATAATGGTAGAGCGGCTTCTTTTCGACCGGATCGACGCAGAAACCCGAGGAACGCCCGTAAGTGGTGAGCACCATCGCATCGTTGACGCGCCCACGCACGAAACACGCGCCGCGCTGCCCTTCGCGCAGCTTGCAGTCGCGCGGGCACAAGTCGCACTGGATGCGCCCGTCGTCGAGCAGGTGCCAGTATTTGGCCGGGTGCTGCTCTGCGCTGCTGATCGGTTCGTCCATTCAATTCACCTCGCAAGCAGTCATGGCCGTAGCCCGTATGCAGCGTAGCGTAATACGGGATGGGCGGTGGAGTATTCTTAATAAGCTTCCCCGGATTCCGCTACGCTGCATCCGGGCTACAACAACCAACGCAAATCAGGGTTAATGTTCCCTCTCGCTCCATTTTGTCACGGTATAGCGCGACAGCTTCACGCCTTCTTCCCAGAAGTCTTCGGGCAGCCCGGCCTTGCGCCTGAGCATCGCAAGAAAATGGCGCGGCTGCGGGAGGTCTTCCCATACCTGCGGCAGGAAGGTGCTGCGGTAGCGGCCAAATTCGAAGACGATGCCATCCACGTTGGGGCGCATCTGCGCCAGCGCGTCGGCCTCGTCCCGGACGTCCATCGCGGCGGTCGGCGAGAGCAGCGAGATTTCGACCGCAGTGATGTCGAGTTCCGCTATGCCCAGCGGCATGAAACGCGGATCGTGCATCGCGGCGGATACCGCATTGCTTTTGACGTCGGCGAGCAATGGCCGGTGCGCCTGCAGCGTGCCGATGCAGCCGCGCAACTCGCCGCTTTGCGTGAGCGTGACGAAACATGCGCCGTGTTCCGCCAGCCAGGGCGCGGTTTCATCTGCGGCACGGGACACGCCCAAGGCGCGCGAAATCGCGGCGCGCGCGATCGGCAACAATATGCGACCCTCTGCCCCGATCAACCCGCCTGCATTATCAAAGGGGCCGGTTTCCTCTTCTCTCGCAACAAAGTGAGGCTGGGAGGGGTTTAACGTATCGCCGGAGCGGCCCGGCTCAGTATTCATGATGTTCATGTTCGATTTCCTCGGTAAAGGCGAGGGCGGTATAGCCCACTACTTGGTCATGAGACCCCGCAGTGTCCCCGGAGTTTCGCAGATCGAGCAAATGGGGTGAAAGATTGTGCCGACGCGCCGCGACGATCAGGCCGCTGATCGGCGTGCCGCCGCAGGCGTGGTCGTGCTCGATGGGCTGGCGCAACTCGAGGATGTCCTGCACGGTGTCATGATCGACGCGCTGCGCGGTGGCGTAGGGCAGATAGTGCGACAGGTCGGAACTGATTACGATCAGCGTTTCTTCGCCGCCCCACAGCGCTTCCAGCACCTCGGCGACTTCTTCGGGTGTCGCCATGCCGACTGCCAGCGGCAGCAGCTTGAAATCCGGCAGCATGCTTTGCAGGAACGGCAGTTGCACTTCCAGCGAATGCTCCAGCGCGTGTGCCTGCGCGCTGACGGTTATCTGCGGAAGATGGGCGATGCTGCGTGCCGCTTCCATATCCAGCATGATTCGCCCCAGCGGGGTGTCGAAAGCCTCCGCATCGGGCAGCGCCAGGCCGCGCACCGCGACGCGGTGGGTGGGGCCGAGCAGCACCACGCGGCGGATGCGATTGGCGATGGGGGCGAGAGTGGCATAGGCGGTCGCCGCGATGGGGCCGGAATAGATGTAACCGGCGTGCGGGACAATCAGGGCTTTTGGCAGGGTCTTGGGGGGCAGGTCGTGCGGTCGTGCCGCAGCCAGGAACTGTTGCACATCATGCGCAAGCTGCCGCGGGTCGGCGGGATAGAACAGGCCTGCGACGGCAGGGGGGCGGACGGCGGACATGGCAATCTCCCTTCATGCGATGCTTTCAATATGAGGGAAGGCCTGAAGGAAATCAAGGTATGGCCTTATTTCAATGCTTGCCGGAATTCGTCGTGAAAATGGTGGAAGGCGCTGTCGAGCAGTTTCACGGCGCCGTTGAGGAGATGGCAACGTCCGCTGTCGGGCAGCATGGCACAGAGGTTTTCCAGGGAGGCCAGGTCGGCGGCGGTGCCGCGCCCGGTATCGATGCGGTCGAGCAGTCGGCTCATCGTGGCGGTGCCCACCTTGCAGGAGTTGCACTGGCCGCAGGAGGAATGGGCGAAGAAGCGTTCGTATTCGGCCACGCGTTTGACGATGCCGGTACCCTCGGAGACGACGATCATCGCTCCCGTTCCAAGATTGCTGCCGCGCGCGCGCAGGGAATCGAAATCCAGCGCCACGTCGAGGTCGGCCGGGGTCAGCAGAGTGCTCGATGGCCCGCCGGTAAACACCGCTTTGAGCGGCTTTCCCGACAGCAGGCCGCCGCCGTGCACGAAAACAAGCTCGCGCAACGGTGTACCCATCGGCAGTTCGAACACGCCGGGATAGAGCACGTCCCCGCTCAGGGAGTACAGCTTGGTGCCGGTGCCCGGCGCCTTGCCGAGGGCGCGGAACCATGCGGCTCCGTTCACGACGATATGCGGCACGTTGGCCAGCGTTTCGACATTGTTGATCAGCGTCGGGCAGCCATATACGCCGGCCTGCGCGGGGTAGGGCGGCTTGCCGCGCGGAAACGGGAAACGGTTTTCGATCCATTCCATGGACGCCGTCTCTTCGCCGCCGATGTAGTGCCCGGAGCCGGGCAGCAGCTCAAGTTGCATGGGTTTGCCGAGCGCGCCCGAGGCAAGCGTCAGCAGATCCGAGGCGTGCCATTGTTCGAGCGCTGCCTTCACCGCAGCAAGAGAGCGCGCCATGTCGGGGTTGATATAGAACACGACGCGATTGGCGCCGATCGCCAGCGCGGTTGCCACGGCGCCTTCGATCACCTGATGCGGCGTTTCTTCCAGCAGCAGGCGATCCTTGAAGGTGCCGGGCTCGTCCTCGTTGCCGTTCACCACCAGGTATTTATCCGGTTTGGGCGTTTCGGCGGCGACCGCATCCCATTTGCGCCAGGCCGGAAAGCCGCTGCCGCCGAGTCCGCGCAGTTCGGCCAGGCGCACCTCCGCGCGCACCGCCGCCGGGTTTTGCGCGGCGCGAGCCAGCGCCTCGCCGCCGCCCGACTGGCGCCAGCGAGCCATGTCTGCGCCGACGCGCCGCGTCGGATGGAGCAACAACAGTTGCGTTTCAACCTGCGGTGTTTTTTTGCGGTTCAGCGGTTCCATACGCCTCCCGCCGCGTAATCCGGCAAGACCTGGGGTGCGCGCCGCGCCAGGGGCATGCCGGCCAGGGTGAGGGCGCGGCGCAGCCGGTTCACATGTTCGAGGGTGACCTTCTTGGGGCCGCGGTCGCGGTTCATGGTGGCCGCGATGCCGGCGCGGCGGCCGAAGCTGATGATCTCAAGCAGGGCATTGCCCATGATGCGGTTGCGCCCGTGGATGCCTCCCGCCACTTCGCCCACCGCATACAGGCCGGGTACGGTGGTGGCGCCGTTGATATCGATGACCGCGCCGCCGTTCTGGTAGTGCAGGGTCGGATGGACGAGCAGCGGCTCGGTGCGCGGGTCGATGCCCGAGACGCGGGTGCGCGTCATCAGGTTGGGGAATTGTTTTTCCAGCAGCCCCGGTTGAGCATGCTCCAGGCGCGGCGTGTCGAGCCACACGCCGACGCGCCGGTCGTCGATGCGGATGCCGCGTCCTTCGCTGCATTCGCGCAGGATCGCGGCGCACACCACGTCGCGCGGCTGGAGTTCGTCGATGAAGCGCTGGCCCAAGCCGTTCACCAGCAGGGCGCCCGCCGCGCGCACGCCTTCCGTGACCAGTTTGCCTGCCAGATGGGTCGGGTGCAGCAGGCCGGTCGGGTGATACTGGAACGAATCGAGTTCGCGCAGGCGTGCGCCGATGCGGTAGGCCAGCACCAGCCCGTCGCCGGTTGCGCCGAGGTGGTTGGAGGTCGGAAAACCGTTCAGGTGCAGCCGCCCGAGCCCGCCGGTCGCGAGGATCACGGAGCGGGTGCGCACGATGCGCAACCCGCCGTCGAGCAGCGAGGTAATCACCGCGCCGACGCATCGTTGCCCGGTCTCGTTGGACAGCAGTTCGACGGCGGGGCTCTGTTCCCAGACGTCGATGCTGCGATGCTGGATGACGGCTTCGCGCAGCACGCGCATCATTTCCAGGCCGGTGTAGTCGCGGCAATGCACGAGGCGCGCGGCGCTCATGCCGCCCGCGCGCCGCGTGTGCAGGTCGCCGCTCGGGGTTTGTTCGAACTGCATGCCCTGGCGGATCAGCCAGCGCAGCACTTCCGGGCCGTCTCCGGCCATCGCGGATACCAGCGCCGGGTCGGCGGCATGGTGGCCGCCGCGCAGGGTATCCTGGATATGCCGCTGCGCCGAATCGTCCGGTTCGATGGCGGCCTGGATGCCGCCTTCGGCCATCACCGTATTGCTGTCGCCCAAGCGCAGCTTGGTGGCGAGCAGGACGCGCGCGCCCTTTTCGGCTGCCATCAGCGCCGCGGCGCATCCGGCGCCGCCGCCGCCGATCACCAGCACGTCGACGTCGGTCACCGGAGTGCCGGCCAGATCGGCCTCGTCGATAAAGGCTTCGGCCTGCAGGAGATCGGCCAGTTCGCGCTGGCAATTGTCGCCCGCGTTGGCTCCCACTGCCAGTTTGATCACGCTGCCGCGCAAGTGATCCGGGTGGTGGGCGTTGAGCAGCGTGTCGGTATCTGTCAGCTCGGGCGGCGGCCCGAGATCCGCATCGGGGCTGTAGCGTGCGAGAGCTTCTGCCAGAGGAACGCCGTTGCTCATTTTGGATTAACCTTCATTGTCATTCCTTATCGCTCTCTATCAGGGTGGCTCCCTGGCGTTCCCGGCGCAACTCCTCCAGCCGGTAGATGAGATTGGGCGGGCGCAGGTGGAAATGCGCCGTTATGCGCCGGCTGAACAGGCCTACGTGTGCCGGGGCGATCAATTCGGGGCAGGCGACATCGCACAGTTCGCACATGACGCATTCGAAGAATGCCTCTCCCGCCTCGCGGAAGCGGCCTGCGGCAGCCAGTGCGACGCCGTTCTCGACGGTGATACCTTTGGGGCAGGCGTTGTCGCAGCCGTGGCAATGGCGGCAGCGCGAGGCCTCGGGAAAAATATCGTGGAAGCGCGCATGGATGTCCCAGCCATCCTTGAAATCGTCCATCTCGTAATGATGTTGTGGCGCCGATGCCGGCGGCAGAAACACCACTTCGATGCCGTTTTCGACGAAGGTCTGGCAGGCGAGGCACACCGTCACTTCCTTGCCACGGCGCAGCATGACGCGGCACGAGCCGCACACGCCCTCCAGGCAGCCGACTCCCGTCACGCGCGGCACTCCGGCGTGCCATGCGGCTTCGACCAGGGTCATGCCGGCAGGCGCGTTGACGGCGAGACCGTTGATGGTCAGGGCAACGTCCGCCGGCTGGTCGCCGTTAACGTGAGATTCGCGTAGCGATTCGTTTGCCCCCTCGCCCGCTTGCGGGAGAGGGTTGGGGAGAGGGAAACGGGCATTATCTGTCGTCATGGACGCGCGAGATCGATGATCTTGCGCAGATCATAGTCCTTGTGTCCGCCGACGCGTTCCACCAGTGCGGCCATGCGTTGATCCAGGGTCGGGCGCTCGGTCTTGTACAGCAGCCCGGTGAGTATGCGGCCAGCCTGTTTGGCGGCAGTGACCGCGCTCATCGCCGCGCCCAGGTCGCTTGTGTCGTGGCTGTCAGGCACCTGATCGCAGGCATCCTTGAAGGTCTGGGCGGTGTCGATATCGTTGAAAGACGGGCATTGGGAGAGCAGGTTGACGAAGGCGAACCCTTTGTGTTCCATGCCGTCCTTGATTAATTGCGATGCCAGCTTGACGTTGCCGGAAAACGCCTGCCCGACATAAGTGGCGCCATAGGTCAGCATGTACAGCACCGGATCGAGCGGTTCTTCCAGGCCGCCATAAGGGGTGGTGGTGGTCTTCATCACCGTTCGGGAAGTGGGCGAGCATTGGCCCTTGGTCAAGCCGTAAACGTGGTTGTCCATCAGGATGTAAATCATGTTGACGTTCTTGCGCGCGAGGTGCGGCATATGCCCGCCGCCGATGGAAAAACCGTCGCCGTCGCCGCCGCTGACAACCACGGAGAGATCGGGGCGCGCCAACTGGACGCCGGTTGCCACCGGGCCGGCGCGGCCATGCAGGGTGTGCATTTTGTAGGAGTTGACGAAGTAGGGCAGGCGCGAGGAACAGCCGATCCCGGAAACACTCACCAGATAATTCGGGTCGACGCCGATTTCGGCAAGCGAGCGCAATAATCCGGTCAGTACGCCGTAGTGGCCGCAGCCGGCACACCAGAACGACGTCGCGTCGGTCTTGTAATCCTTGGGTTTGAGCTCGACTTTATGCAAGTGCATTTGTGGGTGAATGATCGCGTTCATGCCAGTATCTCCCTGACTTTGTTGACTATCATTTCGGGCGTGAAGGGCATCCCGCCGCAAATGGTGTAGGACTCCGGGCGCAACGAAGTCTCCGCGCGCACGAAGTGGGCGAGTTGCCCCTGGAAATTGACTTCGGGCAACAGCAACCGCTTGCACGATGCGCCGAAGTCTTCAAACTGTTGCGCCGGCAACGGGTTCAGCAGCTTCGGGTAAAAGCCGCTGACCTTGTAGCCTTCGGCGCGCAGGCGTTGCAACGCTTCGCGCACCACGCCGATGGTGCTGCCCCAGGCGATCACGCCGAGGTCTGCCATGCCCGCGCCTTCTGCTGCATCCACTTCCACCGGGTCGACATCGTTGACCACCCCTTTGAGTTTGCGGAAACGCTTGGCCTGCATCGCCTCATGGTTGGTCGATGTGTAGCTGGGCAGGCCGCTTTCGTTATGTTCGAGGCCGGTGGCAATGTGTGCGCCGCCGGGCGTTCCCGGGTCGGCCATCGGCGAAATGCCGTCATCGGTCATTGCGTAGCGATGGTATTCGCCCTCTCCGTTCCAGCGCTTGCGCTCTATCACATGGTAGGCGTCCGGGTCAGGATAGGGCACGTTCTGGGTCGAGAACGCCAGCGAACCGTCGGAAAGCAGCAGCACCGGACACTGGTATTTTTCCGCAAGGTTGAACGCCACCACGGTCAGGTCGATACAGTCCTGAATGCTTTCCACGGACAGCACGATGCGCCCGGAATCGCCGTGAGCGCCATGTATCGCCAGAAACAGGTCGGACTGTTCATGCTTGGTCGGCAAACCGGTGGAAGGGCCGCCGCGCTGGACGTCGACCACCACGCAGGGCAGCTCGCTCATGAACGCCATGCCCAGCATCTCGCTCATCAGCGACAGGCCCGGCCGGAAGTGGAGGTCATCGCCTTCTTGCCCGCGTAGGAAGCGCCGAGAACCTGGGAAATGGAAGCGATTTCGTCTTCGGCCTGGATCAGCGTGCCGCCGCGCTTGGGCAGATGCTTGGCTACATAGATCGCGACTTCGGTCGCCGGCGTGATGGGATAGGCCGAGAAAAAATCCAGTCCGGCGATCAGTGCGCCGAGACCGATGGCGTTATTGCCGGACATCACGATGACATCGCGCTTTGCCTTGGGTGTGCCGAGCGTCCACGGATCGGTTTTATCCAATGCCTTCGCCAGTTCGCGACCGCGCTCGAATGCGTCCAGGTTTCCCTTGACCACGTCTTCGCCCTTGCGCGTGAACTTGGCGGTGATCACTTCGCGCAAGGATTCCACGGGGATGTTGAACAGGATCGACAGCGCCCCCATCGCCACCATGTTCTTGGCGCGCGGGTTATGCATTTCCTTGGCGGTATGCGACATGGGGATGGGATAAGCGAATACGCCGGGCGGTATCTCGGGGTCGAAGTCTCCCGGGCTGTCGTAAACGACGGCGGTACCCGGCTTCAGGCTGGCGTGGTTCATGTTGTAGGCTTCACCGTTAAAGGCGCACAGGACATCGAACGTGTCGCCCTGATTGTATAGCCGCTCGGTGCTGGCGCGTATCTGGTACATCGCGTAACCGCCCTTGATCTCGGCGGGGAAAGTCTTGAAAGTGTAAACGTCGAGCCCGGCGTGCGCGCAGGCCTGGGTAATGAAGTCGCCGACGGAAATAACGCCTTCGCCGCCTTCCCCGCCTATTCGGATGATCAGGTCGTTCTTGGTGGTTTGTTGCATCTGCAGGTCCTTTTTATCACGGTATCTGGTACGTTCACAGGATAATTCCTGGCGGTTGCATGTGTTGATTGATTATACCGAAAGAAGTTTCCGCAACCGCTTAATTTTTCGGAAGGCAGAAGCGGCGAAAGCCTTGCTAGACCACTATCTTGCAAGGGTTAATGCACCAGTTGAATGGAACAGGTAGCCCGGATGAAACGTAGTGAAATCCGGGAATGCGCTGCCCCGTTTCCCCCGGATTCTGTTGCACTCCATCAGCGCTACGACAATCGATGAGGGAATGGGGCAGTCATGCTCATGGAATGCACATCCTACGCCAGATTGCTCAGATAATCGTTTTTCAGTTGGATGTAATGCTCGGCCGAACGCCGCAGGGCAGCAATTTCTTCAGGAGTCAGCGCGCGAACGGCTTTTACCGGGCGCCCCACATAAAGCATCCCGCTTTCCAGCGTCTTGCCCGGCGGCACCAGGCTGCCTGCGCCGATCATGACATGGTCGGGAATGACGGCGTCGTCGAGGATGACCGAGCCCATCCCGATCAGGCATTCGTTCCCGATCGTGCAGCCGTGCAGAACGGCGGAATGCCCGACGGTGACATAGTCGCCGACGATCAGGGGCGAGCCGTCAGGCTTGTCCGGTGTCTTGTGGGAAACATGCCCCACGGTAATATCTTGGATGCTGGTGCCTTTCCCGATTACGATGCGGTTCACGTCGCCGCGCAACACGGCGTTGCACCAGACCGAGCTGTCGTCGCCGATGGTCACATCTCCGATGATCTGGCTGGAAGGATGGGCATAAACGCGGGCGCCGAGAACTGGCGTGGTGTCGAGATAAGCGGCTAGAGGCATGAGATCTCCATAAATGAAAAGTGGTTGACAATAAAAAATCCCTCCGAAGAGGGCTTTTTATTGGCCTTTTAAACTATGCGGTAATTTCTAGGCGTTTTTCGATGCGTTGTAGCCGTTCTTTGATCTGGTCTATTACGCCTTGCTGGCGATATACGTCCTCTTGTGTTCCTACATTTTCGCCGCGCATGCTTGCGATACTGGACTCGACACGTGTCAACCGATGTTTTATTTCGCTGAACTCGCTTTGGTTTTCTGATCGGAATGCCAATATTTCATTTCTTAGTGCTCTGAGTTGTTCCAAAACCAAGTTATCTAAATTTTCGTTCATGATATTTCCTTTTAAAGTTGGTTAATTCTAAGCTGTTTCTGTCTTTATGCAAACCTGCAATGCTCGCTGCGCTTCTTGATGTGTCAGGTGGTGTTCAAAATTTTTGCACTTTTTGAATTCTGTTTTATGTAGCCCTTCGATTTTCGGTCTGCCAAGCGCATTGCACCATTTCATTACTTCCCAATTTTTACATTCTTTGCATTGCATGCATTTCTTGTTTTTTATGTTCTTGTTCATGGTTTTTTCCTTTCAGGTTGTGGTGACTCTAAGCTGTTTCTATCTTTATGCAAACTTGAACTGCTCGGCGCGCCCATTCTCGGTGTGTTAGAGGGCGTTCAAAGGGCAGGGGAAGGGTGGTGTTTACCATGTGCATTTTTTTCGGCCAGAACAGCTTTTTCCAGCCTTCCTTGCACTCTGCCGCGAACCGTTTCACGAACTCGAAAGCTTCGACGCACACGAATTCAAACCAGCCCTGCCGGTTTTTGAATTCTTCGCCTTCCATGTACCTGCGGTTTTTAATGTTCATGGTTTCGTCTTTCCCGCCATCTCGCCTAGATTCTGTTCGGCGGTGTTGCCTTCCTCGCCGTGCAGATTGCTTTGATCGCTTTCTGCATCCCTCCTGAGTTCCGTCCCGGCGTTTCTCCGGGCGAAAGAGCCGTGCCAGCCTCCGCGTTTAGATCGGGAGGGATAAATTTTTCACCTTTATGCTCACGATCTGCGGAGGCTGGCACGGCTCTTTCGCCGTTTTTCAGACGGGACGGAACTCAGGAGGGATGCAGATTCGGAGTGCTGCACGGACGAGGCAAAAAGACAGGCCGCGCGAAGCGCGACAACTTGCCGGGCAGCTTCATCCGCCCGGCAGCATCAAAGGGCTTTTGACTTCTGCCTAAAATTTCGCGTCAGCAGTACAAGCCTTGTGCTGTCGCGTTTCCGTGGCTCTGCTCACATCTTTATGCACAGAAAATGGGGATAAAAAAAACCGCCTCTAAGTTGGGCGGCTTTATGCGGTAGACTTCATGGCCATTCAAATCAAGGGGAGGGGAGATGCGCCAATTTGTCTTTTTGTTGTTGCTTTTTCCGTTGCCTTGCTGGGCGCTTTATGAATGTAATGAAAACGGGCGTGTCATTCTGAACTCTGCGCCTTGTGGCACCACCTTTGTGCCGCTTTTGCGCTATGGTGTGGGTAATGCTTCGCATGCTCCCAATTCTGATTCCGTTACTTTGCAGCTTGATAAAGCAAATGCCTACACGATACAGGGTACGGTAAGCGGAAAGTCGGTTACTTTCGTGGTTGATACCGGAGCATCTTCAACGATCATTTCTTCGCGTGTTGCCGGTGCCGCTGGTTTATCAAGGTGTGTTTCTTATGGAACGACACACACTGCAAATGGTGCTGTTGCCAATTGTGTTGTGATTTCGCCTGATATTGTTTTCGGTGTGTTTCGTATGACTGATGTTGCGTTGATAGTGTTACCGAATATGAAATCCGATGTGTTGCTCGGAATGGACGTTTTGAAAATGCTTAAGCTGAATCAGCGCGGGGATGAATTGACGATTTCTCGTTAGGCCAGGTTCCGGCTATTTTTGCGGCTCGGATTTTATTCTCGATGTTGTAGGCTTTGCGATAGGCTTCGCGGCGGAATGTGGAAGCCGATAGATTCGGTACGGTGTCTAGCCATGCTTGTACCTCGGCCTCGCTTACTGGAATGCAATCATCGAAGAGCGGTAGCGACACTTGCGATGTGAGGCGGGAACAGACAGGCCGCGAGTTTGTGCAAGATTGCTTTTAAAAACAATATGCCGTTTGGCCTATTTTGTGTCCGCCGATTACGCATAATGTATATTATGTCAAATTGTCAGGCGCTTAAAACAGCGGCTTTTGCAGGCTTTTGAGATGTGCTTCCCAGAACCGCTGCTCCGCTTTCTGGTTCCTCAGGTTCACCATATGACGGCATAAAAGCCGCACCAATTCCCGATCAACGCCTGCTTTCTCCAGGCGTTTTTTTTCGGCCTCAATGCGCCGGTATTCTTTCCGAATTCGCGCCTGATTAAAGCCACGCGCAAAACGCAAATGCCAGTAGTGCGCCCGAATGATCTGCGACCATTCGGGGTATCGATAGAACTGCATTCAGAGCCCTCGCAAATTATTTTTATGGCTCTCTCCTCCGAACGCAATCTTACATGAAGCCAAAATCCCTTTGATGCTGCCAGGCGGATGAAGCTGCCCGGCAGGTTGTCGCACTTCGCGCGGCCTGTCTTTTTGCCTCGTCCGCGCAGCACTCCGAATCTGCATCCCTCCTGAGTTCCGTCCCGTCTCAAAACCGGCGAAAGAACCATGCCAGCCGCGGCAGAACGTGAGCATAAAGGTGAACAATTTATCCCTCCCGTTCTAAACGCCGCGGCTGGCATGGTTCTTTCGCCACGGAAAACGCCGGGACGGAACTCAGGAGGGATGCAGAAAGCGATCGAAGCAATCTGCACGGCGAGGAAGGCAACACCGCCGAACAGAATCTAGGCGAGATGACATTAAAAAGGAGAAAAGCATGAAATGGCAAAAAGACCAAATCACCAAAGAGCATCAACTTGTTGCCGAGAATGGATTTTATGCAGTTGTACCAACGCCAGCAGGAGATTGGTACGCCGGATACCAGCGGAACGATGAACCATGCATGACGGATGACTCGATGGAGTATTTCGACACATGGCAAGCAGGGAGAAAATACTGTGAGGCAAGATACAAAGAAGGCGCGGACGACAGCAGAGCAACAGAAAGGACGAAACCATGAAAAACAAACCTTACTACGCATACCTAAAAAAAGTTGATGGCGATGCTGAAATCGAAATTGGCCATTTTGAAAAATTATCAAAAGCCCTCGTAAACGCAAGATACGAATGCAGAGAGCAAAACATCGAAAAATGGGATTGGATAATAGAGAAACGATCATCAACCGGCCTACTACTACAACGACGTTCAAGTCTCGCAGGACTCGAAACATGGGCCTAAAAAACCGCAAATACATGGAAGGCGAAGAATTCAAAAACCGGCAGGGCTGGTTTGAATTCGTGTGCGTCGAAGCTTTCGAGTTCGTGAAACGGTTCGCGGCAGAGTGCAAGGAAGGCTGGAAAAAGCTGTTCTGGCCGAAAAAAATGCACATGGTAAACACCACCCTTCCCCTGCCCTTTGAACGCCCTCTAACACACCGAGAATGGGCACGGCGAGCATTGCAGATTTGCATAAATGCGGAAACAGCTTAGAATCACTACATCCTGAAAGGAAAAATCATGAACGAAATAGACAACATCCTCTTGGAACACCTAGTAGCACTGCGCAACGAACTCAAAGAGTTCCGGCAAGAAGCACGGGAAGAATTGCAGATCATCAGGATGCGCCTGAATTCAGTGGAACGCACGGTATCAGGCGCACACGACGATAATATGATCGTGCAAATGCGCCTGGACAAGGTGGACGAGAAGATCGACAAGATCGAGAAGCGGCTGGAATTGTCGGCGGCTTGATTCCAATGAACATTGAAAGCAAAGCCCTCTTCGGAGGGTTTTTTATTTGGTTACAAATCGGCAAAATTAACGTTCTCGGTAGCGGCACGGCGACAGAGAACGTCGGTAATTTTGACGTGTACGCCCTGCTGGTTATAGCATTTGCAGATCGTCTCAGACGCGATACAGGCAGCTGCAAGCACAACCGGAGTGGTAAATGGAGTGATAGGCACCACAGCGGACGCACTAAAGAACTGCGGAGGTAAAGAAGGCGCAGTAGCAGGAACCCCGCTTGCTGCAAAAACAGTTTTTTTATGGATTCAGAAGGCTTCGGATTTTCTTCAACCTTGATAGATTTGCCACTCATGCCATTGGTCAAGACACCATAAGCCTTAGGCACAAAGTAAAGTCCGAGAAGCACTCCCGCGAACGGGATATAAATCCACATGGGCAACTTGAATTTTTGCTTTGTGTGTATCTCGGCAGACTTGTACCACTTGAACGCTTGTCGAGGATAGCTGTAGTAGCTCTTCACGGAGCTGGCCGTACCAGCCAGAGAATCGGAACATGAATCCCACTCGTAGATGACTGCGCGCTGACCGCCAAAGAGCCGTCTGAAATGCTGATGCCGGCCAACGAGAGCGCGGACAGAGCCATCAATTAATTTTGGATGTTGAGTACTCACCCAAATATCGAAGCCACGGTGGCGATGCGTATTCAGCCATGCAACATGCTCCGGCGGCGTGGACATGCTCGACCTTGGCGGAAAGCAGCCTTGCGCTTCATCAATAATAACCAGCGAGCCGTCAGGCATTTCGTCCCAATCAGGAACAAGCATCGGCGCGCCGGCCTTGCTGACTTGAACGGACTTGAGAGGAACCGGCGAATGCGGCAACGCCAGATCGGGAATGCCCAGGACAAATACAGGCCGGGATTCATCCGAATGCGCTTCCCAACGTGCCTGCAATTTAGCAAGCCGCTCGACCGTTGAGAGCGTTTTGCCGGAGCCGGGGACACCAGAGGTCAACTCGATCATTCTAACGTCTCAAAACGAGTTTGACACCGTTAATAGCAGTCCAAACGGAGAGACGGGCGACGTAGGCACCAATAATTATTCCAAGAGCCTCGGGAATGCCTGAGAGAGTCGCCAATTGCAAAACCGTCGCGGGAATAGCGTTCCAACTTGTCTTAGCCATTTCAATCAACTGTTGCGCGAGAACTTCGACACCGACAAAAGTGACAGCCGTAAATCCGAGCGCGATTACTGCCCGACTCAAGATCGGGACGACCATCGCAAGAACCCACTGGACTAAAGTCATATCACCATTCCCGCCATAAAAATCATTATTGCAGTGATCGAGGCAAGCGCAAGAAATAACGGCCTCATAGTTAAAGCCACAATACAAAATTCGTTGAATGGAATGTCGAATTGCCGAGAAAAAAACGGAACACTTATAGAAAAATGGATGGGTTCAGGACAGCCACTTTCTTGCGCAAAATCAATACGATCAAAAGTAAATTCCGGCGATTCGGTTGAAATATCGACAAGACCTTCGGAAGCCGGTGGTATGCCTGCCTCTAAAAATAATAATGTAGAAGGAACGGAACTTCCACTTCCACCGGATTCGGTAGGAGGATCGGTAGGAGGAACAGAGCTGCCGCCGCCTGGAACACCGCCACCCGGGCCAGTGCCAGTAGGAAGACCAGAACCGGAACCTATCGATTGGCCGATCGGCGAACCAATAGTAGTGCCAGTATTCGGATTTCCATAAATGGCATTCCATGCGGCCTGACGCGCATTAATCTCCACCAAAGCTCGAGCTTGAACACCAGCGGCAGCAGCTTCGGCCTGATCGGCTCCATCTCGAATAGCGGCAACACGCGCAGCATCATAAGCTACCTGTCCGGCAGCAGTCGCAGCAGCATCAGGGATAGCAGCAGTCGTTTGCGTTAAAGATGCCGTAGCCGCCGCAACAGCAGCAGCCTTAACCGATTCGATGGTCGCTCCAGGCAACAGAGCCGCAGCTTGTGCCGCATTTGTTGCCGCCTGTGCAGCAGCATTATTCGCGGCAGTTATTTGAACAGTAATCGCACTCGGATACGATGCTTCCGCAGCATTAACGCCTTCCGCAACTTCCCACGTGCAAGCCGTAGAGGGTGTTAAACATCCGGCAGTTGATGCATTTGCTACCGCCGAAGTTCCAGACTCGATATTAATACTGTTGCTACAATCATTGCCAGTGGTTGACCAAGAACCTACCCATATCTGTGTACCTATCGGTATCGATCCAGTTTGATTGATCGTAATATTTCCATCCGATGCATCAATTACAGTTGCTTCGCACTGCTTCCCTTCCACAGTCGCACATATAGTCGCAGGGCTTTGCGTAGCTAACAATATGCCGTTAATCGTTGTTCCAGACGGACATCCAGGTACACATTGTTTCCCTGCTGAGTCCGGCTTATATCCAGAATCGCAAACACAATCAGTAGAGCCGGAAGAATGTGCAGGACACTGATAATTTAATGGAGTAACATAAAATGAATCTTGGTTCAATGTATTGCGGCATCTAGAAATTGACTGAATATAAGTCATAGGGCAAAAACCAGCACCAGCAACGCAAACCAAATCACACGCACCTTGACCAGACGAAGCGGAACCACCGTTCGATGAAAAAACAGTAGGTTGTTTCGGGACAGACCCGTCAGCCTGCGCAGGACACACGGAAAGCGCGCAAAATATGGTTAAAACCATCAGCAAGAACATGCGCAGTTTAGGCATTTTCGCCTCTAGTCCAGCCGAGAAAGGAAAGCAATTTCCAACCACAAATCCAGAACACGTAAATTACCAGCACGGCACCAATTACGACCTCGGCAGCATCGATATAATCTTGCTGAATACACGGCGGATAACTAAGCGCGTGAGAATATGTTTGTGTACTACTGCTGTTAGTCAGCATGTCCAGAACGACCACAGATAATTGCAAATCACCTGTCGCTAAATCCGAACCGGCACAAGTAACGGTTTTTATTTCGTTGCCGTTGATCGTAGTCAACGGATTAAATTGAGAACAGGTAGCCCGTCCCGCTTCCACCAGAGAGGCATAACAGAACGAGCCGACCTGTAGCGCCATGACTTAAGCGCCAGCGCGACGCTTGACGAAGCTGTAAACCTTCGACAGGCCGAAGATTGCAACCGACAAAGCCAGCAATGCACCGATAACCGCGAGAATCGCAGTTTGCGCATCACCAATGCCGGTAAGCACATCAGCAACATCGATTGCCGCACGAGCGGAAAAACCGATCAATGACAGCAGGGTAAACAACACCATGGAGAGTAGATTTTTCATTGCAATTACTCCTTCAAAAAACCGGGAACCGCCCGGACGGATGCGCGGCAGTTATCCGCGAATTCTCAAAATGCTTCATACAATTTTCTTCAAACAGAATATAGCCCCACGATTCTGGAATCCTTGCAAAGTCAACACACGCAGGCGTTGCGCGAGTTACATGCGGGTAATATTGCCGTTTGCAAACTGGTGGACATGAAGCGCCGGAAAAGCTTTGGCAATTGCCGCAATTCAATGCGTAGTCAGACATATCAACCTCTACGACGAACATTTACAAAATTTCCATATCGTTTTATATGCAAATCTCGTTTAGCTTTTCGATCAAGAAATCTTTGGAGCTTGCTCAATCCGTAGATTGCAACCGAACAAGAAAGCAATGCACCAAGCACTAACAACAGCGCACTTTTAGCAGCAGCAATGACAGCAGTCAGCGGGTTAATATTTACCGCAGCAAAAGCCACGCTTGAGATGCTGAACAGCAAGATAAACACAAAAACTTTTTTCATATCCCCTCCCCTTTTCGTTTTGTTGGAAGATCAATGCGCCTAATCCAAGCCGCCTTACTCAATCTCCCAATAAAACGGCCTCAACGTGGAGGCCGGAAAGCACTAGGCGGCTTTTGGTTGAGCCATACCGACAGGACGCGCATCGATGATGATTAATTTCTCTCCGCCCTTCGTAACCTGCCTTTCGTAGACAAGTTTGAACTTACAAGGAAACGTGTTCTTGATAATGCGCTTGACAATTTCACTGTTAGCAGCCTTGTTCTCAGTGGTGCGTGTGCCAATCGCATTGCCATTCTTTGTGTCCAACTCTTCTAGAATAAACAGCGTACCGCTGTCGAGTTCCTTACCATCGATAACGCCATTAAAAAAAGTTACGCCGTTCACTACTGCATCGGTTTCAAATTGCATTGCCATGATTTACTACTCCTATATTTTCAGGTGGCGCAGTCCCCCCGTTCTCATAAAACGTCAAGGAAGTTTTGCCGAGTCTGCGCGGCACTCCCTTGACAGCCAGATCGTCAAGTAACTTCGATTCTTCATCTTGTGTTTGTGCGCTGAATCGCAGCACATGAACCAATTTCCCGTACGCTAGCCGGCAATAGCTTTTCAGATGTTCAAGACTGATTTCATGCTCTGCGCGAAGCGTCTTGATGCGCTGTGCGCCATGCTCCACAAGGCCTTCACAGCATGGATATGCGCCAGAAAAATATTCGCTTGGACACGAAAGAATTTCGTAAGGAATTTCCCGATCTGTGTTGTGTAACTCAACTTCGAATCGAGTCCATGGTGACTCACGATTTCCCAACTGTTTGCCCTTCTCATAGATGCGGCAATATTTGCCGTTCTGACGCTTGCCAACATAGAAGGTGCGCCCTGCCCCTGTTGGTGTCAGCCAATCGCCTGCAACGCTGTATAGAGGCTTTCTTCCTCCTGCATTGAAGCCTTTGTTCTCGTACCACTGCTGGGCAGTGTCTAAAGAAAATTCTCCGTTGAGGGCATCGACAGCAACGTCAACGCGGGTTATCGTGGCATCAACAGATTCAATAAATCTTTTCGGTTGACGCCAATCGTTAATCAATGAACAGCCGGAGCCGTTAATTGACACATAAACCTTGTTCTTTTGATTCGCCCCGCCCCATGCCACAACAGCCACTGGCACCAGTTCACCAAGGCGCACAGTCTGGAAATTAACTGAATGCTTAAAACCATGCAGGCCATTGCCTTCATCGCCACAAATCGGAGAATTCATCCACTGCTGTAGAAAGCCCCTGAATAACGCGCCCGGATCACCGTCAACGAAAACACCGTCAAACGTAAAACTAAACCAGTCAATAATCGCAGTCCCTTGCCCGGTTTTCATACCTTTCCCCCCCTGTTAGTAGCGGGGGGAACCGCCTGCGGCGGAGCGCCAGCGCTCGATAGGGCGCGCGCTCCGCCGCCGCTGGTTTGCTGGAATCCGCATTGAGAGAGGAATTTTTCTATTGGGAAAAAATCGGATTGGTCGCGATCAACAGCACGGGAACCGGCTGAACGACCTCTGCAACGTAGCGAGAAGCCCTTAAGGCCTTTGCGTGGATGGTGCATGTCCCCTCCCCTATCAAATAAACAGTAAACTCTGAATCCTGCGACTGGCAGGCACAGAAGAGAAAATATGGATACGCTGAATTTTGCGATCAAGATAGTTTGGGTTATTGCAGGCGCGATAACCTTGATTACAGTGGCACTCGCCATTTTTATGGCAAAGAAAAGAAATGGTACCGCCATTGGCTTGAAAGAAATTCCGCCCTACTACAACAAAGGAACATTGCTCAGCGAAATAGAGCAGGTACTGTTCCACCGATTGATTAAAGCCATGCCAAACAATTACGTGATGGTGCAAGTTCGACTGGCTGATATTGTTGACGTTGGAAATAGTGCAAACCGGCGAGCATGGAACAACAAAATTATTCAGAACAGCGTTGACTTTGTAATCTGCGATAAATCGCTTACAGTACTGGCTTGCATAGAACTTGACGACAAAACACACGAAGAACCAGAGAGACAAAGAGCGGATAACAATAAAGACGAAGCGCTGAAAGCCGCAGGCATTCCGATTTTGAGAATCAAGACCAACAAAATGCCCTCGATTGAGTTGCTCAAGATCATGCTGGAAAAAACACTGTTGCACTGAAACCCCCTTGTTGACAGCTACAGCTTTTTGGAGCAATCTGGGCGCGTAAAACTATGAGCGCGTTAAAACTGACGCGCATCATAAAGCGTTAAATTTAACGCTGTCAAGAAAAATTTTAGGAGGGCTGAAAAATGGAATTGAAACTACTCATTGAACGCGCTGAAAAAATTGCAGGAAGCCAAAAAGCATTGGCATTAAGAATTGGGCAAGACGCGGGAAATATAAGAGGCGCAAAAGCAGGTTTAAAGGGGCTGCCTGATTATGCCTGTGTGATGATTGCCGACCTAATTGGAGAAGCACCAATTACTGTAATTGCAGCCAGCAAACTGGTGACAGAAAAGAAAGAAGAGGTACGCAAGGTGTGGCACCCTTTTGTTGCACGTGCAGCGAGCGTAATTCTAGGTGCTGTCATTTTGAATATGACACCTGCCCCAGCGCAGGCCGCACCGATTCAGCAAGTTGTTGATTCACACTGTATATTATGTCAAATGCGCAAGGCGAATGCGCCGGACACTAGTGACTTTTTCTCGCCTATTAGGGTTGTGGGCTGTAATGAAGCCGCTCATGTTCGGTGGTCATCTTGGCCAGTTCTTGAGTGTGTTCAGGTCTGACCTGCGACCACGAGAAGCGCCATTCCCAATTTCCCTCCGGGTGTCCAGGGAAGTTCATCCGGTGCTCACCGGACAAACCGAGAACATCCTGCATGGGAAAAATGACAGTATTCGCCGCAGAGCGAGAAAGCGCCCGCATCATATCCCACTGAATAGTGTGCCCATCGCTCTTCAGGTATTGCTGGGCGAAGGTTTTTTCATTGGCGGATACCGTATTCCACCAGCCTATGGTTGTGTCGTTATCATGGGTTCCTGTATAGGCAACGGTGTTTGGAATATAGTGGTGCGGCAGGAAAAGGTTGGCCTCGCCCTCTGCAAAGGCGAAATGCAGAACCCGCATTCCTGGAAGCTTGAATTTGTCTCGAAGTTCGATTACATCCGGGGTAATCACCCCCAGATCCTCGGCGATGATAGGCAGATACGGGAAGCTTTGCTGTAACGCATGCAATAGCTCTTCTCCAGGGACGGGAACCCATTTTCCGTTGATGGCATCGGGCGCATCTGCGGGTATCTCCCAGTAAGCGGCAAACCCCCGGAAATGATCGACGCGCACCAGGTCGGTAAGGCGAAGCGCATGCCGCATACGCGCCACCCACCATGTAAAACCCGTCTTTTCATGAGTTTCCCAGCGGTAGACGGGATTTCCCCATAACTGGCCTGTCTCACTGAAATAATCGGGCGGCACACCGGCAACCGCCAAAGGATGCCCGTTTTCATCCAGTTTGAATAATTCTTGATGCGCCCACACATCGGCGCACTGGTAGGCGACAAATATCGGCACGTCGCCGATGATCCATATCCCGTGTGAATTGGCGTATTCTCTTAACCGGTACCACTGGCGCGCAAAACGCCATTGACAGAATTTCCAGAAGCCGATTTCATCGGCATACTCTCTTATAGCCCTGCTTAACGCCTGACCTTCCCGGTGAACCAGATCTGCTGGCCAGAGGCTCCATTCCTGATGGTTGTGATGTTCGACGATAGCCATGAACAGCGCGTAGTCATCAAGCCATGCTTTTTCGTCATTACAAAACTCTTTAAATTCAAGATGCATTCCATTGTTTAATGAGAAGAACTTATTTGCTGCACGGCGCAGACGCTCCATGCGAAATGGGCGCATCAAGTCGAAATCGACCCGGTCGGCACTGAATTCAGGAAGAGGCTCAAGATCGCCCTGCTCCAGCCACCCGTATCTGGCTAAATCATAGAGATCGATCAGCAGAACATTGCCGGCAAAGGCGGATTTGCACATGTATGGAGAATTGCCTGGGCCGACTTCGCCCAATGGCAGAACTTGCCAATAGGTTTGGCCGGCGCTTTTCAGCCAATCGACAAACCGGTACGCATTTTCCCCCAGGTCGCCAGCGCCGAACCTGCCGGGAAGCGATGTGGGGTGAAGCAATATGCCGCTTGCTCGCATATTCAGCATAGGCTTGTTATGGCTCGATTGTTGGAAAGATATGGGTCATGCTTGCTCGGAAGCACGCCGCATCGCCCCGCCAGCCTCTGGAGAGCTGCTTCCCTGGCTGATTGGCTCCGACAAATTCAGCGGGGCCGGCAATTTCAGCAGGCGATACAATTCGGTCAGGTTGTGACGGAAAAGGCGATCGAAGCTGGCTACCGAGCGCGAGGGATTGTAATCACCAAACCACCAGAACCAGTCTGAGCTTTCACATGAGCAGAGCTGTCTTTCAGCCGCCTCTTGCTCGGACGGGCTGAGCCGGCCGCTGGACATGACCATATCGAAACTTTGCTTGGCGACGCACAGCAAGTCCCATGCACGATTCTTGTCAGGCGATCCTATCCAGGTTGAGAAATTGCCATAAACCCAACTACCTGCAACGATATTCCCAAGGCTATGCGCGCGGGCATGGTCAGCCGGAGGGGGGAGCATACTTTGTTTTTTGAGGTAATCGCTGTAGGTGGTGGTGCGTATCTGCTCATGAGTCTCGAGAGCCGTATAAAGCTCATCGATGAAGTAAAAACCATTGTAAGGGTAATATTCCCAAGCGTTTTCACCATCGAGAATCACACTCACCACGGGCGTTTCATCTTTTGCGGAAAGTTGCGCGATGCCCGTGACTTGATCGATGAAATGGTTTGCGGCATCTTTGCCGTGCCAGCGTGAATATTCAAAACCAATCAGGTCAGACAAACGGTCATCGCGGAAGAAGCATTGCAGACTACTGCCGCCCTTCTCCAGCTTGTAAGGCCGATACAAATACTGGGCGCGGGGCGGAACGGCGTGCTGCGTTTGGCGCAAACTATTGACCAGCACGCTCTCGCCACTGGCTGTCCAGCGGCAGCCCTCGGCTGCCAGCACCTCCAGTGTTTCCGAGGAAATCGATCCTTCGGCTGGCCACATCCCTTGCGGTTCGATCCCAAAACGCTCTCGATGGCTTTTCTTCGCCAACCGGACATGCTCGATCACGCGCAGCCGTCCCTTGGGATAATGCGGGGAGTTTGGCAATGGCGCGTCGGGCATGGCCTCTTTGGCACTGGCAAAATCGATCAGCAGCGGCGCCAGCGGATGGTAATGCGGCGTGGCGGATATCTCAATTTGCCCCGATTCGGCCAGCTTGCGATAGCGCGGAATGATGCCGCCAATCAATTTGCCGATGAGATCGAGCAATTGCTTGCGATCCTCATAGGTGAACCCTTCGGCTTTGCTCATCAATTGCGCCACCAGGGCATGTTCGCGGCGCACACTTTCGCCGCACCACGATAAGTGATACCAGATCAGCAAGTCCGAAACATACTGACCAGACAAATAAGACAGTGCAATTTCCCCATCAGCTTCCAGGCGGTTGAACAATTCCAGCAAACGCTTGTAGGCAGGATAGGGAGTGATCATCTTGGTATGGTTGCCGCGAAAGCAAGCCTCAAGCGCCAACCGCCGCTCCGCTATTGAAAGGTCACAAGAATCTTCATGTATCAGCATGCGCAACAATGGGTCGCGCAACCGCCCGGTGGCAAACTGACCCGCGTAATCTTCCAGTTGGTCGAGCAAGACAGGCACGAAATTTACCACCACGCGTATTTTGGGGTGCCGCTCGAGGTGATAAGCCATGTCGGTGTAATCCTTGATGGCGTGCAAATAAGTCCATGGCAGCACGAAATCACCGCTGGAATAATCGCGGTAATCCGGCTGGTGCATGTGCCAGAGGAAAATCAGGTCGACAGGTTTTTTCATAAAAAATCCCCCATATTCCGGGGTTTAAGGATGGGCTATATTTTTCACGTCAACGGAGGCAGTGAACTTTCTGCCCGAGCATTTCCGGGGTAATGAGCGTCACGCCATTCGAGCTGACATGGAAGCGCTGGCGGTCTTCTGCCGGATTGACCCCGACTTCCAGCCCATCGGGGATCCTGCAGCTCTTGTCCACGATGACGCGCTTCAGCGTGACATGGCATCCGACATTCACCTTGGGCAGCAACACAGAGTCTTCGATGTTGCAATAACCGTTGACGCGTACATCTGAAAACAGCAGCGAGCGGCGTACCGTCGAGCCGCTGATGATGCATCCGCCCGAAACCAGCGAATCGATGGCCATACCGCGCCGGTCATCGTCGTCGAACACAAACTTGGCCGGGGGCAATTGCTCCTGATGCGTCCAGATCGGCCATTCCTGGTCATACATATTCAGGTCGGGAATCACCTTGGTCAGTTCCATATTGGCTTCCCAGTAGGCATCGATGGTGCCCACGTCGCGCCAATATGGCTCTTTGCCATTGCCCATGCCTACGCAGCTTCGTTCAAAACTTTGTGCAAATACGCGATACCTGGGAACCATGTACGGGATCAAGTCTTTGCCAAAATCGTGGCTGGAGTGCGGATCATCTGCATCGCGGATCAATTGTTCATAGAGAAAACGCGTGTTGAATACATAGATACCCATGCTGGCCAGCGACTTGTCCGGTTTGCCGGGAATGGATGCCGGGTTAGCAGGTTTTTCGTCGAATTTCACGACACGGGAGCTCCCGTCCACGCCCATCACGCCAAACGCAGTCGCATCGGCCACCGGCACTTCCAGGCATGCGACGGTCATGTCGGCTTTATTTTCAACGTGAAACGCGAGCAGCTTGCCGTAGTCCATTTTATATACATGGTCTCCGGCCAGGATCAATACAAAATCGGGGTCGACTTCGCGCAGGATATCAAGATTCTGGTACACCGCATCGGCGGTACCCTGATACCATTGTTCTTCGCTGACGCGCTGTTGCGCGGGCAGCAGGTTGACAGATTCGCCGAATTGGCCGCTCAAAAAAGACCAGCCGCTCTGAATGTGCTGGATCAGGCTGTGCGACTTGTATTGCGTCGCAACGCCGATGCGGCGGATACCGGAATTCACGCAGTTGGACAACACGAAATCGATGATGCGGAATTTGCCGCCGAAAGGAACGGCCGGTTTGGCGCGCCAATCGGTCAG
This sequence comes from uncultured beta proteobacterium, assembly GCA_963828205.1. GTDB lineage: Bacteria > Pseudomonadota > Gammaproteobacteria > Burkholderiales > Gallionellaceae > Gallionella. The sequence continues at coordinate 103,042 of CAWHDU010000006.1, forward strand.
TTGATGCAGGCGGCTGCCGCGACCGCCAGCCAGCACCATCGCATAGGTGTTCTTGGTGATGCGGCTGACAAACTGAGATGCGATCTCTCCGGTAGCGAGGTGATATTTTCTTTGCAGGTAACCTGGTTCAGTTTTCACTTTGCGCTCCCTTTTACCTTGTTGTAGCGCGGCCATTATCGTTTACAATCGCCCCACTAGACAAGAACATATGGTGGTACAGGTGGATAAGCCGATCGAATCTCTGCTGCAAGCTCGCCTCCACGAACCGTTCGGTTTGCTCGGATTGCATCGCGAAGGTGCGGAGTGGGTCGTCAGGGTTTATGAGCCTTGCGCCACCGGGGTTGACCTGATGGGCAATGCCGCCGCATTCAAGCGTATTCACCCCGCCGGGGTATTTGAATGGCGCGGCAGCGGTGAACCCGCCCGCCCCTACCGCCTGCGCATGCACTATGGCAGCGCTGCCCATGAAATTTTCGATCCCTACCAATTTCCCCCGCATATTTCCCCGCATGACTTGTACCTGTTCGGCGAAGGCAAGCTGCGTCAAGGCTACCGGATGCTCGGTTCGCACGACATCGAGATCGACGGCGTAAAAGGGGTGCGTTTCGCCGTTTGGGCGCCGAACGCCGAACGCGTCAGCGTGGTCGGCGAATTCAACAACTGGGATGGCCGCATCCATCCGATGCGCTCGCACGGCTCCAGCGGCGTGTGGGAATTGTTCATACCCGATATAGCCCAACATGCGCTGTACCGCTACGAAATACGCAACCGCGACACCGGACAGATATTGACCAAGACCGACCCCTATGCGCAAGGCTACGAACATCGCCCCGGCACAGCCTCGCTAGCCACCCTGCCCCGCCAACATCACTGGCAAGATGGAGAATGGATGGCGCAACGCGCGCAATGGGACTGGCTGCATGGCGCGATCAATATCTACGAGGTGCATGCCGGTTCGTGGAAACGCCATCCCGACGGGCGTTTCTACACATATAAAGAGCTGGCCGCCGACCTGGTGCCCTACGTCAAGGGCATGGGCTACACGCATATCGAGCTGCTGCCGGTTTCCGAGCATCCGTTGGACGAGTCCTGGGGCTACCAGGCCACCGGCTATTTTGCGCCGACCAGCCGTTTCGGCTCGCCGGACGAGTTGCGCCATTTCGTCGATTGCTGTCACCGGGCAGGCATCGGCGTGATCCTCGACTGGGTGCCGGCGCACTTTCCAAAGGACGACTGGTCACTGGCGCGCTTCGACGGCACGGCGCTGTATGAACACGAAGACCCCCGCCTCGGCTTCCATGAGGAATGGGGGACGCATGTCTTCAATTATGGGCGCAACGAGGTGAAGAGTTTCCTGATGTCCAGCGCGCATTTCTGGCTGTCTGAATTCCATTTCGACGGTCTGCGCGTGGATGCCGTCGCGTCGATGCTCTACCTTGACTATTCGCGCAATGCAGGCGAATGGATTCCGAACAAGTACGGTGGCCGCGAGAACCTCGATGCGGTGGATTTCCTGCGCGAGATGAATATCATGGTGCATGAGGAGTTCCCCGGCGCGTTGACCTTTGCCGAGGAATCGACCGCCTGGCCCGGCGTGTCGCGCCCTGTTTATCTCGGCGGGCTGGGCTTCTCGATCAAGTGGAATATGGGCTGGATGAACGACACGCTGAGCTATTTCCGCCACGACCCGGTGCATCGCCGCCACCACCACAACCAGCTCACTTTCGGCCAGCTTTACGCCTACAGCGAAAACTTCGTGCTGCCGTTCTCGCATGACGAGGTCGTGCATGGCAAAGGCTCGCTGCTGTCCAAGATGCCCGGCGACGCCTGGCAGAAATTCGCCAACCTGCGCCTGCTGCTGACTTACCAGATGACCAGCCCCGGCAAGAAACTCAACTTCATGGGCAACGAAATCGCGCAGGGGCGCGAGTGGCAATCTAAGTGGGAGCTGGAATGGTGGCAGCTTGGGCAGGAGGTGCATCGCGGCATGCAGAATCTGGCGCATGACCTCAACCGGCTCTATCGCAAGCTGCCAGCGCTGCATGAGCTGGATTTTCAGCATGAAGGCTTTGACTGGATAGACTGCAACGACGCTGAAAAATCTGTGCTGTCCTACCAGCGGCGCGCACGCGACGGTTCCATTGCCATTATTGCGCTGAACCTGACCCCGGTGCCGCGCAAGCGCTACCGCATCGGCCTGCCAGTGCAGGCGCAATACCGCGAAGCACTGAACAGCGATTCGGAATACTACGCAGGCAGCAACCTGGGCAACGCCGGACTGATCCAGGCGGAACCGATTCCCTGGATGGGGCTGCCCTACTCCGCCGAAATCGTCTTGCCGCCGCTGGCGGGCATTGTTTTGGTGCCGGAGACAACCTGAAAAACAGCCATTCAAGCCACAGAGATCACAGAGGACACAGAGATGAAGCGGGCGTCACATATTTTCCCGGCTCACCCGATGGGTGGAGTCAATATTGACGACAACCAATGGCCCTTTCTCTGTGAGCTCTGTGTTCTCTGTGGCTAATTTCTTTTTCTAGATTTAACGCACCATCATGTTAAAACTGACCTCATCACAAGCCTGGCAAGCGCTCAAGGCGCACCAAGCCGCCATCGAACCGCTGCACATGCGCCAACTGTTCCAAGACGACCCGGCGCGCTTCGGCAAATTCTCGTTGCGGCTCGGCGACCTGCTATTCGATTACTCCAAGAACCGCATCACCGATGAAACCGTCAGGTTGCTGGTGACCCTGGCCGAGCAGGCCGGGTTGCCGGCTGCGATCGAGTGCATGTTCGGCGGCGAGAAGATCAATTTCACCGAGCGCCGCGCCGTCTTGCATACCGCGCTGCGCAACCGCTCCGGCCACCCCGTTTATGTGGACGGCAAGGATGTCATGCCCGATGTGTTGCGCGTGCTGGAACAGATGCGGCGCTTCTCCGATGCGGTGCGCAGCGGCGAGCATCGCGGGCATACCGGCAAGCAGATTGCCGACATCGTCAACATCGGCATCGGCGGCTCCGACCTCGGCCCGCTGATGGTGTGCGAAGCCCTCAAACCCTACGCAAACCCTAATTTGCGCGCGCATTTCGTCTCAAATGTGGACGGCACCCACCTCGCCGAAACGCTGAAGAATCTGGACGCCGAGACCACGCTGTTCGTCGTCAGCTCCAAGACCTTCACCACCCAGGAAACCCTGACCAATGCGCGCTCGGCGCGCGCTTGGCTGGTCGAGAAGCTGGGCGATGAGCAGCAGGCCGTAGCCAAGCATTTCGCCGCCGTCTCCACCAATCTCAAAGCTACCGGGGAATTTGGTATTAACCCGGATAACGTCTTTGAGTTCTGGGACTGGGTCGGCGGACGTTACTCGCTATGGTCGGCCATCGGCCTGCCGATTGCGCTGTACGCAGGTATGGATAAATTCGAGGAGCTGCTGGGCGGTGCATATGCGATGGACGAATATTTCCGCAGTGCGCCGCTGGACAAAAACATGCCGGTGCTGCTGGGGCTGCTCGGCATCTGGTATGGCAACTTCTTCGGCGCCGGATCAAACGCCGTGCTGCCATACGACCAGTATCTGCACCGCTTCCCTGCCTATCTGCAACAACTGGAGATGGAGAGTAACGGCAAGCGCGTGGATCGCGACGGCAATGTGGTTGATTACGACACCGGTATGGTGCTGTGGGGTGAGCCCGGCACCAACGGCCAGCACGCTTTCTACCAGCTCCTCCACCAGGGCACACGCCTGATCCCGGCGGATTTCCTCGCCCCGCTGCACAGCCATAGCCCTATCGGCGAACATCATGCCATCCTGCTGGCCAACTGTTTCGCGCAGACCGAGGCGCTGATGCTCGGCAAGACCGCCGAGGAAGCGCGCGCCGAACTCACCGCGCAAGGCCTGCACGGCGAGGCGCTGGAAGCCTTGCTGCCGCACAAGGTGTTCCCCGGCAACAAACCGACCAACACCCTGCTGTTCGACCGGCTCGACCCGCACACGATGGGTATGCTGATCGCGCTCTACGAGCACAAGGTATTCGTTCAGGGCGTGGTGTGGAACATCAATTCCTTCGACCAGTGGGGTGTGGAACTAGGTAAGCAACTGGCCGGGAAAATTCTGCCGGAACTACGCGGAGCGGCGGCGGTATCAGGGCACGATGCTTCAACTGGCGGGCTGATCGGCCACTTTCGCAGGCACGTATAGTAGCCCGGATGCAGCGATGGCGGAATCCGGGGGCTTCGGCATCCCCGGATAGCTTTGCATAGCCATCTGACTAGGCCGTCAAAAAACAACGGCCAAGTCATTGGTTAACACTGCGTTTCATCCGGGCTACATGTTTGGTTCCGGCGCGTCCGGCTTGGGTTATATCGTTGCGGCCTTTATGCCCAACTCATCCACATAGGGAATGACGCTTTGGTACTGGAATGCGACCGGACCGTCCGGTTCGGCATGGACAAACTGGCGGACAAACGGGTCTTGCGAGTTGAGCATCTCCGACGACTCGCCTTCGGCAACGACCTTGCCTTCATGAATGAAATACACATAATCGGCGATTTTGAGTGATTCCGACAGATCGTAGGTCACCACGACCGAGGTCACGCCGAGCGCGTCGTTCAGCCGCCGGATCAGGTTCGCGATGGTATTGAGCGAAATCGGGTCGAGACCGGCAAACGGCTCGTCGTAAATAATCAGCGCCGGATCGGTCGCAATCGCCCTCGCCAGCGCCACGCGGCGCTCCATGCCGCCGGAAAGCTCGGCCGGCATCAGGTCGCGGGCGTTGCGCAACCCCACGGCATGCAGCTTCATCAGCACCAGGTCGCGGATCATCTCCTCCGGAAGATCGGTGTGCTCGCGCATCGGGAAGGCCAAGTTGTCGAATACCGACAAGTCGGTGAACAATCCGCTTACCTGGAACATCATGCCCATTTTCAGGCGCATCTCGTACAATTCGTCATTGCCGAGTTCATGCACCACCTTGCCCATGAATTTCACGCTGCCGCGCGAGGGCCGCAGTTGGCCGCCGAAATGGCGCAGCAAGGTGGTCTTGCCGCATCCGCTGCTGCCGAGGATGGCGACAATCTTGCCGCGCGGGATGTTGAGGTTGATGCCCTTCAACACCTCGCGTTTGTTGTACGCGAAATGCAGGTCGCTAACCTCGAGCAAATTTTCCGCTTGCTGATCCAATCTCTTTTCCTCTGTTGGGGTACTCATGCGTAAAATACCATTATTTTCCGGACGAAACCAATCCGTTTGCAATGCCCGCCACCTGACATGATATTCACCCGGCGATGACATCAACCCCACAGCAAATTCTGCGCGACGTTTTCGGCTATGCCGCCTTTCGCGGCGAGCAGCAGGCCATCGTCGAACATGTCGCGGCGGGCGGCGACGCGCTGGCGCTGATGCCGACCGGCGGCGGCAAGTCGCTGTGCTACCAGATTCCCGCGCTGCTGAGGCCGGGAACCGGCATCGTGGTGTCGCCGCTGATCGCGCTGATGCAGGATCAGGTCGATGCGCTCATCCAGCTTGGCGTAAAAGTGGCCTTCCTCAATTCCAGCCTCGACGCCGCTACGGCGCGCGAGGTGCAAAGCCGCCTGCTGCGCGGCGAACTCGACCTGCTGTATGTCGCCCCGGAACGCCTGTTGATGCCAGGTTTTCTGGCACTGCTCGATCAATTGCACACCAAAACCCCCTCTCCCTTGCAGGTAACCAGCGACTTGGCTGACGTCTTGGGGCAGTCTAGTCGAATGGCTAGGAGTTCCATCAGAGAGGGCTGGGGAGAGGGTAGAAAACCCAACACGCCAGGCATCGCCCTGTTCGCCATCGACGAGGCACATTGCGTCTCGCAATGGGGGCACGACTTCCGCCCCGAGTACCGCGAGCTGACGGTTTTGCACGAACGTTTCCCCGAAGTGCCGCGCATTGCACTCACCGCGACGGCGGATACGCCGACGCGCAATGAAATCGTCGAACGACTGGCGCTGGAGCAGGCGCACCAGTTCGTCTCCAGCTTCGACCGCGCCAATATCCGCTATCGCGTCACGCAAAAATCAAATGCGCGCAAACAGTTACAAGATTTTATTGATATAGAGCATGAAAACGATTCCGGCATCGTCTATTGCCTGTCGCGCAGGAAAGTGGAGGAAACCGCCGCTTGGCTAAAGGAACGCGGCTGGGATGCGCTGCCCTACCACGCCGGGCTGGATGCCGCGACGCGCAGCCGAAACCAGAGCCGCTTCCTGCGCGAGGAAGGCGTGGTGATGGTTGCCACCGTGGCGTTTGGCATGGGCATCGACAAGCCCAACGTGCGCTTCGTGGCGCATCTCGACCTGCCCAAGAGCATGGAAGGCTACTATCAGGAGACCGGTCGCGCCGGGCGCGACGGCTTGCCTGCCAATGCCTGGCTGGCCTACGGCCTGGGCGATGTGGTGTCGATGCGCCAGATGATCGACGGCGGCGATGCTCCAGAGGAGCGCAAACGGCTGGAGCGGCAGAAGCTGGACGCCCTGCTCGGCTACTGCGAATCCACCACCTGCCGCCACCAAACCGTGTTGCGCTATTTCGGCGAGGAACATCCCGGCAACTGCGGCGCATGCGACAACTGCCTGGAGCCGGTCGATACATGGAATGCCACCGAGGCCGCGCAAATGGCGCTGTCCTGCGTCTACCGCACCGGGCAACGCTTCGGCGCGGGGCACTTGGGCGACGTGCTGATTGGCAAGCTCACAGAGCGGGTCGAAAAATTCAACCACCAACGCCTTTCCACCTTCGGCATCGGCAAGGAACTCAGCCCGGCGCAATGGAGCGGCGTGTACCGCCAGTTGGTGGCGGGCGGCCTGCTGGAAGCCGACATCGAAGCCTACGGCGGCCTGAAGCTAACTCCAGCCGCGCGCCCGGTGCTGCGCGGCGAACAGGAAGTTTGGCTGCGCCGCGATGCCGACCCGGCAAAACGCAAGGCGCAGCGCGCCGAGCGCAAGGCAAAGTCGCGCGAACCGTTTACCGGTGCGAACGGGCATGCCCGTTTCCCTCACCCCAACCCTCTCCCGCAAGCGGGAGAGGGGGCAAACGAATCTCTTCGCGAGTTTCACGTTAACGAAGACCGCCTGTGGCTCGCGCTCAAAGCTAAACGCATGGAACTAGCCCGAGAGCAGGGCGTACCGCCTTATGTCATCTTTCACGACAGCACCCTGCTGGAAATCCTCAACCGGCGCCCCGCCAGTCTGGACGAGTTTGGCCGGATCAGCGGCGTCGGGCAGAACAAGCTGGCGCGCTATGGCGATAAATTTCTCAAGGTGATTGAGGATGCGACGGGTCAGTAGTGTTATTAGACAGTCTAATACACTATTCACATACCAGTATACAAAATAAAAATTCCATTACAACATAACTCGATAGCCAATCAAATTCAAATTAAAATCACTTGACATATACTGTCTAATTGATTAAATTTGCAACTGTCTAATTTACACGATTGGTCTGTCTAAATAATGTTAACCAGCTTCGAAGTGATGCAGGCGGCAAATATTTCCCGTGCCACGCTCAACAACTACATCTCGCAAGGGCTGCTGCCGCGCCCGCTGGTGAAGAATCCGGAACCTGGGGTTTCTACCCAGGCGCGCCAGATCGGCTACTTTCCCGACGATGTGCTGGCGCGCCTGGAACGCATCCGGCAATTGAAAAAAGACGGCTATGCGATGACAGAGATTGCCAGTCAACTGGGGCTGGATGGTGTGCAGATGCCGGAGGCGCCGGCAGCCAAGATTGTTCGTGCGCCCTTCCCGGTAACTGCGACGCAACCCGTTGCGACGGGGAATGCGCCCCAGCCTGCCGCACCGTTCCAACCCAGCCCGCTCCGGCTGACCATCGACCATATCCCCTCCCCGGCCTACATGGTCAACTACAACTTCGAGATTACCTGGTACAACGAAGCGGCGCGCACCGAGTTACTGGGAGAATTCGACCGCCTGCCCGCAGACATCAAGGAACGCAACGCGCTGGCCTATTTGCTCAAGGGTCGGCTGGACAAAAGCGGCGCCAACCATGAGGAACTGCTGCAATTCTATTTAAAGCTGGGCAAGGGGCGTTTTGCGCGCAGCGACCTGATGAACGTGCTGGCCGGCAAGGCCGATGCGCCAGCCTTGCCGACGGGAGAATCCCCGGCCAAATCGCACTCCGGTGGCACACTGATGCAATTACCCCTCAACCTGCGCCTGGAAAACGGCGAAGTTGCCCATTACTACGTCTATGCCTCCTATTACCGCGAAGGCATCCTGCTCGTCTATCAGCCCGATCACGCCGACAAAGGCAGCGACAGCCTGCTGGGTCTGCTGGAGCGGCGCGATGAAGTGATCCGCAACCTCTTGAAGAAGCGCCTGCCGGTGCTGACCGATGTCGCCGTGCTGGTCGCGGACTTGCAGAACTCGGTGCGCATCTGCACCGAGCTGCCGCCGGAGGAATACTTCGATCTCATCAACCAGATATGGTTCACGATGGAGCCGATCTTCCGCAAGTATTACGGCACCCACGGCAAGCATGTCGGCGACGGCATGGTGTACTACTTTTTCCCGCAGCCCGACTGCAACTACATCTTCAACGCGCTGGTGTGCGCGCAGGAAATGAAGGCCGCGATGCGCCGGATCAGCAAGGAATGGCAGTTGCGCAAGAACTGGCTGAACGAGCTGTATCTCAACACCGGCCTCAACGAGGGGCAGGAATGGCTGGGCGTCTTCCACATCGAGACCAAGGTGGAATTTACCGTGCTGGGCGACACCATCAACCACGCCGCCCGCCTGTCCGACTTCGCGCGCGGCGGAGCCATCTGGGCCACCAAGAGCCTGTTAGGCAAGCTGCCTGCCGAAAAGCGGCAGCGCGTACAGTTTGGCATCCGCCGCCAAGACGCCGAAGGGCGCGAGGTATTCGTCGGCGCGTCCTATTCCCGTATCGCAGAACTGGCGAACCTCAGCGCCCCGCGCAACGAGAAACTGGGCGACATTGCAGCGCTGCCGGTGACGGAGATCGTGGAAGTCAGGGCTTGATGTCAGCCTGAGCGATGTACTCTGCTGAAAACCATCAACCGGCGCCACGCCAGCTTAGCTGAATTGGGCAGAATAAGCTGGTGCGTTATGGGGACGGGTTCCTCAGGGTAATAGAGGATGAAGCGAATCGGCATGAACATTAACGCTTGAATTCACCAGCCCGCGCGATCTTTTGTGCAAATTCGGTGAAATGAAAGTTCGCGGAAAGCTAACCTGAAGAGTAATTCAAATTGAAACGACGGCATTGCCCTCTCCCGCAGCACATGCATGCGGGAGAGAGGGTTTTGTGTAGACTGCTGCCATTGAAGGGTAGTGAACTTGCTGCCTGCTTTTTATGAAACGTGGCTGCACTGCGAAGCCGGGGTACGCGTATCCATGTTGCGGCCGCGGTTGATGTGGTCGTCGATTTCGCCAGCGCATCCTGCCATGCGGCCGAACAGGAACGCGGTGAACGCCGCCATCTCCATCGAGCTTTCGCTGAACTCGCCCTTGCGGTAGCGCGGCCACAGCAGCTTCAGCAGCATCGCGGCGATGATCGCGTCGATATTGACGCAGAACACGTTGGCGGTCACGCCGTTGTCGTACAAGGCCTGCACCAGCGTGCGGTAATAGTCGTGGAAAATATTCTTCTCGCCGCGCTCCGCAAACAGGTCCGCGATGTAAACCTCGCGCGGGTCATGGTTGACCGGATGACCCTTGAATACCGGGTGGTTGACGCCGGGGATGCTGCGCACCGGCAGGCCGAGCGCCTTGCTGGATTTCTTTTCCTTGTTGAACACCAGCGCGAATTGCGCCGCCATCGCCTTGAGGTCGAGGCCGTGGCTAGCGGCGCTGGCATCGGCCAGCTTGGTGTCCTTGAAGCTCTCGATCAGGAACTGGATGCCTTCATAACCGTTGCCGCCGTGGGCGAAGCCGGTGTGGGTCAGGAATCCGATCATGCCCTTGTTGATCTGCACTCGCTCCGGCGATTCCGGGCCGTCGGCGGATACCGCGCCCTTGCAGCCTTGCGCCGAGATGGTGCCGACACCGTTGGAGATGATCAATCCCAGCATGACCTGGAACGGGAACAGGCTCGCCTCTGTCGGGCGCTCGCCGAGCAGGGAGAGATAGGCCAACTGGGTAGCGGTCCATGACTCCAGCATTTCTTCGTTGCCGATGCCGCAGAATTTGCCGGGCTGGTGGTGCTTGCCTTCGGCTGCGGCGCCGATGATGGCCGAAAACAGGTGCGCGTACCAGGGCAGGTTGCGCACGGTCAGCTTGGAGATGCGCTTGCGGATCAGCGGTTCCCAGGCGATGGTCGTGGTAAGTGCGGCGACTACCGCATCCGCTGTCGGATGGCCTTTCAGGCCGCGCAGATAGCGCACGAAAGCCGACTTGGCTCCGCGCTTGTCGAAAGCCTTGAGCATCGCTTCGGCTTGCGCATCCGGCGATTTGCCGAGCAAGGTTGCAAGCTGTTCCGGGGTGGCCGTGGCGGGTGTAATGGAGGCTTGTTCGTTGTCGCCGGTTTGCAGTCCGGAATGCGCGAACAGTTCGATCAATGTGTCGGCAGCATTGCGCGCGGCATCGACGCGCTTCGGGCCGAGCAGCGCGACTGCCGCGCTGATCGCCGTGTTGGGTGAGTTGCCCGCCTCGCGCGCCGCGTCGGCGGCGGTCAGCATCGCTTCGCCGTGCAGGTTGACGCGCGCCGCCACCGCGATGTTGAACAGCGCGTTGTCGTTGGCGTCGTTGAGCTCGCGCACCAGCGCCATGCACAGGTTGGATTCCAGCGGCTGCTTGGCCGTGTCGAGGATGGAGATGTTGTTGACTTTGGTGACCTGGGTCTTCGGATCCATCACCGAACTTCCCGAACAGTCTTTCATCGACTGGCGCGGGAAAATGGCACCGACATGCTTGAGCAGTTCGGCGATCTGCACATCGTAGGGCGACATCGCCTTGACCACGGGGATGCTCAGTTCGGGCGGCAGTTTGATACCCTGATCGTCGCCGAACCATGGCTTCAATTCCAGGTTGCCTTCCGGCGCAAAGTCCTTCTCGACGCCATTCAGCTTCATCACCGCGGTCAACGCCAGCGGGATATGCGAGATATTGGTGACTACTGCACCCAGCTTCGAGCACACCGGATTGTCGGGCGTGAACAGGTCGGTCACGCCGAACTTGTCCATGAACCATTTTTCCTTGGCGCGCGCATCGTCGCCCGATCCGGCAATTGCGCCGGCGTGGCCGACCGCCCGCGTCAGGTTCGCCTTCCAGCGCCCGACCACGCAGGCAACCACCGGTTTTTCGAATTTGACTTCCTGTTCGTAATAACCGCCCGGCTCGGAGTACAGCACCGCCGCCTTGGTGCGCGAGTCGTTGGCCATCGCAAAGGCAAATTCGGGGACGGCGTAGTTGATGTAAATGTCCTTGCCGCTGGAGATCAGCGTTGTCGTGCCCCAGCCTCCGATCGAAAGATAATTGGCGATGGTGGTGGTAAAGTTACCGGAGTTGGAAAAGATCGCGACCGAGCCCTTGCGCAAGGTTTCATCGGGTTTGTCGCCGCCCAGCGCGCCGCCGATCCGTATATGGTTCCACGAATCCGCCACGCCGAGGCAGTTGGCGCCGAAAATATCCACGCCGCGCTGCTGGCCGAGCGCGCGTATTTCTCGGGCATCATGCACCGCCACCTTCTCGGTGAGGATGATGACTTTTTTTACATCCGGGTTGATGCGGATCAATTCGGCGACGCCGTCGCGCACGGCGGATGGCGGCAGATAGACGACGCCGACATTGAACTTGTGCCCGGCTTCCATGCCTTCGCGCACGTTGTTGTATACGGGGATATTGCCGAGTGAGGTCTCGATGACCTGGCCGCGGCGACCCGGCGAAGTGCCGAACACGACATTGCCTCCCGAATAGACATGGCTGACCGGAGTCACGGAACGCGATTCGTTGCCCAGGATATTCAACACGCAGATGCGATCGTTTTTGGTTGCGATCTCGTCCAGCGACCGGATGCCGACAAAATATTTAAAACTTTCGATACCAGGGTTTCTCATTGCTATCACCTTTGCATTTCAAAATTTCGAGCTTGTAGCCAGTAGCTTGTAGCTGGTAGCAAAGCCGGCTTGGTTACCGGCTACAAGCTACGGGCTACTAGCTGTATGTTTACGCGTCTGCCGGCAAGCCCAGCACCTTCGCCACTTCGGCGCGACCACCGCTCTTCATCCAGCGATCCGCTGCCTGGGCATAATTCACCACATCGGTCATCGCGGAATCGAAGCCGAAAATACGATAAGGTATCCTCAACGCATCGAGCACATCCTTGAACGCGCCCATGCCGCGGATCAGTTGTGGGCCGCCGCGGCCGATCACCACGTAGACCGGCGTCGGACCGTGTTCGCTGAAATAATCGCGCAACGCATCGGCCATCGCCCGGAACGTGACGAAGATGTCCGTGTTGTTGGCCTTGCCGCCGATGACGAACAGCACGTTAGACTGCTTGAGATAATATTTCAGGCAGATGCGCATCACTTCGCGCATCTTCTCGTAGGGCGGATTGCCGCCGAAATCCGAGGAGATGATGGCATCGTTGCCCAGCACTTCGGTCACCAGCGAGTTTGCGCCGCCGCCGAAGGTGGGCGCCAGGATGGTGCCATTGTCGTTGATCACATACACGTCGCTCTGCCCCTGGTAGGTGCGCAACTCATTGATTTCCTGTTCGAAATCGTTGGCCTCGGTGACGAACAGGTCGTCCGGCAGGTTCAGGCGGTTCACGCGCGGATCGTCGCGGTCGAAACCGCACTTGAAGTCGCAGGCCACCGGGATCAGGGAACCGGTCTTGCCTTCCATCATGCGGATCGGATTGAGTTCCAGCGTGGACATGCCGTAATGGTGGAACAGGTCCCACAGCTTCGGCAGGTGCTGCACCAGCGGCGACACGATTTCCTTGGGCGCGCCGAGGTCGGACAGCGCATTGGAAACGATGAAGGACTTGAGCCCGGTCAGCGGGTCGAACGGGACTTCGATGATCTGTGTCTTGTCCAGCTCCTCGATGTCCATGCCGCCGTGATGGGTGAGCGTCATGACCGGCGCGCGGTAACGGGTCGAATCGGTGATTGAAAAGTAAATCTCATGCTTGGCCGGAACTGCGCCCTCGAAGGTGACCCCGCGCGATTTGTAGACGGCGTTGCCGACTTTGTATTCGGCGAAGTACAGGCGCTCCTTCTCGGCCAATGCCGACTTCAGGTCGCTGGCGCGCCCGATCAGCCCGGACTTGCCTTTCTTGCCGATGCCGCCCTTGAAAATGGGCTTGACGAAGACCGAGCCGCATTTTTCGATCAGGTTGTGTATCTCATGTTCGCTGGCTTCCGGCCCGAGCACTTCGGATGCCGGAAAATCGACGATCTTGAGCAGCCCTGCTCCATGGAGCATTCCACTGATGTTCATAGTTACCTTACCTCTTTATTAATCAAATTCTTGTAAGCCAGTCGTTAGTCGTTAGTAAAACCCGCGAAGCGGACAAAACCAACTAGCTACTATCGACTAACGACTGCTTTTAGTATTCCGCAGGCAGGTTTTTCAGCACTTCCCACGAATAAACCGGTCCCTTGACGCACACGTAATCCTTGCCGACGTTGCAGCGGCCGCATTTTCCGATGCCGCATTTCATCTTGTTTTCGATGGTCGTGTAGATCTGCTCGTCCTTGAACCCGAGCTTGTTCAGGTTCTGGATCACGAACTTGATCATGATCGGTGGCCCGCAGGTGATCGCAATGGCGTTGTCCGGTACGGGATCCTTGTCCATCACGGCTGCCGGCACGAAACCGCAGTAGCCTTCCCAACCCTCCTCCGCCTTGTCGATGGACAGGTGCACATCGACAGACTCGCGCAGCTTCTCGAGTTCCGCCCGGTACATGATGTCGCGCGAAGTGCGCCCGCCGTAGAACACGGTGATATTCTTGAAATTGGCGCGCTGCGCCACAGCAGTGGTGATCACCGGCCAGATCGGTGCGAGACCGCAACCGCCGCCGATGAAATACAGGTTCTTGCCGCGCCAGTCGTCGACCGGAAAGCTGTTGCCGTAAGGGCCGCGGATGCCGATGACATCGCCGACCTCCAGCTCATGGAATGCGGAACTCACCCGCCCCACCCGCATGATGCTGAACTGTTTGTATTCCCTGATCAACGGCGAGGAAGCGATCGAGATCATCGATTCGCCGCGTCCGAAGATGGAGAGCATCGCGCATTGGCCGCATTGGTGGTCGAAAAGTTTGCCGTCAACAGGCTCGACGCGGAAAGTTTTAATGGAGCGTTCGCCGGCCACCTCTTCCTTGATGGAGGCGACCCTGGCCAGTTGCGGAAGATAGATGTTATCCGGCATGTTCGGTTACCTTATTGACTACGGCGACGATATCGATTCCCACCGGGCATCCGCTGACGCAGCGACCGCAACCGGTACATTGATGCATCCCGAAATTTTCGTGAAAGTACTGAAACTTGTGGTTTACCCGCTGGCGCAGCCGCGCACCGGTGTTCTCGCGCGGGTTGTGTCCGGACGAGTGCATGGTGAAATCCGGAAACTGGCAGTTGTCCCAGGTGCGCACCCGCTGCCCCTTCAGTGGCGCCTTGTTTTGCACCTCGTCGTTGATGTCGAAGCAATGGCAGGTCGGGCACAGGAAGGTGCAGATGCCGCAGCCGATGCAGGCGCGCGCCATTTCTTCCCAGAGCGGCGAATTGAAGCTCGCCTTGAGCTTGGCCGGCGCGCCATCGGGATCGTTGATCTTGCGCTGCGGGTGAGCCACCGCCTCGTCATGCACCTGTTTCACCTGCTTCTGGTCGGCGGCAGACGGATCGGCGAGCAGCTTGCCGCCCGCCGTCATCAGCGCCTTGCCGGTTTCGGTGATCGCCTTCACAAAGTAGCGGTCGCCCAGGTCGGTCAACTGAACGTCGAGGCCGTCGGTGGAAACCGGCGACCCGCCGACCGACAGGCAGAAGCAGTTGGAGCTGGGCGGTTTGTTGCAGGCCAGCCCGACATAAGCGACATTCTTGCGGCGCGCATTGTAATAGGGGTCATCGACATGGTCGGTGAACACCTTGTCCATGCGCGGCACTCCGCGCCCGTCGCAGGGGCGCACGCCGAACACGGCATGACGCTGTTCCTTCGGCAGCATCTGCGTCAGGCGCGGTGCCTCGCCCTTGATCTGCTCGAACGAGAAAAATATTTCGCGCTGCGGGAATGCGAATCCCTTGGGCGACTGATTGGTGTTGGGGTGATCGAGGCGGACGGTGCCGTTGGCCGGCTGATAGGTCCAGATGCCCTCCTCCAGCGCCGGCCCATGAACTTGCCAATCGCTCAATGCGGCAACCCAGCCGTCGATCTGCTTCTTGTCTAGAATTTTTTCCATGCTGTTACCTGATGAAATCGCCGGGGTCGCTATCGAGGAAGGAGGCGACCAGCGACGGCCCTCCGATGCTCGCGCCGGGCTCAAAGCCGAACTTCTCGCGTGCTTCCCGTTCCATTTTGTTGTTGAGCATCCGGATCGGGACATTGACCGGGCAGGCGCGCTCGCATTCGCCGCAATCGGTGCAGCGGCCGGCAAGGTGCATGGCGCGCGTCATGAGATAGGTGATGTTTTCGGAACGCACCGCCGACCGTTCGATCCAGCGGATGCGGTTAGCTTTGTCCTCCGCCGTAGTCTCCGCGGTCACCGGGAAGGTGATGCTGTCCACCACGCACTCGTCGCAGTAGCACATCGGGCACACCGAGCGGCACGCGAAGCAACGGATACAGCGGTCGAAATGACGGCTCCAGACGTCCCAGCGCTCGCTGTTTCCCTGCGCCTCGAACTTGGTCAGCGCGGCGAACGGTTCCGCCAGTTGGCGTCCGGTCTTGTCCTCGCCGTGCACCACGTTGTGCTCCTTGGGGAAGGGGTTGCGGCATTCCAGGCAGCGATCCGCCATCACCTCGCGCGCCGGAATCCGCTTCTCGCCTGCCGCGGTGGTGAACACGAAATCGTCGCCGTCGAAGGCGGCGTTTGTCGCGTGTGCGCCGTTCAGATGGGGAGCCAGCTTGCGCTCATCCACCACGCCTGTATTTTCACAGGACACGCCGATGATGTAGACATCCTCGCGCTTGAAATAATGTTCCTGCAGCAGCACGACGATGGAACGCGCATCGCATCCCTTGGCGACGATGGCAATCGGCGCGTCCGCATTTTTGCGCAGGTGTGCCAGGAACTTGCGGTCTTCGACCAGGTACAGGGACAGGTTATGGAAGCAGGTCGGATCCCATACCAGTTCGTCGGCCTGCTCCGGATTGGTGATGAAAGCGGGTTCGGCGAGCATGCCGCGGCTGCCCCGCCGGTAGCCGATGACGGCGCGGACCTCGCCCTTCGTGAGCATGTCCCGCGCGGTATCGCGAATATCCTGGAGATTAATCATACGCTGGCCACTCTCTTCAGCTTTTCCTGCGGCCCGAGCGGCTTCAGGTCGTTGACGAAATCCGTGATGACCTGGGCAAATTTGGCGCCCTCGGCGGCCGACACCCAGGACATGCGGAAGCGGTTCGGTTCGACGCCGATAAATTCGATCAGCTCCATGATCAGATGCATCTTGCGCCGCGCCAGATAGTTGCCCTCGATATAGTGGCAGTCGCCGATATGGCAGCCCGAAACCAGGACACCGTCCGCCCCCTTGTTGAAGGCCGACAGGATGTACATCGGCGATATGGCGCCCGTGCACGGGACGGTGATCGGCGTCGCATTCGGCGGATACTGGATGCGCGAAACGCCGGCCAGATCGCTGCCCGCCGACGAGCACCACTTGCACAGGAAGGCGACGATCCTGGGTTCGTAATCTTGTTGTTCAGACATCTATATTCCTTCTTTCATTCGGCTTCCTTTTTATACTGCCAAGTATCAAACAGCAAGGCATGCCTCGATCATTTCGTGAATCTGCAACTGCGTGACGTTCTTGACATCGATTGCGGCGCGCAGGCAGGTGGCCGAGCAACTGCCGCAGCCCTCGCAAAGCGCTTCGTTCACCGCCGCCTTGCCATTCTCCAGCCGGATCGCCGTAAATGGGCAGGCTTCGACACACATCCCGCAACCGGTGCAGTGCGAACGGCGCACCTTGGCGATCAGCGGCGAGCGGCTGAGCGTTGCCTGCGACAGCAGCGCAATCACTTTGGCGGCTGCCGCGCCCGCCTGGGCGACGGTCTCCGGAATATCCTTGGGGGCCTGTGCGGCGCCTGCCAGATAGATACCGCCGGTAACGCTCTCGACCGGGCGCAGCTTGGGATGCGCCTCGGCCAGGAAGAGATCCTTGTCGCGGCCGATCTTGAGGGTCTTGGCAATCTCTGCGGTGCCCTTCGAAGGCACCATCGCGAGCGCCAGCACCACCATGTCGGCGTCGATTTCCACGTTCTGGCCGGTCAGGGTGTCGGTACCCATCACGCGCACCTTGCCGTCCTTGCGGTAGAGCTTGGAAACGCGGCCGCGCAGGTAGAGGGTGTCGTCGTCCTCCATGGTGCGCTGCACGAATTCTTCGTAACCCTTGCCGCCGGAGCGGATGTCGATGTAGAACACATAGGCGCGCCCGTCCGGCACATGCTTCTTGTAGAGGCGCGCGTGCTTGGCGGTGTACATGCAGCAAATCTTGGAGCAGTAGGCACAGTGCTTCGCGGGATCGCGCGACCCCACGCACTGGATGAACACCACATCCTTGGGCTCCTTGTGGTCGGAAGGCCGCAGCACATGGCCCTTGGTCGCGCCCGAGGCCGAACACAGGCGCTCGAACTGCAGGCCGTCGAGCACGTCCTCGATCTTGCCGCCGCCGAGCTCCGGCATGTTTGCCTGATCGTAGAGATCGAAGCCGGTCGCCACCACGATGGCGCCGACATCCTCGGTTATTGTCTGGGAGCGCATGTCGTAATCGATGGCGCCCGCCTCGCAGACATCCTTGCACTTGCCGCAGACGACGGGGTTCAAGCCCAGGCACGCATCTTCGTCCAGCGTGAAGCTGGCCGGAATAGCCTGCGCATAAGGGATATAGATGGCGCGCCGTGACGTCAGGTTGAGCTCGTATTCGTTCGGCACCACCACCGGGCAGACTTCGGAGCAATGGTCGCATATCTTGCACTTGTCGGGATCCACAAAAGTGGAGCGCTTGTGCACCTTGACGCGGAAGTTGCCCACGGAACCCGTGACCTCCTGTACCTCGCTGTAGGTCATCAGCTTGACCTTCGGATGGCGCTTGACTTCGACCATTTTGGGCGACAGGACGCACTGCGAACAATCCAGGGTGGGGAAAGTCTCGGAGAGCTGGAGCATGCGGCCGCCGATGGTGGCCTGCTTCTCGACCAGGACCACCTCGACGCCGGCGTTGGCGATGTCGAGTGCCGCCTGGATACCGGCAATGCCTCCGCCGATGACCATGGCCCGCCTGGTGACGGGAACCGCGATCGCATCCATGGGTTTGTTGCGGTTGACCCGGCGCACGACACTGCGCGAAATCTTGATCGCCTTCTCGGTTCCCTTGGCCTTGTCGCTGTGCACCCAGCTGCACTGCTCGCGGATATTGGCGATCTCGCAGGTGAAATTGTTGATGCCGGCGCGCTGCGCGTTATCGCGGAAAGTCTTTTCATGCAGGTTCGGCGAACAGCAGGTGACGACGACGCTGTCCAGCTTGTTGTCCTTGATCGACTGGACCACCGACTCCTGGCCAGGCTCAGAACACATGTAGACGTATTCCTGGGTGAAGGCGACGGTGTCTTCCCCCGCCATTTCCTTGGCCACCCGCGCCACGTCGACGGTGGCGGCAATGTTGGTGCCGCAATGGCAGACGAAAACGCCGGTGCGTTTCTTGCTCATGACGCGTCTCCGCCGGAATTCTTGCCTGTCATCTGCAAACCGTGCTCATAGCCCTTGTCGAATGCCTTGATATTGATTTTCAGGAAACGGTCGGGAACCAGGCCGGGCAATGCCTTCTTCATCGCATCGGCGGTGACCACGCCGGTGACCGCAGTGAGAAAGCCCAGCGCCACGAGGTTGGTGAACAGGCGATTGCCCAGTTCTTCGGCATAGCGGGTGGCCGGTACGCGCATAACCCTGAGATCAGGATGCTCGCCGCGCAGTTTCACCAGCTGCTCTTCGACGATCAGGATGCCGCCCTTGGGCAGTTCGCCGTAATACTTGTCGTAGGCCTCCTGGGACAGGGCCATGAGAACGCTGGGCTGCGTGAGATAGGGGTACAGGACACGCTCGTCGGAAACCACGAGCTGTGCGGCGCAGGCGCTGCCGCGCGCCTCAGGGCCGAAACTCTGGGTCATGGTGGCGAACTTGTCGTCGTACAGGGCCAGCGCCTTGCCGGTGATCAGGGCGCAGCGGATGATGCCCTGCCCGCCGAATCCCGAAAACCTGATTTCTGTTGTGCTCATGCGCTCAATTCCTACTTGCGGGTTTTATTAGGTTTGCCGGTCTTTTTAGGCGCAACCTTGGCTGCAACCTTGGTCTTGGCTTTCGGTGCGGCTTTCTTCGCGGCCTTGGCCACGACCTTGGTCTTGGCCGCCTTGGGAGCCGCTTTCTTGGCCGGCGCCTTCGCAACTGCTTTCGTCGCCGCTTTCTTCACGGGTTTGGGTTTGGGTTTGGCTTTTGCCGCAGCTTTAGGTGCGGCAGCTTTTTTAGTCGCAGCCTTGGCTGGAGCCTTCTTCACCGCCGCCTTTTTGGGAGCAGCGCTTTTCTGAGGTTTTGCGGCATCTGCTTCACCCTTCGCTTCTTCTGCTGCCATCGCGGCGCGGCGGGCGGCGATCCTCTCCTTCTCGGCTTTTTCCTCTGCCTCGCGCTCCGGAATGGTTTTGCCGTAGAGCTGATAATCGTCCCCGACCAGCTTGATGCTGCATTTGTCGGAAGCTTCCAGGTAGGTGGGCTTGTTCTTCTCGACGAACTTGCCGATGACGATCTTGCCCTGGAAGTCGATGGCCGTCTCGCGGGTGTCGGCGCCATGCTTGAGAATCGAGTTATCCTGGTAATTCTGCAACTGGTCGACGCCATCGCCCAGGCGGTTGCGGCGCAGATAGAGCGTCGGGCAGGGCGAGATGACCTCGATGAAGGAGAAACCCTTGCGCAGCAGCGCTTCCTCGATCGACTGGGTAACGTTGCGCGAATGCATTGACGTCCAGCGCGCGATATAGGTGGCGCCGGCGGCGTCCATCAGGAACGGCAGGCTGAACGGATATTCGTAATTGCCGTAGGGCGTGGTCGAAGCCGTGGCCGAGCCGGGCGTGGTCGGCGTTACCTGGCCGCCGGTCATGCCGTAGGTGAAGTTGTTGTTGCAGATAACCACCAGGTCCATATTGCGCCGCGCGGCATGGATCAGGTGGTTGCCGCCGATTCCGGTGAGATCGCCCTCACCGCTGAACACCACCACCGTCAGCTCCGGGTTGGCCAGCTTGACGCCGGTGGCGACCGGAATGGCGCGGCCGTGCGTGGTGTGAATTGAATCGAAGTTGACGTAGCCCGCGACACGCCCGGTGCAGCCGATGCCCGACACCACGACCAGTTTCTTCGGGTCGATGCCGCTGCGCTTGACCGCCTCGGCAAAGGAGTTCACTTCGGAGCCGATGCCGCAGCCCGGGCACCAGATATGCGGCATCCGGTCCATGCGCAGGGTGTCGGACATGGGGCTGCCGGCTTTGAATTTTTCGATATCGGTACTCATTTGCTTGCCTTTCTGATGGCGTCCAGGATCACATTGGGATCATGCACCGCGCCACCGCAGTGATTGACGCTGATAACCTTGCTCTGGCCGCCGGCGCAACGTTCCACTTCCTTGACCATCTGGCCGTAATTGATTTCCGGCACCACGAATGCCTTCACCTTGCCGGTCAGTTCGCGGATGCGTTTCTCGCAGAACGGCCAGATGGTGATCAGGCGCAATGCTCCAACCTTGATGCCTTCCTTGCGCGCGTCCTGGATGGCCTTGACGGCGATCCGCGAGGTGATGCCATAGGACACTACCACGACATCGGCGCCGTCGATCTGGTCCTCTTCGAGCCGGATGATGTCATCGGCGTTGCTGAGGATCTTTTCCATCAGGTGGGTCACGACCTTCACGTTCTGCTCGGCGGTCATCACCGGATAGCCTTTTTCGTTGTGGGTCAGGCCGGTGATATGGAAATTGTAGCCATCGCCCGCGCGCACCATCGGATGGCCGCCCTTGCTGTCGAACTTGTAGGGGCGGCAGTCTTCTTCGGCCCGCTGTAGTTGTTGCGCGGCACCACCTTGATCTGGTCGGCCGGCGGAATGACCACTTTTTCATGCATGTGGCCGACGGTCTCGTCGGTCAGGATGATGACCGGCACACGGTAGAACTCCGACAGGTTGAAGGCCTCGATGGTGAGGTCGAAGCACTCCTGCGGGCTGTCCGGGCACAGGGCGATCATCATGTTGTCGCCATGCGGGCCGTAGCGCGCCTGCAT
This sequence comes from uncultured beta proteobacterium, assembly GCA_963828205.1. Classification (GTDB taxonomy): domain Bacteria; phylum Pseudomonadota; class Gammaproteobacteria; order Burkholderiales; family Gallionellaceae; genus Gallionella. The sequence goes on from CAWHDU010000006.1 coordinate 124,527, forward strand.
CATGTCCTGCTGGGCGGTTAGCGTGGGCAGGCCGGTGGACGGTCCGCCGCGCTGCACGTTGGCGATCACCATCGGGGTTTCGGTCATGCAGGCCAGGCCGATATTTTCCGTCATCAGTGAAAAGCCGGGGCCGCAGGTCACGGTCATTACTTTCTGCCCTGCCCATGCCGCGCCGATATTGGCCGCGATGGAGGCGAGCTCGTCTTCCATCTGGATGAACAGTGCGCCCACTTCCGGGGCGCGCTCGGCGAAACGCTCGGCGGTTTCGGTCGAGGGGGTGATGGGATAGCCGGCAAAAAACCTGCAGCCAGCCGCCAGCGCGCCTTCAGCAAGCGCGTGGTCGCCATCCATGAAATGTGGGCCGGAGTCGACCCCTTTGGGATCAGCGGTGACGGTTTTAGTTCCGGCGTAACGTTCGCTAACGCGAACATTAGCCTGCTCTGAAACTCCGCTTACACTTGGCTTCGTTTTCACTTATTTGGTTCTCCTTTGTTATTTACTTCTTCCATTGTCACGTAGATGGAAAATTCCGGACAGATCATCTGGCAGAACATGCAATCGTGACAGGCATCGGGATTTTTCACATACGGCGGATGGTAGCCCTTGGCGTTGAACTCCGGGGACATGTCCAATACCCCCTTGGGGCAGAATTGCACGCAGAAGGCGCAACCCTTGCACCAGGTAGCGTTGATGTGAACCTTGCCGCGCAACTGTTTGAGGTCGTTGAAATACATGCTGTCCTCCTTAGTCCAGGCCGCGAGCCGCCAAAGCCGGCAGCGGGTCGATATGCTGGAGATCGAAGCGCAGCGTTGACTCGTCGCAGCCGAGCGCCAGCGCCATCAACTGCGTGAAGTAAAGCACCGGCATATTGTGAAATTCAGGATTGAGGCGCTTGGCGTCATCCTGGCGATAGTCCAGGTTAAAGGCGCACAGCGGGCAGCTCACCACCACCAGATCGGCCTGCTCCTCATATGCGGAACCCATGATCCTGTCGGTGCGATCGGCGATGATCTCCGGCTTGTCGACCGTCTGGTAGGCGCCGCAACACTCGGTCTTGTGCGAAAAATCCACGGGCGTGGCGCCGAGCGCGCTGATCAGGTTTTCCATGACCATCGGGTTCTCGACATCGTCGAAGGCAACCTCTTTCGGGCGCACCAGCAGACAACCGTAATAGCTCGCTACGCGCAGGCCTGTAAGCGGTTTGGTCACTTTTTTCGCGAGATTGTCGAAACCGACGCGGTCGCGCAGGTATTCGAGCAGATGCAGCACCTCGACGTCGCCCTCGTATTTGATTTCTTCGCGAGACAGGAAGTTGTTGATGGTTTCCAGCGCGTCGGCGCGCTGTTTCACGTCGATGTTGGCGCGCTTGAGCGTGTTGTAGCACATCGCGCAGGAAGTCATGAATTCGCTGGCCATGCCTTCCGTCTTGGCCTGCATTTCCTTGACGCGGATCATGTTGGTGATCGGCGCCACGCGGTTCATGACGTTGTCGGAGTCCAGCGCATGCACCGTGCCGCAGCAGTTCCAGCGCTCCAGTTCCTCGACCTCCACGTCCAGTTTCGCCATCGACGAGACTGTGGATACATCGAAATTGGTGGCCTGGTTTTTCAGTGTGCAGCCGGGGTAGTAGGCGAGTTTCATCGGTTTATTCTCATTTCCCATCAGGGGCTTCCCATCAGGAGGTCAGTTTACGCATGGCGCTGATCGTGGCGATCGGCGGTAAAACGCTGCGCGCCTCGGGGGACAGCTCCATGATTTTGAGGTGATCGTTGCGCTGTCCGGCGCGCAGTGCCGTCCGGCGCAACGCTTCGAAGACCTCGGCGATTTTTATGCCTTTCGGGCAGCGCGAGTTGCAGGTCAGGCAGGACACGCACATCCAGATGGCTTTTGTTTCCAGCAGTTGTTTCTGCATTCCCAGTTGCGCCATGCGGATCATCCGGTTGGGCAGCACATCCATATGGGCCGCCATCGGACAACCGGCGGAACACTTGCCGCACTGATAGCAGGCCAGCAACCGCTGGTCGCTGATCTTTTCAATCTGCGCCACGAAGGAGCTGCCGTCACGGGCCGAGGTAATGCGTAGGGTAGTTTCCATAGATTGCCCGTTCAGAACCTTCCATCCATGCGGAACTCAGGGGTGTCCAGCCATAACCCGACGTTCTGCAGGCTATCCAGCTGCGCCTGCAGAACGTCATATTGTGAACACTCTTCCAGGATCATCTTTTCAGCCAGTTTGATAATGGCGGGGTCGTTAATATGTTCGGACATATCCTTCAGCAGATGAATGATCCGGCGCTCCAGCTCCATCGCCATGCGCAGCGCCTGGGTATCGTCGGCTACCGCTACCATCCCCCGTTGCGCAACGGCCGCTTCCATCTCGGCGATCACTTTCGACGGGTGGGCGTTCGCCGCCTCTTCGGCGGCAAGCTGCTGCCATACCTCCTGGCCGATGGTGGCGCTGAACAGCGTATGCATATCCTCCATGCGCTCCGGCTCTTTCTCCGCGAGGCGCAGGAACATGGCTTTGCCGCTCGGGTTTTTTGTCATCTCGGCTGTATGGCGATAGAAATGCTCCTCGCCATACTCGAAGCTGAGCGCGGTGCGAGCCAACTCGATTATTTTGTCGTCAATATGGGTCATTTATTCTAATTTCTGGGGTTCAGGTTCCGGCGCATCAGGCGCCGGGAGCTTCATCAAACAGGCGGTTGCTCAACACCGATGAGCCGGGCAGCGCATTGCCGCCGCGCAACAACTGGCGCTTCTTGACATCCTTGGGTGCATAAGACGGCAACAGTACCGGGGTTACCAGATCTGTCTTCACGCCGGCATGCGCCAATTCCTTCTCGTAGGCGTCGAGATGGGCAAGGCTCAACTTGCCGAGCTTGACGGTCTTGGCGTATTCGCCTGCATAGCGTCCGGCGCGGCGGCCGAACACGTTGTAGTCGAGCACCGAGTTGCCCATCAGGCGGTTGCGGCCATGCAGGCCGCCGGTGGCTTCGCCGGCCACATACAGGCCGGGAATGTCCGTCTCGCAACGCTCGTTGATCTCGATACCGCCGTTCTGGTAGTGCAGCGACGGGTAGATCAGCATCGGCAGCTTGGTGATGTCGATGCCGTAGCGGATGAACTGGCGATACATCGCCGGGAAGTGCTTGTCGGTGTACCCCTCGCCGTGCAGCATGTCGATCAGCGGCGAATCCAGCCAGACGCCGACGCGACCCGACGGCGTCGGAACGCCGCCGCCGTTCTGCACGCACTCGCGGATGATGGCCGAAGCCTCGATGTCGCGCGGCTCGCGCGGGAAGACGAACAGCTCGCCGTCCTTGTTCAGCGGCTGGCCGCCCGCGCCGCGGATCGCCTCGGTGACCAGGAAGCCGGCAATCTGCTCGGGGAACGAGACACCCGTCGGGTGATACTGGACGGAGTCCATGTACATCAGCTTCGCGCCCGCGCGGTAGGCCATCACCAGCCCGTCGCCGGTAGCGCCGTAGTGGTTGGTGGTGTCGTAGCCGCGGATATGCAGGCGACCGTAGCCGCCGGTCGCGATCAGCGTGGATTTCGCCTTGACGGTGAAGAACTCCTCGCTTTCCATGTCGTAGAGAACCGCACCGGCGCAACGCCCCTTGTCGTCCATGATCAGTTCCACGGCCGGCATGAACTCCTTGATGCCGATCATGTCGGGATGGTTGCGCACCTCGTCCATCAGGGTGCGCATGATCATCGCGCCGGTGTAGTCGCGGCACGACAGCATGCGTTTCCTCGATGTGCCGCCGCCATGCATGGTCTTCAGCGCACCGTCCTCTTGCTTGTCCCAGCAGACGCCCAAGTCTTCGAGCCACTTGACCACGCCGGGGCCGTCCTCGGTGAGCGCCCTGACCAGCTCGGGCTTGTTCTCGAAATGGCCGCCGCCGATGGCGTCGAGGTAATGGCGCGTCGGCGAATCGGTGCGCGACACGGCGGCCTGCATGCCACCCTGCGACATCATCGTGTTGGCATCGCCCATGCGCAGCTTGGTGGCGATGATCGAGCGTATCCCGTGTTCTTTCATCGCGACCAGCGCGGCGTTGCAACCTGCCCCGCCGCCGCCGATGATCAGCAGGTCGGTTTCGAAATCCGGTTTGTCGAGATTCACCTGATCGCTGCGCAGCCATGAGTGCGACTCCAGCAGGTCGGACACCTCGGTGGTCAGCGACTCGTCCCGGTTGGGGCCGACGCGCACCGGGCGGCGGGCGCTGGGCTCATAATCGGGATGAAAGCCCTCCAGAACCTTGAGGCGTTCCTCCGCGTTCATCGGCGGATAGACCGGGTCAGGCTTGCGGGCCAGCTCCAAACGTGCGGGACGTGTCTGAACCACTTTGCGGAGCGACTCCGCCATATAATCTGGATACATCTAAATTCCTTTCTTAAACTTTAAAGCGGACGCAGGGTGGGCAGGCTTCATTGCCCACCGTCTTACCGCGTGGGCAGATAAAACCTGCCCACCCTACCTACTATTCCGAATCCCGTGCGTAGTAAAGTTTTGACAATGCCTCGCGGCCCATCGACATCAGTTTGGCGTATTCGGCGTTGTAGGCGCCCTTCTCCACTGCATTGACCCGCTCCGCCAGTTCCGGGCTGTCCTTGCGCAGGTAGCGTCCATACAGGCGCTTCGCCAGGATACCCACCAGGGGTTGGGTGATTTCGGCAGGGCAGCGCAACATGCACATGCCGCAGACAACGCAATCGAAGGAAAGGTCCATCACCGCCGCAATATCGCCCCGCTTGGCGGCCTGGACATAATCCATGACCTGGAGGCCTTGCGGGCATGACTTGGTGCAGGTGTTGCATGCGACACAGCGGAAAACCGTCGGGTACATCTCCTGGATCGCGGTAACGTTGGGTTTGAGCTTCTCGATGTCGTAGATCGCTTTCTCGCCAGGAACATAAGGCATCTGGGCCAGCGACATGCCTTCCTCGACCATCGTCATGCAGGCCAGGCCGGTCTGTATCCTGTAGTCGCCGGGCAGGCGGTAGATGGTGGCGCAAGCGCCGCAATAGCCTTCGCGGCATCCGGCGCCGCGGATGATCTGGTGGCCGGCATATTCGATGGCGCCCATGATCGTCGCCTCGGCAGGCACCTCATAGGCCTTGCCCATGATATAGACCGTAATCAGTTGCTGCGCCACCGCGCCGGGTTTTTCGTCAGCCTTTGGAGTAGACGAATTCTTCGATTTTTCTGCTTTCGCGCCCGCCATAATAAATACCTTTACCTTTATCTTGTTCCCGCATCGAAACCCCCGGCCGCACTGCGGCCAGGGCCAACATCTTTGAAACAGGGGGAAATGCGTTGAGTGAAGTGAGCCAGCCGGCTCCGACACAATCGATTTTTTTAGTGTGGCTGATTATAAAGAAATTTGCGAAAAATTGACAAGGGGTTGCGAAAAATAAATCCGTATCCCAAAAACCCTATCGGTATGATTGTAATTCTCAATAGCCGCCGCTGCTGCGATAGATATAACTACTCAACTCCGCCGATTTGGCGTTCATGCTGCGCACGATGCCATGCATATAGCGCACTATACCGCGCATCACCTTGTACTCAATCATCGGATGCGAGTCGATCAGCTTCTCGAATTTTGCTCTTGGCAAAGTCAACACCTTGGCATCGCCTTTCGCGTAAAGCGTTGCGCTATGCTGCGAAGCTGCGCCACCCACAAACGTAATAACGCCAGCCAAATCGCCGGGCTTGAGCACGTAAATCACCGCCTCTCCATCACTGCCATGAATCTTTACCTGTATTTCGCCATGCGCAAGAATGTACAAATTATCCGGGTGCTTTTCGCCTGGCTGGACAATCACCTCTCCCGTTTTGTAATCCTGAACCTTGCACAATTTGGCGAGGATTTGCATTTCGGCATCGGTCAACTCCTCGGCAATTATTGAAGTGCATAGCGCATCAATCACTAATGACATCTCTTTCCCCTTTGTTGAATAAACCTGCCATGACAATGCACGCATACCTATGCCAGCACACAGGCATACATCGTTACTTTCACACCGCAATGATACTATATTAATCATCTGCTGGCATCTGACCACGGCGGCGCGTAGCGAAGAGCACGGCAGGAGTACGCGCGCCGTACCCTTATTTTTCCACCAGCAGATCCAGTTTTTTCGCCAGCCACCTGGTTGTCGTTGCCTGAGTCAGGATGGTCGTCAGGATCGCGATGAAAGTCACCGAGGCGATGATCTGCGCGCCCGGCGCTTTCATGCCCACCAGCATCCCGGCCAACGCGCCTGGGATCACGCCGGTCTCGCGAGTCCAGCACATGAACAGCATCTCCTTGAAGCTCCATTTGGCGCGCCTGTCAGGCAAGGCGCACAGGAATACCGTGATCGGGCGCGCGATCAGCATGAACACCACTACTACTGCGATACCGCCGAGCAGGTATTGATTCATCAGGCCGAAATTCACTTGCGCGCCGAGCAGGATGAAAATGAACATGCGCATGATCAGCGCGGTGGTCATGACGAAATCTTCCAGTTGATGGCTATCATCCTCGAATCGTTTGAAGCCGAGCGATTCCTGGTTGCCGAGCATGATACCGAACACGAACACCGCCATGAAGCCGCTGGCGTGCAGCCCGTCCGCGCCCATGTATGCGCCGATCACCGCCATCAAGGTAACCACGGGAGCATATTCGGCGAGAAAGCCGAATTTTTCATGCGCAATGAGAAAAACCGCCAAATAACCCAATATTCCGCCGAGCAGAATACCCAGCAGCGATTGTTTGAGCAGATCGATGAGCGCATCGCCCGCCGAAAATTCACCAGCGCCCATCGCCACACCCAGCACGGTAAAAGTGAGGATGGCGCCCATCGCGTCATTGAAGGCGGATTCGCTCATTACCGTCTGCGCTACGCGTTCCCTGATTCTGACCTGCTTGAACACCGGCACCAGCGTCGCCGGGTCGGTGGACGCGAGCACGGTGCCGAGCAGCAGGGCGACGATGAACGGGATACCCAGAAAATAATAAGCCGCCACACCGGTGATCGCGCCGGTAATCAGCACGCCGACGGTGGAAATCACCACGATGGTGATCCACACCTCTTTCAGCACCTTGAGGCGGATCGACGCGCCACCGTCGAACAGGATGTAGCTGGCGCCGAAAATCAGGATCAACTGGTTGATGGCGGAGTCGGCCTTGATGTTGACCAACCCGAATACGCTGGGGCCGAGCAGCATGCCGACCAGCAGGAATACCACCACGTCGGGCACCCGTACCAGCCGCGCGAGCAAACCGGAGAAAGTTCCCACGGCGAGGATGATGCCGAACATCAGCAGTATGTGCTTGGCCAGTTCCAGTGAGGCTGGAGATTCCATTGAATCCTTTCAGGGTACCTCTATTGGGCGGTTTATTCTTTGCGCTAATATTCTGCTGGCCATTCCATAACCATCTTGATTGCCACGAGGCTATTGCCTGACCCGCTTACGCTTCGGATGCTGTATCCCCACCCTTGGCCTTGCGCGGCACGGTCTTCGGGTCGCAGGTGATCGGGCGGTAGATTTCGACGCGATCGCCGCCGTTGAGCAAGGTATCCAGCTTGCTGACTTTGCCGAACACGCCGACTTTTTGCTGCTCCAGGTTGATCTCGGGAAACTGCTTGAGGATGCCCGAGCGGTCGATGGCGTCCTGAACGGTGGCGCCATCCGGCAATTCGACGTCGAACCAGACTTGGCGTTGCGGCAGGGCGTAGGTGATTCCGATTTTCATGGCTGTCGTTTCCTCATGCGGCACTATGGGCGCCGCCCATCTGGATGGCCTTGCCGGCGCGCACATCCAGCATGCGCTTGCAGACCACCAGGAGGCCGGTGACGAGAAATCCGCCCGGCGGCAGGATCATCATCAGTACGCCCATGTCCGGGGACAGCAGCCGCATTTCCATGAACTTGAAGGCGGGGCCAAGCAGCAGCGATGCATCGGCAAACAGCGTGCCCGCGCCGCTGATCTCGCGCACCGCGCCGATGCAGGTGAGCGATATAGTGAAGCCGATGCCCATGAACAGGCCATCCATGAACGAGGGGAATACCGGCTCCTTGGCGGCGAAGGCTTCGAGCCGGGCGAGCGGCAGGCAGTTGGAAACGATCAGCGGGATGAACAGCCCCAGCACTTTGTACAGCTCGTGCATCCATGCATTCATGCACAGGTCCACCAACGTCACCATGGCGGCGACGATCAGGATGTAAACGGGGATACGCACTTCCTGGGTGATCTGGCTGCGGAACAGGGACACCAGCAGGCTCGATGCGGCCATCACCGCCGCCGTCGCCAGCCCCATGCCCAACCCGTTGGTGGCGCTGGTGGTCATGGCCATCGCAGGGCACATGCCCAGCAGCATGGCGAGCACGCCGTTGTTATCCCACAGGCCGTCCTTGACAATGGTTTTGTATTGCGTTGCCATTTAGTGTCCCTCTTTCACAGGTGCCCCATTCGTTTGTGACTTGGGGGCAGTCAAATCCATCATTTGCGCCTGGTTGGCGGCGAAAAATTCAAGCCCCTTGCGGATGGCGCCGACCACGCCGCGCGGCGTGATGGTGGCGCCGGCGAACTGGTCGAACTGGCCGCCGTCCTTCTTCACTTTCCACTTTTCGACAGGCGGATTGCCGATGGAAAGGCCGGTGAAGCGCAGTATCCAGTCGCCTTTCTTGACTTCGATCTTGTCGCCCAGGCCGGGCGTTTCCTTGTGGGCGAGGACGCGCACGCCGAGGACTTTACCTTCGGCATCGATGCCCAGCATCAGCTTCATTTCTCCGGCATAGCCAGAACCGAATATCTCGTAGGCCAGACCGGTTACCTTGCCGTTCTTGCTGGCGCGGTAGATGGTGATTTCCCTGCCGTGGTCGTTCTTCATGACAATGGCATCCGCGACCAGGTTGTTGTCGTGGATGCTGGCCGGAATCACCTGGCTGAGCGAGTTCAGTCTGTCTTCCAGCGCGCGCGCGGCAATATCGTCCTTGGTAACGTGGTTGGTGCCTGCCAGCACGATTGCAAACCCCAAGCAGAACACGCCCAGGATTACTCCATGAATCAGCATGCGCTGTTGTTTCATGGTTTGCCCTCCCCTAATGGCAGCGGCTCACCCTTGCTGGTGCGCCCGAACGCGCGCGGGCGGGTATATTGGTCGATGATCGGAGCAAGTCCGTTCATCAGCAGCACCGCGAAAGCCACGCCTTCCGGGTAGCCTGCGAAGGTGCGGATGAGCCAGATCAGCGCACCGCAGCCGAGGCCGAATATCAATTGCCCCTTTTTCGTGACCGGCGAAGTGACATAGTCGGTGGCGATGAAAAACGCTCCCAGAAAGGTGGCGCCGGATACCAGATGGAAGGTGCCTGAGGCAAAGCGGGCCGGATCGACAGCGTGGAATATCGCGGCTATCACGAACAGCCCGCCCATCACGCTCAACGGGATGTGCCAGGAAATGATGCGCTTGAACATCAGGAACAGTCCGCCGGCGATGATCAGTATCGCCGAGGTCTCGCCGAGGCTGCCGGCGCGGTAGCCCATCATCATATCCATCAGGTCGGGCACTTGTCCCATCGACTGCGTTACCGGAATGCCGCGCGACAGCTCGGTCTTGACATGCCCCAGCGCCGAGGCCGCGCTCATCGTGTCGGGCACGTTGCCGCCGAAGGTGATGGCGAAGGCTTCGATAATGCCCGGTGCGCCGGCCGAAAACAGCGGATGCGGCATGACCCATGCGGTCATCACCACGGGGAACGACACCAGCAGCGCGACGCGCGCCACCATCGCCGGGTTGAACACATTCTGGCCGATGCCGCCAAAGGAATGTTTGGCGAGGGCGATGGCGAAAATCGCCCCCATTACGCCGATCCACCAGGGCGCCCAGGGCGGCAGGCTCATCGCCAGCAGCCAGCCGGTGAGTATCGCCGAACAGTCGCTCAGCGTCGCCACCACCGGCTTGCCGGCCAATGACAGGCAACCCGCCTCGACCGCCACGCAGGCGCCGACCGTGACGGTAAACAACAGGATCGCCGGCCAGCCGAACAGGTAGAGGTTGAAAGCGGTAGCCGGTGCCAGCGCCAGCAGCACCGTGAACATGGTCTTCTGGACGCTGCTGTATCCGTGGGCAAACGGTCCGCTCTTTTTTATGCTTGCGATGTTCATGTGTTGGCCTTCTCTTCGGTTGCCGCCTTCGCTTCCCCGCTATTTGACGGCGCATTGTCTGAAGCGGGTTTGCGCGCAGCCAGGGCAGCGCGCTTGGCTTCTGCGGCTTTCTCGATGCGTATGGTGCGCGCCTCGACCAGCGTCTTGACGCGTTCGCTCTTGCGGCTTTCGCGCTCCAGGTCGTTCAGCATTCCTTTGGCGTAATTGAAATAATGCACCAGCGGGATATGCGACGGGCATACCCACGAGCAGCTGCCGCATGAAAAACAATCCATCACGCCCAGCTTGGCGGCGCCCTCCAGGTTATCCTTGCGGATGAAAGCGGCCATTTCCACCGGGGACAAACCGCACGGGCAGACGGTGATGCAACTGCCGCAGCGGATGCAGGCGTTGGCCGGGCGGTCGTTGACCTCCTCTGCGGTAAGCGCCAGGATGCCGGAAGTGCCCTTGACCACCGGCGCCTCCAGGCTGGCCAGCGGCTGCCCCATCATCGGCCCGCCGTTGACTACGCTCTCGGGGCGTGCCGCAAAACCGCCGCAGAACTCGGCCAGGTCGGCGATGCGCGCGCCGATTGGCGTCCAGACATTTTTGGGTTCGCGTATCGCACCGCCGCTCACCGTCACCACCCGTGCGACCAGCGGGCGACCGAAGCGGACGGCATGATGCACGGCGCGGGCGGTGGCGACGTTATGCACCACCACGCCGAGATCGGCGGTGAGTTTGCGCGCGGGAGTCTCGCGCCCGGTGATCGCCTGCACCAGATGCCGCTCGGAACCCATCGGGTACTGCACCGGCACACCGATCACTTCGACACCGGGAAAAGCGGAGGCCGCCCTGGTCATGATGTCGATCGCTTGCGGTTTGTTCTGTTCGATGGCGATAATTACTCTGGATGTGCCCAGCGCATGTGCCATGATACGGGCGCCGTCGATGATTTCATCGGGATACTCGCGCATCACCCGGTCGTCGCAGGTCAGGTAGGGCTCGCATTCGGCGCCGTTGAGCAGCAGGATTTCGAGTTTTTTCTGGGTGCCGAGATTCAGCTTCACCGCCGACGGGAAGGCTGCGCCGCCCATGCCGACGATGCCCGATTGCGCGACGCGTTCATGGATCGCGTGCGGGTCGGCGGCGAATGGATCGGCGATGGGTTCGGGCAGATCAACCCATTCGTCCTTGCCATCGGGTTCGAGGATGATGGTCGTCTGCGCCAACCCGGAAGGGTGGGGCGCTGGAATATCGGTAACGGCTTTGATACGCCCCGACGTGGCAGCGTGCTGGGGAGCTGATACCGCGCCGCCGCTGCGGGCGATCATCTGCCCTTTCTTGACCAGGTCGCCCTCTTTTACCAGAACCTCGGCAGGCGCGCCAATATGCTGTTGCAGCGGAATGTACAGCGCGGCCGGCATCGGCAGGGCAACGATGGCTTTTTCGCTGGCCAGTTCCTTGCGGTAGTCGGGGTGAATGCCGCCGCGAATCGGGAAAAGTCTCATCTATCAATATTCCTTTTGGCCGTAGGGCGGATGAGCGAAGCGTTAACCAATGACTTGGTCGTCGTTTTCTGACGGCCTAGTCAGATGGCTATGCAAAGCTATCCGCCGCATGGTATTTCATTTGGCGGATAACGCCTGCGGCTCATCCGCCCTACGATGCTGCATATCCTCTATTACCGGTTTCGGCCAATGCCAGTTGCGCAGCGTCACCTGCACCGGAACCATCACGATGGCGTCGGTGGGGCAAACTTTGACGCATTTGCCGCAGCCGTGGCAGGCGTCGACGATGATCGTATGCATCAGCTTGTTGGCGCCCATGATGGCGTCCGTCGAGCACTCCCTGATGCAGCGCGTACACCCGATGCAAAGATCCTCGACGATGAAGGCGTGCTCCGGCCCTTTCTCTTCATGTTCGGAAAGGTCGGCGGTGACGCCCAGTTTTTTGGCCAGCGCCTCGATCACCGCCTTGCCGCCGGGGGAACACAGGGTCACCGAAGCCTCGCCCTTCGCCAGTGCCGCCGCATACTGGGCGCAACCGACATAGCCGCACTGGCCGCACTGCGAACCGGGCAGCATTTCCTTCAATTCCTCTTCCAGCGGATTTTCTTCCACGGCGAGGAAGCGCGATGCCGCGCCGAGCAGGCCGCCCAGAATGATGCCCATTATTGTGAGGCTGCCGATAGCGATCCACATAACCGTTATCCTCAGCTCGTGCTCATGCCGGAGAAGCCCATGAACGCCAGCGCCAGCAAGCTGGCGACGATGAAGCCGATCGGCGGTCCGGCAAACAGGCGCGGAATATCTGCCAGCGCCATCCGCTCGCGCAGTCCGGCGAACATGACCATCACCAGGCTGTAGCCGATGGAGGAGGCAAAGGCAAACAGGGTGGCGCCGATGAAGTTCATCCTGCCTTCGACCAGCAGCAGGGCCACGCCCAGCACCGCGCAGTTGGTGGTAATCAGCGGCAGGTAGATGCCCAGCATCTGGAACAGCGGCGGCGAAACCTTGCGCACGATCATCTCGGTGAACTGTACGGCAGCGGCGATAACCAGGATGAAAGTCACCGTGCGCAAATAACCCAGCCCGTAGGGGTATAGCAAATAGGCTTCGACGGCCCAGTCGGCCATCGACGATACGGTGATCACAAAGGTGGTCGCCATGCCCATGCCGACTGCGGTGTCGATGCGCGTCGTGACCCCCATGAACGAGCACAGGCCGAGAAAGCGCGCCAGGATCACGTTGTTGACCAGCGCCGCGCTTATCATCAGGAGTACATATTCTTTCATCTTGCTAACCCTTGCATTCTGCTATCCCTCGCTATTCATGATTGCACGTTTCGCCCGCGCTGGCGCGGCGAAGAAAACGGGGAGCGAGTTCGCCTCTGCCCATCAGGCGTCCGGCGCCGATGCGCGCAAACACCAGCCCGAGCGCCAGGCCTGCGAACATCGCCGCCATCGTGACGGCGTCGCTGCCGGCTGCCCATTGCGCCAGCGCTCCGGCGATCAGCAGCGTAGCGAGCGGGATGGCGTAGGCGGTGAGCGAAGCCCTGAGCAGCGCGTTCTCGCGGATACCCACCACCACGCGCTCACCGACCCTGAGGCCGGCATCGTTGACGAGCTGGAAGCGGCGCAGTTCGAGCCGGCTTGCCGTGGTGCCGATACCCTTGGCGCCGCACGCCGATGCGGATGCGCAGCCGCCGCAACTGGTGGTCTGTTCGGGCACCAGCCATGCCAGCTCGCCGTCCACCGCCACAACTTGGGCGATGCCCTCGACCATCGCGGGAGCGCTGAAATCCGTCATGTTGTCCGCAGCTTCGCTCATTGTCACGCTTCTACGGTGGAAACCACACCTTCGGGCGTAACGTAGATTGCCTTCTGGCCACCGGCAGAACGGAGAATATGCTGGCGACGTTCGACCGGCGCCATCAGCATCGCGGTGGAAAGCCCGTCGGCAACGATACCGGTGTCAGCCACCACAGAGACGCCCAGCAGCGCGGGCGCGGTGCGTCCGGTGCGTGTATCGATCAAGTGGGTGAAGGCGCCTGCGTCATCGAACAGGGTGCCATATCCACCCGAGGTGGAGACGCATTTGTCCACCACATCCAGCGTAACGACGGCGCGGCTGGGGTCGGCAGGGTTGGCGATGGCGATGCGCCATGCGGAACCGTCCGGCTTGGCCGACAGCGCGCGCGGCTCGCCCATGTCCACCAGCATGCGGTCGAAGCCGTGGGCGCGCAACACATCGGCGACGCGGTCGGTGATATAGCCCTGCGCGCCGCTGTTCAGCGTCAGCCCCATGCCGGGGCGGGCGAAGGATATCCGCTTGTTTCCGGCATCCACCTCAACAGCGCGCCAGTCCACCAGCGCGAGCGCGGCAGCAAGTTCACGTGGCGCCGGTCCGGCAGGGTCTGGGTTGCCAGAAGTGAAATGGCGGAAGTAGGTTTGCCACACCGGCTGGATCGTCGGGTCATAGACGCCTTCGCTGATCTTCGCAAGCGACAGGGAGCGCGTGAGCATCGCGATGAAATCGTCCGGCGCGTTTTCAAGCACGCCCTCGCGGTTGAGCATCGAGATGGAGCTGTCCGCACGATACACGCTGAAGATCGTCTCGAGGCGCTTCAGTTCATCCAATCCGGCTGTAATGGCGGCTTGCGCCTGAGCCTCGTCGGTATGGAAAAGCTGGATGGATGCAGGCGCGCCAAGGGCTGTGCCATCCCATCGAACCGGTTTAGCCTGTGAGCCTCCCGCCTTCAGCAACAGCGGCAAGCCGGCAGCAGCGGCGACAAAAGTGATAAAACGGCGGCGTGTCATAATCTTAGGCATAAGGCGACCTCAATTAAAAATAAACCCTGCTCGTTTGCTGCGATTCAACTGCCGCACGCACAAGCGATACCAACAAAACGGTGCTATTCCACAGGTTGCATTAAACCCAGATTCATTAGCCATTGAGCCATTGCAAAATAAAGGGGTTGTAGGCCGTGCTTCAGCCCGACCTACGCCCCAATGGATTATCTGGGTTAAACGCACCGGCAAACGCTCTGACAAATACCTGCACACACCGCCTTGAATCAACGCGCACGATAATGATGGATGCGCATCGTTGCATCGCATGGACACCGTTTTCATCTGAATTTGTACGCTACGTTGAATCCGCTATGGGAAGACAATACGATGCATGAAACGTTCAGCAAAAATCCCGTACAAATTATATTGCAGCACACAAACTTAGGGAAGCTCCTGCCGCAGATCGGCAATATGGACAAGTTAAACCACCCCCGGGGCTTATTGGGTGGGTACCTCAAAGGGGCCGATACAGCGTTTAACCTCCTCGGGCAGTCTGTACCACGGGTCAATCAGACCGGTTCCTGATATTGATTCTCCAGCAATTTGGCTTGCGCCGCCGCCAAGCGTGCGATCGGTACGCGCGGCCCCGAGCAGGAAACGTAATTGAGCCCGATGTGATGGCAGAAGTGGATGGAGCCGGGGTGTCCGCCATGTTCGCCGCAGATGCCCATCTTCAAATCGGGATTGGTTCCGCGGCCCTTCGCCACCGCCATCTTCATCAATTGCCCCACGCCCTTGATGTCCAGCACCTCGAACGGGTTGTCTTCCAGGATGCCGGATTCGGTATAGGAGGGCAGGAATTTATTTTCCGCATCCTCGCGGCTGAAGGAGAACGTCGCCTGTGTCAGGTCGTTGGTGCCGAAGGAGAAGAACTCGGCAGTTTCCGCCATGCGTCCGGCGCGCACGCAGGCGCGCACCACTTCCAGCATCGAGCCGAACTTGAACTGCACGTCGATGCCGTGCGTCGCCTTCACCTCCTGGTGGATGCGCTGCACATAGCTGTGGATGCGCTTGAGCTCTTCCACGGTCGCCACCTGCGGCACCATGATTTCGGGGTAAATCTCGACACCCTCCTTGGCGCACAGGGCGGCGGCCTCGAGGATCGCGCGGATTTGCATCGAATAGATTTCCGGATAGGTGATGCCCAGGCGCACGCCGCGATGCCCCAGCATCGGGTTGACCTCGGCGAGGGCGCGCACTTTTTTCAGAACGACTTCCTTCTTGCTGATGACGTCGTCCTCCATGTGCGATTCCTTGAAAGTGTCCAGGCTGCCCATCAGCTTCAACAGGCCGTCGGCATATTGCTGATAGAGCTTGGGGTTGAGCATCTTGAGCGTCTCCGGCAGGTCTTCCAGGCCATTGATCGTATCGCGCAACTGGTGCAGGTGTGCGATCTCCAGTTCGAGCTGCGCGGCGGTCGGCAAAAACTCGTGCATCGGCGGATCGAGCAGGCGCACGGTCACCGGCAGCCCCTTCATCGCCTTGAAGATACCCTTGAAGTCGGAACGCTGGATCGGCAGCAGGCGGTCGAGCGCGGCCTGGCGTGCTTCCTTGGTTTCGGCCAGGATCATTTCCTGCACGATCGGCAGCCGGTCGGTGCTGTTGAACATGCGCTCGGTACGGCACAGGCCGATACCCATTGCACCAAACTCCCTCGCACGCAAGGCATCATCAGGCGTATCGGCGTTCGCCATCACCTTCAGTTTTGCCACTTCGTCCGCCCAGGCCAGCAGCGTGGCCATTTCCTCGGAAAATTCGGCCTCCACCGTCGGCACTTCACCGGCGTAAACATGCCCGGTGCCGCCATCGATGGTAATGACATCACCTTCTTGCAACGTGGTTTCGCCGATCCGGGCATTGCGCAAATGGTCGTTTATCACGATCTGATCGCAACCCGAGACACAAGGTTTACCCATGCCGCGCGCGACCACGGCAGCGTGTGATGTCTTGCCGCCACGACTGGTCAGGATGCCTTGCGCCTGGAAGAAGCCGTGAATATCCTCCGGCTTGGTTTCCTCGCGCACCAGGATGATTTTTTCGCCGGCGCGACCGCGCGCTTCGGCGGTATCGGCGTCGAACACGATCTTTCCCGAGGCTGCCCCGGGGGAAGCCGGCAAGCCTTGCGCCAGCGACTTGCCATGGAAATTCGGCGCCAATTGCGGAACCAGCAACTGCTCCAGTATTGCCGGTTCGATGCGCAGCAATGCGCGCTCCTTGGTAATCAGCCCCTCATTAAACATTTCCACCGAAGTGCGCACCATGCCGCGTGCGTTCATTTTGCCGTTGCGCGTTTGCAGGCAATACAGGACGCCCTTTTCGATGGTGAACTCGAAATCCTGCACCTCATGGTAATGCGACTCAAGCCGGTTGTGCAGCGTCATCAACTGGCGGTATATCTCCGGCATTTCCTGTTCCATTTCGGCGATGGCCTTGGGTGTGCGTATCCCCGCCACCACATCCTCGCCCTGCGCGTTGACTAGGTATTCGCCGTAAATGACGTTCTCGCCGGTGCCGGGGTTGCGCGTGAAGCCCACGCCGGTGCCGGAATCGTTGCCCATGTTGCCGAACACCATGGTGCAGATATTCACCGCCGTACCATTGGCCTGATCCTTGGTGATCCTGAACTGCTTGCGGTAATCCACCGCGCGCTTGCCCATCCACGAGCCAAACACCGCGCCCACCGCAATCTCCAGCTGTTCGTAAGGGTCTTGCGGAAAGGGCTTGCCGGTCTGGCGCTGGACGATGGCCAGAAATTCGCCCGACAATTCCTTGAGGTGTGCGGCGGTCAAATCCACATCCAGAGGCGCACCATACTTGCGCTTGATTGCGGCCATGCGTTCGTCGAAATGTTCATCGCTGATGTTTAGCGCAATTTTGCCGAACAGCTGGATGAAGCGGCGATAAGCATCGTAGGCAAAACGCTCATTGCCGGTTTGCTTGATCAAGCCTTGCAGCGAGGTTTCGTTGAGGCCGAGGTTGAGGATGGTATCCATCATGCCCGGCATCGACATGGACGAACCGGAACGCACCGAGATAAGGAGGGGATTTGCGCTGCCGCCAAAACCCTTGCCGGTTTTCTTTTCGAGATCCAGCATGTGGGTCTTGACGTCCGCCATCAAGCCGTCCGGTAATTTGTTTTTTTCCAGATAGGCAGTACACGCATCGGTGGTGATGGTAAAACCGGGTGGAACATTCAAACCGATCTGCGTCATCTCGCACAGATTGGCACCCTTGCCGCCCAGCAGCATCTTGTTTTTCCCGTCGCCCTCTTCAAATGTGTAAATGAATTTTTTGCCGCTAGCCATGACACTCCCCTAATTCAAGATTTGATTGACCGCGCAAGGCGGGCACATGTGCCCGCCCTGCGCATGCTGCACATCCGGATTATGCTTCGGTTGGTTTCTTTGGCGCACCCGCCTCGGCACCGGAGCCGCCCGCCATCTGCTCGTAAATCGCATAGCGCTTCTGCAATTCGTTCTCGTAGGATGCCGTCAGCGCTTTCCCGGCATCGCCATCCAGGGTCTTTATCAGACCGCGGAAACGCGGCTCGTTCTTGATGAATTCGCGGTAAGCCACCGATGGTTTTTGCGAATCCAGCGCGAGCGGGTTCTTGCCTTCCTGTTCGCGGCGCGGATCATAGCGGTACAGCGGCCAGTGGCCGGTGTTGACCGCCAGTTCCTGTTGCTGGTGCTGCTTGTTCATGTCGTAGCCGTGCTCGACGCAGGGGCTGTAGGCAATAATAATCGACGGGCCGTCGAAGGATTCGGCTTCGATGAATGTTTTCAGCGTGTGGATGTCCTTCGCGCCGTAGGCGACATGGGCGACGTAAACATGGCCGTAGCTCATGGCGATCAGCCCCAGATCCTTCTTGCCGGTAACCTTGCCGTCGGCGGCGAATTTCGCAATGGCGCCGCGCGGCGTGGCCTTGGAACACTGCCCGCCGGTATTGGAGTAAACCTCGGTATCCATCACCAGGATGTTGACGTTGCGGCCGGAAGACAGCACGTGATCCACCCCGCCGAAGCCGATGTCGTAGGCCCAGCCGTCGCCGCCGAATATCCAGACGCTCTTCTTCGCCAGGTACTCGGCAATGCTTTCCAGTTGTCGCGCCTCGTCGGTATCGATACCCGCCAGCGCCTTCATCAGTTGTTCGATGCGCTCGCGCTGGGCAAAGATGCCTGCCTCGGTGGTCTGGTCGGCATTGAGGATCGCATCCGCCAACGCGCCATCGACACGGCCTTTCAGCCCTGCCAGCAATTCGGCGGCGTGTTCGGCGTGCTTGTCGACGCTGACGCGGAAGCCCAGGCCGAATTCGGCGTTATCCTCGAACAGCGAGTTTGCCCATGCCGGGCCGCGCCCTTCCGCATTCTTGCTGTAAGGGGTAGTAGGCAGATTGCCGCCGTAGATCGACGAACAGCCGGTGGCGTTGGCAATCAGCATGCGATCGCCGAACAACTGGGTAGCCAGCCTGATATAGGGCGTTTCGCCGCAGCCGACGCAGGCGGTGGGAAACTCGAACAGCGGTTGCATCATCATCGCACCCTTGATCGTGGAGGTGCGCAGCTTGGTGCGGTCGAATTCCGGCAGCTTGAGGAAGAATTCGAAGTTCTCCTTTTCCTGCTCATGCAACGGCACGATGTCGCGCATGTTGAGCGCCTTGTAGTTCGGGTCGGTCTTGGATACTGCCGGGCAGATGTCCACGCACAGCCCGCAGCCGGTGCAATCTTCCGGCGCTACCTGGTAGGTGACGTGCATGCCCTGCTCGAATTCCTTGCCCTTGATCTGGATGTGCTTGAAGGTGGGCGGTGCGTCCTTGGCCAATTCGGCCGGGAACACCTTGGAGCGGATCGCGGTATGCGGGCAAACGAACGGGCACTTGCCGCAATAAATACACAGTTCCTTGTCCCATACAGGGATTTCCAGCGCCAGCTTGCGCTTGTCCCAGATCGCGGTGCCGGTAGGCCAGGTGCCGTCGGCGGGAAACGCCGATACCGGCAGCAAATCGCCGCGCCCGGCCATCATCTCGGCGGTGACGCGCTTGACGAATTCCGGCGCATGGGTTCCCACCGGGTCGGGCATCTCGAAATTGCTGGTAGCGGCAGCGGGGATTGCTATCTTGTGCAAATTGGCGAGGGTTTCGTCGATCGCCTTCCAGTTGGCTTCCACGACCGCCTTGCCCTTCTTGCTGTAGGACTTTTCGGCGGCGGACTTGATCTTCTCGATCGCCAGATCGCGCGGCAGCACGCCGGAAATGGCGAAGAAACAGGTCTGCATGATGGTGTTGATGCGGCTGCCCATGCCGGTTGCCTTGGCGATGGCAACGGCGTCGATCGCGTAGAATTCGATTTTCTTATCGATGATCTGCTGCTGCATCTTGCGCGTCAGCAGATTCCACACCTTGTCCTGCGGTGTCGTCGTGTTGAGCAGGAACACCGCGCCTTCGGCGGCGGCATCCAGCATCTCGTAACGTTCCAGGAACACCGGCTGATGGCAGCCGATGAAGTTCGCCTCGTTCTTGCCGATCAGGTACGGCGAGTGAATCGGCTTGGGCGAAAACCGCAGGTGGGAAATGGTCGCAGCGCCCGCCTTCTTCGAATCATATACAAAATAGCCTTGGGCGTAGAGTTCCGTTTCCTCGCCCATGATCTTGATGGTGTTCTTGTTGGCGCCCACCGTGCCGTCGGAACCCAGGCCGTAGAACATGCAACGGTTCACGCCGCGGCTGGCATCGTTGCGGAAATGCTCGTCCCACTTCAGGCTGGTGTGGGTGATGTCGTCGATGATGCCGACGGTGAAATGATTTTTCGGCTGAGGTTTTTTCAGTTCGTCGAACACGCTCTTGATCATGCCCGGCGTGAATTCCTTGGAGGAAAGGCCGTAGCGCCCGCCTACCACGCGCGGCATGGCGGCGGATTTGCCGGCGGAGAAGGCTTCGGCAAGCGCTGTTATCACATCTTTGTACAGCGGCTCGCCGTCTGCGCCGGGCTCCTTGGTGCGGTCAAGGACGGCAATGCTTCTGGCCGTAGCCGGGATGGCCTTGAGCAGCTCTGCGGAGGCAAATGGCCGATACAGGCGCACTTTCACTATGCCCACCTTCTCGCCGCTTGCGGTCAGGTGCTCCACCGTTTCCTCCGCAGCATCGGCGCCCGAACCCATCAGGATCACCACCCGCTCGGCGTCCGGCGCGCCGACGTATTCGTACAGCCTGTACTGGCGTCCGGTAAGTTTGGCGAATTTGTCCATCGTCTTCTGCACGATGCCGGGCATGGCGTCGTAATAGGGATTGACCGTCTCGCGCGCCTGGAAGTACACGTCAGGATTCTGCGACGTGCCGCGCAGCACCGGATAATCCGGCGTCAGCGCGCGGGCGCGATGGGCGAATACCAGTTTGTCGTCGATCATCTCGCGCGCCACTTCGAATGGCACCTGCTCGACCTTGGCCACCTCGTGGGAAGTGCGGAAGCCGTCGAAGAAATGCAGAATCGGCACACGCGATTCGAGCGTCGCGGCCTGTGCGATCAGCGCCATATCCATCGCTTCCTGCACCGAATTGGAAGAGAGGAAGGCAAAGCCGGTCGAACGCGCCGACATCACGTCGCTATGGTCGCCGAAGATCGACAGCCCCTGAGCCGCCAAAGAACGCGCCGCCACATGCATGACGAATGGTGTCAATTCGCCGGCGATCTTGTACATATTGGGAATCATCAGCAGCAAGCCCTGGGAGGCGGTAAAAGTGGTCGCCAGCGAGCCGGCCTGCAGCGCGCCGTGTATCGTGCCGGCGGCGCCGCCCTCGCTTTGCAATTCGATCACTTCAGGAACGGTGCCCCACAGGTTTTTGGTGCCCTCCGCCGACCATGTATCGGAATATTCCCCCATCGGCGAGGAAGGGGTGATCGGGTAAATTGCGATCACTTCGTTGGTCAAATGGGCAATATAGGCGGCTGCCTCATTCCCGTCGACCGTAACCATTTGCGCTTGATGCATCGAAAAACTCCTTGAAATCAGTATTAATGTGTCCGGTCGCCCGGCAATAAATTAACTAAAAAAGCTACTTCCACTTTTTTCTCAACCATGTCATTCATGATGATTTGCGCGAAGACGGTTTCCATCGCATGGCTCGTTTTGGAGTGACCAGCGTGTTGACGCGGAACCTTAATGAAAATTTTCACGAACGGTAATTCTATAACAAAGGCATCCATACAGCCACTACAGAATGCCGATGCTGCGTTAAAAACAATATTGAAATTTCGTTTACCCTCAATATCCGGCAAAACGGTCAATCGGCAGCATAAAACATACCCCATGCAAGGCGAATAGCCGGGGGCATCCATGAACACGCTTCAACCGAATGCGCCGCTCTCCATGCGTGCTGATAAAATGTATCCCCTACAGAATTGTCATTGAGCACAGCGGGACGATGCCGCTATAATGCTGCCTCTGAAAACTCAAGCCGCGATCCGCAGAAGCGTGTAACCCAATTTTTACCCAGCCGAATTCAGGACAATTTGTGATTAATAAAATACTCGTCGCCAACCGCGGTGAAATCGCCGTTCGCATCGTGCGTGCGTGCTCTGAGATGGGCATCAAGTCGGTTGCCATTTACACGGATGCCGACCGCCATGCGCTGCACGTTAAAAAAGCGGATGAGGCCTATCACATCGGCTCCGAACCGGTCACCGGCTATCTTAACGCGCATAATATCGTCAATATTGCCGTCACCTCGGGGTGCGATGCGCTGCATCCCGGCTATGGCTTTCTTGCGGAGAACCCGGAACTGGCGGAAATTTGCGCGCGCCGCGATATAAAATTCATCGGCCCGAACGCCGATGTCATCCGCCAGATGGGCGACAAAGTCCAAGCGCGCAATGCGATGATAGCCGCCGGCATCCCTTGCGTTCCGGGCAGCGACGGCAACCTCGCCGATGTCGAAGAAGCGCGCATGCTGGCAAACAAGATCGGCTACCCCGTGATGCTCAAGGCCACCAATGGCGGCGGCGGGCGCGGCATCCGCCGCTGCGACAGCGATAAAGACCTGATCAGCAACTATGAGCGGGTGATTTCGGAAGCCAGCAAGGCATTCGGCCAGCCGGAAGTATTTCTGGAAAAATGCGTGGTCAATCCGAAACACATTGAAGTACAGGTGCTGGGCGACAGCCATGGCAACATGATTCACCTGTTCGAGCGCGACTGCTCCATCCAGCGCCGCAACCAGAAGCTGATCGAGATCGCCCCCTCGCCGCAGATCACGCAGGCGCAGCGCGAATACATCGGCAATCTGGGCGCCATGGCCGCCCGTGCCGTGGGCTATGAGAACGCGGGTACCGTCGAATTTCTGCTCGACCAGGACAACAATTTCTATTTCATGGAAATGAATACCCGAATCCAGGTCGAACATACCGTCACGGAATCCATTACCGGCATCGACATCGTGCAGGAGCAGATTCGTATCGCCGATGGCCATGCCCTGCAATACAAGCAGGAGGATGTCAGGTTTCGCGGCTATGCAATGGAATTCCGTATCAACGCGGAAGACCCCAAGAACGGCTTCCTGCCGAGCTTCGGCAAGATTACCCGTTACTATGCGCCGGGCGGCCCCGGCGTGCGCATCGACGCCGCGATGTACAGCGACTATGAAATCCCGCCCTACTTCGACTCGATGTGCGCCAAGCTCACCGTTTGGTCTCTCACATGGGAGGGCGTTATCGAACGCGGACGCCGGGCGCTTGACGACATGGTGATTTATGGCGTCAAGACGACCATGCCGTATTATCAGGAGATATTGAAGCATCACGATTTCAGAAATGCGGACTTCAACACCGGGTTTGTGGAGTCCCACCCGGAGTTGATCGATTACACCACAAAAATTCCGCCGGAACTGAGAGCGGCAGTTATTTCCGCCGTTATAGCGGCGCACGAAGGCATATAAATTGAGAATCCAGCAATGAGTGACAGCAAAAGTATTTTATCTTCTACCCCATCCCTAACCCTCCCCCTGCAAAGGGGAGGGAATATAGCTCCTTCCCCCTTGCAGGGGGAAGGTCGGAATAGGGGTAGAAACTCAGCCTGGTAAGAACCTTATATAATCCGAAATCCCCGAGTCAACCCTATGTCAAAAACTCTTATCTCCGAACTCGTCCTGCGTGACGGCCATCAATCCGTGATCGCGACGCGCATGCGCACTGACGACATGCTGCCTATCTGCCCCAAGCTGGATAGCATCGGCTTCTGGTCGGTGGAAGCCTGGGGAGGCGCGACCTTCGATTCCTGCGTGCGCTTCCTGAAAGAAGACCCGTGGGAACGCCTCAAAAAACTGCGCCAGGCATTGCCGAACAGCCGCATCCAGATGTTGCTGCGCGGACAGAACCTGCTCGGCTACCGCCACTATTCCGATGACGTGGTGCGCGCATTCGTCGGCAAGTCAGCAAACAACGGCATAGACGTGTTCCGTATTTTCGATGCGATGAACGACCTGCGCAATTTGCGCGTCTCCGTCGAGGCGGTGAAAAAATCCGGCAAGCATGCCGAAGGCTGCATCAGCTATACCACCAGCCCGGTGCACGGCATTCCCCAGTTTGTAGAACTGGCAAAAGAACTGGAAGCAATGGGCTGCGACACCATCTGCATCAAGGACATGGCCGGCCTGCTTACGCCTTACGCGACCACCGAACTGGTCAAAGCGATATGCGCGGTCGTCAAACTGCCGATCCACCTGCACAGCCACTCCACCTCCGGCCTGTCTTCAATGTGTTTCCTCAAGGCCGTGGAAGCGGGCGCCACGATCCTGGACACCTGCAACTCTTCGTTCGGCGAAGGCGCCAGCCATTCCTCGACCGAGAGCATCGTTGCCGCGCTGCAAGGCACCCCATACGACACCGGCCTTGACCTGGCGGCAATTCAGGAATTGACCGCCTACTTCTACGAAGTACGCCAGAAGTACTGGCAATTCGAGAGCGCATATACCGGCGTGGACACGCGTGTGCTGATAAACCAGGTGCCGGGTGGCATGATTTCCAACCTGTCCAACCAGCTCAAGGAATCGGGCGCGCTCAACCGCATGAACGAAGTGCTCGCCGAAATCCCGCGGGTTCGCGAAGACCTGGGCTATCCGCCGCTGGTTACGCCAACCTCGCAAATTGTCGGCACCCAAGCTGTCCTGAACGTACTGACCGGCGCACGCTACAAATCGGTCACCAATGAAGTCAAGAGCTATCTGCTCGGCCACTACGGCAAGGCACCGGGAAAAGTCAATGAACAAGTCAAGAAACTTGCGGTCGGCGATGCGGAAGTCGTGACCTGCCGCCCGGCCGATCTGCTCGAAGACGAGATGAACAAGCTCAAGATCGAGTGCGAAAACCTGGCCAAGAGCGAGGAAGACGTCCTCACCTATGCCATGTTTCCGGAACTGGCAAAAACTTTCCTGCAAGAACGCAATGCCAATACGCTCAAGCCTGAGCCGTTGTTGCCCAAGGAAGCTGCCACCACTTCTTCCGAACGTTACGCGCCCAACGAGTTCAAGGTAACGCTGCACGGCGAAACCTTCCATATCAAACTCACCGGCAGCGGACATCGCGGTGAAGCCCAGCGTCCGTTCTACGTTTCCGTCGATGGCATTTCGGAAGAAGTCATGGTCGAGACCCTGAATGAAATCGAGGTTTCCGGCGAAAGGGCAACGGCAAGAAAAAAACCGCCGCAACAGCAGCAGGCTCCGGCCGCCCGCGCCCGTCCCATCAGGGCTGCATTGCAACCGCCATGCCCGGCACCATTGTCGACGTCAAGGTCAAGGTCGGAGATAAAGTCGAGGCTGGGGATGGCGTGCTGGTCATCGAAGCCATGAAGATGGAAAACGAAATCCAGGCGCCCTTAAGCGGCGTCGTGATCAGCGTCCATGTCAAGAAAGGCGATAGCGTTGCGCCGGACGAAACTCTGGTCGAAATCCAGTAGGCCGGGAAGAACAAAAACTGTTGCCCGCAGATTACCAGATTGAAGCACATGTAGGAGCGGCCTCCGGGCCGCGATTGCGTTGGTCGCGGCCCGGAGGCCGCTCCTACGAAGATGCAAGAATAGGTATGTTTGTAATTTCCAACTCCCTTGGTTATTGGGTTGGAATGATTGTCTGGCGTACACATATGGCGAGAGCAAGGAGAATGGGTAGCGTTTTATATTCTGCGGAAAACTGCGTAATCTGCGGATGAAATGTCCGTTATTTCATGAATAACCTCCTCCACCCATCCGATGTGCTCTACGCGGGCAGTCGCCCGTTCCCCAGCTTGCAGCATGCGAGCATTTTGCCGGCAGCGAAAAAATGCTGGGAAAGGCGCTCCATATCCAGGCCGAATTGTCGGTCGATGAGCGGCCAATTTTCGATATTACCGCCGACTGCGAGGACGGCGCGCCCGCAGGCAGGGAGCGGGAGCACGCGGAGATGATCGCCGGGTTTATTCTCTCCGATGAAAACCGCTTCGGCCGCATCGGTGTGCGCATCCATGATGCAAGCCACCCGGCCTGGCGCGACGAACTGGATATCGTCATAGGCCGAGCGGGACAGCGTGTGGCTTATATCGTGCTGCCCAAACCGGAAAGCGCCAAGGATGTTGCAACGCAGATCGCCGCGCTCGACGGACTGAAAAGCCGCCACGGCGTCACCCGCGAAATACCCGTCCATGTGTTGATCGAAACGCCCGGCGCGCTGCATGAAGCCTGGGAAATCGCCCGCCTCCCGCATGTCGAGGTTCTCGACTTCGGCCTGATGGACTTCGTCTCCGCGCACCACGGCGCCATTCCAGCCGCCGCGATGCGTTCGCCCGGCCAGTTCTGCCATGCGCTGGTGGTGCGCGCCAAATGCGCAATCGCCGCTGCCGCGCTGGGCAACGGCGTCGTGCCCAGCCATAACGTCACCACCGAAATACGCGATGCCGGCGTGGTACGGGAAGATGCCCGCCGCGCCCGGCAGGAACTCGGCTTCCTGCGCATGTGGAGCATCCACCCGAATCAGATATTACCCATCGTCGAAGCGATGCGCCCGGATTTCACCGAGGTTAGCGAAGCCGCTGCGCTGTTGTCCGCCGCCCAGGATGCGGCATGGGGCCCATCCAGCGAGAAGGCAAGCTGCACGACCGCGCCTCCTACCGCTACTATTGGGAACTGCTGCAACGCGCGCAGGCGACTGGCATGGACATTCCGTCCGATGCACGCCGGCGGTTCTTTTCCTGATCGGCTCGAATTCGCCCCGGCGGCCCGATTGGCAGCTTACTGATTCGGCGGATGCGGCTACCGGTTCGGGTTCAGTTCGTTATTGCCATGTTCCGATGCTTGTCTGCGACAATCTTGTCCATCATGTGCATCACATCCAGGCTGGCTTTTTCGGCACAGTCCAACGCGCTGCAAATGCTGTCCTGTATCGCGGGATCGCGCTCCCAACCTTGATCCAGTTGTTGCACCATGAGCTGCATGGACTCATGAACCTTGCTGTGCGGGGCCGACAACGAACGGAATGAAGGGGAATTGCCAAACACCTCTTTACCCACCTCCCCTTCATACCAATGCCCCAGGCGGCAACCGTGGTGGTCGACACCCACTTCCCTCTTGAATTCATCGTTGCCGGGGTCATTGATCAGCGCATAAGCGCGCTGCTTATAGATAACGTGATCGACCTTGACCAGCGACGCGAAGCTGAGATCCTTCGCATAGCGCGCTCCCGATAGGATAGTCACGGCGGATTCGTAAAACTGCCCGAATTTCTGTTCGAGCTGCCCGATGACGCCTTGCGACGAATTCGTTATTTCGTGCATTTCTTTCGAGTCTTCCAGCATTTTTGCCGCTTCGCCCTGCAACATTTTCATGATGCTGCCGATGGACTCGGAGGCGTTCTTGGTATTCTCGGCCAGCTTGCGCACCTCGTCCGCCACCACCGCAAAACCGCGCCCAGCCTCGCCGGCGCGCGCCGCTTCAATCGCCGCATTCAAGGCGAGCAGGTTGGTCTGATCGGCAATCGAGTTGATCAAGCCGACAGCCTCGTTGATTTCCGAACTGCGCGCATTCAGGTTGGTGATCGCAGTATTGGCATGATTGACCCGGTCGACGATGCCGGTCAATTTTTCCACGACGTCCTTTACCGATTCGCGGCTTTCCTCGGCGTCTTCCCGTGTGCGCCGGGACAGGCTTGCCAATCGATCCATGTTATCCGAGATCACTTTCATGTCATGCTGGTTTGAGGTCAGGTTTTTCAGCAAATTGTCCGAGTTGAGCGAATGTGTGCGCGACAGCATTTGTGTGCGCATTGCCCCGATTTTCTGCTTTTCCATTTCCTTCAGCATAATGTTCAGGTTGACCAGATTCTTCATAAGCTCGCCGTGCATCCCGCCGCTTATTGCCGTGCGGTAAAAATTCCCGTTCAGGTTGGCGCGGAAGCTCGATTCCTGCTCGCGGAACATGACGCTTAGCTGGTCCAGCATATCGTTCACGCTCCAGCACAACTTGCTGATCTCGTCATGCGATTCGGCTATGCCGGTCACCCTGCTGTTGAACTTCCCCTGCGCAACTTCGTCGACGGCAACCTTCAGTTTTCCGATCGGAGACAACCAGCGCCTTGCCAACCACTGCCCCCACGCCGACACCGCCACGCCAACCGCAAGAAATCCCAGCATGAACACATCCACTCCATGCAGCACAAAACTGGTCAGGATGATGGCCAGCGTCCCGAAGGAAAACGACCACAACAGCGCGGAAAACCTAAATTGCAAGGACGAGTTCGTCATAGCTGAGCCCCTTCTCTTTCAATATATCGACCAGTATTTTGGTGGAAGCCGCAATCGCATTGGCGGGGCCGGCTTTTTTCTCCGCTTCCAGCATGATGCGATACACTTCGGCCATGGTTTTAATCCCGCTCGCCTTGGGTTTGCGCCGCACCGAAAAATAGCCGGTTATGTTTTCGCTGGCATCGAAATTCGGCGTGACGTTGGTGAACACCCAATAGAACCCGCCATCCTTGGACATGTTTTTCACGTAGGCAAAACATTCCTCGCGGTTCCGGATTTTGTCCCACAACAGCTTGAACACGGCGCGGGGCATATCCGGGTGGCGGATAATGTTGTGCTGCGAGCCGAGCAATTCGGCCTCGCTGTAACCGGAAAACTCGATAAATGTCCGGTTGCCGTAAGTGATAATGCCCTTGGGGTCGGTCATGGAGACAATAAAATCGTCTTCACGCATCACCCGTTCAACCGAAGTCGGCGTAATTGGCCTTTTCATTTCCTGCTCCCGGTCTGTCTGACGTTGATAGGCAATCGCTGCTGGTAATGTCTATGCGGCGAAGGGGGCAAGCATTGCCGCCATGCTGGAGATGGGGATACGGCGCAACAGAGGAAGCCTGCTTGCGGGATTGTACTATCGCTATCCATCCATATGATAAAATTCGACAAAATATAATGGGTCAACGTAAAAAAAACCTGCTTGCCGTCTGGTTTTGCCGCCCGTGCTTTCCGCATGCCATGGCACACCGCAGAGGCATTAGGCGAGTGGATACCCGATTTTTTGATTGTCAATCAAGAAATCAAATAAAACCCTGACGCACGTCAGCATTTCATGTAAAAAACAAATAAAAAACCTAATCAGCGTCAATGTTTTTTGAGAAGATCGGCGCCTTCTTGCGGTAAACCCCTGAATTTTCAGAAGCCCCCTGATGGAGCAAACGAATTTTGACCAATGAAACCTGAAATGGGCGAAGCAGATGAAACTAACGGAAATTGACGCATTGCGTGCTTATGCGCGAATGATGAATACCTTGGACGTATCTCACATCGAACCGCTGCTGGACGAAGAATTCCGCTACTCGTCGCAGTGGATGATCGGGGAAATTCCTTCGAAGCAAGAGTTCCTCGATTACATCAAACCCATGCTGGATTCGATCAGGCAATCTGGCGATCGCGCCTATGCCGAGATCGCTCATGCCAATGCTTGGGGCCATGACGAGTGCGTCGTCACCGCCGAGGGCGAAAAGGAAAACCTCGTGGCAACCGTGTTCGCCCATGTAAAGAATGGGAAAATCCGGCGAATCGACATGTGCGGCGATCCACCTCCTGCCGCGGCCATGAGAACCGGGGAGTATCCGTCGTAATGCCCGAAGCCCAAGATGCCGATGCGGAATGATTTTTCTGGCTGACATGCTCTTTCCCGCTTTCCGGCAACCCGGCGTCCGGTTGAACGGATTATTTCTACCCCTTGCTTTTATTGCGCTAATTCTGGAGGTGCTGACACAGCCTATATGAACAATCCGCTATTGATGAAACTCTCGCAGTATTTTCATCCGCGCCTGATCGACGCCTTGCGCGGCTACGACAAGGCGCGCTTTACCACCGACATCACCGCCGGCCTCACGGTCGGCATCATCGCACTGCCTCTTGCCATTGCTTTTGCCATCGCTTCCGGCGCAAAACCAGAAGCGGGCATATTCACGACGATCATTGCCGGCTTCATCATATCCGCCCTCGGCGGCTCGCGCGTGCAGATCGGCGGGCCGACAGGCGCGTTTATCGTCATCGTGTACGGCATCATCATGCAGCACGGCTACGCCAACCTGCTGGTCTGCACCATGATGGCCGGTGCAATGCTGGTAGCGATGGGGCTGGCGCGCATGGGCAACCTCATTAAATTTTTCCCGCGCCCCCTGATTATCGGTTTCACAAACGGCATCGCGGTGCTGATCATCCTGAGCCAGGTAAAAGAATTCTTCGGCTTGCAGATCGAGGTAATGCCCGCCGATTTTGTGCGCAAGCTGCAAGCCATCTACCATGCCGCTTCCACGATAGGGGCCGCCACGACGCTATTGGCGGCGAGTTCGGCGCTACTCATCTGGTTCTATCCGAAAACCTGGGCGCAGAAACTCCCTTCGCCCATCGTCGTACTGGTGCTCGGCACGATCATCGTTGCGCTATTCGATCTGCCCGTGGAAACTATCGGCACCCGCTTCGGCGGCATCCCGCAAGGCTTGCCGGCTTTCGACCCGCCGGAATTCACTTTCGCCACATTGCGCCACTTGATGGCCCCGGCCATGACCATCGCGCTGCTTGGCGCCATCGAATCGCTGCTCTCGGCAGCCGTGGCCGACGGCATGATCGACGACAAGCATGACCCCAATCAGGAATTGGTCGCGCAGGGCATCGCCAATATCGTCACGCCATTCTTCGGCGGCCTTCCCGCCACGGGAGCGATCGCGCGCACGGCGACCAATGTGCGCTCCGGCGCAACCAGCCCGGTTGCAGGTATCGTGCATGCGTTAACGCTGCTGGTCATCGTGCTGCTGGCAGCACCGCTCGCCGCCTATATCCCTCTCGCCACACTCTCGGCCATCCTGCTTGTCGTAGCCATCCACATGGGCGAGTGGGAAGGTTTTCGCACGCTGGGGAAATATCCCGCCAGCGACAGCGCGGTGCTGGTGGTGACCTTCTTGCTGACGGTGATTTTCGACCTTACCGTGGCAGTCGAAATCGGCATGTTCATCGCGGTATTTTTCTTTATCAAGCGCATCACCGAGCTTACCCATGTCAGCGTCGCGGAAGAATCGCCGCAAGCGAATGACAGCGAAGCCACGCTGATGCGCAAGGCCATACCGGAAGGCGTGGTGATCTACCGCGTGTTTGGCGCACTGTTTTTTGGCGCCGCCGACAAGCTGGAAGCCATCCTCGCCAAAACACACAACGAACCGGATGTGCTGATACTGATGATGCACGAGGTCATAAGCGTGGACGCCAGCGCATTGCATACGCTGGAACACCTCTCTGGCAAGCTGCACAAACACGGCAAACATCTCATTCTATGCGGCCCGCACACGCAGCCGTATTTCCTGATGCATCAGGCCGGGTTTTTCGAAAAGATCGGCGCCGAAAATGTGGTATCCAACCTGGATGACGCACTGAAGCGTGCAAAGGAACTGCTCAAGTAGACCCCGAAGCGCCTTGCCGTCCCCCGGTTTGTGTTTCTGCCCGGAGGCGCCGGGACTGAATTATTTTCCAGAAGAAGGTGTCAGCCCCAAGTAGTAATGTCCGCTTTCTCCCAAATAGAAATGTCCGCTGGTGATTAGACTCACCCCTGTTAAAAACAGGCGGATATTTTTAAATGGACAAACTCATGAGCCAAAAAGAAGTGAAACGGGCACAGGTACTGGATAGTCTGAAAGAAGGCAAAATCAGCCAGCAGGAAGCGGCGCGGCAGATGGGTGTCAGCGCCCGCCAGGCGCGACGGCTATCCAGGCGTTACCAGATGGAAGGTTTGGCCGGATTGGCCAGCAAGAAGCGCGGCAGAACCTCGAACCGGCGGCTGGATGAACCCCTCCGCACCTTGGCCGCAGAACACATCGGCGCACATTACCGCGACTTCGGCCCGACGCTGGCCTGTGAAAAGCTCGCCGGGTTGCACGGCATCCGGCTGTCCGTCGAGAGCACACGCCAGATAATGATCGGTGCGGGCTATTGGAAACCCAGGCGCGGTGGCGCGGTGTGCGCGCGCCCCATGCGCGAGCGGCGCGCCCGGTTTGGTGAACTTATTCAAATAGATGGCAGCCCGCACGACTGGCTTGAAGGGCGCGGCCCGTACTGCACGCTGCTGGTATTCATCGGCGATGCCAGCGGGAAACTGACGCAGTTGCGCTTTGTGCCCGCCGAGACCACGCTGGGCTACATGGGGGTGTTGCACGACCACATTCTGGCGCACGGCGTGCCCGCGGCGCTGTACAGCGACAAACACAGCATCTTCCGCATCAATGCCAAGGAGGCGGACCCGGAGGCTGAAACCCAATTCTCGCGGGCGGCGCGGGAGCTGGGCATCGAATGCATCCACGCCCACAGCCCGCAAGCCAAAGGGCGTGTGGAACGCGCCAATCAGACCTTGCAGGACAGGTTGGTCAAGGAAATGCGGCTGGCGGGCATCGACGACATGGACACTGCCAACGCCTGGCTGCCGGGCTATATCGCGGATTACAACCGGCGTTTTGCGGTGGAGCCCAAAGATGCCTCTGACGCGCATTTGGCCTATCCGGGCACGCCGGAAACACTGGTGCGCATCCTGTCGGTTCAGGTGACAAAAACGCTGTCGAAAAACCTTTCCTGCCAGCATGAAAACAAGCTGCTGCAAGTGGTCACCACCGGTACGGGGCTGGGATTGAGGGGGGCGAAAGTCACGGTACACGAACACTTTGACGGTAGCCGGGAGCTGCTTTGGAAGAGGCGTAAGCTGCCCTATAGCGTGATGGATAAACCGCAGCGGCAGTCATCTGTGACGGACGGCAAGTCGGTCAACGCACGAGTGGACAAAGCGATGGCACGGCGCAACACGGGGCACAAGCCCGCACCCGATCATCCTTGGAGAAAAATGGCTGTCGGCAAACCCGCACACGCCAGGCAGTGCGCTCCGCCATAGCGGAGTGGGAAGCGGGCATTTCTACTTTGCAGAAAAGCGGACATTCCTATTTGGCGTTGACAATTTTCCAGAAGAAGGTTGATAACCGGAAGATTTTTGAAGTAACATCGCGCCTCCGCGCATCCCGAATGAACGACATTCCGGCGATGCAGCAAAACATCTGATATTGCAGCCAAAAGAATACAAGCCGAAGCGGCGCACAAGCCGGAACGGCAGACAGAATCAACTTTAACCAAAACGGGAAATTCCATGACTCTGATGATAGGAATTCCGCGGGAAACTGCTGCGGGAGAAAAACGTGTGGCCACCGTGCCCGATGTTGTCGAGAAACTCATCAAGCTGGGCTTCAAGGTCGCCGTCGAATCCGGCGCCGGCAACGCAGCCAATTTCAGCGACGACACTTACCGCGCCGCAGGCGCAGAGATTATCGACGGTGCGGCCAAGCTGTGGGCTGCGTCCGACATCGTCTTCAAGGTGCGCGGGCCGAGCAAGGAGGAAGTCGGGCTGATGCGCGAAGGCGGCACGCTGGTGAGCTTCATCTGGCCGGCGCAGAACCCGGAATTGATGCAGCAACTGGCGGCGAAGAAGGCCACGGTGCTTGCCATCGACTCGCTGCCGCGGACACTGAGCCGCGCCCAGAAGATGGATGCTTTGACCTCCCAAGCCGGCGTCGCCGGCTACCGCGCCGTCATCGAGGCCGCCAATGCCTTCGGCCGCTTCTTCAACGGCCAGATCACGGCCGCGGGCAAGGTTCCGCCGGCCAAGGTCTTCATCGCCGGCGCCGGCGTGGCCGGCTTGGCCGCGATCGGCACCGCCGCCGGCCTGGGCGCCATCGTGCGCGCCAACGACACCCGCGCCGAAGTGGCCGACCAGGTCGTGTCGCTGGGCGGCGAATTCGTCAAGGTCGATTACGAGGAAGAAGGTTCCGGCGGCGGCGGCTACGCCAAGGTGATGAGCGAGGGCTTCCAGCAGGCGCAGCGCGAGATGTACGCCAAGCAGGCGAAGGAAGTGCGACATCATCATCACCACCGCGCTGATCCCCGGCAAGCCCGCGCCCAAGCTGATCACCGCCGACATGGTGAAGAGCATGAAGCCGGGCAGCGTCATCGTCGACATGGCGGCCGAACAAGGCGGCAACTGCGAGCTGACCGAGCCCGGCCAGGCGGTGGTGAAGCACGGCGTGACCATCGTCGGCTACACCGACCTGGTCAGCCGCCTGGCCAAGCAATCCTCGACGCTGTATGCGACCAACCTGTTCCGCCTGACCGAGGAACTGTGCAAGACCAAGGACGGCATCATCAACGTCAACATGGAAGACGACGCCATCCGCGGCCTGACGGTCATCAAGGAAGGCAATATCACCTGGCCTGCACCCGCGCCGAAACTTCCCGCAGCGCCAGCCAAACCGGCCGCCGCAAAAGTGGCTGCGCCCGCAGCCAAGGGACACGGCCACGGCGGCAGCAGCGAACCGATGGCCGGTGGCAAGCTGGCGATCATGTTCGGCGTCGCCGCAATCCTGTTCTGGTTCGTCGGCGCCTTTGCGCCACCGGCATTCCTCGGGCACTTCACGGTGTTCGTGCTGGCCTGCTTCGTCGGCTACATGGTGGTGTGGAACGTCACCCCTGCCCTGCATACGCCGCTGATGAGCGTCACCAATGCGATCAGCAGCATCATCGCCATCGGCGCGCTGGTGCAGATCGCACCGCCGGTCGGCGTGGCCGAAGGCAGGGGGCTCATCCTCGGGCTCGCTGTCGCAGCACTGGCGCTCACCGCAGTCAATATGTTCGGCGGCTTTGCCGTCACCCAGCGCATGCTGGCGATGTTCCGCAAATAAGGTGAATAATCATGTCTGAAAGCTTGGTAACTATTTCATATATCGGCGCGACGATACTCTTCATTCTGAGCCTCGGCGGCCTGTCCCATCCGGAAACTTCGCGGCGCGGCAACCTGTACGGCATGATCGGCATGGCCATCGCCGTGCTGGCAACCATCTTCGGGCCGCGCGTCACGATGGCCGGCGTTCCGTGGATCATCGGTTCCATGGTAGTCGGCGGCAGCATCGGACTCTACGCCGCCCGCGTGGTGAAAATGACGCAAATGCCCGAACTGGTCGCGCTGATGCACAGCCTGGTCGGCCTCGCCGCCTGCCTGGTCGGCTTCGCCAACTACATCGACCCGTCGGCGGCGGCCAACCTGACCAGTGCCGAGAAGCACATCCACGAGATGGAAATCTACATCGGCATCCTGATCGGCGCGATAACTTTTTCCGGTTCGATCATCGCCTTCGGCAAACTGTCTGGCAAGATCGGCGGCAAACCCCTGCTGCTGCCGGCACGCCACTGGATGAACCTTCTCGGCCTGCTGATCGTCATTTATTTCGGCTGGCAGTTCCTGCATTCCGAATCGGTAAATGCAGGCATGACACCGCTGATCGTGATGACCGTGATCGCGCTGCTGTTCGGCATCCACATGGTGATGGCGATCGGCGGCGCCGACATGCCGGTGGTGGTATCGATGCTGAACAGCTACTCCGGCTGGGCGGCGGCGGCAACCGGCTTCATGCTGAACAACGACCTGCTGATCGTCACCGGCGCGCTGGTGGGATCAAGCGGCGCGATCCTCTCCTACATCATGTGCAAGGCGATGAACCGCAACTTCATCAGCGTGATCGCGGGCGGCTTCGGCACCGGCGGCGGTACGCCTGCCGCGGCACCGGGCGGCGATGCGCAGCCTGTCGGCGAAGTAACATCCGTCAGCGCGGTCGATACCGCCGAACTGCTGCGCGAAGCCAAGAACGTAATCATCGTGCCGGGCTACGGCATGGCGGTGGCGCAGGCCCAGCACACGGTCTACGAGATCACCAAGCTGCTGCGCGAAAAAGGCGTCAACGTGCGTTTCGGCATCCACCCG
The DNA here is from genome assembly GCA_963828205.1 of uncultured beta proteobacterium. GTDB lineage: Bacteria > Pseudomonadota > Gammaproteobacteria > Burkholderiales > Gallionellaceae > Gallionella. Next base: position 160,344 of record CAWHDU010000006.1, read on the forward strand.
GTCGCCGGACGCATGCCCGGCCACATGAACGTGCTGCTGGCCGAGGCCAAGGTGCCCTACGACATCGTGCTGGAAATGGACGAGCTCAACGAAGATTTCCCCGATACCGACGTCGCCATGGTCATCGGCGCCAACGACATCGTCAACCCGGCCGCGCAGGACGACCCGAGCAGCCCGATCGCCGGGATGCCGGTGCTGGAAGTCTGGAAGGCCAAGACCTCGATCGTGATGAAGCGCAGCATGGCCTCCGGCTACGCGGGTGTGGACAATCCGCTGTTCTACAAGGAAAACAACCGCATGCTGTTCGGCGATGCCAAGAAGATGCTGGACGAAGTGCTCGGCGCGTTGAAAGCATAACGGGCTGGAATTTTGTTGCAGGATGACGCCCGCGCAAGCGGGCGTTATTCTATTGTGCGTTAGAATCACGGACTGGAATTACCCAAAAACTTCAGTTCAAGCCACAGAGTTCACAGAGAACACAGAGAGTACCAAGGTTTATCCGCTTTTCGCGATTTCACCCAAGAGGTGAATGGATTCCTCTCTATAACCGTTTGTTTTTTACTCTGTGAGCTCTGTGTTCTCTGATATAACTACTAGCCATTCGACTAAGCTGGCAAAAGACGCCAGCCAAGTCGCTGGTTATGTGGCTAACTGTTTTTACCGGAATTACATGACACCCCACTCATGCCACATACTAGCCTGAACCCAGCCACCAATCAGTTGATCCAGACCTACGCCAGTTGGGATGCCTCCCGCCTGGAACAAGCACTGGAAAAAACCCACCGCGCACAGCAAGCCTGGGCGCAAACATCCTTTTCTCAACGCGCCGAAGTGCTGCGCAATGCGGCAAAACAGTTGCACGCACAACGCGACCACTACGCGACCCTCATCACCCAGGAAATGGGCAAGCCGCTGCGCGAGGCGCGCGCCGAAGTCGAAAAATGCGCCACTGTCTGCGATTACTACGCGCAGCATGGCGAGGAATTCATGCGCGCCGAGCCGGTAGCATCGGATGCCGGCAAGAGCTACATCGCGCATTACCCGCTCGGCGTGGTGTTGGCCATCATGCCGTGGAACTTCCCGTTCTGGCAGGTGTTCCGCGCCGCCGCCCCGGCGCTGATGGCGGGCAACGCGCTGCTGCTGAAACACGCGCCGAACGTGCCGCAGTGCGCGCTGGCAATCGAGGCGATGTTCCGCGATTGCGGCCTGCCGGACGGCGTATTGACGAGCCTGATGATCGAGGTCGAACAGACAGCCGAGGCCATCGCCAGCCCGCATGTGCATGCGGTTACGCTCACCGGATCGGAAGCCGCCGGGCGCAAGGTCGCGGCGCTCGCCGGGCAGCACCTGAAAAAATGCGTGCTGGAGCTGGGCGGCTCCGATCCTTTTATTGTTTTGCACGACGCCGATCTGGAATTGGCCGTCGACATGGCGATGGCCTCGCGCTTCATGAATTGCGGACAATCGTGCATCGCCGCCAAGCGCTTCATCGTCGTGCCGCAGATCGCCGACGAATTCCTGCGCGCACTAAAAATTAAAGTAGAGACGCTCAAGGTCGGCGACCCGATGGATGAGGCCACGCAAATCGGCCCGATGGCGCGCCTCGACCTGCGCGATACGCTTCATAAGCAGATCACCGATTCCATCGCACAGGGGGCGGTCGCGGTGACCGGATGCAAGCCGGTCGAACGCGAAGGATTTCTCTACCAGCCCTCGATCCTCGATCAGGTCACCGCCGACACCCGCGCCTGGCACGAAGAGCTGTTCGGCCCGGTGGCAAGCGTGATCCGCGCCGCAAGCGAAACAGATGCGCTGCGCATCGCCAACGAAACCAACTTCGGCCTCGGTTCGTCGATCTGGAGCAAAAACACGGCGCGCGCCGAACAATTGGCGGCACACATCCAGGCCGGAAGCACCTTCATCAACGGCATGGTCAAATCCGATCCGCGCCTGCCGTTCGGTGGCATAAAGGCCTCGGGCTATGGGCGCGAGTTATCGAGGCTGGGAATGCATGAATTTGTGAATGCGAAGACGGTGTGGGTTAGGTAGATATATCATCACTTTCCCAACACGCAAATTATGATGCTCACAATAAAGCGTCACCATCAAGAAATTTTTAAATATTGGCCTTTGTTTTGCGCTACTATTTTCCGGAATAAATTTAGGGAACCGCATGCAGGGCTTCATTGCCAAGCAGCCGGCCATTGCGTTTGACGCGATGGCGCATCACCGCCGCGGACTCTGCCGAACGGGCAAGCTGGCTCAAACTCAAACGCCCCCTCCCAACGCGCTGTACACCGCGCACCTTGAACCCCTTCCGCCTGTTTCGCATGAAGGCACAGCTGGTATTCGTTCTTGGCATTCCGTCTACAACCATTCTGGCATGCATGACCCGCTTCTGTTCTACGATTTTGCCCCCTGGGTCTTTACGGTTGCCTATATCGTATTTTGATTCTCGTGCTGGTCGCTTGATTACTCGTGCCGCCGGAACGCAGGCGGAACGATAAATCATGAGCCGTAGAGCAACCCCTCTCTCTAGTTTCCCGATTCATTCTTTCCCCGGCGCAGGTATAATTCGCTCTCACGTTTAAACAGCAAGGAAATTTCTTGAGATTCCCGACTCGCGCGCAAACCCATCAAGCCCATCAAATTCGTCTATCCGAGAGCAGGGTGCGGACGAAACTCGAACTGTAATTGAGGAAACAATATGGCAAATAGAGCATTTAGCAGGTTGATTGCCCTGGTAACGCCATCCAGCGGCAATTATTTTGTACTCTTCAATGAGCTGGCGGCTTGCTCGGTGCGCGGCGCCAAGGTTCTCGCGCAGATGAGTTCGGTAAACGATCCGGTGGCTTTCGAACGGCATTTCCAGGAAATCAGGAAGATCGAAAGCGAAGCGGACGAATTCACGAGAACCATCCTCCTGTCGCTGCACAAGACATTTATCACGCCCTTCGACCGCTCCGAGATCAAGGATCTGGCGATGGCGCTGGACGACATGATCGACTATATGGAAGACATCCCGCAACGTGCCACGCTGTATGGCCCCGGAGAATTCACACCGGAAATGGCGACGCTCGGCCAGATTGCGGTGCGCGCCACCGAGAAAGTCCAGGAAGCCGTCGCCTTGCTGTCGGACATGAAAAATGCCGAGCGCATCCTGAAAATCTGCCAGGAAATCGGCGAAGTCGAAAGCGAAGCCGACCGCGTCATGCGTGCCGGGGTGACACGGCTTTTTGCCGAGGTCTCGGATGCGCGCGCGCTGATCCGCGCCAAGGAGCTCTACGAACTTCTCGAAGAGGCGGTTGACCGCTGCGAAGATGCGGCAGATGTGATTCACGGAGTAGTGCTGGAACGCATATGAACGAGCAGATGTTCCTGATCATGGCGATTCTGGTCGTCGTGGCGCTTCTGTTCGATTTCATGAACGGCTTTCACGACGCGGCGAACTCGATCGCCCTGATGGTTTCGACGCGGCTGTTGACGCCGCAGGCGGCGGTCGTCTGGGCCGCGTTTTTCAACCTCGTCGCCTTCCTGTTTTTCGGGCTGCATGTAGCCAAAACGGTCGGCTCCGGCATCGTCTCGCCGGCCATCATCGACAACGCGGTAATCTTCGGTGCGTTATGCGGCGCCATCTCGTGGAACGTCATCACCTGGTGGTTTGGCATCCCTTCGTCCTCTTCGCACGCGCTTGTTGGGGGGCTGGTTGGCGCGGCGTTGGCCAAAGCCGGGTGGAGCGCCATCATCGCAAAGGGGCTGATCAAGACTTCGGTGGCCATCATCCTGTCCCCGCTGTTCGGGCTTTTGCTGGCGCTGGCGCTGTCTATCGCCCTGCTGTGGATTTTCGAAAAATCGTTGCCCTACCCGACCGAACGAAGGTTCAACAAGCTGCAGTTCATCTCCTCTTCGCTCTACAGCCTCGGCCACGGCGGCAACGACGCGCAAAAAACCATGGGCATCATTGCCGTCCTGCTGTACGCCAACGGCTACATGGAAGGCGAATTCAACGTGCCGTTCTGGGTGGTGATTTCCTGCCAGATCGCCATGGCGCTCGGTACGCTGTTCGGCGGCTGGCGCATCGTGAAAACGATGGGCATGGGCATCACCCGGATCAAACCGACGGGCGGTTTCTGCGCGCAGACTTCGGGAGCGACGGCGCTGTTTATCGCGACCTCGATGGGCATCCCCGTCTCGACGACGCACACCATCACCGGCGCCATCGTCGGGGTCGGCCTGTCGCGCCGCCTTTCCGCAGTGCGCTGGGGGCTCGCCTCGCGCATCGTCTGGGCATGGGTGTTGACCATTCCTGCATCCGGCCTGATCGCTGCAATTTTCTGGTACCTTGGGCGCAGTTTCATGGTGTAGGCGCCTGTTTTGCCAAGGAAGGCCAAGATTTATTCTTTCCCCGGCGCGGTATAATTCGTAAACTCATTTAACCTGCAAGGAAATATCTTGGAACTCTCGACTCGCGTACAGGCCATCAAGCCCTCCCCCACCCTCGCCGTGACCGCCCGCGCGGCAAAACTGAAAGCCGAAGGAAAAGACATCATCGGGCTGGGCGCGGGCGAGCCGGATTTCGACACGCCGCAGCATATCAAGGACGCGGCCATCGGCGCGATCAACAGGGGCTTCACCAAATACACTGCCGTCGGCGGTACGCCGTCGCTCAAGGCGGCGATCATCGCGAAATTCAAACGCGACAACGGGCTGGACTATACGGCTAAACAGATACTGGTTTCATGCGGCGGCAAGCAGAGTTTCTTCAACCTCGCGCTGGCCTACATCAACCCCGGCGACGAGGTCATCATCCCCGCGCCTTACTGGGTGTCTTACCCCGACATCGTGCTCATCGCCGAGGGCAAGCCGGTGATCGTGCAGGCGGGCATCGAGCAGGGTTTCCGGATGACCGCCGCGCAACTGGAAGCGGCAATCACCCCCAAGACGAAGATGGTGGTAGTCAACAGCCCGAGCAACCCGTCCGGCGCGGTGTACACGTTAGAAGAATTGAAAGCTTTGGGGGAAGTATTGCGCAAGCACCCCAACATCCTGATCGCCACCGACGACATGTACGAGCATATCGCGCTGACCGATGCGAAGTTCGCCAACATCCTCAACGCCTGCCCCGACCTGACTCCGCGCACCATGGTGCTGAACGGCGTGTCCAAGGCCTATTCGATGACCGGCTGGCGTATCGGCTATGCGGCGGGGCCGGAAAATATCATCACCGCGATGGAGAACGTGCAGTCGCAAAGCACCTCGAACCCGACCTCGATCTCGCAGGTGGCGGCGGAAGCCGCTTTGAACGGCGACCAGGGCTGCATCACGCCGATGCTCAAGGCGTTCCGCGAGCGGCATGTGTTCGTGGTGAATGAACTGAACAGGATGCCCGGCGTGCAGTGCATCATGGCGGGCGGCGCGTTCTATGCGTTCCCGGATATGCGCGGAGCGATCGCCAGCCTGCACCAGCGCGGCAAAATCAAGGCCGCGACCGACATCGCGTTTTCCGAATATCTGCTGGAGCAAGGCGGCGTCGCCGTGGTGCCAGGCTCCGCCTTCGGCAGCGAAGGCTATGTGCGCCTCTCGTTCGCCACCTCGATGGAAAACCTCAAGAATGCGCTGGAGCGTATAGCGAAAACGCTTTCTTGAGGTTTCGGCGGAGGCTCTTGTACCCGTAGGGTGAACCTTCAAGGTTATGCCGTAGCCACAATCTCATGGCGCTGGAGCGCATCGCCAGGGCATTGGGTTGATTTCCCGCAAGAACACCACAGAAATTTATACATAGCGACATAAATCTACTGCGCGATTCGGGAGCGGGGTCGGGCAGTGCTCGCGATCCTCACATACTGCTGTGTATGCTCCGGTCGCTGCGCGCAGGCCTCCCCCACCCCCAAACCGCTCGCTACGATTCCTGTCGCTATGTATGGTTCAAAATTACCGTGCCGCCTGTAGCGACGGGCTGCTGGTCGATCCGCCGACTTGCAACGCGACCTGCCCCATCGCCGCACGCATGGATAGGTCGGCGGTGAAGCGCCCGGACAACTGCTGCTTGTCGATATCCAGCGTGCCCGATGCTTTCAATACCCCGGCATTCATTTTTACCTGTCTGAAGTGGTATTCCCCTTTGGCGTAAAACAGATCGCCGCCCAGTTCATCGAAATGGGTGCGCCCGCCCGGCAAGCTCTCCTTGCTGCGCAAACGGGTCGTTTCAACGAAATCAATACCGTTGATGACGCCTTTCCTGGCAGTAAAACTGCCCTCCAAGGTTGCCGCTTCCGCGAGATTGGACAAGCTTGCCGATTGCATCTGGAAGCGCGCTTTGCCTTCCATATCGCCGCTCAGCGCCTTGCTCACGTTCTGCAAGGTAATGGTTTTGGCCGTCAGGACTCCCTGTGCTCGCCAGCCGGAGCGCCAGTCGATACTGGCATCGCCGAGCAGTATGCCCCCCATGATGCGGCTGTCCATTTCGGTGATCTTCAGCCCGTCGGCGGTCAGTTCGCCCTTGGCGCTCAAGTCGTCGAAAACCCAATTCGGCAACAGCGGCAATGCACTGCCGCGCACTGCGATCGTTACTTGCATTTTGTTTTCCGGTGTGGCATGAATATCCAGCGCAAACTTGTTCCCCTCGGTATGCAATTTCGCCTGCGTGAATTTCCCGGCCTGATTGAAATTCAATTCACCGCCTATGCCCGATAATTGCACACCGTCCGCTTCCAGCTTGCCCTGGTTTAACCCGATACGGGCAACCGGATACTGGGTGTCGGCGGCAATTTTTTGCAGCCACGCGGATACTTGCGGCAAGAATGCGCCATTGACCTGCACGTTTTCCAGTTCGATGCCGGTAATCGGCTTGTCCGAAGAAAACAATGCGGACAACGCGAAGTTGACCTGCGCCTGCTGCACCTGAATTGGCCTGGTTTCGCCGATCGACACATCTCTCAATTCCAGGCGCGGGGCGGGCAACAAGCGCCCCGCCAAGTTCCCGATATGCACCGGCTGCTGCAATCTGGCGGAAAGCAGTTGCTCGATGCTGCTCGCATAGCCCTTCATGGGTAGCACATACGGGACGGCAAACACAGCCGCCAGCAACAGCGCGAATAATCCCGCGCCGATCATGCCCCAGGGCAACGGTTTACGGCGAGCCCGCGCAGCCGGCGCCTCCTTTGCAACATTTGGCGCCTCGTGCGGCAAAGCAGCATGTTTGGCGCTGCTGGTTTTGGCGGCCTCGGCGGCGCGCTGCTCGGCTGCCGCCCATGTCTTGGCCTGGGTTTCCGCGAGTTTTTTCACTTCCTCCGCAGATGGCATGCGTGCCTCTGCGGCAGGTTTTGCCTCAGCTTTTGGAGGCTGCGTTTCAGGCGCGCTTGCCGGAGGCGATGGCGCTGCCGGGGGCGGTTGCTTTTGTATTTTTTGCGCCGCCTCGACAGGTTTCTCCGCTTCTTCCGGAAGCTTGAACTGCTCCAGAACACCCTTCAGCGCGGTAACGCTTTGCTGCTGCGGTTCCGGCTCCTCATGCGCCGTTGCAGGCGCAGCAGGAATCGCGGTGTCGGGCATCGCAAAACTGAATGGCTCCAGCTTGATCGCCATAGCCGGTTCGCCGGCTTGCGGCAAGGCAGCTTCCGCAACAGGCGCTGCGGCATCCACCAACTCATAGACCGGATGCTCGCGCCCGTGCTTGTCCTTTTGCAGGCCGCGATACTGGAACAAGCCGGCATATTCATCGTTCAGCCGGGAAATAAAATCATAATAGGGGCGGGAAATATAAATCTGATCGATGCCGGCAAAGCTCATCACACGTTGCGCATCGTTGATGCCGTCGCCGACCATGTTGCTTTGCCCGTTCATGTCCTTGACGACATTGATCGGGCCAAGATGGATACCGATGCGCACGTTCAGTTCAGGGTAATCTTTATGCTGATTGTCCATCACCGTCTTGCGGAATTGCATCGCCACTTCCAGTGCGTCTTCCGGGTGTTGCAGGAAACCTATTGCCGCGCCATCCCCGGTATCCAGGATAATACGCTCGCCCTCTCCCTGCACACTCATGCAATCGGTGACCAACTGGTTGAATTGTTTTTTTATTTCAATCTGTTTATTGACTGGTTGCTTGGTGTAGCCGACCACATCGAAAAACAACACGGTCGCGCTGGTAGAGCGGGCAGCCGGATATGCGCCTGTCCTCGACTTGGCGGCTTCTCCTTCCTGATGCGCCTTTAATAACCCGGTTGCTGCTTCCGCTTTTCCCCTGGCGCGCCGTTCCGCCTCTTCGCGCGCTTCGGCAACTTCCCGTTCTGCCTTGATGCGAGCGTCCTCCGCTTCCTGTTGCGCTTTTAATTTCGCCGCTTCGATTTCCTGCCTGGCTTGGGCTTCCGCTTCGGCGCGCGCCTTCGCCTCTGCCTCGGCTTTCGCTTTTGCCGCTTCCAGTTCGGTGCGCATCCGCGCCGCTTCCGCTTCTTCCTTGGCGCGCCGCTTCGCTTCTTCGCGCGCTCTGGCGGCTTCGCGTTCGGCCTTGAGGTGGGCTTCTTCTGCTTCCTGTCGCGCCTTTAACTTCGCCGCTTCAATTTCCTGCCGTGCTTTGGCTTCCGCCTCGGCTTTCGCTTTCACTCGTGCGGCTTCAGCTTCATCCTTTGCATGGCGCTCCGCTTCTTCGCGCGCTCTGGCTGTTTCACGTTCGGCCTTGAGGCGAGCCCCCTCTGCTTCCCGCTGCGCCTTTAATTTCGCCGCTTCGATTTCCTGCCTGGCTTTGGCTTCTGCTTCGGCACGCGCCTTCGCCTCTGCCTCGGCTTTCGCTTTTGCCGCTTCCAGTTCGGCGCGCGCTTGTGCAGCCTCTTGCTCCGCCTTCGCCCGCGCAGCTTCCGCTTCCTGCCTGGCGCGGTGTTCTGCATCTTCACGCGCCTTGGCTTCCGCCAACGCTTTCTGATTGGCAAGCTCGGCTTCTTCGCGCGCCTTGGCAGTTTCCCGTTCAGCCTTGAGCTTTGCCGCTTCGATTTCCCGCCTGGCTCTAGCTTCCGCTTCAATCCGTGCCCTGGCTTCAGCCTCGGCTCGAGCTTTTGCTTCAGCCTCGGCTCGAGCTTTTGCTTCAGCCTTGACGCGCGCGGCTTCAGCCTCCTGTTTTGCCCTTGCTTCAGCCAATGCGCGCGCCTTGGCTTCGGCCTCTGCCCTGGCTTTGGCTGCCTCAAGCTCGGCGCGAGCCCGCGCTGCTTCCTGTTCAGCCTTATGCCGCGCCGCTTCCTGTTGCGCCTTTAATTTTGCCGCATCGGCTTCCCGCTGGGCTTTGGCTTCGGCCTCGGCGCGCGCCTTGGCTTCAGCCGCCGCTTTCAGCTTTGCGGTTTCCGCCTTCTTGGCCTCGGCTGCCAGCATCTCCGCAGAGGGCGCACGAAACGCGGTAGTAAAATCCAGTTCTTCGACGCCCTCGTCCACTGGTTTCTTAGGCGGTGTGACCATCTTGAGAGGGGTGGCCATCTTGGGAATGCCGCCCGCTTTGCCTTGAGCGGACTTGTCCTGAATGAAGCCGCCCTTTTCCAGCTCTCTGAACATTTCATCAAGGATGCTGCGCAGGCTGGGCGCTGCACGTTTGCTGATTTCGCCAATAGTTGCTGTTCCGTCCACCATCAGCAGAGCGCGTTTAGCGTCTCCAACAAGATGCGTGCTCTTGCCGCGCATCTCATCTTCGCCTTTGCTGGTTTTGACAAAAATAGTATTACTGTCCATATCGCATTCTAACTGATAGTGTGCCAAATTTTCATCAGTTGTAAATCACTTTTCGGGCGGTTTGGCGCCTAATATGCCAGCAAGGCGAGCAAGCCAATCGGCAGGCACCTCAGTTACCTCTCAGAAGCCAAATTTAAGGTTGACCAGGCAAGGCAAAATCTCTATCATGCGCACCTCTTCATTCCCTGATAGCTCAGTCGGTAGAGCGACGGACTGTTAATCCGCAGGTTCCTGGTTCGAGTCCAGGTCGGGGAGCCAAGAGTTTTTATGCGTATATCCAATAACTTAAGCCATCCTCATGGGATGGCATTTGTTTTTATAGCTCGGAATCGAGACCCCGGAAATCAGTATACGAAAAGTCTGTGGGCCGGTATAGGGCGGTTTACCTGGGCAAGCAATCGACACACAGAGCTTCCAAGGCAGCCTCGATTTAACGTCTTGATTTAAATTATTTGAAAGGATTCCATAATGATGTTGTCCAACTCACGCATTCTGATAGTCGGCGCAGTACTCATACTGCCTCTGTGCGCATGTAATTCCGCCGATTCCTCGAAATCTTCGGCTCCCGGAAAATCCGCCGTTGCAGCCACCGTGAACGGCCATGCCATCAGCGAAAGCCGCGTAGATTTGTTGGTCAAGCAGCGTGCTGCACAAGGGCAACCCGATAATCCCGAGATGCGCAAAGGAATTATCGAGCATCTGTCGATGCAATTCCTCCTCTCTCAGGAAGCTGTCAAGAAAGGCTTGGACAAGAAGCCTGAAGTAATAGAACAGGTTGACTTGACCCAGCAATCCATACTGGCCAACGCTTTCATTCAGGACTATATGAAAAACAACCAGGTCAGCGATGACATGCTGAAAGCCGAGTACGAAAAAATCAAAACTCAGATGGCCGGCAACGAATACAAGGCGCGCCATATTCTGGTGGAGAAAGAAGCTGAAGCCAAGGACATCATCGCCAAGCTAGCGAAAAATCCTAAGGCCTTTGAATCTTTGGCAAAGGAAAAATCCAAAGATACCGGCTCCAAAGCCAACGGCGGTGATCTGGGCTGGTTCGACCCGCGTAACATGGTGCCGGAATTCAGCGCGGCATTGGCAAAGCTGGCAAAAGGCAAATTCAGTGAAGAACCGGTCAAGTCGCAATTCGGTTATCACGTCATCTTGCTGGAAGACTCACGCCCGAAAATGATGCCTCCCCTGGATCAAGTCAAGCCGACACTGCAAAAGCAGGTACAACAGCAGAACTTGATAAAACTGTTTGATGACATGAAGGCGAAAGCAAAGATTGAAATCGCCCAGGCTGCCGCACCGGCCATTCCACAATCCAAGGAAGGCAAGCCCGCTGAACCGGGCAAATAATCTCCTCTCCAGGTTCGGAAACCAGCCAGATTAAAGACCCGCGTTTTTGCGGGTCTTTGTTTTTTAAGCATCAAAAAACAACTCAGGAATATATTGCAGCGCTTGCCGCCGAGCGTAAACTGCAGCGGCGAATAATTACCGTTGGCGCTATGCGGCATAGTGGTAACCCTGTGCGACCTACACAAGAATGCGCGCGGCGTCGGCCAACGCGGCTTTGCGGCAGCCGTTTGCTGAGGGGCTGGCTACGGCTGCTCCGGGGGGGTTATTGCCTGGCTGCGGCGCCGGTTTTTCCCCTGCTGCCTTTTTGCTGTACGAGCAATTCCTGCGCACGCTGAATACTATCGCGAACCATTTGCAATTCAGGAGTGTTCGGTGGGAACAAGCCCTCCAGTTTTTGCCATTGTGCGATTGCTGCCGCGTAGTCTTTGCGCTCCATCGCCTCTGCGCCAGACAATTCCAGCGCCATCATGTTATTTCCATCCAGCTCCAGTGCCTTGTTGATAAATCTGGCTGGCTCGCCAAGCAGCGAACGGTTGTTGAACGCCGCATAAACATCGGCATACTCCGCCCAGACCTGTGCTTCCTCAGGCACCAGCTTGACCAGTTTCTCATAGGCGCGCACCGCTTCCGGAAAGCGGCTCAACTCGCTGTAGGCGCGCGCCAGCATCACCAAGCTATTCGGATATTCAGGATGCCGCGCCACTTTTTTTTCCAACTCCTGCAGTGCCATTTCGGGGCTTATGTTAACGGAATTTCCGGTGAACATGACTGCATTGGGATTGCCTATCTTGAGGTAGAGCAGCACGCTGAACAACGGCAGCAGCACAGCCAATGCAACCGCCAACACTCTGGCGGGATTGCGCGTCAGCTTGACTTGCTGGCCGCTGGTGCCAACCTCTTCCAGCAGACGCGCCTGCAATTCGCGCTTGCCTTGTTCGTAAGCCTCCTGCGTCAATAGCCCGTTGCGCAAATCGGCCTCAAGCTCTGCCGACTGGTCGCGCAGAATCTCAAGATTGGCTGCATCGCGCAGCACGTCGTTTTTGTTGCCGGCATTGCGCCATAGCGGCAACACCACAAACAGCAGCGCCACTATCAGCAGCACTGCACAGATTGCCCAGAATAAGGTCATGCTTGAGAATCCTTCGATTGATTGGGTGACTCGGCTGTGTCGTTCAGCAATTCGGCAGCGCGTTGCGCATCTGCGTCGGAAAGATCGGCTTCCCGGATTTGACTCTTGCGTTTGCGCAATTGGTAAACCAGCATGCCTCCCCCAATCAGCAGCAGAACAAACGGCCCATACCAGAGCAACACCGTGGATTTTTTCACCGGCGGGTCGTACAGCACGAAATCGCCATAACGCGAGACCAGATAATCGATTATTTCCTGATCGTTCATACCCTTCTTCATTTGCTCGCGCACTTCGCGGCGCAAATCGTTGGCAAGATCTGAGCGCGAACCGGCCAGCGATTCATTTTGGCAAACCAGACAACGCAAATTCGCCGCCAGGCCTATCATGCGTTTCTCCAGCACCGGGTCTTCGGCCAGGTCCTTTGCTTCACCGGCATAAGAAATGACCGGCAGCAGGCTCAATAACATCAGCAGCAGATATTTCATTTGGCCTGTAGCTCCTTAATGAGGGGAAGGATTTTCTCGTTCAGGATTTTCGGCGTCACCTCGCCGATTTGCTTGTATCTGATAATCCCCTGTTTATCGATCACGTAAGTTTCCGGCACTCCATAAACCCCGTAATCGATGCCGACGCGGCCTTCGGCGTCGGACGCCACCAGCGTATAAGGGTTACCGCTCGCGCGTAGCACCGCCATGCCATCATCCCGTTTGTCCTTGTAATCCATCCCGACAATCGGCACGATATTCTGGCGCGCCAATCCCATCAATACTGGGTGTTCGTCCTTGCAGGCCGCACACCAGGATGCCCACACGTTGAGCATCCACACTTTCCCTTTCATGTCCTGCGCTGAAAATTGTTTGGCCGGGTCATCCATTTGCGGCAAAGTAAATGCCGGAGCAGCCTTGCCTACCAGCGGGGACGGGACTTCGTGGGGGTTCAGCCCCAGCCCGACATACAGAAACCCGGCCAGAATCACAAACAGCACAAACGGAAGAATAAAACGCATCATGATTGTTTACCCTTGGTTGCCAATACATTCGCGGCGCTCGCGCGCCCTTTTTTCCTGTCTTGCGCAGGCGAAGGCGAAGCCTCCTGGTTCGCAACGGCATTCTCCTTGCGCGTTCTGTAAATACGGTAGCGGCGGTCGCTGATCGCCAGCGCGCCGCCCAGCATCATCAGCAGACACCCCATCCATATCCAGTCGACAAAAGGCTTGATATAAATGCGCACCGCCCATGCACCGCTGCCGCCCGGGATTGCCTCGCCCAGCGACACATACAAATCGCCCAGCAAACCGCTATTGATCGCCGCTTCGGTCATCGGCATCCCGGATGCAAAGTATTGGCGTTTTTCCGGCGCCATTTCGGTGACCGGTTTGCCGTTCTTGCTCACGGTTACACTTCCCTGCCCGGCCATATAATTTGGCCCCCGGGTTTCCTTGACGCCGTTAAAACGGAATTCGTAGCCACCGGCCTGCACCGTATCGCCGACATCCATGCGCACATCGCGCTCGGTTTCATAGCTTTTCACCATGGTTACGCCGATGATGAATATTGCCACGCCAAGATGAGCCAACTGCATTCCATAGTAGCTCAGCGGCTGGCCGCGAAAGCGTTGCATGAAACTGCCGCGCCCGGCCAAACGCTCGCGCAAGCTCAACACCATCGAGGTGATGATCCAGAATGCCAGCAGGAAGCTCAGCGAAATCATGAACGTCCATTTACCCATGAGCAGCGGCAACAACAGCGCAATCAGCAGCGCGCTGGCAAACGCCCAGCGCACGCGCTTTGCCAGTTCCGGCAGATCGAATTTTTTCCAGCGCGCCAGCGGCCCCATGCCCATCATCAGCACCATCGGCACCATCAGCGGCACGAACACCGCATTGAAATATGGCGGGCCGACCGACAGCTTGCCTTGACCGAGCGCGTCCATGAACAGCGGGTAAAGCGTGCCGATGAAAACCGAGGCCGACGCAACCGACAACAGCACATTATTCGACAGCAGCAGCGATTCGCGCGACAACAGATCGAACTTGCCGCCCAAACCGATTTTAGGTGCGCGCCAGGCGTACAGCAACAGCGACGAACCGATCACCACCACCAGGAAAGACAGGATGAAAATGCCGCGTTTCGGATCGGTGGCGAACGCGTGCACCGAAGTCAGCACGCCGGAACGCACCAGGAAAGTGCCCAGCAAGCTCAATGAAAACGCGGCAATCGCCAGCAACACCGTCCAGCTTTTGAATGCGCCGCGTTTCTCGGTCACCGCCAGCGAATGCATCAGCGCGGTGCCGACCAGCCACGGCATGAACGAGGCATTCTCCACCGGATCCCAGAACCACCAGCCGCCCCAGCCCAATTCGTAATACGCCCACCAGCTGCCCAGCGCAATGCCGCCGGTCATGAACACCCATGCGACGGTCGTCCACGGGCGCGACCAGCGCGCCCAAGTGGCATCCATTCTTCCGCCGAGCAATGCGGCAATGGCAAATGCAAATGCCACCGAATAGCCCACATAGCCCATGTACAGCATCGGCGGATGGATTACCAATCCCGGGTCTTGCAGCAAAGGATTCAGATCGCGCCCGTCGGCAGCGGCGGGAAACAGGCGATCGAACGGATTCGAGGTAAACAGCATGAACAGCAGAAAACCCACCGCAACCATGCCCATAACGCCCAGCACGCGCGCCACCATTTCATCCGGCAGATGCTTGCTGAATATGGAGACCGCCAATATCCAGGCGGACAGGATAAACGCCCACAGCAACAGCGAGCCTTCGTGTCCGCCCCACACGGCCGCCACGCGATATACGACGGGAAGCTTGGAATTGGAATGTTGCGCTACATACAGCACAGAAAAATCGTTGGCGACGAAGGCATAAGTCAGGCAGGCAAACGCGAAAACCATAAACACAAACAGGCCATACGCCAAAGGCCGCACGACACCCATCAATACCGCGTTATCCCGTGCTGCACCGACAATCGGCAACACGCCCAGGCAAACTGACAGAAACAACGCAACAATTAACGCAAATTGACCAAGCTCTGGAATCATGTTGAAACTTTCAAATAAAATAACTAAGAGTTAAGACTTCCATCAAGAGCCCGTTCCCGTGCGGAGCGCAGGAACGAGGACAGCGAATCATTTGGTCGCAGGAGACACAACCGGCGCACTTGCCGCAGCTGCTGAAGCGTTCGCAGCATCAGCCTTCTTCAGCGCATCGGCGGCCTCGGGCGGCATATAGTTTTGGCTACGGTCGCCGCTACGCGGCTTAATATGCGCGTAGCGCATGTTAGCCTGCGCCGAAATTACATGCGCGCAGTTCATTTGGCCTTCTCAATACCTTGCGCCTTCTGAGCCTTGTCCAAGGCATCCTTGGCTTCCGGCGGCATGTAATTTTCGTCGTGCTTGGCCAGCACCTCTTCGGCATGCATCACGCCATCGGCCTCGACCTTGCCCTGCGCAACCACCCCCTTACCCTCTTTGAACAAGTCCGGCAGGATGCCCTTGTATATGACCGGGATGCTTTTATGCTTGTCGGTAATCACAAATTTCACCGTCAATCCGTCCGCTTGGCGCTGCACGCTGCCTTCCTCGACCAGGCCGCCGATGCGGAAGCTGCGCCCTTGCGGGGCTTCCTTGTTAAACACCTGAGTCGGGGTGAAGTACAGGCTGACATTCTTGTCCAGCGCGTTCAACACCAAGCCGACAACCAGGGCCAATGCGGCAACGGCAACGGCGATAAACACAAATCTTTTCTGGCGGGGTTTCATGTTATTCCTCATCTCCTGCTTCGTCTTCCGCATCGCGCATCAGACGCACCTGCTGCAAGGTGATCTTTCTCTTATGTATCACCATCGCGATCTCAATTGCAAAAATAAGAAATGCAACCGCATACGAACCCAGCCAGATATAGGCAAGCGGGTTTTCCCTCATCCAGAATATCAAGCCCACTCATGACCGCACCTCCGACGCATTACTCGTAAAACCAGCAGATTGGTGAAGGAGGTGCGATGCGGTCATTGGCTCCGGCATCACGCGCTGTGCGCATGAGCCTGCACCGCAACTGCGTTGTCCCGCACCCGTCGCATTCGCGCACCGTGTCATGACCGCACCTCCGGCAATTCGTTAATCCAGGTGGTATTCCGCTCGCGCTCCAGAATGATGCTGCGCACACGCGCCAGCACCACCGCAACCGCATACAGCCAGCAGGCTGCCAGCATGATGAACATGGCCTGCTGCATCGCGACATGCATGGAAGTTCCGGTAAACTTGATGGTCGAACCCTGATGCAGGGTGTTCCACCATTTCACCGAGAAATAAATGATCGGCACATTCACCGAACCCACGATCGCCAGCAACGCGCTGGCGCGGTCGGCGCGGCGCGGGTCGTCAATCGAGGCATGCAGCGCGATGAAGCCCAGATACAGGAACAGCAGAATGAGTTCGGAGGTCAGGCGTGCATCCCACACCCACCACGTGCCCCACATCGGCTTGCCCCACAGTGCGCCGGTCCACAAGGAAATGAAGGCGAACAGCGCGCCGGTTGGAGCGATCGCGGTAGCCATCATGGCGGACAGGCGGGTATTGAAAATCAGTCCCAGCGCCGCATAACCCGCCATGACCAGATAAAGGAACATGGACAGGATGGAAGCCGGCACATGGATGAAAATGATGCGGTAAAACTCGCCCTGCTGGGCATCCACCGGCGCGACAACGAAACCGATGTATAAGGCGATAGCACACAGGATCGCGGCGAAAAATGCGAACCACGGGATCAACTTTCCGGCAAGACCGTAAAAAGTCGTAGGGGCAGAATATTTGAACCAGTTTATTGCCAACTTATCACTCCATCGAAATACGTAACGCCTGCGCCGTCACCCACGGCGTGAACACCAGCGACAACACCAGCATCGCGCCCAGCAAGGACAGGTGGGATGCCGCACTCAGCCCGGTCGAAACCGCTTCGACCGCCCCGGTGCCGAAAATCAGCACCGGGATGCACAGCGGCAACACCAGCAGCGACAACAACACTCCACCGCCGCGCAAACCCAGCGTCAACGCCGCGCCGATCGCGCCGATCATGCTCAATACCGGCGTCCCCAGCAGCAGTCCGATAATCAACACGCCAAGCGACTGCACCGGCATATCGAACTGCAATCCCAGCACCGGCGCCATCAGCACCAGCGGCAAGCCGGACACCATCCAGTGCGCCGTTATCTTGCCGAGCACCAGCATGGACAACGATTGCGGCGCCAGCATCATCTGCTCCAGCGTACCGTCCAGGTAATCCGCCGAAAACAGCCTGCCCAGCGACAGCATCGAGGACAGCAGCGCCGCCACCCACAACACGCCCGGAGCCATCTTGCGCAGCATGGACATTTCCGGGCCGACACCCAGCGGAAACAGGCTGACCACCATCACGAAAAAAATCAGCGTGGTGAGCACATCCGCGCGGCGGCGCATCGCCAGCACCAGATCGCGCCGTATCACCAGCGCCAGCAAATCAAGCATCGAGGATTTTTTCATGCCCTTCGACCTTCATGCCCCAATGACTTTGATGCCGGGGAGCATCACGCCAATGGTCATCATGAAAGGGATAAACTGCGCATTTCCATCCCTGCCACTTGCAGCGGTTGATGCGTGGTAAAAATCACCATCCCCTGCTGCGCCAAATGTTCCGCAATCAACTCCTGTATCAAATGCACTGCTCCGACATCGAGCGCTGCCAGAGGTTCATCCAGTATCCACAGCCTGGCGTCATTGACCAGCAAACGCGCCAGTGCCACGCGTCTCCGCTGGCCCTGTGAAAGCACCTTGGTCGGCAACCTCTCCCGGCCGCGCAAGCCCATGCGGCGCAGCGCGGACAATGCCTCTTTCTCATCCAGTTCGACCCCGGAAAGCCCGGTCGAAATGCGCAAATTTTCCAGCGCATTCAACTCGTCCTTGATCGCATTCAAATGCCCGAGATAAAGCATCTCGGCATAGTAATCCTCATCCAGATCGCGGATGCTCTCGCCGCGCCAGGCAATATCGCCCTCATCCGGCATCAGGAAGCCGCACAAAGCGCGCAATAAACTGGTTTTGCCGCTGCCGTTTGCGCCTTGCACCTGCATGATTTGCCCGGGATGCAGCGCAAAGCTCAATCCGGAAAACAAGCGATGATCACCGCGACTACAAGCGAGATTGCTGACTTCCAGCATGAAGGGTAAGCCTGAATTTGACAGCGCTGGATTATATACGATTGCATGCGGAGAATGCGCATCAATCGTTTTGATAACGGCTCACATATTGCAAATAGCCATCCTGAAATGGTTTTTATGGCTTATTCCTGAAAAGCCAAAACACAGAGGCTTCGACTTTGCGCTACGCACAACACTGATATGGCTACTAGTGTAGTGCTGCACTCTTAATGATACTTGCGCGCAAACCCTTGTGTGGTCGTGATTTAGCCCGACATGTCGGGTTGAATCCAGACCTACAACGCCGCTCTGGCTGTTCATATAAGTACAGGTAGCGTGCAACATTACACTAGCTTGTGATAAAGCCAGCAAACAACGGCTTAGCTGCTAAATTTTGGCAGCTTGGTCGAATGTGCTAGTGGCCTAAACAGTGCAACTGGTGCAATCGGCGAGGTCGAAGCTTCTCAAGTAACGGGCACTATTGTTTTATTGCCCCTGTGCCAATACTTATTTTTGCAGCTTAGCTTCTTCGATCAGTACCTTGTATGAGTAGCCCATTCCAAGGTCCTTGTCGATATGCACGATGCCTTTCACTGTCACGATATCCCCGACATTGGCCTTATCATTGGTGGTCACAAGAATATCATTCGTGTTGTCAGCAGCCGAGCCGGATCCATCGCGCAAATGAACCCAGTTTTTCTTGAGTATATCGGGATTGAACTTCACAACCTTGCCGCGGACCACTACCGTCTTGTCTTTAAGTTCGGTTCTCTTGGTGATGACTTCCGCAACGGTTCGCGCATCCGGGCCGCTGGCCTTCGGAACTTTGACGTCCGCCTCAGCCGGCGCAGCGTTGGCTGGTGCATGGCCTGAGGGTATGGCAGCCGCCGGTTTAGAAGCGGGCGCGGCAGGGGCAGCCTGCTTGGCGGTGTCAGCATTTTGTGGGGGTGTTGCCGCAATGGCGGGATCGGCAATCGCAGTCAGCGCCAGCAAAACAAAAATGATTTTCATTGTAAATTTCCTTAATTTAAAAGCAGCTAGCCACAGAGAACACGGCGTAAAACGCGATCTCTGTGGCTTATATTGCCGTTTAGGGTTATAAAGTGCAGCTTGTTATTCCGCTCCCTTGGGCATTTCGTGCGCTATACCCTTGTGGCAGTCGATACACGATTTTCCGGAATCTGGCTTTGCGGCCATCTCGTGCTTCTTCACCGCAGCCGGATCCTGCACTGTCTTGCTCATACCCTCGTAGGTATGGCAACCCTTGCAAGTGCTGGAGCCCGAAGCTTTCAACCTGGCCCATTCGCGCTCGGCCATTTCCAAGCGGTGAGCCTCGAATTTTTCCTTCGTGTCGACTTTTCCGGTGAGATGCGCCCACACGTCTGCCCTGGCCTCTATTTTGCGCAACATCTTGGGTATGAATTCCTTGGGCACATGGCAATCCGGGCAGGTAGCCCGCACTCCGGTGCGATTGGAAAAGTGGATGGTCTTCTTGTATTCCTCGTAATTGCCTTTCATTGAATGACAACCGGTACAGAATGCTTCTGTATTGGTTGCATTCAGGACAAAATTGAAGCCGCCCCAGAAAATGGCGCCCGCTATAAACCCGCCTCCCAACAGGGTCAAGAGCGAAAAACGGGCGCTCGGGCGGCACAAAGCCTGGCAAAGTTTTTTAAATTTGCTTGTTTCGTTGGTATCCGACATGCTTTCATTTCCTCCTGATAGTTATATTTTTACAGGTTCGCTTGCGCAACCGGAGCGCCGCCGGCTTAACACTGTTTCCAATTTAAAATAAGACGTATATCTCGCGCGAAAGCGGCCTCTTGGCCGCTTTCACCAAAATACCATTCTCGAATTGGCGTCAGATTTATTTCTGGCTGGCGTAATAATTGACAACCTGTTCGACTTCTTCCTTGCTGAGAGCTTTGAGCTTCGGCTCCATCTTCTTGTGCATCGGGCGCTTGCCGGCAAGGAAGAACTCCGTTTGCTCTTTCAGATAGTGCAGCTTCTGGCCTCCAAGGATGCTGGAATCGTCATCCGCCTTGTTGCCGCCTTCAGAATGGCATTTCTCGCAGTTCTTGTCGTGAACGCCTTTGCCTTTGCCGGCTGCGGCATCATCAACCTTCTGTGCGGTGCGCACAAATTTCTTGCCCGCATAATGATCGGCTAAATGCTTGACGTCGTCGTCTGTCAGGTCACTGGTAACCTTGCACATATCGGTATTGGTGCCTTTCTTGGCTCCGCTACGTATCTTGGTATCAACACAAGGGCGCACCTTCTTCTTGTAATTTTCCATGGTGCCGGCGAAATATTTGGGGGAAAAACCGCCGATGTTCGGCACATCGCTCTCGGTATTGGCACCATCCTTGCCGTGGCAGCTCTCGCAGACCTCGACAATCTTGTTCACATCGGCTGCGTAAGCCCCGCTTGCGACGGTAAAACCAAATAACACGCTGCCCGCCAGCAAAGCGTAGCCAATATTTTTCTGTTTCATATAATAATCCTCCATTTTAAAAATTTAATAATCCCGGCTCCTTACTTAACCAGCAGACAATCGGGTTCGATCAGTATAATTCGCATTAAATACTCCTGCAATATATTTAATGTAACCATCTTTGGCCGCAACTGAAGCATAACCGGCTCTATCACCAAGAAAAACGCCACCCCCGTGTGGCGTTTTGTTGCCATGCCATGCACTAGATCATATCTGTACGGTTTAATTCGCTGGTGCCTTTTCCGGAAAATTCACCTTGATGGCCGCCTGTTGCCTGGCGCTGACCAGATAAGCCCTGAACATTTCATCCCCAGTCAGTTGGCGCAGCTTTCGCGCATAGTCGGCGCGTTTCGCATCGTCTGGCTTGCTCCCTTCCTTGACTGCTTCTATGCGCACCAGCATAAAGCCGTTTTGCGGCGTTTCCGCACCTGCATACTGCGGCAGCCTGGCCGCATCGACCTGAAATATTTTTCGTACCAGCTCCTTATCCAGCGAGCCTTGTTGTGTGCGGGTGACGGCCAGGGCTGCCGTCCAGTTCAGCGCGGGCTTATCGCCATGCTGCAATTGTTCCAGCAGCGTTTTGCCTTGTCCGGCGGCTAGCTCAATTGCCTGTTGGCGCAATAATTTCTGGCGGATCGATTCCTGAACTTCATCCAGCGAACGCGTGGCGGCTGGCTTGTATTCCAGAATCCGCGCGGCAACCAGTGTATTCGCCGCCACTTCGATGGCAGTGGTGTTGCGCTTGTTTTTCACGACATCATCGGTAAAAACTGCCTGCAACATTTTTGCCGTCCAAGGCTCGCCTGCAGCAGCCCCTTTGATTAACCACCCGCTTTGCTCGATTTTCGCGCCAACCAAATCAGCCGCCGGCTTCAGGGTATCGCTTTGCTCGTAAACGGTATTACTGAATTTTTCAGCCAGATCGGCAAACATGTCGGCGGCTTTTTGCTGGCGCAGTTTATTGATAATACCTTCACGCGCCTCATCAAATGACAAGAGTCTGGCTGGTTTAATCGCGAGCAGCTTGATGATGTGATAGCCGAAATCCGATTTCACCAATCCGCTGATTTCGCCTTGTTTTAGCGAAAAGACAGCGTCTTCGAAAGGCTTGACCATCATGCCGCGGCCAAAAAATCCCAGGCTTCCGCCGTTTGCGGCGGAGCCGGTGTCCTGCGAATTCCGTTTGGCCAGTTCGGCAAGTCCGGCGGGATTTTTCCTGACCTGTTGCAGCAACTGTTCGGCCTTTGCCTTGGCTGCATCCTGTTCGGCTTGCGGTGCAGCGGCGGCTACCGCAATCAGGATATGTGCTGCCTCGCGCTCCTCCGGCGAGCCGGAGTCACTCTGGTGTTCATCGTAATACTTGCGCACATCTTCTAATTTAATCTCGACCTTGCCCAGTAAATTATTTATCGAAAATTTTACATATTCGACTTTGGCCTGTTCTTGGACTTGAAACTCTTTTGGGTTTTGCTCGTAATATTTTTTCAGCGCTACCCCATCCACTTTTGCCTGCGCCATAAAGGGTTGAAATGATATAAGCGACGTGCTCACCACCCGTTGTTGCTCATTCAGGCGGATAATGTTGCCGGCTACTTCATTCGAGGTAAATCCGTTTTGCGCATAAGCATCGCGCATCTGCTGCCCGATCAATTCGCTGCGCAGGCGCGCCTCAAACATCAGCGGCGACATATTCTGGCTCACCAGCGCAGTTTCATAGCTTTTTCTATCGAACTTTCCGTTATTCTGAAACGCCTCGATACCTTGGATAACCTGTGCCACCTGCTCGTCGCTGACCACCAAGCCGGCAGCCTTGGCACGATCAACCAGCACACGCTGCGTAACCAGGTCGTCCATCACTGCGCGCCTCAATTCTGGATTATCAAGCATCGCAGGATCAAAGTTTGCCCCCAGCTTTTGGCGCAAACGATCCTGCTGTTGGCGTAGCGCATTATCGAGCTCTCGCTGGGTAATTTTTGCATCGTTCACGGTCGCAATCACTTCTGCCGTATTTCCGGATTGCCTGTACGAATCCACTCCCCAGAATGCAAACGGCAAAATGATAAGCGCCAAGACGATCTGTATCAGTTTTTTATTTCCATGCACAAAATCAAACATAGTGGCAACACCAACCTATTGATTCAAAATAAACAGATATGAAAAAGGCGAACTTGCGTTCGCCTTGATTTGGCGGAGTGGACGGGACTCGAACCCGCGACCCCCGGCGTGACAGGCCGGTATTCTAACCAACTGAACTACCACTCCAAAAACTACTCGTGGTGGGTGCTGACGGGATCGAACCGCCGACATTCGCCTTGTAAGGGCGACGCTCTACCAGCTGAGCTAAGCACCCCTAACAAAATTATTAATTTACAGCATCTTTCAGGCCTTTGCCAGCTGTAAATTTTGGAACCTTGGCTGCCTTGATCTTGATCGTCTCGCCAGTGCGAGGGTTACGGCCATTGCGCGCAGCACGCTTGCCAACCTTGAAAGTACCGAAACCAACCAAGCTCACTGTATCGCCTTTCTTCAGTGCCTTTTTAATGGAATCTACGGCCGCATCCAGCGCACGGCTGGCAGCTGCCTTGGAAAGATCAGCGGATTTTGCAATTGCATCAACCAAATCAGATTTATTCACGTAAGCCCCCTTGGAAAATTAGTGGTTAAAAACAGGATGAAGTCCTGCAGCGGCTTTATATCAAGGCTTCACGGCTTTGGTCAAGCGAATACACAAAATTTTTGCCTTGCGCCGCAATCAACTTGCTGCTATCGGTTTTTCTAGTGCTTGGTCACCAGCGACGTTTCCTGTGTATCGCCTGTTGCCGGCAACCCGGCAGGCGCGGGAATCTCCGCCAATTCCGGCAAAGACTCCGGTTTGCGCTCCAAAGCCAATTCCAGTACTTGATCTATCCATTTAACTGGATGTATATCCAGCTTATTTTTTATATTGTCCGGGATTTCAGCCAGATCCTTGGTGTTTTCTTCCGGAATCAAAACCACCTTAATACCTCCGCGTTGTGCCGCCAGCAGCTTTTCCTTCAGGCCGCCAATCGGCAACACCTCTCCCCGCAAAGTAATTTCACCTGTCATAGCCACATCGGCACGCACCGGAATACCGGTCAGCGCCGAAACAATGGACGTGCACATCCCGATCCCGGCGCTCGGGCCGTCTTTTGGGGTTGCACCCTCCGGCAAGTGAATGTGCAAATCCGATTTTTGGTAAAAATCCTCATTTATACCCAGCCGCCTTGCACGCCCGCGCACCACGCTGATGGCAGCCTGAATGGATTCCTGCATCACATCTCCAAGCTTGCCGGTTGTGGTGGTCTTGCCCTTGCCTGGCAACACGGCGGTTTCGATAGTCAGCAATTCACCGCCGACTTCAGTCCATGCCAGGCCGGTGACCTGCCCGACTTGATTATTTTTTTCTGCAATCCCGTAAGAGTGGCGGCGCACCCCGAGATACTTGTCGAGATTGCGCGCATTGACCACAACTTTTTTGTCGCGCTCTTTCAGCGAAAGCGATTTCACCACCTTGCGGCAAATCTTGGAGATTTCCCGCTCCAGGCCGCGCACCCCCGCTTCGCGCACGTAGTAGCGGATAATGTCGCGTAGCGCGCTCTCGGAGATATTGATTTCTTCCGGCTTCAGGCCATTATTCTTGATCGCCTTGGGCACCAGATAGCGCGTGGCAATGTTGATTTTTTCATCTTCCATGTAGCTGGAAACATGAATAATCTCCATACGGTCCATCAACGCATCCGGAATATTCAGCGTATTCGCCGTCGCCACGAACATCACGTCCGACAAGTCATACTCGACTTCGACATAATGGTCGACAAACGTGCTGTTTTGTTCCGGGTCGAGCACTTCCAGCAGCGCGGAGGACGGATCGCCACGCATATCCATGCCCATCTTGTCCACTTCGTCGAGCAGGAACAATGGGTTTTTTACCGCGACCTTGCTCATGTTCTGCAGGATTTTCCCCGGCATGGAACCGATATAGGTGCGGCGGTGGCCGCGAATCTCCGATTCGTCACGCACCCCACCCAGCGACATACGCACAAATTTGCGGTTGGTGGCGCGTGCAATGGATTGCCCCAGCGAAGTCTTGCCGACACCCGGAGGCCCCACCAGACAGAGGATCGGTCCCTTCAGTTTATTCACCCGTTGCTGCACGGCAAGGTACTCGAGAATACGCTCTTTGACTTTATCCAGCCCATAATGGTCTTTTTCCAATATGACTTCGGCCTTTTTCAAATCGGCGCTGATTTTGGTTTTTTTCTTCCACGGCAGGTTAATCAGCACGTCTATGTAGTTGCGCACCACCGTCGCTTCGGCCGACATTGGCGACATCAGGCGTAGTTTCTTCAACTCCGCCTCGGCCTTGGTGTGTGCCTCTTTGGGCATATGAGCATCCTTGATTTTCTTATCCAACTCATCAAGATCGGTACCTTCCTCGCCCTCACCAAGCTCCTTCTGAATCGCCTTGACCTGCTCGTTCAGGTAATACTCGCGCTGGCTTTTCTCCATCTGGCGCTTTACTCTTCCGCGGATGCGCTTCTCCACCTGCAAAATATCAATTTCAGCCTCCAGCAACCCCAGCAGGTGTTCCAGCCGTTTGCGTACGCCAAAAACCTCCAGCACCTCCTGCTTTTGCTCCAGCTTGAGCGGCAGGTGGGCGGCGATGGTGTCTGCCAGGCGACCGGCATCGTCGATACCGGCCAGCGAAGTCAGGATTTCAGGCGGGATTTTTTTGTTGAGTTTTACATACTGGTCGAATTGCGCGATCAGCGCGCGGCGCATCGCCTCGGACTCGCTATCCGTTCCATCTTCGGCAGGAACGATTTCCACTTCCGCGTCAAAGTGGCTGTCCACATCAAACACGCGCAGCACATTGACGCGCTGCGTACCTTCCACGAGCACCTTCACCGTACCATCGGGAAGTTTGAGCATTTGCAGAATATTCGCCATGCTGCCGACGGCATACAAGTCATCCTTGCCGGGATCGTCCTTGGCTGCCGATTTCTGCGCGACCAGCACGATACCCTTGCCGGCTTCCATGGCGGTTTCCAGCGCCTTGATCGATTTGGCGCGACCAACAAACAGCGGTATGACCATGTGAGGAAACACCACGACGTCGCGCAATGGCAGCAGCGGGTGCAGGTTGGCTGTAACAGCGTTTGAAATATCTTGTTCTGACATGGCGGCAATAACCTATTCGTTGACTGGGAGGTTAGATGGGGGTCGCTCGAAAAAATTCAAGTTCCCTGGAAACAAGATAAAGAACAGGCGGTTAAGTGTTTAATCAGGCTGCCTTGGGCGTATCCGCATAAATAACGATGGGTTTAATTTCCCCCGTCGAGCCTGTTTCGTCCAATAAAACTTTGCTGACATTTTCTGTCGAGGGCAAATCAAACATGATATCCAGCAATGCGGTTTCGAGTATCGAGCGCAACCCGCGCGCGCCGGTCTTGCGCGCCAGGGCTTTTTTGGCAACCGCCAGCAACACGCCTTCACGGAATTCCAGTTCCACGCCTTCCATCGCAAACAGCTTCTGGTATTGCTTGGTCAGTGCGTTTTTCGGCTCGGTAAGAATTTTCATCAGCGCGGCTTCATCCAATTCTTCCAGTGTCGCCACGACGGGCAAACGCCCGACAAACTCCGGAATCAGGCCGAACTTGATCAGATCTTCCGGCTCCACCTCGCGCAAGGTTTCGCCCGTCTTGCGTTCGTCCTTGCTGCTGATGGTTGCGCCGAAGCCGATGCTGGCCTTTGCGGAACGGTTGCGGATGACTTTTTCCAAGCCGTCAAACGCGCCGCCGCAGATGAACAGGATATTGGTGGTGTCCACCTGCAGGAATTCCGTATTCGGGTGTTTGCGCCCTCCCTGAGGCGGAATCGAGGCCTTGGTGCCTTCGATCAGCTTGAGCAGTGCCTGCTGCACACCTTCGCCTGACACGTCGCGCGTGATTGAGGGGTTGTCCGACTTGCGCGAAATCTTGTCGATTTCATCCACATAGACGATGCCGCGCTGCGCTTTTTCCACGTCGTAGTCACATGCCTGCAGCAGTTTCTGGATAATGTTTTCGACATCCTCGCCGACATAGCCTGCTTCGGTCAGCGTAGTGGCATCGGCCATCACGAACGGCACATCCAGCAGGCGCGCCAGCGTTTGCGCCAGCAGGGTCTTGCCGGATCCGGTCGGTCCGATCAGCAGGATATTGCTCTTGGCCAATTCGACGCCATCCTTCTCGTCACTCTTGAGGCGTTTGTAGTGGTTATACACCGCCACCGATAAAATCCGCTTGGCCTGCTCCTGCCCGATCACATACTCATCGAGCTTCGCACAGATTGATTTCGGCACGGGCAAATCCGCCTTGCCGGCCTTGTCAGTTTTGGTCTGGTCATTCTGGATTTCCTCGCGCATGATGTCGTTGCACAGCGCGATGCATTCATCGCACACGAATACCGACTGGCGCAATCAGCTTGCGCACCTCATGCTGGCTCTTGCCGCAGAACGAACAGTAAAGCAATTTATCACCCGGTTTTTTATCGCCAGCCATCGCTGCTACCTCTATAACAGGTTATCGGTAATTCAATAAGTCTTAAACGCGCTTTTCCAACACCTGATCCGCCAGGCCGTATTTCACCGCGTCTTCCGCGCTCAGGAAATTATCGCGATCCGTATCGCGCTCGATCGTTTCAACCGTTTGGCCGGTGTGCTGCGCCAGCATTTGATTGAGCTTTTGCTTCAGATACAAAATCTCCCGTGCATGGATTTCGACATCTGAAGCCTGGCCGCGGAAGCCGCCCATTGGCTGATGAATCATCACGCGTGAATTGGGTAAACAGAAACGCTTGCCCTTTTCGCCTGCCGCCAACAGGAACGACCCCATGCTGGCCGCCTGCCCGATACACAACGTGCTGATATTCGGTTTGATGAATTGCATGGTGTCGTAAATCGCCATGCCGGCGGTCACCGAACCGCCCGGCGAATTGATGTAAAAATGAATATCCTTGTCCGGGTTTTCCGATTCCAGAAACAACATCTGCGCCACGATCAAATTTGCGCTGTGGTCATTCACTTCGCCGACCAGGAACACGACGCGCTCCTTGAGCAAACGCGAATAAATATCGTATGCCCGCTCGCCGCGCCCGCTGGTTTCCACGACCATCGGGATCAAACCGATATTTTGCGGCTCCTCATAGTGCATCTCGTCAGTTCCCCATCAGTTCGTTAAAGGAAATAGCCTTGTCAGCCGTCTTGGCCTGCCCCATCGCCCAGTTTACGATATTTTCTTCAAGAACCAGATTCTCGATCTCCTGAAACTTGAAGGAATTGGCATAAACCCAGCGCACTACTTCATCCGGCTGATCGAAACTCTGCGCATAGTCCTCCACTAAGGCGCGCACCTGTTCCGGCCTGGCCTTCAATTCGTATTCCTGCGCCAGGTCGGCAAAAATCAGGCCGAGCTTTACCCGTCTTTCTGCATGCATGATGAATAATTCCGGCTGTAGTTCAGCATCTTTCGCCTTCAACCCGCGCGACTCCATGTCCCGCACCGTTTGCCGCATCAAGTCTTGCGCTTCCGACTCTACCAGAGTTCTGGGTGCATTAAAACGCGCCATCTTTAGCAAGGTTTCCATCGCCGCTTCCTTGTTGCGCGTTTTCAGGCGGCGCGCAACTTCGCGTTGCAGATTGTCGCGCACCTCGCTTTCCAGCTTGCAGATATCGCCGTCTACAATGCCGACAGACTTGGCAAATGCGTCATCCACCTCCGGCAGTTCCGGAGCCTCCACCTTGTGCAGCGTGACATCAAAAGTAACCTGCTTGCCCGCCACTTCCTTGCCGTGATAATCGGCAGGAAAAGTCATGTCGAAAGATTTGGTATCGCCTGCCTTCATGCCGGTAACGGCCTCCTCAAACTCCGGCAGCATGCGCCCCGCACCCAATACAAACGCATGGTTCCTGGCTTCACCGCCCTGAAAAACCTCGCCGTTCAGCCTGCCGGTAAAATCGATATGCACCTTGTCTTCCGCCTGTGCGGCGCGAGAAACAACCGCATAAACAGCGCGCTGATTGCGCAGTGTCATAATGGTCTTATCCACATCAGCCTGCGTCAATTCGCAACTCAGCCGCTCCATTGTTTCGCCTGACAGGTCGCCCATCACCACTTCCGGATACACTTCGAAAGTCGCACTGTATTCGATCCAGTCAGCATTCAGGTCGCCAGTCCTGATCTCAAACTGCGGACTCCCTGCCACCTTCAAGTTATTGAGCTGCGCAGCCTCATCGAACGAGCGCTGCAGCGCGTTGCCCAGAGCTTCCTGATGTGCCTGCGCGCCATAATGCTGTTCCAGAATTTTTGGCGGAATTTTACCCGGGCGAAACCCGGAAATTCTTGCGGTACGTCCGATCTTCTTCAGGCTGGCCGCAACTTCACCGCGAATGGCTTGCTGAGGTATGGATGCATTAAGACGGCGTTCTAACGCGCTCACAGTTTCTACGCTGGACATGCTTGACTTCCCTTGAGTTGAAATTGAATTAGTTGCTGGTGCGAAAGGAGAGACTCGAACTCTCACGCCCTGCGGCGCTGGAACCTAAATCCAGTGCGTCTACCAATTCCGCCACTTTCGCGCTGTACGCTTCCAGCCTTGCCGGGCATATTATAGCATTAAGAGCCTATTTCAGCAGGCATTACCCTCACCGTCGTGCGCCCGCGCAGCCTGCCTTGCAGTAGTTGCGGGAATACTTGCGGCAACTCGACGAAGGGCACGGTATGCGCCACCTGCGCCAGCAACCTCGGCTGTAGATCGCTTGCCAGACGTTGCCAGATTTCGCGGCGTAGCGGCATGGCAGTCGCGGCGGAATCGATGCCGATGAGGCGCACCCCGCGCAGGATGAAAGGCATCACCGTAGTGTGCAATTCAAAGCCACCCGCATTGCCGAAGCTGGCGATCACCCCGTTCTGCTGCATGGTGCGCGTCAGCCACGCCAGCGTCTCGCCGCCCACCGCATCCAGCGCGCCGGCCCACTGCGCCTTCTCCAGCGGGCGGGCACCCATCGCCAATTCCTTGCGCGGCAGGATTTCTGCCGCACCGAGCGATTTCAGGTAATCGTGCTCGGCATCTTTTCCGGTCAGCGCGACCACGTGATAACCGAGCTGCGCCAGCATCTGGATCGCGAGGCTCGCCACCCCGCCGGTCGCACCGGTAACGATCACCTTGCCGTTCTCCGGGCGCAGTTCGTTCTGCTCCAGCCGATGTATAGCCAATGCGGCGGTAAAGCCCGCCGTGCCCAGCGCCATCACATCGAACAGCGTCAGCCCCTGCGGCAGCGGCACCACCCAATTGGCGGGAACCCGCACATATTCCGCATAGCCGCCGTCGTGCTCCACCCCCATGCCGTAGCCGGTAACGATCACCGCATCACCCGCCTTGAAGCGCTCATCGGATGAACTGGCCACCACACCCGCCGCATCCACCCCGCCGACGCAGGGAAAGCGCCGTATCACCTTGCCCGCGCCGGTAGCGGCCAGTGCGTCCTTGTAATTCACGCTGGAATAATGCACCTGAATGACCACTTCGCCGGAATCGAGATCGTCCAGCGTCAGCTCGACGAAACGTCCGGCGGATTGGCCGTTTTCTTCGAAAATGCGGTAGGCGGAGAATTTATTCATTGGGGTTGTTGTTTGCATCTCACGTAAGGGGCAATGAATCACCCCGTGCCAAGAGCACTGGGCATCAGAAGAGTTTGAGCTGGCGGGGCGTATCCGAAATTCTGTGTGTGAGGCCGATAAATTCACAGCTTCAATTTAATGCTGCCGTGAATCGTTCGCCGAGCATAATGGCGAATTGATCGGCCGCCTCCTTCCCTGTCCGTGGCGGCATCATCCAGTCTTTCACAATATTTCGCAAGGCCAGATAAAGCAGCTTGCTTGCAGCAACGACGGTATCGCGCAGATGCTTGTGATGCGGATAACTTGGCAATTCTGGAAAGTGCGGCGTGTTGTCGTAGCGGAACATCAGCTCACCGTCTGCCCGCTGCGAATGGTATCGATACCCCAGCGTTTTGAGTACGCCATTTTCAAAGCGCAGCCTTATGCGCAGGTTGGCTCGTCCGGCGGTCAGAATTTCCTCTACATAACTTTCGGCGTATGCGGGTAACTGGACGACAGCCGCCTCGACTTCCGCAAAGTAACGTTCCAGCGAGTCATGCGGCAACACGCAACTGGCTCTCAAACTGTTGGTGCAGCGCAACGTATGCTGGTAGGCGTTTGCCCATTCTACCGGCTCGGCATCGTCGCCGATCAAGCTATTTTGGTAACGGTCGAAAAACGTCTCTGAATCCATGCCGCGCCGGTTATTGTACAAGCTGAGCTGCTTGCTCACCGCCACCAGCGCATCCAGCGGGGATGTGTAAATTTCACGTTGTTTACGCATATTGCGCCCTCAATTTGATCGAGCGCGCACATCATACGCCGGAACAGAAGGAATATTAAGCTGCTACTCTATTGAGAATTACATAATTCGCGACGCATCTGCCGTCATTCCCGCGCAGGCGGGAATCCAGCATGTAGCCCGGATGCAGCGCAGCGTAATCCGGGAGCTCCCATCAAGGGCGCGTTATTCGATACTCGGGGGCAGTCGATGGAAAAACCCCCGGATTCCATTGCATTCCATCCGGGCTACACTGGCTGGAAGGCGTGGTGCTGAGCGGGCTATGCTGCGCCAGCCTGATTTCGGCATAATAATCATATGTCGGTGGCGCATATTTTATTGTTATAATAGACGACAGTAATACTCAACTTTTAAAATCGGGTTATCGATTGAAGAGCGGGTATGCCAACAGTATCATTATTTTGATAAGGAAACTGATATGCCAACCATTGCGGAATTCATGACCGACGACCATAAAGCTTGTGACTATAAGTTCGCCGATGCCGAAGAAGCCGCCCTCACCGGCGACTGGGACAAGGCCGAGGCTGCCTTCAATACCTTCCGCGACGAGATGATGCGGCATTTCCGCATGGAAGAGGACGTGCTCTTTCCCGCGCTAAAATCCGCTGGCGGGCCTTCCGCCCGGTGCACATCATGCTCATGGAACATGCCCAGATCAAGGAACTCCTCAAGCAGATGGGTGCGGCGGTAGAACGCAAGGATGCGCAGGAATACGGCGGCCTCTCGGAAACCCTGCTGATGGTGATGCAGCAGCACAACAACAAGGAAGAGCATATTCTCTATCCGATCATGGATGATATCCTGGACAGCGAACGGGAAGCTCTCTTCGGCCAGATGAAGGCCGCCTGACAGCGATGCCGGAACTCGATGTACGCGGGCTGCCTCCGCCCGAGCCTTTCGAGAACATCGCCCGCGCGCTACAAACGCTTTCCGGCGACGAGTCCCTGAAAGTGCTCATCCACCGCGAACCCTTCCCGCTCTATGAAATGCTGCGCGGCGCCGGTTATGCGTGGCAGACCACCGCGCTGGCGAACGGCGACTTCGAAATCCTGATCACGCGGGATTTACTCCCTGGGCGCGCCGCATGAAGATAGGCTCACTCAGCCCCGAACAGGCGCCGCCGATCAGCGTGCCGTTGCGCTTCTTCATCGTGGCGCCGGTTTTTCTCGCGCTGGCCGCAGTGCTGCTGGCAACGGCCGGCGGCAATCCGTTTGCGGAACTGCGCTCCCCCGCGCAGATCGCCGCCACGCATCACGTTACCCTAGGATTCATGGCGATGGTCATGCTGGGCGCCACCCAGCAAATGCTGCCGGTGGTGATCGGCAGCCCGATGCCCTCGTCCGGATGGGTGGCGTGGTTCACCTTCCTGCCGCTGATCGCTGGCGCGCTGTCGTTGTCCGCCGGCTTCGTGCTGGACAGGCCGGCGTTGCTCAACCTTTCCTGGCTGCTGCTGGGGCTGGCCTTTGTGGTATTCATCGCCGCCAGCCTGACCAGCCTGGCGCGCGCCACCGCAAAAAATGCGACGAAAACCGCCCTGCTGCTGTCCATCTTGTCACTCGCGGGCGCCGTCTCGCTCGGCATGCTGCTGGCCGGCGGCTACGCCAACGGCCTGCAGCTTCCCTACTCAAAACTGGCGGTCGCGCATATCAGCCTGGCGCTGGGCGGATGGGTGCTGCTGCTGGCTGTCGGCGTGTCTTACCAGGTCGTGCCGATGTTCCAGCTCACCCCGAACTACCCAAAATGGCTGACCTCCAGACTGGCCCCGGCCATCTTTGCCGCCCTGCTGCTGAATCTGGCATTGCTCTTTCTCGAATCGGCGCCGGGCTGGGCCGGGTTCGTCGCGGAGGCCGTCTTCTGGTCGCTGTCCTGCTGTTTCGCCGTGGTCACGCTCATGCTGCAAAATAAACGCCGCCGCCGCGTTCCGGATGCCCCGCTGAGTTTTTTCCGGCTGGCCATGCTGTCGCTGCTGCTTGCCGCATTCTTCTCGCTGGCAGCGCCGATTCTTCCGGCAGCCAACGATTCCCTGCGGACGCTGTCGGTTCTGGCTTTCCTGCTGGGCTTTGCGCTGTCCCTGATCCAGGGCATGCTCTATAAAGTCGTCCCGTTCCTGGTCTGGTTCCACCTGTTCCGCGGCGGATTATCGACCGCCGTGCCGAACATGAAGCAGATCATCCCGGAACCCTGGATATGGCGGCACCTGTGGCTGCATCGCGGCACGCTGCTGGCGGCGCTGCTGGCGCCCTGGTGGAGTGCGGCGGCATGGCTGACGATGCTCGGCCTGCTGCTGCAGGGCGCGCTGCTGTGCTATGCGATCATTACCGGCATCGCGGTTTACCGGCGCACCTTGCGGAAAATCGAGCAGATGTCGCCCGGAGGTAATCCATGAATTTCTTCCTGCTCAAACATATCCACGTCTCCTGCGCCGCCCTCAGCTTCACGCTGTTCTTCCTGCGCGGCATCTGGAGTTTCAACGGCTCGCCGATCATGCGCCAGCGCTGGACCAAGGTGGTGCCGCATGTCGTGGATACGCTGCTGCTCGCCAGCGCGCTGGCGCTGGCTTACACCATCGACCAGTATCCTTTCGTAGACGCGTGGCTGACCGCCAAGTTTTTCGGCCTGGTGCTGTATATCCTGCTGGGCACCATCGCGCTGAAACACGGCAAAAGCAAAGCCGTCCGCATGGCCGCATGGTTCGCGGCGCAGGCGGCGTTCATCTACATCGTGCTGGTCGCCGCCAAGCACAACCCCTTGCCGTTCATTTCCTGAGGAACACAACATGATTTCGTTTGCATCCGGCGAAGCCGCCCCGAGTTTCGACCACCCGCTGGAAATGCTGCATGCCTGCCACGGCAAGATCCAGCGGCAACTCGACACCCTGCAGAAACTGGCCGCCCACCTGCCCGCCCACCTGCCCGCCCACGGCTGCGACAAGCAGGCGCAGCAGGCCGCGCAAGGCATCCTGCGCTACTTCGATACCGCCGGACAGTTCCATCACCAAGACGAAGAAGAAAACCTGTTTCCCGCGCTGCGCGCGCTGGACGTCCCCGAAAAAACGCAGATCGAAACCCTGATCGAGCGCCTGCTCGCCCAGCACGCCGTCATGTTCGCCGCATGGAGCGAAGCGCGCGCGGTGCTGGTGAAAATTGCCGAAGGGGTGAATGCGCCGCTGCCCGAAGCGCTGGTCGAGAACCTGGCCGGCAATTACACCCGCCACATCGCCATCGAAGAAACCGAACTGCTGCCCCTTGCCGCACACCTGCTCGGCCCGCAGCAGATCATGGAAGTGGGGAAGCACATGGCGGAACGACGCGGCGCGAAAATCATGCTCGCCTCTGAAACTGCGCTCCGCCAAGGTGGTCTTTTCCCCACATAATTTGGCCGCTTTTTATTTTTACCCTTTGCAAGCCTTTTTTATTTCCAATCCCACTTAGTCCCACGTCATCCGGGTTAAACTCGCGTTTATCTCGCTTTACCTACAGCCCCTCTCCCGCGAGGGGAGAGGGGGGTGTTGTACCCCCTACAAATCCAGCAACACCTTGCCCGGATACTCCAGCGCCTCCTTGATCGCCACCAAAAACTGCACCGCCTCGCGCCCGTCGATGATGCGGTGGTCGTAGGAAAGCGCGAGGTAATTCATCGGGCGGATCACGACCTGGCCGTTCTCGGCCACCGGTCGATCCTTGGTCGCATGAATGCCGAGGATGGCGGATTGCGGCGGGTTGATGATCGGGGTGGAGAGCATCGAACCGAACACGCCGCCGTTGGAAATGGAGAAGGTACCGCCGGTGAGCTCTTCCATCGTCAGCTTGCCAACCTTGGCACGCGCGCCGAAATCGGCAATCTGTTTTTCGATGCCGGCGAAGGAAAGCCTATCCGCGTCGCGGATGATCGGCACGACCAGGCCGCGTTCGCTGCCGATCGCCATGCCGATGTCGAAATAGCCGTGGTAGATGATATCCGTGCCGTCCACCGAGGCATTGACGATGGGGAATTTCTGCAACGCCAGCACCGCCGCCCTGACGAAGAATGAGGAAAAACCGAGCTTGACGCCGTGCTTCTTCTCAAAAGCATCCTTGTATTTGTTGCGCAGCTCGATCACCGGCTGCATGTTCACTTCGTTGAAGGTAGTCAGGATCGCTGCATTCTGTTGCGATTGCAGCAGGCGTTCGGCGATGCGCTGGCGGATGCGTGTCATCTGCACACGCTGCTCGGGGCGGCTGCCGGCGGGTATGACCGCACTCACCCCCTCTCCCCCGCCTTCCCTGATGGAACTACTAGCCATCTGACTAGGCTGTCCAACAACGACAGCCAATTCATTGGTTACCGCGAGGGGATAGGGAGCAGGTTTGGCTTGCTGCATCGCATTCAGCACATCCTCTTTGGTGACTCGCCCGCTGCGTCCGCTGCCCTGCAGGCTGCTTGCATCAACCTCTTTTTCGTGCGCCAGTTTGCGCACCGAGGGTGGTACCGCTGAAGGAGCTGCCGGGTACGATGCTGCAGGGGCAGCTGCCTGTGCCGCCGCCGTGTCGATCTGCGCGATCAGTTCTTCGCTGGCCACTTTCGCGCCATCGCCCTTGATGATCTTGCTCAACACACCGGACTTGCTCGCGGGCAGCTCCAGTACCACCTTATCGGTCTCGATGTCGATCAGGTTTTCGCCCTCTGCGACGGCTTCGCCCACTTTCTTGTGCCAGGTCAGCAGCGTCGCTTCGGATACTGACTCGGATAACTGAGGAACTTTGACTTCAACCAGATTACTTTCAATGGTGCTCATGGGCTGCTCCCGGGTTGGGTTTATTGTCGAGATCGTCGCGGAAGGCGGCTTCGATCACCGCTTTCTGTTGCTCCTGATGCACCGCCAGATAACCCGCAGCGGGCGTGGCGGATGACGGGCGCAGCGCGTAATCGAGGCGCATGCCGTCGCGCAGATGGCGCAGCAGGTAATGCTGGATGCGATGCCATGCGCCCTGGTTGCCAGGCTCTTCCTGGCACCACACCACTTCGCCGGCGTTCGGATACGTGGCAATTTGCGCGGTAAAGTCGTCGTGCGGGAACGGATAAAGCTGCTCGATGCGGATGATCGCCATATCCTGAATCCTCCTGGTGCGCCGCACCGCGAGCAGTTCGTAATATATCTTGCCGCTGCACGCGATGATGCGCCTAACTTTATTGTTATCCAGCGTGTCAATTTCGGCGATCACCGGCTGGAATTTTCCCCGTGTGAATTCATCAAGCGGCGAAGCCGCATCCTTGCTGCGCAGCAGGCTCTTGGGGGTGAAGACGATCAGCGGTTTGCGCATCGGGCGCAGCATCTGGCGGCGCAGCAAATGAAACATCTGCGCGGCGCTGGAAGGAATGCACACCTGCATGTTGTAGTCGGCGCACAGTTGCAGATAGCGTTCGATGCGCCCGGAGGAATGCTCCGCGCCCTGCCCTTCGTAGCCGTGCGGCAGCAGCATCACCAGCCCGCACAACCTCCCCCATTTTACTTCGCCGGACGCGATGAACTGGTCGATCACCACTTGCGCACCGTTGGCAAAATCGCCGAACTGCGCTTCCCACAACACCAGAGAGCCCGGTTCGGCAGTAGCGTATCCGTATTCAAATCCGAGCACCGCCTCCTCGGACAGCAGCGAGTCGATCACGATGAAATCCGCCTGATCCGGCGCGAGATTCTGCAGCGGCGTGTAAGCGCCTTCGTGCCGCTCCTTGCGGTTCTGGTCGTGCCAGGTGGTGTGACGATGGAAAAACGTGCCGCGCTGGCTGTCCTGCCCGGTAAGCCGCACCGGGTAACCTTCAGTGAGCAACGTGGCATAAGCGAGATTTTCCGCCATGCCCCAATCCAGCGGCGCATCCCCGCGCGCCATCGCAGCGCGGTCTTCGACGATTTTCTGCACGCGCGAATGCAGCGTGAAATTCTGCGGCACAGCGGTCAGCGACACGGCCAGTTGCCGCAAACGCTCCAGCGGCACGGCGGTGTTCACCGGGATATTCCATGGGATGTCGCGCTGATATTTTTTCCAGTCGGCGGCTATTTTACTGTCGCGTTTTTCCAGCGTAGGCCGGGTGGATTTGTCCCCCTCGTCCATCGCCTTGCGGTAGGCCGCAACCATCGCGTCCGCCTCGCCGGGTTGAATCACGCCCTGCTCCGCCAGCCGCTGCGCATACACGGCGCGCGTGCCGGGATGCCGGCGAATGGAGCGATACATGAACGGCTGCGTGACCAGAGGCTCGTCCTGCTCGTTGTGCCCCAGCTTGCGGAAACACACCATGTCGATCACCACATCCCTGCTGAAGCGCATGCGGAAATCCAGCGCAATTTCGGTGGCCAGCAATACCGCATCCGGGTCATCTCCGTTCACATGAAATATCGGCGCATCAATCATCTTTGCCACATCGCTGCAATAGCTGCTGGAGCGGACGTCGCGCGAGTCAGAGGCGGTGAAACCGATCTGGTTGTTGATGATGATATGCACCGTGCCGCCGGTGCGGTAGCCGCGCGTCTGCGACATGCCCAGCGTTTCCATCACCACGCCCTGCCCGGCAAATGCCGCATCGCCATGCAGCAGGATCGGCATGACTTTCGAACCGGCAAAATCCTTGCGGCGGTGCTGGCGCGCGCGCACCGAGCCTTCCACCACCGGATTGACGATTTCCAGGTGCGAAGGGTTGAACGCCAGCGCGATATGCAGTTCGCCGCCCGGCGTATCGATATCGGCGGAAAATCCCTGATGATATTTCACGTCGCCGGAAGTCAGATGCTCGGCGTGGATGCCTTCGAATTCCGCAAACAGCATCTTCGGTTTCTTGCCGAGGATATTCACCAGCACATTCAGCCGCCCGCGATGCGCCATGCCGATCACGGCTTCCTGCACGCCTTGTTCTCCGGCGCGTTGCAGCAAGTGATCGAGCAGCGGAATCAGCGTCTCGCCGCCTTCCAGCGAGAAGCGTTTCTGTCCGACATATTTGGTGTGCAGGTAGCGTTCCAGCGTTTCGGCGGCGGTCAGCCGCTCCAGGATGCGGCGGCGCATCGCGGCGCTATATCCGGTCAGCCCGCGCGCCTCTTCCAGACGGCCCTGTATCCAGCGTTTCTGCGCCACGTCGCCGATGTACATATATTCCGCGCCGATACTGCCGCAATAAGTTTTGCGCAACAGTTGCAGGATTTCGCGCAGTGTCATGCGCGGCATACCCGTCATGGATGCCGTATCGAATACGCTTTCCGTATCGGCTTCACCCAGGCCGTAATGCGCCGGATCAAGCTCGGCGATTACCGGTCTGGCATAGCGGTCAAGCGGATCGAGATTGGCGGCGCGCATGCCGAGGATGCGATACGCATCGATAAGCTGCGCCACATGAGCCTGCTTGCATTCCAGGTCGGCATCACGGGTTGCGCTGGCGGCACCCGCTTTCGGCAAATCCGCGAAAGCGCGCTGGATGGGGCTGTGTGCCACATCGCGTGCGCCGCTCGCCATTGACGGCAGCGCATTGAAATAGGCATGCCACTCGCCCGGCACGGCGTCCGGGTCAACAAGATACCGCTCGTACATATCCTCGATGAAAGGCGCATTCGCACCGAACAGCAGCGAGCTGCCCTGCATCAGTTTCAAAAAATTGGCCGGTTCGTTCAACGTTTCCCCATCGGCACATAATCGCGCCGCGTCGCGCCGGCGTATAACTGGCGCGGGCGGCCGATCTTGTGATCCGCATCCTCCATCATTTCATTCCATTGCGAAATCCAGCCCACGGTGCGCGCCACCGCAAAAATCACCGTGAACATGTTGACCGGGATGCCCAGCGCGCGCAGCACGATGCCGGAGTAGAAATCCACGTTCGGATACAGCTTGTGGTCGATGAAGTACTGATCGCTCAACGCGACGCGCTCCAGCTCCATCGCCAGTTCGAACAGCTTGTGGTTTTCCAGTTTGAGTTCCTTCAGCACTTCATAACAGGTCTTGCGCATCACCGCGGCGCGCGGATCCATGTTTTTGTAGACGCGATGGCCGAAACCCATCAAACGGTATTTCTTGTCCTTCACGCCCTGCACATATTCCGGCACGCGCGAGATGTCGCCGACCTCTTCCAGCATTTTCAGCGCCGCCTCGTTCGCCCCGCCGTGCGCCGGCCCCCACAGCGCGGCAATGCCGGAAGCGATGCAGGCAAACGGGTTCGCCATGCTCGAACCGGCAAGGCGCACCGTCGAGGTGGAGGCGTTCTGCTCGTGGTCGGCATGCAGGATCAGGATGCGATCCAGCGCGCGCACCAGCACCGGATTGGGCTCGTAATCTTCAGCCGGGGTGGCGAACATCATGTACATGAGGTTTTCCGCGTAGCTGAATTTATTCTTCGGGTACATGAACGGCGCGCCGGTGTAATACTTGTGCGCCATCGCCGCGATGGTCGGCACTTTCGCCAGCATGCGCATCGCCGAAATCTCGCGGTGCTCCGGATTGTTGATGTCCAGAGAATCGTGATAGAAGGCCGACAGCGCGCCAACCACGCCGACCATCACCGCCATCGGATGAGCATCCCGCCGGAACCCGTTGTAGAATTTTGCCAACTGGTCATGCACCATGGTGTGGTGCGTCACAACATCCTTGAACCCGGCAGCCTGCGCGGTATTCGGCAATTCACCGTTCAGCAGCAGGTAGCATACTTCGAGAAAATCGGAATGCTCGGCCAGTTGCTCGATCGGGTAGCCCCGGTAATAAAGCAGCCCGGCATCGCCGTCGATAAAGGTGATTCTCGAAGTGCAACTCGCCGTGACGAAAAACGCCGGGTCGTAAGTGAACATCCCGAGCTTGGCGAGGTTGCGGATATCGAGTCACATCCGCCCCCAGCGTACCCGACAGGATCGGCAACTCGATACTGCGCCCGTCATCCAGAGTCAATGTTGCAACGCGTTTGCTTTCCATGAGTCTCTCCCTAGTATTTGCAGGCAAAGCGCCCTTGCTTCACTATCCAACCCACCATAGTCTTTCAAGCTGCCCTGATCTTTTCCAGCAGCCCCTGTTGTTCGCCCGGTGCCGCTTCCAGTCTGCCCGAAATCATATCCCAGAGCGGATTGTCTGGCATGTCCAGCAATGCGTCGAAAGCCTGCCGCCCCGCTTCGTCAAGCTGCGCATACTGCGCCTCGATAAAGCGCCCCAGCACGATATCAAGTTCCAGCAAGCCGCGCCGCGCACGCCAGCGCACCCGTTTGAGTTCAGGGTCGAGGATTGAGGATTGAGGATCGAGCTGGATGACAACTGCCCCAGCGTCTTCCCTCTCAATCCTCATTCCTGAATCCTCAATCCTCATACCAGGCGCTTGACCATCATATCCTTGATGTTGCCGATCGCCTCTGTCGGATTGAGCTCTTTCGGGCATACATCCACGCAGTTCATGATGGTGTGGCAACGGAACAGCCGGTAGGGGTCTTCCAGATCGTCGAGGCGTTCGCTGGTGGCGTGGTCGCGCGTGTCGGCGATGAAGCGGTACGCCTGCAGCAATCCCGCCGGGCCGACGAATTTGTCCGGGTTCCACCAGAACGACGGACAGGACGTGGAGCAGCAGCCGCACAGAATGCATTCATACAGCCCGTTCAAGTGCTCGCGCTGCCCGGGCGATTGCAACCGCTCGGTCTCGGGCGGCGGGTCGTTGTTGATCAGGTACGGTTTGATGGAGTGGTATTGCTTGAAGAATTGCGTCATATCCACGATCAGGTCGCGGATCACCGGCAGACCGGGCAGCGGGCGCAGCGTTACCGGCTCGCTTCAGGCCGGACAGCGGCGTGATGCAGGCCAGCCCGTTGCGACCGTTGATGTTCATCGCATCCGAACCGCATACCCCCTCGCGGCAGGATTTGCGCACCGACAGACTGTCATCCTGTTCTTTTAACAACAGGATAGCATCCAGCAGCATTTTGTCGCCCGCTTCGATGTCCAGCTCGTAGTCCTGCATGTATGGTGAAGTATCGGTATCCGGGTTGTAGCGGTAGATACGGAATTTCATTATCGGCCTCTAACAAAAGTCTTGATCGGATTGATCGCCTTCAGCACGACGCTGCGCATTCTCATTTTGCCTGGCAGGTGCCGATACGTTTGCCTGACATAACCTGCGTCATTTGTCCGTGCTTCATGGATATCTTCGTCGTGCCATGCATGGTGTCTGCGGTACGTGTCATTTCCCCGCTACCCTCCATGGCGTCCTTGCCGGAACAATGCATCTTCCATTTAGTCGTGTTGCCGGACACTTTGATGTCGGTCATTTCGCAATTCTTATCCTGCGGGCTCTTCTCCGGCTTGTATGCCCCGCCCTTGTGCAGGCAGGCAGTATGCTTCATTGCCGGCATCGCCATCCCCGGCATATCCATTCTGGTGGTCATTTCCCACAGTTCGTCGCTATCCGCTGCCCAAACGGAAGCAGAACTCACCACCCCCAGTAAAACCATCCCGGAAAATAATTTTTTCATGTCGCACCCTCCTTCACCTTGGTTAATAAACCCGCGCCTTGAGCGGGAACGAATCTACCGTTAACGGCTTGAGCCGAACCGGCTTGTAACCCAGCTGGTGTTCATCGCTGAAATACAGGCTGTGCTTGAGCCAGTTTACATCGTCGCGCAGCGGGAAATCGTCGCGCGCATGGGCGCCGCGGCTTTCCGTGCGCGCCGCCGCGGCGGCCATGGTCGCCTGCGCGACCTCGATCAGGTTATCCAGCTCCAGCGCCTCGATGCGCGCGGTGTTGAATACCTTGCTCTTATCCTGGATTTCCGTGTGCGCGGCACACTCGGCAATCTGCCTGATTTTCTCCACACCTTCGGCAAGCAATTCCGGGAAGCGAAACACGCCGCAATGTTTCTGCATCGTCCTGCGCATCGCGTCGCCGACCTCGGAAACGCGCTCGCCATTTTTCTGGTTTTCCAGCCGCGCCAGCCGTGCCAGGGAACGCTCGGCGGAATCGGCCGGCAACGGCTTGGGATGCGGGTGGCTTTGCAGGTCCTCGATGATCTGCCTGCCCGCTTCGCGCCCGAACACCAGCAGATCCAGCAGCGAATTGCAGCCCAGGCGGTTCGCGCCATGCACCGACACGCAGGCGCATTCGCCCACCGCATACAGGCCGTGCACCACCTCTTCCGGCCCGTGATGATAGGGCGCGACGACCTGCCCGTGATAGTTGGTGGGGATGCCGCCCATCATGTAATGCGCGGTCGGCACGACGGGGATCGGGTTTTTGGCCGGATCGACATGGGCGAATTTCAGCGCGATCTCGCGGATGCCCGGCAGACGCTGGCGGATCACGTCATCGCCGAGATGATCCAGCTTGAGCATGACGTGGTCGCCGTCCTTGCCGCAGCCGCGCCCCTCGTTGATCTCGATGGTCATGGCGCGCGACACCACATCGCGGCTGGCCAGGTCCTTGGCGTTCGGCGCGTATTTCGGCATGAAGCGCTCGCCGTCCTTGTTCACCAGATAACCGCCTTCGCCGCGCACCCCTTCGGTGATCAGCACCCCCGCGCCATACACGCCGGTCGGATGGAACTGGAAGAATTCCATGTCTTCCAGCGGGATTCCGGCGCGCGCCGCCATGCCCAGCCCGTCGCCGGTGTTGATGTAGGCATTGGTGCTGGACTGGAAGATGCGCCCCGCGCCGCCGGTCGCAAACAGCGTGGCGCGCGCCTGAAAGATCATCATTTCGCCGGTTTCGATCTCCAGCGCGGTCACCCCGAGCACGTCGCCGTCCGCGTCGCGGATCAGGTCGAGCGCCATCCACTCGATGAAGAAATGCGTGTTGGCTTTCACGTTCTGCTGGTACAGCGTGTGCAGCAAGGCGTGCCCGGTGCGATCGGCCGCCGCGCAGGCGCGCTGCACCGGATTCTTGCCGTAATCCTGCATGTGTCCGCCGAACGGCCTTTGATAAATCTTGCCGCTGTCGAGGCGATCGAACGGCATACCGTAATGTTCCAGCTCGTACACCACTTCGGGCGCCGCGCGGCACATGAACTCGATGGCATCCTGGTCACCGAGGTAATCCGAGCCCTTCACCGTGTCGTACATGTGCCAGTGCCAGCTATCC
Source organism: uncultured beta proteobacterium (assembly GCA_963828205.1). Taxonomy (GTDB): domain Bacteria; phylum Pseudomonadota; class Gammaproteobacteria; order Burkholderiales; family Gallionellaceae; genus Gallionella. Next base: position 203,728 of record CAWHDU010000006.1, read on the forward strand.
TTGCTGACATTCCCCAGCGAAGCGGCAATGCCGCCCTGCGCCGCAACGGTGTGCGAACGCGTCGGAAATACCTTGGACAACACCGCCACTTTCAGCCCGGCCTCGGCCAATTGCAACGCCGCGCGCATCCCGGAGCCGCCCGCGCCGACCACTACCACATCGAAAGTTCTTTTTGCTACGGTCATTACATTCCCCACAAAATTTGCACCGCCCATATCACATACAAAACCAATGTCAGAATCACCAGCACGTGAATGGCCAGACGCACACCGGCCGGCTTGACGTAGTCCATCACGATGTCGCGTATGCCGATCCAGGCGTGATAGAACACGCTCAACAGGAACAGCAGGGTAAAGGTGCGCATCGGCTGGCCGGAAAACAATCCCGTCCAGATGTCATAATTCAAACCGGGTTGCAGCAGCAGATAGCCGGCCAGCGCTACGCTGTACACCGCCATCACCGCCGCCGTGATACGCTGGATCAGCCAGTCGCGCAACCCGTAATGCGCGCCCACCACTACGCGGTTCACCATAATTTCACCCCGAACAAAACGGTCAGCAGCAGGCTCGCCGCCATCACCACCTTGCTGCTGCTGCGCGCCTGCGCAAGATCGCGCACATAGTGCAAATCAATCGCCAGATAGCGCAGTCCGGCGCAGAAGTGATGCAGGAACGCCCACAGCAAGCCGAACAACATCAGCTTCGCCAGCGGATGCGCCAGCATGGCCAGCAACTGCGTGTAAGTCTCGATGGAGCGCAGGCTGTATTGCAGCATCAGCAGCAGCAGTGGCAGCGCAAGAAACAGCAACAAGCCGCTGATGCGATGGAGAATGGAAACGAAACCGGGGAGCGGCAATTTGATGAGATGCAAGGCGAGGTGCTTCGGGCGCTGTTTGTTCATTATTGATCCCTGCCATGACGCAATACCGAATTGCATAATGCTACACCTTTTACGTGGCGCAAGAAAATCAAAACAATTATGATGCGGTTTTATTTGCTTATCCAGAGGAAGGAAACATGAAAGCACCCATCCGCGTCACCATCACCGGGGCAGCCGGCCAAATCGGCTACGCTACCCTGTTCCGCATCGCCAACGGCGACATGCTGGGGCACGATCAGCCCATCATCCTGCAATTGCTGGATTTGCCGCAGGCGCAGACGATGTTGCGCGGCGTGATGATGGAACTGGAAGACTGCGCCTTTCCGCTGTTGCAGCAGGTCATCATGACCGACGACCAGAAGGTCGCGTTCCGGGATACCGAAATCGCCCTGCTGATCGGCGCGCGCCCGCGCGGCAAGGGCATGGAGCGCAAGGATCTGCTCGAGGCCAACGGCGCGATCTTCACCGCGCAAGGCAAGCTGCTCAACGAATATGCGGCGCGCCACGTCAAGGTGCTGGTGGTGGGCAATCCCGCCAACACCAACGCGCTGATCGCGATGAAAAACGCCCCCGATCTCGATCCGCGCAACTTCAGCTCGATGATGCGCCTCGACCATAACCGCGGCATCGCGCAAGTCGCGCAAAAACTGTTCCAGCCGATCCACGACATCAAGAGAATGATCGTCTGGGGCAACCACTCCGGCACGCAATATCCCGACCTCGACCATGCCGAGATTCGCGGCACGCTGGTGCGCGACCTCCTGCCGGATCAGGATTGGGTGGAAAACGAATTCATCCCCACCGTGCAAAAGCGCGGCGCCGCGGTCATCGAAGCGCGCGGCCTGTCCAGCGCGGCAAGTGCCGCGAATGCGGCCATCTCGCATATCCACGACTGGATGCTCGGCGCGCATCACAACAACTGGGTGTCCATGGGCGTGCCGTCCGATGGCAGCTACGGGATTCCCGAGGGAGTGATCTACGGCTTTCCGGTGAGGTGCAAACAGGGCGAATACCACATCGTGCAGGATCTGCCGATCAGCGAACAGGGCCGCAAACATATGGAAAACAGCTATCGCGAACTGGCTGAGGAACGCGAACTTGTGAGGCATTTGCTGGGATAAGGATTGCTGCGCGCCGATAAATCAGGCAACCCGGAGAAGCATGGATGGCATTATCGATTACCGATGACTGTATCAATTGCGGCCTTTGCGAGGCGGAGTGCCCGACCGGGGCAATCTCCGAAGGAGATTATGTTTATGTCATCGACCCGGACAAATGCAATGAGTGCGCGGGTTACTATGACCGGCCTCGCTGCGTGGTAGTTGGCCCGGTGGATTGCTTCCTGGATGCCCATGGCAAGCCGTTTCGCTTGCCATCCATGTAAGGATCGATTCGGCACCGTATTGCGGCTGAGGGAGATATCAAGACACAGCCCGCAGCCAATAGCCATTTTAACGGTGTGCCAACAGCGCAATATTTTGCTATGCTTTTCCGGCCCTAACCAAAAAAACCGATGGAGGAATCATGGAGCAATTCAAGTGCCGCCTTTCAACCCGCATCGCAATGGCCATATCCGCCCTCCTTGCCATTGCCCTTTTTAGCCAGCCCGCGCTCGCCGGCCTTTTTGACAAGTCATGCCCCGAGTGCGGCACCGTCACGGACGTGAAGACCGTGAAAATCGATGGCGAGGCAAGCGGTGCCGGCGCTGTCGCGGGCGGCGTATTGGGCGGTGTGCTGGGCCATCAGGTTGGCAAAGGAACCGGCAGAGATGTGGCAACCATCGGCGGTGTCGCGGGCGGCGCCTATGTCGGCCATCAGATGGAGAAGAAATCCAAGGCAAGAACCGAATACCGCGTCATCGTCGAGATGGAAGACGGTTCGAGCAAGACTTTCAAGTATTCTTCCCCGACCAGCTTCCAGGCAGGCGATCGCGTCAAGGTGAAGAACGACAAGCTGACGCGGCCATAAAGACCGCCTGAAGTTTGATTTAGAGCCCATTTCAGTAGGTTTCATACCCCGCGTTGGATCTGGGCGCGGATGGATGCAAGGCGCAACGCGCAGCCAATGGTCGTTCCATTGGCAAGCGGCGCGGGGTATGAAACCTACTGAAATGGGCTCTTAGTTGTGTACGAAGTGCCCAACCTCTAGCGGCGCGGACTGATTTTACTGATCTTCACCCGCCATTCCGCCGGGCCGGTCTCATGCACCGAGGTGCCGTTGACATCCACCGCCACGGTGACCGGCATGTCCTGCACGGTGAATTCGTAGATGGCTTCCATTCCGAGCTCAGGGAAGGCCAGCACCTTCGAGGCCTTGATCGCCTTGGATACCAAGTAGGCCGCACCGCCCACCGCCATCAGGTACACCGCCTTGTGCTTCTTGATCGCCTCGATGGCTTCCGGGCCGCGCTCGGATTTCCCCACCATGCCGATCAGGCCGGTCTTCGCCAGCATCGTTTCGGTAAACTTGTCCATGCGCGTCGCGGTGGTGGGGCCGGCGGGCCGACCACCTCGTCGCGCACCGGATCGACCGGGCCGACGTAGTAAATGAAGCGGTTGGTGAAATCCACCGGCAGCTTCTCGCCCTTCGCCAGCATGTCGGTGATGCGCTTGTGCGCGGCATCGCGCCCGGTGAGCAGTTTGCCGGACAGCAGCAGCGTCTCACCCGGTTTCCAGCTCGCCAATTCCTCGCGCGTGACGGTGTCGAGGTTGACGCGGCGCGACTCGGCGGAAGCTTTCCATTCGATCTTCGGCCAATCGTCGAGCGACGGTGGCGTCAGCACCGCCGGGCCGTTTCCGTCGAGCGTGAAGTGGATGTGGCGCGTCGCGGCACAGTTGGGGATCATCGCCACCGGCAGGCTCGCGGCGTGAGTCGGATAGTCCTTGATCTTCACATCCACCACCGTGGTGAGGCCGCCCAGCCCCTGCGCGCCGATGCCCAGCGCGTTGACCTTCTCGAACAGCTCCAGGCGCAGTTCCTCCACGCGATTTTTCGCACCGCGCGCCTGCAATTCCTGGATGTCCACCGGCTCCATCAGCGCTTCCTTGGCGAGCAGCATGGCCTTCTCCGCCGTGCCGCCTATGCCGATGCCGAGTATCCCCGGCGGGCACCAGCCCGCGCCCATCTCAGGCACGGTCTCCAGCACCCAGTCCACGATGCTGTCGGAGGGATTGAGCGCGACAAACTTGGATTTATTCTCCGAGCCGCCGCCCTTCGCCGCGATGTTGACATCGACCCCGCCGCCGGGAACGATCTCGTAATGGATCACGGCCGGCGTGTTGTCGCGCGTGTTCTTGCGCGCGCCTGCGGGATCGGCAAGCACCGAAGCGCGCAGCATGTTGTCCGGATGCAGGTAGGCGCGGCGCACACCCTCGTTGATCATGTCGCTGACGCTCATCTTCGCGTCATCCCAGCGCACCTCCATGCCCACCTTGACGAACGCCGTCACGATGCCGGTGTCCTGGCAGATCGGCCGGTGCCCCTGCGCGCTCATGCGCGAATTGGTGAGTATCTGCGCGATGGCGTCGCGCGCTGCGGGCGACTGCTCGCGCTCGTAGGCCTTGCCCAGCGCCTGAATGTAATCGAGCGGATGGTAGTAGGAAATGTATTGCAGTGCGTCGGCGACGCTGGAGATGAAGTCTTCCTGGCGGATGGTGGTCATGTGATTTGGTTCGGATTGATATGGGTTGGAAATCTCAGGCAAGATTTTAACCCGAACACGATCCTTTTAGTGGGATGGCAGAAGAATGGCTCCAGATGTCAGGCACCTGCGGCCTGCCCCTGATTGGTCGCTCTCGCCGTGCATGAATTCCGGTTCCGCGCTAGATTGTCAATTGTGCCCGGCTTCGGCATGCAGCTTCAGCCCTAGCGCACCGATAACTTTAAGGATGGTGTCGAAGCTTGGGCTTCGCTCACCGGAAAGCGCTTTGTAAAGGCTTTCACGGGACAGTCCTGCGTCTCGCGCGACCTGTGACATACCCTTGGCGCGAGCAATGTCACCAAGTGCTTTGGCAATGAATGCTGCATCCCCATCTGCTTCTTCAAGGCAGGCCTCAAGATAAGCGGCCATTTCCTCAGGGGTTCTGAGGTGTTCTGCAACGTCATAGCGAGTGGTAACGGTCTTTGTCATGGTGGTTTATGCGCCTACGACAGCGCGAACGACGCCAAGCAGGGACTGGAAAAATACTTCAGGCTCTACAACCAGAACAGACCTCACTCGTCGCTTGACGACAAAACGCCGGATGAGTTCTACTTCGACAATCTGCCCGCACTGCAAAAAGCGGCGTAAGCGTTAACTGCAAGGCTTCCACTTAAGGAAGGGGAAACACTGTCCAACTAAGCGGAGCCACCTCTGTGGCTATAGGTCACTTGGTAATAGGCCAGTATGCTTAGCTACACGCGCCAGCATTTTGGGGCCGATTTCGTCGCCGTCATGGAACGCGAAAATAAAATCAGGCCATCCATTACGGATAAGTGTTTTGTGCGAACCGGATTGTCGCTTGATCTGCCAGCCAAGCCGAAGCAGCGCAGCAAGAAGGCGCTTGGCTTTAACCGACGGCCATTGGCTCATGCTGCAATCGGTAGGGAAATATTTATAGGAAAAGGACGACTTTCGCTGTGTTCTAGCCGTTCCGCAATTACGCGAAGTGCGAGAACCTCAGCTTTTGATACGGCTTCCAGTGAGGTTGCGCCGTAAGCAAGGACACCAGGCAACTCTATGACCTCCGCCAACCAGCGACCGTCAGACTCTTGCTCTTGCTCTATGGTGAAATTCATCTTGTCCTCCAGTTCAATTCAGCGAACGGCCTAATTTTACTCCGAAATGGCTGTATTCCCCCAACGTGGAGCTAAGGGGCGCGCCGCTTTTGGCGCGTCCCGCTTGAGCGCAAGGTTAGAGCTTGGGCGTCAACATAAGAGTCAATAAGCCGACGAATCATGCGTTGGTACTGAGTGTGATGTTTCGACGCTTCGGACTTGAAAAACTCAATGCTTTTTTTGCTCAGAGCCAGAGTAACCTTCACGCCTTCCTCACGAAAAGCTAGCTCGCTCGGAGAGGGAAGAAAGTCGGTAACTACCTGAGTCTTGCCTAGGGGTTCATCCGTGTATTTTATTTTCGCGCTCATAAATTGCCTTTCCTTTGCGCCAATAGCCAGCGCCGATAATTCGAATAACAGAAGCGCGATATGTGAATCGCACCGTAAGAACACCGCCGTCAATCTCCCCGAAGCAATAGAACCGCTCTTCGGTTTGACTGTGGGTGATGTCCTTGGCAATCACGCGCTTTGGGTCGGCGAAAGCATACTGAGCGCGGGAAAATGAAACACCGTGCTTCTGCTGATTTTCAACATCCTTGTCGGTATCCCAATCAAAACGAGTATTTGCCATAGGTGAAGACTAGCATCTTGCCATATAAAAAGCCATACGGCTGCATGGAGGCTCTAACGAATTAACCGGCCCCGCGCTTTTGCGGAGTCCAGGTTGAATGTCGGGTTGGGCTGCTCATGATGGTTTTATACCTACCGTCTGCCACCTGCGTAGCCGGGCTTTCTGTGCTGATGGCGCACGATCAGGATTCGAATGCTGCTTTCAAGATTTCGATATACGACCGAGTACGGAAAAACTTTCAGCGGGAATGTTCTTCGTCCTTTCGTCGTTGGTGTTCCGAGGCTAGGATGTTCAACCAAAAGCTTGGCGACACGTTCAAATTCTTCGAGAAAACGCTCAGCAACCACGGGGCCAGCTTGTTCGCTGTAAAAATCCAGAGCGTTGGCAATATCATGCTCCACTCCGGGGTGGAGCGAGTAGGTCATCGCGTAAGTCTTGCTCGAAGTCGGGCGATGGCTTCCTGCCCTGAAATTGTTGAGATCGAACCGGATTCCAGTTCGGCTTCTCTGCGATCTGCTTCTCGCTCCCAAGCCTCCTCGACTTCGGGGTCTGAATCAAGGCTGGCGATCAGCCGCTCAAGCAGGTGAGATCGTTCAACAGGGGGTAACTGCAGGACTTCGGCTTCTAGGACTTCTAGGTTCGTACTCACGCTGCCCTCCAATGCGGTAGATGCTGACAGTTCATAGTTTATCACAGCAAATTGCGGTCGTAGTGGTGCGACCGCCGCGCTAGGGTTTGCGATGCCCAACGTGGAGGTAAGGGGCTGCGCTTTAGCGCAGTCCCAGCGCAGCGAAGCGGAGCGAACTTGACCGTAGGGTTGGGCATCAGCAACGCGCTCCCTTTCCGCGATTGCAATCGAAGCATAATGATTGCAAGTTTTCTTCAATGGTTTCACCGCCCTCTGACCATGGAAAAACATGATCAATCTCTAGCACCAAGCCAGCTGAACAGATGCGGCGAGAGAAGCGCCCACAAGAACACAACAAATTATCTCTTTTCGAAGGGCGGTGGGTACTGAAATTGGCTCGAGGCGAACTGCGTTCTGTTCTTGCTCCTTTGGCTCTTAACTTCCACTTGTAGCAAGCATTTTTGCATTTTATTCTTGCTTGACGGAAACAACTTCCCAACTTACCTCTCAACTTCTTCGAAGCTTTTTGGATAGGTTCAGGCAGCTGTATTGATGGATCGAGCATACCAATCACGGCCAAAAACAAGGTTTCTTAATTGCGCTCCAGACTTCCGCAGAGAGTAGCACTGCACTGTTGCGTCTTCCGGAAATGATGATTTGCTCATGAGACTCTACTGTTTGATCAATGAGCCGGTACAGATTTGCGCGAGCTTCCCTTGTGCGATAAGTCTGTTCTTTTCGTGCTTCATTCAATCAGAAACTCATTGGTCGTTAATTGCGTATGAATTTATCAAGCTGGCAAATCTCATCGAACTTTCCCACAGATGCCCAACGTAGAAGTAAGGGGCTGCGCGCTTTTGCGCAGTCCCTCTCGACTGCCGGGTTAGACCGAGGCATCCCTGAACGCCCGCAATACGGTATTGATTTTGGTTTGGTAGCCCGGCCCTGTGCCTTGAACCACTCAAGGACATCTCGATCCACACGAAGCGAAATCGAAGACTTCGTCGGGAGCGGCTCCAATCCACGCCGGACAATCCCTCGAACGATATGTTTTAAACTTGCTTCAGGGTGTTCGGCAGTTGCCTCTACGTTGGAGTGCTTTGACTCCAAACGAGCCCAGTCAGTTTTTGACTTCGTCGAAGTAGATTTGCGTTTCACGTTTTGTGGCTTTTCGGAATGAGATGATGCGGATTTCATGTTCGTTCTCCGTGTGGACAATTGATACGGTAACACCAGCGAGCAATCCCAGCGTAACGAAGCGCTGCTCTTCATAACTGAACCGGTCATCCTCGAAGGTGAAAGTAAGACCTTCGAACACGCGCGGTGCGTCGATGAAATCGAGCCCATGGTCTTTCAGATTCCGGGCACGCTTCGTTTCTGTCCAAGAAAATTGCATAGACGAATTGTATATACGTTTCGTAGATGTTGCAAATCTCGGAGGGGAGAGGACTAACGTAAAAGTGAGGGGCTGCGCGCTTTTGCGCAGTCCCTCTCGACTGACGGGTTATGCTTTATTGATGTGCTTAACTGCATCAATGACTTGGTTCGTTGACAACAATTCAATTCCGATATTTTTCATTTCAATCCGCCCCTGATCGTAAAGGCCGGAGACAGCATCATCTACCAGCACAACCCGAAAATCTCTTTCGCTTGCCTCGTAAATTGAGGTGCGCGGGCAGTTCGGGAAATTACATCCGGAAAATATAAGTGTTGAAATATTCTGTTTGCGGAGATACTGCTCCAGAGGCGTATTGTAAAACGCGCCCCAGCGCGGTTTATAGATCACCACCTCGTTAGTGCCGATTGTTTGGATGCCATGAGAAAGCAGCAGGCCATCGTCAAGTCGTATTCCTTTTTGGGGAAGAATGTCCGACGCCAACTGGCACCCGGAAGACCCTGCCAAGACCAAGTGCGCGCCCTTTTTTACCAGTTCTTTGCGGCATAGATCAACGTTCGATCCGTCAGCCTGATAGATTCGTACAATGTGAATAATTGGTCGCCCCGACAAACGAAAGGCGGCAAGGAGCGACTTCATCCGCGGGAGAATTGCCGTCGTCCCCGGAATCTCGAACGGCTGACCATCAAGGGTATCGCATTGTGTGTCAATCGTAATGAGCGCGGAATTTCTCCACTCAGGTGCCGTGTAGTTTTCCATAGTCCTCAATTTAGTCGGCATAACGTAAAAGTGAGGGGCTGCGCGCTTTTGCGCAGTCCCTCTCGACTGCCGGGTTAGGCCTTGCTCTTAAAATAGCCATCAGCTTCACCACTCTCTATGAAATCAAACACACGGGCTTTCGCTGCATCGAGCGTCGGGTACTCCTTCGCTCCTTTTGTACTGTTCATATGAATACGAAACCCGTTGTTCACCTGAATAATTGCAATTGAAATTTGTTTCTGTTTTATTTGATGCTGCCCCTCAGCCTCAGACCACCTTTTCGATTTGATAAATCGCATTAGGCGATCATCGTACTTTCTTTTTTCAGAAGCAATCTGAGTGCCGGTCAGATCATCACAGCAAACAGTACCGACCGCCATCGGTTCCCAGTTTTGATGTTGAACAAAGAATACGTAACGAATATCTGTTCCGCATCTGTCGCAGGTGCCATAGAGACCGCCAAGATCATCTTCGCCGACATACTCCCATCCACTATCTGGGCGTATCTCTCCATGTTCTACAGCGTGGCATCTCTTACATAAGGTTTCACATAAATCATAGGGGTACTCCCAAGGAGCTTTCCCTGCAATGTACTTCTTATGATGCACTTGCAGAACCGTACCATTTTCGCGTGACCTTCCGCACCTGACGCACGCACCGCCATCCAGTTCGATTAGCTCTTCTCGGTATGCGACCCAACGATTTTTTCGGTACGGATTCTTCATTTGCGTAACGTCGCTATTGAAGGCCTAACGAATGAAAGGGACTTCCCCGTCCCGAGGCTGCGGCGGAAGCCGCAGGCGGCAACAAGTGCCATGATGGAATCTCGTCATTTCATCAACACCACGAAAGGGGAAGTCCATGAGCATTATCACCGTAGGAATCGATCTCGCCAAGAACGTGTTTGCCGTGCATGGCGTAGATGATACTGGCCGCGCCGCGCTGGTCAAGCCGAAAGTTTCGCGCGCGGATTTGCTGTCGCTGGTCGCGCAATTGCCGCCGTGCCTGATCGGGATGGAAGCATGTTCGGGCGCACACCACTGGGCGCGGCAGTTCAGGCAATACGGCCACACGGTCAAGCTGATGGCGCCGAAGTTCGTCGCGCCCTACCGCATGACCGGCAAGCGCGGCAAAAACGATGCAGCGGACGCCGCCGCGATCTGCGAAGCCGTCACCCGCCCGTCCATGCTTTTCGTTCCGGTCAAGGAAGAACACCAGCAAATCATCCTGTGCCTGCACCGCACCCGGCAGGGGTTTGTCGAGGAACGCACCGCAGCCTACAACCGCCTGCGCGGCCTGATCGCCGAATTCGGCATCGTGCTGCCGCAGAAGGTGATCTGCCTGCGCCGCGAGATCGGTGCCTATCTGGAAGACCTGCCGGGCTATGCCAACCTGTGTGTCGGCGACCTGTTGTCGCACACCGCAGACATCGACGCGAAGATCGCCGAATACGACCGCGCCATCGCTAAAGCCGCGCGCGACGACGCGCGAGGCAAACGGTTGATGCAACTCCCCGGCATCGGCCTTGTCACCGCGAGCGCGCTGCTGGCCAGCATGGGCGGCGGCCACGACTTTGATAACGGACGCCAGGTTGCGGCGTGGATCGGTCTGGTGCCGGGGCAATACAGCAGCGGCGGCAAGGCGCGACTGGGGCGCATCACCAAGGCCGGAGACAGCTACTTGCGCAGCCTGCTGGTCATGGGCGCGCGTGCCGTGCTCAACAGCTTGGGCGACAAGCAGGATCGCTTCAGCCGCTGGGCGAGAGCATTGCAGGAGCGGCGCGGCTATTGGCGAGCGGTGATCGCCATCGCGGCGAAGAATGCGCGGCTGGCGTGGGCGGTGTTGAAGTACGGCGAGGATTTTAAATTGGAGTTGGGCAAAGAGTAAAAACCAGAACCGTCTGCCAATAAAGAAACCTGAAAGGAATATACGCGCCGCCGGGCGGCGACCAAAGAATCACCGTGTACTGCCAGCGTTGATGTGAAGCGGGTTGGACCCGCGCCGGGAGAGCCTGATTAATTTACTGGGGAGCAGTTGAACCCGACTAACGAATGAGGCCCCGGCGCGCGTCTTTCATCAGGCCGGGCAATAGCCGAACATGACCGTTTGTAGTTTAGCAGTCCTTCACCTTCTCGCACGATGCAAGCAGCGCGATATGAAAACGGAACGGAGAATGGCAATGAGATAGAAAATCAGAACCGCTTGCTAAATTGGGGAAACCCTTGTAGTGAAGTTAACCGGCGGCGCGCTTTTGCGCCGTCCGGGTTGAACGTAGGGTTAGCGGTTTTTTGGCCAACGACTCGGATTGCGAGCATCATGTAACACAGCCAGAACATGCACGAGATCGCCCCGTACCGCATAAAACAAACCATAAGGAAATCGAGGAAGGAGAGCGCGGCGAACATTTGGAATTACCTCGGTATAAAGCAGAGGTGCTTGCTCAAGCCGTTTTAGCTGCAACTCCATTGCGGCAACAAATTCCTCACCGAGGCCGGGGCTCTGCAATTCGTACCACTCTTGAGCTTCGCCGGTTTCACGCAACGCTCGCGAAGAGAGTTTCAGGCGGTACGCCATGAGCCATCTTTAAGGCGGGATTTCACTTGATCGAGGGTGTAAATATTTTTGTGTAAACGGTCATTTGGCAGGAAACTGCCTAACTTCAAGGAGGAGTGAACATGACCGCAGCAAAGAAAGCACCATCGCCCGATTTAATTGACCAACTGCTGGCCGATTACCAGAAACCCGAAGACCTGCTCGGCGAGCACGGCCTGCTCAAGCAACTCACCAAGGCCGTTGTAGAACGCGCCCTGCAAGCTGAAATGGCAGCGCACCTCGGGCATGACAAACATGAGCCGGTAGCCAATCCTGCGGGCAATGCACGCAACGGCACCAGCCGCAAGACGCTCAAGGGCGAATTCGGCGAACTGCCGATAGAAATCCCGCGCGACCGGCAAGGCAGTTTTGAACCGCAACTTATCCCCAAGCATCAAACCCGCTGGACGGGATTCGACGACAAGATTCTATCGCTCTATGCGCGTGGCATGACGGTGCGCGAGATACAAGGCCATCTGGAAGAAATGTATGGCACCGAGGTTTCGCCCAGTCTGATCTCATCGGTGACCGATGCCGTCATCGAGGATGTCAAAGCCTGGCAGTCCCGCCCGCTCGATGCGCTGTACCCCATCGTTTATCTCGACTGCATCCATGTCAAAGTACGCGATAATGGTGCGGTGCGCGTTAAGGCCGCGTATCTGGCGCTGGGCATCAAGATGGATGGTGAGAAGGAGCTGTTGGGCTTGTGGATTGCCCATACAGAGGGCGCGAAGTTCTGGCTGCAAGTGGTGACCGAACTCAAGAACCGTGGCGTGCAAGACATCTTCATCGCCTGCGTGGATGGCCTGAAGGGCTTCCCGGAAGCCATTGAAACCGTGTTTCCAAAAACCGCAGTGCAGTTGTGCATGGTGCATATGGTGCGCAACAGCTTGAACTACGTGGGCTGGAAATTGCGCAAGGCGGTTGCGGCTGATCTGCGCGCATCTACACTGCCGCCACTGTTGAGGAGGCGGAGCAACATCTCGCTGAATTCGAGGCCAAGTGGGATGAGGACTATCCGGCGATCGGCCAGAGCTGGCGCCGCAACTGGGTGCGTATCACGCCGTTCTTTGACTACCCGCCGGAAATTCGCAGGGTGATCTACACCACCAATGCAATTGAGTCGGTGAACATGAGTCTGCGGAAAATCACCAAGAACCGTGGCTCATTCCCGTATGACGAGGCGCTGCTGAAACTGTTCTACCTGGCGCTGCAAAACATCAGCAAAAAATGGACGATGCCGATTAGAGATTGGAAAGCTGCATTGAATAGTTTTACTATCCAGTTCGAGGAAAGGATGCCTCAGCTTTAATAAACCCGTTTACACAAAATTCAGGACACCCTCACTTGATCAGGAATAGCCGGCCTCCGGGTTTGCCTCGAACTCTACCAAGCGTGCTCAGAGTTCAGCCTTAAGTGCAGGCGAAACTTCCACTGCTTCGGGTACTGCCGCAACGCTGTCCAGAATAAGCTCAACAAGACGAATGCGTTCCTGTACCGGAAGCTCAAGAATATCGGCTATAGAGATATTGTTCATGCGGACATTGTACCTTTTTCGAAAATCTCGCTAAAGCAGGTAACCGCTAACGTAAAAGTGAGGGGCTGCGCGCTTTTGCGCAGTCCCTCTCGACTGCCGGGTTGGGCTGTGTGCTTGATTGCAAGACCTGTACCGAGCGATGAGCTTTATGGTGAGGTGCTGTCCAGAATTGTTTTTTGACGCTCTGCATATACTTCTTTTGTAATCAGGTTGGAGTCAAAGAGCCGCTTCAACTCTACAAGTTTTATCTCTTTAGATTGAGGAGTTATGGCAGCAGCTTGCGAGGGGTCTGGAGTCTTGTTATCTGCGGTCTGCGATGCTACTGGAATAGAGCAGTTTTTCTGGCTCATTTGATTGGCGAGATGTACTTTTCGTGAATCAGCCGCAGCCATTGCTTCATTCGCATTGGCAGCAGTGCCAAGTATGGCTGGCCAGAAAGAAGCGCTCTTACAACATTGCCACCAGTCACACTTTTTTCCTTATCTGCTTCAGATCGGAAACGCTCTGCGTCTGCGTATTCATTTTGCAGTTGTGCGCAACTTAGACCGTTGTCCCCAGGCTTTACGGATTGGACAACGGTTGGTGTCGCACAAGCGCAAAGAAGAACAGTGCAAAGTGCGACGAATTTACTGCGGTAGTTAAAAATCATATGAGCTCCTGCTAATGTTGCAGCAAAAAAGGCGTTGCTGCTTGGCCCAACGTAGAAGTGAGGGGCTGCGCGCTTTTGCGCAGTCCCTCTCGACTGCCGGGTTAGACCGAGGCATCCCTGAACGCCCGCAATACGGTATTGATTTTGGTTTGGTAGCCCGGCCCTGTGCCTTGAACCACTCAAGGACATCTCGATCCACACGAAGCGAAATCGAAGACTTCGTCGGGAGCGGCTCCAATCCACGCCGGACAATCCCTCGAACGATATGTTTTAAACTTGCTTCAGGGTGTTCGGCAGTTGCCTCTACGTTGGAGTGCTTTGACTCCAAACGAGCCCAGTCAGTTTTTGACTTCGTCGAAGTAGATTTGCGTTTCACGTTTTGTGGCTTTTCGGAATGAGATGATGCGGATTTCATGTTCGTTCTCCGTGTGGACAATTGATACGGTAACACCAGCGAGCAATCCCAGCGTAACGAAGCGCTGCTCTTCATAACTGAACCGGTCATCCTCGAAGGTGAAAGTAAGACCTTCGAACACGCGCGGTGCGTCGATGAAATCGAGCCCATGGTCTTTCAGATTCGGGTACGCTTCGTTTCTGTCCAGGAAAATTGCATAGACGAATTGTATATACGTTTCGTAGATGTTGCAAATCTCGGAGGGGAGAGGACTAACGTGGAATTAACCGGCTCCGCGCTTTTGCGGAGTCCGGGTTGAATGTCGGGTTAGGGGACATAGGTTCTTGGCCTTCAATCAATTATTTCTGAATTTCTGTAGAGCGGCCTCTATAGACGGAAGAAAGCTCTTGTAGATCTCTGCGGCAGTCTTGCTGTGAGGTGCTTTGATAAATATGTAACCGGGCTTGTCGTATGAAGGATCGTGCCCGGAAGAAGCAGCCTGAAGTCTGTGTTGGGTCTCCTCAATTAAAAGTGTATGCCTTAATAACTGCCGATACCTCTTCCGGAGACAGGAGACCAAGTTTTCCAACAAAGCTTTGATAGACCTTTGTGTGCGTTTCCTCTGGAAAGAATGCATCACTTTCTTCGCGGCTATCTTCGGGTGATGCAGCCTTATCGGAAAATGGCCTTTTGAATTAATTCCAGTTCCGCGCGCAGCGCAGTTCAGTACCTCGCGATCATGTTTGACGCTACGCTCATGTTGCTCCCGTGATAACCGAGAAGTCATTTGCAATGTAAAGATAACGCCCGAAAAGCCAAGCACGCCGACAATAATCGTTTGGAACTCCTTCACAACTTGATATAAACAATCCAACATGGTCAATGCTTCGCCCTTCCCCTAACGTGGAGGTCACCGGCCTTGCGCGGCTTTTCGCGCAAAGGCCCGTGACCCGCAGGGTTAGAGCCCTGCGGATGAACGGGAGAAGCGGAAATGGCAAAGGTGAAAGAGCTGAACCAAGAATCGTGGACCAATGGGTAGCCACTCGTCCGCCCGTGGTGCAGTGGCTATGCCGGCGGCTACCGCCTGACCGGCTGTACCGGATGAAGCCCAATAATACAGCGGGTAACTCTCGTGTCGTACTCGGAGAACGGCACCGTAACGGTAGCGGTCAGCGGTGAATTCAATGCCGTGACGTTTGAGCGCCAAGTGTTCGGCGTGAATCCAGACGACCTGGACGAATGCGACCTACCCGCCAAGGATGAAGTTACCGGCGTGCGGACCACAGACCCGGAGGACGTGGGCGCGTTCTGCAAAATGCTACGAGACACTGGCATGTTCAGCTGACGGATTCCTGAGGATAAGGGCTCTAACGTGGAGGTAAGCCGCAACCAACAGCGGCCACAAAATGACGAGTGAAACTACAACACCAAGCCCGCTGTTGGTTGTCGGACTTGACCGTAAAGTTAGGGGTTTTGGATTCCGAACCTCCAATGATTGTGTTGGATATACCTGCGTTCACGGAATGCCGAGGAAGTGGGCAAAAGCGTATGGAATTATTACGCACATTACACCAGCTGGAAAGCTTGCCGTAAAACATTGGGATCGCACCTGCATAGTGCATGGAAAAAGTGTCATTGATATTTATTCTGATGACGGCAGGTATGGGCGGCATCGTAACCCCTAACGTAGAAGTGAGGGGCTGCGCGCTTTTGCGCAGTCCCTCTCGACTGCCGGGTTAGACCGAGGCATCCCTGAACGCCCGCAATACGGTATTGATTTTGGTTTGGTAGCCCGGCCCCTGTGCCTTGAACCACTCAAGGACATCTCGATCCACACGAAGCGAAATCGAAGACTTCGTCGGGAGCGGCTCCAATCCACGCCGGACAATCCCTCGAACGATATGTTTTAAACTTGCTTCAGGGTGTTCGGCAGTTGCCTCTACGTTGGAGTGCTTTGACTCCAAACGAGCCCAGTCAGTTTTTGACTTCGTCGAAGTAGATTTGCGTTTCACGTTTTGTGGCTTTTCGGAATGAGATGATGCGGATTTCATGTTCGTTCTCCGTGTGGACAATTGATACGGTAACACCAGCGAGCAATCCCAGCGTAACGAAGCGCTGCTCTTCATAACTGAACCGGTCATCCTCGAAGGTGAAAGTAAGACCTTCGAACACGCGCGGTGCGTCGATGAAATCGAGCCCATGGTCTTTCAGATTCCGGGCACGCTTCGTTTCTGTCCAAGAAAATTGCATAGACGAATTGTATATACGTTTCGTAGATGTTGCAAATCTCGGAGGGGAGAGGACTAACGTGAAGTTAACGGCGGCGCGCTTTTGCGCGTCCGGGTTGAACGTAGGGTTAGCGGTTTTTTGGCCAACGACTCGGATTGCGAGCATCATGTAACACAGCCAGAACATGCACGAGATCGCCCCGTACCGCATAAAACAAACCATAAGGAAATCGAGGAAGGAGAGCGCGGCGAACATTTGGAATTACCTCGGTATAAAGCAGAGGTGCTTGCTCAAGCCGTTTTAGCTGCAACTCCATTGCGGCAACAAATTCCTCACCGAGGCCGGGGCTCTGCAATTCGTACCACTCTTGAGCTTCGCCGGTTTCACGCAACGCTCGCGAAGAGAGATTCAGGCGGTACGCCATGAGCCATCTTTAAGGCGGGATTTCACTTGATCCCAGGAATAGCCGGCCTCCGGGTT
Source organism: uncultured beta proteobacterium (assembly GCA_963828205.1). GTDB lineage: Bacteria > Pseudomonadota > Gammaproteobacteria > Burkholderiales > Gallionellaceae > Gallionella. The sequence goes on from CAWHDU010000006.1 coordinate 220,656, forward strand.
TGCCTCGAACTCTACCAAGCGTGCTTCGAGTTCAGCCTTAAGTGCAGGCGAAACTTCCACTGCTTCGGGTACTGCCGCAACGCTGTCCCAGATAAGCTCAACAAGACGAATGCGTTCCTGTACCGGAAGCTCAAGAATATCGGCTATAGAGATATTGTTCATGCGGACATTGTACCTTTTTTCGAAAATCTCGCTAAAGCAGGTAACCGCTAACGTCAAGTTGAGCGGCGCGCCGCTTTTGGCGCGTCCGCTCGAACGTTGGGTTGGGCTGCGATACGTCGTTTCATCGGCTGTGGAATGAATTCAATTTTGAGCGTACAGCCTACCGCATCGGCATATCTCTTGAGCGATGCCATGGAAGGCGCATGTTTTCCTGCGCCTTCAAGCCTTGATACGGCGCTCTTGGTGGTGCCCATGCGATCAGCCACAGCTTCTTGAGTAAGTCCCGCGCGTGTACGCGCGGACAACATTTCGTGCGCGAGTGCGTACTCGGTTTCAAGGGCATCGTAGACCTCGCGAAAGCCACGGCGTTTCGATGCCTTTTCAAGAAAAGCTTTTTGATTGTGCGGCACAGGGTCGTATTTAAGGTCAGTCATTTTGTATCTCCTTCATTCGTTTGCGCGCAAGCTTGGTTTCCTGCACGGGTGTTTCCTGTGATTTTTTGATGAAAGCGTGCAGTATCACCACGCGCTGCCCGACAAGAAAGCAGTAGAACGCTCTTCCAATGCCCGATTTGCCGTGCGGGCGTAATTCAAACAACCCGCCACCAAAGGCGCGTGAGTGGGGCAAACGTAAGTTCGGGCCATGCTCGATAAGAAGTTCAACAATTCTTGCGTAGTCAGCGACAACATCTACAGGCCAAGCCTCAACCGTGGCTTGTACTTTTGCATGAAAGTATTCGATGGAATATGCCATGTTTGAAGGTTAGCAAATATGCTAACCAGAGTCAATGCGGTAGGCGGCTCAGGTTTTAGAGGCCAGAACGTGGAATTAAGCGGGCGCGATGAGAAATTATGACCGAAGAAACCACGCTGGCCGCGCTCCGCTTGAATGCAGGGTTAGCAACCTGCCCATTTTGTGGAGGAAAAGGAAATATTCGATGGGGTGGGTTTGGGCAATATTGCCAAGTGCGCTGCGAGAATGATGATTGCGGCGCAGAAGGCGCGCCGAAACACAATGAAGAAGCGGCTAAATGTGCGTGGAATACTAGGGTTGCTAACGTGTAAATCAGGGGCTGACGCGGCCTTATCGCGGCAGTCCCGCTGCATTGTAGGGTTGTGCGTCACGATCAACGGAGAAAAGATTGAACAGAAAAACGGGCGAAAAAGTTGTGAGCTACCAGGAGGCATGTGTGCGCGTAAGAGAGTCGTTGCGCGGAGCATCTCCGGTGCTGGCAAGCCAGATTGCTGATGCAATTTGGCCGAACCACAGCATGAACCGGCAGGGCGCTGCGCTTGCAGCCAGCAGGTTTGCCGACAGAATGAAAAATGACGGAATTTTGAGGTATGTGGTGCGTGAGCATACGCGGGGATGGGTGCTGACGCACAACGTTCAAATTGAGGGGCAGCCCGCTTTTGGGCTGTCCCTCTCGAATGCAGGGTTAGGCTCTGTGAAAGGTGAAAAATGAAACGGCCAAGCAAGCTCGACTGGGCGATCCCTCTTCACCGTATGGTTAGGCAGGCTTTTACTGGAGACGAAGATGCGACATTGTAAGAAATGCGGAAAGGACAAGGAAAAATCCGAATTTTATTCGGGTCGTCCAGAGTGCAAAATCTGCACGAACATAAAAAACACGGCACAGAAAAAAACAAAAGTTGGTCGCCAAAATTACAACGAACGGCAACGCCTTTGCGATTGCAATCACGCAAGGGCGTTGCCAGATGAAAGCGACTGGGAAGATGCGTGTGCCTAACGTCTGACATAAGGGGCGGGCTGAAAGCCCGTCCCGCTTGATGGAAAAGTTGGACACCGTGATGCAACATAAAGGAGCTTTATTATGGTAGCAATATTTCCTGCAAACATGCTTGTACCAGCGCACAAGCTGGCAAAAGGTATAGCAGAATTTTTAAAAGAGTTTGACGGAGATGCGCTACCAGAAGGTGTTGTCGGGCTAACTGATGACATGAAAGCGATGTTCCGTGGTGATGTGCTGTTTGAGCTTAAAAGTACGCACGGACTGCCGATTGAAATGGCGCTAGATCGCATAATCAATGAATGCGGGATGGCGGTTGATTGGGTGGCGTTCATAGAGGCTGCGCGGCGTAATGGTTGGTGGGATTTCCAGACTTACGATGTGATTCGCTATGGAATGGAAGATGCAGGAATACCAAGGGAAATGCAGGCCGCGATAATCGAAAGATTTCAGCTTTATGTGTTGGCATACCCGCACCCTATGATGAAGGTGTCCAACGTGTAGCTAAGGGGCTGCGCGCTTTTGCGCAGTCCCGTGGAGGCCGAAGGCCGGAACGAACTTGAGCGGAGGGTTATGCCCCGCAGCAACTACGGAGAACGAAATGCAAATTGTAAAAAATGAGATAGACGTTAAATTCACGGTGCGTGAGGCGCAATCGCTGCTCATGGTTTTGCGCAGAGTTAACGTGCTGGGGCGGCCAATAGACCTACATGGAATACCACACGGGGCGCAAGACGATGTGCGCGGTCTCCAAATGGAGCTTGAGCGCGCCCTGCTCATGGATGCAAAGGTAGGGGCATAACGTAAAAGTGAGGGACTGCGCGCTTTTGCGCAGTCCCTCTCGACTGCCGGGTTGGGCGGCGCGATTATGTGACTCATCATTTGGGGCGACTAGTAGTCGTCGCGATGAACCTTTTTTATTGGGTTCTTCACTGCTGCTGCCCATTTAATGAAGATGATAAACATTGCAATTCCACCAGCAGCGTAGAAGACATCGTGGGCAAGTGAGGTCTCTGGAAATAGAGAGCCCAGGCCATATGCGAACATTCCAGCCACAAAAAGATAAGCAAAGTTCGCAAGTGCGTACAAGGCAGCATATATAACCATAGCTCCCCCGAATGAAAGAGCAAAACCATCGGCTGCCTTATCGATGTCCGTTGGCTTCCAGCCGGTACCATATATATACAGCAGCGCCATGGACAAGAGCGCACACAGCGCAAATGGTGTGCCATGTTCCTTTGAGAAGACGTATTTTCGAATTAGTTGGCTTAATTTTGCGATCATTTGACTTAATGGTGCATAAAGATTGGTGTTTGACTATGACGCACAACGTTGAAAAGTAGCCGCGCTCGAAGAACGTTGGCTGCATTGCCTAGTTGTGCATCGTACTCTCATGGTGTTGACGACCTCACAGAACGCAGCAGGCGATAGCCGATGTAGTGCACTACCGCACCAGGAGCGAGTGCACCGAGCGCAGTGGCAAGAAATGACCCCAGCAACACACCCTCAGTTAGCGTAAACCAGAGACCGCGCATGGAGTAGTGAACCTCCTTCGCGAGGGTGTCCTGAATTTTGTGTAAACGGAATTCATTAATGCTGCGGCATCCGTTCCTCGAACTGGATAGTAAAACGATTCAGTGCCGCTTTCCAGTCCCTTATCGGCATCGTCCATTTTTTGCTGATGTTTTGTATGGCCAGGTAGAACAGTTTTAGCAGTGCCTCGTCAGACGGGAACGAGCCACGGTTCTTGGTGATTTTCCTCAGGCTCATGTTCAGCGACTCAATTGCGTTGGTGGTGTAGATCACCCGGCGAATTTCCGGCGGGTAGTCAAAGAACGGCGTGATACGCGCCCAGTTGCGCCGCCAGGTCTGGCCGATGGCCGGATAGTCCTGATCCCACTTGGCCTCGAATGCCGCGAGATGTTGCTCCGCCTCCTCAACAGTGGCGGCAGTGTAGATGGCGCGCAGATCGGCCGCAACTGCCTTGCGCAATTTCCAGCTCACGTAGTTCAGGCTGTGGCGCACCATATGCACGAGGCACAACTGCACGGCGGTCTTGGGGAACACGGCTTCAATGGCTTCCGGGAAGCCCTTCAGGCCGTCCACGCAGGCGATGAAGATGTCTTGCACGCCACGGTTCTTGAGTTCGGTCACCACTTGCAGCCAGAACTTCGCGCCCTCGGTCTGGGCGATCCAGATGCCCAACAGCTCCTTCTCTCCATCCAGCTTGATGCCCAGCGCCAGATACGCGGCCTTGACGCGCACCGCACCGTTATCGCGTACTTTGACATGGATGCAGTCGAGATAAACGATGGGGTACAGCGCATCGAGCGGGCGGGACTGCCAGGCTTTGACATCCTCGATGACGGCATCGGTCACCGACGAGATCAGACTGGGCGAAACCTCGGTGCCATACATTTCTTCCAGATGGCCTTGTATCTCGCGCACCGTCATGCCGCGCGCATAGAGCGATAGAATCTTGTCGTCGAATCCCGTCCAGCGGGTTTGATGCTTGGGGATAAGTTGCGGTTCAAAACTGCCTTGCCGGTCGCGCGGGATTTCTATCGGCAGTTCGCCGAATTCGCCCTTGAGCGTCTTGCGGCTGGTGCCGTTGCGGGTATTGCCCGCAGGATTGGCTACCGGCTCATGTTTGTCATGCCCGAGGTGCTCTGCCATTTCGGCTTGCAGGGCGCGTTCTACAACGGCCTTGGTGAGTTGCTTGAGCAGGCCGTGCTCGCCGAGCAGGTCTTCGGGTTTCTGGTAATCGGCCAGCAGTTGGTCAATTAAATCGGGCGATGGTGCTTTCTTTGCTGCGGTCATGTTCACTCCTCCTTGAAGTTAGGCAGTTTCCTGCCAAATGACCGTTTACACAAAAATATTTACACCCTCTCCTTCGCTAAAACAGAGCACCCTAATAGGTAAAGCAAAACCGCGAAAGCGATTAGAAAAATACCAAAACCCTTCTTCATTCGACACCCTCCATAGAAGCCCAACGTGGAATTAACCGGCTCCGCGCTTTTGCGGAGTCCGGGTTGAATGTCGGGTTAGGGGACATAGGTTCTTGGCCTTCAATCAATTATCTCCTAATTTCTGTAGAGCGGCCTCTATAGACGGAAGAAAGCTCTTGTAGATTCCTGCGGCAGTCTTGCTGTGAGGTGCTTTGATAAATATGTAACCGGGCTTGTCGTATGAAGGATCGTGCCCGGAAGAAAGCAGCCTGAGTCGTGTTGGTGTTTCCTCAATTAAAGTGTATGCCTTAATAACTGCCGATACCTCTTCCGGAGACAGGAGACCAAGTTTTCCAACAAAGCTTTGATAGACCTTTGTGTGCGTTTCCTCTGGAAAGAATGCATCACTTTCTTCGCGGTCATCTTCGGGTGATGCAGCCTTATCGGAAAAGGCCTTTTGAATTAATTCCAGTTCCGCGCGCAGCGCAGTTTTTAGTACCTCGCGATCATGTTTGACGCTACGCTCATGTTGCTCCCGTGATAACCGAGAAGTCATTTGCAATGTAAAGATAACGCCCGAAAAGCCAAGCACGCCGACAATAATCGTTTGGAAGTCCTTCACAACTTGATATAAACAATCCAACATGGTCAATGCTTCGCCCTTCCCCTAACGTTATGTAGACCCCAATAAAAGACCTATTCTTTTATCAGGACAGGCGGCTATTCTGCTTGAGCTAAACAAAACTTGATTCATATCAGTTAGTAGCGTATTTTTAGCGCACCTTGGTTGGAAATATTGGAATTCTGAAACACACCACTTATGGTTACACCTACTGACACTCCGCCACCACCTAAACTGCTCGATCAGGTAGTGTCCCGTCTGCGCGTGAAGCACTACAGTTTGCGCACTGAAAAAACCTACGTGGATTGGATTAAACGCTATATCTGGTTTCATGGCAAGCGTCACCCGCAAGAGATGGGAGCACCTGAAGTGGAGGCGTTCTTATCGCATCTAGCGGTTGAACGCACAGTGTCGGCTTCTACCCAAAACCAGGCAAAAAGCGCGCTGCTGTTTTTGTATAAAGAAGTATTGCAGATCGAGTTACCGTGGTTGGATAAGATAACTCAGGCCAAGGCACCCAAACGGCTACCGGTGGTGATGACGCGTGAAGAAGTGCAATCTGTTCTTGCCCGCATGGATGGGTCTGTTTGGTTGATTGCCAGTCTGCTCTATGGCAGCGGACTGCGGATCATGGAATGTTTGCGCTTGCGGGTGAAGGATGTGGATTTTGCGCGTTGCGAGATTTTGGTGCGCGAAGGTAAAGGATTTAAGGATCGCGTTACCATGTTGTCATCTTCGCTGGTGCAGCCGCTGAAGCAGCATTTGGAGCGGGTGAAGGCGTTGCATGACGAGGACTTGGCCAAGGGCTTTGGTGAGGTATATATGCCGATGGCCTTGGAGAAAAAATATCCAAGTGCAGGCAAGTCGTGGGGCTGGCAATATATATTTCCTTCGCGCAATTTCTCAACCGATCCGCGTTCGGGTGTGGTGCGACGCCATCATGCCGATGAAAAGGCAATTCAGCGCTCGATGAAAAAGGCGGTAACGGCAGCGGGGATTACCAAGCCCGCCACGCCGCACACCCTGCGCCATTCCTTCGCCACGCATCTATTGCAAAGCGGCTACGACATCCGCACCGTGCAGGAGCTGCTCGGCCATTCCGATGTTTCCACCACGATGATCTACACCCATGTGCTGAACAAGGGCGGCAAGGGCGTGGTCAGCCCGCTGGACAGGTGAGGCCTTGGGCGAAATCCTTTCCGTCGAGTCGCTGACCACCTCTTTGCACAACGGCGTACCGATCGTCGATGGCATTTCGTTCGGTATCGGGCAGGGCGAGACCTTCGCGCTGCTCGGCGAATCGGGTTGCGGCAAGTCGATGACGGCGCTGTCGCTGCTGCGCCTGCTGCCGGACGGCGTGAAACATGCGGGCGGCGCGGCGCGGCTGGATGGCATAGAGCTGTTCGGTTTGCGCGAGCGCGAGATGCGCGGTGTGCGCGGCGGTATCGCGGCGATGATTTTCCAGGAACCGGCGCTGAGCCTGAACCCGGTGCTGACGGTCGGGCAGCAGATCGCCGAGGTGCTGGAGTTGCATGGGTATGCACCCTCTCCCCCAACCCCTCTGGATAAAACAACTAGCCATTCGACTAGGCTGCCAGAAACAGCAGCCAAGTCGCTGGTTATCCCGCTTGCGGGCGAGGGGAGATATAAAATTACGCGGCGCTGCATCGAACTGCTCGAGCAGGTCGGCATCCCCGATGCGGCGCGGCGCGTGACGGAATATCCGTTCCAGTTTTCCGGCGGCATGAAGCAGCGCGTGATGATCGCGATGGCGCTGGCCGGACAGCCCAAACTGCTGATCGCCGACGAGCCGACCACCGCGCTGGACGTGACGATCCAGGCGCAGGTGCTGCAACTGTTGCGCGACACCCAGGAGGCAAGCGGCATGGCGCTGCTGCTGATCACGCACGATCTCGGCGTGGTAGCGGAAATGGCGCACCGGGTCGGCGTGATGTATGCCGGGCAGATCGTCGAGCAGGCCAGCCGCGAACAGTTGTTCGCACAGCCGCTGCACCCTTACACGCAGAAACTGTTCGCCGCCCTGCCCGCTGCGACGCGGCGCGGCCAGCCGCTGGCCGCCATTCCCGGCATCGTACCGGCGCCGGGCAGCATCACGCTGGGCTGCCGCTTTACGCCGCGCTGCGACAAGGCGTGGGGATTGTGCAGCGAACAGACGCCGGGGTGGTCGGTGCTGGAGGATGGACGAGGGGTGAGGTGCCATCTTTACCGTGAGCTTGTAGCTGGTAGCTTGTTGCCTGTAGCTAAAGGCGAAAACCAGGCAATCGCAGACAATCAGACCGAGGTTGGCTACCCGCCACAAGCTACTAGCTACCCGCTCTTGCAGGTTGAAAACCTGCAAGTTCACTTCCCGATCCGCAAGGGCATCCTGCAGCGCGTGGTCGGGCAGGTGAAGGCGGTGGACGGGGTGTCGCTGGAGATTCCGCAGGGGCGCACGCTGGCGCTGGTGGGCGAATCCGGCTGCGGCAAGACCACGCTGGGCAAGGCGTTGCTGCAATTGATTCCGCCCACTGCGGGCAGCGTACAATTTGCCGGGCGCGAACTGACCGGGCTTGTGGCGCGCGAATTGCGCGTGCGGCGCGCGGCAATGCAGATGGTGTTCCAGGACCCATACGCTTCGCTGAACCCGAAGATGCGCGTCGCGGAAATTCTTGAAGAGGGCATGATCGCATTGAAAACGCCCTCACCCCAACCCTCTCCCGCCAGCGGGCGAGGGAGCCAGTTCGGCGGCAGCACGGCGCGGCAAACGCATCTCGACGGCCTGCTGGAAAAGACCGGCCTCGATCGCGCCGCGAAATGGCGTTATCCGCACGAGTTTTCCGGCGGGCAGCGGCAGCGCATCGCGATTGCGCGCGCGCTCGCCGTGTCGCCGCAACTGCTGATCTGCGACGAGCCGACCAGCGCGCTGGATGTGTCGGTGCAGGCGCAAATCCTGAATCTGCTGAAATCGCTGCAACAGGAATTGAACCTGAGTTACCTGTTCATCACCCACAACCTCGCGGTGGTGGAATATCTCGCGCACGAAGTATGCGTGATGTACCTCGGGCGCATCGTCGAACGCGGCGCGGCGGAAGAAGTGCTGCGCGCGCCCAGGCATCCCTATACGCAAGCCTTGCTGTCCGCCGTGCCGCGTATCGACGGCAAGGGCCGGGAGTACATCAGGCTGGCGGGCGACCTGCCGTCACCCGCCAATCCGCCGCCGGGCTGCCATTTTGCGCCGCGCTGCATGTACGCTACATCACATTGCCGCGAGTCCTATCCGGAGGAACGCAATGCCGCTGCAACGCACACCGTACGCTGCCATCATGCATAAAAAATATGTTTGTGTTGACGCGGCGTTGCCTTTGGATTACAAAGACAGCGAGGTATCCGGGAATTGCCGGACGATAGTGTGTTACGGAGTGGCGGTATTTTTCATCGTTTATTTAAGGAGCGAATCATGACTACCAAATTAGCACACGTAGAAAACGAAATCAGCAAGGAAAAACTCATGCAGGATTTGCGTATAGTGGTAGCGGATGCCGAAGAGTTGCTGCGCGCAACGGCCAGCCAGGCCGGTGAAAAAGTATCCGCAGCGCGCGAGCGCATCCAGGAAAATCTGGCGGCCGCCAAGCAGCGCCTCGCTGTTGCGCAGGACGCCGTAGTCACCAAGACCAAGGAAGCGGCGAAAGTGACCGACGAATATGTGCATGAAAATCCATGGAAGGCGGTCGGCATCGCTGCCGGAGTAGGATTGATTATAGGCATGCTGATTTCGCGCGGCCGCTAAGCGATGGCTGAAGTGGGCTCGGGGCTGATGGACTCGGCAAAGCGGTTTCTGCGCACTCTGGTTTCCATTGCTTCGACGCGGCTTGAACTGCTGGCGAATGAGCTGCAAGAGGAGCGTCTGCGTTTAACGCAGATGCTCCTTTTTGCTTCGTTCGCCCTATTCTGTTTCGGCATGGGCATTTTGCTGCTCACGGCATTCATCGTGGTGCTGTTCTGGGACGATCACCGCCTCGCGGCGCTTGGCGCGTTGAGCGCTCTTTTCCTTGCATTGGGAACGCTGATGGCGATGCTGTTGCGCGGCAAGGCACAAACCAAATCCCGGCTGTTTTCCGCCAGCCTAGCCGAGTTGGCCAATGACCGGGAGCGGCTGGAAACCGGCCATGACCGGCCTGAACAGTCATGAAGAGCCAAATGCTCGCAGTGATGCAACGCCGCAGCGAACTGCTGGCGAGAATCGCCACGCAGCGCGAACAATTGGCCGAAACGGGCGCACGCTGGCAAACCCCGCTGGCGCTGGCCGACCAAGGCCTGGCTACCGCGCGTTTCCTGCGCGCCAGGCCGTTGCTGGTCGCGGGCATCGCCGCCATTCTTGTGATCCGGCGGCGCGGCGTGACAGGTATGGTGACCGGCGCATGGCGCGTGTGGAAGCTGTACAAATTCGCCGCATCTTTCTCCGCGAAAATAGCTTCCAGATTCTAAGGGTTTATTTCATCCTAAAAACCTCAGTTCAAGCCACAGAGTTCACAGAGAACACAGAGAAAGACGTGGTTTATCACATTATTTAGTTTCACCGGAAAGGTGAAATGCTTCCGAGTTGCAAGCTTTTGTTTTTCCTCTGTGATCTCTGTGTTCTCTGTGGCTAACTGCTTTTTCTAGGTTCATCGCACAGCAGGCATGGCGAATTCTCATGGCCATTCCCTGCTATAAAGTTAACGGGTAACTTGCGCGGCGGTAAAAAACGATGGTTTTATCGTGACGCGCTATAAGCGACATGCACGCGTTTTTGCGGGTCGTTGGAAGCCTGCTTTTTGGCTGCAATACTGCGTTGCACCTGTTTGTGCGGCCTGGTGCCGGATTTGGCCAGGTATCTGCGAGGCTTACGCGATACCACTTGCACGACAGTAATGGTCTGCCCCAGTTTGAGTTGTTTCAACTTGTCATTCGCGCTTTGCAAGGCGGCGACGCTGACGCGATAGCGCCGCGCCACGCTCGCCAGCGTTTCGCCCTTGCGTACCGTGTGACTGATGGTGCGCGTGCGGCCATCGCTGGTGGGCGCAAGATGCATGTTGAAGGCTTCAAACTCGCTTTCAGGCGCATTCTCCTCGCCGTTGACCGGCACCAGCAGCGTTTGCCCGGTGCTCGCATTGATGCGGCCCGACAGGCCGTTCACCGACCTGAGTTTTTCCACGGAAAGGCCGAAGCGCGGGGCAAGACGGTCAAGCCGTTCGCCCTTTTTGGGCTGATAGGCTTGCCAGCTCACCAGCGGTTTGTCATAGCTCTCCAGATTGGCTCGGAAGGTCTCGACGGCATTGACCGGCAACAGGATCAGGTCGCTGCTGTCATGCAGGATGACCGGGCGGTTGTGCGCGGGATTGAGCGCGACGAACTCCTCCATCGGGATGTCGGCCAGTTGCGCGGCCAGCTTCACGTCAATGTGCCTGGCGGTAGCGATGGCGGCGAAATAGGGCTCGTTGGGGATGTCTTCCAGCACCAGGCCGAAACCGGCGGGGTTGGCGACAATATTCTTGACCGCCAGCAATTTCGGCACGTAGTTGCGCGTTTCATTCGGCATTTTCAGGCTGGTGTAATTCACCGGCAAACCGCGGCGACGGTTGCGTTCTTGCGCGCGTTGCACCGCGCCTTCGCCCCAGTTGTAGGCAGCCAGCGCCAGCTCCCAGTCGCCGAACATATCGTGCAGCTTTTGCAGGTAGTCGAGCGCACCGTTGGTCGCGCTGACGATGTCGCGCCGGCCGTCATACCACCAGTTCTGCTGCATGCCGAAATTCTTGCCCGTGGAAGGGATGAATTGCCAGATGCCGGAAGCGCGGCTGGTCGAGTAGGCGCCCGGATTAAAGGCGCTTTCTATCATCGGCAGCAAGGCGATTTCACCGGGCATGCCGCGCCGCTCTACTTCGACAGTAATGTGGTGAAGATAGCGGCGCGCGCGATCCGTCATGCGCGCCACATAGTCTGGACGGCTGGCATACCATTTCTCATGCTTTGCGATCAGTGGGCTGTCCAGGTCGCGCATGGCAAAACCGTTGCGGATGCGCGTCCAGAGATCGCGTTCTGCCAAATCGTTATCCGGAATGAGTTCCAGTTGGATGTTGCGCGCGGTTGTAAGCGTCAGGGGCGCAATGGAGATGGTAGGAGATGCGCTCAGGGCAAGCTGTTCTTCTGCGTACACGAATGGGGAGGCTAAAGTACAAATGGCCAGCAGCGCAAAAAAAATCAGTCGAATCAATGGCACGTGCATGACTCCGGTCGGCTCAAAAGTTCCCGCGATGGTACCGGGATGCTGCGATCAGGTCAATCGGAATCAGAAGACAGGGTACAAAGGACAGAAGACTATTGATCCAGCACTTTATAAACATCACATTCGTCATTCCGGGCTTGGCCAGGAATCCAGCAAGAATCAATAGCGGCGCGCCTTGCGCGCCACTGGATACCGGCCTGCGCCGGTATGACGGTGCTACTTTTTACATGCCGAATCTATAGGGTTTTGTCGCGACTGTTCATCAGCCCGCGCTGAGCGCGGGAAAAAATCTGCCCTCTGTTTTTAGCCCAGATTATCCATTAGCACGAAACTGTGTCATTCCCGCGCAGGCGGGAATCCAGTTGATAATAAAATCTCCCTCGAAGCGGGGCAACATTACAGTTTTGTCCGCTTCGCGGGCTGTTTGTCCGGGCTGGATTCCCGCCTGCGCGGGAATGACGGTCTAATGGACTATTTGGGATCAATGTACTGCGTTCTTCATCTGTTCCAGTATTGCGGGGTATTGGCTTCGACCGCCGCTACGCGGCTTAACTTGCTGCGCAAGTCCACCCTCCGGATACAAGAGCCTTCCCCGAAACCCGGCAATATTGACCTGCATCCCACAAACTTTATCAATGTACTGCGTTTTTGAGTTGCTCCAGTATTGCTGGGTTTTCCAATGTCGAAACATCCTGGGTGATTTCCTCTCCCTTGGCGATGGCGCGCAGCAGGCGGCGCATGATCTTGCCGGAACGCGTCTTGGGCAGGTTGTCGCCGAAGCGGATTTCGTCGGGCTTGGCAATCGGGCCGATTTCCTTGCTCACCCAGTTGCGCAAGCTTTCTGCAATCTCCTTGGCCTTGGCCGGATCGTCCGGACGCGCACCCTTCAGCACGACGAAAGCCGCCACCGCCTCACCTTTGATTTCATGCGGCTTGCCGACCACGGCCGCCTCGGCGACCAGCGGATTGGCGGCCAGCGCCGATTCGATTTCCATCGTCCCCAAGCGGTGGCCCGAGACATTCAGCACATCGTCGATGCGTCCCATGATCCAGAAATAGCCGTCTTCATCGCGGTGTGCGGAATCGCCGGCCAGGTAAGCACCGCGCATTTCTTCGGGAAAATAAGCTTTGCGATAGCGCTCCGGATCGCCCCAAATGGCGCGGATTTGCGACGGGAAAGGGCGCTTGATGACGAGAAAGCCGCCGTGCTTGTCGTTTACTTCGTCGCCTGCTTCGTTGACGATGGTTGCCATGATGCCGGGCAGCGGCAGCGTGCAGGTGCCGGGCTTGATCGGCATCGCGCCGGGCAGCGGGGCGATCATGTGCGCGCCGGTTTCGGTCTGCCACCAGGTATCCACGATCGGGCAGCGCGAGCGTCCGACCTCGGTGTAGTACCACATCCATGCCTCGGGATTGATCGGTTCGCCGACCGAGCCTAGCAGGCGCAGGCTGGACAAGTCGTATTTTCTCGGCAAGTCGCCGCCCAGCTTGATGAGCGAGCGGATCGCCGTCGGCGCGGTGTAGAAAGTCGTCACCTTGTGATCCTGGATCATCTTCCAGAAGCGCCCGGCATCGGGGTAGGTCGGCACACCTTCGAAGATCACCTGCGTCGCGCCCATCGCCAGCGGGCCGTAGGTGACATAGCTGTGGCCGGTGACCCAGCCCACGTCGGCGGTACACCAGAAAACATCTGTCGGTTTGTAATCGAACACCCATTTGATCGACAGCATCGTCACGAGCAGGTAGCCGCCGCTGGAATGCTGCACGCCCTTGGGTTTGCCGGTGGAGCCGGATGTGTAGAGGATGAACAGCGGGTGCTCCGCGCCGACCCATTCCGGTTCGCAGGTCATGCCCTGCCCTGCCGCCAGGTCGTGCCACCAGATATCGCGCTCCTTGTTCCATGCGGTTTCGCAGGCGGCGCGCCGGTAGACGATGACGCTGTGCACCATCCCGCAACCGCCCATCGTCAGCGCTTCGTCCACCGCCGGTTTCAGCGGCATCACCTTGCCGCCGCGCATCTGCGCGTCGGCGGTGATCACGGCGCAAGCTCCGGCATCGGTGATGCGCTCGTGCAGGCTCTTCGAGGAAAAACCGCCGAACACCACCGAATGGATTGCGCCGATGCGCGCGCAGGCCTGCATCGCGACCACCGCCTCGATGCTCATCGGCATGTAGACGATGACGCGGTCGCCCTTCTTGATGCCGCGCGATTTCAGGCCGTTGGCGAATTGGCAGACGCGCGCATGCAGGTCGCGGTAATTGATCCTGGTCACCGTGCCGTCGTCGGCTTCGAAAATGATCGCGGTCTTTTCCGGCTGGCTGGACAAATGCTTGTCGAGGCAGTTGTAGGAAACATTCAGCTCGCCATCCTCGAACCACTTGAAGAAGGGCGCATTGCTCTCGTCCAGCACTTTGGTGAAGGGTTTTTTCCACAGCACGGTTTCGCGCGCCAGCTTGGCCCAGAAACCCTCGTAGTCCTGTTCCGCCGCCTTGCACAAGGCTTGGTAACTGGCCATGCCCGAAACATTGGCCTGCTTGACGAATTCATCGGAAGGGCTGAATACACGGGTTTCGTTCAATATGGACTGGATGTTGGACATGCGATCTCCTAGTGCGGGTTTATATACGTCCGTGAGGACGCGATTGGTATGGGACTAATGTAATTTTTTTCCGATTGATCTGTCAACGATTAATGAAATCATTTGCTAAAAATAGCCCAAAATCACTTTGGAATGTAAGTTTCGCGTAAGAAAACTCCCGGGTGCGCTGACCATAAAGATGAGCGACAATAGCCGTCGAGACGCTCGATAAGGCGCGGCAGCAACTGTTTCAATCCACTCCGGCATCGTTCGAGGAGTGTGCTTGGGCGGACTGTGCCGCCGCAAAATAAACAAGACTTTTTTTACTGACCGGATCGGCACGGAGCCGACGTCAAAACCCGATTCCGCCATTCATCCTCATTCTGTTTTTTTAGGGTAATACATTGACTACCATTCATCCCTCACAATTAAGCTTCTTTGCCAGGCACGCGCCATTCGACCGCATGGAACGCCAGCATCTGCTGTGGATGCTGGAGCGGATGCAGCTTGCCTATTACGCCAAGAGTGAAGTAATCGCATCCCCGCAACAAGGTGAGGCGACGCGTTTCTTCGTGATCAAGCAAGGCCTGGTGCGCGGCGCGCGCATCGCCAACACGCCGCAGGATGCGGTGCTGGAATTGCACGAGGGCGAGTGTTTCCCCGTGGGCGCTTTGCTGGGGCACCGCGCGGTGACATCGGAATATCGCGCTGCGGAAGATGTATTCTGTTTTGAATTGCCGGCGCAGCATTTTCTTGAGCTGATCGAACTGTCGCTGGTGTTCAAGGATTTCTGCACGCGCCGCATCGCCGCGCTGTTCGAGCAATCCACCCAGGCGATGCAGGCGCAGTTGTCGCACGCATCCACCGAACAGCAATCGCTTTCCAGCACGCTGGGGAGCATCATCCGCCGCGCGCCCGTCTCCTGCCGCCCCGGCACCGCGATTCGCACGGCCCTGCAACAGATGCGCGATGCGCATCTGGGCTCGATGATCGTCACGGACGACGCGCAACGTCCGGTGGGCATCTTCACGCTGAAGGATTTGCTGGATCGCGTGGTGCTTGCGGATCTGTCCATCGACCAGCCGATCGGCAACGTGATGAGCAGCCAGCCCGTCACCCTACCACCCGGCGCATTGGCCTACGAGGCCGCGATGGTGATGGCCAGGGAAGGCTTCCGCCATGTGCTGGTGACGGAACCGGACGGCACGCTGCGCGGCATCGTTTCCGAGCGCGACCTGTTTGGATTGCAGCGCGTCGGGCTGCGCCAGCTCAGTTCCTCGCTCAGGAAGGCAGACAGCATCGCCACGCTGATTGCGCTCAGCAAGGATATCCGCGAACTGACCCACAACATGATGGCGCAAGGTGTCGCGGCGGAACAGATCACCCAGCTCATCTCCACGCTGAACGATCTGCTGACATCGCGCATCATCGAGCTGGAATGCATCGCCTCGGGAATGCAGCAGCCGGGTTCAAGGCATGCCGGGCTATGCTGGCTGGCGCTCGGCTCGGAGGGCCGGCTGGAGCAGACGTTCTACACCGACCAGGACAACGGCATCATCTTCAGCGTGCCCGAAGGCGAGACGGCGGATGCGGTGCGCCAGCGCCTGCTGCCGATGGCAAAGCGCATCAACGATGCGCTCGCCGGTTGCGGCTTCCCGCTATGCAGCGGCGGCATCATGGCGAGCAACCCCAAGTGGTGTTTATCCCTGGAGGAATGGCAGAAGACCTTTGCCGAATGGATCGATCACGGCAGCCCGGAAGACCTGCTCAACGCCTCGATCTTTTTCGATTTTCGCAGCCTGCATGGCGATGTGCCCCTGGCCGCCGCACTGCGCGCCTGGCTGACCAAGAGAATTTCCGGCGTGCCGCGCTTCCTGCATCAGATGGCCGCCAATGCGCTGCGCAACCGCCCGCCGCTGGGCGTGATCCGCGACTTCGTCGTCGGGCAGCAGCAGACGCTGGACATCAAGCTGAACGGCACCACTCCGTTTGTCGATGCGGCGCGCATCCTCAGCCTGGCATGCGGCAGCAGCGCCACCAATACCGTGCAGCGTTTGCGCGATATTGCCGGGCCAATGCGTATCAACGCTGCGGAAATCGAAGGCTGGGTAGAGGCGTTCTATTTTCTGCAAACAGTCCGCCTGCTGCATCAATACGAATGCAGCGCACAGGGTGCGGCAATGAACAACCAGATCGACCCGGAGCAGCTCAACGACCTGGACCGGCGCATTCTAAAAGAGGCGTTCCGTCAGTCGCGCAAGATGCAAAGCCGTTTGGCGCTGGAATACCGCCTGTGATACGGAAACTGCTGGCACATTTCAGGCGGCCTGCCGTCACGCTGACAGAGGAGCTCCAGGCGCGGCTGGAAGCCCTCAAACCGAAAATATCCACCAGCTGCAAAGCCGATCTTGCCGATGGCAGGATCGTGGTGGTGGATGTGGAGTCCACCGGCCTCAGCCTGGCCGACGATCATCTGATCGCCATCGGCGCGGTGGCGATAAACGGCGGGCGCATCGCGGTTGCCGACAGCTTCGAAACGGTGCTGCACCAGGAAGTGGCGAGCGACAAGGCGAACATACTGGTGCACGGCATCGGGGGCAGCGCGCAACGCGCCGGGCTGCCGCCCGAGGAAGCGTTATTGGCATTTCTCGAGTATCTGGACGGTACACCGCTGTTCGCATTTCATGTGGCCTTCGACGAAACCATGTTGCGCAAGGCCTGCGAAAAATTCCTCGGCATCGCATTCAGGCACACCTGGGTCGATCTGGCCTATTTGCTGCCCGAGCTTTTCCCGGATTATGCGAATAAATATCACGCGCTGGATGATTGGCTGGCGCATTTCTCCATCGGCAACGACGCGCGGCATAACGCCCTGGCCGACGCGCTGGCCACGGCACAACTCGGCCTGATCGCGTTGCGCGCCGCACGGGAACGGCGTGCGGCGGATTTCAAATCCCTGCAGGACATGGAAAAAGCGCAACGCTGGCTGAACGCGGCGCGCTGATTCATTACCCGTGCGCAAAAATAGAGTGTCGATCGAATTGATAAACTTGAAAACCGTAATTCAAGCCACAGAGAACACAGAGGACACAGAGATGAAGCGAATGCCCCGTATTTACGGTAGCCAATTGTTTTTTACAAGTCGTACGACAAATCGTCCATCCTTGCTTACCTCACTTTCTCTGTGAACTCTGTGTTCTCTGTGAACTCTGTGTTCTCTGTGGCTGAGTGTTTTTTCCAGAATGAATAACCTTCTCCTGCTCATCCTCTGCTTCGCCGCCGGCATGCTGTTGCGCCGCGCGCGGCGCATGCCGGACAACGCGCCCGCCGCGCTCAACAGCTTCATCATCCATGTCTCGCTGCCCGCGCTGACGCTGCTGTATGTGCACGACCTGAAAATCGGCGGCGACGTGATGCTGATGGCGCTGATGGCGTGGATCGGCTTTCTGCTGGCGGCGGGGTTCTTCTGGCTTGCCGGACGCTGGCTCAAGTTGCCGCGCGCCACGGTGGGCGCGCTGATGTTGACCGGCGGCCTGGGCAATACCTCGTTCTTCGGGCTGCCGATGATCGAGGCGTACTACGGCCAGCAGGGCATCGTCAGCGGCATCGTGGTGGATCAACTGGGTTCGTTCCTCGTGCTGTCCACCCTGGGCATCACCGTCGCGGGCATCTACTCGTCGGGACGCCCGGCTGCGTCGGAGATCGGCAAACGCATCGCGCTGTTTCCGCCGTTCATCGCGCTGATCGTCGCGCTGCTGTTTATCCCGCTGGAATACGCGCCGTGGTTTACTGCAATGCTGAAACGCCTGGGCGACACGCTGGCACCGCTGGCCTTGCTGTCGGTGGGCCTGCAATTGCGCCTCGGGCACATCGCGGAGCACAGGCGCGATCTCGCCATAGGCCTCGGTTTCAAGCTGCTGCTGGCGCCGCTCATGATTTATCTGCTCTATGTGCCGCTGTTCGGCGCGCACGGGCAGGCAATACAGGTGACGCTGTTCGAGGCGGCGATGCCGCCGATGATCACCGCCGCGATCATCGCCTCCGAGCACGATCTCGACCCGGAGCTTGCAACGCTGATGGTGGCGGTGGGATTGCTGGTTTCCTTCGTTACCCTGAGCGGGTGGTGGTGGGTATTGCAGGGAGTGTAGCCGTGGCAAGCCAGCAGATCAGCAATAACCAGCACGGACATTACCCGGAATATTCCACTCCTGCGATATGAGTGTAAACCTGTCATACGCGATAATTAAGATTGTTTCCGGCATTAACCAAGCGTAAAGTGCCGCCCCAATCTTCCGCAGAGAAGAAATTAAGGAGGCAGTATGAGCGATACGCAAGCGAAACAGAAGTTATCCACACTCATGCTCGGCGCAATCGGCGTGGTTTATGGCGACATCGGCACCAGCCCTCTGTATGCCATGAAGGAGACTTTCGCCGGCCATCACCCGTTGCCTGTAACCGAAGCGAACGTGCTCGGCGTGCTTTCCGTGATGTTCTGGACCATCATGCTGCTGGTATCGCTCAAATATGTGACCATCATCATGCGCGCGGATAATCGCGGCGAAGGCGGCTCGTTAGCCCTGCTGGCCCTGGCCAGCGAACTGAACGCGGAGCGCCCAAAAACCAGATGGTTCATCGCGACACTCGGCGTGTTTGCCGCCGCCCTGTTTTATGGCGACAGCATGATCACCCCCGCCATCTCGGTGCTCTCCGCCGTCGAAGGCTTGAACGTCGTCGCCCCCCAACTCAACAGTTACGTGCTGCCTGTCACCATCATGGTGCTGACCGCATCTGTTCATGGTGCAAAAACACGGCACAGGCGCGGTAGGCATGGCATTCGGCCCGATCATGATTTTCTGGTTCGCCACCCTGGGATTATTAGGCGCGCTGTCCATCGCACAAAGCCCGCATGTGTTATTTGCGCTCAATCCCCTCTATGCCTTTCGCTTCCTTATCCATGACCCCTGGCTATCTTTCCTGACGCTCGGCTCCGTGGTGCTTGCCGTGACCGGCGGCGAAGCCCTCTATACCGACATGGGGCACTTCGGTAAATTTCCGATCCGGCTTACCTGGTTCTCTTTTGTGCTCCCCGCTTTGGTGCTGAACTACTTCGGGCAAGGCGCGCTGTTGCTGAACAACCCGCAAGCCATCGAAAACCCGTTTTACTTGCTCGCCCCGGCATGGGCGCTGATGCCGATGGTGTTACTCGCCACTGCCGCCACGGTGATCGCTTCGCAAGCCGTGATCTCCGGCGCGTTTTCGGTTGCGAGCCAATCGGTGCAAATGGGCTTTCTGCCGCGCATGGAGATTCGCCAGACCTCATCTAAAGCACATGGCCAAATCTATGTTCCTTTAACCAACTGGACGCTATATCTGGCGGTTGTTTATCTGGTGCTCACCTTTCAAAGCTCCAGCAACCTGGCGGCAGCCTATGGCATCGCCGTCACCGGCACCATGATGATCGACACCATATTGATCGCCTTTGTCCTGGTGGCATGGCGCTGGTCGCCATTTCTCGTCATCCCGTTAATCGGCATATTTTTCTGCGTCGATCTGGCCTACTTCTCGGCCAATGCCATAAAGATTCCGCAAGGCGGCTGGTTCCCGCTAGGGGTTGCGGCTATTTCATTCACCGTGCTCACCACCTGGAAGCGCGGCCGGAAATTGCTGTTCGACGAAATCGCCCATCGATCCGTTCCAATAAAAATGTTTGTGGATGGCGTAAGCAGCATTAATCGCATACACGGCACAGCTGTCTTCCTGACCAGCATCGATGAAGGCGCACCTGCCGCGTTGTTGCACAATCTCAAGCACAATCAGGTGCTGCACGAACGCAATATTCTGCTTACAGTCATCGTCGAGGATAAGCCTTATGTCACCAAAGGCAACCGGTTATTGATCGACGATCTGGGCAAAAACTTTTATCGGGTAAGAATCTTCTACGGCTTCATGGATATCCCCGACGTTCCGGCTGCTTTGGAGTTGTGTGCCTCACATGGCTTGCCATTCGACATGATGGCCACTTCGTTCTTTACCTCGCGCGCCCTGATTGTTTCTGCCCCCGACCCCGGCATGATGAAATGGCGCGAGCGGTTGTTCATCGTGTTATCGAAAAACGCGATGAATGCGGCAGACTTCTTCAAGATACCCACCAACCGGGTTATCGAAATGGGTACGCGAATAGAAATATGACTTCGCCCAAAATTAGGCATACTGCCGGATCAAATCGGACAAACATTTCAGAAGCGCCCTTTACCCCCTCGCCCACAGATGCCTCTCAACTTGCCAGTTGATCCATTATCGCCACGGCAAATGCCTCCTTCTGAATCATGCCATAGCTGGAAAAACGGATGCTGAAGAGTGTCCCGCTTCCGCCGCGCCCGTGGTCTAACTTGATCGTCGCGCCGTGCCGCTTCGCCACTTCGGCGACGATGGCGAGGCCAAGGCCGCTGCCGCTCTGCCCGCTGCCGAGGATGCGGTAGAAACGCTCGAACACCCGCTCGCGATGCTGCGGGTCGATTCCCGGGCCGTTGTCTTCCACACACAGCACCGCCTCATCCTGCGTGTGGCTCACCTTGACCGTGACGTTCCCTCCCGCCTGCGTATAGCGGATCGCATTGTCGATCAGGTTGCCGAGCATTTCGTTCAGGCTGGTTGCATCGCCGCGCACCGGCACATGCTGCGGGCTTCTTTCGAGGCCCAGGTCGATATTTTTTTCCAGCGCCAAGGGCACCCAGAGCGCGGTGCATTCATGGGCCATCTGGTTGAGGTCGAGCGTGGTAAACGCATAGTCTCCCTGCCCGTCCGGCTCGTTACGCGCCAGCGCCAGAAGCTGGTTTACCAGGTGGGTGCTACGCCGGGCACTGGTATGCAAATATTCCAGGGTGCGCCGCTTGAGCTCCGCGTCATCTTCGCGCAACGCCAGCTCGGCTTGGGTCTTCAGGCCGGCCAGCGGGGTGCGCAATTGGTGCGCGGCATCGGCGATGAAGCGCTTCTGCGCCCGCATCGCCTGCTTCAATCTCTCGAGCAGATCGTTCACGGCATCGATCAGGGGGCGCACCTCTGCGGGCGCCCTGGTTTCGTCCAGCCGGCTCAAATCGTCGCGCTGCCGCATGGCCACTTCGCGCCGCAGGCGCTCCAGCGGCATCATGCCCTGTTTCAGCCCGTACCAGACCACTACCGCCGCGATCAGGATCAGCAGCAACTGGGGAATCACGATATAGGCGAAAATTCCGCGGATCAGCGCCTGGCGCTGATGCGTGGTTTCCGACAGGTGCAACTGGAGCAGTTGCCCGCCGGGCGGGGCGGGGTAAACCAGGCTTACGATGCGGGTTTTTTCTCCGTTGCGCTCGCCGTTGCTGAACAGCGGCCCGGCTTTGCCCCTGCGATAGGAAAGCGGGCGGGAAAGATTCGCATTGCCGGCGATTTTCTCCCCGTTGCTGTCGCTGACGGTATAGAGCACCTGATCCGATATGCCGGGGTCATTGCCGTCCGGCAAGCTCAGCTTGATATCCAGCCGCTCCTGCCCGCTTCCCAGCCTCATCCGCTCCGCCACCATGCGCGCCCGTTCCAGCAATACCAGGTCGTAGGGCTGGTTTGCATAATTAAGCGTAGCGAAATACCCCACAATGGAGCTGGCCAGCCACAACAGGAAGAGCGACGTCAGCAACCGCTCCATCAGGTGGCTGCGCAGCGAAAGAACCTTATCTTTCATAATGGTCATTCCATGTTATGCCCGGATGGGGCGGTTGATGTAATCACTCTCCCGCTTTATAAAGAAGAGGCAACGGAAAGGATACAATCAAGTTAGCCACAGAGTACACAGAGATCACAGAGAAAACGAAACAACTGCAGCACGGGAGCAATTCACCTTTTGGTGAACTTGCAAAATATGGAGAAGGTTTGCTTCTCTCTGTGCTCTCTGTGGCTCGAACTGAGGTTTGTAGTTTTTCGCTGCTTTGCCTGGTAAATGGAATTGTTTAATCCGGCAACGGTGATTTTCAGGGATTCACTTTATCGATAATGTAGCCGAGACCGCGGATCGTGCGGATGGTCACACCGGCAACCTCGA
>CAWHDU010000007.1:0-282423 GCA_963828205.1 uncultured beta proteobacterium
AACAAGGATCGCAGTGAACTGGGCAAATCCGGGCGCGTGGTGGAAAAGAAAGAGATACTCACCCCGGAAGAGCGCCGCGCCAAAAAACAGGCCGATGAGCAGGCAGACGCGAAAAAACTCGCCGATGAGCAAGCGGCGCTGGAGCAGAAGCGCCGCGACAAGGCGCTGCTCAGCACCTACAGCAATGTGCAGGAAATCGAGCTGGCGCGCTCCCGCAACCTCCAACAGGTAGAAGCGCGTATCTCCAGCATCGGCTCGCAGCTCAAAATAGCCGAGAGCAATCTGGCTACCCTGAAAAAAGAGGAAAGCGATTACAAGACGGCGAGCAAAAATGCCCCGGCGTCCTTGCATGACGACTTGATTGAGACGCAAAAACGGCTGGACAAGCTGCAGAAGGACATGGGAAAAGCCAACGAAGAGAAGTCAACGCTGAATGCGCGTTATGACGCGGAGAAGGGGCGCTACAAGGAATTGACCGGGCAGTAAGGGTACCTCAAAACCTACTGCGCGACTTGATTGCGGCGTTGCGCGGTACTCGCTTCCTCATTTATCTATTTGATATGTGGCTACGACATAACCTGAAGGTTAGTCTGCGCCGAAACTCGCTTTGCTCGTTTTCTCGTCTCTCCGTTGACCAGCGACTTGGCTGGCGTTTTATTGCCAGCTTAGTCGAATGGCCATGCAAAGTTCCGTGCGCCTTGCACTCAAGCCGCTCGCTACGGTTTTTGAGGCACCCTTAAATTACAGCGCTTCGAACCGGCGGGCAGCCGCGTTGTAGCCCAGCAACTCGCCGCGTTCGATATCGAAATACCAGCCATGCAACGCGAGCGTGCCTTGCTCGACACGCTCGCGTATCCAGGCAAAAGTCATCAGGTTGTCCAGTGAAACCAGGATCGCCTGCTGCTCGCAGGCTCGATGGCGCGCTACGCTGCCAGCCTCCGCAAATTCACTGTTTACCCTCTCCCGGGCGGCCTCGGCTATCCCCATCCACTCGGCAATGAAGGACTCATCCTTGGCAACGCCGCCATCCAGCAGGGCGCGAATGCCGCCGCAATGCGCATGCCCCAGCACGACGAGGTGCTCGACATTCAGTTTGCGCACGCCGAACTCCAGTGCCGCGCTGGTGCCGTGATAGTGTCCCTGGTTCTCGGCGGGAGGAACGAGATTGGCTACATTGCGGATGACGAACAGGTCGCCCGGCGCGCAGTCCAGCACCAAGGCGGGATCGACGCGCGCATCGCAACAAGCCACCACCAGGGTTTTGGGCGTCTGGCCCTGTTCGACCAGTTCGCGGAACAGCGCCCCGTCTTTGACGAAATGCTTTTTCCGGAATCGCGAAAAACCCTCGATAAGCTGTCTTGGCGAACTCATGGGGGCGAACTCATGCGGACGAACTCATGCGCCAGTCAGGCGTTGCGCCGCTTCGCGATATTTATCGGCAGTCTTTTGCAGCACGTCCGGCGGGACGCGCGGCGCGGGCGGCTGTTTGTTCCAGCCGGACGATTCCAGCCAGTCGCGCACGAACTGCTTGTCGAAGCTGGGCGGATTGCTGCCGACCCGGTACTGGTCGGCCGGCCAGAAACGCGATGAATCGGGCGTGAGCGCCTCGTCGATCAGATACAACCTGCCCGCTTCGTCCACGCCAAATTCGAATTTGGTGTCGGCGATGATGATGCCCTTGCCCGCCGCATAATTTGCCGCTTCCGTATAAAGCGCCAGCGCCGCGTCGCGTACCTCTTTGGCGCGCGCCTCGCCGAGCAGCTCGGCGGCGCGTTCAAAGGATATGTTCTCGTCATGCTCACCCACCGCCGCCTTGGTGGAAGGCGTAAACAGCGGCTGCGGAAGTTTCTGCGCCTCCTTCAACCCGGCCGGCAATGCGATCCCGCAAACCGTTCCGGTTTTCCGGTAATCCTTCCAGCCGGAGCCAACCAGATAGCCGCGCACGATCGCCTCGATCGGCAACGGCTTGAGTTTTCTGGTGACGAAAGCGCGGCCTCTCACTTGGGCCTGTTCCTCCTCGCCCTTGACCACCGATTCTGGCGCAATGCCGGTCAGGTGATTCGGAATGACGTGCCGCAGCTTGTCGAACCAGAAATTCGACACGCGGGTCAGCACTTCGCCCTTGCCAGGGATCGGGTCGGGCAGAATCACGTCGAACGCGGAAAGCCGGTCGGTCTGCACGATCAGCAGATGCTGCGCATCCACCTCGTAGAGATCGCGCACCTTGCCGCGGTGCAGCAGCGGCAGGCTCTTGATGCTGGATTGGAGTATGTGAGTATTCATAATTTATTAAACCTATTGATCTTTACTTAATTCATGACAGAGGCATTTATAGCAGCCGTCATTCCGGCGAAGGCCGGAATCCAGGCAATCACCAAGCACACACGAAGTGTGACAACACCCAAGTACGGCTTTGCCCGCTACGCGGAACCATTTCCAACCGGATTCCGGCCTTCGCAGGAATGACGGGTTTATTGGTTTTGCACACTGTCTTCATTTATGTAAAGCTCGATAATCAAAAAACGTGCCCACCCTACCATGCTTCCCTATTCGTCGTTGGGATAAGGGTAGCGCACATGGCCGATGCGCACTATCAGCACCGCCAGCGTCAGCAGCAGGATCGAGCCGGTTATGGCGAGCATGCGCCAGTCCTCCATGCCTTTGATATCCAGTATAAGGTAGCGCGCCAGCGCCACCATGCCGATATAGAGCGGGAAACGCACCGGCAACTTGCCTGACCGGTAATAGGCGCCGACCATGGCAAGCACTTCCAGGTAGAGGAACAGCAGCAGCAGGTCGGCCAAGGTCACCTGCATCGCGCGCACCATGACCATGACTTCGGCGGCCATGGCGATCATCGTGACGATGGCGATAACCAGCAGGCCGATATGCTCAGCCAGCAAAAGCAGCCTCTGGTTGAATTCCTGAATTGTATTTTTCACAGCTTACCTCCTGGCAATGTCGCGGCAGGCAAAGGCACGGCACGTCAAGCCACTACGTTAAATCCGGCAATGTCGTCGCCGCAATTATCTCGGCCTGTTTCTTGCGGTATTCGGCCAGCTTCTGCGCCAGCTGCGCGTCATGCAGGGCCAGCATGGAAACGGCAAACAACCCGGCATTTGCCGCGCCCGCCTCGCCGATCGCAAAGGTTGCCACCGGGATGCCCTTGGGCATTTGCACGATGGACAGCAGCGAATCCATCCCCTTCAGGTACTTGGACGGGATCGGCACGCCCAGCACCGGCAGCGTGGTTTTCCCGGCGATCACGCCGGCCAGGTGCGCGGCGCCGCCGGCGCCGGCGATGAAGCACTGCACACCCTGCGCGCTGACTTCCCTGATGTAATCGAACAGCAGGTCGGGAGAGCGATGCGCGGAAATCACCCGCGCGTCGTAAGCCACGCCGAAATCATGCAGCTGCCGCGCGGCCTGCTGCATGATCTCCCAATCATTGGCGCTGCCCATCACGATGGACACTGAAGGTTTAGCCATTTTTATGCCTCCTTGTGGTAACGGACAATACGTTCGACTTCATTCTTCGAGCCGAGAATCACCGGCACGCGCTGATGCAGGCCGGATGGCTTGATGTCCATGATGCGTTCGTAACCGGTGGAGGACATGCCGCCCGCCTGTTCGACGATGAAGGACATCGGGTTGGCCTCGTACAGCAGGCGCAGCTTGCCGGCCTTGGTGGGATCCTTGGTGTCCTTGGGATACATGAACACGCCGCCGCGGATCAGGATGCGGTGCACCTCGGCCACCATCGACGCGATCCAGCGCATGTTGAAATTGATGCCGCGCGGCCCGTTCTTGCCCGCGATGCATTCGTCGACATAGCGCTGCACGGGTTTTTCCCAGAAGCGCTCGTTGGAGGCGTTGATGGCAAATTCCAGCGTATCCGCCGGGATGGTCATGTTCGGGTGGGTCAGCATGAATTCGCCGATGTCGCTGTCCAGGGTGAAGCCGTTCACGCCGTGCCCGCTGGTGATCACCAGCATGGTCGACGGGCCGTACAGCGCATAGCCGGCGCAGGCCTGCGTGGTGCCGGGCTGCAGGAAATCTTCCGCAGTCGGGTTTTCCACGCCCTTGGGCGCGCGCAGGATCGAGAAAATCGTGCCGACCGAAATGTTCACGTCGATGTTGGAGGAGCCGTCGAGCGGGTCGAACACCAGCAGATACTTGCCCTTCGGATACCTGGCCGGAATAGGATAAACATCGTCCATTTCCTCGGAAGCCATCGCCGCAAGATGGCCGGCCCATTCGGTCGATTTGATGAAGATTTCGTTGGTGATGACGTCCAGTTTTTTCTGCGTTTCGCCCTGCACATTCTCGCTGCCCGCGCTGCCCAGCACGCCGATCAGCGCGCCCTTGTTGACGTCATGCGCGATCTGCTTGCAGGCGATCACGATATCGCTGATCAGGCCGGTGAAATCGCCCGTCGCGCCCGGAATGGTGCGTTGTTCCTCGATGATGAACTGGACCAGACTTTTACTCATGCTTCTTTCCTTATAAGGTTGTTGAATTATATAACTTTAATGCCTTGCTCCACACAGCCATTTGAGCCTATTTCTACTTGGTCAGCGAGATGAATAGCTGCGGCAATCGCTCCGGCAACTGCGCCACCCGGTCGATGATGGCGTACTGCTTGCCGAAAATATCCGCAACATACTTGTCGGCCTTGTGATCAAGGTTGATGCAATAGGCATAAATACCTTGCCGATCCAGCTCCGTCACCGCCTGACGCGCGTCTTCGATCAGCATGCGCGCATCCTTGCTGTCCACGTCCGACGGCTCGCCGTCGGTCAGGATCAGCATCAGTTTCTTGTCGGCCTGCTGCTTTTCCAGATAATGCGCGGCATGGCGCAGCGCCGCCCCCATGCGTGTGGAATAGCCGGCTTCCATCGCCGCGAGCCGCCCCTTCACCTGGTCGCCCCAGCTTTCGCTGTATCCCTTGATGTGCAGGTAGCGCACGTCATGGCGGGTGTTGGAATGAAACCCGGCGATGGCGAATGGGTCGCCCAGCTTTTCGATCGCCCAGGCCAGCAGCGATACCGCCTCCTGGCTCAATTCGAGAATGGTCTGGTCGCAGCCCGCCGCCTTTTCGTTGAGCGACTCCGACAAATCCAGCAGCAGCATTACCGCGATGTTGCGCCCGCTGGTCTTGTGGCTCATGTTGATGCGCGGGTCGGGCGTTGCGCCGCTCCGATAGTCGATCAGCGAGCGCAGCGCAACATCCAGATCGAGTTCGCTGCCCTCCTCCTGGTAGCGGATGCGCACCTTTTCCTGCGGCTTGAGCAGATCGAGCATTTTCTTCAGCCGCTTGGCCAGCCCGCCGTGCTTGGCCAGCAGCCGGTCGATATCCGCCGCATTGCCGGACGGATGCAGCGCCTCGTACACGCTTACCCAGTCGGGGCGGTAGCTCTGGTTGAGATAATCCCATTCATGGTAATGGCGCGGCGGAAGGCCGGTAATTTCCTCGCCCGGCTCGATCTTGCGCGGTTCGTCGAAGGCTTTTTCTTCATCCCCCTCCTCGATGAATTTCCACATCTGGCGATTGTCGTCGCGGTAATCCACAACCGTGTCCTTGAAGTGGATTTTGGGAAGTTGATCGCTCTGGCGGCGCGTTTTTGCGGCGAAGGCAATCGCCAGCTCGGCCATCTCCGGCGTGCTCGAATCACCGTGTTGCATCAGCGCATGAAAACGCTTTGCGAACTCGACGATATGCGGATTCCGGCAGGAATGCTGCGTATCGAGTATCGCGCGCGACAGCATCGCCAGGCGATGGCGCAAACAGGATTCCTGCTCGGGATCGCAGGCGTCTTCGGCGGGAGCAGGATGCAACGCCGTGAAAATGCGGCGCAGGCCGGGGTACTCGCGCATCGCCAGATATTCCACGCGCGAGTCCTCGAGAAACTCCACGGTCATGCGCTGCAATGGGCTGAAGTTATCGGCGAAAATGGCCGTCGTCCAGCGCCGGTGTGCGGCGATATGCGCCAACGCCGCCCGGTAGCGATCTAATCCAGATATAACGATTTCTCCCGCAGGGAGTCGTTCGCTCTCTCTCCCACATTGTGGGAGAGAGTTGGAGAGAGGGTATACGAGCAAGCCCTCTCCCCCTGCCCCTCTCCCGCCCGCGGGAGAGGGGAGAATGAAGTCGTCATACACATCCGGCAACCGGATGCCGAGCTTGTCGTAATAGGGAACCGGCTTGCGCAGTTCGTCGAATGCGCTTGAGTAGGGAATCAGTTGGTCTGCATCGTGCCACAGCCCACGCAAATACATATCCAGCCTGCGCTCGTTATCCACCAGCAGCGTGCCGTGCCGTTCGCGCTGCAACACCGCGCGGCTGTCCGCCGACTGCAGGCTGAAGTAATCGACCTGCCGTTCGGGATGATCCCGGTAATAGCGCACGCCGTATTCCACCCAGTTTTTCAGCCCGACCAGGGAAAGCTGGCCTAGCAGCAGCGGGGTCTGCTTGAAAAATTCCGGCAGCCCCGGACTGGGGAAAGTCTGGTGGATGCCGTGGATCGAGCCGGTGGTGCGCTCCATGAAATCCAGCACAATATCCAGGTAGCCGCGCAATTGCTGCGGCGATTGCAGGCGCCGCGCGGTGGCTGGCAACGATTGCAGGAACGGCGTGATCGCATTGCCGTTCGGCGACTTCCACATCCTGCGGATGCACTCCATCACGGCGGGCAGCGCATCTTCGCCCAGCATTCTGGCCACCGCCGGCCATTTCTCCAAGAAGATCAGGATTGGCTCCGCGCCGCGCCCCATCTTGCCGAGGAAGCGCGCATTCTCGATATAAGCGTCTACTCCATGCTTGGAAAGTGTCGTCAGCGCCTCGCGCATGCACTCGGCAAACACCGGCTCGACGCGCGGAAAACCGCAGTCGAGCTGCTTCCAGTAGCCTTCCAGTTCGGCGGGGATGGTTGTGGTTTCCATTATTTTTCAGCAGGCTATAGACAAAAATGCGGGTTACGATCTGCGCAGGTGCGAATTCATTCGCACAATTATTGTTGCCTGAATAGCTCAGTGCGGATAAATCCGCACCTACACGAACACCGCATCGACCGCATGATCCAGCGTATCGCGGATGTCCGCATCGTCGGTGATCGGACGCACCAGCGCCATGCGGCACGCGGCACGCGGCGCGACGCCGCCCTTGATCAGGGTGGCCGCATACACCAGCAGGCGCGTGGAAATCCCCTCGTCGAGACCGTGGCCTTTCAGATTGCGCGCTGCTTGGCCGATCTTCACCAGTTGGGCGGACATCTCTTTGTCCATACCGGTTTCCTTGCTGAGAATTTCAGCCTCGACAGCAGGCGCCGGATAATCGAAATCGAAGGCGGTAAAGCGCTGTTTGGTGGATTGCTTCAAGTCCTTCAACAGACTCTGGTAGCCGGGGTTGTAGGAGATCACCATCTGGAAATCGGGATGCGCCTCGAGCAGCTCGCCCTTCTTGTCCAGCGGCAGGGTGCGGCGATGGTCGGTCAGCGGGTGAATCACCACCGTGGTGTCTTGGCGCGCCTCGACGATTTCATCCAGATAGCAGATCGCTCCGATGCGCGCGGCGGTAGTCAGCGGGCCGTCCAGCCAGCGCGTGCCATTGGCGTCGAGCAGGTAGCGCCCGACCAGGTCGCTGGCGGTCATGTCTTCATTGCAGGCCACGGTAATCAGCGGCTTGCCCAGCTTCCACGCCATATACTCGACGAAACGCGATTTGCCGCAGCCGGTCGGGCCTTTGATCATCACCGGCAGGCGCGCCGCGTAGGCGGCTTCGTAGAGCGCAACCTCGTCACCCTGTGACTGATAGAACGGCTCCTGGTTGATTTTGTACTGATCCTTATCGATCATCGTGTCCTCTCTAAGCCGGAGCCCAACAAGTAGCCCGGATGAAGCGCAGTGTAATCCGGGGAGAGAGTCAATACCCCGGATTCCGCTGCCGCTGTATCCGGGCTACATATCTGAATTATTTATGCACGCCAAGCTTCTCGCGCCAGCCGGGGAATATCTTGTCCGCATCTTTCGGGAAAGATTCGAACGCGCGCGCAAATTCCTTGTGCTCTTTTGCCCACTGGATCGGGTCGGCGCCAGCCTTCCAGCACTCGTAGGCCTGGCGCAGCGAGACCGCACCGGCTGCCGGGGAATCGATGTGGCCGTAGGAACCGCCGCCGGCGGTGTTGATCACGTTGCCGTGACCGAGGTTCTCGAAGAAACCTGGCAGGCGCAGCGCGTTCATGCCGCCGGAGATGATCGGCGTGGTCGGCTTCATGCCGTACCATTCCTGATGGTAGAACGGGCCGGTGCAACTGTCGCGCTCGATCATGTAGGCGATGATACGGTCGTCCTTGCCGCCTTCCATCTTGCCGTAGCCCATGGTGCCGACGTGGATGCCGGACGCGCCCTGTAAACGCGACATCTTGGCCAGCACAAACGCGGTATAGCCGCGCTTGGATGATGGCGAAGTCACCGCACCGTGACCGGCGCGGTGGTAGTGCAGGTATTGGCTCGGGTATTGACGGCGCGCGGTCGTGATCATGCCGGGGCCGCCGACATAGCCGTCCACCAGGAATGCCACCTTGTCCGCATCCGGGCCGAAGGTTTCCAGCGCGTAGTCGGCGCGGGCGCACATTTCATAGTGATCGTCGGCAGTGATGTTCATCGAGAACAGCTTGGCCTGGCCGGTTTCGTCCTGGGCGCGCTTGAGCGAGTCATACACCAGCGGCAGCACTTTCTTGATCGGGCAGAACACCTGGTTGCCTTGCGGCTCATCGTTCTTGATGAAGTCGCCACCCAGCCAGAACTGGTAGGCCGCCTTGGCAAACGGTTCGGGGCGCAGCCCCAGCTTGGGCTTGATGATCGTGCCTGCGATGTAGCCGCCATCCTTGATTGGGCGGCCCAGGATGCGCCACAGGTCGGAAATGTCCTTAGCCGGGCCGTCGAACAATTGCAGCATGCGCGGCGGCACGTAGAAATCCTGCATTTGCAGATTCGCGATATCGCCCATGCCCTGATTGTTGCCGATGCACAGGGTCAGGAAGGACACGATCATCACGCGGCCATCGGTGAGATTGCGGTCGAACAGATCGTTTGGATAAGCGACCTTCATGATGCCCTTGGCCTCGTCGATGAAATACACCAGCGCGTCCACGCCCTTGGTGAACTCATCGGTCGTACTCACCTCAACGTTGGTACCGGTGGAAGATTCCGCCGCGATATGCGCCGCCGCTTCCAGATAACCGGTGCCAGCAGCAGGCTCCATCGTGTAAGCGACCAGGATATGGTTGCCGCCCTTGATCAGGTCTTCTTCTTTCAGGCTCAGGTCGGCATAACGATTCGATTGGTCCATGGCATTCTCTCCTGTATTGACGATTGATATGACTTGCAATGGTTGCCACTATAGGTGCATCGACGTATAAACGATAGTCAATTGTTTTTATAAAAACCATAAATACTACTTATAGTTTGGTATAATTCCGGTATGCTCAATTTCACCCTGCGGCAGCTTCAGGTATTCGAAAAGGTGGCCAGCCACCTCAACTACTCGCGCGCCGCCGAAGAACTATACCTATCGCAACCGGCAGTGTCCATGCAGATCAGGCAGCTGGAAGGACATATCGGCCTGCCGCTGTTCGAGCAGCTCGGCAAAAAGATTTTTCTCACCGAGGCCGGGCGCGAGCTGTTGCATTACAGCCGCAACATCGCCCAGCAACTTGCCGAGATGGAAGCAGTGTTCGACGAAATGAAAGGTCTGGGGCACGGCAAGCTCACGCTGTCGGTGGTGAACACCGCCAATTATTTCACCCCTCG
Source organism: uncultured beta proteobacterium (assembly GCA_963828205.1). Classification (GTDB taxonomy): domain Bacteria; phylum Pseudomonadota; class Gammaproteobacteria; order Burkholderiales; family Gallionellaceae; genus Gallionella. Next base: position 9,811 of record CAWHDU010000007.1, read on the forward strand.
TTTGCTGGCGGAATTCTGCCGGCGGCACCCCAACATCAACGTGATCCTGCAAGTCGCCAACCGCGCTGCCGTACTCAAACAGCTTGCCGACAACAGCACCGACCTCGCCATCATGGGGCAGCCGCCGGACGGGCTGGACATCAGCGCAAAGCCGTTCATGGACAATCCGCTGGTGGTAATCGCCGCGCCCGATCATCCGCTCGCCGGGCTCAAGCGCATCAAGTTTGCGCAGCTCGCACAGGCAACCTTCCTGTCGCGCGAACCGGGCTCCGGCACGCGCAGCGCGATGGAACGGATTTTCGCGGAACATCAAATCCAGCCGCGCATCAGCATGGAGATGGAAACCAACGAAGCGATCAAACAGGCGGTGCAGGCAGGCATGGGGCTGGGCATCCTGTCGCTGCACAGCATCGAACTGGAACTGGAAACAGAACGGCTCGCCATGCTCAATGTCGAACACTTCCCGCTGCTGCGCCACTGGTTCGTCGCGCATCGCAGCAACAAGCGCCTGTCCAGCGCCGCATTGGCATTCAAGGAGTTCTTGCTGGGTGAGGCCAATCAGGCACTCCACCCCATGCCAAAAAGCCGGCGCGGGTAAATTCCGGGAAATTTTCCCTGCCGGGAATCTACGCTCGTCATGATTGGAATACCGCCCATCATGATACCCGCGCCTCTGGTCGGTTTTAAGTAGAAGCCCTAGAATAGGCACTTTAATATACACACGCAAAGGAGAGCGCAATGAATATGCAGAAAGGTTTCAGTCTTGTTGAACTGATGATTGTCGTGGTAATTGTCGGCATTTTGGCAAGCGTCGCGATACCCGCCTACAGCGATTACGTATTACGCGGGAAATTTGCCGAGGCATATTCGACGCTTGGGAGCACGCGCGTCAGATTGGAGCAGTTCTATCAAGACAACCGTAATTACGGCTCGACTGCTGCTGCATGTGGGGTTGCAATGCCCGCCAGTCCGGACGTCAAATATTTCACTTTTTCATGTAACTGGGGTACCGGTGGTACCAACCAGTTCTTTACTGTCACGGCATCTGGAGTTGCCACCCAGGGGACGGGCGGTTTTGCTTTTACCATTGACCAAAACAATAGCAAAGCGACCACGGCTGTTCCCACGGGCTGGGCTACCAATGCGACTTGCTGGGTCACTAAGAAGGGCGGCGTGTGCTAATCAAAAGCAAACAGCGCGGCGTTTCTCTGATCGAAGTGATGATCGGCATCGTCATCGTCAGCATATTGACCGCGCTCGCGATTCCAAACTACAAGGAATGGATACAGAATCAGCAGATACGCACGGCAGCCGAATCAATATTGAATGGCATCCGGCTGACACGCAACGAAGCAGTAAAGAACAATGGGCGGGCGCGCCTCGTCCTTTGCGGCTTGCCCGCTTCATCATGGGAAGTGTTGGCGGTGTCGGTGGGTGCACCGGCTCCGGTTGCTTCACAGGCATGCGGGGCGGGTTCCAATGCCGCCGCCGGCGAAATTCGGGTACAGGAACGCTCCGGGCAAGAAGGTTCGCGGCTTGCGCAGGTCGTTGTCACGCCCAATGGCGCCACCACCGTCACGTTCAACAGTTTCGGAAGGGTCGTGGCAAATGCCGATGCGAGCGCCTCCCTCACGCAGATCGACGTTTTCAATCCAGCCGGGGATCGCCCTTTGCGAATTACTGTGGGGGCGGCGGGCAACACACGGATGTGCGATCCATCGCCGCTTTTGCCGGCCACCGACCCAAGACACTGCTAACGAAACATGAGCGCTGATATGAAGCCGAAGCACGCCAATACCCAACAAACTGGCTCCGTGATACTGGAAGCTATGATCGCCATCCTGATTTTCTCGGTGGGCATTCTGGCGCTGGTCGGGTTGCAGGCGACGGCGATCAGCAATGTGGCGGATGCGAAATACCGCAGCGCGGCCGGGTTTCTGGCAGATCAGATCGTTGGCACTGTATGGGCGACGCGTTTGAACACCATCAATGCAAACGCATCCAACGTGATGGCCGCAAACCCTGACCCTACTTTCGCATGCAACCCTTGCACCGCCGCAAACGGCAACGCTTATACCCAAGCATGGGCTGCAAGTGGTGTGGCGGCAGAACTACCGAATGGAACAGCAAGCATTGCGATAAACGGTTCGTTGGTGACGGTAACGATAAATTGGCAGCCCCCCATCGCAGCTTCCGGGGTTGCCCCACACCGGCACGCAGTTTCGACTTTTATCAACTGACCAGGTTACCTTTAATTTAGCGGAACAGCACCTCATGAAAAGAAAACATGACAACTTGCGCATCAATGCCCAGGCAGGCTTCAGCCTTGCCGAGGTCATGGTAGGCATGGTCATTGCGCTGTTGGGCGTCATCATTATTTTCCAGGTTTTTTCCGTATCAGAGGGCATCAAGCGCACCACGACCAGCGGCGGTGAAGCGCTGCAGAACGGCGCGTCGGCGCTGTTCATACTGGAGCGCTTTTTGAAGGAAACCGGCTATGGCATATTTGCCAGCACCAATCTGGCGCCGCTCCCTGCCGACCCGGTCGGCACGGCGCCTGTCGTTATTACGCCCGGAGCGGCTGCCAATCTTCCCGATAGCGTCACCCTCAGGTACCGGGCAAACTGGGATTTCGGTTCTTTTCCTCCCGACCCGGTCATTTTCGCTTCGGCTGTCCCGCCTGCGCTGACAGTCGAGACGGTCAGCGTCAATGCTCAAGCGCAACTGGTATCCGACGTGAATGGCGTAATTTCCGATGGCATCGCGTTGCTGAAGGCGGAATATGGTACCGATGCGAACGGCAATGGGTTGATAGACGCCAACGAATGGAATCAGGCGGCGCCTGCAAACGTGCTGGCGGTGTACGCCGTGCGCCTCGCCGTGGTTGCGCGCAGCGTGCAACCGGAGAAGCCCAGTGTCGCGGGAGGCGCGTGCGATACCACGACCGTGTTTCCAGCATGGATCGGCAGCTTTGTAACAGTGGCTCATCCCGTGGCGGCGCCGCTGGATCTTTCCGGCAACGTGGGCCTGGCAGCAGGCGACGACTGGAAATGCTACCGCTACAAGACATTCGAAACAACCGTGCCGTTGCGCAACGTGGTCTGGAGGCCATGATGGGGACTTGCAGAATTAATGGGCGCAATGTATCCACACCCCGCAGCCAGCGTGGCGTGGTTCTGCTCATCGCACTGATCATCATGGTAGCGATGACTTTGGCCGGCATCGGCATGATGCGTTCAGTGGATACGGGGAGCGTGATCGCGGGGAACATGGCTTTCCGGCAGGCCGCGTTGCACGCGAGCGACACCGGATCGAGCGCGGGCTATAACGCGCTGGTATCGGTGGCCAACAGCACCAACGGGGCTGATAAAACCATCCTGAACTTTAATAATGGTCAACCATGCCCCGGCGGGGCGACCGCCGCCGGGTGCCCGGGAGGCGGGAACATCAACTTCCCCGGATATTCCTCCTCGCCGATTCTGGCTTGCGAGGTCACGTCAACCTGCCCGCTGGCAACGAATTACACATGGTGGGCGGTCGATGCCAACTGGAACGGCGCCCCCTCCGTCACGGTGGTCGATCCGACAAATGGCAGCACCATTGCCACGGTCAGCTATTTGATACATCGCATGTGCCAGGCGCCAGGAACAAGCCCCGGCGCGGCTGGCCAACTATGCCAGACTTACACCCAGCCTGAAACGGGCTGCAGCAAGACACAGCTCCTGCCCTGCACCAGCACCTCCATTTTTTACCGGATCACCTCGCGTTCGGTGGGCGCGCGCAACACGGTCACTTATGCGCAAACGCTGGCATTGATCGCGCAATAGTTTTTATCGCAGCACCTTCTCTTTTCGGAAATGCAGTGAGTCGAAACACATAGGAGGCAATCATGGCAAACGCAAATTTAATCCGCCGTCAATTTCAATTCGCTGCCTGGGTGATCGGGCTGTCAGTTGGCGCGAGTGCATTATCCCACGCCGCGACCACCGACCTTGCTTCATCGCCCTTGTCGAGCACCTCTTCCTCCGTCGTGCGACCCAATGTGCTGTTCACCCTGGACAACTCCGGCAGCATGGACTGGAATTATTTGCCGGATTATGCGGGTGGGCAGGTTTACAGCGGAGGCACCGCAAACCACTGCAAGGTATCTAATACCTGCGGAAATGGCGAGACGCCTTTCAAAACCAATGAATACAACGGCATGGCCTACAACCCGCGCATCGCCTATCAGTTGCCGGTCAACGCGGACGGCACGCTAAAGGCATCCCAGGGGTCGCCGTGGACGGCGGTCAAGGTGGATGGCTATGGCATACAGAGCACAAGCACCATCAACATGACCAATGGTTACCCCGAAAAGCTGTATTGCAACAGTGGAGTTTGCAAGAAGAACGGGGTCGACACCAATAACCCGTTTTTGCTGCGCGCAACAATTTCCGCCGACAACCCGCCGGTGTATGCCTTCCCCGGTTCGCTGACGACGGGAAGCACGGTCTCGTCGACTCCGCACGATGGAGCGATGAACCAGGCCACCTCCACTTCGGGCACGGTGTTCAACGGCACGCTGGATATATCCACATCCGATGTCACCACCACGCTGGCTGGCGTGTCCGTGGCGGGTGGTGCGACTGCCTTGGCGGGTTTAGCCATTAGTCATTCGGGCTCTACAGTGACCGTGGATTACACTGCGGTATCTCCGGCACTGGTGAATGGTGATACGGTAGTGGTGTCTGGATGTTCGAGCGGGTACGAGAGCAGTGGTGACAGCCTGCCTATTACCGTAGTGAGTGCCACACGGTTCACCTATACCAGCACTTCAGGCAGTAATTGGGGTGACACTACCTGCAACATCCAGGCAACCAGGGCCGTGACAGTGACTTACACCGCTATTTCGCCGGCGCTGGCGACGGGGGATACCGTGGTGGTGTCGGGCAGTTCCTGTTCGAGCGGCTACAAGAGTGGCGGGAACAGCCGATCCATTACGGTGATCGATGCCACGCACTTTAAATATACCAGCAATTCCGGATCGAATTGGGGCAGTACTTCCTGCACGGTCAACGCAACGCAGGCGGGGCATACCGCGGTGGCGCCGAAAATCAGCAAAGCCGGCAGCACCGTGACCGTGACGCTGGCCTCCGCCCCCACCGGCCCTGGCAACGGGGAGCCTGGTGACGGTGGCGAATGGCGCGGGCACCTGCGATGCGGGCTATAAAGCGACATCGGTCGCCATGACGCGCATCAGTTCGACCAGTTTCAGTTATTCGGTGGCGACGGCAGTGGGCACGGCAGGCAACACCAGTTGCAACATCACGCAGGTGGTCATTACTCCTCCGGCTTCGCCGGGCATCAGCCTTTCCGGCAATACGGTGACGGTCTACAAGACCGCGCATGGCCTGGTGACGGGAGACCTGGTTCAGGTCTCCAATGGGACGAGCGGCACTTGCGATGATGGTTACCGGACCAGCGGCTCGGTCACCGTCACGCGAGTGGACGCCAATACCTTCACCTATTCTCCGCCCGTGGGTTTAACCACGACGAATTCCAACTGCCGGATCGACAAGCTGGTGGCAGGAGGGACGACTTCTTACACCACGGCATCGACCGTGAATGCCAACCCCTATTACTTCGTGATGCTTCCGGTCGAGTACTGCGACAGCCTCTATCTGACCAAATGCGTCGCGGCCTCGGCTCCGGTGACTGTCTCGGGCGTCACCTACAGCTATCCGGCGCCGGTGCGTTTTTGCAAGGATGACGCCACTGCCGCGCTGTCGCCCGGCGATGCGGGGGCGCAAACGTCGGTGAGCGGCACGATCAATTGCCAGGCGAAATACAGCGTCGGAACCGGCATCAACTTCCGCTCGGTGCGCTATGGCCTGTTCTTGCGCGGCGATATCGTCCCAGGGCGCGCGACTTACGGCAACGAGAGCTACAGCGGAACGGTCACGGGAACGGGTTGGGCGGGCTCGCTGACCTATAGCAACACTCTGGTGATCGATCGCAGCCAACGCTCGGACTGTGCCGCGCCGCCCAACTGCACCTATGCCGAGGAAATGACCAATTTCTCGAACTGGTACGCCTACTACCAGACGCGGATGCAGATGATGAAGTCGGCGGCGGGGCGCGCGTTCCTGGCGCTGGACAACCGTTACCGCGTCGGGTTCGTCACCATCAATGAGAGCTCATCCGCATACTTGCCCGTCGCGATGTTCGATGCGACGCAGAAGACCAACTGGTACACCAAGTTTTATGCGATCAATCCGAATAGCAGCACGCCGTTGCGTGAGGCGCTGGCGCATGCGGGCCGCTATTTTGCCGGCAAGCAACCCGGGGTGCTGACCGGCGACCCGATGGAATATGCGTGCCAGCAGAATTTCGAGTTGCTCACCACGGACGGCTACTGGAACGGCACCGATTCCTACGTGAAGGAGCTGGATGGGACAACCACCATGCGCAATTACGACAACGCCGATTCGGGCGCGTCGAAACGCGGCGACGGGGCCTATGACGGAAGTGTCGCCGGCGCCACGAATACCCTGGCGGACGTGGCGATGTATTACTACAAGACGGATCTGCGCAACAGCTCGCTGGGCAACTGCACCGGCGCTTTGGGCACCGACGTTTGCCAAGACATTGTGCCGATGACGACCAAGGACCGGCTTGCCGGGCTGGCCGGCACGCAGCATATGACGACCTTCGCATTGGGGCTGGCGGATGGCTTGATGACTTATCAGTCGGACTATGAAAATGCCGTGACGGGGGATTTTTCGAAAATAAAAACCGGCGCTTCAGGTTGCTCATTTTCGGGGCCGGTACCTGCAACTGGCCATTGCCGGTAGCCGATACACAGACCGCGCTGGACGACTTGTGGCACGCCGCCGTCAACGGGCGCGGGACATACTACAACGCGCGCGATCCGTCCTCGTTGTCGGCAGGCTTGTCCAGCGCCTTGACGGGGATCAATGTGCGGTTGGCAGCGGCAGCGGCATCCGCCACCAGCAGCCCGAATATTACCCAGACCGACCGCAATATCTTCAGTTCGACTTATCGCACGACGAAGTGGGATGGCGAGGTGACCGCGCAGCTGATCAATGCGACAACGGGCGAGGTGGAGCCGGCCATCATCTGGTCTGCCCAAGCCCAACTGGACACCCTGATTCACGCGGATGCATCGCCAACCATATCGTCGCGACATGTTTACACATTCGACAATGCCGACGCCAATGGAAACCATATCAAGGATTTTGCTTATGCCAGCCTGACCGCCGCCGAGCAGGCCTATTTCGACAACAAATGCCAGTTTGCCTTTTTGTCGCAGTGCCCGGTGCCGCCGGCGACGTCGTCGGGAACGCTGACGGCGGCGCAGGTCGACAGCGCCAACAGCGGTTTGAACCTGGTAAATTATTTGCGCGGAGACAGTTCGCTGGAATCGTCGGGCGTTTTCCGGTTACGCGAACACTTTCTGGGAGATACGGTCAATGCCAAGCCGGCTTATGTGAGAGTTCCGCAATACAGCTTCAGCGACGCCGGCTATGACACGTTCAAATCGGATCAAGCGGCACGCCAGGGCGTGCTGTACATGGGCTCAAACGATGGCATGCTGCACGCCTTCAATTCCGACACCGGAGCTGAGCTGTGGGCATATCTGCCCAAAATCGTGATGCCCGGACTCTACAAGCTGGCCGAGACCAATTACGCCACGCTGCATCAATATTATGTGGATGGCTCACCCGAGGTGATGGATATCTATGTGGCAACGCCAACGAACGGCATGAACACCGGTTGGCATACAATACTGGTTGGCGGACTGGGCCTCGGCGGCCGCGGTTTCTACGCGTTGGACGTGACCGACCCTGCCAACCCGGTCGCGTTGTGGGAAATATGTTCGGACAGCTCGCTATGCGCCATTTCCGACACCGACATTGGCTACAGCTACGGCAACCCAGTGACCGTCAAACGCAGCACGGACGGGAAATGGGTCGTGCTGGCGACATCTGGATATAACAATGTTTCGCCCGGTTCGGGAGCGGGTACGCTTTTCGTGCTGGATGCGGCGACTGGCGAAATACTGAGCAAAACTGCCACGGGCGCGGCAACCAATCCGCCCAGCGGCTTGGCAAAACTCAGCCCATTTATTGATAACCTGCTCACAGACTTTACGGCCCGTTTCGTTTACGGCGGCGACCTGAACGGAAGCGTGTGGCGCTTCGACCTGGGAGCGTCCGGGACGGCAGGAGCGCCCACGGTTACCAAGATCGCCTCGCTGATGGATGCTGCAGGAATGGCCCAGTCGGTGACCACGCGCCCGGAGCTGGGTGATCCGTTGATGAACACCTCAAACTCCCTGGGGGGCACGGGAACCCCGGGGGTGTTCGTGACCACGGGGCGCTATCTCGGCTCGACGGACCTGTCTGCCCCTGTTGGCGTGCAAGTGCAATCGGTTTATGGAATCAAGGACGACTTGTCGAGGACGTGCGCTGCCGCAGGCTGTTTCGTAAACCCGCGCACTTACCACGCCGGATCGCCTGATGAATTTGTGCCCCAGTATATCTACGAACTCACGGCGACATCGCGCTCGACCAGCCACTACGCTGTGGACTGGACAGCCAAATCAGGCTGGTATGCGGATTTCGCAGTGAGCAATTCCGCAACAAACCAGCCGGTCTCTCCCTCTCCCTCGCCGGGCGAGCGGGTGAATCTTGACCCCATCCTGGTCTCCGGCACGCTGATCGTGGTAACGAATGTTCCGGAAAATAGCGCATGCACCATAGGCGGATCAAGCTGGTTGTACAGCTTCGATTTCCTGACTGGGCAAAATGTTTCCACAGCAATGGAGCAGGTTGTTGGACAAAAGCTGGGCAGTGCTTTGGCGGTGGGTATCGTTGTCGGCAGATTGCCCTCCGGGCAACTCAAGGCATGGGTGACCACAGCTGGGGGCGAGAAGCTTCCCGTTGACCCGGAGACAAAAGGTACCGCAGCGACAAGACGGACTTCCTGGCGTGAGTTGAGAGCGCAATAAATGCGGTTGGTCAACCTGGCAAAGTCACCACTTTCACAGTACTCATCGTGCTAAACCCAAAACCCGTATGGGGGGCGGGCATGGGCTCCGGTTCTAATTTGCATTGAAATTGGCAATTATTTTGCACGGCACGCTATTCCATTCCTTGTTTCGTGCCGTGACTGCAATCCCACGTACGCCGGCCGGTCGCATTTCCCTTGCCATTGCACTTTCCGCAATGATACATGCCGCTATTTTGTGGCTGCCTTATATACGGCTGCCGCATAAGGAGTTGCGGTTGCCGCCGCTGATCGCTAGGCTCGAGCCCATGCCAAAGCCAGTAGCGCAGACCGCTGCAAAATCGCGCCCGGCAAACCGGACAAACAAGCCGGCCAGCGGCACATCGAGCAAACCGATACCAAGTCATGCGGACAAAATGATGGAGATGGAAAAATCGTCGGTCAACCGCCTGCTTCCCAGGCACGCGCTGTTCACTTTTGCCATTTACAGGGGCACTGAATTTTTCCCGGTAGGCGAGCTTCGCCACCAGCTTGATATCCACAACGACAGATATATCCTGAAGGCAACCAGACATGCTGCAGAGCTGCCTGTCTTGCTGGATAGCGGCCAGCCTGTTCAACTGAGCAGCGGGAAAATCGGCAAGCAGGGACTGCAGCCGGAAATTTTCAGTGAAGAAAAAAACATCAAGGGAGGCATGCAAAACCTGCAAACCACTTTCGATTGGGCTACGCAGAAATTGCATTTTACACGTGGCGGCGATGCCGCATTGCCCGCCGATGCACAGGATTTGCTGAGCTTCATGTACCAGCTTTCACAGCTACCCATGAACAGGGAAATTATCCCGCTATCCATCAGCGACGGCTTATCTCTCAAAAATTACCGTGTCGAAATCGTCATGAAGGAAGACATCGACACACCAATGGGAAAATTGCGCGCGCTGCATTTACGAAAATTGCATGACCAGGGGGATGCCTATTTTGAAATTTGGCTCGGGCTGGAATACCGCATGCTGCCTGTGAAATTCCGCCGGATGGACGGCTCCGACAGGATGATCGAAGAATTTGCAATTTCTGGAATTCGCACCGCAGAAGAATGACACCGCACGGTAGCCGCTGTGGTATTGAGTGACGCTCAGCCCAGTTGCTGTCCGTGTTCGCGCGTGGCGTGGAATTGCACCTTCGGCCAGCGCTCCTGCGCCAGGCGCAGATTCACGCCGGTGTCGGCGAGGTAGGCGTAATTGCCGTCCACATCCTTGGCTAGGCGCCCATGGTTGGCCTTGACGAATTCGTTGAGATGCGCGGCATCGGAGCAAGTCACCCAGCGCGCGGTGTGGATGCCGGCGCGCTCGAACACCGCATCCACGCCGTATTCGGATTTCAGGCGGTGCTCGACCACTTCAAACTGCAACTGCCCCACTGCACCGATCAGCGGGGTGGTATCCGCCAGCGGCTCGAACACCTGCACCGCACCTTCTTCGCCCAACTGATGCAGGCCTTTTTGCAGTTGCTTGGCTTTCATCGGGTCGCGCAGGCGCGCGCGGCTGAACAGCTCCGGCGCAAAGTAGGGAATGCCCTTGAAGGTGAGCGCCTCGCCCTCGGTGAGCACATCGCCGATCTGCAACTGGCCGTGATTGTGCACGCCGATGATGTCGCCCGCGTAGGCTTCGTCCATGCGCGTGCGCTCGTTGGCCATGAAAGTCACCGCGTTGGCGAGTTTCATTTCCTTGCCGGTGCGGCGATGTCTGACTTTCATGCCCGAGCTATAGCGCCCAGAACACACGCGCATGAAAGCGATGCGGTCGCGGTGGTTCGGGTCCATGTTGGCCTGTATCTTGAACACGAAGCCGGTGAACGCGGCCTCGTCAGGCTGCACCATGCGCTTGTCGGTTTCGCGCGGCAACGGCGGCGGCGCCCAATCGACCAGTGCGCGTAACACCTCGCGCACGCCGAAATTATTGATGCCTGAACCGAAAAAGACCGGCGTCTGCTGACCGCGCAAAAATTCCTGCAAATCGAACGACGCGCCCGCGCCGCTGACCAACTCGGTTTCGTCGCGCATGGTCTGCATTTCGCTCGGGCATTGCTGCGCAAGCTGTTCGATTTGCGCGCCTTTCAGCACTTCCACTTCCTGCCCGGCTTTCGCCTCGCCCGGCGTGAAGCGCAACACTTCGTCGTTCAGCAGGTGGTACACGCCCTGAAAGCGCTTGCCCATGCCGATCGGCCAGGTCACCGGTGCGCACTTGATCTTCAGCACTGACTCGATTTCGTCCAGCACTTCCAGCGGCTCGCGTACTTCGCGATCCATCTTGTTGATGAAGGTGATGATCGGCGTGTTGCGCAGGCGGCACACTTCAAGCAGCTTGATGGTCTGCTCCTCGACGCCCTTGGCCGCGTCCACCACCATCACCGCCGCGTCCACGGCGGTCAGCACGCGATAGGTGTCTTCGGAAAAATCCTGGTGGCCGGGGGTATCGAGCAGATTGATCACGCAATCGTCATAGGTGAACTGCATCACCGAGCTGGCGACCGAAATGCCGCGCTGTTTCTCGATCTCCAGCCAGTCCGATGTCGCATGGCGCCCGCTCTTGCGCGCCTTGACCGTACCCGCCATCTGGATCGCGCCGCCGAACAGCAGCAGTTTTTCGGTGAGCGTGGTCTTGCCCGCGTCGGGGTGGGAGATGATCGCAAAGGTACGGCGGCGCCTGACTTCACGTGCAACAGCGGCTTCGCGCGCAATCGTGCTACTGGCCGGCGCCGCGCCTGAAATGTCTATCGAATCGTCGCCAGCAAGATTGCTCATGGGTATTTATGCGCTGTGAAAGACAAATGCCCGAACGGATCGGGCATTTGTTATTAATATTGGTGGCCCGGGGCGGAATCGAACCACCGACACAAGGATTTTCAATCCTCTGCTCTACCGACTGAGCTACCGAGCCATTTTTTACTGTTAGTTCTTGCGGTAACTACAAGGATTTTGGTTTCGGCCGCTTGGCTTTCGCCAAGCTTAACTTGCGTTGCAAGTTAGCCTACACCGCAAGAAGCTGCTTCGCAGCGTCTTGTCAGTCCTCTGCTCTTTGTCATTTGCAAACTTGGTGACTGAGCTACCGAGCCATTTTCCTGTTAGTCAGGCCAATCAGCCGTCTTTGGAAGCCGCGCATTATACCGGTACCGAGTCAAATAACAAACCCCGCCGGGGCGGGGTTTGTTTGTTGCTGCGAAACAACCGGAAAATTACATCATGCCTTCCATACCGCCCATGCCACCCATGCCGCCGCCCATACCGCCGGCAGCAGGCTTGTCTTCCGGCATCTCGGCCACCATGCAAGCGGTGGTCAGCATCAGTCCGGCTATAGAGGCGGCATTTTGCAATGCGACGCGTGTCACCTTGGTCGGATCGACCACACCCATCGCCAGCATGTCGCCATATTCGCTGGAGGCCGCGTTGTAACCGAAGCTGCCCTTACCTTCCATCACTTTGTTCACCACCACTGAAGGCTCGTCGCCCGCGTTGGCCACGATGGCGCGCAACGGGGATTCCATCGCGCGCAACACGATGGTGATACCTGCGTCCTGGTCGTGGTTGTCGCCTTTCAGCTTGGCAACCGCTATCTTGGCGCGCAGCAGTGCCACGCCGCCGCCGGGAACGATACCTTCTTCGACCGCAGCGCGAGTCGCATGCAATGCATCTTCCACGCGCGCTTTCTTTTCTTTCATTTCGACTTCAGTTGCAGCACCGACCTTGATCACCGCTACGCCACCAGCCAGTTTGGCTTTGCGTTCCTGCAGCTTTTCCTTGTCGTAGTCGCTGGTGGATTCTTCGGCTTGCTTGTTGATCTGGCCGATACGCGCCTTGATCGCTTCTTCCTTGCCTGCGCCGTCGATGATGATGGTGTTGTCCTTGCCTACTTCGATGCGCTTGGCTTGTCCCAGCTCGGCCAAAGTGGCTTTCTCCAGAGACAGGCCCACTTCTTCGGCGATGACCGTGCCGCCGGTCAAAGTAGCGATGTCTTCCAGCATGGCCTTGCGGCGATCGCCGAAGCCCGGAGCCTTGACCGCGACGGTCTTCAGGATACCGCGGATATTGTTCACCACCAGTGTGGCCAGTGCTTCACCATCCACGTCCTCTGCGATGATCAGCAACGGGCGGCCGGATTTGGCGATTTGTTCCAGTACGGGCAGCAGGTCACGAATGTTGGAAACTTTTTTGTCGTGCAACAGGATGTAGGGGTTCTCCATCAATGCCAGTTGGCGATCCTGGTTGTTGATGAAGTAAGGCGACAGGTAGCCGCGATCAAACTGCATACCTTCGACGATGTCCAGCTCATCTTCCAGACCGGTGCCATCTTCGATTGTGATAACGCCTTCCTTGCCGACTTTTTCCATCGCCGCAGCGATTTTTTCGCCGATCACGGTGTCTGAGTTGGCGGAAATGCTGCCCACTTGAGCAATTTCCTTGCTGGTAGCGCAAGGCTTGGAAATCTTTTTCAGTTCTTCAACGGCTGCGGTGACTGCCTTGTCGATGCCGCGCTTCAGGTCCATCGGGTTCATGCCGGCGGCAACGAATTTCATGCCTTCTTGTACGATGGATTGCGCCAGCACGGTCGCGGTCGTGGTACCGTCACCGGCCACATCGGAGGTCTTGGAAGCCACTTCCTTGACCATCTGCGCGCCCATATTTTCGAATTTATCCTTCAATTCGATCTCTTTAGCGACAGATACGCCATCTTTAGTGATAGTTGGCGCACCATAGGAGCGATCCAAGATCACGTTGCGGCCTTTTGGGCCGAGCGTCACTTTTACTGCGTCGGCCAGAATGTTCACGCCGATCACCATCTTGTTGCGCGCGGCGTCGTGGAATTTTACGTCTTTAGCTGCCATGTCTATTTCTCCTAAGTTTGTCGGTAATTAAGCTTCAACCACGCCGATGATGTCATCTTCGCGCATGGTCAAATACTCCTGACCGTCCATCTTGAACGCCTGGCCGGAATACTTGCCGAACAGCACGCGGTCGCCCACCTTGACATTCATGGCCTGCAATTTGCCGTCGTCACTCATCTTGCCGTTGCCCACAGCGATGATTTCGCCTTGATCGGGTTTCTCGGCAGCAGCGTCGGGAATCACAATGCCGGAAGCGGTTTTACGCTCTTCTTCCATACGTTTGACGATCACACGGTCGTGTAAAGGACGGATTTTCATATTAAGTCTCCTGGAACAATGGGTTGAAAAAATGCGGAGGCGGAGTTTAGCACTCTTGGCCTGCGAGTGCCAATATTATGTGCAGCCCGCCCGATTTCAAGAGCAGCCAGGATATTTTTTATGCGGGAAGCGCTACCTTGTTACCGGTGCTGAACTGGTAATCGCGGAAGATGTGCTCTGCGGCCAGTGTCTGATAGGTGCCGTCGGCGTTGCGGCGGGTCGTATCCTTGAGACGGTAGGTATAGTGCCCGCAAGTCCAGCAATCATAGTTGCGCATGTGGGTACACAAGCACATCTTGTCCTTGACGGAAAGTCTTCTGGCGTCGGGGTGCAGCGCCCGTTCGCGGTTATAGGCGTCGATATACGAGCAATTGCCGTTAGCGTCGAGGATGTAACCAAACGCTTCGCAGTTGGGGCGAACGCCGGAGCCGATTGCGGGGCAGTGTTTTAGCATGCGCATCGGATAGCCGGTCGGCGACAGCATGTTGACCTCGATGTCACCCTCGCTGGCCTTGAAGTATTCCTGCCGCACGTTTTCCGGGATGCCGCACTCCTGGGCGACGGTAAAGCGCGTCGCCACCTGTACCGCCGCCGAGCCCGTTTCCAGGAAGCCTACCGCATCGCTGCCGGTAAAAATGCCGCCGGCCGGGATCACCGGTATATCCAGCTTTTCGGTTTGGAGATGCTGCTGGATTTCGGCGACGATGGTGCGCAAATCGTATTGCGCCCAATCCATGCCAAACCCAAGATGTCCGCCCGCCAGCGGCCCTTCCACCACGATGAAATCCGGCAGGCGGTTCAGCCTGGCGTTCTTGCGCAAAAACAACTGCAGGGCGCGCAACGAGGAAACGATGATGCCCAACTGCGCATCGCGAAAACGCGGGTGCTCTTCCATCAGCGCGAACGAGCCGAGATGCAGGCCGGCCGCCAGCGTGATGCCGTCGATTCCGGCATCCAGCGCGCTGCACAAGCGCGCGCGCAGCGTTTCGCGCGGCGAATTCATGGTGAGTTTTTCCATGCAGTTGATGAAAACCATGCCGTCGCCGCGTTTGGCTTCCATGGTTTTGCCGACATGCAGGCGCGTCGCTTCGGCAACCTGCGCAAGGTCGAATTGCACGATTGCCTTGCTTGCTTTATGGACGTTGAGTTTGTATTGCTTTTGCTTGATGCTGACAAATTTCGTTTTGTAGCGCCGATCGGTCACGGTCGGCAGCATCGCGTCGGAAATATGCCCGATCCCGCCCAGCCGCGCGGCTTCCAGCGCCAATTCCGCGGTGGAAATATCCACGCCCATTCCGCCGATCATGATCGGCACCAGCTCGCGCTTGCCAAAGCGCAGGCGAAAATCATCCACACATTTCATTACTGCCGTCCCCCGGCCTCTCCCTTGGTTATATTTCCGCAAGAGAGTCAGAAATTATTGTTATACACCCCTTTAAAGTGCGAAGAATGCCACAGATGGTGTAATACGGAAAGCGACCAGACAATATTTCCATTACAGCGGCAAATTTTGGCACGGGCTAGATGCAAGCGCTGTTTGGAAGTGTGCAAACTTCCGCAAAACTTCGGGATGGTATAATTCGCGCCCCACCTTGAAAGTGTTGCGCAATGTCCGTTACCCTGAATTTCCAAACGCACCTGCATGAGTTGTTCATGCAGGCCATAGATACTGTCCTGAATGAGCAAAACGTCTCGCAAACCGGTTTGATCGGAACCCCCGGCCTGTCTATCGAACGCTCGCGGCAGGCATCGCATGGCGATTACTCCTGCAATCTGGCGATGCAACTGGCCAAGCCGTTGCGCAAATCTCCGCGCGATATCGCGCAGGCGTTGATCGCGGCATTGCCTGGCTCCGAAGTGGTGGAGAAAGCGGAAATCGCCGGCGCCGGTTTTATCAATGTGTTTATTACCACCGCCGCCAAGCAGGCGGTTGTCAAAGCGGTGTTGCAGGCGGCAGGCAACTATGGGCGCGGTACGCTGGGCGCTGGGCGCAGGGCGCAGGTGGAGTTCGTCTCGGCCAACCCGACCGGGCCGCTGCATGTCGGGCACGGGCGCGGCGCGGCGTACGGCGCAAGCGTGGCAAATTTGCTGGATGCCGCCGGCTACAAAGTGTCGCGCGAATATTATGTGAACGATGCCGGCAGGCAGATGGACATTCTCGCGCTGTCCACCTGGCTGCGCTACCTGGAACTGCACGGCGCGCGACTGGCGTTTCCGGCAAACGCCTACCAGGGAGGCTATGTGCGCGACATGGCGCAGCAGATCAAGGCGGCGCACGGTGCGCGCTATGTGCGCGATGCCGCCGAAGCGATGCATGGCTCCCCCTCTGCCACCGGGGATGCTGACGCGCACCTTGATGCGCTGATCGCCAACGCCAAGCGCCTGCTCGGCGACGATTACGCTTACATCCATAACCATGCGTTGACCGAGCAACTGGGCGATTGCCGCAACGACCTGGCCGAATTCGGCGTGCATTTCGACGAGTGGTTTTCCGAGCAGTCGCTGTTCGACAATGGCCTGGTGGCGCGCGCTATCGAGACGCTCAAGACCAACGACCACCTGTACCGGCAGGATGGCGCCTGGTGGTTCCGTTCCACCGCGTTCGGCGACGAGAAGGATCGCGTGGTGCTGCGCGACAATGGCCTGTATACCTATTTCGCTTCCGATATCGCCTATCACCTGAACAAGTTCGAGCGCGGCTTCGACCGTATCGTCAACGTGTGGGGCGCGGATCATCACGGCTACATTCCGCGCGTCACTGGTGCGCTCAAGGCGCTTGGCCTAGACAGCAGCAGGCTGACCGTCGCGCTGGTGCAATTCGCGGTGTTGTACCGTAACGGGCAGAAAGCGGCGATGTCTACGCGCAGCGGCGAATTCGTTACCTTGCGCGAATTGCGCAACGAGGTGGGCAACGACGCGACGCGGTTCTTCTATGTGCTGCGCAAGAGCGACCAGCATCTGGATTTCGACATGGATCTGGCCAAGTCGCAGAGCAACGAAAACCCGGTGTATTACGTGCAGTATGCGCATGCGCGCGTACACAGCGTGCTGGCGCAATGGGATGGCGAGCGCGCCGGCTTGCTCGATGCGGAAGTCAAATTGCTGGATAGCGATTACGAAATTGCGCTGCTGCAAAAGCTGATCGACTACCCCCAGATGATCGCAAATGCCGCGCAGGATCTGGCCCCGCATCTGATCGCCTTTTACCTGAAGGAGTTGGCCGCCGATTTCCACAGCTACTATAATGCCTCGCGATTTCTGGTCGAGGATGAAGCGGTCAAATGCGCGCGGCTGGCGTTGATAGCGGCGATAGCGCAGGTATTAAAGAACGGTCTGGCGCTGCTCGGCGTGAGCGCGCCGGAAAAAATGTAAAGGAAGCAGAGATGAGCAGAAACACAGGCAACAAACCCGCCGCGCCGCGCAAGAGCGGCAGCCCGCTATGGGCCGGCATTCTCCTCGGCATGATAATCGGCGTCGGCATGACCGCCGGATTGGCATGGTATATCCTGAAACTGCCCAGCCCGTTCGTGCAGAAAGAACCGGCGGCGGCCAGGCCGCTGCCGGATATCGCCAAGCCTGCAGCGTCAACCGCAGCACCCAGCGCGCAGTCGGCCGTGGCGGCTTCCGGCGTTGTTGACGGCAAACCGCGTTTCGAATTCTACAAGGTGCTGACCGACAAGCAGGATGCGACCGTGGTAGCACCAGCCAAGCCTGCAGACAAGCCGCAACCCGCCAAGCCAAGAGCAGCAGACAGCAAACCGGTCGCCGCCGATGAGCCATATTTTTTGCAGGCGGGGTCATTTCCCAATGCGGATGATGCCGAGAAACTCAAGGCCAGGCTCGCATTGCTGGGTATCGAGGCCGGCACCCAAACCGCAACCATTCCCGACAAGGGTGTTTGGCATCGCGTGCGGCTCGGCCCATACAAAAATGCCGATGAAATGAACAGCGCGCGCATTTTGTTGAAACAAAACGGGGTGGAGGCCACTCCAATGCGGGCGCAGTAGGAGTAATTTACCAACACCCATTCCAAGGAGCGACAAGTGAAGAATATGATTAAAACCCTGGTTGTTGCGGCAATATTGTTGATAGGCGGCACGGCATTTGCCGACGTAGAGCTTGGCAAGGATTACAAGTTATTGAACCCGCCGCAGCCGGTCAGCACAAGGAAAATCGAGGTGCTGGAGTTTTTCTTCTACGGCTGTTCGCACTGCTTTCATCTGCACCCGCTGCTGGCGGCATGGGAGAAAAACATGCCCAAGGATGTGGAACTGATTTATGTGCCGACCATTTTTCGCGATAATTGGGAGCCGATGGCACGCACTTTCTACGCGCTCGAATCGCTCGGCCAGTTGCACCAGTTGCACGATGCGCTATACAAGGCGTGGAATGTGGACAACGATGTGCTGGGTGATGAAGCAAAGATATTGGGTTTCGTTGCGCCGCGCGGCGTGGATCGCGCAAAATTTTCTGCGGCCTACAATTCGTTTTCGATGCAAAGCAAAGTGGTGCGCGCCAAACAGATGATCCGTAGTTATGGCATTACCGGCACCCCGACCCTGGTCGTGGACGGCAAGTATCTCATCACCGGCCTGCAGCCGGCAGATTCCATTCGCGTGTTGAATGAAGTGATCGAGATGGCGCGCAAGGAGCGCTCGGCCAAACCGAAGGCAAAATAAAAATAGCCGCATTTGCATCGCAATTCGACTTAACATGCAAAAGACGCACGTTGAGTCCACCCGCAAGGAGTACGCCGTGGTTGTAAACCGGCTAAAGCCGGAACAACCACGCAGGCTGGTCATCACCGGCGCGTCGGGCGGCTTGGGTCTGGCGCTCGCGCGCTATTATCTCGAGCGCGGCGCCATCGTCGCCGCCTTCGCGCGGCGCGACGAGTTGCTGGCAGCGCTTGCCGCAGAATTTCCTGATCGGGTTTATTGCTACGCGCTGGATGTGCGCGATGCGCCTGCCGTGCAGGATGCGGCCAACGATTTCATCGCCCGCGCCGGCTGCCCGGATGTGGTGATCGCCAATGCCGGCGTGAGTGCCGGGACGCTCACCGAATACGCCGAAGACCTGGATGCGTTTCAGCAGGTCATGGACATCAATGTGCTGGGCATGGTGAAAACCTTCCAGCCTTTCATTGCACCAATGCGTGCGGCGCGGCAAGGCACACTGGCCGGAATTGCCAGCATGGCCGGTTTCCGCGGCCTGCCGGGGGCGGGCGCCTACTCCTCATCCAAGGCCGCCGCAATTTCCTATCTGGAATCGTTGCGCGTCGAGTTGCACGGCAGCGGTGTGAAGGTCGTTACGATCTGCCCGGGTTACATCGAGACTCCGATGACCGCCGTCAACCCTTATCCGATGCCGTTCATGTTAAAGGCAGACGAGGCGGCAAGACGCATCGCCCGCGCCATCGAGCGGCAAACCGCATTCACCGTGATCCCGTGGCAAATGGGCCTGGCCGGCTTCCTGCTCAGACTGCTGCCGCGCTGGCTGTATGACCGGCTGTTCGCCAAAGCGCCGCACAAACCGCGCAACCTTCTCTAGCCAGCATGCGCCTATATCAAAAATTTCTCGATGGTGTGCCGGAATATTTGGCGCACTATTACTGGTGGGCATATCTGTGGCGATGGGGCATCTGGTTCTTCGACCATCAGACCGTCATCAACGCCATCCTGTTCGGCCAATACGACAAGCTGCTGAAAAAAACACTGGCCCATGTCGAGAGCAAGCCTGCGGCAAGGATACTGCAACTGACCTGCGTGTACGGCAAGCTCACCCCCTCGCTGCTGGCCGGTACGGACAATGAATTTCACCTGTGCGATGCCGCGGCCGGACAGCTGCAACTGGCGCGGCGCAAAACCCTGCATGTCGCGGAGCGCTGCCATCTGGCGCGCATGAACGCGGAATGCCTCGGCTACCGCAGCGAGGCGTTCGACCAGGTGATCGTGTTTTTTCTGTTCCACGAAATGCCTGCCGGGGCGCGCGATAACGCCTATGCCGAAATCGCGCGCGTGGTGCGCCCGGACGGTTCGGTGCTGATCACCGAATATGCCGAAACGCCGCGGCGGCATTGGCTGTACCGGCTGTTACCGTTCCGCTGGCTGCTCGGCCGCCTCGAGCCTTTTCTGCCGGGTTTCTGGGAGGAGGACGTTGCCGCCAAATTAGGCGACACGCTAGAACAGCATGGCAAGGCATTGGCCGGCGAACCTTGCGTCGAATATTGCTTTGCGGGGTTCTACCGCGTGATGCGTTTCAATCTGGCACCAAGGAATTAGCCCGCCAGCTTCTGCTTCAGGATATCGTTCAACTGCGCCGGGTTGGCCTTGCCTTTGCTGGCCTTCATCGCCAGACCGACGAAGAAACCGAACAGCTTGTCCTTGCCGCTGCGGTATTCCGCCACCTTGTCGGCGTTGGCGGCGATGATCTCGTCCACCAGCGCTTCGATTGCGCCGCTGTCGGAGACCTGCTTCAGCCCCTTCGCTTCGATGATCGCATCCGCCTCGCCGCCTTCTGACCACATCGCGCGGAACACTTCCTTGGCACCTGAGTTGGAGAGGGTGTTATCCGCAATACGCTGCAAGATGCCGCCGAGTTGGCGAGGCGTGATCGGGCATTGCGCCATGTCCAACCCGTCGCGATTCAGTTGCGCGCTGACTTCCCCGATGATCCAGTTGGCACAGAGTTTTGCATCGATTCCGGCAAACCCTTCCCCATCCCTCCCCTTGTCAGGGGAGGGAGCCGCGCCCACTCCTCCCCTGACAAGGGGAGGCCGGGAGGGGTTTAGCGCAGTCTCAAAAAAATCCGCCATCGCGCGCGACGCGGTGAGAATGCTGGCATCGTAGGCAGACAGGCCGAGTTCGCCGACATAGCGCGCCTGCTTGGCTGGCGGCAGTTCCGGCAGCGTGGCGCGCACCTGCTCCTTCCACTCCTCGCTGATATCCAGCGGCAGCAGATCGGGGTCGGGAAAGTAACGGTAGTCGTGCGCGTCTTCCTTGCTGCGCATCATGCGCGTCTCGCCCTTGTCCGGATCGAACAGCACGGTGGCCTGGTGGATTGAGCCGCCGTTCTCCAGCGTATCGATCTGCCACTTTGCTTCATAGTTGATCGCCTGTTCGAGAAAGCGGAACGAGTTGAGGTTCTTGATCTCGCGGCGCGTGCCGAACGGCGTACCCGGCTTATGTACCGACACGTTGGCGTCGCAGCGGAACGATCCTTCCTGCATGTTTCCGTCGCAGATACCGATCCACTGCACCAGCGTGTGCAGCGCCTTGGCATAGGCCACCGCCTCGGCGGCGGAGCGCATGTCCGGTTCGGAGACGATTTCCAGCAGCGGCGTGCCGGCGCGGTTCAGATCGATGCCGGTCATGCCGTGGAAGTCCTCGTGCAGCGACTTGCCCGCGTCCTCTTCGAGATGGGCGCGGGTGAGGCGCACGGTTTTTTCGTAAGCCTCGGTTTTGCCCGATGCAGGCACATGGATGACGAGCTGCCCATTGCCGACCACCGGCAGGTCGAACTGGCTGATCTGGTAGCCCTTGGGCAGGTCGGGGTAGAAGTAATTCTTGCGCGCAAACACCGAGCGTGATGCGATTTGCGAGCCGGTGGCGAGGCCGAACCTGATCGCGCGCTCCACCGCACCCTTGTTCAGCACCGGCAGCACCCCAGGCAGCGCCAGGCTCACCGCATCCGCCTGCGTATTCGGCTCCGCGCCGAACGCGGTCGAAGCGCCGCAGAATATCTTGCTGCTGGTAGAAAGCTGCGCGTGTACTTCCAGCCCGATGACGATTTCCCACTGCATAAAACGTATCCTGTTGTTTGGTTAAGGCGCGACACCGATCATGACGAGCGGCACGGCTGGCACGCCACGCCCGTTGCGAATAACATTGTAAAGTTCGCCTTCGTAATAACCTGGTCCTGAGGACATTTCTGCCTGTAGCGATTTCATTGGCAAAATCTCGATGCCTACATCAATTTCGTCGCGAACATACAGTGCATGACATTTGTCTCGCCATGTAAAGCACCCCTCATTGCGCCCGGTAGAATTAAAAAACAGCGCTATGCGATCCTTTACCAGCCCTGCGGTGGCAGATGTATCAGGTTCGGCGTGCAATGCATCCCATCCGTCGCGAAGGAATGTATCAGGAGAAATGCTGGCTAGGCCACTTTTTGCGCTAAAAAATGTTGCAATAGGCTTGCAGGAATGTTTTGCAAATACCAGCCCTGTTTTAGAGAGAATGCCTTCCAATACGCTTGGCTTCCTGACAAGCATGAATTCATAACCGCCGAATTCTGAATAAACGCTATATGTTTTCATCTCAGCGCCTTATTTTTAGAAGCACGAGGTCTTGCAGGCTTTATTGCGGATGAATTAAGCCTCACGATTTTTTCCCAATCAATGCTTCCATCCGGCAAACAATATTCATCAATGAACAACTTGGTGAACCGATTGGTTGCCTTACCATATTCAACTTGAAATTCTTCATTGCGTTGTTTGGCCTTATGGCCAAGCGGTTCGATTAGATCAAGAATAAAGGTTCGGGTCTCCACTGATAAGCGTCCAGAACCTTTCTCCGCAATATTTGAAGTAATCACCTTTATCAGGTTTATTGTCCCGACCGTAACAGCAACCATTTGCCGCCACAACATTTTTCACCCCTCTGTTCTGGCGTAACACGATTTTCGCTTTGCGAAAATTGTCTTTCATTTTGGCAAGCTGGCTTGCATTGGCCCATTTAGGGCCGGATTTAATAGAAATGATATAGCGCGTGTTGTCTTGGGTGAATTCCAAATCTATGCCCTCAATTCCGGATTTAATCCCGCCTAAAGCTATAGAGCAGGCATAAATTGCTACGTTCTCAAGGAAGGCTCCAAAAATGGTTTCTTCCTGCGAAGAAAGGTGGGCATCAAGAATGGCCTTGACCAGATCGCCTGCCGTATTGATATTTTTCGCTTTAAACAGATACGGGTTCTTACTCTGCAGCACTTTGTCCAGCTTGAGGCCTACCAAACTTTCCAAGCGGCGTTGGTGAAACACAGGGATGTTTCCCTCGATGAAGGTTGCAATTTTAACTTTCATGACGCCACCTTATATTTCGCCCGTTTTTGCAATAACACTAACTGCCTATCTTCAATTTTCTCCCTCGCCATTTCGCAATATTCCGGCAGTATCTCGATACCGATTGCGTTGCGGCGCAATTCTTTTGCCACCTCAAGAGTGGTACCGGAGCCAGCAAAAGGATCAAGCACCGTGTCGCCTTCGTCGGTGAATAATTTTATGAACCACTCTGGCAATGCTCTGGGAAAGGCTGCGCTATGGTTTTTATTGCCACACTCCGTCGCCATATGTAGCACGTTGGTTGGGTAAGCCATAGTACGCTGCGCCCAATTAGCTATGTTCTTTCCGAAGCCGCTGCCTACTTGGGAGTCGTATCGCACCACATCATTTTTACCCAGCGACTTGAGCCTCGTGTCTGCCCAGTCACCCATAGGCACCATGACGGATTCCTGGTTCATTTTGAATTTGCGCGACTTGGTAAAATGCAAGCAACGCTCCCATGAATCTCGAAAACGATTGGGCCACTTCCCCGGATAACAATTTTTCTTGTGCCAGATATATTCTTCCGTCCAGTACCAGCCTTGCTTGCGCAAAGCCAAAATGAGTTCCAGCACGTAAGTATGGCGCTCCCCGTTTTCGGCCTTTTCTTTAATGTTAAGCACAAATGAGCCGGTAGGTTGGAGCACCCTCAAGAATTGTTCCGAGCGTGGCAAGAACCATTCAACATATTGCTCCGGCTTTATTCCGCCGTATGTGTGAACGCGACGATCTGCATACGGCGGGGAGGTAATGATCAAGTCGATAGAGTCGTCGCTTGCATTCTTCAATACTTCCAAGCAATCACCTTGCAGGATTTCTGCGCGTAACTTCATACAGTTCCCTGCGGTGCCCGGCTATGCCAGTCCGTCGCCAGTTGGTATTGGTGCGCTGCGTTCAACATGCGCGCCTCGTCGAAATAGTTGCCGATGATCTGCAGGCCGACCGGCATATTGTTTGCGCCAAAGCCGCAGGGGATCGACATGCCGGGCAGGCCGGCGAGGTTCACCGCGATGGTGTAGATGTCGGACAGGTACATCTGCACCGGGTCGTCGCCCTTCTCGCCTAGTTTGAAGGCGGTGGAAGGTGCGGTCGGCCCGATGATGACGTCGCATTGCTTGAACGCCTCGGTGAAATCCTGCGCGATCAGGCGGCGGATCTTCTGCGCCTGCAGGTAGTAGGCGTCGTAGTAGCCGTGGGAGAGCACGTAAGTGCCGATCATGATGCGGCGTTTCACTTCCGCGCCGAAGCCTTGCGCGCGGGTTTTCTCGTACATGCCGGCGAGGTCGCCATATTCCGGCGCGCGGTAGCCGTAGCGCACGCCGTCGAAACGCGACAGGTTGCTCGACGCTTCCGCAGGCGCGAGCACGTAATACACCGGCACCGACAGTTTCGAATTCGGCAGGCTGATCTCGACGATGGTCGCGCCGAGTTTTTTATATTCGGCGATGGCCGCTTCGACGGCTTGCGCGACGTCGCTGCTCAGCCCTTCGGCGAAAAACTCCTTCGGCAGGCCGATGCGCAGGCCGTTCAGCGGCTTTGTCAGGTCGCGCGCGTAGTCTTCCTTGTCGCGTTGCACCGAGGTCGAATCGCGCTCGTCGAAACCGGCCATGGTGTTGAGGAGCAATGCCAAATCCTCCGCGCTGCGCGCCATCGGCCCGGCCTGGTCGAGGCTGGAGGCGAAGGCGATCATGCCGTAGCGCGAGCACACGCCGTAGGTGGGCTTCAGGCCGGAGACGCCGCACAGCGCGGCGGGCTGGCGGATCGAGCCGCCGGTATCGGTGCCGGTGGCCGCTGCGCACAGCCGCGCCGCGACCGCCGCCGCCGTGCCGCCGGAGCTGCCGCCCGGTACGCGCGCCGTGTCCCACGGGTTCTTCACCGGGCCGTAGTGCGAGGTCTCGTTCGACGAGCCCATCGCGAATTCGTCCATGTTGGTCTTGCCGAGATTCACCGCGCCAGCCTTGTTGAATTGCGCGATGACATGCGCGTCATAGGGCGAGACGAAGTTGTGCAGCATCTTCGAGCCGCAGGTTGTGAGCCAGCCCTTGGCGCAGAAAATGTCCTTCTGCGCGATCGGGATGCCGGTCAGCGCATCGGCCTGGCCGGCGGCGATGCGCGCATCGGCTTCGCGCGCTTGCGCCAGCGACATTTCCGGCTGAACGGTGATGTAGGCATTGAGTACCGGGTTGAGCTTCTGGATGCGGTCGAGGTAGAGCTGCGTCAGTTCGACGCTGGAAATCTGTCTGGCGCGCAGTGCGCCGCCAAGCTGCTGCAAACTGGAATCAAGCATGGTTCAGGCTATTCGATGACTTGCGGTACGAGGTACAGCCCCGCTTCGACTTGCGGCGCGATCGACTGGAATAATTCGCGCTGGTCGGCTTCGGTGACGGCATCCTCGCGCAGCCGCTGCGACACGTCTTGCGCATGGGACATCGGCTCGATGCCCCGGGTATCGACGGCCTGCATTTCCGCGATCAGCGCAAAAATACCGGACAACTGCGAGCGGGCAGTTTCGATTTCCGCTTCGCTCATCGCCAGCCGCGCCAGCCGGGCGACTTTGCGGACATCGGCATCGGCCAAAAACAGGGTAGAGGACATAGTAAAAACTTTATTGAAATAAGGCCAATAGAGTATCATAAAGGGGTTTATCGACACACCACTTTGACTATCAGGGATTAAACATGTTTGGATTTTTGAACGGCTATTTTGCCAACGATCTGGCGATTGACCTCGGCACTGCCAATACGCTCATCTGGGTGCGAGGGCAAGGCATCGTGCTGGATGAGCCTTCGGTGGTGGCTATCCGCCAGGAGGGCGGACCGAACGGCAAGAAGGTGATCCAGCAGGTGGGCCTGGCGGCCAAGCAAATGTTGGGGCGTACGCCGGGCAACATCACCGCGATCCGCCCGATGAAAGATGGCGTGATTGCCGACTTTACCGTCACCGAGCAAATGCTCAAGCAATTCATCCGCAGGGTTTACAAGGCCGGCATTTTCAGCCCCAGCCCGCGCATCGTGATTTGCGTGCCATGCGGTTCCACGCAGGTGGAACGCCGCGCGATCCGCGAATCGGCAGTCGGGGCAGGTGCGCGCCGCGTGGAATTGATCGAGGAGCCGATGGCCGCAGCGATCGGCGCGGGCTTGCCGGTGGAAGAGGCGACCGGTTCGATGGTGGTGGATATCGGCGGCGGCACCACGGAGGTGGGCGTGATTTCGCTGGGCGGCGCGGTGTACTCCGGCTCGGTGCGCGTCGGCGGCGACAAATTCGACGAGGCCATCATCAACTACATCCGCCGCAACTACGGCATGCTGATCGGCGAAACCACCGCCGAAGATATCAAGAAAACCATCGGTTCCGCCTTCCCGGGTTCCGAAGTGCGCGAAATGGAAGTGAAGGGGCGCAACCTCGCGGAAGGTGTGCCGCGCAGCTTCACCATTTCCAGCAACGAAATTCTCGAAGCGCTGACCGACCCGCTCAACAGCATCGTCAGCGCGGTGAAGACCGCGCTGGAGCAAACCCCGCCGGAGCTAGGTGCGGACATCGCCAACAAAGGCATGGTGCTGACCGGCGGCGGCGCGCTGCTGCGCGACCTGGATCGCCTGTTGATGGAAGAAACCGGCCTGCCGGTGCTGATCGCCGACGATCCGCTGACCTGTGTGGTGCGCGGCTCGGGGCGCGCCCTCGAAAGCATGGACAAGTCCACCAACATTTTCACTACCGAGTGATGGTCAGAAGACTGAAGACAGAAAACGGAAGACAGAGGTTTTGTGTGCCGCTACGCGGCACGTCATATATATCAAAGACGCGGCACAGCCGCTGCAACGCTTCTGCCCTCTGTTCCCTGTCCTCTGTCTTCTGAAATGGACAACACTCAATCCTTCCAGTTTTTCAATCGCGGCCCCAGCCCGGCGGCGAGGCTGGTGTTCTTTGCGGTGCTCTCATTATTGCTGCTGTTCGTCGACGCGCGCTACCGCTATCTTGAATCAACGCGCAGCGCGCTCTCCGTGCTTGTTTCGCCGATACAGCGGCTGGCAACCCTGCCGGGCCTGCTGTGGCAGCAGACCGGCGATTTTTTTACTACGCAACACAATTTGGCGAATGGCAACAAGTCGTTGCGCCAGCAGCATGAGCGTGATGCTGCGCAGTTGTCACAGTGGCAGGCGCTGCTGCAGGAGAACCAGCAATTACGCAATTTGCTGGCGCTGCCGCAGCGCGGTGAGTTTACTGCGCAATTGGCCGAGATCGTGTATGCCGAGCGCGATGTGTTCAAGCGCAGGTTGCTCATCGACAAAGGCGCAAATGCCAACGCGCGGATCGGGCAAGTGGTAATGGATGACACCGGCATCGTCGGCCAGATTACCCGTATTTATCCCTGGCTTGCCGAGGTCACGCTGATTACCGAAAAAGATCATGCCGTGCCGGTACAGGTGTTGCGCAACGGGCTGCGCACCATCGTGTTCGGTGCGGGCGATACCAGCCAGCTTTCGCTGCGCTACATGCCGATCAGCTCCGACATCCAGAACGGCGACATGCTGGTCACGTCGGGCATCGACGGCATCTATCCGCCGGGCATTCCGGTCGCCAAAGTGGTAAAAATCGAACGCGACCCCGCCTACCCGTTTGCGCGCGTTACCTGTTTGCCGGTGGCCGGCGTTGACAAGCACCGCCATCTGCTGGTTCTGTCCAGCCTGCCAAAGCTGCCGGAACGGCCGTCTGAAGAGCATGCGGCCGCGCAAAATTTGAAGACGAAGCAGAAAAAATAATGCCCTATCTTGCACCCGCCAATCCGGAAATTCAGCGCCCGGTCAGCAGCGCGCTGATCGTTTTCAGCGTGCTGGCTGCGCTGTTTCTGAACGGGCTGCCCTGGGAGGGTATCTGGCTGATGCTGCGCCCTGACTTCGTGGCCGTAGTGATGCTGTATTGGTGTACGCACAAGCCGCTACGCGTCGGCATCGGGCTGGCCTGGGCAGTGGGAATCCTCGCCGACGTGGCCGATGCCAGCCTGTTCGGCCAGCATGCGCTGGCCTATACATTGCTCGCCTTTGGCGGCGTGGCGCTGCATCACCGTTTGAAGATGTTCGACTTGCGCCAGCAAACCACGCAGGTGTTCGGTATCCTGGCGCTGACCTACGCGGTGTATGCGCTGGTGCATTGGCAGATAAATGGCTATGTGGTGTGGCCGTATTTTCTCGGCTGCCTGACTTCGACCCTGCTGTGGGTGCCGCTCAGCCTCATGTTTCAGGCAGCGCGGCAGATGCGCGTGGATCGTGACCGTCAATGAACAAGCACGTCGAGATCCGAAACCACCAGCGCGAAATTTTTTACTTCCGGCTGCGGCTGGCCATCAGTATCGGTTTTGTGCTGGTGCTGATGTCGGTACTGCTGGTGCGTTTCTTTTATCTGCAAATGGTGCGCCACGACTATTACCAGACGCTGGCGGAAAGCAACCGCATCTCCGTCGTCCCCATCGTCCCCAACCGCGGCCTGATACTCGACCGCAACGGCGTGGTGCTCGCGCACAACTATTCCGGGTATACGCTGGAGATAAACCCGAACAAAACAACCAACATGGAAGCCACGATAAACGAGCTGTCCGCCCTGGTGGAAATAACCCCCAAGGATCGCAAGCGTTTCAGGAAACTGCTTGCCGAACGGCGCAATTCGGAAACCCTGATGATCCGTAACCGGCTCACCGACGAGGAGGTCGCGCGTTTTGCCGCGCAGCAGTACCGCTTCCGCAGCGTCGAGATCAAGGCACGGTTATTCCGCGATTACCCGTTGGGCGAAAAGACCGCGCACCTGATCGGCTATATCGGGCGCATCAACCAGACCGATGTCGACCAGCTCGAAGAAAGCGATATGGCGGCGAACTATCGCGGCTCCGATTACATCGGCAAAACCGGCTTGGAGCAAAGTTATGAAAACGAGTTGCACGGCGCCACGGGAGTCGAGCAGGTCGAAGTGGATTCGGCGGGGCGCGCGGTGCGCGTCCTGTCGCGCAAGCCGCCGGTATCCGGCAATACTCTGGTATTGAGCATCGATGCCAAACTTCAGGAAATCGCCGAGCAATCGTTCGGCAACTACCGCGGTGCGCTGGTGGCGATCGACCCGAACAATGGCGAAGTACTGGCCTTCGTCAGCAAGCCCGGTTACGACCCGAGCCTGTTTATCGATGGGATCGATCCGCAAAGCTGGGACGAACTGAACAATTCGCCCGATGTGCCGCTCAACAACCGCGCGCTGCGCGGCCAATATCCTCCCGGCTCCACCGTCAAACCGTTCATGGCGCTGGCCGGGCTGTTCCATAACATCCGCTCGCCGGGCCGCACCATCAGCGATCCGGGCTACTTCAACCTGCCCGGCAGCAGCCACCAGTACCGCGACTGGAAGAAGGGCGGGCACGGCAGTGTGGATATGTTCAAGGCCATCGTCATTTCCTGCGACACCTATTTCTATGGTCTGGCCACGGAACTGGGCATAGACAACATCTACAGCTTCCTGTCGCGCTTCGGTTTCGGCAAGAAAACCGGCATCGACCTGGAAGGCGAGACCTCCGGTTTATTGCCCTCGCAGGAATGGAAAATGAAACGCTACAAGGACAAATGGTATGCGGGCGATACCGTTTCTGTGGGCATCGGGCAGGGCTACAACCTGGTGACCCCGATGCAACTGGCTTTTGCGACTGCAACACTGGCCAATAACGGCATCGGCTACAAACCTCGCCTGGTCAGGGAGGTGCGCAGTTCACGCAATAACGAAAATCGCCTGGTCGAAGCCAAACCGGAGTTCGATATGAAACTCGATCCGGCGCATCTCGACCTGGTGAAGCGCGCCATGGCAGCAGTCACGCAACCCGGCGGAACGGCCGCGCAAGCCGCCGCAGGCGCGCCATACCATATCGCCGGCAAAACCGGTACGGCGCAGGTGGTCGCCATGAAGCAGGGTGAAAAATATGATGCCAGCAAGCTCAGTGAACGAAATCGCGACCACGCCTGGTTCATCGCCTTCGCGCCGGCAGAGCAACCCAGAATCGCGCTGGTGGTGCTGGCCGAAAACGGCGGGCATGGCGGCGGCACGGCCGCCCCGATCGCGCGCAAGGTGCTCGACTACTATCTGCTCGGCAAGGTGCCGAAACCCTTGGCAGACGTGGCGGAGAACGAAAATGAGCAGCATGACTGAGTTGATTATCATGACCGGACGACCATCATGACCAGGCGGCAACTTTGGCAGCGCATCATCGCGCATCTCGATCCGCCGCTGCTGCTGGGCATCGGTTTGCTGATGCTGACCAGCCTGCTGGTATTGTACAGTGCGGACAATGCAAACTGGCATCGCCCGTTGAGCCAGTTGCTCAACATTGTGGTGGCGCTGACCTGCATGTGGCTGGTCGCCAATCTGCCGCTGCATTACCTGATGCGCACCGCCGTGCCGATCTACCTGTTCGGCATGTTGTTGCTGATTTGCGTGGCATTGTTTGGTGAAATCAGCCATGGCGCGCGTCGCTGGCTGAACATCGGCGTGGCGACTATCCAGCCTTCCGAGCTGATGAAAATCGGGGTGCCGCTGATGATGGCCTGGTATTTCGAAAAACACGAAGCCACCCTCACGCTGAAAAATTATTTCGTTGCCGCCCTGCTGTTGCTGATGCCGATAGCCCTGATCGCGCGCCAGCCCGATCTGGGAACCGCGATACTGATATCCGCCAGCGGTTTTTATGTATTGTTCCTGGCCGGGCTGAGCTGGCGCATAATGGGAGCCATGTTCGTCGCCGCACTCGCCAGCGCGCCGGTGCTGTGGTCGATGCTGCACGACTATCAGCGCCATCGCATCATGATGCTGTTCGATCCTTCGCAGGACGCGCTGGGCAAGGGCTACCACACCATCCAGGGCATGATTGCCGTCGGCTCCGGCGGTATCCTCGGCAAGGGTTATCTGAACGGCACGCAGACCCATCTCGACTTCCTGCCGGAGCGTACCACCGACTTTATTTTTGCGGTATATTCGGAAGAATTCGGCCTGCTCGGCAACCTGATCCTGCTGGGGCTGTATCTGCTCGTGATCGGGCGCGGCTTCATCATCACCGCGAATGCCTCGACCTATTTCACGCGCCTGATGGCAGGCTCCATCACGCTGACCTTCGCCACCTACGCGTTCGTCAACATGGGCATGGTCAGCGGCATCCTGCCGGTGGTCGGCGTACCGCTGCCGCTGGTGAGCTACGGCGGCACATCCATGCTGACCCTGCTGCTCGGTTTTGGTATGCTGATGAGCATCGAGACGCATAAAAAGCTGGTTAAAACTTAGGGGTTAGAATGAACAAGCAAGTAGTGATTTTGGCATTGGCAATACTGATACTCTCCGCCTGCGGCAGCGCGCCGCAACGCCAGGCGGAAACGCGCGGCACACCCGCGCCGGTTGAGGATCATGTGTCGGGCGCGCCAGGCGGTTATCTCGCCGGAGACGGCCCCGGCGCGGATGCTCCGGCCAACCTCGACGCAATTCCCGACGCCGTGCCGAAAAACGA
This sequence comes from uncultured beta proteobacterium, assembly GCA_963828205.1. Taxonomy (GTDB): domain Bacteria; phylum Pseudomonadota; class Gammaproteobacteria; order Burkholderiales; family Gallionellaceae; genus Gallionella. The sequence continues at coordinate 41,634 of CAWHDU010000007.1, forward strand.
ACCGCTGCACCGCTACGCCAACCGCCCTTACGTCGCGCTGGGCAAGCCCTACACGCCGCTGACCGCCGCAGGCAACCACAAGGAGCGCGGCATCGCCTCGTGGTACGGCAAAAAATTCCACGGCCAGCGCACCTCCAGCGGCGAGACATATGATATGTACGGCATGACCGCCGCACATCCCACCCTCCCGATCCCGAGCTATGCGCGCGTCACCAATGCTGCCAGCAAAAAATCCGTAGTGGTGCGCATCAACGACCGCGGCCCGTTCCTGCATGAGCGCGTGATGGATCTTTCCTACACCGCCGCGCACAAGCTCGGCATCATCGGCAACGGCAGCGCGGAAGTGGAAATCGAAAGCCTGGCTCCCGACGCCAGTGTTCACATCCTCGCCAAAGCCGATACCGTGGAGAGCAGGCCATTGGAAAAAATCGACCCGGTAATCCAGAGTGCAGCTCCTGCCGTTCCGGCCGGCAATGTTTACCTGCAACTCGGCGCATTCAAAACCCAGGAAGCCGCCGACAGCTTCATGGCGCAGATGCGCGCCAAGCTTGGAGAAGCCGGCAAACAACTCACCGTGTTTCTCAAGGACGGCCTTAATCGTGTCCACCTCGGGCCTTATGCGAATCAGGATGAAGCGCGCAGCAGTGCGGAGGGGTTGAAGGGAAAGCTGGGGTTCAAGCCGATGCTGAATTTGCATTAACGCGCAAGATGACCATAAACATGGCCTCCGCTGAATGCGAAAGACGTAACCCGCCATAGATACCGTTTGCTGCGGACGTGTTGCGATACGCTCCCGCATATCGTCAACCTTGTATTTTCAGGAGACCACCATGCCCTACGTAAACATCCGCATCGCGGGAACCTTGACCCGCGAACAGAAAGCCAGGATCGCCGCCGAGATCACCGACACGCTGGAGCGCATCGCGCTGAAGCCGAAATCCTATACATACATCGCTTTCGATGAATTACCCGACGAAAATTGGGCCATCGCCGGGCAGTTGCTAGATCAGCCATAGCGCGGCATGATGCGCACTGACTACGATTCTTGCAGCAACCGATTTTACCGTTAACTTGGGAGACACTCGATGCCCGCCACCGCCGCACCCGCCGATTTCGTCGCCTGGTTCCGTTCCGTCGCGCCCTACATCAACGCGTTCCGCGGCAAGACCTTCGTCATCGCCTTCGGCGGCGAGGTGGTCGCCGACGGCAAGTTCGTCGAGCTGACGCACGACTTCAACCTGCTGGCCGCGCTCGGCATCCGGCTGGTGCTGGTGCATGGCGCGCGCCCGCAGATCGAGCAGCATCTGGCGAAGAGCAACCTCGGCGACACCTATCATCAGGGCATCCGCATGACCGATGCCGAGACCATGCTGTGCGTGAAGGAAGCGGCCGGACGGGTGCGCGTCGAAATCGAGGCGCTGCTGTCGATGGGGCTGGCGAATTCGCCGATGGCCAACGCCGACATCCGCGTCGCGGGCGGCAACTTCATCACCGCGCAACCGATCGGCATCATCAACGGCGTCGACCTGATGCACACCGGCAGCGTGCGCAAGGTGGACGTTGCGGCGCTGAACGACCGCATGGATTTCGGCGAGGTGGTGCTGCTCTCGCCGCTCGGCTACTCGCCCACCGGCGAGGTGTTCAACGTTACGCTCGAAGACATCGCCACCTCCGCAGCGATCGCGCTGGACGCCGACAAGCTGGTGTTCCTGATGGACACCGACGGCGTTCACGACAAAAAGGGCAAGCTGCTCAAGGAACTCACCATCATTCAGGCGCAGGAGGTGCTTGCCCAGGAATCAAAAGGGGGCAAACGCAAGCTGCCGGACGACGTGAGCATGTTCCTGCCCTGCGCGATACGCGCCTGCGAGGCCGGTGTGGCGCGCACCCACCTGATCAGCCGCCACACCGACGGCGCAGTGCTGCAGGAACTGTTCAGCGACGAAGGCATCGGCACGATGGTGGTGGAGAGCACCCTCAACACCCTGCGCGCCGCCACCATCGAGGATGTCGGCGGCATCCTGCATCTGCTGCGCCCGCTGGAAGCCGAAGGCATTCTGGTGCGGCGCAACCGCGAACTGCTGGAACGCGAAATCAGCCGTTTCGTGGTGCTGGAGCACGACCACCGCATCGTCGGCTGCGCCGCGCTGTATCCGTTCCCCGATGAGGCCGCCGCCGAACTGGCCTGCCTCGCGATCGACCCGCAATGCCGCGACCGCGGCTACGGCCAGGTCATCCTCGACCACATGACCGGCGTCGCCAAGGCACAGGGGCTGAAGAAGCTGTTCGTGCTCACCACGCGCACCGCGCACTGGTTCGTCGAGCGCGGCTTTAACGAGGCCGATGTCTCCGCGCTGCCCGCGCAGAAGAAGTCGCTGTACAACTGGCAGCGGAAATCGAAGGTGTTTGTGCGGAAGATTTGATGCGGATGCCTTGTAGGTTGGGTTGAGCGTAGCGATACCCAACATTTCAACAATGGGTGCCGCGTCGCTCGACCCATCCTGCGTTTGCTTTGAAAGTTGAGCTCGCGGGCAGAATGTTTCGCGAGAATGTTCGCATCCTGCCAACCATGTTTCGCGGAGGTGCAGTAATGTCAAACATAATCAAGCTGGTTGCCATTGCATGGATTGCCTTTCTCGCCTCGGCTTGTGGAGGCGGCGGGGGAAGCTCCGCAGGCGGTTCTCCTCAGCCCTCAGGCGGCGGTAGCGCGGCGGAGGTGAGCCCGTTCGGTTTTCATCCGGCGCTTCCCTACGATGAGGCGAAGAATATCGGCATCCGGTGGACGCGGGGCGGGGATACGCCGTATCTCTTCTGGTCGCTCGTCGATCCAAACAAGACCGGCGATCCGGCACAGTTCCAATGGAAGGGGACAACCGTTGGTCCGACGGGCCAATCGGCAGCGTTTGATTACGATCTCCTGTTACAGGCGCGGGATGCGGGCCTCAACATGATGCAGAACATTGCCGTCCAGCCGCCGGGACAAACGGGCGGGCACACCCAGCCAGGCTCATGGCTTCCCGTGAACGAGGCCGCTTACCGGAATTTCGTCAAGGAAGCGGTCAGGCGTTACCCGTTCATCCGCTACTGGCAGGTCGAAAACGAACCGAACATCTCGTTCGTTCGCAGCCGCACGGGATATGCCGACCTGCAGCGCATCACCTACGAGGCCATCAAGGAAGCGGATCAGCAGGCGCAGGTCATCATGGGAGGCGTGGCGGGGAATACGGGCATGATCGACATGAACGACACCTATTTCGAGCCGATCCTGCCGGCGCTGGGCGGGAAATACCTGGATGTTTTCGACGTCCACTTTTATGGCGACGCGAAAGGGGGAACACTCCTCGCCGATGCGCAGAAGCGCCTGCTGGGCTACCGGGATTTCAAGACGGTCCATGCGTATTTCCGCAATCTTCTGGACAAGAACGGTTATTCCAAGGTGCCTATCTGGGTGACGGAGATGGGGACGTTCAGCGGTACGGCGAAGCTTGGCCCCATGACGCTCACCCAGACCGAGGCCGACCAAGCCCGCGACCTGCTCAAGCGCTGGGTCTATCCGCTTTCGCTCGGCACCGGCAAAATTTTCTGGGCATTCGGCCTGACCGAGGGGTTTAGCCAATGGGATGACGATTTCTTCGATCACACCGGACTCATCTACACTGCCAGGGACGGCATGCACCAGAACGGCGAGAAGAAGCTCGGGTACTACACCCACAAGAAGATGACCGAAATGCTGGAAGGCTCCGGCTGGAACAATATCCAGACCGTGCAGGAATCAGGCAACGTGTACGTCTACAAGTTCACCCGAAACGGCATCCCCATCTACGTCGCCTGGTGGGATTACTTCAACGACCCGGCCTACGCGCAGGGCATGACCAGGCCGGCGACGATCGCCGGGCTGCCGGGCGCCAGGGCGACCGTCACCGAGGCGGTGCCGAAGTTTTCCAGCGGCAGGGAAGTGACCGACTACAACACCGCGTTCCAGCAAGAGGTGCTCACGGTGGCCAATGGAACGGTGACGCTAAACCTCGGGGCCAACCCGGTGTTCGTGGAGATAGCGCAATAACAACCACACAGGGCAGCCGCTATCCCGTGTGATCCCGTAGCCCAAGCGCCTACATCTGCTTCGTCGCCTGCTCCGCCCAGCGAGCGTAGCCCGGATGAAGCGAAGCGCAATCCGGGGTTAGGCAGACGTGACCTCAGTTTTCCCGGATTCCATTGCATTCCATCCGGGCTACGTTTCCTCGTATCTCCAGCGTCAGTCGTTTGGAGGGGCTAGAGTGTCGCGCAAAGCGGTTGGTTGCTATCCCGTCTGATCCCACAGTCCAAGCGCCTGCATCTGCTTCGTCGCCTGTTCCGCCCAGCCGCGATTGGCGGCAGGCGAGGCGGGGCTGGGGTGCAGGATGCGTCCGAAGCGGATGCCGGGTGCATCCGACAGCGCGTCGCGCGCCCGGGCTTCAGCGAAGGCGCCGATGCCGATCACCCACTCCGCGCCGCAGACGCGCACCACTTCGGCCAGGTGGGCGTTGCAGGCCGCGAACAGCGGAGCGGCCTCTGAAGTCGGCAGCTTGTCCGGCGTGACGTTGCGCGCGCCGGCGAAGAACGCCAGCGGGCAATAGTTGGCGACGAAGTGTTCGGCGAAGAAGTTCTCCGCCTGTCCGAAGCGCTGCGCAAACAGCCCCCACAATCTTCGCCCGCTCACTTCGCTGCGCGGGCAGGCCCAGCCTTCGATGGGGCGCACCGGGTTCTCCCGCGCCGGTTTTGAGATGGGCGCATCGAGGCGCAGCCAGTCGCGCGCCGCCGCGATCTCGCCGAACGGCACACCGATTTGCGTCATGCCGAACGGGCCTGGATTCATGCCGACGAACACGATGCGCTTCCCGCCTTCGCCGTAGCGCCGCAGGTATTGCTCGTGGCACGCCCAGGCATAATCGAGCGGGTTATAGACATGCGTGACCGGCGCGGAAAAGGACAGGCCGGATACGGCATGCGACAATTTTTGTGCGGCAACAATCAATTTATCGGAACTCATTACATTATGGCTCGCTTTAAATTTCCAGCGTCAGGCATTTGCATGCGCCGCCGGCCTTGAGGAATTCCGAAACCTCCGCTTCGATGACTTCGAGGCCGCGCTGTTTCAGGGTTAATTTCAGTTCTGCCGACGCCTTGTGCATGACGGCGTTTCGGTCGAGGGAGATGGCGTTGCAGGCGAAATTTCTTGCGTCTGTGCCCGAGACCCAGATGATGTCGTCGCCAAAGATATCGTTCAGCGCCGCTACGCTTCTCCGGGAAAACGCTTTTTCGTAGGCGATGGCCTGCCCTTCCGGCAGCGGACAGAAGGCCGTGTCGAGGTGATACCAGTGGGGATTGATGAGTTCGAGCGCATGGGTTTCGACATGAAGCGCAGCAACAATCTCGGCCTGCGCGTGGGACACGCTCCTGATTCCCGAGCCAAGCCAGAGCCTCCCATGCGAATCGAACAGGGCATCTCCCGCGCCTTCGAATATCGTGTCTTGCCGAAGGTGCTGCACGCGGTAGCCCTGTGCGGCAAAGAATCTCTCGAAGTGCTTTACTTCCGGCTGCCTTTCGGCGTGGCGGAACGACGAGATGATGATTTCATGGTTGTGAACCAGGCCAGCGTTGGCGGTGAACACCATGTCCGGCAGGCCGGCAACGTGCTCGATCAGGCTGACCGATGCCATTCCCGACACGATGCGATACAGGTTCTGCCACTGCTGCTGCGCCAGTTGGAGGTTCACTTTCCCCAGGTTGCCTTCCATCCAGGGGTTGATCACGTAGCACACGTCGTAAAACTTCGGCTCGCACATCAGGAAATGTTTCATCGGAATATCCTGCGCTAGCGGGTGACGGTTTCATTCCACGGTGCGACCTTGAACAGCAGCAGCATCCCCGGCAGTGCCAGCGCCGCGCACAGCAGGAAGAAGCCCGTCCAGCCCATCGCCTCGACCAGCCAGCCGGTGGCCGCATTGGCGAAGGTACGCGGCACGGCCATCAGGCTGGTGAACAGCGCGAACTGGGTGGCGGTGTAGGCAGGATGGGTGGTGCGTGCGATGAAGGCGACGAAGGCGACGGTGCCGAGCCCGACGCCGAGCGCCTCGAGGCCGATCACGATGGCGAGCTGGGCGAGTTCGGTGCTGGTGATTTCGGCGTGGTGTCCCACCGACGCCAGCCAGGCGAAGCCGAAGATGGAGACCACCTGCACCACGCCGAACAGCCACAGCGCGCGGTTGATGCCGATCTTCACCATCCACAGGCCGCCGAGCATACCGCCGATCACGGCGGGCCACAGCCCGGCGTTCTTGGCGATCAGGCCGATCTGGGTCTTGGAGAAACCCATGTCGAGGTAGAACGGCGTGGCCAGCGCGGTGCACATGCTGTCGCCGAGTTTGTAGAAAAACAGGAAAGCGAGGATCAGCAGCGCGCTGCCCCAGCCCTTGCGGGCGATGAATTCGTGGAACGGTTCGACCACCGCCTCGCGCAGCGTCCTGGGCGGCGCGGCGCGGTGCGGCTCTTTCACCAGCAGCGTCATCGCCACGCCGGGCAGCATGAACAGCGCGGTGACGATGAACACCGTACTCCACGGCAGGAAGTCGGCGAGGATCAGCGACAGCGAGCCGGGAATGAGCCCCGCGATGCGGTAAGCGTTGACATGCACCGCGTTGCCCAGCCCCAGCTCGGCGTCAGACAGCAACTCGCGGCGGTAGGCGTCCAGCACGATGTCCTGCGTCGCGCTGAGAAAGGCGAGCAAGGTGGCGATCCAGGCGATGACATGCAGGTCGCTTTGCGGCGAGAACGCGCCCATGGAGGCGATCACCGCCAGCAGGCCAAGCTGGGTGATCAGCATCCAGCCGCGCCGCCGTCCGAGCAGCGGCACGACATAGCGGTCCAGCAGCGGCGACCACAGGAATTTCCAGGTGTAGGGAAACTGGATCAGCGCGAACAGGCCGATGGTCTTGAGGTCGACATTTTCGCTGCGCAGCCATGCGGGAACCAGGTTGAACAGCAGGTACAGCGGCAGGCCGGAGGCGAAGCCGGTGAACACGCAGATCAGCATGCGGCGGGTGAAGAGTTGCTGCCAGACGGTCATAAAGCCCCACGCACAACTACTGCGCTTGGTGATACTGCGTCAAAATGCGGCTCAAAATCCTCATGTATACCCACATACATTCCGGTTTTTCGCCGCATTTTTCCTTGTCTGACCTGCGCTCGTAACGTTGTGCGTGGGGCTTTCACATTCATAAAATTTATATTCCGCGCTGAAACCGGTACACCGCCGTGCTGCCGAGCAGGTTCGGCAGCAGGCTCACCTCGCGTTCGCCGGTCATCACGCGGCGTTCCAGCACTGCCACGTTCTGGCTGCGGCAAAAGTTTTCGAAGTCATGCAGGGTACACAGGTGTACGTTCGGCGTGTCGTACCACTGGTAGGGTAGTTCTCGCGACACCGGCATGTTGCCCAGCAGTACGCGGAGGCGATTCCTCCAGTAGCCGAAATTGGGGAAGCTGACGATGCCCTCGCGCCCGACGCGCAGCATTTCGCGGACCAGCGCCTCGGTGTGGCGCGTGGCTTGCAGCGTCTGCGACAGGATCACGAAATCGAACGAATTGTCCTCGAAATCGGACAGGCCGGATTCCAGGTCGTTCTGGATCACGTTCATGCCGTTGACGATGCACGACACGATGTCGATGTCGCTGATCTCCACGCCGTAGCCGCGCGCCGAACGCGTCTCCTTGAGGTAGCGCAGCAGGCTTCCATCGCCGCAGCCGAGGTCGAGCACCGAGGCGCCGTTGGGTATCCACGCGGCAATCGCGGCGAAATCGGGGCGCTCGGCGGCGGACGTGGTCATGTGCTGGCGCATGCTCATTTGCCACGCTCCTCGGCGACGTTGTCGAGGTAGGCGCGCACCACGTCGAAGTAGTGCGGATTTTCCATCAGGAAGGAGTCGTGGCCGTGCGTCGAGGTGATCTCCGCATAGCTGACGTTGCGCCGGTTGTGCAGCAAGGGGCGCACGATTTCGCGCGCCCGCTCGGGCGAAAAACGCCAGTCGGTGGTAAACGAGATCACCAGAAAACTTGCCTTGGCGCGCGCGAATGCCTTGTTCAGGTCGCTGCCGAAATCGTGCGCCGGGTCGAAATAATCCAGCGCCTTGGTCATCAGCAGGTAAGTGTTGGCGTCGAAGTAAGACGCGAATTTATCGCCCTGATAGCGCAGGTAGGATTCGATCTCGAACTCGATGCCGTAGCTGTAATTGAATTTTCCGTCGCGCAGTTCGCGACCGAATTTGTCCGCCATCACATCGTCGGACAGGTAGGTGATATGCCCCAGCATGCGCGCCAGCCGCAGGCCGCGCGTCGGCACCACGTTGTGCCGGTAGAAATTGCCGCCGTGAAAATCCGGGTCGTCCAGTATCGCGCTGCGCGCCACATCATTGAACGCGATGTTCTGCGCGGTGAGGTGCGGCGCGGCGGCAATCGCCAGCACATGGCGCACCCGGTCGGGAAAGGCCAGCGACCATTGCAGCGCCTGCATTCCGCCGAGGCTTCCGCCGACCACCGCCGCGAATTGCCGGATGCCGAGCAGGTCGGCAAGGCGCGCCTGCGATTCCACCCAGTCTTCCACCGTGATGACCGGAAAATTCGCGCCGTAGGGTTGCCCGGTTTCCGGGTCGATGGAAGACGGGCCGGTCGAGCCGTGGCAGCCGCCGAGATTGTTCACGCCGATCACGAAGAATTTGTTGGTGTTGATCGGCTTGCCCGGGCCGATCATGTTGTCCCACCAGCCGATGTTTTCGGTATCGTCCGCGTAATGGCCCGCGACATGGTGATGCCCGGACAGCGCGTGGCAAACCAGAATCGCGTTGGACTTGTCGGCATTCAGCCTGCCATAAGTCTCATACACCAGCTCATAGCGCGGCAGCACCGCGCCGCTGCGGAAAACCAGCGGGGTGTCGAATTGCGCGCGTTTCGCGCTGACGGTGCCGATGCTATTTGATGCGCTCAAAATAATTACCTTCAATAAAATTTTTTTTGCTAAAGCGGAAAAACAAAACCCGCTCGGCTAAAGCGGAGCGGGTCGCCTCGCTTTAGCTGGTATGTTTTAAGTGCCCCGCAAGCTGATTTCAAATCGGCACAGTGTAGAGTTTCCGGGTTTTGCGGAAGGCTGTCAATGGATAGGCTGGTTTGTGTAAGAGCAAAGTTGTAATGTCCCCTTCTGGCAAAGTAGAAATGTCCCCTTTTGATTCTCGAGTGGGGCGACATGATGGAAGAAGGGATCATTGCGATGAGCAAGAAAGAGCTGACACGGCTTGAGGTTGTGCGGCGAGTGACGGGCAAGCAGATGCGCCATTCCGAGGCGGCGCGCCGGTTGTCTGTGTCGGAACGCCAGGTAAAGCGGTTGGTGAGCGCTTTTCGCAAGGAGGGCGCCGCCGGACTGGTAAGCAAACGGCGCGGCCAGCCCTCGAACAATCGGATAGCCTCGGCCATCAAGGCCCAGGTTATCGAACGGTTGCGTGATCGCTATGCCGGCTTTGGCCCGACGCTGGCGGCGGAGTATCTGCAAAACGATGGATTTGGCCTCTCCAAGGAAACACTGCGCAACTGGATGATCGAGGCCGGATTATGGCGGGCCGGGAAGAAGCGCGCTGGTGTGCATCCGCCGCGTGAGCGCCGCCCAAGGCTGGGAGAGCTGGTGCAGATAGACGGCAGCCCGCATGACTGGCTCGAGGGGCGCGGGCCGCGCTGCACGCTGATCGCCTTTATAGACGATGCGACCAGTCGGGTGATGGCCGCCTGCTTCACTCCCGCCGAGACGACACAAGCCTATTTGGATGGGCTGCACGCCTACGTTTTGGCCTACGGCTGCCCGGCAGCACTCTACAGCGACCGGCACGGCATCTTTACCAAGCACAACCCGGAGGATGGAGAGCCGACGCAATTCCAGCGAGCGACAGCAGAGCTTGGCATCGCCACCATCCAGGCGTTGACGCCGCAGGCAAAGGGCCGGGTGGAGCGGCTGTTCCAGACCTTGCAGGACAGGCTGGTCAAAGCGATGCGTCTGGCTGGCATTTCGGACATGGAAGCCGCCAACGCCTTCTTGCCAACCTATTTGCCCGAACACAATGTGCGCTTTGCCGTACCGCCGGCAGACACCGAAGACGCCCACGTTTCCTGCACTTTGGATGAGACATTGCTGGCTCGCGTCTGCACAACCCAGCAACGGCGCAAGCTGGACAAGAATCTGGTGCTCAGTTTCAAACGGCAGCGCTACATCATCCAGACCGGCGATACATCACGCTACGCCTTGCGCGGGCAAACCGTGACGGTGGTGGAATATCTGGATGGCCGTATCGAGCTGTTGCACAACGCGGAAATCCTGCCGTTCAAGGTGTTCGACAGAGCGCAGCCCATCGTCGCAGCAGTGGATGACAAGACGCTGAACATGCAAGTGGACAAGCTACTGAAACAACAACGCCTCCCGCCACACGCCAAGCCGAATCCCCAACATCCTTGGCGCAAACCCTACAACCCCAATCTCATCCAGGCAGCTCAACTCAGAATTTGAATGGGGACATTTCTACTTTGCCCAAACAGGGGACATTTCAACTTTGCTTTGACATGGATAGGCTGGTTTGTGTAAGAGCAAAGTTGTAATGTCCCCTTCTGGCAAAGTAGAAATGTCCCCTTTTGATTCTCGAGTGGGGCGACATGATGGAAGAAGGGATCATTGCGATGAGCAAGAAAGAGCTGACACGGCTTGAGGTTGTGCGGCGAGTGACGGGCAAGCAGATGCGCCATTCCGAGGCGGCGCGCCGGTTGTCTGTGTCGGAACGCCAGGTAAAGCGGTTGGTGAGCGCTTTTCGCAAGGAGGGCGCCGCCGGACTGGTAAGCAAACGGCGCGGCCAGCCCTCGAACAATCGGATAGCCTCGGCCATCAAGGCCCAGGTTATCGAACGGTTGCGTGATCGCTATGCCGGCTTTGGCCCGACGCTGGCGGCGGAGTATCTGCAAAACGATGGATTTGGCCTCTCCAAGGAAACACTGCGCAACTGGATGATCGAGGCCGGATTATGGCGGGCCGGGAAGAAGCGCGCTGGTGTGCATCCGCCGCGTGAGCGCCGCCCAAGGCTGGGAGAGCTGGTGCAGATAGACGGCAGCCCGCATGACTGGCTCGAGGGGCGCGGCAGCGCTGCACGCTGATCGCCTTTATAGACGATGCGACCAGTCGGGTGATGGCCGCCTGCTTCACTCCCGCCGAGACGACACAAGCCTATTTGGATGGGCTGCACGCCTACGTTTTGGCCTACGGCTGCCCGGCAGCACTCTACAGCGACCGGCACGGCATCTTTACCAAGCACGACCCGGAGGATGGAGAGCCGACGCAATTCCAGCGAGCGACAGCAGAGCTTGGCATCGCCACCATCCAGGCGTTGACGCCGCAGGCAAAGGGCCGGGTGGAGCGGCTGTTCCAGACCTTGCAGGACAGGCTGGTCAAAGCGATGCGTCTGGCTGGCATTTCGGACATGGAAGCCGCCAACGCCTTCTTGCCAACCTATTTGCCCGAACACAATGTGCGCTTTGCCGTACCGCCGGCAGACACCGAAGACGCCCACGTTTCCTGCACTTTGGATGAGACATTGCTGGCTCGCGTCTGCACGACCCAGCAACGGCGCAAGCTGGACAAGAATCTGGTGCTCAGTTTCAAACGGCAGCGCTACATCATCCAGACCGGCGATACATCACGCTACGCCTTGCGCGGGCAAACCGTGACGGTGGTGGAATATCTGGATGGCCGTATCGAGCTGTTGCACAACGCGGAAATCCTGCCGTTCAAGGTGTTCGACAGAGCGCAGCCCATCGTCGCAGCAGTGGATGACAAGACGCTGAACATGCAAGTGGACAAGCTACTGAAACAACAACGCCTCCCGCCACACGCCAAGCCGAATCCCCAACATCCTTGGCGCAAACCCTACAACCCCAATCTCATCCAGGCAGCTCAACTCAGAATTTGAATGGGGACATTTCTACTTTGCCCAAACAGGGGACATTTCAACTTTGCTTTGACATCGGCAGGCAGGGTAGGCGTAGCCCGATCTAAGAGTTAAGCCGGTCCAGCAGGTCACGGATTTTCAGCGGATCATCGGCCCTCATGATCTTCTGCGTCAGCGCGGCGATTTCCGGCAGGCTGGTGGTGAGCACACGCTGTTTGATATTCGGCACTTGCGCCGGGAACATCGAGAACTGGCGCAGCCCCAGCCCCAGCAGCAGCCGCGTGTAAGCCAGCTCACCGGCCATTTCGCCGCATACCGACACGGGCACGCCGAGCTTGTTGGAGGTGCCGATGACGTGCGACAGCAAGTGCAGCACGGCGGGGTGGAGGGGGTCGTACAGGTGCGCGACATCCTCGTCGGTGCGGTCGATCGCCAGCGTGTACTGGATCAGGTCGTTGGTGCCGATGGACAGGAAGTCGAGTTTTTTGGCGAAAGCATTGAGCGCCAGCGCGGCGGCGGGAATTTCGATCATGCCGCCGATCTTGACCTCGCGGTTGTAGGGAATGCCGTCGATGTCCAGGCTATATTTGGTCGCCTCGATGAACAGCAGTGTCTGGTTCAGCTCGGACACGCTGGACAGCATCGGTATCAGGATCTTGATGTTGCCGTATTGCGTGGCCCGCAGCAGCGCGCGCAACTGGGTGCGAAACAGCATCGGATCGGCCAGGCACAGGCGGATCGCGCGCAGCCCCAGCGCTGGATTGTTGGCGACACGCTCCGCACCCTTGAGCTGTTTGTCCGCGCCGAGGTCGAAGGTGCGGATCGTGACGGGTTGCCCGTCCATGCCTGCGGCGGCGGCGCGATACGCCTCGAACTGTTCCTCCTCATCAGGCAGTTCGTCGCGGTTGAGAAACAGGAATTCGCTGCGGAACAGGCCGATGCCGGTCGCGCCGTTTTCTTTTACTTCGGCAACATCTTCCGGCTTTTCGATGTTGGCGTACAGCTCGATAATGCTGCCGTCCAGGGTGCTGGCGCGCGCGGTGCGCAGCCGTTTGAGTTTTTTGCGCTCCAGCTCCCGCGCGCTCTGGCGCAGCTTGTATTCGGCGAGGATCGATTTGTCCGGGTTGACGATCAGCACACCCTGTTCGCCGTCCAGGATCAACAGGTCGTCTTCGTGAACCAGTTCGCGGGCATGGTGCAGGCCCACCACGCACGGCGTGTTCAGGCCGCGCGCGACAATCGCGGTATGCGAGGTCGCGCCGCCGACATCGGTGATAAACGCGGCATATTGCTGCGGCTTGAACTGGATCAGGTCGGCGGGGCTCAGGTCGTGCGCCACAAGGATCGTCTCGACATCGTGGCGCGCCGGCGGCGGCTGGTGTCCGGGATGGCCGGCAAGCCGTTTGAGCAGGCGCTCGGCAACCTGCTTCACGTCTGTCTGCCGCTCGCGCAGGTAGGCATCTTCAAATTCATCGAATTGCGCAACCAGAGCTTCCGTCTGCACCTTGAGCGCCCATTCGGCATTGCAATGTTCGCCGGCGATCATCTCGCGCGGCGCGGCGCTCAGCAGCGGATCATCGAGGATCATTTGATGCAACTCGAGGAAAGCGTCGAACTCGGCTGCGGCGTGGGTCGGGCGATTGCTGCGCAGGCTGGAGAACTCGTTGCGCGTGGCCTGCAGCGCGGCATCGAAACGCGCGATTTCCTCGCCGACAAAATGTTTGGGCAAAATGTAGTGCGCCACCTCCAGCGAGGTATGCGAAATCAGGTGCGCATGGCCGATGGCGATGCCGCTGGAGACGGCGATGCCATGTAGTGTGAAACTCATTCGCCTTCTCCGAATTTATTGCCGATAAGATCAAGGATCGCCTGCATCGCGTCGGCCTCGCCTTCGCCTTCGGTTTCGATGCCGATGGTCATGCCTTTCGCGGCGGCCAGCATCATCACGCCCATGATGCTTTTGGCATCCACGCGGCGGTTGTTGCGCGATAGCGTCACCTTGCATTTGAAGCCGGATGCGAGCTGCGTGAGCTTGGCCGAGGCGCGCGCGTGCAGCCCGAGCTTGTTGATGATCAATGCGTCCTGTTGCAGCATGCTAATTGTCGGGGCTCATGCGGACGATGCATTCGCGCCCGCCGTCGATGGCGATTTGCGCCAGTTCCGGCAAGGTCTTGCCGGGGCTGCACGATACGCGCAGCAGCATCGGCAGATTGACGCCCGCCACGCCCGTCACGCGCTCGGCATGGCACAATTGCCGCGCGATATTGCTCGGCGTGGCGCCGAATATATCCGCCAGAATCAGCACGCCGCCGCCGGTATCGAGCTGCTTGATAAGCGCCTGCCCTTCGGCCAGTTTCAGTTGCGGGTCGTCTCCGGCCAGCACCGTCAACACCTTGAGGTTGCGCGGCACCTCGCCCAGCACATGCCTGACGCAATCCGCAAAACTGTCGCCCAGCCCGTTGTGGGTTACCAGCAAGATTCCGATCAATTGGTTCTCCTTCTCAAAATAATGCGCATTTTTGCATCTCGCCGTTTCGTGCGCTTTGCACCGCCGGCGGTCGAAACCCCTTATCCGCGAATTCTACCCGCCCTCTGCCGCGTCATCTGTCGTCAGACGCCTCCAGCTCCAGCGATGCGGCCAGCAGCGCCAGCCGCGCCACCACGCCGTAGGCATAGAAGCGGTTGGGCGTATCGTCCGGCGCGCAATCGGGGTTGGGCAGTGTGCAGCATGATTCGAAAGCCAGCGGCTCGAAGGACATCCCCGGCGCATTCAGGTTCTCGTCCATCCCGCGTTCGGTGTGTACGCGATAAAAACCGCCGACCACATAGTGATCGACCATGTACACCACCGGTTCGGCCACCGCGTCGCTGATATGCTCGAAGGTGTAAACGCCTTCCTGTATCAGCACATCGGAAACCTGCAACCCCTCCTTGACTACCGCCATCTTGTTGCGCTGGCGGCGTGACAGCCCGGTGATTTCGCCGGCGTCCTTCACCGTCATGATGCCCATGCCATAGGTGCCCGCATCGGCCTTGACGATGACGAACGGGTCGTGCTTTACGCCATATTCGGCATATTTGGCGCGTATCTTCTGCAGTACGCCGTCCACCTGCGCGGCGAGGCATTCTTCGCCGACGCGCTCCTGGAAATTGACCTGGTTGCAAGTGGCGAAATAAGGGTTGATTAGCCACGGGTCGATGCCGAGCAGTTTGGCAAATTCTCCCGCCACGCGATCGTAAGCGGTGAAATGCTGCGACTTGCGCCGCGTGTGCCAGCCTGCCGCGAGCGGCGGGTAAACTTTTTGTTCGAGGTTCTTCAGCATATCCGGCACCCCGCCGGACAAGTCGTTGTTGAGCAGCACCACGCACGGGTCAAACCCCGTGCCCGATTCAGTATCTTCCAGCACCAGCCGCCTGCCGCGCCGCGCCAGCGGCTCCAGCGTCAGCGCCCCGCCGCCGGGCAACTGGATCGGCGTGGCTGCGGTGATCTCCGGCAGCAGGCTGCCGACGCGTACGCGCATCCCGGCTTGCCTGAGGATGGTGACAAGCTGCGCGACATTTTGCAGGTAGAACAGGTTGCGCGTGTGGCTCTCCGGTATCAGCAACACCCCGCGCGCTTCGGGGCAGATTTTCTCCACCGCGCTTTGCATCGCCTGCACGCAAAGCGGCAGAAAGTCGGGGTTGAGGTTATTGAAGCCGCCCGGAAACAGGTTGGTGTCCACCGGCGCCAGCTTGAAACCGCTGTTGCGCAAGTCCACCGAGGCGTAGAACGGCACGGCATGTTCCAGCCACTGTTTACGGAACCAGTGCTCGATGGTCGGCAAGGCGCTCAGAAAACGCCGCTCGAGGTCGAGCAGCGGGCCGGTCAACGCGGTGGTGAGATGGGGAACCATAAAGCTCTGCGAAGTATTGGACCGGGAGCATTCTAGCCGATAGCGTCAAACTATGGATATTTGTGCAGCCCCGCGCAGACAGTTACAATGCCGCCATGTCCGATTTCAATCTAACCCATCACTTCCTGATTGCCATGCCCGCCATGCAGGAGGGGTTTTTTGCAGGTACGCTGACTTACGTGTGCGAGCACAACGAGAACGGCGCGCTGGGCATCGTGTTGAATCGCCCGATCAGCCTGACGCTGGGCGAGATGTTCGATCAGATCAACATTCCATTGCATCAGCCCAAACTGGAAAAAATGCCTGTATATTTTGGCGGGCCGGTGCAAACCGAGCGCGGCTTCGTGTTGCACGATACGCCTGGAAACTGGCAGTCCACGCTGCGCATCAACGACAGGCTGGCGCTGACCACCTCCAAGGACATTCTCGAAGCGGTCGGCGAAGGCAATGGGCCGCGCCACCTGATCGTCACGCTGGGCTATGCGGGCTGGGCTCAGGGGCAGTTGGAGCACGAGATGACCGAGAATGCCTGGCTGACCATGCCGGCCTCCGAACATATCCTGTTTGACCTGCCGCCGGAAGAACGCCTGCCTGCGGCGATGGCGCTGCTCGGCGTGGACTATGCCTCGCTGGTCGATAATGCCGGGCATGCCTGATTCAGAGGACAGATGACAGAGGACAGAGGACAGAAGCCTTGTCGCGGCGATGCCGCGCATGTTCGACAACCCGCGCAGGGCGCGGACAAAAATCTGTCCTCTGTCCTCTGTCCTCTGTCATCCGATACGCTCCTCGCATTCGATTTTGGCACCAGGCGCATCGGCGTTGCGGTCGGCAACACACTGTTGTGCCGCGCCAACCCGCTGGCCACCATCGATGAAGAAAAAACCGATGCGCGCTTCGCTAAAATAGAGGCGCTGCTCGACGAGTGGCGTCCGGGCGCGCTGATAGTCGGCTTGCCGTGCAACGACGACGGCACGCCGCACGGGCTGACCGCGTTGTGCCGCCGTTTCGCCAACCGCCTCAAGGGGCGGTTTAATTTGCCGGTGATTCTGGTCGATGAGCGTTATACTTCGCACTCGGCAAGCGCGCAGTTGGACGAACAGGGCGTACACGGCCAAAAACAGAAAGCCCTGATCGACCAGTATGCCGCGCAGCAGATTTTGCAGGCGTATTTTGATGAACCCGCAGCGGGGCTGATCGTATGAAAAATCCGCAATTGAATAAAAATGGCGAACTCCAGCATCTGCTGACCACCGAGGGCTTGCCGGCCGGCATCGTGCGCGACATCCTCGACAGGACGACTACGTTCCTCAATGTAGCCGAAGGGCGCGAGATCAAGAAAATTCCGTTGCTGCACGGCAAGTCGGTATTCAACGTATTCTTCGAAAACAGCACGCGCACCCGCACCACCTTCGAAATCGCCGCCAAACGTTTGTCGGCGGACGTGGTCAACCTCAACATCGGCTCGTCGTCCACCAGCAAGGGCGAGACCTTGCTGGATACCGTGGACAATCTGTGCGCGATGCATGCCGATATGTTCGTGGTGCGCCACGCGCAAAGCGGCGCTGCGCATTTCATCGCCCGGCATGTCGCGCCGGATGTGCATGTCATCAACGCCGGCGACGGCCGCCATGCCCACCCCACTCAGGCGCTGCTGGACATGTTCACCATCCGCCACTACAAGAAGGAATTCCACAACCTGCGCGTCGCGATCGTCGGCGACGTGCTGCATTCGCGCGTGGCGCGCTCGCAGATCCACGCGCTGACCACGCTCGGCGTGCCGGAAGTGCGCGTCATCGCGCCCAAGACGCTGCTGCCGGCGATGGTGGAAAACCTCGGTGTGCGGGTCTACCACGACATGGAGGCAGGGATTGAAGGAGGTCGATGTGGTGATGATGCTGCGCCTGCAGAACGAGCGCATGCAGGGCGCGCTGTTGCCCTCCGCGCAGGAATATTTCAAATACTACGGCCTGACGCAGGAGCGGCTGGCGCTGGCGAAAGAAGACGCCATCGTCATGCACCCGGGGCCGATGAACCGCGGCGTCGAGATCGACTCCAGCGTTGCGGACGGATCGCATTCGGTCATCCTGCCGCAGGTCACGTTCGGCATCGCGGTGCGCATGGCGGTGATGAGCATGCTGGCGGGGAGCGCATGATGAACACCTGCCAAAACCTACTGCGCGAATTGATTCACCCGCAAGGAGTAGGCCGGTGGGTACCCGGCTGCTACGCAGCCACCCTTCCGCTCGCTGCGTTGCGCGGTACTCGTTTCCTTGCCTATCCAACTGATATGTCTCGTCACTCCGTTCCGTGCGCCTTGCACTCAATCCGCTCGCTACGGTTTTTGCAGGTGTCCAAATGAACATTCAAATTAAGGGTGGTCGTCTGATCGACCCGAAAAACAGGATCGACGCGCAGCAGGATGTGTTCATCGCCGAGCGGCGCATCGCCGCCGTCGGCAAAGCGCCGCAAGGTTTCGTGGCGGAGCAGGTAATCGATGCCGGCGGGCTGGTCGTGATGCCGGGGCTGGTGGATGTCGCCGCGCGTTTGCGCGAGCCCGGCTACGAATACAAGGCCACGCTGGAGTCCGAGATGACGGCGGCGGTGGCGGGCGGCGTGACCTCGCTGTCCTGCCCGCCCGATACCGATCCTCCGCTCGACGAGCCGGGGCTGGTGGAGATGCTCAAGCACCGCGCCCGCTCGCTAAACCAGTGCCGCGTATTCCCGGCAGGCGCCTTGACCTACGGCCTGAAAGGCGCGGAGCTCACCGAGATGATCGAGCTGACGGAAGCAGGCTGCAAGGCATTCAGCCAGGCCGATGCGCCGCTGACCGACACAAGGGTATTGATGCGCGCCATGCAATACGCGGCGACCTTCGGCTATCGCGTATGGCTGCGCCCGCAGGACAGCTTCCTGGCCAAAGACGGCGTGGCGCATGACGGCGAAGTCGCTACCCGCCTCGGATTGCCGACAATCCCGGTCGTGGCCGAAACCATCGCGCTTTCGACCATGCTGCAACTGGCGCGCGAGACGGGCGCAATCCTGCATATCTGCCGTCTCTCCAGCGCGGCTGGCGTGGAAATGGTGCGCGCCGCCAAACGCGAAGGGCTGGCGGTGACCTGCGATGTGTCGATGAACCACATGCACCTGACTGAAATGGACATCGGATTTTTCGATTCAAATTGTCATCTGGCTCCGCCTCTGCGCGGCCTGCGCGACAGGGAAGCGATTCGCGCCGGGCTGCTGGATGGCACGATCGACGCAATCTGCTCCAATCACTCCCCCGTGGATGACGATGCCAAACAGCTGCCGTTCGCCGAAGCGGAATCGGGCGCAACCGGCCTGGAGCTGCTGTTGCCGCTGGTGCTGAAATGGGCGGAGCAGGAAAAAGTGCCGCTGCTGGACGCGCTGTCCCGCGTGACCATCAACCCCGCGCAATTGCTCGGACAGAAGGTCGGCCACCTGTCGGTTGGCGCCCATGCGGACATCTGCATGTTCAACCCGGAGGCAGGCTGGAAAGTCGAACCCGCCGCACTTAAGAGCCAGGGCAAAAACACCCCGTTCAACGGCTACGAGATGCAAGGCAGGGTGCGCTACACGCTGCTCGACGGGCAGGTCGTTTACCAGGGTTGACGCCGGAGCCATGAAGCCGCCCCTCACATTTGCGAGGTCAAACCGACCTTGACTGGCGGCAAAATAGATGGATTAATTGGCGCTGAATTATGAGCTGATTAAGGAGCTATTGTGGCAATGGAAACGATACTGTCTGGCTTGTCGGTGAGCATGACGGAATTCAAGAAGAACCCCAACGAGGCGCTCAGGGAATCGGGTGGTCAAGCGGTGGCGGTACTCAGCCACAACAAGCCCGCGTTCTACATGGTGCCACCAGACCGCTACGAAGCCATGCTGGAAGCGATCGACGACCTGAACCTCGTGCGCGTGGTCAAGGAACGTCTCAAACAAAAAGGCCGCGTCATCGAGGTCTCGCTGGATGACCTCTAACCGACAGTGCGCAAAGCTGCCGTCAAATACTGCCTAAAATTCGTACCGGACGCATGGCGCGAATGGCAGGCGCTGGACGGCTCGATCAAGCAGGCGCTCAAATCGCTGCTGGCAAAGCGCCTGCAAAATCCGCATGTATCCGGCGCACTCCTGCACCGCGAATTGGCGACTATTACAAGTGGGGTAAGCAGGGATGATGCCCTGTGGGCATCAACTCGCAAAATAAAATTGCTCAAACAAGGTTGCCGTTTGGTGTGCATGGTCGAAGACGACGAATTGGTGGTGCTGGTGTTGGCGGTAGGCAAGCGCGAAGACAGCGCGGTGTATCGGGCTGCGGCCAAGCGGGTTAGATAATGTTGTATATTCACTTTCACCACTTGGAGCGAAGCGATGCGGCAGATTGGGAATGAGGTTCCGGTGTTGCTGGGCGAGACGATAGGGCGGGAACTGATGAGCAGATTGGTGGCATTGTTGATACGGGACAGACGTATCGGGTAAGGCGTTAAAGATAAAGAGGCTGCTGCCGAATGGCGAGCGATTGTTTATCTGTAGAAGCTATCGAATATTGACGAGGCTAACTGCGCCCCGAGAATGGGAGGCACGGCATTACCGACTTGGGTGAACTGCCTGGCAACTGCGCCAGTAAAAATATAATCATCAGGGAATGTTTGAAGTCGAGCGCATTCTCTGACGGATATTGTTCTAGGAATATAGGGGTGTAGATGGGATCGGCCACCGCCCGCAGTTCCACCCGCAATCACGGTTTTTGATGGAAGAAGCGGATTAAGCCTGTCGACTCTTCCCAGATGATCTCTGCAACCAAAATCCAATTTCATATATCGCAGCACAGATTCCGCATTGTGGCGTCTGGTAACGTGATTCTCGACACCCTCCAAAGACAAATTAAAAACAGCACTACAAGGCAAAGGCTGATTTGTTGGCTGCGGTGGATGGTACTGTTTACCAACCCGATTGCCGACGATGAACAACCTGACTCGCTGTTGCGGCACGTAGTGTTCGGAAGCCATTAGAACTACAGGCTCATTCACCGTGTAACCCTCTTCCTCAAGCTCGGTGTAAGCTCGTTGCAGTTGTTCTCCGCCATCTACTTCGATCAATCCCGGTACATTCTCGATTAAAAAAACACGCGGCTTAAAACGCTTGATGAGTGCGATGTACTCGAAAAGGAGATTGCCATTGGTTTCGTGGGCAAAGCCGATGCGTTTGAAATTGTCGCCGCCTTTGCTGAATCTTTGGTTTGCGGCAATCGAAAACGGCTGGCAAGGCGGGCCGCCGACAAAAACACCGTCAAACCCAACCTCTGGAATATCTGTAGCAAGCAATGCGACCATTTCATCGAAATTAGATACATCGCCAGAAGAATCGGGTGGGCCGTACACATTCCATTTCGGCTTGTTGGCTCTGAGGGTGTTACAGAAAATCTCATTTTTTTCAACTAGCGCAAGATGGGAGAAACCGGCGGCCTCAAACCCCAAGTCCAAACCGCCCGCGCCGGAAAAAAAACTGACTATGGGAATTTTATTTTTCTTTTTTTTGAAGTCATCAAGACAATAATTCCTTTGTTCTGTCGTTTCAGGAACAAAGTTGTTTTCATACTGCAAATCATCGTATGACCAGCCAATCTTTTCGAGGTGCGAAGCAAAATCAACCCCCTCGCTGAGGCAGTAATTAACCATCTCAATCTGCTGCTTTAGCTTGGTGTTTGTTTTGCCATTACGTGCTTTTGGCAAAGAGGTTTGTAGTATTGCGGTCTCGTGCATCTTGTTCATCATCACACCAGTACTATCGTATTTTTTGCTTCTTGGTAAACGCCTTTGGCCTCGAAGTAATCCCGGAAATCTTTAAGCTTCTTTTTCTTCAGCCACCCCGAATAATATTTGTGCGTTGCACGGTGACAACTCGGACACAATCCTACCAATTCTTTCAACGAGGTCTGTTCTTTCACAATCCTGATCGGAGACGACAATGGCAGCAGGTGGTGCAATTCGATGATTCTGTCTGTCCACGGATACCGGACATGTGTATCCATTGAGCACATATTGCAATGATGTGGGGCTGGAGAGTGCTCGAAATAAAGCTCTCGAAGTTTTGAACTTCTTTCGGCGCGCAAATGTGTGACTCTAATTTTGTTGCCCTCTGTAAATTCTTGGTCAAGCACATTAACAGCGACCCCTGACGTAACGTCACCAACCCCAAAGTCTTCATAGTTGCTGCCGAGCTGGAGCAATTCCATGGCTGGGTCGATTTTTCGGGGCGCTTGCACAGGCGCAATAGCACTTTCAATCTGAAGAACCTCATCAGGGTTTAGCGCATCCAAAAAGAGTTTCCCGTTATCCCATTTCAAGAATGACAGTTGGCTGAACATAATGACAAATTCGCGAATTTGCCTTTCTGGTGTTTCTGCCAATCTTTGTCCAGAGCTATGTAGTTTCGTGTAGCTTGCAATGGTTTCAGTACCATCAAGATCGTTTCCAACAATCAAGTCAGCTATTTCTTCTACAGTGGTAAATGTCGGTTTCTTGCTGATGAACTTTGCAAGCAGCAGTTTGATAATCGCGCAAACAGGGAAGATTTGGCGCGCTACAGTCGAATACCCTTGAAACGAAGGGTATGAAAAATAAAACCGGGTGGCGAAGTGCAAGAAATAATCGTCTGATGAAACATTACCCTTTGCGATTTCCTTGCATAAATCGGTGCAAACCAACAAGCCATTTACGTTGGCCGCAAGCATCTGGACGCCAAATACTCTTCCGTAGTTTCTCCATAAGGTATTCGGACCAGAAGGAAAGGCCAAGGTAGTGTAATTTGCGAGAGTGCTTCGCAGAGTATCCGTGGCCTCTGCACCGGGTAATGCATGCCCATCAAAGTCGGCGAGTGCTCGGGCGATTTTTTGAATTTCATCGTATTGGAAGTACCCCAACCTTCCCTGATCCCATCTCCAACGCATAGCCGACATCCCGTGTTTTTCGATTAGATGGCGGAGCATTGTACCCGAAGCATACAAGATGGTGGCGTGTGGTTATATTCAACCTTGCCATGCTAAATTTCCTTGGCATATCCTGTTAATATTGAAGCGAATTTTCGCTAACCGGCCTCGCTAATATTCGTAAACTACCGACATGCCTTCGCCAAAATATCCTTTGACCGTTTGGGATGTCGCCGCAGCCCTGAAAATGCGCTACCGCGACTTCAACCACTACAACCTCAAAAATCCGCTGGACGAATTGCTGTTCATCATTTGCAGTACCAAAACCGGCGAGGCCAGCTACCGCAGCACCTACCGCTCGCTGAAAGAAACCTTCCCCGCCCATTACCAAATTGCCGAAGCGCCTGCCGAATATATCGCACGGCCTATCGCCAGCGGCGGCCTGTCGAACCAGAAAGCGAAGGCGATCCGGGAAATTTATGACGCGCTCGCAGAAAATTTTGGCAAACCGACACTGAAGCCGTTGCACAAGATGAACGACGAGGAGGCAGAAGCCTTTTTGTTGTCGCTGCCGGGTGTCGGCAAAAAAATTGCGCGTTGTGTCATGATGTATTCGCTGGGAAGGCAGGTATTCCCAGTGGACACGCATTGCTGGCGAATCGCTCGGCGTCTCGGCTGGGTCAGGTCGACGCAAAAAGACAAGCACTGCGCGCCGCGAGATATGGATCGCCTGCAATCTAAAATCCCGCCGGAGCTTCGTTACTCGTTGCACGTGAACATGATTTCTCTCGGACGCGAGATTTGTACTCCAACCGCACCGCGATGCGATGAATGTCCAGTATCAGCCTGGTGCCCGAGGATTGGCGTACCAAAAGATAGGGCATAGCTCGCCACATAATGTTTGGTGTCTTACGGCAAGTGCCAAAATCGGCTGATCCGCCATCCTGATGCTTGTTGCATGTAACGCCCAAACTGGCTAATATGCGTTTCATGTAACGGCGTATATCGGGGGTAATTATGGGATCAAGTACATCAGTTCGGGTGCAGAAGCATCGCGCGGCATTGCGGGAATCTGGTTTGCGACCGGTGCAGATTTGGGTGCCGGATACGCGGCGCGCGGGATTCGCCGAGGAGTGCCGCCGCCAGTCGCAGTTGTTGCAAGGAGATGCTCAGGAGTGTGAAACTACCGACTGGCTTGAGGCGGCAGCCGACCATGAAGGCTGGTGATGAGGCGCGGCGATCTGGTGACGGTGGCCTTGCAAGGCGATCTCGGCAAACCGCGCCCGGCATTGGTCATCCAGTCCGATCTGTTCGATACGCATCCTTCCGTAACGATCTTGCCGGTGACCAGTGAGCTGCGCGTCGCGCCGCTGCTTCGCATTTCCGTGAATCCGGGCGAACTGAATGCCCTGACCAAGCCTTCGCAGGTGATGGTGGATAAGCCGCAATCGGTTACACGAGAAAAAGTTGGTGCGGTAATCGGTCGCTTAGACGATGAGACGATGCTGGCGGTGAACCGGGCGCTAGCGGTTTTCCTCGGATTCGCTTGACGATTATCGGAGACTTCGGCGGCTGTTGTGTTTGTTTTTTGATAGCCGTGTATCGCGCTTCGACCGGTACAAGCCGGGCTATTGCCAGAATCTTTCGTAGTAAAATGCGGCAGTCAGATTTTCCACCGCAGCATTTATTTCCAGAGCATTCATGAACCCATTACTCGATTTCTCCGGTCTGCCGCGTTTTGCGGAGATCAAACCAGAACATGTCGCACCGGCGATTGATCAGTTGCTGGCGGAGAATCGTGCGCTGATTGCGCGGTTGCTGGATGATGGCGCGCCGCCATCATGGCAGGATTTTATCGTGCCGATGGAAGATGCCAACGAGCGGTTGTCGCGCGCGTGGGGGCCGGTCGGGCATTTGAACGCGGTGATGAATTCGCCCGAGTTGCGCGAGGTGTATAACGCCACGCTGCCGATAATCACCCAGTATTACGCCGAGCTCGGCCAGAACCTCGCGCTGTTCGATAAGTTCAAGGCATTGCGCAACAGCCCGGAATTCGGGACGTTGAGCGCGGCGCGCAAGAGGATCGTCGAGAACGAGCTGCGCGATTTCCGCCTCGGCGGCGCGGAGTTGCCCGAGGGCCAGAAGAAGCGTTATCTGGAAATTCAGGAACGCCTGGCCGATCTGTCGTCGCGCTTTTCCGACAACCTGCTCGATGCGACCAACGACTACACGCTGGTCATCGAGGACAAGAACGAGTTGCGCGGTTTGCCGGAAGACGTGCTGCAGGCGGCGCAGGAGGCAGCACACGCCGCCGATAAAGTCGGGTGGTTGTTTACTCTGAAATCACCGTCATATCTGCCATTTATGCAATATGCATACAACCGAAATTTGCGCGAGCGCATGTATCGGGCCTATAGCACACGCGCCAGCGTGCTTGGTAAAATAGAATGGGACAACACACCGCTCATAACCGAAATTCTGAAACTTCGCTCGGAAGAAGCGCGGTTGCTCAATTACCAGAATTATGCTGAAGTTTCCTTGGTGCCCAAGATGGCCAAAAGCCCTGAACAGGTACACAAATTTTTATGTGACATAACAAAAAGAGCAACCCCAAGCGCAAATGTGGAGTTGGATGAACTTCGTGAGGTTGCAAAGCTTTCATTTGGTCTCGATGAGCTTGCTCCTTGGGATATGCCTTTTCTTACGGAACACTTGCGATCCTCAAAATTTGGATTCTCCAATAACCAACTAAGGGCATATTTTCCTTTGCCGAAGGTTTTGGAGGGAATGCTGCAACTTGCGGAGAAGCTATTTGGGGTAGACTTTGAACGCGGAAACGCGGACACTTGGCACCCTAAGGTGGTTCATCTAAAAGTTATTGAAAACACCATTTTGCAAGGCCACTTATTTCTCGACCTTTTTGTCCGCGATAGCAAGCACGAAGGTGCGTGGATGAACCCTACCATATCTCGGAGCAGAAAGTTGGAAGGCGTCCAAGTGGCTGTTGCATACGTTGTGTGTGATTTCACTCCTCCGTCCAATGATGTCTTGCCTACCCTCACACATCAAGAAGTGCTAACACTGTTTCATGAATTTGGTCACGCTCTGCATCACTTGTTATCCAAAATTGATGACCCTGCGGTTTCAGGCGTACGAGGCGTAGAATGGGATGCCGTTGAAATTCCGAGCCAATTCATGGAGTGCTTCGCTTGGGAATGGCATGTATTGCAAACGATTTCTGGCAATCTATCTACGGGCGAAACATTGCCCAAGGAACTTTATGAAGCAATGCGTTCATCGAAAAACTTCCACTCCGCAAGAAGGCTGGTCGTTTCTTGTGTTTATGCCATGTTTGATCTAGCCGCACACATGTCAGATTCTAATAAAGCGCCTATCGATTTATTCCGTGAAATACACCGAAAATATTCTGGGGTACCCTTCGCGTCCTTTGCTTATCCTATTAACCAGTTGGCGCATATTTTTTCGGGTGCATATGCTGCGGGTCTTTATAGTTACGAGTGGGCAGATGTTCTTGCGGCAGATATTTATGCCATGTTCCAGAGCACACTTGTTTCAGAAGATGGCGCTGCAAATACGGTAAAGAAGGAGTTGTTTGAGACGGGGGGCTCTCGTCCGATGATAGAATCGTTTCACGCCATGCGAGGGCGAGACCCAGATCCGGCGTTTTATTTTCGATCTCTTGGATTAACTGAATCCGATGCGTGCTCTCAGGCTTAAAGTTAAATCGTATATTACTTCAAGTACCACGGCATATTTTCTGGGCGTGGCAGGGCTGGCGGCGCCTTTTCTACAAGGAACACCCTTTGACGCCTTCTTCCCATGGGTAGTAGGGGGCAGCGTTTTCATTATGGTGCTGTACTTCCTGTTTTTGGTACCGGATTTGACAATGCTCAGACGGCTTGACAAAAAAATTGAATACACAGAAGTTAGCTTGGATTGGCGAGTCAATGAACAAGGAGATTTTGAAGGTCTATATCAATACACTCTTCGCAACAACTCTCGGTTATCAGTTGAGATGCTGCCTCGCGAAGATTTAATGTGGTTCTCTAAACCAGATCAAGGGAATTTTACGATTTCAATTTCCCCGGAAAACGCTGATACAACAATAAACGGAGGGGAAAATGATTTCTATCATCGCATTTTGCGCCGCCTAGCTAACAAGCACACGTACTCTATTGCTTGGGATTATTACGATATTGATCCACCCTTGCGAAAAGGTCAGAAAATCAAGTATTCCATCCAGATGAAAACACTAGGTACTGAACATGCAGCTTTTACTGATGAGGGTACGTACGCTGGAATTCCAGCAGGAATCCCCATTAGAAAAGCCAAACTTTCTTATTCGGCCCCCTTGTCACTTCAGTTTAATTTATTAGTTCCGTTATTGGTGGTTGATAATGTTGGAGCAAGGAATTCTGAAGAAGAGGTTCTCCACGAACATGAGTTGCCCGTAGCGCTAGAAAGTGGCTCCGTCATTCAATGGGAGCTTTCTGATTTGAAGGCGGGGCTGCGATACTGGTTCAAATACCGGCTGGAAAAGAAAAAATGAACTGCTCACCTACTGGTTTTGAGTGCTCGAAATGCGGGATTTGTTGCACGGGTTTCGGGGGCGATTTCGGGGTGTTTGTTTTTGATTTCGAGGTTGGGAAACTGACCCAAGCATTGCGGCTATCATCAGAGGCGGTTATCGGGAATTATCTTACTCCATATAGGGTGTTGGAGGCGACGAGGCAAATTCAGGTTTATCTCGTAAAGCACATTGAGGGAAATTGTATATTTCTGAAAGACAAACTATGCTGCATAAATGATGTCAAGCCCATACAATGTCGGCGTGGCCCGTTTGGTTTTTTATGGGATGGGAAAAATCGCTATCCCTGCATGGAGGGTATCTTGTCTAATGGGTGGTCGTCATCCCGCTTGGATATAGATTTTATTGAAACTTTAATTAAGGAGGAACAGTAAATGTCAGCCGCACCAGCTTCTCACATGTTCAGTTCTATGGAATCTTTGCTCTCAGATGTTACCGGGTCGATTGCTGATACTCATGCAAAGCAGGCATGCGCAGATCAGGGATATTCATTAGTTAAAAATGGCTTGACTAATTGTGTGAATAGCCCTGATACCAATAAAAATTCACTTTATTTTGAGGATGCATAACATGTCTGCACAACATATATCTTGCTCTTGGTCCGAACTTATCAAATTGGCTTCGATGCCACAGTTGCAAGTGGCAGAGCAAGTTAAAGCCACGTTTACTGAGAGACAACACTGTCAAAATCAGGGAGCTTCTGGGCAGCCTGCAAAGGAGGCGGGAATAGGCCTCACTTGTATTTCAGGAGGCTGAAGCCCTTCTGCTGCAACATGAAATGATAGCCTGCACCACTTGCTCACCGAAGTGGAAGACCTTGCCGTGTCCGGCATCAACGGGGTGGAGTGGGACGCGGTGGAACTGCCCAGCCAGTTCATGGAAAATTTCTGCTGGGAATGGGACGTGCTGCACGGCATGACGCGCCATGCGGAGACCAATGAGAAGCTGCCGCGCACATTGTTCGACAAGATGCTTGCCGCGAAGAATTTCCAGAGTGGCCTGCAGACCCTGCGCCAGATCGAGTTCGCGCTGTTCGACATGCTGATGCACAGCAACTTCGAGGTGGGCAATAAGAGCATCTTGCAATTGCTCGACGAGGTGCGCGCCGAGGTGGCGGTGCTGATCCCGCCCGCATTCCACCGCTTCCCGCACAGCTTTTCGCACATCTTCTCCGGCGGCTATGCGGCGGGCTATTACCGCTACAAGTGGGCGGAAGTGCTGTCCGCCGACGCGTACAG
The DNA here is from genome assembly GCA_963828205.1 of uncultured beta proteobacterium. GTDB lineage: Bacteria > Pseudomonadota > Gammaproteobacteria > Burkholderiales > Gallionellaceae > Gallionella. The sequence continues at coordinate 70,325 of CAWHDU010000007.1, forward strand.
CCTGTTCGAGGAGAACGGCGTGCTGAATCCCGATGTCGGCGCGCGCTTCCGTAGCGAGATACTGGCGGCGGGCGGCAGCCGCGGCGCGATGGACTCGTTCAGTGCGTTCGGTAATCCCCCCTGAAATTAGCATGAGTTAGAAGTAGAATTTTCTCACTAAGTAACGGAGGAAGTTTTACATGAAGCAATCACGTTTTTCAGATAGCCAGATCATTGCCATACTCAAGCAAGCAGAGGGCGGCAGCCCGGTACCGGAACTTTGCAGGGAGCACGGCATCAGCTCCGCCACGTTTTACAAATGGCGCAGCAAATTCGGCGGCATGGACGCCTCCCTGATGGCCCGACTCAAAGAGCTCGAAGATGAGAACCGGCGGCTCAAGAAGATGTATGCCGAGGAACGCCTCAAGGCCGAGATTGTCCAGGAGGCCCTGCAAAAAAAGTGGTGAAGCCATCTTGCCGACGCGAGATGGCGCAACAGACCGTAGCACGGCAAGGCACTAGTATCCGACTGGCCTGCATGGCGTTCGGCATCAGCCAGACCTGCTACCGCTACCATGCAAAGCAGTCAGTAGAGAATGTTGAAATCGCCGATCACCTGGTGCGTCTCACCCATAACCAGCGTAACTGGAGATTCGGGTTGTGCTTTCTGTATCTGCGTAACGTGAAGGGCTGCCGATGGAACCACAAACGGGTGTATCGCATTTACCGCGAGTTGGAGCTGAACTTGCGGATCAAGCCCAAGAAACGGATCGTCAGGGAGAAGCCGGAACCGTTGGTGGTGCCGGAAGCAATCAACCAATGCTGGTCCATGGATTTCATGCATGACCAGTTATCCGATGGGCGGAGCTACCGATTGTTCAACCTGATCGATGATTTCAACCGGGAAGCCTTGGCCATCGACATTGATCTCTCGCTACCTGCTGAGCGGGTCGTACGGGCGCTGAATCAGGTCATCGAGTGGCGTGGCAAGCCCTTGGCGATTCGTAGTGATAATGGGCCGGAATACATCGGCAGCACGCTGACCAACTGGGCTGAACGGAAAGGCATTCGACTTGACCATATCCAGCCAGGCAAGCCCCAGCAAAATGCTTATATCGAACGCTACAACCGGACGGTGCGCTACGACTGGTTAAGTCTTTACCTGTTCGAGTCGATCGGCGAGGTGCAGGATTATGCAACTGACTGGATGTGGACTTACAATCACGAACGCCCCAACATGGCGCTCGGTGGCATGACCCCGAAACAGAAGTTGGCTCTTGCCATACCTCTACTTCTGACCACCGCTAAAAATGGGGGGATTACCGTTCCGCGGGCGCGAGCCGAAAATCGACGCGCTGTTGCGGCATAATGGCTTACTTGAGACATCCTGAAAGGGGGCAACATGAAACGCATTGTTTTATTGTTGGGCTGCCTGGCGATCATGCCGGCGGGCGCGCAAGCGGGTGAATTGTTCCGCTGGGTGGACAAGGCAGGCAAGGTGCATTACGGCGATACGCTTCCCGCGGATGCTGCCGATGTCGAGCGCAAAAAACTTTCCAGCACGGCTTCGCAGAATGAAGACTTGCCCTATGAAGCGCGGCGCGCGCAGCAGAATTTTCCGGTGGTTCTGTATGTGGCGAATGGCTGCAGTGCTCCGTGCGATCAGGCGCGCAGCCTGTTGAAAAATCGCGGTATTCCGTTCAGCGAGAAATTGCTGCAAACGAAAGCGGAGGTCGATGCATTCAAGGCGCTTTCCGGCGGCGACCAAGCGCCTACCCTTGCGGTGGGCAGGATTTTTCTGAAAGGTTTCCTGGCGGAACAGTGGCATGGCGAGCTCGACATCGCCGGCTATCCGAAGACCGCGCCGTATCGTCCACCTGTTGCCTCACTTTCCGCCTCTGCGCCTGCCGCAGCGAGCCGGGTTATGCCGGCTAATCCCGCCGCGCAATGAAACTTGCCACCTGGAACGTCAACTCGCTGAAGGTGCGGTTGCCGCAAGTGCTGGATTGGCTCGCCGCCAACCCGGCCGACGTGTTGTGCCTGCAGGAAACCAAGCAGCAGGACAGCGATTTTCCGCAGGCCGAGTTGCAGGCGGCGGGCTATCACAGCCTGTTCAGCGGGCAGAAAACCTACAACGGTGTGGCACTCCTTAGCCGCGCACCCGCCGGCGGTGTTCAGATCGGCATTCCGGATTTTCCAGACGAACAAAAGCGCGTCATTGCTGCCACGGTCGGCGATGTCCGCGTGGTATGCGTGTATGTGCCGAACGGGCAGAGCGTCGATTCCGACAAGTATCGATACAAACTCGAATGGCTCGCCGCGCTGCGCGGCTGGCTGAAACAGGAGCTGGCGCGCCACCCGAAACTGGCGTTGCTGGGCGATTACAACATTGCGCCGGAAGACCGCGATGTCTACGATCCGGTGGCCTGGCAAGGCAACGTGCTGGTCAGCGAGCCGGAACGGCAGGAGTTCCGCAACCTGTTGCAGCTTGGACTGCGCGACAGCTTCCGCCTGTTCGAGCAGCCCGACAAATCCTATTCCTGGTGGGATTACCGCATGATGGCGTTCCGCCGCAACATGGGGCTGCGCCTCGACCATATCCTGGTCAGCGAACCGCTGGCAAAGCAAGGCAAGAGCTGCGTGATCGACAAAGCCCCGCGCAAACTGGAGCGCCCTTCCGACCATACGCCGGTGGTCCTGGAATTGGGGTAGTTGGGGTACGCATATTGGGTTATATTTAACAAATAATCGTAATTCTAGCCACAGAGATCACAGAGGACACAGAGATGAAGCAGGCGCCACATATTCTTCCGGCTCACTTGATGGGCGAAATCGATATTGACGATAGCCTGTGGTTTTTCTCTGTGCTCTCTGTGTTCTCTGTGGCTAAATGATTTTTCAGGGCTAACCGAACCAACAAACCACGACGGCCACTGAACTTTGTCCAACACCTCTCCCGAAATAACCCTTGCCGCGCGCAGCCTGACGCGCCGTTTCGGCAACCGGCAAGTCGTTTACGATGTATCGCTGGAATTGAGGCGCGGCGAGGTGCTGGGTTTGCTCGGGCAAAATGGCGCGGGCAAAACCACCACGCTGCAAATGTTGACCGGCTGCTTGCTGCCGGATAGCGGCACAGTTGAGGTCTGCGGCATCGACCTGCTGCGCCTGCCGATGCTGGCCAAGGCGCATATCGGCTATCTGCCTGAATCTCCGCCGCTGTACCGCGAACTCAGCGTGGACGATTATCTGATTTTTGCCGCGCGTCTACGCGGCATGAAGCCGGGCGAGGCCGCCGAAGCGCTTGCCCGAACCAAGCAGCGTTGCGGCCTGGAAGCGACCGGCAGGAAGATCATCGGCACGCTGTCCAAGGGCTATCAGCAGCGCATCGGCATCGCACAGGCCATCATTCACCGCCCCGCCGTGATCGTGTTGGACGAGCCCACCGTCGGTCTCGACCCCACGCAAATCCGCGACATCCGCGCGCTGATCCGCGAATTGGGCGACAGCAGCAGCGTGATTCTCTCCACGCACTTGCTCGGCGAAGTGGAAAGCGTGTGTGACCGCGTGGTCATCATGCAGCACGGCAAACTGATCTACGGCGATACCAGCGAGCACATGCAGCGATACGGGCGCATCTCCGGCTTCATCGTCAGCCTGCGCAACCCGCCGCCGCTGGGCGAGCTGCAGGGCATCGCGGGCGTCAGCGGCGTCGAACAGCTTTCCGCCACGCAGTTCCGCGTGCTGCATGTGCCGGATGCCAATGCCGGCGATGCATTGCTTGCGCTGGCGGCGCAGCGCGGCTGGCAACTGGAGCAGCTCACGCCGTTGCAGGCCTCGCTGGAAGAGGTATTCGCCAAAATCACCGGCGCTGAAAAAAATGCTACAGGGGAAACTTTATGATCCGCCTGCTCGCCCTGCGCGAACTGCGCAGCCTGTTTGCCATGCCTTCGACCTGGTTCGCGCTGGCCGTGCTGCAATTCGTTTTTGCATGGTTCTTCCTGGCGCGGCTGGATGCGTTTCTGGAGATTCAGCCGCAGCTTGCGCAGCTCGCCAACCCGCCCGGCGTGACGGTCACCGTCGCCGCGCCGCTGTTCAATATGGCTGCCTTGTTGCTGATGGCGCTGGTGCCGATGTTCACCATGCGCCTGATCGCCGAGGAGCGCCGCAGCCAGACGCTCGCGCTGCTGCTCTCGGCGCCGCTGTCCAGCCGCCATATCGTGTTCGGCAAATTCCTCGGCCTGCTGGGCTTCCTGGTTCTGATGATGGCCGGCGTAATGCTGATGCTCTACACGTTGGCGCTCGGCACCGCGCTCGATCACGGCCTGCTGCTGAGCAACCTGCTCGGCTTGCTGCTGCTCGCCGCCAGCTATGTCGCGGTGGGGTTGTATGTTTCGGCGCTCACCACCCAGCCGGTGATCGCTGCCATCGGCGCGCTGGCGGTGCTGGCCGGTTTGTGGCTGGCGGACATCGGTGCAACGGCGGAAAGTTCGCCCTGGCACCTCCTCTCGCCGCTCAATCACTTCCAGAATTTCAATGCCGGCCTGCTGGATAGCGGCGATGCCGCATTCTTCGTGCTGTTCAGCCTGTTCTTCCTGCTGCTGGCGATGCGCCGCATCCACAATAACCGCATATACGGGTGAGTCATCGTGCGTAAACTCTTCACCTCCCCGCTGTTGCGCAACCTGCTGTTCGTGCTGCTGCTGTCGGGCATCGCGTCCGGGCTGGGTTATCTCGCCACGCGCCATCACGCGCAGCGCGACATCACGCACAACGCCAGCAACAGCCTGGAACCCGCCAGCGTCGAGGTGCTCGGGCAGCTGGGCGGCCCGGTCAACATCATCGTGTATGCCACCGAACAGGACGCGCGCCTCGGCGATATCCGCAAGATCATCCGCAACATCCTGTCGCTCTACCAGCGCTACAAACCCGACATGCGGCTGGTGTTTGTCGATCCGGAGAAGGAGCCCGAAAAAACCCGCGCGGCGCGCGTCCAGATCAACGGCGAGATGGTGGTCGAATATGCCGGGCGCAGCGAACACCTCACCCAGATCAACGAGCAAAATATCACCAGCACACTGTTGCGCCTGGCGCACAGCCGCGACCAGACCGTGATGTACCTGGACGGGCACGGCGAACGCAAACTGGACGGCATCGCCAATCACGATCTCGGCACACCGTTCGGCGCGAAGCTCAGGCAGAACGGCTTCCGCATCGGCAGCCTGAACCTGGCGCTGGCACAGGAAGTGCCCAGCAATGCCAGGGTATTGGTGATTACCCAGCCGCAGCTCGACCTGATGCCCGGCGAAGTGGACAAGCTGCTGCGTTATGTCGAGCGTGGCGGCAACCTGCTCTGGCTGGTGGACGCCGAACCGCTGCACGGGCTGGAGCGGCTTGCCGAAAAACTCGATCTGTTGCTGCCGCCCGGCATCGTGATCGATCCGGTCGCCACCGGAATGAACGCGCCCGTCACCTGGTCGCTGGGCGCAGGTTACCCGCCACAGCACCCCATCACGCGCAATTTCAACCTGATCACCGCTTTTCCCTCCGCGCGCCCGCTGGTGTGGAATGAAAACCCCGACTGGCAGCGCAGCGTGCTGGTGGAAGTCGCCGCGCGCGGCTGGGTGAGCCGCAACGCATCCGGTGCCGCGCCGCGCTTCGACAAACGCCACGACACTCCCGGCCCCGCCGTCATCGCGCTGGCATTGCAACGCAACATCAACGACCGCGAGCAGCGCATCGTGGTGGTCGGCAACGGCGCGTTTCTCGCCAACAGCTTTGCCGGCAACGGCGGCAACGTGGACCTGGGCGTGAACATGGTGAACTGGCTGGCCGGCGAGGAGCATCTCATCACCCTGCAACCGCGCGCCGCGAAGGACAGCAATCTGACGCTCGGCAAAACGCAACTCGCCGCCATCGGCATCGGCTTTCTGGCAGGCTTGCCGTTGCTGCTGGCCGGAGTAGGGGGCTATATCTGGTGGAAACGCCGCCGCGCTTAACATCTTTGCTTCCTCTTCCACATTCTTGTAGCCCGGATGGAGTGCAACGGAATCCGGGAAGAATGGAACTCCGCGTTCCCGGATTGCACTACGTTTCATCCGGGCTACGCATCTACGAATCTGAAAATTTGCGTAATCTGCGGAAGAAACCGCCGTTTTAAGGATCAATTTCCAAAACCATGCCCGAACTGCCCGAAGTAGAAATCACGCGGCGCGGTCTTGAGCCGCACCTCGCCGGCCTGACCGTTGCAGATGTTGTCATCCGCAATGCCCAATTGCGCTGGCCGATCCCGAAAAACCTGCCGAAGCTACTGTCCGGGCAGGTCATCCGTGCGCTCGGGCGGCGCGGCAAATACCTGCTGGTTGAATTTGATCACGGCACAATGATCCTGCACCTCGGCATGTCCGGCAGCCTGCGTATTTTGCCCGCAGGCATTCCGCCGGAAAAACACGATCACTTCGACATATTGCTGGACAACGGTACGCTGCTGCGCCTGCGCGACCCGCGCCGCTTCGGAGCGGTGCTGTGGCATAGCGGCGATGTGTATGCTCACCCCCTGCTTGCCGGCCTCGGCCATGAACCATTGGATGAAGGGAATTCTGGAAGTAAATTCAATGCGCGCTATCTCTACCGGGCCACGCGCGGGCGCAAAGTCAGCATCAAACAATGCATCATGAACAGCCGCATCGTGGCCGGCGTGGGCAACATCTACGCCAACGAAGCACTGTTCCGCGCCGGCATTAAACCGCAACTCGCCGCCGGAAAACTCAGCCTGCCGCGCTGCGCAAAACTGGTTGAGGAAATCCGCGCGACCCTGAACGAAGCCATTCAACTCGGTGGCAGCAGCCTGCGCGATTTTGTCGATACATCGGGTCAACCCGGCTACTTCCAGCAGCATTGCTGGGTATACGGGCGCGGCGGCGAACCGTGCCGCCGTTGCGGTTCGCGTATCAAACAAATCAGGCAGGGGCAGCGCTCAAGTTTTTACTGCGGGAGTTGCCAGAGGTAGCTTGTGATAGAGTGGACACCGATACAGATACCTTCCCGCCCTACAAACCATTCACTTTAATGCGCCTCATCCCAATTTTTCCCCTCGCCCAACTCCACCAGCAAAGGCACTTTCAGTTCTGCGACGCCGCACATCAATCTGGGCAGCATATCCTTGACCAAGTGCAGTTCTGCCTGCGGCACTTCCAGCACCAGTTCGTCGTGTACCTGCATGATCAGGCGGCTGTGCAGTTTTTCTGTTTCCAGCCAGTGCTGCACCTTGATCATCGCGAGCTTGATTAAATCCGCCGCAGTGCCCTGCATCGGCGCGTTGATCGCGGCGCGTTCGGCGCCCTGGCGTTTCATGCCGTTGCCGGCGTTGATCTCCGGCAGCCATAATCGTCTCCCGAACACGGTCTCGACGTAGCCCTGCTGTTTGGCCTGGTCGCGGGTGCGCTGCATGTAGTCGGCGACGCCGGGGTAGCGCGCGAAGTAGCGGTCGATGTAGGCCTGCGCGGCGCCGCGCTCGATGCCGAGCTGCTTGGCGAGGCCGAACGAGGACATGCCGTAGATCAGGCCGAAGTTGATGACCTTGGCGTAGCGGCGCTGCTCGCTGTCCACGTCGGCGGGCGCGACCATGAAGATTTCGGCGGCGGTGGCGCGGTGGATGTCCTCGTTGTTGGCGAAGGCCTGCAGCAGCCCCGCATCGCCGGACAGGTGCGCCATGATGCGTAGCTCGATCTGCGAATAATCCGCCGACACGATGCGGCTGCCGGGCGAAGCGATGAATGCCTCGCGGATACGGCGACCTTCGGCGGTGCGCACCGGGATGTTCTGCAGGTTGGGGTCGCTGGAGGCTAATCTTCCCGTCACCGCGACCGCCTGCGAGTAGCTGGTGTGTACGCGCCCGGTTTTGTGATCCACCATCTGCGGCAGCTTGTCGGTGTAGGTGGATTTGAGTTTCGCCATGCCGCGGTAGTCGAGCAGTATCTTCGGCAGCGGATAATCGAGCGCCAGCTCCTGCAGCACCTCTTCGTCGGTGGACGGTGTGCCGCCCGGCGTTTTTTTCTTCACCGGCAATTGCAGCTTGTCGAACAGGATTTCCTGAATCTGCTTCGGCGAATTCAGATTAAACGGTTGCCCGGCGGCCTCATGCGCCCTGGCTTCCAGCGCGATGAGCTTTTCGCCCAGCTCGCGGCTCTGGATTTTCAGCAGGTCGCAATCCAGCAGTACGCCGTTGCGCTCTATCGTGTAAAGCACCTGCATCACCGGTATTTCGATGTCGCGATACACATGCTGCAAACCGCTCTGCACCGCTATCTGCGGCGCGAAGAATTGGTGCAGTTGCAGCGTAATGTCGGCATCTTCGGCGGCATAGCGCGTGGCGGTGTCGAGATCGACCTGGTCGAAACAGATTTTTTTCGCGCCCTTGCCCGCCACCTCGGCGTAGCTGATGGTCTTCACGTTGAGGTGGCGCAGCGCGAGGTTGTCCATGTCGTGCGGTTTGTGCGATTCCAGCACGTAGGATTGCAGCAGCGTGTCGTCGTGGATGCCCGCAAGCGCGATACCGTGGTTGGCGAAGATATGCAGGTCGTACTTGAGGTTCTGCCCGAGCTTCTTGTGCCGCGCGCTCTCCAGCCAAGGCTTGAGCTTGTGCAGCGCGTGGTCGCGCCCGAGCTGATCCGGCGCGCCGGGGTAGCGGTGCGCCAGCGGCAGGTAGGCGGCGTGGTGCGGCTGAATGGCGAACGAGATGCCGACCAGTTGCGCGTTCATCACGTCGAGGCTGGTGGTCTCGGTATCCACGCACACCAGTTCGGCGGCGAGCAGCTTTTCCAGCCAGGCGTCGAGCTGGGCATCGGTGAGGATGGTTTCGTAGTGGGCGCTGTCGGTGCGGGCGGGTTCGTCGCTGAACAAATCATTGGCGGGAAAGTTTCTACCCTCTCCCCCGCCCTCCCCCTGCAAGGGGGAGGGGGTTTCTTTTTGTGGGGTACTCAACTCGCGTAGCCATGACTTGAACTCGAAACGCTCATACAGGCTGCGCAGTTGCTCCGTATCCGGCGGCGGCGGGATCAATGCGCTGTATGCCCGCGGCAATTCCACGTCGCATTTCACCGTGAGCAGGCGGCGCGCCTGCGGCAGCCAGTCAAGCGCCCGGCGCAGGTTTTCGCCGACCACCCCGCCGACTTCATCGGCATGCTGCATCAGGTTGTCGAGCGTGCCATATTGCGCGAGCCATTTCACCGCCGTTTTCGGGCCGACCTTTTCGACGCCCGGCACGTTGTCCACCGCATCGCCGGTCAGCGTCAGGTAATCGAGGATGCGCTCCGGCGGCACACCGAATTTTGTGGTTACACTGGCGATGTCCAGTGTTTCGTTGTTCATGGTGTTGACCAGCGTCACCTGCTCGTTCACCAGTTGCGCGAGATCCTTGTCTCCGGTGGCGATGATGCAGCGCACGCTGTCTCGAGCTGCCTGCCGTGCGAGCGTGCCGATCACGTCGTCCGCCTCCACGCCTTCCAGCATTAGCAGGTTCCAGCCGGACGCGGCGATGGCCTGGTGCAAGGGTTCGATCTGCCGCACCAGATCGTCCGGCATCGCCGGGCGATGCGCCTTGTATTCCGGATACCAGTCGTCGCGGAAGGTTTTGCCTTTTGCGTCGAACACGCACAGGCTATAATCCGCCGGGTAATCGTGGCGCAGTTTGCGCAGCATGTTGAGCACGCCGTAGATCGCGCCGGTCGGAAAGCCTTCGCGGTTGCGCAGATCCGGCATCGCATGGAACGCGCGGTACAGGAAGGATGAACCGTCCACCAGGAGCAATGTTTTCGCAAAACTCATTTCATTCGTTTTACCGAAACTCATTTCATTCGTTTTCATTTTTGCCAAAGGGTCATTACATGAACATACCGCCAAAACTGCCTGCTTCAGCGCTGCCGGAAGTCTGGAACTCCAAGGAGGCCTGGCGCGTGTTCGGCATTATGTCAGAGTTCGTCTCGGCCACCGACCGTCTTAACCGCATCCACCCCGCAGTCAGCATCTTCGGCAGCGCGCGCACCAAGCCCGGACAGCCCTATTACAAACTCACCGAAGAAATTGCGCGGCTGCTTTCCGATGCCGGATTTTCGGTCATCTCCGGCGGCGGGCCCGGCATCATGGAGGCAGCCAACAAGGGCGCTTTCTACGGCAAATCGCCCAGCGTCGGCCTGAACATCCAGTTGCCGCACGAACAGCACAGCAACGCCTACCAGAACATCAGCCAGACCTTCCAGCATTTTTTCGCGCGCAAGGTGATGTTCGTCAAATTCGCCAGCGCCTATGTGGTGATGCCCGGCGGGTTCGGCACGCTCGACGAACTGATGGAAGCATTGACGCTGGTGCAGACCGGCAAGACGCGCAAGATGCCGATCATCCTGGTCGGCAGCCAGTTTTGGGGTGGTTTGATCGAATGGTTCAAGACCGCGCTGCTGGCGGAAAAGGTCATCAGCCCGGAAGACATGGATCTGGTTCATGTAACGGACGACCCCGCAGCCGTGGTCAGCACGATTTTCAAGCATTACGAAACGCGCGGTTTCGAGCCTTCGGAGGCGGAGCGCGAGCGGCAACTATACTTGTAAAATTCCCGCCTCATGCTGCACGTAAAAAGCTTTGCGCCCATCGAAAATGCGGACGCGAGAATCCTCATCCTGGGCAGCATGCCCGGCGAGGCTTCTCTCCGGGCAGGGCAGTACTATGCGCATCCCCGCAACCTGTTCTGGCACATCATGGGCGAACTGCTCGATACCGATCCGGCCACTTCCTACGACCGGAGAACCCAGGCGCTGAAGTCGGCCAGGATCGCCCTGTGGGACGTGCTCCGGTCATGCCGCCGCAAAGGCAGCCTGGATTCCAGTATCGATGGCGAGTCGCTCGTGCCAAACGACTTCGGGGCTTTTTTCCGGCGCCATCCGGGAATAACCCATGTCTTTTTCAATGGCTCCAAGGCCGAGGAGTGCTACCGCAGGCAGGTGCGCCCCAATCTCAAAACCGGCCCCTTGAATACCTGCGCCTGCCGTCTACCAGCCCGGCAAACGCATCCATTTCCAGCGAGCGGAAACTGGAAGCATGGCGGGTAATCACAAAACACCTGACCGCAACCCGTTGAAGTCCAACAACACACGCAGACTGCACCCACATCGGCTAGAATGCGCCCATTCCAATTCAGCGAGGACGATGCGATGCGCTTCCTATCCTTTTTACTGCTGAGCGGTTTTTCTTTTGCCGCTTTCGCACAGAATCCGGCTCCCGCCAATCTCGAGCCGCTGCCCCCGCCACCAGCGCTCAATACCGCGCCGGATGCCGCTTCCGACAATGAACCGGAAGTGACTATCATCAAGGAGACCGCGCAAACAGTTGAGGAATTCCGCGCCAATGGCAAGCTGTATATGATCAAGGTGACCCCCAAGGTCGGCCCGCCTTACTACCTGGTGGACGACCGGGGCGACGGCAAATTTGCGCGGCAGGAAAGCCTCGATTCCGGCCTGCGCCCGCCGCGCTGGGTTATTCATCGCTTCTAGCACTGCCGAGCGGCTGCTGGCCGCCAAGAGGAAGTCAACGCCTAGTGCATGGCAAGGTGTAACAGCGCTGTGGATTAGCGGGGCAGCGAATCCTTATCCGACGGCAACAACCGACAGGTCAGATTTTTGCGCTGGCCTTGCGGATTTCCGCGTCGAGTTCCGCATAATTCATGGTGACCGGGAATTGCGGGAATTCGCGGATCACGTTCTCCGGCGGATGGAACAGGATGCCGGCATGCGCCTCGCCGAGCATGGCCGTGTCGTTGTATGAATCGCCGACGGCAATCGTCCTGAAATTGAGTTCGCGGAAACGTTTTACCGCTTCGCGTTTCTGGTCCGGCATGCGCAGGTGGTAGTTGACCAGCGTGCCGCCGGCATCGGCTTCCAGCTTGTGGCAGAACAGCGTCGGCATGCCCAGTTGCCGCATCAGCGGCATGGCGAATTCATAGAAGGTGTCGGAAAGGATGATGACCTGGAAGCGCTGGCGCAGATCGTCGAGGAAATCCTTGGCGCCTGCCATCGGCCCCATCGCCGCGATCACTTCCTGGATGTCGGGCAGGCCAAGCTTGTGCTGCGCCAGGATGCCCAGCCGGTATTTCATCAGCTTGTCGTAATCCGGCTCGTCGCGCGTGGTGCGGCGCAATTCCGGGATGCCGGTGCGCTGCGAGAATTCGATCCAGATTTCCGGGACGAGGACACCTTCGAGGTCGAGACAGACGAGTTGCACGGAAAGACTCCATGATGAAGCGGCGCGCCGCAAAGTGCGGATTCTACCACCTCTGAAAAGTCGCGGCGCACTCCGCATGCCGCACCGCGGCAAGTCGGCCCATGCACATGCCTTAGAGCCAATTCCGGAAAATCGCATTACAATGGCGCAGGCCATCCGGCCACAGGAGGACGACATGGAACCGCAACACTTACAGGCAAGGCAGGGCTGGCAATGGATCAAGCAGGGCTATGCGCTGTTCATGAAGGCTCCGCTGCTGTGGATGGTGCTGCTGCTGATCTGCATCCTCGCGGTCGCCGGGTTGTCCGCCGTGCCGGTGGTGGGCGAACCGCTCGCCAGCCTGCTGCTGCCGGCGGTGCTGGTCGGCCTGATGTCCGGCTGCCGCGCGCTGGAGCAAGGCGAGGAACTGGAGCTGGCGCACCTGTTCAACGGCTTCCGGCAACACACCGCGCAGCTTGTCACGCTGGGCGGTATCGCGCTGGTCGGGCAATTCCTGATCTTCGGCGTGATGATGATGGTCGGCGGCGCCACGCTGGTCAGCATCCTGATGAGCGGCCAGCCGCCACAAGACCCAGAAGTCTTCAGGCAGGCCATCTCGGGGGCGGGTCTTGCCGTGCTGCTCGGCCTCGTGCTGTTCAGCGTGCTGATGATGGCCATGCAATTCGCGCCGATGCTGGTTTACTTCAACAACGCCACGCCGGTGGAAGCGATGAAACTCAGCCTGCGCGCTTTTGTCGTCAACATCGGTTCGATGCTGGTGTACGGCGTGACCTTCATGCTGCTGGCGATCCTGGCAAGCATCCCGATGATGCTCGGCTGGCTGGTGCTGATGCCGATCGTGCTCACTTCGCTGTATGCCTGCTACAGCGGCATCTTCCCCGCTGTGAAAGAAGACCAGCAACCCCCCGCCAAAAGCGATGCTTTCACGCCGGACAAGGGTGTGTTCTGATTTTATGCAGGGGCGGATTTACCCGCCCACGGGCGAATGAATTCGCCCCTACACCGCCGTCAGTTTCGCATATTCCAGCGCCAGCCATTTGCTGCCCGCGTGCTTGAAATTCACCTGTACGCGCGCATCCGCGCCGCTGCCTTCGACACCGGTAATGATTCCCTCGCCGAACTTCTGGTGGAACACGCGCTGGCCGATGCGCCACATTGCACCGGGTGACGGCTGCGGCTTCTCCAGGACACCGGCGGCAAACGCGTTGACGTAACTGTTCGTCTCGGAGCCGCCGGTATCGAACGCCTTGCGCGCACTGAATCGCGGCGTCAGCCAGTGCAGCAACCCTTCCGGCAGCTCGCGCAAAAAACTCGATGCCATGCCGTAGTTCACCTGCCCGTGCAGCATGCGGCTCTGCGCGAAAGTGAGATACAGCCTGCGCCGCGCGCGCGTGATCGCCACGTACATCAGGCGCCGCTCCTCGTCCAGCTCGCCGCCGTCGATGCTGTTCTGGTGCGGGAACAGGCCTTGTTCCAGCCCGGTGATGAACACCGTGTGAAACTCCAGCCCCTTGGCGGAATGCACCGTCATCAGGTGCAGCGCGTCGTCCTGGTCGCCGGCCTGATGCTCGCCCGCCTCCAGCGACGCGTGCGCGAGGAACGCGGTAAGGCTGTCGTCTTCTGCTTCGTGCACGAACAGCGTCGCCGCGTTGACCAGCTCGTTGAGGTTATCCAGCCGCTCCTCCGCCTCGCGCCTCTTCGCGGCGGAAGCCTTCTCGTTTTCGTAATGCGCAATCAGGCCGCTGTGCTCCAGCACATGGTCGATGATCTCGGGGAGCGGCAGTGCGCGCGTCGCGCTGCGCAGCGACTCGATCAGCGCGACGAATGCCGACACCTTGCCGCCCGCCCGTGCCGCTGCGTCGAACAGCGTGCCGCCCCGAGACGGTGGGGCGGAGCCCTCTGGTGCGGGAGGGGCGGCTGGGCGGCCACTCCCGCCAGCGGCTGGCTGCGCCAGTAACGTGTCGTGGCCGCCGCTGTTTTGTTTTGCCGCTTCCTGCAATTGCTCGATGCTGCGCGCGCCGATGCCGCGCGTCGGGAAGTTGACGATGCGCAGCAGCGCATTGTCGTCGTCGCCGTTCTCCATCACGCGCAGGTAGGCCAGCGCGTGCTTGATCTCCTGCCGCTCGAAGAAGCGCAGCCCGCCATATACGCGGTACGACAGCCCGGCGGACACGAGCGAGTGCTCCAGCACGCGCGACTGCGCGTTGGAGCGGTACAACAGCGCGATCTCCTTCAGATTCACGCCTTCGGAATGCAATTGCCTGATCTCGTCGACGATGAACGCCGCCTCGTCCACGTCGGTCGCCGCCTCGTATACGCGCAACTGTTCTCCGCCGCTCTCCGCCGTCCACAGGTTCTTGCCGAGGCGGCTGCGGTTGTGCTGGATCAGCGCGTTGGCCGCGTCGAGGATATTGCCGTGCGAGCGGTAGTTCTGTTCCAGCTTGATGACGCTCTCGATGTGGAAATCGCGCAGCAGCTCCTGCATGTTGCCGACAGTGGCGCCGCGGAACGCGTAGATGGACTGGTCGTCGTCGCCGACCGCGAACAACGCGTTGTTCTTGCCCGCCAGCAGTTTCAGCCAGCGGTATTGCAGCGGGTTGGTGTCCTGAAACTCGTCCACCAGAATGTGCTTGAAGCGCCCCTGGTAGTGCTCGCGCAGTTGCGCATTGCGCGACAGCAGCTCGTAGCAGCGCAGCAGCAGCTCGGAAAAGTCCACCACGCCTTCGCGCTGGCACTGCGCGTCGTATTCGGCGAAGATTTCCACCTTGCGCCGCGTATACGGATCGTAGGCCTCCACGTCGCTGGCGCGCAGCCCCTGTTCCTTGCTGCCGCTGATGAAATTCTGCACCTCGCGCGGCGGGTATTTTTCGTCGTCGACGTTCATCGCCTTCATCAGCCGCTTGATCGCCGACAACTGGTCGCCGCTATCGAGAATCTGGAATGCCTGCGGCAAGTTCGCCTCGCGGTGATGCGCGCGCAGCATGCGGTTGCACAGCCCGTGAAAGGTGCCGATCCACATGCCGCGCGTGTTGATCGGCAGCATCGCCGACAGGCGCGTCACCATCTCCTTCGCCGCCTTGTTGGTGAACGTCACCGCGAGAATGCCGTGCGGGCTGGCCGCCCCGTTGCTGATGAGATACGCGATGCGCGTGGTCAGCACACGCGTCTTGCCGCTGCCCGCTCCGGCGAGGATCAGCGCGGACTGGTGCGGCAGCGTGACGGCTTGGCGTTGTTCGGGGTTGAGGCCGGAAAGCAGGTGGGAATTCATTTGCGGATTATCCCACAGGATGGTGATTGCTTTCTGCCGGCGCATTACCGTTGGTATGGTGCGAGCGCGATTATGTCTGCTCAATGCACAGCTTCTCCAACAGCTTTGCCGCCTTGCGATTAATATATTCCGAACCGTTACCGCTTTTGAGTCCGCGAATGACAAGCGGGAGCGCATCCATCGTTCGGCGCATGCGCCGCCTTTCTATCCGCAAGGCGCAATCTTGCAACATAATTATCGATTAAAGTAATGTCCGAGCAGGCAATTACGGGTAGCCCGACTATGTCCCAACTCGAAATCAGGAATGTCACGCGCCGCTTCGGCGATTTCGTCGCGGTGGACAATGTCAGCCTGAATATCGAGGCAGGGGAATTTTTCACCCTGCTCGGCCCTTCCGGCTGCGGCAAGACCACCATCCTGCGCATGATCGCCGGCTTCGATCTGCCAGACGCCGGGCAGATCCTGCTCGACGGCAAAGACCTCGCCGATACCCCCGCGGAAAAGCGCCCGGTGCATACCGTGTTCCAGAGCTACGCGCTGTTTCCGCACATGACGGTGGCGCAGAACATCGCCTTCCCGCTCAGGATGGCGCCCCGCCCGGCGGAAGAAATTGCCAGCATGACGCGCGATATCCTCGATCAGGTGCATCTGACCGACAAGGCAAGCGCCTATCCGCATGAGCTGTCCGGCGGGCAGAAGCAGCGTGTCGCGCTGGCGCGCGGGCTGGTCAACCGGCCGCGCCTGCTGCTGCTCGACGAGCCGCTCGGCGCGCTCGATGCCAAGCTGCGCGAGGAAATGCAGATCGACCTGATCAACCTGCAGCGCGACGTCGGCATCACGTTCGTGTTCGTCACCCATGCACAGGTGGAGGCGCTGGCGCTGTCGCACCGCATCGCCGTGATGGATCAGGGAAAGGTCGCCCAAGTGGATGAACCGGCCAGGCTGTACGGTTATCCGCAAACCCGGTTCGTCGCCGACTTCATCGGCCATATCAACCAGCTCGAGGCGCAGGTGGTTCAATCCGCGCACGGCCATCTGCACCTGGCGGCCGCCGGGCTGGGCGAAATCACCGCGCCGCTGCCGAAGGGGGCAGCAGCCGGAGACAAGGGCGTGTTTGCGATACGCCCCGAGCAGGTGCGCATCGGAGTGCATGGCGAGCTGGACGAGCTGAAGAACCATTTTTCGGGCGTGGTAAAAAACCTGCTGTATCGCGGCGAGGTCAGCGTGTACCAGGTCGATCTGGCCAACGGTGCGATGATCGAGGCGTTGCTGCCCAATTCCTCGCCGGGCAGGGCGGAATTGTTCAAGGCCGGCGATGCGGTGAAACTTGGCTGGCGCCAGGATGCGGGGATGTTCCTGCATGGATAAGATGCCCTCTCCCCAACCTTCTCCCGTCAAGGGAGAGGGAGTTTTTATGCGTTTCCGCGCATCTCGCATCACCAAGTGGATGGTGAGCGGCCCGCCGTTCCTGTTCCTGCTGCTGTTCTTCGTGATGCCCAGCATCATCATGGTGCTCGCCTCGTTCCGTTACCCCGGCGAGTTCGGCGGGCTGGCGCCGCTCACCTCTCCCGACACCAACGTGCTGCAAGGCGTCACGCTGGAAACTTACCGGTTTTTCTTCAGCGACCCGATCTACGGCTACGTATTCGTCAAATCGATTTTCATGGCGCTCGCCACCACGCTGATCTGCCTGGCGATGGCGTACCCGCTGGCGCTGCTGATCGCGCGCAGCCCGAAGAAAAGCCGCGACCTGATGGTGCTGCTGGTGATCCTGCCGTTTGCCAGCAATTTTTTGATCCGCGTCTATGCCTGGATGATCGTGCTCGGCCCGCAATCCGCGTTGAATCAACTGGTCAACGGCTTCCTGCAAGGGCTCGGCATGGAGCCGGTGCGCCTGCTGTTTTCGCCGTTCGCGGTGCTGGTCGCGATGGTGTACGTACACTTACCGTTCATGGTGCTGCCGCTGTACACCAACCTGGAAAAGCACGATCCGTCCCTGCTCGACGCGGCGCAGGACCTGGGTGCTTCCGCATGGCAGCGCTTCTGGCGCGTGACCTTCCCGCTGTCGCTGCCGGGAATCTTCTCCGGCTCGGCGCTGGTGTTCATCCCGGTGCTCGGCATGTTCGCCGTTCCCGACATCCTCGGTGGCACCGGCGACATGCTGATCGGCAATCTGATCAAGGAACAATTTCTCGGCACGCGCGATTGGCCGTTCGGCTCCACGCTGTCGATCATGCTGACCATCGCGGTGCTGTTGATCGCGTGGCTCACAGCCAAAATGGCCGGAAAGCGGGGCAGCTATGCGTAGGGGGTTCTGGCTCTGGGCTGCGGCACTGGCGGTGTATGCCTTCCTGTATGTGCCGCTTGCGATCGTCGTCGTCTATTCGTTCAACGACTCGCGCCTGAATGCCGAATGGGTGGGCTTTACCTGGCACTGGTACCGGGTTTTGTTGAACGATGAGGCTATGCTCGCCGCCGCCGGCAACTCGCTGCTCATCGCGATGGTGTCGAGCCTCGTTGCCACCGTGCTCGGCACGATGGCCGGCATCGCGATGCACCGCTACAACCTGAAGCTGCTGACCTTCATGGTGCTGACCCCGGTGGCGATGCCGGAAATCCTGCTCGGCGTTTCGCTGCTGCTGTTTTTCATCCAGGTGCTGAACCTCACCCTCGGCATGCTGTCCATCGTGCTCGCCCACATCACGTTTTCCATCGGCTTCGTCGCGGTGATCGTGCGCGCGCGGCTGGCAGGCATGGACGAAAGCATCTTCGAGGCGGCGCGCGACCTCGGCGCCTCGCCATGGGAAACCTTCCGCTACGTCACTTTTCCGCTGATCCTGCCCGGCGTGGTCGCGGGCGGGCTGATGGCGTTCACGCTGTCGATAGACGATTTCGTGATCACCTTCTTCACCGCCGGGGTGGGCGTGTCCACGCTGCCGCTGCATATCTACTCGATGATCAAGATCGCCGTGACGCCGGAAGTGAATGCGGTGTCCACGCTGCTGATGCTGCTGACATTGACGATGATCGTGCTCGCCTCGCGTTTCGCGCCGGATGTGTTGAAAGGAAAAGCATGATTTGGCGCGGCCTGCTGCTCCTGTTATTTACCGGCAGCGCGTATGCCGATGACGTGCTGCATCTGTACAACTGGAACAACTATATCTCCGAAAAGACCGTGGCGCGCTTTGAGGCGCAATGCAATTGCCGCGTGGTGCAGGACTACTACTCCGACAACGAGGAGATGCTCGCCAAGCTGGCTGCGGGAGCGGCCGGATACGACCTGATCGTGCCGACCGGCAACGCGATGGAATCGCTGATCCGGCAGAATGCATTGCGCACGCTCGACAAGAGCCTGCTGCCCAACCTGAAAAATATCGATCCGGCCTACATGAATACCGCGTTCGATCCCGGCAACCGCTATTCGGTGCCGTATGCCTACACGCTGACGCTGATCGGCTACAACAGCGAAAAAATCCGCGAGCTGGGTCTGCCGGTCGATAGCTGGGCGGTGCTCTTCGAGCCGCGCTATCTGGAGAAACTCAAGGGGCGCGTCACCGTGCTCGACAGCCAGCGCGAATTGCTGGCGGCGGCGCTGAGGTATCTGGGCTATTCGGCCAACGATGTGGATGAAGCACACTGGAAACAGGCGCGCGGCCTGATCATCCGCGCCAAGCCGTACTGGGCGGCGTTCAACGCATCGAGCTACATCAAGGAGCTGACCGTCGGCAACGTCTGGCTGGTGCATGGCTACTCCAACGATATCTTCCAGGCCGACCTCGACGCGCAAAAAGCCGGCAGGAAATTCCGCATCGCCTCCGCCATTCCCAAGGAGGGCGCGGTGCTGTCGCTGGACTCGATGGTGCTGCACAAGTCCGGCCCGCGCCCGGCCTCGCGCACCGCTTCATCGACTTCATGCTCGACGGACGCAATTCCTCCGAGCTGACCAACCTGATCGGTTCCGGCAATCCCAACCGCGATGCGCGTCAATACATCAAGCCTGAAGTCGCGCAGAATCCTGCCGTGTCGCCCGGCCCGGAACAATTGGCGCGGCTGGAGATGCTGCGCGACCTCGATCGCCATCAGCGCCGCGTGTTGTCGCGCATCTGGACAGAAGTCAAATTGAGATGAGCGGCTGCCTGTCGGGGAAAGCGGTGAAATATGCTCAAAGCGCAGTAGAATAATCGCAGTGTCTCTGGAGCGGCGCTTGCCGCTTCGCATGAAATACGTATCGGGAGGAATAATGGCCGTCATCGGTATTGATCTGGGCGCTTCCAATTCTGCCACCGCAGCGCTCGGCAGCAAATTCCCCGTAATCATTCACAGCGCCGAAGGCATCAGTATCGGCAGCAAGATGGCGGATACCAAGTGCCGGCAAAATACGCAGAGACAAAACAAATCATCCATTCAGGAGAAAAAATGAACCCTTGTCTCCCTCTGGAACCGCAACAGCTTCAGCATCGTTGCGACCCCGGTCAATTCGGATTCCAGACCACGGCTGATCTTGAGGATCTGACGGAGATCATCGGCCAGATGCGCGCCATGGATGCGGTGCGCTTCGGCGCAGGCATCCGCCACGAAGGCTACAACCTTTACGTTCTCGGGCCTTCAGGCATCGGCAAGAGCAGCATGGTGCGGCAGTTCCTCGAAAAAAAGGCGAAGGGCGAGCACGAACCGGACGACTGGTGCTATATCAATAATTTCGCACAGCCGCACAAACCTCAGGCGCTCAGGCTGCCATCCGGCAGGGGCGAGGAGTTGCGCCGCCGCATGGAGCAGCTGGTGGATTATTTGCGCACCGCCATTCCCGCGCTGTTCGAGGGCGATGAGTACCGCGCCAAGGCGGGAGCGATCCAGGAGGAGTTCGGCAAGCGCGAGGAACAGGCGTTCAAGGAGCTGGGGGAGGACGCCGGAAAGCAGGAGATCATTCTTCTGCGCACCCCGGATGGATTCGCCTTTGCGCCCACCCGCAACAATGAGGTGATCCCGCCCGAAGAATACGAGAAACTGCCGGATGAGGAAAAGAAGCGGGTGGAAGCGGCCATCGCCGAATTGCAGGAGCGGCTGGAGAAAATCCTGCGGCAGATACCGCCGTGGCGCAAGGAGCGCCATGAACGGGTCAAGCAGCTCGACCGCGAAACCACCCTGTCGGCTGTCGGCCATCTGGTGGACGAGCTGAGGGAAGCCTACGCCGACTTGCCCGAGGTGCTGAAATACCTCGATCTGGTGCAGCAGGACATGGTCGACAATGCGGACGATTTCCGCAAACAGGACGAGACCGTCTCTTTCGGCGGCGTGACCATGGTGACCCACCAGAGTTTTCACCGCTACCGGGTGAACGTGCTGGTGACCAACGGTCATGGTAAATATGCGACTGCTGAGAATGGAACCCGCCATGACCGTTTCCCACACCCCAACTCTCCCACGGAGGGAGAGGGGGCAAACGAATCGCTTCGCGAGCCTTGCGTTGATGGCAAGGAATCCGGCGCGCCGATCGTCGGCGAAGATAACCCGACCTACAGCAACCTGGTCGGCAGGGTCGAGCATATCGCACAGCTCGGCGCGCTGGTCACGGACTTCACACTGATCAAGCCGGGCGCGCTGCACCGCGCGAACGGCGGCTACCTGCTGCTGGATATCCGCAAGGTGCTGGTGCAGCCGTTTGCGTGGGAGGCGCTGAAGCGCGCGCTGCAAACGCGCGAGATCCGCATCGAATCGCTGGGGCAGATGTACAGCCTGGTCAGCACCGTGTCGCTGGAACCGGAGCCGATTCCTCTGGATGCCAAGGTGGTCCTGTTCGGCGACCGCTTGTTCTACTACCTGCTGCAGGAATACGATCCGGACTTCGGCGAACTGTTCAAGGTGGCGGCGGATTTCGAGGAGCGCATCGAGCGCAACGCCGAAACGCACCAGCTCTACGCGCGCCTGATTTCCACGTTGACCCGCAAGGAAACGCTGCTGCCGTTCGACCGTAGCGGGGTGGCCAGGGTGATCGAGCACAGCGCGCGCCTGGCCGGCGATGCGGAACGGCTTTCCACCCACATGCGCGGCGTGGCGGATTTGCTGCGCGAGGCCGATTACTGGGCGCGCGAGGCCGGTCACGAAGCGGTGCAGGCCGCCGACGTTCAGCGCGCGATCGATACGCAGATCCGGCGGCAGGACCGGATCAGGGACAGGCTGTACGAGGCGATCCTGCGCGACACCCTGATGATAGCCACGCAGGGGGCGGTGACGGGGCAGGTCAACGGACTCTCCGTGATCGAGCTGGGCAACTTCGTTTTTGCACAGCCGACCCGCATCACCGCCACCACCCGGCTCGGAGACGGCGAGCTGGTCAACATCGAGCGCGAGGTGAAGCTCTCCGGCGCGATCCATTCCAAGGGCGTGCTGATCCTCTCCTCATTCCTCGCCGCGCGCTACGCGAAAAACCAGCCGCTGGCGCTTTCCGCCAGCCTGGTGTTCGAGCAGTCCTACGGCCTGGTCGAAGGCGACAGCGCATCCCTGGCCGAATTGTGCGCGCTGCTTTCCAACCTCGCGGGTGCGCCGATCAGGCAGTCGCTGGCGATCACCGGCTCGGTGAACCAGTTCGGCCAGGCGCAGGCGATCGGCGCGGTCAACGAAAAGATCGAGGGTTTCTTCAATATCTGCAAGGCGCGCGGGTTGAGCGGGGAGCAGGGAGTATTGATCCCCGCCGCCAACGTCAAGCATCTGATGCTGCGCCGCGACGTGGTGGCGGCCGCCGAAGCGGGGCAGTTCTGGATCTACGCTGTGGAAAACGTCGACCAGGCCGTCGCGATCCTGACCGGGCTGCCGGGCGGAGAGGCCGACGCCAAGGGCGAATACCCCGAGGGCAGCGTCAACCGCAGGGTCGCGGAACGGCTGGCGGAGCTGACCAGAATCCGGCAATCGTTCGCGCGGCAATCCGGGGAAAAAACCGGAGAGAAGAAAGCGCCGGATCAATAAGTGCAAACCACTTCAAGGTGAGCCGCCATTTCTGACCAGCGTGACTACTACGAGGTGCCCGGTGCATGAAACCTACTGAAATAGGCTCTTACTTTAACTTGCGGCTATCTTGCAATGACGCAACAACTTTTCGGGCGCGCAAACGATGAGGCGATACATCCGGCATCCTGCGGGTATTCCGATTGAGGTGAAAGCACGCGGCCAGATGGCGCATGACGTCCATCATACCGTCGATCTGGGCATCGGCGGCATGGCTTTCCGTTGCGACCGCGATTTTGCAGAGGGGGAGGCCGTGGTCATACGCATCCCGTTCGTGCATCCGCCATTCGACGTGGAAGCGCGCGTGGTGTGGTGCAGGTTGCGCGAGGATGGCTTCCTGCTCGGGGTTGAATTCCTGAACCGGGACGATGCCTTCATGACGCGCATGGTTGAGCAAGTGTGCCACATCGAGAATTACCAGAAGGCAGTCTGCCGGACCGAAGGGCGCCAGCTTTCTGCGGAGGAAGCTGCGCGGGAATGGATCAGCAAGTACGCTGCACGATTTCCCGGCCCCTGACGATCGCCACAGCCGCTTCTGCATCGAGCATCAAACGGGGTGCGGGTCTCCTTTGGGCTGGCGTGAACAATCAGGCACCTTGAAGCGGGCGCATAATGCGCATGACGAGTCCGGGTGAACCAGGGGCGGGAGAGCGATGCGCATGATGTGGGGTATATCGGGTGTATTGGCCGCAGTCTATGGCGGGCTGTCGCTGTGGCTGTTTGCTTTTCAATCGAACATGGTGTTCTATCCGGAAGTCGACCGCGCGGTCGAAGCCACTCCAAAAACGGCCGGCTTGCAATATGAAGACGTCCACCTGAAAACTCCCGACGGCATCTATTTGCATGGCTGGTATGTTCCGGCGCCGCAGCCGCGTGGCGCTACCTGACCGTGCAGCAGCGTGTTCCATCATGCCGCATCGTGCTGTTCGGCGAATCGCTGGGCGGCGCCGTTGCAGCATGGCTGGCCGCCACATCCCGCGACACGTTACTGGCGAAGCCAGCCGATTGCGGGAGCGGGTGCGAGGCGGCCATTCCCGCCCCGGATGCTTCGCAACGCCGTGTCATGGCCGCCCGTCAAAAACCGGCTGCGCTGGTGATCGCTTCCGGTTTCACTTCCGTGCCCGACATGGGGCGGCAGCTTTTTCCGTATTTTCCGGTGCAGCGGCTGGCGCGCATCCGTTACGACACAAGGGAAAGCCTGCGCTCCGTTTCCGCGCCGGTGCTGATCGCGCACAGCCCGCAAGACGACATCGTTCCATTCGAGCATGGGCGCGCGCTCTTTGCTGCGGCCAATCCGCCCAAGAAGTTCCTCGAGCTTGCCGGCGGCCATAACGACGGTTTCATTTTCATGCGCGAGGAATGGGTCAGGGTGCTGGGGGACTTTCTCGGTGGGCAGGTGGATACGGCCTGCCGGTGAAGCACGAATTTGGATGGACAGGGAAGACTGAAAATGAAAGCCGGCCGACTGATCGCCAAATGCTGTTTGATCTTATTGCTGATGCCGTCCACGGGCTGGAGCGGCGCAGCGAGCGCTGCGGCAGCGGCTTCTGCGCAAGCGCACTCCAGGGGCGCCGCTACGCAGCCAGCCGATATCGAAGCATTCGTCCGCGAGGGATGCCCGCATTGCGCCAGAGCCGAGGTGTTTCTGGCGGCGCTCAAGCAGGAGCATCCGGAACTGCGGATCGCGATCCGCGATGTGCTGCGCGATCCGACCGCTCTGGAGCAATTGAAGCGCGTCGCCGGTGAACGGGGCGTGGCCGCGCGAGTGCCGGCGTTTGCGATAGGCGGGCAACTGATCGTCGGTTTTTCCGACGAGGCGGCCACTGGCCGGTTGATACGCGACAGCCTTGCCATGGTTCGCCGGCAAGGCCGGGAACCAACCGGGCGCGCAAGTAGTTGCGAGGCCGAAGCGAGCATGGCCTGCGGAGCGGACGCGCATGTTCCTGCGCCCCCCGTTCCTGCTGCGAGTGCGGAGACCTTCGCCGTAAATTTTTTCGGCCACAACGTGTCGCTCGATCAGGTCGGCCTGCCCATGTTCACGCTGGCGCTGGGCTTGCTGGACGGATTCAACCCCTGCTCGATGTGGGTGCTGATCCTGATGATCTCGCTGCTGGCGCCGATGAACAACCGGCCGCGGATGTTCGCCATCGCCGGCGCCTTTGTCGCCGTGCAAGGCATCGCCTATTTCGTTTTCATGGCGGCATGGCTCAATCTTTTCCTGCTGATCGGCCTGTCGCGCGCATCGGAAATCGCTATCGCCGTGCTTGCGCTGCTGGCGGGAGCGATCAACCTCAAGGATTTCCGGCGCATCGGCTGGGGAGTTTCGCTTTCGATCCCCGCTGCCGCCAAGCCCGGCATCTACGCGCGCATGCGGCGCATCCTGCAGGCCGAAAACTTGGCCGGGGCTCTCTTCGGTGCAGCGGTGCTGGCCGTGCTGATGCAGATCGTCGAATTCATGTGCACCTCGGGCTTTCCGGCGCTGTTCACGCGGATACTGACGCTGAGGCAACTGGGCAACCTGAGCTATTATGGCTATCTCCTGCTTTATGATGCAGCCTACATGCTCGATGATGTGATCGTCCTGGCCGTCGGCGTCATCACGCTCAGCCAGCGCAGGCTCCAGGAAAAAGAAGGGCGCTGGCTCAAGCTGGTCAGCGGACTGGTCATGGTGGGGCTGGGCATATATCTGCTGCTGGCTCCGCATTGAAATGCTTCAAGGCGCAACACTATTACCCCACATATACCGGAAAGGGTTGTCATGAACAACAGGATTCACCAGATTCTCGATCAGATAGCCGCTCTCGAAAATGAATTGCATACGGCCATCGAACAACGGGAGGGGCGCCTGCGTTACCAGATCGAAGGCAAGCGCGTAACTTTCGAACGCGCCGTCAGGGAGGCGCACCTCAAGGTCAAGATGGGCGTGTTCCGCTGGTTTCTGACTGTCCGCCCGCAAAATTTTCTCACCGCCCCCATTATCTACGGCATGATTTTCCCGATGGTTTTGTTCGATCTGTTCGTCACTTTTTACCAGGCGACCTGCTTTCCCATTTACCGGATTGCCAAGGTGCGCCGCGCCAACTACATCATCATGGACCATCAGCATCTGGCATATTTGAATATCATTGAAAGAGTGGACTGCATGTACTGCTCGTATGCTATTGGGCTGGTTGGCTACGCGCAGGAAATTACGGCGCGTACCGAGCAGTATTTCTGCCCGATCAAACATGCGCGAAAAATGCTCGGCGCGCACGCGCGCTACAGGCATTTCCTCGACTATGGCGAAGCGGATAATCTCCATGACAAGGTCGAAAAATTTCGCGCCGCCCTTGCGGAGGAAGCTGATCAGGCCGGCAAGCCGCAAGGCGCCTGCCCGCCAAACGAGGGCAACCCGGGCAAGTAACCCGCAAAGAAGCAACTGTGATGATGCGGGCTGCAAGCGTCAATATATCGCCGGAGAAATTCGTTCCTGACAGGAAATCGTGAATCCGCACAGCCATGATATTGAAAGGCTCTACGCGCATCTGCACAGCAGTGCGCAGGGCTTGCCCCAGGTCGAGGCGGCGCAACGACTGGCAAGGTTCGGGTACAACCGGATCGAGGAGATCGCCGCGCAGCCGTTTGCCGGGAAATTTCTAAAAGAATTTACCCATTTCTTCGCGCTGATCCTGTGGCTGGCCGCAGGGCTGGCCTTCATCGCCGAATGGAAAGACCCCGGCCAGGGCATGGCGATGCTGGGCTATGCGGTGCTCGGCGTGATCCTGATCAACGGACTGTTTTCGTTTTGGCAGGAATACCGCGCGGAAAAGGCGCTGGCCGCGCTGCGCGATTTGCTGCCGCACCACACCACCGCATTGCGCGACGGCAGGGCGGTGCAGCTGCCGGTGGCGGAACTGGTGCCGGGCGATGTGGTGCTGCTCGCGGCAGGCGACGACGTGCCCGCCGATTGCCGCCTGATCGAAGCGTTCGGTGTGCGCGTCAACACCGCTAACCTCACCGGCGAATCGAAGCCGATGGCGCGCAATGCGGTCGCCGAACTCGAGGAACAGGCAGCATTGCGGCGCGACATTTTGCACGCCGGTACCTCGCTGATCTCCGGCGAGGCGAAGGCCATGGTGTACGCCACCGGCATGCATACCGAATTCGGCAACATCGCGCGGCTCACTCAAACATCGCACGAGCCGCTGTCGCCGCTGCAAAAGGAGATCGCGCGCCTGTCGCGGCTGGTGGCGCTGTTCGCCACATTGCTCGGCGCGGTGTTTTTCCTGATCGGCCAGATGATCGGCCTGTCGTTCTGGGAAAATCTGGTGTTCGCGATCGGCATCATCGTCGCGAACGTGCCGGAAGGGTTGCTGCCTACCGTCACGCTGTCGCTGGCGATGGCGACGCAGCGCATGGCGAGGAAGAATGCGCTGGTGCGCCACCTGCCCGCGGTGGAAACGCTGGGTGCAGCCAGCGTGATTTGCAGCGACAAGACCGGCACGCTGACGCAGAACCGCATGAGCATCCGGCAAATGTTCTATTCCGGTGCACTGCGCATTCCCGGCGGGCTGGCCGAGCACGAAGCCGAACCGCTGTTCGCCATCATGCGCCATTGCCATGACCTGCGCCGCGTCGAACTGAACGGCCAGACGGCATGGCAGGGTGATCCGATGGAAGTGGCGCTGCTGCAAGGCGCGCCATCCGGCGGCACGATGTTTTCGCGCAGCGATGAAATCCCGTTCGACACCGAGCGCAAACGCATGTCGGTGATCTGCGATACGCCGCAGGGGCGCATGCTGTACTGCAAGGGCGCGCCGGAAACTGTGCTGCCGCTGTGCGGCGCGGTGCTGCTGCAAGGCCGGCCCCAGCCGCTGGACGAAGCCGGACGCGCGAGCCTGCTGGCGATGCAGGAACAGATGGCCGAACAGGGCCTGCGCGTGATTGCGCTGGCCTGGCGCAGCCTGCCGAACGGGCATGGTAAGGATGCAGCAACTGATGATAAAGCTTGTCATGCTCGTTTTCCCCACCCCATCCCTCCCCCGATGGGAGAGGGGGCAAACGAATCGCTACGCGAACTTTATTCATGCGAGGCGGAACTGATTTTCGCCGGGCTGATCGGGCTGGTCGACCCGCCGCGCGAGGCCGTCCCAGAAGCGGTGCAACGCTGCCATGCCGCCGGCATCCGCGTGATCATGATCACCGGCGATCATCCCGAGACCGCCAGCGCGCTGGCGCGCGAGATCGGGCTGGCGCAGAATCCTGTTGCCGTGACCGGCGACCGGCTGCGCCACATGTCGGAAGCCGATCTGCAAATTCTGCTCGATGAGCCGGAAGTGCTGTTTGCGCGCACCGGCGCCGACCAGAAAATGCGCATTGTGCAGGCGCTGCAACGCAAGGGCGAGATCGTCGCGGTGACCGGCGACGGGGTGAACGATGCGCCGGCGCTGAAGTGCGCCGATGTCGGCATCGCGATGGGCGTCTCCGGCACCGATGTCGCGAAGGAATCGGCAGATATCATTCTGCTCGACGATAACTTCGCCACCATTGTCGCCGCAATCGAGGAAGGGCGCGCGGTGTTCGACAACCTGCGCAAGTTCCTCACCTACATCCTCACGTCGAACGTGCCGGAACTGGTGCCGTACCTGGCCTTCGTGCTGTTCAGGATTCCGCTGCCGCTCACCATCATCCAGATACTCGCGGTGGATCTCGGCACCGACATGCTGCCCGCGCTGGCGCTCGGCGCCGAGAAACCCGATCCCGGCATCATGCGCCGCCCGCCGCGCCCGCGCAGCGAACGCTTGCTCAATTGGGGCACGCTGTTGCGCGCCTACCTGTTCCTCGGGCCGCTGGAGGCGATTGCGGGAATGGCGGCGTTTTTCTTCGTGCTGCACGGCGGCGGCTGGCAATATGGAGCCCTGCTGTTACATTACGACAACCTCTACCTGCAGGCCACTACGGCATGCCTGTCGGCGATCATCGCGATGCAAATGGTTAACGTGCTGCTGTGCCGCCACCCCACCTTGTCGGCGTTTAGCCGCGGCCGCCGATTCAACCGCATGATCGCCTACGGCATCGGATTCGAGCTGTTGCTGCTGTTATTGATCGCCTACACGCCGTGGGGCAACGCGCTGTTCGGCACCGCGCCGCCGGGCATCGAGGTGTGGCTGTTCATCGTCCCGTTCGGGATTGGCATGCTGCTGCTGGAGGAGCTGCGCAAGGCGGTGGTGCGCAGGCGGAAGGTGTAGTGCCGCTAGTCAATGTAGCGTGCTGCCGCCACCCCGGCTGTGCCGGAACGGTTGCGCAGTAATTTTTCCGCTACTTGGAAAGCGCGTTAGCGATATCGCGCTTGTGCTCTTCCTCCTGGATCAGGATGTCTTCCAGCACGCGCCGCAGGCCGTATTCCTTGAGCGCTTCGGCCTGGCCGATGCGCTCCTTGTAGCGCTTGATGGCGTTCTCCTCGCCCCACAGATCCTGCTTGAGCATTTCTTTGCTGTCCTTGGAAATCTCGCGTTTTTCTACGTCCACCGTGGGCACGCCGCCGAGAAAGTCGATTTGCTCGGAGAGCATGACGGCATGCTGCATTTCCTCCGTTGCGTGGATCAGCAGCTCCTTCTGGATGGAATCGAATTCCGCGCCGTTGATCGTGGAGGCGTGCTGCACATACTGGATGGCAGCAGAGTATTCCCACTCCAGGTCCTTGTTGAGTTCGGCCAGCAGCTTCTTCATGGTGATCTTCATCTGGTGTCTCCTGTCATTTGGCAAAATGGTCGTTTAACAAGTAAGGCGGTTCCATCTTATCAATTAGCCGACCGGCGCGCTACTTGAAACGCCGCACCGAATGGGGTCGCTAAATATCCAAAAGTCCGGCGCGATAGGTTAAGCTTACATCCATTTTTAATTCATCGAACAAACACCATGGCCCAATATGTAATGTCGATGCTCCGCGTGAGCAAGATCGTTCCCCCCAAGCGTCAGATCATCAAGGACATCTCACTCAGCTTCTTCCACGGCGCGAAGATCGGCCTGCTCGGCCTGAACGGCTCCGGAAAATCCACCGTGCTGCGTATCATGGCGGACGTGGACAAGGAATACGACGGCGAAGTGCAGCGCGAGCCGAACATCCGCATCGGTTATCTGCCGCAGGAACCGCAGCTCGATCCAGGCGCCACCGTGCGCCAGGAAGTGGAATCTGCGCTGGGCGAAGTGATGCAGGCGCAGAAGAAGCTCGACGAGGTGTATGCCGCGTATGCCGAGCCGGACGCCGACTTCGACAAACTCGCCGCCGAGCAGGCGCGCCTCGAGAACATCATCGCCGCAGGCGGCAGCGATGCCGAACACCAGATGGAGATCGCCGCCGACGCGCTGCGCCTGCCGGATTGGGATGCGGTGGTCAAGAATCTTTCAGGTGGCGAGAAGCGCCGCGTCGCGCTGTGCAAGCTGCTGCTGGAAAAGCCCGACATGCTGCTGCTCGACGAACCGACCAACCACCTCGACGCAGAATCGGTGGAGTGGCTGGAGCAATTTCTGGTGCGCTTCCCCGGCACCGTGGTCGCCGTCACCCACGACCGCTACTTTCTCGACAACGCCGCCGAATGGATACTCGAACTCGACCGCGGTCACGGCATCCCGTGGAAGGGCAACTACTCGAGCTGGCTGGAGCAGAAGGAAGCGCGACTGGAGACCGAAAACAAGCAGATCGACGCGCACATGAAGTCGATGAAGCAGGAGCTGGAATGGGTGCGCCAGAATCCCAAGGCGCGCCAGGCCAAATCCAAGGCGCGCCTGAACCGCTTCGAGGAACTCAACTCGCAGGAATACCAGAAGCGCAACGAGACGCAGGAAATCTTCATCCCGGTCGGCGAGCGCCTCGGCAACGAGGTCATCGAATTCGAGAACGTCTCCAAGGCCTACGGCGACCGCCTGCTGATCGACAACTTCAGCTTCAAGGTGCCGCCCGGCGCGATCGTCGGCATCATCGGCCCGAATGGCGCGGGTAAATCGACGCTGTTCCGCATGATCACCGGCAAGGAACAGCCGGACAGCGGCACGGTAAAGATCGGCACCACCGTGAAGATCGCGCACGTCGATCAGGCGCGCGATTCGCTGGACAACGGCAAGAGCGTGTTCGATGCGATCTCCGGCGGCAACGAGATTTTGACCGTGGGCAAATACGAAACCCCGGCGCGCGCCTATATCGGTCGCTTCAACTTCAAGGGCGGCGACCAGGCCAAGATCGTCGGGCAATTGTCCGGCGGCGAGCGCGGCCGCCTGCACCTGGCGCAGACGCTGATCGCGGGCGGCAACGTGCTGCTGCTCGACGAACCCTCCAACGACCTCGACGTGGAAACCCTGCGCGCGCTGGAAGATGCGCTGCTCGAATTCGCCGGTTGCGTGATGGTCATCTCCCACGACCGCTGGTTCCTCGATCGCATCGCCACCCACATCCTCGCGGCGGAAGGCGATTCCAAGTGGACGTTCTTCGACGGCAACTATCAGGAATACGAAGCGGACAAGAGGAAACGGCTGGGTGAAGAGGGCGCGAAGCCGAAGCGGATTCGGTATAAGCCGATTAGCCGGTAACCTCCATACGCCCCCTCTCCCCTCTCCCCTCGTGGGAGAGGGGGCGGGAGGAGAAAAGCCCCGCCCACCGCTAGGGCAAGCTGGTGTAAGATTCTTTCATAAATTTACGAGCAGGAGGCAGCAATGAGCGACCGCATTACCATTGACCCCGCCGTATGCCACGGCAAACCCTGCATCCGCAGCCTGCGCTATCCGGTGGAAAACGTGCTGGAGTGGCTGGCCAGCGGCATGACCACGGAAGAAATCCTGAAGGACTACGAAGACCTGGAGCGCGAGGACATCCTGGCCGCGCTTTCCTATGCGGCACGGCTCACCCACGTAAAACGGTTTGAACGCTTGGCGGCATGAAATTCCTGGTCGATGCGCAACTGTCAAGGCGCTTCGCCAGTTGGCTGAACGAAGCGGGACACGATGCGCTGCACACCCTCGACTTTCCCAAGAAGAACCACACTCCGGATAACGAACTCATCGCGCGCGCCATGCAGGATGAGCGTATCGTCGTCAGCAAGGATGCAGATTTTGTGCAATCCTTTCTGATTACGGGCGAACCGCCGTTGTTACTGATCTCCACCGGCAATATTTCCAACGCCGAACTGGAAAAAATTCTGCGCGCCAATTTGAGCGCGATTGAGGCTGCTTTCGCAACCTGCAGGTTCGTTGAGATTACCCGTGAAGCATTGGTGGTGCATGAATGAAAGCAAATGTGATGCTGACCACGTTTGGTTCACAGTAATTCCAAGCGGAACGACGGCAAAGTAAGCCTGGATACAGTGGTCTGTCCCCTATTACCCCTATTACCCCTGCTATTACCCCTGCGCTAGATATGCGTGTTTATCAAACAAGTTGCGTGGACGATGAAGTGACTGCGTATGCAGACGCAGGCACCTTAGAGATCAGCCAAATTCATAATGGTAGCAACAATCAGGGACAGACCACGTTTTCATTTAAAGGCGGGCACCGATGCGCCGAATGAAACCAGGCTCTGGGCTTGCCGCAAACCCTTCATTTGTAACACCATCACTGCCATGAACACGCTCGCACGACTCCAGGCCTGGTATTCGCGTCAATGCAATGGCGAGTGGGAGCATTCGTCCGGCATCAGCATTCAGTCCTGCGATAATCCAGGCTGGTGGATAAGGATCGATCTTGCCGGCACGGCGTTGCATGCCTGTGCATTTGCCGAAATTGCCGAAGGCGTGGATGCCGACCGTTTCGCGGTGGCGCCGGGCTGGTTGAGTTGTCATGTTGAAAATGGCACTTGGCACGGTGCGGGGGATGCCGGCAAGCTGGAGCGCATCCTGGAAATCTTTCTGGCATGGGCGGAAGAGAATGGCGGCTGACGATCCAAACGCAGGAGGCCGGATACCCGTCATGCCAAGAGCAGCCCTTCGTGCCGAGATTGTCCGTCGTGTCCGCGAGGCGTTTCATGCCGATGCGCTGGCCTTGCCGCAGATGACGTTGCGCGGTGGCTATGCCGAGGATAGCTATGACTGCGCGCCACCGCCTGACCCGGAACTGGACAGGTTGTCCGACGAGTATCTCGAAGCCTATACATTCTGGGGACTGGCTTTTCTCGACCCCGCTTCCTGGCGCCACTACCTGCCGCACCTGATCGACTATTCCTTGCGGCGGATGGATGATCCCAAAATGGTGGTTGAGGGCCTGCTGCATAATCTGCGGTCGCCAGACCGGGAACCGCCGCGTCTTGCCTCGCTCACTGCGGAGCAGGAGGCGGTGATTGTGGCGTTTCTGGAAGAAGCGGCCTTCAGTGAAGATTCGGCCAACAGGGATTTTGCCACGCAGGTGATGGAGGAGTGGTGGATACCCGATGCGCTGTACCGGCCTGATGGACAAGCGAGCTAAATAACCTGACTCGCATTTTTTAACCGTCTCATATATGTCCATCATGTCGCCATGGAACTGAATGAACTGGGTTTGGATAGCTGGCTGCAGGAACAGGCTGGCAAGTTGTGCGAGCCGGGCCAGCGCCTGGCGCGGGTGACTGCGGTCGATCGCAGCCGGTATGTCGTCCGCAACGAACACGGCGAAGTGTCCGCCGAGCTGACGGGCAAGTTCTCTTACGCTGCCTCCTCCTCTGTGGATTTGCCCTGTGTGGGCGATTGGGTGTGCGTACAGTATCGCGATGCGGATACGTTCGCGAGCATCCATGACGTGCTGCCCAGAAGGTCCTTCTTGCGGCGCAAGTCTCCCGGCAAGAACATCGAGTTCCAGATGATCGCGGCGAACATCGATGTGGCGTTCATCGTGCAGTCCTGTCATTTCGATTTCAATGTGCGCCGGCTGGAGCGCTACCTGGTGATGGTCAACGAGGGACATATCGAGCCGTTGCTGCTGTTGACCAAGACGGACCTGGTGAGCGCGGCGGGGCTGGAGGGCATGCTCGCGCAGATACGCGACGCAGGCATCACCGCCAGAATAATCGCCCTCAGCAACATGACCGGCGAAGGAGTCGAGCAGGTGCGGGAGGCGATGGTTCCGGGCAAGACCTATTGCCTGCTTGGTTCTTCCGGTGTCGGCAAGACGACGCTGATCAATCTGCTGCTCGGCAAGAACGAGCTGGAAACGGACACAGTCAGCGGTACCGGCGAAGGCAGGCACACCACCACGCGCCGCCAGCTGATCGTGCTCGCGGATGGCGGGCTGCTGATCGACATGCCGGGGATGCGCGAGCTGGGCATCCTGGGCGCCGGCGAGGGGATAGACGACAGTTTCGCCGGCGTCAGTGGATTGGCATCCAGATGCCGTTTTGCGGATTGCCGTCACACCAACGAGCCGGGTTGTGCGATCCGCATGGCGATCGAAAGCGGCGAGCTGAATCCGGAGCATTACCAGAGCTACCTGAAGCTCAAGGCGGAATCCGCTTTCAACGAGATGTCGTATGTGGATAAACGGAAAAAAGACAAGGCGTTCGGGAAAATGGTCAAGTCGGTGTTGAAAAAGAAACGGAAGTGAGATAATCAAAATCGGTATTGCATTTCCTTTGGAGAGCGTTATGTCGAAAACCATGTGCAGAACCAAGGATGCGGAAAAACGCGCTAAAAAACAGGCCGACCCGAGGTTTGTATGCGCCAAATGCGGCCGCAAGGTGCACAAAGAAAAACACGTATGCAAGCCTGAAAAATTGCCGAACTGATGTTTTCGGCATCGCAACTGTTTTTTCACACGAATCAATGAGGTTTCAGCATCACTTTACTATTGGAGGGGATGAAATGAATGACCTCAAGAAAAACAATGCGAAGCTGATCCCTTTGACCCTAGACAAGCTGCGGTATTTTGCATTCTGCGTAAGCGTTGTTCTCGTTGCTTCCGTGCCTGCACAGGCGGAGGTTGAGTTCCCTTACGACAAGAACACGTTTATAAACTACAACAACTGTCTTGGTATTTACCCTGGAACATCCTTGGCGCTTGAGAAGAAGGTCTGGATTTTTTCGATCGACCAATCTCCCATGATCAGCAAAGTTGCCCACGTTATCCCGGCCAAGGAGGCGCAAAAGAAATTCGATGCTCTCGGTGTCAGTAAGGTCTCGCAAGATAAGCCACTGTGGGCGGAAATCGGATGCGCTTTTCAGTTTCGTGGCGATATGCCTGAATTGCTGGCTCGGGTAAACCCCGAGTCTGGAGGCATTGGATTTGCCATACGCGGCCTTCCTGCGGGCGCATGGATTTCGGAAGGTAAGGGTGATTCTGTCGCCGTGGATGTAAAAGACAATCCATATGTGGAGGTGGTGCAGCACCTTGTTACAGATGCTTGTTATGCGCCTGATTCCATGGTTCGCGTGAAGCGGTTCCCGATACGGAAGGGGCGTGCGATCATTCAATTGGACATCGGTAATATAAAGAAGTTAAGCACCGAAAAGAGAAGGCTGAAAATCGAAGAGAAATTGCGGCAGGCCGAAGAGCAATACTATAAGTGGGCTTGGCCGGAACAGAAAAAGAAGACGTTGGAAAGGTTGGAAAAAAAGGACTACGTTGAGTCCGTGGAGATTTGCCGGTTTTTCCTGGATGAAAAGCGCGTGCTTAAGGCAGAGAAAATTTCACGCAGCACTGGGGTGGATGAACGAGTCGATACCGCGCCGGATATGAATACCGACAACTGGGCGGACACCACCGACAGCGCCATTGGCTTTATCAGCATGAACGAGGGAAAGGATTGGGATGTTCTTCTCGTGGATGTGGGTTTTGAAGGTATCAATTATTCGATTCAGCGACTCAATGACTCAGTCGTTCACTACAACCGTTCTTTGTACACTTACCATTGAAATGCCGCATTCAGCGCAAAGCAAATTGCGAATTAAAGGGGCTCAAAATAGTTTCAGGATGCCATTATGGAAATGAAGAAGATCAATTCGGGCAAATTGCGCGCCATCGGCTACGATGCGCGCGCCCGGTTGCTGCAGGTGCAGCTCGACGACGGCAGCACGCTGCAGTACGGCGGCGTCGGCGAGGATACCTGGCGCTGCTTCAGCGGCTCGGGGGCTGCATGGAGTTTCTATCGTGACAACATCGAGGAGGAGTTCGCCGCGAAGCGCGTTTCCGGCAGCGCTCCCGCAGGCAAAAATCCGCTCGACGAGTTGTTCGGGAAACCGTGAGAATCGGGAGTCGAATCAAAGGAGCCACGCCTCCGGTTTCAGTGCCCCGGTGGCAGCTTTCTCAGCAGTTCGGTGGGGCGCTTCGGGTTACGGTATCCGCCCGCCGTGCCGTCATAGGCTTCGAGGGGCATTTCATAGCGTTGGCCGGTGGTTGGGTCTTCGAGTCGGGGTCGCCTGTCCAGTGCAATGGCTCCGGATCGTTCCGCGGCCTGCGCGAAGGGGGCGAGCGCCGCAAGCATTGTTCCCCAGACCAAGCTCAAGCAGGCGAAATTGTGTGCCATCATTTTCTCCTTGCCAGGTGTTATTTTCGGCGAACCATCCACCGGCGGTGCACCTTATTCGAGCCGGGCGCTTTTGATTGCAGGTTCTGATTTGCCTGAATTATTCAATACAGCCAGCCGCTCCGCCTTGGGCAGTCGCGAGAGTTCCGTCACGCGCTGGTAGAAACGCGGCAGGTCGCGCCCCTCATTTTCGAGCATGGCGTCAAAGGCCGGAACCAGTTGCGTGTATAAGCCCAGCGAAGCGATCTTGGCGTTGTTCAGGTCCTGTTCGAACCATTTGTCGTAGCGGGCGTCGCCGCCCCAAGCATTCTTCATGGCGGCATAAGCCTGCCGCATGTCCGCAATGATTTCCGCCTTGGCGCGCCGCATCTCTTCGGCAGGCCGTTGTGCGGCATAAAGTGCGCGCAGTTTGCTGCGATACTCGCCCACCAGTTGCGCGAACTGTTCCCTGCGCTGCTGCTGCGCCGTGAAAGCCTGCTGCTGTTCAGGCATTCCGTTGCGCGCGAACCAGCGCCGCAAGCCCTCCTTCTCCACCGTTGCGGCGAAGGACTCGTTGAACACGGTGTCGCCCTCGACGAACAGCAGTTGATGGGCAAGCTCGTGGAAAATGGTGCGCGCGGCCTCGGTATCGCCGAAGCGCAGGAAGGTGTTGAGCAGCGGATCGCTGAAATATCCCAGCGTGGAATAGGCGGGCACTCCGCCGACGTAGGCATCGAGGCCCGACCTGCGCAGCTCGTCGGCGTAGCGCTCGGCCTCGTCGCGGTCGTAATAGCCGCGGTAGCTGACGCAGCCGACAACGACCATGCACCACTTTTTCGGCTCGACGGAAAACTCCGGTGCGGCGAAGACATTCCATACCGCGAAGGGGCGGCCGAGGTCGGCGTAGGTGCGGTAGCTGTTGTTGTCGGGCAAGGCGAGATCGCGGCTCGCAAATTCGCGGGCGGCGTGGGCATTCTCAAGTTTTTTCTTCAGCGCGGGATCGGTTGCGGGGTTCTGCAATAACTCCTTGATCGGGCGCGCGGCGCTCATCACCTTCAGGTGCCCGCCGACCGCTTGCGCGTAATAGCCGAGGCTGGCGCAACCGGCCAGCAGCAAAGATAGAACGACGACGAGCAGTTTTTTATTCATGGTTGAAGCTGCCGCTTCCGAGAAACGCCGCCACTTGATCGGCGCAGGCGCGGGAGATGAGCATTTCCGCATGGCTGACGTGAAGGGTAATGGAATCCGCTGCTTCGGGCAAGCGCGTTTCCATGACGGAGACCACGCCGTCGTTGGGGCGCGGCAATCCGGGAATGAGGCGCCCGAGGCCCAGGCTGCGGCTGCCGGAGAGAACGCCGATTTCGACCTGCCCGGGCAATGGCGGGCGCGGCGACGCGAGCCATTCTTCCAGCGAACGCCCGACGAGCGCCGCGATGCCCGGCGTACGCAACAGCACCGACGCGCAATGGCTGCCCAGGCAGGGCGATCCCATCAGCACCACCCGGCGCACGCGGGGATCGGGATATTGCGCGATCATGCTCAGCGCCACCAGCCCCCCGAGGCTGTGGCCGACGAGATGGATGTCGCCGTTGCCTGTCGAGGCTGCGAACTGCGACAGCGCCAAGGCATTATGTTGCAGGCCGCAGCGCATGGAAGGGTAGGAGAAGCGGCGCACGGCAAACCCCCGCCTCGCGAGCAGGCGCTGCTGCGGCAGTAATGCGATGCCGTTCATCCACAATCCGTGGATCATTATGATGGTTTCCATAGTTTGTTCATTGTCGGTTCTCTATCATTGTGAATTCTGGCGATGCCGCAGGCAAGGGCGGTTTCGTGAGTCACGCCAGCTTCACACTTTTGAATACACACTCGAATAATACTGCCGTGCTGCACAACAGGGTATCCGCAATAACGGCCAATGGCGCGTGTGTTTTGAATTGAGCGGCGGACATGCCAGTCGCATGGGAATCTGCGGCTATTACTGAGCAATAATAATTATGAGCCAATCAACTCAATAGAAATTACTGAACATCCATTCTGCGCAGGCATATCGCTTAAGGCCGTTGGCAGCCTGATGAGGGGTATTGTGAAAGCCGCGCCTCCGATTGCTATAATCAAAATATAGTTCCCGAGCAAAGATTGAAGATGGATTGCTTTATATGATGGCGCGCCTGGAGGCGCTGGATAACCGTCGCAAAAAGGGTAAATGAAGATCAAACACGGATTGATTCTGGCTGTGGCGGGCGCATTGTCGCTGCCCGCCTGCACCACTAGACAGCTCACGGATATTGCGCTATCCAAGAACCCGAAGGCCGCCTTGAAGAGCGCCGGGCATAACAAAATCGAAACCTACAAACGGAATCCGCAGGCGCTGATCGCAGACTTTGAGAAACTCAAGGCCGAACTTGACCGCCTCTTTGGCCATGTCAAACAGGAAAGCGAAAAGGAATGGGGAGCGGAGGAATCGGAAACGTTGCCCGGCCCGAAACGCTATGTGAAATATACCCAGCAGTACAAGAACCGGATCATTGTGGACTACGAAAAAGGCACGATCCGGATCGAGCACATTAAAGATTCTGTTGCCGCCGAAAAACTGCATGGCGCCGTTGTCGTCGCCTTGATGACCCCGGAAGATCCGAAATCCGCAGACGTGTTTTCAGACAAGGACGTGATACTCGACGGCAAGCCGTTTCTCCAGGATATAGTGCTGAACCAGAACAAACAGATCATGAAAACGCGTGAAGATGTCGAACGCTACGCTGACTATCTGGTCGCCAACAAATTGAAGGCGAGAAAAATCAGGGTGGGCGGCGCACCGGTCGATGTTGTCTACGTTGAGATGGACATGATCGGCGCCGAACAGGATCGTATTGCCGCCGCTGTGCCGCCAAAAAGAGTACAGAAGAAACCGCCGAAGAAAGGCGTCCCGCAACAGCCTGCCGACGAGCAGCCTGACAACAAAGCCGGCGAGCGCGCCGATCCCAATCAGTATGCCGCCGCCGACAAGATAGCGCCGAAATTCCTGCCGCTGGTAAACAGGTACGCCAAGGCAACCGGCATCGATCCGGCTCTCGTTTTCGGGATCATTTATCAGGAGAGCAGGTTTAATCCTCACGCCGTATCCTCTGCCGGCGCCTATGGCATGATGCAGCTCGTGCCAAGGAGCGGCGGGATAGAGGCTTTTCGCAAAGCCAGGGGGGAATCGATTCAGCCGACCAGGGAATACCTTATGGATCCGGAAAATAATATCGAGCTTGGCTCGACCTACCTGAGCATGCTCCTGTTTGATTTCTGGACGAAGAATGTGGGAAATATTCCTGCGCGCGAGTATTGCGCGATATCCGGGTACAACACCGGCCCCGGCAACGTCGCCAAGGCGTTTTCCGGCAGCACGAAAAAACTGGACGTTGCGCAGGAAAAGGCCAACAGCATGCGCCCCGATGAGCTTTTCGACTATTTGCGCGGCAACCTTCCCTACACGGAAACGCGCGATTATCTCCTGCGTGTGTCGGCAGCAAGAAGGCACTACAGGGAAATGTTCTATTCCGGCATGCCGTTATAAACAGGATAATCGAGCAGGGTTAAAATTACCCTGCGTGTTGCTCAACAACAGTTAATGGGCACAACATCAAATTTGCCTGGAGCCATAAAAATCAATCACACTCCTTTGAAGAGTCTCCAACCTTCCTCGGTCTGGATGCACTTCGCCACACTGTGCGCGATTCCGCGACCTTCCTATCGCGAGGCTGCGCTGCGCGAGCACTTGGCCGCTTGGGCGCAGGCGCGCGGCATCGTTGCCATCGTCGATGGCGCAGGCAACCTGATCCTGAAGAAGCCCGCCAGCCCCGGCTACGAGGCGCTGCCCGGCGTGATCCTGCAAGGCCATCTCGACATGGTGTGCCAGGCCAATTCCGGCACACGGCACGATTTCGAGCGCGATCCGATCAATGCGGTGGTACGCGACGGCTGGGTCGTGGCGGAAGGCACCACGCTGGGCGCGGACAACGGCATCGGCGTCGCGCTCGCGCTGGCCGCGCTGGAGGAGCCGGGCCTGATCCATCCGCCGCTGGAGCTGCTGCTCACCGTCAACGAGGAATCAGGCATGGACGGCGCGCGCGGGCTGGCGCCCGGTACGTTGCACGGCAAGGCGCTGATCAATCTCGATACCGAGGAGTGGGGGCATTTTTATCTCGGCTGCGCCGGCGGCGTGGATGTGGAGGCGCGCCACGATTGCACGCAGGGAGCGGCGCCGCCGGGCTATGCGTTGCTGCGCTTCGAGGTGTCCGGGCTGCGCGGCGGCCACTCCGGCATCGATATCCATCTAGGGCGCGGCAATGCGATCAAGCTGCTGGCGGAGGCGCTGCGCGACCTGGCCGCGCATACCGACGTGCGTCTGATCGAATTCAGCGGCGGCACCGCGCGCAACGCGATCCCGCGCGAGGCGTTTGCGACCTGTGCGCTGCCGGCTATCGCCGCGGCGAGTATCGATGAGTGGGTGTGGCATCGGCACGAGGCGTGGCGGCAGCGCTTCATCGAGGCCGACGCGAACGTGTCGTTCGCGTGCCAGCATGACGATGCGCCGCCGGGCGCCGTCCTTGCAAATGCCGAGCGCGACCGCCTGCTCGCTTTCCTCGACACCGCCGCGAACGGCGTCTCGCGCGTCAGCGAGGATTTCCCCGGCGTGACCGACACGTCGAGCAACCTCGGCGTCGCGGTGCTGGAACGGGGCGCGTTCAAGGCGACGTTCAAGGTGCGCTCGCTGCATGACGCCAGGGCAGACGTGCTGGCTGACAAACTGGCGGCGCACGCCGTCGCCCACGGCCTGCGGGCGTGGAAGGACGGCGCGTATCCCGGCTGGGCGCCGAACCCGTCCTCGAACCTGCTTGCGCTGTGCCAGCGGGTGTTCGCCGCGCAGTTCGGCCAGCCCGCCGGATTGCAGGTGATCCATGCCGGGCTGGAGTGTGGCCTGCTCGCCGCCAGCCACCCGCATCTGGACATGATCTCCTTCGGCCCGGACATTCGCGGCGCGCATGCGCCGGGCGAGCGGGTGGAGATAGAATCCGTCGCGCGCTGCTGGCAATTGCTCAAGGCGGTGCTGCAGGCGCTGGCGAAGGCATAGCGTTAATCATGGCGCCGGTTGGCCGGGATGAATGAGGCACAGTTGATCGAATTGCATCCGCTGGCGCCGGCCAAGCCCGGCTACGGCGCGCGCTGCAACGGTTGCGGGGTGTGCTGTGCCGCGGTACCGTGCCCGGTCGCGCATGTCTTCCTGTTGCAGTTCGGGGGGAAGTGCCGCGCGCTGTCGTGGCAGGACGAGGCGAACCGTTATGTATGCGGCATGGCCGTTTACCCGGATCGCTATGTGCGGCTGATTCCGGCAAAGTGGCGAGAGCGCAGCGGAAAGTTTTTTGCCTCGCGCATCGCGGCCGGGGCGGGATGCGACTTCGCGGCCGAAATGGACGATGCGCCCGAACCCAAAGGGCCGGGCGCGGATGAATAACAGGAGACAAGGACACCTTTCATGATGCGGCTCGAGCAGGCACTGCGCGCGTGGGGGACGCCGGATTTCGAGGCCGTCCTCAAACGCGAGATCGCGCAATGCGCCGGCCAGTTGCCGCTGCAGCAAGGAATGTCGTCCGGCAGCCACATGACGGATGCGCCGGCCACCGTGATGATCAATCGCGTGATCGAATTGCCGGGCGCGATCCGGGTGCATGCCGGAATCTTCTATCGGAGCGTATTAATCGGGTGCAGTTGCGCGGACGATCCCACTCCGATCAGCGAGAACAACGAATACTGCGAAGTGCAACTGGATATCGACAAGGCCAGCGCCGCCACAACGGTGGCGCCGGAGCCATACGCGCCCTGACGTTCGCAGCCGCTTCATCCCGGCCATGCGCGGCGCGCTCCGTGCGGCTCGCACCCTCCCAAATGGTCATCCGCCGCACACTTTAGAGTAATTGACCGGGTTTCGCCGGCGAGGTTGAATGGCTCGCACTTCACATGAGCTGAATGGTGTTGACCATGCAAACCACGAATCGCGCTGGCGATGACTGTATTTTATGAAGAAAAGCAGAACGATACGGTCAGGCCCGCGTGAAATCGTCACGCCTTTCCGGCCTATCCCCCTGGGGGTGCCGGAGGGGATGAAGCACAACGAGTTTTTCAACAGCACGGAAAACCTGAACGATCTGGCGAACAACAACGGTTTGCTGATGAATTCGGAAAACCTGCTGTTGTACCGCAAGGCGCTGGGCCACAGCACCGAGTTCGATTGCTCAATCATCTACAACACTTCCAAGACGATTCTCAATCCGCTGGGGCGGCCGGTGCGGCGCACGCAGGTGGCGGATAACGTGAAGCATGTGTGGAACCGCATGAATCAGATCATCATCGACTATATGCTGGAGCAGTATCCCGATCCGGGGGAGGCGTTGATCCTGGCGGGCGAGGCAAGCCTGGATGCGACCTGGCCGCTGACTTCTCCCGGCGTGCCCAGCATTCGCATGCTGCATAACCACTTTGTGGTCTTTCCCATGGAAGCGTTGCGCAAAGCCAAGCTGGCCGATGCCAGCAATCCTAACCTGACCGACGGCGGGCAGCACAGCCTGTTCCAGGCGTACATGCGCGATGTGTATCACGAGTTCTTCAACAGGGCGCTGAATCTGAAGATACTCAAGCCTGCGAGCGAGGCCGATGCACGCATCGGGCTGACCGGATACCCGCAGGGATTGCCGAGCTGGGAGATACAGGGCGGGGCGGATGCGCTCGGGGACGTGCATTTCTGGCGGGAATACGACGAGGTGCTGAAAGGGTTCATCGATTTCTACCGCACTTTCTTTTCGCAGGTCTCCACGCGCAACGCACCGATGCTGCCGGATGTCTATTTCCCGGAACAAGTGGAGAGCGTGCTGCTGTTCAACAACGACTTCATGAAGACGGCGAAGAAGGTGCGCGACCATTGCATCGTGGACGCAAAATATGCCAATGCGATCCGTTGGCAGCCCGCATTCAAGCAGCTTGTCTATCGCAACGATGCGGGCAAGCTGATCGTGACCATCAGCCAGAATTCTATCGGCAATGCGATCACCGAACTGCTCGGCGTCGTGGTGAACCGTGTTGCGGACGCGGAGGAATATGCCAGGCATGAGCCCGCGCTGATCGGGCGCTTGCTCGAGGTGCGCCGCCGCCTGAGCGAAGCCGATCTGGGCGACGGGGTCGCCACGCCTTACTGGCCGAAGAAAGCATAACCCTTGTCTATAGATTCAAATTTAAGCGCGGCATTCCGCTTTTACGCGCCCTCTCGCTTACTTGACTAAAAAACTCTGGTATGGTTGAATGACCCACGCTTTCCATGAGTTTAAAGGAGTTGGTCATGCAAACCCCGAATCGTGATGGTGATGGTTATCTCGTCGATATGAGCGTGTGGACGCCGGAGATCGGCCGGTTGATGGTAGAGACGGACGGCTACGAGTTGAACGAGAAGAAGTGGGAACAGATCATGAAGGCGCGCGAATACTATGAGGAATTCGGCTCGGTGCCGCCGATACGCAAGTTTGCCAAATACATCGATGCAGACCAGAAGGAAGTCTTCGATCTGTGGATGACCGGCCCGATGAAGCCGATCACAAAATACGGC
Organism: uncultured beta proteobacterium; assembly: GCA_963828205.1. Taxonomy (GTDB): domain Bacteria; phylum Pseudomonadota; class Gammaproteobacteria; order Burkholderiales; family Gallionellaceae; genus Gallionella. Next base: position 113,903 of record CAWHDU010000007.1, read on the forward strand.
GGGATGCCTAAGCCGACCGGCTGCGTCTGAATAGCCGCTTTCAAGCTGTAGAGCGCTGATCCGGGATTTAACAAGGGGCTCCTGAGTCGAATTATTTGACCGTCGCGGATATAATGCATGGCGCTACGGCTTGGGCTGTTGTCCGGGTTGTGTGCAGCATACCCAATCATTTCTCAGGAGAACCCCATGAAAAAACTTATCATCGCCGCCATCGTTGCTTTGTTTACCGCGAACACCGCATTTGCCGCCGACGACTGCGCAGCCAAGGCTGCCGAGAAGAAGCTGGCTGGCGCGGCCAAGAACAGCTTCATGAAGAAGTGCGAAGCGGATGCCAAGGCGGCTGCACCGGCGCCCGCAGCTTCTTCCTGCGAAGCCAAGGCCGCCGAGAAAAAGCTGGCGGGTGCCGCGAAGAGCAGCTTCATGAAGAAATGTGCAACAGATAGCGCAGCCGCTCCGGCACCCAAGGCCGCAGATGCAGGCGCGGCATGCGAAGCCAAAGCCGCTGAAAAGAAATTGGCCGGCGCGGCCAAAAACAGCTTCATGAAGAAGTGCGAGAAGGACGCGGCTGCTCCTGCCGCCAAGTAAGCAGGCGTTTTACAACAGACGGGCAGGGCGCGCGCCCTGCCCGTTTTGTTTTTCAAGTGAGCTTTTCAGACGAAGCTGCGCATTCGACTAGCCTGGGTTTTGCGTGACGCATACAGCAGGGCGGCGGCATTGAAGCCGAGATAGACGAGGTAGCTGAACAGATAAAGCAGCGCCGCCCGTTCCAGCGTCATGCCGCCGGCGAACAGCCATAGCAGCAGCGCAAGAAACGGCAGCGACAGCATTTCTCCCGCGACGATCAGCCAGGTGCGGTGCGCGGCGAACAGGCCGGACAGAAACAGCCATGCGGCGATGCGTATCCAGCAGCCCAGCATGAACAGCGCGGCAGTTTCATCGCTCACCGCGAAGCGCGCGTCGTACAGCGTTGCCAGCATGGCGTGCTGGTTGAGGTAAATCAGCAGCAGCAGGAAGGCAGCCGGAATCAGCACGATCGCTCCGGCACGCAGCATTTCGTCCTTGAATCGCGCCGAGCCGCAAGTGCTGCCGAAGCGCGGCAGGAAGATCAGCGACAGCACACCGGCGGCAGTGGCGGTCACCCAGTCTGTCGAGCGCCACAATGCCTGCATGAATCCCACCTCGTCCCAGGAAAGCGTGCCGGACAGCAGGCCGCGTATCAGCAGCATCGAGGCCGGGCTCATGATGCCGATGGCCAGGCCGGCCGGAACGAATTTCGCCAGTTTGCGGAAACATTCCGCTTCGCCTTCGTGAGGCCCGCCCGCCTGCGACAGCCTGCGCAAATAGCCCCAGATCGCGCTGCCGATGACCAGCAGCAAACCGCACTGTACCAGCATCAACCCGCGCAAGGGCACTCCCAGCCATGCGCCCAGCGCTACCGCCAGCCAGATCGCGTTGACCAGCAGGGCCAGCTCCAGCATGCGCTGCTGCCAATGTTTGCCCAGCCAATAGGCGCTGAGCGTGGCGGGAACGACCGCGAGGCAGCCGGCTATTGCGGCCAGCCAAAACAAGGCCGGCCCGATTTCTCCCCGGGTGAGCCACGCCGCCAGCGCAGGGGCGGCAAGCATCACGGCCAGCGCTGCGGCCAGTGAAGTGCCCATCCCCAGCTTGAGCGTGGCGCGCAGCAGGCTGCGCTCGTCGCGCGGCTCGCGCACTTGGGTGACCAGCACCGTCAGTCCCTGCAATACTCCCGTCAAAGCCACGGCGTTGACCAGTTCCGCCACGGATTGCAACTGCGCCCACAGCGCGACCATGGCAGGGCCGCCGGCCAATGCCAGCACCTTGTCCAGCCCCGCGCGACCCATGAGATCGATCAGGATGATGGCGAACGCAGCCAGGACGCTTTGGATGGAAGTCAATGCGGGCATCTGTGATTTTTGTGTTGGCGCCGATGTGCGCGGGAAAAGTATGCGTATGATACCCTGCACACTAGAAGCTTCTCGGGGGCTGTTTAAAAAATGCTGTGCGGCTGTGATGCGGGTCGTGCAATGCACGGCATACCTGCCCGATAACAGCCCACTGATTTTTTAAACAGTTAGATGAGTGACATGATGCAATCCGGCCAGCGGGAAATCGTCATGCCCTTCCGGTCTATCGCTCCGAAGACGCCTGGTGGGATGTAACGTGACGGGATCGCTACGCCTTGCTGGTTGAAGGAATAAGACAGTAAAAAAGAGCTAAACTTGAGCCTTTCATGCTCTTGACACGAGGCAAAGCACCATATGATTTTGATTTTTAGCGCAACGCGCCGGTTTGCTTTTCTACGCCGCAATACACCGCAGTCTTGCCGCGGGGACAGGCGCAGGCCGCGCTGAACAATTTATTCCACGGAAATCATTGCTAACAACATGAGCCGATCATGGCCTTTACCAACCCGAACATCGAAGAAATCAGCCGTCTGCTGCACAATATCCATAGCGTGGTGATTGTTGGACTATCGCCGGACGAATCTCGTCCCAGCTTCCGTGTTGCGCGCGGCTTGCAGGGGCTCGGCTTCCGCATCATTCCGGTGCGGCCACGGGTGGATGAAGTATTGGGCGAGAAAGCCTACCCTGACCTGGAAAGCCTGCCCGAGTTGCCGGATATTGTGGATGTGTTCCGGAGCGCCGAGCATGTCCCCGCCATTGTGGAAAGCTGCATCCGGCTCGGCGTGAAAAATCTCTGGCTGCAGGAAGGCGTCGTTCACGAAGCCGCCGCACAGCGCGCCACGGATGCGGGCATCACCGTGGTGATGGATCGCTGCATATGGCGCGACTGCATGTCGCTTTGCGGGCATGGGCCGTGAGCGCCGCTCCGGATAATAAGACGCGCTGCGCTTGGGCGGGCAACGATGCCCTGTACCGGCGCTATCACGATCTCGAATGGGGCGTGCCGCTGCACGATGACAGGCGACTGTTCGAATTCCTGGTGCTGGAGGGCGCGCAGGCAGGACTGAGCTGGATCACGATCCTGCGCAAACGTGAAAACTACTGCGCCGCCTTCGATAATTTTGACGCAGCGCGCATTGCCCGTTATGACGCGAATAAAATAGAATCGCTGCTGCAGAACGCGGGCATTGTGCGCAATCGCCTGAAAATCGAAGCCGCCATCGTCAATGCGCGGAAATTTCTTGAGGTGCAGGAATCATTCGGCAGCTTCGATGAATTTATCCGGCAATTTACCGGCGGCGCGCCGAAACAGAATGCGTGGCGCAGCCAACGCTACGTGCCGGCGAGCACGATCGAGTCGGATGCGATGAGCAAGGAATTGAAGCGGCGCGGCTTCAAGTTTGCCGGGACGACCATTTGCTACGCTTTCATGCAGGCGACCGGCATGGTCAACGACCATGTCATCGATTGTTTCCGGCATGCCGAGTTGCTCGGCAACAAGGGATAGAGGATGCTTCTGAAGTTCACCAAAATGCACGGCGCGGGCAACGATTTTGTGGTGCTGGACGGCGTGCGCCAGCACATCGAGCTCGGCCCGGAGCAATTGCGCCTGCTCGCCGACCGCCACTTCGGCGTGGGGTGCGACCAGATATTGATTGTAGAAAAGGCGCAGCACCCCGAGGCCGATTTCCGCTACCGGATTTTCAACGCGGATGGCGGCGAGGTCGAACAATGCGGCAACGGCGCGCGCTGTTTCGTGCGCTTCGTGTATGACCAGGGGCTAACGCGCAAACGCGAGATCGTGGTGGAAACGCAATGCGGCCTGATCGCGCCGCGCCTCGAAGAAGACGGGCGCGTGACGGTGAATATGGGCGCGCCGATTTTCGATGCGATGCTGATTCCGTTCGACGGCCGCAGCGGTGCGGTGAGCGAGCCGCTGGAGGTCGCCGGCGAAACGCTGCAGGTCAGCGTGCTGTCGATGGGTAATCCGCACGTGGTGCATGTGGTGGAGGATGTCGAGCACGCGCCGGTGGAAAAACTGGGGCCGCTCATCGAACATCACCCGCGCTTCCCCAAGCGCGTCAATGCAGGCTTCATGCAGATTATGGATCGCCAGCATATCAGGCTGCGCGTGTTTGAGCGCGGTGCGGGCGAAACCCTGTCGTGCGGCACCGGAGCCTGCGCGGCCGTCGTGGCCGGCATCCGGCGCGGCCTGCTGGACAGTCCGGTGAGCGTCGCCACCCACGGGGGCATGCTCAGCATCGCCTGGAATGGCGAGGGCATGCCGGTGCTGATGACCGGCCCGGCAATTTCCGTTTTTGCAGGCGAAATAAGTTTATAGGGGGCTATTGATGAGAGCAGAAGATGTCGCACAATATTTGCGGGATAACCCGCAGTTTTTTGAGGAACATATCGAGACGCTGGCGCAACTTGCCCTGCCGCACCCGCACGGAGGGCGCACGATTTCCCTGGGCGAACGGCAACTGCTCGCGTTGCGCGAAAAGAATAAGGCTCTCGAGAAAAAACTGCACGAGCTGATCGGGTTCGCCAGGGACAACGACGCGCTGCAACACAAGGTGCACGAGTTTGTCGTCGCACTGTTTGCCGCGCGCGACCTGGCCACGTTGCAGGAAATGCTCCCGCATCTGTTGCGCGAAATTTTTGCGGTGCCGCATGCGGTGCTGCGCCTGTGGCAGGCCATCCCACCCAGCGCGGAAGTGCTGGCGTTTGCCGATGCGCAGGCACAGCCGGTCTGTCTGCACCACGCCGCGCACGACACCGCCGCATGGTTCGGCGAGAATGCCGCACAGTTGCATTCGTTCGCCTACCTGCCGCTGCACGCGGGCAGCGAGACCATCGGCCTGCTGGTGCTGGCCAGCGAGGACAAGCAGCGCTTCTATCCGGAGATGGGCACGGTGTTCCTGCAACGCATCGCCGATGCGGCGAGCGCCGCGCTGCATCCGCATCTCGCGCAATGACCGGGGCCGCCACGCCTAACCAGACCTACCTGGACGGCTACCTGGCATGGCTGCGCAACGAGAAGCAATACTCCGAACTGACCGCCGAAAATTACGCGCGCGATCTTGCGCATTTGTTTGAACTGGCCGGTGCAACGCCGCTGGCAAGCCTTAAAATCCACCACATCCGCCGCTTTATCGCGCAACTGCACGGCAAGGGGCTGGGCGGTCGTTCGCTGGCGCGCATGCTGTCGGCGTGGCGCGGTTTTTTTACTTACCTGATGCGCGATCATGGCATGGCCGATAATCCCTGCGCCGGGTTGCGCGCGCCCAAGTCGCCGAAGGCGCTTCCGCAGGCACTGTCGCCGGACGAAGCCACCCGGATGGTCGATCTGCCCAACGACACAACCGAAGCGATCCGCGACAAGGCGATGTTAGAATTATTTTATTCCTCCGGCCTGCGCCTGGCCGAACTGGTCGGCCTCGATCCGGCGCAACTCGACATGAACGCGGGCGAAGTGCGCGTCACCGGCAAGGGCAGCAAGACGCGCATCGTGCCGCTCGGCAGCCACGCTATCGCCGCGTTACAGGCCTGGCTGGCGGTGCGCGGCCAGATTGCCAAAGCAGGCGAAACCGCGCTGTTCGTCGGTCAGCGCGGCAACCGCATCTCGCCACGCGTGGTGCAACTGCGCATGAAGCAGTGGGGCATCAAACGGGGCATTGCCAGCAATGTGCATCCGCACCTGCTGCGCCATTCGTTCGCCACCCATGTGCTGCAATCCAGCGGCGACTTGCGCGCCGTGCAGGAAATGCTCGGCCACGCCAGCATCTCCACCACGCAGGTTTACACCCACCTCGATTTCCAGTATCTCAGCAAAATTTACGACGCGGCGCATCCGCGCGCCAAGAAGAAAACCCAAGAAAAAATATGACCGGCCAGAAACCCAGATCGCCTTCCACACCGCACCGCCCTTCGCGGGGCAATAAAGATTTTCGCAACCGGGCCAAGCGCGGCGAGAAATCGTCCGGCGAGCAGAAGGACATTCCGCGCAGTGCGCCGCAACCGCTTACCGGCAATGCGGCCGCGCAACCCGCCATCGTCCTCAAGGCGGGCAGGGAAAAATCCCTGCTGCGCCGCCACCCGTGGATTTTTTCCGGCGCGGTCGAGCGCGTCGATGGCGCGCCGCTCAGCGGCGATACGTTGCCGGTGCGCGACGCCGCGGGAAATTTTCTCGCGTGGGCGGCGTATAACCCCGCTTCGCAAATCACCGCGCGCGCCTGGTCGTGGCGCGAAGAGGAAAGCATCGATGCGGAATTCTTTCGCCGCCGCATTGCCGATGCGCTTGCGGCGCGGCGCGAATTAAAACTGGACGAGAAAAGCGGCGGCATGCGCCTGATCCACGCCGAATCCGACGGCCTGCCGGGACTGGTCGTCGATCGATACGGCGATACGCTGGTGGTGCAGATCGGCAGTGCGGGTGCGGAACGCTGGCGCGACACCTGCACCGACATCCTGCGGGAACTGTGCAAGCCCGTGTGCATCTACGAACGCTCCGATTCGGACTCGCGCGGACTGGAAGGGCTGGAGCCGCGCAACGGCGCACTTGACTGCGCATTGCCGGAAAGCGTCGAAGTCGTCGAGTACGGCCTGCGCTTCAAGGTGGATGTGAAGGCGGGGCAAAAGACCGGCTTCTACCTCGATCAGCGCGACAATCGCGCACTGACCGAAGCCCTGGCAGCTGGCCGCGACGTGCTCAACTGTTTCTGCTACACCGGATGCTTCTCGCTGTACGCATTGCGCGGCGGTGCGAAATCGGCGCTATCCATTGATGCGTCGGGCGACGCATTGCGCATCGCGCAGGAAAACCTGGCGCTCAACGATCTGGATGCAACGCGCGCCGAATGGCAGGAGGCGGACGTGTTTCAGGCGTTGCGCAAACTGCGCGACCAGGGGCGCACCTTCGACCTCATCATCCTCGATCCCCCCAAGTTCGCCCCCACCGCCGCCTTCGCCGAAAAAGCCGCGCGCGGCTACAAGGACATCAACCTGCTCGGTTTCAAACTGCTCAGACCGGGCGGCCTGCTGTTCACCTACTCCTGCTCAGGCGGCATCAGCGCAGACCTGTTCCAGAAGATCATCGCCGGCGCGGCGCTGGATGCCGGCGCGGATGCGCAAATCGTGCATCATCTGCATGCCAGCCCGGATCATCCTGTTTTGCTCAGTTTTCCGGAAGGGGAATATTTGAAGGGGTTGGTGTTGAGGGTGGCGGGGTAATTTGGAGTTTGCCGGGGTGCTCGGTGACTGTCGCGAAGGTGCTGTGTGCTCAAACGGCACTCGCCGAAACTCCCTGACCAGCCTCCGCTACTTGGCGGCGGTCGAGGAGTAAATGCAAATTACAAATAACATCTCTCGATCACAATGCCCATGGTTATTGGGCTCTATCCTGGCTTGAAATTAGCGTTAGCGGCATTTACAGCCCAAAATATTTTTTTGTGCCTCAAGCGCTTTTCTAACTCATCTTCGGAAAAAACATTGCGAAAGAAGAAATGCGATCCAACGTATTTTGCAACACTTGGCGTACTTAAAACGCGCAAACCTTATCAGCCAGATTATGAAAAAATAGCTCGACCGGAATGGCGATATCTACGAAAAGTCACCCCATAGCGTTTGCAGCGCGGCCAGCCCGGCCAGCGCCGCAGTTTCGGTGCGCAGCACGCGCGCGCCAATGCGGATCGGCGCAAAACCGCAGCGCAAAGCGCTGTCGCTTTCCGCCCCGGTGAAGCCGCCCTCCGCGCCGATCAGCAGCACGACTTTGCCTTGCGGCTTCTGCTGGCCATGCAGCGAGGCCGCACCCTGCGGCAGCAGGATGAGCTTCGTGTCAGATAGCGCCTTGACCTGTTGCAGCCACGCCATGATGTCCAGAGGCGCGTGTATCTCCGGCAGCAGATTGCGCCCGCACTGCTCGCACGCGGAGATGGCGACCTGCCGCCAATGTTCGAGCCGTTTTTCGGCGCGCTCGGCGGTCAGCCGCGCCACGCTGCGCCCGGTATCGAGAGGCTGGATTTCCGCGACGCCCAGTTCGGTGGCTTTCTGGATCACCCAATCCATTTTTTCGCTGCTGGACAGCGCCTGCGCCAGCACCGTATGCAAAGGCGATTCGCGGTTGACGCTAACAGCAGCAATCTCGCCGATGACCACGTGCTTGCCGCCGAGTTCGGCGATGACCCCGTGGCATTCATTGCCGAGGCCATCGAACATCTCCACGTGGCTTCCCTCGTGCAGCCGCAACACGCGCGCGGCATGATGCGCCGCCTCCGGCGGCAGGTCGAACAGGCCGTTGAGCGGCAGTGGCGGCGGGCAGTAGAAGCGCGGCATGGTCTGGTTGCAAATAAATAAGGGCGTCGGCGTGATGATATAATGCCGCGCAAAATCTTGTCAGGGATATGAAATGGTCAGCCTGCAACCCCCGTTGTGCGATTTCGGCTGGAAAGCCCGCGATTTCGACCTTCCCGGCGTGGACGGCAAGCGCTACAACCCCGCCAACGCGCGCGGCAGCAACGGCCTGCTGGTGATGTTTATCTGCAACCATTGCCCTTATGTGAAAGCCATCCGCGACCGCATCGCGCGCGACGCGCGCGAGCTGCAACAGCGCGGCATCAACAGCATCGCCATCATGTCCAACGACCCCGCCGAATATGCGGAGGACTCGTTCGACAACATGAAACTGGCGGCGCGGCAATACAACTACCCCTTCCCTTATGTGTGGGACGAGACCCAGCAGGTCGCGAAGGATTACGGTGCGGTATGCACACCGGATTTCTTCGGCTTCAACGCCGATCTGGAACTGCAATATCGTGGCAGGCTGGACGCTTCGCGCAAGGAAGCGGTCGCCGGTGCGCCGCGCGACTTGTTCAATGCAATGCTGCAAATTGCCAAAACCGGGCAGGGGCCGCGCGAACAGTTCGCCAGCATGGGCTGTTCGATTAAGTGGAAGGGCGCGGCATGACGCGGGCCGGCACGCGGGGCATGAGCGCAATGCTCAAGGCGGTGGTCGCGGCAGTCAAGCTGGTCGCGGCGGAAGAAATCATGCTGCGCTACCTTAAAGTGACGCATCAGCGCAAGAACGACGGCAGCCTGTGCACCGAGGCGGATATTGCCGCGCAATCCGCGCTGTCCAAAAAACTCCAGGCCATTCTCAATGTGCCGGTATTGGGCGAAGAGATGAGCTTCGACGAGCAGCAGGCGATATGGCAATCCGGACATGCCGGCCTGTGGTGCGTGGATCCGATCGACGGCACCTCCAACTTCGTGCGCGGCCTGCCCTATTTCGCGGTATCCGTCGCATTGCTGCGCGAAGGGAAGAGCGTATTGGGCGTGGTGTATGACCCGGTGGCCGAGGAGGTATTTGCAGCCGAACTGGGCAAGGGCGCGTTTCTGAACGGCGAAAAACTGGTCGGCCGCGAAGGGGTCAGCTCGCTCGATTATGCTTTGGCGAGCGTCGACCTGAAGCGCCTGAGCACGAAGCTGGTCGCGCAACTGGCAACAAATCCGCCGTATTCTTCGCAACGCAATTTTGGCGCGAGCGCGCTGGACTGGTGTTATATGTTATACCGCCGCCGGGCGCTATGACATGTATCTGCATGGCGGGCAGAAGCTCTGGGACTATGCCGCCGGCACGCTGATCCTGTGGGAATCGGGCGGCCATGCCTGCTGTATCGAGAGCGACGATTTTGCGCAGGGCGATATCTGGCAGCGCTCGGTGATCGCCGCGCACGATAAAAACCTGTTCACCGAATGGAAAAATTGGGTGCGCGCACAGCAATAATTTAGGGGCTAAGTCGTGAAGATATTGATACTCGGCGCAGGACAGGTAGGTTCTACGGTCGCGGAAAGCCTGGTCGGCGAAGCAAACGACATCACCGTCGTGGATTCCGACGGCGACAAGCTGCGCCAATTGCAGGACAGGCTGGATTTGCGCACCTTGGCAGGCAACGCGGCGCATCCTGCCACGCTCGAACAGGCGGGTATTGCCGACACCGACATGCTGCTGGCGGTCACACAGAGCGATGAAGTCAACCTGGTGGCCTGCAAGCTGGCGGCCAGCCTCTACAACACGCCGACGCGCATCGCCCGGATACGGGCCGCCGATTATCTGGAACGCGATGAAGTGTTCAGCGCGGATAATTTCTGCGTGAATTTTTCGATCTGCCCGGAACAGATACTCACCGAATACATCGTCAAACTGATCGAGTTTCCCGAGGCGCTGCAGGTGCTGGAATTTGCCGGCGGCAAGGCGTCACTGGTGGCGGTACGTGCCTTCGAGGGCGGGCCGCTGGTGGGCAACCCGCTAAACTTCCTGCGCAGCCACATGCCGCAGGTCGAAACCCGCGTCGCGGCGATTTTCCGCAAGGATCGTCCGATTATTCCCGAAGGCAATACAGTGATCGAGGATGGCGACGAAATTTTCTTTATCGCCGCAACCGACAATATCCGCAGCGTGCTCCGTGAAATGCGCCGCATGGATAAGCCCAGCAAACGCGTGATGATTGTGGGCGGCGGCAATATTGGCCACCGTCTCGCCAAGGCGCTGGAGCACAACTATCAGGTCAAGCTGATCGAATACAACAAGAAATCCTGCGAAAGGCTGGCCGGAGAGCTGGCCAGGACGTTGGTGCTCAACGGCGACGGCACGGATGAAAAACTGATGCAGCAGGAGCATATCGATGAAGTCGATGTGTTCTGCGCGCTGACCAACGATGATGAGAACAACATCATGTCCGCACTGCTCGCCAAGCAGGGTGGCGCACGCAAGGTGATCGCGCTGATCAACCGCGGTGCGTATGTGGGGCTGTTGCAAGGCGGCAAGATCGACATCGCGCTTTCCCCGGCGCAAGTAACGATCGGGTCGTTGCTGGCGTATGTGCGGCAGGGCGATGTGGCGGCAGTGCATTCGTTGCGGCGCGGCGCGGCGGAAGCGCTCGAGCTGGTGGCACATGGTAACCGGCAGTCCTCGCGGGTAGTGGGGCGGCGCATCGAGGAAATCGATCTGCCCAAGGGCGCTACTATCGGTGCAATCGTGCGCGGCGAGCAGGTTATCATGGGGCATCACGATACACTGATCGAGGCGGAAGACCATGTCATCGTATTCGTCACCGACAAGATGATGGTGAAAAGGGTCGAGAAGTTGTTCCAGGTCAACATCGGGTTCTTCTGATGGGGCGCGCGCTGACCGTTATTCATGCCTTGGGTTTGATGCTGGTGGTGTTCAGCGCGGCCTACCTGATGCCGATAGCGGCCTCGTGGATTTACGCTGACGGCACGTTGATCGATTTCGCGCTGGCGATGGTGATGACCTCCGCCGCAGGAGCGCTGATGTGGCTGCTGACGCGCAAGTACAAGGGCGAGCTGTCCATCCGCCACGGCTACCTGCTGGTGGTCGGCATGTGGACGGCGATGCCCGCTGTGGCAACGCTGCCGCTGCTCATGGTGATAGATGGCCTGTCATTCACCGACGCCTATTTCGAAACCATGTCCGGTATCACCACCACCGGCGCGACGGTGCTGACCGGGCTGGACAATCTGCCCCCCGCCATCAATATCTGGCGGCACGAACTGAACTGGCTGGGCGGCATGGGCATCATCGTGCTGGCAGTGGCTATCCTGCCCTTGCTGGGCGTTGGCGGCCGCCAGTTGTACAAGGCGGAAACGCCGGGGCCGATGAAAGAGTCGGCGTTGACTCCGCGTATCACCGAGACGGCGCGCAATCTTTGGCTGGTTTATTTCGGCATCACGACCGCTTGCATCCTGTCACTGGAAGCGGCGGGCATGAACTGGCTGGACGCGATCTGCCACGCCTTTGCGGCGATGGGGCTGGGCGGGTTTTCCACGCATGACGCCAGTGTCGGCTATTTCAATTCGCCCGCCATCGAATTCGTGCTCATCATATTCATGTTGTTGGCGGCGATGAATTTTGCTTCCCATTTTCTGGCGTGGCGCGAAAAAAGCCTGAAGATATATCTGCGCGATGCCGAAGCCATCGCCACGGTTGCGCTGATATTGGCAAGCTGTCTGGGCATCGCCCTGTTCCTGTGGTGGAAGGGCGTATACCCGAATTTCTGGACTTCTTTGCGTCACGCCAGCTTCAACCTGGTTTCGCTGGCGACCGACTGCGGCTTCGCCAGCGCAGACTTCAACCAGTGGCCGATCTTCGCGCCGCTGTGGATGCTGTTCCTCAGTTGCATCACGGCCAGCTCCGGTTCCACCGGCGGCGGCATCAAAATGATACGCACACTGATCCTGTTCAAGCAGGCCGGGCGCGAGTTTCTCAAGCTGTTGCATCCATCCGCAGTAAACCCGATGAAAATAGGCGGCCAGGTAATACCCAACAATATCGTGTTCTCGGTGCTGGGGTTTATTTTTCTGTATTTCATGAGCGTGGTTACGCTGACTTTTGCGCTGGTGATTAGCGGGCTGGATTTCATCTCTTCATTTTCTGCCGTAATTGCCTGCATCAACAACGCAGGTCCGGGGTTGGGCGTGGTTGGCCCCGCAAGTAATTTTGGCGTGCTGACCGACTTTCAGACTTGGGTTTGTACTTTGGCCATGCTGCTCGGGCGGCTGGAAATATTCACCATACTGATTTTGTTCACCCCGCACTTCTGGAGGCGGTAAATCCGCGTCTTCATCGCTTGAGCGTCTCGCGAAGGGGTGTTTCGGCATAAAAACGGAAGTTGCCGGATTACCGTTCATCCGGAAAGCTCGACCGTTCGTTCTCCCCGCTTACCTTTCGTCCAGTAACTCTTCCATTCGTCTCAATAAGCCTGTTTTTTTATCGGGTCGGATGCCAATATTCAAACGTTAAAGCATTGCTGCTCTAAAAACGACATTTGGCATGAACGCGGCCAAAGCCGAACGAATAAAGGGGAAATACCATGTCAAAAAAGCTTTTATTATCAATGGCAATAGCCTTGTCGATGTCCTTAGCGATGCAATTATCTTTTGCGGCAGACACCGCGAAGGACGCGCCGGATGCAGCAAAGGACGAGTGCCAGGCCGACAAGGACTGCAAGGATGGCAAGGTATGCATTCTGGTTCTGATACCTCATGCATGCAAAGCGCCGCAGCCGGCCGGCTCGAACTGCAAGCGAAACGTAGTATGCGCCTCCAAGAAATGCGACATGACTTCCGGCAAGGATTACGGGACTTGCAAATAAAAAGCGCCTGCCATGCCAAACATGAACAAGGAAAGCGACAAATTGCCATTGTCCGGCGTAAAGGCGGTGCTGATCGACGACAGCAACACCGTCAGGCGCAGCGGCGAGATATTTCTGTCCCAGGCCGGCTGCCAGGTCGTGCTTGCCGAAGATGGCTTTGACGGTTTGCTCAAGGTTGCGGATACCAGGCCCGACATTATTTTTGTGGATGTGATGATGCCGCGCCTGGACGGCTACCAGACTTGCGCCCTGATCAAAAACTATCCCGATTTCATCAATACCCCGGTAATCATGCTGACCAGCAAGGACACGCTGTTCGATCGCGCGCGCGGCAAGCTGGCGGGCTCCGACCAGTATCTGATCAAGCCGTTCAACAAAAAAAACCTGATAGAAACCGTTATTACCCATACACAACAACATAAGGAGCTAGACCATGCCTATTAAGAGAATTCTGGTTGTAGACGACTCGGCAACCGAGCGCCAGGTCATCGGAGAGATTTTGAACAAACAGGGCTTCGAGATTCTGTACGCTGAAAATGGGGAAGCCGGAGTGACCCAATCCAAACGAACCAAGCCGGATTTGATTATCATGGATGTTGTAATGCCCGGGATGAACGGTTTTCAGGCCACGCGCGCAATCACCAAAGACCCGGAAACACAGCATATCCCGGTGCTGATCTGCACCACCAAGGACCAGGAAACCGACAAGGTTTGGGGGTTGCGCCAGGGTGCCAAGGATTACGTGGTCAAGCCGATAAACGCGGCAGAATTGCTGGGCAAGATAGCGGCTCTCGGCTAGACGCGCACGTACGATCATGGCAAGACGCCTCAATCTGCGCGAGTTCCAGCAGAACTTAAGCGATCGCATCCATGCCAAGGGCAGTGCAGCCGGCCAGGTTTCCACACTGGGGGTGCAGATAGCGGGGCAACACTGGCTGGTAGATATGGGGAATATCAGCGAAGTCTTGCCATTGCCGCCGCTGACGCGGGTGCCGCTAAGCAAGCCGTGGTTTCGCGGCGTGGCAAACGTGCGCGGCAATCTGTATTGCGTGGCCGACATGGCCGCTTATCAGCGCAAGGGCGAGGCGGCCGGCGGTATCGCCAGCCGCGTGTTGCTGGTTGCCGAGAGGCATGCTTTCAATGCCGCGTTGCTGGTCGATCGCGTGCTGGGGTTGCGCGATGCGCGGGCGTGGCAGCAAAGCAATATTGAAGGACAAGTCGAGTATCGCGACGAGCAGGGTATCTCATGGCGCAAGCTGGACGTGACCGGCCTGCTGGATCAGTCTGAATTCTTGCAAGTAGGCATTTAACAATTCCCGTGTGGGGAGGAACAGCAACATGGCATTCAATCTGAAATTACCCGCCTTTTCGAAAGCCGGACAATCCGGCGAGACCGATGCCGTTGCCAGGCGATTGCCAGTAATTGGCCGTTTTTCATACAGACAGCGGCTGGTAATTCTGGGCGGCGGTATGCTGATCAGCCTGCTGGCGGGTATCGGAGCAGCCGTACTGGATAACCGCGCTACTTCGTATGGCGCGCATTACATCGAGCTGTCCGGCAATTTGCTGACGCTGACCCAGCGCTTGGCCAAGGATGCCGGTTCTGCGCTGCAGGGTAAACAAACCGCTATTGAAGGCTTGCCATCGGCGCGCGCCGATGCGGAACACATCCTGGCAGCGCTGGACAAGGGCGATAGCGATGCACCGCCGCTCGGCGGCAACTCGCGCGTTGTTCTTGAAAAACTCATCCCGGTTGCGCGCAAATCCCTGGGGTACATCAAGGACATCGAAACGGGCCAGGCCGCCATTCTGGCAGTTACGCGCGCGGTGGACATGGGACAAAGGACAGTTCCGCTGTTGCGTGACGATCTTGTGCAGTTGTCGCTTTCCGGAGAAAACGGTGTACGGGCCGCCAAGCTCAGCGTTTTATTGGAGCGTATCAATATCGATGCATCCGCCTTGTTGGGCGGCACGATAACCACGGAACATTTCGGCATCCTGGAGGCGCGCCTGGACGGTGCAGAGGAGCTGATGGCCGCGCTGGAACAGGCCAATCCGGCGGCGATGTCCAAAGTGACCGGCACATTTAATGAATATCGCGATGTCATCAGGGCGATCGTTAACATGGAGAGCTTCCTGATTACCGCAAAACAGGGTTCCGGCAATTTTTTCGACACGGTGAGCTATACCAAAAACGGGCCGTTCCTGGCCGGGACAAGAGAGCTTGAGGCGACCGTTCAGAACTCGTTAAAAGGGCGCTGGACAAACTACACCCAGATCATTTCCGCCGTATTGCTGCTGGCATTTATGGGTTTGATGGCAGCGGCGGACCTGGCTGATGCGCGCATGCGCGCGGCTGAAGCGGATCGCGTCAACAAACGGAACCAGAATGCGATTTTGCGTTTGATGAACGAATTGGGCGATCTGGCCGACGGCGATCTGACGGTGCGCGCGACGGTGACCGAGGATATCACCGGCTCGATCGCCGACTCGGTGAACTACACCACCGAGGAGCTGCAGAAACTGGTAAGCCGGGTTGTGGCAGCGGCTGAGCAGATGGGGCGCACGACAGTGGATGCCGAAAGTATTTCCAGAAATCTGCTGGATGCGACGCAGAAACAGGCGCGCGAAATCCAGGAGGCCGGGGAGTCGGTGCAATTGATGTCCAGGTCAATCCAGGAAGTTGACGCTGCCGCGAGCAAGGCTGCCGAAGTGGGCCGGCATACACTGGAAACCACCAGCCAGGGCGCGCAAGCGGTGCATAATACCATCAGCGGCATGGACGGTATTCGCGAGCAGATCCAGGAAACCTCCAAGCGCATCAAGCGGCTCGGTGAAAGCTCGCAGGAAATCGGCGAAATCGTGGATATGATTTCCGATATTACCGAGCAGACCAACGTGCTGGCGTTGAATGCGGCGATCCAGGCCGTATCGGCCGGCGAAGCGGGGCGCGGCTTCTCGGTGGTTGCGGAAGAGGTGCAGCGTTTGGCGGAACGTTCCGCCGAGGCGACCAGGAAAATCAGCACACTGGTAAAAACCATTCAGAGCGACACCCAGGATGCGGTGGCGGCGATGGAAAAGAGCACGCTGGGCGTGGTGGAAGGCGCCAAGCTGTCGGATATGGCCGGACAGTCGCTGAAGGAAATCGGACAGGTGTCGAATGAGTTGGCGGCGCTGATCGACAGTATTTCAGTATCCACCCAAATGCAAACCGATATGGCCGGCGAAGTGGCCAGCGCGATGCAGGACATCCTGAAAATTACCGGACAAACCACAGCAGGCACACGTCAAACTGCTCATTCCGTAACGCAGCTTGCCACCATCGCCTCTGACCTGAAGGGCTCGGTAGCAGGCTTCAAACTGTAAGCGCCTGGAACCGCAAAGGCATGGTTGACCAAGCACAATTCGATCTTTCAGCCGTGAAACCCGGCATGGACACCGCGCTGGGCGAGGCAAATACGCATCTTGAGCAGTATCTGGCGGCGCCCGCCCTCAACATAGCCGCATTGGAAGCAGCACGCAACGGAATTCACGGCCTGCTGGAAGCATTGAAGACGGCTCGCATGGAAGGTGTGGCGGTGTTTTGCGCCGAACTGGAAACTGTTTTGAACGAGCTGTCTGCGAATCCAGCCACGGTTTCCGCATTGCATGGCGATGTGTTGCGCCGCGCCTTGTCCGGGCTGATGCATTATCTTGACGCGCTGTCCCGTGGCGCAGATAACGCCGCGTTGCGCCTGTTCCCGCAATATCAGGAATTGCAGCAATTGCGCGGTCTGGAGATGTCATTCGAGCCGGATCTGTTTTTCCCCGATCTTGCCATACCTCTACCCGATGACGTGCTGAGCATTGCCCGGCACAACGACGCGGCTGCCCGCATCAAGCCTGCGCGCAGCCAATATCAGCAGGGATTGATGCTTTACCTGCGCCAGAGCGAGGCGCCTGCCGCGATGCAGGCGATGCAACAGGCCATCGACACCGTGTTGAGCGGCATGCCGCAAGACGATAGCCGCGCGTTCTGGTGGATAGCCTCCGGCCTGCTCGATTGCCTGAAGCTGGACGGCCTGCCTGCCGAATTGAATGCGCGTAAATTGCTTGGCCGCATAGACCAGCAGATGCGCGCGGTTGTCGAAGGCAGCGAGGTTGACGTACAGCCGACCGTTAACGAGATGCTTTATTTGATCGGACGCAGCCGCAGCGTAAGCGAGAGGGTTGATCAGATCAAACGGCATTACGCACTCGAAAGGTATTTGCCCGATCTTTCCGAATTACCGCCCGTCGAAGCGGCGAAACTGCTGGGCAGCATGCACGACCAATTCCGCATAGCCGAAGAAAGTTGGGGACTTTGTGCTCAAGGCAACGCGGATGCGTACGAAAAATTTAACGAATCTGTCGGGAATCTGACCTTGCAGAGCGGGAAGCTCGATCACGATGCGCTGCATCAGCTGGCCAGACAAATCCAGGTCATTTCGCTGCAGGCGGGCAAAGCGGGGCAAGTGCAGCAGATCGCCATGGACATGGCCATGGCATTATTGTTATTGGGCTACGGCATAGAGCATTACAGCCACCTGAATGACAGCTTCCAGGAACAAGCGCGCATCCTGTCCGAACGCATGCAGGCGATACTCGATCAACAGCCGGAAAATAAGGAGCGCTTGGCGGAGCTGATCAGCCTGTATTGCAAGATGCAGCAGGATGCAGTGACTGCCCCGCTGGCCAAAGAGATACTGCTTAACCTGCTTCATGTCAGGCAGGGCCTGAGCGCCTTCTACGGCGATGTATCCAGACACGATGCATTGAATGGCTTGCAGCACCAGTTGGCGCAGATACAGAGAGGCTTGAGTTTCCTGCCTCCGGTACTGGCGGAGCAATTGCTGACCTCAATTCAGGACAGTTTGCGCTTCTTCGAGCAGGCTAAAGTCACCCCCAGGCCGGTTGAAAACCTGACGCTGGCGGGCGTGATGAGTACGCTTGAAAATTATCTGCAGCATTTGATGCATGCCCAGAAGAATAACGTAACGGCGCTGCTGGCATCGCTGGAAGAGCAGTCGAATTTGCATCCATCCGTTGCGCCGGAAGCCTCCGTACCCGCCGTGCAACCCGGGACTGCGGCGACATTGCGGCGCTTGCCTGCCGAAGGCAAGGAGCTGCTCGAAGCGCTGCTGGAAGAAGCGCAAGAAGCGTTGGGCATCATGAGCGCGCTCGAAAACTTTCTGCTGCATCTGATGCACGCTCAAAAGGAGGACGCGACGGCACTGCTGTCCTCGCTCGACGAGATGGCGAAATTGCGCCAGGCGGCTACGGCAATCTCCACCATACCCGTCGAGCAGTCCGGAGTTACGACAAAGCCACCTGTCGAGCAGCCGGTCATTGCGGCAAAGTTGCAGCGGCCGCAAAACGAAGATCAGGAACTGCTCGAAGTGTTTCTGGAAGAGGCGCGTGAGGTGCTGTCCACCATGCGCGACAACCTGGAAATCTGCCATTTGCATCCCGACAGCCGCGAGCCCCTGAAGACCATCAGGCGCGGGTTCCACACGCTCAAGGGCAGCGGGCGCATGGTCGGTCTGAACGACCTCGGCGAAGTGGCCTGGGCAATCGAGCGCGCCCTGAACAAATGGCTGCAGGATGACAAGCCGGCCACCCCCGGCCTACTGCACTTTATCAACCAGGCCGTGCCATTATTCTCGGGCTGGGTAGAGGCGCTCGAGAGCCATGGTCAGGTAGACATTGAGGCAACTGCCCTGGTAGAAATGGCGCAGCAAATCGAGCGCGGCGTCGATCCTGAAGCGGCCGCGCAAATTGCAGAAGCCCCTGTGCATGAACCAGTTGCGTCAGAACAGGTTGCGCCGGAACAGATTGTCCCGGAAACCATTGCCCATGAGCAGGTAGTCATCGGTGAAATCACGCTTTCTCCGGCCTTGTTCAACATTGCCAGCGAAGAGGCCAAACAAAACGCGCTCGCTTTGCACGAGCAGTTCACGGCGATGCGAGCGGCCAAGCCGCCGGTCGTTCAATATGATTTTATGCGCGCCGCACACACTCTGGCCGGGGTAAATCGGACCATGGGGTTTACCGCCGTGGCCGAATTGGCACATGCTCTGGAAAGCTGGCTGCAGGCGCGCATGGAGCAGCCCTTTACACTGGACGACCATCAGTCGCAAATGCTGGAGCAGACCATCGCCGCACTGCAGGAAATGGCCCGGAATATCTGCGACCGGATGATGCCGTCGGCGCACCGCGATCTGGTCGATCAATTGCTTGCCGACAAGGATAGATTGCACGAAGAAGCCACACCGCCTCAGGCGGCCAGTGCACCGGAAACACCCGTTCAGCCGGCCTCATCGTCCGAGACCGGTAAACCCGGGACACCGGCCAAGGCGGCAAAACCGCAAGTTCGCGATGATGTGGACGAACAACTGCTGCCTGTGTTCATGGCAGAGGCCGACGAGCTGAGCCCGAAAATCGGCGCCGCATTGCGCGCCTGGCGCGAGAAACCGCTCGATGCGCAGCAGTCCGATCAGCTTAAGCGCTTGTTGCACACCCTCAAGGGCAGCGCGCGCATGGCGGGTGCGATGCGGATCGGCGAGGTCGCACACGAAATGGAAGACCGTGTGCTCGCTGCCGCACAGATGCGCGGCCAGGCGGGATACTGGGACGGCCTGGAAAGCGATTTCGACCACATCAGCGGCATGCTGGAGGAATTGCGCAGCGGAAAGGTCAAGCCCGAGTTCGGAAGGCGGGCGGAAGATCGCGCGGGTATCGAGCTCAGGGCGGATCGGCGTGCGCTGGAGGTGGGTGCGGAACGCGCCCTGCTGGCCAATATGCTGCGCGTACGTTCCGATGTGGTGGACAGGCTGGTGAACGAGGCCGGCGAAATCAGCGTGGCGCGTTCGCGCATGGAAACGGAAATGAGTGCCTTCAAGGAAGGGCTGCTGGAGTTGACCGGCAGCGTGGCGCGCTTGCGCAGCCAGTTGCGCGAGGTCGAGATCCAGGCAGAGAGCCAGATACAGGCGCGCGTCTCGTTATTCAAGGACAATGCCGAACACTTTGACCCGCTCGAATTCGACCGTTTTACCCGCTTGCAGGAATTGACGCGCATCATGAACGAAAGCGTGCATGACGTGCAGACCGTGCAGCAGTCGCTGTTGAAAAATATCGATGAAACCGCAGCGGCAATGTCGGCGCAAGCGCGGCTTAACCGCGAGTTGCAACAGGGCCTGATGAATGTGCGCATGGTCCCCTTTTCCAGCATCAGCGAAAGGCTGTATCGCATCGTGCGGCAAACCGGCAAGGAGTTGAGCAAGCGCGCCAACCTTGAACTGTACGGCACGGCAGTGGAACTGGATCGCAGCGTTCTGGAAAAAATGGCCGCGCCATTCGAGCATTTGCTGCGCAATGCCATTGCACATGGCCTGGAGAGCGAACAGGTGCGCATCCAGAACGGCAAGGATCCCATCGGCGAAATCCGCCTGAGCCTGCGGCAGGAAAGCAACGAAGTGGTATTCGAGTTCAGCGACGATGGCGCGGGCTTGAATTTTGAAATGCTGCTCGAGAAGGCGATCGCCAAAGGCCTGCTGAAACCTGACGAAACGGCCAGCGCCGACCGGCTGGCGCAGCTGATTTTCACCTCGGGAATTTCCACCGCGACCGAAGTGACGGAAGTGGCGGGGCGCGGCATCGGTATGGATGTGGTGCGCAGCGAGATCGCCGCACTGGGCGGCCATATCGAAGTCAGCTCAAAGAGCGGGGAAGGCACGCGCTTCATTATCCACTTGCCGCTGACACTGGCTGTCACGCAAACCCTGATGGTGCGCTCCGGCGATGCAATTTACGCTATTCCCTCAACCATGATCGAACAGGTGCGTCAGGTCAAATCGGCGGAAATTACCGCAATGTACAACGAGCGGCAAACGGTATGGCAGGACAGGACATACCCGCTGCACTACCTGCCGCATCTGCTCGGCGATGTGGAACGCGCCGTGGAAAATCAGCCGCGCAACCCCCTGTTGCTGCTGCGCAGCGGTGAGCAACGCATCGCCTTGCATGTCGATGAATTGCTGGGCAATCAGGAAGTCGTGGTAAAAAACATAGGCCCGCAATTGGCGCGGCTGTCCGGTATTGCCGGAGCGACCGTGCTGGGTAATGGCGCGGTGGTGCTGATCCTGAATCCGGCGCAATTGGCGCAACGCGTTGAAACAGCGGCTCCCACGACCGGCAGGGCCGCGCCGGAAAAGTTGCATACCCAGCCGCTGGTGATGATAGTGGACGACTCGTTGACCGTGCGCAAAATCACCAGCCGCCTGTTGACGCGCGCCGGATACCAGGTCGCCACCGCCAAGGATGGCGTCGATGCGCTGGAGCAGCTCGGCGAGATCAACCCGGACGTGATGCTGCTCGACATCGAAATGCCTCGCATGGACGGTTTCGAGCTGACCAAGCATCTGCGCCGCGACGCCAAAACGCAAAACCTGCCCATTATCATGATCACGTCGCGCACGGCAGACAAACACCGCGACTACGCGATGCAACTTGGCGTGAACGCCTATCTCGGCAAACCGTATCAGGAAGATGTGCTGTTGCAACAGATCGCCGAGTTTACTCCTGCGCCGTAGGCAAGCCGGAAAGGCTTGATCTGGCCGTGAACAACACAGATTCCGCCAACGCCCCGGAGCGGCCATTCCGTCATGGCCGAAATTGAGATCTTAATCCTCCCTTACAATGACAGCGCATCCGACGTGGATGAAACCAGAACCAACAATACGATTAAACAGGAGATATGAATGGGCAAGCCAGCAAAACACGTATTCGTCTGCACGCAATCACGCCCGCCGGACCATCCGCGCGGCTCATGCGAAGCGAAAGGCAGCGCGGCCGTGTTGCAGGAATTCATGCAGCAATTTGAAAAAAGGCAGTTGTGGGGGCGTTATGCGGTAGCCGGCAGCGGTTGCCTCGGCACCTGCGGCACCGGCCCCAGTGTGCTGGTGTATCCTGAGGGTGTGATGTACGGCGGGGTAAGCAAGGACGATGTAACCGCCATCATCGAGGAACATCTGCTCGGCGGCAAACAGGTAGAAAGACTGAAAGTGCCTGAAGTAATTTGGGGTTAACGGCCAAGTCTGCTCTAAATAACGGTACCGGATGGCCGATAACGCAAAAATGAACAGCCGTCTCTAATCGGAAAATAATCTACTTCGCCAGCAGTTGGAAGTCAGGCTGAAAAATTATTCAATGGGCACACAAGCGACGTTCCGGAACAAGCTGAATGGGGGATTGCGCTATTCCGCTATGATCTGCATGCTTACCCCCAGCGTTTTCCACTGCTTCACTTCTTCCTGCAAAGCTGCTTCGGTCAGAGGGTTTTGCGCCAGCCAGCCGCCGCCTATCGAGAGATGGAATTTGCTGCCGCTGAAATGCCCGCGCATGGCGGGCAAACCGTGGTCGCTGCGGCTGCGGTAAAACAGCACGGCGAGGCGCAGGCCCATCGCCAGCGCGTAGTCTTCGGTATTTTTCAGTTGTCCTTGCAGCTTGTCCAGGTTACCGCGTTGCGCCAGCGCCAGCAGGCTCAGGCGCGCCTGTTCCTTTTTCGAGAAACCGGGCATGTCGGCGTTGGCGAGGATGTAGGCGGCGTGTTTGTGGTAGCCGCTGTGCGCGACGCTGATGCCGATCTCATGCAGGCTGGCCGTCCAGCCGAGCATGTGCAGCGCGGCTTCGCCGGCTTCATCGCCGAGGAATTGCCGCGCAAACAGGTCAGCAAGTTGCGCCACGCGTTCTGCCTGCCTGGCGTCGACGCGGTAGCGCTGCATGAATTGCCGCACCGTGACGCCGCGCATGTCGTTGTTGTGGAACCGCCCCAGCAAGTCGTACAGCACGCCTTCGCGCAACGCGCCGAGCGCGGGCTGCATCTGTTCGATTTTCAGTTCGCAGAAAGCGGCATACATGATGGCAAAGCCGCCGGGCAGGATCGGCATGCGATCCGGGCGCAGCCCGGCCATATCGAGCTTGCGCGTGTCGCCGGCCTTGATCAGGTCGGCGCGCAGTTTTTCCAGACCGCCGCGCGTGAGGCCGCCGTCGCTGTAGCCGTTCTGCTCCAGAATGTCGTTCAGCGCGCGCGCCGTGCCGGAGGAGCCGAACGCATCCTTCCATTGCCCGCGGTAATCGGCGGCGATGGTTTGCACTTCCATGCGTGCGGCGAGCTCCGCCTGTTTGAGGTTCTGTTTGGTGATTTTTCCGCCGGAAAAAAAACGCAGGCTGTAGCTGACACAGCCCATATACAGGCTTTCCAGCTTGAGCGGAGTAAGGCCGTTGCCGATGATGAATTCGGTGGAGCCGCCGCCGATATCGATCACCATCCTGTTGTCAGGCGATTGCGGCAAACCGTGCGCCACGCCGAGGTAAATCAGGCGCGCTTCCTCGTGTCCGGCGATGACTTCGATCGGGAACCCCAGGGTATGCTCGGCCTGCGGGATAAAGTCGGCGGCATTCTTCGCCACGCGCAGCGAGTTGGTGCCCACCGTGCGCACCGCTTCGCGCGGCAAGCCGCGCAGGCGTTCGGCGAATTTTCCCAGCGCGTCGAGCGCGCGCTGTTGCGCTGTCGCATCGAGATATTTGTCGGGGGTGAGCCCAGCGGCGAGGCGCACGGGTTCGCGCAGTTCATCCAGCATGTAGAGCTGGTCGCCTTCGACCCGCGCAATTTGCAGCCGGAAGCTGTTCGACCCGAGATCGACAGCAGCGAGGATGGGCTGGTGCTGCACTATTGCTGGATTTCGCGGTCGATTTCGTCCACGGTCACATGGCGCACATCGCGCCCCTTGACCATGTAGATGACGTACTCGGACATGTTTTTGGCGTGATCGCCGATGCGCTCGATCGCCTTTGCGACGAACAGTATCTCCAGCGAAGTGGAAATGGTGCGCGGGTCTTCCATCATGAAGGTGATGAGATAGCGCATGATGGCGCGGAACTCTTCGTCCACTTGCTCGTCCAGGCGCACCACTTGCGCGGCCATCGCCACGTCCAGCCGCGCAAAGGCGTCGAGGGATTTGCGCAGCATGTCCAGCGCCAGGTCGGCGGCATGCTTGATCTCGTGATAGCGCGGCAGGTGGAGCGCGTTTTTCTGCGACAGCAGCATGGCCATGCGCGCGATTTTCTCGGCTTCGTCGCCGATACGTTCCAAGTCGGTGATGGTCTTGACCACGGCCATGACCAGGCGCAAATCGCCCGCCGTCGGCTGGCGGCGCGCGATCACCCGGCTGCATGCTTCGTCGATCTTCACCTCCATCGCGTTGACGCGATGATCGTCTTCGATCACGCGGGTCATCAATGCGACGTCGCCGCCCAGCAGCGATTCCAACGCACTCTTGATCTGGCTTTCCACCAGGCCGCCCATTTGCAGCACGTTGGCGCGGATCGCCTCGAGATCTGCATCGAACTGGCGGGAAATATGATAATCATTACCCATGCTGTTATTCCTAATAATTGACTGCATCAGTATAAGCGGCAAATGTGAAGGAAAGATGACGCTTTCCTTCACCCTTAGAAGCTGTTTTAAAAATTTGCGAGGAGGGATGGATGCAAGGCGCACGGAACGCAGAAACCGGAATGTACAGAAAGTACATGAGGATTTCGAGTACCGCGCAACGCCGCATAACCAGCCACTTGGCTGCTGTATTTTGGCAGCCTAGTGGAATGGCTAGTAGTTCCATCAGACACCCTCCACAGCAATTTTTACACCGTCATCGTCTTTACGCCTTCCGCTGTGCCAAGCAGCAACACATCGGCAGCGCGGCGTGCGAACAGGCCGTTGGTGACCACTCCGGCGATGTGATCCAGCGTCGATTCCAGTTCCACCGGATTCATGATCTGTAGCCCGTGCACGTCGAGAATCACGTTGCCGTTGTCGGTGGTAAAACCCTCGCGCAACTTCGGTTGCCCGCCCAGCGCGACCAGTTGGCGCGCCACGGAGCTGCGCGCCATGGGGATCACCTCGATGGGCAGCGGGAACTTGCCGAGCACATCCACCAGCTTGCTGGCGTCGCACACACAGACGAATTTCCTGCTGGCCGCCGCGACGATCTTCTCGCGCGTCAATGCGCCGCCGCCGCCCTTGATCATGTGCAGGTGGCGGGTGATTTCATCCGCGCCGTCCACATACACCGGCAGGCTGCCCGCATCGTTCAGCGACAGCACCTCGATGCCATGTCCCCGCAGACGCTGCGCCGAAGCCTCCGAGCTGGCGACCGCACCGCGTATCTTGTGCTTGATTTTCGCCAGTTCGTCGATGAAAGAATTGGCGGTGGAGCCGGTGCCCACGCCGACGATGCTGTCGATCGGCACATATTCAATCGCGGCCTGTGCGACCGCGCGCTTCAAATCGTCTTGGCTCATCATGCTGGCATTTACTCCTTCATATAACCCTATAAACCGTAATTCAAGCCACATAACCAGCGACTTGGCTGGCGTTTTTTGCCAGTTTAGTCGAATGGCTGGTAGTTACACCAGAGAACACAGAGGGCACAGAAAGGAAGCGGTTTCTGCTCACCATGATGTGTGAAATCAATATTTACGGCATCCAATTGTTTTCTCTGTGAACTCTGTGTTCTCTGTGGCTAACTGATTTTTTCAGGTAATTTATTCATGCTTGAGATTATTGCAGGAATCGGGCGCTTTGGGGGAGCCGGCACGGCAAGTTTATCTGCGGCTCCGATGGTAAGATGCCGAGGAAGAATCGCAACAAACGGGAGGAAAAATGCAAGTCCGTATGGCCGCTACCGCACCCTTCACCGATCAGAAACCCGGTACCTCCGGCCTGCGCAAGCGCGTGCAGGTTTTCCGGCAGCCGCACTACCTGGAGAATTTCGTCCAGTCCATCTTCGACACCATCGCCGCACCCAAAGGATCGACCCTGGCGCTCGGCGGCGACGGGCGTTATTACAACCGCGAGGCGATCCAGATCATCCTCAAGATGGCTGCCACCAATGGTTTCGGGCGGGTGCTGGTCGGCAGAGGCGGCATTCTTTCCACACCGGCGGCCTCCTGCGTGATCCGCAAATACCGCACCTGCGGCGGCATCATCCTGTCCGCCAGCCACAATCCGGGCGGGCCGGACGGCGATTTCGGCATCAAGTACAACACCGCCAACGGCGGCCCGGCGCCGGAAAAAATCACCGAAGCAATTTATGCCGCGAGCAAACAGATCGCGCAGTACCTCATTGCCGATGCACCCGATGTTGACCTCGATACATTGGGCGACAGCAGGCTCGGCGACATGACCGTGTCGGTGATCGATCCGGTTTCCGACTACGCCGAACTGATGGAGTCATTGTTCGACTTTGCCGCCATTCGAGCATTACTGAACGGCGGCTTTCATATCCGTTTCGACGCGATGCACGCCGTCACCGGGCCGTACGCGCGCGAAATTTTCGTCAACCGCCTGGGCGCAACGGCGGATAGCGTGATCAACGCCGAGCCGCTGCCGGATTTCGGCGGCGGCCATCCCGACCCGAATCTCACTTACGCGCACGAACTGGTGGATGCGCTGTATGGCAACGATGCGCAGGATTTCGGCGCGGCTTCGGACGGCGACGGCGACCGCAACATGATTCTCGGCAGGCGCTTCTTCGTCACGCCTTCCGACAGCCTCGCGATCCTTGCCGCCAATGCGCATCTGGTGCCGGGTTACCGGCAGGGCCTGGCGGGTATCGCGCGCTCGATGCCGACCAGCGCTGCGGCGGATCGCGTGGCCGCGGCACTCGATATTCCCTGCTATGAGACCCCGACCGGCTGGAAATTTTTCGGCAACCTGATGGATGCGGGCAAGGTGACGCTGTGCGGCGAAGAAAGTTTCGGCACCGGCTCGAACCACATCCGCGAGAAAGACGGGCTATGGGCGGTGCTGTTCTGGCTGAACATCCTCGCCGCACGCAGGCAATCCGTGGAAACGGTCGTACGCGAACACTGGGCGCGTTTCGGGCGCAACGTCTATTCGCGCCACGATTACGAGGGCATTCCCGTCGATGCGGCCAACGGCGTGATGAAGCTGCTGCACGAGCGCTTCGGCGAATTGCAGGGGGCGCATCTCGGCAGCTACAAGGTGCTGTTCTGCGACGATTTCAGCTACACCGACCCGATCGACGGCAGCGTCAGCACCGGGCAGGGCGTGCGCATCGGCTTCACCGACGGTTCGCGCATCGTGTTCCGCCTGTCCGGCACCGGCACCGAAGGCGCGACGCTACGCATCTACCTGGAAGCGTATGAGCCGGACGCTGCCAGACACCATCTCGATGCGCAGCAGGCGCTTGCCGAGCTGATCGGCATTGCGCTGGATATTTCCGAGCTGAGGCAGCGCACCGGAAGGGACGAACCTACCGTTATTACCTGAACGGCTATAATCGCATCCTGATTATCGACGGAGGAAGCCATGGCAAACAAAAAATTCATCCAGACCCCCGACGCGCCCACGGCGATCGGCACCTATTCGCAAGCCGTGCGCGTCGACCACACCGTATATCTTTCCGGCCAGATCGGCCTCGACCCAACCTCCATGCAGATGGTCGAGGGCATCGATGCGCAGATCCATCGCGTGTTCCAGAACATGCGCGCGGTCGCGACCGCGGCGGGCGGCAGCATGGACGACGTTGTGAAGATCAATATCTTCCTCACCGATCTCGGCAACTTCGCCAGGGTGAACGAGGTCATGGCGACCTATTTCCACCAGCCTTATCCGGCGCGCGCCGCGGTGGGCGTCGCTTCGCTGCCGCGCAATGCGCTGGTCGAGGCGGACGGGGTGATGTTCCTCCAGGATTAAGGATGGCAAGTGGCAATTTAACTGGATCTGTCAGTCTTGCGGGAAACGTAACCTCCTGTTGCCGCTTTTGATGAGTCCGTCCGGCACAAAATCCGATTGACGATAATGCGATAAAGTATATACTTAAAAAATATACTTTAATTAGCCGGAGCTATCATGAAAACCGCAAAACTGTTTCAAAACGGACAAAGCCAGGCCGTCAGACTGCCAAAGGAATTTCGCTTCGAAGGCGAAGAGGTATTCATCAAAAAAACCGGCAATGTGGTGATGTTGATCCCGATTGCGCATTCCTGGGATTCCTTGCTGGGCAGCCTGGATAAATTCACCTCCGATTTCATGTCTGAGCGTAACCAGCCGCAACAACAGCCTCGCGAGGATATTTTTGCATGAGATTGATGCTGGACACCAATACCTGCATCGCGCTGATTAAACGCAAGCCGGTTAATGCCCTACAGAAATTCAACAAATATCAGGTCGGCGACATTGGCATCTCTGCCGTTACGCTGGCAGAGCTACGCTACGGCGTTTCCAAAAGCCAGCACCAAGCCAAGAATCAAACGGCACTGGATGAGTTTATGTTGCCGCTGGAAGTTGCGGCATTCGATGAGCAGGCAACGGGTCGTTTATGGGGTACTGCGTGCGGCGCTGGAAAAACAGGGCACGCCCATAGGCCCGCTGGATACCATGATAGCCGCGCATGCGCTAAGTTTGAGTGTGACGCTGGTCACGAATAATACGCGGGAGTTTAATCGTGTCCCCAAGCTTACGGTCGTTGACTGGATCAAGCACAATTAGCCGTTTCGTGGGGCGGGAAGCGAGCGTGGCGAAGTTTCGAACTTGCGGCCAAAGCGCAGCTCCTTCCGCCGAAGGATGAGTGAAAAATTGAAAGGTTGCTGATTTTTGGATCGATGGAGTCTGCGCCCGGGCGCATTCGAAAGTGGTGGTAATTCTATCGGTAGCGCTCAAACCCCTCCCAGTCTCCCCTTGTCAGGGAAGGAGCATTGCTCTCCCCCTGACAAGGGGGAGTTGGAGGAGGTTGACCACCACTTTCGAATGCACCTGTCTGCCCCTTACGGCACTCGGTTAAGCAATTGTTGATCGTAAACGAATCGGGCGGATGAGGCAGCAGGCCGTTATCCGCCGAATGGAATCGACTGGTTATATCAGGAAGAGAAAATGAGCTACGCAAATTGTGGGTACGACAAATTTCACCCTGAATCTTATAAATGTGAATGGTCGAGAGGCAATCATTTGTGGGTTATAGGTTCTGGAAAAGATGCCATCGTGGTTGAATCTGAAAATCCAGGCGCTGTAATTAAAGCAACTTCGTGTGTAGAGTCTATCGAGATGTTGCGGAGGCTGAATAAGCATCCGATAGCAGGATTGCCGGAGGTGCTTAATGAAATTTGCTCGCAACCCATTGAACAATTTTTACACAAAAAATCTCCGCAACGTAATTTTGTGTGCTTTGAATTGGCCAAATATGAGAAACCGATCAATACAATCAATACACCGGATGAGTTGCAATTTGTACAGAAAATTATCGAGAAATATGCCCTCGAAAAATCAGATAAAGAGTCAATTAATATACTTGAAGATGGCGTTAACAAGCTGAGTCAAAACGGTTTTATAAGATTTGCTGGCGCACTTGAATTTCTTATTTTATTTCTAAATGAAAGGCCTAACGCTTTTCTCGACGCAGCGCCTGAAAATTTTATGATAAATGCTCAAGGTTTTACGGTTTATGTTGATCCGGTTAGGTCAAGTAGAACGATTTCACATAAGGCGCATTAGGTCTGTCTTTGTACGATGAGTTCCCGCCTTACGCGAGTTATTGGGAGTTTTTAGAATGGCAATTATCGAAGTTAAAAAGGGTTGGTTGGGAGGCTCCAATCTGGGAGAAGCGCTGGCGCAGGCGCGCCAGGGTGACACCATCGTATTCGCACCGGGCAGTTACAACGTAGGCAATAATAATCTTCGACATCAGGGCCTAACCATTCGTGCAAGAGATCCTCATACGGTACATTTGACAGGAAGTTTTACAGTCACTGGCAAAGTTCAGTTGGATAACTTGATTATAAAAAGGATTGACGGTAATACAGTCAGCGTAAAAGAAGGAGGTCATGCGCTGCTTTCAAATTGCACTCTGAGCAACTCGGGTGGAAACTATCCCATAGTCTACGTCGAAAATTCATCTGCGGAAGTCTTGAACTGCAAGATCCACGATACCCCGTCGAACGGTATATATGTCAAGGAAGGTGGCCGGGTCGAGGTCGTTCAGTGTGAGTTGTGGGGTTGCGGGTTGGCAGCCATTGGGGTTCAGGATGCCAACAGCTCGCTTCTGGTCAGGGGTAGCGTGATACGGGATACCCAGCAAAATGCTGTTTGGGCACACACCCAAGCACAGGCCATGGTCGATGGATGCGAACTCAAGAAATGTGGCTACGCTGCCTTGGCTTTTACTAACGGCGCACATGGCAAAGTGCAAGCAAGCAAGATTCACGACACTCTATCGAATGGCGTATATATCAAGGAAGGTGGCCGAGCCGAGATCGTCCAATGCGAGCTGTGGGGTTGCGGGGAACAAGCTATTGTGGTTCAGGATGCCAGCAGCTCGCTGCTGGCCAGGGATAGCGTGATTCGGGATACACAGGCAAATGGTATCCAGGCGCTCACCCAGGCACAGGTTGTGATCGAGGCATGCGAGTTCAAAGGGTGTGGAGACTACATAGCCTTGGTCTTTACCAGCGGCGCACAAGGCAAGGTGCAAGCAAGCAAGATTCACGACACTCCGTCGAATGGCATAGTGGTTATGCAAGGTGGCCGAGCCGAGGTTATACAGTGTGAGCTGTGGGGTTGTGGGGAGCCTGCCATTGTGGCCCAAGATGCCAGCAGCTCGCTGCTGGTCAGGGACAGCGTGATTCGGGATACACAGAGAAACGGCGTTTTGGCAACCACTCAGGCTCAAGTCGTGATCGAAGGCTGCGAGATCAAGGGGTGTGGAGAAACCCGCCCAGCCTTGGCTTTTGCCAGCGGTGCCGAGGGTATGGTGCGTACAAGCAGGATTCATGACACGCCGTCGAACGGCGTATGGGTCAAGGAAGGTGGTCGAGCCGAGGTCATCCAGTGTGAACTGTGGGGTTGCGGGGAGTCAGCTATTGAGACGCAGGACGCCAGCAGCTCGCTGTTGGTCAGGGACAGCGTGATACGGGATACCCAGCAAAATGGGGTTTGGGCACACACACAGGCTCATGCCGTGATTGAGGGTTGCGAGTTCAAGGGGTGTGGGAAAACCTACCCCGCTTTATCCTTTGCCAGCGGTGCCCAAGGCAAGGTGTATTCAAGCAAGATACACGATACTCCATCATATGGCCTATGGGTCAAGGAAGGAGGCGAAGCCGAGGTCGTTCAATGTGAGTTGTGGGGTTGCACTGAGCCAGCTATTTGGGCGCAGGATGCAAGCAGCGTGTTGCGTGTTAAAAACAGCGTGATACGGGATACCCGGGAACATGGAATTTTGGAAAGTAATGGAGCCAAGATCGTAATCGAGAGCTGTGAGTTCACGTTGCAGGGGCAACCATCAACACCATCCAGGCAATCTGCCATATCTACATCAGCACCTGTACCTGATAATGTTTCGGCGAAAACTGCACCAATGGACAAGTTGAATCAAATGATCGGTCTTGAGGGTGTCAAGAGCGAAATCCGCAGCTTGGTGAACTTTGCCAAGGCGAAGAATCAGAAGCGAGAAAAGGGCTTGCGCGTATCGCCAGTGTCGCTTCATTTAGTATTTTCCGGCAATCCAGGTACAGGCAAGACGACGGTGGCTCGTCTTGTCGGGGAAATTTACGCTGAAATTGGCCTGCTGAAAAAAGGCCATTTGGTTGAGGTGGATCGCGGCAAGCTGGTGGCTCCTTATATTGGCCAGACGGCACCACTGGTGCAAAAATATATCAACGAAGCTATGGATGGAGTGTTGTTCATTGACGAGGCATATACCCTTGTTAAAGGTGACGGGAATGATTTTGGGCAAGAAGCCATAGATACTTTGCTTAAAGCGCTTGAAGATCACCGGGATTGTCTGGCGGTGATTGTGGCAGGCTATAAAGCTTCGATGAGAAAATTTATTGAATCAAATGCAGGTCTTGCATCAAGGTTTACCCGCTTTGTCGAGTTTGAAGATTACGATACGGAAGCTCTCGTCAAGATATTGCACAAGCTGCTTGCCGACCAGGATATTCGTTTCGATGCCGATGTTGAAAAGGACATGGAGAAACAGGTTGCAGAGATGTATCGCACCCGTGATAAGGACAATTTCGGCAATGCGCGTGCGATCCGAAATTTCTGTGCCAGCATCGTGGAAAAACAGGCAGATCGTTTAGCCCATGATGCGAATCCAGATTACGAACGGCTTGTGCTTGAAGATATTCCGAATACGAGTCCGGTTGTCTCGGTTAACCTTGAGGATGCATTAGCCGAGCTTCAATCCATGATCGGGTTAAGTGCCGTCAAGGCTGAGGTTCAGAAGCTGGTTAATTTGGTCAAGGTCAATCAGCGCCGCCTTGCCGAAGGCGGAAAAGTTTCTCAGACCACTTTGCATCTGGTATTTACCGGCAATCCGGGAACCGGTAAAACTACCGTGGCCCAGCATGATTGGAAAGATATATGCCGCGCTGGGGTTGCTTAACTCTGGTCATGTCATAGAAGTTGATAGGAGCGACTTGGTCGGCCAATTCGTCGGGGCTACGGCTCCCAAAACCATGGAGAAAATCAAGGGTGCCATGGATGGAATTTTGTTTATCGATGAGGCTTATTCGCTGGCATCACAGAGTTCTTCAGGTGCTGATTTCGGAAAGGAGTCAATTGATACGCTTCTCAAGCAAATGGAGGATAAGCGTGAAAGACTGGCTGTGATCGTGGCGGGCTATGCGGAACCGATGAAGGATTTTATCGATGCCAATCCGGGGCTTGAATCGAGATTCACTCGTTATATTCACTTTGAAGATTACATCCCGGATGAATTGTTCCTGATATTTAAAAGGCTTTGTGCCGCAGAAGACTTCGGCCTAGATGAGAATGCAAGCATCCACGCCCATGAAATGCTGAAAACTCTATATAACAAAAGAGATAAAAATTTTGGTAATGGACGCGTCGTAAGGAATGTTTTTGATAAAGTAAAGGAAGCACAAGCGGAGCGTTTATCGCAAGATCATGAGTCAAGTGCGAGCCTAATTCAGGCTGCAGACATCGCGCTTGTGCAGAAACATCTGGGTATGACGCCTGCGTGACGTTAATAGTTTTGCTCTGAGGACACTATGAGTACTATCGCAGGTGAAAATTGTAATTGAGCACACCTGCAAAAATCTCCCCCGCCACGCTGAGCAAACTCGCCAAGCTCGGCATCCATCATCGCACCGACCTGTTGCTGCACCTGCCGTTGCGCTACGAGGACGAGACCCATCTGGCGCCGATCGCCGCGCTGCAACCCGGCATGAATGCGCAGGTGCAGGGCATCATCACGCACAGCGAAGTGGCCTTCCGCCCGCGCCGTAGGCTGGTTTGCCGTTTGCGGGACAACGGCGGCGAACTGTATCTGCGCTTCCTGAATTTTTATCCCAGCCAGCAAAAACAACTGGCCGTGGGCAAACAGATACGCGCCGTCGGCGAGGTGCGCATGGGTTACTACGGGCTGGAGATGGTGCACCCGAAGTGCCGCGCTGTGGATGACGATACGCCGCTGCAACAAAGCCTCACGCCAGTCTACCCGACCACCGCCGGGCTGTCGCAGGCAGTGTTGCGCAAGCTGATCGGCAACGCGCTGGAGACGCTGCCACTGGGCGACACCCTGCCGGACACGCTGCTGCAAAGAATGAAGCTGGCCGGCTTCGCCGACAGCGTCCCGCTTGCTGCACAACCCGCCGCCGGACATCTCTGCGGCCAGTCTCGATCAGCGCAGCCATGCGGCGTGGCGGCGCATCAAGTTCGACGAGCTGCTGGCACAGCAACTGTCGATGCGCGTGCATCACCGCGAACGCGGCAAGCGCGTTGCGCCCAGGCTCGCACCGCAGCGCCGGCTCACCGCGCAGCTGATCGAAAATCTGCCGTTCGCGCTGACCAATGCGCAACAGAAGGTATACGCCGAAATCAGCCGCGACCTCGCGCAGCCGCACCCGATGCAGCGCCTGCTGCTCGGCGATGTCGGCAGCGGCAAGACCATCGTCGCGGCGCTTGCCGCATTGCAGGCCATCGAGAACGGCTATCAGGCCGCCTTCATGGCGCCGACCGAGATCCTCGCCGAGCAGCATTACCTCAAGCTGCGCGAGTGGCTGGAGCCGCTGGGTATCTCGCCGGTGTGGCTGTCCGGCAGCCTAAGGAAGAAGGAGAAACAGCTTGCCGCCGAGCGCATCGCCGGCGGCGCAACGCCGCTGGCCATCGGCACACACGCCCTGTTCCAGGAGCAGGTCGGCTTTCACAAGCTCGGCCTGGCGATCGTCGACGAACAGCACAAATTCGGCGTGCAGCAACGCCTCGCCTTGCGCAACAAGGGCGCAGAGCCGCACCAGCTCATGATGAGCGCCACGCCCATCCCGCGCACGCTGGCGATGAGCTATTACGCCGACCTCGACGTGTCGGTGATCGACGAATTGCCGCCGGGGCGCACGCCGGTCGTGACCAAGCTGGTCAGCGACGAACGGCGCGACGAGGTGATCGACAGGGTGCGCGCCGCCTGCATGGAGGGGCAACAGGCGTACTGGGTGTGCCCGCTGATCGATGAATCAGAAACCCTGCAATTGCAGACCGCGCTGGAAACCTATCAATCGCTGGTGCAGACTTTTCCGGAGCTGCGTGTCGGCCTGGTGCATGGCAAACTGGACAATGCCGAGAAAGCGCGAGTGATGGCGGCTTTCAAGGCGGGCGAATTGCAACTGCTGGTGCCACCACCGTCATCGAGGTCGGCGTGGATGTGCCGAACGCCAGCCTGATGGTGATCGACCATGCCGAGCGCATGGGGCTGGCGCAACTGCACCAGTTACGCGGGCGGGTCGGGCGCGGCGCGGCGCAGAGCCTGTGCATCCTGCTGTACCAGCAACCGCTTTCCGAACTGGCGCGGGCGCGCCTGAAGATCATTTTCGAGAGCAACGACGGATTCGCCATCGCGCAGCAGGATCTGCAGTTGCGCGGCCCGGGCGAATTGCTCGGCGCGCGGCAGAGCGGCGTGGCGATGCTGCGCTTCGCCGATCTCAACGCGGACGAGGATTTACTGAATCAGGCGCGGCAAGCCGCCGATGAATTGCTGCGCGACTTTCCCGATGCTGCGCGGGCGCATTTGCAGCGCTGGATGGTAAGCAAACATGACTATTTACACGCCTGACCATGTATAGCCACGATAAATTCTGGCACGGCGCGGCGCTGGGCTGCGAAGCCGCCCTCGCCCCTTGGCTGCGCGATCGCGGATCGCTGACGCAGCGCATCCAGCAACGCTGCGCCAGCTTTGCGGTGCGCGGCGTGCGCAGCGGCCTGGCGCGCATCGCGCTGGACGAGGCCGCCCTGCTGGGGGTCGCGTCGCAACATCTCGCCTGGTCGCGCGAGGTGTTCCTGTACGCTGACGGCATACCGGTCGTGTTTGCGCACAGTGCGTTCGCCCGGCAGCACCTGCGCGGCGCATGGTCTGCCGTGGCCGGTCTGGGCAATAAACCGCTCGGCGCGCTGCTGTTCGCGCATCCGCTGGTGGAACGCAAACCGCTGCATTACAAGGCGCTGCGCAGCACCCACCCGCTGTACCGGCGCGCTGTTGCGGCGCTGGGGCATCCGCCGGACAGGTTATGGGCGCGCCGCTCGCTATTTTATCTGCATGGCGCGCCGCTGCTGGTGACGGAGGTCTTTTTGCCGGAAATTCTGGGGCTTGCCAAACCGGTGCAATGAGTTTTCGGCTATTACCCCGGTTTTTTCGTTTCGGCCAGCTTTTTCAGGGTGCGCTTGAGAGGCGAGTCGCCCAGGGTCTGACTGAGCCCGTCAAGCGCGTCCCTGGCCGATTTGCCGAGTTTTCTGGGGGTGGAAACGGGGGGGCTGCGATTGAAGGAAACTTGCACCTTGACGCGGATTCCGTTAACCTCACACCCCCTGTTTTGCAACATAACAACAAGCTCCGGCGCAAGCTGGCGCAATTTGGCGGCAACGGCAGCGTTGGCGACAGCGATGCTGAGTATGCCGGATTGCAGCCCCAATACCTGGCTGGACTGCGCAAGATGGGGGGGCGCGACACCGGTAAAATGGCGATGCAACGCCGACAAGGCCTGTGCCTTGGCCAGTAGCGGCCGCAATTCCTGATTGCCGCTCAATAGTGATTTAAATCGCTGCGCCACAAGTTTTACGATTATGCGAGATTAGGGGGGAAGCATGAATGTTATTATAGTTTCC
The DNA here is from genome assembly GCA_963828205.1 of uncultured beta proteobacterium. Classification (GTDB taxonomy): domain Bacteria; phylum Pseudomonadota; class Gammaproteobacteria; order Burkholderiales; family Gallionellaceae; genus Gallionella. The sequence continues at coordinate 150,217 of CAWHDU010000007.1, forward strand.
AATCGCTTGGCGAACAGCCGCAGTATAACGCTGGGCGGATGGCAGGTGCTGTTTCTGGTATTGCTGCTGTCCGGAATGGTGTGGGTTGCGGCGCTCGCGCTGCAATACGCGTTGGTGCGCTTTGCGCCGGAAGGACTGAACGACGGGGTGCGTACCCTGCTGTCCAAAATACAAAGCGAAGAGCAGCAAAAACAAAAGTCCTACGTGAATAATAGCCTGGATGCGATGGCGGCCAGGGTAGGCCAGATGCAGGCACAGATGCAGCGTCTGGATGCGCTCGGGGCGCGCCTGGCCAAGTTGACCGGCATGAAGCCGGAGGAATTTAAATTTGACCAGCTTCCCGCGCAGGGCGGGCCGTTGATAGCCTTGCCGCCGCAGGAAATGTCGGTGAACGGCCTGGAGCAGCAATTAAACAGGTTGACCATGGCGGTCAACGATCGCAGCGACAAGCTGCAAGCCTTGGAAACAATGCTGTTGCAGAATCAATTGAGCCGCAAGCTGCTGCCGTCGATACCGCCGATCACCGAAGGATTTTCTTCATCGAATTTTGGCTGGCGCCCCGATCCTTTTACCGGTGCTTACGCCATGCATGAGGGTGTCGATTTTATGGTTGAGGCGGGCACGGCAATTCGCGCCTCGGCAGGCGGCGTGGTTGCCTTTGCCGACAAGCATCCCCAGTATGGTAATATGGTCGAGATCGATCACGGTCGCGACATTGTGACGCGTTACGCGCATGCCTCGCGATTGCTGGTGAAAATCGGCCAAGTGGTGCGGCGTGGCGAGAAAATCGCAGAAGTCGGCAGCACCGGGCGTTCCACCGGCACCCCATTTGCACTTTGAAGTCCGCTATAAAGGCATCGCCCAGAATCCCGTGCGTTTCTTGCAAAAAGCCGCCAGTTGACAGCGTGGTGAGTATTGGTGAGGGTGAGGTGATGATTAGCCTCACCCTTTATTATTTGCAGCAGAAAGTTTGATTATTTTGTAGTTTGGAAAAAACATGATTTCCAGTGTACTGAAAAGCGTCTTCGGTAGCCGTAATGACCGCCTGCTCAAGCAATATCGCGCTACCGTCCAATCCATCAATAAACTGGAAGCCGGCATCGCCAAATTGAGCGATGAGGAATTGCGCCAGAAAACCGATAGTTTCAGGCAGCGTTTTGCGCAGGGCGACACGCTCGACGCGCTGTTGCCGGAAGCGTTCGCCGTGGTGCGCGAAGCGGGTGTCCGCGCATTGGGGATGCGCCATTACGATGTGCAGCTGATCGGCGGAATGGTTCTGCATTACGGCAAGATCGCCGAAATGCGCACCGGCGAAGGCAAAACCCTGATGGCCACGCTGCCGGTCTACCTGAATGCGATCTCCGGCAAGGGCGTGCATGTCGTGACGGTGAACGATTACCTGGCCAGCCGCGATGCCGAATGGATGGGCAAGCTGTACCGTTTCCTCGGTTTGTCGGTGGGCGTGATCCTGTCGCAGATGGAGTCGGGCGACAAACAGGCCGCTTATGCCGCCGACGTCACCTACGGCACCAACAACGAATTCGGCTTCGATTACCTGCGCGACAACATGGCGACGCAGGTCGGCGAGCGTTTCCAGCGCAAGCTCAATTACGCCATCGTGGACGAAGTCGACTCGATCCTGATCGACGAGGCGCGCACGCCGCTGATCATCTCCGGCCAGGCCGAAGACAATATAGATATCTACGTGCGCATCAACCAGCTGGCGCCGCAGTTGCAGCGGCAAGCCGAGGAAGACGGGCCGGGCGATTTCAGCGTCGATGAAAAAAACCACCAGATATTGCTCACCGAGCCGGGCCACGAGCGCGCGGAGGCGCTGCTCTCCCAGGCCGGCCTGCTGCCGGCCGGCGGCAGCCTGTACGATCCCGCCAACATCACCCTGATCCATCATCTGTACGCGGCCTTGCGCGCGCACAACCTGTATTTCCGCGACCAGCAGTATGTCGTGCAGGACGGCGAAGTGGTGATCGTGGACGAATTTACCGGGCGCCTGATGGCCGGGCGGCGCTGGTCGGAAGGCCTGCATCAGGCGGTGGAAGCGAAAGAGGGCGTGGCGATCCAGAAGGAAAACCAGACGCTGGCCTCGATCACCTTCCAGAATTATTTCCGCATGTACCACAAGCTGGCCGGCATGACCGGCACGGCGGATACCGAGGCGTACGAGTTCCAGCAGATTTACAACCTGGAAACCGTGATCATCCCGCCGCATCGCCCGACCATCCGCAAGGACATGATGGACAAGGTATACCTCACCGCCAAGGAAAAATACCAGGCGGTGATCAACGACATCAAGGACTGCCATCAGCGCGGCCAGCCGGTGCTGGTGGGCACGACCTCGATCGAGAATTCCGAGTTGCTGTCCGCACCTGCTGGAAAAGGAAAAGCTGCCGCACCAGGTGCTGAACGCCAAGCAGCATGCGCGCGAGGCGGAGATCGTCGCGCAGGCGGGGCGCCCGAAGATGGTCACCATCGCCACCAACATGGCGGGCCGCGGCACGGACATCGTGCTGGGCGGCAATGTCGAAAAACAGATCGAACACCTTCACGCACGACGAAAATCTGGACGATGCGACCAGGGAGCAGCGCATCGCGCAGTTGAAATCCGAATGGCAACAGTTGCACCAGCAGGTGCTGGACAGCGGCGGGCTGCACATCATCGGCACCGAGCGGCACGAGTCGCGCCGCGTGGATAACCAGTTGCGCGGCCGTTCCGGACGCCAGGGCGACCCGGGCTCCAGCCGGTTTTTCCTGTCGCTGGAAGACCCGCTGTTGCGCATCTTCGCTTCCGACCGCGTCGCGGCGATCATGAACCGGTTCAAGCTGCCGGAGGGCGAGGCCATCGAGCATAAATGGGTGACGCGCGCCATCGAAAATGCGCAGCGCAAGGTCGAAGCGCGCAACTTCGACATGCGCAAGCAGATACTCGAATACGACGACGTCGCCAACGATCAGCGCAAGGTGATCTACCAGCAGCGCAACGAGTTGCTGGAAAGTTCGGACATTTCCGAAACCATCACGGCGATGCGAGAAGGGGTGCTGGAAGATACCATCAGCCAGTACATTCCGCCGGGTAGCATGGAAGAGCAATGGGACATGCACTCGCTGGAAAAGGCACTGGCCGCCGAATTTCGCCTGGAATTGCCGCTGGCGCGCTGGCTGGATGAAGACAAGAAATTGAATGAAGCGGGTTTGCGCGCCCGCGTCATTGAGCATGCGCAGCAGCAATATCAGGCCAAGGTCGATTTGGTGGGCGCGGAAGTCATGCATCACTACGAGCGCGCCATCATGCTGCAAAGCCTGGACATGCACTGGCGCGAGCACCTTGCCGCGCTGGATCATCTGCGCCAGGGCATCCATTTGCGCGGTTATGCGCAGAAGAACCCGAAGCAGGAATATAAACGCGAGGCTTTCGAGCTGTTTTCCCTGATGCTGGATGCGGTCAAGCGCGAAGTGACGCAGATACTGATGACCGTACAGGTGCGTAGCGAGGAGGATATCGAGTCGGTAGAAGCGCCCTCCGCACCGGAAAATGTGCAGTATCATCACGCCGGTTATGACGAGGCATTGGCGCAGGCATCTGGTGACGGATCAACGGGCGGAGAGCATAAACCGTTTGTGCGCGAAGGCCAAAAGGTGGGGCGCAACGACCCTTGTCCATGCGGATCTGGAAAGAAATACAAGCAGTGCCACGGTAAGTTAAGCTAAATAAGGAGAACGGAATGTCACTAGTGATAGATACGCTACGCACTTCAACGATTACCGAGGAATTGAACGATGCCGAAGTGGAAATTATCGCGGGATTGTTCGATGTACAGGACTATAAGGCGGGCCAGGCAATCATCCGTCCGGGACTGGATCAACCGGACAACCTGTATATTCTTGCGCATGGCGAGATACAGGTGAAAATTCAAAGCAGCGAGGGAGAAGCGGCGATCCACGTGCTAAAACCTGGCGACTTGGCCGGCATCATCACCTTTGCGGGCGGCACCTCAAAACATATCAGCGCGACACTCACCGCGGTCGGTGATACCAAGCTGCTGAGCATGCCAAAAGCCAAATTCGAGACGCTGATCAACACCCATCCGATGGTCATGTACAAGGTAATGCGCGGCGTCGTGCGCGATGTGCACGGCATCGTGCGCCGCATGAACGCCCAGTCGGCGGAGCTGAGCAATTACATCTACCGTATTCACGGTCGTTATTAGGCAGCGGTTAGTCTGTAGCAGATAGCCAACCGGTTTTGCTGCAAGCTACCAATATTTGGAATCAGGAATCAGCTCATGCCAGTCAATCTGACACCGCCCGTCGCGGTACAACTGTTGCCCGTCGCGGGCGTTTCTTTGGGCGTCACCGAAGCGAACATCAGGCGCGAAAACCGCAAGGACCTGCTGGTGATGCAATTAAGCGAAGGCGCACGGGTTGCGGGCGTGTTCACCAAAAACCGCTTTTGCGCCGCCCCGGTCATCGTCGCGCGCGAACACCTCGCGCAACCCGGCGGCATCCGCGCGCTGGTGGTCAACACCGGCAACGCCAATGCCGGAACCGGCGAGCAGGGCATGCGGGACGCGCGCACCACCTGTAAAGCGCTGGCGGGCATGCTCGGCTGCAAGGCGGCGCAGATACTGCCGTTCTCCACCGGCGTCATCATGGAGCCGCTGCCGGTCGGCAAGATCGCCGCCGGCTTGCCCGGCTGCGTGGCGAACATGCGCGCCGACAACTGGTACGATGCCGCGCACGCGATCATGACCACCGACATCGTCGCCAAGGCCATTTCAAAACAAGTAACCATAAACGGCGCGACTATCACCGTCACCGGTATCGCCAAAGGCTCAGGCATGATCCACCCGAACATGGCGACCATGCTCGGCTACATCGCTACCGATGCCGCAGTCGCGCAGCCGCTGCTGCAACAAATGGTCACCGAGGCCGCCAACCGCTCGTTCAACTGCATCACCGTGGACGGCGACACCTCCACCAACGACGCGCTGATGCTGATCGCCACCGGCCAGGCCGCCCTGCCGGAAATTTGCGACGCCAGCAGCGCGGATTTCGCCGCATTGCAAGCCGCCATCAACGAAGTCGCGATCTGGCTCGCGCAAGCCATCGTGCGCGACGGCGAAGGGGCGACCAAATTTATCACCGTGCGCATCGAAGGCGGTAGGAACGAAGCCGAATGCAAGCAGATCGGCTACGCCGTCGCGCGCTCCCCGCTGGTCAAGACCGCGTTCTTCGCCTCCGACCCCAACCTCGGGCGCATCCTCGCCGCGATCGGCTATGCCGGCGTGACCGATCTCGATGTCGATGTGCTCAAGCTGTATCTTGACGACGTGCTGGTCGCCGAGAATGGTGGGCGCGCTGCCAGCTACCGGGAGGAGGATGGGCAGCGGGTGATGGGGCAGAGCGATATTACGATTCGCGTGGTGCTGAATCGCGGGGCGGCGAAGGCGACGTTGTGGACTTGCGATTTTTCTTACGATTACGTGAAGATCAACGCGAGCTATCGCAGCTAGGAAAATAAAGCATCCGTCTAACCAGGCAGGCAGAATTCTAAAGCGGACGTGATACCGCTGCCGCTTGAAGCGGCTTGACATTGTAATTACTAAGATTACAATGATTGCTAGTCAATTACATGCCGCCATGATACGCACATTCAAACACAAAGGTCTTGAGCGGTTCTTCAAGAAAGGCGACCATCGGGGCATCATCGCAAAGACTGAGGATCGGACGGAACGGATGCTTGACCGTCTTGATGCCATTGCCAGACTAGAGGATATGAACATTCCCGGATACAAGTTTCACCCGCTATCGGGCGACCGCAAGGGAACCTATGCCGTGGCGGTGACCGGAAACTGGCGCATCACTTTTAAATTCGACGGTATGGACGCCATCGATGTTGATTTGGAGGACTATCACTGATGAAGACCCTGCGAGACCCGAAGCGCCGCCCGACGCACCCAGGTGCTATCCTGCGCGAAGACGTGCTGCCATCCCTCGAAATGACCCAGACCGAGTTTGCGCAGCGGCTTGGTGTATCGCGCCTTTCCGTTTCCGAACTGCTGCACGAAAAACGCGGCATGACTCCAGAGATGGCGGCGCGGGTCGCAAAGTTGCTCAACACCACGCCGGAAAGCTGGCTGCGTATGCAGCAGGCTGTAGACCTGTGGGAGGTCGAGCAGCAACCGGAGAAATTGGCGAACATCAAGCCGATCAAGGCAGAGCTGTTGGCCGCATAGACGCTGATTGCGGAGCATCCAGTGCGTATAGGTTGGGTTGAGCGTAGCGATACCCAACGATCAAAGTCAAAACCGCCGGGGGTAGCCCGGCAGCTAGTTACTTTTTCTTGCTTCGCCAAAGAAAAAGTAACCAAAAAGAAGGCGACCCCGGTTTGCCGCCCTTCGGGTACCCTGCGTTGTTGGCTACGACATAACCTGAAGGTTAGTCTCCGCCGCAACAAGCCGCTACGCGGCGTGTTGTCATCTGGTCAGACGGCTGCGGAACTCGCGCTACGCGCTCAGACATAACCAGCGACTTGGCTGGCGTCGTTTGCCAGCTTAGTCGAATGGCTAGTTGTTTCATCAGTCCTCGCCGAAATCCCCTGACCAGCCTGCGCTACTCGGCGGCGCTCAGGGGAATAAAATCCAAAACCGTAACCTCCCATGAAGGGCAGCAAGCTGCCCTTCATGCTAAGCGATAGGCAAAACAATTCGACTCCGGTACATTGGAGTCTTGAGGGGGTAATGATAGTGATGGACAGGAATAGTATTGCGGCGATAGTTCAGGCTTTGCGCACTAATATCAAGGAAATATCAGTGCCGCTGGGTAACGCAATAGCGGTGCGAGTGCGAGCGGGCGGGGAGCACATTGACGGCGAGCAATTAGTGCTTGATGCGATACTTCAAACAGTGTCGCATTTTGCAAATGCGGATGGCCATATCCATGGAGATGAAGCCACCTACGCAGAACAACTTGCACTTTCTGTTTTTCAAGGAATTCGGCGGTTCTCCAGCGGCGAGCTAACTCGCCAACTGCGCGAGACTATGCTCCGCAATAATGGCATGTCCGACACGATGCGCCTCTTGGACTATCTTCGGGTATATGACAAATATCACGGAACTTGTTCAGCATTCTTGGCTAAAGGGATGCTCTTCCGCCTAGCAAACGCGATTTGCAAAGCTGATGGTAACGTCTCCGATGAAGAAAAGCGTACGCTGCTGGAATTTGAACAAAAACTAGACACCTACGCATCAAGTGTTTCGGATGAAGTGAAACGTGCACAACAGGGCTTTGAGCAAAATTTCTACACCGAAATACAGAATGAACCGCGCAAGGTTGTTGCACCGTCAAGCCTTGCTCAAAAGGAGGATCTAGGATTGTCTGGTGCAATGGGCGCAAAAAATATTGAGCAACTAATGCAGGAGTTAAACAATTTAGTTGGGTTAGAATCGGTGAAGGGGGATGTGAAAACACTCGTTAACTTCCTGAAGGTTCAGGAGCTTCGACGGTCAAAAGGCCTGCCTGCTCCAGCCATATCTCACCACCTAGTTTTTTCCGGCAGCCCTGGCACCGGGAAAACCACGGTCGCTCGATTGTTGGCAAAGATTTATGCGTCGCTGGGGGTCTTGCAAAATGGGCACTTAGTTGAGACAGACCGTGCAGGATTGGTAGGGGGTTTCCTTGGTCAAACTGCAATCAAAACAAAAGAGGTCGCAAACGCTGCGCTCGGCGGTGTTCTATTCATAGATGAGGCATATTCACTTAGCTCCCCAGAAGTAAAAGACCAGTACGGGCAAGAGGCTATAGACACACTATTGAAAATGATGGAAGACAGCCGGAAGGAACTGGTTGTAGTAGTGGCAGGATACACGGACAGGATGAAGGTGTTTATCGATTCCAACCCAGGGCTGCGCTCTCGGTTCAACCAGTATATCGAATTTGAAGATTACCAACCGAAGCAGCTTGTCGAAATTTTTGAGGTATTTGCACGGAATGCCGGGTATCAGGTTTCTGAAGCGGCGAGGAACCGCTTAATATCGGTTTTTCAAGAGCACTTCGACACCCGTGACAATTCCTTTGGCAACGCACGGCTTGCAAGAAATATGTTTGAAACAAGTATTCGCAATCAAGCCAATCGAATTGCACCCCTTGCTGACATCTCTTTAGAAGTACTTACAACAATTGACGAGAACGATGTGTAGCTAGGTAAAGTGGGTACGATCTTGTGCCCACCCTTCACGGTTTTGGTTTTTTGCCTTCCTCCCCTGAGCGCCGCCGAGTAGCGCAGGCTGGTCAGGGGATTTCGGCGAGGACTGATGAAACAACTAGCCATTCGACTAAGCTGGCAAACGACGCCAGCCAAGTCGCTGGTTATGTCTGAGCGCGTAGCGCGAGTTCCGCAGCCCCGCTTGTTTGTGTCTGATCGAGGGAACCGCGTAGCGGCGGCAAACCGGGGTCGCCTTCTTTTTGGTTACTTTTTCTTGGCGACGCAAGAAAAAGTGACTAGCTGCCGGGCTACCCCCGGCGGTTTTGATTCTCCTGCGGTATCATGCCCCATCAAATTTCTTCAGCGCAGCCCATCGCTTTAATGACATCCGATAATTCCCCCAACCCTCCTCCTGCGCCAGAGCATGCAGCCTTGCCGAAGTGCAAGGAGGCTGCTGCGGCAAGACCTTCGCCTGCCAAGCGGGCCTTGCTGCTTCATGTTTGCCTTGCCTTGGGCATCACGATCGGGTTCATCGGCCAGAGCATCACATCTCAATCCATGTGGTTCCTCGCGGTTCCTGTTTGTATTGCCGTTGGCTGGCTCTTCGTCGCCAACCCCGACGAGTGCGTTGCGCCACAATGCTCACCCCGTCAGGATGATTGAAAGATCACGTTGAACGCGCAGATTGAAAAAAACAAGATCGTCGAAGTTGCCGCCGTCGTCCTGCAGCGTCCAGACGGTTCCTTCCTCCTCGCCCAACGCCCTCCCGATAAAATCTGGGCCGGCTATTGGGAATTCCCCGGTGGCAAGATCGAGCCCGGCGAGACGTCCTACCATGCGCTGGTGCGCGAGCTGCGCGAGGAATTGGGGATCGAGGTCGAGACCGCGTATCCGTGGATCACCCGCGTGTTTACCTACCCCCACGCGACGGTGCGGCTGAATTTCTTTCGCGTGATGGAATGGCGCGGGGAGCTGCATCCGCATGAGGGGCAGGAGTTTGCGTGGCAACGCACCCTCCCCCCGGCGGGGCGAGGGAACAGGCTCCGGTTTCCCCCATGCTCCCTGCCAACGCACCCGTCCTGCGCGCGCTGGAGCTGCCGCCGCTGTATGCCATCAGCAATGCCGCAGAGCTGGGTGTGGAGGAATTCCTGCGGCGGCTGGAGCGCGCATTGCAGAGCGGGCTGCGGCTGGTGCAGCTGCGCGAGAAGAACCTGTCGCGCGAGGCGTTGCGCGAATTGGTATTGCGCGCGATTGCGCTGGCGCGCGCGCATGGCGCGAAGGTGCTGCTCAACGCCGACGTCGAACTAGCTCAGGAACTGGGGGCGGACGGCGTACAACTGACAGCCTTGCAACTCGCCGGATTGCGCGAGCGGCCGGTCGTGGATTGGTGTGGAGCGTCATGCCACAACGCGGAGGAATTGCGCCGTGCCGAGGCGCTGGGGTGCGATTTTGCGCTGTTGGCCGGTGCTGCCGACTTTGTCCCATCCCGGTGCGCCGCCGCTGGGCTGGGAGAATTTCGCGGCCATCGCGGCGGGCTCGTCGATTCCGGTGTATGCGCTGGGTGGGCTGGCGCGCGGCGATATGCAGGCCGCATGGCGGCATGGCGCACATGGGGTATCGCTGCTGCGTCAGGCCTGGTGATCGGGCGGGAGCAATTCCTGTTCGCGCTGATCGACGCGATATTCTTCGTTTGCCCATTTGCCTAGGTCGATCATCTTGCAGCGCTCGCTGCAGAACGGGCGGAAGCGGTTGCTGGTGTCCCATTGATGCTCCTTGCCGCAATGCGGGCAGGTGACAATCGGCGGTGCCTTGCCTGGCATTATGGATAGTGTCTTAGGAAGGAAGGCTGCAGAAGGTCAAGTCGAACGGCACGTCCTGTTCGAACAGGGTGGTTTTTGCCGCATAGTCGGCGGCGATGAAGCGGATATTGATGGCGTATTTGTTGGCGCCGACCTCGGGTATGCAAGCCAGCTCGCTGCTCAGGCTGACGCGCAGCATCTGCGCGACGCGCCCGCCCTGCATTTGCTGGAAAGTGCCATGATGCGCGGTGAAGTGGAATACCTTGCCGCTTTCGCGCAGCAGGCGCAGCACGATTTTCAAGCCGGTATGCAAAGGCACCAGCGGCGCCAGCCACGTCCGCAGCAGCTCGCGCCGCGCACCCGGATCCTGTTCTTGCCAGTAGTGATAGGAGGGCAGGTCGAATTCGCAGGTGCCGCCCGGCATGCAGGCGCGTTGCTTGATGCCCATCAGCCATTCGTTTTCGCGCAGGTGCTGTCCCATTTTGCCGGTCATGGCGAGCAGGTCTGCAGAGTCGCCGTCAATTTCGGCGAGGAGTCTTTCCAGCGCGTCTTCTGAAATCGCGGGATTGTTGTGCAGTGCCGCAAGGATGCGTTTCTGGCGTTCCAGTTCCTGCAGCAATTCCGATTTCAGGTCGGCGCGGCTGGCTACCTCAAGAATTTCAAACAGGGTGAGCAATGCGGCATGGTGGTCCATGCCATGATCAAGCCCGGTGTAGTGCGCCATGCGCGCAAACAAATCCTCCAGCCGCAACAAAGTACGTACTTTTTCGTTGAGAGGGAACTCGTAGTCGATCACGATTGCATTGGCGGATAAGTTCTGTTTGCAAAGGGGGGAAGGGAATGCAGTATCGTTTTATAATTACCAGCTTTTATTTTATTGGTTATTCGCACGGTTATATGAAATGTACCAAAAAACGTAATCCCTATCTCTCAAGCTTCAAAAATCCCAATTTGCAGTCTACCTATGCCACATCCCGTTTATCGGACGGATTAAGGGTATAAACAGGCCTTAATTCAATGTATTTCCGTTGCGGCCGTCAATGGCCGCTGCGCGCGCTGGAGTAGCGTTCATGCAAAGCGGCAACCTGCCCGTCCAGGCTGTCCAGGCCGGCATCGTTGCGGATGACATCGTCGGCAAGCCGCAGCCGCTCGGCGCGCGGGGTCTGCCGGGCGATGATGGCGCGTACTTCCGTTTCGGTCATCGGATTGCGCCCTATGACGCGCGCAACTTGGGTATCTTCATCGCAATCCACCGCCAGCACACGCTGCACCAGTTGCAGGAACGCAGGGCTTTCCGGCAGCAGCGGCACGACGACGATGATGTAAGGCTTGTCCTGCAATTGCCGCAACTGCGCCTTGGCCTGTTCGCGTATCATGGGGTGCAGGATCTGCTCCAGCCGTTGCTTGGCGGCGGCATCCGAGAAAATCAGGCGGCGCATTCTGGCGCGATCCAGTGCGCCGTCGCCGGTGAGGTAATCGTCGCCGAACGCGGCGCGGATCGCCGCGATGGCCTCGCCACTGGCTTGCGTCAGGCGGTGTGCGATGGCGTCCGTGTCGACGATGCCCGCGCCATGTTCCGCGAACAGCGCGGCGACAGTGCTTTTGCCGCTGCCGATGCCGCCGGTGAGCCCGATAATCAGCCTGTCGTGAGCCATGCCTGTTGAACTCGGTCGAAGGGGTTTATGGGGCAGCGAGCAGTTGCAGATAGCTTTGCGTCAGCGTTTGTCCCCAGAACAGCGCGATCAGCCCGCCGCCCGCCAGATACGGGCCGAACGGAATGGGGACGTTGCGGCCATGCTTGGCCGCCACCATCAAGGCGATGCCGATTACCGCGCCCACCAGCGAGGACGACAGAATGATGAGCGGCAGCATCTGCCAGCCCAGCCATGCGCCCAGTGCGGCGAGCAGCTTGAAATCGCCATAACCCATGCCTTCCTTGCCGGTGGCGAGCTTGAACAGCCAGTAAACGCTCCATAGGGCGAGGTAGCCGAATGCCGCGCCCAGCACAGCGCTGGGCAAGTCGGTATAGGTGCCGGATAAATTGAACAGCAGGCCTGCCCAGAGCAGCGGCAGGGTGATGTCGTCCGGCAGCAACTGCGTGTCGAAATCGATCGCCGTGAGCGCCAGCAGGCCCCAGATGAGCAGCAACGCGCCGGCTGCCGCCCAGCCGAAACCGAAGTGCCAGGCCGCAAATCCGCACAGGATGCCGCTGGACGCTTCGATGACCGGATAGCGCGGCGAGATGGCCGCACCGCAGCCCTTGCATTTGCCGCGCAACAGCAGGTAGCTGAGGATGGGAATGTTTTCCCATGCGCTGATGGCGTGATTGCAGTACGGGCAGGCAGAGCGCGGAACGATGAGATTGTAGGCGGAGACGGCAACCGGTTCTTCGCCGCGCAGTTCGGCGCACTGCTGCCGCCAGCCAAACTCCAGCATCTTCGGCAAGCGGTGAATGACCACATTCAAGAAGCTGCCGACCATCAGTCCCAGCATGGCCGATACGCCGGCGAATGCCGGCGGCGAGGACTGAAGAAGTTCCAGCAAACTCATCGGGCAGCAGTCGAAGGCGAAAAGCCGAAAGCCTCGGCGAGTTGCTTCCTTTCCTTACCCAACTGCCTGGCCCATCTTGAAGATTGGCAGGTACATCGCCACCACCATGCCGCCGATAAGTGTGCCGAGCACCACCATGATGACGGGCTCCATCAGGCTGGACAGCGCTTCCACCGCGTCGTCCACTTCCGCCTCGTAAAAATCGGCCACCTTGCTCAACATGGAATCCAGCGAGCCGGCTTCTTCGCCGATCGCCGCCATTTGCAGCACCATGCTCGGGAATACCCCGGTATTCTGCATGGCTACGGTCAGGCTGCTGCCGGTGGTGACCTCGCGCTGGATATATTTCGTGGCGTCGTAATACACCACATTGCCCGCTGCTCCGGCCACCGAATCGAAGGCTTCGACCAGGGGTACGCCGGCGGCGAACATGGTGGACAGCGTGCGCGCCCAGCGCGCGATACTGGCGATCCTGATCACATGGCCGAAAATAGGCAGCTTCAGCATCAACCGGTCCATGGCATTCTGCATTTTTTTGCTGCGTTTCCAGAAATAGAAGAAGGTGTAGAAACCGCCGCCGATCCCGCCGAAAATCGCCCACCACCATGTCACGAAGAAGTCGGAAATGCCCATGATGACCAGCGTCGGGGCAGGCAGATCCGCGCCAAAGCTGGAAAACAGTTCCTTGAACGCGGGAATCACGAAAATCATGATCACGGCAGTGATAACGAAAGCGATGACGATGATGGAAACCGGGTAGAACAACGCCGATTTGATTTTGCCCTTGATGGCCTGGATTTTTTCCTTGTAGGTGGCCAGCCGGTCCAGCAAGGTGTCCAGGATACCCGCCGCTTCGCCCGCGCCGATCAGGTTGCAATACAGTTCGTCGAAATACAGCGGGTATTTTTTGAAGGCCTGCTGCAAGCTGCTGCCGGTTTCCACGTCGGTTTTGATGTCGAACAGCAGTTTTGCCACGGAGGGGTTGCTGTGTCCCTTGCCGACGATGTCGAACGCCTGCAACAGGGGTACGCCGGATTTCATCATGGTGGCGAGCTGGCGGGTGAACAGCGAGATGTCTTTCTCGGTGACTTTCTGGGTGCTGGCGCGCACCTTTTTGACCTTCGAGACGTTGATGCCCTGGCGGCGCAGCGCGGCGGATACGGTGGCCTCGCCGGACGCGCGCATTTCGCCTTTGACCAGCTTGCCGGATTTATCCTTGCCTTCCCAGATATAGGAATATTCTTTTGCCTTTGCGGTTTTCGGTGCGACAGCCATAGCGTCTCCCTTGGGGCATATGTCTAATGTTGATGGGTATGATGCCGAGCTTTGTGCTTCTTGTAAAGCGGCAGGGGCACGGCGACCATGCTCCTATGCCTTGACGGCCGGTTGAGCCGGGAAAATACGCGCCACCTTGACGATGCGATCCTGCGTCTGGATGATTTCTATCGGGTAGCCCGCAATTTTCAGGCTGGTGCCGGCTTCGGGGATGTCCTCGAGATGTTCGAGAATCAGGCCGTTCAGCGTTTTCGCGCTGCCCAGCGGCAAATGCAACCCCAGTTTGCGGTTCAGTTCGCGCAGGCTGCTGCCGCCTTCCACCAGAACACTGCCATCTTCTTGGCGCAAAAACTTGCCGGTTTGCGCGGGCGATTGGGTGGTGAATTCGCCGACGATTTCTTCCAGGATATTCTCCAGCGTTACCAGGCCGAGCAGTTCGCCGTATTCGTCCACCACTAGCCCAAGACGCTCATGGCGCTCCTGGAATTGCTGCAACTGGTTGAGCAACGGAGTGTCGGAAGGGATGAAATAAGGCTCATGAAGGATTTCGCGCAGTTGCGCCAAGTCCAGCGTTGCCTCTTGCAGCAAGGCAGGCGCACGCTTGAGGTGCAGGATACCGATGATGTTGCTGGGCGTATCGGCGTAAACCGGCAGCAAGGTGTGGTGGCAGGTAATGATCTGCTGGCGCAACTCATTGGCATCCGCGCTGATGTCCAGCGCCTCGATCTGGTTGCGCGGCACCATCACGTCGTTCACGGTGATGCGCTCGAGGTCGACCAGGTTGAGCAGCATCTTCTGGTGCTTGCGCGGCAGGAAATGTTCCGCATCCAGCACCAGCCCGCGCAATTCCTCTATCGTCATTTTTTGCTTGCTCTGATCCGTCTGTATATTGATTCTCAGCATCCAGAGCAGCCCGCGCACAATCGCAGTAGCCACCGAAACGACAGGGTAAAACAGCTTGATCAGCGGGGAGAGCAAATAGCTGGAAGGCAGCGCGATACGCTCGGGGTGGCTGGCGGCAATGATCTTGGGCATGATTTCGCTGAACACCAATATTACAAAAGCGATAACGAGCGTACCGGTCAGCATGGCCAGCTCGTTATGCCCGAACAGGCGCAGGATGATGATTTCGGTCAGCGTGGCGGCTGCCACATTGAGCAGTGTATTGCCCAGCAGGATGGAGCCGAGCAGCTTGTCTATTTTGCCCAGCAATTTGGCTGTGAGTTTGGCGCTTTTATTGCCCTTGCGCACCAGATGATTGAGGCGATGGCGGTTGATTGCCATCATGCTGGTTTCCGAACCGGAAAAAAACCCGCTGAAAACGAGCAACAGTATCAGGAAACCAAACAGCGTCAGCAGTGAAAATTCGTCCAAGGTTTGCGATGACCGTATGTGGTAATTGAGTATCGTGGAGGGCAGCCACGGGTGTCAAGGAGTTATCGGAGTGTTTGCGCGTTGCGCTTGCTCCAGGCCAGCATGGCTATTCCCGCAACGACCATCGGCAAACTCAGCCATTGCCCCATGCTGATGCCGAAACTCATTATCCCGAAGATGCCGTCATCCGGGTTGCGCGTGAATTCGCCGAGAAAACGGAAGCAGCCATAGCCGATCAGGAATACGCCGGATACTGCGCCGACGGGGCGCGGCTGGCGCGCATACAGCCACAGCAGGGCGAACAGCAGGACGCCTTCCAGCGCGAATTCGTAAAGCTGCGACGGATGGCGCGGCAATCCGTCAACTTTCTGGAATACCATACCCCACGGCACATCGGTAGGGCGTCCCCACAATTCGCCGTTGATGAAATTGCCGATGCGCCCGAAGGCCAGGCCGGGCGGCACCAGCGGCGCGATGAAATCCATCAGTTGCAGCCAGCGCATTTGATGTTTGTATGCGAACCATGCCATTGCCGCCAGCACCCCGAGAAAACCGCCGTGGAACGACATGCCACCTTCCCAGACCGCAAAAATTTTAAGCGGATGGGCAAGATAGTAGCCGGGGGCGTAGAACAGCACCTCACCCAAACGACCTCCAATAATTACGCCAAGCACGCCGTAGAACAGCAGGTCGTCGAGTAGTTTATTATCGATAGGGAAAAGAGGCGTTGCGGTATTGCCGCGCACTTTTTTCCTGGCGCGTTCAGCCTCTTGTGTTGAAACTTGCGGCTTGCTTAGCATGGCGATGCGCTTGCGCCCCAGCCACAGAAAGGCCATAAAGCCCGCGAGGTACATCAGCCCGTACCAGTGGATGGCGAGCGGGCCGAGCTGCACGGCGACAGGATTGAACTGCGGGTGAACGATCATATGTGAATCGGTTAAAATCAACGGCTCAATTATACGTGTGCTTTAACCACAACGAGGAAACAACATGCCCGCTTACCGCTCCCGCACCTCCACACATGGCCGCAACATGGCCGGCGCACGCTCCCTGTGGCGCGCCACCGGCATGACTGACGGCGACTTCGGCAAGCCGATCATCGCCATCGCCAACTCGTTCACCCAGTTTGTGCCCGGCCATGTGCATCTCAAGGACATGGGGCAACTGGTGGCGCGCGAGATCGAGAAGGCGGGCGGCATCGCCAAGGAATTCAATACCATCGCGGTGGATGACGGTATCGCGATGGGGCACGCCGGGATGCTGTATTCGCTGCCCTCCCGCGAGCTGATTGCCGATAGCGTGGAATACATGGCCAACGCGCATTGCGCCGATGCGCTGGTGTGTATCTCCAATTGCGACAAGATCACGCCGGGCATGTTGATGGCGGCGATGCGCCTGAACATTCCGGTGGTGTTCGTTTCCGGCGGGCCGATGGAAGCGGGCAAGGTCGATTGGCAGGGCAAGACCAAAGGGCTGGACCTGGTGGATGCGATGGTCGCCGCCGCCGACAGCCATTGCAGCGATGCGGAAGTGGACGCCATCGAGCGCTCTGCCTGTCCTACCTGCGGTTCCTGTTCCGGCATGTTTACCGCCAATTCGATGAACTGCCTGACCGAGGCGCTGGGATTGTCTCTGCCCGGCAACGGCACATTGGTGGCGACGCACGCCGAGCGCAAGCAATTGTTCCTGCGCGCCGGCCGCCTGATCGTCGAACTATGTCGGCGCTACTACGAGCAGGATGACGCAAGTGCCCTGCCGCGTTCCATCGCCACGTTCGATGCGTTCGAGAACGCGATGACGCTGGATATTTCGATGGGCGGCTCGACCAATACCGTGCTGCATTTGCTGGCGATTGCGCAGGAAGCGGAAGTGAATTTCACGATGAAAGACATGGATCGCCTGTCGCTCCATGTGCCGACCCTGTGCAAGGTCGCGCCGTCCTCCGAATACCACATGGAAGACGTGCATCGCGCCGGGGGTATTCCCGCGATTCTCGGCGAACTGGACCGCGCCGGCCTGTTGCATGCCGACGCGGGAACGATCCACAGCCCGACCCTACGCGATGCGCTCAGGCAATGGGACATTGCGCAGAACAATGACGAAGAAGTGAAAAAGCTCTTCCGTGCGGCACCCGGCGGGATCGTCACCACCCTCGCGTTCTCGCAATCGATGCTTTACCCGGAGCTGGATACCGACCGCAGCAGCGGCTGCATCCGCGACAAGGCGCATGCGTACAGCCAGGACGGCGGGCTGGCGGTGCTGCACGGCAACATCGCCGTGGACGGCTGCATCGTGAAAACCGCCGGAGTGGATGAAAGCATCCTGAAATTCACCGGGCGCGCGCGCGTGTTCGAAAGCCAGGACGACGCGGTGGCGGCGATTCTTGCAGATCAAGTGATAGCCGGCGATGTGGTGGTGATCCGCTACGAAGGGCCGAAGGCGGGCCGGGGATGCAGGAAATGCTCTATCCCACCAGCTACCTGAAATCCAAGGGGCTGGGCAAGGTGTGCGCGCTGCTCACCGACGGGCGATTTTCCGGCGGCACCTCCGGCCTGAGCATCGGCCATGTTTCGCCGGAAGCTGCGGGGGGTGGCGCGATCGGCCTGGTGGAGGAGGGCGACAGCATCGCAATCGACATCCCACAACGCAGTATCACGCTGGCGATTTCAGATGCGGAGCTGGCGCGTCGCCGCACCGCTATGGAGGCGAAAGGCGGCAAGGCATGGCGGCCCGTCAACCGCGAACGCCACGTGTCCGCCGCACTCCGGGCCTACGCCGCCATGACCACTTCGGCGGACAAGGGCGCGGTACGCGACGTGACTCAAGTGGAACGCTAAAACTGATTAGCCACAGAGAACACAGAGCTCACAGAGAGAAACCTAATATGTTTTTGAATACGCATTTTCTCTGTGTCCTCTGTGATCTCTGTGGCTTGAATTATGTTTTTTTGGCTGGCAAGTTTTCAGGTAAGGCTTTCAATAAGAGGGAGATAAAGCGTGTCTACTGTGCAGCAATTAAACGCGCAATTCGGCATTCCGGGACAACTAAGCTTCCGTGAAGACGCCAGCGGCCTGATCGTCGCGGAAATCGACGGCCCGCAGGCGAGCGCATCGCTGTGTTTGCAGGGCGCGCACCTGATGGCCTGGAAACCCGGGAGCCAGGCCGTGCCGGTGGTGTGGCTGTCGCGTGACGCACAATTGGCGGCGGGCAAGTCGATACGCGGCGGCGTGCCGGTATGCTGGCCATGGTTCGGCGCGCATGCTGCCGAGCCAGGCTTTCCAGCGCACGGCTATGCACGCACCACACCCTGGAAAGTAATTGAATCCGGTATTGAACCGGGCGGTGCAACGCGGCTGACGCTGCGCCTGGTCGAGAGCAAAAACACGCGCGCGCACTGGCCGCACGATGCGCGGCTGGAACTGATCGTGAGCGTCGGCGAGACGTTGCGCATGGAATTGGCCACCGAAAACACCGGGAAGTCCGACTTCACAATCAGTGAAGCACTGCATGCTTATTTCAGGATCAGTGACATCGGTGCGGTGCATGTGACCGGTCTGGCGGGTTGCGATTACTGGGATAAGGTGGGCGGCTCGACGCTCAAAAAGCAAGATGGCATAATCCGGTTTGCGGGCGAGACCGACCGCGTATACATCAATACTGCCGCGGAATGCGCGATTGAGGATGAGGGGCTGAAGCGGCGCATCCGGGTTGCCAAGTCAGGCAGCCTTTCTACCGTGGTGTGGACTCCGTGGATTGCAAAAGCCGAAAGAATGGGCGACCTGGGACAGCCGGACGGTTGGCGCGAAATGCTGTGCGTGGAATCGGCCAATGCAATCGACAATGCGGTGCATGTCGCTGCGGGAACCAAACATACCCTGATGGTCGAATACCGTGCCGAATCGTTGTAGCTTCTTTGAACCAGAAAGCCTGAACAAGGAGAATCATGCGTACTCGAAATATCTTGCTGGCATCGTTGTTGATCGCGTTGTGCGGCTGCCAGCCGGAAGTGCCAAAGGAATATGCCGACAGGGCTGACCAGTGGCGATTGTCGGACAAGACCGGCTGCTTTATGTGCCACAAGACCGGCAAGAACCTGCTTGGACCGGCATGGGAATCTGTGTCCGAACGATACCGGAACAACCCGGATGCCGAAGCTCATCTGATGAACAAGATACTCAACGGCGGCAGCGGCGCCTGGATCGATAGGGAAATGCCGGGTTACTCTGAGCAGTTACTCACCGAGGCCAACCGCAAGATTCTGGTCAAATTTATCCTGTCTTTGCGATAAGGGTTCCGGATATGAGCGCTGCCGTTTTTACGGCAACGTCCTCGCAAGACGAAAACCGATAGTGCTGTAACGGAATGCAGGCTCGCTGCCGCCGCGTTTGGCGGCGCGCTGAAGATAACTCCATGAGCCGCCGCGCGGCACGCGCAACGCGCCATCTCCCTGCCACGCGCTGCCATCCGCGGGGGCACCGTTATAGCTGTCATGATAGCTGTCCTCTACCCATTCCCACACGTTGCCGCTCATGTCGTGCAGGCCAAAGGCGTTGGCCTGCCTGGTTGCCACCGGGCTGGTCGTTTTGCCGCTATTGCCGCCGGCTTCGCCAGCGCCCCATACCAGCCGACGCTGTCCGGGTTGTCTCCGCCGCAGTATTCATGCTGCCCTCCCGCACGGCAGGCGTATTCCCATTCCGCTTCCGTCGGCAGGCGGTATTGTTTGCCGGTCTTGGCGTTGAGCTTCTCGATGAACGCCCGGGCATCGTCCCAGCTCACCTGCTCCACCGGACAATTGTCGCCACAGTCCGAATACTTGCTGGGGTTGTTGCCCATGAGCGCTTTCCACTGGCCTTGCGTGACTTCGGTCTTGCCCATCGCAAAGGCTCGGCCGATGGTTACACGGTGTACGGGCTTTTCGCTTGGGTCGTTGTTCGATCCCATGTCGAAGCTCCCTGCCGGGATCACCACCATCTCCGGGCAGTCGGCGCAGTCCTTGAAAATTTTGCCGGCTGCCGTGCCGGCGTCGCCGCTTTCTTTTGCAACCGGTTTGCGCCCATCTTTGGCGTAAACCTGAGGCGGGCTGAACGCCAATATCATCAAAATTATTCCAAGCGCCTTCACTTTAATTCTCCTGTGGATCAATATCGCAACAACAGCCTTGTTTTGCCCAGTTTCCCGCCAAACCGAATGGGAAGGGTGTTCAAGCCGGCATCATCGGAATATAAAAATTATGGAATGATCGGTCAGTTTGCGCTATGGGTCAATATGTGGCCGCCGTCCCCGGCGGGTTGTTTTCGGGAGCATGGGATGGTGTAGAAATGCCGGGCTATCCGGAAACATTGCCCAGCGAGGCAAATTGCAAGATATTCATAAAGCTTCATTATTCTGGGAGAGGAGTCTGTCAACGGCAAGGCGTTGAATCGCGTTGATACCTTGCCGCTTTACGGCCTGATTAGCGCTATGCAAAAGAGGCAGAGTTGTTTAGAATTATAAAGAAGGCAAGACCTTCGCATTGTTTGGGGGTTTTTTTAATTTTAAAAATGGAGAGAACATGAAATTTATTATTGCAAATATGGTTGCGGCAGCAGGGTTGATGGTCGCGGGCAGCGCATTGGCAACCGATATGCCGGAAGCCGCCAAGAAAAATAACTGCACTGCCTGTCATGCGATTGACAAGAAGCTGGTTGGCCCGGCTTATATGGATATCGCAAAGAAATACAAGGGTGATGCCAGTGCAAAAGCCAAACTGGTTACTAAAACGATGAAGGGCGGCAGCGGCGCTTGGGGCGCCATGCCAATGCCACCTAATCCGAAGCTTACCGAAGCCGATGCTGGCGCGCTGGTGGATTTCGTTCTGGGCTTGGCGAAGTAAAACCTGTGTTGAGCTAGGCAGAGGGTCGGGAACGATCCCCGAAAAAAGCCGGCGCAAGCCGGCTTTTTTGTTGCTCTTTGATGGCAGGCTGTCAACACCATGAAATGGAATTGCGTTATCCTGATACAGATTAAAGAATTCAATTAATGCCGCTTTGGTACCTTGTTCGAATGATTGCACAATGCACGGAGTAATTCGGAAGACTGGTGGCGGGAGGTTTCGCCTTGTTTGGAACGCTTCAAGATGAACGGAGGTTATATGAAATCTACTATCATGAGCACGATTGCTGTGGCGGGATTGATGGCCGCGGGTAGCGCGTTGGCGGTGGATATGCCGGACGTTGCCAAGAAGAACAACTGCACCGCTTGTCATTCGGTCGACAAAAAGGTAGTTGGCCCGGCTTGGGCGGATGTTTCGAAAAAGTATAAGGGTGTCGCCAAATATACATACGAGGGCAAGGAATATCCGATCAAGGAGGGTTTGGCGCTGAAAATAGCCAAAGGCGGGAAGGGTAACTGGGGCGCCATGCCTATGCCGGGTAACCCGAAAGTCAGCGATGCTGAAACGAAACAATTGGTGGACTTTATTTTGGGGCTTGCAAAGTAGGTTGAATGTAATCCTCTAAAAAGCCGACGCAAGTCGGCTTTTTTCTGTATGTTAAATTGACAAGCGGCGCGCCCGCTCCGCATAATCCTCAAGAGTTTTTCGGAATATGGCGCCGTTTATTGCGCACTATTGCTAGCCGCTTTGATGCTGGTGTTTACTGTATGCGGCAAATCCGCTTCCAGCACTTGCCCTGAAGTAATGGGCGGAGTGTCTTCCCTCAGGAAGAGCTCGATACAATCTACGGAGACCGGGTACCCAGCCTCATAAGCCGTCAGATTCCTGATGCTCGGCAGAATTTGTTTATGCTGGATACTACTAAATTTTAAGCAGCCTCATTTTTGCTCGTGGCTTGAATTGCCAATGGAAAATACACTCTCGCTCGTTCTTATCCTGCTTGCTACCGCCGTACTGGTGGTGGTGCTGTGCCGTATCCTGCATTTGCCGGTGATGCTGGGCTATCTTGTAGTAGGTATCCTGATCGGCCCGCATGCAATGGCATGGATACCCGATGCGGCAGGGACGCGGCACCTTGCCGAATTCGGTGTGGTGTTCCTGATGTTCAGTATCGGCCTGGAGTTCAGTTTGACGCGCTTGACGGCGATGAAGCGCACGGTGTTCGGGCTGGGCGGCGCGCAGGTGGCATTGACCATGCTGCTGATCATGGGCATCGCAGCGGTGTTCGGGCTGGATTGGCGCGCCGGCTTGGCGTTGGGCGGCGTGTTGGCGATGTCCTCCACCGCGATCGTCAGCAAGATGCTGGTCGAGCGCGCCGAACTGAATCTGCCTTACGGCCAGCAGATGATGGGCGTGCTGCTGTTTCAGGATCTCGCCGTGGTTCCGCTGCTGATCATCATTCCTGCGCTGGCTTCGAACCCCAATGATCTTTACGCCACACTGGTTTTTGCGACGCTCAAGGCGATAGTGGTATTGCTGGTGCTGCTGGTATTCGGGCAGCGCGTCATGCGGCCATGGTTCCACGTCGTGGCGCGGCAAAAATCTTCCGAATTGTTCATGCTCAACGTGCTGCTCATCACGCTGGGGCTGGCTTATTTCACCGAGTTGGCGGGCTTGTCGCTGGCGCTGGGCGCGTTTGTCGCGGGCATGCTGATTTCAGAGACCGAATACCGCTACCAAGTGGAAGAGGACATCAAACCGTTCCGCGACGTGTTGCTTGGCCTGTTCTTTGTCACTGTCGGCATGAAGCTCGACCTGGGCAGCGTGGTGGCGGATTTCGGCTGGATACTGCTGGCGTTGCTGGCGCTTATCCTGTTCAAGGCATTGATTGTGGCATCGCTGGCGCGCATTTTCGAGGGGGACTGGGGCGTGGCGCTGCGCAGCGCGATCGGCTTGGCGCAGGCCGGCGAATTCGGTTTCGTGCTGCTGACGCTGGCGGATGGCGCGCATTTGCTCAATGATGAAACCATGCAGATCACGTTGGCGGCAATGCTGCTTTCCATGTTGGTAGCGCCGTTTCTGATCCAGCACAGCGAGGCAATCGCACGGCGCTTTTCCTCCGCCGAGTGGACCAATCGCGCCATGCAACTGCACCAGATCGCCATTCGCAGCATGGGCAGCAGCGGGCATGTCATCATTTGCGGTTATGGGCGCAGCGGGCATACGCTGGCGAGCTTTCTGGAAAAAGAGAGCCTGAACTTCATCGCGCTGGATCTCGATTCGCGCCGCGTGCGCGAAGCCATTACCGCGAAGAAAAGCGTGGTATATGGCGATGCCGCCAAGCGCGAGGTATTGATGGCCGCCGGGTTGATGCGCGCCAAGGCTTTGGTGGTCTCCTACAAGGACAAGCATTCCTCGCTGGCGATCTTGCGCCATGCCAAGGAAATGCGCCCCGATTTGCCGGTCATCGTGCGCACCAACGACGATACGCACGTGGAGGCATTAAAGGAAGCCGGTGCGGCGGAAGTGGTCGCTGAAGTGCTGGAAGGCAGCGTGATGCTTGCCTCGCAAACCCTGTTGATGGCAGGGGTGCCGCTTACTCGCGTGATCAGGCGCATGCAGGAAAACCGTGCGCGCCGTTACGCGGTGTTCAGCGGCTATTTGCGCACTGCCCAACACGAAGCCGGTGACGCAACGGATCGCCTGCAGGCGCGTTTCCTGAGCGTGCTGATCAAGGAAGGCTCAGCCGCAGCGGGCAAGAAATTGCGCGAGATGGGGCTGGCCGACCTGGACGTGGAAGTGAATGCGGTGCGCCGGCGCGGCGTGCGCGGCGCGCAACCGAGCGAGGAAATGCTGCTGCAGGCGGGCGATGTGCTGGTGCTGCTGGGGCCGCCGGAAGCGTTGCAGCAGGCGGAGCGGCGATTGCATCAGGGAGGTGAATAAAAAGAAAAAGCCCGCCCATGAATAAAAAAGCCCGCCGAAGCGGGCTTGAACGTCACGCCGGGTTTCGGGTTAAACTCCCATGCACACCAGATAAGTGGTGTCGTCGACGATAGCCGCAGCGTTCGCAACGGCCGTTCCTCCGGTAGCGGTGCCGACCGCAGTTACCTGCAGGGATCCGGTCGATGGGTTGCCGTCATCCAGGGTGGTGTCCAGTTGCTTGGCGAATTTGCCGGCGATGGCATCGGAGCAGATTATGTACGATCCCTTCAACGTGGTAATCGCTGTGCTGGCCGCATTGGTCACGCCAATCTTCCCGCCCACTGCGTTCAAGGGCAGGTAGTCGGCTGCGGCTGTATCCGTGGGTCCGGGAGCCAGGCCAGCGAGCCGGACATGCTGCCAGAAGTTGAAGGACTCACCGCTTGTAGCGTTCCAATTGCCATCAATAATGCCATTGCCATTGCCGTTTGTGATGGTCACACCGGTTGCTGCCACATGGGTGGATGCCAACAAATCATCCCCCGGCAACGCCTTGAACTTGTCCTGATAGCCGTAGATGAACACGGGGACGTTTTTAAAGTCGGTCGCGAGATTCTTGACCTTCGCGCTGTTGATGAGTTCCTGGCCTTTCAGTACGCCGCCGAGCAGCAGGCCGATAATCACCAGCACAATGGCGATTTCGATCAAGGTGAAGCCGGATTGATTGCGTTTCATTATGATACCCTCCTTGAAAATGAAATTTCAAATGCTACGCCAGTATTGCAGCAAATACCATGCCAATGGCGTGAGGTATTGCACGTTTCCGGTAAAAATACGGCTGCGCAAGGGTTTGCCTCTGGATTATTGAAGGCTGTGCAAGTTTGGATAATTTCCGCTTTGACGAGATGCTGACAGGATGATGACGAAATGTTGACGCTGAATCCGGGAAATCGCTTGCGTACCGGACGCTGGCTGTTGCTGGCGATGCTCGTCCTGTTGCATGGCGTTTTGTTGCTCGGTGTGGGCAACCCGTGGATACATCCGTTGCTGCTTGCTCACCTGGGGCTGTTCCTGCTCTGGCAACCGTTGTGGCGCGGCGAGCGCGAAGTGGGTCGCGGCGGGCTCGCATTCATCGTGCTGGCGGCTGCGGTGGCGGTGTTCTGGCTGAACTGGTGGGTCATTGCCTTCTGGCTGACCGGCCTGTTTGGCTTGGTCGGTGCGCGCGTGTTTGCCTTTCGTGACCGCTGGATGCGCTTGCTGTATCTGTCGGTGATGGCCTACCTGCTGGCGGCATTGTTGCTCTGGGTGGTGCCGAACCTGTTTGTGGCGCAAGCCGCCATCGAGGTCGGGCGCGTCCTGATGTGGTATGTGCTGCCGGTGCTGATATTGGTCATGCCGGTGCTGGGCCTGCTGAGCCGGTCAACTTTGCCAGCCGGCGACGAATCTGCCGAAAGAGCGCAGACGGTGGATTTTATTTACAGCTTGCTGTTATTCATGCTGCTGACCCTGGTGACGCTCGGCAGTTTCACCTTCATGACCCTGGCGCGGCTGGACTACCCCGAAGCGTTGCTGCGCGCCCTGTTGCTGGCGGGGCTGGTATTGATGGCGCTCGGCTGGCTGTGGAATCCGCGCTTCGGCTTCGGCGGCCTGCAAGTGATGTTTTCGCGCTATCTGCTGAATGTCGGCACACCATTCGAGAGCTGGCTTGCCCGGCTGGCGGAGGCGGCGCAACGCGAACCCGACCCGGCATCTTATTTGCGCCGCGCCACTGAACTGCTGGCGGATTTTCCGTGGCTGTCCGGGCTGTCATGGCAATCGCCGGACGGGGCCGGGCAGTTCGGGAAATTCAGCAAACATGATGTGCGGGTGCAAGAAGGCGAACTGCGCCTGACTCTGTATGCCGGGCAATCGCTCAATCCAGCCGTGCTGTTGCACCTATACCTGCTCGCGCAACTGGTCGGCTATTTTTATCAGGCCAAGCAGCGCGAGCAAAGCCTGCGCAACATCACGCATTTGCAGGCGGTGTATGAAACCGGCTCACGCCTGACCCATGACCTGAAAAACATGCTGCAATCGCTGCTTTCCCTTACCGCCCTTGCGCAAAGCGGCGAGCAACGGGCGCAGCAATTGCTCCAACAACAACTTCCGCTGCTCACCCGGCGCATCGAATTGACCTTGAACAAGCTCCAGCAGCCGCAAGACGAGAGCGGAAACCTGCGACTTGCCCTGGCATCGTGGTGGGAGGCGTTGCAATCGCGCAACCGGCACCAGGAAATCACATGGTGTGCGCCGGATGCGTTGCCGGATAAAAAAATCCCCGCTGCGCTGTACGATTGTGTGCTGGACAACCTGCTCGACAACGCCCTGAGGAAACGCAGGATTGAGCATGACATCGCCATCTCCGTTGAAATGCGGATAGAGCCATTGCGCATTACCGTTTGCGACAGCGGGAATCCCATACCGGAAACCGTTGCCGCGAACATGCTGCGTAGCGTAGTCGTCTCGGAAAATGGCTTGGGAATAGGCATGTATCAGGCCGCACGCTTGGCCGAGCAACTGGGTGGCCGCCTGACGCTGGCCAGCAATCAGAAGGGCAGGGTGTGCTTCGAATTGTGCGATCACAGTTAATCCAGAGAATTTTCACCCGTTTTTTTGCATTTTTTGCGATTATTTACGGTAAACTGACAGAGGAATTAAGGGAGGCGCTGAACAACCACCCGCATGAGGCACCTGCGCTTGTGCGGTAGTGACCGGATTACTGTAGATTTTGCCTGGTTTCATCGAGTTTCGCGTTCCGGGCAGATCCGGGAAATCACCGGTGCATGGATGTCGTGCGGGGTATCTTCGCAGCCGGCATCGGGCAGGTTGAACCAGCCTGCAAGAGCGCCAGATCCAATATGCTTGCGTTTTATTGAGATTGGCAGATGTCAGGAATTGTCAGCATTTGCGGATGCTCTTGAGTAATAATCCAAAAAACGATGATTGATCTACAAAAGGCACTAAGAGCGCCCAACATAATAAAATGCGCATTCCGTTATGTTTAGGCGCTCTATACATAGCGACAGAAATCGTAGCGAGCGGTTTGGGGGCGGGGTCGGGCATTTACCCATTGAATATGAATTTTTAGCTTGGCATCGCTTTTTATAATGTTTTTTGCGGACAAACTGCTCTTCTAGGATAATCTGATGGAAGTCACCGAAAGCCCGATACTCGCCCGCCTGAAAGTTGGCAATCGCTTGCCCACGCCGAAAGGAGTGGCGCTGGAGGTGATTAACCTGACGCAGCGCGAGGATGTTTCCAATCACGATATTGCCCGGCTGATCGGCGCCGATCCGGCATTGAGCGCGCGGGTCATCAAGGCGGCCAATGTGTTGCTTATCACCCCATCCAGACCGATTGCCACCATCGCCGATGCCGTGACAGTGCTGGGGGTGCGCCCGTTGCGCCAGTTGGTGATGGGCATTGCGCTGATTGTGGATTACCGCCACGGCCCCTGCAAGCGGTTCAACTACCCGTATTTCTGGGGGCATTCGCTGTTGACCGGCATTGCCGCAAAGCATCTGGCGACACGCGCGCAGTTGGCCGTTCCCGAGGAAATTTTTGCGCTGGGCCTGCTCGGCAATATCGGGCAACTGGCCCTGGCCACGGCATTTCCGGATGAATATGGCGATGTGCTTGAACATGCGAAGGGCGTGGCTCTGGATGAACTGCGCCGGCGGGAGCACGGCAAATTCGGTTGCGATCAAGCGGAGTTGAGCGAGGCGATGCTCGCCGATATGCACTTCCCCAGGATTTTCCAGGTATTGGCGCATGATTACCGGCAGCCCGAATTCAGCAAGGCGGCCGAGGGTTCGCGCGAATGGCGGTTGTTGCACTTGCTGCACGTGGCTTCGCTGCTGGCGGATGCCTGTCTGGCAAGCTCTGCTGAGCGCGGCAGGCTGGTGTCGAAACTGAGGCTGCATGCCGCGCGCGTGGCAATCGAGTCGGATCGTCTCATCGAGATCGGCGATGCGTGCGTACAGGATTGGCTGGATTGGCTGGAAATGCTGAACATGAAGATGGTTCATATCCCGCCGTTTGCGGAACTGCTGAACCAGTCGGACGCAGCAGATGCCGCAGGCCCGCGGTAGAGGTGCCGCAATGGGCGCATGCCAACCAAGCCGATTACAAGATGCGCGTGCTGGTGGTCGAGGATGACCGCGCCATGCTGGTGCTGCTGGAGGCCATGCTGAAGGCGGCCGGCCACGATGTGCTGATTGCGCGTAACGGCGAGGAGGCGATGCGTATTGTCGGGCAGCAACATCCGCAAGTGGTGATTACCGGATGGATGATGCCGAAGATGAACGGCATTACGCTGTGCCGCAAGCTGCGCGAAAATTCCGAACGCCCCGATATGTACGTGATCATGCTTACCATACAGGAAAGCGTGGACAGGCTGGTCGAGGCATTCGAAGCGGGCGCGGATGATTATCTGGTCAAGCCGGTCACGCAAAAGGTTTTTTTTGCGCGCCTGCGCGCCGCGCAACGAGTGGTGCGATTGCAGGAGGAACTGGCCTTCGACCGCGAACAGTTGCTGCGTTTTTCCAAGGACCTGGCGGCGTCCAATGAGCGCTTGCAGCGGCTGGCCTTGACCGACGCGCTGACCGAATTGCCCAACCGCCGTTTTGCGATGGAGCGTCTCGATCAGGAGTGGGCGTTATCCAAGCGCGGCGACCGCACGTTGTCGTGCATGATGGTGGATATCGACTATTTCAAGCCTATCAATGACAAGTACGGTCACCAGGTGGGCGACGAGGCGCTGAAATATGTCGCCAATGTCCTGCGCCATTCGGCGCGCACGCAGGATGTGGTATGCCGCTATGGCGGGGAAGAATTCCTGGTGATCTGTCCGGATACCGGCATCGATGCGGCTTACCAGTGCGCCGAGCGGTTGCGCCTGAATGTGGCCGCACTGAAGTTCAAGAATCAAGAGGCTGACATCGGGCTGACTATCAGTGTCGGCGTGGCGGAGAAGAAGGAAGATGTTGCCTCGATAGATGACTTGCTGAGCCGTGCCGATGAATGCCTGTATGCGGCGAAGCAGGGCGGGCGGAACAGGACGGTTTCTGAAAAGTGATCCGCCGTAAATTGCAATGAGCCCGCCCTGAAAAAACTGCCGGCAAGCCCTTATTCGACCCTCCGCACTTATTCAAAAACGGAGGGTTTTGTTTTTGTAAGAATAAATCCTACAGTATCTGTCTTTGGATGCTTACAAGAAAATCGGCATGTTTCCAATTTCATCCTCGCGTATTGCCCGTGATAATGCAACCGCTGAAACTTGGCAGGCGGGGTTTGCAACAAGCATGAATCGAAACCGGCCGGTTCCAGGTTATCCGTTCTACACTGGCCTACGAGGGGGATATATGAGCACCATGCAATTGCAAGAAGGCATCCGTGACATCAATCTGACTTATCTGATGCTGGCCCAGCAAATGATCAAAGACGACCGGTCGGCCGCGATTTTCCGTTTGGGTATCGGCCAGGATCTGGTGGATATAATCGCCGGCCTGACACCGGCGCAGATCATCAAAATAGCGGCCTCAAACATGCTGTTGTGCCGTTTCCGCTTTGACGAAAACCTGCTGCTCAATATGGTAACCGGTTACAGCAAGGATCGTATGATGTCACAGGCGCATGCGGCGATCCTGATGTCGGCGCAACCCGTTGAAGAATTGGCATAGAAAGGCGGTTGATCTGACTGTCAAAACCGTAGCGGGCGAAGCTCGGCAAGTCAAGACTGCGATTGAGCTGATCGAGCTGGGTGCGCGCTTGCAGTTGTTGCAGGAAGAAACCTCGCTGAGCCGCGAACGTTTGCTCAGGCTCTACAAGGAGGTCAAGGGCGAATCGCCTTCCAAGGGGATGCTTCCTTACTCGACCGACTGGTTCATCAGTTGGCAACCGAATATCCATTCCTCCCTGTTCATGGATATCTACCGGTTTCTGGTCGTAAACGCCGGAATCGACGGCGTACAGGCACTGATTACCGCATACCGTTTATACCTCGACCAGGTGCAAGGCATCGAAGATGCCGAACCCGCACTGAGTATTACCCGCGCATGGTTTCTGGTCCGTTTTTTCAAGGCCGGGATGATGCAGCTCTCCCCCTGCAAGGAATGCGGCGGTTATTTTGTGGCTCACGCGAATGAGCTGCATGACAACTATGTGTGCGGCATATGCCATCCTCCCGCACGCGCCGGCAAAACCAAGGCAGCCAAACAAGCCTCGATCGCCGCCTTGCAAGCAGTTTATTGACCGCAAGACCGTTGAAATTGGCGGGCCGACAAGCCCCTGCGGCGCGATCCTGCCAAAAAACTGCGCAAATGCGTAATTCATCTGCTTCCAATCTTGCCGAATTAATCTAGAATGCGCACATGGCTTTGCCGGCGCGGGTAAATTCGCCGCACAAACAGCGTATATCCGCCGGCCTTTCCCTTGCGGGGAGAGCGGAGGGGTCGACGCATAAGCGGCGGCGCATCCACCGGCCTCCCCCTTGCGGGGATAAATAACAACAGGGAACGCGGGCATGTTGGTAATCATCGGTTATACGGTAGTGGCTTTGTCGGTGTTTGGCGGCTTTGCGCTGGCCGGTGGCCATATGGCCGCATTGCTCCAGCCGATCGAACTGTTGATGATCGGCGGCGCCGCAGTGGGTTCCTTTTTTGTGGGCAACACCGGCAAGACGATCAAGGCGGTGCTCAAGGCTTTGCCGAAGACCCTGAAAGGACCGAAATACAGCAAGGAAGTCTATATGGAGTTGATGGCCTTGATGTATGAATTGTTGAACAAGGTGCGCAAGGAAGGTTTGATGTCCATCGAAGGCGATGTGGAAGCTCCGGCGGAAAGCGCGCTTTTCGCCAAATACCCCAAAGCGGTCGCGGATCATCATGTCGTCGAATTCATGACCGACTACTTGCGCATCATGGTAAGCGGCAACCTGAACGCGATGGAAATCGAAAACCTGATGGACATAGAAATCGATACGCATCATCACGAGGAGATGGTGCCTTCCCATGTGATTGCCAAGCTGGGTGACGCGATGCCGGCTTACGGCATTGTCGCGGCGGTGATGGGCGTGGTGCATACCATGGAATCGGTCGGCATTCCGCCCGCCGAATTGGGGATATTGATCGCCCACGCGCTGGTGGGCACCTTCCTGGGCATCCTGCTGGCCTACGGGTTTGTCGGCCCGCTGGCCACGCAACTGGAACAAAAAGCCATGGAAAGCACCAGGATATTCAACGTCATCAAAGTGGTGTTGCTGGCCAATCTTAACGGCTATGCGCCGGCGATGGCGGTCGAGTTTGGCCGCAAGGTGCTGGATTCCACGGAGCGCCCGAAGTTTCTCGAGCTGGAAGAGCATGTCAAAACAAAGCGCTGATCAGAGGGCAGAGGACAGAAGACAGGGGACAGAAGCGTTGTCGCGGCTATGCCGCGTCCTCGGGTATAGCGTGCCGCGCAGCGGCACACAACAATCTGTCTTCTGTCTTCTGTCCTCTGCCCTCTGATCATGGCAGAGGATAAAAACAAAAAACCCATTGTTGTAAAGCGCGTCAAAAAAGTGGTGGGCATGGCGCACGGCGGCGCGTGGAAGATTGCCTATGCCGACTTCGTCACGGCGATGATGGCGTTCTTCCTGTTGATGTGGCTGCTCGGCACGACCAACAAGGGCGATCTGGAGGGTATTGCCGAATATTTCAAAACACCGCTCAGGGTGGCGTTATCGGGCGGCAAGGTTTCCGGCGAGTCCAGTACTGTCCTTCAGGGTGGCGGCCATGATATTACGCGCGCCGAAGGGCAGGTGAAAATGGGGGGGACAACCGCCGAAAAGAAAATCGTTGATCTTGAAAAGATGAAGCGCGAATTATTGCGCAGCGAGCGCGAGAGGGAAGTTGAAAAGCTCAAGCAATTGAAAGCAAGCATCGAGAAGGCGATCGAAAACAACCCCAAGTTGCAGCAATTCAAAAAACAGATACTGCTGGATATCACCAGCGAGGGTTTGCGCATCCAGATCGTGGATGAAAAGAATCGTCCGATGTTCCAGCTCGGCAGCGCCCAACTGGAACCATACACCAGGGAAATCCTGCATGAAATCGGCAAGATGCTGAACGAGGTGCCCAACAAGGTGAGCATCTCCGGGCACACCGACGCGGCCCTTTATGGCGGGGGCGCCAAGGGGTACAGCAATTGGGAACTGTCAGCCGACCGCGCCAATGCCTCGCGCCGCGAATTGATTACGGGCGGCATGACGGCAGAAAAGATCGTTCGCGTGGTGGGGTTGTCTTCTGCGGTTTTGTTCAACAAGGAAAATCCGCTTGATCCGACCAATCGCCGCATCAGCATGATCGTGATGAACAAGAAAGCCGAAGAGGCGGCCAGCCACGATGGCGGCACGGTCGGGGGGGATGCCATGGATAACGCGGAATCCGGTGACGCCGGTGCCGGAGGCGTCAAGGCGGCGCCTGCCGCTTCTGCTGTTCTCGCCGAACCGGCGCGCCAACCTTGATCCCGCGAATTGGCGGATGTTTATTTCTCTGTTTGTTCGAAGAGAATGGATTTTTGCCATTTAAAGTGCCGATTGTGGCGGAACTGCCCCATAATGGTAGGCAGCAGGAAAGATGCGCGGGTTGGGGCGGGCGCGGTTTTCGCGCAGCACCCGACCTGCTAGGCTGGCACCGCCAGATGGCCGGTATCAGTACGGCGGCGTAAGTGCAAGAACGTTAATGCATGGAGGTTGAAGATGTTAAACAACATGAAAATCAGTTTACGGTTGGCAATCCTGCTGTTCTTTGCCGTGTCAGGGCTTGTGATGGTTGGCGTGGTCGGGCTGTATGCCGCCAGCAGGACGGCAAGTTCCCTGCAGGAGGTGTATAACGAAAAAGTGACGCCTCTTGTGCGGCTGACTGCCATCGCCAAGGCGAATCTGAGCAACCGGCTTGCCATCGCCAACGCTGTCATCCAGCCAGAGAATATGGCGGACCATATTCAGGCTATAGGAAAGAACAAGGCTGAAATCGACGAGCAATGGGCAGCCTTCGTGAAGTCGCTGCATGGCGAGGAAGCCAAAAAACTGGCGGCGAAATTTGCCGAGGTGCGCGGGCGCTTTGTCGAGGAAGGCATCAAGCCGGTTCTGGCGGCGATGCGCGCCAACAACGCGGCCGAGATCAGGCGGATACAGATAGAGCATGTCAACCCCCTGTATATTCCGATGTTCGAGGCGCTGGATGCGCTGGTCGAGATGGAAAAGCACGATACCAAAGCACTGTACGAGGAATCGGTCGCCACTTACGAAAACATGCGCATGCTGTCCATCGTGCTGATCCTTATCGGTATGGCAATGCTCGGTGCATTGGGTTTCCTCATCGTCCGTGACGTTCACCGTTCGGTGGATGAATTGCGCCGCGTGATGGTGAAAATGTCGACGGACGGCGACTTGAGCGCGCGCGTCAAAATATACGGCCGGGATGAAATCACCGAGGCGGCGACGGCATTCAACATGCTGATCGACGGCTTCGCCAACATCATCCGGCAGGTGCTGGTCAATGCAGGCACGGTTTCCGCCACTGCGGCGCAACTGTCCGCCTCCTCGTTGCAAATCGCGCAAAGCTCGCAGGCGCAAAGCGAGGCGGCCGCGTCCACGGCTGCGGCAGTTGAGCAGATCACCGCGAGCATCAATTCGGTCGCCGCCAATACTGCTGATGTGCGCAAGCTGTCCGAGAAGAGCTTGGGCCAGACGCAGCAGGGCAACCAGAACGTGACCGAAATGATCGGCGAAATTCAAAGTGTGCAGGAGGCGGTCAACCAGATCGCCAATTCGGTGAAAGAGTTTGTCGACAGCACCCGCGCCATTGCCGGCATGACCCAGCAAGTGAAGGAAATTGCCGACCAGACCAACCTGCTGGCGTTGAATGCGGCGATCGAAGCGGCGCGCGCCGGCGAACAGGGGCGCGGTTTTGCGGTGGTGGCGGATGAAGTGCGCAAATTGGCGGAGAAGTCCGCGCAGTCTGCCAACGAAATCGACCGGGTGACCAATTCGCTGAACCAGAAATCCACCCATGTCGAAGAGACCGTGCAGGAGGGCTTGCGCTCGCTGCGGTCGACGCAGGAGCATGTCGAACGGGTCTCGGTCGTGTTGACCGAGGCGGGCGACGCAGTCACGCAATCCACCCACGGTGTGAACGACATCGCCGCCTCGGTGGGCGAACAGAGTGTCGCGAGCAACGAGATTGCGCGCAACGTGGAGAGAATCGCGCTGATGTCGGAAGAAAACCATGCGGCAGTGGAATCGAATACCCAGGGCATTGCGCGCCTGGAGCACCTGGCCAATGATTTGCAGGCGGCGGCGAGCCGGTTCAGGGTGTAGATGGAATTGGAAAGTAGAAAGAGATACGTAGGTCGGAAAAGCGTAGCGCCTTCCGACGTTTGGACACCATTCGGCGGATAACGCTGCGCTCATCCGCCCTACGCTAGATGCCCGCTATCTAAAGTTTTTTTGGAGTTTTGATCGTGCAGAACAAGAATGCCTATGTTTCACAAAAGGAAGTGCCGTTTCCGGCAGGGGCTGTTATCGTTTCGAAAACTGACACCAAGGGCATCATCACCTACGCGAACGATGTGTTCGTGACGCTTTCAGGATACACGCGCGAAGAGCTGATCGGCAAGAGCCACAACATCGTGCGCCATCCCGATATGCCGCCGCAGGCATTCAAGTGGCTGTGGGATACGCTGAAAGAAGAGCGCCCGTGGCGCGGCGTGGTCAAGAACCGTTGCAAGAACGGCGACCACTATTGGGTGCGCGCCACCGTCGCGCCGATAGTCGAGAACGGCAAGATCACCGGCTACGTGTCGGTGCGCAAGGTGCCGGCGCGCGACCAGATTGCAGCAGCGGAAGCGTTGTATAAGGAGCTGAACCAGTCAGGCGCGCAGATTGCGTCAAAATACGAGCGGTTCAAATTCAAGAACTGGTCGCTGAAAATCAAGTTGCAGGTGGTGATACTTGTGCCGCTGGTATTGTTTTCCATTGCCGGGCAAGTTCTTACATGGAGCGAATTGCAAAGCGACATGCTCGGCAGGGCAACGGACAAAGGCGGCCTGATTGCCTCTCAAATTCTGGACAGCGCGAATATGCTGATGGTCACGGGGCAATTCAGCGAGGTCAATAACCGCAAGATACTGCTTCAGAAAGTGACATCATCGGCCAATGTAAAATCGGCGCAACTGGTGCGCAGCCAGCAGGTGGCAGAGCAGTATGGTGCAGGATTGCCGGAAGAAGCGCTCAAGGACGATATGCAGCGCCAGGTGATGGACAGCAAGAAGCAGCGCGTTGAATTGACCAGGGACAAGCTGGGTGAGCCGATTCTGCGCGTCATTACGCCCTATCTGTCGAGCAAGAATTATCACGGTACGGATTGCACCGTTTGCCATACTGCGCCGGAAGGGACGGTGTTGGGTGCGTCGGATGTGGCGATTGATCTCAGGCCGGATTTATTGATAGTGGAGAAAAGGGCATGGACGATGCTTGGCGGGCAGCTGGGATTGCTGGTGTTCCTGTTCTTTTTCATCGGCTACTGTGTCAGCAGGTATGTCCGCCGCCCCGTTCATGCCGTGAGCAGGGAG
Source organism: uncultured beta proteobacterium (assembly GCA_963828205.1). Lineage (GTDB taxonomy): Bacteria > Pseudomonadota > Gammaproteobacteria > Burkholderiales > Gallionellaceae > Gallionella. The sequence goes on from CAWHDU010000007.1 coordinate 185,876, forward strand.
TTCAGGAACATCATGGAGGGCAACCTCGATACCGAAATGGATATTTCCATCCGGGATGAAATGGGGTCGCTGCTGTGCGAAATCCAGACCATGCAATGCTACCTGCGCACCATGGTGGACGAGATTGCCACGCCGGTCGGGCAGATGCAGCGGCGCATCATGGATATGGACACCAGAGTGTCCAGTGTGGCGGATAACGCGGTTGACGAGCAGGATCATATCCAGCAGATCGCGAGCACCATGGAAGAATTCAGCCAATCGATCGCCGAGGTGGCTGCCATGGTGGCGGACTCGCTAAACGATGCGCGGGCGATGGAGCAAGTCATCAATGTAAACGCTGACAGGATGCAAGGCCAGATTGAGCCCGCAATGAGCAAAGCCGTGGATACCGTGCAGTCTTCCAGCAGGACGATTGCCGATCTCGGCGTAGCCATCCAGAAGATCGGCGCGATCGCGAGCGCCATCAATGACATCGCCGAGCAGACCAACCTGCTGGCGCTGAATGCGGCGATCGAAGCGGCGCGCGCCGGCGAGCAGGGACGCGGTTTTGCGGTGGTGGCGGATGAAGTGCGCAAACTGGCGGAGCGCACCGCAACCAGCACCAAGGACATTGCCAGCACCATCGGCGAGATTAACGCAATCTCTGAAATTGCCGTAAAATCCATGCAGGGCGCCGTTGCCGATGTCGAAAACGGAGTTACGCTGGTTCACCTGAACAGTGAAGGACTCAAGAAGATCAGAGTTGCAATGGTCAATGTGGACGAGCGCATGGAACATATTGCCACCACGTCGAGAGAGCAATCGGCGGCGAGCGAAAGCGTGGCGAAAAGCCTGGAGCGCGTCACCGGCCTGGTGGATAACAATGCGCAATCCGCCAAGGATGCCAAATTGGCCGCAGAAGAGCTGGCCGGGTCGGCCAATGAACTGAAAAAAGCCGGGTATCCGCTGACTAAATGTGCGATGGGGTAGCAGATGGCAGAGGACAGGGGACAGATGACAGAATGCTGTATGCCGCCATGCGGCATGCCTTATCGGGAGACGCGGCACAGCCGCAGCGATATTTCTGTCTTCTGTTTTCTGTCCTCTGTCTTCTGAATCAAGGAGAAACAAATGTCGGAGCTGTTAAAAAGTATCGATGCACGCACCAAGCTGGCGGGAACCAACAAGCTGGAAATCCTGATGTTCTCGTTGGGCAAGGACAATCGTACCGGGCGCGAGGAAACCTTCGGCATTAACGTGTTCAAGGTGCGCGAGGTGATGCGCATACCGAAAATTACCCGCGCGCCGGAAATGCCGCCGTCGGTGGAAGGCATGGTGAGTTTGCGCGGGGTGCTGGTTCCGGTGATCGACCTGGCCAAATACACGGGGATCGAGACCGGCGAGAAGGCGGAGATCATGATTGTCACCGAGTATAACGGCATGACCCAAGGCTTTCTGGTCAAGGCGGTGGACAATATTCTGCGCCTGGATTGGTCGGCGATGCGCGTTCCGCCCGCGATGCTGGTCGCCGAACTGGGCGGGCTGGTAACGGCGATTACCGAGCTGAAGGATGGCCGCCTGGTGATGATGCTGGATGTGGAAAAAGTCCTTTCCGAAACAGGCCATTTTGATAGCGATGAGACGATATTCAAGAGCGTGAAGCCGCTGGGCAAGGAACGCACGGTATTTTTTGCCGATGATTCTTCGGTGGCGCGCAACCAGATTACCCGCACGCTGGATGCGATGCAGGTGAAGCATATTTCCGCGATCAACGGCCGCCAGGCATGGATCGAATTGTCGAAGATGGCGGATTATGCCGAAGCTTCGCACACGCCGCTCAAGGATATGCTGAATGTGATCCTGACCGACGTGGAAATGCCGGAAATGGACGGTTATATGCTGACGCGCAAGATCAAGTCGGATAAGCGCTTTGCCGGGATACCGGTGTTGATGCATTCGTCATTGAGCAGCACTTCCAATGCGCAGATGGGCAAGGCCGTCGGGGTGGACGAGTATGTGCCGAAATTCGAGGCGCAAAAGCTGGCGGAAGTGCTGGCGCGGTTGTTGGCTTGAGGTAGTTAAAAGCAGTCGTTAGTCGTTAGCCGCTAGTTGTGTTTGTCGCTACGCGGTTTTAACTAGCGACTAACGGCTAGATGCTAACGACTGCTTTAATTAGGAGAATGAAATGACTTACACGGAAGACATGTTGAGTAATAACCAGGACGGCCTGATGGATCAGGTTGACGCGCGCACCAATCTGGCGGGTACCAACAAGATGGAAATCCTGCTGTTCAGCCTCGGCAGCAGCGAAAAGTTCGGCATCAACGTGTTCAAGGTCAAGGAAGTTTGCCAGGCGGGCAAGATCACGCGCACGCCGAACATGCCGTCCGGGGTGGACGGCATCGTCAGCTTGCGCGGGCATGTGATGCCGGTACTGAATCTGGCGAACTTCATGGGGATATACCCGGCCGAAAAGCATCACACCATGATGGTGGCGGAATACAGCAACCACGTCCTGGGGTTCCTGGTGAAAGAGGTGGATCGCATCATCCGGGTAGACTGGGACAAAGTGCGTGCGACCGAGGGGATGCTTTCCGACAAGGGCGCGCTGATCACCGCGATTACCGAGTTGCCGGATGGAACGCTGATCTCGATTCTGGATGTGGAGCAGATCCTGGCCAACGCGTTCGGCGATGCCATCGTCGGGAATGTCGAGCGCGTGGAGTCGGGGCATGACCTGTGTGTTTTCTTTGCCGACGATTCGATGGTGGCGCGCAGGAAAATTGCCGAAGTGCTGGACAAGATGGGCGTCAAACACATTCAGGCAACCAATGGCAGCGAGGCGTGGGACAGGCTCAAGGCGATGGCGGATACGGCGCAAAGCACGGGAGCGGATCTGCACGACCAGATTCAGGTGATCCTGACCGATGCCGAAATGCCGGAGATGGACGGTTATGTATTGACCCAGAACATCAAATCGGACCGCCGCTTTGAAGGCATACCGGTGGTGATGCATTCGTCGCTGTCTTCGGATGCCAACCGCGCAATGGGAAGGCGCGTCGGCGTGGATTATTATGTGCCGAAATTTGATTCGATAGTGTTGTCATCAACGTTGCATCCGTTGCTGGCGTAATGCAGTTAAAGGCAGTCGTTAGCCGTTAGTTATTAGCTGGTTTTGTCCGTTGCGCGGGTGTGTTTTGACTAACGTCTAACGACTAGCAACTGAATTTAGGGGTTTGTTATGGGAATTGAAGGTACAAGATTTCTGGTGGTGGATGATTTTTCCACGATGCGCCGCATCGTGCGCAACCTGCTCAAGGAACTGGGCTTCATGAATGTCCAGGAGGCGGAAGACGGCGTGGATGCATTGGCCAAACTGCGCGCGGATACATTCGACTTTGTGGTGTCGGACTGGAATATGCCCAACATGACTGGAATAGACCTGCTGCGGGCGATCCGTGCGGACGAAAAACTCAAGCACCTGCCGGTGCTGATGGTGACGGCGGAGGCGAAGAAAGAAAATATCATCATGGCGGCGCAGGCGGGCGCGAGCGGTTATGTGGTGAAGCCGTTCACGGCTGCCACGCTGGATGAAAAATTGAAGAAAATCTTTCAAAATTTCCCAAATTTACAAAAGTGAGTGATGCCATGACAAGCAATACTGCAAGCGGAGACTCCGACGATCTGGAATCGTTGTTCGACAGCATCGTGGCGGCCAATGTTGCCGAAAGCGAACGCCCTTCCGCGTCAAGCGGTGCGGCTGCCGGCAATGAAGCTGGCACAGGGAAAGTGATCAACCAGATCGGACACATGGCGCGCAAGCTGCATGACACGCTACGCGAACTGGGGCTGAACAAGGAAATCGAAAAGGCGGCGGCTTCCATTCCCGATGCGCGTGACCGCCTGAATTATGTGGCGACCTTGACGCAACAGGCTGCGGAGCGGGTATTGAATGCGACCGATGCGGCGCAGCCGATCCTGGAAAAGGTGGAAGTCGAATCGCATCGCCTGGCCGGACAGTGGCAGTTACTGTTCGAGAAAAAGCTGGACGTGGCGCAATTCAGGGATCTCGTCATGCAAACACAGGCATTCCTCCATGAAGTGCCCAAACAGACCAAGGCAACCAATTCCCACCTGATGGAAATCATGATGGCGCAGGATTTTCAGGATCTGACCGGGCAGGTCATCAAGAAGATTATCGAGGTGACAACGAAAATGGAGCAGCAACTGGTGTCGTTGCTGCTGGAGAATGCGCCTGCTTCGATCAAGGCGGAATACGATGCAGGGTTGCTGAATGGCCCGGTCATCAATGCAAAAGGGCGCACGGATGTGGTGACCAGCCAGGATCAGGTGGACGACCTGTTGGAAAGTTTAGGTTTCTGAGCATGGGAATTATCTGCAACAGCAGCTTGGCACTTCCTCCAGCACCGGACGGGCTCCGCCGCACCGTGCCGGAATGGCGACCTGCTGGAGAGTCTGGGGTTTTGAGGCAGTTATTAAGGTAGACGTTAGCCGTTAGTTAAAACCGCGTAGCGACAATACCAACTAACGACTAGCGACTAACGACTAAGAACTGGAGTAATAAAATGAACGACTTTGCGGGCATGGAAGAACTGTTGAGCGACTTTTTGCTGGAGGCAGGCGAAATGCTGTCGGATGTGGACAGCAAACTGATGGATCTGGAGAAATATCCGGATGACAGCAAGTTGCTCAACGAGATATTTCGCGGTTTTCATACTATCAAGGGCGGCGCCGGGTTTCTCAATGCGACCGAACTGGTGACGCTGTGCCATCTCACCGAAAACCTGTTCGACAAACTGCGCAACCGCGAATTGACCTTGAGCGCCGAGCTCATGGATGTGATTTTTGCGGCGACTGCCGAAGTGCGCAGGATGTTCGGCGCGCTGCAGCAAAGCCTGCAACCGGGCGCGGCTCCGGCAGACATCCTGGCCAACCTGAAGGCGGCGCTGGAAGGGCAGGCGGTTGCCGCCAAGCCGAAGAGCCAGACAGCCGCACCGGTGGCGGGCGCGCCCGCCGCTGCGCCGGCCATGCCGTCGCCGGACGGCGTGGACTGGGACGCCTTGTACAAGGCGCTGACCGGCGGAACCGATATCGCGGAGACAGTGGGCGCGACCCGCGATCCGGAAAAGATCGCTGCTGCGGTATCGGAAGAGGAATCTACCAAGAAGGCGTTCGGGCGCCGCACCAGCGATGTGCCGGGCGCCACGGTCGGCCGGCGCGACGGCGACGTGCCGGCCAAGGAAGCCAAGGAATCGACGATCCGCGTGGACACCGATCGCCTCGACCAGGTGCTCAATCTTTCCGGCGAAATCGGCCTGACCAAAAACCGGTTGACCCATTTGCGTTCCGATATCCTGCAGGGGCGCAACGATACGGACACGTTGCGCGAGCTCGACCAGTCGGTCACGCAACTGGATATGCTGGTGGTGAATTTGCAGAATGCGGTGATGAAGACGCGGATGCAGCCGATCGGTCGCCTGTTCAAGAAATATCCGCGCCTGGCGCGCGATCTGGCGCGATCCCTGGGCAAGGATGTGGAACTGGTGCTGGTCGGCGAAGAAACCGAGATGGACAAGACCATGATCGAGGACCTGAACGATCCGCTGGTACACCTGGTGCGCAACGCGGTGGATCACGGCGTGGAGACGATCGAGAAACGCATTGCTGCCGGAAAGCCGGAAAAGAGCATGGTGGAGCTGAGCGCGCGCCAGGAAGGCGACCATATCCTGATCACCATCGCCGACGACGGGCGCGGCATGCGCCCCGATGTGATCCGCAACAAGGCGATCGAAAAAGGGCTGATCACCACCGAGGTGGCGAATACGCTGGATGAAGGTCAATGCCTGGAATTGATTTTCCTGCCGGGTTTTTCAACCAAGGAAGAAATTTCAAGCGTCTCCGGGCGCGGCGTCGGCATGGATGTGGTGAAAACCAATATCCAGAAACTGAACGGAGTCGTCAGCATCCAGTCCGAATCGGGCAAGGGCACCGTTATCACCATTTCCCTGCCGCTCACGCTGGCGATCCTGCCGGTACTGATCTTGCGTCTCGGAGACCAGTCTTTCGCCGTGCCGCTGTCGATGGTGCGGGAAATCCTGTCCATTACGCCCGACCAATTGCAGCAGGTTTCCGGCAGGGCCACCATGGTGGTGCGCGGCGAAGTGCTGCCGGTGCTGCCGCTGGCCCAGTTGATCGGCTGGGAGCAGAGCGTCAACCCGGAAGTGGGCGTGCTGATGCAGTTCGGCAACAACAGCTTTATCCTGTCGGCGGACGGCTTTGCCGGGCACGACGACGTGGTGATCAAGTCGCTGGATACTTTCCGCCCCAAAGGCGTGGCGGGCGTGACCATGTCCAGCGAGGGCGATATCGTGCTGATCCTCGATATCAAGGAACTGCTCAGCGACGTGCGGGGGCATTAGTCTCTTACCAGTTAAATGAAGATGTCAAAACGTGACAAGCTTAGGAAAACGGTGAGCGAGAAGTATGGAGCGGGTTTTCCGCTTGCCGTTCGCCATGCAACCTGCTGTGCAAATTGGAATCGGTGACTAATAGACTGCCGGATATGACAAATTTCTCTCGTTTTGCCATCATTTGCACATTGATCTGCGGTCTTCTGCTGGGGGGGCACGCGCTGTATTCCGGCAGCATGGACCTCGCCCTGATTGATGCGGTGATATTTCTGGGTGTGCTGGCGCTCCTGATGATCGTGCTCGGCTGGAGATCTCTGCTCGAACAGACCGGCAACGGCGAAGGAACTTCGGGCTGTGCCGAATTGCAGGCCCAGGGCGATGTGCCCATCATTCACGAAAGCACCGCGTTCCACGCCCAACTGGGCAGGGAGCTTTCCGGCCAGCTTGCCTCGGCGCACACCGAACTCGGCAACACCCAGGCCATACTCAGCGATGCCATTTCCACACTGGTCAGTACCTTTACGGCGATGGCCGACGAGGTGCGCGCGCAGCAGGCATTGACGCTGTTTATCACGGAGGGGGGCGATGCGAAAGGAGGGCAGGATGCGAAGTCAAAGTTCGAGCATTTCGTCCATTCCACCTCAGATGCGATGAACGAATTTGTCGATACCACCGTCCAGAACAGCAAGCGCGCGATGGAGCTGGTGGAAAGGATGGATGCCATCACCAAGCAGGTTTCCGGGATTCTCGGCATCCTCAACGAAGTGGAGAGCATCGCCAAGCAGACCAACCTGCTGGCGCTCAATGCGGCGATCGAAGCGGCGCGTGCGGGCGAAGCCGGGCGCGGGTTTGCCGTGGTCGCGGACGAGGTGCGCAACCTTTCGGAAAGCACCAATAAATTCAGCAAGCAGATACGCGCGCTGGTGGGCGACGTCAACAATTCGCTCGTCTCGGCGGAGAGCTCCATCAACAGTCTCGCGGCAACCGACATGACCTTTGTGATGGACTCGAAACAGCGCGTCGAGACCATGATGAAAGACCTTTCCGAGCTGAATGCCACGATCGCCAAAAATGCCGTCGAACTGAACCAGATCAACGCAAAGGTCGAAAAAAACGTGGGCGTGGCGGTCTCCACATTGCAATTCCAGGACATGAGCTCGCAGTTGCTCGCACATGCCCAGATGCGCCTGATCGCCTTGCAGGAAGTTGCCAACGAGATGAGCGGGAGCACGGACAGGCCGAACCGCAACGAATACCTGGAGCAAATCGGCGCTTACAACCGATCGCTGCACGAACATGTCGTGTCGCTGGACGAGAAGAAAACCAATCCCGTCGTGCAGGATAATTTCAGCACCGGCGGCGTCGAGTTGTTTTAGACGGGGCGATTTGCGAATTGCTCCCGCCTCAATTCGCGTTGCATTTTTCAGCCGGATGGTGCAATCTACGCGATGTATATTTAATAACCTGACGAGCGCAATCAAATGGCCAAGACCGTGTTAACCGTTGATGACTCCGCCTCCATCCGTCAGATGGTGGCGTTCACCCTTAAATCTGCAGGCTACACCGTCGTCGAGGCTGCCGACGGTCAGGAGGGGCTGGACAAGGCCAAGGCCAATGCGGTCAATCTGGTGCTGACCGACCAGAACATGCCGAAGATGGATGGCCTGACCCTGATCAAAACCTTGCGCGGCCTGCCGCAGTACAAGGCGACGCCGATCCTGATGCTGACCACCGAATCCAGCGATGCCATGAAGGCGCAGGGCAAAGCTTCCGGCGCAACCGGCTGGCTGGTCAAACCGTTCGATCCCCAAAAATTGCTGGAGGTCGTCAAAAAAGTAATCGGCTGAAACGTAGGGCGGGCTGCGCCGCCATGCCGGGCATAGCCCGACCTACATTAGGCTCCAGCAAGATTTTCCACTCATTATCCCAGGGAAAAGCCAATGTCCATCGACATGAGCCAGTTTTATCAGGTGTTCTTCGAGGAATCTGCCGAACACCTCGCGAACATGGAAAGCCTCCTGCTCGCGCTTGACCTGGATGCGCCAGACCCGGACCAACTGAACGCCATATTCCGCGCAGCCCATTCCATCAAGGGCGGCAGCGGCACGTTCGGTTTTACCGACATGACCGAAGTGACGCACATTCTTGAGACGCTGCTGGACGGCATCCGCAAGAACGAGATCAAGATCACTTCCGACATGGTGGACGCCTTCCTGCTGGCGGGCGATGTGCTGAAAGGTTTGCTGGAGGCGCACCAGAATGGAGAGGTCGCCGACCCAACCCCGTCGATTGAAATCCGCGCCAGGCTCGAGCAATTGACCGCGAAAGGGAGTCAGAAGACAGAAGCTGCGACAGCCGCTCCCGCTCCCGCGCAGGAAACGGCACCCTCTTCCGTGCAGTATATCTATCAGGTCAAGTTCCCCAAATCCACCGCCATCTTTCCCGGCAAGGAAGACCTCGACAACCTGCTGGAAGAGCTGGGCAATCTGGGCAAGATTGAAAACCGGAAAATTGCCGCCAAGTCGGTGACGCTGTCGCTGGCCACTTACGCGTCCGAAGCGGATCTGCGCGAGGCCTTTTCGTTCTTTCTGGAGCCGGAACAACTGACCATCAAGCTGATTGGCGAACAGAAGACAGAGGATGGAGGACGGAAGACAGAGGAAGAGGGCTACGGCTTCTTTGTCGAACCGGAGGCGCTCAAGTCGGAGGCGGAGGATGCGCAGGGCTATGGTTTCTTCGTGGAACCGGAAACGGTCAAATCGGAAGCCGAAAATGCGCAGGGATACGGCTTCTTCACCGACGTGGAAAAAAAGGCGGAAGAGCCGGGGTCGGCAGCAACGGCTGCTCAGCCGGATGAGACGCCGCACCGCCGTGCCACTGATCGGGCGCCTGCCGGAGCCGCAGCCGAGACCTCCATCCGCGTCAGCGTGGAAAAGGTCGATCAGATGATCAACCTGGTCGGCGAGCTGGTGATTACCCAATCCATGCTGGCGGAGACCGCTTCCCATCTCGATCCGGTGATGCACGAAAACCTGATCAACGGTCTGGCGCAACTCGAGCGCAACAGCCGCGAGCTTCAGGAGGCCGTCATGTCGGTGCGCATGATGCCGATCAATTTCGTGTTCAGCCGCTTCCCGCGCGTGGTGCGCGACCTTGCAGGCAAACTCGAAAAGAAAGTGCAGCTCAAGATGGTCGGCGAGGGCACCGAGCTGGACAAGGGGCTGATCGAAAAAATCAGCGATCCGCTTACCCATCTGGTGCGCAACAGCTTGGATCACGGCGTCGAAATGCCGGATGAGCGCATCGCCAAAGGCAAAGACCCGCAAGGCACCATCACTCTGCGCGCCGCGCATCAGGGCGGCAATATCGTCATCCAGGTCTCGGATGACGGGGCGGGATTGAACCGCGAACGGATACTCGCCAAGGCAAAGGAAAAGGGTATCCCGTTCAGCGACAACATCAGCGATGCCGATGTCTGGCTGATGATCTTCGCGCCCGGTTTTTCCACCGCCGCCATCGTCACGGATGTGTCCGGGCGCGGCGTCGGCATGGACGTGGTCAAGAAAAATATCGAAGGCATCGGCGGCCGCGTCGAAATTGCCTCTAAGTCGGGGGAAGGCAGCACCGTCACCATCCGCCTGCCATTGACCCTGGCGATACTGGACGGCCTGTCCATCGCCGTGGGCGACCAGCTTTACATCATCCCGCTCAGCTTCATCGTCGAGTCGTTGCAGCCCAAGGTCGAAGACATCAAGGAAATCAGCGGGCAGGGACAGGTCATCCATGTGCGCGGCGAATACCTGCCGGTGATTGCCCTGCATCAGGTTTTCAACATCAAACCAAAAGTGACCAGCCCCGCCGAAGGCATCCTGGTGCTGCTGGAAGCGGAAGGCAAAAAAGTCGCGCTGTTCGTGGACGACCTGGTCGGGCAGCACCAGGTGGTGATCAAGAGCCTGGAAACCAATTACCGCAAAGTGACCGGCGTATCCGGCGCCACGATCATGGGCGACGGGCGGGTGGCGATGATCATGGACGTGGGTGCGCTGGTCAAGTTTGCCCAAGCGTAGAAGAGGGGGCGATGAAATGTAGGTCGGGCTTTGCCCGACATGGTGGGCAGAGCCCACCCTACGGACTATTTGAACAAATAGATTAAGCAACGCTGTTAAACCGACAACTGTAAAAAAAGGAGGACACCATGCAAGCAAACGAAGGCCAGGCGGCAAATACGGGAGGCCGCGAGCTGTTGACTTTTACGCTGGGCAAGGAGGAATACGGCATCGACATCCTCAAGGTTCAGGAAATACGCGGTTACGACGCCGTGACCACGATCGCCAACGCCCCGGAGTTCATCAAGGGCGTGATCAACCTGCGCGGCATCATCGTGCCGATCATCGACATGCGCATCAAGTTCAACCTCGGCAACGTGACCTATAACGAGCTCACCGTGGTCATCATCCTCAACGTCGCGAACCGCGTGATGGGCATCGTGGTGGACGGCGTGTCGGACGTGATCACGCTGACCGCGGAGCAACTGAAGCCCGCGCCGGAATTCAGTTCGACGCTGGGCGCGCAGTACATCACCGGGCTGGGCACGGTGGACGACCGCATGATTATCGTGATCGATATCGAAAAACTCATGACCAGCCGCGACATGGATCTGGTCGAAGCGGTTGCGGCTTAAACTCGAAACGATAACACCAAAGGAGGAATATCATGGCTAGTATGAAAGTGGGAACCCGTTTGGGGCTGGGCTTCGGTGCGGTGGTCGCTCTACTGATCGCCGTCGCTATTCTGGGTATCGTGAATATGCGCGCCCTGCAAAGCGACGTCGATCTGATGGTTAATGACAAATTTCCCAAGACAGTTTGGGCAAATAACATGGTGGAGGGCGTCAACGCCATCGGCATCTTCATGCGCGATTCCCTGCTGGTGACAGGCCATGACAACGTCCAGAAAGAACTGGCCGGCATCGAGGAAAAACGCAAGCTCATCAAGGAAAACCTGGAAAGAATCGAGAAGTCGGTCGCGTCCGAGTCGGGAAAGGCTTCACTGGCCAAAGTGTTGGACGCGCGCAGCAAATACGTCGGTGCGCAGGATCACTTTATCAAATTGCAGAAGGAAGGCAAGCAGGCCGAAGCGAAAATTTACATGATGGATGTGGCGATGGAACTCCAGGATGCCTACATTAAAACCATCAATGAACTCATCGAGCATCAGAGCAAGTCGATGGAGAAAACCGGGCACGAGTCGGAAAAGAAAGTGCAGTCTGCCCTGATCCAGATCATCGTCGTCACGCTGATCGCGCTGCTGGCGGCAGCAGTTGTCGCCTTCATGATCGTGCGCGGCCTGATGAAGCAACTGGGCGGCGAGCCCGACTACGCGGCCGATGCGGTCGGCAAGATCGCGGGTGGCGACCTGTCGATGACACTGGCGCTCAAGGCAGGCGACACCAGCAGCCTGCTGTATTCCCTGAGCACCATGCAGGACAGCCTGCGCGGCATCGTCGCGGAGATCAAGAACATCGTGGAAGACGCCGCGGTGCGCGGGCGCTTCGATTACAAGATGAAGATGGAAGGCAAGGCGGGCTACACCAAGGAGCTGTCCGAGCTGCTGAACCAGTTGAGCAACACCATCGACGACGCCTTGAAAGACACCGTCCGGGTTGCCACGGCTTTGGCCGACGGCGACCTGAGCCAGAAGATCACCAAAGACTATCCGGGCATGTTCGGCCAGACCAAGGAAGGCGTCAACAACACCGCCGACTCCCTGACCAAGATCGTCGGCGAGATCAAAGCCATCGTCGAAGACGCCGCCGTGCGCGGCAGCTTCAGCACCAAGATGGACATGAACGGCAAACAGGGCTACACCAAAGAGCTGTCCGAACTGCTCAACCAGCTCTCCAACGTCACCGAGACCGGCATCGCCGACGTGGTGCGCGTAGCCAACGCGCTGGCCCAAGGCGACCTGACCCAGACCATCGCCAAGGAATACGCAGGCTCCTTCAACGACATGAAGACCGGCGTGAACGGCACCGTCAACAACCTCAAGGAACTGGTGGGCCAGATCAAAGACGCGACCGACACGATCAACACCGCGTCGAAGGAAATCGCGGCGGGCAACAGCGACCTGTCGCAGCGCACCGAAGAGCAGGCCAGCAGCCTGGAGGAAACGGCCAGCAGCATGGAAGAATTGACCTCGACCGTGAAACAGAACGCCGAGAACGCCAAGCAGGCCAACCAGCTCGCGATAGGCGCATCCGACGTGGCGGGCAAGGGGGGCGCGGTGGTCGGCCAGGTGGTCACCACGATGGACTCGATCAACGAATCCTCCAGAAAGATCGTGGATATTATTTCCGTGATCGACGGCATCGCGTTCCAGACCAACATCCTCGCCTTGAACGCGGCGGTGGAAGCGGCCAGGGCCGGAGAGCAGGGCAGGGGCTTCGCGGTGGTGGCCGGAGAAGTGCGCAACCTCGCGCAGAGGAGCGCGGCGGCGGCCAAGGAAATCAAGACCCTGATCGGCGATTCGGTGGAGAAAGTCGAAGGCGGCAGCAAGCTGGTGGCGCAGGCCGGTCAGACCATGGAAGAGATCGTCACGGCGATCAAGCGCGTGACCGACATCATGAGCGAGATCACCGCCGCGTCGGTCGAGCAGAGCGCGGGCATCGAACAGGTGAACCTGGCGATCACCCAGATGGACGAAGTGACGCAGCAGAACGCGGCGCTGGTCGAGGAAGCCGCGGCGGCGGCGGAATCGCTGGAGGAGCAGGCGCAGAACCTGTCGGTGTCGGTGGGCACCTTCAAGGTGGACGACAAGGGGGGCACCGCGGTGGCGGTGCGCCGCGAGACGGCGCCGGTCGCCCGCGCGCCCGCCCACGCCGCGCCGGCGCACAAAGGGGCGGCGGTCGCCAAGGCGCCCGCGAAGGCCCCGGCCAAACCGAAAGCCAGGCCGCAGGGCGGCGATGACGATGGGGAGTGGGCGGAGTTCTGATTTTTGATGCACCCTCTCCAGCAGGTTTTGTAGGGCGGATGAGCGCAGCGTTAACCAGCGGCTTATGTCACCGTGTTTTGGTGACTTAGCCGAATGGCTATGCAAAGCTAACCAATGACTTGGCCGTCGTTTTTCGATGGCCTAGTCAGATGGCTATGCAAAGCTAACCAGCGGCTTATGTCACCGTATTTTGATGACTTAGCCGAATGGTTGGCCTGCGGTTTATCCGCTCTGTGTGCTGAATAAAAATATAACTTAGGAGGGGATCATGTTGTCGTTCAACAATCTCGGCATAAGAACAAAGCTGGCGTTGATTGTTCTTATCCCGTTATTGGGGCTGCTCTATTTTTCGATCAGCAGCACCCTCGAAAAATCCGCCATTTCCCGCGAAATGGGCAAACTCGAATCGCTGGCGACCCTATCGGTCAAGATAGGCGGGCTCGCCCACGAGCTGCAAAAAGAACGGGGCATGACGGCAGGCTTCCTGGGTAGCGGCGGCGTCAAATTCGCCGTCGAGCTGCCGGCGCAACGCATCGAAACCGACAAGAAAACCGCCGACTTGAAGCAGGCGTTATCAGTTTTCGACGCAGCCGGGTTCGGCGTTTCCCTGAAAAACCAGTTGGACGAGGTGTTGAAGGATGCCGGTGAGATCGGCGCGAAGCGCGATGCGGTCACCGCGCTGAGCGTTCCCGCTCCCGACGCCATCGGTTACTACACCAAGATGATCGGCAAGTTTCTCGACATCCCGAACCAAGCCTCGATACTCAGCAGCAACAGCCAGGTGGCGCGGCTGGCTTCCGCTTATGCGGCCCTGTTGCAGGCCAAGGAGCGTTCCGGACAGGAGCGCGCGATACTCACCGGGGCGCTGGCGGCCGGCAAATTCGCGCCGGATGTTTTTGCACGATTTCTTTTAACTTCCGCCGCCCAGGAAAGCTATATAAAAGTTTTTAATACTTACGCGCTTGACGGACAAAAGGAATTTTACAAAAACAAAGTCAGTGGGCCGGCGGTGGACGAGGTGGCGGCAATCAAGAAAACCGCGATAGAGAGGGTGAATGAAAAAAGCCTGGGCATCGACAGCGGGCACTGGTTCAAGAGGGCGACCGAGAAGATCGACCTGTTGAAAGAAGTCGAGGATAAGTTGTCGGTCGACCTGCTGGCGACGGCGGGGCAGCTTAAAGGGCAGGCGCAAGCCATGATGTCTTTCTACATCGCGATTTCGATGGCGGGGCTGCTGATAACGCTGGTGTTCGCCATCTACATGATCCGCGCATTGCTGCGCCAGCTTGGCGGTGAGCCGGAGCATGCCGTGGAACTCGCGCACAGCATCGCGTCGGGCAAGCTGGATAATGTGATAGAGGTCAAACGGGGCGACACGACAAGCCTGATGGCGACCCTGAAAAACATGCAGCAGCAACTGCTCGACCGTATCACGGCGGACAGGAAGATAGCCGACGAAGCCTTGCGCATCAAGATCGGGCTGGATAACGTCAGCACCGGTGTGATGATCGCCGACACCGATCGCAACATCATCTACGTCAACAGGTCGGTGGTGAAAATCCTCGACGAGGCCGAAGCGGATATCCGCAAGCAGTTGCCGGATTTCACCGTTTCCGGGCTGGTGGGCACCAATATCGACAGTTTCCACAAGAACCCTTCGCATCAGGCGCAGTTGCTCGCCAACCTGAACACCACCTATACCGCCAAGCTCGAAGTGGGCGGTCGCTCGATGGTGGTCAGCGCCAGCCCGGTGATCAACGAGCGGGGCCAGCGTCTGGGCTCGGTGGCCGAATGGCTGGACCGCACCGCCGAAGTGGCGGTGGAGAAAGAGGTGGCCGGCATCGTGGAAGCCGCCGTGATGGGCGACTTTACCAAGCGTATCGACATGCGGGGCAAGGAGGGATTTTTCAAGCAGCTGGGCGAGGGTATCAACCAGCTCATGCAAACCAGCGAAACCGGCCTCAACGAGGTGGTTCGCGTGCTCGGCGCGTTGTCGCATGGCGACTTGACGGAAAAAATCACCAACGATTATTCGGGTACTTTCGGCCAGCTCAAGGATGACTCCAATACCACGGTAGAAAAACTCAAGGAGATCATCGGCCAGATCAAGGACGCGACCGACACGATCAACACCGCGTCGAAGGAAATCGCGGCGGGCAACAGCGACCTGTCGCAGCGCACCGAAGAGCAGGCCAGCAGCCTGGAGGAAACGGCCAGCAGCATGGAAGAATTGACCTCGACCGTGAAACAGAACGCCGAGAACGCCAAGCAGGCCAACCAGCTCGCGATAGGCGCATCCGACGTGGCGGGCAAGGGGGGCGCGGTGGTCGGCCAGGTGGTCACCACGATGGACTCGATCAACGAATCCTCCAGAAAGATCGTGGATATTATTTCCGTGATCGACGGCATCGCGTTCCAGACCAACATCCTCGCCTTGAACGCGGCGGTGGAAGCGGCCAGGGCCGGAGAGCAGGGCAGGGGCTTCGCGGTGGTGGCCGGAGAAGTGCGCAACCTCGCGCAGAGGAGCGCGGCGGCGGCCAAGGAAATCAAGACCCTGATCGGGGATTCGGTGGAGAAAGTCGAAGGCGGCAGCAAGCTGGTGGCGCAGGCCGGTCAGACCATGGAAGAGATCGTCACGGCGATCAAGCGCGTGACCGACATCATGAGCGAGATCACCGCCGCGTCGGTCGAGCAGAGCGCGGGCATCGAACAGGTGAACCTGGCGATCACCCAGATGGACGAAGTGACGCAGCAGAACGCGGCGCTGGTCGAGGAAGCCGCGGCGGCGGCGGAATCGCTGGAGGAGCAGGCGCAGAACCTGTCGGTGTCGGTGGGCACCTTCAAGGTGGACGACAAGGGGGGCACCGCGGTGGCGGTGCGCCGCGAGACGGCGCCGGTCGCCCGCGCGCCCGCCCACGCCGCGCCGGCGCACAAAGGGGCGGCGGTCGCCAAGGCGCCCGCGAAGGCCCCGGCCAAACCGAAAGCCAGGCCGCAGGGCGGCGATGACGATGGGGAGTGGGCGGAGTTTTAATCCCGGAAAACCCATTAGAAAATATGGGTGGTTCCGGGCAAGGTGTGTCTTTATGTAGGAGCGGCTTTAGCCGCGAAATCTGCGCTTTTCGCGCGCAAGCGCACGATCATTAGTGATGGGCATCGAAAGACAGATGACCAACTGCGACATCAATTTGTTTGAAATGGCTGTGGCTTAAACGCCCGAACCGAAAATCGAGGAGAAAATAATATGTTCAAGAACCTAACCATCAAAGCACGCCTGATTTACCTGATTACATTTTTGTCAGTCGCATTAGCCGCCATCGGTTTCATCGGACTGCGCGGCATGAGCCATGCTAACGACGGACTGCAGACTGTCTATCTGGATCGCGCCGTCCCGTTGGGACAGATAGCGGAGATTTCCGATCTGATGGCGGAAAATATCCGCCAGTTACACCTCGCCAGCATGCACGATCCGCGCATGGAAGAAAGCAAGCTGCACGACCATCCGATCTCCGTGCATCTCAACAAGGTCGAACAAAATATCGCCGAAATAGGTAAAGTTTGGGAGGCTTATGCGGCTAGCTACATGACCCCGGAAGAAAAAGTCATTGCGGATGACTACCTGGAAAAGCGCAAAACCTTTGTCAAAGACGGATTGCTGGTAGCGATGGAGCTCTACAAGTTAGGGCGCTATGCGGAAGCCAACGAAAAAATGATCAAAGTTGTTGGCCCTAAGGGTACAGCCGCGATGGATCGGGCCGATGATTTGAAAAACCTGCAAATCGACGTGGCCAAGGCAGAGTTTGAGAAATCCAGCGCCGAATACGCAAGCACCCGGATCGTGTCTGTATCTTCGATTATATTGGGTATTGCGCTTGCGGCCTTCATCGGCATTATGCTGATTCGCAACATCACCCGTTCGCTGCAAACTGCACAGCAGGTTGCTGGGGCGATTGCCGCAGGCGATCTTAATTCAAACATCGATACCCGGCAAAATGACGAGGTCGGTGTGTTGTTGAATTCGATGAAATCGATGCAGGACAGCCTGCGCGCCATCGTGGCCGAAATCAAGGGCATCGTCGAAGCGGCGGCGGTGCGCGGAGATTTCAGCGTCAAGATGGGCTTGGACGGCAAGGCGGGCTACACCAAGGAACTGTCCGAGCTGCTCAACCAGCTCTCCAACGTCTCCGAGACCGGTTTGAACGACGTCACCCGCGTGGCCACCGCGCTGGCCAACGGCGATTTGAGCCAGAAGATCACCAAGGACTACCCCGGCGTATTCGGCCAGACCAAGGTCGGCGTGAACAACACCGTCGACTCCCTGACCAAGATCGTCGGCGAGATCAAAGCCATCGTCGAAGACGCCGCCGTGCGCGGCAGCTTCAGCACCAAGATGGACATGAACGGCAAACAGGGCTACACCAAAGAGCTGTCCGAACTGCTCAACCAGCTCTCCAACGTCACCGAGACCGGCATCGCCGACGTGGTGCGCGTAGCCAACGCGCTGGCCCAAGGCGACCTGACCCAGACCATCGCCAAGGAATACGCAGGCTCCTTCAACGACATGAAGACCGGCGTGAACGGCACCGTCAACAACCTCAAGGAACTGGTGGGCCAGATCAAAGACGCGACCGACACGATCAACACCGCGTCGAAGGAAATCGCGGCGGGCAACAGCGACCTGTCGCAGCGCACCGAAGAGCAGGCCAGCAGCCTGGAGGAAACGGCCAGCAGCATGGAAGAATTGACCTCGACCGTGAAACAGAACGCCGAGAACGCCAAGCAGGCCAACCAGCTCGCGATAGGCGCATCCGACGTGGCGGGCAAGGGGGGCGCGGTGGTCGGCCAGGTGGTCACCACGATGGACTCGATCAACGAATCCTCCAGAAAGATCGTGGATATTATTTCCGTGATCGACGGCATCGCGTTCCAGACCAACATCCTCGCCTTGAACGCGGCGGTGGAAGCGGCCAGGGCCGGAGAGCAGGGCAGGGGCTTCGCGGTGGTGGCCGGAGAAGTGCGCAACCTCGCGCAGAGGAGCGCGGCGGCGGCCAAGGAAATCAAGACCCTGATCGGGGATTCGGTGGAGAAAGTCGAAGGCGGCAGCAAGCTGGTGGCGCAGGCCGGGCAGACCATGGAAGAGATCGTCACCGCGATCAAGCGCGTGACCGACATCATGAGCGAGATCACCGCGGCGTCGGTGGAACAGAGCGCGGGCATCGAACAGGTGAACCTGGCGATCACCCAGATGGACGAAGTGACGCAGCAGAACGCGGCGCTGGTCGAGGAAGCCGCGGCGGCGGCGGAATCGCTGGAGGAGCAGGCGCAGAACCTGTCGGTGTCGGTGGGCACCTTCAAGGTGGACGACAAGGGGGGCACCGCGGTGGCGGTGCGCCGCGAGACGGCGCCGGTCGCCCGCGCGCCCGCCCACGCCGCGCCGGCGCACAAAGGGGCGGCGGTCGCCAAGGCGCCCGCGAAGGCCCCGGCCAAACCGAAAGCCAGGCCGCAGGGCGGCGATGACGATGGGGAGTGGGCGGAGTTCTGATTTTTGATGCACCCTCTCCCGCAGGGCATGTGGCACACTGCGCTCATCCGCCCTATGGGCGCTAATTAATAAAATTGGTTCAGGAAGTTATGGATACTAATCTTCAATCCAGCGGCGGACGCGACCGCGAGTTCGATTTTACGGCCAAGGATTTCGAGCGGGTGCGGCAGATGATTTATGACCATGCCGGCATTTCGCTCAATCCCTCCAAGCAGGATATGGTGTACAGCCGTCTGGCTCGCCGTCTGCGGGCGACCGGCATTAACAGTTTCAAGGGTTATCTGGCATTGCTGGAAAGCAACGACGAAACCGAGTGGCAGGCATTCGTCAATGCGCTCACTACCAATCTGACGTCATTCTTTCGCGAGCCGCACCATTTTCCGCTGCTGGCCGAGCATGTGCTAAAGCAAAAAGGGAAGCATCACATTTCATTGTGGTGCTCGGCATCGTCAACCGGCGAAGAACCCTATTCGATGGCGATGACCGTGGTGGACGCTTTCGGCAGCTTTGCGCCGCCGGTGACCATTGTCGCATCCGACCTGGATACCAATGTGCTCGCCAAGGCGGAAGCGGGCGTTTATCCGGTTGAGCGCATCGAGAAGCTCTCCACTGATCTGGTAAAACGCTTCTTTCTCAGGGGAACGGGCGCACAGGCGGGTTTTGCGCGGGTGAGGCCGGAGTTGCGCGCCTTGATTACTTTCCGGCAGGTGAATCTGCTCAGCGATGAATGGCATATCCGCGGGCCGCTGGATGCGATTTTTTGCCGCAATGTGATGATCTATTTCGACAAGCCGACGCAACTCAAGATACTGGAACGGTTTGCGCCGCTGCTGCAGCCGGACGGACTGCTGTTTGCCGGGCATTCGGAGAGCTTTCATAATGCCGGCCATGTGTTCAGTTTGCGCGGCAAGACAGTGTATGAACTGGCGAAACAGAAAGCCCATGCGCATCATGCGAAGAAATAACCCGGTTGCCACGGCAGGGCGCAAAGGAACGATCCGGCATGGCTGATCATGGTTTTGAAGAGGTTCTGGCGCCGAACCTGTATTACGACCGGCAACATGATTCCGAAGCGGCCAAGATATTGCCCGGCGAATATTATGCGACGGCGCGCGACATGCTGCTGGTGACGGTGCTCGGTTCATGCGTCTGCGCGTGCATACGCGACAGGGTCAGCGGGATCGGCGGCATGAACCATTTCATGCTTCCCGAGGCGGGGCAGGACCAGAACAACCCGCTGGGCGAATCGGCGCGCTACGGCGCCTACGCGATGGAAATATTGATCAACCAGTTGCTCAAGATCGGCGCGAACCGGAACAATTTCGAGGCGAAAGTGTTCGGCGGCGGGGCGGTGTTGCGCGGCTTTACCGTCGCCAATATCGGCGAACAAAACGCCGAGTTCGTGCTGAAATTCCTCAAGACGGAAAAGATACCCGTCGTCGCTCAGGACTTGCTCAATATCTACCCGCGCAAGGTGTATTTCTTTCCGCATACCGGTCTGGTCAGGGTGAAGAAACTGAAGAAGGTACACAACGATACGATTATCAGCCGCGAGTCCGAGTATGTGACGCGATTGCGTTACGCCAAGATGGAAGGCGATGTAGAATTGTTCAATTGAAGATGGGCTGAATAATGGCAAGCATGGGAAACCGGAAAATAAGGGTGCTGGTGATCGATGATTCCGCGCTGATCCGCAGCGTGATGAAGGAAATCATCGACCGCGAAAAGGACATGGAGTGCGTGGGCGCCGCGCCCGACCCGCTGGTGGCGCGCGAGATGATCAAATCGCTCAATCCGGACGTGCTGACGCTGGACGTGGAAATGCCCAAGATGGATGGGCTGGATTTCCTGGAGCGGCTGATGCGCCTGCGCCCGATGCCGGTGGTGATGGTTTCCACGCTGACGGAGCGCGGTTCCAACATCACCTTCCGCGCGCTGGAACTGGGCGCGGTGGATTTCGTCTCCAAGCCGAAGATGGACATCGCGCGCGGCATGGAAGAGTATGCGATCGACATTACCGACAAGATCCGCGCCGCCGCGCAGTCGCATGTGCATGCGAAAAAGGCGGCTCCGCCGATGGTGGTGCAGGAGAAGCTTTCTGCGGATGCGATCCTGCCCAGCGTCGCGGGGCGGTTTTCCACCACGGAAAAACTGATCATCATCGGCGCTTCGACCGGCGGCACGGAAGCGATCAAGGATGTGCTGACCCGCCTGCCGGCCGATGTTCCCGGTATACTGGTGACCCAGCACATGCCGGAAAATTTTACCAAGTCGTTTGCCGAGCGCCTGAACACCCTGTGCAAAATTTCGGTCAAGGAAGCGGAGCATAACGAGCGCGTCCTGCCGGGGTACGCCTATATCGCGCCCGGACATTCGCACCTGCTGCTCAAGCGCAGCGGCGCGAATTACATGACCGAGCTGAACCAGGGGCCTCCGGTGAACCGTCATCGCCCGTCGGTGGATGTGCTGTTCCGCTCGGCGGCCAATGTCGCCGGCGCGAATGCGCTGGGTGTCATCCTCACCGGTATGGGGAAGGACGGCGCGCAGGGTTTGCTGGAAATGAAGCAGGCCGGCTCATTTACCATCGCGCAGGACGAGGCGACCTGCGTGGTGTTCGGGATGCCGAGGGAGGCGATTGCGGTCGGCGGCGCAAGCGAAGTGCTGCCGTTGCAGAATATCGCGCGCCGCACGCTGGAGTATCTGGCATCGCACAGCGGCAAGAGCAACCGCGTTTAACATGAGTCACTTGCAGGTTAAATCATGTCAAAACGTGACAAGAATTGCGCCGTTGTAGGCCGGATGAGCGCAGCGTTATCCGACATCTCCATGCCGGATAGCTTTGCATAGCCATTCGGCTAAATCACCAAAATACGGTGACATAAGCCGCTGGTTAACGCTGCGCTCATCCGATCTACGAAAACCGCCATCTTTTTGGTTCCGGCTTGTCCGGCTCAGGAGAGAGGGAAAAGAAACCGCTTGCGGTGAGTTTCGAGGAACGGCCAACAGGCATGGCAGGCTTTATAATCAGGAGCGGCATATTTGCCGTGCCCGTTAATCATTTATCACACAAGGAGTAATCATGGCTATCAACGTACAGATTCTGGACAAGGCGGGGCGCATCATTATGCATGGGCGTTTTGATTTCCAGGTGCATCGCGAATTCAAGGACGCCTATGCGCCGTTGCTCGACAATACCGCCGTGCAAGTGATCGAGATCGAAATGAGCAAGGTGGATTATCTGGACAGTTCCGCGCTGGGCATGCTGATGCTGCTGAACGAGCGCGCCAAGACGGTCAACAAGCCGGTCACGCTGCTCAATACTTCCGGCGTGGTATCGCAGGTTCTGGCAGTCGCCAATTTCAGCAAGATTTTCAACATCAAGCAGGCGAGCTAGCAACAGAAGGCAGATGACAGCAGGTAGCCCGGATGCAGCGGGAGCGGAATCCGGGGGCGTTTTCTCCATTCCCGGATAGCTTTGCATAGCCATCTGACTAGGCCGTCAAAAAACAACGGCCAAGTCATTGGTTAACACCGCGTTTCATCCGGGCTACTTGTTTGGTTCCGGCCGACCGGATTATTGAGGATTACATAATTGAAGACATGATCTCCGTATCTCGTAGGTCGGGCTACGCCCGACGCGGCGGGCAAAGCCCGCCCTACGGTAAATCACGTAATCGTCATGAATTATGTAAAGCCCGATAGGTAACAGAAGACAGAGGACAGAAATGTTGCCACAACTGCGCCGCACCCTTAAAAATAACGTGCCGCCGCGCGGCACACAACCTTCTGTCCTCTGTCTTCTGATTCAGCCATGCGGTTAAACCTGCCCGTCTCCAACATTGAATTCCCCCTGCCTGAGGGGGTGGTCATCGTCACCAAGACCGACCTCAAGGGCGTCATCACCTACTGCAATAATGCATTTGTCGAAATAAACGGGCGCAGCCGCGAGGAAATCATCGGCTCGCCGCACAATATCGTGCGCCACCCCGACATGCCGCCCGAGGTGTTTTCCGACCTGTGGAAAACCATCAAGGCCGGCAAGCCCTGGCAGGGGGTAGTCAAAAACAGGCGCAAGGACGGCAGCTTCTACTGGGCGGTATCCAATATCACCCCACTGCTGGAAAAGGGCAAGGCCATCGGCTATGTGGCGTTCCGTTACAAGGCCACGCAAGAGCAAATCGAGCGCGCCTCCGCCGCTTACCGGGAAATCCGCGAGGGGTTGTCCGGGCTGCGTATCGAGGAAGGCAATATCGCCCGGATAAAGAGCCCGCTGCTGCATTGGTTGAGCGCCGTCAGCGTCAAGACGCGGTTGTTTGCGCTCATATTTGTCCTGCTTGGCGCGATGGTCGCGACGGGCATTTTCAATTTGTACGAGAGCTCCAAAGCACACGAACTCACCGTGGATGCCTTGGCGACCGCCAGCGTGCAAGCCTATGCGCTGGATACTGCGCGCAGCGCGGAATCGGCTTTCGAGGAGCAGGTGCAGACATGGAAGGAAATCCTGATCGAAGGCCATGATGCCGCTTTGTTAAAAAAATACCTGAAAAAACTTGACCGGCAAGGGGAAGAGCTTGAGGAAAGGCTGGCAGGGCAGTTAAAACCGATCATGCAGCAACTCGGCATACCCACGGATGAGGTGGATGCGCTATTGGAGTCGCATGTCCGGCTGACCGGTAAATGGCATCTGGCGCTGAAGTCTTTTGATGTCCGTAAACTGGAATCCATCATGGTTGTCGAAGAGGCGGCCGGGGAGGGCGATCACGAGTTGATCGGGCAGATCGAAAAGATCGTTTCAACGATCCGCGATGCGCAGCTCCGCAACCTGGGCGATTTGAATGAAGGCATGGAAGAGGCGCATCATGCCCAATATAACCGCTCCATCGCGATACTGGTCGCTTTTGCCCTGGGCGGGCTGGTTTTGTCCGTCTGGTTCATCGTCGGCATATTGAGGCCGATACGCCGCACCAGCAGCGACCTGGGCAGGGTGGTGCAATTGCAGCAGCAGTTTCTCGAAAAAATCCTGGTGCTCGAGGAATACCATGACCGCATTATCGAGGAGCAGCGCATCGGCAGCTACATCATGGGGCACATCACCAATGTCGGCAGTACGCTGGATCCGCTGATCAGGTACATCATCAGGCCGGCGGAGCACCTGAGCGGCGACATTTTGCTCGCGGCGCGCACCCCGGACGATGAGCTGCATGTTCTGCTCGCCGATGCGGTAGGCCACGGGCTGGTTGCGGCCGTCAACGTATTGCCGCTCAGTCAGGCGTTTTACGAGATGACCCAAAAGGGGTTCCGCATTGCCCAGATCGCCGAAGAGCTGAACCTGAAGATCAACCGTTTCATGCCGGTGGACCGTTTTGTCGCGGCTACGCTGATTTCGGTCAATGTGCGCAATCGTGTCGTGGAAGTGTGGAACGGCGGCAACCCGGCGCCTTTGCTGGTGGGCAGGAATGGGGAGGTTCTGCACGAATGGAAATCCGCCAACCTGCCGCTGGGCATCTTGCCGGGCGGAAGTTTTTCCGGCAGGCCGGATACTTTTCAGTATGAGGGGCATTGCCAGTTGTGCCTGTTTTCGGACGGCTTGCCGGAGGCCGAATCTCCGCTGGGCGAGCCGTTCGGCAGGAACCGGATCGGCAAACTGTTGCTGGACAGTACACCGGATAACCGTTTCGATGCATTGGTGGCGGAACTGGAGACGCACCTGGGCGGAAAGATGGCGCATGACGATGTTTCGCTGGCGCTGATCGAGGTGCCGATCCATGGCCGCGCGGAAGCAGCATCGGTCGCCTCCGCTTCCATCCGGAGGGCGCCGGAAGGCGGCGGCAACTGGAAAATCGGGATCAGCCTGGATGCGGCGGAACTGAAGTATCTCAACATTGTCCCGATGCTGACCACGATCATCGAGAAAATCCATGTCGCCAGCGAATTCGCCGCGCCGCTGTTCATGATCCTGTCGGAGCTGTTCAATAACGCGCTCGACCACGGCATTCTGCGGCTCGATTCGAACATCAAGCACGGTGTTGACGGATTCGACAGGTTTCTTCACATGCGCGATGAGCGTTTGCAGGCGCTCGAGAAGGGAAGGATCGACCTCGAAATCGAAAAGGTGGTGATCGAGGGAAGATATGGCGTGAAGATACGGGTTGCCGATAGCGGGAGCGGATTCAATTACCGGGCGCTTCTGGAAGACGCCGAAAACCGGATCAAGCAGGGCCAGCATGGCCGCGGCATCACGCTGGTGGAAAGCCTGGTGCACAAGCTGGAATATGCGGGGAACGGGAACGAGGTCACCGCTTATTACATTTGCGCCTGAAATCGGAGAAAGTCGGCCCAAAAGCTGCCAAACAGATGTAAGAACGATGCAAAGGTTGCTGAATAGACAGAAAATACTCCCGCTATTCACGTGATTGAATATTGCGCGGGCTGACGATAATTGCCATGACCCGCGGAATCCATCATGGCAGAAGACAGCGATCTAGAAAAAACCGAACAGCCCTCAGGGCGGCGACTTGAAAAGGCAAGGAACGAAGGCCAGGTCGCCCGCTCGCGCGAATTGTCCACATTTGTATTGTTGCTTACGGGGGGTGGCGCCCTGTGGTTCATGGGTGCATCGTTCATGCAGCACATGGTGAAATCGCTGCGCGATAGCCTGACGCTCGACCGGGATATGGCGTTCAATACCGGCCTGATCATCCCGCGTTTATACGATCTGGCGCTGGATGCGTTAATCACTTTTTCCCCTTTCCTGATCGCAGTCATGCTTGCCGCAGCGTTCTCGCCGTTGCTGCTGAATGGCTGGCTGTTCAGCGTCGAAGCATTGCAGCCGAATTTTTCCAAAATGAACCCTGCCTCCGGCATCGCCCGCATGTTCTCCAAGGGCATGCTGGTGGAGCTGGTCAAGGCGATCGGCAAGGCCGTGCTGGTGGGCGGTGTTGCGGCATGGGTGATCTGGAACAACAAGGATGCGGTGATGGCGTTCGGTATGCAGGCTGTCGCGGCCTCGATCCCGCAAATGGGGCATCTGGTCGGCGCGAGTTTCATGATCATCACCGGCGCGATGCTGCTGATCGTGGCGATCGATGTGCCGTTCCAGTTATGGGATCACAACAAGAAACTGATGATGACCAAGGAAGAGGTGCGCCAGGAATCCAAGGAAACCGAAGGCGACCCGATGGTCAAGGGGCGTATCCGCAGCCTGCAGCGCGAAGCGTCGCGCCGCCGCATGATGGCCGCGATTCCGGCGGCCGACGTGGTGGTGACCAACCCGACGCACTATGCGGTGGCATTGAAGTACAGCGACAAGAAGGGCATGAGCGCGCCTGTTGTGGTCGCAAAGGGCTCGCACCTGCTGGCGTTGCGCATCCGCGAAATCGCCGAGGAAAATCATGTGCCGGTTCTTGAAGCGCCGCCGCTGGCGCGCGCGTTGCACAAACATACCGATCTGGGCGAGTCCATTCCCGAAGCGCTGTATACCGCCGTCGCGGAGGTGCTGGCTTACGTTTACCAGTTGCGCCGCTACGAAAAACAAGGCGGGGCGCGCCCGGAGGAACCTGAGAATTTGCCGGTGCCGGACGAGCTGGATCCCGAGGCCGCTATGGCTGCCGCATGAAAAATAAGCGATGAACCTGCTGCCCATACAAGAATTTATTAAGCGCGCCGGGCTGGTCGGCCTGGCCGGCCCGGTGCTGATCGTGATGATCCTGGCGATGATGGTGCTGCCGTTGCCGCCGTTGCTGCTGGACATCCTGTTTACTTTCAACATCGCGGTTTCCATCATGGTGCTGCTGGTCAGCATGAACACCAACAAGGCGCTGGAGTTTTCGATATTTCCCACCGTGCTGCTGATCACCACTTTGCTGCGCCTGTCGCTGAATGTGGCTTCCGCAAGAATCGTGCTGCTGGAGGGGCATACCGGGCCGGACGCGGCGGGCAAGGTGATAGAGTCGTTCGGCCATTTCCTGGTGGGCGGCAACTACGCCGTCGGCATCGTGGTATTTGCGATCCTGGTGATCATCAACTTCGTGGTGATCACCAAAGGCGCGGGGCGTATCGCCGAAGTGGGCGCGCGCTTCACGCTGGATGCGATGCCCGGCAAGCAAATGGCGATCGATGCCGATTTGAACGCGGGGCTGATCGGCGAAGATGAAGCGCGCAGACGCCGTGCCGAGATCGCGCAGGAAGCCGATTTTTATGGGGCGATGGACGGTGCCAGCAAGTTTGTGCGCGGCGACGCGGTCGCGGGCATCATCATCCTGATGGTCAACCTTGTCGGCGGCTTGATCGTCGGCGTGCTGCAACACGGCCTCGATATGGCTACCGCCGCCAAATACTATACCTTGCTGACTATCGGCGACGGCCTGGTGGCGCAAATTCCGGCGCTGGTGATTTCCACCGCCGCCGGCCTGGTGGTGAGCCGCGTTGCCAGCGATCAAAGCATCGGCCAGCAACTGAGCCAGCAACTGTTCAAACAGCCCCAGGTCATCATGCTGACCGCCACGATTATCGGCGCGATGGGCTTGATTCCCGGGATGCCGCACTTCGCTTTTTTGCTGCTGGCCGGCGCGATGGGATGGCTGGCTTATTTCCTGTCGCGAAAGAGCGAGCAAGCGGTCGAACTGGAGCAGGCCGCCGCTGCGGAGACACCGGTTATCACTGAATCCACCGAGGCGAGATGGGAGGATGTCGAGCAAGTCGATGTGCTGGGGCTGGAGGTGGGCTACCGGTTGATCGCATTGGTGGACAAGGCGCAGGACGGCGACTTGCTGCGCCGCATCAAAGGCATCCGCAAAAAATTCACCCAGGATATCGGTTTCCTGCCTCCGCCGGTGCATATTCGCGACAATCTCGATTTGCGCCCGAACGGCTACCGCATCACGCTCAAAGGGGTGGAGGTCGGCAGCGGCGAGGCATACCCGAATATGCTGCTGGCCATCAACCCGGGCAGCGTGACGGGCGAGCTGGCCGGCGTGCAAACGCGCGATCCGGCCTTTGGGTTGCCCGCAACCTGGATCGAACCGGCATTGCGCGACCAGGCGCAGGTCATGGGTTACACCGTGGTCGACCCCGGTACGGTCGTGGCGACCCATCTGAGCCATCTGCTCGGCACACGTGCCGCAGAGTTGCTCGGGCGGCAGGAGGTGCAGCAATTGCTCGACCACATTGCCAAGGTTTCACCCAAGCTGGTCGAAGACCTGGTACCCAAGACGCTGCCGCTGGGCGTGGTGCAAAAGGTGCTGCAAAACCTGCTGGACGAAGGGATGCATATCCGCGATATGCGCACCATCGTGGAGACGCTGGCGGAAAATGCTTCGCGCACCCAGGACGCTTATCAGCTCACATCGCTGGTACGCGTCGCTCTCGGCCCGGCCATCGTGCAGCAGCTCTATCCGTCCGCGCAGGAGTTGCAGGTGATCGGCATGGACAAGGAGCTGGAATACCTCCTGATCCAGGCGATGCAGTCCAGCCAGAACGGCATCGGTATCGAGCCGGGGCTGGCCGATACCGTGTTGCGCGAGACCCGCGCCGCCGCCGAGACGCAGGAACAGATGGGCTTGCCGGCAGTGATGCTGGTGCCGGCGCAGTTGCGCGATTTGCTGGCGCGCTTCCTGAAGCGGGCGGTGCCGAGTATCAGGGTGATTTCGCATGATGAAGTACCGGATATCAAAACGATCCGGGTGACCGCTATGGTGGGAGGTAGAGCATGAGCATCAGAAAATTCATCGCCCCGACAACACGCCAGGCAATGAAGGAAATTCGCGACGAGCTCGGTTCCGATGCGATGATCCTCTCGAACCGGCAGACGCAGTTGGGTGTGGAGATTGTGGCAATAGCGCATGGCGACTTCGCTCATCTGGCTGGCGGCGTCATCGCGCAGAAAACAGAATGTCCGGGAATAACGGCTGACGAATGGACAAGGTCAGTCGCAGAAGCCCATCCTGCGCAGCCTGCCAGACCACTGGCTCAAGCCGTGCTCCCAATCCAGCCCAGACAACCGCTCCAGTTCCAGAACAAGGCTTCCGGGCAAACCGGATCGTTGCAGCATTCCGGGCCGTTACCCCTGTCCGGCACTTTGCGGCACCCCGGGAAGTTGCCGCAGCCCGGGCACACATCCGCGCCGCAGGCCAAGGCAGCGCCACAGGCTAAATTTGTCCGGACGACCGAGGGGCAGCCCGTGCCGGCCATGGCAGGGCGGGAATATTCGGGGCAGGAAAGCATCCTCAGCGAGATCAAGTCGATGGGCGCCATGCTGCAGCAGCAATTTGCGGCGTTGTACTGGAACGATGTGCAACTGCGTGACCCGCAGCGCGCCGGCCTGTTGCGCAAAATGCTGAATGCCGGCTTCAGCACATTGCTGGCGCGGCAGTTGCTGGAAAAGATGCCGGCCGGCGGCGTGCAGGGTGAGCCGTGGATCAAGCAGGTGTTCAAGCGTAATCTGCTGGTGGCGGGCGAGGCAAACGACATTATTGCAAAGGGCGGGGTGTACGCGCTGATCGGGCCGACCGGCGCCGGTAAAACCACTACCACGGCCAAGCTGGCGGCGCGCGCGGTGGTGCGTTACGGCGCGGAAAAGGTGGCGTTATTGACGACGGACAGTTACCGGATCGCCGCCTACGAGCAGCTCAAGATTTACGGGAAGATACTCGGCGTGGCGGTGCATGCCGTGAAGGACGAAGACGATTTGCGCCTGACCCTTTCCGCATTGCGCCACAAGCATCTGGTGCTGATCGACACGGTGGGGATGGGGCAGCGCGATGAGCGCGTGGGCGGCCAGAGCGAGATGTTCGATGCGGCCGGCGTACAGTGTTTGCTGCTGCTGAATGCCACCAGCGGCGGCGATACGCTGGAAGACGTGGTGCGCATGTATCGCAGCAACAATGTTGTCGGCTGCATTCCAACCAAGCTGGATGAGGCGGCCAATCTCGGCACGGTGCTGGATGTGGCGGTGCGCCACCGCATGGTGATGCACTATATGGCAAACGGCCAGCGCGTGCCGGAAGATTTGCATCCCATCAATCTCGATTATCTGCTGCACCGCGCATTCAAGCCGGCGGAGGAAAAAACGCCGTTTACTTTGTGCGATCTCGATTTTCCGGTGATGATGTCGGGCGCATCAGGCAAGGAGGCATCCTGTGCATTCTGACGGAATGGATCAGGCCGAAGGCCTGCGGCGTTTATTGGTGATCAACCAGACGCAGGTGATTACCGTCGTGGCCGGCAAAGCCGGAGCGGGGCGCACCAGCGCGACCGTCAATCTTGCGGCGGCGTTGGCGCGTTCCGGCAAAGACGCGCTGGTACTGGATGAAAATCTTGGGCCGAATAATTTGCTGGAACGCATGGGCTTGTCCGCCAGACATGATTTGCTGGATGTCGCGCAGGGAAAATGCGCGCTTGGCGAGGCGATTCTGACCACCAATGGATTTTGTATATTGCCTACCGCGCGCGCCATGCACGCGTTGGCGAAATTGGATCAGGCCGGACAACAGCGGCTGGAAAATGCGCTGACCGAAGCCAGCGACGGTGCCGATGTGGTGCTGGTGGATGCTGCGATGCATGCCTTGGGCCGTATCGAAAGGCTGGCTGGAAAGGCTATGGCAGTATCGCCAAGCCTGGCAAGCGGGTCCGCATTGCTGGTGCTGGTTGAGGCTACCCCCAGCGGCATTACCGAGAGCTACGCCCTGATCAAGCGCTTGGCGCTGAAGAATGCGCGCCAGCAGTTCGGGATTGCGGTAAACAAGGCGGCTAATGAGCAAGCGGCGATAACGGTTTTTGAAAACATGGCTAAAGTGGCCCGGCGCAACCTTTCGGTGCGTTTGGAGTATTTGGGCCATGTCCCGTCCGATGAGAGGCTCAGATGCGCGATGCAATTGGGCAAGCCGGTGGCCGAGGCCTTTCCGGCCGCCGCTTCGGCGAAATCCTATCTGGAACTCTCGCAAAAATTGCTGTGTATGCCGATGCAGCGGAGTGAAACGGAGGGAGAGGTTTCCGCAGTCATGCAAAGCCTGATAAGACAGGTGTCGCTACCAGCCGTCCCCGCATAGCATTGCGAAGTACCCGGTTCGGGGTAAGCGGCGGCAGCTTCCATGCACGGCCAGCGTCTTTAATACCGGATTGGCCGGTATGGCCGACCGTTTCGCCAGCAGATTCATCAGGGGATTCTGTCGCGCCGTGCCGCAGCCAGCCCTTTGGTGCGGCAAGGTGCCGTTACATCGATACAGCAAGGAAATCACACACGTTGTAAACTAGCGGTCATGTACAAGGCCACTGGATTAAACGACAAGGAGCAATGCCTGAGGGAGTATTCCCATCTGGTGAAGCGGCTCGCGCACCAGATGATGACCAGACTGCCCGCCAGCGTACAGATTGACGACATCATCCAGGCCGGGATGATGGGCTTGCTGGATGCGGCAAGCCGCTACGACGAGTTTCACGGCGCACAGTTCGAGACTTACGCGACCCAACGCGTCCGCGGTGCGATGCTGGACGAGTTGCGCGAGGCGGATTGGCTGCCGCGCAGCTTGCGCCGCGATATGCGGCGCATCGAGGCATCCGTCAGCCGTTTGCAGCAGAAACTGGGCAAACCGCCGAGCGAAACCGAAATCGCCGCAGACATGGAAGTGCCTCTCGCCGAATACCAGCAGATGCTGCAGGCAGCGCGCGGTGCCCAGTTGGTATATTACGAAGATTTGCATGGTGAGGACGAGGACGATTTTTTCGAGCGGTTCGAGGTCAGCGAAGATGCCAGCCCGCTGGACTTGCTGGAGGATGAGCGTTTCAAGGCCGAGCT
The DNA here is from genome assembly GCA_963828205.1 of uncultured beta proteobacterium. Lineage (GTDB taxonomy): Bacteria > Pseudomonadota > Gammaproteobacteria > Burkholderiales > Gallionellaceae > Gallionella. The sequence continues at coordinate 217,605 of CAWHDU010000007.1, forward strand.
GGCGCGCGCGATCGAGAATTTGCCGGAGCGCGAGCGCATGCTGATGGGCATGATTTACGAGCAAGAGATGAACCTGCGCGAAATCGGCGAGGTGCTGGGCGTGGGCGAATCGCGCGTTTCGCAGTTGCATAGCCAGGCGGTTGCGCGGCTGCGTAGCTGGATGAAAGGCTACTGATGAATCGGAGGACAGGAGACGGAGGACAGTGGGCAGAGGTTTTGTCTGCTGCGCGGTGCTTTTTAATAAAGGCGCGGCAAAGCCGCGACAACGCTTCTGTCATCTGTTATGGATAAGCTAACGTTGCTGGGGCTGGTGATCGGGGTGGCCGGCATTCTGGCCGGGCAGGTGATGGAAGGCGGGAGCCTTGTCATTCTGCTTCAGGGCGCAGCTTTCATGATCGTGTTTGGAGGTACGCTGGGCGCGGTGATGGTGCAAAGCCCGCCCAGGATTTTTGTCACGGCGCTCAAGATGGGGGGCTGGGCGTTCAGACCTCCCATGATGCCTGGCGAGGAGTTGATCGGTCAGATAGCCTCATGGGGAATAATCGCGCGCAAGGAAGGGATACTGGCGCTGGAGAGGCAGGTCGAGACCGTGAGCGATCCGTTCCTGCAGAAGGGGCTGCAACTGCTGGTGGACGGGCATAGCGCGGAAAAGATCCGCGAAGTGCTGGATGTGGATACCCATTCCTGGGAGCAGTTGCGCTGGCAGTCCGCGCGGGTGTGGGAGGCGGCCGCCGGGTATTCACCCACTATCGGCATCATAGGTGCAGTGCTTGGCCTGATGCACGTCATGCAGAATCTGGCGGAGCCGAGCAAACTGGGCAGCGGCATCGCCGTGGCGTTTGTCGCGACGATCTACGGCGTGGCTTTCGCCAATTTGTTCTTCCTGCCGGTGGCCAACAAGCTGAAATCCATCATCTTGCAGCAAGCCGATCTGCGCGAGATGATCGTGGACGGCCTGGCCGGGATTGCCAACGGGGACAATCCGAGGCTGCTCGAAATCAAATTGCGCAGCTATATCGAATAGTTGCGGCCCGCCCTGCCGGGCATTTTCATGGGAGGCATGCCATGGCACACCGAAGGAAACGCGAAGAGCACGATAACCGCGACCGCTGGCTGATTTCTTATGCCGATTTCGTCACCTTGCTGTTCGCTTTCTTCGTGGTGATGTATTCCATTTCTTCGGTAAACGAGGAGAAGTTCAAGACGTTCGGCGTCGCTTTGAGCAGCGTGCTTAACAAACAGGCAACCCCGGTATCTCCCGCCGCGATTCCGGAGCAGAATGTCCAGTTCATGGTGGACAGGAATACGGCGCGCCTAGGGGCGCAGCAGCGCAAGATTCAGGAGCGCATGAAGAACCTGGGCGCCGGTTTGAGCCAGGTGATGTCGGAGTTGATTGCGCAGCATCAAGTCAGCGTCAACCAGACCCGGCGCGGCGTGGAAATTGACATCAGCGCGAGCACCTTGTTCCGGACCGGTGAGGCTACGCTTCAGCCGGGCACGCTGGAGGTGCTACGCAAGGTGGCTGCGGTCTTGAGCAAAGAGGAACTGCCTGTCGAGGTGGAAGGCCATACCGACGATGTCCCCATCGCAACGGCGCAGTTCCCTTCGAATTGGGAGCTGTCTTCCGCACGCGCCAGCAGTGTGGTTCGCCTGCTTATCGATAACGGAGTGCCGGCAAAACGGCTGGCGGCAGTCGGGTTGGCGGCGAATCAGCCGCTGGCGCCGAACGACAGCCCGGAAAATCGCGCCAAGAACCGGCGCGTGACCGTCACGATCGTGTCACCCGCCGCAGAGCGCGAGGCGGGGAAAGACAATTAAGTTTCAGCCGCTACCCAAAGATCTGCCGCTCCCCGGCGAAAAGCTGGTCTGCCCGTCAGGGCCGTAAAGATTCGCTTTGTTTACCGCATTGCTTAACACGGTAAGCAATTGCTGGTTGCGGCGCAGCTTTGTCTGAATCAGTTCGCCATTTGTTTGATTGAGCTGCTGGGCGTGTTCTGCCAATACGAGGATTTCCTGCCACATAGCCAGCCCTTCCGGGCTGTGCATTTCCAGCCAGGCGCGAATCGCTCCGGCGTCAAGTTGCGGGAAACTTTTTTGCAACAGGGCGCGGCGCGTTTCGGTAAGTTCGTTAAGAGCGAGCGCGTTGGTTGACTTTTGTTCGGACAATTCAAGCAGTTGGTCGGTGAGGTTTTCCACCAGCATTCCCTGCTCGCGTTCCAGCAAGGCAATGAAGCCCAGTAATGCCGCGCGTTCGGCGGTTAAAGCGGAAAGCAATTGCGGGCAGGAAGATTGCTTCAAGTATTACGCCCTGCTGCCGATCAGGTCGCGCACCGTATCGAGCAAACGGCCAGCGACGGCTTCCGGGTTGACTTTGAAGCGGCCATCGCTGATGGCTTGCTTGATTTCTGCAACTTTGGCCGCATTGACAACAGGAGTGTTTGCCATGCTGCTTTCCATGCTGCGCAACTGCGCGGCTGTGGAGCCGAGCGATACGCTGGTGTTGCCCGGCTGCTTCTCTGCGGGCGCCGGGTTGGATTTCCCTTTTGCTGCGGCATGTGCCGCACCTTCTCCTGCCATGCCGGCGGCGGGTAACGGCTTGCTGGGTTTGTCGATTTTCACGGTTATCCTTTCAGTCTGACTGCGCTTTATTTCTTGTTGTTTGCATTATATCGGTAAAAATCCGGAAAACTTTAGGTGTTGCCGCGTTTTTATCCCGGGTGGTTCATTGGCTATCGAGCCATTGTAAAACAATGGGTTGTAGGCCGGGCTGAAGCCCGGCCTACGCCATTCTGGTTTATCTCGCGGGCAAACGGCGCGAGGTATAAACCTAAAAACCTCAGTTCAAGCCACAGAGTTCACAGAGAACACAGAGAGGGACGTGGTTTCTCCACATTTTTGAGTATCACCAAAAAGGTGAATAACTCCCGTGTTGCAAGCTTTTGTTTTTCCTCTGTGATCTCTGTGGCTAACTGCTTTTTATAGGATAAAACCTGCCGGAATGGGCGCTAAGGCACGATTTCCACCATACCGCCGGCACGCGCAATCCCGCTGACTACGCGGCCAGATCCGACGCGAACTTGCACAGCCTGCCCTTCGCTCGCATTGTTCAAGGCTACTCCTTCGCCGCGTATGCTGAAGCCGCTGCCCTGCACGGCAAGCTGCACGGCTTGCCCCTGCGTTACGCTGTAAGGCTTGCGCAGCATATCCTCGCGCAATACCTGTCCGGCGGCGATGCCGTAACGCAGCACTTTCCCGATCACTTGCTTGGGGTCGGTGAATCCTCCTGATTGCGAGGATTCTGTCGTCTGGCTGGCAAGATCCTGTTCTTGCAGCGTATGCCCCAGTGGCAATTGGTGTGCGCTGGTCAATAAATTGAGGTTGAGCCTGATTTGTACCGGGACAAAAATGCTCCAACCGTTCTTTTCGGCGCAGCGTACGCCAACCGATGTTTTGCCGATCAACTGGCTACCGGTTGGCAGAAAGGCTTCGAGTCTGGCGCATTTCGGCAAAACGATGCGCCGGTCTATCTCATCTATCTGGTAGGTGACCTTGCCGGGAAGCGCGGCAGTTTGTTGCTGCACGAAGCCGGCAACGATGTCCCTTATCTGGGCGTGATCCTGCATTGCTCCGGCGGCAGCGGTTTGCAGCAGGAGAAAGGCGGCCAGTAAAAGTTTTTTCATGGGGCGCATTGTGCGTGTTGCGGGCTGTTAAGGAAAGCATTGGAATGCCGGAATTGGCGGGGGAATGTGCCGCTTATCGTCGGATAGGCTGGGTATGCGCGGGTTTAGCATGATGTTCATGTAAATGGGTAATCTGGTAGAAGTGTCGGGTTTGAATTGAGGGGGCAGTATGGTCAATAAATTGGACGATATGCTGAGGTTTCAGCAAACCGCGCTGAATTTGCGCGCCGCGCGCCAGGAGTTGCTTGCTTCCAATATCGCAAATGCAGATACGCCGAACTACAAGGCGAGGGATATCGATTTTGCCAGCGCGTTACGGGACGCTTTGGCGGGTACGCCCGCTGTCTTGCCGGCGGTGCGGACTTCGCCCATGCATCTGGAAGGCAAAGCGGGCGGATCGATTCTGGGTGCGCCGGTGATGTACCGCAAGCCGGTTCAGCCTAGCGCCGATGGCAATACGGTGGATATGGACGTGGAACGCGCGCAATTTACCGATAACGCTTTGCGTTATGAAGCCAGCGTCAAGTTTGTCAGCGAACAAATGAAAGCCATGTTTGCCGCGATACAGGGCTAATCGGTGCTTGATGTGGTTTTTGTAGCTTGTCCGGGCGTTCTCTGAAACTAACGGAGGTAGATTATGTCTTTGTTTAATATATTTAATGTGGCTGGCTCTGGGATGGCGGCGCAATCGCAACGCTTGAACGTGGTTGCCAGCAATCTGGCGAATGCCGACAGTACCACCGGCGCCAACGGCAAACCGTACCGTGCCAAGCAGGTGATATTCAGCGCGGTACCGCTGGATGACGGCAGCGCGCAGGGCGTGAAAGTCACGGCGGTGGTCGAAGATAACTCGCCGATGAAAATGGTCTACGATCCCAAGCATCCGATGGCGGATGAGAAGGGTTATGTCACCATGCCAAATGTGGATGTGGTGGGTGAGATGGTGAACATGATCTCCGCCTCGCGCGCCTATCAGAATAACGTGGATGTGATGAACACTTCGAAAACACTGCTGCTAAAGACGCTGACCATCGGCCAGCAGTAACATTAAAAAGTAAAATCAATGAAAGGGAATCGTCATGATTAGCAATACACAAGACGCCAATTCTGCCGCAGCGCTGTTTGCTTCGTTGAATGCAGGCTCAAGTTCTGCCACGCAGGCCTCGGTGGCGGCCGACACTCAAGATCGTTTCCTGAAGTTGCTGGTCACGCAAATGAAAAATCAGGATCCGCTGAATCCGATGGACAACGCGCAGGTAACCTCGCAAATGGCTCAGCTCAGCACGGTGACCGGTATCGACAAGCTGAATGTCACCCTGCAGGCGCTGAGCGACAGCATGGTGTCCAACCAGTCGCTGCAGGCGGCCAGCATGATCGGCCATGCCGTGCTGGTACCCGGCAAGGGTGTCGACTTGAGTGACGGAAAAGGCTACGGCGGCATCGAGCTGGCGCAATCTGCCGATAAGGTCGATATTGCCATCTACGACAAAGCCGGCGTGCTGGTGCGCAACATGCATCTGGGTGCGCAGAAGGCCGGGCTGATCAACTGGCAATGGGATGGTCATAATAATTCCGGCGCCAGCGTGACGGATGGCAGCTACACCTTTGCCGTGAACGCCACGCAGGCGGGCAAGGCGGCGGACGCGACGGGATTGCAGTTTGGTATGGTGAGCAGCGTTACGCAAGGCAAGCAGGGGGTCACGTTGGGTGTCGGGCAGTTGGGCGGCATTACGCTGTCGCAAGTCAGGCAAATTCTTTAGAAATACAGCAACGCGTTTCGGGGTGCGAAGCGCCTTCGATATGTTAATTACGAGGAGAACATCATGAGCTTTCAGCAAGGTTTGAGCGGTCTAAATGCATCGGCCAAACAACTGGATGTGATAGGCAATAACGTGGCGAATTCCGGTACGGTCGGCTTCAAGCAAGGGCAGGCGCAATTTGCCGATATGTATGCGGCATCCCTTTCCGGCAGCGGTTCGGCGGCGGTAGGCACCGGGGTCAAGATGGCGGCTGTTTTGCAACAGTTTACCCAGGGGAATATCACCAATACCGCCAATCCGCTGGACACCGCAATCAGCGGACAGGGATTCTTCCGCATGGTCGACCAGAACGGCAGCATTTTTTACAGCCGCAACGGGCAATTCCAGGTGGATAAGAATGGCTATATCGTTAACAATCAGGGGCATCAGTTGTCTGGCTACCTGCCTGATTCAACAGGGAATATCATTCCCGGGCAGACATTGCCAATCCAGATCGATTCATCCGATCTGGCTCCGCAGCAGACGGCCAATGTGGCTTTGGCGGCAAATCTCGATTCACGCGCCGCGACACCGGTAACCCCGGTTTTTGACACGAACGACCCGACATCCTACACCAGCTCGACTTCGATGACAGTGTATGACAGCCTGGGCGCCAGCCATGTCGGAGCGCTGTATTTTCAAAGGCAGCCAATTGCTTCCACCACCGCTCCAGCGATTATCCCTTCGGGATCGACTGCGGCAACCCTCGCTTCCGCTACGGGTATGGCGGTCGGTAATACCATCACTATCGCCGGAGCGGCAGTAGGGCCTACTAATATGACGGCTACCATTACCGCCATTGCGGGCAATACGGTGACTTTTGTTCCGGCGACAACGCTGGCAACTGTTGCCGGTGCCGTTGTTACCTCCAATGCCGGCTCGTCTATCTGGAATACTTATTTGTCGGTAGATGGAGTGCTGGTTCCGCAGAGCACAACTGCTTCAGCGGCGGTGCCGGCGGGCGGTTCGGTAACATTGACCGGAGTGCCGACGGGTTTGGCGGCAGGCAATACGATTGTCATCGCTGGCGCTGGTCCAAACGGCAATCCTCACACGGCAACCATTTCTTCAATAGCGGGTAATGTGGTCAATTTTGTACCGAACACAACAACCGCAGTGGCGGCAGCAGGGGCGGTCGTGACGTTCCCTATGGCTGCGCTGACCTTTAATACTCTGGGCCAACTGGCTTCTACCATCCCCGTTTCCTCTCCGTTGGGGACAGTGGCTTCAGCATCGTTCACACCAACGGGGGCGGCAACTGAAACGCTTACCTTCGATTTTGCCGCTACCGCTCAATACGGCGCCCAATTCGGGGTCAATAGCCTGACTCAGGACGGGTATGCTCCCGGAAGGTTAAGCGGATTCAGCACCAGTGCTGACGGAACAATACTGGGGCGTTATACCAACGGGCAATCGCGCGCTTTGGGGCAGATGCTGCTGGCGAATTTTACCAACCCGCAGGGTTTGCAGCCGATGGGCAACAATGAGTGGGTGGAAACCTCCACATCCGGCAGCCCGCTGATCGGCACACCCGGTTCGGCCTCCCTGGGGATATTGCAATCCTCGGCGACGGAAGATTCCAATGTGGACTTGACCGCCGAACTGGTGAACATGATTACCGCGCAGCGCGTTTACCAAGCGAATGCGCAGACAGTCAAAACCCAGGACGCGATCATGCAGACGCTGGTGAATATGCGCTAATAGGGAGTAGGGAGTAGTTGTAGGTCGGATGAGCGTAGCGTTAACCAATGACTTGGCCGTCGTTTTTTGACGGCCTAGTCAGATGGCTATGCAAAGCTATCCGACAGGAGGTGTCGGAAGGCGCTGCGCTTTTCCGACCTACGAAAGCCGCCACCTTTTTGGTTCAGGCTTGCCCGGCTTAGGGAGTAGGCAATGGATAAATTAATCTACACCGCCATGACCGGCGCCTCGCATGTGCTGCAACAACAGGCGGCGGTGTCGGAGAATCTGGCTAATGCCAGCACGCCTGGATTTCGCGCCATGCTGAACACCTTCCGCGCGGTGCCGCTGGTTGGCGAAGGCTTGCCAACACGCACGTTTGTGGTGGATTCCACGGCAGGTACGGATTTTACGCCGGGCATTCTTCAGCAAACCGGGCGTGAGTTGGATGTGGCCGTGAACGGCGCGGGCTGGATCGCGGTGCAGGGGCCGGATGGCAAGGAAGCATACACGCGCAATGGCAGTTTTCAGATTACGCCCAATGGTGTGCTGCAAACCCGCACCGGCCTGAATGTGCTGGGTGATGGCGGTCCGATCACCATCCCGCCCGACACAGGCGTGACTTTTGCCAAGGATGGCACGCTTTCAACCGTACCGACCGGCGGACAGGCTACTTTGGTGGTTGTGGCGGGCAGGTTGAAGCTGGTCAATCCGCCCGCCGGGCAACTGGAGCGCGGCAGCGATGGCTTGTTCCGCCTGAAAGACGGCACGACGGCCGTTGCGGATGCAAATGTAGGGGTGGTGCCAGGCAGCCTGGAAGGCAGTAATGTGAATACCATAGAGGCGATGGTGAGCATGATTTCACTGGCGCGAAAATTCGATATGCAAATGAAAATGTTGCAAAGCGCGGACAACAATGCGCGGCAGGCCAGTCAGATAATGAATATTTCCGGCTAGGAACCGGGGGGCAGATAACTCCCGGTTTTTTACCGCCAACCCATTTCTTTAACAGGACAAAATCATGATACGCTCTTTATGGATTTCCAAAACAGGTATGGACGCGCAGCAAACCCAGATGGACGTCATCGCCAATAACTTGGCCAACGTCAGCACCACCGGTTTCAAGCGCTCGCGCGCGGTGTTCGAGGACTTGCTGTATCAGACCATCCGCCAGCCCGGCGCGCAATCTTCGCAGCAAACCCAGATTCCGTCAGGCTTGCAGATCGGTACCGGGGTGCGCCCCGTGGCTGTCGAGCGGATACATACCCAAGGCAATCTGCAACAAACCGGCAACCAGCTGGATGTGGCGATTCAGGGAGCGGGATTTTTTCAAGTGCTGATGCCGGACGGCTCGACGGCATATACCCGCGACGGCTCATTCCAGATCGATAGCCAGGGGCAACTGGTGACATCCAGCGGTTTCCCGATTCAGCCAGCCATCACCATTCCGTCAAATGCCTTGACTGTTACAATAGGGCGCGACGGGGTAATCAGCGTTACCCAGCCCGGCGTGACTGCGCCGGTGCAGGTGGGCAGCCTGCAACTGGCAACATTTATCAACCCGGCGGGCATGATGAGCCAGGGTGAAAACCTGTACCAGGAGTCCGCTTCTTCCGGCACACCGAGCACCAATGTTCCCGGAACAAATGGTGCGGGATTGTTGAACCAAAATTATGTAGAAACTTCCAACGTAAATGTAGTAGAGGAAATGGTGAATATGATCCAGACGCAGCGCGCCTATGAAATCAACTCCAAAGCTATTACGACTTCGGATCAGATGTTGCAAAAATTAACGCAGATGTAATTTTGGTGGAGGGCAGGCTTCAGGCTTGCGGGGTGCGGCGGATGTTTAAAACGCTTTTTTCGATTGTATTATTGTCCGGCCTGGTTGGTTGCGTCAGCAATCCGCCGACCAGTGTGCATCAGCCGATGACCGTCAAGCCGGTTGAGAGAAAAACGATCGCTCCGGCGGACGGGGCGATTTTTCATGCCGGAATCAATGAGCGCCCTTTGTTTGAGGACAAGCGCGCGCGTAATATCGGCGACATTCTGACCATCAATATTGCGGAGAAAACCACTGGCAACAAGAAGTCCAGCGGCAGCTCCACCGCCGCAAACAACCTTAACGCAAATACGCCGAGCGTGACCGTGGGGACGCCGGTCAGGCAGTTGCTTCAGGCATTTTCAGCAACCAGCAGCAGCAGCAATAAGACGGAAACTACCGGGGCGGGCGCTGCCAGTGAGGATATGACCGGCACGATTACAGTGACGGTGATCGACGTATTGGCAAACGGGAATTTGCTGGTCAGCGGTGAAAAGCAGGTGGCCCTGAATAATAGCGATGAATTTATTCGTTTCTCTGGAGTGGTTAATCCGACTACAATCACCAATATGAATACCGTGCAATCTACCCAGGTCTCCGATGCGCGTATCGAGTACAAGAATAAAGGCGAGATGAGTGAGTTAATTAACGATGTGCAGTCCTTGGGATTGTTGGGGCGGTTCTTTAAGTCAGTGTTGCCGTTCTGACATCAGACGACAGAAGACAGGGGACGGAAGACAGAAAAGGCGGTACGCCCTTTGTTGAGGAGATTGTGTGAAGCAAATTTTGTGGTCGGGCAAGTTTGACGCCTCCAGCTTCTGGAGGGTGATGGTTTTGCCTGTCTTCTGTCTTCTGATGAAACAACTAGCCATTCCACTAAGCAATCCCAAAACGATTGCTAAGTGGCTGGTTATGTCCTCTGTCTTCTGTGGCAGCGCAGCGTATGCGGATCGCATCAAGGATGTGGCCAGCATTCAGGGCGTGCGCGATAACCAGCTGATCGGCTACGGTCTTGTGGTCGGTCTGGACGGCAGCGGCGACCAGACCACGCAAACCCCGTTTACGGTACAAAGCATCATCAGCATGCTGTCGCAGATGGGCGTAAACCTTCCGCAAGGCACCAGCCTGCAACTCAAGAATGTTGCTGCGGTGATGGCGACTGCCACGTTGCCGCCGTTTTCAAAACCCGGACAAACCATCGATGTGACCGTCTCTTCGATCGGCAATGCCAAGAGCCTGCGCGGCGGGACATTGTTGATGACGCCGTTGAAAGGTGCGGACGGTCAAGTTTATGCGATGGCGCAGGGTAACGTGCTGGTGGGCGGAGTGGGCGCTTCCTCAGGCGGAGCCTCGGTACAGGTGAATCATTTGAGCGTCGGTCGCCTGCCGGCGGGCGCAACGGTGGAACGGGCCGTGCCAACGCTTTTAGGTCAAGGCGGGTTTATTCATCTGGAATTGAAAACCACGGATTTTACTACTGCCGCGCGGATAGTTGATGTAATCAACGGGCAGGTTGCCCCGGATTTGGCTTCGGCACTGGATGGGAGGGTAATACAGGTGCGCGCGCCGGCAGGTAATGAACGTGTCGCCTTCATATCCAAAATCGAGAATCTGGAGGTCAGCACGGCACAGGGGATCGCCAAGGTAATCATCAATGCGCGCACCGGTTCGGTAGTGATGAATCAGGCCGTGACATTGGATGCTTGCGCCGTGGCGCACGGTAATCTGACCGTGGTAATCGGTACCGACAGTACGGTGAGCCAGCCCGCTGCGTTTTCTCAAGGCCAAACCGTGCAAACCGACAAAACCACCATCGATATTAAAGCCGACAAGGGCGGTTTGGTGCAACTTCAAAAAGGGGCGTTGCTGAGCGAAGTGGTCAAGGCGCTCAATTCGATAGGCGCGACCCCGCAGGACTTGCTGGCAATTCTGCAGGCGATGAAATCATCCGGCGCATTGCATGCCGATCTGGAGATCATCTGATGGTAAAACCGCTGGACACCTCGGCAAAGCTGGCTCTCGATACGCAAAGCCTGGAGCAATTGCGTGCGCAAGCCAGGCATTCGCCGGATCAGGCGCTCAAGGCGGCGGCACAGCAGTTTGAGTCGGTGTTCCTCAACATGATGCTGAAGAGTATGCGCGAGGCCACGCCGCAGGACGGAATGTTCGATAGCGAACAAACGAAAATGTTCACCGGCATGCTGGATCAGCAACTGGCGCAAAGCATGGCCAGCCGTGGTGTGGGGCTGGCCGATATGATGGTCAAGCAGCTCAGGGGGCAAATGACAGCGGATAAAGGGCAGAAAATTGGCGCTCAATCCTCGATCAATGCCTTACCGTCTGCGTATAGCGAAAATGCCCAGCAGGATTTTGTGAATCGGATGCTGCCGTTTGCCATGCAGGCCAGCCAGGCAAGCGGCGTGCCGCCGCAGCTGATGCTGGGGCAGGCCGCATTGGAAAGCGGCTGGGGGAAGCGCGAAATCCGTGTGGCGGACGGCAGCAACAGTTTCAACCTGTTTGGCATCAAGGCAAATGCCGGCTGGGATGGCAAGGTGGCAGAAGTGATGACCACCGAGTATAAAAACGGCGTGGCATACAAGCAGGTTGAAAAATTCCGCGCCTATTCTTCTTATGCCGAGGCATTTCAGGATTATGCCAATCTGATCGGCAATAACCCGCGCTATGCGGACGTGTTGCAACAGGGCGGTGATGTGGCCGGAATGGCGCAGGCCATGCAAAAAGCAGGATATGCAACAGACCCAAAATATGCCGACAAACTGGCGAGTATCATGGGCAAGATCGACTTGACAGGTTAATTGCCGTAAGGGAATACTGATCCGTTCCGGCTTAGAGCCTATTTCAGTAGGTTTCATGCCCCGCGTTGGGTCTGGGCGCGGATGGATGCAAGACGCAGCGCGCAGCCAATGGTCGTTCCATTGGCAAGCGGTGCAACGCCGCAGACGCCGCGCCCAGACTCAACCCGAAGGGCCGCTTGCCTGCGGGCGCATTGCGGCGTTGCGGCCTGCTTGTGGAGAATGGCTACACTGCGCAGCCCGCGCCTTGCACTGCATCCCGCAGGCAAACGGCGCGGGGCATGAAACCTACTGAAATAGGCTCTTAAGTGGTGACTTGGGTTGAGCGTGCTTCCCAAACTCGATGTGAGTGGATTTAACCGGTTTCTCTAAAGACTTTTTCAGATGTGCCGATAATACAAAAAAGCCCGAGTGGGCAAGCGAAAGGGATATTGTGGCAGACCTGTTTACCTCGGCATTAAGCGCTATGAACGCTGCCCAAATGGGCTTGGCGACTACACAGCACAATATCGCCAATGCAAACACTCCCGGATACAGCAGGCAGCAAGTTCTGGTCAGTTCGCGTGGTGGAGTGCAGACCGGTGCAGGGTTTGTGGGAGCGGGGGTCGATGCCTCAGGTGTAAGGCGGATCTACGATCAATTTCTGAATACACAGATTTTGCAAGAGCAGAGTCAAGCCAGCTATTTGACAGCGTACCTTTCCGCAATACAGCAGATCGATAGCCTGGTTGCCGACCCCGCTGCCGGCGCAGCGCCGGCGATGCAGGGTTTCTTCGATGCGATGAACGGGGTTGCCAATAGCCCGGAATCTTTTCCTGCGCGCCAAACCTTGCTCGGCAATGCACAGTTTGCGGTAAACAGGTTCCAAGCCATCGATCAACGCCTGTCAGATATAGCCGGCGGGCTTAACGTGCAGATCACCAGCAGTGTCGATACCGTCAATAGTTATGCCAGGCAAATCGCTGCCCTGAATGGCAGCATTAAGCGGGCTTCCGCCGGTGAGCCCGGGGAGCAACCAAACGATCTGATCGATCAGCGTAATCAGGCAATCAGCCAATTGAACCTGGAAATCAAGGCGACTGTATTGCAGCAACAGGATGGGACGGTAAGCGTGTTTATGGGCAACGGCCAAACACTGGTGCTGGATGAGCAGGCGATGCAGTTGCAAACTGTTCAATCGGCAACCGACCCGAGCAAGATAGAGGTTGCCTACCTGAATAATGGCAGAACCAGTGTCTTGCAGCAAAGCAACTTGCAAGGAGGCAATCTGGGGGCATATATCGCTTTCCGTGACCAAACACTGGAGCCGGCGCGTAATGCGCTTGGCCGTGTGGCATTGGGAATGTCCATCAGCATCAATCAGCAAAATCAGTTGGGACAGGATTATTACGGCGCGCCAGGAGGCAATCTTTTCAATGCGGCTTCCCCGCGTGTCGAGCAGGGAGCCTACAATACCGGCAATGCAGCCGTGTCTGCCAGCATTACTGACGTGGCGGCGTTGACCACCAGCGACTACCAGTTGAAGTTTGACGGCGTAAATTATTCAATGATTCGTTCAACGGATAATGTCGTGACCAATCTCGGCGCGCTGCCTCAGACAGTGGATGGATTTACGGTTAATTTGACGTCCGGCGCGATGGCGGCAGGCGATAGCTTCCTGATACGCCCCACTGCAAACGGTGCACGCGATATTTCGCTGGCTACCAATGATCCCGCCAAGATTGCAGCTGCTGCGCCAATGCGCGCGACTGCCGCTTTGACCAATACCGGAACTGCAAAAATCAGCAGCGGAACAGTTGTAACTCCCCCCGTTACCCCTAATCCGGCACATCCGGCGACCGACTTGAACTTGCAACAGCCAGTAACAATTACATTTACTTCGGCTACTACGTTTAATGTAAGCAGCGCAACGAGCGCGCCTCCATTGGCAATCGTCGGTGTTCCCTATACATCGGGTGCCAATATCACTTACAACGGCTGGGCAGTGCAAATTACGGGCACACCCGTAGCAGGCGACGTTTTCAATATCACAACCAACACCAACGCGACCGGAGACAGCCGCAACGCGTTGCTTTTGGCCGGTTTGCAAACTCAATACCTGATGGAGAATGGCACGGCCAGCCTGCAGGGAATATATGGCCAGCTGATTGGTGAAATTGGCGCCAAGACCCATGAAATAGACGTAACGAGCAAGGCGCAGGACAACATGGTGACCCAGACAGTTGCGGCGCAGCAGGCGATTTCCGGCGTAAATCTGGACGAGGAAGCGGCAAATTTGATTCGTTATCAGAATGCGTATCAAGCGGCAGCCAAGGCAATGCAAATCGCCAAAACCATGTTTGATGCCATCCTGGCGATTAGTTCATAAGAAAGCAGGTGTGTGATGCGTATCAGCTCCAATACGATTTTTGACAACAATGTGGCCTTGCTGAACCAGCAGCAGACCAGGATGTTGCATACGCAGCAGCAGATTGCAAGCGGGCGCCGTCTATTGACCGCATCGGATGACCCGGTGGCGGCAACCCAGGCTCTGGAAGTCAGCCAGAGAGATGCGGCCAACACGCAATATGCGGTAAACAGAACCATGGCGCGCAATACCTTGTCGATGGCCGAAAGGACGCTCGACGCCGTCGCATCCTTGGTGCAGGATGTGCGCGCCTCAGTGCTGACCGCCGGCGATGGTTCGACCAACAGCCCGAAAATTGTTGCGGCGGACCTGGTTGAGAGGCTGCAAGATTTACTCGGATTGGCGAATAGCTCGGACGGGTTGGGTAATTATTTGTTTTCCGGGTTTCAATCCAGGACAACACCCTTTGTGGATACCACAGGAGGGGTAGATTTTTTTGGCGACGACGGACAGCGTATTGTGCAAGCCGCCGCAAACCGGCAACTGGCCACGAGCGACAGCGGAGCCGATGTCTTCATGCGTATCAAGAATGGCAATGGCACGTTTGATACGCAGCCGGCAGCGGGTAATACCGGAACGGGCGTAATCAGCAGGGGGAATGTCGTCAACCCGGCACTATTGAACGGCCATGACTACAGCATCACGTTCACATCAGCGACGACTTATGACGTGATGGACACGACGACCGCCACGCCGGTCTCCACCGGCAATTCCTACGTGAGCGGCCAAGCTATCAGTTTTGACGGGATGCAGTTCGAAATCAAAGGCGCGCCGGTCGGCGGCGACAAATTTACCGTATCGCCCAGCTCCAACGAAAGCGTGTTCAAGACAATTTCCGACTTGATCGATGGATTGAACGCGCCGGTGGTTGGCGCCAATCTGGCCAACACCATAGGCCGCGGAATCAACAATCTGGACAGGGCGCTGGGTAATATTCGGACTTCCCAGGCCACGATGGGTTTGCGCCTTAATGAGATTGATGCATTACAGGTTGCGGGTGAAGATTTTGGCTTGCAGTTCAAGCAGGCCTTGTCTGATCTTCAGGATACCGATTACAACAAGGCAATAAGCGACCTGACACAGCAGCAGATGGTCTTGCAGGCCGCGCAACAGTCGTTTGTAAAGGTTACAAACATGTCCATGTTTAACTACCTTTGATTTTCAGAAGGTGGCGAGGGCATGAAGCCGCTCGAACCTTCACTGTATACGGGTCATGTTTTTGTTGCGACTGTCCGGAAATGGTCAGTGAGGCGGTTTTACCAGGTTAAGCATCGTACCCAACCCTTCCTGGGCGAGCCTGTCCATCAGCGGGATAAAATGGGGCATGGAAAGCGCCAATACTAGAAAACCCATTGCCAGGGTGATGGGGAAACCGATTGCGAACAGGTTGAGCTGCGGCGCGGCACGGGTGAGTATCCCTAACGCGATATTGGCGGTCAGCAATGCGGCCAGGAGCGGCAACGAAATTTGCAAGCCATAGGCAAAGATGCTTCCCCCCAGCCTCGCTAACTCATAAAACTCCTTGGCTGGCATCATGCTGCCGATGGGTAGTGTGTGAAAGCTTTCGGCCAGCGCGGATAGCATGTGCAAATGGCCATTCATGGCCAAAAAAGCCAGCACCGCAATTATCCCCAGCCATTGTGCGACGACCGGAGATTGAGTGGCATTGACCGGATCATAAAAACTGGCGAACCCCAGCCCCATCTGCAATCCTGCCAATTGGCCCGCCATTTCAACAGCGGCAAAAATCAGGCGCATGGTGAGTCCCATCGCCACGCCGATGATGACCTGCTGGATCATTATCAACAGCCCCTGCGGCGAGCCAACAGAGACCGGCGGCATTTCGCCGATGGTCGGCGCGATGATGATGGCAAGCAGTACGGATAAGCCGATCTTGACGCGCCTGGTGACTTGCTTGTTGCCGAATACCGGGGAACTGGCAATCATGGCCAGGATGCGCGTTAGCGGGAAAATCAGTGTGGCGAGCCATGCATCAAGTTGTGCGCTGGTGAAGCTGATCATGGCGGTTAATGTGAAGCTCGCGTAGCGATACGTTTGCCCCCTCTACCGCTTGCGGGATAACCAGCGACTTGGCTGTCGTTTCTTGACGGCCTAGTCGAATGGCTAGTAGTTCCACCAGAGGGTCGGGGTGGCGGCCATGACATGGCGTTGCGAAGCATCCGGGGCGGGAGTGGCCGCCTCACACCCGCTCCCGCAAGCGGCTGGCTTCGCCAGTAACGTGTCGCGGGATGTGAGGGAAACGGGCATGGCGAGTTCATTGTCATTGGTAGCACTGTTGTCATGCCCGTTAACCGATCATCCAGGGGATGTTGCCGAACAGTCTTTGGATATAATCGACCATTGTGTTTACCATCCATGGGCCGGCCAAGATCAGTACCAGAAAAATCCCCAACAGTTTTGGAATGAAAGACAGGGTCATTTCATTGATCTGGGTTGCAGCCTGGAAAATGCTTACCACCAAGCCGATGACCAGCGCGCTGAGCAGCAGCGGAGCGGAGAGTATCAGCGTCATTTCGACGGCTTGTTGCCCGATGGTGATGACGGTTTCGGGAGTCATAATTGAGTTGTTAGTTAATAGTCGGTAGTCGTTAGCGGGTGTAGTTGCTTCGCAAAGTTTTG
This sequence comes from uncultured beta proteobacterium, assembly GCA_963828205.1. Taxonomy (GTDB): domain Bacteria; phylum Pseudomonadota; class Gammaproteobacteria; order Burkholderiales; family Gallionellaceae; genus Gallionella. The sequence goes on from CAWHDU010000007.1 coordinate 234,446, forward strand.
GGTTTAACTAAAAACGAGCGTCTAACGGCTAGTGACTGTCTCAGGTATAAAAACTTTGCGCCAGAGAGCCGATTATCAGATTCCAGCCGTCGGCCAACACGAACAGCATGATCTTGAAGGGAAGCGAAATAGTGACTGGCGATAGCATCATCATACCCATGGACATCAGCACGCTGGCCACTACCATGTCGATAACGAGAAACGGAATGATTATCACAAAGCCTATCTGGAAAGCAGTTTTCAATTCGCTGACGACATAAGCTGGCACAAGAATGCGCAACGGCACCTGGCTGGCATTTTGCAGCGGTTCACTGTTGGAGATTCTGACAAACAGCGCGAGATCCGCTTCGCGGGTCTGGCGCAGCATGAAGGTTTTCAGCGGCACGCTGCCCTTTTCTACAGCGTGCTGGAAATCAAGCTTGTTTTCGCTGAAGGGTAAATAGGCCTCGGTATAGATTTTGTCGAATACCGGCGACATCACGAAGAAGGTGAGAAACAATGACAGGCCGATCAGCACCTGATTGGGCGGTGCGGAGGGTATGCCAATGGCGGAGCGCAGCAGGCTTAACACGATGATGATGCGCGTGAATCCAGTCATCATCAGCAGAATCGCCGGCAGAAAACTCAGCGAGGTGAGCAGCAGCAGCGTTTGCAGGCTCAGGCTGTAGGTCTGGCCACCGCCAGGCGCGGGCGTACTGGTTAATGCGGGCAATCCGACTTCCGCATAAGCGGTTGGGCTGGTCAGAAGGCAGAAGGCAGAAAGAATGACCAGCCACTTGGCAACCGTTTGTAGATTGCTTGGTGGAATGGCCAGTTGTTTTATCGGAAGGCAGAGGGCTGAAGGCAGGGAGCAGCCGACAGGCAGTACAGTGCAAGGGTGCAGCCACCAGCGGGCGGGTAGCCTGTCCTTGGCATTGCGCCGAATGTATTGGTGCTGCGCCACAGTCATTTGTTTTCTGCCGTCTGTTTGCGATGGCTGAGTACTGATGAAAGAAGCTTGGAGAATTTATTTTCAGAAGGCTGAAGATATGGATCCAGATTTTCTGGCTTCGGTTCTCTATCCTCTGTTTTCTGGAGCGTGTGCAAGGTGCGAATCTGCCCAGGCCCCACTCCGACCACCAGCCAGGTATCTTTTACTTCGACCAGCACGATGCGTTCGCGTTGCCCTATTGACACACCGCCCAATACCTTGAGCAGATGGCCGGAGCTTTGCTGCGTCACATTCATGCGTTTGAGCAGCCATGCCACCAGCACGATGACGGCTAACACAAGGAGCAAACTGAAAATGATTTGCATGATACTTCCAGAGCTGACTGCGGGCGGTGGCGGAGTATAGGTGGGGCGCGTCACCTCAGTAGCGTATGCGGAAGGCAGAAGACAGAAGGCAGAAGGCAGAAGGCAGATGCTTCGTGTGCCGCGAGGCGGCACGTTTATGCAAATAACGCGGAGCAGCCGCGACAACGGATTTGTCATCTGTTTTCTGTCGTCTGTCATCTGTTAAGGCGCCGCAACCGTTCTGACGGAGTGATAATGTCCGTCAGGCGTATGCCGAGTTTATCATTGACCACCACCACTTCGCCTTGCGCGATCAGAAAACCGTTGATCATCACGTCCAGCGGCTCGCCGGCCATACCGGCCAGTTCAACGACCGAGCCTTGTGCCAGTTGCAGCAAATTCTTGATCGGCATCTTGGTGCGCCCCAGCTCGACTGTCAATTGTACCGGGATATCCAGAATCATATCGAGGTCGTTTGTGGCGGTTGCAGCAGTGCTGCCCGCTCCGAATTGTTCCAGCACTTGCGGTTTGGCGGCCGCTGCCGGAGGGCTTGGGGCAGCTGCCTGTTCGGCCATGGCTGAACCCCAGTCATCGGTTGCGGTGGTCTGTTCGGCCATGGCTGCGCCCCAATCGTCGGCAGTGATGGCTTCTTCGTTGGTTGCAGTTTCGTCAGGCATGACCTTCTCCTTCGTTAGTCGAGAGCATTTTTTCAACCTTCAATGCGTATTGGTTGTTGAAAGCGCCATATTTGCACTCCATCACCGGAACGCCATCTACCGAAGCGATGATATTTTCACCGATCTCCAGCGGGATGATATCGCCGATTTGCATTTTTAATACTTGTTCGAATGTCATGTCGGCCTGACCGAGCGTGGCGGCCAATTCGATATTGGCTGACTGCACCTGCTTGGAAAGCAGTTGCAGCCACCGCTTGTCGACGGCCAGATGTTCCCCCTGCATGGTGCTATAGAGTGAATCCTTGACCGGCTCGAGCATGGAATAGGGCATGCAAACATGGAACGCGCCACCATTGCCGCCCAGTTCGATGTCGAATGTGGTAACGATGACCACTTCGTTTGGTGTGGCAATGTTGGCGAACTGCGGGTTCATTTCCGAACGCACAAACTCGAATTCCAGCGGGTGAACGGCTTCCCAGGATTTGCCATAGGTTTCAAATACCACTTCAAGCAGTTTTTGAATGATGCGCTGCTCGGTCTGGGTAAATTCTCGCCCCTCCACACGGGTATGAAAACGCCCATCGCCGCCGAACATGTTGTCCACTACCAGAAAGGCCAGGTTGGGGTCGAAAATAAACAAACCATTGCCGCGCAGCGGTTTGGCTTGAATGATATTCAGGTTGGTCGGTACATGCAGGTTGCGGATGAACTCGCCGAATTTCAATACCCGCACCGGTCCGACTGAAATCTCCGGGGTGCGGCGAATCAAATTGAACAACCCGATGCGGAATAATCGCGCAAAACGCTCGTTGATGATTTCCATGGTGGGCATACGCCCACGCACGATGCGTTCCTGTGAAGCCAGATTGTATGCGCGAACCTCTCCAGGAGCGGCTTCCTGATGACCTTGATCGTCATCAGTCTCGCCGGTCACTCCCTTGAGCAGGGAATCAACCTCGTCTTGTGAGAGAAATTCGCTCATTAATTAATTTACTGGATAATGAAAGAGGTAAACAGCACGTCGGTTATGCCGCTCTTGCCGCTGCGGGGCTCGATCGGCGTAGCGCTCTCCTCTGAGCCGATGACAGGGGGAGTCTTGCGCAAACCCAGCACATATTCGACTTGCGCCTTGATTTGCTGGGCAAGCCTATCCTTCCCATCAAAAGTGGATAGCTCGGAAGGGCGTTTGCTTTGCAGTAGCATATTCACACGGTGCAGGATTTCCGGTTTGGACTCCTTGATTTTATCTTCCAGTTCAGGTTTGGATATTTTGATTGAGATCGCAACCTGCAAATAGCGATCACCTTCTTCCCGAATCATGTTGGCTGTAAACTGACCCAAGTCGACGAATTTTGGCGGTATTTCCGGGCGCGCTTCCGGACGCGCTGCCTCTGCGGTTGCGCTGCCTCCATGTTTTGGCGCAGGCGCTGGTTTCAGCAGCAGGAATGCCGCGGCTCCGCCGCCCATCAGCAGTACCAAGGCCAAGATAAACAGGACGAGCTTTTTTTTGCTTTTCTTTGGCGGCGCATCAGCCTCTTTCGCTTCGGTATCCTGTGTCGCGGCTGGTTTTGCTGCGGCTTTTGCCATATTTCACCCCTTATAAACGGTTGAGAAATCCGGTGCTAATGATAACCCGATTAGCACTGAAATTCCTCGTTAACTTAAGCCATTATCAACATTCAGGCGTAAGTATCCACCATTCCGTTGTGGCGGCGCGCCAGTGTGGTCTGCGCTGCTGCCGGCGATAACTCGGCTGATTCGGAGGCAGTGCCGGAAACTCCACCCGGTGAGCCGGAGCCTCTGTTCATGAAGCTATCTGTACCGCGGTCGCGCGGGGACTGGTCGCTGATTGTGGCATTCCCCAACATAATGCCGTTATCGGCCAATATTTCGCGAAGTTTAGGCATGGCGTTTTCCACCGCATCACGCACTGCTCCATGCGGCGATGTGAACAGAACAGTGGCCTGATTATCGGAAATTTTCAGTACCACATCCAATGGCCCTAAATTCGGCGGATTCAAATGAAGTTCGGCAATTTGATTTTGCTGTGTGCTTATCCAGCTGATCTTTTGTGAGAATTCATCCGCCCAGCCATTATTGCCCAGCGGGGTGGTAATGGTTAGAGGGGTGCTGGCGGGCATGTTATTGGTTAACATGGCCGCCATTGCGGCAGGCATCGCCGGCGAGGCGATGGCTTGGGCGGTATTTGAAGCTGGAAGAGTCTGGTTGGATGGCAACTCCACATGTTTGGCCGCTTCCGAGGGCAGGTTACCGGTGAACGGAAGTTGAATTATTTGACTATCTTTTGAGTCCGATGCCGGTTTTTTGTGCCCTGTCTCACGGGAAGTATCAGGAATAAACGGCTGCGTTGCCTGCCGGTCGTCTGTTTTCTGCAAGGAACTGGGGGCGAGCGGCTGCTGCGTTGCCTGCCGGTCATCTGTTTTCTGCAAGGAACTGGGGGCGAGCGGCTGCTGCGTTGCCTGCCGGTCGTCTGTTTTCTGCAAGGAACTGGGGGCGAGCGGCTGCTGCGTTGCCTGCCGGTCATCTGTTTTCTGCAAGGAACTGGGGGCGAGCGGCTGCTGCGTTGCCTGCCGGTCATCTGTTTTCTGTACTCTGTCTTCCGGAGGGGGGATCTGCATCAATATGGCGGCCAGCGCGTTTGCCGGATCGGATGGGGTGTCGGTCACCGCTTGTTCTTGCGCATCCTTCAGGGCGCGGTCTGCACCGCCGTCCGCTGCATTGCCACCAATAGCGATGGTAGCTACGGTATCCGGTACAAATAAATTGTCTTCGCCGATTTGCTGCGCCAGCAAGAATGCGAAAGGCCCGATAGGTTGTGTGCCAGCCAATTGGGTATCCGCTGCGGTGTTTGCCTGCAACGCGTTTGCGGTATTTCCGGAAGGTTGGGTTTTGTTGCTGATTGGCAGGCTGGTCATGGCAATTCTCCTATGTATGGCAAGTGGTGCGGTGAGTCGGAAGCAGGTTTTTTCGCTATCTGCTATCCACTTCCTACTCTCTGATTACTTGTTCTGTTCTTCGATATTGCTCATCTTGTAAGCGGCAATTCTGCCGGTATGCTCATCCAGTGCCTTTTGCTCGGATTTTTCGGCAACCTTCTTTTGTTCTTCGATATGGCGCTGTTGCAGCATGTCGAACGATTTCAATTTTCGCCGCGTTGCGTTGAATTCGTCGCGCCCGGCCTGGGTTGATGCCTTGCTTTGCTCGACCAGCTTCAATTGCTGGCTGATTGCTTCATCAAGTTTATTGATGAATTGTTGAAAATTGCGCAAGTCAGCCGGACTCATTCCATTTTGTACCGCCTCCTGCAAACGGGTTTGGTAGTCCTTGCGGTATTCCAGCAGAGTATCGAGATTCTGCTGCACACCCTGTTGCTGTTTGTTCAACTGGCCGAGCTTGCGTGTTGACGAATCGTTCTGGTGTCGCGCCAGATTCATCAAGGGTTGCAAGGAGAATGGCTTGGTCATCATTAAGGCTCGCCCGTCAATGCGATGGTTCGAATAATGCCGTCAGTTGGGCAATGCTCGCCGCGTAAGGTTCGCGCTGGAACATGTCCTGTTTCAGGAATTGTTCCATCCTGGGATAGAGCGCGATGGCCTCGTCCAGCAGTGGGTCGCTGCCCCTGACATAGGCGCCGACACTGATCAGGTCGCGGTTGCGCTGGTAATGGGCATACATATGCTTGAAGCGCTGTACGACCGACAGGTGTTCCGGTGTCGCCAGACGCGACATCACACGGCTGATCGAGGCCTCGATATCGATCGCCGGATAATGCGCCTGTTCCACCAGCCGCCGCGACAACACGATGTGCCCGTCGAGAATGGCGCGCGCGCTTTCGGCAATCGGATCCTGCTGATCGTCACCTTCGGTCAGCACGGTGTAGAAGGCGGTGATTGAGCCGCTGCCTTCCAGGCCATTGCCGGCACGCTCTACCAGTTGCGGCAGTTTGGCGAAAACGGAGGGCGGGTAGCCTTTGGTGGCGGGCGGTTCGCCGACCGCCAGCGCGATTTCGCGCTGCGCCATGGCGAAACGGGTCAGCGAGTCCATGATCAGCAAAACATTTTTCCCCTGATCGCGGAAGTGTTCGGCGATGGTGGTGGCATAAGCCGCGCCCTGCAAGCGCATCAACGGCGAAGTGTCCGCCGGCGTGGCAACGACCACCGAGCGGGCCATGCCTTCCTTGCCAAGAATGTCATTGATGAATTCCTTGACTTCGCGGCCGCGCTCGCCGATCAATCCGACTACCGTGATGTCCGCGCTGGTATAGCGTGCCATCATGCCGAGCAGCACGCTCTTGCCGACGCCGCTGCCGGCGAACAACCCCATGCGCTGTCCGCGGCCCACGGTCAACATGCTGTTGATGGCACGTATTCCGACATCCAGGGCTGTATCAATCGAGGCTCGCTCCAGAGGGTTGAAAGGGCGGCTTTGCAGCGGTGCAGATTCCGTGTCCAGCAGCGGCCCGAGTTGGTCGAGTGGTTTTCCGGCGCCATCCAGCACACGCCCCAGCAATATATTGCCGACCGGCAAATGCTTGGCGCGGTCGGCAATGCGGCGTGCCGGCTTGCGCTTGCCGCCCAGCGCCAGCACATGCACCGGCTGGATCGGCATCACGCGTGCGCCAGGCACCAGGCCATGCACATCGTTTTCAGGCATCAGAAATAATCTTTCGCCAGCAAAACCGACCACTTCCGCTTCGACTGTATGGTTTTGCAGATGGATCGCACAGGTGCTGCCGACCGGCATTTTCAAACCGACGGCTTCCATTACCAGGCCCGTCACCTTGGTGAGGTGGCCGCTCGATGGCATGGGGTTACAGCCAGCCACATATTCACGGCCTTCATCGAGGAAGTCGCGCCACCCGACGCTATGGGAATTCATGCCAGCCATGATTTATGCTGCCCTATTGATTCGATAACGTGCTTCCAGCGCGCTTCCGCGGTGGCATCCACCTGGCTGTGCGCGGTTTCAACACGGCACCCGCCGCGCTTGAGCCGCGTATCGGTAAAAATCTTCCATCCGGCATGCGACAACTGCTCGCCCATTTGTTCGCGCACCAGTTCGGCATCATCGGGATGCAGAATCAAATGAGCATTCTGATTGAAATGCGGCAGATCACTGATTGCATCACTGACGATTTTCAGAACGACTTCCGGTTTTACGTGCAGAGCTTCGCCCACCACCTTGCGGGCAATTTCCAGCGACAAGTCAAGCAGTGATTGTGCCAGCTGTTCATCAATTTGGTTGAGCGCCTCCTGCAGGCTTTGCAGCAGCGTGTGAATTTGCGCCGCCTCGGCGCGAGCTTGCTGGATGCCGTCTGCATAACCTGCGTCACGGCCTTGCGCATAGCCTTCATCATGCGCTTGCCGGCGGATGTTTTCCAGTTCTGCGACGGTGGCAAGAGCGTTGCCACCATGCTTGACGCCGGGATGCGGGTCGAATGAAACCAGCTCCCAGCGTTCGAATGCCGTCAGTGTCCTCTTTGGTGATGATCACGCTAGACATAAGCTTCCTCGCCCTTGCCGCCTATCACAACCTGGCCTTCGTCGGCCAGGCGGCGTACAATTTTGAGGATTTCCTTTTGATTGGCTTCGACCTCGCTGAGCCTGACGGGTCCCTTTGCCTCCAGGTCTTCGCGCATCATCTCGGAAGCGCGTTTCGACATGTTCTTGAAAATTTTCTCGCGCAATTCTTCGCTGGCGCCTTTGAGCGCGACGATCAGCGATTCAGACTGGACTTCGCGAAGAACAAGCTGGATGCCGCGATCGTCGATCTCCAGCAAGTTTTCAAAGACGAACATTTTATCTTCGATCTTTTGTGCCAGTTCGGGGTCGTAACCGCGCACATTTTCCAGCATTTCCGTTTCCAGCGTACCGCCCATGAAATTGAGGATTTCCGCGGCAGTGGTTACGCCGCCTTGCAGATTCTTTTTTCCAATGCCGCCACCGGCCATGAGTTTGCCCAGCACGTCATTGAGTTCGCGCAACGCAACAGGCTGTACGCCGTCCAGCGTGGAAATGCGCAGCAGCACATCATTGCGGGTGCGCTCGGTAAGCATTTTCAGTATATCGGCCGCCTGATCCGGTTCCAGGTGAACCAGAATGGTCGCGATGATCTGCGGATGCTCGTTGCCGATCATTTCGGCCACCGCGCCCGGATCCATCCACTTCAGGCTCTCGATGCCGCTGGTGTCGCTGTTGTGCATGATGCGATCCAGCAAGCCCTTGGCCTTGTCGTCCCCCAGCGCTTTGGTAAGCATGCTGCGAATGTAATCGCTGGAGTCCATCCCGATGGTGGTTTTGCTCGATGCGGAAACGATGAAATCGCGGAATACATCCGCAATCTCGTCGCGACTGAGGTTTTTCAGTTTCATCATGGCCGAACTGATTTTTTGCACCTCTTTGGGTTCGAGGTATTTCAGCACCGAGGCCGCTTCGTTTTCGCCGAGCGTCATCAGGAAAATAGCGCTTTTTTCAACACCGTCACTCATGGCTGACCCATTCCTTAATCACGCTGGCGACAATCATCGGCTCTTGTTGGGCGATTTGCCGGGCTGTTTGCAGGCTTTGCTCATAGGATGGGTTGGTGGGCGTATAAGTTGCTTCCGGGGCAGGCTCGTTTTCCTGTGCAGCGGCAGTAAAGCCGCCTGTCTCGCTTTGCAAGGTGAATAAGGTATCCAGTGCCGGTTTGATGACGCGGAATACCACGAACAACACGACTGCGGCAATCAGCGCATATTTGAGCAGGTCTTTCGCCAACCCGATTGTGTCGGGCTGTTTCCAGAACGGCGATTCTTCGATAAATTCCTTGCTTTCGGTAAAGGCGGTAACCTGCACATTCAGGCTGTCGCCGCGAGCCTGGTCGAAGCCCACAGCATCTCTCACCAGATTGTTGATTTGATCTTTTTCCGCATCGGTCAAGGCTTTGGTGCTGGTTTTGCCCTTGGCGTCAGCCACCTTGCGATTGCCGTTCACCACCACCGCAACCGACAGGCGTTTGATGGAGCCAACCGGTAGCACGGTGTGGCGTATGGTACGGTCCACTTCGTAATTCACAGTCGATTCCTTTTGCAGATTGGATATATTTCCGCTGTTCCCGGTTGCGCCTCCTCCCTGTGTGCTTGTGTTGGCAACGATAGGCGCGGTAGCCGGAACCGGGGGCTGGTTGGTCAGCGCGCCGGGAACGCCACTCGCGTTAAGCCCCGAGCCATTGATAGTCTCGGTGTTCTGCTGGCTGCGTACCGAACTTTCGTTGGGTGGCTGATTCGGTTTGTAGCTTTCCGACGTCTGTTCGGTGCGTGAGAAATCAATGTCGGCAGACACTTGCGCGCGTACATTGTTTGCGCCGATCATCGGAGTCAGCAAAGCCTCGATGCGTTTGACATAGCTTTGCTCGATTTGTTGCACATATTTGAGCTGGTTTGAATCCAGCCCTTCATTGGTACTGCCGTTATGGCTGGCACTCAGTAGTGAACCGTTCTGGTCGACTACGGTCACATTTTTTGCGGACATTTCCGGCACGCTGCTCGAAATCAGGTGAATAATCGCACTGACCTGCGCGGAGTCGAGCAATCGTCCGCGTTGCAGGGAAAGCACGACGGATGCGCTGGGCTTTTGTTGTTCCTTGACAAATACGCTGGGTTTGGGGATAGCCAGGTGAACGCGTGCGGTGGCTACTGCACCGATGCTTTCTACCGAGCGGGCCAATTCACCCTCCAGCGCGCGCTGGTAATTGACCTGCTCGGCGAATTGGGTAATGCCGAATTTCTGGTTTTCCATCAACTCGAACCCGACATTTCCGCCTTTTGGGAGACCCTGCGAAGCCAGCTTCAGGCGGGCTTCGTGTACCTGATTGGAAGCCACCAGCAAGGCTCCGCCGCCTTCAGTAAACTTGTAGGGAATGTTCATTTGCTGCAGCGATGCGATAATGGCTCCGCCGTCGCGGTCGGACAAGTTGCTATACAACACACGGTAGTCGGGTGTTTGTCCCCACATCCACGCGCCAGCGATCAGTGCGAACAATGCCGCAATGCCTACTGCCACCCCCATTTTTTGCTGCAGGGTGAGATGGTTCAACAGACTTGCAGACTTATTTTTCTCTTCAGCCATAATGATTTGGAACTGCACCTTAAAGCCACTTGTACACTTGGCATATTACCAGCGGCACAGAGGCCTTTGAAAACCTGAATAAAAGGAGAAACCTGTGCCTGTTTCCATTATAAAGATAGCGTTCTGTCGTATATTGTGCATTTACCTAAAAAAGGAGGCGCGAAATGACTACTTCGGCAGTGGATAGCTTATTGGCACAAATGCGCGTCGCGGCGGCAGCGGCAGGATTGCGCGAACCGGGACAGGCGGTGCCGTCCGGCAAAGTGGATTTTGCAGAAGTGCTGAAATCGTCGTTGGATGGAGTGGCGCGGGTTCAGGCCAAGTCGGAGGCCATGCAAAAGGCTTTTGTGCTGGGTGACAACAGTGTCAGTTTAAGCGATACCATGATTGCGATGCAAAAAGCCAGTATCAATTTTCAAACCGCCGTTCAGGTGCGCAACAAGGTTGTGCAGGCCTACAACGATATCATGAATATGCAGGTTTGATTTCGGGAGTTTCCAAGAAACTGTTTCAATAAATGCTGCGTGACCGCGATGCGGAGTCGCGCGGTGTCCGGGATTCTCATACTGCTGCTACATTCCTGCCCCTGCACTATACATAGCGACTAAATCTACTGATGTAACACCTAGCCGTCTGGCTAAGTTGGCAAACAACGCCAACCAAGTCATTGGTTATGCGCGATTCTGGGGCGGGGCTGGGCAGTGTTGGCTCCGGCATAACATGCTGCGCATGTGAGCCTGCACCGCAGCTTCGTTGTCGCGATCCTCACATACTGCTGTGTATGCTCCGGTCGTTGCGCGCTGACCTTCCGCACCCCCACAAACCGCTCGCTACGATTTCTGTCGCTATGTATAAAATAGGCTCTAAGCTGGCATTTTTTACCAGCTTGTTCGATTGTCCATGCAACGTCAAGGCTTCCCCACCTCGCGGCCGCTCGCTGATTTTAAGCAGCCTTTAAAGATAACCACGGCTATGTGACTGGCGAAGAAACTGGACTTGCTGGTTGAATATGCGCTGATCGTGGGTTGTACGGTCGAAGTGATCCATGCATCCGCTGACGTTATTTCTTGGCGGAGCGCGGAAATAAAAACGGGCATCCGAAGATGCCCGTCAATTTTTCCAAGTTGACTGCGGTAGAGCCGCTATGCGGTTCCACCGGAAATTACGTCAATTAGAAGGAGTGCTTCAAGCCAAACGAAAAGCCTGCAGGATCATCCCCGTTAATCTTGGCGCAGTTCTGATTGCCGCAAGCTCCCAAGGTCACGGTTGTTGCTACGTCGTTCATTTTGGTGTACAGCGCGTACAGCGAAGTGCGCTTGGACATGCTGTGGTCATATCCCAGCGAGTACTGTTTTGCTTTCTTGGTATTGCCCCCCATATCGTCACGGGTGTAAGCGACTTTCACTGCATCGTTGCCGAAGCTGTATTTGCCGGCCAGATACCAAATCTTGGTGTCATCAGTAGTGTCAAGATCGACATTTTCATAGATGGCATTGACGGTGAAAGCATTCATCGTGTAACCGACACCCAGCTTCCAGCCTGTATGATCGCTCTTGCCCAGGTCAACTTTCTGGTAAGCCATAGTAGCGTAGAGCGGACCCGCATTGTATGCGCCAGACAGGGACACTACGCTGGTCTTGTCAGTGGCAGAAGTAAGCCGGTCTTCACTTCTATTGGCATATGCGATCGCGCCGGTGAAACCGTTCATATCCGGGGTAGTATAGGTAACCAGGTCATTAGCGCGCATGTCCATGCCGCCATTCACGCCTGTCAGTGTACGATTGTCGGCGAGGCTGTCGCCGAACATGTCCAGCCTGCGGGTGGCAGTCTTGTAAGGGACATCGTTTTTACCAAAGGTCACAGTGCCCGCACTCTTGCTGGACAGTCCGGCAAAGGTGTTGCGCCCTGCAACGACGTCATTGCCAACGTCGAAAGCCACTGCCGATTCGATTTGCCAGACAACGGACAAGTCGCCGCCCAGATCTTCGGAACCCTTCAGGCCGAGACGCGAGGCGTTGGTCGATACCTTGTTGTTGGTGACGTCGTTATTGCCGCCGGTTTGGACGATGTCATAGGAAACGTTGGCTTGACCATACACGGTCACGTTGCCGGTGTCAGCCAAGGCCATTGCTGGAACGGTCAGAGCAGAGGCGATTGCCAGAGCGATGATTTTCTTTTGCATTTATAATACTCCTTATTGATTGATTTAACTTAAAAACAACATGCTAATAGCGCTAATAGCATATGCTACTACTTCTAATTCACTTCTAATTACCACTTCTAAAAAGTGCTGCATCTACAAATTGAGAATTACGAGACGGATTATCTGCATATTGGAAATGAGATGCAATTAAAAAATTTATTTGTGTTGTTTTTTTACAACATTGATTTTTAGCGTATTTTATAATTTTTAAAGCAATTTAAAGTTTTCTAACCTTGGCTTTTGCATATCTGGGACATATTGGTAATTTTTCAGCCGCAGCGGACGCTTTCGACCCTACATTCTTGTATAAGGAATGAGATTGAGTTGACAAGAGATTTTGTTTTTTTTCACACATTTCCACCTCAATCCCTGAAAGAAGAGGAAATTTTACCAAAAATGATTTGCAGACAATTAATGGATAATTGGTAAAGAATGACTTTTACCGAGCGTTTCTTGCTCTATATTCGGCTCACCCGCCTGCACCGCCCCATTGGCATTCTGCTGTTGCTGTGGCCGACGTTGTGGGGTTTGTGGATTGCGGGCGAGGGGCGCCCGGCTTGGCACATCGCCGTTATTTTCGTGTTTGGCACTGCACTGATGCGTTCTGCCGGATGCGCCGTCAACGATTACGCCGACCGCCACATTGACAAGCACGTCGAACGCACCAGGGAGCGCCCGCTCACCAGCGGCAAGATCAGTGAGCGCGAAACGGTGTGGCTGGCCGCCGGGCTGGCGTTTGCCGCTTTCCTGCTGATTCTGCCGCTTAACCCGCTGACTTGGATATTGTCTTTTCCCGCCGTATTTCTTGCAGCCAGCTATCCGTTCACCAAACGCTTCTTTGTCATCCCGCAAGCCTATCTCGGCATCGCCTTCGGTTTCGGCATTCCGATGGCGTTTGCCGCGCAACTTGGCGATGTGCCGCCGGTGGCGTGGTTGTTGCTTGTTGCCAATGTGTTCTGGGCGATTGCCTACGACACCGAATACGCGATGGTGGATCGGAATGACGACATCCACCTTGGGATCCATTCCTCAGCGCTATTTTTCGGCAAGTACGATGTGGCCGCAGTGATGGCATGCTATGCCATGGCACTGGCATTGCTGGCAGTGGCGGGGGAAATGGTTGGGCTGGGTTGTGTATACTGCGCAGGATTATTGGTTGCTGCGGGCATCGCGCTGTATCACTACAATCTCATCAAGGGCAGAAGCCGCGAAAGATGTTTCAAGGCATTCCTGCATAACAGCTGGTTCGGCGCGGCAGTGTTTGCTGGCATCGCGCTGGATTATTTGGCGCGTACCCGGTAGCACATTATTATCTTTCCCGGCAAAAACATCAGCCAGAAATGGAAAATACCAATCAAGAGGCTGGGCGGCTGCATTTAACCCGGCGCCGCTTCATTTAACCGGGCTTACTATTCAATTCGGAGACGGGGTGCCGTTACGTCATCAAGTTATGTTTACACAAAACTCAGGGCATACTCGCAGGTTTTTTTACTTTGAATAAAGCATACTTCATCTTCCGCTTTGCATCGTTTGGCAATCGAGCTGTCTTTTGGCTGCTGCTCATCGCCATTGGCCTTAACGTGTATTGCGTTTTACCATATTTTCCTATGGCGGAGCTTCCGGATGCTCTGAACACCTATATTCCTCACGCGCAGGCGCTGATATCGGACAAGCTGGCATTTTTCCTTGACGAACGCTCGCTACGCGTGGCGCCCATGGCTTACATTTATCCGGCATTGTTTGGCGCCGATCCGCTGTCCATCAAAATCGGCAATACCGCGCTTTCGTGTTTGCTGGTACCGATTCTGTACCGGCTTGGCAGCATGCTTCATTCAAGGGGCGCCGGTATTGCTGCCGCCTTTTTGTATGCGCTCTCGCCCATATTGGCCGAATATAAATCAGTCGTTCTCACAGAACCATTATTCATTTTTCTCACTGGCCTGTGGCTGATGGCAGTAGCGGAAATCGTGGCGGGGCGCAAAGCCTTTGTCCCATTGGCGGGCGTCGCTTGCGGCCTGATGATATTGACACGGGGAACCTATATTTACTTTCTCTATGCCATACTGGCCATCACCTTATCCATGTGCTGGAAAAAGGAGTGGCGCCAGATCGGGCAAAAGTTATTTATCGCCCACGGGGTGGCCGTTCTTTTCCCCCTGCTGGTCATTATGAAAAACTGGTATGCCTTTGGCTATCCAGCCGTGGCGACGGGCGTCGGCAGCGCCCTTTATTTTGGCAGCCATCCTTTGACCTACGGTTATGAGGCGCCCTATTTGTTTCTGGGTTATGACATGGGCGCGGTAACCCAAGGGTTCGACCATCTATCCATTGCAGGAGATAGCCTCTTGAAGGGTGTCGCCCTCTTGATGCTAAAACAGCAAACTTTATCGGACATCCTCGCTGTCTACGTGCAGAAGGCTTTTGCCTTTGTATTTGTGACCAAGGACATTCTTTCCGATTCGGTATGGAATCAGCGCTCCCTCCGCATCATGGAGGTTGTGCTGGCGATAGCCGGGCTTTTCAGCATTCGGCCAGTGCCGATGCGGTGGTTTATTGGCGGAGCGTTGGTCTATCAGATCATGGTACATATCCCGGTGTTGTACACGCACCGTTACAGCGTTGGCGCGCTGGAGATTCCGCTGATCTTGCTGTCAACTTCCGGAGGCGCACATTTGCTGACCAGATGGAGCGCACGAACCTATCCCGCAATCGAACTTGCGGCCGCCGTCGCCATTCTGTCAGTTGCAATTGCGGCGGGAGAATGGCATCGTAAATACAGCCAGGCATTGATGCCGGATATTCTTTCAGTTCCTCATATGGAAGTGTATCAATGGGACAAACAAAACCTGACGTCGATAAAGGGGTTTGGAATGGCTGCCGAAAACGTTGGAGTCTATCGCACCACAGGAAGTCTGTGGTATTTCGATGTACCGGTACCGGAACTGCCACTGTCACGAGGAGAGGAAATATATGTCATTTCCGTTAACATGGCGGCTTCGGTCGATGGCGGTTCGATGAAAAACTGCGATAAAGGTGCGGTCTATTTCAGAACGGTGGATGAACCGGGGTTTACCGAGACAAAAGGCCGCTATTTTCAGGTTATTGCTGACGGCCTGCCCCATTTTTATCATGTGAGCGCAACACAGGGTTTGTCTCCCTTGTTTCCCGTTAAGGAAGGTTTTTTGCGCATTGCCGGCAACTGCCCGATGAATAGCCGGATTCAATTGAACAATATCGTGCTCTCTTTATCCAGAGTCGCTCAAACTTACCGCAAGCTTTATTTGGAGCAGGTTAAATGAAAGTTTCTGAAACCCTGCTAACCATGGTATGTGTGTTCGGGATTGCTGTCGGTCAGATTCTGTTTAAACTGGCCGCGCTGGCACTTTCCGGTGGAGGCCTTTCTGGGTTCGCTGGCTTAATCCCTATTTAATTATCGCCCTGTGCGTGTACGGGCTGGCCACCCTGCTCTGGGTCTGGGTCTTGCGTACAGCACCCCTTCAACTTGCTTACCCTTTCATGGCGTTCGCATTCCTGTTTGTCCCGGCTTTGGCCAGCATCTTTCTCGGCGAGCCGATACAGCCAAAAATATTTTTTGGGGGCGCGCTGATCATGCTCGGCGTCTATATTTCCGTGAGGTGACTCAATGCGTATTGCGGTGGTTGTTCCCTGTTACAAAGTCAGGCGGCATATTTTATCCGTGATCGGAAAAATCGGTCCGGAGGTGGAGGCCATCTATGTGGTAGACGACCAGTGCCCAGAAAACAGCGGCCGGTATGTCGAGGCCGAGTGCGTTGATCGGCGGGTGCGCGTTATATTCAACCAAGAGAACAGAGGCGTCGGAGGGGCGACCATGGCCGGTTACCGGCGGGCATTGGCGGATGGCGCAACCATTATTGTCAAGATCGACGGCGACGACCAGATGGATCCTGGGCTGATTCCATTGTTCGCCCGACCGATTCTGGAAGGTTTGGCCGATTACACCAAGGGCAATCGTTTTTTTGATATCGGTTTTCTGAGCGGCATGCCAAAAATCCGGTTATTTGGCAACGCCGCCCTGTCGCTTATCAACAAGCTATCCAGCGGTTACTGGAATATCATGGACCCCACCAATGGATACACTGCTATCCATGCCAGCGTCTTGAGGCTGCTCCCGCTGCACAAACTGGATGAGCGCTATTTCTTCGAAAGCGACATGTTGTTTCGCCTCAACACCGTCCGCGCCGTCGTGCTCGACATACCCATGAGTGCGAGCTATGGGAACGAGCAAAGCAGCCTGAGCATTTTCAAAGTGACGCTTGAGTTTCCGGGCAAATATCTGGCGCGTTTCGGCAAACGGATTTTCTATAATTATTTTCTGCGGGATTTCAATGCCGGAACGGTTCAGTTTCTGTCTGGAATTCTGCTGATCGGCTCCGGCGGAGGGTTTGGCGCGATCCACTGGCGAGTCGGCGACCAGCTTGGCATTCCTGCCACGAGCGGTACCGTAATGCTTGCCGCATTGCCGGTGCTGTTGGGGTTCCAGCTGTTCATCAGCGCCCTGAATTATGACATCGCCAATGTTCCCAGGGATTGCCTGCACAAGATACTGGGATAATAAATCAACGCGGTGCAAAGGCAAACTTCAGAGCCACGCTATTCACAACTGCAGTTGCCACCGGCTGCGCGGCGGGAAACTGCCAGTGCAGCATCAGGCGCAGCATCTGTCGCCCTTCGGCGGACGGAAACTGGCAATGCGCTTGGTTTGGCGCCAGCGACTTAAGCGCGCAGAAAAGTTTTTCATCGTTATCCATAACCAATTCCGCCAGCATTACTGCCGATTGCTGCCACTTTCCGGTCACAACAAGTTCGGTCGCCCCCGTCAAACGGCGTGCCTCCCATTGCGGCGAAACCATCCCCAGACGGGAGCTTTGGCTTGCCAGGCGCAATTCTCCGTAACCACTTTTCAGGTGTGTGCCGGCTGTCGCTGTCCAGCCGTCAGAGCTTTTCACCAGTTCATTGCCGAACGGGTAATACAGGCTACCAGCAGGCCGCGCCTGCATCGCGCGCAGCCACCAGGCAAGCTGATATTCAAAAGCAGACCCTTCCATGGCATCGTAGGCCTTGAAGTTGTCTGGATGTACCACGCGGTCGCCGACGTAACTGCCGTGCATCGGCGACAGGAAATGCGCGCCTCCATTGATAAGTTCCTTCAGGGTGGCGTAGGATTCGGAGTGGCTCGGCAACCTTTCGGGAAAGGAAATCGTGGCGGGGTGGAATTCCACTACGCCCCATCCAGGATCGGCGTAACGAATATTGTCGATCAGGCTGCTGCCGCTACGCGCCCTGCCTTCGTTGCGGCTGGCCGGGCCATAGAGGATTGCACCCAAGCGGCCTTGGCGGGGCTTGGCGCCTTCGATCGACACACCCGCCTGATCGGTTCACCCATTGGCGCGATCCATGATGCTCACCGAGACATCTGTTTGAATGAAAGTCTGGCTGGTATACACACGTTCAGCCTGCAATCCCGCATCTACCGCCCAGGCGGCGAGGTCATCGTAATGGCGTGCCACCAGATGACGCTTGAATTGCGTCCATAGCTGCTGCCATGGGTCGTTGTAGTCGATGGCTCCGCGCGGCGGTTCAATGGCGCCGATTTCCTTCCAGGATTGCCCGGCTAACCGGTTTGCCTCGGCCAGTGTCAGCGCAGGTTCGCGCCGAGAGAAGGCCAGCTCCCCGCCGTCCGAGTAGGGGCCGAGATGAAACAGCCACTCGCGGTATTGGCGCAAAGTATCCGGATTGTAGTCATACCATTGGGTCAGATAGAACCACGGATTGATGTATTCGTCCGGATCAAGATTGATCGCCACGTAACTGCCGGGGTGCGTCCGGCTGAATTTGACAATCTCGCGTACTGCCGCCTGCAGGTTGCGTTTCTTGTAATCGAGAAAGCGGCGATTGTAATAATTCAGACTCATCATCCGCGCCAGTTCTGGGCTTTCGGTGGCGCCGGCCAGATTCTTCAGTGCATCGTCCGCTTCTGACTTGCCGGATTGGTTCCACTGTACGGTGCGCTCGTCCCGCTCCAGTATATCGACAATATCCACATCGGGCGCGGCGAATTTGGCATCTGCCCAGACTCCGCCGTCCAGCGTAATCATCAGAGGAGCGTGAAAACGCAGCGCGGTATTGAGCAATTCCCCCAGCGATTCGCCGGACATTTCACGGCCATTGCGTTTGCGCAGATGCTCCGGGAAATTCGGGTCGAATACATAATCGGCGTACCGCCCCAGTGTGGTGCGCAAATATTCGACGCGACCGCGCAATCCGATTTCCACACAGCCGCCAGATGTCATGGCGCGCAGTTCCTGGAATTGAGGAAATTGTTTGCGAAAATCGACGGCTCCGCCGGGATAAAAAACCCGCAGTTTCTCGCCGTGGCAAGATTGTTTTTCCGCTGGATTTTTGTCGAGCACCAACGGGCCTGGCAATACGGCAACTTTGCCCGCCTTGTCTTCGACCCGCGCCTGCAGCCGTTGCAGGCCCGGCGGAATATCGGTAAATGGCACTTGCAGGCGATACAGGCTTCCGCTCTTGAGCGGTGCGCCGCCTCTCTTAAGGTATTTGAAGCGCGGGTCATTCAGCGACTCCAGTGACCGGTTTTCCTGCGTTAGCGTCATCCGCCCCAGCGATACGCCAGCTTCAGTTTCCACATGCACCGTCTTGATGCCGTCCTCGTCGGCCAGCCAGGCGCGCAGTTCGACAGCCTTGGGAGGCATCAGCTTGTCGCGTTGCGCCAATACCTTGCCGAACGGCAAGTCATTGACTACCTCCGGCCCGGCAATTTCGCTTCGATGCCCTTGGTCATCCTCGAAACGAATTCTCAATTGGTAGCGGCCACGCGGCAGCTTGCGCGCCGGGACAAATCCCTCGAAGCCGGATTTTTTCGCCTGCGGCCAGGCCGGAAATGCCTTGGCCACATCGTCGCGCGGATTATCGGCGGCCAATGTCAGCACTTCTTTGCCCTTTGCCAGGATGCGCACCGTTGCCTGCCCTTGCCGTGCAATGGCCCATCCGCTGATTAAATTGCGGCCATTCAATTCAATGGTATCTAAAATATCCGGCACCCCCACGGGTTTTGAAAAATCCACCGGCACCAGACCGAGCGGAAATATCCTGCCGGCTTCATTGACGGCACGTACTTCGAGAGCCGTCGCTTGAGGCGGCACGTCACCACGCGCCAAGGTTTCGGCGTAACCGGAAGTGGCTGGAAACTGGCATTGCGGAAACGCCGCGCTGACATCAGGCCTGTCGATACCGGGTTTGGCGCTGGCCAGCAACTTGCCGCCCGCCCATATTTCGATCCGCCCGACACCTGCGGAATCGGCGGCCCAGCCGGCGACCTGAATGCTGGCTTGGCTGCTATCGACGGCGACCGGCGCGTCAACCGAGCCACGCGCTTGGCATTCTGCCCGCACTACCGGTACCTTGCCTGAGCCATCGGCGGCCCGCACCACCGGTACTTTGCCTACTGGAAATACCTTGCCTGAACCATTTACGGCCCGCACTTCCAGCGTTGCCGCTTGAGGCGGCACATCGCCCGCCGCCAAGGTTTCGGCGTAACCGGAAGTGGCTGGAAACTGGCATTGCGGAAACGCCGCGCTGACATCAGGCCTGTCGATACCGGGTTTGGCGCTGGCCAGCAACTTGCCGCCCGCCCATATTTCGATCCGCCCAACACCTGCGGAATCGGCGGCCCAGCCGGCGACCTGAATGCTGGCTTGGCTGCTATCGACGGCGACCGGCGCGTCAACCGCGCCGCGCGCCTGGCACTCTGTCGGCGCAGCCGTTAAAGATGTGTGCCGCCAAGCCATGTTGGCGACGCCTCCGGCGGCGACAAGGATAGTCAAAACAGCCAATAGTGATTTATTGCTATGGTAAACAGGCATGGCTGTGTCAAGTGAGGTGCCGAGGTATATGCGTTGAAAGTATAATGGAAATATTGCACTTGAATCGAAAACTCGACAAGTCTTTCGATCGCTTGCGGGTGCAACCGTACAATGACGAAGGGAATATTTGCTGGCGATTGTGCGCCAGCCATTTAAATATTGAATACACATCAACCCTACCGTGAAAATTCCCTGCTCAGGCTGAGCTACAGCCTGATCGCGCCATTCTATGATTTGGTCATAGAACGCCCCTTGCTGGAAGCGCGCGCCCGGTCACTGCGCGGTCTGCCGGTAGATATTCCGGGGCGCGTACTGGTAAGCGGGGCTGGTACGGGGCTGGATTTGCCGTTGTTGCCGGCGATGCACAGTTACGTCATGCTCGACTTCAATGCCGCGATGCTGTCGCGCGCCCGGTCGCGCGGCGTGAATCTGCACATCGACTGGGTGCTGGGCGACAGCATGGCATTGCCGTTTGCCGGTGCGCAGTTCGATCATGCCGTGCTGCATCTCATCCTTGCCGTCGTGCCGCAACCGGAAAAATGTCTGAGCGAGGCGGCGCGCGTGCTCAAACACGGCGGCACGATCCTCGTGTTCGACAAGTTTCTCCGCCCGCGGCAACATGCGTGGCTGCGCCGCGCGCTCAATCCGCTGATTCGCCGCTTGGCCACTAGGATGGATATCGTGTTCGAGGAGGTGCTGCGCGAAGTGCCGCAACTGCAAGTGGTCAGTGATATGCCGCTGCTCGCCGGAGGCTGGTTTCGCGGCATCGTGCTGCGCAAAATCTAAACCTTAAAACCTCAGTTCAAGCCACAGAGTTCACAGGGAACACAGAGAGAGTCAGGACTTACCCGCCTTTTGTATACATAGCGACACCCGGGAGGTGAATGGATTTACTGGCATAGCCATTTGTTCTTACTCTGTGAACTCTGTGTTCTCTGTGGCTAACTTTTTCCAGGTTTACACCCAGTCTCGCGGCACGAGAAACTTCCCATACAGCTCCGCCTCCGGCGAGCCCGGTTCGGGGTGCCAGCCATAGCGCCATTTCACCAGCGGCGGCATCGACATCAGGATAGATTCGGTGCGCCCGCCGGTTTGCAGGCCGAAGATCGTGCCGCGATCGATCACCAGGTTGAACTCCACATAGCGCCCGCGCCGGTACAACTGGAAATCGCGTTCGCGTTCGCCGTAAGGCATATCTTTGCGGCGCTCCAGGATCGGCATATAGGCGGGAATGAAATGGTCGCCGACGCTTTTTGCGATAGCAAAGGCAGCATCGAAATCCGGCTCGCTCAGGTCGTCGAAGAAGATGCCGCCGACCCCGCGCGGCTCGTTGCGGTGCTTGAGGAAAAAATACTCGTCGCACCACTTCTTGAATTTCGGATAGAGATCGCCGCCGAACGGCGCGAGCGCATCTTTGCAGGTCTGGTGGAAATGCACCGCATCTTCCTCGAAGCCGTAATACGGCGTCAGGTCCATGCTGCCGCCGAACCAGAATACCGGCGCTTCACCGTCGTTGCATTGAAGCTCGCGTAGCGACTCGTTTGGCCTCTCTCCCTCCGGGAGAGGGTTGGGGTGAGGGAGGTGGGCATTATTATCAAATGTAGCTTTGCCATGCCCGCCCATCGCGACGAACATGCGCACGTTGGCATGGGCGGTGGGCGCGTAGGGGTTGCGCGGATGCAGCACCAGCGACACCCCCATCGCTTCCCAGCGGCGGCCTGCCAGATCCGGGCGGTGCGCCGTCGCGGAGATCGGCATCCTGTCGCCCGTTACATGCGAGAACGCCACGCCGCCGCGCTCCAGCACGTTGCCCTCATCGAGGATGCAACTGATGCCGCCACCGCAATTGTCGTCCTTGACCCAACTGTCGCGGCGGAATTTCCCGCCGTCCACTTGTTCGAGGCGCGCGACGATCTGCTCCTGCAATTCGAGCAGGAATTTTTTGACTGCGGCGCTATCCATTTGCGGCTCCGGTTAATTTACTCCCCTCTCCCCTTGCGGGAGAGGTGCTGGGGGAGAGGGGATTGGTTGCACAGTAAAATAATAGTTTGTGGGATTACTCGCGGATAATTTTACCACCCGCCCAAGCGCGGATCGTGGAAGGTTTCTTGCGTTTGCCCACGTGCCCCGGCAACACCCACACTTTGCGCCCGAACAACTGCCGGCATTGCGCGTAGGTCTTCGCGGGGCGTTGCCCGCTGCGGTTGGCGCTGGTGGAAACCAGCGCCATGTTTAACGAATCGCACAACGCAGCCGCCTGGCGGTGTGCGGTGAAGCGCACCGCCAGCGTATCGTGCGCGCCGCGCAGCCAGCGCGGGCAGGAAGGCCTGACCGGCATCAGGTAAGTGATCGCCTGCGCGCCATCGCGCCGCAATTTCTCCTGCTCATCCGGCGAGAGCGGATGCAGGTAGCGCGCGACCTGGTGGTAATGCGACGCGATCAGGATCAGCCCTTTGCGTTGCGGGCGCTGCTTGAGCCTGAGCAGGCGCAGCACAGCGGTGCGGTTAGCGGGGTCGCAGCCCAGGCCGTAGCAGGATTCGGTGGGGTAGGCGATCAGGCCGCCGCGTTTGAGGTGGGCGGCGAGTTTCCTGGCTGGCGGCACTGTAAGGTGCATTTCGGGTGGCATTAAACCCGCCTGTCAGCGCCCTGATACAGATAGCGCTGGAAGCCGGTAAATAAATTGCGTATTCCCTCGATGTCGCCGCCCAGATCGGCGACCGCATCGGGGATCGAGTCGTGATATTTCAGGCGCAGCAGCTTGGTCAGCTTCTCCTGTTCCAGTTCTTCCACGCCCTCCTGCACGTAGTGCGCCAGCACGAAGTCGAGGAAGGCCTGCTGCTTGTCGCTGAAGCGCTCATGCACTTCCCGATGAGCCACACTCGCCCGCTCCTCGCGGCTAACCGGCTGAAGGGCAAAGGCCACATGCGCCAGCACATCGAACAGGTCGCTGTTTTCGGCATCGATGATCTTCTGCATCTCGCCCAGTTGTTCCCTGCCGAAGCCTTTCTCCGCCAACCCTTCGAGCAGCTTCTTGCGCGTATCCGGCAGGCTCCATAAGGCGCGCAACTCGTCCTCGTCCCTGAAGAATTCCGGCAACTGGCCGAACAGCATCTCGAGGAACTGTGCAGCCGAAAGCGGTTTGCCGTCCGGTTCCCAGAAGGTCGTCACCGAAATATGCCGAATGTTGCGTTCCCTGCCGTCGCCCAGTTTCACGCGCACCTTCTTGCATACACAGGGGCGCCGCCCGCATTTCGGGCAAGGGTCTTTCTCGCATACACAAGGCCGTTGGCCGCAAACATAGCAAGGTGGCTCAGGCTCCCTGATGCACACGCAGGGATAGCGATTGCATTTCCTGCACGGCTCCGGCTCGGCTGGCGGGCCATCCCAATCGTCGTCGTTAAACCGCTCATGCGCTTTCACGAAATCGTAGATGGTGAAATAGTCCTTGCCGTCATACAGCCGTGTCCCACGCCCGATGATCTGCTTGAACTCGATCATCGAATTGATCGGGCGCATCAGCACGATATTGCGCACGTTGCGCGCATCCACCCCGGTGGAAAGTTTCTGCGAAGTGGTGAGGATGGTCGGGATGCTCTTCTCGTTGTCCTGGAAATCGCGCAGGAATTGTTCGCCGCGCTCGCCGTCGTCCGCCGTCACGCGTACACAATAGTTCGGATCGGTGCTGTCCGACTTCAACTTGTTGACCAGGTCGCGCACCGCCAGCGCGTGCGCCTGATTGGCGCAAAACACCAGCGTCTTCTCGCGCTGGTTGATCGCGCCCATGAACAACTGCACGCGATAACGTTCGCGCGCCTCGATCTCGATGATGCGGTTGAAATCCTTCTCCTCGTAGCGCTTGCCCGCCTCGATCTCGCCCTCGACCAGCTTGTCGTCCGAGGTGTAGACATATTCGTCCAAAGTGGTGGCGTACTGCTTCACGCGGAACGGCGTCAGGAAGCCGTCGTTGATGCCCTCCTTCAGCGAATACACATACACCGGCTCGCCGAAATAGGCGTATGTGTCCGCGTTGTCGCGGCGCTTCGGCGTCGCGGTCAGGCCGAGCTGCACCGCAGGCGCGAAGTATTCGAGGATGCCGCGCCAGGTGCTCTCGTCGTTCGCCCCGCCGCGATGGCACTCGTCGATGACGATGAAGTCGAAGAAGTCGGGCGGATACTCGCCGAAATAAAAAAACCGCTGGGGTTGTAACCAATCCCCTCCCCCTTGCAGGGGGAGGGCTAGGGAGGGGGTAGAAATGTCGGAGCTACCCTGCGTTTCCACCCCCATCCCAACCTTCCCCCTGCCAGGGGGAAGGGGCGGTGTAGTTGATCCCGACATGAACGTCTGAAATATCGTAAAGAACACACTGCCGTTCTTCGGCACGCGCCCCTTCTTGCGGATGTCCTCCGGCGCGATGCGCACCAGCGCATCTTCGGGGAAAGCGGAGAACGCGTTGTAGGCCTGATCCGCGAGGATGTTGCGGTCGGCGAGGAACAAGATGCGCGGCTGGCGCGCGGCATCGCGCTTCAGGTTCCAGCGTGATTTGAACAACTTCCACGCCAACTGGAACGCGATGAAGGTCTTGCCAGTTCCCGTCGCCAGCGTCAGCAGGATGCGCTGCCGGTTGTCGGCAATCGCCTCCAGCACCGCGTTGATCGCGCTGTCCTGGTAATAGCGCGAGCCCCACATCCCGCCCTTGTTCTCGAACGGCACGGCGGCGAAACGCTCGCGCCAGTCGTTCGCCACGGCAAAAGTCATGTTCCACAACTCTTGCGGCGAAGGATAGACTGCTACATCGCCCTCCGCACCGCTCTGCATATCCACGCCGTAGATGCGCAGCCCGTTGGTCGCATAGGTGTAGCGCGAGCCGATCTTGCCAGCATAAGCCTTCGCCTGCCCCAAGCCTTCTGTGTAGGGCAGGTCACGGCGCTTCGCCTCCACCACCGCCAACTTGTGATTGCGGTACACCAGCACATAATCCGCGACCTCAGGCTTGCTACGCTGCTGCCCCGCGCCCTGCAAGCGCCCCTCGGTGATGCGGTATTCGCGCATCACCCGGCTGCCTTCCACCACGCCCCAGCCTGCGGCGCGCAAGGCGGGGTCGATGTGTTCGGCGCGGGTTTCGGCTTCGTTCATGAGCTTTTCAAAACATAACGTCCGGTCTTGCTGCCGCCGACCTTTTCCACCACTCCCGCGTCCAGCAATGGGCGCAATAAATCCATCGCTCCCTGCCGGGATACCCCCAGCGCTGCCCAAATCTCGGCAGGCGCCATGCCGCCATGATCGCGCAGCAGATGCAGCAGTTGCTCCTGTCTTGGGCGCAGCACCAGCTTCTCGGCGGATTTCACCTGCACGGTCTGGATGCGCAGCCAAACCCGTTCCAGTGTTTGCTGCAACCCCGCCGCACAATATTCCAGCCAGGCGCTCATATCCTCGCCAGCCTCGCGCACACCTTGCAGCGCGGCATAGTAGGCCGGACGGTCTTCCCAGTAATACTCATCCGCCGAAAAAATATGGTGCGTGTCGAAACCGCGCCGGTAAAGCTCCCACAAGGCAAGCGCACGGCCTGTGCGACCGTTACCGTCCGCGAACGGATGGATGGCCTCGAAACGGTAATGCAGGATGGCTGAACTGAGAACCGGCGAGAGTTTTCTCGCCGCAGTGTTCCACCATTCCAGCAATTCGAACATTAGCCCCGAAACGGCATCCGGTGGCGGCGGGAAATATGATCCGACGCGGACGGCAATCATCCGGTATTTTCCGGCTTTGCCCTGATCCATTACTTCCCCGGCCAGTATCCGGTGCAGTTCCAGAATGTCCGTATGGCCTATCTTTTTTTTGGCCGCGTTCTTTTCCACATAACGCAGCCCGGCAAAATAATTGATGACTTCGCGTTTCGACCGCGCATTGGAGGACGAGAGCTCCCGTCCCTCTTCCAATGCGCGCACCTGTTCCAGAGTCAGCGGGTTTCCCTCGATGGCCGTCGAGGCGTGGACATTGCGTGTACGGGTATCCTTCTGCAACGCAGGTATCCACGCAAGGTCAACCACAGCACTTTGTATGCGCTCGCGCAACGCCGCCACCTGCTCGACTTCGGTGAGCAGGGTCGGGGTGATGGTGAATTGCGGGACGTAAGCCATGTAGTAAAGGCTAATTTATGGTCAAGTATAAGTCAAGTTTTGTGTCAAGTCAGATTAGGCATTGCCGGGCGTGTCGATTTTTTCGCGTTTTATCGACATATCTTGCGGATATGTCGATGGCGTGGACATGTATAGAAAACGGGATTTTCTTATCACGTCGCAGGCGATATGTTCAAAAATCGGCGGTTTTTTTATCACTTCCAAACCATATCGAGGACATCCTCGGCATGGTCTGCAACCTTCATTTTTTCTTTTCCAGCTTTTTCTTCGCGCTTTCAATCTTCTTCACGCTTTGCTCCGGCTTCGGCAAATTTTCCGGCATGGTGCCGCCCAGTTCCTTGATGGTCTGGCGTCACCGGAACCGATACCGACCATTTTGGTGACGTCACCGAAATGGTCCTCTACGGCATGGCCGGACTGCTGGCAAGCCTGCCGCGCCCTTTCAACCACCTGCATGAAATTGCGCCAGTCCTGATAATCCAGCAGAGGGGCAAGTTCCCTGCCCAGCCAATACTCGTGGCCACCCTCATCGGTTTGGCGTACACCTTCAAAAGTGGTGTGATGCTTGTTGGCGATGCGCTGCGCATTCATGGCGACTCTCCGGCCAGGCAGGAATTGCAGAATTGTACGGGGAACAGTTCATTAAAGCATCCCGCTGAACGCC
Organism: uncultured beta proteobacterium; assembly: GCA_963828205.1. GTDB lineage: Bacteria > Pseudomonadota > Gammaproteobacteria > Burkholderiales > Gallionellaceae > Gallionella. The sequence goes on from CAWHDU010000007.1 coordinate 261,453, forward strand.
TGGTGCAGCAGCGACTTCTTCAGCTCGTCGAGGGCGGCGAGCTTGCGCTGGTAGAGGGATGCGAGGCGTTGGGTTTCTTCGCCGATCTCCTCAATCTGGCGAACTATTTTGGCTTGCTGTGTGAGCGGTGGACTTGGAATGACCAAATGCGAGAGCGTGCCCTGATTCAAGCTCTTTATGTTTGCGCCGTTACCACTGTCGATCATCTGTCTGCGCACGACACTGGACTTCAAGAAGTGGCAAAGGTAGATCGGCGAAACGTCAGCGGAATGAAGGCGTGCTCTGATCGTAAAGCCGGAATTCGTTACGCGCTCGTTTACCTCGCCAATGAGAAGACACCGACCGATCAACTCCGGGTTGCCGTTTGATCGCACAAACACCAAATCATCTTTCTGCAACGTATCCGAATCAGGCAGCGTTCCATCGGGGATGACAGAATCCAAATCGTCGAGTGGCGCCCAAAAACTATTCTGGAAGTCCTTCACGCCAAGTATCTTGATCGATTCGCCCTTGCTCGATTTTGTGAAGTTGATTCCATTTCTGAATGTCGCTATTTCGCCAAGCTGCTTCTCCACCCACCTCTCGCCGCGCCGAGTGAAGACGGATTGCAGGTGGCTTTCGAACAGGGCGCGGGCGTTTTGCAGGTTCTGTCCGGCGTTGGCTTTGGCGGTGGCGATACCGTCAAACGCCGCGTCGAGAATGCGGACGATGCGCTGCTGTTCGGGGAGCGAAGGTAATGGAACTTGAAGAGATTTTACAAACGGTAGCTTTACGCCTTGGACTGTTGCCCCCGTTCCCTCAGCCACGATCAAGTCGGCAATACTCTTCAGCCACCAAAACAAGAAACGAACATCGAGCCTCTTCGTGTCATGCGGAACAATGCCGCGCAAATCTTGATTGATGGCAGTACCCTGTCCGAGCAAGCAAACTTTTCCGAGCCCAACGCGGGTAGCAATCACAACATTGCCACTCGGAATAATATTTGTTGCGCTGCTCTTTACTGCTTCCTTTGTAATCCTGAATTCGGTTTCGGTAATAACTTCCTGCTTGAGGTCACGAACAGTCGCCCAAGGAATATCTCCGGAGTAAAAGGCGGGCTTGTCCTTTGATGGTGTACCACCACCGATAACATCGCAAACATCGCCGAGATTTCTGGTCTGCCACCCCGCCTTCATCGCGCGCCACCCAGAGCACCGTCATTCCCGCGCAGGCGGGAATCCAGTGGGTTTGAATCAAAGGCATTTTTGTCTTGCTGGATTCCCGCATTCGCGGGAATGACGGGAGGAGCGGGAACGACGGTTTGGGGCTTTTCGCCAATTATTTCGGGCCAGAGATCGTTCCAGTCCGGGTTGGTTTGTTCGATGGTTTTCAGTTTCCATTCACGCAGCCATTTCTTCATGGCCTTTTCCTTGCGGATGGCGCTTTCCATCGTTTCATGCTGTTCATACCACACCAGCGTTTTCACTCCGTAGGTTTTGGTGAAACCTTCGGCTAACCCTTCCTTATGCTGCCAGATTCGCTGAATCAAATCGGAGGTCACGCCGATATACAACGTGCCATTGCGTTGGCTGGCGAGCATGTAAACGGCGGGTTGCTTCATAGAACAGCCATCAATTGCTGGATCCCCGCAGCCTGCCCTCGAATGTTTTTATCGGGGGCGGGAATGACGAGCGTGGAGGTTTGAATTCTTCTCACAGCAACGCCCTGATATTCCCCAGCACTTCCGCACTTTCCGCATCCAGCGCCGCGATCTCGTCCATGATGTCTTGCGGGCTGCGATGCACCACGGCCTCATTGCCATTCGGATTCTTCACCGAAAGGTCGAAAGTCGCTGGGTCTATACTCGCCGCCTCCACGCTCCAGCTCCTGGGCGAATCGGCGAAGGTCTTCTGCAGCGCGATGAACTCGGCAAGGTCGGCATCGTTGAGCGGGTTGGTCTTGCCCATGTTGCGGCCGGGATCGAGCTGGTAGTACCAGACCTTGCGCGTCGGCGCACCTTTCTCGAAAAACAGCACGACGGTTTTCACGCCCGCGCCATGGAAGGTGCCGCCGGGGCAATCGAGCACGGTGTGCAGGTTGCAGGATTCCAGCAGGTGCTTTCTTAAACTCACCGAGGCGTTGTCGGTGTTGCTGAGGAAGGTGTTCTTGATGACCACCGCGCCGCGTCCGCCCGCTTTCAGGAACTTGATGAAGTGCTGCAAAAACAGGAAGGCGGTTTCGCCGGTTTTGATGGGGAAGTTCTGCTGCACTTCCTTGCGTTCCTTGCCGCCGAAGGGCGGGTTGGCGAGGACGATGTCGAAGCGGTCCTTGTCCCGCACATCGGCGAGGTTGAGCGCCAGGGTGTTGGTGTGGGCGATGTTGGGCGCTTCGATGCCGTGCAGGATCATGTTCATGATCGCGATGACATAGGCGAGGCTCTTCTTTTCGATGCCGTAGAAGGTGGCCCCTTGCAATATCTTGAGGTCGCGCGTGGTGAGGTGCGGTTTCCGGCGCAAATACTCGAACGCTTCGCACAAAAAGCCCGCGCTGCCGCAGGCGCCGTCGTAGATGGTTTCGCCGATTTTTGGTTTGACGACCTGCACCATGGCGCGGATCAGCGGGCGCGGGGTGTAGTACTCGCCGCCGTTGCGCCCGGCGTTGCCCATGTTTTTGATCTTGGCCTCGTACAGGTGCGACAACTCGTGCTTTTCGGCCTGCGAATTGAAGCGCAGTTGGTCGATGTGGTCGATGATGTCGCGCAGGGTGTAGCCGCTCTGGATCTTGTTTTTTATCTCACCGAAGATTTCACCGATTTTGTATTCCAGCGTTTTGGGACGGTCAATGGCCTTTTCCTTGAAACGGTGCAGGTAGGGGAACAGCGTCCGGTTGACGAAGTCGCGCAGGTCGTCGCCGGTCATGGCGGCATTGTGGTCGATGTTGCCGTCCTTGTCTTTGGGCGCAGCCCAAGTTTCCCAGCGGTAGGGTTTGTCGAGCAGCCAGGTGTATTTCCGCCCTTCCAGCCCGGCCTCCATTGCCTTGCTGTACTCCAGCGCGTCGAGGTATTTGAGGAACAGCAGCCAGGAGGTCTGCTCGGTGTAGTCAAGCTCGGTGGTGCAGCCCGCCTCCTTGCGCAGGTCGTCGTCGATATTCTTGAAGGCTTGTTCAAACATGTTGACCGTTTCCCCTGGGCCGAAAAGTTTAAGGTCACAAATTGTGACCTTAAATTTGATTTCGCAATTTGCGACTCCATCATAAGGCGGTCACAAACTGTGACTACCCCGCCTTACTTCCGCCCGATCGCCCGATACCCGATGTCGCGCCGCATCTGGCAGCCGTCGAAATGGATGCCGTCGGCGATCTCGTAGGCGCGCTGCTGGGCGCGCTTGACCATGTCGCCCAGCGCGACGACGCACAGCACACGCCCGCCGCTGGTGACGACCTTGCCGTCCCGCATCGCAGTGCCGGCATGGAACACGTGAGCGCCTTCCGGCTTTCCGCCTTTCAGTTGATGGGGCAGGCCGGTGATGACATCGCCCTTGCGCGGCGTGTCGGGGTAGTGCGCCGCCGCCAGCACCACGCCGAGCGCGGTGCGCCGGTCCCATTCCGCTTCCACCTTGTCCAGCGTGCCGTCGATGGCGTGTTCGACGATGGCCGCGAAGTCGCTCTTCAGGCGCAGCATGATCGGCTGGGTTTCCGGGTCGCCCATGCGGCAGTTGAATTCCAGCACCTTGGTGCCGCCGTCCGGCGACGATCATCAGCCCGGCGTAGAGAAAACCGGTGTAGGTGATGCCTTCCTTTTCCATGCCGCGCACCACCGGCTGGATCACCTCGCGCAGCACGCGCGCATGAATCTCCGGCGTGACCACCGGCGCGGGAGAATACGCGCCCATGCCGCCGGTGTTGGGGCCGTTGTCGCCATCCAGCAGGCGCTTGTGATCCTGGCTGGTCGCCATCGCCAATACATGCTTGCCATCGACCATCACGATGAAGCTGGCTTCTTCGCCTTCGAGGAACTCCTCGATCACCACCCTTGCTCCCGCGTCGCCCAGTTTGTTGTCGGCGAGCATCATGTCTATCGCGACGAACGCTTCGCTCTTGTCCATCGCGACTACGACGCCCTTGCCCGCCGCGAGGCCATCGGCCTTGATGACGATCGGCGCGCCGTGTTTCTCGACGTATGCCTTGGCTGCCGCGATGTCGCTGAAGGTCTCGAAGAACGCGGTGGGGATGTGGTGGCGCACCATGAAACGCTTGGCGAAATCCTTGGAGGATTCGAGCTGCGCGGCGGCCTTCGTCGGGCCGAATATCCTCAGTCCGGCGGCGCGGAACGCATCCACCACACCTGCCGCCAGCGGCGCTTCCGGCCCGACCACGGTCATGTAGATGTCTTCGCGCTGCACGAATCCGATCAGATCGGGTATGGCGGTGATGGCGACGTTTTCCACGCCGTCTTCCAGCGCCGTTCCGGCGTTGCCCGGCGCGACATACACCTTCTGCACTTTCGCGCCCTGCGCCAGACGCCAGGCCAGCGCATGTTCGCGTCCGCCGGAACCGATGACCAGAATTTTCATTGCAACTTTTTCCTCCAGCATTGCTAGCGTTGTGCAGCTTAGTAGGCGAGTTGTATATCAGAGATCAGTGCACACAGAGATGAGCGTGGTTTTGCTCTGTGTCTCTGTGTTCTCTGTGGCTGACAGCTTACTTAATGCCTGAAATGCCTGATAGCCGGTAAACACCATCGCCAGCCCATGCTCGTCCGCCGCCGCGATCACTTCTTCGTCGCGCATCGAGCCGCCGGGCTGGATCACGGCTTTTGCGCCCGCTGCCGCCAGCACGTCGATGCCGTCGCGGAACGGGAAGAAGGCATCGGAAGACACCACCGAACCGGCCAGGCTTAGCCCGGCATTCTGCGCCTTGATGCTGGCGATGCGCGTGCTGTCCACGCGGCTCATCTGCCCCGCGCCCACGCCCAGCGTCTGGCCGCCTTTGCAGAACACGATGGCGTTGGATTTCACATATTTGGCGACGCGCCAGGCGAACAGCAGGTCTTGCAGTTGCTCCTTGGTTGGCTGTAACTTGGTGACGGTCTTGAGCTGCGCTGCCTGCACGTTCAGCGCGTCCGGCGATCTGCACCAGCAGGCCGCCGTTGACGCGCTTGAAGTCGAACTGGTTGTGCGCGTTGGACAGCGGCACGGTGAGCACGCGCACGTTCTGCTTCGCCGCCGTGACCTTGAGCGCGGCTTCGGAGGCGGATGGCGCGATAATCAGCTCGACGAACTGGTTTGCGGTGATCTGCGCGGCGCTGTCGGCATCCAGTTCGCGGTTGAAGGCGATGATGCCGCCGAACGCGGAGGTGGTGTCGGTGGCGTAGGCCAGCTTGTAGGCGTTGAGCGGGGTGTCGGCAATCGCCACGCCGCACGGGTTGGCGTGCTTGACGATGACGCAGGCCGGCTGGTCGAAGGTCTTGACCAGTTCCCATGCCGCGTCGGCGTCGCCGACGTTGTTGTAGGACAGCTCCTTGCCCTGCAACTGGGTGTAGCCGGCGATGCCGCCCGGCTACCGCGATCAAGGTCGCGGTAGAACGCGGCGCTCTGGTGCGGGTTCTCGCCGTAGCGCATTTCCTGCACCTTGGCGAAGTTGAAGTTGATCTGCGCCGGGAATGCGCTCTTCGTTCCGTCCGCATCGATTGCGGTGAGGTAATTGCTGATTGCGGAATCGTAGGCGGCGGTGTGCGAGAAAGCTTTTTTTGCCAGATCGAAGCGTGTCGCGCCGCTTACCGCGCCGCCGTTGGTCTGCATCTCGGCCAGCACGTCGGGGTAGTCCGCCGGGTCGGTGACGATGGCGACATGCGCGTGGTTTTTCGCCGCCGCGCGCACCATGGTCGGGCCGCCGATGTCGATGTTCTCGATGGCATCTTCCAGCGAACAATCCGGTTTGGCGACGGTGGCGCTGAACGGATACAGGTTCACCACCACCAGATCGATGGTCGGAATGTTGTGCTTTTCGAGCGTGGCGACATGCTCCGGCAGATCGCGCCGCGCCAGGATGCCCGCGTGGACTTTCGGTTGCAGCGTTTTCACCCGGCCGTCCAGCATTTCCGGAAAGCCGGTGTAATCCGCCACTTCGGTGACCGGGATGCCGTTGTCGGCAAGCAGCCTGGCGGTGCCGCCGGTGGAAAGAATTGTCACGCCGAGCTGGGTTAAGCCTTGCGCGAATTCGAGGACGCCGGATTTGTCCGATACGCTGATGAGTGCTTGTTTGATGGTTGCCATGATGATTCCAGGTAAATATGGGTGATTGCAGGGGCGCCTTGCCTTTACGAAATGCCGTGTTGCTGCATTTTCTTGCGCAAGGTATTGCGGTTGATGCCGAGCATTTCCGCCGCGCGGGTCTGATTGCCGCCAACGTGTTCCAGCACCATTTCCAGCAGCGGTTTCTCGACGCAATCCATCACCATGTCGTACATGCCGCAACAGGGTTCTTCGCCGTCCAGATCCTTGAAATATTCCTTGAGTGTCTTGCGCACATGGCGCGCCATGTCATTTTCGTTTACCAGGCAATCGCTCATGCTGCCAACCTTTCGATGTAATGCAACTGCGCTCCAAGCTGCGCTTGTTCCGCAAAAAAATCGCCCACCGCCGCCAGTTGTCCGGCGGCGCTTTCCAATTGATTCATCCGGTGGCGGAAATGCGCCGAGCCGGCCAGCCCTTTGGTGTACCACGAGATGTGTTTGCGCGCCACGCGCAATCCGGTGTGTTCGCCGTAGAAGTCATACAGTTCTTGCACATGCTCCAGCAGCACGCGATGGATTTCAGCCGATCTCCGGGGCGGGCAGATGGGCGCCGGTTTTGAGGAAATATTCGATTTCGCGGAACAGCCACGGGCGGCCCTGTGCCGCGCGGCCGATCATCACGGCGTCCGCGCCGGTTTGCTCCAGCACGTATTTGGCTTTTTCCGGCGAGTTGATGTCGCCGTTGGCGATGATGGGAATGTTCACGCTGGCCTTGACCGCCGCAATGGTGTCGTACTCGGCCTCGCCGGTGTAGGCGCAGGCGCGGGTGCGGCCATGTATCGCCAGCGCCTGGATGCCGGACATTTCGGCAATTCTGGCGATGCGGACAGCATTGCGGTTCTGCTTGTCCCAGCCGGTGCGGATCTTCAGCGTGACCGGCACATCTACCGCGCCGACCACCGCTTCCAGCAATTGGCCGACCAGCGCTTCATTTTGCAGCAGCGCGGAACCCGCCATCACATTGCAGATTTTTTTTGCCGGGCAGCCCATGTTGATATCGATGATTTGCGCGCCGCGATCCACGTTATATTTGGCGGCCTGCGCCAGCATTCCGGCGTCGGCGCCGACAATCTGCACCGAAATCGGATCGGCTTCGCCTTCATGGTTGGCGCGGCGTCTGGTTTTTTCAGAGCCGTACAGCAGCGAATTGGATGCCACCATTTCGCTCACCGCCATGCCCGCGCCCATGCGCTTGCACAACATGCGGAAAGGGCGATCGGTCACTCCCGCCATGGGGGCAACGATGAGGTTGTTTTTGAGGTGGTAGGGGCCGATGCGCATGATGGTTTTTTGCGAGGAAATGCAATTATAAATGAAACTTGATGCCATGCTATGATTACTCCCATGAATTTTTGAAATCGCGCTTGCCGATACTGGCTGGCGGAAACCGGTCTTGCGGTTGTGCCCGAAAATACCGGATTGCAGCCGGTTTGGACGAAAACGCAGGGAAATCATCCAGATGGGGGGCGTTTTGCCACCAACTGCATATACCAATGAAAATTGCCAGCACGACACACCTTTAGTTAACCAGCGAGAATGCCATGAAAAAATTTTCTGTCCGGAGCTTGGTAAAGTGGTTCGCCATGTTTTTGTTTGTATGGATATCTTCCGCGCAAGCCGGAGAAAACGAAATCCGCCAGTCGCTGCAGAGCAAATTCCCCAATATCGGCAAGCTCGAACATGTTGTCAAAACATCCTATGCCGGGCTTTATGAAGTTATTATCGACAACCAGCTTTTATATACCGATGCGCAAGGGCAATACCTGTTTAGCGGCAACGTGATCGAGGTGAAGAGCCGCCGTAACCTGACGGAGGAACGCAGCCGCCAATTGTTTGCAGTCGAATTTGACAAGCTGCCGCTCGACCTTGCGGTGAAGAAAGTAAAGGGCAACGGCAAACGCAAGCTGGCCTATTTCACCGATCCGAAATGCGGTTTTTGCAAGCGCCTTGAGAGCGAATTAAGCAAGATCGACGATGTTACCCTGTATATCTACATGTACCCGGTTTTTCAGGGTTCGGATGAGATTGTGCGCAACGTGTATTGCGCAAAAGACCCGGTCAAGGCGTGGGACGATCTGATGCTGAACGGTATTGCGCCGGCCAGCGTGTCTTGCAAGACACCAATCGATAACGTACTGGCGTTGGGCAAGAAGCTGCACGTTAACGGTACGCCGAATTTGATTTTTGGCGACGGGGTGCAAAACCCTGGATATCTGCCTGCCGAGGAACTGGAGAAACGCCTGGGTGCATCTGACAAAAAATAGCCGATGCAGCACGCGCATTGCGCACACTGCATCGGTTGCCCGGCGGGCTTACGGATTGAGCACCGGCTCCGCGCCCTTCGGGAACAATACCCACATCTGTCCGCTTTGTTTCATGCGCCCCGCCTGAACACTCGCCTGTTCGCCGAAACCCCAGAAAAAATCGGCGCGCACCGCGCCCTTGATCGCCCCGCCGGTATCCTGCGCCAGCACTAGGCGATTCAGCGGTTCGGCGGTATTCGGGTAAGTTGTCGCGAGAAACACCGGTGCGCCGAGCGGGATGGTGCGCGGATCCACCGCGATGCTGTATGCCTCGGTCAACGGCACGCCCAAGGCGCCAAGCGGCGCGGGCAGTCCATTCGGCAATTCGCGGAAAAATACATAGCTGGGGTTTTGCGCCAGCAAGGCAGGGAGTTTTTCCGGGTATCGTTTTGCCCAATCCTTGATGCCTTGCATCGAGGCCTCTTCGAGTTTGAGTTCGCCCATTTCGACCAGCTTTTAGTAAGCACCGGCTCTGCGCCCTTGGGAAACAGCACCCACATCTGGCCGCTCTGTTTCATGCGCCCTGCCTGAATGCCCGCCTGTTCGCCGAAGCCCCAGAAGAAATCGGCGCGCACCGCACCTTTGATTGCACCGCCGGTATCTTGCGCCAGTACCAGGCGGTTCAGCGGCTCGGCAGTGTTCGGGTAAGTGGTCGCGAGAAATACCGGTGAGCCGAGCGGGATGGTGCGCTGATCCACCGCGATGCTGTATGTCTCGGTCAGCGGCACGCCCAATGCGCCAAGCGGCGCGGACAATCCATTAGGTAATTCGCGGAAAAACACATAACTGGGGTTTTGCGCCAGCAAGGCAGGGAGTTTCTCCGGATATCGTCTTGCCCAATCCTTGATGCCTTGCATCGAGGCTTCTTCGAGTTTTAGCTCGCCTGTTTCGACCAGTTTCTTGCCGATGGAAATATACGGATGACCATTCTGCTCGGCGTAGCCGACTTTGATCAGGTTGCCATCGGGTAATTCGATGCGCCCCGACCCCTGGACTTGCAGGAAAAATAACTCTACCGGGTTTTCCACCCAGAACAGTTCGCGCCCATGCAGCGCGGCTTTTCCGGCCTCGATTTCGGCGCGATTGTAATAAGGCACGACGCGTTTTCCTTGCAGCCGCCCGCGCAAACGCAGGTCCTTCAGTTGGGGGTAGGCTTCGCCCAGGTCAATGGTCAGCAAATCGTCCGGCACGGCATACAGCGGATAGCGGAAACGCCCGGTCTTGACGCGGCTGCCGGCCAGCCTGGGTTCGTAATAGCCGGTAATCAGCCCTTGCGATGAGCCGTCTGGATTGAATACCTGGTAGGGTGTAAAGCCATCCTCAAAGAAGGCGCGCAACGCGGCATTGTCGGATTGCGCCAATTCTCCGGTGCGAGCACAAACTGCTTGCCAGCCCGGTTTGCCGTTCAGCGCGCGGCAACTCTGCAGGAAGGCCGCCCAAGCCGGCAGCAAGTTCGCCGTCTGCCAGCCCGGAAGCATTTCCCATTTGCTTACCGCGAACGGCGCGGCGGGAAGCACCGCCGGCGGGGGGGGCGCAACGGGCGGCTTGGACGGAGCGGCACAGGCGGCGAGGAAAATCAGCGGTAGTAATGTTGCTTTAAATTGCATGCTGGCAGGAAATCTAATGCAAAACACGCGGTACGCTCAATACAAATTGCGGAATCTCGACATCGAATTGCGTGTCATCGTCTGCACTCATTTGGTAACTGCCGCGCATCGTGCCAACCTGGGTGGAAAGCACCGTGCCGCTGGTGTATTCAAAGCTCTGGCCCGGTTTGAGCAGGGGTTGCTCGCCCACCACCCCCTGCCCGCGCACTTCCTGAACATGGTTGTGGGCATCGGTGATGATCAGGTGACGGCTGATGAGTTTGGCTGCGGTGCTGCCGAGATTGGTGATGTTGATGGTGTAAGAAAATACGAAGCGATTGCCGGCTTCATCGGATTGGCCAGGCAGGTAACTTACCTGTGCCTGTATGATGAAACCGTGCTGGTCGTCTTTTTCCATGCGTGGCATTTGAACCGATTTCGTCCTGACCTGCAAGATGGAATATAGGGAACCGAATTTACTTGTGCGGGATAAGATGGCTGCACGGCGCCTGAATCTGAAGCTCAGGCGCCGAAGCGGGCGATGCTAGAAGGAAAGGCTCATTTCTGCTGTCATATTTCGGCCAGGCAACAAGAAGTATGAGTAGGCTTTTCTGCCCAGCAGATTATTGACGGCAACAGACCCTTTTACACTCTTGGCAAACTCGTATCCAAGCTTGGCATTGACCATGGTGTGAGCGTCATAGCTGCCCGGCACTCCTTCAACCACATCGGTGTTTTGCGCCGTCCAGAAAATATGGCTTGCATAGCGTGCATTCAACGTACCTGACCATGCTCCCTGCCGTGCAGTCAGCCCGATGCCAGCGATATTCCGGGGAGAATCGGTCAGCCGCTTGCCGACGCTCAGCGGGTCGGTTATGTTTTCAAGTATTTTGGAGTCAATATAAGCGTAGTTGGCATCAAATTCGAGATAATTAGCTAATTTTGTTGCAAACCCAAGCTCGATTCCGCGTATCTTTGCCTCGCCGGCATTTATGCGAAGCGAGTTAGTTGCGCTGAGTTGCATCAAATAAATCAGGTTGTCCAGCCGGGTATCGTAATAAGTTGCAGACATCTTGGTGTTTTCCGTCAAACGGTATTCACCGCCCGCCTCCCATGTCTTGCCTTTCTCTGGCTGAAGGTTGGGGTCGCCTGTAGTCGTTCTGCCTCTGCTCGTCGAAGACGTATACAGGTCCTGATTGGCTGGTGCGCGAAAGGATTTCCCGAAAGACATGCGCAGTATTGCGGCTTCGGTTGGCTTGTAAACCGCAGACGCTTTGGGGCTGAAAGCAGAAGCGCTCCGCTCCGGATAGAATGTGGAACTGGCCGGTGTGACAATAAAGTTATCGCCTTTGGTTTCCCATTTATCCAGTCGTCCGCCGAGGTAAACCTTGAGCGCATCGACCACAGTGATCTCGTCCTGTGCAAAAATGGAAGTCGTGGTCGAATTTCCGTTGTAACCGCTATTCACGGCAGTTTGCGAATCCGGATTACGCCAGTCGGAAAGCGCGGAGATTTGCTGGTTTACCGAGTCCCTGTGTATTGCTACGCCCGTTACCAGAACTTGCCTGGGCCGACCGGAAAGGTCAGCTGGATTGTGCCGTCGATACCGGTGTTTGGGGTGTCAGACAGCGAGCCTGTGCCGCTGTCCCATGCGGCGGTCGGGTTTGCCAGCGTAAAGCTGTATGCACGCTTGATTCTTGCGAGGTCGATTTTTAGCAGATAATCATCTCCGATGGTTCCGCTATAACCGGCAAAATATCGGGTGGCGGCCTCATGCAACGGCGAATATGAGAACAGGGTGAAATCGTAATTCGTCATTGCCACCCGCTGCCCGTTTATATTAAGCGTCCCGCTTGAAACGGGCGCTCCGGTGGCGGTATTTGCAAGATAGGAGTGATTCCGGGTGTAATCTACATCCGTTTGCTGATGGCTGATGCCTGCATGAATCTTGTCGTGCGCATTCAAATCGTAAGACAGCTTGGCGGTCGCATTGGTAGCTTTCCACGGGGTGGCTCCCATATCGCCCACCAGGTAGGCTGGAACACCCTCTCTGGTGGAGATGGGCTGCGCGCCCGTGACGGGGGTGCCGCAGACAGCGGGAGAGGGTGGACATGCTACCGGAGTCTTGACGACAAAATCGTTCACATAGCTGTCGCGGTTTTGATAGCCGAGCCCGCCGGCGAATCCCAATCCGTTGTCCGACTTGCCGCGGAAATAAATGCTGGCATCCTCGCCGCTTGCATCTTCCCGGCCTTTCTTTATTTTGGCAGTCAGTTCATGCCTGTCCGGTTGCTTGGTGATGATATTGATGACGCCGCCGATGGCATTGCTGCCATAGAGCGAAGAAAATGCGCCGGGTACGACCTCGACGCGGGCAATATCCTCGATAAACGGAATTCTCCAGTTCACTTTCCCGGAGCTGGCGTCCTGAATAGGTTGCCCGTCAAGCAGGATGAGCGTTTTATTCTGATCGACTCCGCGCAGAGACATGCCGCTCGTCCCTATCGTGCCCTGCGACTGGCCGAGCGCTCCGCCGCGCAGAAAGAGGCTGGGCACTTGGTCAAGCACATCGCCTAGCCGCGATGCGTTAATTGCTTCGATATTCTTGGCATTGACTACCGTCACTGCGGCGGGGGCGTCGGAAAGCGTAACGCTGGTTCTGGTTGCCGTCACCACAACTTCTCCCAATTCCGCCGCATCCTTGGTTTCCGCTGCATTGGCCAAGCCGCAAATACAGCATAAGAAAAATGATAATTGCCTTTTGGTGAACTGAGTTTTCATTAAATTTTTTCCTATGGGTTTATGGGGGAACAGCACGATGCGGCAGGGATGGAGAATCTGCTCAATGCAAGGGATACGGGGACGATAAAATACCGATACGAGCGAATAGGAAAAAAGGTATTTTTAAGCGATGAGGATAGATAACAAACGGCCAAGGAATTTAGCAATAACTCCTTGGCCGCCTTTGTTAACGAAGCTTCAAACTTTTAAATTACATCCTGATGCTACTTCGTCCTGAATGCCACATCGCCGCAGACATAGCCATGGCTCTTGCACACGCCTTTTTGTTGAGTTTCATGGCAGTTAAAGCAGGTCTCCGGATTCAAGGGGTGACCCTTATCCTTTGATGCGATCGACTTGCCATCTGCTATGGCCTTAACGTCCATAACCGGCTTGCCGTCTTTGATGTCTGTTGTAAATGCAGCGCCGATCTTCTTGAAGACCAGAACGCCGACAGGACCATCTGGATACTTGTTGCCCTTTTTCTTGTAGATGTCCATCACCTTCGGATTGATATAAGCTACATATCCGCCCGGTTTTACGCCGCAGTAGACATCCACTGTCGCCTGAAGGATGTCATCCCCGCCCGCGCCAAGAACATTCACGCCGCACTCCGGGAACATATCCAGAGAATAGACCTTTGTCCAACCGTCCCAGTAATTTTTAGGGGCCGCTGCTGCTGGCGCTGCTGCCGGAGCAGCTGCCTTTGCTGCCGGGGCCGCTGCTTTTTCCGCCGCAAAGCTCGGGGCAGCAACAGCCGCCAAAACCATTATTGCAGCCAAGGCTGTCGAGATTACTTTTTTCATGTTTTTTCCTTTATAAAATAAAAAATCCTGCAAAGGGGTTTAAGCCCCTTTGCAGGTGTTATGTGGATATTAATAAGTATCCGTCATACCGTTATAGACATTAAAGTGGCCTGTAGGCGTCCTGAGCCAATCCGCTTTAATCCTCTTGATTTCCTTCAGCGTCTTGTCATCATAGACAATCAGCTCGCCGACTTGATCCCATACGGCAACCCATACCTCGGTGCCAGCCTGGTTGTATTCCATATGCACAACCCTGCCGTGGTCTGCCGCCTGCCAGCATGTCTTCTTGGCTGGGTCAGCCTTCTCGAAGGCGCACAGGCTCCGCTTGACCTTGTCATCCGGATTCAGGGTATGGTCGACCCATACATGCTTGGCCTTTGGATGAGTCTTGACAAACAGTCCGCCGCCGCCAAGTGTCTCGACCTTTCTTACAACCTTCCATGCTTCCTTCGGATGCCCCTTGGGATCGCTGCCCCATGCGGCAACTGTCGCTTCTCCCAAGTGCGGAGTAGCTGTAACCGGACCGAACTTAGGATCTACCCAGTTTGCGCCCCTGCCAGGATGAGGTTTCTGGCCGGTTTCAATCTGGGCGATCTGCTTGCCCGTCAGGCTGTCCACGATCACCATCTTGTTCCTCATGTTGGCTGCCATCTGGATGTACCTCTTGCTTGCATCCCAGCCGCCGTCATGAAGGAAACGCTCGGTTTCAGCCATCGTGATCTTCAGGTTCTTGATATCCGAGTAATCAATTGTCCAGATGTATCCGGCTTCCTTGATATTGGCTATCCATACCGGATCGTGATGCCCGGCGATAATGGCCGCTACACGCGCTTCATTGACGAACTCGTTCGTGTCGTATGTGTAAGACCGGGTGCTTACCAGTTTCTTGGGTTCCAGCGTCTGGCCGTCAAGGATAGCCAGATGAGGCGGCCAATAGCATCCGATGATGGCAAGCTTGTCCACGAAGTCACCCTTCGGCCTTATACTTGCTGGAGTCTATGCTGCGCGCGTCATGACATGTCTTGACTTCTGCCACCTTGTCAGGTTTTGCCATCCAGAGGTCGATCATGGTCGCCTTGCCGTCTCGTCCGATGGAGTAGAAATACCTGCCCGATGCGGTAGAGCGCAGAATATGAACTGCAAAGCCCGTATTTACAACATTGATAACTTCTTTGGTGTCGCCATCAAAAATGGCTACCTTGCCGGCATCCCTCAGGACAACGCCGAAGAAGTTCTTCCAGTTCCTGGTGTGCTCAGGTTTCGTGGGTCTTTTGTCCACGGGAACGATCAGCTTCCAGCTCGCTGTCATTTCTGCCAACCCCATTTCCGGCGGAGCGGGAGGAGGCTGCATGAGGAAGTTTGCGACGAGCCCAATATCCGCTTCCGAAAGTTCACCAGCGCCGAAGGACGGCATACCGCCACCCGTTCCATTGGTGATGAATACCTTCACTACGTCTGCATTGTAATTCTTCTTTTTCAGGTTTTCGTCGGTAATGTTAGGCCCTGTAGCGCCTTTTCTCAATGTTCCGTGACATCCGGCGCATCTGTCGAAATACAACCCTTTTGCTTTTGTAAAATCTTCTGCTGACATGCTCGCAGCGGGCGCTGCAGGAGCTGCAGGAGCAGCTGCATCAGCCGCATTGCTGATGCCAATATTCGCTAGCACGAACGCCGGTATCGATAAAACATAAAACAATAACCTTTTCATAATGTTACCCCCATATAAAATATTAACTTCGTGATGCGCGTTACACGCCCGCTCATGGTCATATAAATGAAATAGCGTGTCAAGATATAAACTCGGAAAAGCAGTTAGTCACAGGGAACACAGGGTTCACAGAATAAAAAATTGTGCATCGGATATATCGCTATCACTCATCTGGTGATTGAGAAAATATGCGATTCTGCACATCTCTACATTCTCTGTGGCTTGAATTGCAGTTTTTAAGTTTCACCGCTCTTTAATTCGTTAAAGAAGTAAAGAAACGGTTACCCTGTATTGCGAAGAATAGGCCTATATTGGAGGCGCGCCCATTCTTCCAAAGAACAAGTAAATGAGGAAAAAGAACTAGCCTTGTTGAAGAAAAAGAACTAGTTCTTTTGGGTAGGTATTGCAAGAGATGCTGCCTTGTTATGGTTTTATGTTAAATGAGGCTGTGTTCCACTGCATACGCGGCAGTCTGTGTGCGCTATAACGATGTTGAGTTTGCGGAGGACGCCTTGCTGTTGCCGAATAATTAACGATCAGAATGCGTGGCTTCCGCCAAATGCCAGCGCGGTTTGACGTTGAAGCGATAATCTTTTTTGCCTTGTTGTTGCGCAAGACGGAGCGCTCCGGCGAAAGCGATCATTGCGCCGTTGTCGGTGCAGAATTCCAGATCGGGATAAAACACTTTGCCGCCGCGCCTGCCGATGTCTTTGTTCAGGCGTTCGCGCAATAGCCGGTTCGCGCCGACGCCGCCCGCTACCACCAGTTGATCCAGACCGGTCTGCGCCATAGCTGCGCGCGCCTTGCTTGCCAGCACGTCAACGATGGCTTCCTGTATTGCATGGGCGATGTCGGCGCGTGTCTGTTCATCGTTTTTGCTTTGATTTACCAGCGTCAGCACCGCCGTTTTTAATCCGCTGAAACTGAATTCCAGGTTGCCGCTGTGTAGCATCGGGCGCGGCAACTTGTATAGGCCGGCGCGACCATGCGCGGCAAGCCGCGCTAATTCTGGGCCGCCCGGATAACCCAGCCCCAGCAGCTTCGCGCTCTTGTCGAACGCTTCGCCGGCAGCATCGTCCAGTGTTTCGCCGAGCAAGGCGTATTGCCCTACGCCATCCACGCGCATCAATTGGGTGTGCCCGCCGGAGACCAGTAACGCGACGAAAGGAAACTCCGGCGCGGGGTCGGACAATAATGGGGAGAGCAGATGACCTTCCAGGTGATGGATGCCGATGCAGGGAATGTCGAGCGCGTAGGCCAGTGCGTTGGCGACGCTTGCTCCAACCAGCAATGCGCCGCCCAGCCCCGGCCCTTGGGTGTAGGCAATCGCGTTGATCTGGGTCAAGGTTACGTTGGCTTCCTGCATGACCTGGCGCACCAGCGGGATGATGCGCCGCACGTGGTCGCGCGAGGCGAGCTCCGGCACGACACCGCCGTATTCGCTGTGCATCGCGACCTGGGTATGCAACGCGTGCGCCAGCAATCCGCGCCCTGTCTGGTAGAGCGCGATGCCGGTCTCATCGCAGGATGATTCAATTCCAAGTGTAATCAGCGACATTTTCAGTTTCTCTAACGATGTGGAATTGTAGTTAATTTTGCAGCTGAGCGGCTTCGCTCAGGCTTTTGCAGAAATATTTCAGAAAAGTGTTGACGGGAAATTTTCTGTCCCTATAATGCGCACCTCTTCGCTGCCCGGCAGTTTATCCGGACAGCCCGATCTTTAAAAAGCAAACGAACAACCGACGAGTGTAGGCGCTTGGTTTTTGGGGAGTTTCCGTGTTTTATTGCATGGGGACGACTTTAAAAATATAGCAACAACCTACACGAAGTCGAAAAGAATCATGTCAATGATTCACTTTGAGTGGGACCGTTCCATTTATGGGACAAAACAGGTATTGAACTGAAGAGTTTGATCCTGGCTCAGATTGAACGCTGGCGGCATGCTTTACACATGCAAGTCGAACGGCAGCACGGGGGCAACCCTGGTGGCGAGTGGCGAACGGGTGAGTAATATATCGGAACATATCCGGAAGTGGGGGATAACGTAGCGAAAGTTACGCTAATACCGCATATGCCCTGAGGGGGAAAGGGGAGGATCGCAAGACTTCTCGCTTTCGGAGTGGCCGATATCGGATTAGCTAGTAGGTGGGGTAAAGGCTCACCTAGGCGACGATCCGTAGCTGGTCTGAGAGGACGACCAGCCACACTGGGACTGAGACACGGCCCAGACTCCTACGGGAGGCAGCAGTGGGGAATTTTGGACAATGGGGGCAACCCTGATCCAGCCATGCCGCGTGAGTGAAGAAGGCCTTCGGGTTGTAAAGCTCTTTCGGACGGAAAGAAACGGTTACGGCCAATACCCGTGACTAATGACGGTACCGTAAGAAGAAGCACCGGCTAACTACGTGCCAGCAGCCGCGGTAATACGTAGGGTGCGAGCGTTAATCGGAATTACTGGGCGTAAAGCGTGCGCAGGCGGTTTCGTAAGACAGATGTGAAATCCCCGGGCTTAACCTGGGAACTGCATTTGTGACTGCGAGACTAGAGTGTAGCAGAGGGGGGTAGAATTCCACGTGTAGCAGTGAAATGCGTAGAGATGTGGAGGAATACCGATGGCGAAGGCAGCCCCCTGGGCTAACACTGACGCTCATGCACGAAAGCGTGGGGAGCAAACAGGATTAGATACCCTGGTAGTCCACGCCCTAAACGATGTCAACTAGGTGTTGGGGAAGGAGACTTCTTTAGTACCGCAGCTAACGCGTGAAGTTGACCGCCTGGGGAGTACGGTCGCAAGATTAAAACTCAAAGGAATTGACGGGGACCCGCACAAGCGGTGGATTATGTGGATTAATTCGATGCAACGCGAAAAACCTTACCTACCCTTGACATGCCAGGAAGATCGCAGAGATGTGATTGTGCCCGAAAGGGAACCTGGACACAGGTGCTGCATGGCTGTCGTCAGCTCGTGTCGTGAGATGTTGGGTTAAGTCCCGCAACGAGCGCAACCCTTGCCAATAATTGCCACCATTCAGTTGGGCACTTTAATGGGACTGCCGGTGATAAACCGGAGGAAGGTGGGGATGACGTCAAGTCCTCATGGCCCTTATGGGTAGGGCTTCACACGTAATACAATGGTCGGTACAGAGGGTTGCCAACCCGCGAGGGGGAGCCAATCCCAGAAAGCCGATCGTAGTCCGGATCGGAGTCTGCAACTCGACTCCGTGAAGTCGGAATCGCTAGTAATCGCGGATCAGCATGTCGCGGTGAATACGTTCCCGGGTCTTGTACACACCGCCCGTCACACCATGGGAGTGGAATCTGGCAGAAGTAGGTAGCCTAACCGCAAGGAGGGCGCTTACCACGCTGGGTTTCATGACTGGGGTGAAGTCGTAACAAGGTAGCCGTATCGGAAGGTGCGGCTGGATCACCTCCTTTCTAGAGAATCCAGAGGCTGAGTGCCTACACTCATCGGTTGTTCGAAAAAAGCAGTTGATAGTCGTTAGTCGTTAGACGTTAGTTAAAGTCGCACAACGTAGTTGTGCACCGCACCAACTAGCGACTAACGACTAACAGCTACCGGCTGCATTTGGGTCTGTAGCTCAGCTGGTTAGAGCATTGTGTTGATAACGCAGGGGTCGTAGGTTCGAGTCCTACCAGACCCACCAGAATCAGTCGTTAGTCGCTAGTCGTTAGTTTTTAGTTAAAACCGCAACGCAGTTGCGACAAAACCAACTAACGACTAACGACTACCGTCTGACGACTGTAGTACGGGGGTTTAGCTCAGCTGGGAGAGCACCTGCTTTGCAAGCAGGGGGTCGTCGGTTCGATCCCGTCAACCTCCACCAATAAAACGAGTAGCTAGTCGCTAGTCGTTAGTCATTAGTTAAAGGCCGCAACGCAGTTGCGACAAAGCCAACTAATAACTAACGACTAAAGTCTAACGACTGAAGTAAAAGTTCTTTAAAAATTTGGAAGAAGTAAAGAAAGTGATTCACGCGAGACGAGGACGGGAGACCGTCATTGTTGAAGCGGAAAAACTAAATGGGTTTTGATTGTATCAAGCCGATTCACGATTAGTCATCGTGAGTTGGTCACAAACCTTTGCGAAAGCCGGATCCTTTAATCAGTCCGGTGGAAGTAAAAGTTTAAAAATGCGAAACACTTATAACGCCTTGATCGAAAGATTGAGGGTTTAACGTTATAGGGTCAAGCGAATAAGTGCATGTGGTGGATGCCTTGGCGATTACAGGCGAAGAAAGACGTGTTAGCCTGCGAAAAGCTCTGGGGAGCTGGCAAAAAGCTTTGATCCAGAGATCTCTGAATGGGGAAACCCGGCCCTAGGGTCATTCCCCCCTGAATACATAGGGGGGTAAAGCGAACCCAGGGAACTGAAACATCTAAGTACCTGGAGGAAAAGAAATCAACCGAGATTCCGTAAGTAGTGGCGAGCGAACGCGGAAGAGCCGGCAACTTTTAGCTTTCAAATTAGTGGAACAGTCTGGAAAGTCTGGCCATAGTGGGTGATAGCCCCGTACGCGAAAATTTGGGAGTGGAACTAGGGTTGCGACAAGTAGGGCGGGGCACGAGAAACCCTGTCTGAACATGGGGGGACCATCCTCCAAGGCTAAATACTCGTAATCGACCGATAGTGAACCAGTACCGTGAGGGAAAGGCGAAAAGAACCCCGGAAGGGGAGTGAAATAGAACCTGAAACCGCATGCATACAAACAGTGGGAGCCTGGTGCTTCAAGCGCTTTGCGCGTTGAAGCAGTCGCTAGTCGTTAGACGTTAGTCGCTAGTTAAAAGCCGCAACGAAGTTGCGACAACATCAACTAATAACTAACGGCTAGCGACTAACGACTCGCTTCAAGAACAGAGTTCTTGAAGCACCGGGTGACTGCGTACCTTTTGTATAATGGGTCAGCGACTTACATTCAGTAGCGAGCTTAACCGGATAGGGGAGGCGCAGCGAAAGCGAGTCTGATAAGGGCGATAGTTGCTGGGTGTAGACCCGAAACCAAGTGATCTATCCATGGCCAGGATGAAGGTTGGGTAAAACCAACTGGAGGTCCGAACCCACTAACGTTGAAAAGTTAGGGGATGAGCTGTGGATAGGGGTGAAAGGCTAAACAAACTTGGAAATAGCTGGTTCTCTCCGAAAACTATTTAGGTAGTGCCTCATGTATCACTCCCGGGGGTAGAGCACTGTCATGGCTAGGGGTCTATTGCTGATTACCAAACCATTGCAAACTCCGAATACCGGGAAGTGCGAGCATGGGAGACAGACACCGGGTGCTAACGTCCGGTGTCAAAAGGGAAACAACCCAGACCGCCGATTTAAGGCCCCCAAGACATAGTTAAGTGGAAAACGAAGTGGGAAGGCTAAAACAGTCAGGATGTTGGCTTAGAAGCAGCCATCATTTAAAGAAAGCGTAATAGCTCACTGATCGAGTCGTCCTGCGCGGAAGATGTAACGGGGCTCAAACTATGCACCGAAGCTAGGGATTTAGATGTCC
>CAWHDU010000008.1:0-28610 GCA_963828205.1 uncultured beta proteobacterium
GGACTCTTAATCCATTGGTCGAAGGTTCAAGTCCTTCACGGCCCACCAATAAATACGCGGTATCTGGTGATTTAGCTAGACACCGCACCCCCCCGATAAAGTACAGTTTCAGTACAGCCGTAAATCGCGGGGGGCATCATGGCAACTGTCACAAAGACACCTTCAGGCACTTGGAAGGCTTATTGAAATGGTCGGCTGGCTGAAACGGCGCGGTGATCGGGGGGGGTGCTCGATTAAGAGCCAACAAGTTAATGCTCGGCTGCCAAAATGAACAGGATTGCCGCGCTGATGAACTCCCGGCGCTGAAGAACTCCCGCACAACCATTTTCCTTGCATTGAGCGCCAAGTGTGGCTAGACTTGTACAACTTAATGAACAAGTGAGGTGGACATGAGAGTCGTAACCTATTCCCATGCGCGCAATGCACTCAAATCCATATTGGACGAAGTTGTCCGGGACGCCGATGTAACCATCATCAGCCGCCGCGATGCGGAAGGTGATGCTGTAGTGATGTCGCTGAACAGTTATAACAGCATCATGGAAACGCTGCACTTAACCGGCAATCCGGTGAATGCGGCAGCCTGGCCAAGGCGATCGCTCAGGATAAAGCTGGGCAGGCACAAGACCGCCAGTTGCTCCCCACAGATTAACCGTGCGCGCAATTCGCTTTGTGCCCGATGCCTGGGAAGCCTATCTCTACTGGCACGACCAGGACAAGAAGACACTCAAACGGATAAATCTTCTGATCACCGCAGCCGCGCGGGATCCATTCACCGGTATTGGCAAGCCCGAACCATTGCGCGGCGAATTGTCCGGGTATTGGTCACGTCGCATTGATGACGTAAACCGGTTGGTGTACCGCGCAACGGATGCTGAACTGGTCGTTATTGCCTGCCGCTTTCACTACGATGGTTAATCGTGCTCTGCACGGTTGGCCGCGCTGCTGAATAACTCCCGGAAGCAGACAATAGTACGCATGTAACGGAGCGGGAGTTCTTCGGCGCAGAGCTTTGCAAGGCGCGCTAGGTGCCGAGTTGATAGGCGAACGCAAAAAGATGATCTGGCCGTTCTTGCGTTTGCAAATTCCGCAGCCTTTTGAAAAAAGCACCCTAATATTACAAATCATAAGTTACGAAACATCATTTGGAATCTACCTGCATCCACGTAGGGCGGATGAGCCGAAGGCGTTATCCGCCGAATGGAAATCATACGGCGGAAGGCGCTACGCTTTGGCCGCAAGCTCGAAACTTCGCTACGCTCGTTTTCCGCCCTACAGGTTTTGTAGCATGTTCCGTTATTTCTGGTTCGCGACCCTAGCGGCCCGTCCTTGAAGTTGTTAAGCCTGCTAGAGCGCAAAGGGTTGGAAGCTGTTCTGTAGCTGGAACTATCACGCGCCATCAATCACCCGCAGATGCATGACAGCGGAGTTTTTCCGTGTAAACTCCGCACCACCAATAAAATGCTGTATCCGGTGATTGCGTTTCCTTCTTTCGCTCATCGTTCTCATTGCGCCCCATTATTTTTTCCGATGGCGCGTTCAATGTTCGACAGCATTGTACAAAGGAGTCATGCTCATGCCCATTGGACACACTTCCAATCCCGCCATACGGGCCACCCGATTCGCATTTCTGGTTGCGCTATTGGCGGTGGTTGTGGGCGCCATGGTGCTGGCCGGATGGGCATTCGACATTGGCGCCCTGAAAAGCATTTTGCCGGGCTGGGTTTCGATGAAGGCGAACACGGCTCTCTGCTTCATCCTGACGGGATGCGCCCTGTGGTTGACTGCCCGCTCGTTTACAGTTTCCGATCCGCAACACGCGGCGCCCGTCTCCCGCACGGCCAGTTTTTTCGGGCTGCTGGCCGGCCTGATCGGCTTTCTGACGTTGTGCGAATATGTGTTCGGCTGGAATCCCGGCATTGACCAGTGGCTGATCCGCGAACCGGCGGGCGCGGCGGGCGCGTCGCATCCGGGGCGGATGGCGCCGGAGTCGGCCTTGAGTTTTATTTTTCTGTCGGCGGCGTTATGGATCGCCGGCAGCCCGCGCAAAACCGGCTGGATCATACTCGTGCCGGTGAGCCTCGGCCTGCTGGCGATCGCCATCGCGCTGGCGGCATTGCTGCCCTATCTCACATCGGGCATGGGCGCTCATGGGTGGTTCGGCCTCACCATCATGGCGGTGCATACGGCCATTCTGTCCGTGATGCTGGGCGCGGCCGTCATTGCAATCAGTTTCCGGCAGGGTGGCCTGGAATGGTCGTTTGACAAGAA
The DNA here is from genome assembly GCA_963828205.1 of uncultured beta proteobacterium. GTDB lineage: Bacteria > Pseudomonadota > Gammaproteobacteria > Burkholderiales > Gallionellaceae > Gallionella. The sequence continues at coordinate 2,269 of CAWHDU010000008.1, forward strand.
TGTTACGGCGGTGTTTGTCTGCGGCATGGCGTTGCTGGTGTTCGTCGGTCTCACCAACAACCGCAACCAATTCTGGATGAGGGAAGCGGGCCAGCGGATAGCGAACATCGAGAAAGCGCAGGGCGATATAAAAGGTATTTTGAGCGAAGTTGTCGATGCGCATGTCCATGCGCGCGATTACGCCAGCACCGGCGATGAACGGTTCCTGAAATCCTATCTTGCGGCCAAAACAGCCGCCAACGCGAAACTGGCCGCATTGCGCCGGGCAGAATTTGCCCCCACCGAACCTGCCCACCAGCAGCATTTCACCTTGATAGAGGCGCAGGTCGAGGCGCAATACCGGTGGTTCGAGCATGTCGTCGATGCCAGGCAAACCGGCATGACCGATGCCGCCCGCAGCAACATGATCTGGCATGGCGAGGGTTTGCTGGAAAAGCTCCGCACCGCATTTGATCGGGTTGAAGGCGAGCACCGGCAGTCGGTCGAACAATTGAGGCGGGAGGCGGAAAGCGAGGCGCTGCTCTCCCACCTCATCATCTTCATGGGTACGCTCGCCAGCCTGTTGATTTTTCTGGCGGCGATACTCAGGCTCAATTTTGTCGCGATCGGGCAAAAGCGCGCGGAGACGGCGAGCATCGCTTCGGAAGGAAAATTTCATACGCTGTTCGACTCGATCACCGACGCCATTTGCATCTATGATCTGGAAAGGCGTTTTATCCAGGTCAACCATGCGATCTGCGAGCGCCTGGGCTACAGCCGGGAAGAGCTATTGCAAATGCGCACGGACGATATCTATACGCCCGGGAATGCGGCGCAATTGCCGGAGCGGATCAAGGTGTTGCAGGAACGGGGGAAACTCGTTTTCGAAACCGCCTATGTGTGCAAGGACAGTACCGTCATTCCAGTCGAATCGAATGTGCGCCTGATCGATTACGCGGGGCAGCCCGCCATTCTCTGCGTGGCGCGCGACATCACCGAACGCAAGCGCCAGGAGGAGCAAAGAGCAGCCTTGCTGGAACTCTACACGTCTGCGGAAACGCTCGACGAGAAGACGTTGCTGCAACAAGGGCTGGATACGGTGCAGCATCTGACAGGCAGCCGCATCGGCTTTCTCCATTTCGTCAGCGAAGACCAGAACGAGATCGGGGTAGCCGCCTGGAGCAGCGATACCCTGGCGCACTACTGCCACGCCCCTTTTGACAGCCATTATCCGGTTTCCGCCGCGGGTATCTGGGCGGACTGTATCCGGCTGAAGCAGCACGTCATCGTCAACGATTACGCGACGGCGTCCGGCAAGAAAGGGCTTCCCGAAGGTCACGCCCATTTGCAGCGTTTTATCAGCATGCCGGTATTCGACGGCGCGCGGGTGCGCATGCTCGTCGGGGTAGGCAATGCCGGGAAGGATTATGACGAGCATGACGCGGAGACTGTCAAACTCTTCGGTTACGGCCTGTACCGCATCGTCCAGCGCAAGCGGGTAATAAGGCTGACCGAGAGAAACGAGCGGCATTTCCGCGCGGTCACGGAATCGGCCAACGATGCCATCGTCACCGCCGACAGCACCGGCAATATCGTTGGCTGGAACACCGCCGCGGAGCGGTTGTTCGGTTATACCGCGGACGAAGCTGCCGGCCAACCTTTGACGATATTGATGCCGGAACGCTTCCGCACACAGCATCGTGAAGGCATGGCGAGGGTGCTGGCCGGCGGAACGCCGCATGTGATAGGCCAAACGGTTGAAGTTTCCGGGTTGCGCAAGGACGGCGGCGAGTTTCCGCTGGAGCTTTCGCTGGCGCGATGGCAGGTTGCCGATGGCCGGTTCTTCACCGCAATTATTCACGACATCACCGAACGCAAGCGGGCGGAAAAGGCGTTGATAGAAAGCGAGGCGCGCTACAGGCGCATCACCGAGGGGCTCACGGATTACCAGTATACGGTGCGCATCGAGGATGGCCGCGCGGTGGAAACCAAACAAGGACAAGCCTGCGTGACGGTAACGGGATACACGGCGGAAGAGTTTGCCGCCAACCCCCATCTCTGGATACAGATGGTCGTGCCGGGGGATCGCGAGTCGGTCATGGAGCACGTGCAGCGAATTCTGGCGGGGCAGGACGAACAGCCCATCGAACATCGCATTTTCCGGAAGGATGGGGAGATTCGCTGGATAAGTGATACGACTATCCTGTGCAAAGATGCGGCGGGGAAACTCCTGTTCTACGACGGCGTGATCAAGGACATCACCGAACGCAAGCTTGTCGAGGATGAGTTGCTCCAACTTACCGTAAGCCTGGAAGAAAAAGTGACGGCGCGTACTGCGGAGCTGGCGCAGGCCTGGATGGAGGCGGAACAGGCCAAACATGAGGCGGAACAGGCCAATCAGGCCAAGTCGGCTTTCCTCGCCACCATGAGCCACGAGATCCGCACGCCGATGAACGGCGTGATCGGCATGGTCGACGTGTTGCAGCAAAGCAGCCTCAAGCCGGCGCAGGTGGAGATGGCCAATATCATCCGCGACTCGGCGTTTGCCTTGCTCGCCATCGTCGACGACATTCTCGACTTTTCCAAGATCGAGGCCGGCAAGCTCCAGATTGAAAGCGCGCCGATGTCTGTCGCCGCCATTGTGGAGGGGGCATGCGCAACCTTGGACCGCATGGCGGCAAAGAAAAAGGTGGAGCTGATGCTGTTCGTCGATCCGGCTATTCCCGCAACAGTCATGGGCGATGCGGGGCGGTTGCGCCAGATACTGATCAATCTGGCGAACAATGCCATCAAGTTTTCCAGCGGGCTGGATCGGCAGGGCAAGGTGTCGGTACGCGCGGTGCTGGCCGAAAGCGAGCCGGCTGGAAGCACGCCGGAACGGGCGACGCTGGAGTTTTGCGTGGCCGATAACGGCATCGGCATGGATAAGGAAACCCGGGCGCGGCTGTTCACCGCCTTTACCCAGGCCGATTCATCCACTACCCGGATTTACGGCGGGAGCGGGCTGGGGCTGGCCATCTCGCGCCAGTTGGCCAATATGATGGGTGGCGAGATCGCGGTGAAAAGCGAACCGGACAAAGGCTCGATGTTCGGCGTGCGCCTGACCTTCGCGCTGCCGCCGGAGCAGGCAGATGTCTGCCCCCCGGTGGCGGAGCCGCCGGTTGCAGGGTTGCGCTGTCTGGTGGTGGAGGGCGCGGACGGTATAGCCGGCGATCTGGCTACCTATCTCGTATTTGGCAAGGCGCTGGTCGAACGGGCGGCAGATTCGGCTGCTGCCCGGCAATGGCTGGCCGGCTGCCCATCCGGTCTGTGTATCGCGGTCATTGACACAGCGGCAGCCTACCCGGCGCTTGCCGCACCGTTGCTGGATGATTTGCGCGGCGCAGCCGGCGATCGTCCGGACCTGGATATCCGCTTCGTCGTCATCGGGCGCGGCTCCCGCCGGCGCTGCCGGAGCGAGGGGGCTGATCTGGTTGTGCTGGATGCCGAGGCGATGCAGCGCCGCGCGTTTCTGGAGGCGGTGGCGATCGCGGGCGGCCGGGCCGAGGCGCCCGAGTGGGAAAGCATGACCAGCGATGTCAAAGCGGCGCTCACTCCGCTGTCCCGCGAAGAGGCACGTTTGCGTGGCAGCCTGATCCTGGTCGCCGAAGACAACGAGATCAACCAGAAAGTCGTCCTGCAACAACTTGCGCTGCTCGGGCAAACTGCCGACATCGCCAGCAATGGCCGCGAGGCACTGGAGCTCTGGAGAGGCGCGAGGTACGGCATCCTGCTCACCGACCTGCACATGCCGGAAATGGACGGTTACGAGCTGACCGCCGCCATCCGTGCCGCCGAAAAAGAATCCGGCCAGCCCCGCACGCCGATCATCGCCTTTACCGCCAATGCGCTCAAGGGTGAAGCCGACCACTGCCGCACCGTGGGCATGGACGACTACTTGAGCAAGCCGGTGCAACTGGCCAACCTGAAAGCGATGCTTGGAAAATGGCTGCCGGTTGCGGCTGAAGCTACGCCAGTCGAGCCACGTAGCCCGCATGATAATGCGGGGCAGGCTCCCGGATTCCACCCGGGCTACATTGCTGAATCTGCCGTTACGGCGCCCGTACACGTTGACGTTAATGTGCTCAAGGCGCTGGTGGGCGATGACGGGGCGATCATCCGCGACTTTCTGCATGACTTCCGCCTCGGCGCGGCCAAGACGGCGGCAGAGTTGCGCGCTGCCTGCGCGGCAGATCGAACAGCGGATGCCGGTGCGTTGGCGCACAAGCTCAAGTCCTCGGCGCGCTCGGTCGGCGCGCTGGCGCTGGGCGAGCTGTGCGCCGCTATGGAGAAGGCGGGTAAAGCGGATGATATGAAAACACTAATGACACTGTTGCCCGAGTTCGAGCGGGAATTGGCGGGGGTGGAAGGTTTTCTCGAGAGGTATTAAACAGCATGCGTGGGGAGCGTAGAATGTACATTGCGCAATATGATTCCAAGCCAGAGAGGCGGCCCGATCATGAATAATTCAGCAATAAGAATCCTGATTCTCGATGACGAGCCCTTCATGCACAAGCTGCTTTCCCGCATGCTGGCCAATCTCGGCTACGCCACGGTTTCCACCTGCGACAACGGGTACGCTGCGCTGGAATTGATCGATAGCCAGAACGGCTTTCCTGACCTGATCCTCCTGGATATCAACATGCCGGAAATGGACGGGCTCGAATTCGTGCGCCGCCTGGTCGAACGGAGTTACGGCGGTTGCCTCATTTTGATCAGCGGCGAGGATGAGCGCATGCAGCAGGCCGCCGAAAAATTGGCAAGAGCACATCAAATTACCGTGCTGGGACACCTGCATAAACCCGCCTCGCCGGAAGGATTGGCGGGACTGATCGGCAAATGGACCGCACCATCGCAAAATGAGCCTCGCGCGGAGAAGAAAGTTTACGGCGCAGACGAACTTCGCGCGGCAATTGCCAATGGCGAACTGGTCAATTATTACCAGCCCAAGGTGGTGACCGCCACCGGCCGCGTGGCGGGGGTGGAAACTCTGGTGCGCTGGCGCCACCCCGTGGATGGCATGGTGTTTCCCGACCAGTTCATCGGCGTGGCGGAAGCGCACGGCCTGATCGATGACTTGACACGGACGGTGCTGGCCGGTGCGTTCGCCCAATCAAGGCTCTGGCAGAATGCGGGGCTGATGTTGCAGGTAGCCATCAACCTGTCGATGGATAACCTGGCCTCGCTGGATTTCCTGGACGAGATTGCCGGGCTTGCGGCCAAGGCAGGTGTGCCGCCGCAGATGGTGGAATTGGAAGTGACGGAAACCCGTTTGATGGAAGACTTGCGTACTCCGCTCGAGGTTTTGTCCCGGCTGCGCCTGAAACGCTTCCGGCTTTCAATAGACGATTTTGGCATCGGCAATTCATCTCTGGCGCAGTTGCGCGACCTCCCCTTCGATGAACTCAAAATCGATCAGAGCTTCGTGCATGGCGCCCATGGCAACATGAAGCTTCAGGCGATGTTTGATTCCAGCCTCGGCTTGGCAAAACGGCTGGGAATGGAGGTCGTGGCGGAAGGGGTGGAAGATATGGCCGATTGGGATTTTGTACGCAAGACGGGGTGCGATATTTCTCAAGGCTATTTTATCGCCAAACCGATGCCCGCTGCCGACCTGCCCGCATGGATACAGTCCTGGCAAAAGAATTTTTCTGTCTCCAATAAGCGCATCTAGCATTTCATAAAAAATCATTTCGCCATGACAGCCACCAACCCAATGGCCAAAATTCTGATTGCTACCGATGTCGTCACCGACGCCGCGCTGGTGAAGGACGTTCTGAACGAGGAATTCAACAATATATTTATGACTACCGATTCCGATAAAGCGGCGGGGGATTTTGTGCGCCATCAGCCAGATGTGCTGGTGCTGGCGTTCAACGAGCTTGAAAAATCGGAGCGTTATTATCTGGCCTTGTACCGTCTTTGCCCGGAAGTATCCCGGCATCCGCACCGCACCGTGATCCTGTGCAACAAGGACGAGATGAGGCGTGCCTACAAGTTGTGCATGAAAGATGTTTTTGACGATTACATCCTGTTCTGGCCGATGACCTTCGATTCGCCGCGCCTGAATATGTCCGTCCATTATGCGCTCCGCGAATTGGCTGCCCGCAAGCAGGATGGGCCATCGGCTGCCGAATTTGCCGCCGAGGTGCGCCGCTTGGCGGAGCTGGAAAAAATGCTTGACCAACAGATGGTGCAGGGAGGCCGTTACATCGAAGTGGCCGGCAGCGCCATGAAGCAGGCCGAACAGGAAGTCGGTGCGGCTCTGGATGGGTTTTCACGGCGGCTCATTTCTGGTTCGCTGCCTGGTTCGGTCGATGTCAAGAGTGCCGATGGGCTGGAAAAGGAAATCAGCCGCTTCAAGCGCGAGGAAATTCAGCAGCTCTTCCGGGCAGCTACCGAATCCTCCCGGCCCTCAAGCAGTGGGTGCAAGAATTCAGGCAGGAATGCGAGCCGCTGCTGAATTCGGCCCGTGCCCTGAATGCGATGGCCGAGCGCATCCTGCCTATTGTGTTGGTAGTGGATGACGATGAGTTCCAGCACAAACTGATCGGCAAACTTCTGGAGGCGAAACATTACCATCCGATTTTTGCCGCCAGCGGTATCGAAGCCCTGAAGATTATGCGCAAAATTCAGCCGGATATTGTTTTGATGGATATCATGATGCCTGATATGGATGGCATAGAAACCATGCAGCATTTGAAGGCCGCACCACAGTTCGCCAAGATTCCGGTGATCATGATTACCGGCAAGAGCGAAGGGCAAACCGTGAAAGATAGTTTGAAGGCCGGCGCTACTGACTTCGTTGTAAAGCCTTTCGACCGCGCCACGCTGACCGCCAAAATAGATCGTGCGTTGGGCATATCAGCATCTTGATGAAACGGGAATCCCCGCATAAACCTTGCGCCAAATGAGTGTAACGGACTTATTCAGCGTTTCCAATAGTTGAGGGTTCGAATCCTTCACGTCCCACCAAACACCAAGACTTGGATGACATTCAAGTCATTTTTTATTGAATGCTAAGCTGAAAAATCCTGTTTTGCGTGGATTTTAGCGGTCGCTTCATTTATCATGTCGCTTCGATTGAAGCGTAAAACCGCTTCCAAAAGAATTGGCGGGTCTCCCCGCATTGCAGGTTGGTGAATCTGGTCAGGTCCGGAAGGAAGCAGCCACAGCCGATTTATGCAAGTGCCGGGGGTAAGGCTCGCCTCCCTATTGTTGTTTGATTGGAGAGCGTGGTGAAAAAAACCGGTTTGCTGCTTGGAGCGCTGCTCTTCAGCGGTAATGTGTCCGCTGTGGATGCCGTGTCCGTTGAATTTGGCAATGGTGATGCGACGGATATGACGCGCATAGGTGTTGTCTGGAATTGGGATAAGCAATGGTTCACCGATGGGAATTGGCTGGTGACCGGTTTATGGGAAGCTTCGTTGGGCCGTTGGCGCGGGCACAGCGAGAAAGGCGATAACCAGACTATTACAGATATAGGCATCACCCCGGTGTTTCGCTTCCAGCAAAAGAATCCGGGCGGATTTGCACCCTATGCGGAGGCGGCCATCGGTTTTCATCTGATTGCTCCCACTTTCATCAATGCCGACCGCAAATTTGCCACTTCCTTCCAGTTCGGCGATCATGTCGGTGTCGGCGTACGTTTCGGCGAACACCGGCAATTCGACCTGGGATATCGCTATCAGCATCTTTCCAACGGCAGCATCAAGAAGCCGAATCAGGGCATCAATTTCAATCAAGTCCGCCTGGCCTATAATTTCTGACGAGGTGTGACTTGTCGGTTACAACTGTCCTCGCGCGCAAATGGCGTCCTAAAATCTTCGCGCAACTGGCGGGGCAGGAGCATGTCGTCAGGGCTCTCAGCAACGCGCTCGCGCAAAACCGGCTGCATCACGCCTATCTGTTTACCGGCACCCGCGGGGTGGGCAAGACGACCATCGCGCGCATTTTCGCCAAGTCGCTGAATTGCGCGTCGGGCGTCACCGCCACGCCGTGCGGGGAATGCAGCGCCTGCAAGGAGATCGACAGCGGGCGCTTTGTCGACCTGATCGAGCTGGATGCCGCGTCCAACACGCAGGTCGACAACATGCGCGAACTGCTCGAAAGCGCGCTGTACGCGCCGACCAGCGGGCGCTTCAAGGTATATATCATCGACGAAGTGCACATGCTGTCCAAGTCGGCCTTCAATGCGATGTTGAAGACGCTGGAAGAACCGCCGGGGCATGTGAAATTCATTCTCGCCACGACCGATCCGCAGAAGATCCCGGTCACGGTGCTGTCGCGCTGCCTGCAATTCAACCTGAAGCAATTGCCGCCAGCCTTGATTGCGGCACGCTTGCAGTATGTGCTGGAGCAAGAGCAGCTTTCCTTCGAGCATGCGGCAATCAACCTGATCGCACGAGCCGCGCAGGGCAGCATGCGCGACGCGTTGAGCCTGATGGACCAGGCGATTGCCTTTTCCGCCGGCAAGGTGGAAGAAGCCGTGGTGCGCACCATGCTGGGCGCGATAGACCAGGGCTACCTGTTCGACCTGCTGGCGGCGTTGCATGAGCGGAACGGCGTCAGGCTGCTTGAAATTGCCGACAACATGGCTGCGCGCAGCGTGGCGTTCGACGCGGCTTTGCAGGAACTGGCGACGCTGCTGCACCGCATCGCGCTGGCGCAGACCGTGCCGCAGGCAATCGCCGACGAAGAGCCGGAGCGGGCGCGTTTGCTGGAATTGGCGCAGGCGTTTGCGCCGGAGGATATGCAATTGTTTTACCAGATCGCCATCCATGGGCGCGACGAAATCGACCTTGCTCCCGATGAATATGCCGGCTTCACCATGACGCTGCTGCGCATGCTGGCGTTTGTGCCTGCCAAGGCCATGTCGCAGCCGGCAGTGCCCGCCGCGCAACCCGTTGCGCCAGCCGAAAAACTCGCACCTACCTTGGCGGAACCGGTATCCATCGGGCATGCTTCGGGCGGCGGGACGGCAAGCAGTGCGGCTGCGTCAGGCAGCCAGCCCGACTGGGGCATCCTGCTGCAGCAGTTGAATTTGCAAAGCATGGCGCAACAACTGGCGAAGCATTGTGTGCTGGAGAATTTCTCGGACGGGCAAATCACCTTATGCCTGTCGCAACAGCATAAACACCTGCAAACCAGAACGGCAGCCGACAAGTTGCAGGCGGCGCTGAGCGATTATTTTTCCAAGCCGGTCAAGCTGAACATCGTGCTGGGCAAGACTGAAACGGCAACACCCGCCGCAGTGGAGCAGAAGGCCAGACAGCTCAGGCAGCAGCAGGCAAACGATTCGATCGCGCGCGACGATTTTGTGCGCGAGGCCCAGGCGGAGCTGGATGCGAGCCTGGTTGCGGAATCGATCAGGCCATTACAGTGAATCGGGGAGGATATGCATGATGATCAAGGGTGGATTGATGAAGTTGTAGCCCGGATGGAGTGCAACGGAATCCGGGAAATAGAGCACCGCATTCCCGGATTGCACCGCGTTTCATCCGGGCTACATAGCCTTCGTGTTTTTCGCGGTTCAAATGCAACATCAGGGTAAATCGAAAGGATATTGGAATGATGAAGGGCGGATTGGGCGGGCTGATGAAGCAGGCGCAGCAAATGCAGCAGAACATGCAGAAGGCGCAGGCGGAACTGGCCAGCGTGGAAGTGGAAGGGCAGGCCGGCTCCGGACTGGTCAAGGTGACGATGACCTGCGCGCATGAAGTGCGCCGCGTGTCGCTGGATGACAGCATATTGTCCGACGACAAGGAAATGCTGGAAGACCTGATCGTGCTGGCGCTCAATGATGCGATGAAAAAAGCGGAAGCCGTCTCGAAGCAGCGCATGAGCGGCTTCACCGCCGGCATGGGGCTGCCGCCCGGGATGAATTTTCCGTTCTGACGGAAATCATGCTTTGGTGACGCCATCCCATCTGGAAGAATTGATCGCCGCGCTGCGTTGCCTGCCGGGCGTCGGGCCGAAGTCCGCGCAACGCATGGCTTACCACTTGTTGCAGCGCGACCGCGCCGGAGCATTGCGCCTGGCGCAATCCCTGGAAGCGGCCGCCAGCAATATCCTGCACTGCGGCAAGTGCAATAATTTTTCCGAACAGGAGGTGTGCGAGTTGTGCGCGTCGGCCAAACGCGATGCGGGTTTGCTGTGCGTGGTTGAAATGCCGGCCGACCTGTTGATGATGGAGCAAACCCAGTGCTATCGCGGCATGTACTTCGTGCTGATGGGGCGCCTCTCGCCGCTGGACGGCATCGGCGCGAAAGAGCTGCATTTCGAGCGCCTGGTCAGGCGCGTGCAGGAGCAGCCCCATGAAGGGAAATTGGCCGAAGTGATCCTGGCGACCAATTTCACCGTGGAGGGCGATGCGACAGCGCATTATCTGGCAACCCTGCTGCAGGCGCAGGGTGTCAAGGTTTCGCGTATCGCGCGCGGCTTGCCGGTGGGCGGCGAGCTGGAGCAGGTGGATAGCGGCACATTGGCGCGGGCTGTCATGGAAAGACGCGAGATGGCGGCATGAGCGAACCGGGCGAAAAATTGCAGAAGGTGCTGGCGCAGGCCGGATTCGGTTCGCGCCGCATGATGGAAGAATGGATCGCCGCCGGGCACGTCAGTGTGAACGGCGAACCGGCTGTCTTGGGGATGCGCGTGGCGGAGGGCGATGTGGTGCGCGCCGGCAAGCGCGTCCTTCACGTCAAGGCGCAGGGCGAGAGCCTGCCGCGCGTGCTGCTGTACCACAAGCCGGAAGGAGAAATCGTCAGCCGCGACGACCCGGAAAAACGCGCCAGCGTGTTCGATAAACTGCCGAAATTGCGCGGCCAGAAATGGATCGCGATCGGGCGGCTGGATTTCAATACCAGCGGGCTGCTGATTTTCACTACCTCCGGCGAGCTGGCGAACCGCCTGATGCATCCGCGTTTCGAGGTCGAGCGCGAATATGCGGTGCGCGTGCAAGGAATCATGACGGAAGCGCAAATGGATCATGCGCTCAAGCAGGGAGTGGAGCTGGAAGACGGTCTGGTGAAATTCGAGAAACTCGAGGATCACGGCGGCGAAGGCTTCAATCACTGGTATCGCGTGATGCTCAGGGAAGGCCGCAACCGCGTGGTGCGCCGCACTTTCGATGCCTTGGGATTGCCGGTCAGCCGTCTGATGCGCGTACGCTTCGGCATCGTCAAGCTGCCGCCGCGCCTGAAGCGCGGCATGCTGGCCGAGCTCGGCCCGGGCGAAGTGACCGCCATCCTCGACTGGGCCGGGATGGAGGCGCCTGCCGTCGCGCCATCCGGACGCGAACAGGCCGGCGCGGCAGGGGAGAAAACCGGGCCGGCGCCCAAGGGCAGGCAGAAAGGCGTTTCTGCCCCCGCTCCGCGTACCAAGGCAGGCGCACGGCGTGATGCGTCCCGCAGTAGAGCGAAAACTGCCTATTAGCGCTACAATACCCACGCCAAAACACATCGGGTGAGCTTGAATGGAAGAGCACGGCAATAAAACCATAATGTGCAGTGTGTTGTTTCTGGACATTGTGGAATATTCCAAGAAGTCGGTTTCCGGGCAGATAGCCCTGAAAGACGGCTTCAATGCATTTCTGGCGGCCGCAATCCGCGATGTGCCGATCAATGATCGCATCATCCTGGATACCGGTGATGGCGCGGCAATCAGCTTTCTGGGAGACGTCGAGGATGCGCTCAAGACGGCGTTGCTCCTGCGCGAAAGCCTGCTCAACGAAGGTGCGTGCATGGATCCTCCCTTGCTGGTGCGCATGGGCATCAACCTTGGCCCGGTGCGCTTGGTCAAGGATATCAATGGCCAGCCCAACATCGTGGGTGACGGCATCAACGTGGCGCAACGCATCGTGGGGTTCGCAAACTCCAGCCAGATACTGGTTTCGCGTTCTTACTATGAAGCGGTGTCGCGCCTGTCGCAGGAATATGAGGGGATGTTCGACTACCAGGGGTCGCGTACCGATAAGCATGTGCGCGAACATGAGGTTTATGTGATCGGTAATCGAGGTGACTTTACTGCAAGCCAGCAGAAACCTGGCGGCCAACAGAATCAGGGCGATAAGGACGTGCCTGAAACGGCGGGCGAGCAGGATGCCGGACAAGGTGATAACGGGTGGATGCAGGTTGCGCGAAATACATTTCAGAATGCTTCCAGCCAACAACGCGCGCTGTATGTCGCAGCTCTCACCGGTGCGCTGGTGCTGCTGATCGTTGTGGCTGTCAAAATCATGCATCGCCCTGCGGCACCCTTGCCGCAAGTGGCGGTAGCGCCGGAGCACACTGTGCAAGCCGCTTCGGAGGCTGCTGCGGCAGCGCCAAAAATGCCCGAACCGAAAATGGCAGCGCCAAAAGCGGAAAATAAACAGAAAGCCGCGCGGCAGGCACAGGAAGCGCATTTGCCTGCCAAGCAGGAGAAAACCGCCGTACCGATTTCCCGCACCCGCACCCTGAAGGAAACCACTGCGGCCGAAGCCGGCGCGGCGGCGCTGGTGAATATTGCCGTCACGCCTTGGGGCGAAGTCTATCTGGATGGTAGAATGCAGGGCGTCAGCCCGCCTTTGGCGGAATTGCACGTGGCGCCGGGGAAGCACGAAATCGAGATTCGCAACACGACATTTCCTGCTCATACCCATAAAATCGAAGTCAAGGCGAACGAGAAAATAAAAATCAAACATAAATTCACTAACTAACCGGGTAGGGGTTCAAGATGAAAAGTATTCGCAAGATGCTGATGTTTGCTTTGGCCGCGCTGTTGTTGAGCGCTTGCGGTTCGGTTAAAACCGGCGGCGGGTTGTTTCAGGAAGATCCGGCGGAGCAAAAACTTTCCAGTGGCGTGAAAAACTATGAAGATGGCGATTACAAGTCCTCCATGGAGGACTTGCAGAAGGCGCTGGAGATGGGTTTGAGCAACAAGAATAATCAAGTGCGGGCGCATAAATACCTCGCTTTCATCCATTGCATATCCGCGCGCGAAAAACAGTGCCGTGACGAATTTAAAAAGGCGCTGGAGATCGACCCGGCTTTCGACCTGAAGGCTGCGGAGGCGGGGCACCCTGTATGGGGGCCGGTATTCCGCAGCGTAAAGGGCAAATCCGCAAAATAATTCACATTCCCGGTAACGGACATGATCAACCAGTTGGGGCGCTATGAGGTAATCGGCGAACTCGGCCAGGGTGCGATGGGCGTCGTCTATAAGGCGAAAGACCCGCTGATCGATCGCATTGTTGCGATCAAGACCATCAACCTGAATATGGCTCAGGAAGAAAAGGAAGAATACGAGGCGCGTTTCTACCAGGAAGCCAAGGCGGCGGGACGCCTGAACCACCCCAATATTGTCACCATATACGACGTGGGCGAAAGCGGCGACGTTGCCTATATTGCAATGGAGTTCCTGGAAGGCCGCGAGTTGCGCGATGTTCTCAACGACGGCGCGCGGTTGCCGGTAGACCAGGTGCTCGACATCGTGGTGCAGGTGGCGCAGGGCTTGGCCTATGCGCACGAACACGGCATCGTGCACCGCGACGTGAAGCCCTCCAATATCATGGTGGTACGCGACGGGCACGCGAAGATCACCGACTTCGGCATCGCGCGCATGGCGTCTTCCTCGGTGCGCACGCAAACCGGCATGGTGCTCGGCTCGCCGAAGTACATGTCGCCCGAACAGGTGATGGGCAAGCAGATCGACCAGCGCTCGGACATTTTTTCGCTCGGCGTGATGCTGTACGAAATGCTTACCGGCAAGGTGCCGTTCGACGGCGAGAACATCAACGCCATCATGTACCAGATATTGAATGCCGTGCCGCAGCCTCTCGGCAACCTGGATCCGGCGCTGCCCGGCATGCTCAATTTCATCATCGCCAAAGCGCTGGCGAAAGACCCGGATGACCGTTACCAGAATGCCAAGGATTTCGCCGTTGACTTGCGCGCCTGCCGCGATACCTTGCCGCGCTCCGGAAGGCAGATGGATGCCCCGCCGCCACCGGTCACCGGCGAAAGAAAATTGCCCGATGCGATTGATATCAGCGGGCGCAGGAACATGGATGAAGGGGGGGTAAAGCTGACAGCGGGTTTGTCGCAGGCCTTCGATTCCGCCGCCGCAACCTTGCGGCTGGCAGCCATGACAGCTTCCAGCGCAGAAGTGGACGAATTGGCAAAAACCCTGAAAATTGTGCGCCCGGGCGCGGAAGCGGCCAGCCAGGCCGCACCGTCGTCCAAAGCTCCCCGGCCCGTTCCACCTGCCGCATCCCGCCCTGCCGTGCCACAAAGCCCGGCAGCGCCTCCCGCCCAAACGCATAGCAATTTGATGCTGATTGCCGCCGTGATATTGATATTGCTGGGTATTGTCGTAGTTCTTGCTGTCTGATCTTTTCACTTCAAATATGGCGATCAAGCCTTCGCCGCGCCTGGTTGTCTTGCTGCTGCTGTTCCATGCGATAGCCGCAGCCGTGGCGTATCTGACCGCGATGCCGCTGACGGCCAAGCTGGCGGTGCTCATGCTGATTCTGTTGAGCCTGTTTTATTACCTGATGCGCGACGCCCTGCTGCTGCTTCCCGATTCATGGCGTGAAATTTCTCTTGGACAGGATAACGTGTCGGTCGTTACCCGTGGCGGCTCAACCTTCGCCGGACAGGTAACCGGCAAGACGGTTGTCAGCCCGCACCTCGTCGTATTGCGCCTTAGCCTGGAAGGCCGCCGCCTGCCGGTTTCCCGCACCATTTTTCCGGATGCGCTGGGCGCGGATGAATTTCGCGAGTTGCGGGTGTGGCTGAGATTTGCCCACAAGGGGAGTGAACCATGATTGGCCTATCTAAATCACGTATCACAATTCATCGCCAGTGCCCAAAGCGTTTGTGGCTTCAGATCAATCGTCCCGATTTGATCGATGAGTCGACCGGCTCAACCGCACGGATGACGGCTGGAACGCAGGTGGGAGAGCTTGCTCGCTCCTTGTATCCGGAAGGCTTACTGATTGATGCCGATGATCTTCGGCAAGCTATCGAGAATACGGCTAACGCCCTCAAGGAACATGCACGTCCGATCTTTGAGGCCACATTTCAGCGAGAAGGTGTTCTCGTCCGTACGGATTTATTGTTGCCTGACGCGGGGTATTACCGGCTCGTCGAAGTCAAATCTTCTACGGGAGTAAAGGAATACCACCTCGCCGATGTGGCGATTCAGGCATGGGTGGTTCGCGATGCCGGAGTTAAGCTATCAAGTGTCGAGATCGCCCACATAGACAGAAGCTTCGTCTACCCTGGCAAGAACGATTATCGGGGGCTGTTTGCACATGCAG
This sequence comes from uncultured beta proteobacterium, assembly GCA_963828205.1. GTDB lineage: Bacteria > Pseudomonadota > Gammaproteobacteria > Burkholderiales > Gallionellaceae > Gallionella. The sequence goes on from CAWHDU010000008.1 coordinate 17,588, forward strand.
ACACAACTGAACAGATACGCTCCTTTGAAAAGGAAGTGCCTGACTGGATCAATGCGGCCCGGGCTACATTGAGTGGAGATGAGCCGGATATTGCTCCGGGCGAACAGTGTCACAGCCCCTTCGATTGTTCATTCATTACTCACTGCTCTCCTGCAGTTGATTCCGATAAAGACATTATCCCTCCCGAAATACTGCCCTACAGTGGCTCGCTGGCGAAGCAGTTGCGTGCAGAGGGGTTTATTGATCTGCGGAATGTACCTGAAGCCCGTTTGAGCAAACCCAAGCACTTGCGTATTTGGAGAGCAACCAAGGCCGATACGGCAGAACTTGCTGATGAAGCGGGCCGGAGTGTTCGAGCCCTTGGCTACCCACGCTATTACATCGACTTCGAGACGATCCAGTTTGCCATTCCGTTGTGGGCAGGCACGCGTCCCTATGACCAAATTCCTTTTCAGTGGTCTTGCCATGTGGAGACCGGCGAAGGGAACATGCACCATGCCGCCTTTCTTGCCGATGGACAAGGTGACCCAAGGCGCTCCTTTGCAGAATCGCTTATTGAACATGTCGGGCAAACAGGCGCTGTCGTAGTTTATAACGCCGCATTTGAGCGTACTCGATTACACGAGCTGTCGTTAAGTTTTCCTGATCTTGCATCGGCGCTGGGCAACATCATTTCCCGGATATTCGATCTCCTCCCGGTGGCGCGAGAGAATTACTATCACCCGGACATGTGCGGCTCCTGGTCGATCAAGGCCGTGCTGCCAACCATTGCCCCGGAACTGGCATACGACGGTCTTGAAGTGGCGGACGGCGGCATGGCGCAGGAGGCCTTCGCGGAGATTCTGCATCCCGATACACCTCACGAACGGAGCGAGCTGCTTCGTAATGCCTTACTGCTTTATTGCGAGCGTGATACGCTGGCGATGGTAAAGATTGCTCATTATTTTCAGAACGGCAATTCTGGAGCAAATGTTTCGACATAACCAACAGCGCAAATAATCCAAGATTACCGCAGGATTAGCTTGTCCGGTGGCAACCCGAGCGGGAGTGGAGGTCTTGCCATGGGGGGTGAAACCACAAATATGCAAGCACAACGATGACAGGTAAAGTTTGCCCTTGTCTGTTCGCCAAGCCAACGATTCAACCAGATCAATCACCAAACTGACAGGAATTCTTTATGTCCCCCGCTTCCTTTTCAATCGCCTCATCAGCCGCACAGTCCGGTAATCGTAAAGGTATCCCTATCGTATTTGGCGTTACCGGGCATCGAGATATACCCGAAAGTGATATTCCGGTTCTACATGCCGCTGTGCGTGTTTATCTGCAAAAGGAGGTTCTCGACAAATATCCGCACACCCCGGTAGTCTTTCTTTCTGCCTTGGCTGAGGGAGCCGACCGGATCGCCGCTCGCGCCGCAATGGAAGCAGGATGTCGTCTTGGGGTGTTTTTACCTTTTACCGAAGTCGAGTATCTGCGCGACTTTGAAAGCGAAACATCGAAGATGGAATTCCATGAATTACTCTCCCGAGCCGAGTTTGTCGAAGTCGCCCCCCGCTTGGCTGGCAGCGACCTCGACGACCGAGTTCAGGGGTATGTTGCCGTCGGCGTAGCCATTGCCCGCCATGCCCAATGCCTGATGGCCTTGTGGGACGGCATTCCGAGCGACAAGCAGGGTGGCACGGCGGATGTGGTCAACATTTATCGCACCGGCGTACCTTCGCCGCGCCCCATGCCGGACGACATCATTTCGATTCCAGAGTGCGGCCCGGTAGTGCATGTGCTTACCCGTCGCAGCAGCGATCCAGATGCCATTCCAGTCTCCAAAATCGGAACACAACAGTTTTTGCCGCCGACCCCTGCGGGCTTGAACAGCGTTACATCATCATCCGCACCAGAAAAGCATCGCTGGGACAAGGTGTTTGCTTGTATAGACCGCTTTAACAAGGATGCAGCCACATTGCCGCCTTCCGAGAGCGGTAATCCATACACCCGGCAATATCTGGTTTCATCCAGCGAACTGGCGAATCAGTGGCCTCTTGAGGATGAAAAAGCCATACGAATCTCCAAGCTATATGCAACAGCCGATGCATTGTCTGTCCAGTCCCAGCAAGAGCGTCTTGGCGACTTCAAGCAGATCATCGTGCTTGCGGTGCTTGCACTTTTCTTTGAACAGCTTTATTCGGTCGCTCGCGTTACCCCTGCTGCTTGCCGTATCCATCGGCTGGGGGCTGCTGGCAAGGTGGCAATACCTTCGCATCGGCAGCAAGCGACTGGAAGAAAAATACCTCGACTATCGCACACTCGCGGAAGCCGCACGCGTTCAGTTTTTCTGGCATCTGTCTGGCTTGCCAGATTGCCCGGCGGATCACTATCTGCGCGATCAGATGGATGAGTTGGAGTGGCTTCGGCAGGCGATCCGGGCGACGGATCTCCCGGCTAAAACATCCACGCCAATACCAGAGCATAAGATCGGCATCCAGATCGCCCTTAGCGCATGGGTGCAGAATCAATTGCGCTATTTCCGCGACAAAGCTCCGATTCAGTCTGGTTTGGCCGAAAAATTTTCAAGACAGGCCAGCTACTGGTTCTACGCGGCAATTGGCATGGTGCTGTTCACCGCTGCATTTCACGCGATTACGAATTTTTGGCTGCCTGACCTTCATGAATCGGTGATACCGACACTACCGGTGGTTTATGGAATGCTCTTCGCTGTTTCTGGCATCATCAAGCTCTACGGCGAGATCATGGCACATCAGGAACAGTCCAATCGCTACCGGAAGATGACGTTTTATTTTGCTTTGTGCGATGACCGCATCGAGCAGGCGTTGATAAAGGGTGATCTGACTACGGCGCAGCAGTTGTTGCTGATTATTGGACGTCAAGCATTGGCAGAAAATGCGGAATGGTTGTTGCTACATCGGCAACGACCGATTGAGGTGCCGCTTGGCGGCTAGGTGTAGGCATAAAAAATCACAGTTAATACGACGGTGAACCGCATGCGCTATTCAACATCTTGAACAACAACGAAGGTTGAAATGCACAAGCAGGCATTTGAATAAGGAGAATGGAATGGCGAATGAAAATGAACTCCCGAAAGATGTATTCATCAGTTACACAACGCGAGGTGATGCCGATTATGCACAACGATTATGCGACATACTTGAAGCAGCCGGTGTTGGGTGCTGGATAGCACCACGGGATATTGAGCAAGGAAAAGATTGGGCGGATATCATACCGAATGCCATTTCTCAGTCAAAGTTGATGGCATTGCTGGTCTCAGATGCATCAATGGGTTCAGAAGAAATAAAGAAAGAAATCAACCTGGCCAATAGCCGCAAGAAGACCATTCTGCCGATCCGGCTGGAAAAAGTTGGGTTACGGGATGCTTTTGAATATCATTTAGGCCCCAAGCAATGGGTCGATGCCTATGAGGGGGATTTCGAGACACGATTTCAAGCGACGTCCAAAGCCATTCTTAAGCTGACTGGTGCCGCTGGTGCTTCGGTCACCCCTGTGGTTGTGGGTGGGGTGGCCGCCCGCGCGCAAGAGTTGGTGCGAGCACTCAATCGGAAACATGAGGGACAGTTTACTAAAGTCAATGCTTTCTTGTCCCTTCGCGTCATCAGCGATCAGCATTTTTCGGTTCGTTTTCCTGTCCGGATCGGTAGCTCAGGCGTTGACCTCGAATTGCAATTTGATATGACTAAGCAGCCAGTTATGCTCTACGATGACCCATCGGTGACGAACACCACGTTGAAATGGCCTTTCATCAGTGTTTTTGAATTTTACGCTGATTTATCTTCGATGGATGCCCCCCTGAAAAAGCCCTTTATCAATTCCTTCAAAGAGCATTTCTCGAAACAATTCGGGGATCAATTGGAAGTTAACAGCGCCTCGCGCCGTCGGAAAATATTCCGTTTTCTCGAACTAAAGTTCCCTCATGACCAATTTTTACCTTTTACTCAAGACTATGCCTACGAGATTTTTGAGCGGCATGTGCGTGCCTTCGTTGAGCGAGTTTTGCCACCGCTTTTGGACTGGATGGAATATGGTCGACTGGTTTTGGCTCAGTTAACTTTACTCAACGACAAAATCAGCGTTATGTTCCCCACTGAGAAAGGTTGGAAAGTCGAGGCCCCGCAAGGTCAGCGTTTGGTTGACTGTTATTCGAATGGCGGCCTTAATATCTACCGTAAGACATGGGCACCAAAAGACAATTTTCGCAAGAGAGGACTCCTTAGCATTCGTATTCATACTGACCCTGAATACTTGGGCGCGGTGAGTATCGGTGTGTGCAAATTTGATGACAGCATCGAGCTTGGCGAAGTCAGCACGAAAATCGCCGACAACTGCACCCGCCTTGCTGGAGCGCCAACTTATGCCGGTGGGGAGTGGATATGGAACCAGTGGCTTGCCGAGCCTTGGAGAAATAGCGGCATAGCTACGGGAGAAGCGCGCTGGAAAGATAATCCAGAGGGATTTAATCGGGAAGTGTTGAGCAAATTGGAACAACTTCGGGAAATTATTCCACTTATCGATGAGGCTTGTCAGAAACTGCCTGCCATGCAAATACAGCCAGTCGAATCACTTGCCGATTCGGCCTGGACGCCCATTTTTATTCGGTCATGGTTTGCCTACGCAGCACAACATTTGAACGATAAATTCGTGGGATTCAACTCGGAACTAAAAACCAGTTGGGATTACCAGTACAGAAAAGCCTGGTCTGGGTGGCCTCCCCGTGTTCACGCGCAGATTAAGGTCGGCAGCTTCGATTTTGCACTTATCATATCTTGCGATCAGAAAACCATGGTAGCCGAATTGAAGAGCTTGGAACCGCCGCATTTTGAAGCGGAAGTTATCAAGAATTTCCTGACCAAGCGCCTACCTGATTTTCCCATGGAAAATCGCAATGTATTGATGATCAAAAAACTGAGCGTCGGCATGGAATTCGATGGCGCAACCCCGCAAGACTGGATGCAGCGTTTTATCAACTTCGCCGTAGATCAAGTCACCGTTTCCACCTCTGCCCTGAAGGCCATTTACGCCCATCTCATCAGCACACTCGCTTTAGTTGATGGAGTTAAGATGCAAATCATGGAAATATTTCCAGCCGGAGAAGGCTGGCGCGTCCGCGATGAAGCCAGCTCTCTTGATCAAATCGAAGGCGGTTTCCTGATTTGGAATGCAAACTGGCAACTTCCCAATACTTTACCCACCCCTGAAGATATGCCGCCTATTGTTTTTACTTTAGGCAGTTATCACCGTCTGTTCGATGCCATTTATTTAGGTGTTCGTCTTACGGAACCGCTTTCCGAAAATATTGTAGCATTTGAGTTTGGCGCCATATTAGGTGCATGTCAGATGATCTTTGGCAAGGGCGGGCAACAAGAGGGCTATCCTTGGCGGTCAGATCTTCCTAACGGATTTAACCAGACTGGAGCGACTTCATTTGATGCGAGAACTTTAATCGATGGAGAAGAACGTCAGGCATTTCTTATGTATGTTCGGGAACAATTGTTAGCTTTTAAGCGCATGGAACCACTGTTCAGGGCAGCAAACCAGAAAATCATCACGACAAAATCTGTTTTACCTTCAGCTTCCGAAGCCTGACATGAAGACTGAAGACCTGCTGCAGGGTCTGGGCCACGCGCATCAACGTCCCGCCTGACCTGATCCAGAGTTTGCGCGGCACGGAGACACACACCCGTAACGACTATCTGGGGCGGGCGGTTTTCGAGTTTTTCCAGAATGCCGTGGATCGGGCTGAGCGGCGCATTGACATTGCGTTGATGACCCCGCCGGGCGGTCAAACCCATAGCCTTGTTGTTGCTAACGATGGCGCGCCGGTTTCCATCTGCGGTTTGGAGGAAGCCGTCGTCATCCGCTTTCCACTCGCGTCCGGTGCCCCGGCAGAACTGTTTTCTCAATACGGCGCCAATCTGCGCAGCGATTTTCAGGCGCTGTGCAACATCCACAACAGCAGCAAGCAGGCAGGCCAGTCGATCGGCAACAAAGGCGTCGGATTCAAGTCGGCGTGGGAATTTGCCCGCAGCGTGCTAGTGGCCTCGACCTTGGCGGATGGTCAACGCTATGCTTTTCGATTTCATCAAACCCTGAAAGCTGAACAAGTTAGTGATTGCTCCGCTTTCTGGCCGGGACTGGACGAGCGTTTGCGGGAGGCCGCTGCCGCCGTGCTGGAGCAAACGCAGGGCTTGCCTAGTTTTTACTTTCCAGAGCATGTGGTTGAGGCGGACGCCTGTTTTGCCGGACGGGAATGGGCAGCAACCGTCATCTTTCTGGAAGGCATAGATGAAGAAGGACGCGCCAGGCTGGAAGATCGCATCAACGAATTCCGTCAGGCGCCGCTGTTTTTCATCAACCAGTTGCGCAGCCAGGATGGGCAGAAACGCCCCCGCAATATCGAAGTCGCCACGCATTGCGGCAAGCAGCATCAGCTCCTGTCCACACGTCTCCCTGAAGGTTGGCGGGTAATCGATGAAAACCTGTTATCCGATCTTTGGCCGGAGCAGGTGCCGGCCTTGCACGAGGCCGCGCGCAAGCTGAATTTCAGCATCAAGCATCCTTCTTTGGCAATTGCTTTCCCGCCTTTACATCATGCGTCTGAAGATGCTCGCGCAGAGGACGAAAGGCCCGATCGTTTTTTCTGTTATTTGCCGACCTATGTGGATTGTGGCTTTGGTATCCAGATCCACGCCGATTTCATGCTCGATATGTCGCGCAAGCATATCGAGGTGAAGCAGAACCCGTACAACCAGAAACTTCTGCATCTTGCCGGGCGATTGCTGGGCGTGCCCTGCGCACGCAAACAGATTTGCATGGGCGGGCAGATGTGATGGGATTTCTGTTGCCGGGTAATGCAAACAATCCGGCTGTTGAGGAGCTGCGGCGCGGATTGGCGCTTGAACTGCACTTGCCGGTGGATGGTGAGACGGCTGACCCGGCAACATTCCGTGATTTTTTGGCTGCCATTTTTCCATCAACACAAACAAACTGGCCTGAAATTCGTTACGAGCAAACGCTCAACTTCTTGCGTGCCTGGTGTGCGCCCATTGCCTATGAACGGGGCAACAAGTATCGCGAGCGTACTGCGCCTTTTATCAATCTCCTTCGTGAACAGCAAACTCCCATCCTGCCTGAGCAGGTGAATAACGGGGTTGTTACAGCGGCTTTGCCGCTGCCTAAAGTTGACACCGAGGGACGCTTGCGCGATGGCCGGGGTATTTTCTGGCGCCGCAAGACGGAGCGCGAGAATGCCACCGCCAACACAGTCGGTATGTCCTTGGCGGACACCGGAATAGATGGGCTGGCGGTAACGGAATGGGCAAAGCTCCAGGAGGGCGACAAGGCGCTGCTGGGCCTGCTCGATTTCAACATTGGCGAAATTGCTCACCGCCTGCGCATCCGTATCGAGGCCTTAGTCAGCGGAACGGGTGTGATTCAGGAAGAATCTTTGCCTTTCCGACCGGATGCCGTGCCCCGATTCATTTCTGGCTTGCTGCTGCGCTCCGAGCAGGTTGCATTGGAGCGCATCCCCCCGCTGGGTTTTTTGTCCGCGTCAGGTGCTAACGCCGATAATCTGTCCAGGATGTTGCTGCCAGTGCTTGGAGGAGGCTGGCGAATTGGCCGTGAAGTCATGTTGCCCGATGCAGTGCCGGACATTCATTTAATGGTGGGCAGCGAATGGGATGGCGCAAGTCTGTTGGATATTGAGCGACTAAAAACGCTTTGCGGTCTTGCCGATGCCACTCAAGTCAGACAGCTTGCCATGGCGCTGGGCGCTTGGCCTTGCCTGTTGCTGCGCCAGATGGGTGACGCCTGGGTCTTGCCCTTTGAATTGGCCGCTTTGGAGTCTTCCAATCAACGTGAGGCTTTTTACAAGGCATTTGTCAGCGCTTGGGCTGTTTGGCAACAAGCTGGGCCATCCATCGCCGAACAAGTGGCACATAAACTCCGCCATGCGGCTTATCCCTGGCTGCCTCTGGAGCTCGAATACAACACATCGAAAAATCATCATGCAAAACCGATGGAAGTGCTGCTGGTCAACGTGCGTGACCGGACGCGACAGCCTTTTCTGCTGAAAAAAGTGGCGCGGGACGAGGCCGAGTTAGTGGTGTTGCGGGCGCTGGGGGTGGTTTCCATGACAGATGCCGATAGCGACAAGTTGCTGGCTATCCTGGCTTTCATGGGCAGAGGTTCGCCCAGTGATGAAGCGCTGCGTGGGCGGTATCGTAATCTGATACTGGAACTGGCACGGCGTGAATGGCCCTTGCCCTTTGAGGAATCACGAAAAAAACTCAATGCACTGCCTTTGCTGGTCAGCATAAAAAACACCCGATGCTGGTTTTCCGCCGAGCAGGCTGGAAAGACCTGGTTTGTACCGCGAACATCTCAGCATTTGCGAACCTGGTTTCGCGATGCATGCATATTTTTGGATTTTGACGTGGATACGCCTGCGCCATGGGTTGAGCAGATACTTGGTGCGCGCCGCTTTTCTCCGAAGTTGCAGATGGGGTCTGGCGCACCGGAGACCCCCGACTCCATACCCCCTTCCCCTTGTCTGGAAACACGGGAGCGATTGCAGGCCGCTCACTTGGCCGACCTGATGCTGATTGCGGAAGCCGCATCCGTTGGCGGTGGAGTGCGTAATCGCGAAATGCTGGTGGCCGAATGGCGAAGACTGATTTTTCGACGCGAAGAACGGGTGTGGGTCAAGGCAACATTAGGGAGTGAGCAATGCCTCATTGGCGCCGAAATCGACCGCTTCGATGTATTGCTGGATGACAGTGAGGGTCGTCTTGAAATCTGGCATGACATACCTATGGATGAGATCGACAAGCATCTGCACTTGTTTGCCGAGCCACTTTCCAGCGGCGTATTTGGCAATCGTTTGCTGGCAGATGCCTTTGCTGCCTATATGGGAGCAGGAGAACGGCAAAAGGGCTGGCTTGTTGATCGCTATGGCATTTCAGAAGACGAGCGAATTGCCATGCGAGGCTATCTGGCCCATGAATTTCTGGCGGGTGAAACACTAGATCAATTGGTTCAATCGCTTCTTGCCCTGCCTGAATGGAATGGCAGGGACATCGATGCAGATGTACTTCGGCTTCGCTGGTGGGATGTGACTTTTTATATCGAAAATCAATTGGCGCTGGATGCCGATGGGCTACGCGCTCATTTGCCTCGCCACCTTACAGATTGGTTCCCCTATTTAGAGCCCGCCATAATCAACAAGCGGCTTTGGGAGCAGTCTTTCGACAAGGATCAACTGCACAAGGCAGTACTGACGAGCCTTCTGGATAGCGGAATTCATTTCTCGGAATCAGCAGCTTCAGAGCGCCTTGACACCCTATGTGCTTGGCCTGAAGTTATTTCCCGCTTCAATTTTGATGCGCAACAGGAGCAACGAGAGCGGATTCATCAGCTTTTCGGTGATGATTTGAACTACCTGGAATGGTGTAAGCAGCAAGAAAAGTCACTCAACTGGCTTTCCGCCGAACGAATTTTCGCTGGTGAAATTCAGGACATTGCCGTTCTTGCTGCACCATTTTCATCATCAGGCACGTCAAACGCAACAATTTCAACCATTAGCCAAACAGCTACTCGTCGGGTCAAGCGAACCAGCCAGACTGAACGCGAGCAAGAAACCCGCAGTAACCAACGTGCGGGGCTGACTGCCGAACATCGTGTGGTATTGACGTCTGCTCGCAACCTCCTTGAAAATCCGGACAAGCTCGCTCAATGGAATGATGTGCTGAGAGTCTGGAAAGTGGTGCAAGATGAGTTCGATAGCCTGGCTGATTTACCAGCGTATTGCCCGGACGCCCCACACAACCTTGTTCATGCTCTGCATGTGGCAGCCAACATAGGTGACGGGCTTGGATTCGATGTTATCGAGGTCGGGAATGCACCCGGGGAGGTTTGGTTGACCGAGGTAAAGTCTGCCACGGGCGGGCGTTTGTTCTTGTCCGAGAATGAACGTCTGAAAGCGCTACGCTATGAAAATGTTTTTCCTGGTCGATGGCGTTTAAAGGTTTGGCTGGGAGAAGGCCGGTGGGCGGATGGTGAACTCACCTTGGCTGTACTCGATGCCTTCAAGGACATCGAATCCCGTTTGTCTGGAAATGCAGGTTTCAGGCCGGAGGGGTGGGTATTCCAGCTTAGGTGTACATGAACAAATTCGATTGTAAGTAGAGGTAAATTTATGAGCAAAAAGAAGCGCTGTCAGCCCCATCTGACGCATTAGGCGTTGCACCCACTTACGATTAACGGGGTGGATAAATAAGGTTTTTTTAACTCAACTTCTGGTAGCATCAATATGTTGAAGCCATTGCGCGCAGATTGACGAAGACTAAAATGTGGTGCATAAATCAAAACGTTGAATTCGGTATTACCGTATCAACATGCCTACAGCACTAACGGTTTATTTCTAAATTGGAGATAAAAACATGACCGAATTTTTCATCTGGTTTGGATTTTTAATGTGCGGTGCTGTTGTGGTTGTATATTACCTTATTAATATTTATAACAGCCTGCAGCGATTGCGTAATTTAATTCCAGAAGCCCGAGCAAATATTAATATTCTTCTGGCAAAAAGAGACGACCTAATATCTCAACTTCTTAGAATCGTGAGGTCGTATGGCATCCATGAAGATAAAATATTCTCGAATGTTTCTGGAGATTTTGGTAAATCTGACAATGTTAATGAAGGCTCTCTAGTTAATAGACTTGCATCCCTTCGCATGCAATTTCCTGCATTACAAGCAGACAACCTCTATGAAGACTTGATGAATCAATTGTCATCTGTTGAATCAGAACTCCAAGAGCGGCGTGAGCGTTTAAATTCAACAGTCCGTGCATATAATACATACCTTGTTCAATTCCCTAATAACTATATTGCTTCGCAATTTAATTTTCAGCCAGAAGAATTTCTAGCTGCTAGCGAAATAATTAGAGTGCATCGCCAGTTAGAAACATTAGCTGAAAATTGCCATTCATAAAAATG
>CAWHDU010000009.1:0-11354 GCA_963828205.1 uncultured beta proteobacterium
CTTGAAGCGGCTGATTTCCTTTTCCAGCCCATCGGCACTCTTGACATCGACCGAACCAGGCAGCGAACCAGAAATGAGCCGCCGTGAAAACCCATCCAGAGCCGCACCGACTTCCTGTTCGGCCTGCTTCATGGCGCTGCCGGCCACTTCGATGTAACGGCCTCCCTGCACCATCTGTTGGTCAAGCATTTTTTCCAGCTCCGCCAAGCGGCGCACCTCGGCGGCAAATTCGGCAGCCGATGGCCCATCCTGCTTGCGGGCAGCCAATTCGCGGAGCGCATAATGGACGGACATATTCAGGCGCGGCGAATCGAAGGTCATCGGCCAGAACAGGATGTAATCGTCAAAAACATCTTTCATGCACAACTTGTAGGCACGCCTCATCTCGTCCTTGTTGCACAGGATCACGGTGCGGTGCGGATGCCGGGATACTTCCGGGCAAAGACGGTACAAGGCCAGATAATAACGCTCCGATTTTTCAAGCTCGTTGAACGCCAGCACCAGCACATCTGGCTGATGGCGCACAAAATCCCCCGCCGCTTTATCGGAATCGGTAGTCATAAATATATTGTTGAATTCCTCGTTCAGAACGTCCTTCACCAGCGCGGCGTCGGTGACGACATCGGTAGCAATCAGAATTTTGGCCATTGGGTTGGTGGCTGTCATGGCGAAATGATTTTTTATGAAATGCTAGATGCGCTTATTGGAGACAGAAAAATTCTTTTGCCAGGACTGTATCCATGCGGGCAGGTCGGCAGCGGGCATCGGTTTGGCGATAAAATAGCCTTGAGAAATATCGCACCCCGTCTTGCGTACAAAATCCCAATCGGCCATATCTTCCACCCCTTCCGCCACAACCTCCATTCCCAGCCGTTTTGCCAAGCCGAGGCTGGAATCAAACATCGCCTGAAGCTTCATGTTGCCATGGGCGCCATGCACGAAGCTCTGATCGATTTTGAGTTCATCGAAGGGGAGGTCGCGCAACTGCGCCAGAGATGAATTGCCGATGCCAAAATCGTCTATTGAAAGCCGGAAGCGTTTCAGGCGCAGCCGGGACAAAACCTCGAGCGGAGTACGCAAGTCTTCCATCAAACGGGTTTCCGTCACTTCCAATTCCACCATCTGCGGCGGCACACCTGCCTTGGCCGCAAGCCCGGCAATCTCGTCCAGGAAATCCAGCGAGGCCAGGTTATCCATCGACAGGTTGATGGCTACCTGCAACATCAGCCCCGCATTCTGCCAGAGCCTTGATTGGGCGAACGCACCGGCCAGCACCGTCCGTGTCAAGTCATCGATCAGGCCGTGCGCTTCCGCCACGCCGATGAACTGGTCGGGAAACACCATGCCATCCACGGGGTGGCGCCAGCGCACCAGAGTTTCCACCCCCGCCACGCGGCCGGTGGCGGTCACCACCTTGGGCTGGTAATAATTGACCAGTTCGCCATTGGCAATTGCCGCGCGAAGTTCGTCTGCGCCGTAAACTTTCTTCTCCGCGCGAGGCTCATTTTGCGATGGTGCGGTCCGATTTGCCGATCAGTCCCGCCAATCCTTCCGGCGAGGCGGGTTTATGCAGGTGTCCCAGCACGGTAATTTGATGTGCTCTTGCCAATTTTTCGGCGGCCTGCTGCATGCGCTCATCCTCGCCGCTGATCAAAATGAGGCAACCGCCGTAACTCCGTTCGACCAGGCGGCGCACGAATTCGAGCCCGTCCATTTCCGGCATGTTGATATCCAGGAGGATCAGGTCAGGAAAGCCGTTCTGGCTATCGATCAATTCCAGCGCAGCGTACCCGTTGTCGCAGGTGGAAACCGTGGCGTAGCCGAGATTGGCCAGCATGCGGGAAAGCAGCTTGTGCATGAAGGGCTCGTCATCGAGAATCAGGATTCTTATTGCTGAATTATTCATGATCGGGCCGCCTCTCTGGCTTGGAATCATATTGCGCAATGTACATTCTACGCTCCCCACGCATGCTGTTTAATACCTCTCGAGAAAACCTTCCACCCCCGCCAATTCCCGCTCGAACTCGGGCAACAGTGTCATTAGTGTTTTCATATCATCCGCTTTACCCGCCTTCTCCATAGCGGCGCACAGCTCGCCCAGCGCCAGCGCGCCGACCGAGCGCGCCGAGGACTTGAGCTTGTGCGCCAACGCACCGGCATCCGCTGTTCGATCTGCCGCGCAGGCAGCGCGCAACTCTGCCGCCGTCTTGGCCGCGCCGAGGCGGAAGTCATGCAGAAAGTCGCGGATGATCGCCCCGTCATCGCCCACCAGCGCCTTGAGCACATTAACGTCAACGTGTACGGGCGCCGTAACGGCAGATTCAGCAATGTAGCCCGGGTGGAATCCGGGAGCCTGCCCCGCATTATCATGCGGGCTACGTGGCTCGACTGGCGTAGCTTCAGCCGCAACCGGCAGCCATTTTCCAAGCATCGCTTTCAGGTTGGCCAGTTGCACCGGCTTGCTCAAGTAGTCGTCCATGCCCACGGTGCGGCAGTGGTCGGCTTCACCCTTGAGCGCATTGGCGGTAAAGGCGATGATCGGCGTGCGGGGCTGGCCGGATTCTTTTTCGGCGGCACGGATGGCGGCGGTCAGCTCGTAACCGTCCATTTCCGGCATGTGCAGGTCGGTGAGCAGGATGCCGTACCTCGCGCCTCTCCAGAGCTCCAGTGCCTCGCGGCCATTGCTGGCGATGTCGGCAGTTTGCCCGAGCAGCGCAAGTTGTTGCAGGACGACTTTCTGGTTGATCTCGTTGTCTTCGGCGACCAGGATCAGGCTGCCACGCAAACGTGCCTCTTCGCGGGACAGCGGAGTGAGCGCCGCTTTGACATCGCTGGTCATGCTTTCCCACTCGGGCGCCTGGCCGGCCGCCCGCGATCGCCACCGCCTCCAGAAACGCGCGGCGCTGCATCGCCTCGGCATCCAGCACAACCAGATCAGCCCCCTCGCTCCGGCAGCGCCGGCGGGAGCCGCGCCCGATGACGACGAAGCGGATATCCAGGTCCGGACGATCGCCGGCTGCGCCGCGCAAATCATCCAGCAACGGTGCGGCAAGCGCCGGGTAGGCTGCCGCTGTGTCAATGACCGCGATACACAGACCGGATGGGCAGCCGGCCAGCCATTGCCGGGCAGCAGCCGAATCTGCCGCCCGTTCGACCAGCGCCTTGCCAAATACGAGATAGGTAGCCAGATCGCCGGCTATACCGTCCGCGCCCTCCACCACCAGACAGCGCAACCCTGCAACCGGCGGCTCCGCCACCGGGGGGCAGACATCTGCCTGCTCCGGCGGCAGCGCGAAGGTCAGGCGCACGCCGAACATCGAGCCTTTGTCCGGTTCGCTTTTCACCGCGATCTCGCCACCCATCATATTGGCCAACTGGCGCGAGATGGCCAGCCCCAGCCCGCTCCCGCCGTAAATCCGGGTAGTGGATGAATCGGCCTGGGTAAAGGCGGTGAACAGCCGCGCCCGGGTTTCCTTATCCATGCCGATGCCGTTATCGGCCACGCAAAACTCCAGCGTCGCCCGTTCCGGCGTGCTTCCAGCCGGCTCGCTTTCGGCCAGCACCGCGCGTACCGACACCTTGCCCTGCCGATCCAGCCCGCTGGAAAACTTGATGGCATTGTTCGCCAGATTGATCAGTATCTGGCGCAACCGCCCCGCATCGCCCATGACTGTTGCGGGAATAGCCGGATCGACGAACAGCATCAGCTCCACCTTTTTCTTTGCCGCCATGCGGTCCAAGGTTGCGCATGCCCCCTCCACAATGGCGGCGACAGACATCGGCGCGCTTTCAATCTGGAGCTTGCCGGCCTCGATCTTGGAAAAGTCGAGAATGTCGTCGACGATGGCGAGCAAGGCAAACGCCGAGTCGCGGATGATATTGGCCATCTCCACCTGCGCCGGCTTGAGGCTGCTTTGCTGCAACACGTCGACCATGCCGATCACGCCGTTCATCGGCGTGCGGATCTCGTGGCTCATGGTGGCGAGGAAAGCCGACTTGGCCTGATTGGCCTGTTCCGCCTCATGTTTGGCCTGTTCCGCCTCCATCCAGGCCTGCGCCAGCTCCGCAGTACGCGCCGTCACTTTTTCTTCCAGGCTTACGGTAAGTTGGAGCAACTCATCCTCGACAAGCTTGCGTTCGGTGATGTCCTTGATCACGCCGTCGTAGAACAGGAGTTTCCCCGCCGCATCTTTGCACAGGATAGTCGTATCACTTATCCAGCGAATCTCCCCATCCTTCCGGAAAATGCGATGTTCGATGGGCTGTTCGTCCTGCCCCGCCAGAATTCGCTGCACGTGCTCCATGACCGACTCGCGATCCCCCGGCACGACCATCTGTATCCAGAGATGGGGGTTGGCGGCAAACTCTTCCGCCGTGTATCCCGTTACCGTCACGCAGGCTTGTCCTTGTTTGGTTTCCACCGCGCGGCCATCCTCGATGCGCACCGTATACTGGTAATCCGTGAGCCCCTCGGTGATGCGCCTGTAGCGCGCCTCGCTTTCTATCAACGCCTTTTCCGCCCGCTTGCGTTCGGTGATGTTGTGAATAATTGCGGTGAAGAACCGGCCATCGGCAACCTGCCATCGCGCCAGCGAAAGCTCCAGCGGAAACTCGCCGCCGTCCTTGCGCAACCCGGAAACTTCAACCGTTTGGCCTATCACATGCGGCGTTCCGCCGGCCAGCACCCTCGCCATGCCTTCACGATGCTGTGTGCGGAAGCGTTCCGGCATCAATATCGTCAAAGGTTGGCCGGCAGCTTCGTCCGCGGTATAACCGAACAACCGCTCCGCGGCGGTGTTCCAGCCAACGATATTGCCGGTGCTGTCGGCGGTGACGATGGCATTGTTGGCCGATTCCGTGACCGCGCGGAAATGCCGCTCGTTTCTCTCGGTCAGCCTTATTACCCGCTTGCGCTGGACGATGCGGTACAGGCCGTAACCGAAGAGTTTGACAGTCTCCGCGTCATGCTCGTCATAATCCTTCCCGGCATTGCCTACCCCGACGAGCATGCGCACCCGCGCGCCGTCGAATACCGGCATGCTGATAAAACGCTGCAAATGGGCGTGACCTTCGGGAAGCCCTTTCTTGCCGGACGCCGTCGCGTAATCGTTGACGATGACGTGCTGCTTCAGCCGGATACAGTCCGCCCAGATACCCGCGGCGGAAACCGGATAATGGCTGTCAAAAGGGGCGTGGCAGTAGTGCGCCAGGGTATCGCTGCTCCAGGCGGCTACCCCGATCTCGTTCTGGTCTTCGCTGACGAAATGGAGAAAGCCGATGCGGCTGCCTGTCAGATGCTGCACCGTATCCAGCCCTTGTTGCAGCAACGTCTTCTCGTCGAGCGTTTCCGCAGACGTGTAGAGTTCCAGCAAGGCTGCTCTTTGCTCCTCCTGGCGCTTGCGTTCGGTGATGTCGCGCGCCACGCAGAGAATGGCGGGCTGCCCCGCGTAATCGATCAGGCGCACATTCGATTCGACTGGAATGACGGTACTGTCCTTGCACACATAGGCGGTTTCGAAAACGAGTTTCCCCCGTTCCTGCAACACCTTGATCCGCTCCGGCAATTGCGCCGCATTCCCGGGCGTATAGATATCGTCCGTGCGCATTTGCAATAGCTCTTCCCGGCTGTAGCCCAGGCGCTCGCAGATCGCATGGTTGACCTGGATAAAACGCCTTTCCAGATCATAGATGCAAATGGCGTCGGTGATCGAGTCGAACAGCGTATGAAATTTTCCTTCCGAAGCGATGCTCGCCGTCTCCGCGCGCTTTTGCCCGATCGCGACAAAATTGAGCCTGAGTATCGCCGCCAGAAAAATCAACAGGCTGGCGAGCGTACCCATGAAGATGATGAGGTGGGAGAGCAGCGCCTCGCTTTCCGCCTCCCGCCTCAATTGTTCGACCGACTGCCGGTGCTCGCCTTCAACCCGATCAAATGCGGTGCGGAGCTTTTCCAGCAAACCCTCGCCATGCCAGATCATGTTGCTGCGGGCGGCATCGGTCATGCCGGTTTGCCTGGCATCGACGACATGCTCGAACCACCGGTATTGCGCCTCGACCTGCGCCTCTATCAAGGTGAAATGCTGCTGGTGGGCAGGTTCGGTGGGGGCAAATTCTGCCCGGCGCAATGCGGCCAGTTTCGCGTTGGCGGCTGTTTTGGCCGCAAGATAGGATTTCAGGAACCGTTCATCGCCGGTGCTGGCGTAATCGCGCGCATGGACATGCGCATCGACAACTTCGCTCAAAATACCTTTTATATCGCCCTGCGCTTTCTCGATGTTCGCTATCCGCTGGCCCGCTTCCCTCATCCAGAATTGGTTGCGGTTGTTGGTGAGACCGACGAACACCAGCAACGCCATGCCGCAGACAAACACCGCCGTAACATTCTTGTCAAACGACCATTCCAGGCCACCCTGCCGGAAACTGATTGCAATGACGGCCGCGCCCAGCATCACGGACAGAATGGCCGTATGCACCGCCATGATGGTGAGGCCGAACCACCCATGAGCGCCCATGCCCGATGTGAGATAGGGCAGCAATGCCGCCAGCGCGATGGCGATCGCCAGCAGGCCGAGGCTCACCGGCACGAGTATGATCCAGCCGGTTTTGCGCGGGCTGCCGGCGATCCATAACGCCGCCGACAGAAAAATAAAACTCAAGGCCGACTCCGGCGCCATCCGCCCCGGATGCGACGCGCCCGCCGCGCCCGCCGGTTCGCGGATCAGCCACTGGTCGATGCCGGGATTCCAGCCGAACACATATTCGCACAACGTCAGAAAGCCGATCAGGCCGGCCAGCAGCCCGAAAAAACTGGCCGTGCGGGAGACGGGCGCCGCGTGTTGCGGATCGGAAACTGTAAACGAGCGGGCAGTCAACCACAGGGCGCATCCCGTCAGGATGAAGCAGAGAGCCGTGTTCGCCTTCATCGAAACCCAGCCCGGCAAAATGCTTTTCAGGGCGCCAATGTCGAATGCCCATCCGGCCAGCACCATGGCGCCCACGACCACCGCCAATAGCGCAACCAGAAATGCGAATCGGGTGGCCCGTATGGCGGGATTGGAAGTGTGTCCAATGGGCATGAGCATGACTCCTTTGTACAATGCTGTCGAACATTGAACGCGCCATCGGAAAAAATAATGGGGCGCAATGAGAACGATGAGCGAAAGAAGGAAACGCAATCACCGGATACAGCATTTTATTGGTGGTGCGGAGTTTACACGGAAAAACTCCGCTGTCATGCATCTGCGGGTGATTGATGGCGCGTGATAGTTCCAGCTACAGAACAGCTTCCAACCCTTTGCGCTCTAGCAGGCTTAACAACTTCAAGGACGGGCTGCTAGGGTCGCGAACCAGAAATAACGGAACATGCTACAAAACCTGTAGGGCGGAAAACGAGCGTAGCGAAGTTTCGAGCTTGCGGCCAAAGCGTAGCGCCTTCCGCCGTATGATTTCCATTCGGCGGATAACGCCTTCGGCTCATCCGCCCTACGTGGATGCAGGTAGATTCCAAATGATGTTTCGTAACTTATGATTTGTAATATTAGGGTGCTTTTTTCAAAAGGCTGCGGAATTTGCAAACGCAAGAACGGCCAGATCATCTTTTTGCGTTCGCCTATCAACTCGGCACCTAGCGCGCCTTGCAAAGCTCTGCGCCGAAGAACTCCCGCTCCGTTACATGCGTACTATTGTCTGCTTCCGGGAGTTATTCAGCAGCGCGGCCAACCGTGCAGAGCACGATTAACCATCGTAGTGAAAGCGGCAGGCAATAACGACCAGTTCAGCATCCGTTGCGCGGTACACCAACCGGTTTACGTCATCGATGCGACGTGACCAATACCCGGACAATTCGCCGCGCAATGGTTCGGGCTTGCCAATACCGGTGAATGGATCCCGCGCGGCTGCGGTGATCAGAAGATTTATCCGTTTGAGTGTCTTCTTGTCCTGGTCGTGCCAGTAGAGATAGGCTTCCCAGGCATCGGGCACAAAGCGAATTGCGCGCACGGTTAATCTGTGGGGAGCAACTGGCGGTCTTGTGCCTGCCCAGCTTTATCCTGAGCGATCGCCTTGGCCAAGGCTGCCGCATTCACCGGATTGCCGGTTAAGTGCAGCGTTTCCATGATGCTGTTATAACTGTTCAGCGACATCACTACAGCATCACCTTCCGCATCGCGGCGGCTGATGATGGTTACATCGGCGTCCCGGACAACTTCGTCCAATATGGATTTGAGTGCATTGCGCGCATGGGAATAGGTTACGACTCTCATGTCCACCTCACTTGTTCATTAAGTTGTACAAGTCTAGCCACACTTGGCGCTCAATGCAAGGAAAATGGTTGTGCGGGAGTTCTTCAGCGCCGGGAGTTCATCAGCGCGGCAATCCTGTTCATTTTGGCAGCCGAGCATTAACTTGTTGGCTCTTAATCGAGCACCCCCCCCGATCACCGCGCCGTTTCAGCCAGCCGACCATTTGAATAAGCCTTCCAAGTGCCTGAAGGTGTCTTTGTGACAGTTGCCATGATGCCCCCCGCGATTTACGGCTGTACTGAAACTGTACTTTATCGGGGG
The DNA here is from genome assembly GCA_963828205.1 of uncultured beta proteobacterium. Lineage (GTDB taxonomy): Bacteria > Pseudomonadota > Gammaproteobacteria > Burkholderiales > Gallionellaceae > Gallionella. The sequence goes on from CAWHDU010000009.1 coordinate 8,562, forward strand.
GGTGCGGTGTCTAGCTAAATCACCAGATACCGCGTATTTATTGGTGGGCCGTGAAGGACTTGAACCTTCGACCAATGGATTAAGAGTCCACTGCTCTACCAACTGAGCTAACGACCCGCTTTGATGCAAACTTCGCCGCTTTGATGCAAACTTCGAAAGCGGGCGCGCATTATCGGAAATGCACGCTGTCTTGTCAAAATTAAAGCGCCTTGGCGCATCCGTGAAGAAAGAATCAGGGCGTTGACCTGAACAACGCCGACTGGGCGTGCGCCTGCAAGCCTTCGCCGAATGCCAATACGGAAGCAATGTTGCCGAGCTTCTGCGCGCCCTGCGCGGAAACCCGGATCAGGCTGCTGCGTTTCTGGAAATCGTACACGCCCAGCGGCGAGGAGAAGCGCGCGGTGCCCGAAGTCGGCAGCACGTGGTTCGGCCCGGCGCAGTAATCGCCGAGCGATTCGGAAGTGTAGCGTCCCATGAAGATCGCGCCGGCGTGTTTCAGTTTCGGCAGCAGCGCTTGCGGGTCATCGACCGACAATTCCAGGTGTTCCGGCGCGATGCGGTTGCTGATCGCGCAGGCTTCATCCAGGTCGGCGACGTGAATCAACGCGCCGCGATTTTCCAGCGCGGTCCGGATGATTTCGCGGCGCGGCATCTGTTCCAGCAGTTTGTCTGCGCTCGCCGCTACCGCTTCAATGAACTTCGCATCCGGCGACAGCAGGATCGCCTGCGCCAGCTCGTCGTGCTCGGCCTGCGAAAATAAATCCATCGCGATCCAGTCCGGATCGGTCTTGCCATCGCAGATCACCAGGATTTCCGACGGGCCGGCGATCATGTCGATGCCGCACACGCCGAACACGCGGCGTTTGGCGGAGGCCACGTAGGCGTTGCCGGGCCGACGATCTTGTCCACCTTCGGGACGGTCGCCGTGCCGTAGGCCAGCGCCGCCACCGCCTGCGCGCCGCCGATCGTGAACACGCGATCCACCCCGGACAGGTAAGCCGCCGCTAAAACGAGTTGATTCTTCACGCCGTCCGGCGTCGGCACCACCATGATCAGCTCGCCCACGCCCGCGACCTTGGCGGGCAGCGCGTTCATCAGCACCGATGAAGGATAGGCCGCCTTGCCGCCCGGCACATAGAGGCCGACGCGATCAAGCGGCGTGACCTGCTGGCCGAGCAGCGTTCCTTCGTCATCGGTGTAGCTCCAGGATTGCTGTATTTGCTTCTGGTGGTAATCGGTGACGCGTTGCGCGGCCTGCTCCAGCGCGATGCGCTGGGCTTCCGGCAGCCCCATGAACGCGGCGCGCAACTCTTCCTGCGGCAATTCCAGCGCGGCGGCGCTGCGCACATCCAGGCGGTCAAAGCGCCGCGTGTATTCGAGCAGTGCGGCATCCTCGCGCTTCTTCACGTCGGCCAGTATCGCGGCGACCGTCGCCTCGAGTTTTTCGTCAGCCGTCTCCTCGAACGCCAGCAACTTGTCCAGTTGCGATTCAAAGTCGGCCTGCCCGGCAGAAAGTCGTTTGATATTCATTTCTTCACCGCCCCCGCAAACGCATCCAGCATCGGCTGGATAGCGGCGTGTTTCAGTTTCAGCGCGGCCTGGTTCACCACCAGGCGCGACGAGATGTCGGCGATATGCTCGACCGCCTTCAAGTTGTTGGCCTTGAGCGTGCCGCCGCTGCTCACCAGGTCGACGATCGCGTCCGACAACCCCACCAGCGGCGCAAGTTCCATCGAGCCGTATAGCTTGATCAAATCGACATGTACGCCTTTGGCGGCGAAGTGGTCGCGCGCCGTCCGCACATATTTGGTCGCCACGCGCAGGCGCGCGCCTTGGCGCACCGCGGATTCGTAATCGAAATCGTCGCGCACCGCGACCATCATGCGGCAGCGCGCGATGTTCAAGTCCAGCGGCTGATACAGGCCGATACCGCCGTGCTCGTTGAGCACATCCTTGCCCGCCACGCCGATGTCCGCCGCGCCGTATTGCACATAGGTCGGAACATCGGAAGCGCGCACGATGATGAGCCGCACGTCGGCGCGGTTGGTCGGCAGGATTAATTTACGGGATGTCTCCGGGTCTTCCGGCGTGGTGATGCCCGCCGCGTTCAGCAGCGGCAGGGTTTCTTCAAAAATGCGTCCCTTGGACAATGCGATGGTAATCATTTTTATCTCTCTTTAACCGCCCTCTCCCCCAGCCACTCTCCCGCCTGCTGGAGAGGGTGGCGCATCAGCGCCGAGAGAGGGTGCTTATTTTATCCTGCGCACTTACTTTATCCTGCGTATTTGGGCGCCGAGTGCCGACAGTTTAGCCTCAATATGCTCATAACCGCGATCCAGATGGTAAATGCGGTCGATCACGGTCTCGCCCTGCGCCACCAGTCCTGCGATAACCAGGCACGCCGACGCGCGCAAATCGGTTGCCATGATCGCCGCACCTTCCAGTTTCTCACAGCCCCTGACTACAGCGGTATTGCCCTCCACGTCGATCTGCGCGCCCAGGCGGCGCAGCTCCTGCACGTGCATGAAGCGGTTTTCAAAAATCGTCTCGACCACCATCGCGCTGCCTTCCGCGATGCAATTCAGCGCCATGAACTGCGCCTGCATATCGGTTGGAAACGCCGGGTGGGGCGCGGTGCGCACGTTCACCGCCTTCGGGCGTCCGTTCATTTTCAGATGGATGCGATCTCCGGTTGCGGTAATCTTTGCACCCGCTTCGGTCAATTTTTCCAGCACGTTGTCGAGGATATCGGCGCGCGTATCGGTCAGCGTGATGTTGCCGCCCGCAGCAGCA
>CAWHDU010000010.1:0-21315 GCA_963828205.1 uncultured beta proteobacterium
ATAAACTTCCCAAAGATCCGTGGGGCAACGCTTATCAGTACCTGTCGCCCGGAATAAAAGGCGAAATCGACGTGTTCTCGCTTGGGGCGGACGGTCAGGCGGGCGGCACCGGCAACGATGCCGATATCGGATCGTGGGATTTGTAATCGGACGCTGTTACGCTGCACCACGCGGATGCGCGGGCGTATTTCGCACCGGGGACTGCCGCGCGGTTTTACGCTGCTCGAGTTGCTGGTGGTGATGGTGATCGTCGGCATCACGCTCGGCATGGTGTCGTTCAATGCGATGCCGAGCGAGCGCCAGGTATTGCAGAACGACGCGCAGCGGATCGCGCTGTTGTTGCAACTGGCGCGCGATGAGGCGATCGTGCGCAACCGCCCGATCGCATTCGAGGCGGAAGCCGGAGGTTACCGCTTCCTGCTGCGCGAAGGAAACACCTGGCAAGCGCTCACGCAGGATGACATGCTGCGCGAGCGTGAATTCAAACGCTCCCCGGTCATCTTGTCGATCAGCCCGCCTTCGCCCGAGCAGGCCGGCGCCATTGCGCATCGTCTTCGGCCGCGAACCGGTCGGCATACCTTTTGTCCTGACGCTTGCAACAGGCGACTCGCAGGTCGCCATCCGTGCCGACGGGATCGGGCATTTTGCGGTGGAATAGATGCACTTGAAATTTATAGATATTCCTATGCGTCAACCCATACATTGCAGGGTTTTGGAAACGTCGCATGCAAAGGCTTCACTTTGCTGGAAGTGCTGGTTGCGCTGGTCATCGTCGGCACCGCACTGGGCGCCAGTCTGCGTGCGGTGGGCAGCTTGACGCAAAACAGCAGCGACTTGCGCGCTTCGATGATGGCGACCTGGTCGGCTGAAAACCGGTTGGCGCAAATCCGCCTGGCGCATGAATGGCCGGCACTGGGTCAACGCAGATTCGATTGCCCGCAAGGCGAGTTGCATCTGGTCTGCGAAGAAAACGTATTCGCCACGCCCAACCCTTACTTCCGCCGCGTCGAGGTGAGCGTCCTTGATACGCAACCAGGGATGCTGCGGAACACGGACATGCAGAATACCGGGCGGCGCATCATCAAGCTGACCCAGGTGGTGCCGAATGCGTAATAGTCCCAGTAAACAGCAGCGCGCGAGTGCGCTGCCGCCGGCCAGGCACAAGGGGCTTGACCCTGATCGAACTGCTGGTCGCCATCAGCGTGCTGGGGATCGTCGCGGTACTCGGCTGGCGCGGGCTCGATAGCATCGTGCGCTCGCGCATCGCGCTCACCAGCGATCTGGAGCAGACACGCGGGATGCAGCTCGCCTTCGCCCAGTTGCAGAGCGATTGCGCGCATCTGGCCGACTCCTCCATCCTGCCGAACCGGATGCCGCTCGCCGTCGAGCAGGGGCGGCTGATGCTGGTGCGCACGGTATTTGCCGACAACCAGCCGTCACGGCTGCAAGTCATCACTTATCGAGTCAGGGACGGTATGCTGACACGCCGCGAATCGGCCGCGACGCGCGACTTGAGGGAACTGGAGCCCTGTGGCATGGCTGCCGCGAACGACACCGATACGACCCAGGCGGTCGCGCTGCAATCGGATGTGACCGCGATGGCGATGCGGCTATGGATCAGCGGCGGCTGGCGCGCTGGCGCCGATGCGCTGACGCCGGCTGTGCCGGCCGGCCAGAGCGCAAGTCCTCTTGCTGCCGACCGGACTGGAAGTCACCTGCAATTGCAGGGCCGCGATGACAGCCTGCTCAAAATATTCCTGCTGGGGGCAGTATGAGAATGCGCCCTGCTCCGCTGCACCGGCAACGCGGCGTGGCGGTGATCACGGCATTGCTGTTGACCACGCTGGCGATCACGATCGTCGCCAGCCTTTTCTGGCAACAGCAGGTGCAGGTGCGCTCGATCGAAAACCAGCGGCTGCAATTGCAGAAGCAATGGATCCTGCGCGGCGCGCTGGATTGGGCCGGCCTGATCCTGCGCGAAGATGCAAAGTACTCGAGCGTGGACAATCTGGATGAGCCCTGGGCAGTGTCGCTCGCGGAAACGCGGCTCGATCAATATGTCGAAAGCGGTCGCGCCGAGGACAGATATCGCCGATGCGTCATTATCGGGCGGCATCAGCGACGCGCAGGCGCGTTACAACCTGACCAATCTGTGTCCCGATGGAACCATCAACCCCGCCGAAGTCGCCGTTTTCGCGCGGCTGCTCAAGAACATGCAAATGGATCCGGCGCTGGCGCAAGCAACCGCCGAACTGATGGCCGCGGCATGAAGAAAACCTGAAGCCGGTACTGTCAACAGTAACGGCTTCAGGTTTTCTCCATGCCGCGGCCATCAGATCGGCGGTTGCCTTTCGCGAGCGCCGGATTTATACTGCATATTATTGAGCAGCCGCTCGAAAACGGCAACCTCGGCGAGGTTAAAACATTCGTGGGGAGTTTGGTCAGGTTGTAACGCGCCTGCGCATCGCTGGATTCCCCCCGACAAGGCCGCATCGGCGACACTATCGTCGGCGCGGCCATTTTCGACATACTGATCGAGCCGCGTTTCCGCAAGCGGCGCCACCAAGGTTCATCAGACTGTCAACGGGGGTGAATCGCATCTTGCGCAAAATCAGGCTGGCAGTATCCATTGTTTCTGCAATTGCAGCCGCTGGTTTTCGATCGAGCGCACCTGCACCTGCTGCTGCCAAAAAAGGCTGGCGACGATCGTGATCGCCAGCGTCGTCAGCAACAGCGCCGTAATCACCGCAATGCCGCGTTGCCGGTATCGCGGAGCAGGGCGCGGGATCATACCGCCCCCAGCAGGAATATTTTAAGCAGGCTGCCCTCGCGTCCCTGCAACAGCGAGGTGACCTCCAGTCCGGACGGCACAATAAGGCTCGCATTCCCACCGGCGGTCATGACGGGCGGCAGCGCATCGGCACCCGCTTGCCAGCCGCCATTGATCCATAGCCGCACCGTCAGCGCGGCGATACCCGATTGCAGCACCACCGTCTGCTCCTGATCGCTGTCGTTCGCGGCATCCAGCCACAGTGCATCCAGCTCCATCAAATCGCGCGTCCCAACCGATTCGCGGCGCGTCAGCCTGCCGTCCTTTACCCGATAAGTGACAACTTGCAACCGTGACGGCTGGTTGTCGGCAAACACCACGCGCACCAGCGAGAGCCGCCCTTGGTCGACAAAGAGCGGCATCCGGTTCGGCAGGGCTGCGGTGCCTGCCAGATGCGCGCAATCGCTCTGCAACTGGGCGAAGGCAAGCTGTATTCCGCGTGTCTGTTCGAGGTCGCCGGTGAGCGCAATGCGCGAGCGCACGATGCTGTCCAGCCCGCGCCAGCCGAGCACCGCAATGATTGCGAGCACGCTGATGGCGACCAGCAGTTCGATCAAGGTCAAACCCTTGTGCCTGGCCGGCGGCGAAGCGGTGCTGTTCCCCGCCGGACTATTTCGCATTGGGCACCACCTGGACCAGCTTGATGATGCGCCGCCCGGTATTCTGCATGTCCGCCGCATTTTGCGCATCCATGGTATTGCGCTCATCGAAGACGCTCACTTCGACACGGCGGAAAAAAGGGTTCGGCGTGGCGAATACATTTTCTTCGCATACCAGCGGCAACTCGCCCTGCGGGCAATCGAACCTGCGCTGACCGAGCGGTGGCCATTCGCGCGCCAGGCGGATTTGCGCCAGCCGGTTTTCGGCCAACCAGGTCGCCATCATCGAAGCGCGCAAATCGCCGCTGTTTTGCGTCAAGCTGCCGATTGCGCGCAGGCTGGCCCCCAATGCGGTGCCGACAATGACCAGCGCCACCAGCACCTCGAGCAAAGTGAAGCCTTTGCACGCAGTGTTTCTATTCATCCCAAATATTCCATTGGGACGTAGGCCGGGCTACGGAAAAAGAGAAAGATTGGGAAGTTGCGCATATTACTCCACCACAAAATGCCCGATCCCGTCGGCGCGGATAGCGACATGCGCATCGCCTGCCGCAAGCGTCAGCACAAAAGGCTTGTTGACCGGTTCGCGGCCGAAGACGATGCGCAATGCGCCGGTCTGCTCCGGCGAAGGCGGGCTGATGGACAAAATGACCGGAGATTGTTTGAATTCGCGCTCGCGCAACAAGTCATCCTGCGTGAGTACCTGCCAGGTATTCCCTTCGCGCAATAGGAAGCGATAGCCTTTTGTCCCGGCCTCGAATGCGATCGGGCGGTTGCGCACAATCGCTTCATCGCGCGCCAGTTGCAACAACAGCGCGATCCTTTGCGCGTCGTTCTGCAAGACTTTCTGCTCGTCCGGCATCGCATTGAACGACACCGTACCGAGCGTGATGCCAACAATCACCATCACCACCAGCAACTCGAGCAACGTGAAGCCGCGCGGCAATCTCCGATATGAAATACGCCCGCGCATCCCGCCCGGTGCAACGTCACAGCGTCCGGTTACAAATCCCACGATCCGATATCGGCGTCGTTGCCGGTGCCGCCCGCCTGACCGTCTGCGCCAAGCGAGAACACGTCGACTTCGCCTTTTATCCCGGGCGACAGGTACTGGTAAGGGCCGCCCCAAGGATCCTTGGGAAGTTTATCGAGGTAGCCGCCGGTTTTCCAGCCATTCGCGGCCGGCCCGGTGGCCGGCTTGGCGATCAGCGCCTGCAACCCCTGCTCCGTAGTCGGGTAACGCTGGTTGTCAAGCTTGTACAGCTTGAGCGCCTGCATGACGGTGGCGATGTCCTGCTTGGCGGCGATAATGCGCGCATCATCGGTGCGCCCCATCAATTTTGGCACCACCAGCGCCGCCAGGATGCCCATGATGACGACGACCACCATGATTTCGATCAGGGTGAACCCGCGCTGCGCCAAATGCGCGGCAGAACGCCCGCTTGGGGAAAGGCGAGCGTTGAACGGTCTTATTAACAAGTGCTGTTTCATTCCATTTTCCAATCGATAGTGTGGTCGGGTTAGCGGCCTCATCGTTCGGAATAAGTACTGTTCATTTAACATCCCAACCATTCGCCATGAGCCAAACATGTCCCGCATACGCGTGGCGAGGTGCGGGCGGGAAACAGAATATATCCCGAGGCCAAAACCCCCTCCAACGCCCCCTTGTCAGGGGGATGTCCATAGCCGCCCCTCACCTGACAAGGGGAGGCTGGGAGGGGTTTGCTCCTTGCCGGGTAAAAAAGGAGAGCCATTGCGCTGGCTCTCCCTGCATCATGCGGTGCTATTGAAGATTACATAATTGAAGACATGATCTCCGTATCTCGTAGGACGGGCTACGCCCGACGCGGCGGGCAAAGCCCGCCCTACGGTAAATCACGTAATCGTCATGAATTATGTAAAGCCCGATAATATTTATTACTGGCCGTGTTTGACATCCACCGGAGCCAGGCTCCCGGAAGCGTGACAGCCATCGCATGTCTCGTAAACCTTGCCGCCGGCAATCTCTCCCTGGGTCACTGCGCCGAACGCCGCGCCGCCGATATTGATCATGTGATCCTTCGCCGTATTGTCGGCATGGCAGGATGAACAGACAGCCGCCTTGGGCGAGATCGCCGGGTTGTTCGACGGATCGGTGTCGGTAATTGCCGCGTTGCCGCTGTTCGCGGCGAGATTGACGTCCAGCGCCGTGCTGCTGCCCGTCACGCTCTGGTTTTTCCGGTATGAGCCGTTAACGTGGCAGGCATTGCAATTCCTTATCCCCGTATATCCCGTATAGCTTCCCTTCGCGGATTCGGCAGCCCTGAGCGTCGACGGCATCATGGGGAAATTGGCGCCCTGCGCCTTATGCTTCATATGGATCAGCCGCTTGAAGTCGGCCGATTCGGACTGTACCGTCACCTTGCCGCCCGCCACCGCCGTGCCATTGAGAATGCTGTTGCCGTTGTGGCAGATCGCGCAGACTTCGGTCTCGGTCTGGTTGCCGCCATGACTGGGAACATGGCCGTTCGCGTTGATGTTCCTGCCGTGGCAGGCATTGCACTTGTCGGCGCTGACCACGGCACGGCGGGGCACGGCATCGCCGCCGCCGATGGCGAAGTAGCTGACCGCATTCTTCACCGGCACGGCATAGCTGGAATTGGCATTTTTCAGCAGGCTGACACTGCCCTGAAGAGCCACAACACCCGTGCCCGAAGCCGCTGCCGGCAGCGGGGTGGAGGTCAGCCTGAAGCGGTTGTTGGCGCCCGCAACCGGCACTGCGTCAAACGCGCTGACCGTGACGGGCTGGCCGCGGGTGACAAGCGCTCCACCTGCACTCGACCCGGGCAGGCCCGTTGCTGCATTACAGGTAGGTGAACCCGCAGGAACAATAGTGGTGCAACTGCTTCCCCAGGCAGCGGCGGCGACGGCTCCGGCGTTGGTGTAATCGCCGCTCCCCCAGCCGAACAGCATGGCCACATTCCCGAACACAAAATTCCTTGTCGTGGTCGTCCCGGCGGCATCAACGGTGGTGTACTGATACGGCGGCGCCTTGATGTTATACACGCTGCCGTCGGCCGGATTGCTCACCGAAAACTCCACGCTCACCGTGCGGTCGGCATTCCACGTGACGGCGTGGATGTTGTACTGGTAGTTCGCGCCATTGGTCCATTCCGGGACGGCATGCTTGACGGCGGGAGCAACGGACGTGCCCGCGACGTGGCAGCCGGCGCAGGCGCTGTCGCTGGCGGCGTCTGGATTGTCACGGTTCACGCCGACAAGGTAGGCGCCCTGATGCGCCACATACCACTTGGAGGTCTTGTCCTTGTAGTCGTCATGGCATGCCCAGCAGGCATTCTTGCTCGCCTTGATATTCCAGTTGTTGCCGTCCCTGGTCGGATGGGCCGCAGTCGCCGAACCGTCGTGGCACTTGACGCAGTTTCTCTGATCCTGCGGATAGTCGGCTCCGGTGAGCACGCCATTCAGGTTCTTGCGGGCGACGAAAGTCCTGAGCTGGAAATCCTGCTTCAGCTTCTTGCCCATATGGAACTTGTGAACCATCACCTTGAGGTCGAGGGGGTTCTTGGTAGCATGGTCGGTGCTGCCCGGATTGTGGCAGACCACGCAGAAATTCGGGTCTACCATCCCGTCGTCGTGGCGCGACGCCAGCGTTTGATGGCATTCGTTGCAAGAAGCCTTGTCCACAACCTGTCTGGCGGCGGTGAGCTTGCCCTGGCCGTCCTTGACCGGATGCGCGATTCCGCTGCCATCCAGGGTAAAGTCGAGGTAGGGATTGACCTTCACGGTCGCCAAGGTCTGTGGGTCGACAAAACACAACTGCATCCCGACGCGATGGACAGTGGCGTTATCCTTGACGGCCAGCTTCTCGTTGTTGGCCAATTTGCCCGGCGAAACATTTCTCTGGTCGACCGCATCGGACAGTTTCAGGGGCTTCGTTACGTCCGTCGCGAAGTTATAGGTGTAATATCCCGCTTCCGCGTTTTCCTGCAATATCCCCACCACGCGGGTCGCCGGATCGGCAAGCGCCGTGGCGGGATTGACAATCGTCGCCGTGGGAACCGGGTCGGTCGCGGCTTCGACCACTGCATACTGTCCCGCACTGTCCACAGCAAACCGCTGCCGGGAAATCAGGCTCTGCCAGTTGGCGCCGTCGAACCTGGCGATGGCCAGTTTCACATTATTGCCGCCACACGCCGAATCGCCATTGACCAGTTTCAGGCCGGAAACATGCTTGCCGCCCGAATCGATCACGGCAAAATTCACCACGGGCGCACCGTTCCCGGTTACCGGCGTCAAGCCGGCATCGACGATGAGGCTGAACGCAGCGCCGGGATTGTTCGCCGCATTGCTTGCAGCGGGGTTCTGCGCCGCGAGCGATGCAACGGCGCCGCCGGCTGTACCGCCAGGAGGCGTAGCGCTTTCATCACCGCCGCCACCGCCGCTGCAACCCGCCAGGGAAGCGGCCAGTGCGGTCATCAGGCACAATCGAACCAATGTTGATTTCATTTCTTCTCTCCCCCTTCTTATCAACTCAAATTCTCAATAATTATTTTTTCATTATAACATTGTCTTTTGCAAAAGCAGCTTTAGCCATGATTGCGGGTGCGATTCAAGCTGATGTGTGAAACAGTAGCCCGGATGAAACGCAGTGCAATCCTGGAATGCAGTGCTCCGTTCTTCCCGGATTCCGTTGCACTCCATCCGGGCTACAACCACTTTAGCCATGATTGCGGGTGCGATTCAAGTTGATGTGTGAAACAGTAGCCCGGATGAAACGCAGTGCAATCCGGGAATACAGTGCTCCGTTCTTCCCGGATTCCGTTGCACTCCATCCGGGCTACAACCACTTTAGCCATGATTGCGGGTGCGATTCAAACTGATGCGTGAAACAGTAGCCCGGATGAAACGCAGTGCAATCCGGGAATGCAGTGCTCCGTTCTTCCCGGATTCCGTTGCACTCCATCCGGGCTACAACCACTTTAGCCATGATTGCGGGTGCGATTCAAGTTGATGCGTGAAACAGTAGCCCGGATGAAACGCAGTGCAATCCGGGAATACAGTGCTCCGTTCTTCCCGGATTCCGTTGCACTCCATCCGGGCTACAACCACTTTAGCCATGATTGCGGGTGCGATTCAAGTTGATGCGTGAAACAGTAGCCCGGATGAAACGCAGTGCAATCCGGGAATACAGTGCTCCGTTCTTCCCGGATTCCGCTGCACCCCATCCGGGCTACAACTACAAGCGACAACGCCGTGCAGGTGCGCGAAATAATTCCCGCATCGGTTTGAATCGCACCCCGCAATTACCGCGGCTGCACCAATTCCGTATCCGGCTCTCCGGCAGGCATCGGGGGCTTGCCACTGCCGCTACTTCTTGTCGCCTGCTTTCTGTTCGGCCGCTTCCTTTTCGGCCAGCTTCCTGTATATCTCCGCGTTCTTAGCGCCATCCTTGAAAGGCTGCCTGGCGACGATCATGTCTTGAATGCTTATGTAAGCCCCCTCCGGGAGGATATGCTTGGTCACAAGCCAGGCGCTGCTGCCATAGGGGCGGCCCGCGATGATTTTGAGGGCTTCCGCGTCGCCGATGCCGGGAAGTTTCTTGAGTTCCGCCGCCGTCGCGCCGTTGATATCGACCGGCTTGGCCTCCTGGGCGGCCTTGCCCTTCGCGGCGGTTTTGTCCTTGCTGCCAGAGGCGCTCTTCGCGCCCGCCTTGCCTCCCGCCTCCCCGGTTGCAGCAGCCTTGGCTTCATTGGCCGAAGCCAAACCGGCACTCAGCAACAGCGCCGATGCGGCCAGCGCGGCGGAAATAAAATTGCGTTTCATAAAATTCCTTCCGGGTTTACCTGCGATGTGCATTTCTGACATTTGTTTTTTCAATACGGCAAAAAATACGCGGGGTGCATTCCATGCACCATTTCCATCGGTGCCCCGATTGGTGCATGGAATGCACCCCGCGTCATTTCACTGCCTTATCAAAGGATAACCCGGCTGCGTTGCCGCAGCCGGGTTAGCTTTGTTGCTGCTCCCGGCGACCGGGGCACGATGTTCCGTGCCCGGCCCGCCGGTGCAATTGTGGATCAAACGCTCACTTCAGGGTCTGCGTATGCATTACCTCTGCATCCGCCACCCTGCCCGCACCGTGGCACACGATGCACTGCTCGGTGTAGGGAAGCTTGGTTCCCGGAACGAAGGCAGCCGCGCTCGCCGCGCCGGCTACTTCCCAGCGCGCCTTGTAAAGGACGCCGCCATTGGCCTTCATGTGGTTCGTCGCCACATCGGCGGTATGGCAAGCGAAACAGGCGTTCGTGATCGGCGAGTTCACCAGCGTCGTGCCCGCAGCTTCGCGAGTCTGACCCGGTGCCAGCATCGGCAACACGACACCGCTCTGCGTACAGCTTACCCTGCCTTCCGGGCCAGATGAATTGTTCGCGGCTGCTGTCGCCGCCCAGCCTGACGGTACGGTGGCGAAGTTATAGGCGTAGCCCGCGCCGTAATCGGTGGTCGTCGCAAACGGCCCCTTCGAGACGTAGGGCGAATACGTCGCCTCCGTCATGGGTAGCACGGTTGTGGCCGACGCGGCCGGCGCGCAAGTACCCGTGGCTCCGACGCCGCTGACTGCCCAGCCCGTGTAGGTTCCCGCAGTGAAATACTTGTTCTGGCCGACGGTGTAATACGGCACGTTGCCATTCTCGTACGCCCACTTGGCGTTGCTGTTGTTCGTGGCCGTACCGGTGCCGAAGTTGACCGTATTGGGCAGGTGGCACTGCAGGCAGTTTCTCAGGATGCCGGGGTAGGCGACCTCCTGCCAAGCATCCGCATTACCGATCTCGTCGGCGATGCCGGTGGCGGTATGCCAGGTGAGGGGCACGGTCCGCTTCGCCGCGCCATGTATCCCGTGGACATGGGCGACGGAACCCGCCGACCATCCGCCGGAAGACTGGTCCGGTTTGTGGCACATCGCGCAGACTTGAGGATTGTTCATCTGGCCGCTATGGAACGTCTTCATGCCGAACACGCCCAGCCTGTTGTGGCAGTTGTTGCAGCGATCCTTCTCGACGATCGTGCGGCGCGCGAAGTTGGTGGCAGGCGCAGTCACGGTCACGACCACCGACACGGCATCCGCCGTCACGTTGAGCGCGGTTATGCCAGGCACATCGGTCTGGGCAAGATGCCGCCAGGTCCGATCCAGCCGGTCATGTTGGTGGCGTTCGCGGGAATTACCGCGCCGGTCAACGTGAGCGTGTAGTAGCCGCTCGAATCCGGCGTGGCCGAGAGTGTGCCCGCCCCGCCGCCGACCGCCGTCCCCCTGAAGACAGTGAGAAGGTCGGCGCTCACGTTGGCAACCCAGTCGGCCGGGGCCGCGATGCCATCACGCGGCACGGAGAAAGTCACGTAAAGGGGCTTCGTCCCGGTGAAGCCGTTCATCAGATTCGCCGTGGCGCCCGGTGTATTGAAGACGACATCTGCGCCATCGGCCTGGAACTTGAACTTGAAGACCGGGTTGCGGGTCGCGTTCAGCGTCACGCTGTTCAGGACATAGGTGATCTGCTTGGCGCCGGCCGGCAGGTTGGTCGCGGTCGGGGCATAATAGGCGGCTGCGTCCGCACTCGCCGTCGGCCTGGTGACCGGAGTATGCTGGGTCGCGACGACTGCGGCGGTGTGGCACAGCGTACAAGCGGCATCGGAAGCATGCGCGCCGCCCACGTGGCCGGTCGGCGTCATTGCAAGCAGCTTGGCTTTCACTTTGGCGGCTGTAAACGGATAATCGTTCATAGCCGTCGCCGTGTTTGCAACCAGCGATGCTCTTGCCGCTCTCCACTGCTTCACGGAATAGCCCGTGCCGGTCGCGAAGTCGATGCCGTCATGGCAGGATCCGCAGGCAAGGCGGCTCGGCATGTTCTTCCAGTTGTCGGCCTGAGGCACGGTGTGCCGCCGGTCGCGCCCATTGTCGGAGTGGCACTTGGTGCAGTTCCTCACGTCCTGAGGGAACCCGATCTCGTTGAGCAGAACGTTGTTGACATTGTAGCCCTGCAGGACCAGGCGATTGCCCATGTGGATCTTGTGGATCCAGACGGGAAGATTCTTCGATCGAAATGTCTTCCATCCTGTCGTCCACCGAAGCGACGGTATGGTCAGTAACGGCCGAATTCGCAACGCTGTACTTGCGCTGATCGGTATGGCAAAGCACGCACATCTTGGTATCCTGACGGGCGCCGCCGACACCGCTCAAGGCGTTGCCGCCGTGGAAATGTGAATTTGCTGTGGCAGCCGAAGCAGTTCTGAACATTGACGAGATTGCGCGCTTTGGCGTTATCGGTCTCGGTAGCAGCTACCACGGCTCCGGTCGCGGGAACGAAGTCATAGAAAATGTTTGCCGGGGTTTTCAGCGCCACGGCGGGGGTCCAGCCTGGACGCCATCGGCCGTGTTGGTGCCGGTGCCGCGCGCATTTCCGGAAATATGGATGCCCACGCGGTGGGTCAGGTTCGCATCATAGGTCAGATCGCTCAGATCCGCGACCTTGTTGTTGGCGTTGGCCGTCAAAGCGTTGGTCGCCAGCGCGGCAATCGTGCTCTTGGCCGCGGTGATGCTGCGGTAGAACGTGTATTTGTAGGTGCCGTCGCCGTTATCCACCAGCGTGCCGGTGTTGTCGGTGCTGGGCTTGGCGGGAGTGACGGGCAACGTGCCGTTCAAGGGAGTGTTGGGGTACCCGGTCACCACGCAGCCTGTCGCCGCGGTGTAGCCGGTGGTGGTTGTCAGGCATTTGGCCGGCATCGAGGTCACGATGTAGCTGACCCACCGGCTCGGGCTTTCCCATTTATTCGTCTGGTGTTGTCGCCGGGCACCAGCTTGGCGAACGCGAAGGACAGGTTGGTAAGGCTCGGCGCGACGCTGTTGCAGCCTGCGAAGTATTGCCCAGAGCCCGAGACCCCGTTGCCGGCGGCATCGGTCACCTTGAAGCTGACGACCGGTTTGCCGTCGCTGCCGAGGTGACGCCGGTGATCTGTGCCGGTGAACTGGCTGTTTGCCCATTGCGCGGGCGTCATGGTTGCGGCGTTGTTTCCGGCCGCGGGACCTGTCGGGCCTGCCGGGCCGGTTGCGCCCGCCGGACCTGCCGGGCCTTGCGCGCCCGTAGCGCCATCGTCGCCGCCGCTACAACCGGCCAGCGCAGTGATAAACAGGGCCAACAGGCCCAGTCGAGTGAACATCGATTTCATTTTTTACTCCCTCAAAAGATTGCATTTGTGAAATTAGGCAAGAAAACCCGGATATTAAAATATCTCTCATGCTTCGACCCTGCCTGAAACTTTGCACTGCGCCTGCTTTTACCTACCAACCTATTAGCATTGCTGTCAGACTACTACGACAGATATTATTTTGGCAATATCTATTTTATCTTTTTTCACATTTTTTTATGCAAAAAGCAAAAAGATTCTTTTGCAACATCTGGACGGCCACGGAAGGCCCCGGCAGCGGCCGTGAACCGGCAGCTCCGGCAAAGTGGGGCAACGTAACTGCTCCCATCGTCAACCCGGCCAAAGCCAAAGATAAAAGGGGTCGTCCGAGTTTTGCATAGGCCCGTGGTTGCCAGCCCCCGTTTACCAATCAACGTAGCCTGGATGTAGCGCAGCGAAATCCGGGAATTACCCATATGTACAAACCATCCCGGATTCCATTGCATTCCATCCGGGCTACCTTGTGGCCGCGCAATAACCACAAAAAGCCTGATGCGCCAATAAAAAAAGGGCGGGCCCCTTTCGGGGCCCGCCCTTCCTTCACATGTTTACAATCAGTTCAGCAAACTTCGCCGATTGCTAATTGGAAGCATGGCATACCGGGCATGACTCGACCTCGTCGCCATTGAAAGGCCCGCAGTAGGCGTAGCGGCAGCAGTTGATCCGGCGACAGCGCAGTGGTTCCAATGGCCGGCGTAGGATCCAGTGTCATCGTCGTCGCATGCGCATAAGCGGCATCCGAGTCATGGCAGGCCAGGCAGGCCAACGCGGCTCGGTTTGGTCTTCCAGGTGCCGCTCGTGGTGCTGTTATGGCACTTCTCGCAGTTCTTGACGTCCTGCGGGAAGGCGATGGAGACGTTATGCCCGCTGTATATCTCGAACGGATAGTTGATCATCGGCGTGCCGTCTTGCGCGCTTGATGCCCCCCGCATGAACGGCGTGGACGCGCCTCCCGATCGGCGTAGTACCGTAGCCGAACTTGTTGCCGCCGACATACCAGGCCTGACCGCTTCCGGCAGGGAAGGTGATCGGCCGTAAAGACCTCGGCTCCCGTGGCGTCATGAGAGACCTTGTAGCCGTCCGGCGCAGCCGTGGCAATAGGCAATATCGGCGCCTCGTTGTCGTGGCAGCTTGCGCAATAGTCGGGATCGAATCTTGCGGGGTGGTTGCCATTGACGCCGTTGACCGCGTTGTCATGCCACACGGTGGTCGAGTGGCAATCCGGGCAACCGAAGGCAACCTTCTTCTCCTCTGTGGCCTGGCCGACATTGAAGGTCGTCAGCGCCAGGCTCATCGCCTTCGGCACAACGCCCGCAGCGCTCTTCTTGGCCGCGTGGACCATGGCAATGTAGGTGCCCGGCGTCATGTTCGCGGCGTATCGGCGCCAACTGGTACTGCATCTTCGCCGCATCCGTCCTGGAGATGACGCCGGTCACCTTGGTCGGCGTTGCCGTCGCAGCTGGAACTACCGCCGATGCCGACAACGTAACCGCGTAGGTCTTCTGATAATCGTCCTGACGGCTACGTATTCCAATAACGTCCTGCAAACGAGGCTGGTTCGGTCGTACTGAGCGGCCAGTTAGCTAGTCGTCAAGGTTCCTCGCCCTCAAATCAACGGCGGCATTGCCGTAATTGTTCCCGGTGCCCACCGAGAAGAAGCCCTGTGTTCGCCGCACAGGTGGTCAGGAGCAGGCTTCTTCAGCGCCCTCGGTCCGCTGACATACAGGTTCAGGGTTCCGTTTACCGTAACTCCCTTCGCAGTGCATGGTGCCGCCAACTTGCTGCCCGTCGTCGTGCAAAGGCCGTACAGGTTGCCGGTGTTCGTCCCGACTCCAAAGTCGGAGGTGGCTGCATCGCTGATCTTGGTGTGATCGATGGCGGTGCCGGTTACGGCGTCCTTGATCACAAGGGTCACGATCGGCGTTTCTCCTGCCACGAAATGGGTGCCGTTGGCCGGCTTGGACAGGGTCAGATCAACGGTGTAATCCGTCTTCATCTTCGACCAGCCGTTCGTGAAGTCGCCGTGGACTGCCGGTACCGGTGCGGGTGAAGCATCGGCCGACGCCTGGCTGCCGGACGACGTATGGCAGAAGCTGCAGGCCTGATTGCTGGATTGCGCCCCGCCCTTGTGTCCTGCCGCTACTTGGCGGCGAATCCCGTCAGGTCTGTCCTGCTGACCGCCATGGATATCTTGCTGTCCGGGAACCACATGCGTTTGCCCAGTCCGGTCGCGAAGTTGATGCCGTCATGGCATGAACCGCAGGCCTCTTTGGTAGGCTTGGTCTTGTAGTTGTCGGCGTCAACCGCATTCTTGTGGCACATCACGCAGTTGGCGGGGTTGGACGGAATCAACGCCTCGGAGAAGTCAAACTTGGTATTGTTGTAGCCCCATATCACGTAATGCGTTCCTTTTATGGCATCTTCCGGATTGGTCTTGTACTGGCCGTTGAAATCGCCGGCAAAATCAATGTTGACGCTCGGCAGGTATTTTGCGTTGTGTATCTTGTGGGCCATGACCTTGAGGTCGAGGGTATTGCCGCTCTCGGGGTCGCCGTTGGTCGGGTTGTGGCAGGTCACGCACAGCTTGACGTCGAGGCGTCCGCCGCCATGCAATGCCGAGCGTCTTGTGGCATCCGTCGTTGCAGTTGGAGATATTCACCACTTCGCGGGTAATCAGCGCCCCGCCATTCGGCACAAAATCGAAGGATGCCGTTGTTGGCGCCCATGGTGGCGTGCTCCCGGTCCCGTCAGGGTCGGACAACTGTATCGCCACGCGGTGCGTCAAGGCGGCGTTATACGGATACTTCCCGCCGTTCGGCAGCATCGAAACATCGGTATTGTTGGCGGAGATGTCTATGCCGCTGAAGTCAGCACCTGCGCGCTTACATAGCGATAGGTGCCGTTGCCGTTGCTGGTAAACGTCCCTGCCGTTGCAAGCTCCTGCTGCGGCTGGTTCATCTTGTAAGCCTGTCAGCCGTCGTGTCCGAAGGATCGCTCCTTGCTTCGTCTTGGAGAGATTGACGTAATTCACCCAGTAGGCCGAATCGCCGGTGCTGTCGCCCGGGCGAAGCTGGGCTATTGAAAACCTTAAAGCCGATGCAGGTATCGCCGTCGTGTAGGGAGTCTTGCCGGCGGAATCCGTCGTCACCTTGAAATCCACCACCAGCTTGCCGCTGGCATTGACCGAGGCTGCCGTAATGGTTATCTAGGGGTTCGCCGCGTTGTTCGGCCCCCTTGTGGCTTCCAGCGAATTTGCGGCGCCGTGAACGTCGGCAACCTTGAAATTCGCTCCGGACGCGCCGGCAGCGCCGGTAGCGCCAGCAGCGCCAGTAGCGCCGGTAGCGCCGGCAGCGCCGGTAGCCCCAGCAGGGCCTTGTGCGCCGTCATCGCCTCCGCTACACCCTGCCAGTGCAGCGATAAACAGGGCCAGCAGGCCCAGTCGAATAAACATGGATTTCATTATTTTCCTCTCCCTATTCAAGATTTCATTAGACTAAAAAAGCTCTAACGTAAAATTTGCCCTCTTAACTTCAATGCTACCCACCTATTACTTCAACGCAAGACCGTAAAAATAAACCCGCTTTAAAAATCACGGCGGTTTCATTTTAACTTAGCGGATTCTACTTGAATTCCATTTTCATGCAATAGCAATTTAGAGCCTATTTCAGCAGGTTTCAGCCCGGATTGTTCATTAGGCCAGATACAGCGTGATTTACCGGTACCCGTTCGCCCTGAGTTTGTCGAAGGGTATGTTTCTACAGTGCATGTGGTTCGACAAGCTCAGGGCGAACGGCCTAATGGATTATCTGGGTTCAACAAGGCAGAGGGGCGGCTGCGCGCGCAAAGGGCAGAAAAAAGGCGGCCCCCTTTCGGGGGCCGCCTCGTTCTATCACCTCAAACCGCAGGTGACCTGTTCACCGTTACTGGTGGCAAGCGGCGCACGCCTCCTGCTCGTCGCCGCTGAACGGGCCTTTCGTGGGTGGATAGACTCCCGACCCTGCCGTCACCGTCCAAGGAGTCGGGTCAACGGTCATGGTCGTCATGTGCGCCCACTGTGCATCGGAATCATGACAACCGCTGCATGCCGTCCTCATCGGAGTTTTGGCAGTGGACGGCGAGCTCCATGTGTTGGTCGACGTAGTCGCAGGATGGCACTTCTCGCAGTTGCGGAGATCCTGAGGCAGGGTCAGGCGCGCAGCATTTGTAGCATCTGCAGTCGCCTTATGCGCCAGAGCTTCCCCGCGGTGGATAGCGTGAATTCTCTTCGAAACAGGCATCCCGCCAAACCCGAGCTTGTTCTGCTTCCACACGCCGGCGCCGGCTGCGGTGTTGGCCGCATTGTTGGTCTCTCCGTCCTTCTCGACAGCGTAATCATGGCAGTTCCCGCAGTAATCCGGGTCATACTGGGCCGGATGCTCCGTCCTGCTGACATGCCAGAGATTCCGGACAACGGTGGAACCGGCGGCCTCGGCCTCGGCTTGAGTGCCCGAGCTGTGGCAATCCAGGCAGTTCGTCGCCACTTTCTTCTCGACCGTTTCCGTACCGACCTGGAAGTTGATCAGCTTGTACGCGGGCATCTTCTTGTTGGTGGGCGTATAGAAATAAACATACGCCACATAGGTGCCTGCTGTCATGTTAGCTGGTACGGCCGCCAACTGGTACTCGATCTTCGCGGTGTCGGCCCGGTTGACGACCCCGGTAACCTTGGTCGCGTCCACAACCTTGTTGCCGTTGATGTCCCAGCGCACCCCATAATCGTCCTGGGCGAATAAGTTGTTGAAGGTGGGAGTGCCGTTGGCATTGGCAGCGGTGGTGCCGCTCCTGTTCTTCAGTTCATTCCTGTATCCGGCGCCTCCCACAACCCCGACGCCTGGCACCGGGGGTTTGCCGAAGATCGGTTCCACGGCGAAGGTGGTAAGCACCGGCTTCCTCAACGCCCTCGGCCCGCTCACCGCCAATTGCAGCGAATAGCCCGTTTCTGCGATGGTGGTCGGGTTAATGGCTGCGCCTGCGGAGTCTTTCAGCGTAATCGTCAGCTTGGGCTTCTCCCCGGCAACAAAATATTTGCCGTTTGCCGGCGCTGTCATCGTCAGTTCGGCAGTGTTTTCGCCGACCGCAAACTTTTTCAGGAAGTCATGAGCATCCGGAATGGGAGCAGGCATGCTGTCGATCGCACCCTGAGTGCCTGTAGAACCATGGCAGAACGAGCAACCGGAATTCGATGACTGCGCTCCACCGACGTGGCTGGTCAGGCTGCTGTTCGAGCTTACCAAACTGGTTGCACTGGTTCCCTGGCTGTAGCCAACTACGCGAGTGCCCGTGCCATCGGCAAACTTGATCCCGTCATGGCATGCGCCGCACGCCTCTTTGGTCGGCTTGGTCTTGTAGTTGTCCGCATCGGCGGCCTTCTTGTGACATTTCGTGCAGTTCGCCGCATAAGCCGGGAAGTTCACTTCCGAATTGTCATGCACGCTGTTCGAATTGCCCCAGATGATGTATTTCGTGCCGGCC
The DNA here is from genome assembly GCA_963828205.1 of uncultured beta proteobacterium. Lineage (GTDB taxonomy): Bacteria > Pseudomonadota > Gammaproteobacteria > Burkholderiales > Gallionellaceae > Gallionella. The sequence continues at coordinate 18,175 of CAWHDU010000010.1, forward strand.
TTGACGCTCGGCAGGTTCTTGCCCATGTGGATCTTGTGCACCATCACCTTCAGGTCGAGCGCGTTGCCGCTTTCCGGATCGCCGTGCGTCGGGTTGTGGCAGGTGACGCAGAGCTTGGTGTCATTGCGGCTGCCCGAGTGGTGAGCGCCCAGCGTCTTGTGGCATTCGTTGCAGTTGTCGATGTTGACGATCGCGCGCGGCGTGGCCACCGGAGCGTTGGTGGCCGGAACGAAGTCGAAGGTCGGGTTGTTGGCGCCTGCTGTGGCTGCGCCGGCACCGTCATGATCCGCAAGGGTGATGCCGACGCGGATGGGGTTGTTGGCGTCATAAGGATAGACGCCGCCCTTTGGCAGGATGCGATACATCGGTATTGTTGGCGGAGATATCGATCGTGGTATTCACGGCCAGTGCGGTCACATAGCTGTAATTACCCGCGCCAGTTCCGTCCATGTTCCCAGCCGTGCTCGACTCCGTGCCGGCCTGGTTCATCTTGTAACCGACGGCTGTCGTTCCATAGGGTTTTCCGGTTGCCGGATCGACCGCGGTCGTCCTCACCTTGGACGAGTTGACATAGTTCACCCAGTAGCTCGAGTCGCCGGAGCGTCGCCCGGGCGGAGCTGGGCAAGATAGAACGCAACCGGGAGCGCCTGCGGCAGGCCGGTATAGGCGACGTCGTCAGCGGTACACGGTTTTCATCCGCGCCCGATGACTTCACCGTGAAATCGACCTTCACCTTGCCGTTCGTCTGCATGGTGGCGGCGGTGATGGTGGTGCAGAGGTTCGCCGAGTTGTTCGTGCCTCTCAACGCCTCGGGCGCATTCGCGGCGCCGTGCTTGTCGATAATCCTGAAATTTGCGCCGGCAGCGCCGGCAGCGCCGGTTGCGCCGGTTGCGCCGGTAGCACCGGTTGCGCCGGTTGCGCCAGCAGGACCAGCAGTGCCTTGTTCGCCATCATCGCCGCTACACGCTGTCAGTGCGGCGATAAACATGGCCAGCATACCCAGTCGGATAAACATGGATTTCATCTTCCCCCCTTTTTTAAATTTTAATTGCAAAAAGAAACTCAAACAAAAATTTGCCCATTTACCCCGACCTGGCCTGTAAATTGGCCTTGCGCGCCTGCTTTACTGCCTGCAATCTCCGGAAGATCACTGAATTTTAATTCCGGAATTTATTCTTTCCGGGTCAAATAATCACTCCGACTTCGTCATTGCGGCACTTGTGTCATCCCGAATCGCAGCGAGGGATCTAAATATCGGCTCGCCATGCGCGGAACCACATGGAATACCGGCCGTCGCCGGTATGACGGCAATACTTATTACTGACCGGTTTATTAGCCCGCTGAAAACCAATAACCAAGGCCCACACGCAACCTGTCCTGTGGGCTACCAATCATTCGCAGCGTCAATGATCGACGCCGGTAATGAGCGCAAGTGTTTCCGGGTGACACTGATGGGCTATTTTTCGGCCAATATAACCCTGTTACCTGAATTTGTAAATATACCTTGCCCCAAGGAAAGTCACATTCTGGTTTTGCTGCATCGAAACGGTCGTGTTGTCGGAATAGGCAAAGGGAATCCCGTTGTACCCCCAGCTCCATTCGTCGAGCTTCGCGCTCTGGTGCACCAGGTCGACACGGATGTCGGCATTTTTCTCCAGTGCGTACTTGCCGAAGAATTTCAGGCTTGGTCACGCGATAGGTGACATCCGGCAAGCCTCCGCCGGCCAGCGCCGCGCCTGAACTCATGCTTTGCTGATAGCGGTTGCTGTCGTTCATATACGACAGGTCTCCGCCCATCTCGAGTCTGGTCGGATGGCTTGCCGGTCACGCCGATACCCATGCTGGTATTGACGTTTTCCAGCTCGGCCAGATAGCCGACAGAGTGGTCCACATGCAGGGTCTGATTATTCTGGTTCACATAGCCGGTCAGCTTCCATGTTCTCGGACAGGGTCAGAGCGGCATCGATGCCGTAAGATACTCATGCCGGTATCGCGCAACCCCTTTTCGGTCGGGGCCGTATATTTATCCTTGCCGTCTTCGACCATGAACTGCAGCGACAGCTCTTCGGTCGGCATCCAGTCCACCGATAGCTTCAGCTTGTCGCGCTTGCGATCCATCAGGGTCATCGGAAAGGTGCCGGTAGCGTTATAGATGGCGGCGTCCGAGACGGCCGGGAAACCCGGAACGAGCTCAGCCAGTTTCCTCCGTCGCGCTGGCTGTGCACATAGCTGACGGAGGCATTGAGCGTTTCAGACATGGAATGCGCGCAGTTCGGCCCGGTAGCCCAGTTCCCGGGTCTCCTCGCGCAAGGCGGAAAGAGCAAGGGCAAGATCCGGGATATCGGCGGTGCCAACCGGGCGGTCGCGATGCACGACTGCGTAATCGACCCCCAGCGTCGCCCGGTAGTTGTCCGGCAATTGGTAACTCGCTTCCAGTTTGCCGTTGAGTTTTCTTCGACGAATTCAGGCTGTTCGTATACGTTACGCCGTGTAGCGCCGCGTTATATAAGGCAAGCGGGGTCTTGTCCTGCTTGTTTTCGTAGCGCAGATTGGCGAGCATGGAGAGCTTCGCCATCGGCCGCGCCGTCAAGCCGAACTGGGCGAGGTGCTATCCACGACGCCCGCCGAGATTGCCGACGCCGGCCGGGGCGCCCGTCAGGCCCATGCTGGCGAAGTCTGTCATTCTGCGTGGCATGGGTATGGGCGTACTTGAAGGTTGCGCGTGTCGTCGGCGTGAAGGCGTAGTTGCCGGAGAGAAAAAGCTGGTGCGCCTGGTTGTCGGGCGGCAGGGCCATGGGTTGCGCCAGATAGTCCCCAAGGTGTTGGCGCCCGCGCCGGGAACGAGAGAGGTGCCGTTCGGATTCCACAGATTGCCGGCTCACTGACGGATTCAGCGATCCGTTGGCATTGGTATAAAACGAGCCGTAGTAGCCGCCGCTCAGCAGAAATTTTTCGCCGGAAAAATTCAGCTTGGCTTCGAACTGCTTGATGGTGGAGTTGATCGGCTCGGGCAACATCAGCATCGCCCCGGTGTTGCCGCATACGTAGCGGCTCGCCGCAACAAAATTTCCGCCCGTGCTGCACATGATGCCTATGCCGGACAGGCGTGCCCCGTCCTTGTCTTCGTTCCTGAAGTTGACA
>CAWHDU010000011.1:0-80423 GCA_963828205.1 uncultured beta proteobacterium
TCAGCTCGCCCTTGGCGTAGCGGCCAGCCATCGCGTCCAGCGAGACCGGCTTGATCTTCGCGGCCTGGCCGGCGGAGCCGAAGGCTTCGTAGCGCGCCTTGCAGATTTCCTTCATCGCCTTGGTGGTGGCGGCGAGGAACTTGCGCGGATCGAAGTCCTTGGGGTTTTGCGCGAGGTAGCGGCGGGTCGCGCCGGTCGAGGCCATGCGCAGGTCGGTGTCGATGTTTACCTTGCGCACGCCATGCTTGATGCCTTCGACGATTTCCTCGACCGGCACGCCGTAGGTCTCGCCCATCGCGCCGCCGAATTCGTTGATGATCTTGAGCCATTCCTGCGGCACCGACGACGAGCCGTGCATCACCAGGTGGGTGTTGGGGATGCGGGCATGGATTTCCTTGATGCGGTCGATGCGCAGCACCGCGCCGGTCGGCGGGCGGGTGAATTTGTAGGCGCCGTGCGAGGTGCCGATCGCGATCGCCAGCGCGTCCACCTTGGTGGCTTTGACGAACTCGGCGGCTTCGTTCGGGTCGGTCAGCAACTGGTCATGGCTCAGTGCGCCTTCCGCGCCGTGGCCGTCTTCCTTCTCGCCCTTGCCGGATTCCAGCGAGCCCAGGCAGCCCAGTTCGCCTTCGACGGACACGCCGACCGCGTGGGACATTTCCACCACGCTGCGCGTGACGTTGACGTTGTATTCGAAGCTGGACGGCGTCTTGCCGTCGGTCATCAGCGAGCCGTCCATCATCACGCTGGAAAAGCCGGAGCGGATCGCCTGGATGCAGACGGCCGGGCGACGCGCCGTGATCCTGGTGCATCACCACCGGAATGTGCGGGTAGGCTTCCACGGCGGCCTCGATGAGGTGGCGCAGGAACGCTTCGCCCGCATATTTGCGCGCGCCGGCGGAGCCCTGCATGATCACCGGGCTGTTGGTCTCGTCGGCCGCCTCCATGATGGCCTTGACTTGCTCCAGATTGTTCACGTTGAATGCGGGCAGGCCATAGCCGTTTTCCGCCGCGTGATCGAGAAGTTGACGCATGGATACGAGTGCCATTATTTTTCTCCTAAAAAATCAGTTGGTAGTCATTAGACGTTAGTCGTTAGTTGGTATGGTCCGCTACGCGGGGTTTGTTTTTTACTAACGACTAGCGACTAACGGCTAACGACTAGTTCTTGCGATGGTCACCGACGCGCATGATCTTCATCGTGTTGGTATGCCCAGATTTGCCTATCGCTTCACCGATGGTCATCACCACCATGTCGCCGTCTTTTACCAGGTTCAGATTCAGGAGCGTTTCCTCGATCTGGTGCCATTCCTCCAGCTTTCCTCTGGCTTTGGAATGAAACGCGATGGGGTGTACGCCGCCGAACAAAGTCACTTTGCTCAGTGTTTCCGGCAGCGGGGTCAGCGCAAAAATCGGCACACCGGCATTCACGCGCGACATCCACAACGGTGTCGAACCGGATTGGGTCAGGGCAACGATGGCCTTCACCTTGAAATGCGACGCGGCAAACAGCGCGGACATCGCGATGGACTGGTCGATGCGCGTAAATTTTTGCTGCCCGGCGCGTCGGTCGAACACGCTCTCTTCCAGTTCACGCTCGGCCTTGAGGCAGATGCGCGCCATGGCTTCGACGGTTTCCACCGGGTAATCGCCTACCGCCGTTTCCGCCGACAGCATCACCGCATCCGTGCCGTCCAGCACGGCGTTGGCCACATCTGACACTTCCGCGCGGGTCGGGATCGGGTTGTTGATCATCGACTCCATCATTTGCGTGGCGGTAATCACCAGGCGATTCTTCGCGCGCGCCATTTTGATCATGCGCTTTTGCAAGCCGGGCACGGCGGCATCGCCGACTTCCACGCTCAAATCGCCGCGCGCCACCATGATGGCGTCGGACGCCTCGATGATTTCGGCCAGCGCCGGAATTGCCTCGGCGCGCTCGATCTTGGCCATCAGCAGGCTCTTGCCGCCCGCCGCGTGCATCAGGTCGCGCGCCAGTTTCATATCGTCCGCCGAACGCGGAAACGACACCGCCAGGTAGTCCGCCTTGATCAGCGCGGCGGTCTTGATGTCTTCCTTGTCCTTGCCGGTCAGCGCCGGCGCGGTCAGGCCGCCGCCCTTGCGGTTGATACCCTTGTTGTTGGACAGCACGCCGCCGCGCACCACCCTGCAGACGATCTCGCTGCCTTTGACTTCGACGACATCGAATTCCAGCATGCCGTCGTTGAGCAGCAGCACCGAGCCCTTGCTGACATCGTTGGGCAATTCCTTGTAATCCAGCCCGACGCGCTGCTGGTTGCCCAACCCTTCCAGCGCGGCATCGAGAATGAAAATGTCGCCCTTGTTCAGGGCGATCTTGTCGTTCTCGAATTTGCTCACGCGGATTTTCGGGCCTTGCAGGTCGGCCAGGATGCCCACGGTGCGCCCTACGGTTTTTGCCGCTGCCCGCACCGTTTCTGCGCGTTTTACATGATCCTGCACCGAACCATGCGAAAAATTCATCCGCACCAGGTCGACTCCCGCGCGAACCATCCGCTCGAGGACTGCCTGATCGCTCGATGCGGGTCCCAGTGTTGCGACTATTTTGGTTCTGCGCAGCATGGGTTCCTTTTTAAACTAGTCGTTAGTCGTTAGTCGCTAGACGTTAGTCGATAGTTGGTGTTGACCGCTGCGCGGATTTTGTTTTAACTAACGACTACCAGCTAGCGTCTATCTTTCAGCACGTTGTTCAAGAATTTCTACCGCCGGCAATTTTTTCCCCTCGAGGAATTCGAGGAATGCGCCGCCCGCTGTGGAAATATAAGACACCTTGTCGTAGATGCCGTACTTCTGGATCGCGGCGATGGTGTCGCCGCCGCCGGCCAGCGTGAAGGCACTGGTTTCCGCGATCGCCGTGGCGATTTTTCTGGTGCCTTCGCCGAACTGGTCGAACTCGAATACTCCGACCGGTCCGTTCCATACCACGGTGCCGGCCTTCATGATGATGTCGGCCAGCTCTTGCGCGGAGTTCGGGCCGATGTCGAAAATCATGTCATCTTCGGCTACGTCCTTCGCGTCTTTCAACACAGCCGGGGTGTTTTCGTTGCCCGCTGCAAAAGGCGCCTGCTTGCCGACCACGACATCGGTCGCGATCGGAATGCTGGCGCCGCGCGCGGACATTTTCTCCATCAGCGCCAGCGCGGTGGGAATCAGGTCGCTCTCGCACAATGACTTGCCGACCGGATGGCCGGTGGCCTTGAGGAAAGTGTTGGCGATGCCGCCGCCGACCACCAGTTGGTCCACCTTGTCGGACAGGCTTTCCAGCACGGTCAGCTTGGTCGATACCTTGCTGCCGCCGACGATGGCCACCATCGGGCGCGCCGGGTTGAGCAGCGCCTTGGTCAATGCGTCCAGCTCTTCGGTCAGCAGGATGCCGGCCGCCGCGACCGGCGCGTATTTCGCCACGCCGTAAGTCGATGCCTCGGCGCGGTGTGCCGTGCCGAAAGCGTCCATCACGAATACGTCGCACAGCGCGGCGTAGCTCCTTGCGGTCTCATCCACATTCTTCTTTTCGCCTTTGTTGAAACGGCAGTTTTCCAGCAGCACCAGCTCGCCTTCGGCAACCTCGAAGCCGCCGTTGATCCAGTCCCTGATCAGGCGTACCGGCCTGCCCAGCTTGTTGGCGATGACATGGGCAACCGGCTTGAGGGAGTTCTCTTCGGAATAAACGCCTTCTTCAGGGCGCCCCAGGTGCGAGGTCACCATCACGCGCGCGCCGGCCTTCAGCGCGAAATCGATGGTCGCCATCGACGCGGCGATACGCGCATCGGAGGTGACCTTGCCATCCTTGACGGGTACGTTGAGGTCGGAACGGATCAGGACGCGTTTGCCCTTGAGATCCAGATCGGTCATTTTGATGATGGGCATTTTCTACTCCATGAAATGTGAAAGTCGTTAGCCGCTAGTCGCTAGTCGCTAGTTGGTTTTGTCGCTGCGCGGCTTTAACTAACGACTACCGTCTATCGACTAACGACTATCCAGCCATCACCCGAACCATCTCCAGCACTTTGCAGGAGTAGCCCCACTCGTTGTCGTACCAGGACACGACCTTGACGAAAGTGCCGTCCAGCGCCATGCCCGCGTCGGCATCGAACACCGAGGTGCAGCTCTCGCCGCGGAAGTCGGTGGCGACCACTTTCTCTTCGGTGTAGCCGAGCACGCCCTTCATCGCGCCCTGGGACGCGGCTTTCATCGCGGCGCAGATGTCGGCATAGGTGGTTTCCTTGTTCAGCTCGACGGTCAGGTCGACCACGGACACGTCCGAAGTCGGCACGCGGAAGGCCATGCCGGTGAGCTTCTTGTTCAGTTCGGGGATCACCTTGCCCACCGCCTTGGCGGCACCGGTCGAGGACGGAATGATGTTTTCGAGAATGCCGCGCCCGCCGCGCCAGTCCTTGTTGGACGGCCCGTCGACGGTCTTCTGGGTTGCGGTGGCGGCATGCACCGTGGTCATCAGGCCGCGCTTGATGCCCCAGTTGTCGTGCAGCACCTTGGCGACCGGCGCGAGGCAATTGGTGGTGCAGGAAGCGTTGGAGATGATGGTTTGCCCCGTATAGGCCTTGTCGTTCACGCCGTACACGAACATCGGCGTGTCGTCCTTGCTCGGCGCCGACATGATGACCTTTTTCGCGCCTGCGGCGATATGCTTTTCGGCGGTTTCCTTGGTGAGGAACAGGCCGGTGGATTCGACGACGATATCGGCGCCCACTTCGCTCCATTTCAACTCGGCGGGATCCTTGACGGCAGTCAGGCGGATCTTCTTGCCGTTGACGATCAGCGTGTTGCCCTCGACGGAAACCTCGCCCTTGAAGCGGCCATGCACCGAATCGTAGCGTAGCATGTAGGCCAGATAGTCCGGCTCGAGCAGATCGTTGATGCCGACGATCTCGATGTCGGCGAAGTCTTTCACTGCCGCGCGCAACACCATGCGTCCGATGCGACCGAACCCGTTAATACCAACCTTGATGGCCATGTTTTTTCTCCTGTCAGTAATTGAAACTATTGCTTACAACACACCCTTGACTGCTTTTGCGATGTTATCGGGCGTAAAGCCGAAGTGCTTGAACAGCTCGGGTGCAGGCGCGGACTCGCCGAAGCAATCCATGCCGATCACCGCGCCATCCAGGCCGACATACTTGTACCAGCCGCCGGTCACGCCCGCTTCGACCGCCACGCGCTTCACGCCCCTGGGCAGCACGCTGTCCCGGTAAGCCTGATCCTGCTTGTCGAATACATTGGTGGAAGGCATCGATACCACGCGCACGCTGATGCCTTCGGCAGCCAAAATTTTCTGCGCCTCCAGCGCCAGCGATACTTCCGAGCCGGTGGCGATGATCACCGCCGGCCGGCTTGCCGCCTGCGGCTTCCGACAACACGTAAGCGCCCCTGCGGATGTTGGCGATTTGCAGCTTGTCGCGTTTCTGGAATGCCAGGTTCTGGCGGCTGAAAACCAGACTGCTCGGGCCGTCCTTGCGCTCGACTGCGGCAACCCACGCGACGGCGGATTCGACCGTGTCGCACGGGCGCCATACCTGCATGTTGGGCATCAAGCGCAGCGTCGCAGTCTGCTCGACCGGCTGGTGCGTCGGGCCGTCCTCGCCCAACCCGATGGAGTCGTGGGTGAATACGTAGATCACGCGCTGTTTCATCAAGGCCGACATGCGCAATGCGTTGCGCGCATATTCCGAGAACATCAGGAAGGTGCCGCCGAACGGCAGGAAGCCGCCATGCAATGCCATGCCGTTCATGATGTGCGCCATGCCGAATTCGCGCACGCCGTAGCTGATGTAATTGCCGGTGCTCTTGCCGCGGATATGTTTGCAGCCCGTCCAGTTGGTCAGGTTGGAACCGGTCAGGTCGGCCGAGCCGCCGAGGAATTCCGGCAAGGCCGGAGCCAGTGCGTTGATGGCATTTTGCGAAGCCTTGCGCGTGGCGATGGTTTCGGCCTTTTCGTTGATTGCCGCGATGACCCCATCGATATGGGCCGCCCAGTTGAAAGGCAGATCGCCCTTGATGCGGCGCACGAATTCGGCGGCTTCTTTCGGGAACGCGTTACGGTACTCGACAAACTTGTTGTTCCACAGCTTTTCCAGGCCCTCGCCCTTGGTGCGCGCATCCCAGGCTTCATAGACATGTTTGGGGATTTCGAACGGCGGATATTTCCAGCCGATGTGCTCGCGCGTGGCCGCCACTTCGTCATTGCCCAGCGCCGCGCCATGCACGTCATGGGTGTCGGCTTTGTTCGGCGAGCCCATGCCGATGACCGTCTTGCAGCAGATCAAGGTCGGCTTGTCGGCGACTTTCTTGCCGGCGTTGATTGCGGCATCGACCGCTTCCGGGTCGTGTCCGTTCACATCGGCGATCACGTGCCAGCCGTAGGCCTCGAAGCGCTTCGGCGTATCGTCGGTAAACCAGCCGTCGGTATGGCCGTCGATGGAAATGCCGTTGTCGTCCCAGAAGGCGATCAGCTTGCCCAGCCCCCAGGTGCCCGCCAGCGCGCAGGCCTCATGGGAAATGCCTTCCATCATGCAGCCGTCGCCCATGAACACGTAGGTATGGTGGTTGACGATCTCGTGGCCGGGTTTGTTGAATTCCGCAGCCAGCAGTTTTTCCGCCATCGCCATGCCCACCGCGTTGGCGATGCCCTGGCCGAGCGGGCCGCCGGTGGTTTCCACGCCGGGCGTGTAGCCGTATTCGGGATGCCCGGGCGTTTTGGAATGCATCTGGCGGAAGCGCTTCAGCTCTTCCATCGGCAGGTCATAGCCGGACAGGTGCAGCAACGCATAGATCAGCATCGAACCGTGGCCGTTGGACAGCACGAAACGGTCGCGGTCAGGCCACTTGGGGTTGGCGGGGTTATGGCGCAGATGGCGGTTCCACAGCACCTCGGCGATTTCCGCCATGCCCATCGGCGCGCCCGGATGGCCGGAATTTGCTTTTTGCACGGCATCCACTGCCAGCATCCGGATCGCGCCGGTAATGTCGTTGAATTTGGGTGGTGTGATGTTGCGTGTCGCAGCCATTTTCTGATACTCCAGGATATTCTGTGAGCCGGTTGTGCCAATCCGCCGGGACAGCGATTATACCGCAGCCTGCGCAGGTCGGAAAAGCGTAGCGCCTTCCGACGTTTGTTGGCCATGCAACATGCGGCGGATAGCTTCGCATAGCCATTCGGCCAAGCCACCAAAATACGGTGACATAAGCCGCTGGTTAGCCTTGCATAGCCATTCGGCTAAGTCACCAAAAGACGGTGACATAAGCCGCTGGTTAACGCTACGCTAACCCGCCCTACGATTCGCCTTCGCCGCCCTTTTTGGCAAATTTGACGCCCAATTGCTTGAGCTTGCGGTAAAGATGGGTGCGCTCCAGGCCGACCTTTTCGGACACGCGCGTGACATTGCCGGCTTCTTTGCGTAAATGGTAATCGAAGTAAAGCGCATCGAAATAGTCGCGCGCTTCGCGCAGCGGCAAATCCAGCGGCAAGGAAAATTGCTGCGTTTGGCCGTCGATATTCAGGGTGATTTTCTGGCTTTGCGCTTCGGCATGCTGGGTCTGCGGTTTGGGCGCGCCCTCCCTGATTACCTTGGCAATGGTGCTGAGCAGTTTTTGCAGCGCGATGGGTTTTTCCAGGAAATCCACAGCGCCGATACGTGTCGCCTCGACTGCCGTTTCAATGGTGCCGTGGCCCGACATCATCACGACGGGCATGGTCAGCAAATCCTGCTCGACCCATTCCTTGAGCAAAGTTACGCCGTCGGTGTCCGGCATCCAGATATCCAGCAACACCAGGTCCGGTTCGCGCTCATTCCGGTAAGCCCGCGCCTGTGCGGCATTTTCCGCCAAGTGTACCTGATAGCCCTCGTCAAACAGGATTTCGGACAGTAATTCGCGGATGCCGATTTCATCATCCACCACCAGAATTTGCTTGCTTGTCATTACGCCTCCTCAATCAGCGGCAGGCGTATAGTGACACGCGCCCCCCGCCCGTATTATTCTCGATGGCGATGTTCCCGCCATGTTCTTCCACTATTTTTTTCACGATGGCCAGCCCCAATCCGGTGCCTTTGGTCTTGGTCGTCATGTATGGCTCAAAAGCGCGCGAAAGCACGCTCTCTGGAAAACCGGCGCCGTTGTCCTCGACGCACAGTTGAATCTCTCCTTGATGCGGCGCGGTACTCAGCATTATTTGCGGCTGCGCGACACTCTGCAACGCATCTTGCGCGTTTTGCAGCAGGTTATGGATGACCTGGCGCAGGCGGGTTGCGTCTCCATTGAGTTCGCTGCGCGGCGCTTCCAGCTTCAGCACGTGGGGGATGGCATGCGCCTCGTACAAGCCCAGCACTTCCCTGATCAGTTTGTGCATATCCAAACGCTCCAGTTTCAACGCCGGGCCGCGCGCATAATCGGCAAAGTCGCTCACCATATTTTTCATCGCGCCGACCTGGCTGACGATGGTTTGCGTGGCGCGCAGCAGCAGTTGCGAGTCGTCTTTATCGAGCTTGCCGCCGAGTTTGTGCTGCAGACGTTCCGCCGAAAGCTGTATCGGAGTAAGAGGGTTTTTGATTTCGTGCGCGAGACGGCGCGCCACCTCGCCCCATGCCGCCTGCCGCTCCGCCCGCAGCAGATGGCTGATGTCGTCGAACACTACCACATAACCTGCCTCGCCGCCCTGTGAAAAGCGTGTTCCGCGCATCAGTAATATCTGGTTGCCATTCTTGCTCAGGCGCTCTATCTGACGCTGCCATTCACCGCTGGCCGTTTTGCCAAAAGCCTCCGTGATGGTGTGGCAGAACGATCTCAGCAAACTGTACTTTTCGGCAATCTGGCTCAGCGGCATGCGGCGCATTTCCTGTAGCGGCGCAGACAGAATCTGTTCCGCGCTCGTGTTTGCCGAGCGCAGTTGCAATTCATCATCGAGCCCCAGCACGCCTGATGAAAGGTGGGTCAATACGCTTTCAAGGTATTTCCTGGACCGTTCCATCTGGTGCTGCTGCAATTCCCTGGCTTTTGTGGCATCCGCCAACTGCTGCGTCATCTGATTGAACAGGCCGGTCAATGCTCCCAGCTCATCGCCGCTTTGTATCGGATACTGGCCGGTAAAATCGCCTTGCGCCACCGCGCGCGTACCTTCCGCGAGTGCTTCCAGCGACGAACCCAGCCGCTCGCTGAAAAAAAACGCCGCCGACACCGCCGTCAACAGCACCACCAGAAGCGACAGCGTCAAGGTGATCGCATACAGCCGCTTCAATCCGAGGCGCGACAGCGTCAGCTCCTGATAATCGCGATACACCGCCTGTACGGTCTCGGCATCAGACTCGACCTGTTTGGGCACCGGTTGGGTGAATTGCAGCACGTAATGCATTCCCGTCTGCGTATTGGGGTTTACCCTCACCAGCGCGCGCAGTGTCAGCCCTTTCTTTGGCAAAGTGTCGATCACCGCATACTCGCCCTTGTCCAGTGCCGATCGCAGCAAATCGCCTTCAGGCATTTCCGGCAATGGCGCGTTGCTGCCGGAGGAAAATGCAACCATATTTCCTTTGGCGGTAAACAATGCCGCTTCCTGCGCCACCTTTTTATCGATTAATTGATCGAGTGCGCGCTGATATTGCCCCGGCTGTTTTTCCGCCAGCAATAATGCGATGAACTGGGTTTTTTTGGCCAGCTCCTTCAGGCTATTGTCGAGGCTGCTCCTGCCGAGGTTGAGCCCGCCCTCCAGCGCCTTTTCGACACGCACGTCGAACCACGACTCGATGCTTTTGCCCAGGAAATTTACCGATACCACATATACCAGCATACCTGGCAGGACGGCGATCAGGGTGAAGAAAACCACCAGACGCAAGGTGAGCTTGGCGCCAAAAACCTTGTTTTTGAGCTTGCTGCGCAAGCGTACGAGCTGATAGCCGACCAATCCCGCCAGGCTCAACGCAAACAGGCCGGTCAGCGCGAGCAGCATGTAATAATCGAGGGAAAATACCTTGGTGTTGGCGCTGCTGCTGGATAGCAAGTACAGCAAAGTGCCTCCGATGAGGATGCTGATGAAGTTGAGATATTTCACCGTGCCGTCACTCCGCCTTGCCTTCGCCGCGCACGGTAATTTCCGCCGGGTGGATTACCCAGCGATACCAGTGGGAGTTGATCGCCCAATCCTTGCCGGTCAATGCGTTTACCTGCAGCGGCAGGGGCAATTGCGCGATATCCAGGCGCAAGCGTGCCGCCGCCGTATAGTTGCCGTCCTTTGGCATCAGCGCGGCGGGTATGGTTGCCGAGCTTTGCCTGGCGAGCACATGCAACGCTTCTTCGAAACTGGCGAAATTCTGGAACAGGGCGCCGCGCGAAATGCGGTACTGCCGCGTCAGCACATTGTAGGAAAGCTTGACGGTTTGCTCGCCACGGAAAATTTCTTCATCGAACCAGTACCAGCGTGAGCGCGTCAGTAGAAATTCGCCCACAAAATACAGCGGAATGCCGCGCGTCAAAGCCTGCTGCGCCGTGAAAGTCAGGTTGATATCATAGGTGGTGGAGAGCTGATAGCCGTCCTCGCTCAGCCATACTTCCGCCTTGTTGACGGAGATGCCGTCGGCTGCGACCAGAGGGCAGAAGACAGAAGTCAGAAGACAGAGGGCGGCAATGACGCCGTATTTGTTCAGGCCGATACCAAGCCGCGCCACATGGTCAGAGCATGATGGCGCGGCGCGTGTTTTTCTGTCCTCTGTCATCTGTTTTAGCAGCATGTAGGGCGGATGAGGCCGCAGGCCGTTATCCGCCCTACGCCCTGCGACCGGAGGCCAGAAGACGGAAGTCAGAAGACGGAGGGCGGCAATGGCGCCGTATTTGTTGGGCCGATACCAAGTCGCGCCACATGGTCAGAGCACGATGGCACAGCGCGTGTTTTTCTGTCTTCTGTCATCGGTCATCTGTCTGCTGTTTCCGCAGCAATGCATAGAAAAATCCGTCGTGCCGGTCATCGGGTAACAACTGCCCTTCGCTACTTTCAGGCAATTCTATCAGCAACCGCCGCGCATCCGGATGTTGCGCCAGAAATGCCGCGATGACCTGTTCGTTTTCCTGCCGGAAAACCGAGCAGGTAACGTAGAGCAATTTACCATCTTGCGCCAGCAGCCGCCACAGCGCGCGCAGGATATCGAGCTGCTGTGCGGCAAAACCGGCAATATCCGTGCTGCGGCGCAGCCACTTGATGTCGGGGTGGCGGCGCACCACGCCGGAAGCGGAGCAGGGCACATCGGCGAGAATCCGCTGAAAGGCTTTGCCGTCCCACCACTCCCCCGGTTCGGCGGCGTCACCCCGCACAAGCTGCGCGGACAGCCCGAGGCGCTGCAAGTTTTCCGCGACGCGCCGCAAGCGTTTTTCGTCCTTGTCCACAGCGACCATTTCTATTTGCGCGCATTCCAGGATATGCGCCGTCTTGCCGCCCGGCGCGGCGCAGGCGTCCAGCACCCGCATCCCGTCGCGGACGTCAAGCAGCCGCGCGGCATATTGGGCGCCGGCATCCTGCACGGAAACCAGCCCGGCAAAAAAACCCGGCAATTTGTCCACCGGCACCGGCTTGTCCAGTTGCAGCGTGCCAGACCCTATCAAATCACCCCCGATCAAATCATCCCCGATCAGCCGGGCGGGTAAATTCTGTTGCGCCAATTGCGCCAGATAATCCGCCGTTGTGCAGCGCCGCCGGTTGATGCGCAGGGTCATCGGCGGATGCCGGTTGCCCGCTTCGAGAATCGCGGTGCTGTTCTCCCCGTACTGCGCCCGCAACTCGTCTATCCACCATTGCGGGTAACTGTAGCGTCCCTCATCATCCAGCGCGGCCTGCTCCAGCAACGCCGCCCGGTTGCGCAAAAAGTTGCGCAGGGCTGCATTGGCCAGGCCGCTTACTTTCGAATTTAAAGTCTGTGCGGCGCGCACTGCATGATCGACCACCGCGTGTTGCGCCGATTTGCCATACTGCAATTGATACAGCGCCACAAGCAACAGGAAGCGCACCCGTTCATCCGCCAGCGGCTTGCGCAGCAGCAAGCCCAGCACTGCGCGCAACTGGCCATAGAAGCGCAATGTTCCGTAGCTCAAATCCTGCAACGCGCCGCGCTGCGCGGATGTCCATGCGGCCTTGTTGCGCAGCGCCTCATCCAGCGCCCGATTGAGATTGCGCCCATCCGCCAGCACTTTTTGAACGACGGACGCGGCGGCCAGTTGTATGTTCTGCATCTACGAAAACCTGTCGCCGGGCTTGACCGGCGCGGCCTGCAAAAAATGTGCGGCCGGCTGCGCCTTGCCGCCGGGGCGCTGCAATACTTCCAGGCGCAGCGCGTCCTTGCCGCAAGCCACCGTGATGCCGCGCCTGTCCGCCGCCAGAACCTTGCCCGCTTCGCCTTGTGCGCCTTCCTGCAGCGCGGCCTGCCAGATTTTTATCGTCACGCCATCGAGTTCGGCATGGCACACCGGGAACGGATTGAATGCGCGTACCGCGCGCTCGATCTGCCGCGCATCCAGATGCCAGTCGACCCGCGCCTCGCTCTTGAGCAGCTTGGTGGCGTAAGTTGCCGCCGCATCGTCCTGCCTGGCCGGCGCCAGGCGGCTCTCCTGCAACAGGCGCAACGCTTCGAGAATGCAGTCCGCGCCGATGCCGGCCAGCTTGTCTTGCAAAGTCTGCGCCGTGTCGCTTTGCGCGATCGGGCAGGCGCGGCGCAGCAGCATGTCGCCGGTATCCAGGCCTTCGTCCATCTGCATGATGGTGATGCCGGTCTCGCTGTCGCCCGCTAGGATCGCCCGCTGGATCGGCGCCGCACCGCGCCAGCGCGGCAGCAGCGAAGCGTGGATATTCAGGCAGCCGTGGCGCGGCAGTTGCAGCACCGCCTTCGGCAGAATCAGCCCGTAAGCGGCCACCACCATCACGTCGGCGTCCAGCGCGGCGAGCGTGCGCTGCACCTCTTCGGTCTTCAGCGTGGCGGGCTGCAATACCGGCAGGCCGTGTTGCAGGGCAAGCCGCTTCACCGGGCTGGCGGCAAGCCGCATGCCGCGCCCGGCGGGACGGTCAGGCTGGGTCAGCGCTGCGGCGATTTGATGTTCCCCGAGCAGGGCGGCCAGCGCGCTGGCCGCGAATTGCGGCGTTCCGGCAAAGATGATTTTCATCCAGATTTTTCCATTAAAAAAGAAATTTGCCCCATTCCCGCGAAGATCGTTTGCCGCCTCGTGGCGACTTGCATGACGGGCGGCATCATGCACCGCCCAGCGTATCGATCATGTTCGGATTGACCATCGCTTCGGAATTGTAGCCGCGCGCGCCGAGCGCGGCGGGGCTCTGTAGCGGCCTCTGTAGCCGCTGGCGTTGACAGCGGCGTCCCGCCGCGCTCGGCGCGCGCGGCTACAGATCTTGGCGGCTACAGCAGTCATCTTAAAACCTCAATTTCTCCGGCATAAGGCCAATCATCGGCCGTTTGCACCAGCCCGGCGCGTACCGGGTTCTCGCGAACGTACAGCCATTTATCGGCGTAACTTTCATCCGAGCGCAGCAAATGATCAAAAAACTCCGGTTGCCAAATCGGGGGTTGCACACCCAACTGGCGGGTTGCCCGCTTGGAGCTCCACTCCTTGAACGACCCGACGAAACGGGATAACGACGAACTTGCTTCATCCCCATCGCATGCGCAGAAAAAATGGATGTGGTCGGGCATGACGACAAAACGGCCAACATGCCACCCATGACGTTGCGGCGCGGAACGAAATTCATCCTGAATGATGGCAAATATTTCAGGGTGCGCCAGCAGAGGGCGGCGATCGATGGCACAAGCGGTAATGTAGAAAACTGGTTGATCGATCCAAACAGATTCAAGACGGCGTAGGTGTTTATGCCTGGCCATGGATTTATGTCCCCGTATTCGCGCCTAAATTCACGCCCGCAGCCGCGTCTGTAGCCGCGCGCGCCGAGCGCGGCGTAGCTGTCAGCGCCAGCAAAGCCGCTGTCAGCGCCAGCGGCTACATAGAAAAGCAAAGCCGCTACATAGAAAAGCAAAGCCGCTGTCAGCGCCAGCGGCTACATAGAAGCCGCATAACTCGCAAAACCCGGAGTGTACATTCAATTATGCAGAGGTTTTTACATGGTTTCGCGCATGCGCTTCTTAAGTTTGGCGCGAATCCTGATTTGCTTGAGTTGCGACAAATATTCGACAAACACCTTGCCGCGCAGGTGATCCATCTCGTGCTGGATGCAGACCGCCAGAAATCCTTCCGCTTCCAGCGTAAATGGTTCGCCTTTTTCGTCGAGCGCTCGCACCGTTACTTTTTCCGCGCGGCGCACCTTTTCATAAATACCCGGCACCGACAGGCAACCTTCCTCACTTTCTTCTTCGCCGCTGCTGGAAATGATTTCCGGGTTGACGAACACCAGCAACTGGTTGCGCGCCTCGGAAACGTCCACCACGATGACCTGCTTATGCACATCCACTTGCGTCGCCGCCAAACCGACTCCGGGCGCGGCATACATGGTTTCCGCCATGTTTTGCGCCAGCTTGCGGGTAGCTTCATCGGCATGTTCGACCTTGCTGGCGACCTTGTGCAGCCGCACGTCCGGATACTGTAAAACCTTCAGGATTGGCATATGCACTCCATAAATGCTTGCTAATTTATATGACTGGATGCAGAATTTAACGCAACGCAGCAACAATGCGTGCCTTTTATATTGATTCTGCCGGAGTTTTCCATGCGCAAGATTATATCGCTGATTTGCTTTTTGTTGCCCGTCCTGGCCTTTGCTGCACAGCCTGCCACCCGTCCCGAACTTCGCAGCGATGCGCCTGACCGGCATGTGGTCGTCAAAGGCGATACGCTGTGGAGCATCTCCGGCAAGTTCTTCAAAGACCCGTGGAAATGGCCGCATATCTGGGGTATGAACAAGGACTCCATCAAGAACCCGCACTGGATTTATCCGGGCGACGTGATTATCCTGGATCGTGCCAATGGCTCCTTGCGCATCGGTCAGGCCGGCGCGGGAAGGGAAGACAATGTCATTAAGCTGTCACCCAGAGCGCGCGAAGGCCATAGCGCCCACGATGCCGTCCCGAGCATTCCCGCCAATGCCATCGCTCCATTTTTAAGCCAGCCGCTCGCTATCGGGAAAGATGCGCTGAAGGATGCGCCAATACTGATCGGTGCGCGCGAAAACCGCGTGATACTTGGCGCTCGCGATATCGGTTTCGTGAAAGGCCTGTCTCCGGATAAAGGCAGCAAGTGGCAGATTTACCGTCCGGGCAAAACATTCGCCGATCCCGAAACCGGGGAAGTGCTGGGTGTCGAAGCGACCTATCTGGGCAATGCCGAAGTAACCGATTTTGCGGATGTCAGCACCATCGTCATTACCCATTCCGTACAGGAAATCAATCAGGGCGACCGCCTGGTCGCCCCTTCCGGCGATGCCGTCAACGCCTACCTGCCGCGCGCGCCCGGCAGCAACCTTTCCGCGCGCGTTATTTCAGTGTACGGCGGCGTTTCGCAGGCCGGGCAAAATACCGTCATCACCCTGAGCAAGGGAAAACGCGATGGATTGGAAAGCGGCCATGTGCTGGCGCTGTACCGCAAGGGCGAGGAAGTGAAGAATGGAGACGAAAAATCTATTTTGCCGGATGAACGCTATGGCCTGGCGTTCGTGTTCCGCGTATTCGACAAGGTATCGTACGCGCTGGTGATGCAAACCCGCCTGCCGGTGCAGTTGCTGGATCGCGCACAAACTCCCTGATTAAACCCCGCAGAACGCATCAAGCGTGACTTACGATGCTTCGCTTAAGGCCTGGCTGGCGCTAAGCCTGACCAAAGGCTTGGGCGGCGAAGGCGCGCGGCTGCTGCTGAAGGAATTCGGTTCGCCGGAAGCGGTTTTTGCCGCATCCCCCGGCTCGCTCAAATCCGTCGTCAAGGCGGAAGTCGCCGCCGAGATCGGTAAAGGCATCGCAGAAGATGTCCTTGCTCCCGCGCTTGTCTGGATGGAAGACGGCAACAACCGCATCGTCACTCTCGCCGATAGCGGCTACCCGCAAGCCCTGCTGAACATTTCCGATCCGCCGCTGCTGCTGTATGTGAAGGGGCGGCTCGACTTGCTCAACCGCCCTGCGCTTGCATTGGTCGGCAGCCGCAATGCCACACCGCAGGGCATCGGCAACGCCGAAGCGTTTGCCCAATCATTGAGCGATGCCGGGCTGTGCATCATCAGCGGCATGGCGCATGGCATCGACGCCGCCGCGCATCGCGGTGCATTGCGCGGCCAAGGCAGCAGTATTGCCGTGGTCGGCACCGGGCCGGACAAGGTTTACCCTTCAGCGAATCGCGGTCTTGCGCATTTGCTTGCGCAGCAGGGAGCGCTGATTTCGGAATTCCCGCTCGGCACACCTCCCCTTGCCGCCAACTTTCCGCGCCGCAACCGTATTATCAGCGGCATGAGCGCCGGCTGCTTGGTGGTGGAGGCATCGTTGCAAAGCGGTTCGCTGATTACCGCGCGGCTCGCGCTGGAGCAGGGCAGGGACGTGTTCGCCATCCCCGGTTCGATACACGCGCCGCAAAGCAAAGGTTGTCATGCGCTGCTCAAGCAGGGCGCGAAACTGGTCGAGACCGCGCGGGATATTCTGGAGGAACTGGGCGGATTTGCCTCATCACATGCGCACGCCGCCGCCATGCAAGGCGCAAACTCCGCGCTGCTCGGCCATATCGGCTTCGATCCGGTCGATCTGGAAACTCTCGGCAAACGTAGCGGCTTGACGATAGCCGAGCTATCCGCCATGCTGTTGACGCTCGAACTGGAGGGGCGCATCAGCGCGTTACCCGGCGGTTTGTACCAACAAATCCATTAAACAACACGCAAATCATGTTCGAAATATTGATGTATCTGTTTGAAAGTTACTTTGACGCAGGCAGCTATCCGGAACCGGAAAAGCTGTCGCGCAAACTTTCCGCCGCCGGGTTTGAGGGCGATGAAATCAGCGAAGCGCTGACCTGGCTGTCCGCGCTGCAACAGCAAAATCCCGACAGCTATCCCGCTTCGCTCGACCACGCCGGAATGCGCCATTTTGCCGCGCTGGAGACGCAACGCATCAGTTTTGAGGCGCGCCAATTCCTGTTGTTTGCCGAACAGCAGCACATGATTTCCGCCGTCGAACGCGAGATGGTCATCGATCGCGCCGTCGCGCTGCAACAGGAAAATATCGGGGCGGACAAACTCAAGCTGATCATGCTGATGGTGCTATGGAACCGCCACCGGGAACTCGACCCGCTGCTGGTCGAAGAATTGTTGACACCGCTGCAATCCGCGCAACTGCATTGAACCCCGAACTTCACGCATGGCAAATAATCTACTGATCGTCGAGTCGCCGGCCAAGGCCAAGACCCTGAAAAAATATCTGGGCAAGGATTTTGAAATCCTCGCCTCGTTCGGCCATGTGCGTGACCTGGTGCCCAAAACCGGTGCGGTCGATACCGAAAACGGTTTCGCGATGCAGTACGAGACCATCGCGCGCAACAGCAAACATGTCGATGCGATCGCGAAAGCCGCCGCGCAGGCCGACAACATCCTGCTGGCGCCCGACCCCGACCGCGAAGGGGAGGCCATCGCCTGGCATATCGCCGAACTGCTCAAGGCCAAGCGCGCGCTGAAAAACAAGAACATGCAGCGCGTGGTGTTCTACGAAATCACCCAGTCGGCGGTGCGCGAGGCGGTCGCCCACCCCCGCGAAATTTCCATGCCGCTGGTCAATGCGCAGCAGGCGCGGCGCGCGCTGGATTACCTGGTCGGCTTCAACCTGTCGCCGCTGCTGTGGCGCAAGATTCGCCCGGGGCTGTCGGCGGGGCGCGTGCAAAGTCCCGCGCTGCGCATGATCGTCGAACGCGAACTGGAGATCGAGGCGTTCAAGAGCCAGGAATACTGGAGCGTGCATCTCGATACGAATAAAGATCACCTGCCGTTCACCGCCAAGCTGTTCCAGTATCACGGCAAAAAACTGGAACAGCTCAGCATCGGCAGCCAGGCCGAATACGATGCGATCCACGCCAAACTCGGCGATGCCAAACTGCCGCCCAAGGTGGTGCGCGTCGAGAAAAAAGCCAAGCAGCGCTATGCCGCCGCACCGTTCACTACCTCCACCATGCAACAGGAAGCGGTGCGCAAGCTCGGCATGACCGCCGACCGCACCATGCGCACCGCGCAATCGCTGTACGAGGGTGTGGACATCGGCGGCCAAGGAGGTGGACAGACCGTCGGCCTGATCTCCTACATGCGTACCGACTCGGTATCGCTGGCCAAGGAAGCGGTGCAGGAGATCCGCGATTACATCAAGGATAATTTCTCGCCGGAATACCTGCCGTCCACCCAGCCCGCCTACAAGAGCAAGACCAAGAACGCGCAGGAATCGCACGAGGCGATCCGCCCGACCTCGATCCTGCGCACGCCGGACAGCATCCGCGACCACCTGACCGCCGACCAGGCGCGCCTCTACGAGATGATCTGGAAGCGCACCCTGGCGTGCCAGATGGCGCCGGCGCGTTTCGATACGGTGAGCGTGGATATCCGCCTCGGCGGCGACACCACGCTGTTCCGCGCCTCGGGGCAGACGCTGGTGTTTCCCGGCTTCATCGGCGTGTACATGGAAGACGTGGATGACGC
This sequence comes from uncultured beta proteobacterium, assembly GCA_963828205.1. Taxonomy (GTDB): domain Bacteria; phylum Pseudomonadota; class Gammaproteobacteria; order Burkholderiales; family Gallionellaceae; genus Gallionella. The sequence goes on from CAWHDU010000011.1 coordinate 18,689, forward strand.
GGAGGAAGAGGAAGGCGGCAAGCTGCCGCCGCTGGCGGAAGGCGACGTGCTGCCCATCGACAAACTGTATGGCGAACAGCATTTCACCCAGCCGCCGCCGCGCTACTCGGAAGCCAGCCTGGTCAAGTCGCTGGAAGAGCACGGCATCGGCCGCCCATCCACTTACGCCACCATCATCTCCACCCTGCAAGCCAGGGAATACGCCGTTCTCGACAAGAAGCGCTTTGTTCCGACCGATGTCGGGCGCGTCGTCACGCGCTTTCTCACCGATCATTTCACGCGCTATGTGGATTACGGTTTCACCGCACACCTCGAAGACGAGCTGGACGAAGTTTCCGAAGGCAAGCGCGACTGGATCGGCGTGATGGAAGAATTCTGGAAAGGTTTTTCCGCGCTGATCAAACAAAAAGCAGACATCGACCGCCCGGTGGAGTTGCTCGACGAAGCATGCCCGGAATGCGGCAAGCCGCTCGCCAAAAAACTCAGCAAATACGGCAGCTTCATCAGTTGCACCGACTATCCGCAGTGCAAATACAAACGCAGCCTGAGCGGCGAAACGCAAGACGATGCCTCGGCAAGAGTGGAACTGGGTGTGCATCCCGAAGCCAAGCAACCCGTGTTGCTGTTGCGCGGCCCATATGGCCACTACGTGCAGCTCGGCGAAGCGGCCAAAGGCGATAAGGTCAAGCCCAAGCGCGTCTCATGGCCGAAAGAAATGCCCGTCGAACAGGCCGATCTGGCAGGCGCGTTGAAGCTGCTTTCGCTGCCGCGCGAACTTGGCGCGCACCCGGGAACCGGCAAAAAAATCATCGTCAACATCGGCCGCTTCGGCCCCTACATCGGGCACGACGGCAAATTCAAATCCATTCCGCGCAGCGACAGCATCTTCGACATCCGCTTGGATCGCGCCGTGGAATTGCTTGCGCAGGCGCGGGAAGGCAACACCGTGCTGCGCACCCTCGGCGATCATCCGGACGACAAAGCCAGCGTCGAGATATGCAGCGGCCGCTACGGCCCCTACGCGCGCCACGGCAAGATCAACGCCACGCTGCCGAAGGGCGTGCCGCCGGACGAAATCACGCTGGAAGAAGCGCTGGAATTGATCGCCGCCAAGGCCGCGAAGGGCGGGGCAGCGAAGACAAGGGTGGCGAAGAAACCTGCTTCCAAGGCGAAAGCCGTCAAGTCCAAGGAGCCTGTTAAAAAGGCTACTGTCGCAACCAAGCGGGCCACGAAAAAAACCATCAAGAAAAATGGCTAAGAATTTGAGGCTCCAGGTCGCCAGAGTGCATACCCGTAGGTATAATTGCGCCCTGCAATGACTCAGCTGGCCTGCCCAGAATATGCGAAATGATTGCCAATCAAACCACTATTCCAGATTTGCTTATCATCGAACCAAAAGTATTTGGCGACGACCGCGGTTTCTTCTTTGAGAGCTTTAATCGGCGCAAATTTGCCGGGCTGACAGGCCGCGATGCGGATTTTGTGCAGGATAACCATTCGCGCTCGGCCAAAAACGTGCTGCGCGGCCTGCACTACCAGATACAACACCCGCAAGCAAAACTGGTGCGCGTGGTGCAAGGCGCGGTACTCGATGTTGCGGTGGACATCCGCCGCAGCTCGCCAACTTTCGGGCAGCATGTCGCAGTGGAATTGTCCGCCGACAACAAGCGCATGCTGTGGATACCGGAAGGCTTTGCGCATGGCTTCGCCGTGCTTTCCGATACGGCGGAGTTTTTATACAAGACCACGGATTACTGGCATCCGGAACACGAACGTTGCATCCGCTGGAATGATCCGGCCTTGGCTATCGATTGGCGGCTGGGGGGAACCCCTGTCCTTTCAGGCAAAGACGCGCAAGGAAAAACGCTCGCTGAAGCGGAACTGTTCGCATGAGTAATCGGCGCCGATTATGCCTGCCTTTACCGCGCGGCGGGAGGAAATGACGTTCAGGAAGTGCATGGTTGAGGAAAGCCGGCGACAAGATGCTTGCATCAGAATTGCCCAGTGAAAAGCTCGCGAGAAATTCAAGGGAACGCAGATTTAATCCGTTCGTGGCGAGATTCGAAACATGAATGGCCTCAAAGCCTTCGACAAGCTCGGGCCGAACGGAATGTAATTTCTATTCGTGCCGGCCCGATAGGCGCTCCAAGTTTCTTTTTTGTAGTATCAGCATGATCGAAATAAATATCGCGCGGGAGTAATCGTTATGCTATGTTTTCGCCGTGTTGGCATGGTGTTGCATAAAAACCACAGTATTGCATAAATGAGTTGAAATTTTCTTGACGCTTATTTCTATATCGAATAGCCTAGAAACTATTAAATAGACGGGCTTGGGTAGGCAGGTTCGGATAGGTGGATAATGTCCCTGGTGTTTTGATAAGGAATGGCCTGTGAATTTTGTAAAGCGGTTGGGCGCGTTACTTCTGGTTTTCGGTTTGGTTGGATGTGCGGGTACAGAGATAAAATCGAACACCGCACGTGATAGGCAGGAGGTTGTTGGAAAGCGGGCGCAGTTACGTTGGGATGCGCTTGTAAAGGGGGATTTGGCCGCGGCGTACGAATATCTGAGCCCGGGTACGCGCAGTATGGTTTCTCTTGATGTTTACAAGAATAAAATTCGCCCCGGCCTGTGGCAAAGAGCGCGTGTTGAATCGGTGTCGTGCGAAGTAGATCAGTGCGAAGTTAATTTGCTGGTTGAATACAGCTACCGCGAAATGAAGGCCGCTGAATCACAAGTCAAGGAACTCTGGCTGTTTGACAGCGGCGACTGGTGGTACATTCCAAAAAAATAATTTTTCGTATTTGCAAGGCTGGGATCAAGGCGAGAAAGGACATGCGTAAAAAATCGATTGTAAGTTGAAAGAAGTGTGTTATAAAATGCTAAAATGGCAATTTTATTGAGAGTATTTTATCGAGAGTATCAACTTGATTGCCTGCTTGAAGGGCAGAATGAATTTAGCTGCAAGGAGGGGTAACTGATGGTGCATTCCGAAAAAGTAATCTCGTATAACAGGCAAGGAGGGGGTATGCGAGCAAAAAATCGATTGTAAGTTGAAAGAAGTATGTTATACAATGAAGCCGTAGTGATTTATGGAAAGTAGTGCCTTACCTTACCTTACCTGTTTGGAAAGCAGAACGAAATTTGGCTGCAAGGGGTGGTAAAAGAAGTGTGTTACAAAAATATAGGTTGTAGTCATTTATCGAGAGTAGTACCTTACCTAATTTGAAAAAGGAGTAAACAAAAGATGAACGTTTTCAAGAAAAATTCTGTATATATGGCCGTTCTGGCTGGCTTGGGTGCGATTGGCGCTGCTGGTACCGCGAGTGCTGTCCACGTAAATCCTGATGGCCTTGGGCAGGTGTTGATTTATCCGTACTATACCGTGCGCAGTGCTGCTACCCCCATCGCTTCCGGTCAGTACAATACCTATGTTTCCGTGACCAATACCACCGCCTCTTCCAAGGCGGTCAAGGTGCGCTTTATCGAAGGGAAGCATAGCCGCGAAGTTCTTGACTTCAACTTGTTCCTGTCGCCCTACGACACGTGGGCGGGTGTAGTTCTTCCGGTTAATGCCACTGCCGCCAATGGCGCAAAAGTGGTTACATACGACAAATCCTGTACTTGGGGTAATGTCGCCGCTGCCGGTTCAGCCGGTGTTCCATTCTCCAACCTGGCTTACATCAACGGCACCGCCGGCAATAACGCCGACTGGGAATCGGGTTCGCTGGATCGTACCAATGAAGGCTACATCGAAATCATGGAAATGGGCCGGATTGACACTGGCGTAGCTTTGGGCGCGGCTCTGAACACGGCGATCACCCACGTTAGCGGCGTAGCCCCTTGCACCTCGTCTGTGCTGAATGCTGCCGACGTGGCTGGTCTGACCGGCTATCTGGTTGCCGGCAATGGCGGCCTGATGGGTGGCGCAACTCTTATCAATACGGCTACCGGCGTGGATTACGCTTATGACGCGATCGCCATCGACAACTGGGATGCTACAGCGGCCGGTGTGGGTTCCGCTGCTTCCTCGCTGAACCCGAGTATCGTGGGCGGCAGCGTCTTGGTCAGTAACGTGTTCAATGGCGGCGCGGCTGCGACCGCAACCTGGCTGACCAACCAGAATGCGGTGAGTGCGGCCATGACACGCAATACCGTGATGAACGAGTATGTGATGGATTCCGGAACTGCCTCCGCTACGGACTGGGTGGTCACTTTCCCGACCAAGCGCTTCTACGTGAACACGGAAGCTTCCAGCAGCGCGCATACCGCCGCGCCGTTCCCGTCGGGTTCGGCTGCTAACCGTCTGTTCAACCAGAACTTCGGAACGGGTGGTTCGTGCGATCTTTTCAACTACTCCTTGCGCGACCGCGAAGAGCAGTTGGATGCTCCACCCGGCAGCCTCTTCTCGCCGGCAGCCGGCACTAGCCCGCAGTCGTTGTGCTGGGAAACTAACGTGGTCACATTCGCACGTGGTTCCTTTACTGCCGGCACTGCTACCCCGATTCTGGGTTCGACCAACAGCGTTGGAGTTACCGTTCCGGCAAGTTTCAGCAATGGCTGGATGAGTATGACCTGGGCCGCCAGCGTAACGGTGAACTCGCCATCGATCACTCCTGCAGCCGGACTGGTTCACTACGGCCTGCCGGTGGTTGGCTTCATGGTGCAGGACTTCATCAACAGCACGATCGTAACCGGAACTGGTGCAGCAGCCGGCGCCGCGCACGGTGGTCAGTTTGTGCATAAGCATACCCGTGACATCCGTTAATAGCTGAAGTCATTGGTTTGAAAACGGGCGAGAGCGATCTCGCCCGTTTTTTTATGGGCGAAACAGAATATGCTTTCTCGAGAGAAAATGACCGCTTGGGAAAATTGCAGGCGCACTTGCGGGCATACGCACATATACATAGCGACAGAAATCGTAGCGGGCGGTTCTCGGGGGTGGGGGAGGCCAGCGCGCAGCGACCGGAGCATACACAGCAGATGTGAGGATCGCGACAACGAAGTTGCGGTGCAGGCTCACACATTCACAGTAGTCGTCATTCCGGCGAAGGCCGGAATCCGGTTTATAAAATAACTCCGCGCAGCGGACAAAGCCGTGTACTGGATGCTGTCCCACTGCGTGGGTGTCTTGATAATTCAGTGAGGTAAACCCCCGGCTATGCCGGGGGACTCAGTTAGGTTTGACCGTTCCGGCAGTTATTAAAGAGCAACATAAAATTCAGCGGCATCATTCCCTCCCCCTTGCAGGGGGAGGGCTAGGGAGGGGGTAGAAACTAAGCATGGGCACAATCAAAATTTCTACCCCCATCCCAACCTTCCCCCTGCATGGGGGAAGGAGTAAAAAGCCCGCCGCCTTCAGGCGGCTCACGGTTTTATCGGCACCTTTGAGAGGCTCATCTAATAAGCCCCCGGCTATGCCGGGGGTTAATTCCGCACATGCAGATTTGAGCGGAAGATTGCCATCTATTTGAACTTTTTAGAGTGGCGGATGCCTATGCTGGTGAGTTAGAATGCGGGGTGGGCAAATGCAGGGCAGATGCAAATAATTAAGCAAGGCAAGGACACAAATGCTCAATGGCAAAAAAGCGGAAATAGCGGCGATATTATCGGGGATCATGTTTGCGCTGGCGAGCGGAGCTGCCGGTTCAATCACCTATACGTATCCTTTTCCGGCAAATTGCTCCGCAATCACTATTGCCCCATCAGGCGCGATCAGTTGCTCCCCCGGAACGCCTGTCAGATTCACTTTTGCAGGTCCGATTTCCTGTTCGGGACTGGCGATTTCTGCGTCCGGCGCGGTCAGTTGCGCATTGGTGCCGGAAGGTTGCATGCTGGGCGCATCATCCGCCACGCCCGCCCCGGGAGACACGATCACCCTCACGGCTTCGGGCTGCAAGCAAAGTCCGGCCAGCTATAGCTGGACGGGCAGTGGGATCGCCGTTGCCGATTCGAATACGGCTCAAAATACCACAAGCGTCACCATTCCTTCATCCGCATCCGCAGGCCCCTATCCATATTCGGTGATCGCCAGCAACGCAGCCGGCGCGGGTACGGTCGCCGGCACTACGGTCAGGGTCACGGTTCCGGGTTACATGGGCCTTTTGCCTATATCGCGAACCACACTACTCCGGGCACCTTGTCGGTGCTGGATACCACAACCAACCTTGTCTCCAAGATTGTGCCGGTTCGTGCCAACCCCGTCGGTGTGGCAGTTAATCCGACGGGAAGCAGGGTGTATGTCACGAACGCCACTGACAACTCCGTTTCGGTGATCGACACCGCCACCCACGAAATCATCCAGGTTAAAGACCCCCTGAATGCCAGCAGCACGCTCCCTTATATCGGCGTAGGCCTGGCTCCCTACGGCATTGCGGTCAACCCGTCAGGAACCGGCGTGTACGTGGCGAATAGCGCAAGCAACAGCGTTTCGGTGATCGATGCCTTGAATAATGCCGTAACCGCTTCACCCGTGCCTGTAGGGAATATGCCTTACGGTATTGCGGCACACCCGAGCAAGCCGAAAATATATGTGACCAACTACGGCGGAAACAGTGTTTCAGTGATCGATACGAGTAACAATACATTGCTTTACAACCAAGCCAACGGAGTGGCGGCGGGGAAATATTCGTTCAGCAAGCCATACGGTGTCGCGGTTGACCCGAAAGGGGATTATGTTTATGTGGCGAACGAGGGCAGCAACAGAGTTTCCGTGATCAAGGCCGATATCGATACCGTATTATTTGAAGTGCAGGTGGGAAGCAAGCCGCACGGTGTGGCGGTGAATCGGGATGGAAAGGTCTATGTTGTCAACAGCGCTGCCGGAATAACCGGTGAGCAAGGAACAGTATCGGTGATCGAGATTACCGATTTCGCCAATGGCCTCGCGCGCGTGACAACTCTGGATGGCCTGGGAGCGCTGCCCAATTTTATCGCTTTCAACCCGGCGGGCACGCTGGCGTACGTGACCAATTATCAGTCTAATAACATTTCCGCGTTCGATGTGGCCGCCGCCAACCTTGCGCCCTCCGCCGTGCCTGCCGGCGCCGGCCCTTACTCGTTCGGGCAGTTCGTGGGACCGGCCATCCGTTCGGCCACGGCGCAGGATTTTGTCACGGTCTACGAATTTTATCACGCCGGATTGAATCACTATTTCCGCACTGCCAGCGCCGCAGAAGCCAGCGGCATCGATAGCGGTGCGGCTGGGCCTGGCTGGGTTCGCACGGGCGACAACTTTAAGGCCTATTCCGCTTCGGCCACTTCGGGCGGGGCTGTTTCCGTTTGCCGTTTTTACGGCTCGATGTCCCCTGGCCCCAACTCCCATTTTTATACAGCCAGCCAACAGGAATGCGATGGCCTCAAGGCGCTCCAGCAAAATACGCCCGCCAGCGAAAAGCGCTGGAATTATGAAGGGCTGGCTTTCTCTATCAGCCTGCCGCCGGCCAGCGGATGCCCGGCAGGTTTTGCTCCCGTCTACCGGCTTTATAACAATGGATATAGCAAGGGCGAAGATTCAAATCACCGCTATACCACACTGCTGTACGAATACCAGAGGCTTATATCCGCCGGCTGGAGCGGGGAGAGCGTCGTGATGTGCTCTCCTTTATAAACAAGGGAACAGTAAATGCATGCGAAAGCACTCGAAATGTGCGGTTTAACGAATGCGCGGATTGCCGGGCTGATGCTGGGCATCGCAGCCGCCATGACAGGCGGGATGGCAAGCGCCTTTACTTTTGTTGACCCCTATGGATCGCCCTGCGCAAACCTGGTGCTGTCGGCGCAAGGGCAGGTCAATTGCGACAACAGGCCGATACTGACCGGATGCACCGGACAGATATTCATCGATGCGCAGGGGGCCGTCAAATGCGCCAGCAGCGTCCCGTCTGCCGTGTCCAACGTAACGGCGGCTGCCGGTAATTCCCAGGCTACAGTCACCTTTACCGCTCCATCCGATGGCGGTTCTGCCATCACTGGCTACACCGTCGCCTCCAGCCCGACGGGTGGCACTGACGCCAATGCCGGGTCGACGGCGCTGAGCCACACCATCACCGGCCTGATCAACGGTACGGAGTACACTTTTACCGTCACTGCCGCCAACAGCGTCGGCACCAGCCAAGCTTCAATTGCCAGCAACCCGGTTACCCCGAAGAGCAGCCAGACCGTGAGTTTTGGCAACGCTCCGGCGATTGCCGCCGGCGGAACCGGCACTGTTTCGGCTACTGCCACCTCCGGCCTTGCAGTCAGTTTCAGCAGCAAGACGGCGGGTATATGCACTGTATCAGGAAGCACCGTTACCGGAGTGGCCGCGGGTACCTGCACCATAGCCGCAGATCAGCCGGGCAGCGCCAGCTACAGCGCGGCTGCCCAAGTGACGCAGAGCTTTGCCATCAGCAGCGGTGGCGGCGGCGGTCAGACCGGCGTGCCGGTCTGCTCCTTGGTCATCCTCCCGGGCTATGGCAACACAATCATGCTGGTGGCGAATTGCACTCCTGCGGCGACTTCCTACACATGGTCTTCCAACGCCGGATTCGCCGCCACGGATGCTTCCGGCAGTCTTGCTACGCCCGGCCCCGGAACCACGTATACCGTCATCGGTAATAACGTCTCCGGCAGCGGCGCCGTGGCCAGCGCGACTTACTCCGCCAGCGGTGGCGGCGGTGGCGGTGGCGGTGGTGGCCAGACTGGTGTGCCGGTCTGCTCCCTGGTCATCCTCCCGGGCTATGGCAACACAATCATGCTGGTGGCGAATTGCGCTCCTGCGGCGACTTCCTACACATGGTCTTCCAATGCCGGATTCGCCGCCACGGATGCTTCCGGCAGTCTTGCTACGCCCAACACACAAACCACGTATACCGTCATTGGTAACAACGCCTCCGGCAGCAGCACCTTGGCCAGCGTAACTTACGCGGTGGCGTCTGCGCCCGTTTGCACCCTGACAGCCGCACCGCCCTCAATCGCCCCGAATGGCACATCGATCCTGACGGCCAGTTGCAGCCCGTTGGCGTCCAGTTACGTCTGGACCGGCGGCGCCTGCGCCGGGAATACTACCGCTACCTGTACCGTGACACTGGCGGCGGGCAGCCAGACTTATACCGTAGCCGGATCCAACTCAACGGGAGCCGGCAATACCGCCAGTGCCACGGTGACGGTTGCGCCGCCTGCCTGCACCCTGACGGCCGCGCCGCCCTCAATCGCCCCGAATGGCACATCGACCCTGACGGCCAGTTGCAGCCCGGCGGCGGCCAGTTACGCCTGGACAGGCGGCACCTGTGCCGGGAATACTACCGCTACCTGCACCGTGACACTGGCGGCGGGCAGCCAGATTTATAACGTGACCGGGACCAACGCAGCGGGAGCCGGCAATACCGCCAGCGCCACGGTGACGGTTGCGCCGCCTGCCTGCACCCTGACAGCCGCGCCATCCACGATTGCCCCGAATACCTCATCGACCCTGACGGCCAGTTGCAGCCCGGTGGCGGCCAGTTACGCCTGAACCGGCGGCACCTGCGCCGGGAATACTGCCGCTTCCTGCACCGTGACACTGGCGGCGGGCAGCACAACTTATAGCGTGACCGGAACCAACGCAACGGGGGCCGGCAATACCGCCAGCGCCACGGTGACGGTGGTCGCGCCGGGGACATGCGTTCAGTCAAACGTCAATGAGGTGATCGATTGGGTTACCGCCAGAGGGCAAAATTTAAATAGAGCAATACCAAACGGCGGGTCATACTCTTTCCAGTTCAAGACCCCCAGTTATAATTGGGCGGCGAACGTGATCAAGGAGCAGAGTATCCTTGGTAATCCGGTCATGACTTTCCTTCATATATCGCCCACCCAATGCGATTTTACCTATCCGAACTATAGTGCCTGGGACGGGTGCGGGACGTCCGGTGCGGTTGTTTCATTGAATTACATAGTCGAAGCAGTCGATTCGCATACCTTCGGTTCTTGCAGCCTGAGGCCGGATACGTGGTATTACGTCAATATTCGCAACGAAGATGCCGGATTCGATGCGACGGCGGCTTCGCGGTGGTCCAATGGGGGGCCGGATACCTGCGCGGTCGGTACGAGTTGCGGACTGCTTTTCCAGATACATTAATTTGCATCGGGCGCAGGGCGCGCAGAGCAATTTATTTTCGATGCGCGGGTGGATGGATTCTTTTTCTGGTTTGAACACCGAACTGGTAATACCGCGGGCTTTACAGAATTTTTTAAGGATTACTAATGAGCATTAAGAAATTGTTATGTGCATCGGCCATGTTGATTGTTTCGACCATTGCGGCGGCAAAGGAGGCGGCTCCGCAAGCCGGCGGCGGCAAGGATGAATCCTCCGGGAATGTTGTTCTGGTCAGCAGCGCCCGCGCAGCCGTAACCAGGGCGGATTTCGACACCGAGGTCGAGAAAGTGCCGGAGCAGGATCGCTTCGAGTTTCTGGCGAGCCGCGAGCGGATCGGGAAAGTCCTGGAGAGCATTCTGGTGCGAAAAACCCTGGCCGTCGAGGCGCTGGAATTGGGGTTGGATAAATTGCCCAGAAACATCAACAGGCTGAACGCGGCACGCGAACAAGTGCTTGCGACAGAAAGAATCCAGGCCATGGATCAGGGTAAAAAGGCGCCGGATTTTGAACTGCGGGCTAAGGAAATATACCGGTCGTACCCCGATAAGTACACCGTAAAACCAACGGTGAAAGCATCGCATATCCTGATCGGTTTCAAGGATCGCAGCAAGGAGGAAGCGTTGAAACAGGCTCAGGAGGTATATGCCTTGGCCAAGAGCGGCAGTGATTTTGGAGAATTGGCGGAAAAGTATTCGAGCGACAAGAACGCTCCAAAGGGGGACTTGGGTCATTTCTCCGCAGATATGATGGTCAAGCCTTTTTCCGATGCGGCTTTTGCGATGAGGCCGGGCGAAATCGGCGGCCCCGTCGAAACAAAATTTGGCTTTCACGTAATCAAGGTGGCCGAAGCAAAGCCGGGTTTCAAGCAGGATTATGATGCGGTAAAGGCAAGCATCATCGAGGAACTGAAAACCGAATACTCTGCGGGGCTGAAAACAAACCATCTGATCAATATCCGCACGGACAAGTCCATCAAGGTCAACGAGGAGGAGATATTGAAAATCAAGACCACGCTCCCTCCTGTCGAAGCCAAGAAATAAGGTTGCAGGCAGGCTTGATGTTATTTGCCGAAGCGTGGGGCTATCGCTGGTTGTTTGCAAATTTCCTGCGCAGGGAAATAAGCGGCCGGTATGTGGGCAGCATCAGCGGCGTGTTGTGGGTGCTGCTGAACCCGCTGGCGTTGCTGGCGATTTACGGTTTTGTCTTTGCCGTGGTGTTTCGTGTCAATGTGCCGGAGCTGCAAGGGCGGGACTTTATAGAATTTGTCGCACTCGGGCTGTGGCCGTGGCTGGCGTTCCAGGAAGGGGTGCAGCGCGCAGCGATGTCGGTTCAATCGGCAGCGGGGCTGATCAAAAAAGTCGCCTTCCCGCATGAACTGCTGGCCTATGCTGCAGTAGCGTCCACCTACATCATTCATATGATTGGTTTTGTGTTTGTCCTGCTGGTCATGAAACTGGGCGGGAAGGATATCCATTTTTCCGCACTTCCCGTGGCGATGGTGTTCATTTTTTTCCAGGTGCTGTTCACCAGCGGTTTGGCGATGCTGTTCTCGGCGCTGCAGGTGTTCGTGCGCGACGTAGAGCATTTCCTGGCACCCCTGCTCATGATCTGGTTTTACGCAACGCCGGTGCTCTATCCGGCCAGCCTTGTACCAGAGCAAATTCAGAGCGTCATGGCATTGAACCCGATGGCTGCCTTTATTGACGGCACGCGCGATGCCATGCTTTATGGCGCGGACGGCTTGAGCATCAATAGCGCGATTCTGGCCGCTTTCGGTGTGGCGGTATTTGTGGCCGGACGCATCGTTTTCAGGCGGCTGTCGCCGCATTTCGAGGATTTCCTCTAGCGGGCAAACGACATGAAGCGCATTGACGGTCCGGCTTCTCGTTTCACGCGGTTGACTGATAGTTTCCTGCCTGGAATCCATATGATCCAGAAAACCGCTATTGACAGCTTGTATTTTACGATAGCCAGGTTGACGATCGACTCTTGCGTTTTCGGTTTCAAACCTGCGAATAAGAGGAATTAATGAGCGATGCACAGATGTTCGAGCAGGCTGCCCGTTTCTATAGCATGGGTAAGCTCGGGGAAGCCGAAGAGGTTTTTCGCAGGCTGGTTACCAAGCAGCCAATCAATGCTGCGGCATGGTATTACCTCGCTGTAATTGAGCACCAGAAAGGAAGTCTTGCCGCCGCTCTGGAGAATATTGAACAGGCAATCAAGGCGCAACCCCGGCAACCCAAATATTACGTGCTCAAGGGTAATGTGTTGCAGGATCAGGAAATGCTCGTTGACGCGGAGGCAAGTTTTCTTGCCGCGTTAAAAATCGACCCGAATTATGCGCAGGCCTATAATAATCTCGGCATCGTATTGCGGGATCAGAAAAAATCGGTTGATGCGATCGAGGCTTTTCGGCAGGCGATTGAACGTGATCCAAAATATATCAAGGCCTACAACAATCTGGGGTCGGAGTTGCAGGCCGCCGGACGCCTGGAAGAGGCCGCCGAATATTATCGCCGTGCCGTCGAATTAAAGCCGGATTATTTGTTAGCCATGTACAACCTCGCGATTGTAAGCTACCGGCTCGGACGCTATCCCGATGCCGATCTGTGGTTTCGCAACGCCCTGAAATTGAAACCGGATCATGTTTCATCCAGCCTTGCCTACGGGCGCATGCTATTGGAGCAGTACAGGCTGAACGATGCGGAATTATGCCTGCAGAAGGCTGTACACCTTGTGCCGCACGATGTTGCCGCAAATAATCTTCTGGCTGAAGTAATGGCCGCAGAAGGGAAAGCCGAGCAGGCGCGGGCAGTTTATCAACGGGGGATGGAGCTCGATCCGGCGAGCCTGAGAGCCGCACTCGGAGCAGCGCTCACTTTACCTCAGGTATACAAGAACAGTGCCCAGGTGAACGCGGCGCGCGAACATTTCGAATCCGGTTTGAATTCGCTGCTCGATAATATTGAAAAATATGGCCGGAACCCCGCAGAAAGAATTCTCGAGGAAATCATGTGGAACAATTTTAATCTTGCCTATCAGGGGCGGGATGACAAGGAGCTGCAAAAAAAATATTCCACTTTCATCGAATCGCTCCTGATGCTCGCGGCGCCTCAATACATGAACCCGCTGCCAAAAAAGGATATTTCCGGAAGGCGGTTGCGAATCGGGTTCTTAAGCGGTTATTTTTATACCTGCACAGCGGGAATGTACTTTAATTCCTGGGTAACACGTCTGGATAAGAGCCGTTTCGAGACGTTTGTTTATTACACAAATACCATAAAGGACGGCATAACTGCGACCGTGTCGAACGCAGCCGATCATTTCAAGCAGTTAACCAAACCCCCTCTGGCGACTGCCGGCGAGGTGTGGGCAGATGAGCTTGACATACTTGTTTATCCCGAAGTCGGCATGAATGGAAAAACCTGCGTATTATCGTCGCTGCGCCTGGCACCGGTGCAGTGCGCTGGTTGGGGCCATCCGGTGACGACCGGCCATGTCAACATGGACTACTATTTTTCCAGCGCTCTGATGGAACCGGATCAAGCGCAGAGCCATTACACGGAGAAATTGCAGCTATTACCCGGCATTGGCACGGCCTATCCAAAAGTCAATTTGCCATCGCCTGCTTTGAGATCGGATTTTTCGCTGCCGGAAAACAAAACCCTGTATCTGTGTCCGCAATCGCTGTTCAAAATTCATCCGGACAACGACGAGCTTTTTCTGAGGGTTCTTGAAGGGGACGAGAATGGAGTGCTGATATTTTTCAGCGGGCAGCATGATGTGAGCTCCAACGCTTATATCAGCCGGCTTTCCGGCTTATTCGATGCGCGCGGGATGGAGAAAGCGGGGCGCGTGAAAATTCTACCCAAGATTGACCACGAGAATTACCTCAGGGTGAACATGCTATGCGATGTTATGCTTGACACGCTTTACTGGTCTGGCGGGAACACTTCGCTGGATGCGCTGGCCTGCGGTTTGCCTATTGTCACGCTGCCCGGCCAGTTCATGCGCGGACGGCAAAGTTACGGGATGCTGATGGCCATGGGGATTCCGGAAATGGTCGCCCGCGATGAGAATGATTTTGTGCGGATCGCGCTTTTACTGGGAAAAAATCCTGATTACCGGAAAGAAATATCGGCGCGCATCCGGAATGCAAACGGGCAAATGTTCGAGGATGGGGCGCCTGTCAAGGCGCTGGAGAATTATTTTATCGAGATTGCCTCATCCTCCGGGGCAGCAGCCGGGGCATGACTTTGAACTTGCAAACACCAGGTGTCATGAATGAGTTATTGATCAAGCTGGATAATGTCGGGAAGGATTACCCGCTTACCTCCGCCGCAGGTGACAGGCTGAGGACGGTATGGTCGTTATTGTCAAGTCAAGGTGATATCCCGCACTACAGGGCATTGCAGGGCATCAGTTTCGAAATGTGCCGCGGCGAATCGATCGGCTTGATCGGCGAGAATGGGGCGGGGAAATCGACGCTGCTCAAAATTATCGCCGGGGTGGTTAAGCCCTCCGAGGGCAAAATGCTTGTGCATGGGCGTATTGGCGCGCTTCTGGAGTTGGGAAGCGGCTTTCATCCGGAATACACCGGGCGGGAGAATATTTTTCTTGCCGCCGCGCTGATGGGGCTCTCTAAATCCGGTATCGCGGAAAAACTGGAATCAATAATCGAGTTTGCCGATATCGGGAGCCACATCGACCAGCCGATCAAGCACTATTCTTCCGGCATGGTGGTGCGGCTTGGCTTTGCGGTTGCGACGGCAATGCGGCCGGATATCCTTATCACGGATGAAGTGCTGGCGGTTGGCGATGAATCATTCCAGAAAAAATGTATTCGATGGATCGAGGAATATCTATCCGGCGGCGGCACGCTGCTATTGTGTTCGCACAGCATGTACCATATCCAGACGCTTTGCCAGAAGGCATTGTGGATACACGAGGGGCGCCTCCGGATGCACGGCAACAGTTTTGACGTGACACGCGAGTATCTGACGTATCACGAAGAAAAAAATAATCGCGCCCTGAGTTGCGAGCAGGTTGTGCAGCAGCAGGGCGGCATCTACCAAGTCCGCAAGCTTTGGTTGGAGGACGACGCTGGGGAACCGGCAGGTACGGCACCGATGGGCGGCGTTCTGCGCCTTTGCGGCGTTGTGCATTCGCCTGACGGCAGGCCGCCGGTGATCCTGTTCGGCGTTGCCCGGGCTGATGGCACCTCGATTTACGGCACCCACTCCAACGAGACAGCTTACCGTCCCAACCAGATCGGATCGTCAGAGTTCGGGTTTTGCGTGCGTCTTCCCAACCTCCAGTTGTTGCCGGGCAAATATATCATCCGTGCCCACGCCATGGATCCGGAGGGCTTGCGCCTGTTTGATACGGTAATCACCTCTGTGCTAATTACCGGACAGACTCGCGACTACTGTTTGTGCCGGCTTGAGCATGAATGGCTACCTGCAAGAGAAGATTTTGCCGCCATGGGGAATAATGAAATTGTGCGATGAAGAATTGAAGCGCGCGGCCCCTGCGGGATATTCTGCAACGCTTAATGTAGCCGGCCTGGTATCCGAATACCGGGTTGGGCAATTGATGGCGATAAACTTGGATTTCGAGATTGATGGCATCTGTCTCTTCAATCCGGTTATCCGCATCTTTATCCGCCGTTCCGGCACTGAGAAGCATCTGGCCGGTGCCGATACTCACCAGGGCGGGCTGTATTATCCCTGGCTTCCCAGGGGCGCTTACCGTTTCACGTTTTGCTGGCCTGTAAGCCTGCCCGCCGATAGATATGAACTGTGCGCGGCTTGGGGAACCGTGGAGGAAATCAGGCTGCCCGACGTGATTTGGCCATTCTGTATTGAGGGAGAGCGCGCGGCCCATGCACCGGAAAACGGAGCTTGGGCGCCGGATGAGCCTACCCGTTTGCGCATAGAGGGCTTATCCTGGCAGAAGGGAATGACAAACTGGTTTCACCGCCATTTTTGCCATGCCGCCGGAGTGATTGGCGAATCTTTTCTTGCACGATCGCCATTGTTGCATGGGCGCATTCTGGATATTGGCGCAGGTGAAGGCATTACCGATCTTGGCCTGTTTCTGCGCTATTGTCCGCGGGAATTGGTGGCGATGGACATCGTCGATTATCTCAGGTTTTTGCCACGTGTTGCCCGGGAAAACGATCTTCCTCTGGAGGCGTTGCCGGAAGGATTTACATTTATTCAAGGCAGTTGCAACAGCATACCCTATGACGATGCCAGTTTTGATATCGTGATCTCCTGGGGGTCGCTGGAACATATTGCGGGCGGGTACCGGCGTACGCTTGATGAGGTGTGGCGGGTTCTGAAGCCGGGCGGACTGTTTTTCGTCAACCCCGGACTTTATTATTCATCCAACGGCAGCCATCTGGGGGAGTTCAGCGACGAACCCCACCTTCACCTGAAGATTTCCGAGGACAAGCTGCATGATCTGGTCATGAACACTCCGCCCCGTATCATTGACCGCGCTGGATTTGATGTAAGCAATGCCGATTACTGGAGGTTCTACAAGGAGTTGAACCGGATTCGGGTGGCCGGCTTCGAGGCGGAGTTGAAGGCGTACGGGTACACTGTTGTGCGCGCCGCGATCCGCACCAGCGATATGGTGGAATATAGTCCGGAATTGCAATCTTACGGTATTTTGGACCTGGCGGTCGAAGATGCATTTTTCACCTTGCAAAAACCGGCAGAAATTCCTGAATGAAGGAGGGGGTACCATTCACTTTTCAGGCAACTCGTTCTTGTTGGCGCTCCAGTAGGTAATCGGGCTCCAGAACGACGGCCTTTCATTGCCGACCGGGCCGATGTCGCAATTGCCGCAGACCGGCATTGCCGCACGGTTATTCTGCATCATTTGCTTGAATTGATTACGCGCCTCGCCGTTTTGAATTTCGCTGTACTTCTGCGTCAAGAGGTTGCCGAATACGCCAGCTCGTGGATGCATGCAACAGGGAACCACAGTGCCATCGGCATCAACGTATAGCTGGTTGATTTCGCCGAACCATGCATTCGAATGGAAGTCCTTCGCATCGGCGAGGAACATGCAATGGCCGGGCGGCGCGATGACGGTACGACCGGTCATGTTCTCTTGCGCCTGCGGCAGCGGCATCCAGCGCCTGAATTCCGGGAGCCAGCCGCGAGGACGCAAGACAGACTCCCATCGGCGCGCATCTTCCCGAGTGCGGATGATGGTTCTTGTCAAGAGTTGCGTTCCCGGGGCCACCGGTCACGCAAATAGGCAGCGCGTTCCAGGAAATCGATCAGCCTTTTCCATTTTGATGGCGGCCGCAAGCGCTCGTAGTCTTCCGGTGTGCCGTCGCCGTCGCAACTGACGAACAGCTTGGTAACGACTTCCTGCTTGAGCGTTTCTTCAAAGTCATCCCAGTAGACCCATTGCGCGTTGGTGCTGATCTCGACTATCGATGCTTTCCATTGTTGCTCGGGAATCTGCGCAACGATAGATGAGAGTTGCTTGTGCAACAGCGGTTCGCCGTAATTGAACAAACGTAGCGAGTGGATGCGCTCGACGTCAATATTGCTGAGACAGCGTGCAAAATCTTCCACCGCGATGCGGCTTACTTTGGATGCCAGCATCGAGTTCGGGCAGCCGACACACCGCAACTGGCAGCCATGAACGATATCAAAATGAACTGAGTAAAGGTGCTTCGGAAGAATAGTTGTCATTGAATGAGGCAAGTCAATTTGGAGCGCGAACAAGGGAAAAGCATACGAATCAAACCGCGTTTATTATAACATGCGGCTAATTCCGAAGTCGCTTTCTGGCCTTCCTGAGGCAGAGGGTTAATGTAAGAACACGCACCATATTTTCCGATAAAAATTACCTCAATAGTGAGGCAGCGATCCCGATCCCCGGTATCTTTTCGTTATGATGCAATGCGTGACACCTGACAGAATTACAAGCTACCATTTGCAACTGAAACCCATCCCCTTCTATTTCTCATGACCGCTACCGACCCGCAAACCTTGCCTCTCGACGACGCGTTGAAACAAGCCATCGCCCATCACCAGGCAGGGCGATTGCAAGAGGCGGAACGGCTTTACCGCGCGGTTTTGCAAGCGCAGCCAGATCAGCAGGACGCGAACCACAATCTGGGGGTGTTGGCGGTGCAGGTAAAGCAGCCTGCCGCCAGTTTGCCTTATTTCAAGGCTGCATTAGAGGGTAACCCGAATCAGGAGCAATACTGGCTGAGTTACATTGATGCGTTGACGCAGACAGGGCAAACTGAAGCCGCTCAGTCGGTGTTGGCGCAAGGCCGTCAGGCGGGGTTGAGCGGCAAGGCAGTTGAAGCGCTGGCAATGCGTTTAGATGGTGGCGCCCGGGCATTACGGCGAGCAAATGCAGATCTTCAGCACACCTTCAAGGGATCGTCACCTAATTCGTCGGCAGCACCACACAAGGAAAAATACTCCAGCCCTCAAGATATGATAGATATGCTGGAAGCGCTATTCAGCCGGGGGCGTTATAGCGAAATGGGAACGATTGCCCAGAAAATGACGGTGCGGTTTCCCGATCACGGGGTTGGCTGGAAAGTGTTGGGTGCGGTGTTCAAGCAGATGGGGCGTAATGCGGAAGCGCTAGTTGCGATGCAAAAAGCGGCAATGCTGTCGCCGGATGACGTTGAGGCACATTACAACCTGGGGAATGCGCTCCGTGAGCTCGACCGGCTGGAAGAGGCCGAAGCCAGCTACCGGCGGGCGCTGCAGATAAAGCAGGATGACGCTGAGGCGCATTGTAATCTGGGCGTTACCCTCATGGGTCTTGGCCGGTTGGGCGATGCAGAAGCCAGTTACCGGCGTGCGCTACAGATAAAGCAGGATTACGCTGAGGCGCATTACAACATGGGCGTCATTCTCCAGGAGCTTGGCCGGTTAGGCGGTGCAGAAGCCAGTTACCGGCGTGCGTTACAAATAAAGCCGGATTACGCGGAGGCGCATAATAACCTGGGCGTTACCCTCATGAATCTCGACCGGTTTGACGACGCCAGAGCCAGTTACCGGCGCGCGTTGCAGGTCAAGCCGGATTATTCCGAAGCGCATAGCAACCTGCTTTTCGTTTGCAATTTCATGCCCAATCAATCCCCGGCGTCGATGTTGGCGGAAGCGTTGCGTTATGGCGAACTGGTGGCGCGGCTAGCACATCCGTATAAGGCATGGAGCAACGTTCCCGACCCCGACCGGTGCTTGCGCGTGGGGCTGGTTTCAGGAGATATGCGCACACACCCGGTTGGCTATTTCCTGGAAGGCATATTGGCGGAGCTCTCCAAACTGGCAACTGGACGGCTGGAGTTTCATGCCTATTCCAACCATCCATATACAGACGCAGTAACCGGGCGGATCAAGACCTGCTGCCGCAACTGGCATTCGGCGGCGGCGCTTTCAGATGAAGCGCTTGCCCGGCGGATACATGACGACGGTATTGATATCCTGCTCGATCTATCCGGCCATACCGCTCACAACCGGCTGCCGGTGTTTGCCTGGAAGCCTGCCCCTATCCAGGCTGCATGGCTCGGCTATTTTGCCACAACCGGCGTGGCGGCCATGGACTATCTCATCGCCGACCCATGGACGCTGCCGGAAGCCGAAGAAATACATTTCACCGAAAAAATCTTGAGGTTGCACGAAACCCGGCTATGCTTTACCCCGCCGGATGTGGAGGTGAAAATTGCGCCTCTTCCCGCGCTGGCTAATGGCAATATCACCTTCGGCTGTTTCAATAACTTGGGCAAGATGAATGATGCCGTGGTGGCGCTGTGGGTGCGGGTGCTTGCATCCATACCGGGCAGCCGCTTGTTCCTTAAAGCCAAACAGCTTAATGATGCTGCGACGCGACAAGGCATCGTCGAGCGTTTCGCGGCACAAGGAGTCTGCGCGGACAGGCTGATTCTGGAAGGCTCCGAGCCCAGAGAGAAGTACCTGGCCGCTTATCAGCGCGTGGATATCGCTCTCGACCCATTCCCCTATACGGGTGGCACCACAAGCGTCGAAAGCTTGTGGATGGGTGTGCCGGTGCTGACTTTGTCGGGGGAGAGTTTCCTGTCCCGCCAGGGTGTCGGAATCCTGATGAATGCCGGCCTGCCGGAATGGATCGCAGCCGGCGCCGATGACTATGTGGCACGTGCGGTATTGCATGCCGGTGATTTGCAGCGTTTGGCGATGCTGCGCAAGGGGTTGCGACAACAAGTGCTGGCATCACCGATTTTCGATGCGCCACGTTTTGCCAGGAATTTTGAAGCTGCCCTGCGCGGCATGTGGCGGAAGTGGTGTGACTGAATATTGCCGTTTTGTTCTACGGATGCCGGGCACAACTCAAAGGGATCAGCCGGAAACGCCAAACCGTTCGATTTGGAGTATATTGTCCGCCAGGCTGATGGTATCGTCATTTTTCAGGAGGAACAATCATGTCGCTTCTGTTCTCAAAAACCACTTTAGGCCAGCTCACGCTTCAGAATCGCCTGGTCATGGCGCCGATGACGCGAAACCGCGCCACCGGCAATATCCCGAACGAGCTGATGGCGGAGTATTACGCGCAACGCGCGACCGCCGGGCTGATTGTCACCGAAGGCACGTCGCCGTCTCCCAACGGGCTGGGCTACCCGCGCATGCCGGGAATATTTTCCCCGGCGCAGGTTGCGGGGTGGCGGCGCATCACCGGTGAGGTTCACGCGCAGGGCGCGAAGATATTTATGCAGCTCATGCACACCGGGCGCATCGGCCATGCGCTCAATCTGCCCGCGGGCGCGCGCGTGCTGGCGCCGTCGGCGGTGGCAGCCGCAGGCGAGATATATACCGACGCGGAAGGGATGAAGCCGAATGCCGTGCCGCAGGAAATGTCCGATGCCGACATCAAGGCATCCATCGGGGAATTCGCGCAGGCCGCGCAGAACGCCGTGGCGGCGGGGTGCGACGGCGTAGAGCTGCATGCGGCGAACGGCTATCTGCTCGAACAGTTCATACGCCCGAATTCGAACCGGCGCACTGACCGCTACGGCGGTTCGGTCGAGAACCGCGCGCGCTTCGTGCTCGAGACCGCCGAGGCGGCGATCGTCGCCATCGGCAAGGACAAGGTCGGCATCCGCCTGTCGCCGTTCGGCGTGTTCAACGACATGCCGCTGTACGACGCGATGGAAGCGGATTACACCTGGCTGGCGCATCAGCTCAATGCGCGCGGGCTGGCCTATATCCATCTCGTCGACCACTCGGCGATGGGCGCACCGCCGGTGCCCGATTCGATGAAAGCGGTGCTCCGCAGCGCGTTCAAGGGCGCATTGATCCTTTCCGGCGGTTACGATGCCGCGCGCGCCGGGAGCGATCTGGATTCGGGTAAGTGCAATCTGGTCGCCGTGGGGCGGCCGTTCATCGCCAACCCGGATCTGGTTGCACGGTGGAAAACCGGTGCGGCAGTTAATGCGCCAGACCCCGGGACATTTTATACGCCCGGCGCAAAGGGGTACATCGACTATCCGGTGCTGTGCTGATGGTTCGCAGGATGGGCATTACCGCGCCCATCCTGCCGCAATTACCTTTCTCGGGTAATTCTCAAAAGGCGACCGTGAAGCTGACGCGTTCATAATCAATCCCGTGTTCTACGCTGATACCCATCTTCACGCGTTTCTTTTCACCGTTCTGGTGCAGGATTTCCACCACGCGGCCCGGCTGAAACCAGTCGCGCGGGATGATCAGGCTGGAGGGAGTATTGAATGCCGCAACGGCGGGCAACAGGAATGCCGGAACGTATTTCTCCGGTACGGTTGTGTTCACACCGGCTGCGCGCATGCTGATTGCCTCGGCAGAGCCGGGCAGGTAACGCACGCCGATTTGCAATTGCCCGGCGCGCGTTACGTTCGTCCATGCCGTGGCTCCCAGCATGAAGGTTTCCGCGTCGCTGGGACGCAACGCAACCAGCTGGTTGTAACTTAACCGCCCGCCGAGCGAGTCCTCGCGCGTCAGGCGTGCTCCCGATATGCTTTCGTTCTCGAATTGCCAGGTCTCCAGCGGGTAGCCCATTTCCAGCAGTTCCTTGTTGTGCGCATCTTTCAGCGTCTGGCCGGAGGATTCGGTCTGCTTGTGCGCCGTATTGCACGGGGCGCAATCCCGTCCGGGCTGTTTGAACGGGTTGCCGGACAGGTGCGCGTAAATGCCTTCCGGTTTGTAGCAAAGCTCTGCATGTTGCGCGACCGGTTGCCGTTCGCTGGCGCGCGGGCCATGGGTTTCGCACCAGCATTGATGCAAAAAAGTGAGAAGCTCGATGCAATCGTGGCTGGTGCAGCGGTCGCACAGGTTGGCTTGCTTGGGGGTCTGGCCCTGCTGCAGCAGGATGGTCTTGACGCGCAGCATTTTGCTCAGCGGCACCATCGCCAGGTAGCGCATGGTCGCGCTGTGGGTGATTTGCCCGACCGGCTGCAAGCCTTGCGTGCTGCCCAGGTCTACCGCGAGCGGCTGCGCATCGCCCCTGCTGGCAGTGTAGCTGCGCTCCACCGTCAGGGTGCCGCTCCATTGCGTCAGCCAGTTGTCCAGCAGTTGCAATTGCGAGCGGGCGAGTTCTGCGGGGCGCGCATAGCAGGCCAGCAGGGTTTTTACATATGCGTTGCGGCAACTGCTGCGCGGATATTTCTGGTTCAGCGGATCGTCCACCTCGTCCGCCTGGAAATTCTGCTCTTCGGCGAACGCATACAGCTCGTGAAGCTGGTGCCATAGTTTGGCCTCGAATTCGTAGCCGGTGCGCAGATGTTCGAAAATCTCCAGCCCGCTGTACAGCAGGCAGCGCTGGCACAGCAAGGCGCCGTGATTTGCGAGGTGCTTGTCGCCGCCTATATAGGCCTGCAGGCAACGCTGATAGCCCAGCACCATGGCCTGCCAAAGCTGCGCGATGGCGATGAAAACCATCAGTTCGCTTTCGTTCAGCGGCAATGGTTTGGCGATGAGTTTTTTGGCGTAATCGTCCTGCACATAGCCGACGGTCTCGCGCAACTGCTCCAGCGTGTTCAACCGTTCCAGGCCGCGCATCGGATAGCGGTTGAGTTCGTTGATCTGGGTGAACAGCAGGCTATGCGCCAGTTGCAGATTGGTCAGTTGCAGTTGCCCGAGCCAATGCGCGCAACCCGCCGTGTCTTTGAAAAGCGGATTGGCGCGGTCGTCGGTCGGCTCGAGCGGAAGTGTCAGCATGGTTATTTTCAGTTAGGCTAGCACTTTCTACGAGGCGCGCTTAATCGTCAAGCGGTAACAGAGACGATTCATTTTACAACAGCACTCGCTCAATGCCGCCGTGGTTGGCGTTATGCACATACTCTTCCAGCCAATTTTTGCCGAGCAGTTGCCGGGCTATTTCGATGACAATGTAGTCGGACGTGGTGCCGCTGTCATTGTTGTAACGAGACAAACCCTGATGGCAGGCCGGGCAGGAAGTCAGGATTTTGACTTCGCCGGTAAAACCGTCGGTGCGCAGCGCCTCCGCGCCTTTGCGCATTTCTTCTTCCTTGCGGAAACGCACCTGCGTTGCGATGTGCGGCAGCGATGCCCCGAAACTGCCGGCTTCACCGCAGCAACGGTCGTTGAGCGGCACATCAACGCCCATCAATTCCTTTGCCACCTTGAGAGGCGGGTAGGTTTTCATCGGAGAATGGCACGGGTCGTGGTACATGTACCGCACTGACACGGCATCGCGTAGCGCCGGGGCGGGAAGTGCGGTGGCCTGCTGCTCACTGCCCGTTGAATTTATCTGGTTTTCATGCAGCAGGGGCACTGACACGGCATCGCGTAGCGCCGGGGCGGGAAGTGCGGTGGCCTGCTGCTCACTGCCCGTTGAATTTATCTGGTTTTCATGCGGCAGGCGGGTATTGGCTACACCCTGCAATTTGACACCCTTTTCCATGAGGTACTCGTGGATGTCTAGCAAGCGGCACCCAGGGAAAATTTTATCGAACTGGTATTTCAGCAATTGATCCATGCAAGTGCCGCACGACACGATCACCGTTTTGATATCGAGATAATTCAGCGTATTCGCCACGCGATGAAACAGCACGCGGTTATCGGTGGTGATCCGGTTGGCTGTTTCGCCTTGCCCGGAAGCATTCTGCGGGTAACCGCAGCACAGGTATCCCGGCGGCAATACGGTAATGGCGCCGGTTTCATACAGCATCGCTTGCGTGGCCAGCGCGATCTGCCCAAACAGCCGCTCCGACCCGCAGCCGGGGAAGTAGAACACCGCTTCGGAATCTTCATTCAATTTAAGCGGGTTGCGGATAATCGGCACCATGCTTTTGTCTTCGATGTCGAGCAGCGCGCGCGAAGTCTTTTTGGGAAGATTGCCCGGCATCGGCTTGTTGATGAAATGAACCACCTGCGCCTTCAGCGGCGCGCCGCCGACGGTAGCGGGCGGGTGCGCGGTAATTCCATGCAGCAAGCCGAAACGCCTGGCAAGCTGGTAGCCGATGCGCTGAGTTTTGTAGCCCCATTCGATCATCACCTTGCGTACCAGCTTGATGGTAGCCGGGTCGGTTGCGTTGAGGAACAGCATCGAAGCGGCGGCCACCGGGTTGAATTTTTTGTTGCCCTGTTTGCGCAGGAAATTGCGCATCGCGACCGAAACGTCGCCGAAATCGATATCCACCGGACATGGCTTCAGGCACTTGTGGCATATCGTGCAGTGGTCGGCGACATCGTTAAATTCGTCAAAGTGCTGGATGGAAACGCCGCGCCGCGTCTGCTCCTCGTATAAAAACGCTTCGATCAGCAGCGAAGTGGCGAGGATCTTGTTGCGCGGCGAATAAAGCAGGTTGGCGCGCGGCACATGGGTGCTGCATACCGGTTTGCATTTGCCGCAGCGCAGGCAGTTTTTTATCGAATCGGCGATTTCGCCCAATTCGCTCTTTTCCAGGATCAGGCTTTCCAGCTCCATCAAGCTGAAGCTGGGTGTGTAGGCGCGTTCCAGATTGCTGCCTTTGAGCAGCTTGCCCTTGTTGAAACGCCCCTCCGGGTCGATCCGCTGTTTGTAATCCGCGAACGGAGCGGTTTCGTGAGGCTCCAGATAATCGAATTTGGTAATGCCGATGCCGTGCTCGCCGGAAATCACTCCCCCCAGCTCTTTTGCCAGCCGCATGATGCGGTCCACCGCGGCATAGGCCTGCTGCAGCATCTCGTAGTCGTCCGAGTTGACCGGAATGTTGGTGTGCACGTTGCCGTCGCCCGCGTGCATGTGCAACGCGACGAACACGCGGCTTTTCAACACCCTCTGGTGGATGGCGTAGCACTGGTCGAGAACGGGCTGGTAGATGCTGCCGCTGAAAATATGGCGCAACGGCTCGCGCAATTCGAGTTTCCACGAGGCGCGGATGGCGTGATTTTGCAGGGCGTGGAAGACTGTCGAGTCGTGAGACGTAAGACGTAAGTTGTTAGTCGAAGCTTGCGGGGTTAACTCAAGATTTACGTCTTCCAACTCGGAACTGCTTTTATCAAGGTTATCCAGCAGCCATTGCCAGCGTGCGCGCACTTCGGCGAGCATCTGCTGCGCCGCCTGCGGGCGGTTGCCGAGCAGTTCGGTGTCGCCGAGTTGCGCGTCGTCCTGGTAATGCAGCGGCAGCTCGCCGGCAAAAAATTCGTCCAGCGCGTCGAGCAGCTTGAGTTTGTTTTTCAGCGACAGCTCGATGTTGATGCGCTCGATGCCGTCGCAGTAATCGCCCATGCGCGGCAACGGGATCACCACGTCTTCGTTGACCTTGAACGCGTTGGTATGCTTGGCGATCGCGGCGGTGCGCGCGCGGTCCAGCCAAAAATTCCTGCGCGCCTCGGCGGATACTGCGATAAAGCCTTCGCCGCTGCGCAGGTTGGCAAGGCGTACGATCTCGGATGCGGCGGAGGCCGCCGCATCCGCGTCGTCGCTTACCACATCGGCGATCAGTACCATCTTCGGGCGGATATCGCGGTTGGCTTTGGTGGCATAGCCCACTGCCTTGAGATAGCGCTCGTCGAGATGCTCCAGCCCCGCCAGCAGCGCGGATGGGTGTGCCTCCAGGTAGTCCTTGATCTCGACGATGGCGGGCACCGCCTCGCGCACCTGCCCGAAAAATTCCAGGCATACCGTGCGGGTATGCTCATGGGCGCGGTGCAGGATGAAGCACGCCGAGGTGATGATGCCGTCGCAGCCTTCCTTCTGGATGCCGGGCAGGCCGGACAGGAATTTATCGGTGACGTCCTTGCCCAACCCCACCTTGCGGAAGGTGCTGCCGGGGATAACGAGGGTTTCCGGCGCGCCGTGCGGGGTCTTGTCGATCG
This sequence comes from uncultured beta proteobacterium, assembly GCA_963828205.1. Lineage (GTDB taxonomy): Bacteria > Pseudomonadota > Gammaproteobacteria > Burkholderiales > Gallionellaceae > Gallionella. The sequence goes on from CAWHDU010000011.1 coordinate 45,129, forward strand.
GGGTTTGGCCGTCCGCCTCGAAACGGCTGATGCGAAAACTGGCCATCTCGGCATCATGGATTTTGCCGAGGTTGTGGCCGATGCGCTCGACTTCCATCCACAAGCCGTCCGGCGTGACCATGCGCCAGGAAGCGAGGTTGTCCAGCGCCGTCCCCCACAGCACGGCCTTCTTGCCGCCGGCATTCATCGATACGTTGCCGCCGATGCACGAGGCATCCGCCGAAGTGGGGTCGACCGCGAACACCAGCTTGCCGGCCTCCGCCGCATTCATCACGCGCCGCGTCACCACGCCCGCGCCGCAGCGGATCGTGGCGTATGGCTGGTTCAAACCGGGCAGCACCCGATGCTCCACTTGCGAGAGCGTGTCCAGTTTTTCGGTGTTGATTACCGCGGAAAACCGGTCCAGCGGCACTGCGCCGCCGGTGTAGCCGGTGCCGCCGCCGCGCGGGATGATGGTCAGCTTGAGCTCGATGCAGGCGCGCACCAGCGCGGCGACCTCGGCTTCGGTGTCGGGATGCAGCACCACGAAAGGGTATTCCACGCGCCAGTCGGTCGCGTCGGTCACATGCGAGACGCGCGCCAGGCCGTCGAACTGGATGTTGTCGCGGCGGGTGACGCGGCTCAACACACGCAGGGCGCGCTTGCGCAATTCCAGGGTTTGCTCGAATTCGGCGGCGAATTGATCGACTGCAACAGTGGCGAGTTCGAGCAGGCGTTTTACTTTTAAATTGTCCTGGCGGCGCGCCTCGATCGCGCCCAGGCGATGATGCAGCGCGCCGATCAGCGCTTCGCGGCGCTTGCGGTTGCCGAGCAAATCGTCCTGCAAATACGGGTTGCGCATCAGCACCCAGATGTCGCCCAGCACTTCATACAGCATCCGCGCAGAACGTCCGGTGCGCCTTTCCTCGCGCAGCGTGTTGATGATATCCCACGCCTCGCCACCGAGAATGCGCAGCACGATCTCCCGGTCGGAAAACGAGGTGTAGTTGTAGGGAATTTCGCGCAAGCGTGTCGTCATGGTGTTGTTTGGCTCAACGAGTCGCGCATTTTACCTTAATGCAGCACGCCGCTCATACGGATAAAATGTGCGCGTATGAGCCAGCCATCCGACAAACCGGTTGCACGGGTATTCTTCGCGCTGTGGCCGGAGGTCGCCGAGCGCAGGCGGCTGGCCGCATGGCAGGCGCCGCTCAAACGCCTGTGTGGCGGACGCGCGATGCGCGGCGAGACGCTGCACAACACGCTGGTGTTCATCGGAAACGTTGAATTATATGGCCTCGAGGTTTTGCAACTGGCGGCGCAGGAGGTCGGCGGCGAAAGTTTCGAGTTGTGTTTCGACGAGGCGCGCTACTGGGGGCATAACCGCATCGTGTATGCTGCGCCCCGCCATGCGCCGCCGCAATTGCTGCAACTGGCCGATATGCTGGGGCAGCGCCTGGATGCGCACCGTTTCCAATTCGACCGGCGCGCTTACAAGCCGCATGTCACGCTGTTGCGCAACGCGCATTGGAGCGATACGCCGCTGCCCGCGATGCAGCCGGTGTGCTGGCGGATCGGGGATTTTGCGCTGGTGCGATCCGTGCCCCGCGACGGATTGACGGATTACCGGGTGCTGGCGCGTTTCCCTTTGCGCTCAGGTGGCGGATAATCGCCGCCAGCGAAATTTTGTAACCGGGCGCCACGTAGCTGAGGACGAATTCATGCTCAATATTTTTACGCTGGAAAACGGACGGCTGGCCAGCATCAGGCCGGATGAGGTCGCCGCGCGCAAGCCGATCTGGGTGGATGCCATCGCGCCCGATGAAGGCGAGCGCGAGTGGGTGGCCAAAGCTTTTTCGGTCATCCTGCCGCAACCGGAACATTTGCGCGACATCGAAGCGAGTGCGCGGTTCTACGAGGAGAGCCAGGAACTGCATGTGCGTTCGGATTTTCTGCTCGGCAAGGAAAGCGATTCGCGCAGCGTCATCGTGGCCTTTGTACTGGCCAATAATGTGCTGCTCAGCGTGCATGACGAAGATCTGCCGGTCTTTCAGCATTTTCGCCTGCGCTCACACGGGCAGCCCGATCTTGTTGCGGACAGCCTCGATGTGTTGATTGATTTGTACGGTTCAGACGTAGAATTTTCCGCCGATGCGTTGGAGGAGGCTTACGCCGATCTCGGCGAAATCAGCGGCACAGTGCTCAACAACACGCTCAGCGACAAACAGGCCGGTGCGGTGCTGGCCAATATCGCCCATGCGGAACACCTGAATGGGCGCATCCGCCGCAACCTGATGGATACCCGCCGTGCGATTTCATTCCTGATGCGCAGCAAGCTGCTCGCCCCGGAGCAGTTTGAAGAAGCGCACCAGATCATGCAGGATATCGATTCGCTGGACGGCCACACCGCGTTCCTGTTCGATAAGATCAATTTTCTGATGAACACCACGGTCGGTTTCATCAACGTCAACCAGAACAAGATCGTGCGCCTGTTCTCGGTGGCTGCGGTGGCGCTGTTGCCGCCCACCCTGATCGCCTCCGTCTACGGGATGAACTTCAGGCACATGCCGGAACTGCTTTGGGAAATGGGTTATCCATTTGCCTTGCTGTTGATGGCATTGTCCGTTACCGTGCCGTTCTGGCTGTTCCACCGCAAGGGCTGGCTGAAATAGGCTCTTAATCTGCGGGCTGCGCCACGAGCCGGTCGATGCACCATGCCGCTGCGGCAAATCCCATCGGCGCCGTGACCGTCACCACCGAACCATAGCCGGCGCAGCTCAGGTTGCCCGCGGTGCATGCGGCGCTCTTCCTGGACGGCTCTTCCAGATACACGCAGGCTACGCCGAATTTGCCGTTCTTGCGCGGCAGGATTTTGAATTCCTTGCCCAGCAGCTTCCTGATGCGCGACAGCAACGCATCATGGGTGACCAACCCGAGATCGGACTGGCGGAGATTGAGGGGATTGTTTTTTCCGCCCGCCGCGCCGCAGACCACGAGCCGTATCTTGTTGCGCCGGGCATGGGCGATCAGCGCAGCCTTTGCGCGGGCGTTGTCGCAGGCATCGATGACGGCGTCGAACGCGTTTGGCGGAATCAGGTCACGGACATTTTCTTCGGTCATGAAATCCTCGATGGCGGTCACCTTGCAGCCGGGATTGATGTCGCGTATCCGCGCTTCCAGCACCGCCACTTTCGCCGCGCCGAGCGTGCTGCCCAGCGCCTGGACCTGCCGGTTCACATTGGATACGGCGACATGATCCAGGTCGATCAGCGCGATGTGCCCGATGCCGCAGCGCGCGAGCGCCTCGACCGCCCAGGAACCGACGCCGCCGACGCCCACCACCGCCACGCGGCTGCGGTGCAGCGCCATGCGGGTACCCTCCCCGTAGAGGCGGTCAATCCCGCCGAAGCGGCGCCCATGGTCATCATCGAGATGGGAAAGCGGCATGTTCATTGCTGCCCGAGTTTCGGGAGCGCGGACAGTGCGTTCTCCGAGGTGATGCGCGCGATTTCTTCCGGCGCCATGCCGCGCAATTCCGCCAGCGTCTGCGCGATGCGCGGCAGGTATTCCGGTTTGTTCGGCTCGCCGTTTTTCAGGAACACCGGCGGGATATCCGGCGCGTCGGTTTCCAGCACGATGCTCTCCAGCGGCAAGGTCGCGGCGAATTCGCGCAGGCGCGTCGCGCGCGAGTGGGTCATCGCGCCGCCGAAACCGAGCTTGAAGCCGAGCCGGATGAATTCCTCCGCCTGCTGGCGGCTGCCGCTGAAGGCGTGGGCGATGCCGCCGCGCACTTTGTTCTGGCGCAGGTGCTTGAGGACGATGTCCTGCGCGCGGCGGGTATGCAGCAGCACCGGCAGATCGAATTCGCGTGCCAGCTTCAGTTGTATGGTGAAAAAGAATTCCTGCCGCGCGCGGTCGTGAGGTTCGATGAAAAAATCCAGCCCGATTTCACCGACCGCGACAGTGGCAGGCTGCGCCAGGCAATCGCGCAGCGCGAGCAGGTCTTCCGGCTGCGCCCCGTCCACGTACATCGGGTGGATGCCATAGGCGGGCGCGCAAACCGGGAATCGTTCGCACAGTTGGCGCACCGTTCCGAAATTGGCGCGCTCGACCGAGGGTATGACGATGCGTCCGACCCCGGCAGCCCGCGCGGCTTCCACCAGCGCGGCCTGCGTGTCGCCGAATTCGGCGGCGTCGAGATGGCAGTGGGTGTCAATGAAGTGCATGATGGTTGTTGAACCTAAAACTGCAATTCAAGCCACAGAGATCACAGAGAACACAGAGATAAGGCAGGTTCGGCATATTTCCCCAAGTTCATCTGATGAGTGAAGTAAGTATTTATGACCACCAATGATTTTCCTCTGTGAGCTCTGTGTTCTCTGTGGCTAATTGGTTTTTTTAGGTTAACTTGCTGGATGATATGCGATGTGCCGCATGCAAGAAATAGCTCATGTCCCGTATCCCTCGCACGGCGAGGCGAGCGCGCGGTTGTCCATCGTCAGCACGATTTTGCCGGTCATGCCGCCGGCCTCGACCATGCGGTGCGCCAGCGCCGCCTGCTCCAGCGGCAGTTTGTGCGACACCAGCACGCCGAGCCTGCTTGCCTCGACGAGCTGCGCGCCTTGTTCCAGTATTTTGCGCTGGCGGATGCGTTCGTCGTGCAGATTCATCACCTGCGGAGTGAGCATCAACTCGAAGCACAGCGACAGGTTGCGCAGCCGCGCGAGCTGCGCATCGGCCAGCGACAACGGGGTGGAGAGCAGGGTGACCAGCTTGCCGCCGATGCGCACGGCGTTCAGCGAGCGCAGAAAAGTCTCGCCGCCCACCGTGTCGAACGCCACGTCCACACCTTTTTCTTCCGTCCAGTCCAACGCTTCCTGTACGAAATCCTGCTCGCGGTATTCGATGATTTTTTCCGCGCCAAGGCCATGCGCCAGCCCGGCCTTTTTTTCGTCGCCGACCGTCACGGCGATATTTGCGCCGAGATGGTGGGCGAGCTGCACGGCGACATGCCCCACGCCCCCGGCGGCGGCATGGATCAGGACGGTCTGCCCTGCTTGCAGATTGGCGCGCTCGACCAGCGCTTCCCACGCGGTGATCAGCACCAGCGGCAGCGCGGCACTTTCCTCCAATGAGAGATTGGCGGGCTTCGCCGCACAGTATTCCTCATGCAGCGTGGTGTATTCGGCGTAGCAGCCCGGCTCGCCGCCAATGCCGCCGTTGCAGAAATACACTGCGTCTCCCACCTTGAAACGCGTCACCGCGCTGCCGGTTGCCTCGACGATGCCCGCGCCGTCGCAGCCGAGTATCGCGGGCAGCTTGTCGGGATGGTAAACGGGATTGACGCGCAGCTTGGTGTCGATCGGGTTTACCCCCGCGGCGGAGAGCTTCACGCGCAGATGGTGCGGCGAGGGCAGCCCCGGTTTGGTGATCTCGCGCAGTTGCAGCACATCGGCATTGCCGGCGGCGGTCATCAAGATGGCTTTCATCAATAAATCCCCAGGTTTGTCATTCCCGCGCAGGCGGGAATCCAGTCAATAAAGATAAGTTCTCCGCAACGCGGAGGCAAAACCTTAAAGGCATTTTGAATAGAACCGCTGGATTCCCGCCTGCGCGGGAATGACGGTTAGGTTGTCTGCTGTCCATCAGTATTCAATGCATGCCGTCCATGCGCTGTGCGAGCAGTATCCTGACGAAGCGGTGCGGATCTTTCATGCCGCGCTGCATCTGCACCGGCGTCGGTGTGTAGTCCTCGCGCCCGGCAAAGGTCATCCGGACGCTGCTTTCCAGATCGGTCAGGCCGCGCTCGATCTGCTCCGGTGTCGGCCGGTAGTCGTTGCGGTCGGCAAAGCGCGCCCTGACTTCGTGGCTCTCATCCGTCAGGCCGCGCTCAATCTGCTCCGGCGTGGGCGTGTAATCCCTGCGCTCGGCAAATTCCTTGCGGATTGAGACATCCGCATTCGTCAGGCCGAGCTCGATCTGTTCCGCTGTCAATTTCTGCATGGTCGTAGTTTTGTATGGTTTGAGGCGACGGTTCCGCGAGGGCTGCTATGTTAAACTGAGCGCCTCATTTGCGCATCTTTTCGACGGGATCGGCTATGTCTGGAAATACATTCGGCACATTGTTCACGGTGACTTCGTTCGGCGAATCGCACGGCGCGGCAATCGGCTGCGTGGTGGACGGCTGCCCTCCGGGGCTGGCGTTATGCGAGGCAGACCTCCAGCATGACCTCGACCGGCGCAAGCCAGGCACCTCGCGCCACGTCACGCAGCGGCGCGAATCGGACACCGTGGAAATCCTCTCCGGCGTATTCGAAGGCAAGACCACCGGCACGCCGATCGCGCTCTTGATCCGCAACGAAGACCAGCGCAGCAAGGACTACGGCAGCATCGCCGAGACCTTCCGCCCCGGCCACGCCGACTACACCTATTGGCAGAAATACGGCATCCGCGACCATCGCGGCGGCGGGCGCGCCTCCGCGCGCGAGACTGCGGGGCGCGTTGCGGCAGGCGCGATCGCGAAGAAATGGCTGAACGAGCGGTATGGCGTCACGGTGCGCGGCTACCTCGCGCAGCTCGGCGAGATCGCGGTCCCGTTCAAGAGCTGGGACGACGTGGACAACAACCCGTTTTTCGCGCCCAATGCCGAGGTAGTGCAATCGCTGGAAGACTACATGGACGCGCTGCGCAAGTCCGGCGACTCCATCGGCGCGAAACTCGCGGTGGTGGCGCACAACGTTCCGGTCGGCTGGGGCGAGCCGGTGTTCGACCGCCTCGATGCCGAGATCGCCTACGCGCTGATGGGCATCAACGCGGTCAAGGCCGTCGAGATCGGCGCGGGCTTCGCTTGCGTGACGCAGAAAGGCAGCGAACATGGCGACGAACTCACGCCACAGGGATTTTTATCAAACAACGCGGGCGGCATCCTCGGCGGCATCTCCACCGGCCAAGACATCGTCGCGCACTACGCGGTCAAGCCCACTTCCAGTATCCGCATCGAACGCAACTCCATCGACAAAACGGGCAATGCGGCAAAGGTCTCCACCGAAGGCCGCCACGACCCTTGCGTCGGTATCCGCGCCACGCCGATCGCGGAGGCGATGCTGGCGCTGGTGCTGATCGACCACGCGTTGCGGCATCGCGGGCAGAATGGGGATGTGGTTTGCGCGACGCCGAAGATTTCCAGCCAGGCCGGCTAGGTATGCCGTTCCCTGACTGGCTGCAGGATATCCGCGAACAGGATTGGCAGCCGGTCACCGGCGCCGGGTTGATGGCCTTTTCCATCGCGGCGCTGCTGGTGCTCTACTTAGCCAACACCGGCGAGCGCTGGATACCCCTGCTGGACAGCGCCAACCTTGCATTCCATGAGGCAGGCCACCCCTTCTTCGGCATCCTCAGCGAACGGCTCGCAGTCTACGGAGGCACCCTTGGGCAACTGTTTTTTCCGCTGGTAGCCACTGCCTCTTTCTGGAAGCGGCGGGAAACACTGTCTTTCGCGCTGGCGTCTCTCTGGCTGTTTGAAAACATGTTCAATATCGCCCGCTACATGGCCGACGCCCGCGCCCAGGCATTACCCCTTGTGGGCGGCGGCGAGCACGACTGGACGGATATCTTCAGCCGCTGGGGTGCGCTCGGATTGGATACCACGGTCGCCGGCATGGTGCGCTTTTTTGTCTGGCTCGGCATCCTGGCGCTCTGGGCTTGGCTGGCTTGGCGCTGGCGGCAGCAAGGTAGCCCGGATGAAATGCAATGAAATCCGGGGTCGGGTTGTAACCTGAACCCGGATTTCGGTTCACTCCATCCAGGCTACAATGAACTCGCGTAAGGCGCTATGCTTTTCCGCCCTACATTTGTTATTTCTCCGCTCTCCGGTACAGCAAGAGTAGGATGGGTTGAGCGCAGCGATACCCATCGAAAACGGATGGGTGGCGCGGATGGTTGCGGGGAGATGCTTGTTCAACTCAAGGCATCGTTAAATGCTTGTGCAAGAGGATGAATCGTTTGTTTATCAGGAAATGCCATCGCATAATAATGAGTCGCACTGCGTTGCGTGCCGATTAGCATCGGGAATTTTTTTGTAAAATATTCTTTTGCTTGAAACCAACTCTCGTCATAGTTTCCCATTGAGTTGTGAAACAATGTCAAGTCGGATGCCACGACAACTCGCGCGCCTGAAAGGTGAGCGCGGTATGAAAGGTCTACGTCGTAATAATGAAAACCCGGAATGCCGGTATCAAACTGAAGAGCGCTTAACAAAGTACGCCTGGCTGCGATGAATACCCCATCAAGCACTTGCGCTGATGATCGCAATGTTGTCAAAGATGCTATACGTAGCCCATAACCCGCTGTTCGCCTTTCGCCCGCAACCTCCGTATGGGGTTGCACGACCCGGCCAATAATGTATGGATGGCCATCAAATAGCACACCAGGACCCGTCATTTGTCGTGACCCTGCGACACCAACCATGTCGGCGTCTGCCATCACCTCAATCAACCGAGCCATGAAATCTGGTATGACAAACTTGATATCATCGTGGCACAGCACCACAATTTCCCCTTGTGACTGATTGAAGCCTCTCTGGTAGCCCTCACTCATGCACTTGGCGTCGGCAATCCGAATTATTTCATAGGGATATTCCATAGCCGCATGTTCAATTTCTTGGCGGACAGCCGAAAATCGCGTATCTCGATGGCTACATATGACAAATGAAACAAACGGTCTATCTCCAACAGGCACCCGCTTATATGCGGGCCGTGAGATCAAGCCATACTTGAATATTTCTCTAAAGTGCTGGTTTGCAAAATTGTAATCGTGTGGCGCAAATGAAAGGTAAGTGCGAGCGGCTTGCCAAGCTTCTGAAATTCTGGAACAGGCGATTAATGTTGCATACAAAGCCTTGTAGGAAGCTAACTGCCCCGCTTCCGTCGCCCGGCAAAGACAATCGATCGCTTCGTTGTACCGATGTTCTCGCGCCAATCGCACGCCAAGATTATGCTGCTCCATAGAGCTTATTGCGTCCATTGTGCGTTTCATTTAACCGGTTCTGCGAGTGGAAAACCAGAAAAAACATCTTTCATGTGTTGGGGTTAATACGAATATATAACACCGATGACGTCAAGCAGATGAATTATTGTTTGCGGTGCAGATAATTGCCTGTTTTTTCGTTAATGCCAAGTCAGGCTGACAATCAAGTGCAGTGCAAACGATTATGCAAATTAACGTTTTTATTATGCCATATAGCCGTTCCGTGAACATAACCCTCAAAGCCCCACAACTGTTAGAAGCATCGTTTGCAGTATTTTGCGAACAGCCTGGGATGCACCATACCACCCGGCATTTCATTTGCAATTCACAGCACCCGCATCGCGCATTGTCATTCGCATTGATTTTTATCAGAAAAAGGCGTATGTTGAAAGACAAAAGAAGGAACGATTATGGCTATCTCTGGCATCAATCTGTCGCCTAACCTCATCAGCACTCAAACCAGCGAGTTTCAGGCTGCCATTGGCGCGCAAAGCCCTTCCGCTATTTCGCAGCAGAAGGGAAATAGTGTAATTGCGCATATAAGTGCATTTGGGCAATTCCAGTCTACTCTTGCCGATTTGCAGAGCAAGGCGCAATCGCTCAAAAATCTGAGCAACCCTCCCACCTTTGATGATCTTCAGCTTGCCGTGCAAGGTGTTGTGCAATCCCTCAATTCGCTTAAGGAGAACGCCAGCCTGTTGGCGTCGAAGCAGAGCGCTCTCAGCGCCGACAGCCGGGCCGGGCAGGCAGTAAACAGTGCCCGCAAGGCAGTGGACGGGAGCGACCTGAATACGCTTTCCGCATTGCAAAAAGCGGGCATTTCGCGGCAGGCCGACGGCATGTTTGCCGTCAATGAGAAGGAGTTGGAGAAATCTTCCAGGGATGATCGGTCAGGCGCATTATCCGCCATGTTCGAGGTTGCCGACCATGTTGCGCAAGTGGCGAAGCCGGTTCAATCGACCAATACCGGAGGTTATGCAGCAAGCAAGGCAATAGCCAGTTACGTCAGCATTGCGGAGCTCTAGAATTTCCGGGTTCATGCGCATTTATCGAGGGCGGCCGGTTGCTCACCCTGCGGATTGCTGTAACATGATCCGGTCGATAAAGGAGAAAAACCATGCAACTCGACGACCGCGGCCTGGACATCATTTTCCGCGAAGCGCACACCCATAGCGTATGGCTGGATAAACCGGTCAGCGACGCGCTGCTGCATCAGATTTACGACCTGATGAAATGGGCGCCGACCAGCGCCAACAGTTGTCCGGCGCGCATCGTGTTCGTGCGCAGCGCGGAAGCGAAGCAGCGGTTGCTTGCGGCGATGGCGCCGGGCAACGTGGACAAGACCCGCGCTGCGCCGGTGACCGCAATCGTCGCGCACGATATGGAATTCTACGAGAAACTGCCGAAGTTGTTCCCGCAGGCCGACGCGCGTTCGTGGTTTGTTGGCAACCAGCCGCTGATCGGTACCACCGCATTTCGTAACGGTACGCTACAAGGCGCCTATCTGCTGATCGCCGCGCGTGCGCTCGGTCTCGACGCGGGGCCGATGTCCGGCTTCGACAATGAAAAAATTGATCATGAGTTTTTTGCGGGCACCAAAATCAAGTCCAACTTCGTGATTAACCTCGGCTATGGCGACAGCAGCAAGCTGTTTCCGCGCAACCCGCGCCTGCCGTTCGAGGAAGCGGCACAAATCTTATAGTGAGCCTCTAAAAATCCAGAATTTTTTGGCGCCTTGCATTTGGATGAACCCGGCATTTTAACGGTTTGCATCAAGCGCCCTTATCTACTTTGTGCTATTTGTATTTCACCAGATTCCTGAATGCCTCCCCAAAGTGCGGCCCCGGCTGCTCGTAAAAGATATTTCCTCTATGCTTCAAAATGAATGCCGCAGATGGACCGCAGTAAATGTAAAACTTATACTGCTATCTCTGCATGGCCGCAGAATTTTTCGGTAGGGTGCAATTTTTGCAGCTTTTTCCTTCATGGTGCGGCCGCTACCATGAACCTGCCGGTGCTGGCCTCGAATATATCCTTGCCGCGTTTGATGCGGATGCGCAACTCCCAGTAGCCCTTGAGCGGGAAGTTGACATAGCCCTGATAGCTGCCCGGCGATGTTTCCCTGAAAACCGTGGAGAAATCCTTGGTCGCATCGGACGCGCGATAGGCCAGCACCTCCATTGCCCCGCTGACCGGCGCGCCCGTGCGATCTGTCACGCCGATCTCGTATGCCGCCGGCGAATTCATTTTGACGGCCTTGGGTTGTTTGATGGTGGTTCTCCAAGCAAGCACCCTGTGCGCCTCGATGTCATTTAGCGTGGCGGTATCCGATTTGCGGTTCTTGGTGCTGTATTCCCGATCAACCAGCGCCGGCCGGTTCTGCACGGACAACCAGATGAATGCGCCGTTTACGCACAGCACCACGGCCATCATCCCCATCATCCCGAGGAACCATGGGTTGCGTAAGCCTTTTTTGTTATCCTGCGAAATCATTTTCCGTGCCCGTCCTTTATCAAGCCATCTCATCAATCGCCCGTTTATCGCCTCCGGTCATGGTCGGGGGCCGTTGAAATTGGTCTGGTATTCAGCCGCGATGAGCGGATCGTCAACGCTATGGATGCGAAACACTATCGGCGTCGTTTCCATTTTGACGTTCTCGCCGGGCGTCCTGACGAAGATGGCGAATGAAGTGCTGCGGCCATGGTGAACAAGCAGGGGTTTCTCGGCGCCGATAATGGCCTGGCCTTTGATTCCGCCCTCCGCCGTGACCGTCACAAGCATATCCTTGCCGGTTTTGTTGAGCACTTTGAAGTCGTATTTGTTCTGTATCGAACCGTCGCTCATGCTCACATACAACGGCTGGCGCTCCGGAATCACCTTCAGCGTCAGCGCACCCAGGTGGGTCAGCCCGTAAACGATTCCGCCAAAAGCGATCAGGATGATGCCGAGGTACACCAGCGTGCGCGGATGCTGGTACAGCTTCTTGGCGGGCTTTCCTTCCAGCTCGTCCAGCGAGGCATAGCGTATCAGGCCGCGCGGCTTGCCTACCTTGTCCATGATGGAATCGCAGGCATCCAGGCACAGCCCGCAGGTGATGCAGCCTAATTGCTGCCCGTCGCGGATGTCTACGCCGGCCGGGCACACCTGCACGCACTGGAAGCAGTCGATGCAATCGCCCTGTGCCGCATCCCCCACGCCCGCTTTACGGTGCAGTTTGCCGCGCGGCTCGCCGCGCCTGAAATCGTAGGCCGGCAATATCGTTTGCGAATCGGTCATCACGCCCTGGATGCGCGCGTAGGGGCACATCCACATGCAGACCTGCTCGCGCAACAGCCCGCCCAGTATATAAGTGCCGAAGAAGAACATTATCAGCGTTACCCAGCCGACCAGCGGCAACCGGAAATTCACCAGATTGTTCCAGTAATCGTAGGCATCCACGAACCAGATCGAAAAACTGATGCCGGTAAGCAGGGAAATCAGCATCCAGATGAAATGCTTGATGGATTTTTTCCGGATTTTTTCCGCATTCCAGGGCGCTGCGTCGAGCTTGCGCCGGGCTTGGGGAACGCCTTCAATCTTTTCCTCTATCCACGTAAACCAGTCTGTCCATGCCGTCTGGAAGCAGAAAAATCCGCACCACACCCGGGAGGCCACCGAAGTCACCGCAAACAGGGTCATCGCCAGCAGCAGCAGCAGCAGCGACAACATCCAGATATCTTGCGGTAACACCGTCAGGTTGAAAAAGTGAAACTGGCGATGCACGATGTCGAACAGGATGGCCTGTTTGCCATTCCAGCGCAGGTAAGGGACAAGGAAGAACAGCAGATAAAGCGACTGGGTGACGTTTTTTACGGAACGGAAAAAACCCGGCATGCGCTTGGCGTGAATAGTCTTGCCGCCCGTGTTGACATTCCAGTATTCAAATTCCTGGTAAATTTTCGTGATTGTGCCGGAATCTTTTTGCTCTGCTTCCTTGTCCACGCTCTCGCTCCTGGCTTGCCCGACGGGTTATCTGGGGTCATACCGTTTCAAAATCAATAGGCGGGCATTGTACCCACCATTGATCATGCTTCCGCTCAAAAATCACTTTGTTTCCGGGATAAAAAAAGGAGGAGGGTCAAGCCTCCTCCTTTTTATGCGCACAAGAAACCTGCTAGCCGCTCACCCGGTTACTCCTTATCTGGCAGCACCTTACTTTGCCGCGCCGGCGGCAGGCGCGGCGGCAGCGGGCGCGTCGGATTGACCGCCGCCGAATTTGTACACATATACCGCCAGCTTCTTCATTTCGGCATCGCTCAGCTTACCGGCTTCCTTGAACGACGGCATGACCGCCACGCGGCCTTGCGGATCGCCCGCGTTTACGCCGTAGGTAATGGTGCGCTTGATGCCCTCGATCGAGCGCTCAAAGCGCCAGATATTGTCGGTCAGGTTAGCCGAACCCATTGCCAGGATGCCCTTGGCATCCTGGCCGTGGCAGGCAGTACAGTCGCTCTCCATGAACACTTTTTTGCCGGCCGTTTCGGAATCGCCCTTGCCTTCGCTCAACGCGAGGACGTACTTTGCGACAGCGTCAATTTGCTCGGGTTTCAGGCTATCCTTGTGCGCCGTCATCATGCTCTGGCGACCGCCCTCGATGGACGCGTGGACATCTTCGATCTTGCCGCCGAACAGCCAGTCGTCGTCGCGCAGCACCGGCGCAAACAGCCCCTCCTTATCATGCGTGCCGACCCCATTGGTGCCGTGACAGGCAGCGCAGTTGTCGCCGAACAGCACCTTGCCGGAACGGATGGCAAATTCGGTCAATTCCCTGTCCGCCAGAATGGCCGCCGGGGTCATGCCCTTGAGCCTGGCTTCGAATTTGCCGCGCACCGCATCCAGCTCACCCTTGTCGGCTTCCAGCTCCTTGATGGTCGTCCAGCCGCCGAACCCTTTGAAATACCCACCCATCGTCGCAAGCGGGAAAGAGGGGTAGTACAGGAAGTACGCCACGCAAAACAATGCGCTGGCAGTCAGTCCCAGCATCCACCATTTGGGCGGCTGGTTGGTAAGATCGGCCAGGTCGTCATCCCACACATGCCCGGTTGTCTGCGCGTCGGCTGCCTCGTGTTTCTCGCTCATTTTATTTCTCCCGCATTGATATGATCTTCGTCATCCAGCGCCATGCCGCGCCGCGACTCGAATTTGTCCCGGTTTGCCGGACGAAATACCATGACATAGACATAGACCATGCCGATAAACACCGCTACAGTAAAGAACACCCCGAGCCAATCATTGACGGTCATGGCCTCCGCATCCAAGCCCAGGTGGCCCAGTAACTTAGTCACGGTAATTCACGCCTTCCGTGAACTTGATATGGCTACCCAGGCTTTGCAGGTAGGCAATGACCGCATCCATTTCGGTCTTGCCTTCCGCAGCCTCCTTCGCGCCGGCGATATCGGCATCGGAGTAGGGGCCGGGTAAAAAGGCATGCCGCGCATCGCCTCCATGTTTTTCTTCAACTGCGCGGCATCTATCCTATTTTTTTCCAGAAAGAAATAGTTGGGCATGACGGACTCCGGCACTACTTCGCGCGGATACTTCATATGGCGGCGATGCCATTCATCCGAGTACTTTCCGCCGACACGCGCCAAGTCCGGCCCGGTGCGCTTGGAGCCCCATTGGAAGGGATGGTCGTACATGGATTCGGAAGATACCGAGTAGTGGCCGTAGCGGTCTTTCTCGTCGCGAAACGGACGGATCATTTGCGAATGGCACAGGTAGCAGCCTTCGCGGATGTAAACATCGCGTCCGGCCAGCTCCAGCGGCTTGTAAGGGCGCACGCCGTCGCCCGGCTTCCATTCGTCCAGCGACTGGCCGGGCTGGCGCTGCCAGACGATGGGCGAAATTTCCTTTTTGCCCACCTTGCCTTTGACATCGGGAGACAAGTGGGTCATGGTGCGGTCCAGGTAGAACAGCGGAACAATTTCCACGATGCCGCCGACTGTCAGGACAAGAGCGACCACCGCGAACATCAGGAGGGTGCTGCGCTCCATCTTGTCCTGGAGTTTTGTCGAATAAATTTTATCGTGTTCGGACATGTCTCGCTCCTTATGCTTTGGCGGGAAGGGCATCGGTATTGCGCGCGGCGCTTGCCTGGCGCACCGTCATCACCACGTTGTACAGCATGATCCATGCGCCCAGGTTGAAAATGATCCCGCCGATGGTGCGCAACGCATAGTACGGATGCATTGCCGCCACGGATTCGACGAAGGTGTAGGACAGCGTGCCGTATTCGTCGTAATCGCGCCACATCAGGCCCTGCATGATGCCCGACACCCACATCGCCACAATATAGACCACGGTGCCGATGGTGGATAGCCAGAAATGCACGTTGACCAGGTCGTCGGAATACATTTCGGTGTTCCACAGCTTTTTCACCAGATGGTAAAGCGCGCCGATGGAAACCATCGCCACCCAGCCCAGCGCGCCGGAGTGCACGTGGCCTATCGTCCAGTCGGTGTAGTGCGACAAGGCGTTCACGGTTCTGATCGACATCACCGGCCGTCGAAGGTGGACATTGCATAGAACGCCAGGGCGACCACCAGGAAGCGCAGGATGTAATCGGTGCGCAGGCGATCCCAGGCGCCGGACAGGGTCATCATGCCGTTCATCGCGCCGCCCCAGGACGGGATGATCATCGCCAGCGAAATCGCCGCCCCCAGCGAGCCGGTCCAGTCGGGCAACGCGGTATATTGCAGATGGTGCGCGCCCAGCCACACATAACCGAACATCAGCGTCCAGAAATGCAGCACGGACAACCGGTAGGAGAACACAGGACGGTTTGCCTGCTTGGGCACGAAGTAATACATCATGCCGAGGAAGCCGGCGGTCAAATAGAAGCCCACGGCATTATGCCCCCACCACCACTGGATCATGGCATCCTGCACACCCGAGAAAATCGAATAAGACTTGGTCAGGCTGACCGGAATGGCAAGGCTGTTCACTACATGCAGGTAGGTGATCATCACGATCATGCCCATGAAGAACCAGTTGGACACATAGATATGCGAAACCTTGCGGATCGCGATGGTCATGATGTAATTCAGCCCGAATGCCAGCCAGACAATGGCGATCAGGATATCGATCGGCCATTCCAGTTCGGCATATTCCTTGGATTGGGTAATCCCCAGCGGCAGGGTGATCACCGCCAGCACGATGACCAGGTTCCATCCCCAGAAGGTGAACCACGCCAGGCCGTTGCTCCACAGCCTGGTCGCGCCGGTGCGCTGCACGATATAGAAGCCGGTGGCCATCAGGGTGCAGCCGCCAAACGCGAAAATTACCGCATTGGTGTGCAGCGGGCGCAGGCGCCCGAAGGCAACTTCAGGAATAAAGTTCAGCGATGGCCACGCCAGTTCCGCAGCGATCCACACGCCGATAAACGTGCCCACCACAAAATAGATCACCGCCGCGATGGAAAACCATCTGACGATATCCATGTCGTATTTCACTGGCGCTGTTTGAGTTGTTTCCACAATACCCCCGGAAGCGAGTTAAAAACAAAGCTATTTCGATCAGATTGCAACGCGGATGCGCGTCTCTTCACACATTCTTAAACATTGCACAAGCTGGCTATGGAGAATCACGTTAAGCGGCGCCGGGGAGCGAGCATGCGGTGGCCGGGACAGCCCGGGGTGCGATGATTATCGGCGCTGCTGCCAAAGTGCCCAGTTTCATGATCATTCCTTTATGCGATGCAAGAAATACAAGAACAGACTTAAACTTTGCGGTACAACAACCCATACAGGCATAGTGCCGATGCCCGTATAGTGTAGGCTACATTTTCCCGGCTGGAAAGACTAATCACGCCGCCCAGCCGTCCGGCTGATCGAGCCGTCAATTCCGTGCAAATCCGGTTTGCGCCAAAAAAAAGCCGTTTGCAGGAATGGGATTCGCACAAACGGCCTACAGGGCGCACGCAATAGATAACGTGCTGGGAGGAAACGCGGGTTGCCACACAATCTTCACGGTTCGCATTTTCCATTCAAGAAACCGGAAAAACCCTGACGCACGTCAACCTTCTTGCTCGACATACAAAAAAAGACATGGCCTATGGGTTACAGGCACGGGACATATCATCTGCCGTGGCAGAAATTCCCATTGATGTTCTGAAAAATCAGCGGGGACGCGGAGAGCGCAGCAGCGGAATGACCCGGGCGGTTGCGGAATACGGCTCGCGCGCAATGGCGCTCAGGCGTTCAAGGTCATTCAGGACGATATGCCTGCGTTCGATGGCAATCATTCCTTCTTCCTGAAAACGGGAAAAAATACGGCTGACGGTTTCTTCGGCAATGCCCAGGTAATTGCCGATGTCGCCGCGCGACATGCTCAGATTGAACTGGGTCGGAGAGTAGTTGCGCATCGCAAACCGCCGCGACAGCGACAGCAGGTAAGTTGCCAGCCGCTCTTCGGCATTTTTTTTCCCGAGCAACAGCATCAGCTCCTGATTGTGCTTGATCTCCTTGCTCATCATCCTGAGCATCTGGTAGTGCACCGACGGGATTTGACGCGCCAGATCTTCAAAGCAATCCGCCGTAATTTCGCATATCGATGTAGTCTCCAGCGCCACCGCTTCGCAGCTATGGCGCTTTTCGTCGATAGCGTTCAATCCGAGCAGCTCGCCCGGAACATGGAAACCGGTGATTTGCAGGCGGCCGTCGTCGGTGGAAATATAGGTTTTGATCGACCCGCTGCGAATGGCGTAAACGCAGGTCATGGTTTCGCCGATGCGGTAAATCACCTCTCCGCGCTTGAGCAAGCGCTTCCTTTTCACATAGCGGTCGAGCAGCGCCGTGTCCGCGCCGTCCAGCCCCATGGGCAGGCAAAGCTGGTAAAGACCGCAGTTCTGGCATGAAATCGCAACACAATCTGATTCTTGGATGGCTTGACGCGCCATGGTTGCTCCACTCCTATAAAAATTCCGCTGTTCGGCTTTCTTAGAGCGCCTAACATAATGAAATGCGTGTGCGGCTAAGGCATTCGACCGCAACGCGGCGTTGCGCCGCTTGTACGCAGAATGGCTGCGGGCAGCGCGCCGCGCCTTGCATCCATCACCGCCAAAACCCAACGCAGCTCGTATTTCATTATGTTAGGCGCTCTTAATGAAGCGTGGCAGCAAACAGGGGTTTCCGGAACATCTTCCCAGCATCCGGAAATATACCTCAAACGGTATTTGAGCCGCAGACATTTATGCACTCGTCGTCCCACAACGGACAATCCCGATGTTGCGCTCAAAAATGCCCCCATAACGCCGCAGCAATTCAAGCATGGCGGACGATTTGTCCAGCGTCTCCTGATATTCCGCCGCCATATCCGAATCCGCCACGATACCGCCGCCCGCCCAGCAATGGATTTTACCGTTGCCATGCACCAGTGTGCGAATGGCGATATTGCTGTCCATATTGCCGTCGAAACCGACATAGCCGACGGCTCCGCAATAAATTCCGCGCCGATCCGGCTCCAGCTGCTCGATGATCTGCATGGCGCGCAGTTTGGGCGCGCCGGTGATGGAGCCTCCCGGAAAGCAGTCGCGCAGCACATCCAGCGCATCGCGCCCCGCCGCAAGCCTGCCTTCCACCGTGCTGACCAGATGATGCACATTGGCAAAGCTTTCCACCTCGAACAATTCCGGCACATGCACCGAACCGGCTATGCAGCTCTTGCCCAGATCGTTGCGCAACAAATCCACGATCATCAGGTTCTCCGCGCGATCCTTCGGGTGACTGCGCAATTCCTCGGCAAGCAGGCGGTCTTGCCGCGCATCGCCGCCGCGCGCGCGCGTACCCTTGATCGGCCTGGTTCTCACCTCGCCGTCCCGCACGTTGACGAAACATTCCGGCGAAGCGCACAGGATTTGGGCATGCGGCAAATTCAGAAAAGCCGCATAGGGCGCGGGGCTTAAACCGCGCAACGCGAGATAGGCGCCGAACGCATCGCCTTCGGCCTGCGCGCTGAAACGTTGCGCAAGATTGATCTGGTAGCAATCGCCCGCCCGCAAATAATCCTGCACTGCCGCAAAGGCAGTTGCGTAACTGGCAGGCGTGAAGTTTGAAGAAACCTGCCCCCGCACGCGGAAAGTATCGGCGGGAAGCGGCGGCGGATTTTGCAGGCGGAACAGAATTTGCGGCAATGCCTCCGCCGTTCCGGCAAAGCGCCGATGCGATACCAAGCGTGCGGTCTGTTGCCGGTGATCCAGCACGACCGCCCAATCGTAGATACCCACTGCCATGTCCGGCAACTGGCTGTCAACCCGTGCGATTTCCGGCAGCGATACCATGCGGCGCGCCAGATCGTAACTCCAATAGCCCAGCGCGCCGCCTGCAAACGGCACGTCCGCAACGGGCGCGATCCGTTCACCCAATGCTCTGCGCACAAGGTCGAACGGGTCGCCTTGCGCCGCCTTCTCATCAGGCATGACCGTGCGATGCGGCGCGGCAACGAGGATGTCGTAGCGCGCCATCCCGCCGCTATCCAGCCATGCCGCCCAGGGTAGATCGGCCAGTGCCGCATAATAGCGCGAAGCATCGGATTGATACGGCAGTGGGGCGCAATAGAAACTCATCGCTAATCTTGGAGTAATACCGGTGCTCAGAACACTTTGGGGGGAATCATGGCTGACTGCACCGATCCGGGAAGGCGATAATACCATCGCAACCGTGCACATCGTCAGGTAGCGTTACAACCGCTTTGGTGTGCCTGCGGACAGGATGCACGCGCTCCGATGATTTCCGCATGATAAAATCCGCGCTCATTTTCCGGGCCGAACGCCATGCCACATAAGCCTCACCCCCTCGAAACGCTGCTGCAACAACGCATCCTGATCCTCGACGGCGCGATGGGCACGATGATCCAGCGCCACAAGCTGACCGAGGCGCATTATCGCGGCACCGAGTTGTATGGCGATTATCGCGGCGCGCGGCGCACTTTCGCTGACCATCCGGTCGATGTGAAGGGCTGCAACGATCTGCTGCTGCTGACCCAGCCGCACATCGTCGGCGGCATCCATCGCCAGTATCTCGAAGCGGGCGCGGATATCCTCGAGACCTGCACTTTCAATTCCACTTCCGTTTCGATGGCGGATTACGAGATGCAGCATCTGGTGTACGAGCTGAACGCGGCCGGGGCGAAGCTGGCGCGCGGGCTGTGCGACGAATTTTCCACAGCAGACAAGCCGCGCTTCGCCGCGGGTGTGCTCGGGCCGACCGGGCGCACCGCGTCGATCTCGCCGGACGTGAACGACCCCGGCGCGCGCAACGTCACCTTCAACGAACTGGTGGAAAGCTACGCCGAGGCGGTGCGCGGCCTGCTCGACGGCGGCGCGGATATCCTGATGGTCGAGACCATCTTCGACACGCTGAACGCCAAGGCCGCGCTGTTTGCGATCGAGCGCCACTTCGAGCAATACGGTGTAAGAGTTCCAATAATGATTTCCGGGACCATCACCGATGCTTCCGGGCGTACGCTGTCCGGCCAGACCACCGAGGCGTTCTAGAACTCGCTCGCCCATGCCAGGCCGCTGTCGATCGGATTGAACTGCGCGCTGGGTGCGGAGCTGATGCGCCCTTATGTCGAAGAAATGTCGCGCGTCGCGAGCTGTTACGTCAGCGCGCACCCCAACGCGGGGCTGCCCAATCCGCTGTCGGAAACCGGCTACGACGAGCTGCCGGAAAAAACCGCACGTCTGGTCAAGGAATTCGCCACCAGCGGTTTCCTCAATATCGCCGGGGGCTGTTGCGGCACCTCGCCCGCACATATCAAGGCGATTGCCGAGGCGCTGAAAGACGTGCCGCCGCGCAAGATTCCGGCCATCGAAAAGAAGCTGCGCCTGTCCGGGCTGGAGCCGTTCAACGTCGGCGACGACTCGCTGTTTGTCAACGTCGGCGAACGCGCCAACGTCACCGGCTCGGCCAAATTCAAGCGCCTGATCCTCGAAGGCCAGTACGACGAGGCGCTGGAAGTCGCCAGGCAGCAGGTGGAAACCGGCGCGCAGGTGATCGACATCAACATGGACGAGGCGATGCTCGACGGCGAGGCCGCGATGGCGAAGTTCCTCAACCTGGTCGCCTCCGAGCCGGACATTTCAAAGGTGCCGATGATGATCGATTCCTCGAAGTGGAGCATCATCGAGGCCGGGCTGAAGTGCGTGCAGGGCAAGCCCATCGTCAACTCGATCTCGCTGAAGGAAGGCGAAGAGAATTTCATCAGGCATGCCACGCTGGTGCGCCGCTATGGTGCGGCGGCGGTAGTGATGGCGTTCGACGAGCAGGGGCAGGCCGACACCTACAAACGCAAGACCGAAATCTGCAAGCGCAGCTACGACATCCTCGTGAACAAGATCGGCTTCCCGCCGGAAGACATCATCTTCGACCCGAACATCTTCGCGATCGCCACCGGCATCGAGGAACACAACAACTACGCGGTGGACTTCATCGAGGCCACGGCGTGGATACAGCAAGCATCTGCCGTTCGCCAAGATTTCCGGCGGCGTGTCCAACGTGTCGTTCTCATTCCGCGGCAACGAGCCGGTGCGCGAAGCGATCCATACCGTGTTCCTGTACCACGCGATCAAGGCGGGCATGACCATGGGCATCGTCAACGCCGGGCAGCTCGGCGTATACGAGGAGATTCCGAAAGAGTTGCGCGACGCGGTGGAAGATGTGGTGCTGAACCGCAGCCCCGACGCCGGCGAGAAGCTGGTCAAGCTGGCCGAGAGCGTCAAGGGCGGCGGCAAGGAACAGGTCGAAGACCTGGCATGGCGCAACGGCACAGTGCAGGAACGCATCACCCATGCGCTGGTGCGCGGCATCACCACCTTCATCGTCGGGGACACCGAGGAGGCTCGCAAGCAGGCGCAGTTCCCGGTCGAGGTGATCGAAGGCCCGCTGATGACCGGGATGAACGTCGTCGGCGACCTGTTCGGCGCGGGCAAGATGTTCCTGCCGCAGGTGGTGAAATCGGCGCGCGTGATGAAGCAGGCGGTGGCGCACCTGGTGCCGTATATCGAGGCGGAAAAATTGCGCAGCGGCAACACCAGCGCCAAGGGCAAGATCGTCATGGCCACGGTCAAGGGCGACGTGCACGACATCGGCAAGAATATCGTCACTGTGGTGCTGCAATGCAACAACTTCGAGGTGGTCAACATGGGCGTGATGGTGCCGTGCCAGCAGATCCTCGACACCGCGCGCGAACACAACGCCGACATCATCGGCCTGTCCGGGCTGATCACGCCGTCGCTGGAAGAGATGGCGCATGTCGCCAAGGAGATGCAGCGCCAGGGTTTCACCATCCCGCTGCTGATCGGCGGCGCGACCACGTCGCGCGTGCATACCGCCGTGAAGATCGCGCCGAACTATCCGGGCGGCGCGACGGTGTACGCTACCGATGCCTCGCGCGCAGTGGGCGTATGCAGCAACCTGCTTTCCGACACGCTGCGCGACGCATACGTTGCGGGCATCGAGGCCGACTATGCCGAGGCTCGCGCGCAGCACGAGGGCAAGAAGACCAAGGCCGTGTATGTCACGTTGGCGGAGGCGCGAGCGCATGGGCTGAAGACGAATTGGGCAAAGCAAATCCCACCCAAACCGTACCTGATGGGCGTACACAAATTCGAGAACTACCCGCTCGACAAGATCGCCGCCTATATCGACTGGTCGCCGTTCTTCCAGGCATGGGAGCTGCCCGGGCGCTACCCGAAGATATTGCAGGACAGGGCGGTAGGCGAGGAAGCGCGCAAGCTGTTCGCCGATGCGCAGGCGATGCTGAAGAAGATCATCGACGAAAAATGGCTGACCGCGAACGCGGTGTTCGGCCTGTTCCCGGCGAACACGGTCAACAGCGACGACATCGAAATTTACACCGACGAATCACGTAAAAATGTGGCGATAACCTGGCACAACCTGCGCCAGCAAACCAAGAAACCGGACAACATCCCGAACTACTGCCTCGCCGATTTCATCGCGCCGAAGGAAACCAAGGTCAAGGACTACATCGGCGCGTTCGCGGTGACCGCAGGCATCGGCATCGACGCGCGCGTCGCCGAGTTCGAGAAGCATCACGACGACTACAACGCGATCCTGCTCAAGTCGCTGGCCGACCGCCTCGCCGAGGCCTTCGCCGAGCTGCTCCACGCGCGCGTGCGCCGCGAGTTCTGGGGCTACGCGGCGGACGAGGCTCTGGACAACGACGCGCTGATCGCCGAGAAATATCGCGGCATCCGCCCCGCACCCGGCTACCCGGCCTGCCCGGAACACACCGAGAAGGGCGCATTGTTCGAGCTGTTGCAAGCGCCGCTCAACGCCGGCATCACGCTGACCGACAGCTACGCGATGCTGCCCACAGCGGCGGTGAGCGGCTTCTACTTCTCGCACCCGCAGGCGCAATACTTCGCCACCGGCAAGATAGGCGGGGATCAGGTGGCGGACTATGCGCGGCGCAAGGGCTGGAGTTTGGAAGAGGCCGAACGCTGGCTGGCGCCGGTGCTGGGTTACTAGATTATTGGGCTTTACATAATTCATGGCGATTACGTGATTTACCGTAGGGCGGGCTTTGCCCGCCGCGCCGGGCGTAGCCCGACCTACACAATACGAAGATCATGCCTTCAATTATGTAATCCTCAATAGATGCAAATGTCGGGTTACGCTGCGCTAACCCGACCGAGTTTTTTTCAACCACGGCTTGCCTTGAGCAGGCCACAACAATAGAAGGAAAAGGCAACATGACTGAACTGATTAAAACCGATGTCAAGCAGGGCGAAGGCGAGCTGGCGACCAGCGGCATGGAGGTGCTGGTGCACTACACCGGCTGGCTGTACGACGATGCCGCGCCCGACCATAAAGGCGCGAAGTTCGACAGCTCGCGCGACCGCCACGAGCCGTTCGATTTTCCGCTCGGTGCGGGGCATGTGATCAAGGGCTGGGACCAGGGCGTGGAAGGCATGAAGGTCGGCGGGCAGCGCACGCTGGTCATTCCCGCACATCTGGGCTACGGCGCTCGCGGCGCGGGCGGCGTGATCCCACCGAATGCAACGCTGGTGTTCGATGTCGAACTGCTGGCCGTGCGTTAGTCTGGCGCACGCATAACTTCCTCAATAACTTGAAACTACCTCCAAGGAATATGAATATGTTGAAACACACCCTGTTTTTTCCCCTGGCTCTGCTGCTGGCAGCAGGCATGATTTCAGCCACGGCACACGCCGAAGCGCCTGCTGCGAAGAAGGAAGCCGGCAACCTAACCAAGCTGGTCAAAACCGACCATAAGCTGGGCAAGGGCGAGCAAGCCACGGCGGGGCGCGAAGTGGCCGTGCATTACACCGGCTGGCTGTACGACGCGGCTGCCAAAGACAATAAAGGCAAAAAGTTCGACAGCTCGCATGACCGCAGCGTGCCGATCAGATTCCCGCTCGGCGCCGGGATGGTGATCGACGGATGGGAGCAGGGCATCGATGGCATGAAGGTAGGCGGGCAACGCACGCTGATCATCCCGCCGCATCTCGGCTATGGCGCGCGCGGCGCACCGGGGGCGATTCCGCCGAATGCGACGCTGATATTCGACGTGGAACTGATGGGCGTAAAGTAGCACTTCGCCGAAACACCTCGCGATGGGGCTCATCTCTAACCCGCTGCTGATTACGGCGCTGATGCTCGCCGTGTCCAACCTGTTCATGACGTTCGCGTGGTACGGGCACCTGAAGAACTTGGCGGCGTCGCCGTGGTATATCGCGGCGCTGATAAGCTGGGGCATCGCGCTTTTCGAATATCTGCTGCAGGTGCCGGCGAACCGCATCGGCTACACCGAACTCAGCCTCGGGCAACTGAAGATTTTGCAGGAAGTCATCACGCTGTCGGTGTTCGTGCCGTTCGCGGTGCTGTACATGAACCAGCCGCTGAAATGGGATTATCTGTATGCGGCGCTGTGCCTCATGGGCGCGGTGTATTTTATTTTTCGGGCTTAACCCGTCATTCCGGCGAAGGCCGGAATCCAGTGATTAAAAAAACCTGCGAAGCAGGCAAAACCTGAAATTTGTACCGCTACGCGGATAATTGTTGATTAACTGGATTCCGGCCTTCGCCGGAATGGCGAAGTTGGGATTGACGATGAGCAGACAGAAACATATCCACATCCTCGGCATCTGCGGCACCTTCATGGGCGGCATCGCGGCCATCGCCAAGCAGGCAGGCTACCGTGTGACCGGCTGCGACGCCAATGTCTATCCGCCGATGAGCACACAGATGGAGGCGCAGGGCATCGAACTGATCGAAGGCTTCGGCATCGAGCAGCTCGAGCTCAAGCCGGATGTGTTCGTCATCGGCAACGTGGTGTCGCGCGGCAACCCGCTGATGGAGGAGATACTCAATCGCGGCCTGCCCTATGTTTCCGGGCCGCAATGGCTGGCGGATACCTTGTTGCGCGGCAAGTGGGTTTTGGGAGTTGCAGGCACTCACGGCAAAACCACGACATCAGCGATGCTGGCATGGATACTCGAATACGCGGGAATGAACCCCGGCTTCCTGATCGGCGGCGTGCCGCAGAATTTCGGCGTTTCCGCGCGCCTTACCGATTCGCCCTTTTTCGTCATCGAGGCGGACGAATACGACACCGCCTTTTTCGACAAGCGCTCCAAGTTCGTGCACTACCATCCGCGCACCGCAATCCTGAACAACCTGGAATTCGACCACGCCGACATCTTTCCCGACCTGGCCAGCATCGAGACGCAGTTCCACCACCTGGTGCGCACCGTGCCGGGAAACGGGCTGGTGGTGTGCAACGGGCGCGAAGAATCGCTGCGGCGCGTGCTCCAGCGTGGCTGCTGGACGCCGGTGGAACAATTCGGCTCCCCTCGCCCGCCTGCGGGAGAGGGGCTGGAGGAGAGGGGCTGGAACATCGACGCAAACAACCGCGTGACGCTGAACGGCCAACCGCAAGGCGCGCTCGAATGGGACTTGCTCGGCGAACACAACCGCATGAACGCGCTCGCCGCGCTCGCCGCGGCGCGCCATGCCGGTGTGCCGGTCGCGCAAGGGTTGGCGGCGCTGGCCGAATTCAGGAACGTGAAGCGGCGCATGGAAGTGCGCGGCGCGGTCAACGGCATCACCGTGTATGACGACTTCGCACACCACCCCACCGCGATCGACACCACTGTCGCCGGGCTGCGCAGCAAGGTCGGCCAGGCGCGCATCCTCGCGGTGCTGGAGCCGCGCTCCAACACGATGAAGCTCGGCGTGATGAAAGATGCGCTGCCGGGCAGCCTGAAGGATGCCGACCTGGTGTTCTGCTATGCCGGGAACCTCGGCTGGGATGCGCGCGGCGCGCTGGCTCCGCTTGGTAAAAAAGCCGTGGTGAAGGACGACCTCAACGAGCTGATTGAAGCAGTCGCCGCCGCCGCACGACCAGGCGACCATGTGCTGGTGATGAGCAACGGCGGCTTCGGCGGAATACACGAGAAATTGCTGGAACGGATGGTGCGCTGAAAACACCTTCGGTACAAAAATACGCTACCGCTCCTTTAGCATCCACATGATTTCCGCAAAGGACGGTGCACTCGATGAGCCGATGTCGCTGTTCAACTTGCTCAGATAATCGGCGTGATGCGCCGTCGTGCGCACGAACGACTGGATCAGTTGAATTACTTTGGCGTCGGTCAGCCCCTTGTAATGGCCAGCCATGCCCACCAGAATTACCTGAACGATTGCGAGGTTGCAGACAAGCTCGCGGTACAGTTCAAAAAAACTCCCGCGTGAAAAAGGGAAAATATTGAGTCTTGTATAGGCCACCAGATAATTCTCGAGGATATATCCCTTTTCCCGCATGTACGGCAGGTAATAATTCTCGTGGGCGTGAAGATACCGCGCTAGCACATTGTCTCCCGAGGCTTCGTCGCCCATCCAGCCGTCGATTGCGGCCAGCATGCACTCCGCCAACCGTGGTTGGCCGACTTTGTGAAAGTAAAAGTCTGCCAGAAACCCGGTAATCACCTGCAGTTTGCGTGAAAGCTCTCCGGGTATTTGCTCGTATTGCGCCTCCACGGCAGCCGGATCGGTAAATATGCTCTTAAAGGATGCCAATATCTGGACAATTTCAGCATTCCATTTTCCCACGCGCTTCACTTCATCGAGCAGGCGCCCGAGAACCATTACTCGTGCGCCCAATGAAAGTTTCCTGAACTGCAGGATGTCCAGAATCATTTTTCGGCAATCGTCCAGCGGGCTTATCCGTTTCTGATCGTCCACTGCGCCCCCAATAACACGGTGGCTGACTATATCGCGCCCGGAAAATCGTACGTCCGGTTCCGCTTCCAGCATTCGGATCGGCTCAGGATGCAACAACGCGAGCCGCGCCGCCTCCGGGCAAGACAACACCAACCCGTATTCCAGCCGGTCGAAATACTCATTGCGCTGCCGCGGATACAAAGCGCAGGTATCGGACAAGGCGTCTGCTCCCAGCTCCCGCTGGATCATGCACAGCCTGTCTGATTCCAAGAATGCGCAGGCTCCATCGGGCCGCATTTTTATTTTGGCGAATTTGTCCCTGGTTTGCGACGCTTTTTCTACCTGTTCCACTGCGCTGCGGAACAGCGGAGCCAGTTTTTCATGCTGGCTGGACTGATAACGATGCCAGCTGGCCGCATCGATTTCGACCGACCAACCCGCGCAGCATGTATCCTCGCAATCGGCCCGTGCAACTGAATAGCGGGTAGTAATCCGGCATAACGGCCAGCGTCGCTCCGGCCTTGCCGGCGGTCGGTTTTGTGTTTTTTGATGGGCGCCTTTTTTTTGACATCATGCCTCTTCATGCATTCTTCGCCGCATCATTCCCCAATCACCGGAGCGGAGCAAACATAACGGCCATTAGACGAGCTAGTGCTCCCCGCTTTCCAGCCCCAGTTCCTGTATCTTGCGCGTCAGGGTGTTGCGTCCGATGCCGAGCAGGGTGGCCGCTTCGATGCGCCGCCCGTTGGTATGCCGCAAAGCCTGCAGGATCAGGGTGCGCTCGAATTGCGCGGCGAGCTTGCCCATGAGGTGATCTTCGCCGCGCTGCAAGGCCAGCCCCACGTGCTGCGCCAGCGCGCCGCTCCAGTCGCCGTTGCCCGCCGCGCGCGCCGCCGCTTCGCCGCGCCACTCGTGCGGCAGGTCGGCGATCTCGATCCGCTGCGAGGGCGTCATCACCGCAAGCCAGTGGCAAAGGTTCTCCAGTTGCCGCACGTTGCCGGGAAAGTCCTGCGCGGCGAGAAAGCGCAGCGCCTCCTCGCTCAATTGTTTTTGCTCCACGCCCAGTTCGTGCGCGCTCTTCCGCAGGAAATATTTCGCCAGCAGCGGGATATCCTCGCGGCGCTCGCGCAGCGGCGGCAGTCGCAAGCGGATCACGTTGAGCCGGTGAAACAGGTCTTCGCGGAACAGGCCCTGCCTGACGCGCTCGTCGAGATTCTGGTGCGTCGCGGCGATGATGCGCACGTTGGCTTTGATCGGCTGCTGTCCGCCGACGCGGTAGAAGTTGCCGTCCGACAGCACGCGCAGCAAACGGGTCTGCAGTTCGGCGGGCATGTCGCCGATCTCGTCGAGGAACAGCGTGCCGCCTTCCGCCTGTTCGAAGCGGCCGTGCCGCGTCGCCGCCGCGCCGGTGAACGCGCCGCGCTCGTGGCCGAACAGTTCCGATTCGAGCAGATCCCCGGGGATTGCGGCGGTATTGATCGCGATGAACGGCTTGCTGGCGCGCGGGCTGTGGCGGTGCAGCGCGCGCGCCACCAGTTCCTTGCCGGTGCCGGATTCGCCGTTGATCAGCACGGTCGCCTGCGATTGCGCCAGCTTGCCGATGGCGCGGAACACTTCCTGCATCGCGGGAGCCTGGCCGAGTATGCCGGCGGCGGCTTCTGCTTCCTGCGCCCCGCCCGATTTGCGCTGGCTCTGCTCCAACGCGCGCCGGATCAGATCGACCGCGTGATTGATATCGAACGGCTTGGGCAGGTATTCGAACGCGCCGCCCTGGAACGCGGAAACGGCGCTTTCCAGATCCGAGTAGGCGGTCATGATGATGGCAGGAATGAGCGGATAGCGCCGCTGCAGCGTCTGCAGAAAATCCAGCCCGGAGCTGCCCGGCATGCGGATATCGCTGACCACCACCTGCGGCAGCTTGCCATCCAGCGCAAACAGCGCTTCGTCCGCCGTGGCAAAGCTCTTGAACTCGATGTTCTCGCGGGCCAGGGCTTTTTCCAGCACCCAGCGTATCGACTTGTCGTCGTCTATGATCCAGACAGGCTGCATATTCATTCACCTTTAGTTACTTTTGTAGCCTGGATGCAGGCAAAAAACCGGAATCCGGGGGCTTACGGGATGCTTCCCCGGATTCCGCTACAGCTTCATCCGGGCTATCTATTTGGTTTCGGCTGTACAAGTTTAGGGCAGCGGCAGCAGCACGGTAAAGCAGGTGCGCCCCGGTTCGCTGTCGAATTCTATCGCGCCGTGATGCTGGCTGACGTAGTCCTGCGCCAGCGTCAGCCCGAGCCCGTGGCCATCGGCGCGCCCCGATACCAGCGGGTAAAAAATCTTGTCCTGCAATTCCGGCGGGATGCCGGGGCCGTTGTCGATGATCTGTACCATCACCGCCAGCCGGTGGCGGCGCTTGACCAGCGTTACCTGCCGCGCGATGCGGGTGCGCAGGGTGATGGTTCCGCTGCCGCCCATCGCTTGCGCGGCGTTACGCACGATGTTGAGCACCGCCTGGATCAGTTGCTCCTTGTCGCCTACCAGCGCGGGCAGGCTGATGTCGTAGTCGCGCCGGATTGCCAACCCCGACGGCATTTCCGCCAGCACCACGCTGCGCACGCGCTCCAGCACTTCGTGGATGTTGAGCGCGCCGTAGTGCGAGGTGTTTTGCGGGGAGAGCAATTTCTCCATCAGCGAGCGCAGCCGGTCCGCTTCCTGCACAATGACCTGGGTGTATTCGCGCAAGGCCGGTTTATCCAGCTCCTGCTCGAGCAATTGCGCCGCGCCGCGGATACCGCCGAGCGGATTCTTGATCTCGTGCGCGAGGTTGCGCAGCAGCAGGCGGTTGGCCTGCGTCTGGTCGAGCATCTGCTCTTCGCGCGCCAGCTTGAGCGGCCGGTCCATCGGATGAAATTCCAGCAGCAGGCAGGGTTTGCCGAGCTGCACCGGCGTTGCCACACAGCGCAAATGCAGCTTGCCGTGCGCATGTGTGCCGAGCGTCAGGTCGTGTTCGATATAACTGGCGTTATCCCGGATCGCATGCTTTACCGCATTGGCCAGTTGCGCGGTATCCGTGAATGCCTGCTGCACAGGAAGCCCGAGCAGATTATTGCTGCTCACGTCGAACAAATGCTCGGCAGCAGGATTGATGTACACGACACGGGACTCGTCATCCAGCAGGATGACGGCGGTAGCCAGGTGTTCCGGCGTAAAAGATGGCAAGTCAGGCATACATTCTTGCGCAGCAGAAAACATGCCAGATAGAAAAAGAAGCTTACTTGAGTTTGGACAACTCGGTTCTTAGCGCTTCGACATTTTTGCGGTGCAAATCAACCTGGTCTTTCAGCGGCTTGATTTTCTCTTCATATTTCGCCACATTGCGGTAAGTCTTGCCATCTTTCCCCTGGTAGACCTCTGGATTTGCTTCGCCCTCTTTCAGGCTCTGCGTGGCTTCTTCAAGCAATCTTTCCTCGATGCTCAATTCATCCTGCAATATCTTGCGGCGCGTGTCATCGCGGTTTTTTTGCGTTGCGCCATCCACTCTCGGAAAGCCATCGGGCGAAGCGGCAGAAGGCGCGCGCGCCGGCGGAACCATGGTGGGCAACGGTTCCAGAATGATTTTCTTTCCGCCCTTGATCGGCGTACTGGAATAGGTAACATGTCCATCGGCATCAACGGCCTTGTAAATCTCCGCCTGCGCCAGCACCGGGCAGAGGCTTATTATCGCAAGCAAGTATCCGAGCTTCATTTTCAATCTCCCGCTAAGTGGCCCGAGCAAGTATAGGGCAAGCGGCAAGCCCAGACAAACATTTGCGTTGCAAAAACAAAACGGGGCTTGCGCCCCGTTTTGCCACACCGCCTTGGATCGCCCAAACTAAATGCTGTAATACATATCGAACTCGACCGGATGCGTGGTCATGCGGATGCGGTTGACCTCGTCCATTTTCAGCGCAATAAAGGCGTCGATGAAGTCGCTGGAGAACACGCCGCCGCGCGTCAGGAACTCGCGGTCCTTGTCCAGGTGAGCCAATGCTTCATCCAGCGAGGCGCACACGGTCGGGATCTTTGCATCTTCTTCCGGCGGCAGGTCGTACAGGTTTTTGTCGGCCGGATCGCCGGGGTGAATCTTGTTCTGGATGCCGTCCAGGCCGGCCATCATCAGGGCCGCGAAACACAGGTACGGGTTCGCGGTCGGATCCGGGAAGCGGGTCTCGATACGGCGCGCCTTGTCGCTGGACACATGCGGGATGCGGATCGACGCGGAGCGGTTTTTCGCCGAATACGCCAGCTTGACCGGCGCTTCGTAGTGCGGAACCAGACGCTTGTAGGAGTTGGTGCCCGGATTGGTAATGGCGTTCAGCGCCTTGGCGTGCTTGATGATGCCGCCGATATAGTACAGCGCGGTCTCGGACAGACCGGCATAGCCGTTGCCCGCGAACAGGTTTTTGCCGTCCTTCCAGATCGACTGATGCACATGCATGCCGGAACCGTTGTCGCCGACGATGGGCTTGGGCATGAAGGTCGCGGTCTTGCCGTATTGGTGCGCGACGTTATGCACCACGTATTTCAAGACCTGGGTCTGGTCGGCGCGGCGCACCAGCGTGTTGAACTTGGTGCCGATTTCGCATTGCCCGGCAGTCGCCACCTCGTGGTGATGCACTTCGACTTCGATGCCGATGTCTTCCAGCGCCAGGCACATCGCGGCGCGGATGTCGTTCAGGCTGTCGACCGGCGGAACCGGGAAGTAGCCGCCCTTCACCATCGGTCGATGCCCGGTGTTGCCGCCGTCGAACTTCTCGCCGGTTGCCCACGCAGCCTCTTCGGAGTTGATCTTCAGCGAACAACCGGACATATCGACATGCCAGTTCACCGAGTCGAATATGAAGA
This sequence comes from uncultured beta proteobacterium, assembly GCA_963828205.1. Taxonomy (GTDB): domain Bacteria; phylum Pseudomonadota; class Gammaproteobacteria; order Burkholderiales; family Gallionellaceae; genus Gallionella. The sequence continues at coordinate 77,252 of CAWHDU010000011.1, forward strand.
ATTCCGGCTCCGGTCCAAAATAAGCCGTATCGCCGATACCCGATGACTTCAGGTAGGCTTCGGCGCGCTTCGCGATGGAACGCGGGTCGCGATCATAGCCCTTGCCATCGGTCGGTTCAATCACGTCGCAAGTAATTACCAGGGTATTTTCGTCCATGAACGGATCGAGGTAGGCTGTCGCCGGATCCGGCATCAACAGCATGTCCGATGCCTGAATGCCTTTCCAGCCGGCGATGGAGGAGCCGTCAAACGCGTGACCGTCCTCGAACTTTTCCATGCCGACGTACTTGGCCGGCACACCGACATGCTGCTCCTTGCCGCGCGTATCGGTAAAACGGAAATCCACAAACTTGACGTCGTGGTCCTTGATCATCTTCAACACATCATTTGCCGACATCGACATAGCTTTCTCCCCAGTAATACGAAAAATAAATAATATGAAAAATAAACAACCTGCCCGTTAAAAATACGAAATTCAATACGCATGAAGCGTGCCAATTACCCCGCACGGCAGATTGGCATTGTGCCATAAGCCCATCTCCGGGCGCACAAAATATTTGCACCAGAAGCGGGCAAAATTGACGGTTTATGCACTAATTTTGTGCGTGACTGCGGTGAACGTGAATGGCACGGAATAATTCATCATCGCGCACCAGCTCATCGCAGCGCGCCTGCAACGCATCGGCATGCCCAGCCGGTTGCCGGATAGCAGGCAGGAATATCTCGGCATCCACCTTGCCATCCAGATAGTGAAACACCACACGGTTGCCCGCCAGGCTCGATTCTCCCAAATGCTCGGCCAGATGCGCCAGCAAGCCGGGGCGCCCCGGCAAATGCGCGTTGGGTTTGGCTTGCATGTCGTCTTCGGGATCGATGTGCACCATCACGTCCATCACATGGTGATTTTTGAGCACGGCATGCCGCGCCGATTCGGCGATGTAATGCCCCTCCGACACGCTGATCCTGGGGTCGACCACGATGTGCGCGTCGACCAGCGCGTTATCCGCCATTTTGCGGGTGCGCAGCTCATGCAGCCCAAGCACCCCGTGGGTATTGAGCAAGGTTTGCCGGATTGCCTCGACCTCTTTTTCATCCAGCCCGGTGTCGATCAGCTCCTCCATCGCCTCCAGGGCGAGCTTGCCGCCCATATGCGCGATCATCACCCCCACCACCGCTGCGGCAAGCAGGTCAAAAAAGGTATAGCCGAGCAGATTGCCGGCCACTCCGACGATGACGACCAATGAAGACGCCGCATCGGAGCGCGCGTGCCACGCATTGGCCACCAGCATCTGCGAGCGCACCCGCTTGGCCACTGCCAGCATGTAGCGGAACATGCCTTCCTTGGCAATCAGTGCAATGACCGCGATGGCGAGCGCCAGCGGATTGACCGCCTGCAATGCCTCGGGGTGCTGCAAACGCATCGCGGCAGACACCAGCAGCACCACGCCAAGCGCTGCCAGAAATGCACCCAAAACAAGCGTTGCGGCGGTTTCCACGCGCGCATGCCCATAGGGGTGATTGGCGTCGGCATGGCGGTTGCCGTGCCGGTTGGCATACAGCACCAACGCATCGGACAGCAGGTCCGACAATGAATGCAGGCCGTCGGCCATCAAGGCTTGCGAATGCGCGAAAAATCCGCCGACTATCTGGAAAAATGTCAGCAATAAATTGATGCCGATGCTGGCCCATGTGCTTTTTTGCGCGGCGGCGAAACGTTCCGGATGCATCGGCTCGAAAGCGCCGGGGCCGTCATGGGATGGATGTTGATGAGTGTGATTTTTCATGCCGGTTGCGCTAGTATGAGTCCGTACCGTGCAGCATATCATCTGCGCCGAATTCATTGAACAATGTTGGAAAGAAGGGAGTTACATGGGGAAGATTACCGCCATTCTGCAAGCCGCGCAGCAACGCGGCAAGGGGATAAACCTGCCTTACAAGGGCACACTGTATCCCGGCGAGGCTTACGAAGTGCTGCAATCCGCGCCCGGCGCCAAACTGGTGGATGTGCGCACCCGCGCCGAACTGGACTGGGTCGGGCGCGTACCCGATGCGGTGGAAATCGAATGGTCGATCTACCCGGGCATGAAACTCAATCCACATTTCATTTCCCAGCTCGAACAGCAGGCGGACAAGGAAGCTTTGGTGATATTCATATGCCGCAGCGGAGTACGCTCCAATGCCGCCGCGACTGCCGCCACCCAGGCAGGCTATAGCGACTGCTACAACGTGCTGGAGGGCTTCGAAGGCGACAAGGATGCGAACGGTCACCGCAATACGCTGGGCGGATGGTGCGTGGCCGGTTTACCCTGGAAGCAGAGCTGACCCGCGTGAAAGTTTCCGTTGACGGGACGCGCGCCCTTATAATGGCAGGCATCGCCTCAACCCGTGATAATCGCCATGTTTAATTTCAGGCAGGATTTCATCCGCTTTGCCGTGCAGCGCGAAGTATTGCGCTTCGGCGAATTTCAGACCAAGGCGGGGCGCCTGTCGCCGTATTTTTTCAATGCCGGGCTGTTCAATGACGGCGCGGCGTTGAGGAATCTTTCGCAATTCTACGCACAGGCCATCCTCGCTTCCGGTTTTTCTTTTGACATGCTGTTCGGCCCGGCCTACAAAGGCATTCCGCTGGTTGCCGGAACGGCCATCGCGCTGTCCGAGCAGGGGCGCAACGTACACTATTGCTATAACCGCAAGGAGGCCAAAGACCACGGCGAAGGCGGCACGACGGTGGGCGCGAAATTGCAAGGCCGGGTGCTGATCATAGACGACGTGATCTCCGCCGGCACATCGGTGCGCGAATCCGTTGAGCTGATAGCCGCGGAGGGCGCCAGGCCATGTGGTGTGGTGATCGCGCTGGATCGCATGGAGCGCGGACAGGGCGAGCTTTCCGCCGTTCAGGAAGTGCAGCGAAACTATGGCATTCCGGTGGTGTCTATCGCCACGCTGAATGACCTGCTCGGCTATTTGCAGGGTGAAGCGGATATGGTGCAGAATCTGGCCGCCGTACAATCTTATCGTGATCGCTATGGAGTCAAAAATGACCAAAATTAAACTGTTTGCCGCACTGATCGCCGGCCTTGCATTCAGTTTGCCGGTTGCGGCGAAAATGTATAAATGGGTGGACGACAAGGGCGTCACGCACTACGGCGAAACCATCCCGCCGGAGTATGCG
>CAWHDU010000012.1:0-5590 GCA_963828205.1 uncultured beta proteobacterium
ACCATCAGCGGTGGGATGCGTGAATTATTGTAGTGGCACGACAAGCACCATGCGCTTGTTAGCCTTCACCGTATACGAGCTTTCATGGGCTTCAGCCCATAGAAATCCGGGATCCCTTTGCGGGGCAAGATGCCGCAGCATTTCACTTCTCAGGAGATTGTGGCTGCGACATAACATGCGCTGCGCGCATATTAGTCTTTGCCGCAATATGCCGCAGCATTTCATGCTGCGACATTTTGTCGCGCGGCAATATGCCACATTCCCAGCCTGTTTTTTCATCCCTACAATCCGTCTGCTTTATTTTTCCAACAATAAATATCCAAGGGAGGATGGTAAATGAAAGGGCAGCAGGTATTGCTATTGAGCATGATCTCACTGACGGCCAGCCAGGCGGCGTATGCCGAAACAGGCATGTTGCCGGAGGTGAATGTCACCTCCACGACGATCGATGACCGCTTCGATTCCAAGCGCGGTGAGCCGAGCAACATCAACAACATCAGCGGCAAGAAAGTGGATGACCGGCACGGCAAAAACATCGTGGAAATCCTCGAATCCATACCGGGCGTGACCGCCGAGTTGCAGAGCGGCGACTCGGTGAAGATTCAGTTGCGCGGCATCGAGGCGCAGCGCTACATGGGCGAGAAGCCCGGCGTGGCGATCGTGATCGACGGCGTGCCGGTGAACGAGCGCACCGGGCGCGTCAACATCGACCTGGACAACATCGAATCGATCAAGGTAATCAAGGGCGGTGCATCTTACCTGTTCGGCGAGGATGCGCTATCCGGGGCGGTGATCATCACCACCAAGCGCGGCGCAAAAATGGCCGGGATAACCGCGAGCGCCGAAAAGGGCAGCTTTGGCTATAACAAAGGCCTGGCGCGTGTTGGCTTTTCCGAAGGCAACTGGGTCGGGCATATTCAGGCCACCAAAGCGTACGCGGACGACTACTACGATCAGGGCGCATATTCCAGGCAATACTGGGACGGCAAACTGCAGTACCTGATCGATGAAACCAGCAATGTTTCCTTTGGTTTCGAGCAATCCAGGCGCGCCAAGGACAGCCACGGCACTGTGACGGGCGTGACCAACGCATGGCTGGATCCGCGCAGCGCGACATCCGGCGGCAAGGATTATGCGCGCATGTACGACGTCAACCTGGACAAGATGAACCTCAACTACGCCAAGGATTTCGGCGCGGGCGGCAACCTGATGGTTGCGGCTTATCAGTACCTGGATCACACCATCTACAAATCCAACCCGTTCGGGTACTTGCGGAAGGCTGACGGAACTTTCCTGTATGGGACATCCGCAGCCAGCAACCTGGCGAATTTCAAGGACACTTATGTCAGCCTGAACGACGGCAACCAGGTGCAGCAGGGGATCAAGTCCGAGTGGCGCAAGGGCGGGGATAAAGTCGCGCTGATGGCGGGGCTGGATATCCGCAAGGATAAGGACAGGTCAACGAGCGTCAATCTGATCACTTACACTTCAAGCGGAGCGCCCGTATCCGTACCGCCACTGTCTGGCAAGGCTGGCGCTTATACTGCCGACAACGTTGTATCGACCAGAACCAACGCGGCATATGGCGAACTGAAATGGGAGCCGGCCAATCCGCTGATACTCACCCTGAATGCGCGCTATGACAATATCGGCGCAAGCTATTTCAGCTCTCTTCCCATAATTGGCGCCGGAAAAAGCACCTCCGGCGAAAAGACTTTCCGGGTCTGGTCGGAACGGCTGGGCGCGAATTACGCGCTGTCGCCGGAACGTGAAATTTACGCCAACCTTTCCACCGGTTTCCGCGTACCGACGGCTACCCAACTCTACGGCAGCACCATTACGCCGACCGGGGCGGTTGCCGCCAACCCGGACCTGAAGCCGGAGCAGGCGTTGAACCAGGAAATCGGCTTGCGCGCCAAGAGCGAATGGTTCGGCATTGCGCTGGACACGGATATAGCGGCGTACCAGATCGACCGCAAGGATTTCATCCTGAATACCGGCGGGCAGTACCAGACTTCTCCGACCGGTATCACCGAACAGTTCCGGAACATCGGCGGTGTGCGCAATCGCGGTGTCGAGCTGGGCGCAAAGACGGACGCCAGGAAAGCGTGGTCAGTGGATATGGCCTACACCTACCTCAATGCCATTTTCACGCGCAACGACACCTACTGGATGGCCATGGCCGCGCGGCGCGCCCCTGCCTTCCGTGCTGTACGACAACACCGGCAATGTCGTGCCGCGCTCTCCAAAGCATAGGGTCAATTTGAGCGCGCGCTATCGCGCCACCGATGCATGGACAGTTACAGCCGAGGTCAACGCACAGTCTGGTATCTATGCCGATGAAGTGAATGTGGTCTGGATCGGCGGGCGCACCGTGACCAACCTGGCAACCAGCTACGAACTCAAATTTGCGGACAAATATAAATTATCGCTGTTCGGCCGCATCGACAACCTGTTTGGCCGTTATTACTTCACCACCATTCGCGGCGGATCGGATAGCGACGGCAACGGCGTTTATAACGCGAACGATCCGTCCGTCGTGGTCAATCCGGGGCGTGTCTGGACGGCCGGCTTGACGTTGGCATTTTAAGGGGGTGGCATGAGGAAGATTTTGTCGTGGGCGATATCCGTGATATTGCGCCCTGGAATTGGCGCAACATGCGCTAATACCCGTAGGTCGGGCTTCGCTTTGCTCGTGGCCGCATCGCTGATGTTCCCGCCATTTGCGTTCGCTGCGGCAAGCGCGCCGACGGCGCCGCAACCACGGCAGGGCACAGCGGTGGAAGAACATGCCGGACATGGCGAACATGCTGCCGGGAGAGCAGCGGTGCGTGAGGGCGGCACGGCAGGAGGTGCCGGCAAACCCATGGCATGGACTGCATTCCCCACCCTGAAAACCAGGATGAGCGGCGAAGGCCGCGAGCGCAGGGTGGTCATGGTTGTCCCGCAGAACATCGCGGCAAGCAGCATCAATGCCTATTCCAACAATGTCGAGGGCAGCGGGGGGCACCGCCAGCTTCCGCTCGAAATGGCGGGTGCCAGGCTGGACAAACCGTCTGCCGGCGGCTTTCATTGGCTGGCGGCACGCGAGGAACAGGCCGATAAAGTGCGGGTGGCTTCCGCAGTGCATTTTTTCAGCGAGCGCGGCGGGCAGAATCCGACCGCGCTGTTCATGCGGCAGAAGCATGAACTGGAGCTTATCCCGCAGCCTTACCCGCGCGAGCATTCCCGCTATCGCGCCAACGAGGACTGGAAATTCCTGGTGCGCTTCAACGGCAAGCCGCTGACAAACCAGAAGGTGCTCGTGGAAACCGCGAACGGCACAAAAATCGATCTGGTCAGCAATGCGCGGGGCGTGGTCGTTGTCCGCATACCCGACGACTTCAAGAAGGTAGTGCGGCAAAATGCGGCGGGAACGCATGACCACGGGCGGCTCAGCTCGGATTTCGTGCTGGCGACCGAACATGCCGAAGGCGGCAAGACCTACCTGACCGCGTTCAACGCCGGCTACGGCGCGGACGCGTTCGACCAGCGCAGCCTCGCGATGGGGCTGGGGTTCACGCTGCTGGGCATGATTGGCGCGGTGCCGCTGTTGCGGCAACGCAAGGATAAGAAGCAGGCGCCTGATGCCAAACCGGAAGATGATGAAACCGCCAATGACAAGGAAGCCTGACATGCTGAAAACCATTTTTCCGACGCTGACGCGTTTCCGCTTCACCATCCAGATCGTCATGCTGTTCGCCACCGTGTATGGCGGCGCGCTGCTGGGTACCTACACGGTGAGCCGCATTTCGCAGGCGCTGCCTTCGCTGGCCTGCGCATTCGATAAGCAGACCGGCGACCATTGCATCCTGATCGTCAACCAGCACCAGTTCCACCATCGCATCGGCGAGGCGCTGGCCAAGGCTCAGGAGATTACCTACAAGATATTCATCCCGACGCTGATCTCAGTAGCTACTTTCTTCACGTTTTTCTTTTTTCTCAACAAGGCGTTCTGCGGCTGGGTATGCCCGATGGGCACGGTGCAGGAAATGGTCTACCGCATCGGCAGGAGGCTGGGCAGGCCGCTGAAGCGCCTGAACCCGGACAACGTCGGCGTGGTGCGCCCAATCAAGTGGCTGATGTTGCTGATACTGGTGCTCGGCCTGCCGCTGCTGGCCGGTATGGGTACCGTGTCCAACGATTTTGGCGACCCGTATTGCCAGGTGTGCCCATCGCGCATCGCGACCACCCTGCTGACCGCCGATACCGAGCAGATCGCGTTGCGCACTTCGACGGGCGTCACCTTTTTCTTCGGCGCTTTGGGCAACGCGCTGTTCGGCTTCGTCATCATCGCCGCATTGGCGGTGCGCCTGCCGTTCTGCCGCATCTGCCCGCTGCTGTCGTGGAACGCATTGTTCCAAAGGCTTTCGCCGATGCAACTGGTGAAAAAACAGCACAACAAATGCGCGAAGTGCGGCGTGTGCGAGAAATCCTGTCCGATGGACATTCACGAGATCGGCCAGGAGCATGGCAGAAAGGCGTTTCACGAGGACTGCACGTTGTGCGGCCGCTGCGCGGAGTATTGCCCGGACGACGATGTGATCCAGATCAGGTTTTTCGGCATTCCCCTGTTCAAGTCGTCGCGCGAGTATTACAAGCAGCGCGTAAAGATGGAAACGCCGGAAGGCCTGCCGAAGAACAAGGCGATCTGGCTGGCGCCTGCGAAGGAAAGCAGGAATGGATGAGTTCTTCGACCCGGCGCTGATCCCGCGGGAAACCACGCTGTTCGCCGTCTGGCTGCTCGGCATGTCGCTGGGTCTGACCGCCTGCACCGTCACCTGCCTGCCATTCATGGGCACCTGGGTGCTGGGGCGCGGCGGCTCGCAAATGCAGGCGCTGTACGACACGGTACTGTTCGTGGCGGGGCGCATCGTCGCCTACGCCCTGCTCGGCGCGATCGCAGGCGGGGCAGGGGTGTGGCTGTCGGAAGCAATGCGCGGCGGAACCGGCAACGCGGTGATCGGCTTGACTTCCATTGCGGCGGGGATATGGCTGCTGCGCGCCGACAAGCCGCACAAGCCGTGCGGCGCGATGCGCCGCGCGGGCAGCACGCCCCCGCTGCTGATGGGCTTCTCGCTGAGCCTGACCCCATGTGCGCCGCTGGCTTCGCTGCTGGCGGTATGCGCCGCGGCAGGCAGCGTCAGGCTGGGTATGGCGAACGGCATGGTTTTCGGGCTGGGTGCGGCGTTGACTCCGCTGCTGATCCTGTTGCCGCTGATCAGCCTGCTCGGCAAAAACCTGCGCGACAACCGCGAGTGGATCACGCGCTGGATACGCTGGGGCGCGGCGGGGGTGCTGATTCTGCTCGGGTTGAGAAGGCTGCTGCTGGTGTTGTGAAGTCAGGATAATCGGCTCTGATGCCCCGGATATTAGGGTAATTTCTTTTCGGGTTCGACAATTTGCGGCTACGGCCTAACCTGAAGGTGAGCTTACACCGTATACGATCTTTCATGGGCTTCAGCCCATAGAAAGCCGGAATCCCTTTGCGGGGCAAAATGCCGCACCAAAGTGGGGTGCGGCAATTTGTCGCATTCCAAGGCTACCTTTT
>CAWHDU010000013.1:0-29486 GCA_963828205.1 uncultured beta proteobacterium
TTGACCTGGCGGCAATTCAGGAATTGACCGCCTACTTCTACGAAGTACGCCAGAAGTACTGGCAATTCGAGAGCGCATATACCGGCGTGGACACGCGTGTGCTGATAAACCAGGTGCCGGGTGGCATGATTTCCAACCTGTCCAACCAGCTCAAGGAATCGGGCGCGCTCAACCGCATGAACGAAGTGCTCGCCGAAATCCCGAGGGTTCGCGAAGACCTGGGCTATCCGCCGCTGGTTACGCCAACCTCGCAAATTGTCGGCACCCAAGCTGTCCTGAACGTATTGACCGGCGCACGCTACAAATCGGTCACCAATGAAGTCAAGAGCTATCTGCTCGGCCATTACGGCAAGGCACCGGGAAAAGTCAATGAACAAGTCAAGAAACTTGCGGTCGGCGATGCGCAAGTCGTTACCTGCCGCCCGGCCGATCTGCTCGAAGACGAGATGAACAAGCTCAAGATCGAGTGCGAAAACCTGGCCAAGAGCGAGGAAGACGTCCTTACCTATGCCATGTTTCCGGAACTGGCAAAAACTTTCCTGCAAGAACGCAATGCCAATACGCTCAAGCCTGAGCCGTTGTTGCCAAAGGAAGCTGCCACCACTTCTTCGGAGCGTTATGCGCCCAACGAGTTCAAGGTAACGCTGCACGGTGAAACCTTCCATATCAAACTCACCGGCAGCGGCCATCGCGGTGAAGCCCAGCGTCCGTTCTACGTTTCCGTCGATGGCATTTCGGAAGAAGTCATGGTCGAGACACTGAATGAAATCGAGGTATCCGGCGACAAGGGTAACGGCAAGAAAAAAACCGCCGCAACAGCAGCAGGTTCCGGCCGCCCGCGCCCGTCCCATCAGGGCTGCATTGCAACCGCCATGCCCGGCACTATAGTCGACGTCAAGGTCAAGGTCGGAGATAAAGTTGAGGCTGGGGATGGCGTGCTGGTCATCGAAGCCATGAAGATGGAAAACGAAATCCAGGCGCCGATAAACGGCGTTGTGCTCAGCGTCCATGTCAAAAAAGGCGATAGCGTTGCGCCGGACGAGACTTTGGTCGAGATACAATAAGAGCCTGTATATGGATCCGTTAGCGGCATGGAATGGTGACGCTGCTTTATTGCCGTTCGTGTTGAGCGACTTATTCCAATTCTCCTTACGAACGGAAAATAATTCGCAGGCCGGGCTATGCCAGACAGCTTTATCTGGCGGGTAGAACCCGCACTACGATAATGCGCTATTGATCGGGAAATGGAATTAATTCTACTGTGTCACAAAGCGATCAAAGGATGCAGTGCAAGGCAAAACAGTTTTGCAGCTTCCTGGTCGATATGAAAGTTGCCTGGCTGTTTGCCACACTCCGCAACACCTACGTTAACCAGATAAAAGTGCCCATGCGCCCGGTCGCGCCGTCGCGGCGATAGGAAAAAAATTTCTCATGCTCGCCGTAAGTGCAGTGGTCGCCGCCGTAAATTTGCGTGACGCCCAGCGCATCGAGGCGCAGCCGCGCCAAGGCGTAGATGTCGGCAAACCACTTGCCGGATTGCCCGGGGATGAATGCCGATGCAGCCTGTGGTTGTGCGGCGATAAAAGCGGCGCGCACTTCTTCCCCGACTTCGAAAGCCTCCTGGCTGATCGCAGGCCCTAGCCATGCCATGAGGCCTTGCGGCGCGGCACCCATCGCCAGCACGGTCGCTTCGATCACTCCTGCAGCCAAACCTTTCCATCCGGCATGTACCGCGCCGACTACGCTGCCCTTTGCGTCGCATAGCAATAGCGGCAGGCAATCGGCGGCCATTGCCACGCAAACCGTAGTGCGGTGCCGCGCAATGCAGGCATCTGCTTGCGGGTAGCCGCCCCGACACGGTGCGGTGGAGCCGTCTGGTGCGGGAGGGACGGCCATGCGGCTGCTCCCGCAATCGGCTGACTTCGTCAGTAACGTGTCGCAGCCGCAGCCCGCTTGATCGGCATCGGCGACCAGCATGCCATGCGCCTGCTCCAGCCATACCGGTTCGCTGGGCAACAGAGTGTTGAGCAGCATGCGGTTGCGTTCCACCGCCAGCGGGTTATCGCCGACGTGGTCGCCGAGATTGAGGCTGTCATAGGGAGCCCTGCTCACACCGCCTTGCCGGGTAGTCTGCAAAGCTTTCACCCGCGCGGGTGCGGGCCAGCCGGGAATGATGCAATGATCGAGGATGCTCATAGACTCTCACTCGCCTGCGGGGGGGAAGAAAACGGTCTCACGAATCTGTTGCAGCAGCAGTTGCATATCCTGCGGCAGCGGCGCGTACCATTCCATCGTCTTGCCGCTATCCGGATGATCCAGCGCCAGACGCGTGGCGTGCAGGGCCTGGCGCGGAAAGCCATGCAGCAGGCTGCGCAGTTGCGGTATGCATTTCTGCACACCTTTCAGGTACGTGCTGTCGCCCACCAGCGGGTGGCCAATATGCGCCAGATGTACGCGGATCTGGTGGGTGCGCCCGGTTTCCAGGCGGCAACGCAGCAACGTACAGCTCGGGAAATTTTCCTCGACCTGGTAATGCGTGACGGCAGGTTTGCCGCCTTCCACTGCCGCCATTTTGACGCGCTGCGTGGGATGGCGGCCTATCGGTGCGTCCACTTTCCCGCCGTGGCGCAGCTCGCCCCATACCAGCGCGAGGTATTCGCGTTTCACGCCGCGCGCCTGCAACCGCCGCTCCGACACGGTGGGGCGGAGCCCGCTGGTGCGGGAAGAACGGCTGGGCAGTTGCTCATGCGAACGTTTGATATTCTCTGCGCCCCGTTGCAACTGCCGCACCAGCGCGGTTTGCGCCGTCAGGGTTTTGGCCACCACCAGCAGGCCGCTGGTATCTTTGTCGAGGCGGTGCACGATGCCGGCGCGCGGCACGCCTTCCAGTTGCGGCGCATGGTACAGCAGCGCGTTCAACAATGTGCCTTCCCAGTTGCCGCTGCCCGGGTGTACCACCAGCCCGGCCGGCTTGTTGATCACCAGCAGCGCATCGTCTTCATAAACGATGTCGAGCGCGATATCCTCGGCCTGATGCGGTTGTTCGGCGGGGTGCGGTTGCGGCTGCACGGCGATGGTTTCGCCGCCCCACACTTTCTGTTTTGCGGTGGCGGCAGCGCCGTCCAGGCTGGCCTGACCCGCCGCGATCCACTCCTGCAAGCGGCTGCGCGAATATTCCGGCAGCAATTTTGCCAAAACCTGGTCGAAGCGCATCCCCGCATAACCATCGGGCACGACAAAAAGCAACGCGTCTGGAATACAGCGATTTGCGCCCGCATCGGAACCACACGAGATTTGTTGCATGGTGGATTGATCACCTTTGGTATAATCGCGCAAATCTTTTTCGGGTTCAGGTTTCATCATGCGCCGTAGTTTATCCGTATTCCTGTTGCTTACGTTAACCGCCTGCAGCCTGTTCGGGCCGTCGCAGGATGATTCCTCGTCAACCGGCAAGAAGCAGTCCGCCGAAGAGCTTTACAAAGAGGCAAAAACCGATATGAACGATGGCAATTACGAAGCCGCCATCAAAAATTTCGAGCTTCTCCAATCCCGCTACCCTTATGGCCGTTACGCGCAACAGGCATTGCTGGAAACGGCTTACTCCTATTACCGGCAAAACGAGCCGGAACCGGCGGCCTCCGCAGCTGACCGCTTCATCAAACAATATCCCAACAACCCGTATGTGGATTACGCCTATTACTTAAAAGGCCTGGTTAACTTCAAAGGCGAAACCAGCATTATCGGCGCGATAAGCGGCCAGGATTCCTCCGAGCGCGACCCGAAAGCCGCGCAAGATTCGTTTGCCGCTTTCAAGGATCTGGTGACGCGTTTCCCCGACAGCAAATACGCACCCGACTCCAGGTTGCGCATGCAATACCTGGTAAACGAACTGGCCAAACATGAATTGCATGTCGCCAGATATTATCTGCGCCGTGGCGCATATATCGCCGCAGTCAATCGTGCTCAAGGGGTTTTGACGCAATACCCGAACAGCCCCTCTACCCGTGACGCACTGGGGATTATGGCACAAGCCTACGGTGCGATGGGCATGGCGGATTTGCGTGATGATACCCGGCGCGTGCTGGCAAAGAACAGCGGCGTATCCGCACTTTCTCCCGATGGCAACAAAACCGCCAGCGCGGAGGAAAAATCAGGAAACTCCTGGTGGCAAATCTGGAAATAAACTTCTGCTCGTCCTGCGGGGCGGCGGTCGAACTGCGCTGCCCGGACGACGACGACCGCCTGCGCCATATCTGCATTGCCTGCGGCACGATCCATTACCAAAACCCCAAGATGGTGATCGGCTCGATACCGGAATGGGAGTACCCTGAAGGTGAAAACAAGATCCTGCTATGCCGCCGCGCCATCGAACCGCGCCATGGATTGTGGACATTACCGGGAGGCTTTATGGAAAACGGCGAAACCGCGACCGACGCGGCAATCCGCGAGACTCTGGAGGAAGCCAACGCGCGCATCGCGATCGGCGATTTGTATTCGATGTACAGCCTGCCTCACATCAACCAGGTACACATGCTGTTCCGCGCGAGGCTGCTCGATGCGGATTTCGCACCCGGCCCGGAAAGCCTCGAAGTGAAGCTTTTCACCGAAACGGAAATCCCGTGGGATGAAATCGCCTTCCGCCCGGTCAAATTCACCCTGGAACATTATTTTGCGGATCGCCGGAAAGGGCATTTCTGCTTTCATATAGGCGAGATAGCTGCTCCAAAGGCCTCTATGTGAGTTGCCGTAAATACGCCGCACTTCACAGCGCAGCCGTTTTTGGTTAGGATGCAGCCTCAAACCGGGTAACTCATCCTGACACGCCGCGTATTGCATTACCGAAAACCCTTCTTTATTCAAAGCGAGACCAACCATGAGCGAACACATACGATATGTTTCCGATGCCACTTTCGATGCCGAGGTATTGCAGTCTCCTCTGCCCGTACTGGTTGATTACTGGGCGGAATGGTGCGGCCCCTGCCGCATGATCGCGCCTATTCTGGATGAAATTGCCAAGGAATATGCCGGGCGCCTGAGCATCGCCAAGCTAAACGTGGATGAGAACCAGCAAACCCCGCAGAAATTCGGCATTCGCGGCATTCCGACCCTGATGCTGTTCAAAAACGGCAACATCGAAGCCACCAAGGTCGGCGCATTGTCGAAATCCCAATTAGCGGCTTTTATTGACAGCCACATCTAAAGCGTTTACTGTCACACCCGCATCGCCTCCCTGTTTCGTCCGCCAAGTTTCTCTTGGCAACAAAAAATACTAAACGAATACGTTCCAGGCCATGCGGGTGGTTATCTTCCACCCGACCAAACCCCTTATCTTTTTTGTTCTTCTCATACTCATTTTCGCATTGCCATGCACCTATCCGACATAAAAACCAAACACGTCACCGAACTCGTTGAAATGGCCGCTGCCGATCAAATCGAAAACGCCAACCGGATGCGCAAACAAGACCTGATATTCGCCCTGCTGAAAAGCCAGGCGAAAAAAGGCGAGAGCATCTTCGGCGATGGCACGCTGGAAATCCTGCCGGACGGCTTCGGTTTCCTGCGCTCGCCCGACACCTCATACCTGGCTGGTCCCGACGACATTTACGTCAGCCCGAGCCAGATACGCCGCTTCAACCTGCACACCGGCGACTCGATCGACGGCGAGATACGCACCCCAAAGGACGGCGAGCGTTATGTCGCGCTGGTGAAAGTGGACAAGGTCAACGGCGAATCGCCAGAAAACGCCAAGAACAAGATCCTGTTCGAAAACCTGACCCCCCTGTTCCCGACCGAACCGCTGATACTGGAGCGCGACATACGCGCCGAAGAAAACATCACCGGGCGCATCATCGACATCGTCGCGCCGATCGGCAAGGGGCAGCGCGGCCTGCTGGTGGCCTCGCCGAAATCCGGCAAGACCGTGATGCTGCAACATATCGCGCATTCCATCTCCTCGAACAATCCCGACGCCATCCTGATCGTGCTGCTGATCGACGAGCGCCCCGAGGAAGTGACCGAGATGACCCGCACGGTGCGCGGCGAAGTGGTCGCCTCCACCTTCGACGAACCGGCCAGCCGCCATGTACAGGTCGCGGAAATGGTGCTGGAAAAGGCCAAGCGCCTGGTCGAGCACAAGAAGGATGTGGTCATCCTGCTCGACTCGATCACCCGGCTGGCGCGCGCCTACAACACCGTGGTGCCGTCTTCCGGCAAGGTGCTGACCGGCGGCGTGGACGCCAACGCGCTGCACCGCCCCAAGCGGTTCTTCGGCGCGGCGCGCAACATCGAGGAAGGCGGCTCGCTGACCATCATCGCCACCGCGCTGGTGGATACCGGCTCGCGGATGGATGACGTGATCTACGAGGAATTCAAGGGCACCGGCAACATGGAAATCCACCTGGATCGCCGCATGGCCGAAAAGCGCATCTACCCGGCGATCAACGTCAACCGTTCCGGCACACGCAAGGAAGAGCTGCTCATCAAGCCGGACATCCTGCAAAGAATCTGGCTGCTGCGCAAACTGCTCTATCCGATGGACGAGCTGGAAGCGATGGAATTCCTGCTCGACAAGATCAAGGCGACCAAAAACAACGCAGAGTTCTTCGACTCCATGAGGCGATAAAAATGGTTTTGACGGGTGCGGATATTTAGGTATAATCCGCGCCTTCGCGAAAAGTCGCCCCAAAATCACAATAGTAATCGAGGTCGTTATGTACGCAGTCATTAAAACCGGCGGGAAGCAATACCGCGTTTCTTCCGGTGAAACTCTGAAGATTGAAACCATCGCCGGCGATGTGGGCAGCGCCCTTGTGCTGGACAAGGTGTTGATGGTGGCCGACGGCGACAAGCTGTCGATGGGCAAGCCTTTGCTGATCGGCGCTTCCGTGCAGGCGACCATCGTGTCGCACGGGCGCGGCGACAAGGTGCGCATTTTCAAGATGCGCCGCCGCAAGCACTACCAGAAGAATCAAGGTCATCGTCAAAACTACACCGAAATCCGCATCGACGGCATTTCCGCGTAATTCATTAAGGAGCAGATAGCATGGCATCAAAAAAAGGTGGCGGCAGTACCAGTAACGGACGCGACTCACACTCAAAACGGCTGGGCGTAAAAAGCTACGGCGGCGAACTGATCAATGCGGGCAGCATCATCGTGCGCCAGCGCGGCACCGAATTCCACCCCGGCGACAATGTCGGCATGGGCAAGGATCACACGCTGTTTGCCAAGATCACCGGCAAAGTCGTATTCGCCATCAAGGGCGCGCAACAGCGCAGGACAGTTTCCGTTGTAGCCGCTTAAATAAGCGCTCTTCGGAACAAAACCAGCCCTATCGCAAGGTAGGGCTTTTTTATTTGCATCGTAGGGTGGGCTTTGCCCACCATGTCGGGCATAGCCCGACCTACATTTCGGTTCCGGCTCGCCCGGTTAGACTCATGAAATTCATAGACGAATCGAAAATCGAAGTATTCGCGGGTAAGGGCGGCAACGGCGCGGCCAGTTTTCGCCGCGAAAAATACATCGAGAAGGGCGGGCCGGACGGCGGCGATGGCGGACGCGGCGGGAGCGTGTATGCGCTGGCGGATCGCAACATCAATACGCTGGTGGACTATCGCTTCACCCGCGTACATCGCGCCAAGAACGGCGAATCCGGACGCGGCTCTGACTGCTACGGCAAGGGCGCAGAAGATGTCGTGCTGCGCATGCCGGTCGGCACGGTGATCACCGACATCAACAGCGGCGAAGTCATCGCCGACCTCACCCATGACGGCGAAAAAGCCTTGCTGGCGAAAGGCGGCATAGGCGGCTTGGGCAATATCCATTTCAAATCGAGCACCAACCGCGCGCCACGCCAATGCACGCCGGGCGACAGAGGGCGAAACGCGCGAATTGCAGCTCGAATTAAAAGTGCTTGCCGATGTCGGGCTGCTGGGCATGCCGAACGCGGGCAAATCCACGTTCATCCGCGCCGTTTCGGCGGCGCGCCCCAAGGTGGCGGATTATCCGTTCACCACGCTGCATCCCAACCTGGGCGTGGTGCGCGTATCGCATGAGAAGAGCTTTGTCATCGCCGACATTCCCGGCCTGATCGAAGGAGCAGCGGAAGGCGCCGGCCTGGGACATCAATTCCTGCGCCATCTGGCACGTACCCGCTTGCTGCTGCATCTGGTGGACATCGCGCCGCTGTATGAGGGAACCGACCCGGTTGCCGAAGCGCGCGCTATACTTAACGAGCTGAAAAAATATGACCAATCGCTTTATGAAAAACCGCGCTGGCTGGTGCTGAACAAACTGGACCTGCTGGAAGATCGCGAGGAAAGAATTGCCTCCTTCCTCAAGCAGTTCACCGATTTCGACCGTCACTTTGCCATCTCGGCGATCAACGGCGAAGGCTGCAAGGAATTGACTTACGCCATTATGGAACATATTCTGCAACAGTCTGAAAAAGAGCAGCAGGCTGCCGCTGACAGCGCACTGGAATCGGACGCGAGCACCATTTAACAGTAACCCCGTAGGGTGGGCTTTGCCCACCATGTCTGGCAAAGCCCGACCTACATTTGGTTCCGGCATATCCGGCTCAGGTTAAGTTTATCATCATGATGAAAACCGTATTGACCCAATGCAGGCGCATCGTCGTCAAGGTAGGCAGCAGCCTGGTGACCAACCAGGGCGCCGGGCTGGATCTTGACGCGCTGGGCAACTGGGCGCGGCAGATCGCTGCGCTCAACGCAGGCGGCCACGAAGTGGTACTGGTCTCCTCCGGCGCGATCGCCGAAGGCATGCAACGCCTCGGCTGGCGCACCCGCCCTGCTTCGATACACGATTTGCAGGCCGCTGCGGCGGTCGGCCAGATGGGGCTGGTGCAAGCCTACGAAAGCTGCTTCCGCAAACATGACTTGCATGCCGCGCAAGTGCTGCTCACCCATGCCGACCTGGCCAACCGCGAGCGCTACCTGAATGCGCGCACCACGCTGACCACGCTGCTCTCGTTGCGCGTCATTCCGATCATCAACGAGAACGACACGGTGGTGACCGACGAAATCAAGTTCGGAGACAACGATACGCTGGGCGCATTGGTCACCAACCTGATCGACGCCGATGCGCTCATCATCCTCACCGACCAGAGCGGCCTGTACACCGCCGATCCGCGCAAAGACCCGAACGCCACGCTGGTCAGCGAAGCGCAGGCCGGCGATGCGCAATTGGAAAGCATGGCGGGCGGCGCAGGCAGCCTGATCGGTCGTGGCGGCATGATCACCAAGATACTCGCGGCGAAACGCGCGGCACACAGCGGCGCGCATACCGTCATCGCTTCCGGGCATGAACGCGATGTGCTGTTGCGCCTGATGCAGGGCGAGGCAATCGGCACGCTGCTCATCGCCCCCGCCCTCCCCTTGGCCGCGCGCAAGCAATGGCTGGCTGGTCATTTGCAGGTGACCGGAAAACTGGTGCTGGATAGCGGCGCGATCAAGGCGTTGCGCTCCGGCGGCAAAAGCCTGCTGCCGATAGGCGTCAAGAACGTGTTCGGGGAATTCGAGCGCGGTGCAGTCGTCGCCTGCGTTGGCGAAGATGGCAGCGACATCGCGCGCGGCCTGATCAACTACAACGCCGACGAAGCACGGCGCATCGCCGGTCACGCCAGCCAGAAAATCGAGGTACTGCTCGGCTACGGCGGCGACGAAGAAATCATCCGCCGTGATAACCTGGTGCTGCTGTAATACAGCAGCACCAGGTTACGGCGCAGACAAGACGCCGCGTGGCGGCGTGTTGTATGAGCGTATCGAATTCCTTATAGCGCAGCCATGTCGAGAAGCTGCAAGGCATGTTCAGTTGCCGCTCAACGCAGTTCTCGTCTCCCTGAGCGCCGCGTGTGCCGACAGGTATCTTTGCTCTTCTTGGCCGGCTGCGAAGACCGAAGGCTTCTGTTCTCCAGGGTCGTTCACCAGGTCATAGAGTACGAAGCGTGAAGAATCGTAGTGCTCGGCAATGAACTTCATCTTCCGGTCAGAAATTCCCTCTATGATTTGCCCTTCCCTCTCGCGGGGCGTCCGGAACCCCATTCTGGCGCTATGGAAGTAGAAAATCCGGTCAGGATCGGGGAGCGCGCCGCCGGGATCGAGAATGGCAGACGAAAAATCGAATGCGCCTTGCCCGGCCAATGTCGGCTCGCCAACCAGAGAGAGAAGGGTAGGATACAAGTCCATCCCCTGAATACGTGCGGCAATAGAACGGGGCTCGCCGATGCGGGAATCGGCGACAATAAGCGGGATATGCAGAACTTCATCATGAAGAGTCGCATGCTCTGCCGTGGAGGCATGACCCACATGACCGTGCTCAAGGTGCTCATCGCCATGATCCGCGGTCAGTACGAAAGTTGTTCGTTCCAGCAGATCGCCCGTCAATAGTTCCTCAAGGACAGGTTGCAGAAAATCGTTGAATTCCAGAAGCTCTGCGGCATAGAGACGGCGCAGGATATCCCGGTCCGCAGCCGGAAAACTGTATTTGTCGCGCGGGACATTCCACTCGGTACAGACCGATTCGCGCAATCGCCGGGGGATGGCCGCATCGTCGATCCCCATGCGTTGCCGGTACGCATCGCCGGCCCAATACGGAAAGTGCAGAAACTTGTAGTGGTACCACAGGAAGAACGGCTCGTTGCGATCGCGTTGCTGCCGCAATGCGTTGATCATCGCGTCGTCGTTCGCCGCGTGCGCTACGTCCGGTATCGGGCAGGGCGAAGCCAAGATTCTGATAGCCGTTGATGCTGTTCAGATAACACACATTAGGCAACGAATAACCTTTTGTGCCGAGATACTTCGCCATCCCCGGGCTGTCCTGCCTCGGAGCCGACCATTGGTAGAAAACCTTATGTCTCGCCGGACTTTCCCCGGTCAGGATGGAAAGCAGGGCCGGCGTCGTCCAAGGTGCATTCGCATAAAAATTCTCGAAACGGACGGTGTGATCAGCCACCTCGGCCAGCGCCGGCAATAAGGGAATCCCCTCGAAGGCATCGACGAAATCTGCGCGCCACGCATCGACCGTCAGGAGGATAAGGTTGCGCTGCTCTCTCATTCGAAATGACCTCTCTCTATCAGGGCGGGCACCCTGCCGGCCGGTCGTTCGCCATGGATATCAGCACCCCGGCGTTTACCGGAACATGCGCGTTGACTTGTTCCAGGCCGGGTTTTTCCAAGAGAAAATCCAGGATCGCTCTCATTCCAAAGGCAGGATCGCGAGGATAGAGGGTATTGAATATCTGTTTCATGAGCTCGTAGTCTTCCGGATAATCGATGGTCCAGCGCTTCGCCGAAAGGTCCTCCGATTGCTTCAGATGGCATATTTTGAATGCCTCGGGATGCTTCGGAATGTAAATGGTGATGTGTTCCCGCTCCGAACGCAGGCCTGCATTCCGCCAAACCTGCTCCAGCGTCTGGCGCGTGAGGATTTCCACATCCTCCCCTACCGGGTAGGTGCGCTCAAGTGTATTGGTCGTGTAATCGGCCTCCCTTTGCAGATGCAGGCGAATTGCCTGGTCGACGATTTCCGGGTCGATGGCCGGGCAGTCGCCCTTGATCCGGATGATATGCTCCCCGCCATACAATCTGGCAGCCTGATAGTAGCGCTCGAGCGGGTCGTCCGCGTGACCGCAATAAACCCTGACCCCCATTTCCGCGCAAAGCCCGACAATCGGCAGATCCTCGCGGTTGATGGTGGTTGCCACGATGAATTCACTCGTCAGGCGGCTGCGCCTCAACCGTTCGATCACATGCGCCAGCACGGGGCGGCCGGCGAGATCCAGGAATACCTTGGAAGGCAACCGTGTCGATCCCATGCGTGCCTGGATTATGGCCAGCACTTTTGGGGATCCATTTTCAGTTGGCAGCGTGGACAATGTGGTTACCTCATATGGATCAGGTTGCGGCAAACTCGATCGGCTTTCCTTCCTCTGGCACCAGGACTTGCAAGGCTGGCGAAGAATATTCTCGCAACGCCAGGATTTCGCACTCTAGCATATCGGGTCTGAAATGAAGCGGCATCAGCCGCGGCACACCGGCACGCCGCGCGCGATCCAGTGCCTCCGGAAAACCGGAGTGAACTCCCAGCGGCGCCTGAGGCTCCGTGCTCCATGCCTCATGAATCAGAAGCTCAACGCCCCGCGCTAGCGGCAGCTCCTGCGTCGAGGCGGCAAGGTCAGTTGCATAGCATAAAGCGTTGCCGAGCCGCAGCGACACCGATCCACCCGGATGTACCTGGAGGGATACCGTGATGGTCACGCCATCGACTTCGATGCCTTCAGGCCCGAATTCCAGTATCTCGATAGGGAAGGGATAGTTTGAATAATGTTGTGACGACAACGGCGGCGACGTCAGGCGCTCGCAGGCTTCGCGCAGCCCGAAAGCCGCCAGCCCGCTGCGCGGGCCAACCAGGCGGACCGGACCGGCACAACCCTTCAATAGTCCGGGAAGGTAGGCGAGGCCGGCAAAATGATCCAGATGATAGTGGGAAAACAGGATCGTCAGCGCCCCGTCCCCCATATGAGCCCGCACCTCCCGCTCCAGCAGCCGGCTCACGCCCGTGCCGCAATCAAGGAGGAACCGGGCATCACCCAGCTTCACGAAGGTGCAAATTGTTTGCCTGCCGCCCTGCGGCATCCACCCGCGCGTCCCTAACGGGATTACAACTACTTGTTCGGATGACCTCATCGTTAAGCCCACAGCTTCTAAGACCTGCCCCAGCCAAAAAGTGGAAAGACATGCTGCAATCCAGCCAATGACGGCCAATGCCTTCAACGAGAAACGGCTGGCTATCCCTGGCGCCGTCATGCGTACCCATCCCGCCGAATTGCTCGCTTTTAGGGACACCGTCTGTCCGCTTTGTGACAAAACAC
Organism: uncultured beta proteobacterium; assembly: GCA_963828205.1. Taxonomy (GTDB): domain Bacteria; phylum Pseudomonadota; class Gammaproteobacteria; order Burkholderiales; family Gallionellaceae; genus Gallionella. The sequence goes on from CAWHDU010000013.1 coordinate 12,888, forward strand.
AAGGTCATCAACATCCGGTCCCGGGCAGCGTAATAACAGAATTATCCGGCAAGGTTGTGCTGAACGAGCCCCAGCTTTTTTGACCTGCAAGGCGAGCGGCGTGTCTTCAGGGCTTGCCGCGCCCAATCCGGCTTGCGGCGGCTGTTATAAACAATCCGGGTTAAAACGACAGTGCTGGTTGCACGCAGACTCTCGTACCCGGTGAACCTGCATCAGCTGCGCGCCGTTGCACGGGTGCGTGTATTGCTGCTCTCCATCCACTTTTTGATGCGGTTGGCATCGCCGATACGGGTACGTTTTCCCCATGAGTCGAGCAGCACGATGATCACCGGACGTTGATTGATTGTCGCTTCCATCACCAGGCAGCGCCCCGCCTCGCTGATGTAACCGGTTTTGCTCACACCGATATCCCATGATGCATTCTTGACTAAAGGATTGGTGTTGACAAACCGCATCTCGCGCCCTCTCCGTCCATCCACAGAATGTGACGCAGCAGTCGTATATTGATGTATCAGAGGGTAGTCGCGCGCTGCCGCTACCATTTTGACCAGATCGTGCGCGGTCGAAACATTATTGCTGTTTAATCCGGCGGGATCGAGGAAGCGTGTATTTTGCATGTCGAGCTCGCGCGCCTTGTCGTTCATCGCCGAAATTGCCGCGCTGTACCCCCCCGGGTAAGTGCGCGCCAATGCGTATGCCGCGCGGTTTTCCGAAGCCATCAATGCGAGCTTGAGCAACTCGCTGCGCGTCAGTGTCATGCCGATGCGCAGGCGGGAATGCGTGCCTTTAAGGGTATCGATATCGGCCACATCGATACTGATTTTTTCATCCAGCGGCAACCGGGCATCCAGCACCACCATCGCCGTCATCAGTTTGGTAATGGAGGCTATGGAAGTCAGCGTGTCGGAATTTTTGGTGTACAGCGGGCGCTGTGACTGCTGATCGTAAATCAGCGCAATTGACGAATGCAATTTGGGCGCGGAGCCGGCGCTGGATATTCCGCTGGCCTGAGTCCGCTCCGGTTTGAATGCAGGGCGATTTGCGTTATTTTCTCCCGCCTGAGCCGCCAGCATTTGGCCTGCCAACAGGCAAATCAATAGTTCTTTTTTCACGCCCCCTCCCAATTTACTGCTTATTTTTGCGTAGCATACATGAATATCGATATAAATCAATAGGCAGGGTGAATTTGTTCCTCTTGCTTCTGAAGATTCCACATTTGCGCATAAAGCTTGTTCTGCACCAGCAATTCGCGATGCGAACCGCGCTCGATAATGCGCCCCTTATCCATCACCAGTATCTGGTCGGCATCCACCACGGTGGACAGGCGATGCGCGATGATCAAGGTGGTGCGATTCCGCGCAATCGCATGCAGTTCGGCCTGGATCGCCTTTTCCGATTTTGAGTCGAGCGCGGAAGTCGCTTCGTCGAAAATCAGTATCGCCGGGTTTTTCAGGATAGCGCGCGCAATCGCCACGCGCTGCTTCTCGCCGCCGGACAGCTTCAGGCCGCGCTCGCCCACCATGCTCTCGTAACCCTGCGGCAGCGATTCGACAAAGCCATGGATATGCGCGGCCTGCGCAGCGGCGAAGATTTCTTCGCGCGTGGCATCCGGGCGGCCATAGGCAATGTTGTAGTAGATCGTATCGTTGAACAGCACGGTGTCCTGCGGCACAATGCCGATCGCCGCGCGCAGGCTGCTTTGCGTCACCGAGCGGATATCCTGGCCGTTGATGAGGATGCGCCCCTGCTGCACATCGTAGAAGCGAAACAGCAAACGCGACAACGTCGATTTGCCCGCCCCGCTCGCGCCGACCACCGCGACGGTGTGCCCTTCCGGGATCGCGAAGCTCACATCGAACAGAATCTGCCGGTCGGGTGCATAGCCGAAGGCAACCTGTTCAAAACGCACATCGGCCCTGCCCGCCGACAAGGGCTGCGCGTCCGGCGCGTCGGCGATTTCGCGATGCTCGCGCAACAGGCTGAACATTTTCTCCATGTCCGCCAGCGCGTGGCGGATTTCACGATACACGTAACCGAGAAAATGCAGCGGCATATACAACTGGATCATGAATACGTTGACCAGCACCACATCTCCCAGCGTCATCGTCCCCTTCACCATCCCGTCCGCCGCCAGCAGCATCAAGGCGGTAATGCCGATGGCGACAATGGAACTCTGCCCCGCATTCAGGTACGCCAGCGAGGTGGTATTGCGCACAGCCGCAACTTCCCAGTGCTGCATATTCTCGTCGTAACGCCGCGCCTCATATTGTTCGTTGCCGAAATATTTCACCGTCTCATAATTCAGCAGGCTGTCGATGGCGCGGCTGTTCGCCTTGGAGTCCAGGTCGTTCATGGAGCGGCGCACCACCATGCGCCACTCGGTGACGAACAGCGTGAACGCGATATAAACCAGCAGCGTGACAAAAGTGATCACCGCGAACCAGATGTTGTATTTGCTGATCAGAATCGCGGCCACCAGAACGATTTCCAGCAGGGTAGGCAGGATGTTGAACAGCGTGAAATTCAGCAGAAAGCCGATACCGCGCGTGCCGCGTTCGATGTCGCGCGACACTCCGCCGGTCTGCCGGTCGAGATGGAAGCGCAAGCTCAGGCTATGCAGGTGCTCGAACACCTGCAACGCCACGCGCCGGATCGCGCGCTGCGTTGCCTTGGCGAACACCGCATCGCGCATTTCGCCGAACAGCGTACTGAGCAGGCGCAGTACGCCGTAAGCGACGATCAGAGCCACCGGCACCGCCAGCGCCCCTTGGGGCTTATCCAGCGCGTCGATAACCTCCTTGAGCACCAGCGGCACGGAAACATTGGCGAGCTTGGACAATACCAGCAGGCTCAGTGCGATCGCCACGCGCCATTTGAATTCCCATAGATAGGGCAGCAGAAAACGGACGGTCTGCCAGTCGCTGCGGGCATTGGGGTGCGTGGAAGATCGCATGTTGAAGCGGGTGAAATAACCAGCGCGTATTATAGCCGCACACGGCGCGCAAGATTGGGCGGCCTGGCGGCTTGCGATCTATTTGCTCATGAACTGCGCCTGCGGCTCCCCAGCATGCCTATCAACAGGCGCACCACGCCATAACTGATGCGCGCAACCATGCGGCCAAACAGGTTACGTGCCCCGAGGTGCTCGTCTCCGATGCGTGTTGCATCGTTATCGATCGCGGCCAGCAAACTTGCACGCAATTCGCCGGCAAACCCTTCATCCCGTATGGCGAGGTTCGCCTCTCGCGCCAGGAGCAAACTGAACGGGTCGATATTGGAAGAGCCCACGGTCGCCCATTGCCCATCGACCACGGCAACCTTGGTGTGCAGATAGCTGGCCTGGTATTCATATATCTCCACACCCGCCGCCAGAAACTGGGCATAGAGCGCATGTGTCGCATAGTGCTGCAAACGGTATTCCACCTTTCCTTGCAGCAGCAGCATGACGCGAACACCGCGCAATACCGCCTGCTTCAGGGCGCGGCGAAAAGCGCGACCGGGCAAAAAATAGGCATTGGCGATGATGATTTCGCGTCGCGCGCCGGTAATGGCCTTCAGATAGGCGCGCTCAATATCGCGCCGATGGCGCAAATTATCCCGCAGCAGAAAAACGATCTCCGGCGCGGCGGCATGCTCCACGCGATCCAGAAAAAAGCGCCTGAGTTCCTTGCCGCGCCTGTGGAGGTTTGCCCACGATACCAACCCCCACAATCGCCGCATCGCCGCATGGATCTCGCCGCTTGCCGTACCTTGCACACGCACCGCATAGTCCAGCCGTGGCATGGCGAGATCGCTATATTCAGGAATATCGTTAATGATGTTGATGCCCCCGGTGAAGGCCACTTCACCGTCCATCACCGCCAGCTTGCGATGCATGCGCAGCAGGCGGCGCTTCCGGTTGCGCCGCCAGGTAAAAGGAGAAACTTCGCGCCGGAACCATTGCACCTCGGCTCCCGCCACGCGCAATTCGTCCACCCAATGCTGCGGCAGCTCCGCCGAACCGAAGCCGTCCAGCAATACGCGCACCGTCACTCCGCGCACAGCGGCGCGCTGCAAGGCATCGGCAATCATGCGCCCGGTCTCGTCCGCTGCAAAAATATAGGTTTCCAGATAAATCGAATGCTGCGCCGCATCGATATCGGCGCGCAATTGCGGGAAAAATGCCGTGCCGTTCTGCAACAGCATCAGCTGGTTTCCGGCCACCTGATGAATGCTGCTCATGTGCTTTTTAATTGCGCGGAAAGCGCGGCGTGGTCGGACAGTCGTTGCCAATTCCCGCCGGCATGCACGTGGCTGTGCAGCACGCTGAAACCGCGCACATAAATGCGATCCAGGCGCAGCAACGGCAGGCGTACAGGATAGCTGCGCGCCGGCTTCCCGCCATGAAGATGGAAAACATCATGCATGCCGAGCTCGCCGGACATTTTCCTGCCCATCTGGTTGCGCCAATCGTTGAAATCGCCCGCAACGATCAGCGGGACATCGGGCGGAATTTCGTTGCGCACATACTCGATCAATGTCCTGGTTTGCGCCCGCTTGCCCTTGGCGAACAGGCCGAAATGCGCGCACACGCAATGCGCGCGCCGCCCGTCGAGATCGATCTCGCAGTGCAGCAGCCCGCGGCTCTCGAAACGATGTGCGGAGACATCCATGTTGCGCGATTGCAAAATCGGAAAGCGGCTGAGTATCGCGTTGCCATGATGTCCCGCCTCATATACGCAATTCTTGCCATACGCGAAGTGCGGCCAGACTTCTTCCGCGATGAATTCGTGCTGCGCCCCCTCAGGGTAGTTATGAAAGCGGTCGGCATGGCGCGTATGCTCGCCCTGCACTTCCTGCAAAAACATGATGTCGGCTTCCAGCTCGCGCAAGCGGTCGCGCAGCTCGTGCAACACCACGCGGCGGTTGAAATGGGAAAACCCCTTGTGGATGTTATAGGTGGCGATTTTCAGCGTGGTCATGCGCCGATTATCCCAGAATCAGTCATAAATCAGGCATCATCCATGAATCAGGCGTTGCCGATGCCGCGCGCCGGTAAATTGATCTGCCTGGCAAAATCCAGCATGCGCCTGATCGGCAACACGGCGCGCCGGATAATCGCCGGATCGACAAGGATTTCGTTCTTGCCGGTTTCCAGCACTTCGGCAAGGTTGAGCAGGCCGTTCATCGCCATCCACGGGCAATGGCTGCAACTGATGCAGGTCGCACCGTGCCCGGCGGTCGGCGCTTCGAAAAACACCTTATGCGGCGACAGGGCGCGCATCTTGTGCAGGATGCCGTTATCCGTCGCGACAATGAATTCGCTGGCGTCGAGTTGCTGCGATGCCTTGATGAGCTGCGTGGTGGAACCGACCACATCGGCCAGCATGACGATTGCGCGCGGCGCTTCGGGGTGCACCAGCACCCTGGCCTGCGGGTGCTGCGCCTTCAGCTCGATCAGCTCGCGCGCCTTGTATTCGTCGTGTACCACGCACGAACCCTGCCACAGCAGCATATCCGCGCCGGTCTGTTCCCGCACGTAGCCGCCGAGATGCCGGTCTGGCGCCCACAATATTTTCTTGCCCTGTTCCTTGAGGTGTTTGACCACCGGCAGCGCGATCGAGCTGGTCACCATCCAGTCGGCGCGCGCCTTCACCGCCGCGCTGGTATTGGCGTACACCACCACGACGCGGTCGGGGTGCGCATCGCAGAATGCGCTGAATTCGCCCGCCGGGCAGCCCAGGTCGAGCGAACATTCAGCCTCCATATCCGGCATCAGCACACGCTTCTCCGGATTCAGAATCTTCGCAGTCTCGCCCATAAAGCGCACGCCGGCGACGACAATGGTTTGGGCCGGATGCTGATGGCCGAAGTTGGCCATATCCAGCGAATCCGAGACGATACCGCCGGTCTCCTCCGCCAGATCCTGCAAGTCTGGGTGTACGTAATAATGCGCCACCAGCACCGCATCCTGTTCCTTGAGCATGCGCTTGATATGCGCGATCAGCCCTGCCTTCTCTGCGGGATCCGGTTCGCGCGGAACTTTCGCCCACGCCTGCGCCATGCTGCAACCGGTCTGGGCGGCATCGGGGTGTTCGTAAGGGATATGGATAATGTTTTCACTCATGTTATTTTCCTGCCCACACGCTCGGGCAATTCAAATATCGCCGCGCGATTGCTCGGCGAAAAAACTTTCTCCGCCGCATCCTGCCACGCCAGCCACTGGAAGTTCAAATGTTCGTGCGGCGCGAGTTGGACAGCCACCGGGTGCGGCAGTTGCAGGCCGAACACATGCTCGGTGTTGCGGGTGACGCCGGGCGGGTAACGGTGGCGCCAGTGCGGGTAAATCTCATAATTGTTTTGCACCTGCCAGTCGCTCAACGCATATTGCGACGCATCCAGCCCGGTCTCCTCGCGCACCTCGCGCAGCGCCGTGTCGCGCAAGGCCTCGCCCGGCTCGCAACTGCCGGTGACCGACTGCCAGTAGCCGGGGTGATCGGCGCGTTCCAGCAACAGCACATCGAGGCTGGTGGTATAAATCACCACCAACACCGAGACCGGCTGTTTGAAATTTGTCATGTCCTAAATCAAAGGCGCCGTAGGTCGAAAAACGAGCGAAGCGAAGTTTCGAGCTTGCTGCCAAAGCGGAGCGCCTTCCGACGTTTGTGAGCCATGCAGCCATGCGGCGGATAACGCTACGCTCATCCGCCCTACAGCCTGATATTTGAAAATATGCTTGCAAATTGTGCGTATCAAGGTCACGGAAAATTAAATGAAAAACACCCAGAACGGTTTTTTGCGCTGCCGCCAGTACACCACTGTATCGGCAAGGATGTCCTGCACGATCTCGCGGTCATTCGCTGACAGGCCGAAAGTATCGCTCACGTTGCGCAGCAGCAGCACATAACCGCCCGTCTCGCCGCACCAGGACAGATCGCACAATGCGTCGGCCAGCGCATCCCAGTTTGCGCCGAACTCGGACGGAAATGCGGCTGCCCGCGCCAGCGCGTTGAGCAGATTCTGTTTACCCTTGACCCCCTTGAGGTCGGCGTCGAACAGGGCGAAGCCCGCTTCATTGGCGGCGGCGCACAGCTCGTCCACGCCGCATTGCAGCGCATAGCTGCCTGCCGCAGCGGTATCGTTCAATTGTTGTGTCAGCGAATCCATGGCTATTCTCTGATGCGTTTGAAAGTATTGTAATGATCGGCGGTGTAATAACATTCGACCGGTGGGCCGCACACGATGCGCCGCGCGCCGCGATTGCGCGCGCCGGGCGTCTTGACCGTGTATTCGCGGTAGTAGCCGCGCGGTTGTTTCGGCAGGATCCGCTCATAGTTCTTGAACACCACGCCGTCGCGCGGGTAAGCGAACGGCCCGCCCCGCTTGATGGCCTGCAACGTGTCGCGCGCCTCGGCGGGCAGTTCGGTCACGGCAATAATTTGCGATAACGAAGAAGAAACGGCTGAATCGTCCGCATTGGCCAAGACCGGCATCATTACCAACAGAAAAGCAAGCCAAGCCCCATCGCCGAATGTGGCGGGAATAATCCGGCCTAGCCGAAAGATCGCCGTCGCTCTATTTATCAAAACTGCGCCCAGTCCCTATGCTGCTACTTTGCCGATGCCACCGGAAAATTCGGATGGGCTGGATTGACGATGACTTGCTGGCGCAACGGATCAACCATCAAATCCATCGCCTCGAGCGGCAATACCCCCATCAGAGGCTCGTCGCCCAACACCAGCGCCTCGGTGACGTATGAGCGGTTGCCAAATTCTATTTCGATTGGCGCAATGCGCGGCACCCTGATTTGCCGCCCATCCGCCAGCGTCGCGACATGCCCGGCAACCTCTCCTGTATCGAATCCCAGTTGCAGCGCCTCTTCTTCGGTCACGCTCATGAAAGTCGCACCGGTACCGACCAACGCATTGACCTGCACCGACTGTTGGTTGAACAGGTTGGTAATCTTCAATTCAGCATAAGTCGCGCCCATGTGTATGCTCCTTTGGTCGAAATACGTTACTCTTCCAGAAAATAATCCGAATCGATTTTTTTTATTTCGTAGGTTGCCGCAAGCGACACTCCGACATTGTGATCTATCATCAGGCTAGCCAGTAGAATGCCGTTAATCAGCACCACCTTGTTGTCTATATTGCGAACGTATTCAACAGCCTCCTTGGTGAAGTCGGAAGTGGTAATAAACACACCCTTCTTGGCGCGTTGCCCTTGCAGCGCGCCGACGAATTTCTGTATTTCCGGGCGCCCCACTACGCTTTCCCAACGTTTTGCTTGGAGATAAATTACATCCAAGCCCAAGCGGTCTTCGTGGATAACGCCATCAATTCCTTCATCGCCGCTGCGCCCGATTGCGCGCCCTGCATCCTGACGGGTGCCGCCGTAACCCATCTTGACCAGCAGCTCGACCACTAATCGCTCAAAGAAAACGGGCGAACATCCCTTGATGCGTTGCAAGATTTCTTCAGCCAAATTCCTGCGTATCTCCCTCGCCCCACCCTCAATCAACTCTTCTGGAGTTTCAAGTTGATCCACAGAAATAGCTGAATCCTGCTGCAACCCTTCACTTGGTTCGTCACGCCCCCGGATAGCTACATATTCAGGAAATTGTTTCAGAAACCTCAAATTGATTACAGCAGGCGAAGATTCCAGAACCTTCTCACCCATTTCAGAAATCTTGTAATAGCCTCTTCGCGGTCGCTCAATCAGTCCTGCCCTTTTCAAATGAGCCTTTGCCCACGCTATGCGGTTATAAAAAACCGGGACGCGGCCACTTGGTACCAACTGCCTTCTTTCTTCTTCGGTCAATTGATATTGCAATGCAAGCAAATCAACCGTTTCCTGAACCGAGTATTCGCGCCCACCCGCCAACATCCTCAACAAAGGCAGCATCAGCGATTGAAAATCAGGAATCGCCATTCATTATTCCTTGGCAACTTCCACCGACGTCTGCACCTGCTGGCGCAGGCGGATATGCAGTTCGCGCAACTGCCTCTCATCCACCGCGCTCGGCGCCTGGGTCAGCAGGCATTGCGCGCGCTGCGTTTTGGGGAAGGCGATCACGTCGCGGATCGATTCCGAACCGGTCATCATCGTAACGATACGATCCAGCCCGAACGCCAGCCCGCCGTGCGGCGGCGCACCGTATTGCAGCGCATCGAGCAGGAAGCCGAACTTGAGCTGCGCTTCTTCAGCGCCGATGTTGAGCGCGCGGAACACCTGCGATTGCACCGCTTCCTTGTGGATACGCACCGAACCGCCGCCGAGTTCCGAGCCATTCAACGCAAGGTCGTAGGCCTTGGCCAGGCACTTGCCCGGATCGCTTTCCAGCAGCGCGAGGTGTTCGTCCTTGGGCGCGGTGAACGGGTGATGGCAGGCGTTCCAACGCCTGGCTTCCTCGTCGTATTCGAACATCGGGAAATCCACCACCCACAGCGGCTCCCATGCCTTGCCGTTGACGTAGCCCTTCTCGTGGCCGATCTTGCTGCGCAACGCGCCGAGCGCGTCGTTGACGATTTTCTCCTTGTCCGCGCCGAAGAAAATGATGTCGCCGTTCTGTGCGCCGGTGCTTTCAATAATTTCCTTGAGCGCGGCTTCGTGGAGGTTCTTGACGATCGGCGATTGCAGGCCGTTTTCATTCAACTGGCTCACGTCGTTGACCTTGATGTAGGCCAGCCCTTTCGCGCCGTAGATGCCGACGAATCTGGTGTATTCGTCGATCTCGCCGCGCGAGAATTTGCCACCATCCGGTACCCGCATTGCGGCTACGCGATTACCCGGTTGACTTGCCAGCGTGGCGAACACCTTGAACGCCACGTCCTTCACTGCTTTCGTAACATCGGTAATTTCCAGCGTCACGCGCAAATCCGGTTTGTCCGAGCCGAAGCGCGCCATTGCTTCGGCATACGTCATGCGCGGAAACGGGTTGGGCAGGTCGACATCCAGCGTTTCCTTGAACACGCAACGGATCAACTCTTCCATCAGCGCGGTGATCTGCGTCTCGGTCAGGAATGAAGTCTCGATATCAACCTGGGTGAATTCCGGCTGGCGGTCGGCGCGCAAATCCTCGTCGCGGAAGCATTTGGTGATCTGGTAATAGCGGTCGAAACCCGCCACCATCAGCAACTGCTTGAACAGCTGCGGCGACTGCGGCAGCGCGAAGAATTCGCCCGGGTGCACGCGCGACGGCACCAGGTAGTCGCGCGCGCCTTCCGGCGTGGACTTGGTCAGCATCGGCGTCTCGATGTCGATGAAGCCGCGGCTGTCGAGGAAACGGCGGAAAGACATCGCCACCTTGTAGCGCAGCATCATGTTCTTCTGCATCTGCGGGCGGCGCAGGTCGATCACGCGATGCGTGAGGCGCACGTTCTCGGAGAGATTCTCGTCGTCGAGCTGGAACGGCGGCGTGACCGAGGTGTTCAGCACCTCGATTTCGCGGCACAAAACCTCGATTTCGCCGCTGCCGATGTTGGCATTGGTCGTGCCTGCCGGACGGTGGCGCACCTTGCCGGTGACGCGCAGCACAAATTCGCTGCGCACCTGTTCGGCGATCCCGAACATCTCCGGGCGGTCCGGGTCGCAGACGATCTGCGCCAGTCCTTCGCGGTCGCGCAGGTCGATGAAGATCACCCCGCCGTGGTCGCGGCGGCGGTGCGCCCAGCCGCACAGGCTGACGGTTTGATCGAGTTGGTCGGTGTTGAGCAGTCCGCAATAATGAGTTCGCATGATTCAGTTTATAAATTATTTAAAGACAGGATGATTCGATCAGGGATTCTGGGTGTTGGTGCGATACTTCCCGGTTTCGGTATCCGCCACCACCCCCATCGAAACGATAGTGCGCAATGCCGCATCCACCGTCATGTCCAGCTCGATGGTATCTGCCTTGCGCACGTAGAAATAAAAGCCGTTTACCGGGCTCGGCGTGGTGGGAATAAACACCGCGACATATTCCTCGTCGAACCGGCCGGCCACCTCGCCCGGCACGCTGGTCTGGAACGCCAGCGACCAGGCCTGCGGGTGGGGGTAGCGCACCAGCAACACCTTGCGGAACGAATTGCCGCTGCCGGACAGCAGGGTATCGCTGACCTGCTTGACGCCCTTGTATATGCTGCCGACGAACGGCACATGCAGCATCACTTTTTCCGAATATTCCCACAGCCGCTGTCCAAACACATTGCGGATCAGCAGGCCGGTCAACATTACTATCAGAAAAGTCAGGATGATGCCCCAGCCGGGGATGTGAATACCCATCACCCGGTCGGGATGCCACTGCTGCGGCAACAGCAGCAATGTCTGATCCATCGTGCCGATGGTCAGGTTCAGCACCCAGATGGTGATGCCGAGCGGAACCCAGACCAACAGGCCGGTGATGAGGTATTTTTTCATGCGTTAAGCGGCACCGCCGGCCACCGGGCAGGAACTAGCGCTGGCGCAGGCAGGCGCACAAGCGGGTTCGGCATTGGGTTCTGCCTTGGGTTTGCCGCCGTTCTTGAAGTCGGTTGCGTAATAACCGCTGCCTTTCAACTGAAAACCGGCGGCAGTCAATTGTTTGACAAAGGTTTCCTTGCCGCATTCCGGGCAAGTGCTGAGCGGCGCATCGCTCATTTTCTGCATGACGTCCTTTTGCAGGCCGCAACTGCTGCACGCATAAGCATAAATAGGCATGGCATTCCCCCTGTCGGGTAATTTTCAAAGGCGCGCATTATACCTGAGCGAAGGGCGGAAAGCGCAGTGTATAGCGATGCTTTTGCGGTGTTTTTGGGGTGAAGAAGCAGATATGGGATCCCACCAGGAGTAAAGCTGCCGGGGATTTCCCGGTGCCTTACAACGTCGATAGAAACACGCTCTCGCGCAACTTCTTCAACTGGTCACGCAGTTCGGCGGCTCGCTCGAATTCCAGGTTTTTCGCAGCTTGCAGCATCTCCTTCTCCAGCCGGGCGATTTCCTTCGACACTTCTTTTTCGCTCATCGCCAGATACTTCGCCTGCTCCTGTACAGCCTTGAGCTGGCTGCGCGCTGCATCCGGCTCGTATGTGCCTTCGATGATGTCCTTGATGCGCTTCTGCACACCCTGCGGGGTGATGCCGTGCGCGAAGTTGTGCGCCACCTGCTTGATGCGGCGGCGCTCGGTTTCGTCGATCGCGCGGCGCATCGAGCCGGTGATCCGGTCTGCGTAGAGCAGCGCCTTGCCGTTGATGTGGCGCGCGGCGCGACCTATTGTCTGGATCAGCGAGCGCTCGGAGCGCAAAAAACCTTCCTTGTCGGCATCGAGAATCGCGACCAGCGACACCTCGGGAATATCCAGCCCCTCGCGCAGCAGGTTGATGCCGATCAGCACGTCAAACATGCCGAGGCGCAGGTCGCGGATGATCTCGACGCGCTCGACGGTCTCGATGTCCGAGTGCAGGTAGCGCACCTTGATGCCGTGTTCGGAAAAATAATCGGTCAGGTCTTCCGACATGCGCTTGGTCAGCGTGGTCACCAGCACGCGCTCGCCCTTGGCGACGCGCAGGTTGACCTCGGACATCAGGTCGTCCACCTGGTGCGTCGCCGGGCGCACCTCGATCTGCGGGTCGATCAGCCCGGTCGGGCGCACCACCTGCTCGACCACCTGCCCGGCGTGCTCGGCCTCATACATTGAAGGCGTCGCGGAAATGAAGATGCTCTGGCGCATCACCTTTTCGAACTCGTCGAAACGCAAGGGCCGGTTGTCCATCGCGGACGGCAGGCGGAACCCGTAGTTGACCAGGTTCTCCTTGCGTGCGCGGTCGCCCTTGTACATGCCACCGATCTGCGGAATGGTCACGTGGCTCTCGTCGATGAACATCAGCGCGTTCGGCGGCAGGTAATCCAGCAGCGTCGGCGGCGGCTCGCCCGCCTTTCTTCCCGACAGGTGGCGCGAGTAGTTCTCGATCCCCTTGCAGAAGCCGATCTCATTGAGCATCTCGATGTCGTGGCGGGTGCGTTGCTCGATGCGCTGCGCCTCGACCAGCTTGTTCTCACGAATATAAAACGAGATGCGCTCGGCCAGCTCGACCTTGATGGTCTCCAGCGCGGCCAGCACCGTCTCGCGCGGCGTGACGTAATGGCTGGACGGGTACACGGTGTAGCGCGGCACCTTCTGCAGGATATGCCCGGTGAGCGGGTCGAATAGCGACAGCGTCTCGACCTCGTCGTCGAACAGCGTCAGGCGCAGCGCATGTTCGCTGCTTTCCGCCGGGAAAATGTCGATCACGTCGCCGCGCACGCGAAACTTGCCGCGCGAAAAATCGATCTCGTTGCGCTCGTACTGCATCTCGACGAGGCGCTTGATCACGTCGCGCTGCGCCATCTTCTCGTTGTGGCGCACATCCCGCGACACGTTACTGGCGAAGCCAGCCGATTGCGGGAGCGGGTGTGAGGTGGCCATTCCCGCCCCGGATGCTTCGCAACGCCGTGTCATGGCCACCAAATGCAGGATCATGCCGTGGTAATCCACCGGGTCGCCGATACCGTAGATCGCCGATACCGTCGCGACAATCACCGCGTCCTCGCGCTCCAGCAGCGCCTTCGTCGCGGACAGGCGCATCTGTTCGATCTGCTCGTTGATGCTCGAATCTTTCTCGATATACACATCGCGCGACGGCACATAAGCCTCGGGCTGGTAGTAGTCGTAATAGGAAACGAAATACTCGACCGCGTTCTCGGGAAAGAAATCGCGAAACTCGGAATATAGCTGCGCCGCCAGCGTCTTGTTCGGCGCCATCACAATCGCCGGCCGCCCGGTGCGCGCAATGACGTTCGCCATCGTGAACGTCTTGCCCGAGCCGGTCACGCCGAGCAGCGTCTGGAACGACAAGCCGTCGTTAACCCCCTCAACCAGTTGCGCGATGGCCGTAGGCTGGTCGCCCGCCGGTTCGAACGGCTGGTGCAGGCGGTAGGGGCTGTTGGGGAAGGTAATGACATTCATGGTGAACTGCGTATTGTACGGGGATGATCAGGTTATTTGGTTAGCGTGGATTTTTCGCCCATGCTTCCACCAGTGCAGCCATTGGCGCTGCATCCCTTTCACCACTTGCATTCAGCCCTCGTATAACGCCGGCCTGATTCTGTGGTGGCTGATTCTGGCTTACCTTCCACTTGCCAGCTAGCCTGGTAACGGCAATTTCAATACCCACAACAGCACCGACCAGCTTTTCGGTGAAGTCGTGCGGCGCATCCGATACTGCCCAAGGTTCAGGGAAAACCGCCTCGTGATGGGCGGTGAGGGTATCGAGATGGGCGCGCACCCAGGAAGCATCGTCGATTACGCGCAGGGAGCCGTAGGCATGAACGACTGCGTAATTCCATGTGGGTACGGCTTTCCCTGTTTCCATTTTCGTGGCGTACCAGGACGGGGTGACGTAGGCATCCGGGCCTTGGAACACGGCCAATGCTTCTACATCTTTTGCGAAATCTCCCCACATGGAATTTGAACGGGCGATGTGCCCTTGCAAGGTGCCGAACGGCGAAGAATCATCCGGCAGGTACAGCGGAATATGGTTCGCGTTGAGCCCGCTTGATGAAAGCGTAACCAGGATGGCAAGTGGATGGGCACGAATAAGAGCGTGCATAACGTCAATTCTCGGTTCTTCAAAATGCTTTGGTATGTACATATTGTGCTCCGTGAATGGCAAGGCTAATACCATGAATATCAGCCACTATACATAGCGACAGAAATCGTAGCGAGCGGTTTGGGGGTGGGGGAGGCCAGCGCGCAGCGACCGGAGCATACACAGCAGTATGTGAGGATCGCGAGCACTGCCCGACCCCGCCCCCGAATCGCACAGTAGATTTATGTCGCTATGTATAAACCGCTCCAGCCCCCGGCATATGATGCTGATGAAAGAACGAAACCACCAGCAACTCATCCGGGCTTGAGATGGATATTCGAACACGGCGCCTTTAGATTTGCAGCGAATTCCATCAGTGATAGAGGCGAAGACCGGGTCTTCAGGTATGCCGCATGCCGGCGCGAACGATCTCACTTCGACAGCAGTTGAGCCGCACGCTTCGTGAAGGCCGAATACGCTGACGCCAACAAAGAGGGCGTTCCCGAGCGCGGCAAGCAAGGCCATGTCCGGCTTGAGCGCAATCACTTTTTCCGCCGAAGGAAGCTGGAGCGTTAACCAGACCGCGCCCGCATCGACGATGGAACACAGGACAATCTCGCTGACGGGTATCCCCAGTGCGGCCGCCACGGCGGCGAGTTGTGCGTCGCCGGGTGCGGTGAACGCGGGTTCCGGCAATGCAAAGAACAGGCTCTGCCCGGCCATCCGCAAGGCGATCAGGCTCTTGCCGCACTCTTGAACCATGCGTCCGGGTGTCTTGGGCAGCAGCCCGTGCTGCAGCACCGCCCACGCGCTGCCGATGGTGGGGTGGCCCGCGAAAGGCAGCTCGCTCCTGGGCGTAAAGATGCGCAGGCGATAGTCCGCGTCTGCATGGGTGGGCGCGCATACGAAGGTGGTTTCAGAGAGATTTGTCCAGTTGGCAATGGACTGCATCTGCGCTGTTGTCAGGCCGCCCCCATCGAGAACCACCGCAACCGGGTTGCCCTTGAACGGCACGTCCGTAAAAACGTCCACTTGCTTGAACGGAACCGGTTTGGAGCGAGAGCCTGTCATGTGTGCATCTCCTTAGCTGGATTCCCCTTGAATACTTGCGATGCGAACGCATCCGTCGGGGACTGTTTTATTTTCATATCTGAGCGCATGAGTCGAAAAACTTGGCATCAGGGTTCTTCGACAAGGAACAGCCTTACGGTCGGCGTAATTGCCCGCCCCTTATGCCCGTGCGCAGCTCCCGCAGGGATAAGGATTGCCGTGCCTTCCGGGTAGCGGACCACTTTACCCCTGAAGTCGATTTCAAGCTCGCCGTTCAAAACCATACCGGTATGCTCTTTTTCGCACCAGTGCGGCTCGACAAACTCGTTGGTGAACTCGGCAATGCGCAGCTTTTTACCGTCACGCGTGAATGATTTGAACCGGGCTCCCGGCAGGGGAGATTCCCATTGCAGGTCGTCAAAATTTACAGCGTACATCGGCGGCTCCTTTCAGGTTAAAGCACAGCTAATCGAGGACACGGCTCATAGCTTAACCCCATCAACAGCGACAAACTCAAAGCTCCCGATGCCCTCACGTAGTTTGCGAGCCTCTGAATATTTGCGAGAGCGATAGAACGCTTCCGCATCGGATAGTGCCGGGAATTCTATTACGACGAGGCGGCGAGTCTCGGCTGTCCCCTCCAGCGTGACGGAGAATGAACTTGCCACGGTATTTTTCGACGATTGGCGGCGTCGCAGCCTGATAGGCCTTGAGCTGCGCCGGATCGTCTGCATCTACTCCGATGAGCATATATGCGGGCATCGGATTTTTCTTTCGGTTGGCTGGTAGCTAGCGTGGTCGTAAATTGTTTGCCTTGCGGTTAATCAGGCCACCGCTTGCCATGCAAAATCGGGGCTGCTGCGTATGATAATATCGATCCGATGATGCTCACCATTTTTAAAGATACCACTGTATGAATAACCTCATCCACCCATCCGATGTGCTTTACGCCGGCAATCGCCCGTTCCCCATGCTTGCAGCATGTGAG
>CAWHDU010000014.1:0-25189 GCA_963828205.1 uncultured beta proteobacterium
GTCGCCAAATTTTCGCGATGACGATTCAAATCCGGTCAACAGCAACAGCCAGGGGATGCTACAGGTCTATGACAACAGTGGGGCCGGCTTGCTCACCCCGCCAGGATCAGGGGCTGTTGCCATTATCTTTTCGCCGGGAGATATTGTCGTTTCACAACAACGCGACCCGGCGAACCAGAACTTGCCGCAAAATTATCTGGATATCGGGCCGGACGGCAAAAACAATGCAGCCGCAGGCGGCCCGTTTATCGCCGCAGACAAAACCGGTTCATTTAACGACCACCTGATGATCATCGGAGCAGGCGATATCATTCCCACCGTCGAAATGCGTATCGCCAAGGAATTAATAAAGGTTTTCACCGGCTACCTGACAGCCAATGGCGGCAAATACCCTTACCCCGCAAACTTTGCGAGTTGCACATCCGCCAGTTGCCCCAGCGACCCCGCACAATGTATAGGTAAAATACCCGCGACACAGATGGCTTTGCAGGCGGCTTTGCCCTGGTTCACTTCCAACAACTGGTTCGATGTTATCTATTACACTGCCGGCATAAACAGCCTGCCTGGCGGCAGCGGAGGCGGCGGTGGCGGAGGCGGCAAATGGGGCAAAGGTAAAAAAGGCGGCAGTGGCGGCGGTGGCGGAGGCGGCGGAATCCCCGGATGCACCCCTTTTTTGAGCGTTCTCGACACTGGCGGCATACCCCTCACCACCAATGCCAGCGCCCTGTTTCTCATGCCCGACAAACCGCTCGGCGGCGTTGCGCGCGCGAGCATGAGTTCGACCAACTTGCCGGATTATTTCGAAGATGCCGAGAACCGTAACCTTGATAATCTCTATGTCATGCCAAGCGCAAACTCAAATGACTCGTTGTATATCCTGCCATGAGCGAAAAATGCCGGCAATCACATCTGTAAAATCTGGCTCGCATGGCTTCAGCCTGGCCGAAATGGCCATTGTGCTGGCTATCATCTCTCTGCTGCTTGGCGGATTGCTGCCTACCCTGTCAGCTCAAATTGAATTGCAACGCACCGGTGAAACGCGCAAACAACTGGATGAAATCAAGGAAGCGTTGCTCGGCTTCGCCATCATCAACGGGCGCCTGCCCTGCCCCGCGTCTTCCACCAGCAACGGCGCAGAAAGCCCCGTTACCGGCACCGGTCTCTGCGATCACAATTATGACGGTTTTGTCCCCGCAGCGACGCTCGGGCTATCGGGTGCAAACGGCTCCGGTTTTGCCGTCGATTCGTGGGGCAACCGCATTCGCTACGCTGTCACCGCATGGAGCGGCAACACGTTCACCGTCCCGAACGGGATGAGCACGAAAGGGATTTCCGGCCTCAGCCCCACAATACTGGTATGCTCCACCGCCACCGGCATCACCGGTTCGAGCTGCGCCAGCGGCACCGCGCTTACCTCCAGCCCCGGCGTACCCGCAGTAATTTTTTCCACCGGCAGGAATGGCGCATCCGGCGGAATGGGGGCTGACGAAGCCGCCAACCTCGAC
Organism: uncultured beta proteobacterium; assembly: GCA_963828205.1. GTDB lineage: Bacteria > Pseudomonadota > Gammaproteobacteria > Burkholderiales > Gallionellaceae > Gallionella. The sequence continues at coordinate 1,506 of CAWHDU010000014.1, forward strand.
AACGATCAGACTTTCGTCAGCCATGCCATCAGCGCAGCATCGGGCAACGAGTATGATGACATCATGATCTGGGTATCGCCCAACATCCTGCTAAACCGCATGGTCGCGGCAGGCAAGCTGCCGTAGGAGCCCGATTCATCGGGCGATGGAATTTTCGCGCAACAAGTTGCGCTCCTACAGCCAGACCGCATCCCAATGCGAATACTCGACGACGCTTCTGACCAGACCTGCACGTACAGGATTGGCGACAATATAACGTGCAATGCCTCGCATATCTTCATCGTCGCGCAAGGCGTGATCATGAAATCCGCGCTGCCATACCTTTTGCCTGAAACCAACTGTCACCTTTGCCTTATACAGGCGAACCGCTTCGGCCAGGTTGCCGCCGTCTTCGAGCTGCAGCAACCAATGAAGATGATCCGGCATCACAACGAAAGACAGGGTTCGCGCATGGCGCGCAACATCCGTATCATGAAGACAGCGCACGGCCAGACGTGCGCTGTCAAAAGAAGTGAAAACGGGTTTGCGGGATGCGGTGACGATAGTCACCAGATATGCATGATTCGGCAGAGAGGCGCGGCCTTTGCGCAGATTCTTTCCATGAGGCCGTGTTGTCGCATCGCCCATAATGCTCCCGCCACAAGAACCGCACAAAATCGCGCAATAAATTGCGCTCCTACATCATGCGCGCCGCCAGGTCGTCCCCTGCGACGAGTCTTCCAGCACGATCCCGGCTTCCAGCAGCTCCTTGCGGATGCGGTCGGCCTCGGCGAAGTTCCTGGCTTTCTTGGCGGCGATGCGCGCTTCGATCTGCGCGCCGATCGCCGCATCATCGAGCCCGCCCTCGCCTGCGCTGCCTTGCAGAAATACCTGCGGATCGCGCTGCAACAGCCCGAGCACTCCCGCCAATGCTTTAAGCTGCGCCGCCGCTTCCGCGGATTGGCTGCGGTTCACTTCATTGGCGAGATCGAACAACACGGCCATGGCTTCCGGCGTATTGAAGTCGTCGTCCATCGCGAACTTGAAGCGCCGTGCGTGAGGCTCGCTCCAGTCAAAAGCAACCCCCCCAGCCCCCCTTGTCAGGGGGGAGCCAGCCACCTCCCCTGACAAGGGGAGGCCGGGAGGGGTTATGCCTTTCAGTGCCGTATACAGCCGCGTCAGCGCACCCTTCGCGTCATCGAGGTGCGCGTCGGAATAATTCAGCGGGCTGCGGTAGTGGGCGCGCAGGATGAAGAAGCGCACCACTTCGGCATCGTATTTCTTCAGCACCTCGCGGATCGTGAAGAAGTTGCCGAGCGACTTGGACATCTTCTCCTCATCCACGCGCACGAAGCCGTTGTGCATCCAGTAATTCACGAAGCGGCACCGGTGCGCGCCCTCGCTCTGCGCGATCTCGTTCTCGTGGTGCGGGAACTGCAAGTCCGCGCCGCCGCCGTGGATGTCGAAATGTTTACCCAGCAGCTCCGAGCCCATCGCCGAACATTCGATATGCCAGCCGGGGCGGCCCTTGCCCCACGGCGAATCCCACTTCACTTCGTCGGCTTCCTGCTCCCTGGCGTGTTTCCACAACACGAAATCGAGAGGGTCATGCTTGTTCGCATCCACATCCACGCGCTCGCCGGCGCGCAGATCTTCCAGCGATTTGCCGGACAGCTTGCCGTAACCGTCGAACTTCCTGACGGAATAATTCACGTCGCCATCCGCCGCCTTGTAGGCGAGGCCGTTTTTTTCCAGCAACGCGATCATTTCCAGCATCTGCGGCACGTATTGCGTGGCGCGCGGCTCATGGTCTGGCGGCAGGATGCCGAGTGCGCGCTCGTCCTCGTGCATGAAACCGATGAAGCGATCAGTCAACTGGTGGATGGATTCCCTGTTCTCCGCAGCGCGCTTGATGATCTTGTCGTCGATGTCGGTGATGTTGCGCACGTAGGTCACCTCAAAACCGGAAGCCTTCAGCCAGCGGTACACCATGTCGAACACCGCCATCACGCGCGCGTGGCCGAGGTGGCAGTAGTCGTACACCGTCATGCCGCACACGTACATGCGCACCCTGTTCGGTTCGATGGGAGTGAATTCTTGCTTGTCGCGAGTGAGGGTGTTGTAGATTTTCAGCATTTTTGAACCTTGATAAACCTTTCAAGCTCGTAGCCTGTAGCTGGTTGCTTGTAGCAGAACCTGGTTTTGCTACAAGCCACAGGCTACGAGCTACCCGCTTCCTTTGTCCACGAATCCTTGAGCGTTACGGTGCGGTTGAACACCAGCTTCTTGCCGGGTTGATGGTCGCGCCGGTCGGTGCAGAAGTAGCCCAGCCGCTCGAACTGGTAGCGCGTCTCAGGCGGCGCGTCTTTCACGCAGCTTTCGACCCAGCCTTGCGCCACGGTCAGCGAGGCCGGATTGAGGTGTGAGCAGAAATCTACCTCCCTATCCGCATCCGGCTCAGGCACGGTAAACAGGCGGTCGTACAAACGGATCTCGGCGGGCAGCGCATGCTCGCAGGACAGGAAATGGATCACGCCCTTGACCTTGCGCCCTTCCGGGTTTTTGCCGAGCGTGTTGTGGTCGATGGAGCAACGCAGCTCGACGACTTTACCGGTTGCATCCTTCACCGCTTCGTCGCAGCGCATCACGTAGCTGTAGCGCAGGCGCACTTCGCCGCCGGGGGTGAGCCGCTGCCAACCCGGCGGAGGCGCTTCGGCGAAATCGTCGGCTTCAATAAAAAGCTCCCGGCTGAACGGGACGAGGCGCTTGCCGAACTCGGGGTGCTGCGGATGGAAGTCAGCTTCGCGCGCCTGCGCGCCGTCGAAGTTGGTGATGGTCACCTTGATAGGGTTGATGACCGCCATCACGCGTGGAACCCGCAATTCCAAATCTTCGCGGATCGCGCCTTCCATGATCGCCATGTCGACGATGTTCTCGCTCTTGGACACGCCGATGCGCCTGGCGAATTCGCGGATGCCTTCCGGCGTATAGCCGCGCCTTCTCATGCCGCAGATAGTGGGCATGCGCGGGTCGTCCCAGCCGCTCACACGCTTCTCGTTCACCAGTTGCAAGAGCTTACGCTTGCTGGTGATGGTGTAGTGCAGCTCCAGCCGCGAAAATTCGTACTGGCGCGGGTGGCAGGGGATGGCGATATTGTCCAGCACCCAGTCGTATAGCGGGCGGTGATCCTCGAACTCCAGCGTGCAGATCGAATGGGTGATGCCTTCCAGCGCGTCGGAGATACAGTGCGTGTAGTCGTACATCGGGTAGATGCACCACTTGTCGCCGGTGCGGATATGGTGCGCGCGGCGGATGCGGTAGATCGCCGGGTCGCGCAGGTTGATGTTCGGCGAGGCCATGTCGATTTTTGCGCGCAACACTTTCGCGCCGTCGGCGAATTCGCTGTTTCTCATGCGCGCGAACAGGTCGAGATTTTCCGCCACGCTGCGCTCGCGATATGGGCTGTTTTTGCCGGCTTGCGTCAGCGTGCCGCGATATTCGCGCATCTGCTCCGGTGTCAGGTCGTCCACGTAGGCCAAGCCTTTGTTAATCAGTTCGACCGCGTATTGGTACAACTGCTCGAAGTAATCCGACGCCCAGCGCACCTCGCCGTCCCACTGAAAACCCAGCCAGCGCACGTCCTCCTGGATCGACAGCGCGTATTCCTCGCTCTCCTTTTCCGGGTTGGTGTCGTCGAAGCGCAGGTTGCATTTGCCGCGGTAATCCTGCGCCAGCCCGAAGTTCAGGCAGATCGACTTGGCGTGCCCGACATGCAGATAGCCGTTCGGCTCCGGCGGGAAGCGCGTGACGATACTCCGGTGCTTGCCGCTGTCCAGATCGGCATCGATGATGCTGCGGATGAAATTTGAAATGGGAGCCGGTGACGCGGTGGCGGGTGGCGTGCTGCTCATGCTGGACTCTTCTCGGGCTCTGTCGGGTTATCGGTATGCGCAGCGGATTTTACCCGAAAACGCGCGGGCACAGAGAATGCGGCATACTGTCATGCTGCTTGAGAACAGGGAATTGCCGTGCCAGGGATGACGGTTTTCTATGCGGCCTCGAGTTGCTGGATGTGGGTGTAATCGCCATGCTGCTCCAGCGTCCACACGTCCACCGCCTGCTGCATCCGCAACCACAGCCCCGCGCCGTTGCCCGGCAGCTTGCCCAAGCGGATCGCCATATCCGGTGTAACCGGGCGGCGTTCATGCAACACTTCAGACACGGTGCGGCGCGACACCCCCAGCCAGTCGGCAAACTCGCCTTGCGTGATCCCCATCTCGGGCAACACCACTTCGCGCAGCAATGCGCCGGGGTGTGAAGGGGCGCGGTTCTTTTTTCGTAAGCTGTTCATGCGGTTTCTATGCGGCGCGTTTCGTCTTGCCCGCTGTCGCTGCATTCGTTCCCTGCCCAGATGCCAGCAGATACAGCACATACTGATTCAGGCTCACCCCTTGCCGCTTGGCATGGCGCGCAAGTTCGGCGTGCAGGTGGCGCGGCACACGCATCAGGAAACGCCCGCTGTAATTCGCCTCATCAAGCGGCGAGGTCGGTTCGGGAATGACGCGGCCAGCCGCCTTCGCCGCCTTGGTCCATGCGGCGCTCGCATCGTGCGCCTGCGCTATCGCCTCCGCTTCCGTTGCGCCCCAGGCGGAACAGCCGGGCAGATCGGGCAGGGTGGCAATATAGCCTTCGTCCTCATCGCTCCAGAAAACTTCAATCGGATATTTTGTCATCACTGTACCTTTCGATCATGCGGATCAACTGCCTTGCCTGGTAGGGCACGATGCACCCGCCCCGATCCTGAAAATTGAGCAACTCGGATTCACCCGGTCGGGCAAAGGCGCGGTGTGAACCTTGCCCGCCCTTGTGCTTAAACCCCAGCAACTCAGCCGCACGGCACACATCATCGAAGCGCACGGCCTTGGGATTGTTGCAAATCCCAGCAAGCAGCTTTTCGCGTTTGGTCATTTTGGCTTATACCGCATATAGTATCAAGTATAAATCATCTGCGCGCCCGTTTTGTGCCATGTTATCACCACCTTTAACCTCCGCCAATCCAATGGCGGTGTTGGTTCAGCGCCGATCCATAATCCCAGTTTTTTCGCTTTTGCCTGTTCTTATTTCGGTCTAGCCATTTTTAGTGGGATTGAAATTTGATAACGGCGAATGGCTGGAACTGGCACAGAGCCGAACTCTCTTACGTGATTTTGCCAGCCCGAAAGAGGTTACGAGCTGTGATGAGATCAAATCGCGACTACTACAATTTATACGCTATTGTTCATTCAATGAATTGGATTTAATAATGCAGGCTGGCCGAACTCTGCTAATTCAGCGTTAGATTTCTGAAAATATCCCGCCCAGAATTTGGATAGTGCCTGCATGGTTTGGGCAGGCCGGTAAACACCCTTCGGGTGCTTGGCATCTTCAACCAAGAGGCCTGCGCCAATTACATACACTCTGGCACCTCCAAAATCTCCAAATAACTGATTGTCTGCAACTAACTTGAGTTCTTTTTCTGGATTGATCTGACGCACTGTTTGTTTGGCATAAAAGCTGGTGATTGATGAGTTCTCAAGCATATCCGATGCGATCAGGATGACCTTCTCTTTTGCTGTGGATTTGCGAACCCGGCTCGACAGTTCTCGCAAACTGGCAACTACATCCGACTTAGCTAGATCAAAGCCGCCATCATTTAACGCCTGTCCGATCGCCTTCCATGCAACTTGAGCACCATATTGCATCTGGCTTTGCATACAGGAATCGAAATTCCGCAGCAGCCTGGTGCTAATATCGTCGCGCTTGTTTGCTTCAATCGGCGCTTCCAGAGTGCCTGAGGCAATCACCTCAGCGTACTTGCCTTGGTTGAAAGATGAAAAGCTGGCGATTGTAAATGTCACACCAGGGCGCAACATTCGACCAACGTTATCAACGATGGACTTTTTGAGTGTTTTATCAAACGTCGTTGTTTGGTCAACAAAAACAAATAGCTCAACATTCGATACCGGGGCAGCTCCCAGTTTACTGGCCTCATAGCAGCTTGGAATGCCATCCGCATGAACAACTCCCGCCCCTGCCAAAAACAAAAACGCAAAAATTATTTTTTTGATGTGACTCATACCCGCCTTTTCTTTGATTGACCGCATTGCGCGGCCCATATTTTTCAGAATAGCTCTTCTGCCTGCACCTGAGCTTTTTGTTCAGCCTCTTTCTTGCGCTGCTTGAGCCAAGGCGTCAGCGCCTCCTTCACATGAGCCGGCAATCCATTGAAATATCTGATTTGTTCATCCCTGTCGGTCATAGCAGCGATGTCGCTTTTCGCTTTGTCGACTGGGTGCATACTAGTAACCGGCTCAGTAGCTACTCTTGGTGCTGGTGTGCTATCCAGTTTTGCGCGAGTGGAGTTGCTCCTTGATTGATGCTCTTCCAAGTAAGTCAGAAAGGTCTTATCCCTTTGTTTTTTCCACCTGCTTGATTGCCAATTAAGCCACCAATAATTGCGCCGGCAAGAATGCCAACATTTCGTTTGCTATTCGAACAAGGATCATCACTATCAAAGGTTTGCTTAAGTGATTCCCCCATTGAGACCTTCTCACCCTTAGAGTTTTGTGTAGCACATCCTTGCAGTACCAGCACTGAAACCAAAGCCGCCGCAATCGGGCGTAAAGCAAATGTTGAAATTTCCATTGAAACCCTACCTCCTTGGTTGAAGCGTTGAAGCACTCATTAGTGCTGGCATTAAGAACCATGCTTGGAAAAAGTGGCTCTATGTAATTGCTTGTTATTATCGACTTAACTTTGCTGGCCACAATTTTTCGACGTCCGTTTTGATGCTACATCTTTTATTGTGAAATGTGTATATGCCGAAAGGCCTATTTTTCAGCCTACCCTATGGAAAGACAACAAGCAGAACCAACAAAATTACCCACACCATTACCCGCAAATTCGTGAGACGCAGTAGGATCGAGTGAACCACATGGTGCTGCCTGAGGCTAGCGAAAACTCGCTGAATGCCTTGATGTTGTTGAGTTTTAGACGTAAAAAAGCCCGCCGTTAATGGGCGGGCTTTACGTGTACGTGGGATAGGTGCAATCGAATCATTGCTGGCAGGCAGCGCCAGTGCTTAATCTACGTTTTCTGATTTTCACGGATGCCCCCAATGATGCCCCCAAACGATCAATGCTTGCCCCATTAAACCCACCCTAAAATTTCCTTTCACGCTGCCCGCCATTATATCCATTGCACGCCGATCTTGCCTTGCCTTCCTTTGACCGCTCAGTCACGGCGCTTGCAATAAACCCCGCAAGCCCCGCGCCTTCGCTAGCGCAGTGGTATCGGACAGAGCGCAGAAGGCGATGAACCTGCCCTCTGCTTTAGCTCCGTAGCCAAGTGTGTCCGCTCTTCTGCCGCAGCCGCTTCACGCCGTCGCGCTTCATGGCTACGCATGAGGCCGCTACGCCATCAAGCGCTCGCCGTTCGCAGGCTGCTGGTGCATGGGTAGCCTGAACATGCCGCGCCCCCACAGGGTTCTGGCAGGGCGTTGTCGGCTGCGCCGGTTATGTGTGTGCCGGTGTTTAACATAACGGCGTCTTATGCAAAGCGCAAGCGCCGGAAAACTCCCGCCCTTCGGGTTCGCATAAGAGGCCTTTATGTCTTGCGCCCTTCAGGTAAATACCGCCACACAAGTCAAAGTCAAATTCCATCACCTGCGGTGAGGGGCAACAAAACGGGGCTGGTGTTGCGCCGCCCCTTCGCCTTTTGCAGCATGGTCGTGCCGGTCTATGTCTTGTCTTGTTGTGGTCGCTTCGCGGCTTATGTGGGGGGCGCTTTCCCGCTAACGCCCCCCCATCCCCCTAGCGGCCAAGTGAAGCAAAGGCATGACCGCACCCGTCCGCACTGCCACCCCTTGCCTTGGGTAAACCTGCATCCCCGCGCACCGTCCACTGGCTTGCGCCCTGCATCGCCCGCTGGTTCGCGCAGAGACGGGCAAGGCGAGGCAATGCTTATTCGGTCGGCTGCGCCGATTGGTTTGTTTTTGTGAGGCGTGGTCGCTGCGCGGTATCGTTCACAGCGGAAGTGCATTTTGTTTATCGCGGCAACGTCACGGTGCAGGCATGAACCAAGTGCGCCTTCACCGTCACGCCACCGCTGCCGTGTGCGGGTCGTGCGCGTCAACAAAAAATCCATGCCGGACAAAACCCCGGCACCGGCTTTTTCATTGCCACACACCACCCTGAGTGTCAGGCTTGGTCGCTGCGCGCTCTGTTTGATTGTCCCCGCCCACCCAGCGTGTCAGGCTCCGGCGGCTCGCACTGCGTTGCTCGTTCCCGCCTCACCTGCCACGCTTCCCATCCGCCCCAAGGTGCTCCCCAAAATCAAAGCCGAGTGCCGATTTTTTCAAGCATACGATCAAGAATGCCCAGCTTTTCTCCCATGCTAAGTACAGATTGATTTCCAAGCCGAACCGATTCCGATTGAAGGCGAATGTAGGTTTTCCAGTGCATCCCCTTGGGTTTTGGAGGGAACAGCTCAAGCATGTTTGCCGATCCGCCGAGTTTTTTCCTGATGGCTTGTGCGCGGCGTAATGCGCGGTCGCCCGCATCCTCGTGCTGGCTCGAATACGCGAGATCACCGCAATGTCGGCAAACGTAGTAGCGACCGGCGCAATAGAGTTTTGCTACACGCCGCCCGCAGCCGCGACCGGGGCAGATGAACCAGGTGCGCTCGCCGCCAAACCGGCAAGGTGTGCGCGTGAGTTGAATACTGTAATCAACATCCGTCCAATCAACCTCGCTGCCGGAACGGGTGCGATAGATGAGCCGTATTGTCCATGCCGATTCCACTCGCACGTTGATGTTTGACTTGCTCCCGTCGCCCCATGTCCATTGCCAGTTAAACCACCGGCCAGCCGTGAGGTAGCCATCGCGCGCCCAGCGATTTATATCAAGGCTGGTGCGTCCCTCTATGGTGTTTTTTGTGCCGTAACGGTAGCGATTACCGGAGCCGATGCCGCCCATATTTTACCGAAATCATTTGGCAGGTTAGCGTGAATGGAAACCAAAGAAAAATGCCGAAAACCGCATTGATAAAGGCTTTCGGCATGGTTTCCATGTGTTTCATTTGTGCATCAATTTACCGCTGATTTCAATGCGCTGGCTGGTCTGAACTTGCCGCCCTTGTTGCCCGCTTTGGATGCCCGGAAGCGTGGCACCTTTGCGGCGACAATCTTGATCGTTGCGCCAGTCTGCGGATTCCGCCCGTTTCGCGCTGCGCGCTTGCCCACGTAGAAGCAGCCAAAGCCGGTAAGTGCTGCAACGTCACCCTTCTTGAGCGCCACTGCCAGCGCGCCTTTGAATGCGTCCATTGCGCGCTTTGCCACGCTGGGATTCAGGCCGGTATCGGCGCTGATTTCTCCGCACAGTTTGCTTTCGCTGCATGACGGTGCGCCGGTAGTGCGATGGTAAGCGGTATAGGTCAACGGCTGGCCGGTGCGCGGATTGCGCCCGGTCTTCTGCGCTGGCACACCACGGGAAAAACTGCCCAGCCCGCGCAGCATGACGCGCTCGCCCGCGTCTGAATGCGCCTTGATGCGCGCTTCCAGCGCATCCATCACGCGCTTGCCTTGGGTTTGGGTGATGCCCGTTGTGCGGGTAATCTGGACGATGGTATCGGTTCTGTTCATGGTGCTGCTCCTTTGGTGATATTCAAGAAGTGCATATTTTGAATGCTTACGCTGCATGATGCAAGCGCAGCTAGTGATTTATGCCGTTTATGCATAAAATGCCGCAATGGCAGCCGATCTCTTGACCCTTGGAAAACGCATCAAAGCCGAGCGCGAAGCGCAGCGGCTGACCCAGCGCGAGCTTGCGCACCTGGCGCAGTTCGAGCAAACCCGATTATCCAAACTGGAAAGCGGCAAGTCCGATCCCGGCTTGCCCGCCTTGGAGCGGCTTGTAAATGCGCTGGGCAAAAGCATGGCGTGGCTGCTGGATGAAGCGGAGCTGGTGAAGCAGTCGGGCAAGTTGCCGCCGGAAGCGGCGGAACTGGCGAAACGCTGGCTGCTGCTGAACGATGCCGACCGTGCTGCGGTCTGGCGCATCGTGGCGGCTTTGGGGCGGGATGCGCCCAAGGGTTGATTGTCGGTTTCAGGGAGCCACTTGGGGCGGATGGGAAGCGTGGCAGGTGAGGCGGGAACGAGCAACGCAGTGCGAGCCGCCGGAGCCTGACGCGCTGGGCGGGCGGGGGACAGAAGACAAGGGCAGTGCAACAGAACACCAAGGGCAGTGAAACAAGAAAACAGCCTTGCGGTAATTTACACATAACGGCTAATTATGCGAACCGGCAGGCGCGCAAGCGGTGCAAAGCACTTTGCATAATCCAGCGTTATGTTCATTTACCGCATGACAACACCGCCTTGCACCAGCGTCGAGGGGGCGCGACACGTTCAGGCAACCCATGCACCAGCAGCCTGCGAACGGCGAGCGCTTGATGGCGTAGCGGCCTCATGCGAAGCCATGAAGTGCGACGGCGTGAAGCGGCTGCGGCAACGGAGGGAAACCAGCGCGTAACAGCGTAGAAGCCGATGGCGGCTTTATGCCTTCGGCGCTCTCCCAGACTACCCTTGCTCTAGCCGACAGCGAACCGCAAGCCCTTGGCGAGGTACTTTTCGCGAAGGGCGCAGTGGTGAGGTGGCGGCGGGAACGGAGACAACACACTTGGCTACAGAGCTAAAGCAGAGGGCAGATTCACCGCCTTCTGCGCTCTGTCCGATGCCATTGCACTAGCGAAGGCGCGGGGCTTGCGGGTTTTATTGCAAGCGCCGTGACTGAGCGGTCAGGTGTGTTGGGCGGGATTACCGAACAGCGTCCAGTTTTTCGCTTTACAAGATACCCTATATCCACGCTAGACATTCATCGTTAATCGGCATATATTGCTCTACATCGAATAATAATTACTAGATAAATATGATCAGTTGCCGCCTTTCCACTATATTGGGTGCGAAGCGCCTAAAGGTGTCCGATGTATGCCGGGCGACGGGAATAGCCCGCGCTACGATGGATCGCTACTACTACGACAAGGTGAACAGCTTCGACCGCGACGTGCTTTCGAAGCTGTGTGATTTCCTGCAAGTAAAGCCCGGCGATCTGCTCGTGGTCGTTGAGCAAGGCAAGCTGTTTGACATGAGCAACGAAGTTGCGCCTGGCTCATCTGCCTACCCTGTCTCGACAGAAACGATCTTCACCGGAAATGAGATATTGAGAGAACCCGCGCAGAAGCCATGAACGCCCCCGTCCACGCCAAAGCCTATAACCTGCCGCTGCGCTCAAAGCTATTGGATTGGCTGGAAGCCAGTCCGCAAAAAGTGGCCTCTCCGCAGCAATGGCAAGGCATGTTGAACAATCTGCAAAACGTGCGCAATGAGGAAATTGAGCGGGCGGAATTAACCGATTTCAATTTCTACTACAAACCAGATTTCCGTATCGGCAAAGAAGAGCTTATTGAAATTGCGGGGTGCAAACTCGCCTTGTGCCGCCCCACCCTGAAGTCCTACTGGGATAAAGCCTTCCGCCCCAGTCTCGACGTGAAACCCGTCACCGACAAACTCCCCAAGCGCATCGAACCCAAAGCCAAGCGTTTTGTCGAAAAGGCGCAAGTCTGCTACCAGCATCCCTCCATCGGCTACTGGATTATTCGAAGCGACTATGAAGACATCGTGACGGTCGCGCCGAACTGGATTGTGCTGGATCACAAGGGCAAGATGCTCAACAGTTGCTGGTTTCCCAGCGCGCTGGAAGCCTTAGATGCCATGCACCAATCCATCCGAAAATCCTTGAGCGACTACGGGCGGGAACAGCCGATTGCCTGCTATGACGAATACGCATTCCTGGGTGGCAATAACTATCAGGAATGGTTTATCTGCTTGCCCAAGTGGCCGCTGCCCTACCGTGATGGCCATTTCAAGCTGAATCAATTGCTGGTGCATATCCGCACCACCGAGCGCATAGGCCATGACGGCAGGCCGCTATTGATGGTGGAAGAAATCCAAAGCCCGTGGCACGCCGACATTCGCAAACATGGCAGCACCACCGATAAAAATGAAGTCGGTAAAAATGATCTTGTCGCCGACGCACCTTTTGCCAAGGAATGGCACGAACTCGCCATCAAAGCCGTCATCGCGCTGGCCGTCAAACAAAACTGCGCCCAGATTGGATTCACTACCGGCAAACAACAATGCGAACGCTGGTGGAATATGAAAGGGCTGATGAACCTCTACGACCTTGATATTCCGAAGTGCCTAAAGAAAATTGCAGCTCAATACGATTGCGCCAATGACTGGACGACCATTGCCACACGCAAACCCATCGGCAAAGTGCGCCGCACACCGAAAGGGGAATGGGTCGTGCAGGATGCGAACAAAGCCGCAATCGCCCCACCCGTCAAAAGCAAAGATGTCGCGCTGCGTTTCCTTAATGATCGCAGCACACCGGTGAAAGAACAAATCCGCGTGCTGCAAGTTTCACCCGCGCTCAAGCAAGCGATGACGGCAGGCGAAATCCCATTGTTTGGCTGGTAATAGAAGGAAAGAAAAATGACCGAACGCGAACTCAAACTATTGCTCAATGCCAATGCCGTCAAGCGCATCCAATTGCATTACGCCGTCATGGCGCAAGGCTACATGATTATCGCCGACGGCAATCCGCTGGAAACCACCAAGCGCGAAACGCGGGAATTCAAAACGCTGGATACCGCCGCCAAGTTTCTGTTCAAGATGGGCGTGGCAGATTTTGCGGTGAAGCTGAACACGAATGCGGGTTGAGCCAACATGACGCCATCGGCAACCATCAAGCAATTCCCGCCCATTACCAAGCAGCGCGCTTTGGAGATTGCGGCGCGCGTAGCCATGACTCACGGCGGGCAATTCAAGTGTTATAGCCAGAAACCGGATAACTGCCGCTTCTACCGCATCTACACGGATCAGCCCTGCTGGTATGTTTATCCGCCAAGTGCAGACAACCAAATCATGCTGCGCAGCAGCCGGGTGATAATCATTTCAAGGTTGACTGGTAAAATTCTCTACGATGGATCAGCAGGAGACGAAGGATAAGAACTGCACCATTGTCAGGCATGATCGAGAAATATTACGGCCACCTTCGCCGAGAACGAAGCTTGCAAATATGAGAGAAAAATGATCGAGGCACCCATTAGCACCCCACCGCAAGCCTACATGGACATCATCAGCCCGATGATCGACAAAGCGCGGAGTTTCCTGGAGGCAGGCGAAAAGCTTCAGCCGATGGCGTTCGTTGGCAACATGACCACCAAGCAAGTTGTTCCGGTGATGGTTCAGACTGGAAGCGAGGAAGGCAAAGACCAGTCTGCGCGGACGATCCAGTCAGCGGCATTGGCACTGGATGCTGATTTTGTGTTCGCGATCATGGAAGCATGGACGCTTCGGCCAGACAAAATGCGCCAAATGAATGCGATTCTCGACAAGTACGGAAGCATAGGTGCATCGCCCTATGCGATAGATACGTGCGCGCTTACGCTGGAAACGAGGCATGGGTTGTGGGCAGCACAACCACAGATCAAGCCCAAGGGCATTTCCAAGAAGAAACGGACAATTGGGGTAATCGAGTTCCGCTATTTCACGGAAGTTGAAGGCCGGTTTGCACACCTGCTGCCCAAGAAGGAAGGCAACGAACCACCGTCGATTTTACACTGAGCGAAACAATCGGCACGCGCCAGAACACCACTGAGCTGAGCGGTCAAAAGGTAAATTGCTAGTGGCTCACCTGTTTTTCAAAACCCTGCATGACGTTGCCCATCATACCCACCATGACCTCCATGCCCTTGGCCACCAGCTCGGCTTGCTGGTCGTTGGGTTTGCCTGAAGAGGTCGTTGCAAGTATTTCATCCAGTGGCAACGCGCCATACTGCATTTCGTAATGGGCAACATTCAGGGCTAACAGCCTGGCGCATTCTGCAAGCTGTTCCTTGTCGGCAATCTCGATTAGTTGGTCGGCGATTTCCTTGTATTGTCGGAACCTTGTCAGGTCAGTCACTTTCTATGTCTCCATTCCCACGGTGGCGTTGGATCGGAATCAGCCCACAGCCCACGCCTAGCGGCCTTGGCATCGTTTTCCGCGTCTGCGTAGGCTTGTCTGTCAGTGACAGACTGTGTGCGTTCGTAGGTTTTGTAATGCCATGCCATACCTGCGCGGACTTGCTCAAGGTTCACATCCTTGCCGCCAGCCAGCACTTTGCCCAACTCTCGCCCGTAGCGGTCGCGCTTGTCGGTTTCCACGGTCACGATCTTATTGAAAACCATATCGCTCAGGCTTTGCTTTGAACGGTTGCCGAAAGGTTGTTTTTTCTCTGGTGCGTCAATTCCGGTCAATCGAATTTTGTGCTGCACCTTGTCCGCGTCCAGCACCGTGATTGTGTCGCCATCAGCTACGCCGACAACATCGCCGGTGAAGTCAGCCCAAGCGGGGAATGACAGTGCCAGCGCGAAGATAACGAAGAGTGTTGGTTTCACCAAGGTCTCGTCGAGTCGCCTACAGATACCACGAAGGTGATCTGTGTGTTTACCTAACGGATTTCCTGCGGTTACACTCACGGCAGAGCATTTGTCCATTATTCAACTCTGTCTTGCCGCCTTGTGACCATGGCGTGATGTGATCGGCCTCCATCTGGCCAATCTCGAAATGTTTCTTGCATGCGGTGCAGATACCGTTCTGGCGTTCATAGAGAGTGCGCTTGTTGCTGTCCGTGAAGACGCGGATACTCAAATGTTTTTCGTTTCTCGTGAGTAAATATTCATATACTCCTTTCTTCTTTGTCACCTCGTCATCAGCCATGAGTCGAGCCGCCTCCGCCTCCAATGTGGCGGGGTCGAGGTTGTCATCCTTGTGGGCGTTGTAGAGAGTTCCCCAGGCGTTGCCCTTCATCTCGTTGCGGTACTTCGGGAAGGTGGCATTGACCCAGCTTATGACGGATTGGAAATAGAGCCACAGTGGGTTGGCGTTCTTGTCATGTTGGTGCGTTGCCATGTAACCCTCTATGTCGCCCTCATTTACCCATGAGATGGTGGTTTCGAGGTAGTCCTGGCGAATGGGTGAGCCGGTCATGTACTTGTCGGCAAGATGCCAGGCAGCACACTGGGTCTTGGAGAAATAGCGCTTGGCGTCTGCCGTCCATGAGCCGGCGTAGGTCGCGTTTCGCAACTCCTGGTCTGTCAGTACCGCACCAGCGATGTTGATAGTGCGGAACCAGTCCAGTTTCTCGCTATCGGCGCCCCGGCACTGGTACACCGTTAGCTTGTAATCGAGGACGGCGTCTTTCTCGTCCTGCTGAAGGTTGTGGAAGTAACGATCCTTGTAGGAAAAGACGCTATCCACATACTGGCAAATCGAAATAGTACGCTGCTGGCCGTCGATAATCTCGAAACCGTCTGGGGTGACAGCCCAGTACATCGTATTGAGCGGAAAGCCTCTGGTGAGGGTATCAATCACCGCCTCACGTTGCTTGCCGCTGTAAACAAACTCCCGCTGGTAAGGCGGGCGGATATTTAGCTTACCACTGAAACCGACGACACCGGCCTCCTGATTGTCTTGGTAGCTCTCGACCAACTCCCTGACCGTAATGTTATTCAGTTCAATGTCCATCATGTCTCCGAGGCTAAGGGGTTGCGATTGCGGATGAAAAGGCGTTTGTAAACCCGTCTTCCATTGATGGCTGCTTGTGCAATACCACTTTCTGGCATCCAAAGCCCAGACGAAAAGCCTTTTCCTTCACTTTCTGTTGCCCCGATTATCTCGAATTGGTCAGGGTTATATTTGGTTAGGAAAGTGATGGGAACACCCATTGCACCATCGTAATCCAAGGGAATGTCCTGCGTCTTTGAAACCTCGATGGCATCATAATTGTCATAGCGCGGGTAAGCAGCCTCGTTGCCGTGGTAACGCTGCACCAAGATCATTTCCTCGTGGCGCTTGTTGTGGTCGAGGCTGGTGTACCAAACCACACCAGACACCCGGATCATGCCCTCGCGGTGGTCAGCATCAGAAGCGGTATCATCATAGTGTGGCGCGATAAAATGAGCCATGTTTCTTTTGAAGCCGTAACCCAGCCACATCCTGTTTTCCTTGATGAAAGGGAAAACATCTTTGTAGGTAATCGAGTTTTGGTGGCCGATGATGATGAACTTCTTGTCGAAACCTGCCAACTGCGCCACATATTCACTGAACAGAGAAAACGGCGGATTGGTGACGACAATATCCGCTTTCTTGAGGATGTTGATGCACTCGCGGCTGCGGAAGTCACCGTCACCCTTGAGTGGCGTTACTCCAATGTCGTCCGGCGTCGGCAGGCTGTTTGGGGCGCCGCCCGTGTATTCCAGCTTGATGGCTTCTTCTGAATCGTTCTTACTGAACTGATCCATCCGCTGGCTCTTATAGCAGGTGGTGATGAGCTTTTTCAGTCCCAAAAACTCGAAGTTCTTGGTGAAATACTCGAAGAACGCGCTGACATAGGGGTCGTCACAGTTGCAGTACACCACCTTGCCTTTGAAGTGACTACGGTAATGCCGCAACTCACTCTCAATATCGACGATTTGTGTGTAGAACTCGTCCTTCTTGTTGCGCTTCGCTGTATGTAAGCCGCTATTTTCGTTTGCCATCTATGTCAGCTGCCTTGTTATTTTCGTTTCGTAATTGTCGCATAAGGGAAGCGGCCAGGGGCGAATGTCTCCTTTGGTAACAAAATGCGAGCGGCTGGTTATGCTGTGAGGGTGCGGTCAGCGCAAGCCTTAGTGCAGACTGTTTTTGCTGCCAGTGCGTCGATCAGTTCTTTGTGGTTCATGTGACTATCTCCCTGTAGTTGGTTACTGCGCCATGTAGTGATTTGAAGTTTAGCAAGAATCATTGCAATCTGGGTCAGGATAATAGCTACACCTCGATATTGCGAAACAGATTCATGTCCTCGTCGATACCGCCCAGCCTCGTCTCGATCATCCGCATTCGCTGCTGCATTATGTTCAGCGATATGCCCACATGCGCATCATGCTTGATAGTCAGCCGCTGATAGGTGCGCGAGTGCATTCCCTTTGGTTTGATGCCGTGCCCGTTCAAGATGCCCGGCTCCCATTTAAGCCGATCCCTGATTTTGTCTGCCCGGCGCGTTGCGCGGTCATCTTGATTTTCCCGCTGACAGGAATAGGCCAGGCGGTAGCAGTGCCGACAGGCAAAGATGGCTCCGTTAAGATGCAACTTCGCCACTCGTCGCCCACAACCATTTGCTGGACAGAGGAACCATGCCCGCGCACCTCCATAGTGGCAGGATGTCCATTCAATTCTGACCGGATAGTTCTGGCTCTTCCATTCGCTGTCATTGCGCTGATGCCGGTAGTCGAGGATCACCCGATCCGCTTCCGTCCGTACTTGGATTGATGCCTCCTTTTTGCCGTTGCGCGTCCAGTTCAAAACGAATGAGCGACCCGCTGACAGCAGGCCGTTCCGTTGCAAGTACCGCACATCCATTGACCTGCAATCGTCTGTTGTTTCCTTTCCGCCTTGATACCCACGTCCGCTACCCATGCCGCCCATTTTTTCTCTCCCGGATTTTGCCGAAATCATTAGCAAGATTTAGCATTTTTTGCTCATTGCCATTGCCGCCAAAAACCACCAAACCCATATACTGCCTGCATTTCAGGCTAATTTGCATGATGCAATTTTTGCTCATGTTTAATGGCATTACGCTCACCCGCGAAGCTGTTTCAGCTTCAAAAGCATCGCCAAAGTGCGCTCAAACTTGCGGTCGAGGTGCGTTTCGTAGCGATTCAGCTTCTCCAGACGATGTGCTTGCAGCCCTTCGCCAAGTGCTTGCGCCTTGATGGCTTCATGGTGCCGCGCTGTCTTCTCCATGCCCATGCACAACGGCTCCAGATGCTCGCTGATGAAATCACCCAGACCTTCCGCAGTTGCCGGATATTCCTCTTCCTCGACATACTGTTCCCACCATTCGCGGGAATCAGGCAGCAGTGCCCGCAGTGCTTTGTCGTAGGCATTCGCACCGCCGCGCCGCAGGATTGCCGAGGCCTTCCGGGTTGCTTCCAGATCGTGCTGCGTATCCCGTTGTTGCTCGGCGATGTCTTCCGGTGTCATATCCATCAAATCGCGCAGGTCGGTGCCTTTGCCGGATAACCCAAACTCGAAAGGTGCCGCCGCCGGTATCACGTCTTCGGCATTTCGTGCTGAACCTTTCAAACCCTGATTGATGTTCGCGCCCTCGGCCAGCAGCACCCGCCGCTTGCGCCAGATAATCGCCGCCAGCTCTTCAACAAGGTGCATCTCGGTTGCGCCTGCCGGTTGGTGTTCCTCCACCAGCGCCGCCAGCAAGTCACTGAACTCGCCAGCATCTTCATGAGCCAGCACCGCCAGCCTGGACAGGATGCCGTGCTTCATGGCGTTGTAGCGCACGGGTTCGTAGTTGCCCTGCGGCGCAACTTCGTTATCGCTTGCCGGGAATGGAACCACGGCAGAATTGTTTTCAATCGTTTGCATAATTTTTTCCAGAATGTTTTTCAATGAGTTCCAGTAGCTTCGGTGCCTTTACCGCTTCTCAGGCAAAACGCCATCCATAGGCAAGCCGCATACATGCAGCATCATCAGCATGGCGCGCATCTGCCGTTCCGCCTCTTCGGGTGAAATACCGAACAGTTTTGCTACTGTGTGGCAGTCGAACAAAGGTTCACCGTCCGGCATGTATCCGCGCCATTTCGCGCTGAACCTCGCGCATCGAATAGTTCAAGGCATTCTGGCTGGACATTTTCTTACCTTCAGGCGTGCGTGTGCCGGTGGATTTTGTCCAGGGCTTCCAGATGTGAATCAGCTCGGCCTGCCGCGCCCGCTGTTCCGGTGTCCATTTCCTTGCTGGCATGTCGCACCTCAAATATCAAAAAGTTCGTTTGGCGTTTTCAAAGCATCGCCTGCCCAAGCAGCGCAATCAGATCCGGCAAGTCCGATTCCGGGAGCCCAATGCTTCTTTCGCCAATATCGCCGTTGTGGTGTTTCTTCGTGATGTAAACCCACCGTTCACTTGTAACCGCCAGTTTCGGCGCGCCCATATTCCAGACTTCAATTCTGTACCCTTGCCGGGCAATGACTCCTATCAAGCCATCAGTCAGTGAGCGCATAGAGACACTCCAATAACAGGGTATGTAATGGTAAATATATAAGGGTGTGCATATTCTGGAGTCCACGGGTAATTTCGCATAAATCGGCTGCAATCCTTTACTGGTGCGGCATAGGCAGGTTTTATGTGCATTTCTCTAACTCCATATTCTGGAGCGATGGAAGGTGCTGGTGTGCATTATGTGGAGCGACACGCTGCATATTCTGGAGCGACACGCTCCATTTTCTGGAGCGACAAACTCGCCGCCACCACATTTTTGCCGGGATCAAAATTCCGGTAGTCATGGGTTGCTTCCTTTCCTTTGATGAGCAATTTGGCATTGGCATGGATGGGCAGGTGGGTGAAGGCGTACAGGCAGCATTGTTTGAGTTTGCCTGCACGTTGCCCGCCCGATCTTGTTTCCGTGATGAGCCCATGCGCAATCAGGTAACGCAGCCCCTTGGCTATCGTGGTGCCTGATCGCCAGTTGTAGTGCGCTAGCTCGCTCATTGCCGCGTTGATGTTGCCGTTGTTGCCACCGCGATACTGCATCATCAAGTCGTGCCACAAGATTTTTGCCGCTGCGGGCAGACTGCGAAAAGCCAGCGAATCGGCAAGCTCCCTTGGCACTTGATAGCGAGGTTCACCCTGGGGTTTTGGAGCCATCACTCTTCCCCGGCAAGGCGGCGCAGGAAGCAGTACACGCCCCACAGCTCGATTATCTGGAGCGCGGCGAGGTCAGCACCCATCCCGAGGTGAGAAAATCGCCCACAGAAGCCTTGCAGACGTTCCTGCCATGCATCGCCACTCATGGCGCACATGCCGCCTCCAGCATCGGCACATGGGCGGCGCGCTGTTCGCTGGCGAATTGCTCAAGCTCTTGCTTGCGCTCGTCGTAGCTTGCGCCACAGCCAATCAGCACGGTGTCCAGGTTCTCCAGCTTGGCGAGTAAATTCAGATCGCCGCTGCCGAGTCCGTCCCGGTCAACTTTTCCGAATGCACCCGTCAGCGCCCAGTTGATGAGCCGCGCTTCGTTGCTGAAATGGTGCGGGGTGCATGTCTTGCCCAGCCGCTGGCGCGTCATCTGCAATATCTGCCCCATCACCTTGTAGCTGGCGGATGCTTCGTGCCGCAGCTTTTTCCAGTCATAGTGCGGATGGTTGCAGGTCAATATCTGGTAAATCTGGTCGTCGCACCAGACACCAAACCGGACATCGATCCATCTTGCAAACGGAACACCCAAGCGAGGGTGCATCCATGTCCCGCCATACCGTCCGCGCCGGGTTTTTAAAAGTGCCTCTTTTGGCACCTTTAGAATTTCAGCCAGCGCAGCGATATAATTCCGCGTTTCGTTGTTTTCCAACCAATCCGCTACGCGCTTTCCGTATTTGTCGGCAACCAAGGTTGCGTTGAACCACGCTTTTTCTGTGAACGCAACAGCGATGCCGTGGTAATCGGCTTTCACTAAGTTAGCCATGATCGCGCCCCCTTATTTTGCAGAGGTGCGGCTGGCTTCCCATTGCAGCAGGTCGGCAAGTTTCCACACGGTCGTATTTGCGCCCAGCTTATGCGGGGCAGGCAGGTCATTCGTTTTGCACCAGTTCCAGATCGTGCTACCCGATACGCGGTAACGGGTGCGCATATCGGCAAGGCGCAGATAGGCGGGGGGGTGCGGGGTTTGTTTTGTTTGCATCGTGTTACCTCCAAATGAGTTTGGTTAACCGCGAAACGACACGGCAGGCGAACGATAGGAAACAGGATGGTTGTCAGTCGAAGGGTGTCAGTCTGTCAGGGATCAACTGCCACCCATGAAAAAAGGGGGGATAAAAATGCGGGATGCCCGTGCTGGCGCGGGTCAAATGGTTGGCAGATTATTTTTCCGCCTTGCCCTTTCTTTGGCCACTGGTGATGATGGTGTCGGCTTCGTCTCTTGTGCGACCTGTTAGCCATTCAGATTCCAAATTTTTCTTGAGTGGTAATTGTGCCGGGTCATAAATAGGATTGCCACTGTCATCAAAATAATGGCATTCGATCAGGTCATACAGAGCGTTCAGCCCCTCAGACTCATACTCGAAAGCTTTGCGCCATTTTGCCGGTTGAGAATCAAAATTTACTGGCTGATTTTCAGGTTGTGCTAGTTGTTTATCTTTTACGATATTTGCGGGTAACAATCCTTTATCTATAGCGTTATCCAGCCACGGAATCTCAATTTCTTTGGAAAGCGCCCATTTGATAAATTCTATCGGTGAAGCCTTATCTGGATTGCTTGGGTTTGATTCCCATAAACTTAAATACATTGAGCGGCGCTCATCTAAACAATCTCTTTCCCCATCACTTACTTTAATTATTCCGCCATTTAATTTTGGGTGGCCAAATGGTTCAAATTCAATTGGCAGAACACCCACCAAAATTAGACAGGCGTCGTGTTTATCCCAAGTATCGCGTTTGAAGAAGAATTTAATTTCTTTACCAAACGGGCCAAATAACTCAATAGTTTTATTGGCTTCCCAGTCTATTTCGCCGCGCTCTTCTAGCGGTTTATTTTCAACTTGGTTAATTCTATTAAGTTCAGCACCAAAAAACTCTAACCAATCATCGCAATAATTTGGCTCAAAAGGCGGCCTTACAGAAACATCACGGACTTTTTGATTAAAATATTTTACCCATTCGATGGGCGGCGCTTTAGGCGCAAGAGTGGAACGTTCAAACAAAAATAAATAATCTTTTGCGCTATCAAACTTATATTCATATTTCCAGCTATAGTAGAATTTGCCGTTATCGACAAAATCTTCATCAGCCGCAGCATCTTTTTCAACCGCATAAAGCTCATAGTCATCAGGCGATATACCTACTAGCAATAAAGCCGCTTCTAACACTGTCCAGTATTCAGCTTGACCCCACAGCCGTATATCACCGGGCACCAGCCCATATGCCCTATCAAATGTGTCTTTGTCTTTACGTTCATAGATAACAGCATAATCTGGTGGTTCGTCAAACTCTAACGATGTGTTGTCAGGAATGCCGTGTATTTCATAAGGCTTTGCCATTCGCGCCCCTTTCTCGCTTGCCCCTCAAATAGAACCCACGCCAGCGGATAAGGGTGTCCGTTTTCGCCCCGTCGGGCTAGGCGTGGATAACTCGAATTATGCGCGCAGTGCTATCACTTGCGCCCCGGCCTTGAGCTTGTCCAGATAGTCCGCCCACGCCTGCATCATGGCGGTGCGCTCTGGCATATACATCCGCCACGCATCGCGCTTGTATGCCGCCTTAACCTTGTTCGGCTCTTCGTGGGCAAGCTGCCGCTCTAACCATTCCTGCTTATATCCCATGTTGTCCAGGATTGTGGATGCCATTGCCCTGAACCCGTGGGGTGTCATTTCGTCATTCGCCCACCCCATACGCCGCAATGCCGATCTAATCGCATTGTCACTCATTGGCCTGTCGTGGTCGCGTTCGCCGTGGAATACATACTTGCCGCGCCCTGTCAGCGGTTGTATTTCGCGCAGCACTTCCACGGCCTGACGTGCCAATGGGACGATGTGCTGTGTTTCCGTTTTGGTGATGAAGTAACACCACTCAGCCGCATCCAAATTTAAGTCTTTCCATTCCATCTTGCGTAGTTCGCCGGGGCGGACGAATAGAAGCGGCGAAAGTTTGAAGGCAGATTTCACAATGTACGATCCTGAATAGCCGTCTATGTCGCGCATCAGCTCGCCCACTTTTTTGGGTTCAGTTATCGCGGCAAAGTGTTTATCTTTTCTCACAGGGGGGAGTGCGCCGCGCAGGTCGCCCGTAGGATCACGCTCAGCGCGTCCGGTTGATACGGCATAGCGAAACACCTGCCCGCAGCAGGCAAGGGCGCGGTGTGCCGTTTCCAGTGCGCCACGGGCTTCTATCCGGCGTATTGCTGCCAGTAATGCAGGCGCGGCAATCTCGGCAATAGGCCGCGCACCGATCCACGGAAAAACATCTTTTTCCAGTCTGGCGATAATCTTGCTCGAATGATTTTCTTTCCAGTTGGGGGCATGGCGCACAAACCATTCGCGGGCAATCACTTCAAAGCTGTTTTCTGCCAGCTCTACTTTGGATGCCTTTTGCGCCTGCTTCACCGCGCCGGGGTCTGTGCCGTTCGCCAGTAGCTTGCGTGCATCATCGCGACGTTCGCGGGCTTGGGCTAGGCTCACGTCTGGATATACCCCGAAAGCCAGCCTCTTTTCCTTGCCGCCAAAACGATATTTGAGCCGCCAATACTTTGATCCCGTCGGCATTACCTCAAGATACATGCCCCCACCATCCGCCATCTTGTAGGACTTCGCTTCGGGCTTCGCTTTTCTTACCGCCGTATCTGATAGCTTCATGTCATCACCTCGCTGGGGGCATCAAAAACACAATGGGGGCACAAGTGCGATGATTATGCCCCCAATACCCCCAAGATTGCAATAGACGAGAATGGACGGCATAAAGCAAAAAACCCGCGAATCACTAGGATTATCGCGGGTTTTGTGGACTTGCTTGGACTGCGTTGTACTAAATAT